>NZ_NSLC01000001.1 GCF_020144925.1 Afifella sp. IM 167
TCCCGCCCCCGACCAGCCGCCCCGCTCGAAGGAGCGCATCGCCACGTCGACCTGATAGGTGTCGCCACCCTCCGGATTGACGAAACGGTCGATGCGCGAAGTGAAGTGCGGGAACATGACATAGGCGCCGAAAAGCCCCGCCACGGCGAGGCCTGCGAGCCCGCCCACGATCGGCAGCGGCACGCCGGCAAGGAAGAAGATGGCGCCCCAGACGGCGAAGATGAGGATCGTCTGGCCGAGATCCGGCTCGGCGACGAGAAGCGCCGCCGTGATGATGAGGAGGATGACGGCAAGCAGCCGGCCGGGAACCTCAGGATGCCGGGAGCCTTCCGCGAAGAGCCAGGAGACGATGACGATGAAGGCGGGCTTCAGGAATTCCGAGGGCTGCAGCGACATGCCGGCAAGATAGACCCAGCGCCGCGAGCCCTTCACTTCCTCGCCGATGAAGAGGACGGCGATCATCGCCGCCAGCGAAACGACGAGGATGAAGAGCGCCGTACGCCGCACCTGCCTCGGCGTCAGGAAAGAGATCGCGACGATGATCGCGGCCGCCACCGGCGCATAGATCGCCTGGCGGATAGCGAAGTGATAGGTCGGCAGCCCGATGCGCTCCGCCACCGGCGGGCTCGCCGCAAAGGAGAGGACGATGCCGGCGGCGAGCAGCAGGAGGACGAGGAAGAGCGTCGTCCGATCGACGGTCCACCACCATTCCGAAAGGGGCGAGCGTTCCCGGCGGCTGATCATCTGAGGGCCTCCCCAAGCTCCGGCTCCTGCGCCTTTCGCATATCAAGATCGGCGACGGCGGCGACGAAGGCCCGGCCGCGTGCCTCGAAATCGGCGAACTGGTCGAAGGAGGCGGCCGCCGGCGACAGGAGCACGACGGGCTCCGACTCCGGATCGAGCGCGGCATCCTCCGCAGCGAGCGCGACGGCGCGCGTCAACTCGCCAGCGATCACATGCGCAACCCGTCCGGCAAGCGTGGTGGAAAAGACATCCGCCCCCTCGCCGATCAGATAGGCCTTGGCGATCCGGGGAAAGAGGCCTTCCAGCCCCTCGATCCCGCCCGCCTTGGGGCGTCCGCCGGCGATCCAGTAGACCGGCGAGAAGGTCGAAAGCGCCGGCGCCGCCGCTTCTGCGTTGGTCGCCTTGGAATCGTCGACGAAGAGCACCTTGCCCCGCCGCGCGACGATCTGCATGCGGTGCTGGAGCCCCGGAAAGCTCTCCATCCCGGCTGCGATTGCCTCCACGGAAAGCCCGAGGACCCGCGCCGCGGCATAGGCCGAGGCAGCATTCTGCCAGTTATGCCGACCCCTGAGTGCCGGTAGCATCGAAAGGTCGAGCTGCTCTCCGTCTCGCCGGTCACTCATCAGCCCGCTATCGTCGACGGCGATCTCGGCCTCTTCGCCGTGCACGCTGACGCGTGCGATCTCGGGGTGCCCACCACGCGCCGAGAGCGACGCGAACACCTCCCGCATCTCCGGCTCGTCGACGCCGAGGATGGCAAGATCGTCCGCCTGCATCGCCTGGAAGACGCGCTCTTTGGCGCGCCGGTAGCCCGCCATGTCTCCGTGCCGATCGAGATGGTCAGGCGTCAGGTTGAGCCACAGCGCCACGTTAGGTCGGAACTTCACGCAAAGATCGAGCTGATAGGAGGAAAGCTCCAGCACATAGACACTTTCCGCAGCGGAAGGCGGTTCAAGATCGAGGGCGGAGCGGCCGATATTGCCACCGACCCTGGGTTCCAGGCCGGCCGTCTCGAGGATGTGGCCGATCAGCGCCGTCGTGGTCGATTTGCCGTTGGTGCCGGTGACGGCGACGAAGCGCGCCTTGCCGGCGAGTTCGCGGTAAAGAAGCTCTGCGTCGCAAACGATCTCGACGCCCGCCCCCTTGGCCGTTTCGACGATCTCGTGCGGGCGCGGATGGGTGAACGGCACACCCGGCGCGAGAGCGAGGAGCGACAGTTTATCCCACTCCCATGCGTCCGGTTCCGCGACCCGGGCGCCTTCGGCCTCCGCCTGCTGGCGTCCCTCCTGCCTCGCGTCCCAGGCAACGACAGAGGCTCCGCCGGCGATCGCTGCCCTGACGGTCGCAAGCCCGCTGCGCGCGAGCCCGAAGACCCCGATGCTCTGGCCGGCAAGGTGGGTGAGCGGGACCGTCATCTCCGCCTCAGCGCAGCTTCAGCGTGGAAAGGCCGATGAGGGCGAGCACGACGGCGACGATCCAGAAACGGATTACGACTTGTGGCTCCGTCCAGCCGAGTTGCTCGAAATGATGGTGGATGGGCGCCATCTTGAAGACGCGCTTGCCGGTCAGCTTGAAGGAAGCGACCTGAATGATGACCGACATCGCCTCCATGACGAAGATGCCGCCGATGATGGCGAGCACGATCTCGTGCTTGGTGGCAACCGCGACGGCGCCGATCATGCCGCCGAGCGCCAGCGAGCCCGTATCGCCCATGAAGATGGCGGCGGGCGGCGCGTTGAACCAGAGGAAGCCGAGGCCCGCTCCGATCAGGGCGCCGCACAGCACCGAGAGTTCGCCGGTCCCGGCGACGTAATGGATCTGCAGGTAGTCGGCGAAGCGCACGTTGCCGGCGAGATAGGCGATGAGACCGAAGGAGGCGGCGGCGATCATCACGGGGACGATGGCAAGCCCGTCGAGCCCGTCGGTCAGGTTCACCGCGTTGCCGGCGCCGACAATGACGAAGGCGCCGAAGACGACGAAGAAGATTCCGAGCTGGATCACCGTCTCCTTCAGGAACGGCAACGTCAGCGCGGAGGCGGTATTCCCCTCGCCTGCCCGCATGATGGCGAAGACGGCCGCTCCCGCGATCAAGGCCTCAAGGCCGAGCCGCGCTCGTCCGGAAAAGCCCTTCGCCGAGGCGCCCTTCACCTTCAGGTAGTCGTCGTAGAAGCCGATGAGGCCGAAACCCACCGTGACGGCGAGCACGCACCAGACATAGATGGAGGAAAGGTCGGCCCACAGGAGCGCCGAGACGAGAACGCCCGTCAGGATCATCAGCCCGCCCATCGTCGGCGTGCCGGCCTTCTTGAAATGCGTCTGTGGCCCGTCGGCGCGGATCGGCTGGCCCTTGCCCTGCCGGAAACGCAGGATCTCGATCATCGCCGGGCCGAAGAGGAAGACGAAGAGCAGCGCCGTCACCGTTGCCGCGCCGGTGCGGAAGGTGATGTAGCGGAAGATGTTGAACGCGGAGAACTCGTCCGCGAAGGTCTGCAGATAGGCGAGCATCCGTATCAGCTCTCGTCTTTGGCGCCCGTGGGCGGAAAGCGGTCCTTGATCGCCTGAACCAGCCGGCCGAGGCCGGTGGCATTCGATGCCTTGACGACAACGACGTCGCCCGCCCGCAGCGCCTTTACGAGAATCGGTTCAAGCTCGCCCGCATCCCTCGCATAGGCTCCTCTTGCCCCCTCGGGCAAGACCTCCCAAAGATCATGCATGAGAGGACCGACGAGAAAAACCTGATCAGCCTTCGCATCGGCAAGATCATCGGCAAGTGCGACATGAAGATCACGCGCCCGATGGCCGAGCTCACCCATATCGCCAAGGACGGCGATGCGTCTTCCGCCTTCGCCGGGCTTTGCATCCCTCAGCAGCGCGATCGCCGCGCGCATCGATGCCGGATTGGCGTTGTAGCTCTCGTCGACGAGCGTGATGACACCGCCGTCGCAGGAAAGACGGTGCCGGTCCCCGCGGCCGGCGGGTGCCTTGAAGGCGGAGAGCGCGTCGGCGACCGTCTTGATGTTCGCCTCGAAGACATACGCGGCGGCGAGAACGGCAAGCGAGTTTGCCGCAAGGTGCCGCCCCGGGGCACCGAGCCGGTACTGGACCGTCTCGCCGTAGACGTCGACGGTGAGGCGCGTGCCTTCCGCATCGGCCATGGAGCCGACGAGGCTGACATCGGCATTCGGATTCTCGCCAAAGCTGACGATCCGCGCCCCGACCTCGCCGGCCCTGCGCGACAGGCGCTCGAATTGCGCGTTGTCGCGGTTGAGGATGGCCGCACCGCGTGGCTCAAGCCCGTCGAATATCTCCGCCTTGGCATCGGCGATCGCCTCGACGCTGTCGAAATACTCGATATGGACCGCCTCGACCGTGGTGATGATCGCCGCATGCGGGCGCACCATCTCCGTCAGCGGGGTGATCTCTCCGGCATGGTTCATGCCGATCTCGAATATGCCGAAATCGGCGTCGGCGGGCAGCCGCGCCAGCGTCAGCGGCACGCCCCAGTGGTTGTTGAACGAGCCGACCGGCGCATGCGTCGATCCGATGGCGGACAGGCCGAGGCGCAGCATCTCCTTGGTGCCGGTCTTGCCGACCGAGCCGGTGACGGCAACGATCTTCGCGCGAGAGCGCTCGCGGGCGGCGACGGCCAGCCTCGTCAGCGCGTCGAGCGGATCGTCTTCGACGACAAGCAGCGGCCCGCCGGAAATGCCCTCGCGCCGGTCTACTGAAACGATCGCGAGCGCCGCGCCGGCCTGAAGCGCGGCCTCGACATAATCATGCCCGTCGAAGCGTTCGCCCTTGATGGCAACGAATGCCTCGCCCGGCCGGATGGTGCGGCTGTCGATGGAAATGCCGCTGATTTCGGCAGGCACGGCACCTTCCAGACTGCCGCCGGCAGCCTCCAGAAACTCGGCCGCTTCCCAGAGCACGGTCACTTTCCTTCCCCCTCGATCGCGAGCACGGCACGCACTTCTTCCTGGTCGGAGAAGGGCAGCACCTCGTTTCCGACGGTCTGGCCGGTCTCGTGGCCCTTGCCGGCGACAAGCAGCACGTCGCCGGGCTGAAGGGAAGAAATCGCCGTACGGATCGCCTCGCGCCGGTCGCCGATCTCGATAGCATGCGGCGCCGCATCGAGGATCGCCCGGCGGATTGCGGCCGGTTCCTCGCTGCGCGGATTGTCGTCGGTGACGATCACCCGGTCGGCCGCAAGGCTCGCGGCTTCGCCCATCAGCGCTCGCTTGCCAGGGTCGCGATCCCCGCCGGCACCGAAGACCACGACGAGATCGTGGTCGGTGTGCGGGCGCAGCGCTTCGAGCGCCGCCGTCAGCGCGCCCGGCTTGTGGGCATAGTCGACGAAGACCTTTGCGCCGTTGGCGTGCATGCCGACGAGTTCCAGCCGACCCGGCGCGCCCTCCAGTTCCGGCAGGGCGGCGAGCGCCTCGTCCGCCGAAAGCCCGGCGCCCATGGCAAGCGCGGCAGCCATCAACGCGTTCGCGACCTGGAATTCACCGATCAGAGGAAGCGGCACGTATTTGTGCTCGCCTTCCACATCGAGGAGGAGGCGGGCACCGTCCGGCATGCGCGTGACGGAAAGAAGCTTCAGGGTCTCGCCGGCGGTGCCGACCGATGAAAAGACGAGCCCACGCCGCTTGGCGATCTGCGCGACGGCGGCTGCCTGCTTCTGGTCGGCGTCGACCACCGCGACGGCGCCCTCCGGGAGCAGCGTATCGAAGAGCCGCATCTTGGCGCGGAGGTAGTCCTCGACGCTTTTATGGTAGTCGAGATGGTCGCGCGAGAGATTGGTGAAGCCTCCCGCGACGAGCTTCAGCCCGTCGAGCCGGCGCTGGTCGAGACCATGGCTGGAAGCCTCCAGCGCAAGGTGCGTGACGCCCGAATGGGCGAGATCGGCGAGCGTGCGGTGCAGCGTGACCGGGTCCGGTGTCGTCAGTCCCGGCCGGGTGCGCCCGTCGGAAGTGGCAAGTCCGATCGTCCCGAGGCTCGCGGCCTTCTTGCCGGCATGGGCGAAGATCTGGCGCGCGAAGACGGCAACCGAGGTCTTGCCGCTGGTGCCGGTGACGGCGACGACCTTGTCCGGCTGCTTGCCGAAGAAGGCGGCAGCGGCGAGCGCCAGGGCGCGGCGCGGATCGGGCGCGCGGACAACAGGGATTCCGGGATCTTCCGCAAGGGGCGCGGACCCGGTCAGGATCGCCCGCGCGCCCTTTTCAACCGCCTGCCCGATGAAGGCCGTGCCGTCCGCCTTGCTGCCGGGCAAAGCCGCGAAGAGCATGCCTTGCGTGACTTCACGGCTGTCGGCCGTCAGGCCCGTGACTTGGATGCCGCCCACCTTCTTCGGCAGCGACGCCTCTTCGCCGAAGAGGCCCTTCAGCGGCCGCGGCGGGTAGGACCTGCCGGCTTCCATGGCTCCCCCGCTCACTCGACGGCTGCAATGGTGGTAGCCGGCCCCTCGTCTGGATCGGTGAGCAGCGGCGTCACGCCCAGCATCGGCGCGATGCGCCGGATAATGGCTGCCGTGGTCGGCGCGGCGTTCATGCCGGCTGTGGCGGGCAAACCCTGCTCCTCCGGTTGCGGCTCGTCGATCACGACAAGCACGAGATACCGGGGCGCGTCCATCGGAAATGCTGCAAGGAAGGCATTGCGCCGCTTATCGTTCGCGTACTTGCCGTTGACGACTTTCTCGGCCGTGCCGGTCTTGCCGCCGACCCGGTAGCCCGGCACGGAAGCGCGCCGTCCAGAGCCCTTGAGGACGTTCATGCGCATCAGCTTGCGCATCAGTTCACTGGTCTCCGGCTTGACGACGCGGCGGGCGAGATGGCCGGCCTCCGCCTCCGTGCGCGGACGGAAAGTCGGCGGAATATAATAGCCCCCGTTCATCAGCGCCGCGCCGGCGACGGCCGTCTGCATCGGCGAGACGGAGATGCCGTGGCCGAAGGAGATCGTCACCGAGGACAGCTTCGTCCATTCGCGCGGCTTCAGCGGCGCGCCGCTTTCGGGAAGCTCGGTGTGCAATTCGTCGAGAAGGCCGAGCTTGCCGAGGAATTCCTGCTGCGCGGGAATGCCGACCTCGAGCGCCATCTTGGCGGTGCCGACATTGGAGGAGTGGATGAAGATCTCCGGCACGCTCAGCGGGCGGTGCAGGGCATGGAAATCGTGGATGGTGAAACCGGAGATATAGAGCGGCTTGGTGGCGTCGAAGATGTCGTTGATGTGCACGAGCCCGGAATCGAGCGCCATCGCCGTCGTGAAGGTCTTGAAGGTCGAGCCCATCTCGTAGACGCCGACCGTCGCGCGGTTCATCCGGTCCTTGTCGAGGGTCTGGGAGGGATCGTTCGGATCGTAATCCGGCAGCGAGCTCATGCCGAGCACCTCGCCGGTCTTCACGTCGAGGACGATGCCGATCGCGGCGATGGAACGATAGCGCTGCATGGCGGAGGCGAGTTCGCTGCGCACGGCATGCTGCACCCTGAGGTCGACGGAGAGCGCGATCGGCTCCTGGCCGCGCTCCACCGCAAAGCCCGCGTCGTGGAGGTCCGAGAGGCCGGAATCGTCGATATATTTCTCGATGCCGGCGATACCCTGATTGTCGACGTTGACGGTGCCGAGGATGTGGGCCGCGGTCGGGCCGCCCGGATAGAAGCGGCGGTTCTCCGAGCGGAAGCCGATGCCCGGCAGGCCGAGATCATGGATGCGCTTGCGCTGGGCAGGCGTGATCTCGCGCTTCAGCCAAAGAAAGCCGGCGTTGGTGGCGAGGTCGCGGCGCAGCCGGTCGCGGTCGAACTCGGGAAATACCATCGACAGCTGCTCGGCCGCCTCGTCCGCATCGACGATGCGCCGCGGCTCGGCAAAGAGCGAAAAGGTCTTGATGTCGGTGGCAAGGATTTCGCCATGGGCGTCGACGATGTCGGGTCGGGCCGACGCGATCTCGGAGGAGGCCGCGGCAACCGCGGTGTCGTCCGCATCCCCCGCGACGCCGAGCTGCACGAGGCGTACGGCGAGCGTCGCGTAGAGGAGGCCGAAGACGACCATCGCCATCACCACGCGCCAGGAAAGGCGATCGCCCTTGAGCCCCTCGCCCGCGCCGGACTTGCCCGAGCGTCCCGCGAGATGACGCCAGCGGCTCTGTTGCCCGCTTTCCTCGGCCGTCGGCGTACCGGAAACCGGAATCGAGAGGCTCACTGAAGGTTCTCCGCTAGGTCGCCGGCGATGCCGGACAAAAGGTCTCTGTCTGTGTCGCTGGGAGCGATCGTGCGCATGGGAATCTGCGCCGGATCCGCCAGCTGCTTGGGCTCCACCGGCTTCAGGCCGAGCGTGTCCTGGTAGCGCTCGGCAAGCTCCTCCACGCGATCGGGCTGGTTGAGAACGCTCCATTCGGCGCGCAGCAGCGAGATCGATTCCTTCTCCTGGTCGACCTTGCGCTGCAGTTCGGCCACCTCCTTGGCCACGCCCTCGGCGCGGTATTTGAGGTTGAAGACCGACATCGCGGCAATCAGCGCGGCCGCGATCGCGACGACGTTGAGGATGCGGGTCATTGGTAGGCCTCCGGTCCGGAAATGCCCGCAAGGGCCGGCACGCCGAGAAGGCGCCGGTCGATGGCGCGCGGCGAAGCTGCGGTGCGCTCGCCGGCCCTCAGCCGCGCCGAGCGGGCGCGCGGATTGCTCTCCAACTCGGCCTCGCCGGCCTTGATGCCGCGCGTCAGAAGACGGAACGTCGGCGCCGGGCCTTCCACCATCGGCTGATGGCGCGAGCCGCGCTGTTCCTCGCTGCGCTCGCGCAGGAAGCGTTTGACGATCCGGTCCTCCAAAGAATGAAAGACAACGACGACGAGGCGTCCGCCCTCCCTGAGAAGCCTTTCGGCGGCGGCGAGAGCCTCCGCCAGCTCCTCCAGCTCGCGATTGACGAAGATCCGCAGCGCCTGAAAGGTGCGCGTCGCCGGATGGATGGCATGGCCGGGCGCCCTTCCCCCGAGCGCGGTTTCCACGATGCGGGCAAGCTGGCCGGTGGTGTCGATCGCGGCTTCCTCGCGCGCCGAAACGATGGCCCGCGCGATACGGCCGGCCTTCCGCTCCTCGCCGAGACTTCCGATGATCCGGGTGAGTTCCTTGGATGGAGCCCGGTTGACGACATCGGCCGCCGAGGGACCATCGCCGCTCATGCGCATGTCGAGCGGCCCGTCGAGCCGGAAGGAAAAGCCGCGGCCGGCTTCATCGAGCTGCATGGAGGAGACGCCGACATCGAGGACGATGCCATCGGCGGGCGCCAGGCCTGCTTCCTCGGCAAGGGCGTCGAGTTCGGAAAAGCGCGCCTCGACCAGGGTGAGCCGGTCGGGAAACTCGGCCTTCAGCGCCGCCCCGGCGGCAATCGCGCTCGGATCGCGGTCGATGGCAAGCACCGTCCCGCCGGCTTCCAGGATGGCGCGGCTGTAGCCACCGGCCCCGAAGGTCCCGTCGACATAGACGCCGCCGGGCCGCACGGACAGGTGCTGCATCACTTCGGCCAGAAGCACCGGCCTGTGGCGCACGCTGCCTTCCTCGATCTTGGCGCTCTTTTCCATCAGCGCGCCTCTTCCGTGCCGCGGGCCGGGCGCGACTTGCGGCCGAGCGAGCCTTTGAGGGAGCGCAGATGCTCGCGCGCGGCCTTCTGGCGCTCGCGGAAACGGCTCTCCTCCCAGATCTGGAACTTGAGGCCCTGCCCGGCGAAGAGAGCGGCATCGCCGATCCCGGTCACCTCGCGGAATTCCTCGGGCAGCATGACGCGGCCGTCCTGGTCGATCTTCAGCACGCGGCTGTCGGCGTAGAACGCCGTCGACAGGGTTTCGTAGTCTTCGGAAAACGTCTCGAAATCGGAAAGCTGGTCGGCGATGGCCTCCTGCAGCCGCACGCCGCCGGCGTCGATGGCGGGAAGGTCGAGAGCGGGATAGCAGTAAAGGCCCTCCTGCCCTTCCCGGGCGAGAACGGCGCGGAACGCGGCAGGCACCGAAACCCGACCCTTTGCGTCGAGCCGGTTGATGTATGTCGCGACGAACCCGTCCATTCCCCTACCGACCCCACGATTGAGCTCCCTTGCGTTGGCGACGCATCGCGCCGGCCGCATTCGCGCCCGAGACGGCTCACGCTCTTTCGACCTAGCCGGAAGAGCCGCACCCCCTTCGGCGATCCGGGATGAAATGGGATATCATGGGACCACATGGTTTGCAATGGAACGTTCCCCACCCCGAAGGCTCTGCGAGGCCACCGCAAAGAGTGCCGAAACAGGGTAAACGGAGGGTAAGCGTCGTTGCAGCGGGCGCTTCCAAGGCCCTTTGCCGGCAAAAGAAAATCGCTTCGCAGCCGCCCGGAACGCATGCCTGCGGCATTCGTTACCGCCACACTGGGGCAAAGGTCGGCCGCCGGCCGATCGGGTGCCGGCCTGGCGGCCCGAGGCAGCGCGGCATTCGTGCCGCGCTGCCTTCGTCCCATCACCGCTCACCACTACGTTCCCGCCGCAACTTGCGCGGCCCTGCCGCCCCGTTTACTGACGCGGCGACCCGGCGCATCGCGCCGTAGAAGGATCAGCGATGAGCATCTGGTCGCGCCTTTCCGACTTCCTGGAGCGTACCGGCGCCACCATCGCCGGCCTGCGCGACGCCTTCCTCCAGGTCGCGGGAGCCGAGCGCCGTAAGGAGATCACCTTCACCATCGCCATGATCGCTCTCTCGGCGAAGATGGCGAAGGCCGACGGCATCGTCTCTTTCGAGGAGACGGAGGTTTTTCGGCAGCTCTTCGCCGTTCCGGAAGGCGAGCAGCGAAACGTGGAGCGCATCTACCGCCTCGCCGCGGCCGACGTCGCCGGCTTCGAGACCTATGCGGGCGACGTGGCGCGGCTGCTTTCCGACGACCCGGCCATGCTGGAGGATATCCTCGACGCGCTCTTTGCCATCTCCAAGGCGGACGGGGCGGTACATGAGCGCGAGATCGCCTATCTGGAGCGCGTTGCCGAGATCTTCGGCTTCGGCGCGCGCGACTTCGCCCGCATTCGCGCCCGCCATGTACGGGGCGGCAAGGCCGATCCCTGGCTGGTTCTCGGCGCGGATCCATCCTGGAGCGACGAGGAATTGCGGGCGCACCACCGAAAACTGGTGCGCGAGAACCATCCCGACCGGCTGATTGCCCGCAACGTGCCGGAAGAGTTCGTAGCCATCGCCAACGACCGCCTCGCCGCCATCAATGCCGCCTGGGAAGCGATCGGCCGCAGCCGACGCGAGCCGGAACGCCGCAGCGCGGGCGAGACGCGCTGAAGGGCACGCCTTGACGCTCGCAGTTCACCCCCACCCTTCGCCGAACTTCAACGATCGGGGCGGCGCGCCCGTCGACATCCTGCTTTTGCACTACACAGGCATGGAGAGCGAAGAGGCCGCCCTCGCCTGGCTCTGCGACCCACGTTCAGAGGTCTCCAGCCACTATTTCGTCCATGCGGACGGCCGGGTCGCCGCGCTCGTCGGCGAGGAGTGCCGCGCCTGGCATGCCGGCAAGGGCAGCTGGGCCGGCGACAGCGATGTCAACGCCCGCTCCATCGGCATCGAGATCGCCAATTGGGGCCATGCCGCCGAAGAGGCGGGCCAGCCTCTGCCGGCCTTTCCCGAAGCGCAGATGGTCTCCCTGGAGGCGCTCTGCCGGGACATCCTCGCCCGCCACGACATCGCCCCCCGCCGTGTCCTGGCCCATTCCGACGTCGCCCCGGGCCGCAAGCGCGATCCCGGCGAACTCTTTGACTGGGCGCGGCTGGCGAAGGCCGGCATTGGCCATTTCGTCGCCCCGGAGCCGCTCGCCAGCGACGAGGGCGCGCTTTGTCGCGGCTGCGAAGGCGCGGCGGTCGAACGCCTGCAGAGCCTTTTTTCGCTGTACGGCTACGGCATCGCCGTGACGGGAATCCTGGATGCGAAGACGGAGGCCGTCATCGCAGCGTTTCAGCGGCATTTCAGGCCCGCGCGCGTGGACGGCGTGGCCGATCGTTCGACCCTTCAAACGCTCCAGAAGCTGCTCTGGGCGGTGCCCTGAGCCCCGCGGCAGCCATCTCCGCGCCGCAGCCGCGCCTGCTGCAGTGCACCAAATCACCTTGGAACCCGCACATTCTGGCCACAGCTGCCCCTTAGGCGCCGCGCCCCTTGAGACATGGCAAAGGGCCCGAAATGAAATTTCTGCTTGCTGCTGCCGCTCTGACGGCAGCGTCCATTTCCGCACCGGCTATGGCCGAGACGAACAACGCCTCCAAGGCCGTCATCGTCGCGCGCGGACAGGAAGCTGCCGCGGAGGCCAAGAACGAGAAGAACCCGACGGAGCGGACCGAAAAGCCGGAAACGGCATCGATCGCGGCGGCCGCGCCGTCCTCCAACTCCAAGGCCGTCATCATCGCGCGTGCGCGCGCCTCAAGCCCGGCCGAGGACAAGAAGGATTCCGGCAAGAGCAATGCCAACGCCCGCAAGACCGGCAAGTCGAATCTGCATGATCTGGTTGTGAAGGTCGCGGCCGCCCATGGCGTGCCCGCGGGACTTGCCCATGCGGTCGTCACCATCGAGAGCCGCTACAATCCGCGCGCCCGCGGTTCGGCCGGCGAAGTCGGGCTCATGCAGATCAAGCCCGCCACCGCCCGCGGCATCGGCTACACCGGCTCCATTGCCGCGCTCTACGATCCGGCGACCAATCTGGAATGGGGAATGCGCTATCTCGCCAAGGCCTACAAGCTCGGCGGCGGCTCCGTCTGCGGCACGGCCCTACGCTACAATGCCGGCCATTTCGCCAAGCGGATGACGCGCGGTGCCTCGGCCTATTGCGGGCGCCTGAAGGCCGTGATGGCCTCTGCCGGCACTGAGGTCTGATGCTTGCCGGCCCGCCATCCGGCGGGCCGCCTCAAGGCGAATAAAATGCCAGCCGGCCTGTAAGCCGGGTTCTGTACGGCCGCGGTTGCCCGCGACGTGACGGCCATTCATCTGGAGCGCCGGTTGCCCGGCGCTTCTCGCGACCCACCCGGGCGGCTGGCCTGAAAACGGGCCTGGGGCCGATGGCGCATAGAACGCCGCCCCGCGCCGCCCCTTCTCGGTCTTGCTCCCGACGGGGCTTGCCTTGCCGTCCGCATTGCTGCGTCCGCGGTGGGCTCTTACCCCACCCTTTCACCCTTGCCGGAGAAACCTCCGGCGGACTTCTCTCTGTGGCGCTTTCCCTAAGGTTCGCCCGGACCGTTGCCGGTCCAGACTCCCTCGCCGGGCGTTACCCGGCGTCGTGTTTCCATGGAGCCCGGACTTTCCTCCCCGCCGCCCTTTCGAGCCTTGGCGGAGCGGCCGTCCGGCCGGCTGGCGGATGAGAGGTGGCACCGTGCCTGCCCGGCGTCAATGGCGCGCCCGGGTGCGGGGCTTGCCTGGGCCTGTACGGCACTTCGCCGGACAGCCGAAAAAGCGCCCGATCGCGCAAATCCGCACAAGCCGATTTACCACTTTTACGCGAATGAAAAGTACCTCTCGCGCAGAGGAGTGAACCCCGTGTCGCGTACCAGCCTGAAGTCCGCCCGCATCGAGGCGCGCATCGCACCCGAGACCCTCGCAGCCATCCGTCTCGCCGCCGAGCTGGAGGGCCGCTCCCTGAGCGATTTCGTGGTTGCGGCGGCAGAGGCCGAGGCGCTGAGGCGACTGGAGGAAGAACGCCTCGTGCAGCTTTCAGCCGAAGGTCAGCGCCGCTTCGTCGAAGCTCTCCTGTGCGCCCCGGAGCCGGGCCCGACCCTGAAGCGTGCGAAGGACCATCGCGAACACCTCATCGACGGGGCCTGAGCGTGCCGCCCTTTCGCATCGAGCTTCTCGCCCGGCATGAAACGGCCGGATTTCGCTGCGGCATCGCTGGGCTCGACGCCTATCTGCGGCGACGCGCTGCGCGTGACATGGTTGCCCGCAAATCCGCCTGCTACGTCGCAATCGAGGGCGGGACGGACCGCATCGCAGGCTTCTACACGCTCTCCGCGGCGGGCATTCCGCTCGCCGGCCTGCCGGAGGGCTTGCGCCACAGGCTGCAGGAAGACTCAATCCTCTCCGCCGCCCGCATCGGGAGGCTCGCCGTCGACATCGCCTTCCAGGGCCGCAAGCTCGGCTCGGCCCTGCTGATCGATGCGGCGGCAAAGGCGCTCGCCGCTGGAACGGAGCCCCACGCCCTTATCGCCACCGCCCGCACCGCCGAGGCGAAGGCCTTCTACGGCCAGCACGGCTTCGAGCGCCTGCGCTTTGAACCGGGCTGTCTCGCAATACCGGTATCAACGCTCGCCATCCTCCTCGGAGCCGAGGTGCCGTCCTACATGGCCACCGCCGCGCGCGCCGCCTGATCGTAATGGCCTGAAAGGGCGCGCAGCAGCGCCGCCATCCGGCTCATCTCCTTCTCGTCAAGACCGAGCGCCTTGATGGCGGAGACGAGGAGCGCCTCGCGGATCTCGCGGTAGCGCAGGCACGCCGCCTCCCCGGCTTGGGTCACGCCGACAGCCTTTTCCTTGCCGACGCGGCTGGAGCATACGAGGCCCATCCGCTCCAGCTTCTTCAGCGTATAGGTGACCGTGTGCGTGTCCTCGATATTGAGGACGAGGCAGATGTCGGAGACGGTCTTCACCCGGCCGCGATGGCTGACGGTATGCAGGACGAACACATCCAGCGGCGAAAGCCCGGTGATGCCCGCCGCCGCCATCGCCCGCACCATCCAGCGCTGGAAGGCGTGGCTCGTCATCTCCAGCGCGAATTCGACTTCCGAGAGGGCCGGCATCGCCCCTTCGGCAAGATGGGCCGCCGAGACGACGGGGCCGAGCCCCGGCGCCTCAATCTTCTCCGCCATCTTGCTCACCGCGCCATCATGGTTCTGGGCAGCCACAGTGCCAGCTCGGGGAAGATGGCGATCAGCGCAACGCCGATGACCATGATGAGGAAAAAGGGCAGCGCCATGCGTGCGATCCTGAAGATGTTGTGTCCTGTCATGCCCTGCAGGACGAAGAGGTTGAAGCCCACCGGAGGGGTGATCTGGCTCATCTCCACGACAAGCACGAGATAGATGCCGAACCAGATGAGATCGAAACCCGACTGCTCCACCATCGGCAGGATGACGGAGGTGGTCAGCACCACCACCGAGATGCCGTCGAGAAAGCAGCCCAGCACGATGAAGAGGAGCGTCAGTGCGGCAAGAAGGGCGAAGGGCGAGAGTTCCATTGCGCCGATGGCGGAGGCCAGCTGGCGCGGAATGCCGGTAAAGCCCATCGCGACGGTCAGCACCGCGGCGCCCATGAGGATGAAGGCGATCATGCAGGAGGTGCGCGTCGCGCCCATCAGCGCGCTGGAAAAGCTCTCCCAGTTTAGCGTGCCGGTGGCGAAGGAAAGGACGAGCGACAGGACAACGCCGATCGCCGCCGCCTCCGTCGGCGAGGCAAGGCCCGCATAGATGGAGCCGATCACGCCGGCAATCAGCAGGATCACCGGCAACAGGCGCCGCGCCGCGCGATACTTCTCGTCCCAGCTCGTCGAAGGCCCCGCATCGGGCATGCCATCGCGCTTGAAGGCCGCCCAAAGCATCACATAGCCCATGAAGAGCACCGCCAGCATCGCGCCCGGCAGGATGCCGGCGATGAAGAGGCGCGCGATCGACTGTTCCGTCGCCGCGCCGTAGACGATCAGGATGATCGAGGGCGGGATGAGGAGGCCGAGCGTGCCGGAACCGGCAAGCGTGCCGATTGCCATGCGCTCGTCGTAGCCGCGCGAGCGCAGCTCCGGCAGCGACATGCGCCCGATCGTGGCGGTCGTCGCCGCCGAGGAGCCGGAGACGGCCGCGAAGATCCCGCAGCCGACGATGTTGACGTGCAGCAGCCTTCCGGGAATGCGCCGCATGAAGGGCGCAAGGCCCGAAAACATGTCCTCCGAAAGGCGCGTGCGAAAGAGAATCTCGCCCATCCAGATGAACATCGGCAGGGCCGTCAGGTCCCAGGAATTGGAAGCTCCCCAGGCAGCGGTCGCGGCGACGGCGCCGGCCGGCACGCTGGTCATGAAATAGATGGCGACGAGCGCCACGCCGAGCAGCGCCATGCCCACCCAGATGCCGAGGCCAAGGCAGGCAAGGAGCCCGAAAGCCAGAAGCGCGGAGGTTGCACCCAGTCCCATCACTCGCCTCCTTCCACAAAGTCCTCGCCCTCATGCTCGGCGAAGACCGGCTCCTTGCCGGTCGCGGCCCGCAGGAAGTCGTCGAGAAGGGCGATGGTGAGGATCACGAGCCCCACCGCCATGCCGCTTTGGGGAATCCACAGCTGAATCGGCACGATGCCGAAGGAGACCTCGCCGAAGCGCCGCGATTCCAGGACGAGCGCGATGGCGTACCAGGAGAGGAACCCCGCCAGAACGGTGGCGATGGCGAGCGCCAGGGCGTTGAGCGCCTTGCGGGCTTTCGACGGCACGGTCTGCACCAGAAGATTCACCCGGATATGGACGCCGTGCCGGAAGGTGGAGGCAAGCGCCAGGAAAGAGGCGGAGACCAGGAGGAAGCCGGCAATCTCGGCCAGCGAAGGCACGAGGAAGCCGTAGATCGGATAGCCGGTCAGGTAGAGGACGAGATCCGCGAGGCGGCCGAGCACCTGCACGAAGACGAGAACGGCAATGGCGACGATGGCGGCCGCAGCCGCGACGCCGGAAGCCGCATAGAGCGTATCGAGCGCCCTGCGCATCTTCCCTCCCCCGGTTTGGAGCAAAGGCGGTGGAATGGCGAAACGAAGACGGGCCGGCCCGCGGCCGGCCCGTCGTTGTGGGCTACATGCTCTTGAAGGCGTCGAGCACCTTCTTGCCGGCCTCGCCGGCCGTCTCGGACCATTCGTCGGCCATCTTGGAGCCGATCTCCTTGAGACCGGTCATCAGCTCGTCGGAAGGCTGGGCGACCGTCATGCCGTTGTCCTCCAGCATCTTGGTCTTTTCCTCGGTCTCCTTCCTGGAAGCTTCCCAGCCGCGGGTCTCGGCCTCGGCCGCTGCCTCCATGACCGCCTTCTGCTGATCTTCCGGCAGGCCCTCGAACGAGGCCTTGTTGACGATCACCATGTTCTTCGGCAGCCAGGCCTGCGTGTCCGTATAGACGTTGACGTAATCCCAGGCCTTGGAATTGGCGCCGGTGGAGGGCGAGGTCACCATCGCCTCGACGCGGCCGGTGGAGAAGGCGGTCGGAAGGTCCGGCACCTCGACCTGCGTCGGCACGGAGCCGGCAAGCTGGGCGAGCCGTTCGGTGGCGGCGTTGTAGGCGCGCATCTTCAGGCCCTTGAGATCGTCGACAGTGGCGATCTCCTTGGTCGTGTAGAGGCCCTGCGGCGGCCATGGCACGGTGAAGAGCAGCTTCAGCCCCTGCTCGTCGAGCACCTTTTCGAGCTCCGGCTTGGAGGCGTCGTAGAGCTTCTTGGCATCGTCGTAGCTGGTCGCGACGAAGGGCACGGAATCGATGCCGAAGATGGCGTTTTCGTTGGAGAGGCGCGAGATCAGCACTTCGCCGATCGGCACCAGCCCCTTGCGTACCGCGTCC
Source organism: Afifella sp. IM 167 (assembly GCF_020144925.1). Taxonomy (GTDB): domain Bacteria; phylum Pseudomonadota; class Alphaproteobacteria; order Rhizobiales; family Afifellaceae; genus Afifella. The sequence continues at coordinate 17,298 of NZ_NSLC01000001.1, forward strand.
TTGATCTCCGGGTGCTTGAAGAGCGAGCCGGCCGAATGGATCGTGATGGTGAGGCCGCCATCGGTCGCCTCCTTCACGTCGTTGGCGAACTCGGCGATGTTCATGGTGTGGAAGTTGGTGTCGCCATAAGGCGTCGGCATGTCCCAGCTGGTCTGGGCCAAGGCGGCGCCGGCCGAAAGGCTGGCGGCGAAGGCGGCACCGAAGGTGGCGCCTGCGAGCTTCTTCAGCATCAACGTTCTCCCTCTTATTGTCGAAGCCGGGCAGGAACCCGGCTCCCGGCGGTCGGCCCGAATCCTGCATGCCCTTTTCCCGTGGGGACGCAGAGGCCGTTTCCGAGGCGACGACTGTGAGAATTCGACGACATTTTGTCAACGACGTGTTGACGTTTTTTTGCCGTCATGCTTCCAGTCCCACTATCCTCATCCGCTGGAGAGCCGATCGTGACACAAACTGCATCCGCCGGGAAATGGGACTTCTGGATCGACCGCGGCGGCACCTTCACCGACGTGGTGGCGAGCGACCCTGACGGAAAGATCAACGCCGCCAAGCTGCTCTCCGACAATCCGGGCGCCTACGAGGATGCCGCCATCGAGGCGATCCGCCGTTTCCTGAAGGTGCCGGAGGGCGAGAAGATCCCTTCCGAGAAGATCGGCGCGGTGAAGATGGGCACGACCGTCGCCACCAACGCGCTGCTGGAGCGCAAGGGCGAGCGCACCGCCCTTCTCGTCACCAGGGGCTTCCGCGATGCGCTGCGGATCGGCTACCAGGCGCGCCCCGACATCTTCGCCAAGAAGATCGTTTTACCGGACCTTCTCTATGACCGCGTCGAAGAGGTGGAAGAGCGGGTGCGCGCGGATGGCACGGTCGAGGCCGAGCCGGAGGACGCCGCGATCCGGGCGACCCTGAGCACGCTGAAGGAAGACGGCTTCACCGCGCTCGCGATCGTCTTCATGCACGCCTGGAAATACCCGGACCACGAAGCGAAGGTCGCAAGGCTCGCCCGCGAGATGGGCTTTGCGCAGGTTTCCGTCAGCCACGAAGTCTCGCCGCTCGTCAAGCTGGTCGGGCGCGGCGACACGACGGTGGTCGACGCCTATCTCTCGCCGATCCTGTCGCGCTACGTGAAGCGCGTTGCCGGCGAGCTCGGCGCCACTCACGCGACCGACGGCAAGGACCCCAATCCCGGAGAAGGTCCGCGCCTCATGTTCATGATGTCCTCGGGCGGACTTACCGCGGCCGAGCTCTTCGCCGGCAAGGACGCGATCCTCTCCGGCCCCGCCGGCGGCGTCGTCGGCGCCACGGAGACGGCGCGCATGGCGGGCCTGGACAGGATCATCGGCTTCGACATGGGCGGCACATCCACCGACGTCTCGCATTATGCGGGCGAACTGGAGCGCGCCTTCGAGACCGAGGTCGCGGGGGTGCGGATGCGCGCGCCGATGATGCGCATCCACACGGTCGCGGCGGGCGGTGGCTCGATCCTGCATTACGCTTCCGGCCGCTTCCAGGTCGGACCGGATTCGGCCGGCGCCCATCCCGGCCCCACGGCCTATCGCAACGGCGGGCCCCTCACCGTCACCGACGCCAACATCATGGTCGGCAAGATCCGCGCCGAGAACTTCCCCGCCATCTTCGGCCCCGAGCAGAACGAGCGCCTCGATATCGAGGCCGTCCGGGCGGGCTTCGGCGAGCTGACGGAAAAAATCGCCGAGGACGAGGGCGGCCGCCGCCGCTCGGCCGAGGAGATCGCCGACGGCTTCCTGACGGTCGCGGTGGAGAACATGGCGAACGCCATCAAGAAGATCTCCGTTGAGCGCGGCCACGACGTGACCAGCTACGCCCTTTCCTGCTTCGGCGGCGCCGGCGGCCAGCACGCCTGCCTGATCGCCGATCGTCTTGGGATGGAGAAAGTGCATATCCACCCCCTCTCCGGCATTCTTTCCGCCTACGGCATGGGCCTTGCCGATGTGCGCGCAAACAAGAGCCGCGCCGTCGTGCTGCCGCTGGAAGCTGAATCGGAATCAAAGCTTCAGGAAGTTGAATCGGAACTTGAAGAAGAAGCCGTCAAAGAACTTCAGGATCAGGGCATAAGCGATTCCGATACGGAGGTTTTCGCCCGCATCCATGTCCGCTACGAGGGCACCGACACGCCGATCCCGGTTTCCTTCGGCGCCGCTGCCGATGTCCGGGCCCGTTTCGAGGACGCGCACCGCGCCCAGTTCGGCTTCATCTACGACGACAAGCCGCTCATTGCCGAGCAGGTCGAAGTGGAGGCCGTCGGCGGTGGCGCCGATATCGGCGAGGAGGACGCGCCCGCCGAGCCGCACGAGGTCACGGCCGAAGAGACCACCCGCTTTTTCTCCGGCGGCGCATGGCACGAAGCCGGCATCGTCAAGCGCGCCGACCTTGCCCCCGGGGCCCGCCTCAAGGGCCCCGCCCTCGTCATCGAGGACCACCAGACGATCGTGCTCGAACCCGGCTGGTCGGCCGAGATCACGCCGAAGGACCACATCATCCTCAACCGCACCGAGGCGCTTCAGCGCGACCACGCCATTGGCACGGAAGCCGATCCGGTGCTCCTGGAGATCTTCAACAACCTCTTCATGTCGATCGCCGAGCAGATGGGCGTCACGCTGCAGAACACCGCCTATTCGGTGAACATCAAGGAACGGCTCGACTTCTCCTGCGCCGTCTTCGATCCCGAAGGCGCGCTCGTCGCCAACGCCCCGCACATGCCGGTGCATCTCGGCTCCATGGACCGCTCGGTGGAAACCGTGCGCGAGAAGAATCCGGACATCGCGCCCGGCGACGTCTATGCGCTGAACGCGCCCTATAACGGCGGCACGCATCTGCCCGACATCACCGTGGTAACGCCCGTCTTCGACGACACGGGCGAAAAAATCCTCTTCTGGGTCGCCTCGCGCGGCCACCATGCCGATGTCGGCGGCACGGCCCCGGGATCGATGACCCCGCGCGCCACCAACGTCGATCAGGAAGGCGTCCTCATCGACAACTTCAAGCTCGTCGACCGCGGGCGCTTCCGCGAGGCCGCCCTGCGCGAGCTCCTCACGGACCACCCCTTCCCCTGCCGCAACCCGGAGCAGAACGTCGCCGACCTCAAGGCGCAGATCGCCGCCAACGAGAAGGGCGTCGCCGAGATGCGCAAGATGGTCGGCCAGTTCACCCTCCCAGTCGTCCAGGCCTATATGCGCCATGTGCGCGACAACGCCGCCGAAAGCGTGCGCCGGGTTCTGGAGAAGCTGAAGGATTCAAGCTTCGAGATCACCACCGACCAGGAAGCGACGATCAGGGTCGCGATCACCGTGGACCGTGAGAACCGGACGGCGAAGGTCGACTTTACCGGCACGTCCGAGGCGAAGGAGAACAACTTCAACGCCCCTGCCCCTGTGACGCGCGCGGCCGTCCTTTACGCCTTCCGCGTCATGGTGGAGGCGGACATCCCGATGAATGCGGGCTGCCTGGAGCCGATCGAGATCGTCATCCCGAAGGGCTGCATGCTCGCGCCCGAATATCCGCGCGCCGTCGTCGCCGGGAATGTGGAGACGAGCCAGCACGTCACCAACGTCCTCTTCGGCGCGCTCGGCACGCTCGCCGCCTCCGAAGGCACGATGAACAACCTCACCTTCGGCAACGACACCTACCAGTATTACGAGACGATCTGTTCGGGCTCGCCGGCCGGCATCTTCAACGACCGCACGGGCTTTGACGGCACGGACGCCGTGCACGTTCACATGACCAATTCGCGCCTGACCGACCCGGAGGTGCTGGAGATGCGCTATCCCGTGCTGCTGGAGGATTTCCACATCCGCCACGGCTCGGGCGGCAAGGGCAAATGGCACGCCGGCTCCGGCACCCGCCGCACCATCCGCTTCCTGGAAGCGATGGACTGCGCCATCCTTTCCTCGCACCGAAAAGTCCGCCCGCACGGGCTGGAAGGCGGCGAGGCCGGTGAATGCGGCAAGACGGAAGTGCGCAGGACCGACGGCTCGCTGGAGCTTCTGGAAGGCGCCGACCAGACGTTTCTGGAGGCCGGCGAGGCGGTGATCGTCACAACGCCGACCGGCGGCGGGTTCGGCAAGGCGGAAGGCTAGCCAGGATTCGACCGCCCCCGACTGGGCCAGGAGGACATTACCCGACGCGCGGCCTGATGCAGGAATGAGCCGCTCAACTTGCCGGCGAAATTCAATCGGGGCATCCTTGCCGGCCGAACGACGGGAGCTGGCCATGAAGACGCTTGCGGGGCTCTCCGACGGCAGCCGGCTCGTCGCGATCGCCCAGAAGGGGATCATGCAGGATGACGACCCGTCGAGCCCGCTGCACATGAGTTCGCAGGACTGCGCCGGAACCGTTCTGGTGCCAAAGACAGGCGGAGAGCCGTTTGGGGCCGGCTCGTGCACGGCGAGCGACAGGGATGGCGATATCTGGTGGCTGTGGTGGACGTCGAAGGGCGGCACCGGCGGGCAATGGGGGGCCATTGCCGGCACCGGGAAATACGAGGGATTGAGCGGCGGTGGAGAGGTCGCCTACACGCTCAATCTCTCTGATCGCACGGCGATCCGCTACACGGGCAGTCTCAACCTCAAATGAAGCAATTCTCAGGAAAAAGGCGCGCCCCCGACATGGAAAGCGCGCCTCTGGCCGGCTTCGGCATGCCTGCCGTCGCCGAATGGCCGATCTTCAGCTCAGCCCCCCGAGCCGCCGCCCCCATCCGATGAAGGCGCCTGAATATCGACGTCGACGCTGGGTCCGCCGCCACCGCCGCCCGAAAAGAGGCTCGTGCCGCCGAGGGCGAGAAAGAGGATGACGACGAGGACGACGAGCCCCCCCACGATGAAGGCGAGGAAGGTCGTGCCTCCTCCACCGGATTGTTCGGCCATTTTCGGCTCCTTGGCTGTTTCAGGTCGCGGACACAATGCCCGGCAGCGGAGGTTCGTTCCGCTGGCTAAGGGCGCCCTGCCGCCTCCCGCTCGGGCGCATGATCGGCTAGTCTTTGCCGAAAGCTCTGGAGGAACCATGTCACGCGCCCTACTCGCAGCTGCTTTCGCCCTCCTGCCCCTGCCCGCGCTGGCGGCGGGCTATGCCGAAGAAGGCGATGTCATCGCCCACCAATGGTGCGCCGAATGCCATGTGGTGGATGACGCCCAGACCAGCGCCGACGCAGCGGCTCCGAGCTTCCAGGCGATCGCGAAGAAATACGGAGAGGATGGCATGGGCGCGCTCGCCGCTTTCCTCGCCGACCCGCATCCGGTGATGCCCGACATGAGCCTGACGCGGCAGGAGATCCGCGATCTCACTGCCTATATCAGCAGCCTGCGGGCGAAGTCGGGAGGCTGAGCCGGGCGCCGCTCAATAGATGCTCTTGGCGCAGATCGTCGCCTGAAAATGGTCGAACGCGGCACGCAGCTCGGCCTCGCTCGCCGGGATATAGCCGAAGCGGTTGCCGTCCACCTCCTGGCAGGGCCGGTCCTTGGAGGGCTCGCAGCGCTCAACGCTCGCTCCGAGATAATCGACGAGCGTCGTGCCGTCGGGTGCACGCGGGTCGCGCTTCGGAAAGGCGATCTCCGTGGCGCGCGAGAAGTCGAACTTCATCGTGACCTGCGTCTCTTTGCCGGTGATATGAAGCTCGTAGCGGCAGGCGTCGACCTCTTCGAGCCGGTGGTTGAGGACGAGCGTGTAGATGGAGTTCTGGGCAAGGGCACGCACGTATTTGAGCCGCCATTCGCCGGGCTGCGGCGAAGGCGTCACAGTGCGGATGCCGTTCTCGGCATCCACGACCCGCTTTTCCTCTCCGCCCGGCGAAACGCCGGCCAGCATGAAACCGACCGTCGCCTTCGCCGATTGCGCCTGCGCGCTGCCGGAAAACGCGGCGAGCGCTCCCAGAGCGAAGAGCGAAACGAGAAGTCGGGTGATGCGCATGAAGATCCTCCCGGGCCGCGCGGAGGGCGCCAAGCGACCCCTTGCCTATCAGGAAGGGATAGCATGCCAGGGCGGGGGAGGAAGTCGCACCGGTGTCGCCCTTTCGGGCAGCCGGCGACGGCGCGGCGCGCTCCGTGGCCTACTGGGCCGCGAGCGCACCGGCTGGAAGCTTAGTTGAGAGCGGTGAGATCGGTCGCGGTCAGCTCCTCGCCGCGCATCTCCACATCGAAGAACACGATCTGGTTCGGCTGCAGCGTCTTCAGTCCGGCCCGCTCCAGGGCGGTGCGGTGGACGAAGATGTCCGCGCCCTCGTCGGGGCGGATGAAGCCGTAGCCTCTGCGGGCGTCGAACCACATGACGTTTCCGGTATGCATTTGTCGTAATTCCTTGGATCGAATCGCTTCCGCGCCACGCGATGCACGCGCTGGCTGCGGGCTGGCGATAGTTGAATGGGGGTAGTAAGCGCGCCGCCCGGATCGACCCAGGCTATCGGGCGCGTATGACCGTGGGATCACGGCCGGATGACGCTCATATGGCAGAGCCGTGCGGCGCTTTCAAGGCCGCCCCGCAACAACAACTTGAGCGGGCAGGCTTGCGCCGGGCTGTCGCCCTGAAAAGCGGCCTTCGCCGTCAGGGCTCGTCGGCAAGCCGGTCGATCGTCTCAATCCAGGGTTTGAGGTCCAGGATCGGCGTGCCATCAAAACAGTCGAGCGCGTCGACGGTGATCTCGCCAGCCTCCCGGTCAATCCCCTTCACCCGGACGAGCGAGAGCCCGATCGGATTCGGCCGCACCGGGGAGCGCAGGGAGAAGAGCCCGGCCGGCTCCGCGCGGTGGCGCGAATTCTGGATGATCAGGTCGCGTCGCGACCCGTTCATCCACATCAGCACCATCACCTTGTCGCCCGCCTTTACGTCTTTCAGGCCCGGGCGGAACGGCAGGTCGATATGGACGCGGAAGGAAAGCTCCGGTTCTTCGGCGAGCCGCTCGCGCACCTGGCGCGTGTTGCGCGGGCAGTCTCGCTCCGGGCGCCATGGCGTTTCGGCATGGCCGATATAGATGAGCCGCGCATCGTCTGCGGTCTCGGCGGGGTCGAACGGCAGCGCCACTTCGCCGGCGCGGATGGGGTTGTTCTCCATGCGCCAAGTAAGGCCCGCCTCCCCCTTCCGATCAAGCGCCGGATTGCCGCGAGGCGCGCCCAGCCGTTGCATCCTCGCCGATCTCGGTATAAAGGTATCTTTATATCTTTCTAGGAATGCCGAAGCCGATGGAGCTTGCCGCCCTTTCACGCGCCGCACAGGCGCTCGCCGACGAGACACGGCTGCGCCTTCTGGCGCTGCTGGCCGAAGGCGAGCGTCCCGTGAAGGAGCTAGTGGAGGTCGTCGGCCAGTCGCAGCCGCGCATTTCGCGCCATCTCAAGATCCTGACGGAGGCCGGCCTCATCCGCCGCATGCCGGAAGGCGCGCATGTCTATTACCGGCTTGCGCGCGACGGCGCAGCCGCAACCCTTGCCCGCGCCGCCCTCGATGGTCTCGCAGAGAGCACCGGCGAACCTCAGCTTCGCCGCGATCACGAGCGCCTCGCTCTCATCCGCAGCCGCAACCAGGAGGCGGCCGAGCGCTATTTCGCCGAGCATGCGGAGGAATGGCATCGTCTGCGCGCCCTGCACGTGCCGGAGGGCGAGGTTGAGGAGGCGATCCTCGCCGCGCTCGGCAAGAGCCGGTTTCGCGCCCTGCTCGATATCGGCACGGGCTCCGGCCGCATGCTGGAGCTTCTGGCGGGCCGCGCCGAGCGCCTGACGGGCGTCGACCGCTCACCGCAGATGCTTTCGCTGGCCCGCGCCCATATGGAAAGCGCCGGGCTCCCGCGCGTGCAGCTGCGGGCCGGCGATGCCCTCGCACTGCCCCTGCCGCGCGGCGCTTACGATCTTGTCGTGCTGCATCAGGTGCTGCACTTCCTCGACGACCCGGCGGCGGCAATCGCCGAAGCGACGCGCGTGCTCGCGCCTGGCGGTACCCTCCTCATCGTCGATTTCGCCCCGCACCACGTGGAGTTCCTGCGCGAGGAGCACGCCCACCGGCGTCTTGGCTTCTCCGACGAGCAATTGACGGCATGGCTCGCCGCGACCGAGCTTGCCGCCCCCAAACTTTCCCATCTCTCGCCGCCGAGCGGCAGCGGCGAGCAACTCACGGTCACGATCTGCGCCTCCCTGAAGGCGGCAGCCGGCAGGGAGCCGGGCGCAGTCGGTGGAGGCAGTCTATGAGTAGCAGCGAGAAGCAAACCGGACCGGAACTCTCCTTCGAGTTCTTTCCACCGAAGAACGACGAACAGAACGAGGCTTTCCGGGAAGCAGCGACCCGCCTTGCCGCCTTCTCCCCGGATTTCGTCTCCGTCACCTACGGCGCCGGTGGCTCCTCCAAGGAGCGCTCCTTTGCGGCAATCCGGCTCCTCGTCTCCGAGCTCGGCCTGCGGGCGGCGGCACACCTGACCTGCGTCTCGGCCTCCTGCGCCGACGTGGACGCGGCGATCGACACGTTTGCGCGTTCCGGCGTCACCCATTTCGTGGCGCTGCGCGGCGACCCGCCCGAGGGCCCGGGCACGCCCTATGTCGCCCACCCGGAGGGCTACGCCGACACCGCCGACCTCATCCGGGGCCTGAAAAGGATCTCCCCCTTCGAGATTTCGGTCAGCGCCTATCCCGAGCGCCATCCCGAAAGCCCGGATTGGGAGACGGAGCTTGCGATCCTGAGGCGCAAGCGCGAGGCGGGAGCGACGCGCGCCATCACCCAGTTCTTCTATGACAACGAGGATTTCGAGCGTTACCGCGACCGCGTCCGCGCCGCCGGCATCGACATCGCCGTCGTCCCGGGGCTCCTGCCGGTGCATCGCTTTGCCTCGGTGGAAAAGTTCGCAGGCCGCTGTGGCGCGCGCATTCCCGAAAGCCTGCGCCCGCTCGCCTCGCTCTCCGGCGAGGCGCATTTCGACGCGGCGGTGGAACTGTGTGCGCGTCAGATGGAAGATCTCGCCCGCCGCGGCGTGCCGGGCTTCCACGTCTACACGCTCAACCAGCACAAGCTGGTATCGGCCGTGCTGCGCGCCGCCGGCTTCAACGGCGACCGCCGGGGCAGCCGGAACGCCGACCGACAGGCCGCCTGAGGCTGGCTCGAAGTCCCGCCTTTCGCGAGGGGGGCGCCGGTCATGCTGTCCGGGGCCGCGAAGGCCCCGGATCAGGCAGTTTTCAGCTTTCCAGAAGTCCCGCGATCAGTCGGAAGTCACGCGCTCAGATTGCGCCAAGCACAATCGCGCAGATGAAAACGAATGCCGACAGGAATGCGATTGCATTGAGGGATCGTGTCACGCTCATTGGTCAGCCTCCCGCATCGTTACGACTAAAGTCTAGCGGCAAAAAATGCCTCGCGGAACGGTTTTCGTCGCTGCGACGCATCGCAGCGGTTTGACGAAAACTCGACGCGATCCCGTTTGCCGAGTCGCTATAGGCATTTAAGCCATGATGCAGTGCCGAAGAGACCGCCGAAGAATTGGGGAAAAAATGGGAGGATACAGGCCTTGCAACGGCCGCAATTACGGCTGAAAAATGGCTTCTTGGCGCGACTCCAGACTTGAGAGGCACTATGCCCCCATTGCTCAGGTTCCTTCTTCGTCATGTCCTCGTCGGCTCCGCCATCGGCTGGAGCTTTCTGGCCATCCTCTTCGCCTTCGACACGGGCGGCCTCTTCACGCTGATCAGCCATGCCGCCAACCCGGCGCTGCCGCTGATGCTGCTTCTCGTCGCCTTCTCCGTCACCTTCGGTAGCGCGGCCGTCGCCAGCGCCGTCCTGATGGGCGTGGATTTCGACGAGCGCGGCACGCTTCCGCGTCGCCGCCTGCCGGTGCTTTCCTTCCTCGACCACCGTCAGCCGGAGCTTCGGCCCGTGCCGGTGCGCGTGAAGGTAACGCCCAGGCACGAGGCACGCCGCTTCTAGAAGCCTTCGCCGGCTTAAATGCACCTGACGGAGGGTCTTCGCCCCGCCGCCCTCTCCTGCTAAACGGTTCAGGCGGCGATTCCTCCGGATTGGGGCAAGACCATCAAGACCTTTGCGAATGCACGCGAGGCCGCGCTGGAGATGAGGCCGGACGTTCCGGTCTATTGTTTCCGACCTGCGGTGCTCACGGAAGACACCCGACGTTTCGCCGATGCGTTTCCCGGCAAGACTGCCTATGCGGTCAAGACCAACGGCGAGCCCTTCGTCCTGGAGGAGATCGCCCGTGCCGGCGTGAAGGCGTTCGACGTCGCCAGCCCCGCCGAATTCGCCGCCGCCAGGGCGGCCGCGCCCGAGGCCGAGCTTCTCTACATGCATCCGGTGAAGGCGCAGTCGGATATCCGTCTCGCGCTGGAGACCTACGGCATCCGCACCCTCTCTCTCGACCACGAGGACGAGGTCGCCAAGATCCTGAGGATCGTGCGCGGCATGGATCTCGATCCGGCCGATGTCAGTCTCTTCGTGCGCCTGCAGACCAAGGGCTCGGCGACCTACGAGCTCTCGAAGAAGTTCGGCGCCGCCCCGGCCCATGCGGTGGAGCTTTTGCAGCGCCTCGACGGCATTGGCTTCAAGCCGGCCCTGGCCTTCCATGTCGGCAGCCAGATCGAGGATCCGGAAATCTACGAGCGCGCGCTCGGCTCGGCCGACTGGGTGCGATCGCGCGCCGGCGTGGAGCTCGCCGCGCTTGATATCGGCGGCGGCTTCCCCGCCTCCTACGGCCACGATCCCCGCCGCAAGAAGCCGGTCATGCCGAGCTTCGAGGAGATCATGGAGCGGCTGAGGAAAGACATCGTCGAATGGGGTTTTTCCGACATGCCCCTGATCGCCGAGCCCGGCCGCGTCATCGTCGCCCGCTCCATCTCGCTGATCGTGCGCGTGCTCCTGAAGAAGGGAAAGCGCATCTACATCAACGACGGCATCTGGGCCTCGCTTTCGGATTCCTGGACGGGCAAGATCACCCTGCCCGCCCGCTTCATCCCCGATCCGGCGCGCAAGCGGCGCACTGGCAACGCCGAGAACATCGTGCCGTTCAAGGTCTGCGGCGCGACCTGCGACAGCGTCGACATCCTCTCGCGCCCCTTCTGGCTGCCGGAGACGGTCGATACCGGCGACTGGATCGAGATCGGCCATATCGGCGCCTATTCGCTGGCGCTGAGGAGCCGCTTCAACGGCTTTTATCCGGACACAGTCGTGGAGGTGGAGACGCCCTTCGATGCCGGCGAGGAGCCGGAGGGCTTTGCCGCCATCGAGACCATGGCGGACTGAGAACTCCCCAGCCTTTCCACAGGCTTATCCATCGTCTCTGAATCGATTTATCCACAAGGTTTGCACAGGCTTTCCACGCCTGTGCACAGGCTTGCCCGCAAACGCTCCCCATCCTGTGGAAAACTCAGGCGAGCATCAGCTTGTCGTCATCGATCTGTTTGCCGATCGCCTTGCCGAACAGGTTGGAAAGGTCCTGCACCGTCAGCTTGGCCCGCTCCTCCTCGGTGAAGTCGAGCACGATGCGGCCGGAATCCATCATGATGGTCCGGTGGCCGACGGCGAGCGCGTCGCGCATCGAATGCGTCACCATCAGCGTCGTCAGCTTGCGCGTCTCGGCGATCTCGGTCGATAGCGCCAGCACCTTGGCCGCCGCGCCCGGATCGAGCGCCGCCGTATGCTCGTCGAGGACGAGGATCTTCATCGGCAGGAGCGTCGCCATCAGGAGGCTGATCGCCTGCCGCTGTCCGCCCGAGAGCGTGCCGACCGGCTGGGTCATGCGGTCTTCCAGGCCGATCTCCAGCTTCGCCACCTGGTCAGCCAGCCATTGCCGGTTGGAACGCGAGCCGAGCGCGCCCTTCAGGGTCCGGTTCTTGCCGCGCGCCGCAGCGAGCGCGAGATTCTCCTCGATGGAGAGCGAGGAGCAGGTGCCGAGGCGCGGCTCCTGGAAAACGCGCCCCACATGCATCGCCCGCTTCGCCGGCGGCCAGGCGGTCACCGCCTCGCCGTCGAGATAGACGCTGCCGCGCTCCGGCTTCACCGTGCCCACCACGACGGAAAGGAGCGTCGACTTCCCGGCCCCGTTGGAGCCGATGACGGTGACGAACTCGCCATCGTGGATATGAAGGTCGATACCGGTCAGCGCCCGCACCTCGGTCGGCGTGCCGGCGTTGAAGGTGACGGAGATGTCGTCGAGCTTCAGCATCAGCCGGCCTTCTTCGCTGCGGGGGCGGTATTCGGCGCGCCGCCGGCCTTGCGCCGGCTGCGCTGCGCCCTCCCCTTGGAAAGGATGACGGCGATGGCGACAACGATCGCCGTCACGAGGTTGAGATCCTGCGGCTGGATGCCGATCCAGCCGGCGCTGAGCGAGAGCGCGATGAAAAGCCGGTAGATCAGCGCGCCGACGATGCAGCCGAGCGTCGCCACGAAGACCATGCGCCGGCCGAGAACCGCCTCGCCGATGATCAGCGCGGCAAGTCCCGTGACGATGGTGCCGATGCCCATGGAAACGTCGGCGACGCCCTGAAGCTGCGCGAAGAGCGCGCCCGCCAGCGCCACGAATCCGTTGCTCATCGCCATGCCGACGAGCCTCATGCGCCCGACGGCGATCCCCTGCGCCTCGGCCATGGCCGGGTTCTCGCCGGAGGCGCGCAGCGCCAGTCCGATCTCGGTCTTCAGGAACCAGTCGGTGAGAAGTTTCGCGCCGATGGCAAAGACGGCGATGAGAAGGGTATTCGTCCACAGCCCGAGATCGATCCAGCTCTCGGCGACGTCGAACACCGTATCGACGTTGTAGAGCGGGACGTTCGGCCCGCCCATGATCCTGAGATTGATGGAAAAGAGCGCCACCATCGTCAGGATGCCGGACAGAAGGTTCATGATGCCGAAGCGCACATTGAGCGTGGCGGTCACCAGCCCGGCCGCCCAGCCGGCGAGGATCGCAAGCCCGGTGGCCAGGAACGGGTCGATGCCGGAAGCCAGAGCGGCGGCCGCGACCGCGGCTCCGAGGGGAAAGCTGCCATCAACTGTCAGGTCGGGGAAGTCGAGCACACGGAACGACAGAAACACCCCGAGCGCGACGAGGGAGAACAGAAGCCCCGATTCAATCGCGCCTGCAAAGGCGAAAAGACTCATCTCTAGCGAACGACCTTCTTCGCCTTGGCGAGCATGTCTTCAGGGATGGTAACGCCCATCTTCTCGGCCGAAACGGCGTTGAGATAAAGGTCCTGGCTCTGCGAGACAGCGACAGGGATGTCGGCGGGCTTCTTGCCGTTGAGGATCTCGGCGGCCATCTCGCCGGAGAGAAGGCCCATCTGATAGTAGTCGAAGCCGAGGGCGGCGATGGCGCCGCGGTCGACGGAATCGACATCGGAGGCGAAGACGGGAAGCTTTGCCCGCTCGCCGACCGTGACGACGCCTTCCAGCACCGAGACGACGGTGTTGTCGACCGGCAGGAGCACGGCGTCGGCGCGCCCGACAAGGCTGCGCGCGGCGTCGGAAACGAGCGTCGACTGCGCGGCCGGCGCCTCGATCAGCGTCATGCCGTAAGGCTCGACGGCTGTCTTGAGGTCTTCCACCTGCTTGGCGGCGTTCGCCTCGCCCGGATTGTAGATGACGCCGAGATTCTTGATGCCGGGAACCAGCGCCTTGATCAGGTCGAGGGTCGGCTCGTAGGGCTGCTGGTCACTCGTGCCGGTGACCATGCCGCCCGGCTTCTCGCGGCTCTCCACGAGGCCGGCACCGACCGGGTCGGTGACGGCGGCGAAGATCACAGGCGTATCTTCCAGAGCATGCTTCACGGCCTGGGCCGACGGCGTGGAGATGCCGACGGCAAGGTCAGGCTTGAGGCCGGCGAATTCGGAGGCGATCTGCGCCTGCGTGGCCATGTTGCCCTGCGCCGAGCGGGCGACGATCTTCAGGTTCTCGCCTTCCTTGAAGCCGGCCTCGGCCAGCCCGTCGATAATGCCCTTGCGGACCGCATCCAGCGCCGGATGCTCGACGATATAGGTAATGGCGACGGTCTTCATATCCTGTGCGGCCGCCACGCTGGCGACGCCGGCAATGAGCGCGGCGAGAGCGGCACGTTTCAGCATGCGCATGTGAGCCCCCTTTCAAGGTCATGGAGAAGCGGTGATCCCGCCTCGGCGGCTTGCCGGGGCGCCCCCCTGTCGGTCCGGTCTTCGGCCACAGGACACCCCTCTTCGGCCAGGTCCCCGCCAAAGAGATCGCTTTTCAACGATTTACCGATAGCACGGCAAACGCGTCGGGCAACTCCTTCGCGACTCCGAACCTGCGGTTGTTCGTCCGATGTCAGGCCGGCATGAAGGCCGTTGCCGGTCTCCTGACGCCTACAGGCCATGCCGGCGTCGGAACTCCGCCACCATCTCCGCCGAAATGTCGTCCGGATAGCACAAGGGCGAAGCGCCGCCCGGCTTCGACCAGGCGCTGAAGCCACCGCAGCGGCGTCCGTTGCGCATCACATTGTAGGGACAGGGACATGGCCCGGAATAGGCCGTGATCGATTGCTCGATCATGATCTCGCGGATGCGGGCATCCTCGCTCTGCGCCTGCGCTGCCCCGCCGCCGCGAGCGACAAGAAGCGCGGTGATGAGGAAAGCCCCGGCGTATTTCATGGCATGCGCTAGGGAAGCCTAGGCTTTGCGCCAGAGCTTCTCAACCAGCCTTGCGGCGCCCGCCCCCCCCCCCGGCTGGCACATGAACCCTGCTCGCTTGCCGGCCTTTGACGCCTCTGCCAACCTCTGGCGATGCGGGCTCTTTGTCTCCTTGCCGCTCTTGGCCTCCTCGCCGCGCCGGCGGGCGCGAGAGAGCTGCGTGCCGCGGGCTATGCCTTCTCCGACGAACTCGGCGGCTTCCGCCTCGTCGGGCTAGCCGGCAGCGGCACGACGGCAGATCCGTTCATCCTGCACGAGGAGATCGATGGCGTCGGCCCGGTGACGCTTGTGGTTCGCAGGATCGGCATGGAGCAGCGATATTCGCCCCGCGGCTGGATGGCGCTGCATCTCCGGAAGGTGGTCGAGAACCTTTCCGGGCGCATCTGGGCCGGCTTCGACATGGAGCTGCAGGAAAGGCTCAACGTCCCGTCGATCTACGGCGACGGCCTCTCTTTCGACCAGGGAAGGCTGGTGCCGGAGGAAGTCTCCTCCGACGCCTTTTCGGAATCCGACCGACGGTTCGAGCCCTACGATCGGTTGCGCTTCTTCGGAGGGTCTGTCGATCCGGGCCGGAACGTGCGCTTTGCGTTTCACATCACCGATCCGACCCCGACAGGCATTTTCTACCTCGTCCAGGACCCGCAGACCCTCTTTGCCGCGAGGCCGGGCGGCACGCGGCTCGCCGCCGCGCCCCCTCCCTCCGCGCCGGTCGCGCCCTAGCGAACCTTCGCGAGAAGCTCCGGCGTCGGCCAGGCATCGGCCGGCAGGCCGAGGCGGAGTTGCTCGGAGCGCACCGCATCCCGCGTCATCGCTCCGAGGATGCCGTCGACTTTTCCGACCTGGTATCCGCGGTTGATGAGCGCCTGCTGCAGCTGCTTCATCTGCGCCGCCGAGAGCCCGTTGGTTCCCGAGCCCATATTGGCCGGCGGCGCGCCGTCGAGGCGCGTGGCGAGATAGGCCGCCGTCGTCGCGTAGACGAGGGACTGGTTCCATTCCAGGTACACATGAAAGTTCGGATAGGCGAGGAAAGCCGGCCCGTTCCGCCCCATCGGCAGGACGAGCGAGGCAGGCAGGCTGCCCGCCGGCAGCGAGCCGGAGCGCGCCTTGACGCCCCATCCGGCCCACTGGCTTACCGGCAGCTTCGAATAAAGCCCGGCCTCCGCCCAGGGGATGTCGGCGGGGATCGTCACCTCCTGCAGCCAGGGCTGTCCTGCCTGCCAGCCGAGCTTGCGAAGAAAGTTGCCGGCGGTGGCAAGCACGTCCGGCACGCTCCTCTTCAGATTCACATGCCCGTCGCCGTCATAGTCGACGCCCGATTCCAGATAGTCGGAGGGAAGGATCTGCGTCTGGCCGAGCTCGCCCGCCCAGGCGCCGACCATCTCCGAGCGCGAAAGGTCCCCACGGTCGAGAAGCTTCAGCGCCGCGATGAGCTGCGGGCGGAAGAGTTCCGGCCTGCGGCAATCGAAGGCGAGTGTCGCCAGCGCGTTGAGTGTGTTGAAATCGCCCTGCACGGCGCCGAAATCCGTCTCCAGCGCCCAGAAGGAGGCGATCACGGGTCCGGGCACGCCGTATTGCTGCTCGATCTTGCCGAAGGTGGAGGCGTATTTGCCGAGCAGAGCCTTGCCGTTCTTCAGCCGGTAGGAATTGACCATACGGCCGGCGAATTCGGCAAAGCTCTGGCTGAAGACGCCCTGGGCCCGGTCCCGCGAGATGACCCGCTTGTCGTAGGCGACGTCGTCGAGGACGGACAGCGCCCGCGCCGAAACGCCTGCCCCCTGCGCGTCCTTGCGCACGCCGGACTTCCAAGCCGCGAAATCGCCACCGCATTGCTGCGCGCTGACCGGCGCGGCCGTGAGAGCCGTCAGGGACGCCGCCAGGGCGGCCCCGGCCAGGATGTTCCAAAAGCGCATCTTTCCTCCCGCTGATTCGCAAGGCTTTCGCCTGCGCCCCAATTCTGGGGGGCGCGGCGACGGTTTCAAGGCAGGTGGGAGGGAAAGCCTCAGGCCTGGGCCGCGCGAGCACCCGCAGAGAGCGGCGGGTAGTCCGTGTAGCCATGCTCTCCGCCGCCATAGAAGGTCGTCTCGTCCCACTCGGCGAGCGGCGCGTTGCTCTTAAGCCGCTCCACCAGGTCCGGATTGGAGATGAAGGGACGACCAAAGGCGACGAGGTCCGTCTTGCCCTCTTCAACGGCCGATATGGCGAGGGCCCGATCGTAGCCGTTATTGCCGATGTAGAGGCCGGAGAATTCCTGCTTCAGTGTCGTCACGTCGAAGGCACCCTCGACCTGGCGCGGCCCTCGGGTCGCGCCCTCGATGACGTGCAGATAGGCGAGCCCACGCTCGGAGAGTTCGCGCACATAGGCCCGGAAGAGCGGCTCCGGATCGGAATCGGCACAGTCGTTCGCCGGGCTCACCGGCGAGATGCGGATGCCGACATGCTCCGGCCCCCAGACCTCGGTGACGGCATCGACCACCTGCAGCGGAAAGCGCATCCGGTTGTCGATACTGCCGCCGAACGTGTCGTGCCGGCGGTTGGTCTTGTCGCGCAGGAACTGGTCGAGGAGATAGCCATTCGCCGAATGCACCTCGACGCCGTCGAAGCCGGCATTCTTGGCGTTCTGCGCGGCGCGGCGATAATCCTCCACGATGCCCGGCAGCTCGTCGGCGGCAAGCGCCCGCGGCTCCGGGATGTCCTTGAAGCCCGTCTCGGTGAAGGCCTTGACGTCCGGCTTGACGGCGGAGGGCGCCACGGGCAGGCCGCCATTCGGCTGAAGGTCGGGATGCGAGATGCGCCCGACATGCCACAGCTGCAGGAACATCTTGCCGCCAGCCTCGTGCACGGCGTCGGTCACCTTTTGCCAGCGCTCCACCTGCAGATCGGAATGGATGCCGGGCGTGAAGGCGTAGCCCTTGCCCTGCTGGGTGATCTGGGTCGCCTCGGCGATGATGAGGCCGGCCGTGGCGCGCTGGCGGTAATACTCCACGTGCATCTCGCGCGGCGCATCGTTCTCGTCGGCGCGGCTTCGGGTCAGCGGCGCCATGACGATCCGGTTGGAAAGAGAGGTCGGGCCGAGATCGATCGGCTGGAAAAGCTTGGGCAAATTATCGTGCATGTCGCGTCCTTGAAACGGGTGGCAATATACCGCCAGGGCGGCAGTCCCCCTCACGTAGTGCGCGGCAGCGAAGAACACAGGCGGCGAATGGCAGCCCCATGAAGATTGCAGCCCTTGTCCAGCGCGCTAACCTTTTGTGTGAAGAAGCCGGAGCACCCTCGATGCACCCCTTCCTTCTCGTCCGCCGGATCGCCGCCTGCGCCGCCATCTTGGCGGCCATGTCCCTCGCCTCGCCGGCGTCGGCAGCGCCCCTCCTCGCGCAGGGAGCCGAGGCGCCACAGCCAAGCCGCTGCCTTGCCATAGCCGAGGCCGCGCCGCCGACCCTGCATGCGAAATTCCGGCGTGTTCCGGCGCCCGCTCCCATCCCACTTCCGGTCCAGGGCGGGCCGCTCGGCCTTTCGCCACCGGAGACCGGAACGGTGACGATCCGCTTCATCGGTCACGCCACCTTCCTCATCACCACGCCCGGGGGCGTGAACATCGCCACCGATTACGATGGCTGGGCGGGCGGCGTGACGCCGGACGTCGTCACCATGAACCACGCCCATACCTCGCACTATACCGAGAGCCCCGATCCGGCGATCGGCCATGTCCTGAGAGGCTGGAACCCGGAAGGCGGCCCGGCGCGCCACTATCTCACCGTCGGCGACGTCCTCATCCGCAACGTGCCGACGGACATACGCCGCTTCGGCACGCGCGAGGAGGCGGGAAATTCCATCTTCATTTTCGAGACGGCCAATCTGTGCATCGGCCATCTCGGCCACCTCCACCATGTGCTGGCGCCGGAGGACCTTGCCACCATCGGCCAGCTCGACGTCGTCATGGTGGCCGTCGACGGCTCCTATACGATGAGTCAGGACGCCGTCGTGGAAACGCTGAAAGTGCTGAAATCCCGGCTCATCCTGCCGATGCACTACTTCGGCATGGGCACGCTGCAGCGCTTTCTCGCCCGGCTCGACGAGGATTTCGACGTGGAGGTGAATACGGGCGCGGAGACGACGGTCTCCATCGCCACCCTGCCGAAGAGCCCCAAGGTGCTGGTGCTGCCGGGGTTTTAGCCGCACGCAGGTGCTGCACGGGTCACCCGGGGCTTGTGACATCGGCCCGCTCTCTTTCCGACGGCCACCGAGCTTCCGACTGGCTGATCTTTCTGTGATTTCGCTCCCAAGGCAGCGACGCAGGAGCCGAATCATGCGACCGTAGCCAAACATCACTTGTTCTTCATATGTTCCTAAGCTATCGTCCCGCCGGGAGGGCGGTTCTATGCTGATTGATCCACAGAGTGCGTTTGCCGAACTTGGCCCGAAGGCAAGGAAACACTTTCACACTGTCCTCGCCGATCCGCCTTGGCGTTTTACCAATCGCACAGGAAAAGTGGCACCCGAACACAGGCGGCTATCGCGCTATGGCACCCTGTCAACGGACGAGATTTGCTCGCTTCCGGTGGCTGAACTCACCGCAATGCCCGCTCATCTCTATCTCTGGGTCCCGAATGCGCTTCTCCCCGATGGAATTCGCGTCCTGCAGGCGTGGGGCTTCGACTACAAATCCAACATCGTCTGGCACAAAGTGCGTAAGGACGGTGGATCCGACGGTCGAGGCGTCGGCTTCTATTTTCGCAATGTGACGGAGCTTTTGCTATTCGGCACCCGCGGCAAGAACGCCCGCACGTTGCAGCCGGGGCGCAGCCAAGTGAACTATATGGCCTCGCGGAAGCGAGAGCATTCGCGCAAGCCGGACGAGCAGTATCATATCATCGAAAGTTGTTCGAAAGGCCCCTACCTGGAGCTTTTTGCACGCGGCACCCGCCCCGGCTGGACTTATTGGGGCGATCAAGCGAACGACAGCTACAAGCCCACTTGGGAGACGTATTCGTACCATAGCCAGGTTGGAATAGCACCGAAGGCCTAGATCTCCTATAGCACCGAAGGCCTAGATCTCCTTGGGAGGCCAATCCTCAATGCAGGCAGGACGAATTCCGACCGCGAGCACTGGACATCCACCGTTTCTACCCGCATTTAGCCTATAAACCAGCTTGCCCCACCAAGTTGTGCTCGCCCCATACTTCTTGATGGTGAGGGTGGAGGCGGGATTACCCTTTTTATCAAGCGCGGGTCCGAGTTCCCTCAGCACTGCCGTGAGCGAGGCACCGCGCGTGAGCAGTACTCCAACGTCAATCACGCCACTCAAATGAAATGCATTGAAGGCGTATAGATCTCTATCAAACGTCTGGTCTTTACTATTCCACTCCAGATCGAAGGCAACCTTCCCCTTCACGTAGTCAATCTTATGGCCATCTATATAGTTATTCCTCTGCATTTCATCTACATGCGAGGTATATGTTGGTTTTCCGTTTTTTTTCGTCCCTGATAAACGTTTCGATATTCTCCTCACCCGCAGGTCGCCTCGGATGATGGTCTCCCTCCAATCGAGAGGACGAAGAATCCGGTTTACGACCTTAGGCACCTCCGACTCGTTGCCCCCCGGCATCCTGATCATCTTAGTAGTGATACTGAAACTACGAAGCATATGTAGGAGTTGTCCAAACTCCTCTGGATAGCCAAGTGCAAGCAAGACAACCGCACCTCGATAGCTGAGGACTTCGTACTTATCCCTCACATCTTCAGGGATGTACGTCTCCACCAACGAGGGATCGTCAGCGACCTCGTTGGGCTCGGTCTCCTCGATCGGCTCGAGCTCTGTGTCCTCTTCGTGTTCGTCGCTGTCGTCGTCAGAGATCATATTGTAACTATAGCCGCTTCGAGCCCCGATCGCACATCTGCTTCCTATTCGGTCCCTACCGCGTCAGCGGCTTGTATTTCAGCCTTCTGGGGTTCTCCACCGCGTCCGAGCCGAGGCGGCGCTTCTTGTCCTCCTCATAGGCTTCGAAGTTGCCCTCGAACCATTCGACATGGCTGTCGCCCTCGAAGGAGAGGATATGCGTGGCGAGCCGGTCGAGGAACATGCGGTCATGGCTGATCACCACCGCGCAGCCGGCGAAATCTTCCAGAGCCTCTTCCAGCGCCGCCAGCGTCTCCGTGTCGAGGTCGTTGGTCGGCTCGTCGAGGAGGAGGATGTTGGCGCCCGATTTCAGCATCTTGGCCAGGTGCACCCGGTTGCGCTCGCCGCCCGAGAGCTTGCCGACCGGCTTCTGCTGGTCGCCGCCCTTGAAGTTGAAGGCGCCCACATAGGCGCGGGAATTCATCTCGCGCTTGCCGAGCTGGATCACTTCCGCCCCGCCGGAGATCTCCTGCCAGACGGAGGCGTTCGCATCCATGTCGTCGCGGCTCTGGTCGACATAGCCGAGGACCGCGGTGTCGCCGAGGCGGATCTCCCCGCCATCGGGCTTTTCCTGTCCCGTCAGCATGCGGAAGAGCGTCGTCTTGCCGGCGCCGTTCGGGCCGATGACGCCAACGATGCCGCCCGGCGGCAGCTGAAAGGAAACATCCTCCATGAGCAGCCGCTCGCCGTAGCCCTTGGTCAGGCCCTCGGCCTCGATGGCGACGTCGCCGAGCCGCGGCCCCGGCGGAATAACGATTTGCGCATCGCGGCTTGCCATGCGTTCCTGATTCGCTTTCAGAAGCTCGTCATAGGCCTTGATGCGGGCCTTGGACTTGGCCTGGCGCGCCTGCGGCGAGCGGCCCATCCATTCGCGCTCGCGGGCGATCACCTTCTGGCGCGCCTCGTCCTCGCGCGATTCCTGCTTCATGCGCTTGGACTTCGATTCCAGATAGGCGGTGTAGTTGCCCTCGTAGGGGATGCCGCGGCCGCGATCGAGCTCCAGGATCCAGCCCGTCACGTTGTCGAGGAAGTAGCGGTCATGGGTGACGATGAGGACGGCGCCCGGATAGATCTCCAGATGCTTTTCCAGCCACGCCACCGTCTCCGCGTCGAGATGGTTGGTCGGCTCGTCGAGCAGCAGCAGCTCCGGCTCTTCCAGGAGCAGCTTGCACAGCGCCACGCGGCGCTTCTCGCCGCCGGAAAGGCTGGCGACGTCGGCATCGCCCGGCGGACAGCGCAGGGCCTCCATCGCCATCTCCACCTTTGAATCAAGATCCCAGAGATTGGCGCTATCGATCTGATCCTGCAGCTTCGATGCTTCTTCCGCCGTCTCGTCGGAGTAGTTCATCATCAATTCGTTGTAGCGATCGAGGATCGCCTGCTTGGCCGCGACGCCGTCCATGACGTTGCCCCGCACGTCCTTGTCCGGATCGAGCTGCGGCTCCTGCGGCAGATAGCCGACGCGCGCACCGTCCGCGGCCCAGGCCTCGCCGGTAAACTCCTTGTCCATGCCGGCCATGATCTTCAGAAGCGTCGACTTGCCCGAGCCGTTGGGGCCGAGCACGCCAATCTTGGCGTCGGGGTAGAAGGACAGGTGGATATTATCCAGTACCTTCTTGCCGCCGGAAAAGGCCTTCGACAGGCCCGACATGTGGTAGATGAACTGGCGCGCCATCGTCGCCGATCTCCATTCGTCTCGAAAAGTTCAGGAAAATTCGCCGCTGACATAGGCGAGGCAGCGCCCAGGAGCAATGCCGCATCGCACGCGATCGGCCTTCCCCGCCTCGCCGCGCCCGCTCACACGGGGCCGGCAGGGCAAGAATGGTGCGCTGCGAAAAAATCACACTGCCGCCGCAACTGGCTTGTAGTAGAGGTGTTAGGACTGTGGGCATTCGCTCGCGAAGACGACCCCTAACAACGAGACATAGATGGATAGGCGGGCATTTCTTCTCGCTTCACTGGCGACCGCTGCGACGGGCGCCTCCGGACAAGCATTGGCACAGCGCTCCGGAAACGGCGCCACAGAGACCGACCAGGCAGGCGAGGAGCTCGTCGCTCCGCCGGCGAATCCTGCCTTCTCCTGGGACTGGCTGAAGGGTCGCGCCGCGGCGCTCGCGCAGCGCCCCTACCAGGCGCCCCAGGATGATCTGCCCGAAACCTACAAGGACATGGACTACGCTCTCTTCCGCGAGATCGAGTTCAACCGCGAGCGGAGAATCTGGCGCGGCGAGGAAGGCATCGGCTTCCAGCTCGACTTCCTCCATCGCGGCGCCCTGTTCAAGGAGCGGGTGAACATCTCCATCGTGGAAGGCGATCAGGCAAAGCCGGTCGTCTACGACCCGGCCATGTTCAATTTCCGCCAGGCCCCGCAACCGCCGGCAGGCGAAGACCTCGGCTTTTCTGGCTTCCGCGTGCACAACCCGATCAATAGCCCGGATGTCTGGGACGAATTTCTCGTCTTCCAGGGAGCCACCTATTTCCGCGCCGTCGGTCAGGGCCAGTTCTATGGGCTTTCCGCGCGCGCCCTCGCCCTGAAGACCGGCGACCCGGGCGGGGAGGAGTTTCCCCGCTTCACCTCTTTCTGGATCGTCAAGCCGCAGCCCGGCGAGGAAGTCTTGACGATTTTCGCCCTCCTCGACAGCCCCTCGACGTCCGGCGCCTACCGCTTCGTGGTGCGGCCGGGCCGCGATACGGGCATCGAGGTAACGGGCGCCCTCTTTCCTCGCACCGACCTCAACCATGTCGGCCTGGCGCCGCTCACCTCCATGTTCCTTTTCGGCCCGCTCAACCGGACGGGCTTCAACGACTATCGCCCCCAGGTCCACGACAGCGACGGCCTGGAGATGCTGACCGGCAACAACGAATGGGTGTGGCGGCCCCTCGGCAATTACCCGACGCTGCAGAGTTCATCCTTCATGGACCCCGCTCCGCGCGGTTTCGGCCTCGTTCAGCGGTCCCGCGAATTCGACGATTACCAGGACCTGGAGGCGCGCTACGAGCGCCGGCCAAGCGTCTGGATCGAGCCGATCGGCACATGGGCGAACGGCCAGATCGAGCTCCTGGAGATTCCGACCGACCTCGAAATCCACGACAATGTCGTCGCCTTCTGGCGTCCCTCCTACAAGATCGCGCCGGGCGCCCCCTACACTTTTGCTTACCGCATGCGCTGGACGGACCGTCCGAAACTGCCCGAAGGCTTTCTTTATGTGGCCGAAAGCCGGGGCGGACGGAACTTCCATCAAGATCGCAACCTTTATGTCATCGACTTCGTCCCGGAAGGCGGCCTCTTGCCCAATCTCCAGGATCTGAAGCTGGAAGTCTCCGCCACGCACGGAAAGGTCGAGGGGCCGGTCTTGCAAACCAACCCGCTGATCAAGGGATTGAGAGCGACGTTCCTCTTCACGCCGGAGGACGAGCTGACCGAGTTCCGCCTGCGCATCATGAAGGGTGACACCCCGGCCAGCGAAACCTGGCTCTACCGCTGGATTCCCGAATGAGCGAACAGAGCGCTCCGACCGAGGACAGGGTATTGCGTCCCTTCGGGCCGATGCCGGCGCCTCAGCCGCTGCCGATGCCGCAGCAGGACTTCTCCGCCGTGCCGCAGCCGCGCTATCCGCGCAGCAACTCCTTCGCCGCGCGCCATGCGCGCGTGATCGCCGTCTGCTCCGCTCTCGGCCTCATCATCTACGGTATCCACGAGATGATCGCCGTCGTCGCGGCCGGCGGCGTGACGGTGCTCGAAGGCGTGATGACGTTCTTCTTCGCCATCACCTATTCGTGGATCGCCATGTCGACGAGCTTTGCGATCGCCGGCCTCCTCGCCCCGCGCCCGAAGCCGACGCGGGCCGTGCCGCAAAGGCCGCTCTCGAGCCGCACGGCCATCGTCATGCCGGTCTACAACGAGGACCCTGACATGATCTCGGCGAGCCTGCAGGCGATGGGCGAAGATCTCGCCCGTATCGGCCATGCGCATGCCTTCGAGATTGTCGTCCTTTCCGATTCCAATCGTGGCGACTCGCTGGTGCGCGAGACCGTTGCCATGGAGCGCCTCGCCGCCGGCCTCGCCGGAATCATGCCCGTCTGGTACCGCCGTCGCCCGATCAACGCCGCCAAGAAGTCCGGCAACATCGAGGACTTCGTCGCGCGCTGGGGCGGACGCTACGACTTCATGCTGGTGCTCGACGCCGACAGCCTGATGGAGGCCGACGCAATCCTGCGGATGATTGCGCGCATGGAAGCTGAATCCGACCTCGGCCTGCTGCAGAGCGTGCCGCGGCTCTTCGACGGCACCACCCTGTTTGCGCGCCTTCAGCAGTTCGCCGGGGCGGTCTACGGACCGGTGGTCGCCGGCGGCATGGCCGCCTGGCAGGGCTCGGACGGCAACTACTGGGGCCACAACGCCATCATCCGCACACGGGCTTTCGCCGCTTGCTGCGGCCTTCCGCCTCTGCCAGGCAAGCCACCTTTTGGCGGGCCCATCCTGTCCCACGATTTCGTCGAGGCGGCGCTCCTGCGCCGCGCCGGCTATCGGGTGGAGATGGCGATCGACATCGTCGATTCCTGGGAGGAGAGCCCGCCCTCCCTGATCGCCACCGCCATTCGCGACCGCCGCTGGGCACAGGGCAACCTGCAGCATTCCAAGGTGATCGGCGCCAAGGGCCTCGCGCCGGCCTCGCGGCTCCATTTCCTTATCGGAATCATGAGCTACCTTTCCTCTCCGCTTTGGCTTCTCCTCATCATGGTCGGCCTCGTCCTGGCGGTGCAGGCCAAGTTCGTGACGCCCGTCTATTTCGGAGAGGATCACCAGCTCTTCCCCAACTGGCCGGTCTTCGATTCCGAGCGCATGCTCGCGCTCTTCGGCTTCACGCTCTTCATCCTCTTCATCCCGAAGATCGCCGGCATGCTGCGGGCGATCATGTTGCCGAACCTTCGCAAGGTGCATGGCGGCGCCTCCAGCATCGTCCTCGGCACGATCTTCGAGATCCTCGCCTCCACCCTCTATGCCCCGATCATGATGATGCTGCAGAGCCGGCATGTCTGGGACATCCTGCGCCAGCGCGATTCCGGCTGGGCGCCCCAGGGTCGCAAGGGAAGCCTCGAAGCCTGGGGCGCGCTGTGGAAGACCCATAGCGGCCATGTCTTCTTCGGCGTCTTCCTCGCCGCCGTCGCCATGCTGGTCTCGCCGGTGATCCTGGCCTGGCTGTCGCCGATCGTCATCGGCCTGGTCTTCGCACCGGTGCTGTCGCGCTGGAGCGCCAGCGAGGAGATCGGCAAGGACCTCGCCCATCGCGGCCTTCTCATTATCCCGGAAGAGATGTCCAGGCCGGCCATCGCCAGGCGACGCGACGAAATCCTCGCCGATCAGCCCGCCTTCGAGGAAGACCCCCTCGCCGCTCTCGCCCGCTCCGCCGAGATGCGCCAGGCCTATCAGGCATGGCTGACGCCGCCCCCCGCCAAGGGGCGCGGTGAGGCGGACCGTTTCCTCTTGAGCGCGACGAAGAAGATCGATGATGCGCAGGATCTCGACGAAGCCCTCGCCTGGCTCGACCAGCAGGAGCGACTTGCCGTCGCCGCCCATCCGAGCGAGGTGGAGAGGCTGGCATCTCTCGCCGCCCGCACAGACGCGCGCGAGCGGGCAGCCTAGCAGCAGCACACCCTCCGCATGATCGCTTTCGTCGCCGAGTACCAGGCGTGGATCGCCCTCGCGATCCTCGGGACCGTCTTTGTATTCTTCGTGCTGGAGCGCTTCCCGCCGGAGGTCGTGGCGGTCGTCGGCGCCGCCCTCTTTCTCGCTCTCGGCATCGTCGACACGAAATCGGCGCTGGCCGTCTTCTCCAACCCCGCCCCGATCACCATCGGGGCGATGTTCGTCCTTTCCAGCGCGCTGGTGCGCACGGGTGCTCTGGAAGCGACCTCGCGTTTCATCCTCTCGCGCGCGACACGGCGGCCGGTCTATGCCATCCTCGCGCTTCTCGCCGCGACGGTCGCCGCCTCCGCCTTCCTCAACAATACGCCGGTCGTGATGGTGCTGATCCCTGTCGTGATGGGCCTTGCCCGCACCGTCGGGACGTCACCCTCCAAGCTCCTCATTCCCCTTTCTTATGCGGCGATCCTCGGCGGCACCTGCACGCTCATCGGCACCTCGACGAATATTCTCGTCGACGGCGTCGCGCGCGGGCTCGGCCTCGAACCTTTCAGCATCTTCTCCATCGCTCCGCTGGGTATCGTGGTGGCGGTGGTCGGCAGCCTCTACCTTTTCTTGGCGCAACGTTTCCTGCCCGATCGCCCCAGTCTCGGAGAGGTGCTGCAGGCGCAGCAGGGCGCAGCCTTCATTTCCGACTTCCGTATACCCGAGCAATCCTCCCTCATCGGAAAGCGGCTCGCCGAGGTACCGGCGCTGACGGAGCCGGGCGTCACGCTGCTTGCCGTGCGCCGCCAGGGAAGCGTCATCCGCCGCAACCTCCTCAACGAGGAGCTCGAAGCTGGCGACCGCATCGCCGTCAGCGCCTCGCTCGGCGAGCTTCTCGGCATCCGCGGCACCTCCGGCATTCGCATGGGCACGAGTGAGCCGACGACGGCCCCGGACGAGGAGAATCCGCCGCAGCTGGTGGAGGCGCTGGTCGCGCCCGATTCCCACTATGCGGGCCTGCGCATTCCCGATCTCGCCCTGACGAGCCGCTACGGCGTCGCCGCGCTGGCCGTCAGCCGCCACCGGCGCTGGCTCGGCCATAACCTCAACGCCGTGGCCTTGCAGCCCGGCGACGCGCTGCTTCTGGAAGGCAGTCCCCGCGCCCTTTCCGAGCTGGTCGAGGACGGCGGTGTCTTCAATCTCGACCAGCCCGAGGCGCAGCCCTACCGTCGAACCAGAGCGCCGCTCGCTGTCCTGGTGCTGGCCGCTGTCGTGGCGGCCGCCGCCTTCGATCTGATGCCCATCGCCGGCCTTGCGATCCTCGGCGTCGCCACCGTTCTCCTGTCGCGGTGCATCGACGCCCAGGAAGCCTTCGCGGCGATCGACGGGCGCATCCTCGTTCTCATCTTCGCCATGCTGGCAATCGGCGATGGCATCGCCAGCTCGGGCGCCGTCGACCTGATCGTGAACGGCGCCGTGCCGTATCTGAAGGAGATGCCCCCGATCGTACTGCTCGCCGCCGTCTACGCCCTCACATCCATCCTGACGGAGATGGTGACCAACAACGCCGTCGCCGTGGTGGTGACGCCCGTTGCGGTCGGGCTTGCCGCGAGCCTCGGGCTCGACCCGCGTCCGTTCGCCGTCGCCGTCATGTTCGGGGCAAGCGCTTCCTTCGCCACGCCCATCGGCTATCAGACCAACACGCTCGTCTATGTGGCCGGTGGCTACCGCTTCACCGATTTCGTCAAGGTCGGGCTGCCGATGAACATCGTCGTGGGCCTCACGAGCATCCTCGTCATCCCCCTTTTCTGGCCGCTGGAAGGCTGAGAAAAGGCGGCATTTCCGGCGCTCCGTTTAAGCTCCCTTAAGGCTGATCGGATACCCCGGAAGGCATGACCGCCAATGCCTCCTCGCCGGTGCTGATCAGCCTCGTTGTGCCCGTCCACAACGAGGAGGATACGATCGCTCCTTTCCTGGAGCGCACGCAGCCGATCATCGAGGAGATCGTGGAGCCTTTCGGCGATCCGGTGATCTACGAGATCGTTTTTGTCGACGATGGCTCCACCGACGACACGCTGGCGCGCCTTCGCACCCGCGCCAAGGCCGATCCGCGCATCCGCGTCGTTTCCCTCTCGCGCAATTTCGGCAAGGACGTCGCGCTGACGGCCGGCCTGCGCTTTGCGAGCGGCAAGGCCGTCGTCCCCATCGACGTCGACCTGCAGGATCCACCCGAGGTGATCCCGCTTCTTGTCGAGAAATGGCTGCAGGGCTTTGACGTCGTTTATGCGACGCGCGCCGACCGCAGCTCCGACGACACGGTCAAGCGCGCCACCGCCCGCGGTTTCTACAAGCTCTTCAACAAGATCGCCGACCGGCCGATCCCGCCGGATGCCGGCGACTTCCGGCTCCTTTCGCGCGACGTGGTGGATGTGCTCAACCGCTTCCCCGAGCGTGCCCGCTTCATGAAGGGGCTCTTTGCCTGGGTGGGCTTTCGCCAATGCTCGGTGCCCTATGCGCGGGTCGAGCGTGCGGCGGGCACCACCAAATGGGGTTACTGGCGTCTGTGGAATTTTGCCATCGACGGCATCACCTCCTCCACCACGATGCCGTTGCGCGTATGGAGCTACCTCGGCGGGCTGACCGCCATCGCGGCCTTCCTCTACGCCGCCTTCCTCGTCACCCGCACGTTGATCCTCGGTATCGACGTGCCGGGCTATGCCTCGCTGATGGTGCTCGTCCTCTTCTTTGGCGGCATCAATCTCCTGTCGCTCGGCATCATAGGTGAATATCTCGGCCGCACCTACACGGAGGTGAAGGGCCGGCCGCTCTACATTGTCCGCGAGACCTATGGTCTCGACGCAGCCCTTCGCGGAGAAGACCCATGGATCGAGCCGTCTATCGGCGAATGGCCGAGCAGGAAGACCGCCACTGGTGGTTCGCCGGTCGTCGCGAGATCATCGCACGGCTGATCGCGCGCGCGCTGCCGCAGGCGGCGCGCCCTCGCCTGCTGGAGGTCGGCTGCGGCACCGGCGGCAACCTTTCCCTTCTTTCCGGCTACGGCGCGCTCGACGCGGTCGAGTACGACGAAGAGGCGCGCCGGCTCGCAACGGAGAAATCCGGCATCGAGGTGATGGCGGGCGGGCTTCCCGGTCCGCTCCCCGTCGCGGACGCCACCTACGACCTCGTCGGCCTCTTCGATGTCCTGGAGCATGTGGAGGCGGACGTCGCCTCCCTTGCGGCCCTGCGCGACAAGCTCAGCGCGAGCGGCCGGCTGCTCGTCACTGTCCCCGCCCTTCCCTGGCTGTGGTCGGCGCACGATGTGAGCCACCATCATTTCCGCCGCTACACCATCGCCTCGCTCTCGGCCGCAGCCGATGAGGCAGGTCTTGCGATCCTGGAATGCGGCTACTTCAACACGCTCCTCTTCCCGGCGATCGTCGCCACGCGCCTTCTGAAGAAGACCGTCGGCAGCGACAGCGCCGATGACGAGATGCCGCCGCGCCCGGTCAACGCGGCGCTGAAGCGCATCTTTTCCGCCGAGAGCCATCTCGTCGGCCGCGTCAGCCTGCCGGTCGGAACCTCGCTTTACCTGATCGCCGAAAGGCCTCACGCCTGAGGCAGCCGGGGCTTTCCTCTAGTGCCTAGGCGACGCCGGCGCGCAAGAGGTCGAGCATATGGACGATGCCGACCGGGCGGCCCTCCTCCACGGCGAAGAGCACGTTGATCTTCTGGCCTTCCATGGTCTGCATCGCCTTGGCGAGCATGGCCTCGGGCGAGATCGTCCTGGGTGTCTTCGTCATCACCTCTTCGACGCGCTTTTCCATCAGCCCGTTGCCGATATGGCGGCGAATGTCGCCATCGGTGATGATCCCGGCGAGCCGGCCTTCCTGGTCGATCACACCGACCGTTCCAAAGCCCTTCTCCGTGATCGTGAGGATGGCCTCGCCCATACCGGCGCCCACGGCGCAAAGCGGCAGGTTCGGCTCCCGGTGCATGACTTCCTGCACCTGGCGGAGCTGCGCCCCGAGCTGCCCACCCGGATGAAAGACCTTGAAGTCCTGCGCCCCGAAGGATCGCGCTTCCAGCAGCGCCATGGCGATGGCGTCGCCAATGGCCATCTGGATGAGCGTGGAGGTGGTCGGCGCAAGACCGTGCGGGCAGGCTTCCGTCACCTTCGGCAGGACGAGCGCGACACTTGCCGCTTTGCCGAGCGTCGAGTTGCGTCCCGAGGTGAGCGCGATCATCGGCACCGCGAAGCGCTCCGCATACGCCAGGAGGCTCGCGAACTCCGTCGTTTCGCCGGACCAGGAGATCGCCAGAAGCGCGTCGTCGCGCGTGATCATGCCGAGGTCGCCATGGCTCGCCTCGGTCGGATGGACGAAATAGGCGGGCGTGCCGGTAGAGGCGAGCGTCGCGGCGATCTTGCGGCCGATATGGCCGCTCTTGCCGATGCCTGAAATCATCACCCGGCCCTTGAGGCCGAGAATAAGCTGAACCGCCTGATCGAGAGCGGAGCCAAGTTCGCCCTCGGCGATCTCCGTTTCCACTTCCCTGAGCGCGGCAAGGGCAATCGCGATCGTCTTGCGCACCGAAGCGCCGACCGCATCCTCGTTTGCGGCTGCGAGTTTCAGCATCGAATCTCCGCTTTCCTGCCATTGGCTCTATTGCTGGCGGGCCGGTGGGTCAATGGCGAGCCCACGCGGCGGAAATGGGGCCGGAGACGGGCCCGGTGGTGGCGCCGGGCGGCACGCTCCCCGCGCATGGCGGCTGCCCGGCCGCAAGATTGCCCTTGCGGGCGACACGGCGAACGCTATTGACTGGCCCTTTCCGACCGACCCGCCCATGAACCGACCCGGCACTTCGCAAGGCTCTGGCGCGCCACTGACGCCGCCCTCCCCCAGCTTCGTCGAGCTCTTCACGCCGAAGCTGATCACGGTGCTGCGCGAAGGCTACGGCCTGACCGAGCTGAAATCGGATCTCGTCGCCGGCCTCACCGTCGCCATCGTCGCCCTGCCGCTGTCGATGGCAATCGCCATCGCCTGCGGCGTGACGCCGGATCGGGGCCTCTACACGGCGATCGTCGGCGGCTTTCTCATCTCCCTGCTCGGCGGCAGTCGCTTCCAGATCGGCGGCCCGGCCGGTGCCTTCATCGTTCTCGTCGCCTCCACGGCGATGCGTCACGGCATCGACGGGTTGATGCTGGCGACATTCCTTTCCGGCATCTTCCTCGTGGTTCTCGGCTTCCTGCGGGCCGGCACCTACATCAAGTTCATTCCGTATCCGGTGACGGTCGGGTTCACCGCCGGCATCGGGGTCATCATCCTGACAAGCCAGCTGAAGGACTTCTTCGGCCTTGCCCTGTCAGGTCCCGAACCCGGTCCGATCGTGGAAAAGGTGCCGGCTCTCCTCGCCGCCGCCGACACGGCGAGCCCCCTCTCTCTCCTCCTCGCGGTCCTCACCATCGCCGTCATCGTCCTGACGAAACGCTGGCGTCCGGGCTGGCCGGGCATGCTCTTTGCGGTCGCGCTTGCCGCTGTCGCCGCCTGGCTTTTCCAGCTTCCGGTGGAGACGATTGGCTCCAAGTTCGGCGGCATCCCGCGCACCCTGCCGCTGCCGCATTTGCCGGATTTCTCGCTTCAGAAGATCCAGGCCGTCCTGCCGGACGCGGTCGCCTTTGCTCTTCTCGGCGCGATCGAATCGCTTCTTTCCGCGGTCGTCGCCGACGGCATGACCGGACGACGCCACCGCTCAAACTGCGAACTCGCCGCCCAGGGCACGGCCAACATCGCCGCCGCGCTCTTCGGCGGGGTTCCGGCCACCGGCACGATCGCCCGCACCGCGACCAACGTGCGCGCTGGAGCCCGCGGTCCGATCGCCGGCATGTCGCACGCCGTCTTTCTCCTGCTTTTCATGCTCGTCGCAGCACCGCTGGCGAGCTACATACCGCTCTCCGCTCTCGCGGGCGTCCTCGTCCTCGTCGCCTGGAACATGCTGGAGAAGCACGCCTTCGTCGCCCTCGTGCGCGCTTCGCGCGGCGAGGCGCTGGTGCTGATGGCCACCTTCCTGATCACCGTCTTTCGCGATCTCACCGAGGGCATCATCGTCGGCTTCTCTCTCGGCGCGATGATTTTCATCAATCGGATGGCGCAGGCTCTCACCGTCGAGTACCAGGTGCCGCTCGTCGCCCCGGATATCGCGGATTCGAGCGACGGTCGCGTGCGCTACGATCCAAGCCTTGCGAGCGACCCCGACGTCGTCGTCTACCGCATCTCCGGCGCTTTCTTCTTCGGAGCGGCCTCGACCGTCGGCGCCGTCCTCGACCGCATCGCCGATCACCGAAAATCGTTCATCCTCGATTTCTCCGAAGTGCCCTTCCTGGATTCCACGGCGGCGAACACGATCGCCGGCGCAGCCCGCAAGGCGGAAAGCGCCGGCGTACAGTGCTTCATCACGGGCGCTTCGCCCGCCGTTCGCCACACCTTGTCCGCGCACGGCGTGCGTCCACCGACTGTGCGGTTCGGGCGCTCGATCGACAGCGTCATCCGCCACCTTCGGAAGGGCGAGCCGGTGACGGACAGCAAGGAATTTGACTAAACTTATTCTCTTCTTTGTCGGGTTTCGTGAGCCGTCCGGAACGTTGATTCAGGACAGGACGTAAAGGTTTGATCAAGATATTCGCGCGACGCTAGGCACTCCGCGGGCAGGCAACTAAAAGTAGTATTCGCGGAGGGGGGACCCAAGCTTGATCCGAATCCGGGATTCTTCCGCCATGGCCGCATCAACGGCCGTAGACCGAACGAAACACCCTCATCGGGAAGCACAGAGCGAAGCGGATCTCGCACTTGCCGCCATCCAGGGCGTCAATTGGCCTGTCGCGCTGCTCGATCGCGACGGATCTGTTCTGCTCCAGAACCGCTGCTTCGTGGAGAGCTTTTGCGCTGACTGCACCGCGGAGTGTCTTTCCAAAGTCTTCGGCGCTTTTCGCGGAAGAGGCGAAAAAGAGCTCCGCCACCGTCTGACTCTGGCCGATGGCCGCACCTTCGACCTCGACCTCGTCGATCTGCCGGCCGGCATCCTTGTAAGCGGCCGCGACATTACCGCAAAGCTCGCTGAAGATGCCGAAGCCTATCGTTCGGCCCGCCTCGACGGACTGACCGGCCTTGCCAACCGGCTGCGCCTCGAGGAGCGCCTTGACGAAGTCGGCCGTGATGACCGGCGCGGCGCCGCAGCCGTCCTTCTCCTCAATCTCCATCGCTTCAAGCGGGTCAACGACACGCTTGGCCGTCCGGTCGGCAATGCGCTGCTGAAGATCGTCGCCGAGCGCATCCTTTCGGCCCTTGATCCGAGCGACTTCGCCGCACGCATCGGCGTCGACGAGTTTGCCGTCCTCCTCCCACACGGTCCCCTGCCCCAGAAAGCCGACATGCTGGCGGCGCGTCTCGTCGACCTGCTTGGACGCTCCTACGTGATCGAGGGTCAGCTCATCAATGTCGGCGTCAGCGTCGGCATAGCGATGATGCCGGCGGACGGTTCGGATGCCGAAACACTATTGAGGAATGCCGGCCTCGCCGTCTCGCAGGCCATGCGTGAAGTGAAGGACAGCTTCCGCTTCTTCGAGGGCGAGATGAACCGGCAGATGGAGGCGCGGCAAAAGCTGGAGACCGACCTTCGTCGCGCCATCGCCCTGCGCGAGTTCACGCTCGCCTATCAGCCGCAGTGCAATCTCGGCGACCACCGGATTACCGGCTTCGAGACGCTGCTGCGCTGGCAGAACCAGAACCGCGGTCCGGTCTCGCCGGGTGAATTCATCCCGCTTGCGGAAGAGATCGGCCTCATCGTGCCAATTGGAGAATGGGTCCTGCGCACCGCATGCCGCGAGGCGGTACGCTGGAACATTCCCTTCCGCGTCGCCGTCAATGTCTCGGTCATACAGATCGCAAGCCCGGGCTTCCCCGCTACGGTCATGTCCGCACTGTCCGAGAGCGGCCTTGCGCCCGAGCGGCTGGAACTGGAAATCACCGAAAGCGTCCTTCTCGGCGACAACGCCGCCGCGCTGGAAACGCTGCACCACCTGCGTGAACTCGGCGTGCGCATCTCCATGGACGATTTCGGCACCGGTTATTCCTCTCTTTCCTACCTGCGCAGCTTTCCCTTCGACACGATCAAGATCGACCAGAGCTTCGTGCGCGAAAAGTGCAACGACGGAAGCGGCATGGCGATCGTTCGCGCGGCGGCGGCCCTCGGAAAGAGTCTCGGCATGACGACGGTTGCGGAGGGCGTAGAGACGATGGAGCAGATGCGACTCGTTGCGGAGGCCGGCTGCACGGATTTCCAAGGCTATCTGATCAGCCGTCCTCTTCCTGCAAGCGAAATCGATGCGATCTGCGCGACGCATGAAGACCGTGCCCGCGAATGGATGACGGCGCGCGCGCCTTCAACCGAGTAGTTTGGCCATGGAAGACCCTGTCTATCGTCTCGTCTACCGCAGCCGCAACCGTGTCCTGGGCGACCGAGACGAGTTCGCCGGCCACATCGCCCACATCCTGTCGAGCTCGCAGACCAACAATGCTCGCAATGGCATCACGGGAGCGCTGCTCTTCAATTCCGGTATCTTCGCGCAGACGCTTGAGGGCCCGCTGAAGGCGGTCGAAAGGACTTTCGAGACCATCCAGCGTGATCCACGCCACGCCGACGTGCTGGTTCTTTTCCTCGAACGGGTCAACGAGAGGGTTTTCCCGTCCTGGTCGATGGCCTTCGTCGGCCGCTCACGCGAGGAAGACGATCTTTTCGGCCATCTCGGTGAAAAGAGCGACCCCCTCACGACGCATCTTGAAGGCGAGCGCATCCTCGGCATCATCCGCGAGATCGCCGAGGAAGAGGAGACGTCGCCCGCCGGATAGGCATACGCCACCTCTCTTGCGCCGGCGGCCAGGACCCCTTTGGATGGCGGCGATCATCCGGGGGAAAACACGATGCCCGTCATCTTCGATCGCCGCCTCGCGAAGCGGCTCGACCTTGAGCACCCGATCGTCCAGGCGCCGATGGCGGGCGTCTCGACGCCGGCCATGGCTGCCGCCGTCTCCAATGCGGGCGGGCTCGGCTCGATCGGCCTCGGCGCGGCAAGCCTCGATCAGGCGCGCGAGATGATTGCGGCGACGAAGGCCGTCACGGACCGCGCCTTCAACGTCAATCTCTTCTGCCATCAGCCTCCGGATTCGCATCCGGTCAAGGAAGCTGCATGGCTCGCCCGACTGGCTCCGCAGTTCCGCCATTTCGGCGCCGAGCCGCCGGCAGAGCTCACACCGGGCAATCCCAGCTTCCTCGTCAATCCGGCGATGCTGGAGCTTTTGCTGGAGACGCGCCCTGCCGTCGTCAGCTTCCATTTCGGTCTGCCGCCTGCCGAGACCATCGATGCGCTGCATGGGGCAGGCATCCTCCTCCTTGCAACGGCCACGGGCCCCGCTGAAGGCCGGGCGGTGGCGGAGGCGGGCATCGATGCCGTCGTGGCGCAGGGGATCGAGGCAGGCGGCCATCGCGGCATCTTCGACGAGGACGGTCCGGACGACGGGCTCGGCGTCTTCGCCCTGACGCGGCTCCTCGTCCGCGAGCTCGACATCCCGGTGATAGCCGCCGGCGGCATCATGGACGGCGCCGGCATCGCGGCC
The DNA here is from genome assembly GCF_020144925.1 of Afifella sp. IM 167. Classification (GTDB taxonomy): domain Bacteria; phylum Pseudomonadota; class Alphaproteobacteria; order Rhizobiales; family Afifellaceae; genus Afifella. The sequence goes on from NZ_NSLC01000001.1 coordinate 53,115, forward strand.
GTCCTGCGTCTGGGAGCCGCCGCCGCACAGCTCGGCACCGCCTTCATCGCGGCCGACGAGTCTTCCGCCGACACCGCCTTCCGCGCCGCGCTCGCCGGCGAAGGGGCGGCGCATACCCGCATGGTGCGCGCCATCTCAGGCCGGCCGGCCCGCTCGCTGCCCACTCGCTTCACCGCTCTTGCCGCAGATCTCCCGCCCGACGAGGTACCGGCCTTTCCGATCGCCTATGCGGCCGGGCGCGCGCTCGCAGCTGCGGCGAAAGCCGCCGGCGAGCCGGGCTTCGGCGCGCAATGGGCCGGTCAGGGCGCGCCGATGGCGCGGCCCATGGCGGCCGCCGAACTCGTCGCCACGTTGGCGGAGGAGATGCACGCCGCCTGAGCCGGCAAGAAGGCCGGCAAAGGATGCTCCGCGGCGCACAGCGCTTCAGGCGACCGCTTCCTCGCGCTGGAAATAGAGGATGTCCATCACCGGCCCTTCGCGGCCAAGGCCTGTCAGGATGGTGTGACACTGGCCGCGATGATGGGTCTGGTGGTTGAAGAAATGCGCCAGCGCCGGAGCGAGTTGGTCGGTATATTCGTCCGGCGTCGAGACCCGCCGATAGGTGAAGGTGCCGGCCAGGTCCTCGTCCCCGAGCCCCTCCACCCATTCCACGATGCGCTCGTCCTCGCGCAGGCGCGCCGCCTCCAGGGCGACGAGATCGTCGAACGGCATGGCGTCCAGCCGGTCATAGGTCTCGCCTTCGCCGGTGAAGCGGTTCAGCCAGATCCGGTCCGCGACGATGAGATGGGTGAGCGTGCCGAAGAGCGAGCCGAAAAAGGCGCCGCGATCCTCCTTCAGCTCCGCTTCGGGAAGCGCCGCCGCAGCAGCGTAGATTCTCTTGTTCGCCCAGCGATTGTAGCGGGCAAGCATGTCGTAATGCGCCTTCATCAGGGAAGCCATCGACCCCTCCTTGTCGGACAGGGATTTTCCCTCGCCCGCCGCAGAAGACAAGCCCGCGAGCGGCTGGCCGAGGGATCGGGACACAAAAAAAGGCCGCAGAGCAAACGCCCCGCGGCCGTCGCCCTTCCCTGGAAGGACTTTTCGCTTGAAAGCGGCCCTGCCTATTCGGCAGCCACCGGGGGCGTGTTCTCGTCCACCGGCTGGGCGTTCGGCTGATAGCCGCCTTCCGCCTTCACCTTCTCCCAGGCTTTGCGCACGCCCGCCTCGTAGTCCGGATGCACCTTCTTGAACTCGCCGAGCTGGCGCTCGCAGATGAACTCCGGAACGTCCGCCCACGTCCCGGCGATGTTGGAGAAGAGGCGCTCCTTCTCATCCGGCTCCAGAACCTTCTCGAAGAGCACGCGCACCTGGCTGTAATCGTCGTGACCGGTGCGGTGGTCGTAGCGGTTGGCATTGCCGTCGATGCGCAGCGGCGGCTCCTGCGCGGCCGGCACTTCCACCGGGCCGTTGAAGGAGTTCGGCTCGTAGTAGGCGTTCGGATTGCCCGTGGCGATGCCGCCATAGACGTTCATCTCGCCGTCCTTGTGGTAGTGGTGCATCGGGCAGTGCGGCCGGTTCACCGGGATCTGCTCGTAATGCGTGCCGAGCCGGTGACGATGCGCATCGGCGTAGGAGAAGATGCGCGCCTGCAGCATCTTGTCCGGCGACCAGGAGATGCCCGGGACGATGTTCGACGGCGAGAAGGCGGCGTTTTCGATCTCGGCGAAATAGTTCTCCGGCATCCGGTTGAGTTCGAAATAGCCGACGTCGATCGGCGGATAGTCGCCATGCGGCCAGACCTTGGTGAGGTCGAACGGATTGAACGGGCAGGTCTCCGCGTCCATCTCCGGCATCACTTGGATCTGCATCTTCCAGCGCGGATAGGTGCCGCCCTCGATGGCGTTGTAGAGCGCCTCCTGGTAGCTTTCGCGCGTCTTGCCGACGACCTGTTCGGCCTCAGCATTGGTGTAGTGCTTGTGGCCCTGCTCGGTCTTGAAGTGGAACTTCACCCAGAAGCGCTCGCCCTGGTCGTTCCACATCGAATAGGTGTGCGAGCCGTAGCCGTTCATATGCATCGGCGAGACCGGCAGGCCGCGATCCGACATCAGGATCGTCACCTGGTGCAGGCTTTCGGGCGACAGCGACCAGAAATCCCACATCGCCGTCGGCGAGCGCATGTTGGTCTTCGGATGGCGCTTCTGCGTGTGGATGAAGTCGGCGAACTTGTAGGGGTCGCGCACGAAGAAGACCGGCGTGTTGTTGCCGACGAGGTCCCAGTTGCCGTCCTCGGTGTAGAACTTCAGGGCGAAGCCGCGCACGTCGCGCTCCGCATCCGCCGCGCCCAGCTCGCCGGCGACGGTGGAAAAGCGCGCCAGCATCGGCGTCTCGGCGCCCGGCTGCAGGGCCTTCGCCTTGGTATAGCGGGAAATGTCGCCGGTGATCTTCAGCGTGCCATGCGCGCCCCAGCCCTTGGCATGGACGGTGCGCTCGGGAATGCGCTCGCGGTTCTGATGGGCCAGCTTCTCGATCAGCTGATAGTCTTGCATCAGAAGCGGACCGCGCTCGCCGGCGGTCAGGGAATCCTGGTTCGACGGGACCGGCGCGCCGGCCGAAGTCGTCAGATTCGGGCGTTTGTTCTCACTCATGGAATGCCTCCGCGAAAATTCTTGTCGCTCTCAGATTAGAGCGATTCTTATGAGCGAGGAGGCCGATAATGTCTAATTGTTATTCCTGACATCTTTCATTGGTTTTTCTTATCGCGTAGGCATCCGGCATGATGACACTCCGCCAACTGCGCTATCTGCAAGCGCTTTCCGAAACCGAGCATTTCGGCCGTGCCGCCAGGCGCGTCGGCGTGACGCAGCCCGCGCTCTCCGCCCAGATCCGCGAACTGGAGGAGGATCTCGGCGAAAAGCTCATAGAACGCCGGCCGAGCGGCGCGCGTCTGACGGCCTTCGGGGCACAGGTCGCCGAAAGGGGTGCGAGGATTCTTGGCCTCATCCAGGAGATCGAGAGCCTGTCGGACCGCTACCAGGGGCCGCTTGCCGGACCGCTGCGCCTCGGCGTCATTCCCTCCGTCGGCCCCTATCTGCTGCCCCGCCTTTTGCCCTTCCTGAAGACGGCGTTGCCGGACGTGCAGCTTCGCCTGCGCGAGACGATCACGGAAACGCTCGTCGCCGAGCTCCTGGCCGACCGGCTCGACTGCATCATCGCCTCCCTGCCGCTGGGCGAGGAGCGCCTGGAGGAGGCGAGCCTCTTCGAGGATCCCTTCTGGCTGGCCGTGCCGGAGGGAGGAAGGCTCGCGCGAAGCGCCTTCGCCGATCTTGAGGCGCTCTCCAGCGAGGACCTGATCCTGCTGGAGGAAGGCCATTGCATGCGCGACCAGATCCTGTCCTATTGCCGCATCCCCCCTTCGGCCGACGAACTGTCCGTCACCAATCTCGCCACCATCATCGAACTGATCGAGATTGGCGCGGGCGTTTCGCTGCTTCCCTCGCTCTTTGCCGAGGCGAACGGCCTTTCAGGCCGGCGGGTCACGCTCCTGCCCTTCGCCGATCCGGGACCGCGCCGGCAGATCGGCCTTGCCTGGCGGCACTCCCATCCGGGCGCCGGCCAGTTCCGCGATCTGGCGGGGAAGATCGCCGCCTGGCACCGGGGCACGGCCGCCGAAGGCCGCCCCGTCGCGCGCGGCGAAACGCCGGCGCCTTCTGCCTGAGCGCCGCGAGGCGAGGCGGTTGAGCCGCAAACGCCGCGCGGCTATAGAGCCGGCGACTTTCCATTCATTCCCGACGACTGAGGACACCACACAATGGCGCTCGAACGCACCTTCTCCATCATCAAACCCGACGCGACGGCCCGCAACCTGACCGGCGCCATCAACGCCATGATCGAGGGCGCCGGCCTCAGGATCGTGGCGCAGAAGCGCGTGCAGATGACGCGCGCGCAGGCCGAGACCTTCTACGCCGTCCACAAGGAGCGGCCCTTCTTCGGCGAGCTCGTCGACTTCATGATCTCCGGCCCCGTCGTCGTGCAGGTGCTGGAGGGCGAAGGCGCCATCGCCAAGTACCGTGAGGTGATGGGCGCGACCAACCCGGAGAATGCCGACGAGGGCACCATCCGCAAGGCGCACGCAAAGTCGGTCGGCGAGAATTCCGTTCACGGCTCCGACGCGCCGGAGACGGCCGCCGTCGAGATCGCCCAGTGGTTCGCCGGCAACGAGATCGTCGGCTGACGCCTCAACGGCGCTGGAAATGCAAAGGGCGGGGCTGCGGCCCCGCCCTTTTTCGTTGCGCACCGCTCGGCCGCAGGCGCGGCCAGATGGTGCAAGTGCTGCCCTTCGTCATGCCCGGGCCTCGCCCGGGCATCCATTCCAGGCGGCGACTTCATCCGAAGTCTGAGCCGAAACTATAATGACTCTAATGCGAGCGGCTTACGCCCCCTTCTTCAGACCCTGCTCGAGGTCGGCGATGATGTCGTCGACATCCTCGATACCGACGGAGATGCGCACCGTGTCGGAGCCGGCGCCGGCGGCGCGCAGCTGCTCCTCGGTGAGCTGGCTGTGGGTCGTGGAAGCCGGATGGATGATGAGCGAGCGCGTATCGCCGATATTGGCCAGATGCGAGAAGAGCTCGACGCTCTCCACGAGCTTGACGCCCGCATCGTAGCCGCCCTCCAGCCCGAAGGTGAGCACGGCACCCGCCCCCTTAGGCGCGTATTTCTTCTGCAGGTTATGGTAGCGGTCGCCCGGCAGCCCGGCATAGGAGACCCAGGAGACTTCCGGCCGGCCGGAGAGCCATTCGGCGACCTTCAGCGCGTTGTCGCAGTGCCGCTGCATCCTGAGCGGCAGCGTCTCGATGCCGGTGAGGATGAGGAAGGAATTGAACGGCGAGATCGCCGGGCCGAGATCCCGCAGGCCGAGCACGCGGCAGGCGATGGCGAAGGCGAAGTTGCCGAAAGTCTCGTGCAGCACAATGCCGTGGTATTCCGGCCGCGGCTCCGACAGCATCGGGTAGCGCCCCTCGCGCGACCAGTTGAACGAGCCGCCGTCGACAATGACGCCGCCCATGGAATTGCCGTGGCCGCCCATGAACTTCGTCAGCGAATGCACGACGATATCGGCGCCGTGCTCGAATGGCCGGCAGAGATAGGGGGTGGCCAGCGTGTTGTCGACGATCAGCGGCACCCCGGCCCGCTTGGCGATGGCCGCGATCGCCGCAATGTCGGTGACGACGCCGCCCGGATTGGCGATCGATTCAATGAAGATCGCCTTGGTGCGCGGGGTGATCGCCTCCTCGAAGCTCTGCAGGTTGTCGGTATCGGCCCATTTCACCTTCCAGCCGAAATTCTGGAAGGAATAGCCGAACTGGTTGATGGAGCCGCCATAGAGCTTCTTGGCCGCCACCAGCTCGTCGCCCGGCTGCATCAGCGTGTGCAGCACGATCATCTGCGCGGCGTGGCCCGAGGCGACGGCGAGCGCGGCCGTGCCGCCCTCCAGCGCCGCGACGCGCTCTTCCAGCACCGCCGTCGTCGGGTTCATGATGCGGGTGTAGATGTTGCCGAAGGCCTTCAGCCCGAAGAGCGAGGCGGCATGCTCCGCATCGTCGAAGACGTAGGAGGTCGTCTGGTAGATCGGCGTCGTGCGTGCACCGGTCGAAGGATCGGGCTGCGCGCCGGCATGGATGGCGAGCGTGTTGAAGCCTGGCGTCTGGTCCTCGGGCATATATTCCCCCTTTCTGGGTGTCGGTGGCCGGATTTAGCGGCAAGGCGGCAGCGGCGCAAAGGGCGGTTTTTCTCCAGGAGCTGGCCGGCGGAGGAAAAGTTGCTAAACCGGGGCCACCCGCCACCGACCTTTGCCACCCATGACGACCACAATCCGCCGCGCCGACGAGGCCGATATCGACCTCCTCCTGCCCCTCTTTCTCGACATGCAGCGCCACTATCTGGGCGAGGCTGCCATCGACGCGCAAACGGCACGGCCCCGGCTCCTCGCCGCGCTGAAGCCGGCGCCCGGTCGCGCCATCCTCCTCGCCGCCGAGGGCGAGGAGGCGCTCGGCTTTGCCTGCCTCTACGAGATGTTCCCGGGTGCCGATCTGCAGCCGGCCTGGTTCCTCAAGGAACTCTATGTGGCCGCCGCCGCGAGGGGCCGCAGGATCGGCGAGACGCTGATGCGGCACGCGGCGCGGCTTGTGCTGGACAACGGCGCCTCGCGTCTCGACCTCACCACCGGGGCCGGAAGCGACAACGAGGCCGCGCAGCGCTTCTATCGCCGTCTCGGCATGGATCTCGTCCCCAAAATCTATCTTCGCGCCGAGCGCGCCAGGCTGGAGGCGCTGACACAGGACGAGACCGAGGCCTGACGGCTCACGTTCGGCGCAGGCCCCGATGCTGGAAGCCGGCGCGCACCACCGGCTTCTTCGACGAGATCGCCCGGCGCGAGTTGACCCCCGTCCAGCCGATTTCGCCCGAAAGCCGCCCGTATTCGATCTTCGGGCAGCGGTTCATCACGACCTTGATGCCGGCCGCTTCCGCCCTCGCCGCCGCCTGGTCATGGCGCACACCGAGCTGCATCCAGATCACCTTTGGCAGCGGCTCGAGCGCCAGGGCCTCGTCGACGATGCCGGGAACGGCGTCGGAAGCGCGAAAGATGTCGACCATGTCGACCGGCCCCGGCACGTCGCCGAGCGAGGCATAGACCGCTCGTCCCAGAATCTCCTTTCCGGCGATGCCGGGATTGATGGGAAAGACCTCGTATCCCTTGTCGATCAGGTATTTGACGACGAAGTAGCTCGGCCGCACCTCCTTGGCGGAAGCGCCGACGACGGCAATCCGCTTCACGTCGTGAAGGATGTCGCGGATGAAAGCGTCGGAATATTCCGGACCGCTCATGAGGCCTGCCCGACCCGCGTTGCGCGCAGGCCTGCGCCGCCCCTCACCATTTCGGCTCGCGCTTTTCCACGAAGGCCCCGATCCCCTCCTTGGCCTCGTCCATCATCATGTTGCCGACGATGACGGAGGAGGCGAAGTCGTAGGCATCGCCCAGCCCCATGCCGAGCTGCTCGCGAAACGCTTTCTTGCCGAGGGCCAGCACCGAGGCGGGACGGGCGAGAAGCCGTTCCACGAGCTCGCCTGTCTCCTCGCTGAGCTTTTCCGGCGGCACGACCCGGTTGACGAGCCCCGCCTCGCGCGCGCGCTCGGCCGAGATCATCGTGCCGGTCATCAGCATTTCCAGCGCCAGGGCCCGCGGCACCTTGCGCGACAGTGCCACCATGGGCGTGGAGCAGAAGAGGCCGAAATCGATGCCGTTGACGCCGAAGCGCGCCTCGCTGGAGGCCACCACCATGTCGCAGCTTGCCACGAGCTGGCAGCCGCCGGCGGTGGCGAGCCCAGCCACCTCGGCGATGACGGGCTTTTCCAGCTCCGTCAGGCCGCGCATCACCCGTGAGCAGCGGCGGAAGATCTCCTCGAAATAGGAGCGCCCGTGGTCCGGGCCGGCGCGGTGTGCCGTCAGTTCCTTGAGGTCGTGCCCGCCGGAAAAGAGCTTGCCCTCCGCGGCGATGACGACGACCCGCACCTCCTTCTCGTGCGCCAGCTTCAGCGCCTCGGTAAGAGCGGCAAGCACGCTTTCCGACAGTGCATTCGCAGGCGGATTGGCGAGGATGAGCCGCAGCACGGCGCCGTCCCGTTCGATTCGCAGCGGCCCCTCCCCGGCGGGCTGGCTCTGCATCTGCCCGCTCTGGCGGATCGCGGTGGCCTCGCTCATGGCGTCCTCCCGGCTTCTTGCGTGCTGTTCCTGAGATAGGGAATTGTCCCCTACTCTGCTAACGGCAGGCAACAGCGAAATCGGGAGGAAGAATGACGCTGAGACCGGTGATGAGCGAGAAGGAGGTGGAAGCCTTCCTCGACAGGGAGTTTCCCCAGATCCACCTCAATGGGCGCGTCTACTCCGTCGCCTCGATTGCGCCGGGCGAGGCGGTGCTGCGCCTCGACGCGGCCGAGGCGCATTTGCGGCCGGGCGGCACGGTCTCCGGCCCGACGCTCTTCGCCCTCTCCGACCTTGCCGCCTATGTGGCAATCCTCGCCCATATCGGGCCGGTGGCGCTCGCGGTCACGACGAACCTTTCCATCAACTTCCTGAGGAAGCCGCCGCCGGGCCCGATCCTAGGCACCTGCCGTATCCTAAAGCTCGGCAAGCGTCTGGCGGTAACGGAGATTTCCATCGCCCCGCCGGGCGAGGCGGATCTGGTCGCCCACGCCACCGCCACCTATTCCATTCCGCCCCATCAGGATCGTCCCTTGGTATCTTAATACCACATCAACAAGAGTCTGATTTTTAGGGCTTTTTGGAAGCAGCGGGGCGGTTTGCGACTTGACAGGAGGGGCATTCCCCGCCTATCTGCCGCCGACCGCGCGCGGAGGGAAGCCCTTCCTGCGCGCAACGCCTCGCAAGCGGGGCTCCCCCAAAGAGGAAGATGATGAAGACCTATTCCGCAAAAGCGGCGGATATCGACAAGAAGTGGATCCTCATCGATGCTGAGGGCCTGATTGTCGGCCGCCTTGCCTCGCTGGTGGCGATGCGCCTCCGCGGCAAGCACAAACCGAGTTTCACGCCGCATATGGACGATGGCGACAACGTCGTCGTCATCAACGCCGACAAGGTGATCTTCACGGGCCGCAAGCTCGATCAGAAGAAGTATTACTGGCACACGGGCTTTCCCGGCGGCATCAAGGAGCGCACCGCGCGCAAGCTGATCGAGGGCCGCTTCCCGGAGCGCGTCGTCGAGAAGGCCGTGGAGCGCATGCTCCCGCGTGGCCCGCTCGGCCGCCAGCAGCTGAAAAATCTGAGGGTCTATGCCGGCGCGGAGCATCCGCATGCCGCACAGCAGCCGGAGGCGCTCGACGTCGCCGCCCTCTCCAAGAAGAATGTGAGGGTGATCTGATGGCTGAAACTCTGCAAGACCTGTCCGAGCTGGGCGGCGCCGCCGAGCCGGCGCAGCCGGAAGCCCCGGTGCATGTCCAGAAGCTCGACGAGCATGGCCGCGCCTATGCCACAGGCAAGCGCAAGGACGCCGTCGCCCGCGTCTGGGTGAAGCCAGGCTCCGGCCGCATCACCGTCAACAACAAGGACTACACCGAGTATTTCGGTCGTCCCGTGCTGCAGATGATCATCGAGCAGCCGATCCTTGTCGTCGACCGCAACGGCCAGTTCGACATTATGGCGACGGTTTCCGGCGGCGGCCTTTCCGGCCAGGCCGGCGCGCTGCGCCATGGCATCTCCAAGGCTCTGACCTATTACGAGCCAGGGCTGCGGGCCGTCCTGAAGAAGGTCGGGTTCCTGACCCGCGACAGCCGCGTCGTGGAGCGCAAGAAGTACGGCAAGGCCAAGGCCCGCCGGAGCTTCCAGTTCTCCAAGCGCTGATCGCTCCCTTCTTTCCAGAGATTCAAGGGCGGGCCGCTGGCCCGCCCTTTCTATTTCGCGCGGCCGAAACGTCTCCGCCGCTCTCGCTCAGCCGGAACCCGGCGGCTCGATGCCGGGTTCTCGGCTCATCGGCCGCGCCCGCCCGCTGGCGGGCGCATCGTCTTTCGTTGCACATCGAGAGGAGCCGCCCATGCCCGCCTGGGTCCGGCACGCCATGTTCTGGCACCTATATCCGCTGGGATTTCTGAACGCCGAGAAGGAGGCGACTGGGACGATCACGCATCGCCTGCCGGCGCTCGTGCCCTGGCTCGACTATGCGGTGGAGCTCGGCGCCTCCGGTATCCTGCTCGGCCCGATCTTCGCCTCCTCCACCCATGGCTACGACACGATCGACCATTTCCGCATCGATCCGCGGTTGGGCGACGAGGCGGATTTCGACGCCCTCGTCGAGGCGGCACGCGCGCGCGGCCTGCGCCTCGTGCTCGACGGCGTCTTCAACCATGTCGGCCGCGACTTCCCGCTCTTTCGCGAGGCGCTGCACAAGGGCCGGCGCGCCCCGGAAGCCGAATGGTTCCGCCTGTCCTGGCCGGAAGACGGCGGCGCGCCGCGCTACGACAATTTCGAGGGTCACGACCAGCTCGTCGCGCTGAACCACGAGGCACCCGCCGTGGCGGACCATGTCGCCCGCGTCATGACGCACTGGCTGGAGCGCGGCGCCTCCGGCTGGCGGCTCGACGCGGCCTATGCGGTACCGCCCGCCTTCTGGGAAAAGGTGCTGCCGCGCGTGCGCGAGGCCCATCCCGAGGCGTATGTCTTCGGCGAGGTGATCCACGGCGACTACGCCGGCATCGTCAGCGCCGCGGGCTTCGATGCCGTCACCCAGTACGAATTATGGAAGGCGCTCTGGAGCTCGCTCAACGACCGCAACCTCTTCGAGCTCGCCTGGGCGCTGGAGCGCCACAACGGCTTCCTCGATGCCTTCGTCCCGCAGACCTTCGTCGGCAACCACGATGTGACGCGCATCGCCAGCCGCCTGTCGGAGCCGAAACACCTCGCCCACGCCCTCCTCGTGCTGATGACCGTGGGCGGAACGCCATCGGTCTATGCCGGCGACGAACAGGGATTTCGGGGCGTGAAGGAGGAGAGACTCGGCGGCGACGATGCGGTGCGGCCGGCCTTTCCGGCGAGCGCTGGCGAACTCTCCGAGCTCGGAGCGCCGATCCTGCGCCTGCATCAGGATCTGATCGGCCTTCGCCGCCGCCATCCCTGGCTCCATGCAGCGAAGACGAAGAAGCTCTCGCTCTCCAACGAGCAGCTTTCCTACAGGAGCGAGGCGGAGGGCGAGGCGATCGTCGTCGCCCTCAACCTTGCATCAAGCGCGGCGAATGTCGCCGTGCCGGATGCCGGGGCCGTTCTCGCCGGGGAGGCGGAACTAACAGCCGGCGGCGGCGAAAGCGCCGTCGCCAGCCTGCCGCCCTATGGCTGGGCGGTCTTCTCGGCCTGAATTCGCAAAAGCCTCAGGCCGCGTTGCGGGCGCCGGCCTGCGCGTCGGTCTTGGGCTCCGAGGTCTGCGCAATCCAGCCCGCAAAGCGGTCGATCCACTTCTCCAGGAAGGCCTTGGTGTCCTCGGCAACGACGTTGTTCTCGCCGTCGAAGGCCTCTTCCTTGTAGCTGAAATAGATCTCCGGCTGACCCATCAGCACCATGTCGAGCACCGTGACGATGCCCTTCAGGGCATTCTGGCCGACGGCCGCGCCGATCGCGCCCGGCGACGTGCCGATGATGGCCGCAGGCTTGGCTTCCCAGGAATTCTGGCCCCAGGGGCGCGAGCCCCAGTTGAGCGCGTTCATGATGGCGGGCGTATAGGAGCGGTTGTACTCCGGGGTGACGAAGAGCACGGCGTCTGCCGCCTCCACTTCACGCTTCATCCTGAGCACGGCTTCGGGCGGGTTTTCCCACAGATCCTCATTATAGAGGGGCAGATCGCCGATCTCGACAAACTTGAATGTGAGCCTTTCGCCTGCGAGCTTGTCGATCGCCTCGGCGAACTTGCGATTGAGCGAAGCGCGGCGGAGGGAGCCGACCAGCACAGCGACAGTTTTCATGGCAACGCCTTTCATTTAGAAAAGTTATCCACTCTACAATAGTTACCGTGCTGCGCCGCACAAGGAGGCACCTTTGAGAGCGCCAGTCACCTCTCCGAAACTGGTAAACGCGGCATCCGAATTCCCTTCGGCTGCCAAAGTCGGGGGGCGCTGCCAGCGCGCCAATGAAGTGATCTCGCTCATCGGCGACAAGTGGAGCGTCCACATCGTCATGCTGCTGGGCGGCGGTCGCAAGCGCTTCATGGAAATCAAGCGCTCGGTCGACGGAATCTCCCACAAGATGCTGTCGGTGACTCTGCGCGGCCTGGAGCGCGACGGCTACGTCACCCGCACCGTCTTTGCGACCATCCCGCCGAAGGTGGAATATGAGCTCACCGATCTCGGCCGCGAGCTGCTGGTTCCGCTGGCTGCGCTCGGTTCATGGGCGATCGACAACCACCATCGCGTCGCGGCCGCCAGGAGCGCCTATGATCTTCGCGAAACGGACGCGCCTCAGGCCGAGCGCACCGCGAGCTGAGAGGCCTCGCCCGCTGCGGCATCGAGAACCCGCGTGGCCTGGAACAGCGTCTCGATATCGCGCTTGGGCATCGGCCTTGCGTAGAGATAGCCCTGCGCCTCCTCGCAGCCTTCGCCGAAGAGCACGTTCGCCTGCTCGATGGTTTCCACGCCCTCCGCATTGACCCGCATCTTGAGCGCATGCCCCATGCGAATGATCGCCTGCACGATCGCCTGCGCGCCCTCATGCGTGCCGATATCACCGATAAAGGAGCGGTCGATCTTGATCTTGTCGAAGGGAAATTGCCGCAGGTAGCTCAGACTCGAATAGCCCGTGCCGAAATCGTCCATGGCGATCTGCACGCCGAGCGCCTTGAGTTTTTCGAGCACCGCCAGCGCGTTGGCCGTATCGGACATGAGGACGTCTTCCGTGATCTCCAGTTCCAGCCGCTCCGCCGGCAGCCCGCTTTCGCTGAGCGCCCGCGAGACCATCGCCTCGATATCCACATTCTGAAAGAGAGCGGGAGAGAGGTTGACGGCGACAACGAGTGGCGACCAGGCGAGCGCATCCCGGCAGGCGACTTTCAGCACCCATTCGCTGAGGGGGCGGATGATTCCCGTCGCTTCGGCGACGGGAATGAACTCGGCAGGCGAGACGTTTCCGCGCTTTGGATGGTGCCAGCGCAGGAGCGCCTCGGCACCGGTGATGCGCTGCCCCTGGAGCCTGATCTGCGGCTGGTAGTGCAGCTCGAACTCGCCCTTGACGAGAGCCTTGCGCAGATCCGATTCTAGGCTCTTGCGCGCGCTCATCTCGCGGTTCATTTCCTCGCGATAGAAGTGATAGGTCGCGCGTCCGCTCCGCTTCGACTTGTAGAGCGCCAGATCGGCGTTCTTCAGAACCTCGCCCGCATCGCAGGTTTCCGGGCGCCCCCCCATCGCAATGCCGATGCTGACGCCGATCACGATGTCGCTCTCCTCCACCCGGAACGGCCGATCGAGCGCTTCGACGATCCTTTCCGCCAGCTCCGCGACCTTTGCCGGATCGGCATCGCCGATACGGATGATGTTGAACTCATCGCCGCCGAGGCGCGCCAGCGTATCGACGGGGCGCAGACATTCCATGATGCGGTCCGCCGCCCGCTTCAGGATGAGGTCGCCCGCCGCGTGGCCGAGCGTATCGTTGACATCCTTGAACCGGTCGAGGTCGAGCGCCAGCACGCAGACAAGCTTGCCGGAGCCGGAGGCGTCCTGCAGCGCCTGTTCGAGCCGCTCGCGGAAGACCATGCGATTGGGCAGGCCCGTCAGATGGTCGTGGTTCGCCAGGTAACTGATACGCATCCAGGCATTGTTGAGCAGCCGCAGCGGAACGACCCGGAGGGCCCAATAGGCGAGCGCGCCGAGGATGAACGAGAAGACGGACAGGGCGAGAGCGTTCTCGTAGACACTCCTCAGGGAATGGGTGACGATCAGCTTTCCCGCCGGCACCCCGTAGCTGAACAGCGCCCTCTCCTCGGTCATCACCGGCCAGGAGAAAGCCGGCTCCTGCTGGGGGCTCTGAGCGACGACCTGGCCGTCCTCATCGAGAACGCGGTGGAGCGCGGGATCCTTCGGCTTGTCGAGATCGGCGATAAGCGCGCGAATCCTGAGCCCCTCGAAGCTCCAGAAATCCGGGTTGCCGCTGATAATCTGCGACACCTGGGACGCCTTGACCTCGATCTCGCCCACCAGCTCCCCGCGCTCGCGCGCATGGTTCGCAAGAAGATAGCCGCCCGGGACGCCGACCGCGATCGCCGTCGCAGCGACGGCGGCCGTCCACTTTATCAGGCGCATGAGGCTGCGGTCGTTCCTCAGCATCTTCCCGACCTCCCCCTCATGGCAGGTCGTCGGCGGGAAGGTGCCCACTCGAGCGGAGCAGGTCCTGGCCTTCCGGCGAGCCGATGAAGGTGACGAAATCGGCTGCGGCCCCGGAGATGTCCTTGCGCGTGACGATGTAGAGCCGCTTGGCGTAGGGATACTCGCCGGAGCGGATCGTCTCGACAGTTCCGTGCACGCCGTTGAAGGCGAGCGGCTTCAGCTTCCGTCGCTCGGCCTTGATCTGGCCGAGGGTCGTCACCCCGAGGGAGCCGTACACCCTCTCCAGTACATCCGCATTGTCCTGATCGTTCGCCGCCACATGCAGCTCGGACCGGGAAAGCGCGGTTTCGACCGCGTCTTTCATCTCAGGGGACATGCTCTTCAGCAAGGCGATATCGGCTTCCGTTTCCGGCCGGAGAATGAGGCGGATGGGCTCCGCATCCGGCCAGGTCGCACGCGCGCCGGAATAGATCGCGATGGCGTCCTGAAGCGTGATGTCATCCACCGGGTTCTCGCTGCCGACGGCAAAGACGATCGGTGTGCGGGCATATTCCTGCGCGCGGATCGGCTCGCTGGCTTCGCTCTCCTTGAGCGGCCTTGCGCTGAGCGCGATGTCGATCTTGCCGGCAATGAGCGCGTTGATTCCGCCGCCTGACCCGAGGCTCGGCAGCACCGTGAGGGCAATGCCCGGATGCTCCCTGCGGAAGGCTTCGGCAACGATCTGAACGCCCCCGAGGGCGGTACCAGTGCCGCCGACGAGGACCTTGTCCTCCCGTGCCTGCGCAGCGGCGGAATGTCCGAAGAAAAGGACGATCCCGACGAGAAGGAGCATGGTGGAAAGAAAGGGGCGATGCGTCGGCGAGAGCGTGTTCGCAGTCCAGACCATACTCTGCTCGCTGAATTCCGCGGCCGACCCCCTGGAAGGAGCCTGTCGCGGACGAAGGACAATTCGGTTTTCCACCTACCCGAGTACTACCTTTGCGTGTATGAGCGGTAAACGGATTCTGCCGGATTTTGATCGCTCTCCGGCGCATGCCCCCTATCCGGCGACAAGGTTACCATCTGCCTTCGCCGCTGGCCTCCGGCCTCGCCTGCTGCTAGTCGTTCCGCATGTCCGAGAAGCCTTCCATCGACCATGCCTTCCGCGCCGACACCCTCAAGGGCGGCGCGCTCGACCCGACCTATGCCGGCGCCCTCTCCTTCATGCGACGGAGATATTCGCGCGATCTTGCCGGCGTCGACGTCGCCATCCTCGGCATTCCGCTCGACGTCACCGTGACCAACCGGCCGGGCGCGCGCTTCGGCCCCTCCGCCATCCGGCGCGCATCGGCGATCTTTGACGGCGATCCGCAATATCCCTGGGGCGTCGACATCTTCGAGAACCTCGCCGTCGTCGATTACGGCGATGTCGACCTGCCGCTGCACCATCCGATGGAGATACCGGGCGTCATCGAGGCGGAGGCCGCCGCGATCCTCGCGGCGGGCGCGCATCTCTTTTCCCTCGGCGGGGACCATTTCTCCACCTGGCCGCTCCTGAAGGCGCATGCGGCCAGACACGGGCCGCTGGCGCTCGTGCAGTTCGACGCGCACCAGGACACCTGGCCGGACGACGGCGTGAAGCTCTCGCACGGCACCTTCGTGTTGCGGGCGGTGCGCGAGGGCATCATCGACCCCGAAAAATCCATCCAGATCGGCATCCGCACCGTCGCGCCGGAGACCTGCGGCATCGAGATCATCGATGCCTATGCGTGGCAGGAGATGAGCGCCGAGGAAGCGGCGCGGCGCATCAAGGCGCGCGTCGGCGATGCGTCCGCCTATCTCACCTTCGACATCGACTGCCTCGACCCCGCTTACGCGCCGGGCACGGGAACGCCCGTTGCCGGCGGGCCGTCATCGGCTCTGGCGCTGATGACGCTGGCGAAGCTTGCGGGCGTGAACTTCGTCGGCGGAGACGTCGTCGAGGTCGCCCCGCCCTACGACCACGCGGACGTGACGGCGATCGCCGCCTCCACGGTGGCGCAGCACTATCTGGGGCTTCTGGCGCTCCGGCGCGCCGGCTGAAGCTTCGCCCTCAGAAGCGGATCGACATGCAGGAAAGCCCGCCGTCGAGGAGCTGGGCCTGCGTGACCGGGCTCGTCATCACCTCATATCCCATGATGGAAAGCATCTCGGCCGTTTCCGGATAGCCGGCCGCGATCAGCATCACCGCGTTGAGGCGGAGCGCATTGGCCGCCGCCTCCTCGCCTTCGGGGATCTCCACCACGTTGTAGCCGGTAAAGACGCCCGACTGGGCAAGCAGCGGCACGGCAAGGATCGTCTCCTCGTCGAGGAGCGCCGAGCCGGTCTTCAGGTGCAGCAGGCCCTCCGGCATCGCCACGGGGCGCAGCGGATAGCCCCAGCCGGCAAGGATCTTGGCGAGCGAATCGAGCCCTTCCTGCGTGGTGCGCTTCGAAAGCCCGGCGATCACCTCCCGCCCCGTGAAGAGGAGGTCGCCGCCATCGACGAAGCCCTCGGGCAGCTCCGTCAGCGCCACGAGCTCCGACAGCGCCTCGCGCACCTCGTCCGGCTCCTCGTCGCGGCTCGGCGCGGACAGGTTGAGGAGCACGCCGCCCTCCGGCAGCACGAAGGCCGGGTCCTCGATGAACACCGAATCCGGCAGTTCCGGCAGCGCCGGCTCGACATGCACGGTGAGCCCGGCCTCCTCCAGCGCGGCGCGGTAGGCGAGGTGCTCTTCCATGAAGACGTCGAAGCTCGGGCTGCCCCGGTCCTCGGCCCGCATGCCGTCGACGACGGAGGGCGCCGGCTCGCGGACAAGGGCGGTGGAGAAGCGATAGGCGATCGAGGGGTCATGCATCATGGCGCGGCCATAGAGGCTCGCTCGGCCGAGCACAAGGCGGCGATGCGCGAGCGGCGCTTGCAAGCGCACCGCGCCACGCTTAATCCCCCCGGATGCTTCAACTCTCTGGCCTCACATTGCGCATTGCCGGGCGCACGCTCATCGACAAGGCGAGCATCTCCCTGCCCACCGGCTCCAAGGTGGGCCTCGTGGGCAAGAACGGCGCCGGCAAGACGACGCTCTTTCGCGCCATCGCCGGCGACATCGCCCCCGACGAGGGCGAGATCGTCCTGCCCAAGCGCGCCCGCATCGGCCGCGTCCTGCAGGAGGCGCCCGGCGGATCCCATACCCTGCTGGAGACGGTTCTGGCCGCCGACGAGGAGCGCACGCAGCTCCTCGCCGAGACGGAGACGGCGCAGGAGGGCGGGCGCATCGGCGAGATCCATACCCGGCTCGCCGAAATCGGCGCCCACGAGGCCGAGGCGCGCGCGGCGCGCATCCTGAAGGGCCTCGGCTTCGACGACGCGGCGCAGAACCGCCCCTGCTCGGAGTTTTCCGGCGGCTGGCGCATGCGCGTGGCGCTCGCCGCCGTGCTCTTTTCCGAGCCGGACATCCTGCTGCTCGACGAGCCGACCAACTATCTCGACCTGGAGGGCGCGCTCTGGCTGGAGCGCTACATCGCCCGCTACCGCCATTCGGCGATCCTGATCTCGCATGACCGGGACCTCCTCAACAACGCGGTCCGCTCCATCGTGCATCTGTCGGAGCAGAAGCTGACGCTCTATTCCGGCGGCTACGACGATTTCGAGCGCCAGCGCGCCGAGCGCCAGGCCCTGCAGGCCAAGCTCAAGGACAAGCAGGAAGCCCAGCGCAAGCACATGCAGGCCTTCGTCGACCGCTTCCGCGCCCAGGCCACCAAGGCCCGCCAGGCGCAGTCGCGGCTGAAGGCGCTCGCCAAGCTCCAGCCGGTCTCCACCATCGCCGACGAGACGGTGCTGCCCTTCCGTTTTCCCGACCCGGAAAAGCGCGCCGCCCCGCCCATCCTGCAGATGGAGGCCGTCCAGGTCGGCTACGAGCCCGGCAAGGCGATCCTGAAGGGCCTCAGCCTCAGGATCGACGACGACGACCGCATTGCTCTTCTGGGCGCCAACGGCAACGGCAAGTCGACCTTCGCCAAGCTTGTCTCCGGCCAGCTGGAGCCGCAGAGCGGCACACTGAAGCGCTCCAACAAGCTGAAGATCGGCTATTTCGCCCAGCACCAGCTCGACGAGCTCATTCCTGGCCGGTCGGCGGTGGAGCATATCCGCGCCCGCCTGTCGGGCCTGACGGAGCCGCAGCTGAGGTCCCGCGTCGCGCAGATGGGCCTCGCCACGCAGAAGATGGACACCAAGGCCAAGGACCTTTCCGGCGGCGAGAAGGCGCGCCTCCTGATGGGCCTTGCCACGCTCGGCCGGCCGCACCTGCTCATCCTCGACGAGCCGACGAACCATCTCGACGTCGACAGCCGCGAGGCGCTGATCCACGCCCTCAACGACTATTCCGGCGCCGTCATCCTGATCAGCCACGACCGCCACCTGATCGAGGCGACGGTCGACCGGCTGTGGCTGACCTCGGGCGGCACCGTCGGCTCCTATGAGGGCGACATCGAGGATTACCGCCGCGAGGTTCTGGAGGGCCCGCCGAAGAAGCCGGACGCCGCCCGCCCCGCCGCCGCGCCGGCGCCGCGCCAGAGCCCCGCCGACCGCCGGAAGAAGGCGGCACCGATCCGCCAGAAGATGAAGGAATGCGAGCGCCTGATCGAGGTCTTCACCAAGGAGGTGGAGGAGCTCGACGACCGCCTCGCCGACGGCGCCCTGCATCGCGGCGACCCGGAAAAGGCCGCCGGCTATGCCAGGAAGCGCGCCGAAAAGGCGGTGATGCTGGAGCGGCTGGAAGAGCGCTGGATCGAGCTCGGCGCCATGCTGGAACAACTGGAGGACGAGCCGAGCGCGGCCTAGCCGGGCAAGCTTTCCAGACCGGCGAAAATCCCGCTGTAAACACGCCGCCCGGCGCGCGACGCGCCGGCGGCAATGCCGAAAGCCGGGGGCGGGCGATACCCCTCCGGCTGCGCCATCCCTCTGCCCTTCGCACACTCTTCGCAGCGGCTCGGCCGCCGCGCCTTACCCGCGTGCGGCCTGCGTGATCCATGCGCTAGCCGCGTGGCGCGCCACGTCTGCGCGGCGGGCGGAGCCACAGATCAATACAACTTGAGCGCGAATACAATACTTAACCTGTATATATTTAGCACTGTTCATCATTACTGTTGCTATTTCGCGACTCCGGCCGTTTTGACTGGTGCATTTATGCCGATCATAAATTTGATAATTGACAAAGCGGAAAATCGCCCCTTAGCCTAGAGTCAAATTGATATAACACCTAGAAACGAGTGCGGATCGCTTCGGTTTTATACGTATCGTTACCACACCTTACAATAATTCTAGGCTGAATATCACTAGCTTTCAAAAGCTGGTGTTAGGGGGGAAATAGATGTCAATCTTCAGCGGTTCAGACCGCGCGATATCCTTTGCCTTGTCGGCAGGGCGGCGTCTAGCGATTGCAGCTTTATCGATCATTGCAGTATCGCTGGGCGCGACGGAGTTCGACGGCTCCGCCAGGGCAGAAATGAGCGGCGCCAGCCGGGACTTGAGCGGCACCAGCCAGGCCGTGATCGACCTCAGCGACGCCATGAGGGACCTCGACCCGGCGGTGGAGGACCTCAGCCAGGCGGTGATGATCAGCCCTCCGGCGGTGGGCCAGGTTGGCGCCCACTATGTCGGCTCCGAGCCATGCCGGCTCTGCCACGCAGGCTCGTTCGACGAGTTCAAGCTGACCGTCATGGGACGGCTTCTGGAGAGCGGCCACCACACGGTCGGCGGCAAGATGGAGTGCGAGAGCTGCCACGGGCCGGGCTCCTCGCACGTCAACGCCGGCGGCGGGCGGAACGACATCGGCACGGGCGTCATCCGCTCGTTCCGCAAGGACGATCCGAGGTCCACCTCCGCCGACACCAATGGCATCTGCCTGTCCTGCCACGAGAAGGGCCAGCGCACCTATTGGAAGGGCTCCGTCCATCAGACCCGCGGGGTCGCCTGCACGAGCTGCCACACGGTGATGCGCCGTTCCTCGCCGAACATGCAGCTGGCCAAGGGCAACGTCATGGACACCTGCTTCCAGTGCCACAAGGACAGGCGCGCCCAGTCCGTGCGCACCGCGCACATGCCGATGCACGAAGGCAAGATGGACTGCGCCAGCTGCCACAACCCGCATGGCGGCCCCAACGACAAGATGCTGCAGGAAGCGAGCGTCAATGACGTTTGCTACACCTGCCATGCCGACAAGCGCGGGCCGTTCCTCTTCGAGCATCCGCCGGTGCGCGAGAACTGCCTCAACTGCCACGAGCCGCACGGTTCGATGAACCGCAACCTCTTGACGGTGATGCGGCCGCGGCTGTGCCAGCGCTGCCATACACCGGGCCGCCACCTCGGCAACCCCGCGCTCGGCGTCAGTTCCAACCGCTACATGGTCAATAGCGCCTGCCAGAACTGCCACACCAACATCCACGGCTCCAACAGCCCGTCGGGCCGGCGCTGGCACCGCTGAGATCGAAAGAAGGGCGCGGGGCGGCTGCAGCCCGCACAGGCCCGCCGCCCCGCCGCCGACAGGAGACGACACGCAAGGAGCTTCGCTCGCAAACCAAGACCTGAGCAGATTTCTCTGGGGGGAGGAAACGATGAAGGTTCAACGCCGATTGACGCTGGCCACGATGGCGCTCATCGCCGGTGGCGCGGGGCTGCCGCAAGCCGCCATGGCACAGGAGGAGACGGAGGCCGAGGCCGTCACCTGGGGTGAGGTGGAGATAGGCGCCCGCGTCTTTCTCAAGAAACCTCCGAAGCACGCCACCGTCTGGAACACGCCCAGCATCCAGGCGCCGCAGAGATACAGCTCCGCGAAGTTCGAGGAATACGGCGATGTCGATTCCGGCCTGCTTCTGCAGAAGGTGATGTTCGGCTGGCAGTCCGGCGACGGGCTCTATTTCGCCGAGGCCAGCGCCGAGAACGTCGGCAAGAACAACGGCCGCTACATCTTCGACTGGTCGCGGACCGGACTGCTCTACGGCTCCTTCATGTGGGACCAGATCCCGCACCTTTATTCCACCACCGCGCAGAGCATCTGGCAGGGCGTCGGCACCGACAACCTGACGACGAACGTGTCCTTCCCGGCGAGCCCGCCGACCGCCGCGCAGTACGACGCGGCGATCGCATCCAACGTCAACCCGATCAGCATCGGCATCGATCGCCGCCGCATCCAGTACGAGCAGTCCTACACGCCGAACCCGAACTGGGAGTTCGAGGCGAGCTACCTCAACGACCACCGCAAGGGCACGCAGCCTGCCGGCATCCTGATGAACGGCTTCGGCGCCGGTCCCGTGCACCGTGTCGACGTCCCGCGCCCGGTCGACGACGTGACGCAGAACATCAAGGCGACGGGTGAGTATTTCGCCAAGACGCCCTGGGGCGGACGCTTCAACGTTTCTTTGACGGGCCGCGCATCGATCTACGAGAACCGGTACGATTCCTTCACCTTCCAGAATCCGTACTACCAGGCGCCGGGGACTAACTACCCGCAATTCGGCCGCGTGAGCTTGGCGCCCGACAACTCGGCCTATTCGATGGGAGCCACGACCGGCATCGATCTGCCGTGGAAGTCCCGCTACATGGCCACGGTCGCCTATACGACGATGGAGCAGAACGACACGCTCCTGCCGTATACGATCAACCCGAACGCCCCGGCGCTGACGCTGCCGACCTCCAGCGCCAAGGCGAAGATCAACACGCTCCTCATCAACAACAGGCTCCACACGCAAGTCAGCGACAGCGTCTCCACCACGCTGCGCTACCGCTACTACGACCTCGACAACCAAACGCCCGAATGGCTGATCAACCAGTACATCATGGGCGACTCCGTCACCGCGACGCCGGCCGGCGGCGGGCTGACCGCCCTCGCCTACGCCTACACCAAGCAGAACGGTTCCGCGGAGGTGAGCTGGCGGGCGAGCGACAAGGTCACGCTCGGCGGCGAGCTCGGCTGGGAGCGCTGGGACCGCGAAAGGCGCTCGGTCAACGTCACGGACGAGTATTCGGGCAAGGTGACGCTCGATGCGCACCTCACCGGCAGGGCGCAGCTGCGCTCCAGCTACCAGTATTCGCAGCGCCGCTACGACAGCTACGACCTCGGCCCGGTGCTGGATGCCATGAACAGCCAGCCGCTCGGGACCAATGTCGATCCAGGCGTGCGCAAATACGACATGGCCAACCGGGACCGTCACAAGGCGAATGTCTCGCTGGAACTGACCGCGCTCGACAATCTCGTCGTCACGCCGAATTTCGGCCTGCGCTTCGACGATTACCTCACCGACCCGACGATCCCGGAATACGGCCTCCTGAAGGACAACAGCTGGAACGCCGGGCTCGAGGTCGCCTTCTCGCCGACCCCGGGCATCAACCTGATGCTGGCCTACGTCTACGAGGATTTCGACCGCGACATGGTCGGCGCCAGCATCACCGGCGGCGGCGCGGCCACCGTTACGGGCGGCTGGGACAGCAAGATGAACGAACAGGTGCACACCCTCATCGGCGGCGCCAATATCGAGATCATCCCGGGCGTGCTCGATCTGGAGCTCTACGACAGCTACGCCTACGGCGTGTCCAAATGGACCGCGACGGCAAGCGCGCGCACGCCTGTCGCCACGCCCCTCTGCCCCGGTGTGACCAACTGCGCCGCCTTCCCCGATGTCGTCAGCAGGTACAACCGCTTCGATGCGGCGCTGAACTACCATCCCGAAACGGGCGATTTTCTTGGCCTCGACGGCGATCTGACCTTCAAGCTCGCCTATTCCTGGGAACGAAACTTCAGCGACAACTGGCAGGACGGACTCGATACGCCCTACCAGCACCTCATCGACACCGATGCGGCGAGCTACGCCATGGGGACGTGGAACACCAACTACAACGTCCACGCGATCATGGCTTCGCTGGTCTACCGCTGGGGCGGCGCGCCGCACTGACGCTCACGCCCGCACAAGGCCGGTGCAAGGACCCGAAACAACCTGAAAGCAAAACCAAGAGAGGAAACAGCCAATATGAGTGATGGTACGAAGAAGCCGAACGGCAGCCTGTCCCGGCGCGAACTGCTCGCAGCCTCCGTGCTCGCGGCCTCATCGCTGGCGATCCTGGGAGCCGGCTCCGCCGAGGCCCAGCTCGCCAAGAAGGCGAAGCAGAACATCGCCGGCTATCAGACGACGCCGAAGGGGCGGCAGCAATGCGACAATTGCCGTCATTTCCAGGCGCCGAACGCCTGTCAGGTCGTGGAGAGCCCGATCTCGCCGACAGGCTGGTGCCGCCTCTACGCCAAGAAATAGGGCTGCGGCGCACCACCAAACGCGGAGGGAAGCCTGAAGCCTCGAAGGCGAACCCGCGTGACCTCCAACTTGCGGGGCCTTGCGCCCCGCATTTTTCTTCCGCGCCGAAGCCGCGACCGGACCCAGCGCGGCAACAGCCTTGTTGCGATAGCCCGCATGACGAGGCGGCTAGCCGAGAGGCGTCTGCTGGTGCTGGACGATCTTCCAGCCGTCCTTGTAGCGCCGGTAGGTGGAGGTGCAGATGGCCCGGTAGGGATCAGCCCCGTCCCGCCGACCCTCGGCCTCGTAGCCAAGCACCACGGTATCCCCGTCGGGCCGGCCAAGATGCCGTTCGGTGATGGCGACGCAGGTCCAGCGCGGCGCCTCGGCGACGCTCTTGACGATATCGGCCCCCTGCAGGAGGCCGACCGGCGAGCGAAAGGCCATGATGCAGCCCTCGCCCAGCGTTACGTCGTAAACGCCTGGGGCCTCCAGCCACAGCCGTTCCTCCAGCTCCCATGCGCGCGCGTCGTTCATCTTCCTGTCCTTCTCCTGCATTCTTGCCGGCCGGGCGTCGCCGCGCCCGCCTGTCGTTAAGGTAAAGCTGCCCTTCCGGTTGCGGCCCGCCCTCAGGAGGAGCGGAATCGGTCTCCAAGATTCGGGGGGATCGAAACCGTGCAACGCATTCCAATCATTCCCGCAGCAGCTCTTCTTCTCGCCGTCTTGGCCAGCCCTGCCCTCGCCCAGGATTTCACGCCCGAGCAGGAGACGGCGCTGGGCCAGGCGGCGCGGCAACTGGGCGGCGAGCCTACTCGGGAGCAGTTCCTGGCCTTCCTGACGGAGCCGATCCGCAGAAAGGACCGGAACGGCGACGGCTTCGACATCGGCGACGTAGCGGCCGAGATCGATGCGGAAGAGGCGACGGCTCGTGCCGTCGCGATCGGCCGTATCCTGGCCGGCGATCTCGACGGCGACTTTGAGGTGACGCGCGCCGAGGTGCAGGCATTGCAGCGTCTTCAGAAGGGCGACCTCGTTGCGCGGCGCTTCGACGAGGTCGACAAGGACGGGAACGGCGTCGTCACGCTTCGGGAGATAGCGGAGGATTTCCAGGAAGGCGGCGTCGGCATCCGGAGCACCGGCGGAACGGCCGCCATCCTCATGGCGCTCGATCCGGATAGGGATGGCCGTCTGACGCTCGCGGAGGCCGGCGAGGTCACCGAACGCTTCTTCTCCAGCTACGACACCGATGGCGACGGCGTCATGAGCAGGCGCGAGCTGTCGCCGCTCGCCAGCGCCACCCAGGCCCGCCTCCAACTCGCGCGCCAGGAGATCGAGAAGGTCCGCGAAGAACGCGAGGCACGCGCCGTCTGCGGCGCACCGAAAGCGGAGCCGGACCAGAAGGTCATGCTCATCGGCGCCTATGAGGCGGCGGCGATCTCCTCCGTCTTCGTCGGCTCGCCGGAGGAGGAGACCGGCACCGTGCCGGTCCATGTCGAGCCGGGGAAGACCCCGCTCTACGTGCTGGCCACCTCCTACCAGCCGGTGATCTGGCAATTCGACGGCGCGGTGGAGCGCGTGGCTACGGTCGTCGTCGGCGGCCGCGCCAGTGGCGGCGTGGCCGGCATCGCCGAAGACCGGGTGCATTTCCTGGAGGCGGAGGACTGCCTGCCCTACACCTACAAGCCGCGTTCCGTCGAGGGCGTGCTCGTGCGCCGGAAGGCGGCGGCCATTGCCGGCGTCGACGACGTCGAGGCCGCCGGCGACTATGCGCTCGCCGGCGTCTCGCTCCCCGACATGACGCTGGCGCCCCGGGTCAGCGGCAACGCCGGGGACGGCCCGCCCGTGACCAGGATTTCGTCGCCCGCCGTCGTGGCAAACGCAAAGGTGGGCGTCTACGAGGTCCTGCCTGGACCGGCAGGCGTCGCGCAGCTCGTCGCCAGCGGCCATCTCGTCAAGCTACGCGGCCACAAGGAGTACCGTCTGGTAAAGCCGATCCCGTATCTGCCGGCGCGCCTGACGGGGGCTCATTCCATCAACCTCGTCGTGGCTCCCGGCGTGCCGCGGCCAAAGGGAAACCCCGGCCATTCCTGCATCGTCATGGAAAAGACCGGCGAGACCATCGGGCTCACCCCGTCCTGCCGGTAGGGTGTCAGCCATCGAGGAGGAGTTTTGCCGCGATCGCCCACATGACGAGGCCGATCAAAAAGTCGAGCACGCGCCAGGCGCGCGGATCGGCAAAGACGGGACGCAGGAGCCGCGCCCCGTAGCCCAGGGCGAAGAAGAAGACGAAGGATGCCGCCATGGCACCGGCCGCAAACGCCACGCGCGCGCCCTCGTACTGCGCCGAGACCGAACCCAGAAGCACCAGCGTGTCGAGATAGACATGCGGATTGAGGAAGGTGAAGGCGAGGCAGGTCAGAAGCGCCGTAGCAAGGCTTTCCCGCCCGCCGCCGAGCGGCTCCAGCCCATCGTTCGCGCGCAGCGCCGACCAGAAGCCTTTCGCCCCGTAGGCGATGAGAAAGGCGGCGCCCCCATAGCGCATCGCCGGCCCGAGCCAGGGCACGGCCGCGATCAGCCCCGCAGCCCCGGCGACCCCCGCCGAAATGAGAAGGGCGTCCGACAGCGCGCAGACGAGGCAGACGGCGAAGACATGCGAGCGCGCCAGCCCCTGGCGAAGCACGAAGGCGTTCTGCGCACCGATCGCGGCGATGAGGCTGAGCCCGAGGGCAAAGCCCGCAAGGGCGGCACTCATGGCTCGGCGGCGGCGCCGGAAAGTTCGCGGATCTCGCCCGCAAAGAGCCGTTCAAGGCTCGCCGGCCGGATCTCCCCCGGCTCCGAATAGGGATAGGCGAAGGCGATGACGAAGAAGACGATGAGCCCGGTATAGGCGCCGAAGATCGATAACAGGAGGAGGTTGGGCGCCGTCGGAGGAAAGGCGCAATAGGCCATCGCCGTCAGCGCCACGCCGACGATCGCCGCCAGCATGAAGAGCGAATTGACCCCCTCCCCGGCCGCATCCTCGCGCATCAGCCTGAGGCTCGAAATCTCGCGCACATATTTGACCAAAAGCGGCTTCAGCGTCTCCTGGCGCACCCCGTCGGGCTCCAGCGCCAGGATGGCGTCGTAGACCTTTTCCCAGCGCTCCCATGCCTCGCCCGACAGGTTCTCGCCATCGGCAAGGCCCGGCAGCTCCTCCCGGAGGACGATGGAGGTATAGGCGGCAAGGTCGACACGGGCCGAGCGCGTCTCCTCCACGTCGAAGCGCTTCAGATCGTAATAGACGTCGCCGATCACCGCCGCCTCGCGCGAGATGGTCTCGCCGATCTGGTCGAAGTTGGCGAGCTCCTGGGCAAAGACGAGGGCGAGGATCAGCCCGTGCAGCGCCGAGACGCGGATGACGACCGAGCCCGCAAGGTCCCTCGAATCGTCCACCCCGCGCGACGCCATGACCGCCCTTGCCGCGAAATAGGTGGCAAAGGCGATGGCGATCGTGCCGAGGATGATGACGGCGCCCGCGAGAAAAGGGGGAAGGGAAAGAATCATGTCGGAGCAATCATAAAACCGCATTCTTTGCCGGGCAGTTACCGGGCAGGGTTGACCGGAGCGCAACGCCGGGTTTGCCAGAAGCGTTGTAACGGGCGAGATCAGGCACCGGCCGCAATGCCGAGGCATCGGCCGGGCGGGCGCAGGCAGGAAAGGCTTTGAACGCCATGGGCAAGGAAATCGAACGCAAGTTTCTGGTAAGCGGCCCCGCCTGGCGCGAGGCCGTGAGCGAACAGCACGAGATCCGCCAGGGCTATCTGTGCAACGACGAGCGCGCGAACCTGAGGGTGCGCATCGTCGACGGCGAGAAGGCTTATCTCACCATCAAGAGCGGGCGCGGCCTCACCCGCGAGGAATGGGAATATGCGATCCCGCTGGAAGATGCCGGCGAGCTGATGGAAAAATGCGCCGGCCGCCTCATCGAGAAGACGCGGCACCTCATCCGCCGCCACGACCTCACCTTCGAGGTGGACGTCTTCGCCGGCGCCAACGAAGGCCTTGTCATCGCCGAAGTCGAGCTCACCCACGACCGGCAGGAATTCGAGCGTCCCAGCTGGCTGGGCGAGGAGGTGACCGGCGACGGGCGCTACACCAATGCCTCCCTGTCGCAGCACCCCTTCCGCGACTGGACATGACTTCCGCCCACGCAACCCTTGTGAGTATGTTGGCCCGATGAGCTTTTCCCTCGACCCCGCCAAGCCGATCGCCGAGGAGCTGCGCCGCGCCGCCATCGAGCAGGTGGAGCGCGCGCGCGAAGAACTGAAGACCGAGGACGAGGACCGCCATGAGGCGATCCACCTCGCCCGCAAGCGCTTCAAGAAGCTGCGTGGCCTGCTGCGCCTCGCAAGGCCCGGCCTCGGCGAGGATTACGGCATCGAGAACGCCCGCTGGCGCGACGCCGGCCGGAGGCTCTCCGTCATCCGCGACACGACCGCCGTCCTGGAGACGCACGACACGCTGACGAGCCATTTCGGCGACCGGCTGGAGGACGGCCTTCTTTACGGGGTGCGCCAGGAGCTCGACGACCGCCGCATCCGCATGGTGCGCAAGGTGGACGATCTCGATGCCCGCATCGAGGAAAGCTTCGCCGTGCTGGACGAGGGCGAAAAACGCTTCGCCGAGATCAGCTTCCCGGACGATTTCGACACCGTCGCGGCGGGCCTGTCGCGGACCTACCGGCGCATGTCGAAGGCCATGCAGGCCGCGCGCGACAGCGACGACCCGGCGATCTTTCACGAATGGCGCAAGCGCACCAAGTACCATTGGGTGCACCTGAAGCTCCTGAAGAAACTGTGGCGCGAGCCGATGGAGGCGCGCCGTTCGGAGGCGAAGGAGCTCGCCGACATTCTCGGCGACGAACACGATTTGTCCGTCTACCGGGCCCTCATGCGCGACGAGCCGAAGCTCTTCGGCAAGAAGAAGGTGCAGGAGATGCTGCTGGCGCTGATCGACCGGCGCCAGAGCGAATTGCGCGCTTCCGCCTTCGACATCGGCGCGCGGCTTTGCGCGGAGAAGCCGAAGGCGCTCGCCGCCCGGCTTAGCGAATACTGGGAGGTCGCCCGCACAGAGGCGCTGGAGCCGCGCGGCAAGCTCGCCCCCTCGCCCACCGAAGAACCGCAGAAGGAATCGGAACCGGAGACGAGCTGAGCCTGCCGGCTCAGCCCTGCTTCGACCAGCGCCCGCTCTCGTCCTGCCGCCAGTAGGTGATGTCGGCGCCCTCGCCTTTCAGCTGCTTCCAGGCACCGCGCGCCCAGTCCATCGCGGCCGGGTCCGCCGCCTCGAAGAGAAAGACGACGCGCTCATAGGCGGCAAGGTCGCCCGCATCCGCCCCATGCGTGAGAAAGCGGATGGCCGCGCCGTTCGGGTTCTCGTCGGTTTCCGTCAGATAGATCGGCTGGCGTTCGCTGTGGCCGTCCTCGGCCGTGCCGTGCGGCAGGAAGGAGGCGTCGTCGAAAGTCCACAGCGCCATGTCGATCTCCGACAGCTTCTCCTTCACGCCGGCCTGCACCACGGCGCGCCAGCCGCGCTTCAGCGAGCGCTGCAGAAGGTCGGGAAGCGCCCGCCCGATGGGGCGCGTCTCCAGATGATAGAAGAGGATCTCCGGCAAGCCGCGCCTCCCCGGGCCGAAAGGTCAGCCCTTCTCGTAGCGGTCGCGCACGAACTGGTCGAGGAGCCGCACGCCGAAGCCCGAGCCCCAGGATTCGTTGGTGTCGCTGGAGGGCGAGCCCATCGCCGTACCGGCGATATCGAGATGCGCCCAGGCGACGCCCTCGTCCACGAAGCGCTTGATGAACTGCGCCGCCGTGATGGAGCCGCCCCAGCGCCCGCCAACATTCTTCATGTCGGCGTTCTTGGAATCGATCATCTTGTCGTATTCCTCGCCGAGCGGCAGGCGCCAGACCTTCTCCCCGGTTTCCAGGCCCGCCGCCAGCAGGCCGTCGGCAAGCCGGTCGTCATTGGCAAAAAGGCCCGCATGCTGGTGGCCGAGCGCCACGATGATCGCACCCGTCAGCGTCGCAAGGTCGATCATCGCATCCGGGCTCGTCGTCTTCTGGATGTGGGTGAGGATATCGGCGAGAACCAGCCGGCCCTCGGCATCGGTGTTGATGACCTCGATCGTCTTGCCCGCCATGGAGGTGACGATGTCGCCGGGCCGCTGGGCCTTGCCATCCGGCATGTTCTCCACGATGCCGACGATGCCGACGGCGTTCACCTTGGCCTTGCGCCGGGCCAGCGCCAGCATGACGCCGGAGACGGCGGCCGCGCCGCCCATATCGCCCTTCATGTCCTCCATGCCGGAGGCCGGCTTGATGGAGATGCCGCCAGTGTCGAAGACGACGCCCTTGCCGACGAAGGCGACGGGCTTGTCGCCCTTCTTGCCGCCGTTCCAGCGCATGATGACGACCCGCGGCGGACGCTCCGAGCCCACCGCCACGCCCAGAAGCGCGTTCATCTTCAGCTTGGCGAGCGCCTTTTCCTCGAGAACCTCGACCTCCAGCCCGTCGCCGTCGAGCGCGGCGAGCTTGTCTGCGAACTCGACCGGGCCGAGGATGTTGGCCGGCTCGTTGACGAGGTCGCGGGCGAGTTCGACGCCCGCATCGACCGCCGCCTCGATCTTCCAGGCGGCAGTCGCCTTGACCGGATCGCCGACGCCGATCGTGACGGTGACGGGCCCGTTCTTTTCCTCGTCGTCCTTCTTCTGGCTCTTGTAGCGGTCGAAGCGGTAGCGCCTCAGCGTCAGGCCGAGCGCGAAAGCGGCCGCCTCGCCGGGGCTCGGATAATTGCCGGCCGGATCCTGAAGGATGATCGTCGCCTCGCCCTCGGAGGGAAGGAGCTTTGCCGCCGCGCCGCCGAGCCGCAGCCAGTCGAAGCGCCCGGAAGGCGCGCTCTCGCCGATGCCGAGGAAGAGGATCCGCTCCAGCTCCACGCCCGTCGGAGCCACCATTTCCAGCGCCTTGCGGGCCGCGCCGCGGAAGCTCTTGATGCGGGCGAACAGCGCGAAGCGCTCGCCGGCCGACTTGTCGAGGGAGGCGGCCAGCTCGCCGAGCTGCAACTTCTTGTCGGTCAGGACGACGGCAGTTCCCTTCTCCGGGATCTGCGCTCCTGCGAATTTGATGGAGGTGCTGGCGGCCATGCTGTTGCCTCGTTGCTCCGCTTTTGCGATTGGGATGTGATAGGGAGGTGGCTTAGCCCGGACGGCGGGGGCGTCAAGGTCAAATGCCGTTAACCACGCTTCTTGGTCAAATTTTATCTATGCGTGGCTAACGCTTACCGGCCGGCGGACATGTCGGCGCGCTGGCGAAGGAAAGTATGTCGTTTTTCGGTCTGCCGCTCCTGGAACGCTACGTCTTCCGGCGTGTGCTGATGCTCCTGCTTCTGGTGCTCGGTGCGCTCGTCGCGACGATGTGGATGACACAGGTCCTGCGCGAACTCGACGTGGTCACCGCCAAGGGCCAGGCGATCTGGATGTTCATCCTGATGACGCTCCTGGCGCTGCCGGCCCTCATCCAGGTCGTCGCCCCGATCGCCTTCCTCATCGCCGCGACCGTCACCCTCAACGGTCTCAACGCCGATAGCGAGCTGCCGGTGATGGCCGCCTCGGGCGCTTCCTCGCGGGTCGTCGCCCGTCCGATCCTGTTGCTCGGCATCTTCGTCTTCGCCCTGACGATGGCCTTTCACCACTACATCGCCCCAGGCGCCCTTTCCGGTCTGCGCACCCTGATCAACCATGTGCGCGCCGACCTCATCGCCACCCTCGTCAAGGATGGCGGCTTCCGCACGGTCGACCGAGGGCTGACCATGCATATCCGCGAGAAGGCGCCGGACGGCAGCTTCCGCAACATCTTCGTCAGCGACGACCGGAACGCAGAGGAATCGACCCAGTACATCGCGAAGTCCGGCGTCCTCCTGGAGCGCGGCGGCAACGCTTTCCTGATCATGAAGGACGGCGAACTCGTGCGCGAGAACAAGCTCAAGGGCGAGGCGAGCGTCGTGGAGTTCGAGACCTACGGCTTCGATCTCAGCCAGTTCAAGGCGGGCGAGGTCAATCCAACCTACAAGCCGCGCGAGCTGACGACGCCGGCGCTGATCGATCCAGACCCCGACAACGTCTACTACACCAAGTATCGCAGTCGCTGGCAGGCCGAGCTCCACGACCGGTTCACCGCCCCGCTCTACACCATCAGCTTCGGGATGATCGCGCTGCTCTTTTGCGGCCGCGCCCGCACCAACCGGCAGGATCGCGGCTTCGCCATGGTGATGGCGATCGCCTCCGGCTTTATCCTGCGCGGCGCGGGCTTTGCCGTTCTCGCCGCCGCCACCAGCAACGAGAGCCTTATCCCCCTCCTCTATGTGGTGCCGATCGGCGGAGCGATCCTTGCCTGGCTGGGACTGCGCAGCGACGTGCGCTGGCGCGTGCCGCAATGGCTGGCGATCTGGCTCGACCGGATCGGGGGCCTTTATACCCGCGCCCTTTCCGTCATCCCCGGCGCCGCCCGCTGGCAGAGGCAGGCGCCGTGAGGACGACGCTTTCCCTTTATATCGCCCGGCGGTTCCTCACCTCCTTCTTCATGATCCTTCTGGCTCTGATGACGCTGGTCTTTCTCGTCGATTTCGTCGAGATGCTGCGCCGCCTGAGCGACGTGCCGAACTTTTCCGCCCTTCTCGGCCTGAAGCTCGCCCTGATGCGCACGCCGGGGCTTCTGGAAGACATCCTGCCCTTCCTCTTTCTCTTCTCCGCCATGATCTGCCTGCTCGACATGTCGCGTAAGCTGGAGCTCGTCGTCGCCCGTGGCGCCGGCATCTCCGTCTGGGGCTTTCTGGCCGCGCCGCTTGTGCTCGCCCTCATCTTCGGCCTCGCCTCTACCTTCGTCATCAACCCCGTGGCGACCTACCTGAAGGGCAAGGCAGAGCGCGGCGAGGCGGCGCTCGGCAGCGGCGCGCGGCTCGCCGGCGCCAGCGACGCGATCTGGTTTCGCCAGGACGGCGTCGACGGCCCGTCGATCATCCAGGCGACGAGCTTCGATTCCGACACGCTGCAGCTCCTCGGCGTCACCGCCTTCCTGTTCGAGCCGGACAACAGCTTCCGCGGCAAGCTGACGGCGCCGAGCGCCGACTTCAGGCCGGGCCGCTGGACCTTCCGCGACGCCCGCTACGTCTCGGCCGACGGCGCCCCGCAGCAATTCGCCCGCTATCTCCTTCCGACCTCGCTGAGCGCCAAGGAGATCAGCGAGACGCTCATCCGGCCGGATAGCCTTTCCATCTGGACGCTGGGCCGATTCATCGATGCGGCGGGCCGCACGGGGCTCAATACCGACCGCTTCCAGCTGGCTTTCCACAGCCTGCTCGCCCGCCCCATCCTCCTGATGGCGATGATCGCCGTGGCGGCCACCGTCAGCCTGAGGCTTTTTCGTTACGGTGGCGTAGGAAAGCTCGCCCTGACTGGCATCGGCCTGGGCTTTTTGCTTTATGTGATGACGAAAGTCGTTAGCGATATGGGCAGCAACGGCATCTTGAATCCGGCTTTCGCCGCATGGGCCCCGGCGATCGTCGCTCTTTTGTTCGGAGCCACAGCGCTCCTGTACCAGGAGGACGGATGACACCCGTCCGTTGGAACATCCTCGCGACGCCCCGGCGCGCATCCCTGAGGGTTGCGCGCCAGCTTTCGTTCGCCCGCGCCGCGGCCCCCGTTCTGGTGTTCGTTCTGGCCTTCGTTCTGGCCCTCGGCCCCGCCGCTCTCGGGCCCGCGCCGGCACGCGCGCAGGATCTCGACCTTCGCTCCCGCGCCGCCTCCGAAGATCCCGATTCGCGCATGCTGGTGGAGGCCGATCAGCTCGTCTACGACTTCGACGAGCGCACCGTCTCGGCGGTCGGCAATGTCGAAATCTTCTACAACGGCTACACCCTGGTCGCCGACCGGGTGACCTATCGCGAGCCCTCCGGGCGGCTCCTTGCCTCCGGCCATGTCCGCATGACCGAGCCGGACGGCAACATCGTCCACGCCGAGGACATCGACATCACCGACGATTTCGGTGAGGGCTTCATCGAAAGCGTCAACGTGGAGACGACCGACCGGGCCCGCTTCGCCGCCAACAGCGCCGAGCGCCGCGAGGGCAACGTCACCGTCTTCCGCCAGGGCGTCTACACCGCCTGCGAGCCCTGTAAGGACAATCCCGAGAGGCCGCCGCTCTGGCAGGTGAAGGCCTCCAAGATCATCCACAACAAGCAGGAGCAGACGGTCTATTACCGCAATGCGCGGCTGGAGTTCTTCGGCGTGCCGGTAGCCTATTCGCCGTACTTCTTCCATCCCGACCCGACGGTGAAGCGCAAGAGCGGCTTCCTGACCCCCAGCTTCCGCAACAGCTCGGTGCTCGGTTACGGCGTCACGACCCCCTATTTCTGGAATCTTGCGCCCAATTACGACATCACCTTCTCGCCCACCGTCCTGAGCAAGCAGGGGCTGCTGGCAGAGGGCGAATGGCGTCACCGGCTGATGAACGGCGCCTACAACGTGCGCCTCGCCGGCATCTTCCAGCTCGACCCCGACGCTTTCGAGCCGGACCGCTCGGGCGACCGGGACTTCCGCGGCTCCATCACCACCAGCGGCGCCTTCGCGATCAATTCGCAGTGGAGCTGGGGCTGGAACCTCGTCGGCACCACCGACCGCACCTTCGGCCGCGAATACAAGATCAAGGGGCTGACCGAAGACGATGTCGTCAACACACTCTATCTCAACGGCTTCAGCGAGCGGAACTGGTTCGACCTTCGCGGCTACGCCTTCCGCGTTCAGCGCGAGGACCCATATGTCAGCCCCGACAAGGACGGCATCGACTACCAGGCCGAGCAGGCGGTCGTGCATCCGGTGCTCGACCACAACTACATCTTCGACCACCGCATCCTCGGCGGCGAGATCAGCGTCAACAACAATGTGACGAGCCTGACGCGCACCGATTCCGACTATCTGACCACACCGACGGGCATTACCTACTTCGCCGGCGTGGAGGGCACCTTCTCCCGCGCCAGCACCGACGTGACTTGGCAGCGCAACGTCATCGGCCCCCTCGGGCAGGTCTTCACGCCTTTCGCCTATCTGAAGGCGGACATCTACGACGTGCAGTCGCAGGACCCGCAGCTCGGCAGCGGCTCCTATACCCGCGCCATGCCCGCCGTGGGCCTCGAATACCGCTGGCCGTTCCTGGCCACCTCCCGGGGCATCACCCAGACCATCAGCCCGGTTGCCCAGATCATCGCCCGCCCGAACGAGCAGCACATCGAGGATCTGCCGAACGAGGACGCGCAAAGCCTTGTCTTCGACGACACCATCCTGTTTTCGCGCGACAAGTTCTCCGGCTACGATCGCCAGGAAGGCGGCACCCGCGCCAATATCGGCTTCACCTACCAGGCCCTGTTCAGCAACGGCGCCAGCGTCGACGCCATGTTCGGCCAGTCCTTCCAGCTCGCCGGCACCAATTCCTTCGCCGTACGCGACGCCGGCCTGACCGGCGTCGGCTCGGGCCTGGAGAGCGACCGCTCGGACTATGTCGGCCGCGTCTCTCTCGACACCGGCCAGGGCCTACGCATGACGGCGCGCGGCCGCTTCGACAAGGACGACCTTTCCCTCGATCGCGCCGAGGCGACGGCAAGCTATTCGAACGGCCGCAACAGCGGTTCGCTGACCTACCTCTATCGCACCGAGGTGCCTCTCCTCGGCCTCGGCGAGCAGGAGGAAATCTCGGCCGCCACCCAGGTCGCCGTCAGCCGCTACTGGTCGGTCCTCGGCGGCATCACCTTCGACATCGACAAGCAGGCGCGCGTCAAGCACGCCCTCGGCCTGGCCTATGACGACGAGTGCTTCAATCTTTCGGCCGTCTACTCCGAGACGCGCGACGCCTATACCGATCTCGTTTCGGGCCGCCAGGTGTTCGTCCGCTTCAACCTGCGCACCCTCGGCGAAAGTCAGGTGAGCGTCGATGACGCGACCAGCGAGACGAATTCCTCCTCTAATCAAAACTGGTTCTAACAAATTGACGCCAGAATGGTGGTTTTGATGCAAGATCACCTGAACAATAAGAGACACACCGCATGTTCGTCCTCGCCAAGACTCGCAAGGCAGCCGCGCTCACGCTGATCGCAAGCCTCGGCCTCGCTCTGTGCTTCGCCCCGCAGGCCCTTGCCCAGAGCTCCATCAAGATCCTCGTCAACGACCAGCCGATCACGACCTACGACATCCGCAACCGGGCCAAGTTCCTGCACCTCACCTCGCGCGGTCAGGCCGGCGAGAAGCAGGCGACCGACGAGCTGATCAACGAGGCGCTGAAGATGCAGGAGGCCAAGCGGCGCAACGTCTCGGTCTCCGAGCAGGAGGTGAACGCCGCCTTCGCCACCATCGCCCAGCGCGCCAAGATGCCCGTTTCCGGGCTTGAATCGGCGCTCCGCCAGGCTGGCGTCGACCCCTCCACGCTGAAGGACCGCATTCGCGCCGAACTCGCCTGGCGCGACATCGTCCGCGCCCGCTTCCGCGCCACGGTGCGCATTTCCGAATCCGACGTCGCCGAAGCGCTCGGTGGTCGCGGCGAGGACGAGCAGGCCGATGGCGGCGTCATGGAATGGGAGGCGCAGCCCATCCTTTTCATCGTGCCGAAGAACGGCTCCTCGGGCGCGCTCGCCCAGAAGAAGCGCGAGGCGGAGGCCTTCCGCTCGCGTTTCAAGAGTTGTGACGAGACGCTGGAGCAGACCCGCGGCATGAAGGGCGTGGTGGTTCAGCCGCATGTACGCCGGCCGGCGAACGAGTTCCCGGAAAACGTCCAGCCCGAGCTGAAGCGCGCGCAGGTCGGCACGGCGCTCTCGCCCCTCAAGGTCGATGAGGGCTTTCAGGTGCTCGGCCTGTGCAGCAAGCGCACCATCTCCGGCGCCTCCGCCGCGGCAGATCAGGCCCGCGAGGAACTGGCCAACGAGCGCGGCCAGCTTCTCGCCCGCCGCTACCTTCGCGACCTGAAGTCCGACGCGGTCATCGAATATCGCTGATTGCCGGCACTGCCGTAAAACTGTGACCGGAATCGCCGATGAAGGCGGCGGACACCGCTATCGCCAAAAAACCGGGCTTGATCCGCAGGCCGAAGGGCGACAAGTGAGGGTCTTGCCACGGTGCCTGTCGAAGCCGACCATCGACGCGGCCGCTGTGGCGTGAAAGGCGTTCGGATGCTGGAATCTTCAACACAAGGTGCAGGCAGGTTCCCGGACGCCGCTAAAGCCCCCACCCTTCCGGCAGGATTTGTGATCTAGATGCTTCCCATCGCCCTTACACTCGGCGAGGCCGCCGGCGTCGGCCTCGACATCGCCATCGCCGCCTGGGCGCGGCGCGAGCGCGAGCGCCTGCCGCCTTTCGTCTTCCTCGGCTCGGCCGCCAATGTGCGCGAGCGCGCCATTCTCCTCGGCATCGACTGCCCGGTGCGCGAGGTCACGCCGGAGGAAGCCCCTCTCGCCTTCTCCATGAACTTCCCCTGCCTCGCCGGCTTTCCTGAAGCCCATGCCGAGCCCGGCGAGATCGATCCGGCCGACGCGTCCACCACCATCGCCTCGATCCGCGACGGCGCCCGCCTCGTCGCCGACCACAGGGCCTGCGCCCTCGTCACCAATCCGATCGCCAAGCACGTTCTCGGGGCGGCCGGATTCGCCTATCCCGGCCACACCGAATACCTCGCCGAGCTCGGCGCGGAATATTTCGGCGAAAAGCGCCGGCCGGTCATGATGATGGCCGGGCCCGGCCTCCGGACAGTACCCGTCACCATCCATGTGCCGGTCGCCGACGTGCCGCGCCTCCTGACGAAGGAGCTCATCGTCGAGACCGCCCAGATCACCGCGGCGGAGCTGAAGGCGCGCTTTGCCATTCCCTCCCCCCGCATCGCCATTTCCGGTCTCAACCCGCATGCCGGCGAAAAGGGCATGATCGGCAAGGAAGAGATCGAGGTCGTCGCGCCCGCCATCGAGACGCTGCGCAGCCAGGGCATCGACGCCACCGGCCCGCTGCCGGCCGACACCATGTTCCACCCCGCCGCGCGGGCGAACTACGACGTGGCGCTGTGCATGTTCCACGACCAGGCGCTCATTCCGGTGAAGGCGATCGCCTTCGACGAAGCCGTCAACGTCACGCTCGGCCTGCCCTTCATCCGCACCTCGCCGGACCACGGCACCGCGATGGAGATCGCCGGCACCGGGCTCGCCCGGCCGACGAGCCTCATTTCGGCGATCCGGCTCGCGGCGGAGATGGGGCGCGCGGCGGGCACGGCTTGAACCTCACGGACGGGGAGGTCGCAGAGCGGGTCGCCCGGCTCCCGCCCCTCCGTCAGGTGATCGACGCGCATGGCTTGCGCGCGCAAAAATCCCTCGGCCAGAACTTTCTTCTCGACCTCAACCTGACGCGCCGCATCGCCCGGGCCGGCAGTGCCGCCGGTTGCCTCGTCATCGAGGTCGGTCCGGGACCCGGCGGCCTGACCCGTGCGCTTCTCATGGAAGGCGCGCGCGAGGTCATAGCGATCGAGCGCGACCGCCGCGCCATCCCGGCGCTGGGCGAGCTTGCCGCCGCTTCCGGCGGCCGGCTTCGGGTGCTGGAAGACGACGCCCTTGCCGCCGACTATGCCGAGATGGCGAAAGACGCCGAAAACGTCCGCATCATCGCCAACCTTCCCTACAATATTGCCACCCCGCTCCTGACCGGCTGGCTGACGCCCGAGGCCTGGCCGCCCTTCTGGCAAAGCCTGACGCTGATGTTTCAGAAGGAGGTCGCCGAGCGCATCGTCGCCGCCCCCGGCGACAAGGCCTATGGCCGCCTCGCCGTGCTGGCAGGCTGGCGCAGCCGCGCCGCCATCGCCTTCGAGGTGCCGCCGCAGGCGTTTACGCCGCCGCCGAAAGTCACCTCGGCGCTCATCCGCATCGAGCCGCGCGACGACGCCGCCAGCCTCCCGCCGCGCGCCGTGGAACGGGTCACGGCCGCCGCCTTCGGCCAACGCCGCAAGATGCTGCGCCAAAGCCTGAAGGCCGCCTTTGGCCGGCCGGAGGAGGTTCTGGAAAAGGTCGGCATCGCCCCGACGGCCCGCGCCGAGGAAGTGCCGGTGGAGGGCTTTCTGAAGCTCGCCGGCCTCTATGTGGAAGAGGTGCGCTCGCCCGCTTCGTCTTGAAGCTCGTCGATCAGCTCCCGGCCTTCCGTGAGGAGCTGGCTGACGAAGGCTCTGAGCCCCGTCACGCGATCGCGCTTTAGCCGCTCGGCCGTCAGGATGCCGCGCACCGCCGAAAAGGCGCATTCCAGGTCGTCGTTGACGATGATGTAGTCGTAGCGGCTCCACTGCTCGATCTCCTCGATCGAGCCGGTGAGCCGCCTTCCGATCGTCTCGCGCGAATCCTCCGCCCGCCGCACGAGCCGCGCTTTGAGCTCGCGCATGGTGGGCGGCAGGACGAAGACGCGCACGATGTCGTTCGGCAGTTTCTCGGCGATCTGCGCCGTGCCCTGCCAGTCGATGTCGAAGAGGACGTCGCGGCCGGCCGAGAGGGCATCCTCGACAGGCTCCAGCGGCGTGCCGTAATGATGGCCGTGGACCTGCGCCCATTCCAGAAGGTCGCCACGCTCCACCATGCGGGTGAAATGCGGCTCGTCGATGAAGTGGTAATGGACGCCATCGCGCTCGCTCTGCCGGCGCGCCCGCGTCGTCACCGAAATGGACAGCTCAAGCCCGTCATCGGCGTCGAGGAGCTGGCGGGCGAGCGTGGACTTGCCCGCTCCCGACGGCGAGGAGAGGACGAACATCAGTCCGCGGCGCATCAGGCGTATCGGCTCGGTGGTCATTCCAGATTTTGCACCTGCTCTCGAAGCTGGTCGATGGCCGATTTGAGGTCGAGGCCGATGGCCGTCGTCTCGTGGTCGACCGATTTGGAACAGAGCGTGTTGGCTTCGCGGTTGAATTCCTGGGCAAGGAAATCGAGCCGCCGGCCGATGACGCCGCCTTCGGCGAGCCGGCTGCGCGCCTCGCCCGTATGCGTCTTCAGCCGGTCGATCTCCTCGCGGATATCGGCGCGCGTCGCCGCCAGCACCGCCTCCTGGTAAAGCCGCGCCTCGTCGAGCTGCGTTTCGGATGAGATGAGCGCGACCTGATCGCGGATGCGCGCCTGCAGCCGCTCCACCAGCGAATCGATGCGCGCCTCCGCCGAGGCCACGAGGCCCTCGATGCGGTCCAGGATGTCCCAGAGATGGCCGCGCAGGCGCCAGCCTTCCTGCTGCCGGGCTTCCTGGAGCCGTGCAAGCGCCTCATCGAGGCCCTCGATGACGGCCTTGCCGGTCTCGCCTTCGGTCGGATCGCCCGTGCCGCTCGCCTGCACGAGAACGCCGCGCAGGGCGAGGATGCCATCGGCCCGTGCCGGAGCGATTCCCTCCACCTGCGACAGCCGCTGGGCAGCCGCCAGCACGACGGCGAGCGCCCCCTGGTTGATGGCGATGCCGGGATCGACCGAGCCGCTCTCCTCCGAGAGGCTGAAATAGCAGCTGCCGCGCGTCAGCCGCTTGCGCGTGGCCTCCCGCGCGGAAGGCTCCAGCCCGTCGAAGCCGGGCGGCAGGCGAAAGCGGATTTCGAGCCCGCGCGCATTGACGCTTTTCAGCTCCCAGACGAAGCGCGTCCCGCCGGCATCAAAGGCGTGGCGCGCAAAGCCGGTCATGCTCTGGATGGGTGAGGTCATGGGTCCCGTGCGTAGCGCCGCGAGCCCCGGCGGGCAAGCCGGACGGCCGGCAGAGCTTAAGGCATTATTCCGGCTGCGGCCGCGGCCGCGGGATCAGCGGATCGGCACCGGCGGTCGCCTCCTCGGCCAGAAGATCGCCGGGGCCGGCATCGGCGGTCTCCTGCGGGGCCTCGGCCGCCTTCTGCTCGGCGACCTCCTGCTGCGTGCGCTCGATGCGCCGCCAGCGGGCGACATTGCGGTTGTGCTCGTCCAGCGTGGAGGAGAAGACGTGCCCGCCGGTCCCGTCGGCGACGAAATAAAGGTCGTCGGTATGGGAGGGGCTGGAGACGGCTTCCATCGCGGCGCGCCCGGGATTGGCGATCGGACCCGGCGGCAGACCCTGGATCTGGTAGGTGTTGTAGTCCGTCGGCTTGTCGATGTCGGAGCGCAGGATCGGCCGGTCGGACGGCTTTCCCTCTCCGCCGAAGAGCCCATAGATGATCGTCGGATCGGACTGCAGGCGCATGCCGCGCTTCAGCCGGTTGATGAAGACGGCGGCCACGCGCGGGCGCT
The DNA here is from genome assembly GCF_020144925.1 of Afifella sp. IM 167. Classification (GTDB taxonomy): domain Bacteria; phylum Pseudomonadota; class Alphaproteobacteria; order Rhizobiales; family Afifellaceae; genus Afifella. The sequence goes on from NZ_NSLC01000001.1 coordinate 93,548, forward strand.
CGTCGGCCTTGCCCGTTTCCTTCTCCACGATGGAGGCGAGCGTCACGAATTCCTTCTTGTCGGCAACGGGAAGACCGGGCTCGCGTCGCTTCCAGATCTCGTCGACGAGCCGGTTGTGGGCGCGCGTCATCTGGTCGAGGATCTGCTGGCGCGTCGTACCGCGCGTGAACTTGTAGGTCTCCGGCAGGAGCGAGCCTTCCGGCGGCACGGTCTCGATGTTGCCGGTGAGGACGTCGGAGGCTTTCAGCCGGTCGACCACCTGCAGGCTCGTCAGGCCCTCCGGGATCGTCACCGAATGCAGGATCGCCTTGCCGGAGGAAAGGATCTCCATCACCTCGCGCATGGAGACATGCGGCTCGAAGAGATACTCGCCGTATTGCAGGCGGCTCGCCGCCTCGTAGAGGCGCACGCCGACGGTGAAGACGATCTCGCTGTCGATGACGTTGTTGCGCTTCAGCTGCTTGGCGATGGTATCGACGCCGGAGCCGCGCGTGATGAGGATCGTCTTCGGCTGCTCCAGCGGCCCGTCCGCCAGGAAGCGCTGCTTGCCGAAATAGAGCGCCCCGCCGGCAAAGAGCGCCGCGAGCACGGCGATCATCAGGAAGAAGTTGAGGGTGACGACGAGCGGGTGCTTCGCCTGCCTCGAGCGTGGCGGCGGCGGCGAGGCCGGCTCCGGCTGGATCGCCTGGCGCGGGCTCTTGGGATGGATGCGCCGGCCGCCGGCGCGCGCGCCGTTGCTTTCCGCAGGCGCCGCCTGCGGTTTCGCGCTCTCGGCGGCGCTCCCCTCCTCGCGCGGAACGTCTTCCCCGTCGTTCATGGTTAAGCTTTTCTCACGTCCCCGCCGCTTCGACAACAAAGGGCGAATATGGCGAAAGCGCGCCGCCGCCTCAATTGAAGCGGCGGAACACCAGCGAGGCGTTGGTTCCGCCGAAGCCGAAGGAGTTCGACAGCGCAATGTCGATCTGCTTTTCCTTGGGCTGATGCGGCACGAGGTCGATCGGCGTATTGACCGAGGGATTGTCGAGATTGATCGTCGGCGGGGCGACGTTGTCGCGGATGGCGAGGACGGAGAAGATCGCCTCCACCGCGCCCGCAGCCCCGAGCAGATGGCCGATGGCCGACTTCGTCGACGACATCGTCACGTTGGATGCATTCGCGCCCATCAGCCGTTCCACCGCCCGCAGCTCGATCTCGTCGCCGAGCGGCGTCGAGGTGCCGTGGGCGTTGACGTAGTCGATCTCCTCCGGCGTCGTGGCTGCCCGCTTCAGCGCCGCCTGCATGCAGCGATAGGCGCCGTCGCCGTCCTCGGCCGGGGCGGTGATGTGGAAGGCATCGCCCGACATGCCGTAGCCGACGACCTCGGCGTAGATCCGGGCCCCGCGCGCCTTGGCGTGTTCCAGCTCCTCCAGCACGACGATGCCGGCGCCCTCGCCCATGACGAAACCGTCGCGATCGCGGTCATAGGGCCGCGAGGCGCGCGTCGGCTCGTCGTTGAAGGCGGTGGAAAGCGCCCGGCAGGCCGCAAAGCCGGCGACGGAGACACGGTTGAGCGGCGATTCGGTACCGCCCGCCACCATCACCTCGGCATCGCCGAGCGCGATCAGCCGCGCCGCGTCGCCGATCGCATGCGCACCCGTCGAGCAGGCCGTCACCACGGCGTGGTTCGGGCCCTTCAGCTGATGACGGATAGAGACGTAGCCGGAAGCGAGGTTGATGAGGCGGCCCGGAATGAAGAAGGGGGAAATCCGCCTCGGCCCCTTCTCCTCCAGCATGAAGCCGCCTTCCACGATGCCGCGGATCCCGCCGATACCGGAGCCGATCAGGACGCCCGAGCGGGTCTGGTCCTCATAGGTCTCCGGATGCCAATCGGCATCGTCGAGCGCCTGCTCCGCGGCCGCCATGGAGAACGTGATGAACTCATCGACCTTGCGCTGCTCCTTCGGCGCCATCCAGTCGTCTGGATTGTAGGTGCCGGCGGAGCCATCCCCACGGGGGATCGCGCAGGCGATCTGACAGGTCAGATCGTCCACCTTGAAGTTGTCGATGCGCACGGCACCACTCTCGCCGGCGAGAAGCCTCGACCAAGTGGCGTCCACCCCGCATCCGAGAGGCGTCACCATGCCGAGGCCCGTAACGACGACGCGCCTCATACCTGAGGTTCCGGAAAACAATGTGATGCTTAGGCGGTGTTCTTTTCGAGGAAATTCACCGCATCGCCGACGGTCAGGATAGTCTCCGCCGCGTCATCCGGGATTTCGACGCCGAACTCTTCCTCGAAAGCCATCACCAGCTCGACCGTATCCAGGCTGTCGGCTCCCAGATCGTCGATGAAGCTGGCTTCCTTGGTCACCTTCTCTTCTTCGACGCCGAGGTGCTCCACCACGATCTTCTTGACCCGCTCCTCGATATTGCTCTCACTCATAGCCTCATCTTCCTCGATAGTTCGGTCTGGAATGACTTAGAAAACGGCCCGTATCCCTCAAAAATCCCGGAAAGCCGCGCGGTCGAGGGGACGAACGGGGACGGTCGGGCGGTCCGTTATCATGTTTCGTTAGCCTTGACCAGCAGGCCAGAGGCGGTGTCCGTGCGCTCCTTTGGCCTCAGATCATCGCCATCCCGCCATTGACGTGCAAGGTCTGTCCGGTGACGTACCCCGCTTCGTCGCTGGCAAGAAAAATGGCTGCTGCGGCAATATCTTCGCCCGCCCCGAGCCGACCTGCCGGGATCGAGCCGAGAATGCCCTCGCGCTGCTTGTCGTTCAGCGCGTCGGTCATGGCGCTGGCGATGAAGCCGGGCGCGATGCAGTTGACCGTAATGCCGCGGCTGGCGACCTCCTGGGCGAGCGCCTTCGACATGCCGATGAGGCCCGCCTTGGAGGCGGCGTAATTGACCTGGCCGGGATTGCCGGTGACGCCGACGATGGAGGTGATGGTGAGGATGCGGCCGTTGCGCTGGCGCATCATCCCCTTCAGCGCCGCCCGCGACAGGCGGAAGGCGGCCTCCAGGTTCACCTTGATGACGATGTCCCAGTCGGCGTCCTTCATGCGCATGGCAAGGCCGTCGCGCGTTAGGCCGGCATTGTTGACCAGAATGTCGAGCCCGCCCATCGCCTCCTCGGCGCGGCCGACGAGCGCATCGACCTCGCCCGCCTCCGCCAAGTTGGCGACGAGGACGTGGGCGCGTTCGCCGAGCTCGTCCGCGAGCGCCTTCAGCGCCTCCTCGCGGGTGCCGGAAAGCGCGACGGTGGCGCCCTGCGCGTGCATGGCGCGGGCGATCGCCCCGCCGATGCCGCCGCTGGCGCCCGTCACGAGCGCGCGCTTGCCTTCAAGGCTGAACATTGTCGTGCCTCCCTTGCCTTCTACTTGCCGGCCGCGCGGATCGCCGCCGCGCCGGCTTCAACGTCGTCCGGCTTGCCGACGGCGAGCGCCGCCATTTCCGGCGCGATGCGCTTGACGAGGCCGCAAAGCACCCGTCCGGAGCCGATCTCGGCCAGCAGCCCGACGCCGTCTTTCGCCATCCATTCGACTGATTCGCGCCAGCGCACCATGCCCGTCACCTGCTCCACGAGCCGGGAACGGATCTCGTTCACATCCGAGATCGGGCCCGCCGTGACATTGGCGATGAGCGGCACCGCCGGCGCCTTGATATCGACGGCGGCAAGAGCCTCCGCCATGCGCTCGGCCGCCGGCTGCATCAGCGCGCAATGGAAGGGCGCGGAAACCGGCAGAAGCATCGCCCGCTTGGCGCCGCGCGCCTTGGCGGCCTCGATGGCGCGTTCCACGGCGGCCCTGGCGCCGGAGACGACCACCTGGCCGGGCGCGTTGTCGTTCGCCGCCTGGCAGACCTCGCCGCCCGCGGCTTCCTCGGCCACTTCGCGCACCGCTGCAAGGTCGAGGCCGAGGATCGCCGCCATGGCGCCCTCGCCCACCGGCACGGCCTGCTGCATCGCCTCGCCGCGGATGCGCAGGAGCCGGGCGGCGTCGCCCACCGAAAGGCTGCCGGCCGCGGCGAGCGCGGAATATTCGCCGAGCGAGTGCCCGGCCACGCAGCCGGCATTACCGGCGACGGTGACGCCTTCCTTCTCCAGAGCTCGCAGCGCCGCCATGGAGACCGCCATCAGGGCGGGCTGGGCGTTGCGCGTCAGCGTCAGGGCGTCCTCCGGCCCCTCGAAGATCGTCTTCGAAAGCGCCTCGCCAAGCGCCGCGTCGACTTCCTCGAAGACGGCACGCGATTCGCCGTAGGCCTCGGCGAGCTGCTTGCCCATGCCGACGGACTGCGAGCCCTGCCCCGGAAAGGCGAAGACGATGGACATTCTGTCTCCTTATCGTTTTCGAAGCGGCGCTCCCGCCGTATTGCTTCCGGCCCGGATGCCGGCGCCCGCCGCAAAATCGCGCGCGGTGTGACCATGCCCGCGCGCACCTGTCAAGTTTCGCCCCGCGCGACCTTGTGGCGGTCGCCGGACCTTCTGCTCAGTCGCCGTCGTCCTCGCTGTCGTCGTGGTCGCGCTTGGGATCGGGCAGTCTTGGCTCGTCGCTGCGCTTGCGCCTCGGGCGCCGCCGCTTCGGGCTGCCGGCAGGCGCCTTGGCAGTCTCTGCGCCGGCGGTCTCACCCTCGTTTTTCGGCGCCTCGTCCGGCTCCTGCGCGGCCTCGCCGTCTTCGGCACCGGCCGCCTTTCGCAGCGCAGCGCCGCCCTCGCCGAGCTCCTTGAGGGAGATCGGCAGGGTATCGTGGCTGCCGTCTTTGTAGGTGCCGAGATAGAGCGTGCGATGCGGGAACGGGATCTCGATGCCGCGCTCGTCGAAGACCTCCTTGACGAACTCCGTATAAGCGCGCCCGACGGCCCACTGGCTGCCCGGCAGCGTCTTGATGCGGGCGCGCACGACGACCGCCGAATCGCCGAGCTCGGTGACGCCGTGCATCTCGAAATCGTCGATGATGTCGGTCCCGTATTCGCTCTCCTTCAGCCGGTCGAAGGCCGCGCGCATCGCCTCCTTCGCATCGGAGACGTTCTCGCGATAGGCAATGCCGATCTCGGCGAGGTGGTAGGCGAACTTGCGCATGAAGTTCGACACCGCATCGACAGAGGAGAACGGCACGATGTGATAGACGCCGGAAAGGTCGCGCAGGCCGACCGAGCGCACCGTCAGCTTCTCCACGACACCCGAGATTCCGGCGACGGTGACGACGTCGCCCTCGTTGATGGCGTTCTCGAACTGGATGAAGGCGCCGGTGATGACGTCCTGCACCAGCTTCTGCGAGCCGAAGCCGACGGCAAGGCCGAGGACGCCGGCACCGGCCAGGAGCGGACCGATGTTCACCCCGAGCTGCGACAGCGCCAGCATGCCGGCGATAACGAAGATGGTGATGGAGAGCCCGTTGCGCGCGAGCGACAGGATGGTGCGCGCCCGCGCGCTCGGCAGCGATCCCTGTTTGCCATAGCTGAGGCGGTGCTCGATCCAGGAGGAAACGCCGAGCCACAACAGATAGGCCATGCCGATGATGATCAGCGCGCTGACGATCCGCGCCACGGCGTTGGCGCCGGCATCGGTAGCGAGCCAGCCGGAGACGTTGAGCACGTTCCAGGCATCGATGATGGCCAGAACCACGATGATCGCTACCAGCGTGCGAACGATCTGCAGCATCATCGGGATCAGCGTGTTGAGCCGCCGCTCCAGAACCGGCAGATCGCGCCCGAACCAGGCCGGCAGCTTCACCCCGCGCCGCAGCATGAAGCGCAGGAGCGCCGTCAGCGCGATGCCGATGCCGATGGCAAGCGCCGTGCGCACCGAGGCGCCGACGACGAAGGAGACGAGCACATAGGGCCGCGTGATGCTGATCACGAGGACGACGAGCACGTAGAGCGCCGCGATCCACGGCCAGACATGGCTGAGGATGGCGAGGGCCTGGCCCGAAAGGTCCTCCGGCTTGTCCGTCCGCGCCTCCTGTATGCGATGCGCGAGCTTGCGGATGGCGACGAGCGCGATGATGGACGCCAGGAGCACCAGCGCGACGCGCAGACCCCTTCCGGCCAGGAAGGAGAAGTTGACGTTGGTGATCGGCACGAGGAAGGCGATGCCGTAGACGAGCAGGCTGACGACCAGCATCAGCCGCTTGTAGGCGTAGTCGGTGATGCCCTCTCGGTACTGGATCAGCGACGTCGCCGACGGCTCGAAGGCGATGATCGCCCGCAACAGGACCCGCACCGTACCGACGATGACGAAGGCGTTGAGATAGAGCGACTGCTCGATGCGCATCTCGCCGCCCGTGCCGAAGACGCCGACGGCAAGGCCGGTACCGAGCGCATAGGCAATGCCGAGCGCAATGAGGTCCGCGACCGTCTCGGCGACGAAGGAGATCGACGCGGTCAGGGCCTTGGAGCCGTTGAGCCGCCGCGTGATGCTTTGCGAAAGACGCTGCAGGCCCCAGGAGAGGACGAAGAGTGCGCCGGTGGTGACGAGGATCGTGCCGAGGAGACGCGCGAGCACCGCCCCGGCCTCGTTCCAGTCGAGCGCGACCGCCTGCTGGGCGAAGGCGCCGAGGCCCTTCAGATCGCGAAAGAGCTTGTCGACGACGCCGTAAGTCGCCTCGGCGGCGCCCTTGGTGGCGTCCGCGAGTTGGCGGGCGAGGGAATCGTCGGCCGGCGCCGTCGTCGCGGCTTCTTCGTCGCGCCCGGCCGCCGCCGCCTCTGTCTGAGGCTCGGCGATCCGTTGCAACTGCTCGATCAGCGCCTGGCGCGCCTTGTCGTCCTTCAGGATGTCGGCGAGGAGCCGGGCCTTGAGCTCGGTGTCGAAGGCCCCGTCCGAAGCCTGCGAGGAATCGGACGACGAGCCGCTCTCACTGCCGGAGCTGCCTCCCGAGCCGCCGGAAAGGCCGGAAAGCGGCAGCGATTGCGCCGCGCTCTGGCCCGCGAATGGAGCGAGCACGAGGAAGGCAGCGAGAATCAGGGTGAGGGGGCCGGCGGCCCGGCGGATGCAAAGGGGCATGCGGAAAATGGTTCGGCTCACTTGCGGTTCGTGCGGCGTGCGGGTGCTCTAAGCCGTCCGTTGGGACGACAATGAGGCGACGAGGTCAAGCTAGCGCGGCTTTCGGCAAGGCACAGCCCCGATATCCGCCACCGAGGCGGCCGCGCTTGCAACGGCGCCGAAAATCCCTATAAACCGCGCCATGCGACCGGCTTCGGCCGGAGGCTGAACGGAAACGGGCGTCCCATTCGGGCGCCCGAGGCTTTTGAAGAGAAGCCGTTTTCCGGTGTCTCCGCTCCTGAAGACGCATGATGAACGCCTTTCCCCGCTCTTCTCAAGTGGCGCGGGTGCGAGGCTTCGGAGAGGCTCCGCGCCAGGCTGGTCGGCAAGACGAAAGGCTGAAAATGTCACTTTACGAGCATGTTTTCCTGGTTCGCCAGGACGTGTCCGGCCAGCGCGTGGACGAGCTGGTCGAGCACTACAAGGGCGTCTTGGAGAACGGCGGGGGCTCCGTCGGCAAGACGGAGAACTGGGGCATGAAGTCCCTCACCTACCGCATCTCCAAGAACCGCAAGGCCTATTTCGCCCTCATGAACATCGACGCGCCGCATGAGACGGTCGCGGAGATGGAGCGGCAGATGCGCTACAACGAAGACATCATCCGCTTCATGACGATCCGCGTCGACGAGCACGAGGAAGAGCCCTCCGTGCAGATGCAGAAGCGCGAGCGCGACGAGCGCCGCCGCCGCGAGCGCGAGCGGCGCCGGGACGACGAGGAATAAGAAGATGGTTGATATCGCACAGCTGCCGACCCGTCGGCCCTTCCACCGCCGCCGCAAGTCCTGCCCCTTCTCGGGAGAGGATGCGCCGCGGATCGACTACAAGGACATCAAGCTCCTGGAGCGCTACGTCTCCGAGCGCGGCAAGATCGTGCCCTCGCGCATCACCGCCGTTTCGGCCAAGAAGCAGCGCGAGCTCGCCAAGGCGATCAAGCGTGCCCGCTTCCTCGGCCTTCTGCCCTACGTCCTGAAGTAGGATTTCCAACCCGCTGGGGCGGCGCGTCCCTGACAAAGACGAAGCGCCGCCTCTAACCGACCGGCAGGCTGCTGCCGGCGGGACAGCAAGGAGAGCAAAATGCAAGTCATTCTTCTGGAGCGTGTGCCCAAGCTCGGCCAGATGGGCGACGTGGTGCGCGTGCGCGACGGCTTTGCCCGCAACTTCCTCCTGCCGCAGGGCAAGGCGCTCCGCGCCACGGATGCGAACCAGGCCCGCTTCGAACGCGAGAAGACCCAGCTCGAGGCGCGCAACCTGGAAGCCAAGAAGGAGGCCGAAGCGGTCGCCGGCAAGCTTTCCGGCAAGAGCTTCACCGTCATCCGCTCGGCCGGCGAGACCGGCCAGCTCTACGGCTCCGTCGCCACCCGCGACATCGCCGAGATCCTCGGCGAGGGCGGCTTCTCCATCGGCCGCAGCCAGGTGTGGCTCGACCGGCCGATCAAGACGCTCGGCCTGCACGAGATCACCATCTCGCTGCACCCGGAGGTCGAGGCGCCGATCACCCTCAACGTCGCCCGCAATCCCGACGAAGCGGAGCGTCAGGCCAAGGGCGAGGACGTCACCGCCGACCGCTTCGGCGACGACGAGGAGACCGAAGAGACCGAGGCCGTGGCCATCGAGGAGGTCTTCGAAAATCCCGACGACCTCCAGCTGGAGCCTTCCGAGACCGACGAAGAGGACGAGGAGAACGCCTGAGGGCGCCTTCCTCCAAGCGGATCTGCTAAAGGGCGCCCCACGGGGCGCCCTTTTTCGTTGCGGATTTGTTCTTTTTCTGGCAGCTTTCTGCGGCAGCGATGCCAGCGTCAACCGCCCGCGTGCAAAGGCCGGTCGCAGGCCTAACAACGAGGAAAAGCCGCATAAGGCACCGTTCCCTGCGTACAGGCGCGGCGCGGGCTGTTAAGGAATGGTTAATAGCTCGCCGACCGGCCCCAGACCGCCTCTGGCCGACCCTGACCGACGAATCGATTTCAAAGCCTGATGAACGTTCCTGCCCGCCTTCTCCCGCCCGACGCGCCGCTCCCACGCCAGGTTCCGCACAACATCGAGGTCGAGCAGGCGCTGCTCGGCGCGGTCCTGATTAATAACGAGGCCTTCTACAAGGTCTCCGACTTCCTGGAGCCCGCGCACTTCTTCGATCCGCTGCACCAGCGGATCTACGAGACGGCCGGCCAGCTGGTGCGCCTTGGCAAGGTCGCCGATCCAAGGACCATCAAGAGCTTTTTGAACGAGGAGCAGCGCGTCGGCGAGATCACCGTCGCCGAATATCTCGCGCGCCTCGCCTATGAGGCCGCCTCCATCATCAACGCCCAGGATTACGGGCGCACCATCTACGACCTGGCGCTGCGCCGCTCGCTCATCAATATCGGCGAGGAGATGGTCAACGTCGCCTTCGAGGCGCCGGTGGATCTCACCCCGCGCGTGCAGATCGAAGATGCCGAGCGCGCCCTCTTCGAGCTCGCCGAGACGGGCCGCTACGATACGGGCTTCCAGGGCTTCTCCGAGGCGCTGAAGACCGCCATCGACATGGCCGGCGCCGCCTATCAGCGCGACGGCCACCTTTCCGGCGTCGCCACCGGGCTCGAAGACATGGACCGCCTGATGGGCGGCCTGCAGCCTTCCGACCTCATCATCCTCGCCGGCCGCCCGGGCATGGGCAAGACGGCGCTCGCCACCAACATTGCCTATAACGTCGCCCGGGCATGGCGCGGCGAGCAGCAGGCCGACGGCACGCTGAAGACGGTCGACGGCGGCATCGTCGGCTTCTTCTCGCTGGAAATGTCGGCCGAGCAGCTCGCCACGCGCATCATCGCCGAACAGTCCGGCGTTCCGTCCTCCGATATCCGCCGCGGCGCCATCCACGAGGAGGAGTTCGACAAGATCGTCGTCGCCGCCCAGGAAATGCAGAAGATGCCGCTCTACATCGACCAGACCGGCGGCATCTCCATCGCGCAGCTGATGGCGCGCGCGCGCCGGCTGAAGCGCCAGCGCGGCCTGGACCTCCTCGTCGTCGACTACCTGCAGCTCCTCTCTTCCTCCTCGCGCCGCGGCTCCGACAGCCGCGTGCAGGAGATCACCGAGATCACCACCAACATGAAAGCTCTGGCAAAGGAGCTGAACGTGCCGATCCTGGCGCTCTCCCAGCTCTCGCGCCAGGTCGAATCGCGCGACGACAAGCGCCCGCAGCTCTCCGATCTGCGCGAATCGGGCTCCATCGAGCAGGACGCCGACGTCGTCATCTTCGTCTTCCGCGAGGAATATTACCTGAAGAACAAGAAGCCGAAGGAAGGCACGGAGGAGTTCTTCAAGTGGCAGGCCGAGATGGAGGGCGCCGCGGGCCGCGCCGAGGTCATCATCGGCAAGCAGCGCCACGGCCCGACGGGCACGGTCGATCTCGCCTTCGAGGCCGAGGTGACCCGCTTCTCCTCGCTGGCGCGCGACGACCGCATGCCGGTGCGCTATGAATAGCGCCGCGAATCGTCTCGGCACGGACGGGGGAGCCGAAGAGGCAAAGTGAGCGAAGAAGCCGCCGGCCTGCGCCTCACCATCGACCTGGCCGCGCTGGCCGGAAACTGGCGCCGGCTGGCCGGGCTCGTGCGCCCGGCCGAATGCGCCGCCGTGGTCAAGGCCGACGCCTACGGAACCGGCATCGCCGCGGCCGGACCGGCGCTCGCCGCCGCCGGCGCGCGCACCTTCTTCGTCGCCCTGCCGGAGGAAGGCGCCGCGCTGCGCCGGGCGCTGAAGCGCAGCGCCGCCCCCGACGCCCCGATCTACGTGCTGAACGGCTTCTTCCCCCAGGCTGCCCCCCTCTACGGCGAGAACCGGCTCTTCCCGGTGCTCGGCCATCCGGGCGAGCTGGAGCAATGGACGGCCTGGCAGGGCCGCGAGGAGGCCGCCCTGCATGTCGATACCGGCATGAACCGGCTCGGCTTTTCCGAGGGCGAGGTGGAGAGCCTTGCCCGCTCCGGCGGCCCCGGCAAGGGCGTCAACCTCTTGATCAGCCATCTCGCCTGCGCCGACGAGCCGGAGCATCCCATCAACGCAGAGCAGCTTCGCCGTTTCGCCGTCGCCAAGGCACTGCTGAAGCTTCCGCGCGCCTCGCTCGCCAATTCGGCGGGCATTCATATGGGCGCCGATTTCCGCCACGATCTCGTCCGGCCAGGCATCGCCCTTTACGGCGGCGCCTCCCATCCCCAGGCGGTCTCCGACCCGGTCGTCACCGCCGAGGCGCGCATCCTCCAGGTCCGCGGCGGCCATATCGGCGAGACGGTCGGCTACGGCGCCTGCGAGACGCTGAAGCGCACCAGCCGCATCGCCATTCTGTCGGTCGGCTATGCCGACGGCTACCTGCGCGCCGCCGGCTCTTCCGACGCCGCCTCCGGCGCGCTCGTGTGCATAGATGGGCATCTGGCGCCCCTCCTCGGCCGCGTCTCCATGGACCTCATCGCGGCCGACGTGACCGACATCCCCGACGGGCTCGCCGCGCCGGGGCGCTGGGCCGAGCTCTTCGGCCACAACGTCGACATCGACGCCGTCGCCCGCCATGCCGGCACCATCGCCTACGAGCTGCTGACCGGTCTCTCCCGCCGTGCCCACCGCCGCTACGTGCGGGCGGGCGACTGATGGCCAAGCCGAAGAGCCAGTTCGTCTGCGTCAGCTGCGGCGCCGTCTCCTCGCGCTGGCAGGGGCGCTGCGACTCCTGCGGGGAATGGAACACGCTGCAGGAGGAAGGCCCGGCCCTGCCCGCCTCCACGGCGGCAGGGCGCGGCGTCGTCGTGCCGCTCCGCCCGCTTTCCGGCGAGGCGGAGAGCCCGCCGCGGATGCAGAGCGGCATCGCCGAGCTCGACCGGGTGACCGGCGGCGGCTTCGTGCCGGCCTCCGCGCTCCTCGTCGGCGGCGATCCGGGCATCGGCAAGTCGACGCTGCTTCTTCAGTCCGCCGCCGCCCTCGCCTTCGCGGGAAAGCGGGTCATCTACGTCTCCGGCGAGGAGGCGATCGACCAGGTGCGGCTTCGCGCCGAACGCCTGGGCATCATCGGCGCGCCGGTGGAACTCGCCGCCGAGACGCATGTGGAGGACATCCTCGCCACGCTGAAGGCCGGGCCGAGGGTCGACGCCGTCATCATCGATTCGGTGCAGACGATGTGGACCGACCTCGCCGAGAGCGCCCCCGGCACGGTGACCCAGGTGCGCCTTGCCGCGCAGAACCTCATCCGCTTCGCCAAATCCTCCGGCGCCGTCGTCATCCTCGTCGGCCATGTCACCAAGGACGGCCAGATCGCCGGTCCGCGCGTCGTCGAGCACATGGTCGACGCCGTGCTTTATTTCGAGGGCGATTCGGGCCACCGCTTCCGCCTCCTCAGGGCCGTGAAGAACCGCTTCGGTCCGGCCTCGGAGATCGGCGTCTTCGAGATGACCGGCGACGGCCTCAAGGAGGTCGCCAACCCTTCCGATCTCTTCATCGGCGAGCGCGACACGCACAGCCCCGGCACGGCGATCTTCGCCGGCATGGAGGGCACGCGCCCGCTTCTGGTCGAGGTGCAGGCGCTCGTCTCCAATTCCGGCCTGGCGACGCCCCGCCGGGCGGTCGTCGGCTGGGATCCAAGCCGTCTCGCCATGCTGCTTGCCGTATTGGAGGCACGCTGCGGCCTCGCTTTCGGCCCGTTCGACGTCTACCTCAACGTCGCCGGCGGGCTGAAGCTGGCCGAGCCGGCGGCGGATCTGGCCGTGGCAGCGGCGCTGATCTCCTCCCGGCTCGGGGTTGCGAGCCTGCCGGAGAGTATCTATTTCGGCGAGGTGAGCCTCTCCGGCACCATGCGCGCCGTGCCGCAATCCGCCGCGCGGCTCAAGGAAGCCGGCAAACTCGGCTTTCGACGGGCCTTTCTGCCCGAGGCGGGCAGCGACGAGGCAAAGACGGGACTGGCTCTGGACAAGATCGCGAGCTTGGTCGATATGGTGGCCGCCTTCGCCGCGCGGGCCGAGGCTGGCGGCGGCCAGGGTCGCGCGCGCGAATGAGCGGGGCTAGCGAAATAAGCGCGTGCCACGCCGGGCGCCACGCTTCAGGAGGCCATCCTTCATGCCGATAACGCTTCTCGACGGCGTTCTCATTCTCGTCATGTTCGTCTCGGCGATGCTGGCGATGATCCGCGGTTTCACCCGCGAGGTGTTTTCCATCGCCTCCTGGGTCGTCGCCGCGGTCGTGACCTATCTGTTCTGGCAGGATGTCCTGCCCTTCACGCAGAACTACGTCGACGACCGGACGGTGGCGATGGCGATCACCGTCGCCGGCATCTTCTTCCTCACGCTCATCGTCGTCTCGCTGGTAACGATGCGCATCTCCGATTTCATCCTCGATTCCAAGGCCGGGCCGCTCGACCGCACCTTCGGCTTCATCTTCGGAGCCGCGCGCGGCCTTCTCCTCGTCGTCATCGCCGTCCTGTTCCTCAACTTCTTCATCTCGCCGGACCACCAGCCCGGCTGGATCAGCGACGCGCGATCCAAGCCCTGGCTCGACGCCATGGGAGAGGATCTGATGAACACCCTGCCGGAGGACCCGGAAGCGGAAATCATCGAGCGCTTCCGCCAGCAGGACGCCGACCGGCAGGCGCAGCCGGAACAGCCCGACGGCTCCGCCGGCAGCTACGACGCCGACGACCAGAACGCCCTCAACCGCCAGCTCTCGCAGTGACGATGGTCAATCTCTACACGCATCCCTTCGACGCAGGCCCCGCCGGGAACTGCGATGACGACCGCTTCCACGAGGAATGCGGCGTCTTTGGCATCTTCGGTCATTCCGAGGCGGCGGCCCTGACCGCCCTCGGGCTGCACGCCCTGCAGCATCGCGGCCAGGAGGCCGCGGGCATCATCTCCTACGACAAGCGGCAGTTCCATGTGGAGCGCCATATCGGCCTTGTCGGCGACAACTTCACCAAGCCCTCGGTCATCAGCCGGCTCGCCGGCGACACCGCCATCGGCCACAACCGCTATTCCACCACCGGCGCGCCGGTGCTGCGCAACGTCCAGCCGTTGTTCGCCGAGTTCGCCGGCGGCGGCTTCGCGGTCGCCCATAACGGCAACATCACCAATGCCCGCGCGCTGCAGCACGAACTGCAAAAACGCGGTTCGATCTTCCAGTCCACCTCCGATACCGAATCGATCATCCACCTGATCGCCACCAGCCAGAAGGCGCCGCTGGTCGACCGCCTGATCGACGCGCTGTCGCAGATCGAGGGCGCCTATTCCCTCGTGGCGCTGTCGGAAAAGAAGATGATCGGCTGCCGCGATCCGCTCGGCGTGCGCCCGCTCGTCCTCGGCGACCTCGACGGCGCCTATGTGCTGACCTCCGAGACCTGCGCCCTCGACATCATCGGCGCGCGCCTCGTGCGCGAGATCGAGCCGGGCGAGATGGTGATCGTCACCGAGCACGGCATCGATTCCATGAAGCCCTTCCAGGCCGGCAAGTCGCGCTTCTGCATTTTCGAACACGTCTATTTCGCCCGGCCGGATTCGGTCGTGGGCGGCTCCTCCATCTACGAATCGCGCAAGAAGATCGGCCGCGAGCTCGCCCGCGAGGCCCCCGCCGACGCCGATCTCATCGTGCCGGTGCCCGACAGCGGCAATCCGGGCGCCATCGGCTTCGCCGAGGAGAGCGGCATTCCCTTCGAGCTCGGCATCATTCGCAACCATTATGTTGGGCGCACCTTCATCGAGCCGACCGATTCCATCCGCCATATGGGCGTGAAGCTGAAGCACAACGCCAATTCGGCGATCCTGAAGGGCAAGCGCGTCGTCCTCGTCGACGATTCCATCGTGCGCGGCACCACCTCGCTGAAGATCGTGGAAATGGTGCGCGACGCCGGCGCCGCCGAGGTGCATATGCGCATCGCCAGCCCGCCGACGACGAACCCATGCTTCTACGGCGTCGATACGCCGGAAAAGGCCAAGCTTCTCGCCTCGCGCATGAGCGTGGAGGAGATGGCCTCCTTCATCCGCGTCGACAGCCTTGCCTTCCTGACGATCGACGGGCTCTACCGGGCCGTCGGCGAGGAGGGCCGCAACGCACTCTCGCCGCAATATTGCGACGCCTGCTTCACCGGCGAATATCCGACCCGCCTCACCGACCAGGAGCAGAGGGGCGACGTGCGCCAGCTCAGCCTGCTTGCGGAGGCGGGATGAACGCCGAAACACGGCCCCTCGAAGGCCGCATCGCCGTCGTCACCGGGGCCACCCGCGGCATCGGCTATTTCGCCGCCAAGGCACTCGCCGAGGCGGGCGCCCATATCGTCGCCCTCGGCCGCACCCAGGGCGCACTGGAAGAGCTCGACGACGAGATCCGCGCCAAGGGCGGCGCCACGACGCTGGTGCCGCTCGACCTCACAGACGGGGAAGGCATCGACCGCCTCGGCGCGGCGATCAACGACCGCTGGGGCAAGCTCGACATCTTCCTGGCCAATGCCGGCACGCTGGGCACGCTCTCGCCGCTCGGCCACGTCAAGGCGAAGGACTGGGAGCAGGTGATGGCGATCAATGTCACCGCCAACTGGCGCCTGCTGCGCACGCTGGACCCGGTGCTGAAGCGCTCCGACGCCGGCCGGGCGATCTTCATCTCCTCGGGCGTCGCCCACACCACCAAGCCGTTCTGGGGCCCCTATGCGGTCTCCAAGGCCGCGCTGGAGGCGATCGCGCGCACCTATGCGCACGAGAACGAGAATTCCCCGATCAACGTGTCGATCGTCAATCCGGGGCCGATGCGCACGGCGATGCGCGCCCGCGCCATGCCGGGCGAGGATCCGCAGACCCTGCCGCATCCTTCCGAGCTCGCGCCCTATCTGGTGGAAATGGCCTCGCCCGCTTTCCAGCGGACCGACCAGCTTTTCGACTTTCCCGAAAAGGCCTGGCTCGCCTATCGCGCCCCGGCCTGAGCGTCCGCCGCGGCGGAGAGGCTAGCCTCTCCCGCCCCGGCCTGAACGACCGCCCTTGCGCCCGCCGCTCGGTCCCCTGCCGCGACTTTCCGCATAGGGGTTCTTGGAGGCGCGCGTCATCAGCCGGATCGGCACGCCAGCCAGGCCGAAATCTTCCCGCAGTCCGTTGACCACGTAGCGCTTGTAGGATTCCGGCAGCGCCTCGGGGCGCGAGCAGGAAAGGAAGAACGTCGGCGGGCGGGTCTTCGACTGGGTGAGGTACTTCACCTTCAGCCGCCGGCCGGAGACGGCGGGAGGCGGATGGTGCGCCACCAGATGGTCCAGCCAGCGGTTGAGCGAGGCGGTCGGCACGCGCTTGTTCCAGATGTCGTAGACCTTGCTGAGCGCGCCCATGAGCCGGTCGAGGCCGGAGCCCGTCAGCGCCGAGATGGGGATGAGCGGCACGCCGCGCACCTGCGCCAGGGTGTTGTTGAGGTCCGCCTCCAGCTCGCGCCGCACGGCATCCGCATCGGTAACCTGATCCCATTTGTTGAGGGCAAGGACGAGCGCCCTGCCCTCCTTGGCGACGAGATCGGCGATCTGCAGGTCCTGCTTCTCGAAGGGCATCGTCGCATCGATGACGATGATGACGACCTCCGAAAAGCGGATGGCCCTGAGAGCATCGCCCACCGACAGCTTCTCCAGCTTGTCGATCACCTTGGCGCGGCGCCTGAGGCCGGCGGTATCGACCAGACGGAAGGGCCGGCCCTTCCACTCCCAGTCGACGGCGATCGCATCGCGCGTGATGCCTGCTTCCGGGCCCGTGAGCATCCGCTCCTCGCCGATGAGGCGGTTGACGAGGGTCGACTTGCCGGCATTCGGCTGACCGACGATGGTGACCCGGATCGGCTTTGCCGGCCCTTCGTCCTCGGATGGCTCGCCATCCTCGTCCAGTTCCTCCTCCTCCGGCCTCGCCTCGAGCGCCATGCGCTCCGGGCCGAGGGCTTCCGCGATCGCCTCGTAGAGGTCGGGAATTCCGAGCCCATGCTCGGCGGAGATCGGCACGGCCTCGCCGAAGCCAAGCGAATAGGCTTCCAGAAGCCCCGCATCGGCCGCGCGTCCCTCCGCCTTGTTGGCGACGAGCACGACGGGGCGGCCGCCGGCGCGGATGAGGCGGGCGAAATGCTCGTCGTCCGGCGTCACGCCGACGCGCGCATCCATCATGAAGAGGGAAATATCCGCTTCGGCGAGCGCCCGCTCGGTCTGGGCGCGCATGCGCCCCTGCAGGCTGTCGTCGGTGGCGTCTTCCAGGCCCGCCGTATCGATCAGCGTGACCTCTAGGTCGCCGAGCTTGGCCGGCGCCTCGCGCCGGTCGCGCGTCACCCCCGGCCGGTCGTCGACCAGCGCGATCTTCTGGCCGGCGAGCCGGTTGAACAGGGTCGATTTGCCGACATTCGGCCGGCCGATGAGGGCGAGCGTCAGCGCCATGGCGCGGCGCCTACTGCAGCGCCGTCAGGGACCCGTCGGCGGTGACGATGTAAAGCCGCCCGCCTGCCGCGATCGGGCTCTGCAGGCCGCGGTCGGGGATCGCCCGCTCGCCGGTGATCTGGCCGCTCGCGGCATCGACGCTGATCAGCTTCTTGTCGTTGGAAACCGCCCAGAGCTGACCGCCGGCCAGGACCGGCCCCGCCCAGGTGGAGAAGAAGCGCTTCTTGCGCACCACCGGCAGGGAGGTCTGCCAGAAGGGCCTGCCCGTGCGCCGGTCGAGCGCGACCAAGTTGTCCTTTAGGTCGACGAGGAAGATGGCATTGCCGGAAACGGCGGGCGTCGCGGCCGAACCGATATTCTGCTCCCACAGGCGCTGTCCGTTTCGCAGGGAAATCGCGATGGTGCGCCCGGAGACGCCGGTCGCATAGACGACGCCGTCATAGACGACGGGGCTTGCGGCAACGTCCGTCAGGCCGGAGACGGCAAGCGTGCGCGTCGCGCGGATCACCGCGTCGGCCCATTCCAGTTCGCCCTTGGCGGCGTTGAAGGCGATCACCTCGCCGGAGGAATAGGGCACGATGACCGTGTTGCCGACGACGGCCGGGCTCGCGCCGGAAAGCACGCCCGCATTCTCCGGAATGCCCGGATAGGTCCAGGCCTCCGTGCCGTCGGCGACGTTGACCGCGTGCAGCACGTTCGTCTGCGTCACCACATAGACCTTGCCCCCGGCTGCCGTCGGCGCAGAGCGCGCCGGCGCCTTGAGGTCGTAGGTCCATACGCGCCCGCCATTGCTCGGATTGAGAGCGACGAGCTCGCCATAGCCGGTGGCGACGAGGACGACGTTGTCCGCCGAGGTGACGCCGCCGCCCGGGGAGCGGCTCTTCTCTCCCTCCGGCTTCAGCGCCACGGCCCATGCCTTGCCGCCGCCGGTGGAGAGCGCCGTCACCGTGCCGTCGGCGTCATAGGCGTAGATGCGCCCGCCGGAGATGATGGGCGGCGCGGAGGAGCGCGCATTGCGCTTGCCGGAGCCGAAGACGCGAGCCCGGAAGGCCGTCGCCGAAGCGTTGCCGGCGAGAGCCACGTTGCCCGGCGCATTGGCGGCGTTGCCGCCCGGCTGCGGCCAGTCGCTGCTCGTCGCCGCGCCGATCGCCACCGAACCCTCGGCGCGATTCGCCTCGTCGACGACGAGAACCTCGTGCCGTTCGCCGGGGAGGATCTCTTCCCTGGAGCCGAACGGGTTGATGGCGCCGAGCGAGCTGCAGCCCGATACGAGCGCCGCCAGTGCCGCAAGGCTCGCCAGCCGCACCCAGATTTTCGTCTGCCTTGTCATGAGCTCCGCCCGCTGTCCTTGCCGGCTCCAAAGGGCCTTATTGCGTCATTTCTGTGTCGGATGCGGCTTCGCCGGCCGAATTCGGCTCGCCCGCGCCGGCCGTACCGCTGTCGCTTGCCGTGCCCGCCTCGCCCGCTGCCGGCGTTTCCGCCTGGCCGTCGATCACGGCGATCATCAGCCCGGCGCGCGAGCGCAACCCCTGAGGAGCCTGCGCGTCCTCGCCGATGGAGATGAAGCGCTCGCGGGCCGCTTCCAGATCGCCGCGCTGATAGGCGACCAGGCCGAGAATCTCGCGGGCCGAATAGCGCCAGGGATTGCCGGCCTCGTCGAGGCCCTCCACCCGGCTCTCCGCCCCGTCGAGGTCGCCCGCATCGAGCGCGATCAAAGCGCCGCGCACATGGGCGAGATCGCGCATCACGGAGGGCACGGAGCCGTCGCTGGCGATGTCGTCGAAAGCTTTCAGAGCCGCCGAACGGTCCTCGCCGGAAGCGGCGAGCTCGGCCTCGCGAAGACGGGCGAGCATGCCGTAGCCGCCCCCCTCGCTGGCGAGCTTGTCGAGCGTGGCGCGGCCTTCCTCGACATTGCCCTTCTCGATGCTCTCCAGCGCGGTGAGATAGCGGTCGCCGGTCTCGCTCGCCTGCTTGGCCTGCCACCAGACATAGCCGCGATAGCCGCCGGTGATCACGACAACCAGGACGCATACGGCGATGATGAGGAGCCCGAAGCGGTCCCACAGGCTCTTCAGCTGCTCGCGGCGCAGCTCTTCGTCCACCTCGCGGATGAAGGGATCGGACGTGCGGTCGTCTTGGGTCATCGCCTCTTAGGATTCTTTTTCCCGCGGCCTCGGGGCGCGGCGGGTTTGGACTGGGCTTGCCAGGGCGGGCGGAACCTATCCAGTTTGCCCTTCCCGCGCAATGCGTGGCTCGGCGCGGTCTTGCCGCCTATTTCGGCTTTTCTCCGTAGACATGCTCCGGCCCCGGAAAGCTCTCCTCGCGCACCGCCTCGGCATAGGCGGCGACCGCCTCCTCGATATGGGCGCGCAGCGAGCCGAACTTCCGGACGAATTTCGGCACCCATTCGTTGAGGCCGAGCATGTCTTCAAGGACGAGCACCTGACCGTCGCAGGCCGGCGAGGCGCCGATGCCGATGGTCACCGCCGGCACCGCCTCGGTGATGCGCCGCGCCACCGGTTCCACGATGCCTTCCATGACGATGGCGAAGGCGCCCGCCTCGGAGATCGCCATGGCGTCCTCCTCCAGCGCCTTCTGCCCCTCCTCCGACCGCCCCTGCACCCGGAAGCCGCCCATCGTGTTCACCGATTGCGGCGTCAGCCCGACATGGCCCATCACCGGCACGCCGCGCCGCGTCATGAAGGCGACGGTCTCGGCCATGTGCTTGCCGCCTTCGAGCTTCACCGCCCCGGCGCCGGTCTCCTTGAGAATGCGCGCGGCGTTGTGGAAGGCCTGCTGCGGGCTCTCCTCGTAGGAGCCGAAGGGCATATCGACGACGACGAGGGCCCGGCTGGAGCCGCGCATCACGGCAAGCCCCTGCAGGATCATCATCTCCAGCGTCACCGGCACGGTCGTCTCCAGCCCGTGCATGACGTTGCCGAGCGAATCGCCGACGAGGATAAAGTCGACGTACTGATCGACGATGCCGGCCGTATGCGCATGGTAGGCGGTGAGCGAGACGACCTTCTCGCCGCCCTTGCGCTTGGCGATATCGACCGCCGTCAGCCGGCGAAGCTTGTTTTGAACGGACAAAATTCCTCCCAGGAGCTTTCGCTCTCTTACCGGCCGGCGAAATGCCGGCGAACGGGCACCGAACCTTAGCCGAGCGGCGAGACGCCGATCAGCCATTTGTGCAGGAAGAGCAGGAAGGCAAGCCAGAGCGCAAGCCCGATGCCCATGCGGATGAGCTCCGGCCGCCACGGCCCGGCCATGCGCACGACGCCGGCGCGCCTGTCGCGCCGGCGCGCGGCGGCATAGTCGGCGATCGCCCAGACGAGGAACGAGCCGAACAGGAAGATGTCGGCGAGGGTGCCGTTGGCCAGAAGATGGGCGAAGGCCCACACCTTGACGCCGAGCACCATCGGATGGCCGACGGCGGCCCGGACCGGGCCGCGCGATCCGTTGAGCGCCACGAGCGCGAAGGCCGCGGCGTTGAGGAGAATGCCGACATGGCGCGTCCAGACCGGCGGATCCCAGATGACGACCGGCGCCTGGCGCGCCATGCCGTAGCCCCAGACGATGAGCAGGAAGCCGAGGATGGAGGCAAGCGAGTAGATGCCCTTCCACACCCCTTCGCCGCGCTCGGCGATCAGGCGCTCGCGAAAATCCTCGCCCCAGATGCGTACCGAATGCGCGCCGAGGAAAAGGATGAGGCCGAGAATGAGGACGAACATTGCCGGAAGCCTCCTGCGGGGCGGCGGCCCGCCGCCGGCAATTCGCTAGCTCGAAACCGCCCCCCTCACAAGGGACGCGATGTCTCCCCATCGGCGCCTTGCGGCCCGCCTCCACCGAAAGGCCCGTTTGCCTCCGCCGAAAATCTGTGCCCCTTAGGGCGACCTGCCCGCTTCGGGATGCGTCCGGCCATGCCTGGATGCCCCCTTCGGGCGGCCATTCTCCGCAATATCGCACATCCGGAAGGCGCGCGCCGACAGGTGCAGCGACGTCTCACCATCGGACTGACCATGAAAGCCCTTTACGCCTATCGCGACCAGTGGACCGGAAACCTGCGCGGCGACATCCTCGCCGGGCTGGTGGTGGCGCTTGCGCTGATCCCCGAGGCCATCGCCTTTTCCATCATCGCCGGCGTCGACCCGAAGGTCGGCCTCTACGCCTCCTTCTCGATCGCGGTAATCGTGGCCATCACCGGCGGGCGGCCGGGCATGATCTCGGCGGCGACGGCGGCCACGGCCGTGCTGATGGTGACGCTGGTGAAGGAGCACGGGCTTGAGTATCTGCTGGCCGCGACCGTGCTGGCCGGGCTGATCCAGATCGCCGCCGGCCTCGCCAGGCTCGGATACCTGATGCGCTTCGTCTCGCGCTCGGTCATCACCGGCTTCGTCAACGCGCTGGCGATCCTGATCTTCATGGCGCAGGTCCCCGAACTGATCGGCGTGACCTGGGTGACCTATGCGATGGTCGCCGCAGGGCTTGCGATCATCTACCTGTTCCCGCTCCTGACCACCGCCATCCCCTCGCCGCTGGTGACCATCGTCGTGCTGACCTCGGCGGCGATCGCGCTGGGGCTCGACGTGCGCACCGTCGGCGACATGGGGGAACTGCCCGACTCGCTGCCCGTCTTCCTGATCCCGGACATCCCCCTCAATTTTGAGACGCTGCAGATCATCCTGCCCTATTCGGCGGCGGTGGCGGCGGTCGGGCTCCTGGAAAGCCTGATGACCCAGACCATTGTCGACGACCTGACCGACACCCCCTCGAACCGCAACCAGGAATGCATCGGACAGGGCCTTGCCAATACCGCGACCGGCTTCATCGGCGGCATGGCGGGCTGCGCCATGATCGGCCAATCGATGATCAACGTGAAATCGGGCGGACGCGGGCGGCTGTCGACTTTCGCGGCGGGCATGTTCCTCCTGTTCATGATCGTGGCGCTGGGAGACCTGGTGGCGCAGATCCCGATGCCCGCCCTGGTGGCGATCATGATCATGGTGTCGATCGGTACCTTCTCCTGGTCCTCCATCCGGAACCTGCGCGAGCATCCGCGCTCCTCCTCGATCGTGATGCTGGCGACGGTGTTCTTCGTCGTCTACACGCACAACCTCGCCATCGGGGTGCTGGTGGGCGTCCTGCTCTCCGGCATCTTCTTCTCGGCCAAGATCGCCCAGCTCTTCCATGTGAGCTCGGAAATCTCGCCCGACGGCCGCCAGCGGACCTACGTCGTCGCCGGCCAGCTCTTCTTCGCCTCGACCGAGGATTTCATGAAGGCGTTCGACTTCAAGGAGGCGCTGGAGCACGTCACCATCGATGTCAGCCGCGCCCATATCTGGGACGTCTCGTCCGTTGCGGCGCTCGACATGGCCGTGCTCAGGTTCCGCCGCGAGGGCGCGACGGTGGAGATCAAGGGCATGAACGCGGCCTCCGAGACCATCGTCGACCGCCTCGCCGTGCACGACAAGCCAGGCGCCATCGACACCTTGATGGACCACTAGGGGGATGGACCACTGAGGGGGAACAGAAAATGCCCGCAATCCTGATGGCGCTGGTCGATGGATCGGCCTATTCCGAAAGCGTCTGCCGCCACGCCGCCTGGATCGCCCGGCGCACGGGGGCGCAGGTCAAGCTCTACCACGTGCTCGATCCGCGCCGCGCCCCGGGCCAGCGGGACCTTTCCGGCTCGATCCGGCTGGGGGCGCGCACGAACCTTCTGAAAAAGCTGAGCGCCCTCGACGAGCACCACGCCAAGCTCGCCCAGGCCCATGGCCGTGCCATCCTGGAGGACGCCAAGGCGCTGATCGAGGCCGAAGGCGTGGCCGACGTCATCACCCGGCTGCGCCACGACGACATCGTCGCCACGGTCGAGGCCAAGGAAGGCCCGGCCGAGATGATCCTGATCGGCAAGCGCGGCGAGGCCGCAGGTCTCGACAAGCCGCATCTGGGCTCGAACTTCGAGCGGATCGTGCGCGCCAGCCACAAGCCGATCTTCGTGGCGAACCGCGCCTTCAAGCCGATCAAGCGCCTGCTGATCGCCTATGACGGCGGCGTCTCGGCGATGAAGGCGGTCGAATACGTGGCGCGCGATCCGCTCTTTACCGGGCTCGAGGTCATTGTCGCGACCGCCGGATCGGAGAATGCCGAGCTCACCCGCGCCCTCGAGAACGCGCGCGCCACGCTCAATTCCGGCGGCCACGCGGCCGAAGCGCGCGTGCTCAAGGGCGCGCCCGAGGAGGCGCTCGGCGAGATGGTCGAGAGCGGCGAGATCGATCTTCTGGTGATGGGCGCCTACGGCCATTCGCGCATCCGCACGATGGTGATCGGCTCCACCACCACCGAGATGATCCGCACCTGCCGATGCCCGGTCGTCCTGATGCGATGAGCCGGGCGGCCGGCGGATCTGCGCGGACCCGAAATGCTCTGCCCTGCCTTCAGCTGGTGACCACCAGCGTGACGCCCGAAACCGCCAGAAGCACCAGCACCAGCGCGTGGAAGCGCCGGTCGGAGAGCCGGCGATAGGTCCTCGCGCCGAGGAAGGCGCCCGCGAAGGTGCCGGGAAGCGCCGTGAGCACCAACACGCCGAGCCCGTCGGACGACAGGCCGGAGAGGAAGTGCCAGGCGACGACGGCCGCCAGGATCGTCAGGTTGAAGGTCTGGAAGACGCTGCGACGCTCGTCCCTTCCCCAGCCGCGCAGCGTCGCCCAGACCGTCGGGATCGGCGCGGAAAGGCCAGCAAGGCCGCCCATGATGCCGCCGGCAAAGCCCGCCACGGCGTCGGCGGGCCGGCCGCCCCATCGCAGCTGCATGTTGACCCGCCCGAAGAGCATCCAGGCCGAAAAGGCGATGAGAAAGACGCCGATGCAGGTGCGGAAAATATCGATGTCGACGCGCGTCAGGAGCAGGGTGCCGAGCGGCACGCCGAGAAGCCCGGCGGCGAGCATCGGCCAGACGCGCCGCCGGTCGACGGCGTGCCAGATCGTCGGCAGGGTCTGCGCCTGCGCCGCCACCGAGCAGATGGCGACGAGCGTTGCGGCCGGCGCCGGCTCGATCACATGCAGCCAGAAGCCGAGCGCGACCAGCCCCGTGCCGAAGCCGGCGAGGCCGGTGACGAAGCCGCCGGCAAAGCCGCCGGCGAGCACGACGAGAAGCCCGCCCATCGTCAGCATGAGGCCGCCACAATCAAATCTACCCTCTGAAGCCCGTTCGATACCGAACAGCGACCAGGAAACAGGGAGGAAGGCATGCGCGATCTCGTTCTGCCGGCGGAAGGCAGCTGCAGGTGCGGAAAAATCCGGTTCCAGATCAGCGCGCCGCCCCTGATGACGGCGGCCTGCCATTGCCGGGGCTGCCAGAAGATGTCCTCCAGCGCCTACTCCCTCAGCGCCGCAATTCCAAGCGAGGTCTTCCGGATCGTCGACGGCGAACCTGTCATCGGCGGCCTGCACGGGGCCAGTCAGCACTTCTGCTGCCCACATTGCATGAGCTGGCTCTTCACCAGGCCGGAGGGAATCGACTTCATCGTCAATGTGCGCCCGACGATGTTCGACGAGACCGGCTGGTTCGAGCCCTTCATCGAGACCTATGTGAGCGAGGCCTTTGCCTGGGCGAAAACGGGGGCCGTGCACAGCTTCGAGAAATTTCCCGAAATGAGCGCGTTCGGCCCGCTGATGGAGGAATTTGCCGCCCGCTACGGCGCGCCCGGCTGACGGCAACCTCGCCTCCTCTCCTCCTCCCCGGATAGATCGGGCGCATGCCTTTGAAAGAACTGGCGGCTTCGTTGCTGCCCTCGCCTTTCAACAGGGCCGGATTTGCTTTAGAAGAAAGCCTCCGCCGACAATCGGGGAACATGAACATCATGCCGGCGAACGATAACGTTTTTCATTTCGTCATGATCAAGCCGACGCATTACGATGACGACGGCTACCCGATCCAGTGGGTGCGCTCGGCCATCCCCTCCAACACGCTCGCCTGCCTCAACGGCCTTGCCGAGGATGCAAGGCGCCGCGAGATTCTCGGCACCGGCGTCGATATCCGCCTTTCCACCTATGACGAGACCAACCGGCGGGTCTTTCCCGACAAAATCATCCGCGAATTGAAAGCGGCCGGCGGCAAGGCCCTGATCGGTCTCGTCGGCGTGCAGTCGAACCAGTTTCCCCGCGCCGTCGACATCGCCAGAAAGTTCCGCGCAGCCGGCATCCCCGTCTGCATCGGCGGTTTCCACGTTTCCGGCTGCCTGTCGATGCTTGCCGAGCTGCCGCCGGAGCTCCAGGAAGCGATGGATCTCGGGATCTCCATCTTCGCCGGCGAGGCGGAGGAGAACCGGCTCGACATCGTCCTGAAGGACGCCTGGAACGACGAGCTGAAGCCGCTCTACAACTACATGGACGACCTGCCGGATATCGGCAACGCGCCCTCGCCGATCCTGCCGCGCAAGCATCTGGTGCACACGGCCGGGCACCATACCTCTTTCGATCTCGGCCGCGGCTGCCCCTTCCAGTGCTCCTTCTGCACCATCATCAACGTGCAGGGCAGGAAGAGCCGCTTCCGCACCGCCGACGACCTTGAGACGATCATCCGCGAGAACGTCGCCCAGGGCATCGACCGCTTCTTCATCACCGACGACAATTTCGCCCGCAACCGCCACTGGGAATCCTTCTTCGACCGGCTGATCGCGCTGCGCGAGGGCGAAGGCCTCGACATCAAGTTCGCCATCCAGGTCGACACGCTCTGCCACAAGATCGAGAACTTCATCGAGAAGGCGACGCGGGCCGGCGCCACGCGCGTCTTCATCGGCCTGGAGAACATCAACCCGGACAATCTGATGGCCGCCAAGAAGCGGCAGAACAAGATCACCGAGTACCGGCTGATGCTGCAGAAATGGCGCGACCACGGCGCCACCACCTATGCCGGCTACATCCTCGGCTTTCCGGGCGACACCAAGGAATCGATCCTGCGCGATATCGAGATCATCAAGCGCGAACTGCCGCTGGAGCTTCTGGAGTTCTTCAACCTGACGCCCCTGCCGGGCTCCGAAGACCACAAGAACATGCTCGCTCGCGGCGAATGGATGGATCCCGACCTCAACAAGTACGACCTCGACCACCGCGTCACGCATCATGCGAAGATGAGCGACAAGGAATGGGACGAGGTCTACCAGGAGGCCTGGAAGAGCTATTATTCGCGCGACCACCTGAAGACGATCCTGCGCCGCGCCGCCGCCCACAGACGCGGCCGGCCCGGCAACAAGCTCTTCCTCATCGCCTGGTTCTACCTGACGGTGAAGATCGAGGGCGTGCATCCGCTGGAGGGCGGCTTCTTCCGCAAGAAGTACCGGCTCGACCGCCGCTCCTCGCTGCCGGTCGAGAGCCCCTTCGTCTTCTATCCGCGCTTTGCCGCGGAGACGGCGTGGAAGCAGCTGCAATATGCGGCGAACATCCTCTCCTTCTACCTCATCTACCGCGAGGTGAAGCGCAATCCCGGCCGGCGCAGCTACACCGACCGGGCGATCGAGCCCGATTTCGGCGACTCGCTCGACGATCTGGAGATGATCCAGGGCACCAGGGGCGGCGAGGCCTGGGTGGCGCAGAACAAGCGCAACCGCGAGATCGTCGAAAAGGCCCAACGCGCCCCGGCCAACGCCGCCTGAGCGGGGCTGCCGGGCAAGCCATGCAGCGCCGGCATCGCGATGCTGGCTAAGGTAATTCTCCCCGCCATACCGGAACGCCGGCGGCCCGCTTCCGGTTTTGCGTCACAAGCCAGACGCAACACCGGAGACACGCATGTCGATTGAAAACCTCAAGGATCTCTACCTTCACACCCTGAAGGACATCTACTTCGCCGAGAACCAGATCCAGAAGGCGCTGCCGAAGATGGCCAGCAAGGCCAAGAGCGCGGAGCTGAAGAAGCTGTTCGAGGCCCATCTGGACGAGACCAAGGGCCAGATCACCCACCTGAAGGAGGTCTTCAAGATCCTCGGCGAGAAGGCCGAGGGCGAGGAATGCCCGGCCATCGAGGGCATCATCGAGGAGACCGAAGAGCTGATCGGCGAGATCAAGGATGCCGACACCCGCGACGCCGGCATGATCGCCGCCGCCCAGGCCGTCGAGCATTACGAGATCGCCCGCTACGGCACGCTCCTCGCCTGGGGCGAGCTGCTCGGCCTCGACGAGGCCGGCACGCATCTGCGCGCCATCCTGGAGGAAGAGAAGGCGGCCAACGCCAAGCTCACCAATCTCGGCGAGAACAAGCTCAACAAGAAGGCGGCGTAGACCTTCGCCTTCTCCCGGTCGGCTCACCCCGACCGGGGCGAGAGAAAGCCCCGGCCCGCCGCCGGGGCTTTTTCGTGCCTGTCAGCCGCGCCGGTAGATCAGGTGCGGCGAGGCGGGCACCCCGGCCGGACGCGCAACTTCCGCGTAGCCCGGCAGCTCCAGCGGCCGGTCGGTGACGACGTAGCCGCCCACGGCCGTCCAGCCGGCAACGAGCGGCGAGATCCATTCGCGCGTCGCAAGGTCGGCGGTCGCATCGCCCGCTCCCATATCGACATGCACCAGTACCGGCGGAGCCGGGATGCGCGGATGGCAGAGCCGGAGCGTGTCGCGCATGTCGCCGACGATCATGTGCTCGGCATCGGGGATGCAGCCGGCATGGGCCCGGATCGCCCGGTCGAAGGCGAAGATCTCGCGTGTGGGAAAGATCTGGCGCAGATGGTCGAAGGTGCGCCCGTTGCCGAGGCCAAGCTCGAACACCGTGCCGGACGCCTCGCCGATCAGCCCCGCCACGTGCTCCAGAAGCGCCTTCTGGGCGGTGAGGCGGTTGATGGCGGATTCAAGACGGCTCATGCGCTCTTTCCATGTTCTTTCGCGGCCCAGGCTCTTTCGCGGCAAGGCAACCGTGTTGGCACGGCCGGCGGCAAAGGCCAAGGCGGATGGGGCCGAAAAGCACCGCCGGGCCGCGGAACTCCGCAAGCCCCTCGCCCATTGGCCAGCACGGACACCCGAAGATTTTCAGGACGAGAACCATGACCGCCTTTCACATCGCCGAGGTCGGCGACATCCATCATCCCGAAGCCTGGCTGACCGGCATCTTGCGCAATTTCCCCTATGCCGCGAAGGTGCTGGGCGCGGCCGCCGATACGCTTGAGCTCCGCCTTGCCCGCTCCGGTCACGGCCTCGACCCGAACTACCAGATCGGCACCACCGACGGCGCCGATGCGGCCGCCTTCTCCGGCACGACGCACGAGCTCCTCTACGATGACGTCACCCACCATATCGACAAGGGCGAACTCGCCGGCCCGGCCTACACGGCCGAGCATGTCCGCGCCTGGCTCGACCAGGCGAGCGGCGCCGGCGACGACGACCCGATGTCGCCGGGCATGCGCGGCGAGACGGGATATTGAACCGATTGTGCGGTGCAAATGAACTTTTTCGCGGCTGCAGCGTAATCACGGAGAGTAGAGCTGGGAGACAGACCGATGCCCTCCGTTCCCCCCATCGCCGAAGAGGCGAGCCACCTTCGTTCCCTTGCAGAGCGCGACCATGCGCTTTCCGTGCCCCCGGTCGTCCAGCGGGCGGGCCCGGCAGGCCCCGCCACGGCCGCACCGCGCAAGTAGACGCCAGACAGGCCACCCGGTCCAAGACCGGGGACCGCCCCTCCTCCCCGGCCGGGGCGTATGCCTCGAGCCGGCGTGAACCTTTTTCGAGGCACGGGCCACTCACCTGGTAGCCAAACCAGGAGAAACACCATGTCCCCGATCCTTTCGCTGGCCGCCCAGGCCGAGAACGCCCGCCGCATCGCCGAGCGCGCGCAGGCGCTCACCGTCCCGCCGGTGATCCCGCGCGAGAAAAGGCTCTGGCTGTCGCTGTCGCGACTGCGTCCCGCGCCGGAGCGTGCCCATGCCGCGCGTCGCCGCCTCGCTCTGAGCCGCCCTTCAAGGCCCGCAGCCAGCCCCCAAGGGCATGCCAGTCGGACGGACGCGGGAAGAGGCGTTGCAGGCTCGCTTTACCGCATACTCGGCGGAGCGACCGTCATCGGCCATCGGCCGGCGGCGCCTGCTGCTTAACGCGCCATCAGGGCGAAGACGCCCCAGCCCAGATATTCGCGCGTATAGGTGGCGTAGCGTGCGGGCTCGGAGGCAAGGCGCGCCCGGACGTCCTGCGCGAGCTCGTCCTCAGGGTTCTCGTCGAGCCACAGGCGCATCGTCAGCCACTTGGCCGCCTCGTACCTGTCCCAGTCGTCCTTGTTCGCCAGCACCATTTCCACGACGTCGTAGCCAAGGGTGCGGAAAGTGGCGAGGAGCTCCGGAAGCAGGCAGAAGTCGGAACGCGCGCCGGCATCGCATCCCTTGGCGACCTCTTCCGTCGGCGGCATCTGCAGCCAGTACGGCTCGCCGATGAGGATGATGCCTCCGCGGCGGAGGCTTTTTGAAAGAAGCGCGACGGTGCCGGGAACGCCCCCGCCGATCCACGTGGCGCCGATACAGGCCGCGACGTCGACCTTCTCGTCCGCCACATGCCCGGCAGCATCGCCATGGATGAAGGCGACCCGGTCGGAGACCCCGAGCGCTTCTGCGCGCTCTCTGGCCTGCCGCGTGAACAACGGGCTCTTGTCGATGCCCGTGCCGCGGACCGCGTGATCGCGCGCCCAGGTGCAGAGCATCTCCCCCGAACCGCTGCCGAGGTCGAGGACAAGCGTGTCCGGTTTCAGGCGGAGCGCGGTGCCGAGAGTGGCGAGCTTTTCGGGCGCGAACGGATTATGGATCCGGTGGGCGCTTTCGCTGATGCTGAAGATGCGGGGGATATCCAAGGCGGATGCGCCCTTTCCTCGGTGAATACGCGGGTGACGCGCCAATAGAACTTCCCCCGCGCCCCCTGCCAGCGCTTCCTACAGAAGCTCGCGCAGGCGGGCCGGGTCGGGCATGCCGCTCACCATGATCTCCGGCTCGTCGCCGGCCGAATAGATCGTCACCTTCGCCGCGCCGAAGATGCGGTCGAAGAAGGACTGGTCGACATTCACCGAGCGGATGGCGGTCCGCTTCATCTCGCGCGTCTCCTTGGAGAAGAGCCCGACGCGGTAGTGCACCTCGTCCTCGGTGATCGTCAGTTCCTCGGTGCGCGCCTTGATCCACCACAGGACGAGCGCGATCAGCCCCACCCCGACCGGGATCGTCACCACACAGACCAGAAAGAGCAGCGGGCTGGAGCGGAACATCGAGGGATGGGCGTGGTAAAGTGGCGCAGCGGCCATGGGCAGGTCTCCGGAAGTAGGGCGTGACTCTCGGCAGAACGGGCGGAGTTCGCCGCCGTTCCCTCGCTAGCGCCTTATGCCGCAGCATGGCTGCATTACCAAACCTTCATTGGGCGAAGCCGCGGGCCGCGAGCATAAGACGGACGTCACATTCCATTTCGGAGATGCGTCCATGCAAATCTCAGACACAAGCCGCGGATACAGCCCCTTCTCGGTGGCGATCCACTGGCTGGCGGCTGCCGCCATCATTGCCATCTGGCTCCTCGGAAACCAGCTGGAAGATCTTCCCCGCGGCCCGGAAAAGGCAGCTGCCCTGCAGCTCCACATGGGCGTCGCGGTCACCCTCTTCGTCGTCCTGATCGGCCGCATCGTCTGGCGGCTGACGACGACGCGGCCCGAGCGGCCCGACGAGGCACCCGCCCTCAAGGCCGTCGCGGCCATCGTGCAATGGGGCCTGCTCCTGGCCCTCACCCTGCTCGTCGTCAGCGGTCCGCTGATGGTCTGGTCGGGCGGCCACGAAATCCCGGTCTTCGGCGCCTTCACCATTCCCGGCCCGATCGGCGAGAGCGAGGGACTGCATGAATTCGCCGAGGGGGTTCACGGCCTGGCCGCCAAGGCGATCATGATCCTCTTCGTGCTGCACGTGCTCGGCGCGCTGAAGCTCTGGATCACCCAGCCCAAATCGCTGCGCATGCTGCAGCCGGGGCGCTGATCCGCCAATTGCGGGCCGCCGCCGGCGGCCCGGACTGCACAAGTAATCATGACTGTAATAACAATTAAAAAGAGCGGGACACATCGAACAAAGCGACGCCGTTGATCGGCGTCAATTTCGGGTCGGACAGAAAATGATAGGATTCACCATTGGGGTGACCTGAAGAGATGGAGATCGACATGAAGACCTGTCTCGCACGACGTAGGACAAGACTTGCCGCCACGGCCGCGATCGCGGCTCTGGCGCTCGCAATCGGCGCTGTCGGCGCCACCGCCCAGCAGGGCCAGGGGCGCGGCATGGGCGCGGGAATGGGAGGCGGCATGGGCGCCGGACCCGGTGCCTATCAGCGCCTCCAGCAGATGGACACCAACGGCGACGGCGTCCTTTCGCCTGACGAGGCCGCCGGCTGGCAGGAGATGGCCTTCTCGGCCATGGATGGCGATGGCGACGGCAAGCTGACCAAGACGGAATTCATGTCCGTCAGCTTCGGGCCGGGTGGCGGCAAGGGCATGCGGGCGGCGAGCCGCAAGGGCGCCCGCTGGGCCGATGCCGACATGAACGGCGACGGCGTCGTCACGATGGAGGAATTCAAGACCTCCGGTGCCGCGCGCTTCACCGCGGCCGATTTCAACAAGGACGGCAAGGTGACCGTTCAGGAATTCTGGGCCAGCCACGCGCAATAGGCACGCGGCCTGCCAGATTTCAGCGCTCTTGTGGGGTCCCGCCATCCGGCGGGGCCCCGTTTCTTTTCCCAACCGCCGAAGAACCTTGACTTTACACGAAGTCTAGCGATTAACCGATTGTTAAATATGACGTATTAAATCGATTAACCGTCTTCTTGGAAGCCGGTGGAAGAGACGTGCGGCTTTTTTCAACAGTCGCCTGCCCGAAAACGGATCTCGCCCGGAGCGCCAACGCCCGGCATGCCGAGCCCGCGTCAGCCACGCGCCTCGAAACGTCGCTGGCAAGGCCTGTCCGCGCCCTGACGATCCGGCGGGCGCGGAGATGAGCCATGAGACCACCGCAGCCGATCTGCAAGGAATCGACGAAGCCGCGCGCCCGGCCGTCCGGTCGCGCTCGCGCCGCAGGCGGAGGGCATTCCGCTCCATGACCCCGAGACGGGCACGCCTGTCGCGCCGGATCTTCACCGCGGCGCTCATCCTCACCACGGTCGGGCTCTTCGTCGCGACGGGCATGCTCTATGTCGCACAGGACCGCCAGCGCCAGCTGCTGGCCACCAGCATCCGCACCTCCGGCTGGGTCGCCTATCAGGCGCAGCTGGAATACGTGAAGACAAGCGCGACGCTCGACCTAGGCCGCGAAAGTCTTCCGGAGGACATCGTCGACCGGCTCAGCCTGCGCCTGGAGCTCCTTTATTCGCGCATCGGCGCGCTCTACGGCTCGCAGGACGGCAAGGCCCTGCCCGGCATAGAGGCCTATGTCGGCGAATTAAGGCCCTACGAGGCGACCATATCGGGCTTTCTGGCTCGCCTCGAACAGCCTTTGCCCCCCGATTTCGCCGCCAAGAGGATGCTTTCCTCCTGGCGCGCCGAGCTCGCGCCGCTGGGGGAAACCCTGCAGAAGATCCTCGAGCGCTCCGTCGTCTACAACGAGGCGGTTTATGCGCGCGAGCGCGAGCTCGCGGGCGGCGTCACCATGATGCCGCTCCTTCTGATGTTTTTGAGCGGCAGCGGCCTCATCGCGCTCCTGCGCCTGCAGGCGCAGCGCGATCGCGACCGCCTCGACGACGTGCTGGCCGCCAGACGTGCCCAGGCCGTCGTCGAATCCAACTTCCGAGCCGCCATTGAATCGATGCCGAGCGTGATCGTCATCTTCGATCCGGTCGTGCAGAGGGTGAGCTTCGTCAACAAGCATGCGGCCGAGCTCATCGACCCCTCCCCTCACCATCCGGCATGGCAGCGCCTCATCTCGGCCGCCCTCGACAGCGGCAAGGAGGTTCCGGGCCAGAGCGCGGTGGCGGTCAATCTCGCCTTCTCTCGCCCGGACGGCCTCATCAGCTCGCTGCGCGGCTCCTTCTACGACGTGACCTGGGAAGGCCGCACCCAGCGCCTTCTCGCCCTTGCCGACGTCACCAAGATCCGCGACGCGGAGCTGCAGGTGATGCAGGCCGCCAAGCTCGCCACGCTCGGCGAGATGGCGACGGCGATCGCCCACGAGGCGAACCAGCCGCTCGCCGTCATCCGCATGGCGGTCACCAACGCCAAGCGCCTATACGAGAACGGCGAGGTGGGAGAAGCGCTGAACGCCAAGCTGACGCGCATTTCCGATCAGGTGGAGCGCGTCAAGCGGATCACCGATCAGGTCCGCCGTTACGGCAGGATGGGCTCCTCCATCCAGGAACCCTTCGTGCTGAAGGAGGCGATCGGCCTCGCCATCAGCTTCGTCGCCGAGCAGTACCGGGCCGCCGGCCTGCGCCTCGATATCGACGTCGACCTACCCCTCGACCTGAATGTCGTAGGGGAACAAACGATGTTTGAACAAGTTATCGTCAATCTTCTGGTCAATGCTCGTGACGCTTGCGAGAGTCGTCAGAGTAACCTCGGCGACCCGATCGTGACTGTGCGGACCGTGCTTGAAGGGAACAACGTGGCGATACAGGTCGAGGACAATGCGGGGGGAATAAATCCCGCCGTGATGAACCGGCTCTTCGAGCCTTTCGCCACCACCAAGCCGGCCGGCAAGGGAACAGGTCTTGGGCTTTCCGTCTCGCGCAACATCGTGCGCGACATGAACGGCGACATCATTGCCCAGAATGTCGGCTCGGGCGCCCGCTTTACCGTCCGACTTCCCGTGGCGATGGCGCGCATGTCCGTCGAGGAGGCGGCTTGAATCGGGATCGCTCCATCGTGATCTGCGACGACGAGCTCGAGCTTGCCAACGAGATCGGGGAGTTCTTCCAGTCGCACGGCTGGCGCGTCAGCGTCTGCGGCACGGCCAAGGATGTGCGGGCGATCCTGTCGCGCGGCTTCGCGCCGCTCTGTCTTCTCACCGATCTCAGACTGAAGGAAGAAGACGGCACCGAACTCATCGCCTTCGCGCGCACCCTTCCCCCTGCCCTTCGGCCCGGCGTCTGCGCCCTGATCACGGGCCATGCGGCCGACCCGGCGGTGGGCGACAACCTTGGCGCCGACCTCCTTTATTTCAAGCCCGCCGACCCGTTCGACATCCTCGCCGATCTCGAGCGCTATGCCGAACGCGTGGCGGCGCAGCCGGCCTGAAACCGGGACGCAGGCAGATGTTGGGCGGGCGGCCCGATCGCCACCCAACGCCTGTCCCACAGGCGCAGACGGAGGCTCCCTTTTTGCAAAAGGCGCCCTAGCTGGTTATGCCGGTGCCCAAGCTTTGCGCACGCCAGTCGAGTAAGGCAATATGCCGGCTAAGCAATGAGTCGTAGATGAGCGAAACCGACCAGCCGACACGAGCACGCTTCGAGGCCGAAGAAGGCGCCGGAGACGGCAAGCTCGCACCACGTCTGCTGATCGTCGACGACGACCCGGACATTCTCGAGGAACTCGGCGAAGGGCTCGATGCACTGGGCCTGCCTTCCCTGCGCGCCGGCACGGGGCGGGAGGCGCTCGATATCGTCCAGCGCCATCCCGAGTTGCAGGTGATGGTCACGGACCTGCAGATGCCGCAGATCGACGGCATCGAGCTGCTGCAGAAGCTGGCCGCAAGACGCCGCAAGACGCCGCTCTCGGCCATCGTCGTCACGGGCAACGCCTCGCTTGACCGTGCGGTCGCGGCCCTGCGCCTGAACGCGGTCGATTTCCTGCAAAAACCGGTCCTGCCCGAGGAGGTGGCCGCCGCCGTCAAGCGCGCCTTCGCGCTGGTGGAGGATGCCGGCCGCGTCGATACGGCGGCCGCATCTCAGCCGGATTACCTGAAGGCTCTGGTCGCGGCCCGGGTGGACCGCGAGGCCATCTTCAAGGCCGATCTCTTTTCCGATCCCGCCTGGGAGATGCTGCTCGATCTGGCGGTCGCGGAGGCGAGCGGGCGCTGGGTATCGGTGACGAGCCTGTGTCTGGCCTCGGGCGTATCGACGACGACGGCGCTGCGGCGCATCGACGATCTTCAGGAAGCCGGGCTCGTGGAGCGCTTTCCCGACGAGGCGGATCGGCGCCGCATCATCGTGCGGCTCACCGAAGCGGGCAGGACCCGCATGAAGGCCTTCGTGGAAAGACAGGCGGCGCGCATCGGCCTGTCGCTGGACTAGCAGGGCCGGGCTCGCCGGCCCGAAATCAGCCGACGAACTGGTAGCCGAGGTAGCGCTTGGCGTCGATGACCTCGTGGCCGAGACGCATGCGCAGCTTCTTGCGAAGCTTGCTGATATGGCCTTCCACGACCGTCTCGTCGACGCCGTCGTTGAAAACGCCGTAAATGGCGTTGAAGATCTGCGTCTTCGTCACACGCCGGGAGCGGTTCTTAGCGAGATACTCCAGGATATGGCGCTCGCGGCGCGGCAGGGTGAGCGGCACACCGTCCACTTCCGGGTCGCGGCCGTCGAAGAAGATGCGCAGGCGGTCACAGGAGATCTCCTGCGCCGGGCCGCTCATCCGCCGCCATACGGCGTCCGAGCGGGCGATGATCTCGCGTACATGCACCGGCTTGCGGACGACATCGTCGATGCCGGCGGTGAAGAGTTCGAGGGTCTGCTCCAGCGAGCGGATCTCGCTCAGTGCGATGATCGGAGCGCGAGACCGGTTGCGGATCACGCTCGGATAGTTGGAACGCTCGTCGAACTCGCCGAGGAGGAAACCCTGGACCGCTTCGATATCGCCTTCCGAGGCGCTGGTGAGCCAGTCGTGAAACTCTTCGGAATCGAAGCTGACGGCAGGACGGCCTTCCCGGTTGAACATGGCGGTGAAGCCCCCGGCGACATCTGCGCGCGGATCAACGACAACGTACATTACCCACAGCCCCATTTAACTAAAAATCAACACATGGGAGAGGTGAGTCGAAAGAAGTCATCGCGTCTTCAACTCATCTCGTGGGCAGACGCTAGATTTCAGTTCCATTCCATACAACAAGAACTGCTTATTCGTCTGGAGCCATTCCGCTCCAGATTGCAGGTTAATAGGTTCTTACAACGTATAATATACTAAAAATGTATTTATTTTTGCAGTTATAGAAAGGCAATTGTTGGTTTCATTAAAATTCGCAAGATCTGGGGGAGTTGGGGGCGCGAGGCCGGGAAAGAAGCGCGGTCGCCCGGATGGGCGGCCGCGCAGGAAGGCAGCCGGAGGAAATGAGGGATGACGGCTGCCGAGGAGGAGAGAGGAATATCTTCTGGACGGGAGAGGAGAAATCAGGCCTGGAAGACGGCCTCGATCTTGCCCTTCAGCGTCTGCGCGTTGAACGGCTTGACGATATAGTTGCTGACGCCGGCCTTCTTGGCGGCCACGACGTTCTCCGATTTGGCCTCTGCCGTCACCATGATGAACGGAATGTCGGAAAAGCTGCCGTCGGCGCGCACTTCCTTCAGAAGGTCGTAGCCGGTCATCGGCTCCATGTTCCAGTCGGAGATGACGAGACCGTAGGCGCGCTCGCGCAACTTGCTGAGGGCCTCCGTTCCATCGCTCGCATCGTCGACGTCTTCGAAGCCGAGCTGCTTCAGCAGGTTTCGGATGATGCGGACCATGGTCTTGTAGTCGTCAACGACCAGGATCGGCATGGATAGGTCCAGGGACATCAAATTCTCCGCAAGAATGCAGTCTTTTAACTTGTTCGGCTCGTCCGCCGTTCTCCGGACAGTTAAAATGCCTCTGACTTGCGTGGGGCTTGCAGCCCATTGTCGGCCCATCTTCCGACGAAACTTCACTTGTCTTATAGGCTTTCAAAGATGTTCGTTCGATAGGAACCAGCAATGTCGGCAAAGAAGAAAGTGGCCTGGGCGGCCGGAGTGGCCCAGGAGCTGAGCCCGCAGGACGGCAAGGGCCGCGTCTCCGCGCATCTTGAGCGCATCTTTTCGGAGCTCGACAGCCTGCGCTCCATGGTGCGGCTCGCCACCGAGATTCAGGACGACCGCGCCCAGCTGTGGAACGGCGTCGAGGCGATCGAGGAAGCGATCCAGCAGACCCGCGGCGAGATCTCGGCCCTGCATTCCAAGGCGGTGCACGACCGCGACTTCAACCGGGCGAGCGACGAGCTCGACGCCGTCGTCTCCGATACCGAGAGCGCGACGGAGACGATCCTCGGCGCCGCCGAGACGATCGACGAGATCGCCGGCAAGCTCGGCAAGGACAACGACGCCATCGAGAGCGAGGTCGCCGAGATCCGCGCCCAGGCGATCAAGATCTTCGAGGCGTGCAATTTCCAGGACATTACCGGCCAGCGCATCAGCAAGGTCGTCAACGTCCTGCACTTCATCGAAGGCCGGATCACCTCCATGCTGGAGATCTGGGGAGGCTCGGACACGGAAGGCGAGTTCATCGACGAGCGCACGGGCGACGACGCCCTGCTCAACGGCCCTGCCCTCGCCGACGAGGTCAACGTCGTCTCCCAGGACGATATCGATTCCCTGTTTCCGTGATCGCGGACGATCGCCGCCTGTCCCGCGAAAGAAAAAAGGCCCCTTGATCAAAGGGGCCTTTTTTCATGTCGTGGGGCCTGGCGCCGGAGCGACGAGCACCGCCAGCGGGTGCGGGCCGGACGCCCCTACTGACAGAACGCCTTCGATTGCGCTGTCCAGGCGCCGAAGCCCGTCGCCACCATGTTGCGGATGACGGCGCAGACATAGCGCTTCTGGGCCGGGTCGTTGTTCGGCCCGGCATGATAGCGCGCCACCGCCATGGTCCAGCTGCCCTCGCGCTGGCGCAGCTCCGTCAGGAAGCGGGCCGCATAGGCGACGTTCTTCTTCGGATCGAGCATCTCGGCGACCGAGCCGAAATTCTCGCCATGGAAATAGTGGTTCACCTGCATGCAGCCGAGATCGATCAGCTTCGCCCCGGAGCTGCGCGCCGAGGCGAACTTCTTCAGCGCTTCCTCGCGGCTCTTCGCGAAAAAGGCCTTGCCCTCGATATTGAGGGCGTTCGGCTGCAGCGAGCCCTTGCGGCCCGTCTCGGTGAGGCCGACCGCGTAGAGGACGCCGAGCGGAATCTTGTAGGCGCGGGAGACGGAGGCCATCTCCCGCTCGCAGATGTTGCCCGCCGCACCATGGCCGGAAGCGCCATGACCGGAAGCAAAGCCCGCTCCGGCACTCAGCGCCAGGCTAAACGAAAAGGCCGCTGCGTGTGCGGCTGTCCGGCGAAGTCGTGCCATCCCTTGCCTCTTGTGAATAGCTGCGCTGACCCTGGCCCTCTTCCTGCCGCGACGAACCCTGCCGCCCGCCGCCGCCGGCGGCCCCGGCGCCCGTATCGGTCTGAGGCTGCGCCGCTCCGCGGGCCGAGAGGAACTGCGAGCTGTCCGCACCCTGGACGCCGCGATCGACCGTCACGGAATGAACGACGATGTTGTCGCCGTCCTGCCCCGCACCCTTGAGGAGGTCGGAGAGCGCCTGGCTGTCGCGCTGGAGCATCCGCGCGGTCTCCGCCCGGCTCGCCTCCAGGCGCACCGAAAGGGCGTCGCCGCCGAGCCGGAGCTGGATCTTGACGCTGCCGAGATCGGCCGGGTGTAGCTGGATCGTCAATGTCTTGACCGGACCGGCGGCCCCTGTCTGAGCGGCGACCGCCACTGCCGGGGAAAGGCCGCGCTGGCTTGCCGGCACCTCTCCCGCGGCACGGCTTTCCGATGCGATCGCCGAGGCGATGCGATTGAGCTGCGCCGGCGGCAGGGAGGGCTCCGAAGAATCCGCTGCGCTCTCGCGCACGACACCGGCGTCGGCCGCCCGCATCTCGCCGGCATTCGCCGCGGCGGAGGATTTTGCGGCCGTGCGGTCGCGGCCGGGCTCGCGCTCGCCGGCCTGGCCGCCCTGCGCGCCCGCCGTCTCGCGCGCGCCCTCGACCGCGAGCGGCGCCTGCGCCATGTCCGCGGCCTTGGTCGTCGCGGCACGATTGCCGCCCTCCACCTTCGGCGAGAGCTCGTGCGAGGCCTCGCCGGCAAGCGTCAGCTTGAGGCCGTCGTCATCCGCGCCGGCATTCTCCGACAGCGCGCCCACGGGCGCCGCATTCTGCGCGGCCTCGGCGCCGGAGAGGCGTCCCGTCTGCCAGGTCGGAGCGAAATGCGTCTTGCGATCGGTGACGGTGAAGCGCAGCGGCGAGCGCCTCATCGCCTCTTCCCCGGCGTCGGTCTCGCCTTCGCCCGCTCCATCGCCCATGGCGGCGGCATCCTGCGCGCCCGGCAGACGGATTGCGGCGCCGCGATCCAAAACGCCCTTCACCGCCCCGGCTTTCTCGCCGCCCACGCCTTCGGCCGAGCCCGCCGCCCCGGCGAGAGCGAGGATGTCGGCGGCGGACATGACGGCGTCTTCCGCCGTGCCGTCCGTCCCGGCATCGCCGGTCTCCACCGGATCCCTGGCGTCCCTCGCCTCTTCGGCTTCCCCGCCCGCCTTGGCCGAGCCCGCGCCGCGGCGCGGCTCGGGACCGCCGAGACGACCCGGCATTTCCTGCAGAAGCTTCATGAAATCTCCCCGCGCGCCGTTCTCCGCCGTCGGATCCTCGCCGGCGAGCGTGCCCGTCCTGCCTCGTTCCGTCCGCGGCATCGCCTTGGCGGTGATGAAATCGATGTTGTTCATTGCGCTTCTCCAAGGAGAGTGTCGGCAAGCTTGAGAGCACCCTCGGCCCTTGCCATGACCTGGCTCGGCTCATCCGCCGCCGGCTCGCTCTTTTCCCCGTCCGAAGCGGCTTTCGGGGCGGACGGAACGGCGGCCTTCGCTGCCGGGAGGGCGGTCGCGGCCGTGCGGATGAGCTCGGCCGTCGCCGAGACCATGTTGTAGAGTTCGAGGTCGGCCTGCGGCAGGAGCGAGGTGTCGACGGCGCTCAGATCCGTCAGCCCTGCCTGGAGCCCGTTCTCGGTGGCAACGGTTGCCGCCGCGCGGTAGAGGAGCGCCCTTTCCGCCTCCGGCCGGCCCGGCTCGGAAAGATCGAGGGCACGTTGCGCGGCGAGCTTCGCCGGTTCCGACTTCGCCTGCACGACGAGCGCACGCGCGATGACCAGATAGAGCTCCAGCCGCGCATCCGGCTCCATCTCGGCAAGGATCTCGTCGAGCCTTGGAAGCTGCTTCGGATCCTCCATGAAGGTCATGCGCGTCAGCGCGGCGGCGAAGCGCTGGCGGAAATTGCCGGCATAGACGGAATGCCGGAAGCGCTGCATGTACTGGCGCGACAGAAGCTGGAAGCGATCGGTATCCTCGATCTGGGCGAGCACGATGATTTCGCGCCGGATGGCGGCTTCCTCGGCGAGCGTGCCCGGCGAGAGAAGCCGTGCCATGTCGAGATGGGCAGCGGCCGCTTTCGGGTTTTCCGGCAGGTCGAGCGCAGCCTGGGCGATCGCCACCTGGCTTCCCATGCTGCCGGCGAAGTCGCGCGCATCAATCTTGTCGAGCAGGCTCCGCGCCTCGGCAGCGCGCCCCTCGACATAGGCAAGCGCGCCGCGCATCAGCTGTTCGTCCAGCGCCGGCAAGGGCTCGCTCACGAGGAGCGCGGCAAGGAGGTTCGGCCGCCCGCCGCTGAGCACGTAGGTCACGAGAGCCTCGGCGTTGCGCCGGTCCTGCCAGGTTTCCGCCGGCGCGGCCTCGAACCTGGAGCCGATCTCTTCCAGGAGGGCGCGCTGCGCGTTGAAGGCCTCGGTCGAACCCTGGGCGATCTGATCCTGCAGGCTCTGCAGCCGCTGCACCAGATCGCGCGGCTCGCGTGAGCCCGGACGGGCCGGAACGGCAAGCGGCTCGAATCTCGGTTCTTCCTTGCCGCCTTCTTCAGCCGCCTCCCCTCCTTCGGCCGGGGCAGCGACGCTTCCCGTCACCGCATCGTCCACGACGATCTCGTCGTGCGTCGGCTCGTAGAAGGGCACGAAGATGCCGCGCGGCTCGGCGCCTGAACGCTCGCGCCCCGCCGGCCGGAAGAACGCTTCCGTCGAGACGTTGAAAGCCTTGCCCATGGCGAGCTTGCGCACCGCGGCGAGCTTGGCCTCCTCGAGCGGATCGAGCGGGCGGGCGAGCTGGACCCGGCCCGCGGGCGGAACTGCTTCGTCGGCCATATCGCCATCCGAAAGATCGATCACCCGCACGGCCTTCCGCGCGCCTGCCCGACCAGCGGGAGCGAGCGTATCGGCGGTGAGATAGATCTCGTAGGGATCCGGCAGAACCGCCGGTGCCTCGGCAACGGCTGGCGCGGTGGTCTCCGGCCCGGCGATGCTCGCTGCGGCGCGCTCGGAGGCCGGCGGGGCGGATGAAGCGGGAGCGACCGTCGCGGCACCGGGCGCGGCACCGGACGCTGTGGCCGCCGCCACGACTTCTTCCGGCACCGGCATGACCGCCGCAAGCGCGGCATCGAGCGCGGCGGCGTCCTCGCCCACTTCACTCGCGGGCGCCTCACGCCCAGCCTCCGCACTTGCCGGTCCTTCGATGGCAACCTCTTCGATGGCCGGCTCTTCGATGACGGGCGCGATCTCCGGCGTCCCAGCCGAAGCAACGGCTGTGGCTTCGGCGCTCAGCTCGCCGGCAGCGGGCATCTCATCTTCTGCCGGCACGGTTTCGCCATCCGTTGCCGGATCGGAAACGCTCTCTCCCGACGGAGCCGGCCAGGCGAGCGGCGCGGAGATTTCCGCGACATCGGCATTGCCGCCCGCCTCTTCTACCGCCGGAGAAAGCATGTCCTCCTCGGCGGAGACGTCGATCCCGTCAGGCGTGGCGGTAATCTCTGCCGTAGCGCTTTCGGTTGCATCGTCCGGCAGCACCGCTGCATCGCCGACGCGCATTTCGTCGGCGATTTCCACTTCGCCCGCAGGGCGCGCGCGCGGCAGGGCCGGAATGCGGGGGGCCGCCTGCACCGCCTTCCGGCGCGCGCTCTCGGCGCCCTCGTCCGAAGCGGAGCCGGGCTGGACGGCTTCAGGCTGGGATATATCAGCCAGAGCGGCGTCGGATTCTCCGCCAAAGAGGCGCACGGCCCGGCTGAACAGCGAGCTCTTTGCCTCCTGGGTCTTCCGCGGCAACAGCTGCACCGGCTGGCCTTCGGCCAGAACGGGCGGCGCCGCCAGAGCGGCGACGAGGAGCGCGACCGCTATCCTGCGCAGACCCATCACGCCTCGGTCTCCTTCAGAAGGATCTCGATGCGCCGGTTCTCGGCGGCGAGCGGATCGGCCGGGTTCTTCAGATTGCGGTCGGCGAAGCCTTCGATCGTGCGGATGCGCTGCTCGGGCAGATTTCCGCGGGTCAGCATGTAATAGGCCATATGGGCGCGCGCCGTCGAAAGCCGCCAGTTGTCGTAGGTCTCCGAGCGGAAGGGGCGGCCATCCGTGTAGCCGCGCACGATGATGTTGCCGGGCCAGTTGGCGAGCACTTCGGCAACCTTGTCCATGGCCACGACGACCGGCGGCTTGGGGATCGCCGAGCCGATCTCGAACATGGAATAATCCATCTCGTCGGTAAGGCTGATCAGGATGCCCTCGCTGGTCGCCTTCACCTCCACGTTCGGGGCGTCGGAGGCCTCAAGGCTCTGCTGGAGCTTCTCCGCCAGCTGCTCTTCGATCTGCCGCGCCTGGGCGATCGCCTCCTGGCTCACCTCGGGCCTGCGCTCTGCCTCGGCCTGCGGAGCGGACGCCGCCGGGGGAGGAGGAACGGGCCCGGCCGCCGCCTGATCGGTGTCGAGCGGCGGCGTGCGGGCCGCCACATCGAGCTTGCCGATCTGCGGCACCGCCTGCGCGCGGTTGAGCGGGCTCGGATTCTCCGCCCGCGCCCCATCGGATGAGGCGAGTTGCCAGTAGATCGGATCGAACGGGTCGCGGTAGGCCTCATCGCCCGGAACGCCCGGCTGGCCGGGCTCGCCGACGGGCGAATCCGGAACCGGTGAATCGGAAGGCTTGCTCACCTCGGCGGCGAGCTTGGCAAGGACGGCATAGGGGTCGCTGAAGGCGGCGCGCTCGGCCCTTTGCGCAGCCCCTTCGACGCCGCCGGTGATCGGCGCGTTCGGAGCGGCGGCATCGCCCTCCTTTTCGGTGACGTTCTCCGCCCCGCCCTCCTGCTGCATGTGCTGGCCGTGCTGCGGCCCGTCGGCGGGAATCTCGGCGCCATCCGGCACCGGACCTTCGCTCTCCACCTGGTTCTGGTCGTTGA
Source organism: Afifella sp. IM 167 (assembly GCF_020144925.1). GTDB lineage: Bacteria > Pseudomonadota > Alphaproteobacteria > Rhizobiales > Afifellaceae > Afifella. Next base: position 137,134 of record NZ_NSLC01000001.1, read on the forward strand.
GGCCCTTGGCGTCGGTCACGCTCGCCGACAGCTTCACGGGATTGAAGTAGTTGGCGATCGACTTCTTCATCTCGTCGTCGGTGACGTTGATCAGCCACATGATCAGGAAGAAGGCCATCATCGCCGTCATGAAGTCGGCATGGGCGACCTTCCAGGCGCTCGAATGGGCTTCGTGCTCGTCCTCCTCGTAGCGCTTGATGATGATCAGTTCCTGGTGCTCCTGATCAGACATCTTTCGCCTCGCTCAGAGCCTTCGAAAGCCGCATTTTCCAGCCTTCCAGCTGCGTCTCCATCACCGTGTCGCCAGCAAGAAGCCGGGCATCCACGCCGTCGGAGGGCTCGAATTCGACGGCGGCGGCACGCTCGCCCAGGCGGGCGCGCACAGATTCCAGAATGTCGACCGGCCCGCAAACCTGGATGAGCGTCTCCACCTCCTGCGCGAAAAGCTCCTCGACAGCCTGGCAAAGTTCCCTGGCGGCGCGATCGGCGATCAGCCTGCCGGCAAGAGGAAGAAGCACCCCGGCCGCAGCTTCCGAAAGCGTCTGCAACATCCCGGCGAAGGCGCCGTCAAAGGCCGCGACCAGCGCCCCGGCCTCGTCCTCCACCCAGGCCGCCCGTGCGGCGGCGAGCCGCTCCTCGGCAAGGGTGGCGGCTTCGGCGAGCGCGACTTCCTTCTCGGCGCGGCCTTCCGCAAGGCCGCGCTCATAGCCCTGCCGATCGGCATTCGCCTTCAGCTCGCATGCCGCGTCGGGCTTGCGGGACTGAAACACCGCCGCAAGCGTCTTGGGAGGAGCCTGTTCCAGCTCGAAGGCCGGAAGGAGACGGGCGAGTGCGCTCATGCTCATGCCCCTTCAGCGCGCATCCACTGCCTCAGAATGGCGGCGGCCTGCTCCTCGTCATATTCGACGATCTGCTCCAGCCGCTTCTGCGGCGTGCGGTTCATCTTCGACGTCAGATCCTCGATGAGATTGACGTGCTCGGGGCTCGGCAGCTCGCCGGGTCCCGCCACGGCGCCCGGCGCCGGCGCTCCGAGCACCGCGGCCGCCGCTTCCTGCGGGCCGGCGAGGAGATTGCCGGCCTCCGCCATCGGCCGGGTGACGACGGCGCGGATGGCCGGGCGCAGGCCGAAGAGAATGAGCAGGACGGCGACGCCGAGAATGGCGGCGGCGTTGATGACCGTGCCGAGCTGGCGCGTCAGCACCTCGCCGATACCCGGACCCGGAACGGGCTCCAGATCGTCGCCCGCGGCGGCGAAGGTGACCGCCGCGACCTTCAGCTGATCGCCGCGCTCCGCGTCGATGCCGGCCGCGGAAGAGACGAGCTGCTGGATCTCCGCAAGGCGCGCATCTTCCGGCTGGGCGTCGGCGCCCGCCTGGGCGGCCGCGAGGCGCTCGCTGTTGACGAGGACCGCGACGGAAAGATTTTCGATGCGGAAGCCCTCCTGCACCGTCTCGATGCGCTTGGAGGAGATTTCGTAGTTGGTCAGTTCCTCGCGCCGCTCGTTCTGCTCGGAGGAGGAATTGCCGCTCGCCCCGTTCATCTGCTCGATCGGGATGTTCTGCTGCACCGAGGCGGCCGTCTCCGTGGCGCTGTTGCTGGTGTTGCCGCTTTCCTTGACGACGCGCACGGAGCGCTCCACCCGCGAATCCGGATCGAAGACGACCTGGCTCACCGAGGTCCGGTCCGTGTTGAGCCTGGAAGCGACGCTGACCTGGAAATTGCCGATGCCGAGATAGGGCGTCAGCGTGCGGCGGATCTTCTCCTCGATCTCGCGGTCGACGCGCTGCTCCAGCGCGGCCATCTGCGTGCCGCCGTTGCTGGAAGGATCGTTGCCGGAGACGAGCACCTCGCCATGCGTGTTGAGCACCGTCACGGCGCCCGCCTTCATGGAGGGGATCGCGGCGGCGACCAGATGGCGGATCGCCTGGGCGGAGGCCGCATCGTCGGGCAGCGAGGTGCGGATGACGACGGAGGCGGAGGCCTCCTGCTGGTCGCGCCGGAAGGAGGCGCGGTCCGGCATGACGAGATGCACGCGCGCCGCCTTGATGCCGTCCATCGTCTGGATGGTGCGGGCGAGCTCGCCTTCCAGGGCGCGCACGCGCGTCACGTCCTGCATGAAGGAAGTGAGGCCGAAGGAGCCGAGATCGTTGAAAAGCTCGTAGCCGGTGCTGCCGCTCTGCGGCAGGCCCTTCTCGGCGAGGATCATCCGCGCGCGCGCGGTGTCCCCGTAGCCGACGAGAATTGAGGTTCCGTCCGCGCTGGCGTCGAAGGAGATGCCGTTGTCGGCGAGCACCCGGCCGATCTGCGCCACGTCCTCGCGGCTGAGACCGGTATAGAGCGTCTCGCGCTCCGGCTGGCTGAGAAAATACGTGCCGAGGGCGATCGCGATCAGAACCGTCGCACCGATCAGCCCGAGTGCTGCCAGGCGACGTCCGCCGAGCCCGGCAAGATTCGCCCACAGCCTTTCCATCTGTTCACGCCCGGCCATGCCCACCTCTTCTTAAGCGTGCCTTCGCCGGAAGATGTCGCGCGTGAAGCTTGCCTCAGCGTTGCGTAACAGAAAGCCACGCTCCGGGCGGAGCGTGGCCTTCCCTTTCGCGCGGATGGTGGGCTAACGCGAAAGGATCTCAAAGAGCCCTAGCTGGTCCTTAGCTCCGGAAGAGCGACAGGATGTTCTGGCTAGAGGAATTGGCGATGCTGAGGGACTGGATCGCCAGCTGCTGCTGGGTCTGCAGGGCCTTCAGACGGGTGGATTCCTCTTCCATGTCGGCATCGACGAGCGTGCCGATCGCGCGGTCATTGGCGTCCATCAGGGCCATCACGAAGCTCTCCTGCGACTGGATGCGGCTCGTCAGAGCACCGGCCTTCGTGGAGGCGTCGGTCAGGTCGAGCAGGGCCGCATCGACGACCTTCAGGTAGTTCTGAACGTCGGCAGTCGTGGCGCTCGTGATGTCGATGTCCTTCACCGCGACCTGGGTCGAGCCTGTCGTCACCGTCGGGGCGGTCGCCAGACCGAAGTCGGAGGCATCGAGGTCGGCCGTCGAGGCGTCGGTGACGACCGTCAGGGCGCTGAGCTCGAAGCTCTCGGCGCTGTCGATCGACACGGTGCCGGCGGTGTTGTCAGCCGTGATGCTGAGGTCGGACAGACCGGCATCCTTGAAGGCCTGGTCCAGGACGGCCTTGAAGTCGGCCGCGTTCGTCAGGGCGGTGGTGCCCGTGCCGAGAGCGGCTTCGACGGTCGCCTGGGTGATCGACACCGTGGTGGTCGCACCACCGACCTTCACGTTGAACTCCACCTCATCCGTCGCGTCGTCGAAAGCAGTCGCGACGACCGAAAGCGAGCTGGAATACGTGGTGGCCGAGCGGTTCTTGTCCATGATGCCGGTGTTGGTGCCAGCCTCGTAGAGAGCGTAGTCGGCCATGTCGACATTGATCGTGTCGAGCGTGATCGACGAGCCCGAGCGCGAGAAGGACACGACGATGTCCTTGGTCTCGCCGGCGGTCGCAACCGAAAGCCAGTTGTTGCCGGAGATGACCGAAGAATCGGCGGTGTTCTTGATGCCGTCGAGCAGGCTCTTGATTTCCGTCTGCAGCTTCGCCTTGTCGGTCTCAGGAGCGGCGGCCGTGACCAGCTTCTCTTTGATCTTCTGCAGGGACTCGCGAACCGTGTCGAGACCGGTGTTGGCGGTGTCGACGGAGGCGGCGCCGAGGCCGAGGGCGTCCTTGACGGAGCTGAGCGCGCCGTTGTCGGAACGCGTGGTCGTGGCGATCGACCAGTAGGCCGCGTTGTCGGATGCGGAGTTGACCCGCAGGCCGGTGGAGACGCGGTTGTTCGTCTCGTCGAGCTGGGAGTTGATGCCACGCAGGGTCTGCAGGGCAACCATCGACGAGGAGTTGGTGATAAGGCTAGACATAGTTGATGTCCCTTCGATCTGGATTTCAGAGATGTGATGGGGACATACCGGGCTTTCACCGGTACGGCAGAAGCGGCATCATGCCTTTGGTTGCGTGGAGCGTTGCGCGCCACTCTGCCCGTCTCATGCGGGCAGCCAACCTGCCGTGATTTGGAGAGATTGGCAGACAAAGCTTGCGCGAAGCTTACCAAAATCGCGGGTTTTGAACGCGCCCCGATTTTTTTGATGCCGGCCGGTTTTCCGCGGCAAATCAGAGACTTAGTTGCCTCCCGGAGCCTTGCGCCGGCGTCGGAGGCCACAAAAAACGGCGGGGAAGCTCCCCGCCGTCTGACTTTTTTCGAGCGAAGCTTGCGCCTCAGGCAGCCCGCACCGTCTGCAGGAACCTGTCGAGTTCCTGCTTCAGCCGGCTGCTCTCATGGGAGAGCGAGCGCGCCGAGGACAGGACCTGCGAGGAAGCCGCCCCGGTCTCTCCCGCGCCCTTGTTCACCTCCACGATGTTGGAGGCGACCCGCGCGGTGCCGGCGGCCGCTTCCTGCACGTTCTCGGCGATGTCGCGCGTCGCCACATACTGTTCCTCGGCCGCGGCCGCGACGGCGTCCGAGATCTCCGCCATGCGGGAAATGGTCCCGCCGATGGAGCGGATCGATTCCTCCGCCTCGCCGGTCGCCTGCTGCATGGAGCTGATCTGCTCGACGATCTCTTCCGTCGCCTTGGCGGTCTGGGCCGCGAGCGTCTTCACCTCCATGGCGACGACGGCGAAGCCCTTTCCGGCATCGCCCGCCCGCGCCGCCTCGATGGTGGCGTTGAGGGCGAGAAGATTGGTCTGCTCGGCGATCGCGTTGATGAGGTTGACCACCGCGCCGACCCGCTGTGCCGCCTCGGCAAGGTCGGCAACGCGCTTGTTGGCGCTGCTCGCCTGGTCCACCGCCTCGCCGGCGATCCTGGCGCTCTCCTGCACCTGGCGGCTGATCTCGCCGACCGAAGCGCCGAGCTCCTCGGCCGCGGAAGCGACCGACTGCACGTTCGCGGAGGTCTGCTCGGAGATGCTCGCCACATTCGTCGAAAGACGCTGGGTGTGGTCGGCCGTCTCCGTCATGGAGCCGGCGGAGGCTTCCAGCTCCGTCGCGGCAGAGGAGACGCTTCCCGTCACCTCGCCGACGGCGCTCTCGAACATGTCGGCAAGGCGGTGCATCTCGGCCTTGCGCTGCTCGGCCGCCACGCGGGCCGCCTGTTCGCGCTCTTCCGCTTCCAGCCGGGCCTTTTCCACGGCCTTCACCTTGAAGGCCTCGACGGCCCGGGCGATCTCGCCCACCTCGTCGGCACGCTCCAGGCCCGGAAGCACGACCTCGAAATTGCCGCCGGCAAGCTCGTTCATCGCCGCCGTCGTCGCCCGCATCGCCCTGGAAATACGCTGGGCGACGAGGAAGCAGATGGCGCCGACGAAAAGCAGGATGGCGAGCGTGATGGCGATCACCACTTTGGTGGTCGCCCAGGCCTGCGCCTGAAGATCGTCGATATAGACCCCGGTGCCGATCAGCCAGTTCCAGGGGGCGAAGCCCTTCACATAAGAGAGCTTCGGCTGCGGCTCGGAAAAGCCGGGCTTCGGCCATTGATAGCGCACCAGGCCCGCCCCCTCCTTCTTCACCACATCGATCATCTCGACGAAGAAGGCCTTGCCGTTCGGGTCCTTGAGCGACGTCACGTCCGTGCCGTCGAGGTCCGGCTTGATGGGATGCATCACCATCCTGCCGGCAAGGTCGTTGATCCAGAAATAGTCGCCGTCGCCGTAGCGCAGGTCGCCGATACGGCGCAGCGCGTTCGCCTTCGCCTGTTCGGTGGAGATGGTGCCGGCCCTCGCCGCCGCCTCCTCCTGCGCGGCGATATCGCCGGCAAGCTTGGTCAGATGAGCGAGCTCGATGCCCTTCTGCTCCTTGAGGGCGTTGCCCAGTTCGACGATCTGAAAGGCGGCGGTCGCGATGAGCCCGAGGAAGCTCAAGGCCAGGATCCCAAGGATCTTGTGGCCGAGCTTCAGGCCAGACTTCGGTTTCATGATGAAAGGTGCCCCACGTTTGCTTTAGCTCGCGGAGAGGAATCCCAGCCGGCTTGCGCAGGGCTTGCAATCGTTCCAGGCAACAACGCGTCCGGTAAATTGCGCTTAATGGAGAGTGAATCCGTTCAAAAGAACGATCGGACCAGGCCGCCCACGAGCAGGTTCCAGCCGTCGATCAGCACGAAGAAGAGGATCTTGAACGGCAGCGAGATGACGGCCGGCGGCATCATCATCATGCCCATCGACATGACGAGCGTCGCCACGATCATGTCGATGACCAGGAACGGAAGCACGATGAGGAAGCCGATCTCGAAGCCGCGCCGCAGCTCGGAAATCATGAAGGCCGGCACCAGCACGCGCAGCGGCACGGCCTCCACGGCTCCCGCCTCCGGGGCATCCGCTCCGCCGCCCGTCTCTGGCGCCGGCGCATTCTCCGGCTGCGGCCGGGCGGCGTCGTTGGAGGCGAGATCGGCGAAGAGCTGGAGATCCTTCGGGCGCACCTGGGTCAGCATGAACTCGCGGAACGGCTGGGTGATGCGCTCGAAGGCCTCTTCCTCGGTGATCGCGTTGTCCGTCAGCGGCTTGACGCCGTCCTGCCAGGCCCGGTCGAAGGTCGGCCCCATGACATAGAAGGTCATGAAGAGCGCTAGGCTGATGAGGACGAGGTTGCCCGGGGTGCCCTGCAGGCCAAGGCCGGAACGCAGGAACGACAGGGCGATGACGAAGCGGGTGAAGCTCGTCACCATGATGAGAAGACCCGGCGCCACCGAAAGAACGGTGATGAGCGCCACGAACTGGACGATACGCCCCGCCGCCGAGGCGTCGCCGGCCGGAATGAGGCTCGCAATGTCGTCGACGACCTGCGCATGCGACGCGCCTGCCATGACGAAAGCCAGCGCAAGGCCCGCCAGCACGCTCTTCATCGCGCGCGCTCCCGGCAGACGGCCAAGGCCCTTCGCCGTCATCACTGAACGACCATCGAGACGATGACGAGCTCGCTCACTTCACCGTTGGTGCGGATCTGCACCCGCTCGTTGAGGTCGTCGCGCAGATGCTGCAGGGCGCTCGGCCCCTCCAGCTGCTTCAGCGGGACGGTGCGCGCATAGGCGACGATGTCCTGGCGGATCTCGGCCGCCGTCACCTGCGGTTCGGGCAGCTTGCCGTTCGCAAAGACGATCGCCGTCTCAAGGCGGATCCAGACGTCGCTCGGATCGGAGAGATTGGTGATGACCGGCTCGATCGGCTGCAGGACCATGTCGCCCGAATAGCGAAGCGCCGGCTTGTTCACGTCCTCCGGCGTTTCCTTCAGCCGGGCGGTTACGGTGTCCTCGATCGCGCCGGCAAGATAGATGCCGATGCCGCCGCCGGCGCCGCCCGCCAAAAGCGTGACGACGAGAAGGCCGACGATCGCCATCAGGATGCCGCCGCCCTTCTTCTCCTCTTTGGAGGTCTCCTGGCCCGCCTTGGCTCCCTCGCCGGCCTCGTCGAGCCCCTCTTCCTGCTCGCTCATCAGTACGGCACCACCTTGTCGTAGACGCGCTGGCCCCATGCTGGCTGCTGCATTTCGGAGATGCGCCCGCGGCCGCCATAGGAGATGCGGGCTTCGGCGATCTTGTCGTAGGAGACGGAATTGTCGGTCGCGATGTCGGTCGGGCGCACGATGCCCGCGATGTTGAGGACGCGGACCTCCTTGTTGACCATCACCTCCTGCGAGCCGCTGATCAACAGGTTGCCGTTCGGCAGCTGCTCCACAACGACGGCGGCGATCGAAAGCCGCAGCTTCTCGGATCGGTCGATCGAGCCCTGCCCTGCGGTGGAGGTCTCCGAATCGACGTCGAGGTTGCCGGAGATATTGCCGGAATCGGCCTCGATCCCGAGGCCCGCCCAGCCGAGCGCAGCGCCGAGGCCGAACCTCGACTTGGCCTTGCGCGAGCGGTCCGTGGCGTTGTCGAACTGCGCTTTGTCGTTGATGTAGATGTTGACGGTCACCACATCGCCCACCGAGCGCGCCTTGCGGTCGGTGAAGAGGTTCGGGTCGTTGTTCGCCCACAGCGACTGGAAAGTCGTCTGCTTCGGCTCCTGATAGCTGACCGGCAGCGGCGCGCGCTGGGTGATGATGCCCTCGCCGACGGGGCTGAGTTCCGGACCGGTCAGCAGATTGTCATGCGCGCCACAACCGGCGAGCGTCAGCAGCGCCGCGGCCAATGCTACGTGTTTCATCCTGGCGTCTTCGCCTCATCGCTCGGCCGGGCCAGCCCCACCATCGTGCCCGTAAGCTGCGCCGCCTTCGCCGGGCTCATCTCCGCCAGGATCGCACTGGCGATCCGAGGCTTGAGCTTGACCAGGATGGCGGCGGCCGCCTCGCTGGGCATCAGCGACATTTGCTGAGAGGCCGCATCGGGGCGCATCTGCGTAAATATCGCGACGACGCTTTCGTCAGCCTTGCGCAGGAAATCCTCGCGGCGTTTCAGCCACTCCTCGTATTCCGCCCGCTTGGCTTCGAGCGCCACGATGCGCTCGTCGATCTGCGTCTCGAGTTCCTTCAGCGCGGCCGTCTGCCGGGCGTAGCGGGCATCGGCCGCCGCATCGGCAATGTTGGTGCAGTATTTGCGCGCATTGTCGTCGATGCCGTCGGGGGCGCCCCCCCTCTCCAGAAGATCTGAATGGGACTGGCGCACGGCAGCTTCCTGACTTGCCGGATCATGGACGACCGGATCCTCGGCGCGCGCGGAAGGCGCCCCGGCGAGGAGGAAGGCGACGCCGGCGCAAAGAAGAATCCTGCCTTTGAGAGCATGAACAGCGTGGCTCATCGCGAAAGACCTTGTTCTGTCAGCCGTCTTGGGCGGCTATTGCACGATCAGCTCGGCCTGCAGCGCGCCGGAGGTCTTGATGGCCTGCAGGATGGCGATGATGTCCGTCGGCTTCAGCCCGATCTGGTTGAGGCCCTGGACAAGGTTCTGCAGATTGGTGCCGCCGACGACCGCCAGATGCCCGTCCTGCTCCGAGGCCGCGACCTCCGTGGCGGGCGTCACGACGGTCTGGCCGTTGGAGAACGGATCGGGCTGGGAGACCTGCGGCATCTCCGTGACGCGCACGGTCAGGTTGCCGTGGGTGAGCGCGACGGTGGAGATCTGCACGTCCTCGCCGATGACGACGGTGCCGGTGCGCTGGTCGACGACGACGCGGGCCGGCGTATCGGGGGTAATGGCGAGTTCGCCGATCTCTCCCAGAAGCCGCGTCGGCGAGATGTTGCCCGGCCGGCGGACGACGACGCTGCGAAGGTCGCGCTCCTGCGCGATCGGGCGACCGAAGCGACCCTGGGCATAGGCGTTGATGGCATCCGCCATGCGCACGGCGGTCTTGAAATCGGGATTGGTCAGGATGAGGACGAGGTCGCCGATATCTTCCAGGCTGCCGGCGACGGCGCGCTCCATGATGGCCCCGTTCGGGATGCGCCCGACGGTCGGCACGCCCTGCGTCAGGGATTCGGCCTGGCCCTGAACCACGAGGCCGGAGACCGCGACCGGACCCTGCGCCACGGCATAGACCTCGCTGTCGGGTCCCTTCAGCGGCGTCATCAGGAGCGTGCCCCCCTTGAGCGAGGTCGCATCGCCGATCGAGGCGACGTTGACGTCGATCTCCGAGCCCGGCCCCGCGAAGGGCGGCAGATGCGCCGTCACGGTAACCGCGGCGACGTTGCGCCCGCGCAGCGGAATGCCGCGCACATTGACGCCCATCTGGTCGAGCATCGATTGCAGCGCCTGCTCGGTGTAGGGCGCGTTGCGCATCGTGTCGCCCGTGCCTTGCAGGCCGATCACGAGGCCGTAGCCGATCAGAAGGTTCTCACGGACGCCCTGGACGCTGGAAATGTCCTTGAGGCGGGTCGTCCCGCCGATCACCTGGACACGCGTTCCAACGCCGGCACCGACGCCAACACCGGCACCGGCACCGCCCCCTCCCACGGGGGCCGCGCTCGCCATGTCGGCCGCATAGGCCGGCACTGCGAGGCATGCGAGCGCCGCTGCGACGGCGATCATGTATTTCATTGAAGGCCCACCCGGACGGTTCCGTCCGCCTCGACAACGCCGGCGATCACCTTGCCGGAATCGATATTGCGCACCCGCACGATCTGGCCGAGATAGCCGCTCTCGAGCGCCACGACGCCGGCCGTCATCGACAGGCCGCTCGCATCGTAGCGCGCCGTCGTCAGCGCGCCGCGCGAGACGAGCTCCGGCTCGGAGACGGCATTGGTCGGGATCAGCCGGTCGGCCACCAGCGTGCGCTTGGCGACCTTGCCGACGAGATCCTGCACATCGACGACGATCGGGAAGCGCGAACGCGTGTTCGGCAGGAAATGCAGTTCGTGGAGCATCTCCGCGCGGATGACGTTGCCCGGGAAGATCGTCACGTTCGGCACCGGCAGGAGATCGTATTCCGGCTGCACCACCTGCTGCGCCGACGCGCCCTGCGCGCCGATGGCGAGCAGGAAGGCGAAGACGGCGGCGCGGGCGGCACGTGCCAGCGAAGACGCGCGGCGCAGACTTTCCCCAACAGCGCCCATCATCCTCACCTGATGCCCTTGGAGACCGTGCCGGCCATCTCGTCGGCCGCCTGGATCACCTTGGAGTTCATCTCGTAGGCGCGCTGCGCCGAGATGAGCTCGGTCAGCTCCGTCACCGGATCGACGTTGGAGGATTCCAGGTAGCCCTGGTGAATCTTGCCGAAGCCGGTATCGGCCGCCGTGCCGGTCGTCGCCTGCCCGGAGGCGACCGTCTCGCGGTAGAGGTTGTTGCCGAGCGGCTCCAGGCCGGCATCGTTGGCGAAATTGACGAGCGTGATCTGGCCGAGGAGCTGCGGCGCCGCCTGTCCGGCCACCTGCGCATAGACCTCGCCGGATTCGTTGACGGTGATCTCGGTCGTATCCGCCGGGAAGGTCATCGCCGGCTCCACCGTATAGCCGTCGATGGTGACGAGCTCGCCGTTCGGGCCCTTGTTGAAGGAGCCGGCGCGCGTATAGACGGTCTCGCCCGCCGGATTGGTGATCTGGAACCAGCCGCGCCCGTCGATCGCGAGGTCGAGCGGATTGCCGGTCTGGGCGAGCGGGCCTTGCAGGTGCAGGTTCCGCACGCCGAGCGTGCGCGTGCCAAGGCCGATGCGCGTGCCTTCCGGCACCGGATTGCCGCCGCCGGCATTGGGCACGCCCGCCGCCCGCTCCGCCTGATAGAGGAGATCGGAGAACTCCGCCCGGGCGCGCTTGAACGACGTCGTGTTGATGTTGGCGATGTTGTTGGCGATGACCTCGACATTCGTCTGCTGCGCAGACATGCCGGTCGCCGCGATAGCGAGCGCTCTCATCTTCTCAAGGCTCCTTAGATCTGCATCCGTGCGAGTTCCTGATAGGCCTGGACGACCTTGTCGCGGATCGCGAGCGCCGCCTGCAGCGTCTGCTCCGCCGCCATGACCGCCGAGACGACGTCCTGCACCGCCGCGCGGCCTTCCAGACCGGAGATCGCCGTCGCCTCGCCGGCCTTCAGCGTGCCGATCGCATCGCTCGACATATTGGCAAGGACGGTGCCGAAATCGCTGCCCGGCGCGGAAGCGGCGGACGGGGCGGCGGGAGCGGCCGTGCCGCCCACGGCATTCACGCCGCCGACCAGCGACGTGATCGAACCGACAGGATTGACCATTATGAACTCCTCAGAAGATCGATGGTGGCGCTGAACATGGCGCGGACCTGTTTCATCATCTGCAGATTGGCTTCGTAGGACCGGGTGGCCTCGCGCATGTCGGCCATCTCCATGATCATGTTGACGTTCGGCATCTTCACGTCGCCGTTCTCGTCCGCCGCCGGATGCTCCGGATCGTGTTCCAGGCGGAAGGGCGCGTCGTCGGTGCCGACCGTCTTGACCCGCACGCTGGCGCCGCCGCTCGTGCGGTCGTAGATCGTCTCGAAGGAAATGGTCTTGCGCGAATAAGGGTCGCCCCCCGGCGTGGTGCTGGTCGACTGCGCGTTGGCGATGTTTTCCGAGACGACGCGCAGGCGCGTCGACTGGGCGCGCAGGCCGGCGGCGGAGATCTGCGAGGCGCTTGCGAGCGGATCCATCACGAACCTGACTTCATGCTGGAGAGCAGCATGCGGTGGAAAGATTTCACGACGCTGGTGTTCAGCATGAAGGCGCGATTGACCTCGCCGGCCTTCACCATCTCCTCGTCGAGGCTGACGGAATTGCCGGAATAGTGGACGTTCCAGGTGTCGCGCTGGACATCGGGGCTCGTCCCGGCGGCGGCGCCGGAAATATCGAGGTGGTTCGCCTGTGTCTTGGCCATGACGAGATGCGTGGAATCGAGAACGGTCTCGAACGGCTCAACATCGCGCGCGGCAAAGCCGGGCGTGTTCGCGTTCGCGACATTCCCGCTGATCACGGTCTGACGAATGGATGCCCACTGCGCGTGCCGCGCGGCAAGGTCGAAGAGGTGGACGGGCTGCAATTCGGTCCTCCGTTGCGCTCGACGGAAGACACCTAAGCGGCGAGCCTTGCACGAAGCTGGTGCCCGGCCCCCTTCAGGGGCTCAGAGCCTCAGGCGTCGGTGCGCGACAGGTCCGCAACGGCGCGCACGAAGAGCTCGTAGCTCTCCTGCGGCTCGGCAGGCGCGTCGCGGTAGGAGATGCCGGAAATGTCGACGCCGACGAAGTCGCTGTTGAAGACGAGCTCGAACTTGGCGGTGAGCGAATCGTGCACGAACTCCATGCCGAGCGTGATCGCCATGCGGCTCTGGGGATCGATCTCCACGGCCGCCCGCCGCCCGTAGCGCAACAGCTCGGGATGGCGGAGCGATTCCATCGACGATTCCAGAATGTCGCGAAGGTTCGCGTCCGACTTGGAGAAAATGTACGAAGCCATGATGCCGCAATTGACGAGATAGATCTCGGCCATGAACGGCTTCAGCGTCTCCCCGAGCATGCGCTCGCAGGTGACGAACTGATGAGCGTTCTCCTCGCCCTTCTGCAGGACGAAAGAGCCGTCAGCGTGCTGCATGGGAATCCCGCGCATAGATGTAGTGAAGGAGCTTGGCCACGGCGACGTAGAATTCCGCCGGGATCCATTGATCGACCTCGACCGCCTTGTAGAGGGCGCGCGCCAGCGGCTTGTCCTCGACGATCGGAATATTGTGCTTGTCCGCGATCTCGCGGATCTTGAGGGCGACGAGATCGGCGCCCTTGGCCACCACCATCGGCGCGCCGCCCTCCTGGCGATCGTAGCGGATGGCGATCGCGTAATGGGTCGGGTTGGCGATCACCATCGTGGCGGGCGGCACCGCCGCCATCATGCGATGGCGGGCGCGCTCGCGGGCGATGGAGCGCAGGCGTCCCTTGACGATCGGATCGCCCTCGGCCTGCTTGAACTCTTCCTTGAGCTCCTGCTTGCTCATCCTGAGGTCGGTGCGCCAGCGCACGCGCGACCAGACGAGATCGGCCGCCACCAGCACGATCGTCGCCACGCAGATGGAAGCGACGAGGCGCACGGAGATCGACAGGATCAACGCCGGCATCTGCGTGGGGTCCGTATACATGGCTGCTGCCAGGGCGCTCTGATCCGCTCGGATGATGATGAGGGCGACGAAGCCCACGGCGACGAACTTGAAGAGGGACTTGGCGAACTCCACCAGGCCCTGCTTGCCGAACAGCTTCTCCCAGCCCTTCGTCGGGCTGAGGCGCGACCATTGCGGCTTGATACGTTCCAGGACGAGGCTCGGCGCGTTCTGGAAAAGCGATCCGGCAAGGCCGAAGACGCCAAGCACCGCGATCACCGGAATGATCGTCTTTCCGCTTTCCAAAGCGACGCGCCACAGAAGGTGGATGGTCTCCGTCCCGTTCGCCAGCGAGAAGGCGCCGGGATCGTCGATGAAGTGGACGAGCAGGTTGGTCAGCTCGACGACACGGCTCTGGATGAGGAGGGACAGGACGACGAGGATTGCCAGCATGGAGGCGAAGACGGTCGCCTCCCGCGAGAAAGGCGTGTTGCCCTTCTCGATCGCGTCAGAGATCTTCTTCTCTGTCGGCTCTTCGGTTTTGCTTTCCTTGTCCTCCTCTGACATGAGCGGTCGCGCCTACATGATGTAGGCGTCTTCCTCGCCATCCGAGCTGAGCTCGATCTCTCCCTTGCCGGCCATGTCGAGCGCCATGTCGGTGATCGCCCTGCGTGCCTCGGCCACCTCGCGCTGCGAAGCCGGCTCGCTGGAATTCAGCTCCTGCTCCACCATGCGCCGCACGCGCGAGGAGAGCGAGGAGAGGATGACCTCGCGGAACTCCGCATCGGTGCCCTTGAGGCCCATCACCACCTTGTCGGTCGGCGCGCGGTCGAAGAGCGCCGTGCGCGCCTTCGGCGTGATCTTGATGATGTCGTCGAAGGTGAAGAGGAGGCTCTTCAGGATCTCGGCCGATTTTGGGCGCGTTTCCGCCAGGCTCTCCAGCACGCCCTCCATGTGCTCGCGCTCCATCTTGTTGACGATGTCGGCCATCTTGGCGTGGCTGTCGGCGCCCATGTTTCGCGAGAAGTTCATCATGAAGTCCTCGTGGATGACGCGCTCGATGACGCGCATCGTGTCCTCCACGATCGGCTTGAAGCCGAGCATCCGGCGCATCAGCTGGTTGCGCAGCTCGGCGGGCAGATGTCCCATGACCTTGGCCGCGCAGCTCGGCTTCACCTTCGACAGGATCAGCGCCGCCGTCTGCGGATGCTCCTTCATGATATAGTTGGCGATCAGGTTCTCCGAGACACCGGACATGCGGTCCCAGACGGAGCGGCTGGCATTGCCGAGCACATCGGCCATGATGTCGCCGATCTGGTCGGGCGGCAGGACGCCTTCCAGCATCCTCTCCACGTCGCCGGCATTGCCGACGAGATTGGCGCCGCCGGCGAACTGGCCGGCGAATTCCTCGATCAGGGTCTCGATCTGCTGGGGCGGAACGCCTTTCAGCTGCGCCACGGAACGCGTGACGACACGGATCTCCTCAGGCTCGAAATGCTTCATCACCCGCGTTGCGGCGGGCTTGCCCATGGTCATGAGCAAGGCCGCGACACGGTCCGCCCCCTGCAGGCGGCGCATCGGAGGCATCTTGGCAGCAGGCGCGGCCATCCTGGTTCACTCAGCTGTTGATGTCCGCGCCCGCCGGGCTGACGAGTTCCGTCAGCGAGACGCCGAAGCGCGAATTGTCGTCTTCCACCACCACGACTTCGCCGCGGGCGATGACCCGCCCGTTGACGACGACCTCGACGGGCTCGCCGACGCGGTGATCGAGCGGCACGATGGCGCCGCGGCCGAGCTTCATCAGGCTGGCGACCGGCATCGTCGCCGAGCCGAGCACCACCTGCATCTGCACGGGAATGCGCATGACGGAGCCGAGATTGCGGCGCGAGCCGAAAGTCTCGTTCTTGGAGGCGCGGGCTGCCGATGCCTCGGCCTCATAGGCTTCTTCGCCACCAGCGAGGTTCTCGCTGATCTCGTCCTGCATATCCTTGACCGGATTGGTCGACATTTTGGTCTCCGCACTCAATGTCAGGCGTCGAAGCCGGCCGTGCGACGCCGCACGGTCTCAGGCTGCGAACGGCCAAGCTTGCCGTCGATGATGGCGAGGAGACCGTTGGCCTCCTCGATACGCTCTCCGAGGAGATGGGCGACGTTGTGCCCCTCGCCGTTCAGCCGGGCGACCGCGTCGTGCGCCGCGTCGAGCGCCCGCGACGTCTCCGACAGGATGCGCTGATAGTCGGCGTGATAGGCATCCAGGCGCCTCAGCCGGAAATGCAGCATGAGGGCCACGGCGCTGGTGGCGGCGAGCGCCACCAGGAGCAGCGGCTCAACGAGCGAGAATATCATTGAGGAACTCCTGTTCGGGGTCGAACACTTCGTCGACCCGCAGCGTGTAGGTGCCGTCCGCCTGCCCCAGCTCGCACCAGAAGAGCGGCTGTTCGTTGCTTTCCAGCTTGATCCGGCTGCGCGGCCCGGCATGCAGGTCGAGCACCTGCCCCACCTTGAAGTTGGCGACGTCGCCGAGATCGATCATCCATTCTTCCATCACGGCGCGCAGCGGCACCGTGGTCTTTTCGACCTCGTTGCGGATCTGCTTCGACCAGACCGGATCGCCGGCGTTGGATTCGCCGGTCAGCACGCGCGACAGCGCCTGGCGCATCGGCGTCAGCGCCGATTGCGGGATGATCACGAACATCTCGCCGCCGCGCCCGAGCGCCTGCAGGAGGAAGTTCGCCACCACGGCCATGTTGTTGCGCCGGCCGATGACGGCGAAGTCCATGCGGCTTTCCTGCCGCTCGAACTTGAACGGCGTGTCGGAGACGAGAGCGAAGGATTGCTGCAGCGCCTTGCCGGCGAGCTCGAACAGCATCTCGCAGATGCGCATCTCGATCGTGGAGAAGGAGCGATCGTCGTCGAAGGGCGGCTCGGAGCCGTCCGCGCCGAAGAGGATCTCCACCATCGAGAAGATGAAGTCGCGGTCGAAGCCGACGATGATGTGGTTGTCCCAGGCGGGAGCGTGAAAGATGCCGGCGATCGCCGTCATCTCGTAGCGCTCCAGGATATCGCCGATGCGCCCGCTCTCCACGTTGGAGAGGGAGTAGTAGGCCTGCGAGGCTGCCAGGTGGCGCAGATTGTCCGCGCAGAATGTCGCCATTCTGTCGAAGATGATCTGCAGCATCGGCAGCTTGTCGAGCGACAGGCCAGCCGCGTCGAGCAGCATGTCGCGGATGTCGGTGGAAGCTTCGTTCATGTCTTATGCCGCCTGCTTCTGCTGGGCTGGCGCCGCCGATGAAGAGGGCGTGTTGGAAATCGCCTCGCTCTCCACCTCGTCGATGGTGGGGCGCTCCTTGGAGGAGATCGTCTTGCGTCCGTGCTCGAGCGCGACCTGCGGCAGAGCGCCGTTCATGAAGGCGATCAGCGTCTGCTTGACGATGACGTAGGGCTGGCACTGGGATTCGCGCAGCACCTTCATCTTGTGCGCCAGCGGCGAGAAGATCGCATAGGACGAGAAGATGCCGACGAAGGTCCCGATGAGGGCCGAGCCGATATAATGGCCGAGGATCTCCGGCGACTGGTCGATGGCGCCCATGGCCTTCACGATGCCGAGCACGGCGGCGCAGATGCCGATCGCCGGC
Source organism: Afifella sp. IM 167 (assembly GCF_020144925.1). Taxonomy (GTDB): domain Bacteria; phylum Pseudomonadota; class Alphaproteobacteria; order Rhizobiales; family Afifellaceae; genus Afifella. Next base: position 154,263 of record NZ_NSLC01000001.1, read on the forward strand.
AGCGCTTCCGCCATCGTGCCGATCGCCCCCGACGACTTCACCTTGTGCTTCTTGATGGTGGAGATTTCCTGCTCCATCAGCCCTTCGATCTCGTGCGAGCGGGCATTGCCGATGATGATGAGGCGGACGTAGTCGCAGATGTACTGCGTCAGTTCCTTGTCCTTCAGGATCGCCGGAAAGTGCTGGAAGAGCACCGAATTGGCCGGATCGTCGATATGCGCCTCAACCTCGTTGCGCGGCCGCGTTCTGAGGTCGCGCATCAGCGCGAAGAGGAGGCTGAGGAGGCCGAGATAGTCCTTGCGCTTCGGCGAGGTGCCCTTCAGCACCTCCAGGATCCCCGCGCCGGCGTCCTTGATGACGCCGAACGTGTTGGCGATGATGAAGGTCCCGAGGGCGATGCCCAGGATGATGACGTACTCCCACGGCTGCCAGATAACGCCGACATGGCCGCCCATGGCCATGAAGCCGCCGAGCAGCGAACCGATACCGATGATCAAGCCGATGAGGACGGCCACGGGCAATGCTCCGGCGGGTTGTTTCGTGTCGTCAACCAAGTCGCTCATGTGGCTTGTGCGAAGCTTGGGTTACCGGCCGGGTGCCGGCGCCGGGCGCGAGCGGCGCGTCGGTCAGTCTCATGCAAGCTTCGGGTCCTAGCCTGACCGCGATCATGAGGGGCCGATGGTATCCACCTACGTCACATATCAGCGCATCGCCGCGAACCTGGACCAGTCGCTGACCCTGACAGCGTCCAAAAAGTCCGTGCAGCTGGAGAGCGACTACTACCTGTCGAAGATCGGCGACGTGAAATCGGTCGAGGAATTCCTCGGCGACACACGCCTCTTCAAATTCGCGATGACCGCCTTCGGACTGGAGGACATGGCCTATGCCAAGGGCATGATCCGCAAGGTTCTGGAAGAAGGCGTCTCCGACCCGACGAGCTTCGCCAACCGGCTGAACGACGACCGCTTTCTGGATCTGGCGACCGTCTTCGACTTCACCACGAACGGCGAGAACACGACGGCCACCACGGCCGCCCGGCAGGGCGTGGTCGACAAATACGTGCGCCAGACGATGGAAGTGAATGCCGGCGAGGAAAACGACGGCGTCCGCCTCGCCCTCTACTTCCAGCGCGCCGCGCCGAAGGTGGAATCCGCCTATGGCCTACTGGCCGACGACGCGCTGTGGGAGGTGGTCAAGACCGTCTACGGCTTCCCGGACGAGATGGCGAACGCCGACATCGACAAGCAGGCGGCCGCCGTCGAAAAGCGCCTCGACATCGAGGATCTGAAGGATCCGGAAAAGCTTGCCCAGCTCCTCGTCCGCTTCACCAACATGTGGGACGTGACGCAGAACGTGGAGCCCTCTCCCATTCTCAATCTCTTCACGAACTCCAGCACGCCTTCGATCGGGCTCGACCTCGTCATGACCCTTCACAATCTCAAGCACGGCGGAGGCTGAGACATGTCCTCGAGCGTCTATGTCGGGCTGTCCGGCCAGGTTGCGCTGGACCGCCGCATGACAACGATTGCCAACAACGTCGCGAACATGAACACGCCCGGCTTCCGCGCCGAGGAAGTGAAGTTCGACAGCATCATGTCGAAGGCCGGCCCGCGGGAAGTCGCCTTCGCCTCCGATGGCGACACCTTTCTGTCCCGCCGCGCCGGGCCGGTGAAACTCACCGGCAACCCGCTGGACGTGGCCATCAAGGGCGATGGATGGTTCGGCATCTCGACGCCGTCCGGCAACGTCTACACGCGCGACGGCCGCTTCCAGATCACCGAGAACGGCGATCTTCTGAGCTCGGCCGGCTACCCGGTCCTCGATCCCGGCGGCTCGGCGATCATTCTCAATCCGGCGGGCGGCGAAATCACCATCGGCAACGACGGCGCCATCTCGCAGGGCGGCAAGCAGGTGAGCTCCATCGGCCTCTTCGCCATCGCCGAAGACGCCGATCTCGCCCGCTTCGAAAATTCCGGCGTCGTCCCCTCAAAGCCGGCAGAGCCCGTTGCGGACATGACCTCCAACGGCGTGCGCCAGGGTTTCCTGGAGGGCGCGAACGTCAATCCGATCATGGAGATGACGCGGCTCGTCATGCTCTCGCGCGCCTTCGAGAGCGCCGCCTCGGCGATCGAGCAGGGCGAATCCACCGAGACCCAGGCGATCCGCCAGCTCGGCGCCTCCAGCTAGGCGCCGGACCGCTGATGACCGCCGGAGCCTGAGCCATGCATGCCCTTTCGCGCCTGAAGACGGCGATCGACAGCGCCTTCGTGGAAATGCCGCTCCTGCGCATCGGCGGCGTCGTCACCGAGGTCTCGCCGACCTATTGCCGGGTCTCCGGCCTGTCGCCCTTTCTCCGGCTCGGCGAGCGCGTCAGCTTCCATGATGGCGCGCGCACGGCGATCGGCGAAGTCATGCGCATCGACGAGGAAGGCGCGACGGTCAAGCCCTTCGAGGCGCGCATGACCTTCGGCATCGGCACCCAGGCATGGCGGGCCGGCCCCGTCAGTCTCGCCCCCCTCCCCGCCTGGAAGGGTCGCGTCATCAACGCCGTCGGAGAGCCGGTCGACGGCCTCGGCCCGCTCGCCCATGGGGAGAAGGCGGTACCGGTCGACGCCGAGCCGCCCAAGGCGATGACGCGCGCGCGCGTCCAGCGCCCGCTCGTCACCGGCGTCAAGGCGATCGACATCTTCACCCCGATCTGCGAGGGCCAGCGCATCGGCATCTTCGCCGGTTCCGGCGTCGGCAAGTCGACGCTGCTTTCCATGCTGGCCCATGCCGACAGCTTCGACACGGTCGTCGTCGCCCTTGTCGGCGAGCGCGGCCGCGAGGTGCGCGAATTCCTGGAAGGGGCGCTCGCCGCCAATCGCAGCCGCTCCGTCACCGTCGTCGCCACCGGCGACGAGGGCCCGATGATGCGCAGGCTGGCGCCGCTCTCGGCCATGGCCATCGCCGAATATTTCCGTGACCGCGGCGATTCCGTCCTCCTCATCGTCGATTCCGTCACCCGCTACGCCCATGCCGCGCGCGACGTCGCGCTGGCGGCCGGCGAGCCGGCGGTGGCGCGCGGCTATGCGCCGAGCGTCTTCTCCGACCTGCCCAAGCTTCTGGAGCGTGCCGGCCCCGGCGCCGAGGGCACCGGGGCAATCACCGGCATCTTCGCCGTCCTCATCGACGGCGACGACCACAACGACCCGGTCGCCGATGCGATCCGCGGCACGCTGGACGGCCATGTGGTGCTCGACCGCGCCATCGCCGACCAGGGCCGCTACCCGGCGATCAACCTCCTCGGCTCGATCTCGCGCCTGGCCAACCTGGCCTGGAAGCCCGAGCAGCGCGAGCTGGTGCGCAACCTGCGCACGCTGATCTCCCGTTTCGAGGACACGCGCGACCTGCGCCTCATGGGCGGCTACCAGGCCGGCGCCGATCCGGAGATCGACCGCGCCGTCGCCATGGTGCCGCGCATCTACGAGGCGCTCCGGCAGGATCCGGGCCATCCACCGGCGAAGGACGCCTTCGCCGACCTCGCCGCGCTTCTGCGCCCGCAGGCGCAGCCGGCCGGCGACAGCTTCACGCAAGCTCGCCAAGGTTAGCTCCGGGCGAATTCAGCTTAGTCAGAGGGAATAGGCGCGATGAGTCTTTACGGCGTGCTGCGCACGGGCGTTTCCGGCATGAACGCACAGTCCAACCTTCTCGGCACCGTTGCCGACAACATCGCCAATTCCGGCACCACCGGCTACAAGCGGGCGAGCGTCGAGTTCTCCAGCCTGCTCCTGCAGAGCGGCCACGGCAACTATTCCTCCGGCGCCGTCGTCTCGGAAGTTCGCCACTCGATCAGCGACCGCGGCCCGCTCGCCTACACCACCTCCGACACCGACCTTGCCATCCAGGGCGACGGCTTCTTCGTGGTCAACGACGCCACCGGCACCCCGTACCTGACGCGGGCCGGCTCCTTCACCCTCGACGGATCTTCCGGCAACCTCGTCAATTCGGCGGGCTACACGCTGATGGGCTACGACCTCTCGGGCGGCGCCGCGAGCGGCGTCCTCAACGGCTACGCCAACCTCGTGCCGATCAACATGTCGTCGATGACCATGCGCGCGGCGCCCTCCACCATCGGCGAGTTCATGGCCAACCTGCCCTATAAGGCGGCCCCGGTGACGGGCGACCTTCCCAGCGCCAATCTCGGCACCTCGACCTACTCCGAAAAGGCCTCCATCCTGGCCTATGACAACGTCGGCAACGAGGTGACGCTCGACATCTACATGACAAAGACCGCCACCTCCCCCGATACCTGGGAGTACTCGGTCTTCGACCAGTCGCAGGCGACCTCCGGCGGCTTTCCCTACGCCTCCGGCCCGCTAACGACCGCCAACTTCACCTTCGACGCGACCGGCAAGCTGAGCGGGGCGACATCCTTCAGCTTCACCGTGCCGAACGGTCAGACGCTGACCATGGACATCACCGGCACTACCCAGCTTGCCGAGAGCTACACGCCGGTCAACGTCGGGGTCGACGGCAATGCCCCGGCCTCGCTCGACGGCATCACGATTTCCGACGACGGCGTCGTCTACGCCAATTATTCCAACGGCGCCGTGACCCCGACCTTCCGTCTGCCGCTCGCCGACGTGCCGAGCCCGGACAAGCTGAAGGTCCTGCCCGGCAACGTCTTCGCCGTGACGCCGGATTCCGGTGACGTGCGCATCGGCTTCCCGAACGAGGCAGGCCTCGGCTCGATGGTGTCGGGCGCGCTCGAGCAGTCCAACGTCGACATGGCCTCCGAACTGACCGAGATGATCGTCGCCCAGCGCGACTACACCGCGAACTCCAAAGTCTTCCAGACAGGCTCGGAGCTGCTGGAAGTCCTCATGAACCTCAAGCGCTGATCCAGCTGAACTCTTCTGAAGGACCGGCGGCTACGCCGGAGGTGGGCACATGAGTCTGACGGCCGCGTTGAACACAGCGCGCTCCTCGCTTGCCGCGACGAGCGCGCAGATCTCGGTCTCCAGCCGCAACGTCTCCGGCGCGAGCGACCCCACCTATTCGCGCAAGCTCGCGCCCACCATCACCAATCCGGACGGCTCGGCCCGGGTGGTGCAGGTCTCCCGCGCCACCGACAGCGCCCTTTACTTCACCATGCTCTCGGCGACCTCCAAGGCCGCCGGCCAGGAGGCGATCGCAAGCGGCCTGGAGCAGCTCTCCGCCACGATCGGCGACCCGCAGGCCGACCAGTCGCCGGCCGGCAGGCTGTCGGCGCTCACCACGGCGCTTCAGCAGTTTGCCAACGAGCCCGATTCCCAGGCGCTCGCCGAACGCGTGCTGATGCAGGCGGGCGAGCTCGCCAGCACGGTCAACAACGCGGCGCAGACGGTTCAGAAGGTGCGCCAGACCGCCGACGCGGACATCTCCGCCTCGGTGACCAACATCAACGAGCTGCTTTCCCGCTTCGAAAAGCTCAACAACCAGGTCGTCCAGGGCACTTTCGCCGGTCGAGACATCAGCGACGCGCTCGACCAGCGCGACGCCGTGCTGTCGTCGCTGTCGGAAGAGATGGGCGTCTCTGTCGTCTCGCGCGCCAACAACGACATGGTGATCTACACCGACAGCGGCGTGACGCTCTTCGAGACCCGCGCCCGCACGGTGACCTTCCAGCCCTCGAACGGCCTCACGCCGGGCGTGGCGGGCAATGCCGTCTATATCGACGGCGTGCAGGTGACCGGCGCCGGCGCCACGATGCCGCTGCGCGGCGGCGCGCTCCACGGCCTCTCGGAGCTGCGCGACACCGTCGCCGGCACCTACGAGGCGCAGCTGGACGAGCTTGCCCGCGGCCTCGTGGAAGCCTTCGCCGAGACGGATCAGATCGCCAGCGGCCAGCCCGACGCGGCCGGCCTGTTCACCTGGGATGGCGGCCCGGCGGTCCCCGCCAGCGGCACGCGCGCCGCCGGCATCGCCCTGACGCTGAAGGTCAACCCGTCCGCCGACCCGGTCGCCGGCGGCAACCTCGACACGCTGCGCGACGGCGGCATGAGCGGCGCCGCCTATGTCTACAACACCAGCGGCGCGGCGGCGTTCGGAGACCGGCTCGACGCCCTTTCCGACGCGCTTTCGGCCGATCGCAGCTTCGACGGCGCGAGCCGCCTGCAGGCGACGCAGAACCTCCTCGACTTCTCCACCTCCTCCGCCGGCTGGCTGGAAGGCCAGCGCTCCAGCGTGTCGGCCGATCTGGACTATCAAAAGACGCTGGTCTCCCACGCTTCCGACGCCCTTTCCAACGCCACCGGCGTCAACCTCGACGACGAATACGCGCTGCAGCTCCAGCTGGAACGCAGCTACGCGGCCGCCTCCAAGCTCTTCGGCGTCGTCGCCGATCTCTTCGACACGCTGATGCAGAACGTGAGGTAGTCACCCATGAAGACGACCTTCGTATCCACCTATTCGCAGGCCAGCAATCTGCGGGCCGCCCTGCCGAAGATCCAGTCGGAGCTCGCCAAGGCGGCAACCGAGGTCTCCACGAGCCGCCATGCCGATATCGGCCTGACGCTCGGTCGCGAGACCTCGCGCACGCTCTCGCTCAGGCACGAATTCGCCGCCATCGAGGCCTATGTCGATTCCAACGCCATCACTGCGGGCCAGCTCCAGCGCACCCAGGTGGCGCTCCAGTCGCTCCTCGACGGCGCCAACAGCTATCTGCAGGACCTGGTCTCCTCGCCGGATCCTTCCGGTACGGTCACCCAGCTGACCGACAGCGCCCAGCACAATCTCGAGGTCTTCCAGCAGCTGGTGAATTCCTCCGGCGACGGCCAGCAGCTCTTCGGCGGCATCAACTCCGGCGTGCCCCCGCTCGCCGATTACGAGACGACGCAGAAGCTGGCGATCGACACGGCGTTCTCGACCTTCTTCGGCATCGCCATGCCCAATCCGCAGGACGACCCGGCCGTCGGCTCGATCACCGCCGCGGACATGAAGACCTTCCTGGAGGGCGACTACGCCGCCCTCTTCGAGGATCCGGCATGGACGACCAACTGGTCTTCCGCTTCCAGCACCAACACGACCTCCAGCATCTCTCCCAGCGAGGAGGTCGAATCCTCGGTGAACGCCAACGAGCCAGCCTTGCGCAAGCTCGCCATGGCCTACTCGATGATGGCGGATCTGGGAGGTGCGAACCTTTCCGACGAAGCTCTCGAGGTGGTGGCCCAGAAGTCCCGCGAGGCCGTGGGCGAAGCAATCTTCTACCTCGGAAACATGCAGAGCCGTGTCGGCTTCGCCGAGGCGCGGATCGAATCCGCCACACAGAGGATCAAGCTTGAGAAGGACGTGATTCAGACGAACATCAATACGCTGGAAGGTGTCGATCCGATAGATGCGAAGGTTCGCTTCGATTCACTCACCACCCAGCTGGAAATGTCCTACGCGCTGACCTCAAAGATACTGAGCCTCAGCATGATCAATTACGCATAGCGGTGGGTAGTGCGACGATGTACACGTTTTCTTACGCGGAAATTCTGGACGAATCCGGCGACGAGAGCCGGGGACGGGAGCAGGTCGCGCTCGACGAGGCCCTGGAGCTTCTGACGGTCGCAGAAGCCCGCGGCCCGCGCTCGGTCGAGGCGCAGGACGCCATCCGCTACATCCAGAAGCTCTGGAACTTCCTCATCGCCGATCTCGCCAGCCCGCAGAACGCGCTGGCCGATCAGCTGCGTGCCGACCTCATCTCCATCGGCATCTGGGTCATCCGCGAGGCCGACCGCATCCTCAACGATCCGACCCGGACCTTCCAGGCGCTCATCGAGGTCAACAGGACGATCAGGGACGGATTGAAATGACCACCATGCAGATCTCTCTCCGGCCGGGCCAGAAGCTCTTCCTGAACGGCGCAGTCGTCCGCGTCGACCGCAAGGTGACGCTGGAGCTCATGAACGACGCGACCTTCCTCCTCGACAACCATGTCATGCAGCCGAACGAGACCACGACGCCGCTGCGCCAGCTCTATTTCGTCGTGCAGACGATGCTGATCGATCCGGCGACGGCCGATGCGACGGGCAAGCTCTTCAAGGAGATGCATGCCGCGGTCAGCGACATTTTCCACAGCCGGCCGGTCCAGTCCGGCCTTGCCGAGGTCGGCGAGCTCGTTGAGCGCGGGCGCGTCTTCGACGCGCTCCGGGCGCTCCGCAACCTCTTCCCCGTCGAGGCGAGCGTGCTGGCCGCGCGCGCCGAGGCCAAGGCAGAGGCCGCCTAGCGGCCAAAAACGGCCGGAGGGTGGGCCTCCGGTCGCCAATAAAGGACGGCAGACGATGACTTCGACCTCCGGCGTCTCGGGCGGCGCTTCCACGGCCGGCCAGTCCGCGACCAGCGGCACGACGGCGACGACCGACTACGACGCCTTCCTGAAGCTCCTGGTGACGCAGCTCAAGAACCAGGACCCGACGAAGCCGATGGATTCCACCGAGTACATGGCCCAGCTCGCCACGTTCTCCCAGGTGGAGCAGTCGATCACGACCAACACCAAGCTCGACAGCCTTTTGACGAGCTCGGCCATCGAGCAGGCCAACCAGATGATCGGCCGCACGCTCACTTCCGCCGACGGCTCCGTCTCCGGCGAGGTGAAGTCCGTGCGCATCGTCTCCGGGGGCCTCGTCGCCAATCTCGCCGACGGCTCGCAGCTCGAGGTCGGGGCCGGCACGGTCGTCAGCTGAGATGAACGAGGCAGACGCGTTCGAGATCGTGCGCGGCGCCATCTGGACGATCGTCGTCGCCGCCGGCCCGGCGGTCGGCGCGGCCATGCTGGTGGGCATCGCCATCGCGCTCTTCCAGGCACTGACGCAGGTGCAGGAGATGACGCTGACCTTCATTCCGAAGATCCTCGTCATCCTGCTGATGACGGCGATCAGCGCACCCCTCATCGGCTCGCAGATCTACTCCTTCACCAGCGAGGTCTACGGGCACATCGGAGACGGCTTCTAGGCCGTCGCGCATTTTCAGCGCCGTCCGCCGGGCGGCGCCATGGTGGGCAGAGGTAGGAACATGGCCGACACATTCGTCGTCGGAGCCGGCGCCGAGGAGCGCCGCTCCAGCCGGGATCTCGGCTTCGCAGCCCTGATCGTCGGCATCCTGACGGTCCTGTTCCTGCCGATTCCGACCTTCCTGATCGATTTCGGCCTGGCGCTTTCCATCGCCTTCTCGGTGCTCATCCTGATGGTCGCGCTGTGGATCCAGAAGCCTCTGGAATTCTCCGCCTTTCCGACGGTGCTGCTCATCGCCACGATGCTGCGCCTGTCGCTCGGCATCGCCACAACGCGCCTCATCCTCGCCCAGGGCGACCAGGGCGTGATGGCCGCCGGCCATATCATCAACGGCTTTTCCAAGTTCGTCATGGGCGGCGACTTCGTCATCGGCATCGTCGTCTTCCTCATCCTCGTCACGGTGAACTTCCTCGTCATCACCAAGGGTGCGACGCGCATCGCCGAGGTCGGCGCCCGCTTCACCCTCGACGCCATCCCCGGCAAGCAGATGGCGATCGATGCCGACCTGTCCGCCGGCCTCATCGACGACAAGGAGGCACAGTTCCGCCGCCGCGAGCTGGAGGAGGAAAGCGCCTTCTTCGGCTCCATGGACGGCGCCTCGAAATTCGTGCGCGGCGAGGCGATCGCCAGCCTGATCATCATCGCCGTCAACATCTTCGGCGGCATCGTCATCGGCACGACGCGGCACGGCATGCCGCTCGGCGAGGCGGCCGACGTCTTCACCCGCCTGTCCGTCGGCGACGGCCTCGTCTCCCAGATCCCCGCCCTCATCGTCTCGCTGGCCGCCGGCCTGCTCGTTTCCAAGGGCGGGACCAAGGGGCGCGCGGAGGTCGCGGTCTTCGGCCAGCTCGGCGCCTATCCGCGCGCGCTCATGGTCGCCGCCACGCTGATGATCGTCCTCGCCCTCGTGCCGGGCATGCCGCTCGTTCCCTTCGCCGCGCTCGGCGGCTTCCTCGCCTTCATCGGCTATTCGATCCCCCGCCAGCAGGCGGAACTGCGCAAGATCGAGGAAGAGAAGACCGCCAAGGCCAAGCGGGAGGCCGAATATGCGGCGCAGAACTCGGTCAAGGAATCGCTGAAGACCCACGAGATCGAGCTCGCCATCGGCAAGCAGCTTGCCGCCCAGATCCTGCGCGATCCGACCGAGATCGCCCACCGCGTCGCCCGCATGCGCCGCAAGTTCGCACAGCAGTACGGCTTCGTCGTTCCGGAGATCAAACTGACGGAGAGCCTCAACGCGCCCTCCAAGAGCTACGAGATCCGCATCCACGGCGCCGTCTTCGCGACCCAGGAAATGCGCATCGGAGAGATGCTGGTCGTCACCGGCGACACGCACAAGCCGGACGTGCCGGGCGACGAGGTGCGCGAGCCGGCCTTCGGCATGAAGGCGATGTGGATTTCCGACGCCTTCATCGCCGAAGTGAAGCGCGAGGGCTTCACCCCGATCGACAACCTTTCGGTCGTCCTCACCCATGTGAGCGAGGTCATCCGCAACAACCTCGCCCAGCTTCTTTCCTACAAGGACGTGCGCTCGCTGATCGACCGGCTGGAGCCGGAGTACAAGCGCCTCATCGACGACATCTGCCCGAGCCAGATCACCTATTCCGGCCTCCAGGCGGTGCTGAAGCTGTTGCTTGCCGAGCGGGTCTCGATCCGCAACCTCAACCTCATCCTGGAGGCCGTGGCGGAGATCGTTCCCCATGCCCGCCGCGCCGAGCAGATTGCCGAGCATGTGCGCATGCGCATGGCCCAGCAGCTCTGCGGCGACCTCGCAAGGGGCGGGGTGGTCAGCGTCCTGCGCCTCGGCAGCCGCTGGGACCTGGAATTCCACCAGGCGCTGAAGCGCGACGCCAAGGGCGAGGTGGTGGAGTTCGACATCGATCCGCGCCTCGTGGAGGAATTCGCCGGTCAGGCCGCCGAGGTCATCCGCCAGCGCATGGCCGAGACCGAAAGCCTCGTCCTCGTCACCGCCCCCGACGCGCGCATGTATGTGCGCATGATCGTGGAGCGGATGTTCCCCTCCCTGCCCGTCCTCTCGCATCTGGAGATCGCGCGCGGCATCGAGATCAAGTCGCTCGGATCGATATCGTGAGCGGCATTGGCTCCGAAACCGTTCTCGGCGCCTTCCTGATCTTCTGCCGCATCGGCGCCTGCCTGATGCTGGTGCCGGGCTTTTCCTCCTCGCGCATCCCGATGCGCGTGCGCCTTTTCGTGGCGATGGCGGTGAGCCTTGCCCTCTCCCCGCTCCTCATCGAACAGGTCGGCCCGCTGGTCGCCGCCGGCACCGCGCCGAGCGCCCTACTGGGATCGATTGGCTCCGAACTCCTGATCGGCTTCATGATCGGTCTGCTTGGCCGGCTCTTCTTCATGGCGCTGGAGTTCATCGCCGTCGCCGCCAGCCAGGCGATGGGGCTCGCCGTGATGCCCGGCATCAGCGTCACCGACGACGAGCAGATGCCGCCGATCGCCTCACTCTTTTCGCTGACGGCCGTCACCATCATGTTCGTGACCAATCAGCACTGGCTGCTTCTGGGCGGCCTCGTCGATTCCTATACGACGCTGAAGCCCGCGCTCGGCTTCCAGGCCCAGGCCAGTCTCATCAGCGTCGTCGACCAGCTCTCGGCGGTGTTCTTCCTGGCGCTGAGGATCGGCAGCCCGTTTCTCATCTATTCGATCCTCGTCAACTTCGCGATCGGCCTCACCAACAAGCTGAGCCCGCAGATCCCCGTCTACTTCATCGCCATGCCCTTCGTGACCGCGGGCGGCCTTCTCCTGCTGATGGTCACGGTCAACGAGTTCATGGCCAACTTCATCGACGCCTTCGGGCTCTGGCTGTCCAACGGCTAGGACGAGGCTCGCCGCCATGCAGAACCGCCGCAAGAAGATCGCCCGCATCCTGGAGGTCCGTCGCCAGATGCACCGGATCGAGGAATGGAAGCTGGCGCACATCGCGCGCCGCGGCGTCGCGCTCGGCGAAGAGCAGGTGGCGCTTGTGGAGGCCCTCAACCAGCCGGGGGACTTTCAGGCGCTCTTTGCCGATTCCCTCGCCCGCCGCCTCAACCGCCTCTCGCTGGAAGCGGCTCATGTGGCATCCGAGGAAGCCGCCCAGTCGCAGCGCCTGATGGCCGAGGCCAGGTATCTAAAGACGGCCGAGCGCCTCTCCGAAAAGGTCGAGAAGCAAGCCCGCCGCGAGAGCGAGAAGCTGGAGTTCCGGGCGATCCTGGAAACGCTCAACTCGGCCGACGACGCAAGCTCCGCGTAAGCCGGGCGCGGCATTCTTCGCGCCAAATCTCACGTCTCCCGCAAGGTGAAGCATGGCGATCAGCCCCCCATCGGACATTGTCCTGGACGTTGCGCGAGCGGCCGATCCGCTGCGCTACCAGGAAGCGACGCAGCGCCTGACGCAGATGCGCGCGGCCGCCGGCACCGGCTCCGCGGCGAGCGCGGCCGAAGCCTTCGACGCCCTGATGGACGAGACGTCCGGCGAGACGGAGGCGGCGGCCGCACCCCGGGCCCTCTCCCCTCTCCTCCAGCTTCCGACCAACCCGGCCTCGGCCCTGACGCGGCTCGCCAACTCGACCGCGCTCTCCTCCGCCACTTCCGGAATCGGCGGGGCCACCACCGGTGCCGACACCGGCACCTATCGCAGCTTCGAGGCGATGGTGCTGACCAGCTTCGTCCAGACGATGCTGCCGCAGAGCTCCTCCGGCCTCTTCGGCTCCGGCTCGGCCGGCCAGATATGGCGTTCCATGCTTGCCGAGCAGATCGCCAAGCAGATGGCCGATTCCGGCGGCGTCGGCATTGCCGACCAGCTGCAGGCCGAAACCAGGACGGCTCCCGCCCAGAAATCCGCAGGACTGATCTAAGGCATTGACATGAAAACCCTTTATTCGCTCCCCTCCGGCCCGGCCAATGCTCTGGCTGCGGCGCTTCACCGGCTTGAGGAGATCGTCGACGAAGAAAACACGGCCCTGACGGAGCGCCTCAAGGTCGACCTCGACGACATGAACCACCGCAAGAGCCGCGCCCTGCTGGAGCTGACGCGCACGGCGCGCGCCGTGCCGGTCGCCACCCTCGGCGCCGACGCCAAGGCGGCGATCCTGCGCCTGCGCGAGAAGCTGGCACGCAATTCAAGGCTGCTGGAGACCAACATCGCCGCCGTGCGCCGCGTCGCCGACCTCCTCTCCCATGCCCTGCACGAGGCCGATTCCGACGGCACCTATTCGGCCCGGGGCGCGATGACGGCATGATCAAGACCATCATGACGGGCCTGTGGGCCTGCGTCATCGCACTCCTCGCCTCCTTCTTCGCCGCCCAGTGGAAGGCCGACATCAGGCCGGCGCCCGAAGGTGCGCATCTGGAGGCGCTGGAGACGCACAAGCTGGAGCCGCTCACCGTGCCGATGATCAACGACGGCACCGTCGAGGGATACGTGCTCGCGCGCCTCGTCTTCACCGCGAACACCGGCGCGGTGCACAAGCTCTCGGTCGATCCGGCGCCCTTCGTCACCGACGAGGCGTTCAGAGAGATCTACAACAACGGCAAGATCGAATTCGGCCAGATCGCCAAGTACAACCTCGACAAGATGGTCGAAAACATCAAGGACAGCGTCAACCGGCGCCTCGGACCCGAAGTCATCGACAGCATCCTGGTCGAGGAAATCAACTATGCGGAGCATTCGGACGTCAGGAGCTGACGCCCGCCATCCGAAGAGCCGATAGCGTCCCGGTCCGCGCGGTTCGACCGACACCCTGCAGAAACAAAAGCGCTCGCCGACGGCGAGTGCTTTTCGCGTTCCATGGCCTCGCCGCACCCCGCCTTCCGCGCGTCGCGCATCGCCGTCCGGCCGCTAAACGCCTAGGCGAAAGCCACGTGCAAGGTTGCGACTCTAGGGACTCTTGCTGCGCCGTTCAGGTCTTGCGGCTCCCGCCGCTCGCCCCTCTCTCGGCGCGAGCGGCCGGGCATGAGCGCCCGCGCAGCCTCTTTCGCGGTTCGCAATATCCGGCGCGGATCGCTCGATCGGATTGAAAGACAGTGCAGGGATCCGGTGCCTCCCACGAAGCAGCCGGCCGGCGCCCGACGACTGTGCGGAGACAGAAATGTCCATCAGCAGAAAGATTTATTCCATCGTAGGCATCCTGGGCGCGACGATCCTGATCGTCGGCGGAATCGGTACCTATGCCATCAACGAGATGCACCGTACGGCGGAGGAGTTCGACCGCACCTCCACCCGCGCGCTCCTGATGGAACGCATCGGCACCTATGTGATCACGGCCAGCAAGTCCTCGAGCGGCATCTATCTCGCCGAAAGCCGGCAGGCGGTCGACAAATATGCCGACGAGATCGCCCAGACGATGAACGAGATGGACGCCGCCTATGCTCAGTTGAAGGCGTTGACGCCGCCTGACGATATCGCCGTGACGGAAAAGCTCGGGCGGAACCTTGAGGACTACCGCAACGAGCGCGCGGAGCTGGTGCGAAGGGGCCAGGAGATCAGTCCCGAAGCGGCGTACGAATTCGGCTCGAGCGAAAAGGTCCGAGGCGGTCGCAAGGAGCTTCAGGAGAGCATTCTCGAGACTGTCGACAGCGTGCGACAGGATCTCGATCCGCTGCGCGAGCACATGCTTTCTCTCAACCGCGAGATGCTCACCCTGATGGGTGTCATCGTTGCCGCGGGCCTCCTCCTGGGCGTCGGCATTGCGATTGCGATCGGCACCCGCCTGATCAGCAGACCGCTCGTGGCCGTCACCGAAACGTTGAAGAGGATCGCCGAGGGCAACCTTGACGTCGCGGTGCAGACCAAGCGCTCGCGCGACGAAATCGGCGGACTCTGGGGCACCACCGAACTGCTCCTCACCGAGCTTCGTGCGGCCGAAAGAATGCGCGCCGAGCAGGAAGAGAACGAGGCACGTGCCGCTGAAGAGAAGCACAGGATGATGAACGAACTGGCCGATCAGTTCGATGCGGAAGTCTCAAGCGTCGTGGAATCGCTCGCCGCCGCCGTCAGTCAGCTCAAGCAGTCGGCCTCGACGATGAGCTCTTCGGCCGACGAGACCAACCAGCAGTCGACCATCGTGGCGGCCGCCGCCGAGGAGGCGACGAGCAATGTGCAGACCGTGGCATCTGCCGCCGAGGAGCTTGCAGCCTCGGTTCGGGAGATCGGCCAGCAGGTCGCGATGGCGACCAATATCGCCGGCTCGGCGAACGGTCAGGCTGCGAGCACGGTGGATGTCGTCCGCTCTTTGGCCTCCAGCGCCCAGCGCATCGGCCAGGTGGTGAACCTCATCACCGATATCGCCTCGCAGACCAACCTCCTCGCGCTCAATGCCACCATCGAGGCGGCCCGGGCCGGCGAGGCCGGCAAGGGATTTGCCGTCGTCGCCATGGAGGTGAAGACCCTCGCCGAACAGACTTCCAAGGCGACGGGCGAGATCTCGCAGCAGATCGCCGCCGTCCAGGAAGCAACCAACCATGTGGTCTCGGCGATCGACGGTATCTCCGGCACGATCAAGCAGATCGACGAGATCTCCTCGGTCATCGCCTCCTCTGTCGAGGAGCAGGGCGCGGCCACCGGCGAGATCGCCCAGAACGTCCAGCAGGCCGCACAGGGCACGCAGGAGGTCTCCTCCAACATCGTCAGCGTCGCCAGGGCGGCCAACGATACGGGTCGCGTCTCCTCGGAGATCGTCGAGGCCGCCGGCGACCTCGACAGCCAGGCCGCCAGCCTGCGCACCAAGGTCGACGCCTTCATCGCGCGGGTCCGCGCCGCCTGACCGAAGGCCGGGGGCGCCGGTCCGGCCGACCGCGGCCGGCGCCCACCGCGCCACATCATCGAACCTTCCGCAGGCGCGTCCCCAGGGGCGCGCCTGCTTCCGTTTGCGCTCCCCGGCCCCGCAGTCGGCGCAAGAAACACACGCGAAAAGGGAACATTTCACAGAACGCAACCTCGCACAGCCACGTGCAAGCTTCGGTTGCTTTTAGTCAGTCCAGTTCAATTCTGGAGAATGTCATGCGTTTCAACCTGAAGGCTTCGGTGACGTCGCTCATCGCGCTGCTGATGCTTGTGATCATCGCCGAAGGTGTCCTTTGCCTGTGGAACGTGTCCTCGATCTACAAGGACGTTCAGGACCAGGCCGTTCACTGGACGCCGACCATCGACAAGGCCAACAAGCTCAACACCAACATCTCCGACCTGCGGATCTCCGAGGCGGCGATCATCCTTGCCGGCACGCCCGCGGCCCGGCGCGAAGCCGAAGCGAGCATCGCCGCGAGGCTGGAGCAGATCGCCGCCAACCGCGAGACCTACGAGACCCTCCTCATCTCGGCGGAGGAGAGCCGGCACTATGAGAAGTTCGCCACCGATTTCGAGCGCTACATGAACCTGCACGACCGCTTCCTCGCCCTGGCGGGCAGCGGTCAGACGGAAGCCGCGTCCGCCCTTTTCGCGAACGAGATGAAGACCGTCTTCGACATGCTGTCGGCCGACCTTACCAACGCCGTCGCACGCGCCAACGAGATGGCAGCGGACGAATTCGAGGCCGCCACCTCCTCCTTCAACGTCACGCGACTTGAGACCATCATCGCGCTAGTCGCCGGCGTTGCCCTGGGCGGCCTCGGCATGTGGCTTTCGGCCCGGATGGCGCGCGAGCGGGTGAGCACGATGCATGGCCTCGCCGATCGCTTCGAGGAAGAAGTCTCCGGCGTCGTGAAGTCTGTCGCTTCCGCCGTCACCCAGCTTCGCCAGAGCGCCTCCAGCATGAGCTCCTCGGCCGACGAGACCAGCCGCCAGTCGACCGTTGTGGCGGCCGCTTCGGCCCAGGCGACGGCCAACGTCCAGACCGTCGCCTCGGCGGCGGAGGAGCTTGCGGCCTCCGTCCGCGAGATCGGCCAGCAGGTCGGCACCTCGGCGAACATCGCCGGCAATGCCAACGCGCAGGCCAGCTCGACGGCAGAGACGGTCCGCTCCCTCTCCGCCAGCGCCCAGCGCATCGGCCAGGTGGTCAATCTCATCACCGACATCGCCGCACAGACCAACCTGCTCGCCCTCAACGCCACCATCGAGGCGGCGCGCGCCGGCGAAGCGGGCAAGGGCTTTGCGGTGGTCGCCATGGAAGTGAAGACGCTCGCCGAGCAGACCTCCAAGGCAACCGACGAGATCTCCCAGCAGATCACCGCCGTGCAGCAGGCGACCAGCGAGGTCGTGACGGCGATCGAGGGCATCTCCGACACGATCCGGCAGATCGACGAGATCTCCTCCGCCATCGCTTCCTCCGTCGAGGAGCAGGGCGCGGCGACCGGTGAGATCGCCCATAACGTCCAGCAGGCCGCGGAAGGCACGCAGGAGGTCTCGGCCAACATCGTCAGCGTCAGCGAAGCCGCGAACGACACTGGCCGCAGCTCTGCCGAGATCGTCCAGGCCGCGAGCGAACTCGACGGCCAGGCCACCATGCTCCGCGAGAAGGTCGACGCCTTCATCGGACGCGTGCGCGCCGCCTAGCAGCGCTTTCGCGAAAGCCCCTTCCCTTCTCAGGGTGCATATCGACAGGCGGACGCGGCATCGCGCCCGCCTGTCTTTTTAACTGCTGTAATAATAATATAAAAATCTACTGTCTGGATCGAGTACAAATTAGCTCGAACACCAGAAAGCCACACGCAAGATTGCGACTCTACCGACTCGGCGTGAAGCGCGGTTTCCGTCCGCGAAGACGATGCTGAATCGTGCCTTTCTGCCAGCACCGCCGCTCGAGTCGCGGACCCGCCCTTCCGAGAGACTTCACGTCGGCGGGCATCGGGGGTGCCCGCCGTTCATCCGCGGCGGAGACACGAAGAAGCTCTCCGCTCGCAACGGAGCGCGCAATGCGAATGAACCTGAAGACTTCCCTGGTCGCCGCCTTCGGCTTCCTGTCCGTCCTCATTCTCGGCCAGGGACTGCTCGCCTATGTCAATTTCTCGAAGATCAACGAGGCCGTAAAATCCGAGGCGACCGGCTGGATTCCCAGCATCGAGGTCCTCGACAAGCTGAAGGCGGCGATCCGTGAGCTGCACATCGCCGAAGCGACCCACATCATGTCGGCGCGCCCCGACCGCGTCACCGCGGCCGAAGCCGACATCGTCGATGCGCTCGAGGACATCGTCATCCTCCAGGAAACATACGAGCCGCTCATCACCAACGACGAGGAGCGCGGGCTCTACGACGCCTTCTCCGACCACCTGCAGGACTACCTCGTCGCGCATACCGACATGCTCGAGCACTCCATCCTGATGGAGAAGCAGGCGGCGCGCGAGATGTACAAATCGACGATGCTCGACGCCTTCAACGTGATTGCGGGCGACCTCGACCGGCTGATGCAGTTCAACAGCGACGGAGCCGCCGCCGAATACGAGAAATCGGTCGGCACCTACGCGATGACCCGCTATCAGATGATCGTCACGACCGGCCTCGGCTCGCTGCTGGCCGCCGCTGCGATGGTCTTCGTCGTCCTTTCCGTCATCCGGCCGCTGGGCCGCATCACCTCGGTCATGCACGATCTCAGCAACGGCGAGCTTGAGACCGAGATTCCCTATGCCCAAAAGCGCAACGAGATCGGCGAGATGTCGAAGGCGCTGTCGGTCTTCCGCGACGGTCTCGCCGAGACGGAGCGGCTCCGCGAGGAGCGGATCGAACAGGCGCGCCGCGCCGAGGAGGAGAAGCGCCAGGCGATGCACGACCTGGCCGACCGCTTCGAGGCCGAGGTCTCCAGCGTCGTCGGCTCCGTCTCGTCCGCCGTCGCCCAGCTCAAGCAGTCGGCGGCGACGATGAGCGCCTCGGCCGAGGAGACGAACCGGCAATCGACCATCGTCTCCGCCGCCGCGGAGGAAGCCACGAGCAATGTGCAGACGGTGGCTTCCGCCGCCGAGGAGCTCGCCGCCTCGGTTCGCGAAATCGGCCAGCAGGTGACGCTGGCGACCTCCATCGCAGGCGAGGCGAACGGCCAGGCGACCGTCACGGTCGATACCGTCCGCTCTCTGGCTTCCAGCGCCCAGCGGATCGGCCAGGTCGTCAGTCTCATCACCGACATCGCCGCGCAGACCAACCTCCTCGCCCTCAACGCCACCATCGAGGCGGCGCGCGCCGGCGAGGCCGGCAAGGGCTTCGCCGTCGTCGCCATGGAGGTGAAGACGCTCGCCGAGCAGACCTCCAAGGCAACCGGCGAGATCTCCCAGCAGATCGGCGCGGTGCAGGAGGCGACCGGCAAGGTGGTCTCGGCCATCGAGGGAATTTCCGGCACGATCGGGCAGATCGACGAGATCTCCTCCGCCATCGCGTCCGCCGTCGAGGAGCAGGGCGCGGCGACCGGCGAAATCGCGCAGAACGTCCAGCAGGCCGCCGAGGGCACGCAGGGCGTCTCCTCCAACATCCTCGTCGTGGCGAAGGCGGCAAACGATACCGGCCGCGTCTCGTCCGAGATCGTCGAGGCCACAGCCGAGCTCGACCAGCAGGCCGCAACGCTGCGCAGTCAGATGGAAACCTTCATCGCCAAGGTGCGCGCCGCCTGAGGCGCACTTGAAGAAATGGGAGAGGCGCGCTTTGGCGCGCCTCTGCGTCTCCCGCCCTCAGCGCGGCAAGCTTCGCGCGGAGCAAAGGGGGGCAAAGAGCCAGCCCCGCGCAAGATTTCGCCCGTACCGATTCCCGCAGAAGTTGGGAAACCCCGCCGCGGCACACAGGCGCTCGCGCCAAAGCCGCAGAGACGGATGTCCCTGAAACTGCGGCGGGCGCGGCAATCTCCCGCCAGCTACAGGCAAGATCGCCAAGCTAGACGAGGTCTAGTGCGTGACGGAGAGACGATGCGAGCGAACACCAACAGAACCCCGGCAATCGCGGCGACGATCTTCTTTGCCCGCATGCCGGGCCGCGCCTCGCTGGCGGCACCGAACGCCGCACGGGCACACCATGCCCGTCGCGCCTTGCCTGCTTGGGCCTTCTGGAGCGCCTGCAGCGACCAGGTCCACCACGAGATCGAAAGGAATCAGGCTGCCTGAAAAAGCCGCGGCCGCCACGGAGATGGCCGGCATGACAAGCGGACAGACAGGTATCCAGACCCGAATTGCCGGAGAAAAGGCATGGATGAACTGCTACGCGAATTCCTGACCGAAACGAACGAGAGCCTCGATGTCGCCGACGCCGAGCTCGTCAAGTTCGAGCGGGAGCCGAACAACGCCGGTATCCTGAACAACATCTTTCGCCTGGTTCACACGATCAAGGGAACCTGCGGCTTCATCGGTCTTCCCCGGCTTGCCACTCTCGCCCATGCGGCCGAGACGCTGATGGACAAGTTCCGCCAGGGCATGCCCGTCACGCCGCAGGCGGTCAGCCTGGTCCTGCAGACGATCGACCGCATCAAGGAGATCCTGCAGAAGCTCGAAGCGAGCGAGGGCAAGGAGCCGGAAGGCAGCGACAGCGATCTGATCTCGCTTCTGGAAGCGATGGCCGCCGGCGGGGGCGCTGCCCCGGCCGAGCCGCAGGTGACGGCCGGCACGCTCGTGCCGCAGGTTCTGGAGCGCCCGCTGCTGCCGGGCGAGGTGCCGCTCGACGAGCTGGAGCGCGCCTTCCGCGAGACCGAGGTCGAAATCGAGGTGGCCAAGCCGGCCAAGGCCAAGGGCCGCGGCAAGAAGGCCTCCGTCGAAGAGGTGCCGGCCGAAGCGAAGGCTGTCGTTGAGCCGGCGCCAAGCGAGCCGGTCAAGGGCGCGCCGGCAAAGAGCGAACCCGCAAAGCCCGCCGAGGAAGCAGCAGCCGCCTCATCCTCCTCCGCCAACAACCTCTCCAACCAGTCCATCCGGGTCAATCTCGGCGTGCTGGAGCACCTGATGACCATGGTCTCGGAGCTGGTGCTGACCCGCAACCAGCTCATGGAGATCGCCCGGCGCCAGGAAGATTCCGACTTCAAGATTTCCCTGCAGCGCCTCTCGACCGTGACGGCCGAGCTGCAGGAGGGGGTGATGCGCACCCGCATGCAGCCGATCGGCCATGCCTGGCAGAAGCTGCCGCGTATCGTGCGCGATCTCGCCCAGGATCTCGGCAAGCATATCGAGCTGGAGATGATCGGCGCCGATACCGAGCTCGATCGCCAGGTTCTCGATCTCATCAAGGACCCGCTGACCCACATGGTCCGCAACTCCGCCGACCACGGCCTGGAGGGCCCGGACGACCGGCGCGCAGCCGGCAAGTCGGAGAAGGGCAATATCCGCCTCTCCGCCTTCCATGAAGGCGGCCATATCATCATCGAGATCACCGACGACGGGCGCGGCCTCAACACCGATCGCATCCGCGAAAAGGCGCTGGAGAACCATCTCGCCACCGAGGCGGAGCTCGCCAAGATGACGGATGCGCAGATCCATCGCTTCGTCTTCCATGCCGGCTTTTCCACCGCCGAGAAGGTGACGAACGTATCCGGTCGCGGTGTCGGCATGGACGTGGTGCGCTCCAACATCGAGCTGATCGGCGGCAACGTCGACGTGCGCTCTCAGCAGGGCAAGGGCTCCACCTTCGTCATCAAGATCCCGCTGACGCTGGCGATCGTGCCCGCCCTCATCGTCGAGGTGGCGCAGGAGCGCTTCGCCATCCCGCAGCTTGCCGTCGTCGAGCTGGTGCGCATCCAGCCGGGCTCGGAGCACAAGGTCGAGCGCATCAAGGATGCGCCGGTGCTGCGCCTGCGCGACAAGCTGCTTCCGATCGTCCATCTCGGTCATCTCCTCGGCCGGGTGAGCGAGGCGGAGGAAAAGGAGCTTCAAAGCGGCTTCATCGCCGTCATGCAGGTCGGCAACCAGACCTTCGGCGTCATCGTCGACCGGGTGTTCCACACCGAGGAAATCGTCGTGAAGCCGATGTCCTCGATGCTGCGCCACATCGGCATGTTCTCCGGCTCCACCATTCTCGGCGACGGCACGGTGATCATGATCATCGATCCGAACGGCGTCGCCCAGAACGCGGCCACGACCGTGGACGCCGCCCTCAGCGAAGCCGCGGCCGAAATCGCCGGCCAGCTGGACGGCATCGACGCGGCGGTTTCCATGCTGCTCTTCCGCGCCGGTTCGGCCGAGCCCAAGGCGGTGCCGCTGTCGCTGGTCACGCGCCTGGAGGAGTTCGAGGTCGACAAGGTCGAGTATTCGAACGGCCGGCCGATCCTGCACTACCGCGGCGCCCTCATCCCGCTCGTTTATGCCGACCAGATGATGGAGCCGAAGCGCGAAGGCACCCAGCCGATGCTGGTCTTCTCCGACAACGGCCACACGATGGGCCTCGTCGTCGGCGAGATCGTCGACATCGTCGAGGAGCGACTGGAAATCGAACTGCCCTCCGATATGCCGGGCATGCTCGGCAGCGCGGTTCTCGGCGGCAAGGCGACGGAAGTGCTGGATGTCGCCTATTTCCTGGCGCAGGCCTTCGGCGACCGCATCACCGAGCCGGAGGGCAATTCGGCCGGCCGCGTCCTCTTCGTCGATGCCAACCCCTTCTACCGCAACATGGTGCAGCCGATGCTGCGCGGCGCGGGCTACCAGGTGGTGGCGTGCGAGAGCAGCGAGGACGCCCTTGAGATGCTCGCCGGCGGCGAGCGGTTCGACATCGTCATGGCCGACGTCGACCAGCCGGGTCCGGACGGACGGACCTTTGCAGAAGCGGTTCGGGCGATCCCCGGCCTCGAGCACATGGCCCTGATGGCCGTGAGCGGTTCGGCGACACCCTCCGCACACGAGCGCAGTCGCATGAGCGGCTTCGACGGATGCGTCGGCAAGCTCGATCGCGCCGGCCTGATCGCAGCGCTTCGCTCTGTCGAGACGCATTATGGAGAAGCTGCATGAGCGACATCATCGAGGTGGGCAACGTGCCCTCCACCAAGAACCAGTACGTCACCGTCCGCATCGCAGGACAGCTCTTCGGCCTGCCGATCGATGCCGTGCACGAGGTCTTCGTCCCCGAGCATGTGACGCGTGTCCCGCTGGCGCCGAAGGAGGTCCAGGGCGTCCTCAACCTGCGCGGCCGCATCGTCACCACGATCGACCTGCGCCAGCTCCTCGGTCTTCCGCCGCAGGACTCCGATCGCAAGATGGCGGTGGGCATCGAATACAAGTCCGAATCCTTCGGCCTGATCATCGACGAGGTCGGCGAGGTCCTTTCCCTCGACGAGGCCACCCGCGAGCCCTGCCCGCCCAATCTCGATCCGCGCTGGGCCGAGCTGGTGGAAGGCGTCCACCGCGTCTCGGGCGAACTGCTGCTCGTTCTCGATGTCCAGGCCTCGCTCGCGGGCGTCACCGCCGCCCTGGCCGCCTGATTGTCCGCAACCTTAGATCCAGGACAAAACGAAATGACCACCTGTCTCGTCGTCGACGACTCCTCCGTCGTGCGCAAGGTCGCGCGCCGCATGCTGGAAAAGCTCTCCATCGAGGTGCGCGAAGCGGAGAACGGCGTCGTGGCAATGGAGCGATGCACCGAGGCGATGCCCGACGCCATCCTTCTGGACTGGAACATGCCCGTCGCCACCGGGCCGGAATTCCTGAAGGCCCTGCGCGGCCGCGAGGACGGCGCCGCCCCGCGCGTCATCTTCTGCACCACCGAGAACGACCTCGATCACATCGCCGCCGCCCTTGAGAGCGGCGCCGACGAATACATCATGAAGCCCTACGACGCGGACATCCTGCGCGAGAAACTGGAGGCGGTCGGCGTCCTTGAGGCCGCGGCATGAACCCGCCTGCCCGCCATGTCGGGGAAATCTCGGCCGGTGCCCGCACGCGCGAGGAGCCGATCCGCGTCATGGTGGTGGACGATTCCGCCTTCATTCGCGGCATCGTCGCGCGCTGGATCGGCGAAGAGCCGGACCTCAGCATCATCGCCTCGCACAGCAACGGCCGGCGCGCCGCCGACGACGTGGCGCGCTCGCGGCCCGACGTTGTCATCCTCGATATCGAGATGCCGGAGATGGACGGGCTGACCGCCCTCCCTCTCATCCTGGAGCGCCATCCGGGCACCGCCGTCATCATGTCCTCGACGCTGACGCGCCGCGGCGCGGAGGTCAGCATCCGCGCCCTGACGCTCGGCGCATCCGACTATGTGCCGAAGCCGGATTCCACCAACGGCCTCCTCAGCGCGACGGAGTTCCGCAAGGATCTCATCGCCAAGGTCCGCAGCCTCGGCGCCGGCGCGCGCCGCCATTCGCGCTTCCGGACCGGCGGGGCCCCCGCGGCGCCCGCGCCGCGCACGGCCGCGCCGTCGGCGCGTAGCTCTTCCGCCGGCGCGCGTGCCGCACAGAAGATGCGGCCGATCTCCATGACCGCCGTGAAGGCGCTCGTCATCGGCTCTTCCACGGGCGGCCCGCAGGCCCTGACGAAGTTCTTCGGCGATGCCGGCAAGGCGCTCGGCAACCTGCCGGTCTTCGTCACTCAGCATATGCCCCCGACCTTCACCACGATTCTCGCCGAGCACCTTGCCAAGGCCGCCGGCAGGCCCGCGGCGGAAGGCGTCGACGGAGAAGTCGTCCAGTCCGGCCGCATCTACGTCGCCCCCGGCGGCAAGCACATGCTCGTCACCAAGACCGGCGGCCAGGCCGTCATCCGGCTGTCCGACGCTCCGCCGGTCAACTTCTGCAAGCCGGCCGTCGACCCGATGTTTCGCTCGGCCGCCGAAGTCTACGGATCCGGCACGCTAGGCGTCGTGCTGACCGGCATGGGCGCGGACGGGGCCAAGGGCGCCGTCGTCATCGCCGATGCGGGCGGCACGGTGTTTGCCCAGGACGAGAGCTCCAGCGTCGTCTGGGGCATGCCCGGCGCCACCTACGAGGCGGGTGCCTGCGCCGACCTTCTGCCGATCGCCGATATGGGCAACCGGGTCGTGAGACTGATTACAGGGGGACGCGCATGATTTCGCCCGCCGACTACGAGTTCTTCCAGCGCTTCCTGAAGCAGCGCTCGGGCCTCGTCCTTGCCGACGGCAAGCAATATCTTCTCGAAGCCCGGCTGACGCCGATCGCCAACACCTTCGGCGTCCAGAGCCTGACGGCGCTTGCACAGCGGCTGCGCCAGCCCGGCGCCCACACCATCGAGGAAGCGATCGTCGACGCCATGACGACGAACGAATCCTCCTTCTTTCGCGACAAGACGCCGTTCGACGCCTTCAAGACGCTGATGCTGCCGACGCTCATGAAGAGCCGCCCTATGACGCAGCCGCTGCGCATCTGGTGCGCGGCCGCCTCCTCCGGTCAGGAGCCCTATTCGCTGGCGATTCTGCTGCGCGAGGCTTCCGCGGCGCTCGCCGGCCGCAAGGTCGAGATCATCGGCACGGACATTTCCGAGGAGATCCTGAAGCGCGCCCGCTCCGGCATCTACAGCCAGTTCGAGGTGCAGCGTGGCATGCCCGTGCAGATGCTCGTCAAATACTTCAAGAAGCAGGGCGAAAACTGGGAGATCAATCCCGACATCCGCCATATGGTGCATTTCCGCACGCTGAACCTGCTCAATAATTTCTCTGCGCTCGGCAGCTTCGACATCATCTTCTGCCGCAACGTGCTGATCTATTTCGACATGCAAACCAAGCTCGACATTCTGGAGCGCATGGCGAAGAACCTGAGGCCGGACGGCTTCCTCGTGCTCGGCGGCGCCGAAACGGTCGTGGGCGTGACGTCCGCCTTCGCCCCGGTTCCCCAGCAGCGCAGCATCTACAGCCTTTCCGCCGTACCGGGGCGCAACGTCGCGGCCGCCTGACGGCGGCCCGCCAAGGCCTCGAGCGTCTGCCGAAGGCTCGTAGCCGGCCGACCCGGCTCAGGCAGGGTGCGGGCGCGCCTTGCGCCTGAAAGAGAGTCCATCGCGGATCGACAGGCCGATGAGGGCGAGGTTCGCCGCTCCTGCGGCGAGCTCCAGTCCCTGGACGAGGACGAAGGCGCCGGAAAGATCGCCGGCCGCTGCCCGCGCCTGCAGGAAGAAGGCCGAGGGCACGAGGACGAGGAGCCCGTTGAGGGCGATCACCGGCATCCTCTTCTTCTTGGCCAGAATCCGCGGATGGCGCGATTTTCCGCCGAGGCGAAAGCCGCTCGCGCCGACAAGGGCCATGGCCGGGATCAGCGCCAGCATGCCCCAGAGGATACCGGTCTTCACGGCAAGGATCGCAGCCGGATCGCCGACGATCTCGACCGCGGCCGTCGAGGTCCAGAACGTCAGGATGATGAGGAAGGCCGCAAGGCCGGCAATCGGATGAAGCGCGCGGATCATCTCTCGCCTCCTTCGCCGGGTTCTCCTTCAAGACGCACCCGCAGGCGCTGGAGCACTGCCGTCATGCGCTGGAGCTCTCCGGCACCTGCCTCTTCGGCGAGCGCATCGGCCAGCGGCAGCCAGCGGAAGAGAGCCGCCTCGAAGAGCCGCTCGCCTTCTTTCGTGGGACGCACGAGCTTGGCGCGCTTGTGAGCCGGGTTCTCCGCAAGTTCGAAGATGCCGGCGCCGAGCATCTCGTCGACGATGCGCTGCACGGACTGGCGGGCGAGCCCCATGTTGCGGGCAAGCTGCGCCACGGTGAAACCACCCTTGCCCTGCGCGACGGAGCCCATCACCTGCCAGCGGGCGCTGGTGAGGCCGAGCGGCTTCACCACATCGTCGCCGGCAGCAATCAGCGCGCCGTTGAGCCGGAAGACCTCCAGGATGAGGGCGTTGGCCGGATGCTCGAAGGGGTACGGATCATCAATCATGACAGCATACTGTCATTATGACAGTATGCTGTCAACAAGTCAGTTTCACTCGATCGTGTCAGGCGCCGAGGCGCACGACCTTCTCCAGCCGCGCAACCATTTCGTCGATCTGGCCGATCTTCGCATCCGGCACGGCCATCGCCGCCAGCCGGCGGAACTTGGCGAGAAGCGCATCCTCGCCGAGCGGGTTCTCGAAGCCGCCGATGGGCACGTCGGACCTTGCCGAAACGCGCTCACAGGAAGCGAGCACGACCTCCACCCGCGCCGCCCGCACGCCCGGCAGGAGCGCCGTCAGCTCCGGATCCTCCGTAACGCGCACCTTGTCGATGAGCGCCACCATCTTCGGATCGCGGACGACCGCCTCGGTATAGACGTCGAAATCGTTGCTGCCGTGGAGGAGCTGTGCGGCGACGTTGAAGGCGATCGAATGCTTTCCGGCATAGGCGTTGGCGACCTTGTTGCCGCCGAGCCGCGTCGCCGGATCGTAGGTGTAGACCTCAATCGCGGAGACATCCTCCGCCTTCAGATCGTGCGCCCTGCGGAGCTCGGCCACAGCCTCGATCGGGGCGTGGTTCCAGCGGCTGCAGGCGTAGATCTTGAAGTAGTTGCGGGTGAGGAAGAACTCCGAAAGCCGCGCCTCGACCTCGATCTCGAAGCGCTCGCCGAGGATCTTGCCGAAGACGCTGTCGAGCGCACCCGGCTCGCCGCAGAAGCCCGCAAGCGCGAAGCGCGCCGCCAGGAGGCCGTTATGGTTGGTGAAGCCGGTGAAAAGGTTGCGGGCCGAGGCGCCGGTATTGGCCGCGAGCTGCGAGGAAGCCACGGGCAGGCCGGCGGCAAGCTCGATCGCCCGCGCCGTCAGCCGCGCGTCGAAGCCGAGGAGTCGCGCCGCCCCGACCGCCGTGCCGACGATCATGTGCGTGCCGAAGGGATGGACGGCGTCGCGCAGTTTGGTCGCCCGCCCGACCCTGACGGCGATCTCGTAGGCGGCAATGAAGGCCTCCAGGAACGCCGCGCCGGAAGATCCCTCCTCCTCGGCAAGCGCCCACAGAGCCGGCATGATGTGAACCGCGGGATGGTTGACGGCAAACTGGTTGCCCTCGTCGAGCTCCAGCGAGACGCCGCCGGCGCCGTTGACGAGAGCCGCCATATGCGCCGCCGCCTTCAGCTCCGTGCCGAACAGCGAGGCCCTTCCGGCGGCAAGCCGCGGCGCGGTCTGCGCGAGGTTGCGGATCTCCGGCAGCGTCGAGCCGGCAAGCATGACCCCGAGCGTGTCGCGCACGATTAGCTTGGCGTGGTGGAGCACCTCCTCCGGCACGTCCTCCAGCTTCAGCGACAAGGCGAGATCGGCGAGCTTCCTGGCGGTCTCGGAGGGCTCCGTTTCGACGGGCTGCCAGTCGGGAGCGCTCATGCGCCCCATCCCGTCTTCGCCATCAGCTCGACGAGCTCCGGCTTGGGCACCTGCGGCATCGGATAGGTGCGCCGGCTCTGCGAAAGACCGAGGCCAAGGAAGCTCTCGGCGAGCTCGACGCTGAGGGAAGCAGGCTCGACAAGCGGCACGGGAAGGCGGTCGGCGAGCCGGCGCACGGCGTCACCATCAAGGCCACCACCGAGGCCGCCATCGAGCACGACGACATCGGCATGGTCCTCGGCAACGAGAGCCTCGGCCGCTTTCGCGATCTCGTCTTCGCCCGCATCCGGGGAGAAGCCGCGCACACCGGCGCACTGGGCGGCAAGCCCGTATTCCTGCACCAGCTTCTTCGCCCGATGCGCAACCGGCCGGGGCGTGAGGATGCCGAAGGAAGAGCCGAGCGTCAGCGCGTAATGGAAGGCCGAGCGGCCGGCCGCGACGACGGGGATGTCGAGAACGGAGCGCAGCGCATTGGCGCCGAAATCGCCGGCATTGCCGACGGAGACGGCCTCGAAGCCCTCCTTCTCGGCGCCCTGCCCGGCCGCCAGCACGGCGATATCGGCGAGCACCCAGTCATGGGCGCTCTTCAGTGTCTTCGGCAGACCTTCGGCGAGGCGCGTGACGAGCTCCGTCTCAGCGCTCGCCGCGACGCTCCTCCCCTCGGTGAGGATCATCAGGATACGGGACATCAAAGTCTCCTTGTCTCAGAGGGCCGCGTCTCAGAGAGCGGCGGCGGCATCGCCCATCTTCGCGAGGCGCTGGAGCGCCGGCGCGTCGGGCGCCGGAAAGGCGGCGCGGCTGTGCGAAAGCCTCAGGTTGATGGCGGTCTTGGCGAGCCGGTAGGTGAGCGGGCCGGGATTGATGACCGGAACCGGCAGGCGCTCGGCGAGATAGGCATGCGCCTGGTGCATCGTCGTGGAACCGAGGATGATGACATCGGCGCCATCCTCCTCGATGCACGCCATCGCCGCCTTGTACAGGGCCGGGAAGAATTCGTCCTCCTTGCCGGCGAGGAGGCTCTGGTTGTTCGGCTGGAGCCCGGCCGAGCGCAGCGAGGCGCATTTGTGGTTGAGGCCGAGCTCGGCGAGCGCCTTGGTGTAGAGGTGCCGCCAGCGGTCCCACATGGCGAGGATCGAGAACTTGTCGCCGAGCATCATCGCCGTCAGCATGGCGTGGCGGCCCGCGCCGATGACCGGGATATTGAGGACCGAGCGCAGCGGCGTCACGCCGGAATCGCTCACCGTGTCGATGCACACGGCGTCGTAGCCCTCCGCTTCCGCCCGGATGCCGGCTTCCAGGATGCCGAGATCGGCCAGCACGGAATCCTGCTGGCTGACGTAATTGACCGGAGCGATGCGGACCGGGCGGAAGTCGAACTCGATCCCCTCGCCAAGCTTCACCGAAGAGAGCTGCTGCTTGCGCATTTCAAGGTTCTCTTCCGACATCGGAAACGGCACGATCACCAGCGCTCTGGCCATGGGCTCAACTCTCCCTTTTGTGTTGTGAGGCGATTTCGGCCGCGCTCGCGCCTGCAAGCCGCCCGAGGGCGACCGCGGTGACGAGCCCGTTCCCTCCGAGATAACCGTCGGAGGAAGGGCCGGAGATGCCGCGCGCGGCCCCGCCCGCGGCAAAGAGGTTGGGAAGGGCTGTACCGCCAGCGCGCATCACCCGTGCGCCGGTATCGACGGCAAGGCCGCCCTGCGTATGAAAGAGCGCACCCTTCACCTCCACCGCCTTGAAGTGGGGCCGAAGCGGCGGGTTGCCGGAAAAGTCCCGGCCGAAGGGGTCGGCGCTCTCGCCCGACCCATAAGCCGAGACGGCCAGGAAGCTTTCTTTGAGAGCGGCGGCAGGAAGGCCGGCTTTGGCGGCAAGGCCTTCGATGTCGTCGGCCTCCAGGACCGCACCGGCTTCCATCACGCGGTGGTAGTCCGCGAAGGTGAGCGCCGGCTCCTCGCAGCGCGCATCGTAGACGGTGAAGACGGTTCCGCCCGGCTCGGCGAGAACGGCCGAGGCCTGCTCCGAATAGCCGCGCATCTCGTTGGAAAAGCGCCGCCCCTCGCGGTTCACCTGAAAACCGCCACGAATGACGAGCGCCCAGGTTACCGGAAGGGCCGGGCCGGCGGCGACGCAATGGCCCTGATAGGCGCCGAGATCGGCAAAGCCCGCCCCGAGCTGCTCGCCGAAGGCGAGCGCGATGCCGTCGCTGCCGTCATGGCCGCAATAGACGGCGTCGGACATCTCCGGGATGTGGCGCTTCACGAGAGCCGGATCGGCGCCGTAGCCGCCGGTCGCCAGCACCAGCGCGCCGCAGCCGAGCGTGACGTTCTGGCCGTCTCGGTCGGTGTAGCGGACGGCGACGACACGGCCCGTCTCGTCGGCTTCAAGCCCCTCCACCCGCGCCGAGGTGACGATCTCAGCTCCCGCGCGCCGGGCGGCGGCGAGTAGCCCTTCCTCCATCTCCACGCCCGTCCGGCTCTTCGGCACGTGATAGCGGTGCCGGCTGTGGCCCGGATAGAGAATGTCGGAAAGGAGTTCGAAGGCGACGCCGTGCGCGTCGTTCAGCCATTCGACGGCAGGGCCGGAGGCCTCCGCCACCGCGCGCGCCAGCGCCTCCTCGGTCTTGCCTTTCGCCTTCTTGACGATGTCGGCGAGGAAGAGATCGGGGCTGTCCTCGATTCCCGCCTCGCGCTGGAAACGCGTGCCCGCCCCCGGCAGCATGCCGAGCGTCAGGGCGGTGTTGCCGGCGGGTTTTGCGTCCCGCTCCAGCACGACGACGCGCGCTCCAGCATCGCGTGCGGAGAGCGCGGCACAGAGGCCGGCCGCGCCGGCCCCCACCACAACGACGTCGACGCTCCTCTCGGCCTCTGCAGCGGAGGCGAGGCGCATTTCGTCGCTCACGCGCGCCCTACCAGGAAACCATCTCGGCGACGAAGGCCCCGGTGACATGGAAGCGGTCGATGAAGCGCTTGCCCTCCTCGGGGTAGACGCCCTCGGCGAAGACGAGGCTGCCCTCGTCCGTCAGCGCCTCCACGAAGCTGTCGTAGCTCTTCTTCTTGCCGGAGCCGGCGCGCTCCACCGTTTGCGCCAGGGTGAGCGTCTTGCGCTCGGTGTCGTGCGCCTTGAAGTTCGCCGTGGCGAGCTTGGCAACGCCGTCCGCGTCGCCCTTCACCAGCGCCTCGGCGAAGGCCGCCGCGACCTCGGTGGCGGGCGGAAGCGGCGGGCCGGGCACGCGCGAGACGCCGCCGCGCGCATAGGAGCTCGGCGCGACTTCCTTGATGACGGTGATGACGGCTTCCGGCGGCGCGGCCATCACGGACCGCACCACACGGGTCATGCCCTTCATCAGCCGCGCCTTGGTGTCGGCGTCGTAGCCGGAAATGAGGGTCGTCTCGACAACGGGCATTTCTTTGCTCCAGTCAAAAAAGGGGTTTCAGGCGGCGGCGATCTCGGCCGTCACCTCGGCGATGGTTGCGACCCGGCAGACCGGCTTCAGAGCCGCGATCGCCGTCTCGTGGATCTCGCGCGTGAAGGCCGCCGAGCCGTCGGAAAGGACGGTCGTGTCGAAGTCGCGCACATGCGCATCGCGCACCGTGGAGGCGACGCCGCCATTGGTGACGATGCCGCCGATGATCAGTTTTTCGATCCCGCATTTGCGCAGGACCCATTCCATCCGCGTCATGTAGAAGGCCGAATAGGCGACCTTCTCCACCGTGAGATCGGCGGGCTGCAGCTCCTCCACGAGGCTGTGGCCCCAGGAAGCGGGCGCGAAATCGCCCTTCTTCAGGAAGGGACGCATCTTTTTCAGATGCGGCGAGATCAGCGGCTCGCCGCCCTTGGCCGGCACCAGCGTGAACTGGGTGGAGACGAACCAGCCGCCCTTTTGGCGCATCAGCTCGGCAAGCGGGCGGATGCGCGCCGGCAGCGCAGCGATCTCCGGCGCGCTCTGCCCGGCCCGCCCGTAGGCGCCTTCCGGATGCAGGAAATCGTTCTGCAGGTCGACGGTAAGAAGCGCCGTCTTCTCCAGGGAGATCATTTCCGCGCTCATCAGCGCCGCTCCACGATGACGTTGCCGAATTCGTCGATGCGGGCGGTCAGGTCGGGGTCGACCACCGTCGTCGCGTCGGGCTGCTCCAGGATCGCCGGTCCCTCGATCACCGTGCCGACCGGAAGGGCGAGCCGCGCATAGATCGCCGTCTCGTGCCAGCCGCCGTCGAACCAGACCTGCCGGCTGCCGAGCCTCGCCTTTTCGGCATCCGCTTCCGCCCCGGGCGCGAGCGCGGCGAGATCGAAATGCGGACGCCGGCCGATGGCGGCAGTGCGCAGGTTGACGATGCGGATCGGCACGCCCGGCAGAAGCCGGCTGAAGGAGGTGCGGTAGGCCTCGTCGAAGGCCGCCTTGATCGTGGATTCCGAAACGCCCGTCGTGCCGTTCTCCACCGTCACGGGCAGCGGCACGGCAACGGTGTGCGTCTGGCCGACATAGTGCATGTCGAGTTCGAATGTGACGTCGATGCGCTCCACCGAAAGCCCGGCGGCTTCGACCACCGCCTTCGCCTCGCCGGCCTCGGTCACCATGCGCGCGTCGAGCGCGGCGGCGTCGATGCCTTCAAGGCCGAGATTGACGGTCTGCACCTGGTCGTGACGGATATCGGCGATGACGCAGCCGAGCGCCGAGGTGACGCCCGGAAAGCGCGGCACCAGCGCGGCCCTGAGGCCGACTTCCTTGATCAGCGAGCCGGTATGCAGCGCCCCGCCCCCGCCGAAAGGCACGGCCGCGAACTTCGACGGATCGTGACCGCGCTCGATGGAGACGAGCCGGATCGCGCCCGCCATCTTGGCACCGGCGATCTTCACGATCGCCTCGGCCGCCACCATGACGTCGAGCCCCAGCGGTTTCGCGACATGCGCCTCGATCGCCGCCTTCGCCGCTTCCAGGTCGAGCCGCTTCAGCGCCCCGCCGATCGGCTTTTCGGCGTTGATGCGCCCCAGCACGACATTGGCGTCGGTCAGCGTCGGGCGGGTGTTGCCCTGGCCGTAGCAGACCGGGCCCGGCCGCGAGCCGGCGCTTTCCGGCCCGACCTGCAAGAGCCCGCCCGCATCGACATGGGCGATGGAGCCGCCGCCCGCGCCGATGGTGGTGATCTCGATCATCGGCGTGCGGATGACGAGGCCGAAATCGATGGTCGTCTGGGCCGCGAGCGCCGTCTTGCCGTCGACGACGAGGGAGACGTCGAAGGAGGTGCCGCCGAGGTCGCCGGTGATGACGTTCGGATAGCCCGCCGCCCTGGCGATCGCAGCCGCGGCGATGACGCCGGCGGCGGGGCCCGAGAGCGCCGTGCGCACCGGAAGGCGCCGCGCCGTCTCGGTCGACATGACGCCGCCATTCGACTGGACGATGTGGAAGCGTCCCGAAAAGCCCTCGGAGGCGAGCGCCTCGTCGAGCTTGCCGAGATAGGAGCCGACCACCGGCTGCAGATAGCCGTTGAGAGCCGTCGTGGAGGTACGCTCGAACTCGCGGATCTCCGGCAGGATCTGGCTGGAGGCGGCGACATAGGCGTTCGGCCAGACGGACTGCACGGCTTGAAGCGCCAGGCTCTCGTTCTGCGCATTGGCGTAGGCGTTGATGAAGACGATGGCGACGGCCTCGCAGCCCTTGGCCATCAGCTCCTTCGCCGCCGCGCGCGCCTCGTCCGGATCGAGCGCATCGCGGATCGTCCCGTCGGCGAGCGTGCGCTCGTTCACTTCAAGGCGGAGGTCCCGGTCGATGACCGGAACGAAATCGCCCCACAGGCCCCAGGTGTAGCGCCGGTCGCGGCGACGCATCTCCAGTGCGTCGCGAAAGCCCTTGGTGGTAATGAGGCCGACCCGCGCGCCCTTGCGCTCCAGGAGCGCGTTGGTGCCGACCGTCGTGCCGTGGACGACGGAGGAGAGTTCGGCGATGTCGCCGAAGCTCTTCAGCCCCTCCAGGAAGCCGACGGATTCGTCTCCCCGGTTGGAAGGCACCTTCGCCGTGCGGAAGGCACGCGCCGGCTCGTCATAGTAGAAGAGGTCGGTGAAGGTGCCGCCGACATCGACGCCGACGATGCGCCCCTGCCGGATCGAGAAGGGCGCGTTCATGCTGCAATCCCCTTGCGCAAGGCGCTGGTAGCCGCCTCGTCGATCGTCCCGTCCTCGCGGACGGCGACGCCATAATCCTTGCGCGCCGCCTCGGCGCTGACATAGCCGAGGCGAACGTCGCGCCCGACAAGGGCGGCATCGCGCGTCATCGGATCGCCCCATCCGCCGCCGCCCGGCGATTCCAGGCGGACCGCGCGGCCCGCCGCCAGCGGCACGCCGGTGATCTTGGAGACAAAGGGCGGGGAATGCTCGCCGTCTTCCGCTTCCCAGGTGAAGCGGTTGAGCGCGGCGGAGCCGCCCCCCTCCACGCCGAACGGGGCGACCTTGCCTCGCTCGCCGAGAAGCGAGACGGTGGCGTCCGAAAGCGCCTCCACCTCGTAGATGGCGCCGACGCCGCCGCGATGCGCGCCCGCGCCGGCCGAATCCGGGCGCAGCGCCCATTGCCGGAACATTACCGGATAGCTCGCTTCAAGAATCTCCGCCGGCGGGATTGTCGCCGTCGAGATCGGGTTGTTGGCGTGGTTGAGCCCGTCGCTC
This sequence comes from Afifella sp. IM 167, assembly GCF_020144925.1. GTDB lineage: Bacteria > Pseudomonadota > Alphaproteobacteria > Rhizobiales > Afifellaceae > Afifella. The sequence goes on from NZ_NSLC01000001.1 coordinate 189,044, forward strand.
TCCGGATTGCCGCCGAGGCCGCCGCCGAAGAAGGAGAACATCACCCAGCGCGAGCCGTCCCCGCGGTAGCCGGCGAGCGAGAGCGCGTTGATCGTGCCGAAAGGCGCGGCGGTGGCGCGTTCCGGATCGGCCTGCGCCAGGGCGCCGAGCATCACGCCGATCAGGCGCAGGATCGTCTCGGTGTAGCCCGCCATCGGCTTCGGCGCCGTCGCGCCGAGGAGCGTCGTCGGCGGAATGACGAAGTCGATCGGCTTCAGGCAGCCGGCATTGGCCGGCACGTCGGTGAAGACATGCTTCAGGGCGACGTAGCAGCAGGCCGCGGTGGTGGCGTAGGAGATGTTGATCGGCCCCTGCGCCGGCGGCGAGGAGCGCGAGAAATCGAGCACCATGCGCTCGCCCGAGATGGTGAGGTCGAGCGCGATGGTCAGAAGGTCGTCGGTGATGCCGTCATTGTCGAGCACGTCCTCGAACGAATAGGTGCCGTCCGGCAGCGCCGCGATGGCGCTGCGCATCAGCGCCTCGGCGCGGCCGGAGAAGGCGTCGAAGGCCTCCCGCAGCGTCGGCGCGCCGTATTCGGCAAGGAGGGTACGGAAGCGCCGCTCGCCGAGATCGAGGGCGTTGATCTGACCGTTGAGGTCGCCCCAGTTGGAGGTCGGCACGCGCGAATTGGCGGCGAGGATGTCGACGATGTCCTGGCTGAGCTTGCCGGCCGAGAAGAGCTTCACCGGCGGAAAGCACACGCCTTCCTGGAAGCTCTCGGTCGCCTGCGGATTGTAGCCGCCCGGCACATTGCCGCCGATATCGAGCCAGTGGCCGACCGAGGCGAGCCAGCAGAACAGCTCGCCCTCGTGGAAGATCGGCCGCACGAGGCGGAAATCGTTGAGATGCGTGCCGCCGAGATAGGGATCGTTGAAGAGGAAGGTGTCGCCCTCTTCAAGGCCCCCTTCCCGGCCCACCTTGTCGATGACGGCCTTCACGGCGAAGGCCATGGCGCCGACGAAGATCGGCAGGCCGCTGGAGCCCTGCACCAGTGTCTCGCCGGTCGTGGCGTGGTAGAGGCCGTGGCAGGCGTCGCGCGCCTCGGCGATGATCGGGTTGAAGGCGGAGCGAAAAAGCGTCGCGTCCATCTCGTCGGCGATCTGCTCCAGGCGGCCCTTCAGGACCGCCAGCGTGACGGGATCGATCGTCGTCATGCCGCGTCATCCTTCCTCGTCTTGGCGGCGGGCTCATAGGTCTCGTAGGCGCGGCCGAGATCGAGCATCTCGGGCGTGCCGATCAGCGCGTTGAGGGCGGTGAAGTCGAACATCCGCTCCTTGAAGGGCTCGTTGGTGCCGTGCTGATGCAGCGAGCGGTAGTAATCCTGCGCCGTGCGCGCCATCGCCCGCACGATGCCGCCCGGGAAGATGACGATGGAAAAGCCGAGCTCGCCGAGCTCCGCCGCCGAGGCGAGCGGCGTGTCGCCGCCTTCCACCATGTTGACGAGCAGCGGCCGCCGGCTGCCGAGGGCCTTGGTGATCGCGGCGAGCTGCTCGCGCGAGCGCGGCGCTTCCACGAAGAGGATGTCGGCGCCGGCCTCCGCATAGAGTTCGGCGCGCTCGATCGCCGCCTCGAAGCCTTCCACGGCCACGGCGTCGGTGCGGGCGATGACGAGCGTCGCCTCACTGGCGCGCGCATCGACCGCCGCCTTCACCTTGGCCGCCATCTCGCCGGCGGAAATGAGGCTCTTTTCCTGCAGATGCCCGCAGCGCTTGGGCATCGTCTGGTCCTCGATCTGGATGGCGTCGGCGCCGGCCCGCTCGAAGGTGCGGATGGTGCGCTGCATGTTGAGCGCATTGCCGTAGCCGTTGTCGGCATCGACGATGAGCGGCGTCGGCACGCGGTCGCGCACCAGCGCGATGACACTTGCCACCTCGCTCATCGAGACGAGGCCGATATCGGGCCGGCCGAGGCGCGTATAGGCGATCGCCGCGCCCGAAAGGTACAGCGCCTCAAAGCCGGTGCCCGCGGCGATCGACGCCGTCAGCGCGTCGCAAACGCCAGGGGCCACGACCGGCTTTCGAAGCTTCAGTCTCTCCCTCAGATCCATCTCATTTTTCCTCAAGCGCCGGCTCCGCCAGCAGCGCGTCCAGTTCGGTCAGGTCGCCCTCGCCATCCAGCGCATCGACGGCCGCGCGGATGCGGGCCGCATGCGCCTCGCCCCAGACGGGCGTGGCGAGGTTCATGAATTTCTCCAGGATCTCCGCATCCGAATAAGGGTCTGCGGCATCGCCCCGGTTGGTGAAGGTCTCGCCGACGATCTCGGTACCGTCCTCCATGCGGATGGTGACGCTCGCCGGCCGCTTGGCCGGCAGCATCGCCGTCATCGCCGGGTCCTCCTCGACGCTGACGCGCTTCGCCAGCGCCCGGATATCCTCGTTGGCGAGCGCCGCGCCGCGGAACGCTTCCACCGAGGCCTCGCCGTGGTGGAGCATCGTGGCGACGCAGAAGGGCACGGAGAACTTCGCCGCGAGCATGTTGCCGGGCGCATTGCCGTCGAGCTGGGCGGCGAGCGAATAGGTCTTCACGGCGATGGAGGCGACCGATTTCGTGTCGATCGGCCCGCGGCCGGCGAGAAGCCCGGCCACCACGTCGAGCGCGCCGTGATTGAAGCGGCAGGCGGCGTGGCGCTTGAAGTAGTTGCGCTGGACCTCCCAACGCGTTCCAAGCTCCTCCACCATCACGGCGGGGTCAAAACCCTCGCCGAGAATGCCGCCATAGACGCTGCGCGGCCCGTCGACCTCGCCGGTGAAGCCGCTCGCCACGAGATCCCAGGCGGCGATGCCGTTGCGCGCCGAAAAGCCCGCGAAACTGTTCCGCACCGTCGCCCCTTCCAACATGGTGCGAAGGCTCGCCCCGACGCTGAGCGTGGAAGAGACGTTGATCGTCTGAATGAGATCGCCGGCGCTCGCCCCGTCGAGATAGGCGGCGGCGAAGGCGGCACCGATCGTGCCCCAGGTGCCGTGCGGATGGACGGTCGGGCGCAGCCGGCAGGAAGCGCCGATGCGCGCCCCGACCTCGTAGCCGAGGAGAAAGCCGAGAAGGAAATCACGGCCGGAGATATCCGAGGCCGGCCGCACGGCGAGCGCCGCCGGCAGGACATGGATGCCGGGATGGCCGCGCGCGAAGGAATTGCCCTCGTCGAGCTCCAGCATCGTGCCGGCAACGCCGTTGACGAAAGCCGCATCCTCGCCGCGCATGCGCTTGCCGGAGCCGATGGCGGGCGCGCCCGGCCCGGAATGGCGGGCGGCGAGCCGGGAGGCGAGCTTCTTCGTCTCGCCCTCCTGCATGCCGGCGGCGACAGCGCCGATGCAGTCGAGGACGACGAGCTTTGCCTGCTTCGCGAGGGGCTCGGAAAGGTCGTCCCAGGAAAGCCCGGATGCGAAGGCCCCCCAGCGCGTGAGCCAGGCGGGCTGCGGCTCGGCGAGCAGGACCGATGCCGGCACGAGTTTGGGCGTGACGAGTGTCATGTGGCTTTCCTAAAGTCCGAGATAGGCGCGCTTGAGTTCCGGATCGCCCGCCACATCCTCGGCGCGGCCCGAAAGGGTCACGACGCCGTTCTCGATGATGTAGACGCGGCTGGCGATCTCCAGCGACTGCACGACGTTCTGTTCCACCAGCATGATGGTCATGCCGGCCTCGTTGAGCTTGCCGATGAGCGTGAACATCTCCTCCACGAGGAGCGGCGAAAGGCCGAGCGAAGGCTCATCGAGGATGAGGAGCAGCGGCTCGGCCATCATCCCGCGGCCGATGGCGAGCATCTGCTGCTCGCCGCCCGAAAGCGTGCCCGCCGGCTGGCCCCGGCGCTCTTTGAGGCGCGGAAACGCCTCGTAGACGCGCTCCAGATTGGCCGCGCGGTTCTTGCGGGCGCGCCGGTAGCTGCCGAGTTCGAGGTTCTCGCGCACATTGAGGTTCGGGAAGATCTTTCTTCCCTCCGGCACCTGGATGAGTCCCGCCTGCACGATGGAGGCGGAGGAGGCGCCGGTGAGGTCGCGCCCCGCAAAGACGACCTTGCCGGCGCGGGGGGAGATGGTGCCGGAGATGACGCTGTTCAGCGTCGTCTTGCCGACGCCGTTGGAGCCGAGCACGGCGACGATCTCGCCGGCGCCGACGGAAAGGTCGATGCCGCGCAGGACTTCCACCTGGCCGTAGCCGGCCTTGAGAGCGGAGACCTCAAGCATGGCCGGTCTCCATCCTGGCGAGCCTTTCGGCCGCGCCCTTGCCGAGATAGGCCTCCACGACCTGCGGATCGGTGCAGACCTTCTCCGGCGCGCCTTCGGAGATCATCCGTCCCTGCGACAGCACATAGACCTGCTCGCAGAGATTCATCACCGCCTGCATGACGTGCTCGATCATCAGGATCGTCACGCCGTCCTCGCGGATCGCCTGGATCACCGGGACGATGTCGCGGACCTCCGAGGGATTGAGGCCGGCCAGCACCTCGTCGAGCAGGAGGAGCTTCGGCTCCGTCGCCAGCGCCCGGGCGAGCTCCAGCCGCTTGCGCCCGGCCACGGTGAGGCTGGAGGCGGGCTTGGCGAGATCCTCGCCGAGCCCGACGCGGTGCGCCACCGCATCGGCCTTGGCGTGCGCGTCGGCGGCCGATCTGTGGCGCAGATACGCCCCGACGGCGATGTTCTCGCGCACATTGAGGCCGGCGAAGGGCTGCACGATCTGGAAGGTGCGCGCGATGCCGAGCCGCGCGCGGATATGCGGCGCCTCGCCGGTGATGTCCTCGCCTTCCAGGACGACGCGGCCGGAGGTCGGCTTCAGGAAGCCGGCGATGACGGCAAAGAGCGTCGTCTTGCCCGCCCCGTTCGGCCCGATGAGGCCGACGATCTGGCCTTTTCGGACCTCCAGCGAGGCCGCATCGACCGCGACGAGGCCGCCGAAGCGCTTGGTGACGGTTTCGACCTCGAGCATTACGCGGCCTCCTCGGTCTTGGGCGCGGGCGTGGCGGCCTTTTCGGGCTCCGGCCGCGGCCTGCCGCGAAAGCGCAGCTTGTTGATGAGGCCGAGAATGCCGCCCGGCGCGAAGCCGACGACGAGGATGAGGACGGCGCCGTAGACGGCAAGGTCGATGCCCGGCACGCGGCCGGCGGCGAGCTTCGTCACCTCGCCGAGCCCGTGCAGCGAGAAGGCGCCGATGATAGGCCCGAGCACGAGGCCGCGCCCGCCGACCATGGCCGCCAGCAGCGCCTCGATGGAGATCCAGACGCCGTAGGCGATGTTGGCGTCGATATAGAGGAAGTACTGCAGGTAGAGGCAGCCGGCCGTCGCCGTGATGGCGCCGGATATGGTGATCGCCCGCAGCTTCACGGCGAGGACGTCGACGCCGAGCGCCTTCGCCGCCTCCTCGTTTTCGCGCACGGCCACGAGATGCGCGCCGAAGCGCGAATTGGCGATCCACTGCGAGATGAACAGCGCCAGGGCGACGAAGAAGAGCGCCAGCCAGACGAAGGCCGCCCGGCTGGAGAACTGCAGGTTCCAGAAGCCGGTATCGAGCTTCAGGAGAAGGCCCGCCGCGCCGCCGGTGAATTCCATGGCGTTGGCGAGAATGCGCAGCACCTCGGCGAAGGCGAGCGTGACGAGCGCGAAGTAGGAGCCTTTCAGCCCGGCGCGAAAAGACAGGAAGCCGATGATCCAGCCGACGACGGCGCCCCCGGCGATCGCGGCGGCGAGCGCCACCCAGGCGTTGACCCCGTAATGCACCTGCAGCATCGCCGAGACGTAGGCGCCGGTGCCGAAGAAGGCGGCATGGCCGAAGGAGTTCTGGCCGCCGACGCCGCCCAGGAGATTCCAGCCCTGCGCCGTCAGCGTGATGATGAGGACGAAGACGACGAAGTTGAGGACGACGTTGGAGGCGACGAGGAAGGGCAGCGCCGCCAGGATCGCCAGGACGACGATGATGGAAAGATAGCCGCGCGTCATGCCCGCGCTCCAAACAGACCGGTCGGGCGCAGGAGCAGGACCAGGATGAAGATGATGAAGATGCCGATCTGGCCGAGACTGTCGCCGAGATAGAGGCTGCACAGGCTCTCCACGACACCGATGACGAGGCCGCCCGCAAGCGCCCCGGTGATCGAGCCCATGCCGCCGAGCACGACGATGGTGAAGGCGACGAGGACGAAGGCGCCCCCGACGCGCGGATTGACGTAGAAGGTCGGCATCAGCAGGCAGGCGGCGATCGCCAGGGTCGCCGTGCCGAGACCGAAGGTGACGGCGAAGACGTGCTTGACGTCGATGCCGATGAGCTGGGCGCCGAGCTTTTCCTTGGCGACGGCGCGGATCGCCTTGCCGGTATCGGTGCGCACCAGCAGCAGCCAGAGCAGCGCCGTCACGACCACCGCACCGAGAAAGCCGTAGAGCCGCGCCTTGGAGATGAGCAGGCCGCCGATCTCCAGCACCTGGAAGGAGACGTCGGTGGAGATGGAGCGCGTGTCGGACTGGAAGAGGGCGAGCAGGACGTTCTCGATGATGATGGAAAGGCCGAGGGTGACGAGCAGGATGTTGCCGTCGTCGCCGTGGCTCGCCGGGCCGATGACGAAGCGCTGCACGACGTAGCCGAAGGCGAAGAAGAGGATCGTCAGCGGCACGATCGCCAGATACGGATCGAGGCCGAGGAAGACGTAGGCCGCCCACACGGCGAACATCGCCACGGTGAGGAAGGCGCCATGGGCGAAGTTGATGATGTGCAGGACGCCATAGACCAGCGTCAGCCCGAGCGCGATGAGCGCATAGACCGCTCCGGTCAGAAGGCCGTTCAGCATGGCCTCAGCGACGATGGAAATGGGATACATCGAGGGCTCCGCCCGATACGCGAGAAAGGCGGGCGGCGCGAAGGGCGCCGCCCGCAAAGGTACTAGCCGTTGACCGGGAAGTGCGGCTCGGCGTTGGCGAACTTCTCCGGGTAGACGACCATGATGGTGCCGTCCTGGACCTGCGTGGAGACCGGGGACGCGCCCATGTTCTGGCCGTTCTCGGCGAACTTCGTCGGGCCGTACGGCATCAGGTGCTCGGCATAGGTGGAAGAAGCGATCGAGGGGATGATGTCCTCGCGCTTGGCCGAACCCGCCCTCTCGATGGCGTCGACGAGAAGGCCGACGCAGGAATAGTTGAGCGGCGTGTTGTAGTTCCACTGCTTGCCGGCTTCCTCCACGCGCTTCATCAGCGCGTCGTTGCCCGGATTGCTCGGATCGTGCCAGTGGTTGCAGTCCATGATGCCCTCGGCCGCCTCCGGGAAGGAGGAGACGAAGCGGCGGTTCGAAGCCGCGCCGTTGAGGACGGCGTAGACCGCCTTCGGCTTGACGCGCTGCTGCTGCATGGTGCGGGCGAGCAGCACCGTCTCGCCGTAATAGGTGCTCGGGATGACGAGATCCGGATTGAGCGAGCGCAGGCGCAGCGTGACGTTGGAAAGATCGCGCGAGGGCGTCGGCACGGAGATCGATTCCATGATCTCGAAGCCGTACTGCGGCAACTCTTCCTGCATCAGCTTGGCAAGGCCGGAGCCGAAGAGGCCATCCTCGTGGACGAGGGCGATGGTCTTCGCCGGCTTGCCGGCCGCCTCGTTGATGCGCACGAGGTTGTCGATGGCGATCTTGGTGCAGATCGAAAAGCCCGGCGCGAAGCGGAAGGTGTTCGTCAGGCCGCGCGAGATGATCTGGTCGGACACGCCCACATCGACGATGTAGGGCAGGTCGTAGCGGGCCGCGGCCTGCGAGGAAGCAAGACAGATCGGGCTGGCGAAACCGCCGACGATGGCCGCGACGCCCTCGCTCTGCATGCGCTCCACTTCCTGCACGCCGGCTTCCGGATTGGAGCGGGCGTCGCCGAAGACCATCTCGATCTTGGCGCCGTCGAGCGCCTTGATGCCGCCGGCATCGTTGATGTCCTTGATGGCCATCTCGGCGCCGGCGCGACCGTACTCGCCGTCCTGGGCAAGGGCGCCGGTGACCGGCTGCAGAATGCCGATCTTGACCGGTGCGGGCTCGGCGGCCCGCAGGACAGAGGGCGCCGAAAGGCTCGCGACGACGGCCGCTCCTCCCTTGAGCGCCGTACGGCGACTGATGGAATTCCTGAACACTGTCATGACTGTTCTCCTCTCAGGCTCCGTGGCTTTGACGGATTTTCTGATTGCCGGTTACGCTAGGACTTTCTGTTTTCGCCGCGCCGCGGCGCGGGCGAGGAACCGGGTCCCGTGCCGGCGGCGCCGCGACCGCCTGCCGAAGGGACCAGGAACTTCCGGGCGAAGGAGGAAGCGCTCATTCGGCGCTTCCCTTCTCCATGGCGGGACGGCGCGCGGGCGCCCTGCGCCCCGAACGGGCGGGCGCGGCGACCTTGCGCGGGCGGTCGACCGGCTTCCAGCTGCGAGCATCGCCCGCGCCGGTGCGCTGAAGGTCGAGCTGGAAGGAATAGCGGTCGGGCCGGTAGAGCGCCTGCAGGTGCTCGATGCCCTTGCCGGAAGGGTCGTAGACGACCCGCGTCATGGAAAGCAGCGCCGCGCCGACTTCCAGGCCGAGCGGCTCGGCCGTGTCGGGCCCGGCAAGCGTTGCGCCGACGGTCTGGCTCGCCCGCTCGGCAACGAGGCCGGAGCGCTCCAGCAGCTCCAGGAGGGGCGTTGAGGCAAGGTCGGCCTCCGAATAGGACAGGCCGATCCGTTCGGGAACGTTCGTAACGAGATAGGAGAAGGGCTGGCCGTCGATGAGCCGCAGGCGCACCGAGCGCTGCGTGCGCTCGTCCGGATCCAGCCTGAGCGCCTCCACGATCGCAGGCGGCGGCACGATGTAGCCGAAGGAGAGGAGCTTGACCTCTGTCGTCTGCCCCATCTCCACGAGATGGGCGAGGACGTTGGAGATGTCGCCGGTCATCGGAAGGCTGGCCTGGCCTCCCTTGACGAAGGTGCCGGCGCCGGGACGGCGCTCGATGAGCCCTTCGGAGGCAAGCTGGTCGAGGGCGCGGCGGACGGTGACGCGAGAGACGCCGTTCTGCTCGGCCAGAGCCGGCTCGCTCGGGAGCGACGAACGCGCCCGGTACTCGCCGGAGGCGATCCGGTCCCGCAGAAGAAGATAGACCCTGCGTGCCTTTGGCGGCTCGAGGTTCGTCATCCGACCTCCCAATCCTGTATCATATTTAATACAGAAATCTGTCTTCTAGCCAACACATTTCTATCGGCCTCGGCAAGGCGCTTTCGGCGCCCATGCCGTGCCCGGCGTCTCACCCGGCCTGCCTCGGCGCCGCCCAGGGGCGAAGCTCGGCATCGGCCGCCACGAAGGCCTTCACCGCATCCATATGGCTCATGGTGAGGTCGAGATCGTCCCAGCCGTTGAGGAGCTTGGTGCGCCACACAGGCTCCACCTCGAAACCGTAGGCATGTCCGGCAAGCTCGATACGGCAGGCCTCGAGATCGACGGTGATGTCGCCCGCCCCGGCCTGAAGCGCCGCAAGCATCGCCTCGCAATCGGCCTCGGCGACACGCGCCGGCAGGAGGCCGTTGTTGACGGCGTTGGAAGCGAAGATGTCGCCGAAGCTCGGCGCGACGACGCAGCGTATGCCGTAATCGACGAGCGCGTAGACCGCCGCCTCGCGCGAGGAGCCCGAGCCGAAATTGCGCCGCGCCACGATCACCCGCGCGCCCTGCCTGTCGGGCGCGTTGAGCGGGAAGTCGGGGCGGGGCCTCCCCTCCCCGTCGAAGCGAAGATCGTGCAGGAGATAGCCGCCATAGCCCTCGGCGCGCGAGCGCTTCATGAAACGGGCGGGAATGAGCTGGTCGGTATCGACCCCGGAAAACGGCAGCGGGCAGGCAAGGCCGTCAAGGCGCGTGAAGGCTTCCATCAGCCACTCTCCCCGGCCGGCATGCGGCCCTCAAGGAGCGGGCGCACATCGGCGAGATGGCCGGTGACGGCGGCGGCAGCGGCCATCGCCGGCGACATCAGATGGGTGCGCGATCCCGGCCCCTGCCGGCCGCGGAAATTGCGGTTGGTGGTGGAGGCGCAGCGCTCGCCCGGCGGCACGAGGTCACCGTTCATGCCGACGCACATGGAGCAGCCGGCATCGACCCATTCGAGCCCCGCCTCCATGAAGATCCTGTCGAGCCCCTCCTCGATCGCCTGCGCCTTCACCTTCGCCGAGCCGGGCGAAACGAGGCCCGGCACGCGCGCCTTGCGGCCGGCAAGCACGGCGGCCGCGGCCCGGATATCCTCGATACGGCTGTTGGTGCATGAGCCGATGAAGATCCGGTCGACGGCGATATCCGTCAGCTTCTGGCCGGCCCTGAGGCCCATATATTCGAGGGCCTCGCGGATATGCGCGGCGCGGGCGGGATCGGCCGCTTTTTCCGGGTCGGGCACCGTCTGGGTGATCGCCAGCGTGTCTTCCGGGCTCGTACCCCAGGTGACGACGGGCGCGATGGCGGCGCCGTCGAGCGTCACTTCCTTGTCGAAGACGGCATCCGGATCGCTCGCCAGCGCCCGCCAATCCTCCACGGCGCGCTCGAAAGCCTCTCCCTCGGGCGCGAAAGGCCGCCCGCGAATATAGGCGAAGGTCGTCTCGTCCGGGGCGATCATGCCGGAGCGCCCGCCGGCCTCGATGGAAAGGTTGCAGAGCGTCAGCCGGCCTTCCATGGAAAGGGCGCGGATCGCCGGACCGGCATATTCGATCGCATGACCGGCCGCGCCGTCGGCGCCGATCGCGGCGATGATGGAAAGGGCGATGTCCTTGGCGGCGACGCCCGGCGCGAGCTGGCCCTCGACGGTGATCCTGAGCCGCTTCGGCCGCTTCTGCCAGATCGTCTGCGTCATCAGCACATGTGCCACTTCCGAGGCGCCGATGCCGAAGGCGAGCGCGCCGAAGGCGCCATGCGTGGCGGTGTGGCTGTCGCCGCAGACCATGGTGAGACCGGGAAGCGTCAGTCCCTGCTCGGGACCGACCACATGCACGATCCCCTGGCCGGGATCGGAAAGCCCGAAGAGCCTGAGATGATGCCGGCCGGCATTGTCGCGAAGCTGCTCGACCATGCCGCGGATGGCCGGATCGGCCTTGGCGAGGTCGCGCACGCGCGTCGGCACGTAATGGTCCTCGAAGCCGAAAGTGAGGTCGGGACGCGCCACCTCGGCATTGCGGCCCTTCAGATTGTTGAAGGCGTGGAAGGAGCCTTCATGCAGGAAGTGCCGGTCGATCCACAGAAGGCTCTGGCCGTCCTCGCGGCGGGTGACGACATGGGCGTCCCACACCTTGTCGAACAATGTCCTCGGGCCGGCGGCTTCACGCATGGGCGTCCCTCTTGCGAGCTTCTCCAAAGCTAAGGGCAAGCGCGCCTTCGATGCAAGAGTTGTCCTAAATCTAATACAGATTTATAGCCATCCATGTGACAGCTTCTGTCCACCCGGTTCGATGGAAAGAGGGAGACGAGGACGTGACCGACGTAATCCGCGAGGACGGCAGGACTTTCGATTTCATCGCGCCCGTCGTCGTCATCGGCGCTGGAGCCGCCGGCCTCGTCGCGGCCCTTTCGGCCAAGGAAGCCGGGGCCGACGTGGTGGTGCTGGAGCGCGATCCCCTGCCCCGCGGCTCCACCGCGCTTTCCGCCGGGCTGATCCCGGCCGCCGGCACGCGCTGGCAGAAAGAGGCGGGCATTTCCGACACTCCGGAAGCCTTCGCCGCCGACGTCACGAAGAAGGCGCACGGCGAGCCCGATCCGGCGATCGTGGAGGCGGTGACGCGCGAGGCCGGACCGGTGTTGGAATGGCTCGGCGAGACCTATGGCCTCCCCTTCTCGCTCGTCGACGATTTCGATTATCCGGGCCATTCGGCAAGGCGCATGCACGGCCTGCCGACGCGCTCCGGCGAAGAGCTGATCGACGCGCTGCGCGAGGCGGCCGAGAAGGCCGGCATCGACATCATCTGCGAGGCGCAGGCGACGACACTCTATTGCGACCGTGAGAACCGCGTCACCGGCCTTGCCTTTGCGCGGCCGGACGGCGCGCGCGAGGAGATCGGCTGCACCGAGCTCGTCCTGGCCTGCAACGGCTACGGCGGCAACAAGGCGCTCGTCGCCGAGCACATTCCGAGCCTTTCCGGCGCGCTTTATTTCGGCCATGAGGGCAATCACGGCGAGGCCCTCCTCTGGGGCGAGGAGATCGGCGCCGCCACCCGCCATCTTTCCGGCCATCAGGGCCACGGCTCGGTCGCCCACCCGGCCGGCATCCTCATCACCTGGGCGACGATCACCGGGGGCGGCGTGCAGGTGAACCTCGATGGCGAGCGCTTCTGCGATGAATCGCGCGGCTATTCGGAAGAGGCCGCCGAGGTGCTGGCGCAGCCGCAGGGCATCGCCTTCACGGTCTTCGATGCGCGCATCGCCGGCATTGCCCGCCAGTTCGAGGATTTCAAGCGCGCCGAGGAGATCGGCGCCATTCTGACGGCGGACGACTGGGCGGGCCTGGCAGAGAAGATGGGCGTTCCGGCCGAGACCTTCGCGGCGAGCATGGAAAAGGCCGAGGCCGCCAAGGCATCGGGCGGCACCGACGCCTTCGGCCGCAGCTTCGCCGGCGTTCCCGCCCTCAAGCCGCCCTATCATGCGGTGAAGGTGACGGGCGCGCTCTTCCATACGCAGGGCGGCCTTGTCGTCGACGCAAAGGCGCGCGTTCTGGCAAAAAACGGCAGGCCGTTTGCGAACCTTTATGCGGCGGGCGGCGCGGCCTGCGGGATTTCCGGCGCGGAGGCTTCCGGCTATCTTTCCGGAAACGGCCTTGTGACCGCCGTCACCCTTGGCAGGCTTGCGGGCCTTTCCGCAGGCAAGGCCGCCGCCTGAGCCATTTCCCGAGAAAGCCCCGGCCCGAAGAAGGCGAGAGAAGAAAGAGACACCGATGAGCGAGACAGCCACCAACCCTGCCCCGGCCACGGCCACCGCCGGCTTCAACTGGGAGGACCCGTTCCTCCTCTCCGACCAGCTGACCGAGGAGGAGCGGCTGATCCGCGAGAGCGCCGCCGCCTTTGCCGCCGACAAGCTGATGCCGCGGATCGAGAAGGCCTATCTGGAGGAGGAGAGCGATCCCTCGATCTTCCGCGAGATGGGCGAGGCGGGCCTCCTCGGCGTCAACGTTCCGGAAGAATACGGCGGCATCGGCGCGTCCTATGTCAGCTACGGGCTCGTCGCGCGCGAGGTGGAGCGCATCGATTCCGGCTACCGCTCCATGATGAGCGTGCAGTCCTCGCTGGTGATGTATCCGATCTACGCCTACGGCGACGAGGCGCAGCGCAAGAAGTACCTGCCGAAACTGGCGAGCGGCGAGTTCATCGGCTGCTTCGGCCTGACGGAGCCCGATGCCGGCTCCGATCCCGGCGGCATGAAGACGCGCGCAGCGAAGATCGACGGCGGCTACCGGCTCACCGGTTCCAAGATGTGGATCTCCAATTCCCCGATCGCCGACGTCTTCGTCGTCTGGGCGAAGTCGGAGGCGCATGAGGGCAAGATCCGCGGCTTCATCCTGGAAAAGGGCATGAAGGGCCTTTCGGCGCCGAAGATCGGCGGCAAGCTTTCGCTGCGCGCTTCCATCACCGGCGAGGTGGTGATGGACGGCGTGGAGGTGCCCGAGGAGGCGCTGCTGCCGAACGTTTCGGGCCTCAAGGGCCCGTTCGGCTGCCTCAATCGCGCCCGCTACGGCATCTCCTGGGGCGCCATGGGCGCGGCGGAGGATTGCTGGTTGCGTGCAAGGAGTTACGGCCTTGACCGAAAGCAGTTTGGAAAGCCTCTAGCTGCCACGCAGCTGTTCCAGAAGAAGCTCGCCGACATGCAGAGCGAGATCGCCCTCGGCCTGCAGGCGAGCCTGCGCGTCGGCCGGCTGATGGACGAGGGCCGCATGGCCCCGGAAATGATCTCGCTCGTCAAGCGCAACAATTGCGGCAAGGCGCTCGACATTGCCCGCGCCGCCCGCGACATGCACGGCGGCAACGGCATCCAGATCGAATACCACGTCATGCGCCATGCCCAGAACCTGGAGACGGTGAACACCTATGAGGGCACGCACGACATCCATGCGCTGATCCTCGGCCGCGCCCAGACGGGCATCCAGGCCTTCTTCTGAGAAGAAGCGGAACCTCATTGGCGAGGCGGAACGCCACCTCGCCGATAATTCAGCGCGATGATCCGGGGCCGGCGGTTCCCCCGCCGGCCCTCGCCGCCGGGCGCATCAAGCCTAGTTGGGACGTCACGAGACACGAACCCCGACCAGGATCACGCCAAAGATGCCCGAGACCACCCGCATTCTCCTCGCCTCGCGCCCCGAAGGCCGCCCGGCGCCGAACAATTTCCGCACCGAGACGGCCGCGCTCCCCGAACCGGGCGAAGGCGAGGCGCTTCTGAAGATCCGGTATCTCTCGCTCGACCCCTATATGCGCGGGCGCATGAGCGCGGCGAAATCCTACGCCGCACCGGTGGAGGTCGGCGCGGTGATGGAGGGCGGCACCGTGGCGGAGGTCGTGGAAAGCCGCGACCCGTCCCTGAAGCCGGGCGACATGGTGCTCTCCTATTCCGGCTGGCAGAGCCATGCCATTGCCGAGGCAAAGCACGTCCGGAAGCTCAATCTCGAAAGGGCGCCCGTGACGACGGCGCTCGGGGTCCTCGGCATGCCCGGCTTCACCGCCTGGGCCGGGCTCCTGACGCTCGGCAAGCCCAAGCAAGGCGAGACGGTCGTCGTCGCCGCCGCGACCGGACCTGTCGGCTCCGCCGTCGGCCAGATCGCCAGGATCAAGGGCGCGCGGGCCGTCGGCATCGCCGGCGGCGAGAAGAAGTGCCGGGCGCTGACGGAGGAATTCGGCTTCGACGCCGCCATCGACCACCGTTCCGATAACTTCGCGGAAGAACTCGCCGCCGCCTGCCCGGACGGCATAGACGTCTATTTCGAAAATGTCGGCGGCGCCGTCTTCGAGGCGGTCCTGCCGCTCCTCAACAGCTTCGCCCGCATCCCCGTCTGCGGGCTCGTGGCGCAGTACAACGCCACCGGCCCCTCCGAAGGACCGGACCGCCTGCCGGGCCTGATGCGGGCCGTGCTGACCAAGAGCCTGACGATCCGCGGCTTCATCCAGACCGAGTTCGCCGAAAAGATGCCGGAGTTTCTCAAGGAGATGGGCCCCTGGATCGCCGAGGGCCGCGTCCGCTACCGCGAGGACATCGTCGAAGGTCTGGAAAGGGCGCCGGAGGCCTTCATCGGCCTCCTGGAAGGCAAGAATTTCGGCAAGCTCATCGTCAAGGTGAGCTGAGGGCTTCAGCTCCGGCGGCTTCGCGCTCCGCACCGGGTGGAGCGACGGCGCCCGTCCGGCCCGGGGCGATTGACCGAGACGGCGCGAAACGTGCCATATGCGCCCCGGGCAAATTCAGTGGTGCAAGACCGGCTTGGCGTTTCTCATCAATTTCCGACATCTGGAGGCCATCAGGGCGGTCGTGCTTTCCGGCTCCGTCACCGGAGCGGCCAAAAGGCTGAACGTCACCCAGCCGGCCGTCAGTCACCTGATCCGCGATGCAGAGGCGCGGCTCGGATATCCGCTTTTTACCAGGGACCTTGGCCGGCTCTCGCCTACCAATCGGGCCACGCTGATCCTGGAAATGTTCGAGCGCTCGCTCGCCGGCATCGACGCGATCAACGATTTCTGCCTGCGTCTGCAGCAATCGGAAGAGCGGCAGATCGTCGTCTCCTCGATACCGAGCATATCGGCGGCCGTGCTGCCGGGCGTCATCAAGAGCTACCGCGATGAAGTGAGCTCGGATTTCTTTCAGATCAAGCCGGCGAACACCGAAATGGGCATCGCTTCGGTGCGCTTCAATTCATCCGATCTGTGCTTCGGCCTGAACCTCGATCCCGTCCCGGGCGTCGAATACGCGACCATGCACCGCTCACAGGCGCTCTGTTATCTGCCGCCGGATCATGCGCTTGCGGCAAAGGAGGTGATCGCGCCGGAAGACCTCGAGCAGCTGCCGATGATCGGCATGTCGCGGATGGAGGGCATCGACCAGGCGATCGCCGCAAAGCTGCCGAAGCGCGGCCACCCGGTCGTCGAATGCCCGGCCGCCATCACGGTGTTTTCGCTGGTCGAGGCGGGCATCGGCTACACGCTGCTCGACCCCATCACCGCCTCGCTCTTCCCGGCGAGCAAGCTCGTGCTGCGCCCGCTTTCGGAACCGATCCCGTTCGAGCACCGGATCTACTGGTCGTCCTCCATGGAGCCGCAATTCGACCTCGACCGCGTGATCGCGCTGGCGCGCGGGATCGCGACGGAGAAAGTGAACGCGGTGCTCGCCAGGGCGGGAATCGCCTGAGGCGGCCGAAGAAGGGCGGGCCCGCTCTAGATTCGTGCCGCGGACCGCCGCTTCATCATCTGCCGCAGAACGACGTCGGCAATCAGAACCAGTGTCGTGACGCCGATCAGGAAGGCGCTGACGGCCGCGATCGTCGGTTCGACCGCCATGCGAAGGCTGTTCCAGATGCGCACCGGCAGCGTTTCGGAAGCCACGCCCGACAGGAAGAGGGAAATGATCAGCTCGTCGAATGAGATGAGGAAGCTGAACAAGGCCGCCGACAACAGGGCCGGAAGCGTCAGCGGCAGCACCACGCGGCGAAAGACGGTCCACCGGTCGGCGCCGAGGCTCATCGCGGCCCGCTCCAGGTTGATGTCCACATCCTGCAGCGCCGACATGAGGATCAGCACCACGATCGGCACGGCCAGCGTCGAATGCGCCACGGCGATCCACAGCCGGTTGCCGACGAGCCCGAGGGGCACGGAGGCGAAGTAGAGCGACACCGCGGTGATGATGTGCGGCACGATCATCGGCAGGAGCACGAAGGAAAGCACGAGCTGCTTGGCCGGCACATAGCCCCTGACGAAGGCGTAGGCTCCGAGAAAGCCGAGGAACGTCGAAAACAGGCACGTCGCGCCGGCAACGGTGAAGCTCGTGACCAGCGCCGAGCGCCAGGCGTCGTTGCCGAGGAACTTGGCGTACCACTGCAGGGAAAAGGCGCTCGGCGGGAAGGAGAGGAAGCGATCGCCCGAGAAGGACAGGATGATCACCACGACGATGGGCGCGAGCAGGATCAGGCAGAGGATACCGGCGATCAGCTTGATGATGTGGTCGGTGCGCAAGAGCCTTATCCCATCATCTTCTGGAGGTTCGCGAACCGGTAGTAGATCGCGTAGAGCACCAGGGTGATCAAAAGCAGGAAAAGCGACATGATCGAAGCGAGCGGCCAGTTCAGCGTCAGCTCGACCTCCCTTTCGATCAGCATCGCGATCATCACGTCCCGCGGCCCGCCCATCAGCGCCGGCGTGATGAAGAAGCCGACGGCCAGGATGAAGACGATCAGGCAGCCGGAAAAGATGCCGTTGAGCGTCAGCGGCAGATAGATCCGGCGGAACGTATAGAAGCCGGAAGCGCCCATGCTGCGGGCGGCCTGCAACAGCCGCGGGTCGATGGCCTTCATCGAGGAATAGAGCGTCAGGACGAGATAGGGCAGGAGCACGTAGCTCATGCCGATGACGACGCTGGTGGTGTTGTACATGAGCTGCAGCGGCGAGGAGATGATCCCGAGCCCGAGCAGCGCGTCGTTGACGATGCCGTTGCGCCCCAGAATCACCATCCAGGAATAGGTTCGCACGATCACCGAAGTGAAATACGGCAGCACCACGCAGGCGACCATCAGGGAAAGCACGAGACCGCGCGCACGCGACATCACATAGGCGAGCGGATAGGCGACCAGCAGCGAAACCAGCGTCACCACGAAAGCGATCCAGTTCGTGTTGATGATCACCTCGCGGATCGTCGCCGAGGTAAGCACCGTGAAGATGGTCTTCACGACCTGCGAGAAGCTGTCGCCCGTCTCCCGCAGCGAGTTCACGAAGAACCAGAAGGTCGGCAGGACGAAGACGCAGACCAGGAGAAGCAGGAGCGGCAGCAGCAGGAAGCCGGGATCGAGGCTTATCAGCCGGATCCGCCGCGCCGCGCCGCCCTGCGGCGAAACGGTCGCGTCAGACATGCCGGAACATCAGGCTGTCGGCGCTTCTCCACGTGGCGACGACCGCATCGCCCTCGGAGAAGACATCCTCCTGCGTGCCGTTGTGGCAGTCGGCCGTCAGCAAGGTGTCCTCGCCGATGTCGATGCCGTAGCGGATGACGTTGCCGAGGAAGGAAACGCGCGAGACGCTGCCGTGAAGCGCGTTGGTGCCGCTCTCCTCGCCGCCGGCCCCCTGGCGCGACAGGGAGATCTTCTCCGGCCGCACGAAATGCCCGGCAGCCTCGCTGAGGGTCGCGTCGCTGAAGGTGCGGGCGGCCGAAAGGCGCCGGCCGTCGGCCGTGCTCATCACGCCTTCGCCCTCCACGGGCTTGCCCCGGATGAGGTTGGCTTCGCCCAGGAAGTTGCCGGTGAAGATGGAACTCGGCTCCTCGTAGACCCTGCGCGGCTCGCCGAGCTGCTCGATGCGGCCGTGATTCATGATGACGATGACGTCGGACATGTTCATCGCCTCTTCCTGGTCATGCGTGACGTAGACCACCGTCATGCCGAGGCGCTGCTGGATTTCCTTGATCTCCACCTGCATCTGGTAGCGCAGGTTCTTGTCGAGCGCGCCCAGCGGCTCGTCCATCAGCACCACGGGCGGGTGATAGACGATGGCGCGCGCCAGAGCGACGCGCTGCTGCTGCCCGCCGGAAAGAGCGCCGGGCAGGCGCTTTTCCAGGCCCGACAGGCGCACCATGTCGAGCGCCCATTTGACCCGTTCGTCGATCTCGGCGGCGGAATGCTTCCTCACCCGCAGCGGAAAAGCGATGTTTTCCGCCACGGAGAGGTGCGGGAAGAGGGCGTAGTTCTGAAAAACGACGCCCAGGTTACGCCGTTGCGGGGGCAAGCCACTGACATTCGCCTCGTCGATGAGGATCGCCCCCTTCGTCACGGGGACGAAGCCAGCGATCATCATCAGCGTCGTGGTCTTGCCCGAACCGCTCGGGCCGAGCAGCGACACGAACTGACCGGATGGGATATCCAGCGTCACGTCGGAGACTGCGGTGGTGTTACCGTAGTCCTTGCGGATTCCCTCAAGCCGGATCGAGCCGCCGCGCATACTCAACCTCCGAGGATCCAGGTCGACCATTTCTGGCTGACGAGGGGACGGTTCTCCGCCCACCATTCCGCGTCGAGCACGAAGCCCTTGTCGGCCAGATCCGGCGAACCGGGAATGCCCTTCAAGAGGTCCGCAGGCATCTTGTCGAAGGCCTTGGAATTGACGGGACCGGCATTCCAGCGTCGGCAGAATTCCGCCTGGATATCGGGCTGGACGCAGAAGTCGACGAACTTGACGGCGGCTTCCTGGTTCTGCGCGTCCTTGAAGATCGAATAGGCCTGCACCTGCATCATGTGCTGGTTCCACTGGATCGCCAGCGGCGCGCCGGCCTCGATCACCTGGGAGATGCGCGTATGCCAGATGGAGCCGAGATCGATCTCGCCGTCGGAAAGCAGCTGCGCGGAGAGAGCGCCGGTATCCCAGAACTTCTTGATGCCCGGGCGGACCTTCGACATGGACTTGAAGGCGCGGTCGATATCGAGCGGATAGAGCTCGTCCATCGGCACGCCGTCGGCGATCAGCGCGAATTCCAGATTGGGCGAACCGGTCGCCATATCCGCCAGCATCCGCGCGCCGGGGAAGTTGTCGATATTCCAGAAGTCGCCCCAGGATTTCGGCTCGCTGCCGGAGGCGAACTTGTCGGTGTTGTAGCCGAGGACCGACGCGTAGATGAAGTTGCCGACCAGATAGTCCCGCTTGAACGCGGGCGTGATGTCGGCCGGATCCGTGAACTGGAACTCGTCGTAGGGAATGTCCCTGAGCGCGCCGAGGTTGTTGAGCTGGATGAGCGGGTCGTCACCCGTATCGATGACATCGAGCTCGACATGGCCGGACTTGAACATGGCCAGGAGCTTCGCCGCGGTCGCCGCCACGGGCACGACCCGAATGCCGGTCTGCTCCTCGAAGGGACCGTAGATCACTTCGCGCCGGATCTCGTCATAGGCGCCGCCTGGCGTGCGGACCACGACCTGCTCGGCCGCTGCAGCCCTGCGCGTGAAGAAATACGGCGTGGCAAGGGCTGCCGTCGCGCCGGTGAGAAAGACCCTGCGGCTGACGCCTGCCAGCCCGTTTTTTGGTTTGCTGCCATTGATGGCCATGGCTTGTGCTCCTCTTGGTGTTTTCTTTCTAGAATCGGTTCAGACGATAGGGTCGGACCTCCGTTTGTGGTGTTTCTCCAAGGACGCGCTGAGCGACGATGAGGGCGGTGGTCGATGCCGCGGTCATGCCGAAATGGCCATGCCCGCAGGCAACGTGGATGTTCGAAAATCCGGGGGCGGTATCGATGAACGGCAGGCTGTCGGGCGTCGATGGCCGAAAGCCCATCCACATCGAGACCTTTTCGCCGTCGAGCCCGGGAAGCAGCTCTCTGGCGTGCTGCAGCAGAACTTCGGCGCGCTTCATGTTCGGCGCCTTCTCGAGCCCGGCGAACTCGACCCCGCCGGCGATGCGGATGCCGCTTTCGAGCGGCGTCGCGCCGAAGCCGTTGCGCTTGTCGAGGACCGGCACGCGCAATTCGATCGAGGGATCCTGGATCATCACGTGATAGCCGCGCTCCGTATCGAGTGCGATTTTCGTGCCGAGGGGTTCCAAGAGGGCCTTCGACCAGGCGCCGGCGGCGACCACCATGTGCGAGAAGCTGGCATCGTCATGGTTGGTGATCAGCCGCAGCCTTCCGCCCGTTTCGGGAAGGATGCGCATGGCCTTCTGCTGACGGAAGCGCCCACCCTCCTCCTCGAAGAGCTTCAGGAGGGTCTCGACCAGCCGGCGCGGATTGAGCGTGTTGCCGTTGCGCGGGAAGAAGAGGGCGCGCTTGACGGAAGTCGAAAGGCCCGGGACGAGCTGGTGCAGTTCGCCCTCGCCGAGTTCTTCGACCTCGATGTCGTTCTCGTCCCAGATCTTGCGGATGGTGGGGCTTGCAAATTCCCCGCCGACCTCGTTCCAGAGCTGGATCTGGCCGCCCACCCGGAAAAGGTCGTTGAAGCGCTCGGGGCCGAGGAGCCGCCTGTAATTCTCGAAAGCATCCCGGTGAAGCGCGTTGAGGGCTTTGGCCGATTGCAGCGCCTTCGCCGGCGTGCCGGCGCGCAGAAAGCGCATCAGCCAGGGAAGGAGCCGGGGAAGATAGGCCGGGTCGATGCTGAGGGGCCCGAGCGGATCGCTCAGCCAGCGCGGCACGTTGCCCAGCATGCCGGGCATCGGGCCCGGCACGCAGCTGTCGACGCTGATCAGGCCGGCATTGCCGAAGGACGCGCCCGCGGCCGCCCCGCCCCCGTCGTAGAGCGTGACGTCGCATCCCGCGCGCCGGAGGAAGAGCGCGGTCGAGACGCCGACGATGCCGGCGCCGATAACCGCGATCTGGCGTGGCTCGCTCGCCATGGCGTCAGTGCGCCGGTCCGACATGGGCATGCACGACCATCTCGATGCGCATGCCCGGCGACAGGAGCTCCTTGACCACGACTGTCGCCCGGTTGGGATAGGGGGCGGCGAAGAATTCCTGATAGACGGCGTTCATGCCGGGCGCGTCGGCGCTGTCGATCAGATAGATCAGCACCTGCGTCACGTCGGCCATCGAGCCGCCGGCCGCCTTCATCACCTTCTGGAGATTGGAAAGGCACTGGCGCGTCTGCGCCTCGATGCCACCCTCGGTGCGCACCTCGCCCGTCTCGGGATCGCGCGGAATCTGGACGGTGAACACCTTGTCCGCCGCCTTCACGGCGTTGGTGACCGGGCCTTTGTTGGGCGGGAGCCCCCAATCGACAACATCGAACATCAAGAAAGCCTCTGGGATCTTTTGTCGCGGCAAAGCCTAGGGGAAGCTCTCGGCCCGTGAGAAATGAGAAACTGTGCATGCCCATAAATGAAGCTCATGCCTGCCCGGCGGGAGGTGGGCGCAAGGCCGGCGAGGCGGCCCCGCCCCGTCCCCTTCGGCCTGCCCGATGCGTGAACCGGGGGCAGGACGCATGAGCGCCCGTGCTACCCCGCCTTGCCGGGTTGTGCGAAGCTGGCGAACGAACCACAGGAACGCCATGCTGCCATCGCGAGATCCCATGCTCCCGTCGCGAGACCGATGACTACGTCGCGGCGCGCCAAGCCAGAGACCGTCACCATTCGGGACATCGCGGCGCGGGCCGATGTCTCGCCCATCACCGTGTCGCGGGCGCTTCGCGGCTCCGAGGTCGTGCGGCCCGAGACGCGCGAGCACATCGCGCGGATCGCGCGTGAGCTCGGCTACATCCCGAACTTCGCCGCCGGCATGCTGACCTCCAAGGTCAGCAGCATGATCGCCGTCATCGTGCCGAACATGGCCAACTCGATCTTCGCCACGACGCTGCAGGAGATCGGCGAGGGGGTGGGCGAGGACGGCTATCAGCTCCTCATCGGCTGCAGCGACTACTCGCTGGAGCGCGAGGAGGAGCTTGTGCGCACCTTCCTGTCGCGCCAGACCGATGCGATCGTCCTGACCGGGCATCTGCACACGCCGGCGACGGAAAAGATGCTCCGGCAATCGCGCGTGCCGGTGGTGGAGATGTGGAGCCTCAGCGGCGCGCCGCTCGGCGTCAGCATCGGCGTCAACAACTACGACGCCGCCGTCACGGCCACGGAGCACCTGATTTCCCGCGGACGCCGACGGATCGCCTATATCGGCGGCGACCCGAGCGGCAACGACCGCGCCCAGGCCCGCATCCAGGGCTATCGCGACACGCTCGAAAAAGCCGGCCTCGATTTCGATCCGGCGCTCCTGCGCACCGGGAGCTTCGAGTTCGATACGGGGGCGGAAGCGGTGAGCTTTTTCGTCGAGGAGGGGCTCGACGTCGACGCGATCTTCGCCGCCTCCGACATCATCGCCCTCGGCGTCATCCTGGAGCTCAACCGGCGGCGCATCGCCATGCCGGAGAAGATCGCCGTCTGCGGCTTCGACGATGCGCGCATCGCCCAGATGGTCCAGCCGGCCCTGACCACCATCAAGTTCCCGCGGCGCGAGATCGGTCAGCGCGTCGCAGAAGCGCTGCTCGCCATGCTTTCGGGCCGCGCACCGCCGCAGAAAACCTGCGATATCGGTTACTCCCTGATCGTCCGCGAGACGACCTGACCCCCCTGCCCTTTCCCTTCATTTCGGCACTTGAAGACAAAAAACGAAAATGATACCGGTGTCACAAGAATGATAACGGTGTCATTTCATGGCGCCGACGAATGGGAGGAAGAATTTGGATCAGCGATCCAACCGCATGTCGCGGGCGGAGCTCGCCCAGCGCGCGGCGAAAATCCGCCGGCTGGTGGTCGAGATGGTCGGGCGAAACGGCCAGGGCTACGTCCAGCAGGGCCTCGGCGCCGCCGACCTCTTCACCTATCTCTGGTTCGCCGAGGCCAACCTCGATCCGGCCCTCCCCGACTGGCCGGAGCGCGACCGCATCTTCCTGTCCACGGCCCATAATTCGGCGGTCTTCCACGCCACCCTCGCCGAGCGCGGCCTCATCGCGGCAGATCGGCTGGAGAGCTACACACGCGACGGCTCGGAGCTCGAGATCAACGTCTCCGAACGGCTCGGCCCGATGGTGGAAGCGACCTGCGGCTCGCTCGGCCAGGGTCTTTCGGTCGCCTGCGGCGTCGCGCTGTCGGCGCGCCGTCACGGCAAGCCCCACCGCTCCTATGTCATTCTCGGCGACGGCGAACTCCAGGAAGGCCAGACCTGGGAGGCGGCGATGTTCGCCGCCGCGAAGGGCCTCTCCAATCTCTGCCTGATCGTCGACGTCAACGACCTCCAGGTCGAGGGCTCGACGCAGAACGTCGTCCGCATGGAGCCGATCGACGAGAAATTCGCGGCCTTCGGCTGGGCCGTGCATTCGCTCGACGGCCACGATTTCGACGCCCTGGAGGAAGCCTTCGACGCCGCCCGCCGCACGACGGACCGCCCGAGCGTGCTTCTCGCCCGCACCCTCGTCGGCAAGGGCGTTCCCTTCCTGGAAGGGCAGATGAGCCACAACCTGGTCTTTCCCGAAGATGTCGCCGCCCGCGCCATGGCGGTCCTGGAAGCTGCCCGATGACCGATCAATCCCTGCACCTTGGCGATTTCACCTCGAGCGCCAAGAGCGGCGCCGCCGTGCCGAAATATTACGGCGAGGCGCTCGTGGCCCTCGGCCATGAGCGACCGGAAGTGGTGGCGCTGACGGGCGACCTTTCGCCGGCCACCGAATGCGACCTTTTCCGCGACACGTTTCCGGACCGCTTCTTCACCCCCGGCATCGCGGAAGCGAACATGATCGGCGTCGCCGCCGGCATGGCGCGGTCCGGCGACATGCCCTTCGTCCATACCTTCTGCGTCTTCATGAGCCGCCGCGCCTTCGACCAGGTGGCGATGCAGGTCGCCTATCCCCGCACGAACGTGAAGCTCGCAGGCTTCCTGCCGGGCCTGACGACGCTGCTCGGCGTATCCCATCAGGCGATCGAGGACGTCGCCATGATGCGCGCCCTGCCCAACATGACGGTGATCGAGCCTTGCGGCGGGCGCCAGATCGCCGCCGCCGTGCGGGCCGCCGCCGATTTCGACGGGCCCGTCTATCTGCGGCTCCACCGCCCTTCCGCGGCCGTACCGGCGGGCGTCCCTCCCCTGCCTCTCGAAATCGGCAAGGGCCAGCTTCTGCGCGACGGCAAGGACGCGGTGATTTTCGCCGCCGGCCACACCGTCGACGAGGCCCTGG
Organism: Afifella sp. IM 167; assembly: GCF_020144925.1. Taxonomy (GTDB): domain Bacteria; phylum Pseudomonadota; class Alphaproteobacteria; order Rhizobiales; family Afifellaceae; genus Afifella. The sequence goes on from NZ_NSLC01000001.1 coordinate 213,870, forward strand.
CCGCCGCCGAGAGCCTGGAAGCCGCCCACGGGCTTCAGGTCGCGGTCGCCAACATGCACACGCTGAAGCCCTTCGACAGGGATTTCGTCTCCGACCTCGCCCGCCGCACCGGCACCGTTATCACCGCCGAGAACCACTCGATCGTGGGCGGCCTCGGCTCGGCCGTGGCGGAGACGCTGATGGAGGCGGGCATCGCCGCCCGTTTCCGCCGTCTCGGCGTGCGCGACCGCTTTGCCGAAGGCGGCTCCACGCCGTATCTCTTCGACAAATACGGCTTCTCCGCCCCGCATATCGCCACCGCCTGCCTCGATCTCCTCAAAAGGAGCGGCCGGTGAGCGCCGCGGGCTCAAAGCCGTGCGTTGCCTTCATCGGCCTCGGCGTGATGGGCGACCCGATGGCCCGCAACGTCGCCGCGGCGGGCTTTCCCCTCACCGTCTGCGACGGCAACCCCGCCGTGCGCGAGGCTTTCGCGCGCGACGGGTTTGATGTCGCCGAAACGGCGGCCGCGGCGGCCCGTGGCGCCGATATCGTCATCACCATCCTGCCGACCTCCGGCATTGTCCGCGACGTGGTGTTCGGCCAGAGGGGCGCCGTCGCGACAGCGCGGCCGGGAGCGCTCTTCATCGACATGACGACGGGCTCGGCCCGCGAGATCGTCCGCCTCGGCGCCGACCTCGCCGAGAAAGGCTTCCGGCTCATCGACGCGCCGGTCGGACGTTCGCGCCGCGAGGCCGTCGCCGGCAAGCTCCTCGCCATGGTTGGCGGCGCCGAAGCCGACGTCGCCGAGGCAACGCCGGTGCTTTCCGCCATGGCCGACGAGATCGTCCATGCCGGGGCCCTTGGCTGCGGCCTGCGACTGAAGCTCACCAACAACTACATGGCGATGGTCAACCACGTCCTCACCGGCGAGGTTCTGGCGCTGGCGGTTGCCGCCGGGCTCGACCTACCTCTCGCCGTCAAGGTCATGAGCACCACCTCCGCCGGTCGGGGCCAGCTCCTCACCAACTACCCGAAGAAGGTGCTGGCGGGCGACGTGACGCCGGATTTCTCGATCGAGATGGGCATCAAGGACCTCACCATGGCCCTCGAGCTCGCCGAGGATGTGGCGGGCAAGGCCTGCTTCGGCGAACTCTCGCGCCGGATCTTCGAGAAGGCGCGGGCGGCGGGTTTCGGCGGCCAGGACTGCACCAGCATCTTCCACTTCCAGTCCGGAGAGCCGCCGGCGCTGGAGAACGCGGTGCGGCCCTTGCGGCACGCTGCGGCCGGAGCCGCAGATTGAGCGCGCTGCGCGGCCTCCTGGGCGGCCTTTCGCGGCTGAACGCGGCGATCTGCGCGTTGGGTCTGTGGGCCGCCTCCCTCGCCATTCTGGGGATGGCGATCCTCGTCGCCGTGCAGGTCTTCTTCCGCTACGTCCTCAACAACTCGCTCTCCTGGGTCGAGGATGTCTCGCTGATGATGCTGGCGGCCTCCGCCTTCCTCATCATGCCCTACGCGCTGCGCCACTCGCTGCATATGGGCGTCGACCTGTTGCGAGAACTCCTTCCGGCGCCGCTACGCTTCCTGGTCGAGGCGCTGTCGGCGGTCACCATCATCTGTCTCTCGGTCTTTCTTGCCGAGGTGTCGTGGCAGTTCACGGCAGGCTCTTCGATGATGGCGAACGCCGTTCCCATCAAGATGCAGTACATCTACGGGCTGATGCCGCTCTCCTTCGCCCTCCTCGTCCCGGTGGCGCTGGAGCTGGCGGCCCGGGCGTGCCTGGCGATCGCGAGCCCCGAGGAGCGCGAGACGCTGGCCGGGCTCAAGGAAGAGCACTGATGTCGCTGCTCTTCCTCTGGCTCTTCCTGATCGGCGTCGCCCTTGGCCTGCCGATCTTCTTCGTCCTCCTTCTGGCGCCGGCGCTCTCGCTCTGGATGGACGGCTCGCTCTCCCTCTACATCCAGATCGTCTCGCGCCTTTTCAACGGCATCTATTCCTTCCCGCTGATGGCGATCCCGCTCTTCATGCTCGCCGGCGAGTTGATGAATTCCGGGCAGATCACAGCGCGCATCGTCGCCTTCTCGCAGGCCCTGATCGGGCGCATCCGCGGCAGCCTCGCCCATGTGAACATCCTCTCCTCCATCCTCTTCGCCGGCCTTTCCGGCTCGGCGGTCGCCGACGCCTCGGCGATCGGCTCCATGATGATCCCGGCGATGGAGAAGGCCGGCTACAGCCGCCGCTTCGCGGCCGCTATCACCGCCGCCTCGGCCGTCATCGGTCCGATCATCCCGCCTTCCATCATCATGATCATCTACGCCTTCATCATGCAGATCTCGCCGGGCGCGCTGTTCGCCGCAGGCGTTGTCCCGGGGCTGCTGATCGGCGTGGCGCTGATGGCGGCGACCGCCCTGATGGGCAAGCGGCTCAATCTTCCGCGGGACGAGGCGCCGCTGCCGCGCCAGGAGCGGATCCTCGCCATTCGCCAGGCGATCCTTCCGCTCATGACGCCGGTGATCCTCCTCGGCGGCATCCTGAGCGGCATTTTCACCCCGACCGAGGCGGCGGGCGTCGCCGTCGTCTACACCTTCGTCATCTCCTTCTTCGTCCTGAAGACCGTCAAGCTCGCCGACATCCCCGGCATCCTGCGGCGCACCGCGCTTCTTTCCGGCACCATCCTGCTGGTCATCGGCGCCTCGGTCGCCTTCGCCTGGATGGCGACGATCACCGGCCTGCCCCGCCGCCTCGCCGAGATCACACTCGGCTTCTCCGACAACCGCGTCGTCCTGCTCATTCTCCTCAACGTGCTGCTTTTCCTGGTCGGCATGGTGCTGGATGCCGGGCCGGCGCTCCTCATCCTCGGACCTGTCCTGGCGCCCATCTTCGTCGGCCAGCTCGGTCTCGATCCGCTGCACTTCGCCATCATCATGTGCGTCAACGCGACGGTCGGGCTGGTGACGCCGCCTTTCGGCCTCGTCCTCTTCGTCACCTCGGCGGTATCGCGCGAACCGATCTCCGGCGTCCTCAGCGCGATGCTGCCGTTTCTGCTGGTTGAGATCGGGGTGATCCTGCTCCTGACATTCGTGCCGGAGCTGTGTCTCACCCTGCCGCACTGGCTCGGCTTCCGCTGAGCCGCAAGAGCTCGAACACGAGCATCCGAAAAAAGGGAGGAATGAGAATGATTGAACCAGGCAGATTCCGCTTTGGCGGTCTCGTGCTCGCCGCGCTGATGGCCCTTGGAGCGGGCAATCTCGTCGCGGCCAGCGCGCATGCCGAGAAGACGATGCGCATCGCCCTTCTCTCCGGCGAGGACGACGAGGATTACGACGGCGCGATGGTGCTCAAGGAATACGTGGAGTCGCGTACCAACGGGGACATCTCGGTCGAGATCTTCCCGGGCGGCCAGTTCTGCGGCAGCTATCGCGAATGTCTTGAGGCGGTGCAGAACGGCACGCTGCAGGGCGCCATCTCCACCATCGGCGGCTTCGGCAACCTGTTCCCGCAGGCGCAGGTGATGGACCTGCCCTACATGTTCCGCAACGACCGCGTCGCCGAATGCGTCTTCGACGGCCCCTTCACCAACGAGCTGCGCGATGCCGTGCTGAAGGATGTCGGCGGCCTGCGCCTCATGGCGATCGGCAACACCGGCGGATGGCGGAACTTCGCCACCACCAGCGCGGTGATCAAGAGCCCCGAGGATGTGAAGGGCCTGAAGATCCGCACCATCCCCGCCGAGATCCAGCAGGAGATGGTCCGCGAGATGGGCGGCAACCCAACGGCGATCGCATGGCCGGAGGTCTACACCTCGCTCGCCACCGGCGTCGTGGAGGGCACCAAGAACGGCATCACCGACATCATCAACATGAACTTCCAGGATTACCTGAAGCACATCACCCTCGACGGCCACGCCTATATGGGCGCGCTGTGGTGGGTGTCGGAGGATTTCTGGGAAGGATTGTCCGACCCCGAAAAGCGCATCGTCTATGACGGCTTCCAGCATCTGAAGACGATTACCCGCGCCTTCCCGATGCGCCAGCAGATCGCCGCCTATCAGGCCTTCCGCGACGCGGGCGGCGACATCTACGTGCCGACGCCGGAAGAGAAGGAAGCCTTCCGCAAGGCGACCGCGCCGATGAAGGACTGGTTCACCAAGCAGTATGGCGATGAATGGCTGACGAAGCTGCAGGGCGCGATCGGCGATTGCGAGACGAAGATCGCCGCCGAGCTCAACTGACGCCCGGCCGTTCTTCTTCGATGAACAGCAAGACGCCCGCCCCCAAAGGCGGGCGTCTTCATTTTTAGTCCGCCCGCCGCGCACGATCGCGCGATTCATGCTGTCGGCGACAGCGCCAGAGCAAGTCTGTGCGAAAGGACGCAGGGTCTAGCGGTTTCGGACCACAGGCGCAGCTGCCGCCAGCAAGACTTTGCTTCCTCGGGCCACCTGATCTATGCCGATCCCGTCGCGAAAAACGACCGCTGTGAAGCATGCCTCGCCTCAGATCGGTCGCGGACACGTCAACCTTGCATGTGGCAGGGTTCGGCCAGCGTCTCCCAAACAGTCGCCAATAGCCTCCGAGCTGGCGGTGGCCTGTCGGCATCGATCGATGCCGCGAGATGGTTGGAGCGCGATGATGAAGGCAATCAAGTTTAGCGAATATGGCGGCCCCGACGTGCTTCGTATCGTCGATGTCGAGGCACCCCATGCCGGCCCCGGCGAAGTGAGGATCAGGGTTCGTGCGGCGGGAGTGAACCCGTCGGACTGGAAGCGCCGCGAAGGCCAGTATCGCGCCTTCGAGGAGGTGCACTTCCCGGCCGGGCTGGGCGTGGAGGGCGCCGGCCTTGTCGACGAGGTCGGACCGGGCGTGACGGACGTTGCGATCGGCGACATGGTGTTCGGTTTCGGCGAGAACCTGATGGCCGAGCAGGCCGTCCTCACCCATTGGGCGAAGAAGCCCGAGAGACTATCGTTCGAGGTTGCGGCCGGCCTGCCTGTCGTGTCGGACACCGCCACGCGCGCGCTGGATCAGGTCGGCGTGGCAGCGGGGCAAGCCCTGCTGGTCAGCGGGGCCGCCGGGGGCGTGGGGACGGCGATCGTCCAACTCGCTTGTCTGCGCGGCATCATCGTGATCGGGACCGCAAGCGCAGCCAAGCACGATTATCTGCGCGGGCTGGGCGCCATTCCGACCAGCTATGGGGTGGGGCTGGAGGAGCGCGTGCGCGCTTTGATGCCGAACGGCATCGATGCGGCGATCGACGTTGCCGGCTCCGGGATCATCCCGGAGTTGATCGGGATCGTCGGCGATCGGGCGCATGTGCTTTCCGTCGCCGATGTCTCGGCCGAGCAATACGGCGCCAAATTCTCGCACGGGCCGCCGGTTGATCCGCCGCGCTTGCTCGCCGAGATGGCCGAACTCTGTTCGGCCGGCTCATTCAAGCTGCGCATCGACCGAACCTTCCCGTTGGATCGCGCGAGGGAGGCACAGGAGGTCAGCCAGTCGGGCCACGTCACCGGCAAGCTGGTGGTTTGTGTCGACTAGGCCGCAAGCGGCCCGCCGGAACGTCCCGCAGGGCGGGCCCCTCCAGGGTCACGAGCCGGAAGCGGTCGGCGACATTGTCGGTCGCCGCCACCGATGCGCGCTTCATGAAGAGGCTTCGCAGCACCGTACCGAGCCGGCCGGACGTCGGGGCCCGGCCGCTTGCCGATACCGCCGGGCTCGTCACGGAACCCTCACGGCGAATTCGTTGCCACGGTCTTCGTCGATCGGCAGCGTCTGGGCGATATAGCCGTTGGCGGGATCGCGGACATAGTCGCGATAATCCGCGGCAAAGCCGTTCTCGCCCAGCACCACCGCACCGGCGCGCAGGCGGGGCTCGATCAGCTTGAGCACCGGCAGGTAGAGCGTCCAGGCGCCGTCGATCAGCGCGAGATCGATCTCGCCGCCGACATCCGCGAGCGTGGTCATTGCGTCGCCTTCGCGAATGTCGACGAGATCAGCGAGGCCCGCCGCCTCGATATGGGCGCGGGCCCGCGCCACTTTCGCCGGTTCCAGCTCCGAACCGATGAGCTGCCCGCCGCCATTGTCGCGCAACGCCGCGGCGAGATAGATGGTCGAGACGCCCATCGACGTGCCGAACTCCACGATCCGTGTCGCCCTGGCAGCGCGCGCGATCGCATACAGAAAGCGGCCGTAGCGCCGCGTCACCGACAGGAAGTTGGTCGCGAGGTCCCGATAGGCGCTCCGAAGGTCCGCGCGCTCCTCTGCAATCATCGCCTCGATGAATTGCTCGAGCGTCTCCCCCGAAGCGGCCTGGCGGTCCATCATCTCCTGCATCATGGGACCGTCCGCCGCCTCGGCGTCCTGATGAAGTCGATCCAGGAGCTCGGCGACGCGGGGGCTGCTCAGTGTGTTCACAATTTTTTCCTTCCCAACATGGCGACAGATCGGCCTCGACCGACGCGCTCAAGATGAGTAGAGACACCGATCCCTGTCGTCATTCCGAAGGATAGCCAGAATGTTATCCGATCCCGCCAATCCGGGCCGCCGCTGATGCCGCTCTTGAATGCCAACTCCGATCCCTCCGACTGGGTCGAGCCGGATGACGTGCCGCGGCTGGTGGTCACCTACGGCGTGGAATCATCGACCTTCGGCGACTTCGAACTGGAGCCCCACCGGCACGGCAAAGGTCAGATCCTGCTCGTGCAACGCGGCGCGCTGGCCTGCGAAGTCGAGGGCGGCTTGTGGATCGTGCCGCCGCGCAGCGCCATCTGGATCCCCGGCGGGGCTTTGCACGCGATCAAGGTCACGGGCGCGCTGGAGGGCTATGGCGCCTTTATCGCCAGCGATGCCGATCCACGACTTCCAACCGCCTGCTGCGCCCTCTCGGCGACGCCCTTGCTGCGCGAACTCCTGGTCCGTGCCGCCCGCCTGCCGCTGCTCTATGAGGAAGGCGGCGCCAATTCGCGGCTGCTGTCGGTACTGCTCGACGAACTGGTGATTGCCCGGGTCGAGGATCTGCATCTGCCGATGCCGACCGATCCGCGGTTGCGCCAGATCCTCGATGGGATGCTTGCCGCGCCGGGGGACCGGGGAACGCTGGCGACATGGGCGGCCCGCGCCGGCCTCAGCGAACGCACGCTGCTGCGCCTGATCAAGCGTGAGACCGGCATGAGCTTTGGCCGCTGGCGCCAGCAACTGGGCATCGTGTTGGCGGTCAAATGGATGGCGGGCGGCGCGACGATCCAGCAGGTCGCCGCCGACCTCGGCTACGAAAGCGGACCGAGCTTCGTCACGATGTTCAAAAGGGCCCTCGGCACGCCGCCCGGCCGCTACATGGCCGAGCGCTACACGGCCAAAGCCGCGACGGGCAATTGACCAGGCGGAGGGCGCGAGCGGCTATCGCCGCCCGCCTAGGCGGTGACGCGAGCCACCTGGCTTTGCGAACCGTGCAACTCGGGCGCGATCGCGCGTATGAGCTCGGAAACCAGCATCACGGCCGGATCCATGTCGGTGCGGCCGTGCCGGACGAGATACAGTGACACCGGTTCGAGGGTGATCGGCACGGGACGTTGGGTCAGGTGCTGGGCGGCGGCGGAGACCATCACGCCGGCCGGGAACGCGCCCAGCAAATCGGTTTCGCGCAGCAGTTCCAGCGCAACCAGGAAGGTGGGTGCAACGGTGGCGACGCGGCGCTGACGTCCGATGCGGGCAAGCGGGGCATCGACCGACCCCGCTTTGTCTCCACGGCCGGAGACGACGACATGGGGGAATGCCAGCCAGCCGTCGAGGTCCAGTTTCGCCGCCGCGGCCAGCGGATGCTCGCGTCGCATCACGACGGTATATGGGTACAGGCCCAGCGGCTCCGTCCGCAGCGACACGCCGGCGACTGACGCGACGGTGACGACGAGGTCCACCTCCCCGCGCTCGAGCCGCATGACTTCATCACCGGCATGCCAGGGGTGGAAGATCAGGTCGATGCCGGGCGCGCGCTTGGCCAGTTCCGCGGTCAGGATACCGCTGAGCGCAGCGGCGGGAACGTCAGACACGACGAGGCGAACCGCCCCGCGCAGCTCGGCCAGGTCTGGCGGCCCGGCCGCCACGATGCCGGCCAGTTCGGCGAGCGCGGCGCGCAGCGGCTCGCGCATGGCATCGGCGCGCGGCGTTCGGCGCATCCCGTTCGGCGGCGCGCGCACCAGCAGCGGATCGTCGAACAGCGCCCGCGCCCGTGCGAGCGCATTCGATGCGGCCGGCTGGGAAAGCCCGAGTCGCTCGGCAGCCCGGCCCACATGCGCTTCGTCCAGAAGCGCATCCACGATCACGAGCAGGTTCAGGTCGATGCTACGGAGCTTCACCACATGAATGGCATACCATAACAAACATCATTTGGACGAACATTTGCCGAGACGCCATCTGCCTGGGCTTCAAGGAGGCGTCCATCATGAAAACCGTAGTGCTGCTTGCCCATCCCGAGTTTGCCGCATCCCGCGCCAACCGTGCATTGCTTGCCGGGCTGGATGACCTGCCCGGCATGGAAATCACCGACCTCTATGCCCTCTACCCCGATGGCAAGATCGACTACGCGCTCGAGCGAGAGCGGGTGCTGCGGGCCGACCGGCTGGTGCTGCAATTCCCGCTCTTCTGGTATTCGACCCCGCCTTTGCTGAAGCATTGGCAGGATACGGTCCTCACACCCCTCTTCTATCTCGAGCCGGACATAGCCGCAGCGACGACGGGTCTGCCGATCCTGACGGCCATCACGACAGGAGGACCTTCGGCGAACTACCGGCTGGAGGGCGCCACCGGAAACACCGTCGAGGGCCTGCTTGCGCCGCTCATAGCCACGGCGCGGCGATGCGGCTGGCTGTGGCAGGCGCCATTCGCCCTGCACGACGTGCGCAACCTCGATGATGCCGCACTCGCGCAGGCCGGCGAGGCCTATCGCTCCAGGATCCGATCGGCACCGACGCGGGAGCGGCAACTGGAAGTTCTGGCGTGAGAGCTGGCGAGGCTGTCGTTCCGCGAAGAACGACAGGGAAGAGCGGAGACGGCGAGCGTTACACGGCCAAAGCTGCGACCACGTGCGCAGCGGCAGGCATCACACCGCCAGCAGAAAGCTGAGATGGGTGGAGGCCGGGCAGACCGAAGACGGGTTGCCCGTCTAGAGGCTGGCGCGCGCTCAAAAGTGATTGAAGCTCCGCATGGAATTCTTCTGGCGGACGCCCGATGGGCGAAGATGGAACCGCATTGCCCGGGCAAGACGACTGATCCCTGCCGAAGCCGGAGCGGCAATCGGCTCTTCGTCGAGGTGGTTCCTGAAAATCGTGTGAACCGCCAGCCCCTGGCGAGACATGCCAGCCTGCTTCGGCAACTCGGACTAAGCCGCATTTGAACCTGGGTCGGAAATTCTGGACACGCCCACTTCAACCGGCCGCTCCTCGCTCCGGCTCCATCAGAGCGTGTTCGAGATGGGGATCCGAGAGATGGCGGCAGAACATCACCTGCCTGCTTCCTTGACCCAGACTTTTGCATTCGCAGCTGCAGATAATCGGCTCACCCGCCGGTTATGGTTGCCTCGTCTGGGGTGTACCAGTCTCGGACTTCGCCAGCGCCACTGCGGTTTCCTGAGTGTTTTCAAGCGTTGCTTGAACGTCGGGGCGCACCCCGACACCCTCCCAGTTGCTCCGCGTAACTGGATTTTCGGCCCGACCCGTCGGCACAACGGCAAAGAAGTCCGAACCTAGTTCACGAAGCCCGCCCGGATTGGCACCACCGCGTGTGACCGTGCCGACGACGATCGCCCGCCGAAGGGCCTGCAAGTCGTATGCGAATTCCTCGCCCGCCGAATAGGTCTTCGGACCGACCAGAACGTAGACCGGTTTGCCGAGGTAATGCACGGGCGTCGGCGAACTCCAGAAAGCTTCCGTTCTGAACGTCAACGTCCCGCGATTGCGCCAGATGAGGTCGTTGATATGGACGCGCGCACCTTCATCGAGAAAGAAGCTGACGAGGTAGGCAACGGATGCTGGGTGGCCGCCGCCATTCTCGCGCATGTCGATGAGCAGGGCGGCGGTGTCCGACACGCTGCGCATGGCCTTGTCGGCCGCTGGTTTGAAGGTATCGGGCGGAACGAACCGGCTGAGGTGGATGTAGCCGATATTCCCGTCAAGCCGCTTCACCTCGAAGCCGGCTTCGTCCGTGCCGCCGGACGCTGATCGATTGCCGAACGGCGATCCAAAGATCACGCGCAGATGGCTATCTTTCGTTATTTCCCGGAGTTGTGCGGTCAGCTTTGCGGCAAACCGTTCGGGATCGGTCACCTCGGCATAGACATGTTCCGCCAGCGCGTTTTCCAGTGTCTCGGCCGCCAGAGCACCCTTCTCCGGGAAGACGTAGCCTTCGCGCAACTCCGCGACGATGCCTCCGATTGTCGTGCTCACCGTCGCTCGATCCAGTGTAGCGCCTTGTGCCGTGCTGGGAGATACGTCTGCTTTCGCGGCGCTTGCTGCCATGAATGCGAAAATCACCGCGCAGCATGTTGCCAGGAACAGCGGTCGATAGCCTGCCATTGAAACCCTTTCGGCTTGCGAGAACCTACATTAAAACCAGATCCAAATTCTTGTTATTTTTATGAATTTTGATTTTACTTACAAGCACCCTATTTCCCATGTCGACATCAAGAACATCGCCTTCTCTCTGAAATAACTCAGCAACGATTGCCTGCGATGCGGCAACGCATGGGGTCATTGCCGGCACCCATCGAGCCAAACATCCGAAAAGCCCGCAGGCGCACAAGCTCCGGCTGCCAGACGCTGGATACGGGCCACCCGTTCGTCGAGCCTGGCATCGCTTCCAACGAGATCGTAGGAGGCCGGCGCAATCAGCACCGCCGCGAGCCGGATGAACTCGGCTTCGGTCAGTTCGGCTGGAGGCCGCCCATAGATCGCTGAGCTTGCCGAAAAAAAGCCGACCATCCAGCCATTGGGGCCGTTGCCCATTTGCAGCGTCTCCAGCCACAGGGCAAGGATCTGCTCCTTGGAAAGACTTCTCTCCAGCCCAAGCGCATAGCCGGTCTGGCGTATCTTACCGATGCCGGGATGAAACTCCTCAAAGGCGAGCCGTTTTGCTGCCGATTGGGTGATCGTGGTCAAGCCGGCGCCCGGGCTCGAGAAATCCACTCCGGAATGCGTTGAAAAATTCGGGTCTTCGACCGCAAGCAGGATAGCCCGGTGTGCCGCCCCCAGGGAGTCACCACCGCTACCTTGAGCAATCAGTGCATCGGCACGAGCGCGCAAGCCCTCGGCATCCGATACCGCATCCCAGTATCCCTTGGCGCCATAACCCACGAGGCCAATCAGCAAAAGAGCGAATACGATGCCCAAATACTTCAATATCCGCATCATTCGATCTACTTATCCTAGGTACCGCAGGCTTGTATCCGTCACTCCCACTCGATCGTGCCGGGCGGCTTCGAGGTCACGTCGTAGACGACGCGGTTGATGCCCTTCACCTCGTTGATGATGCGCGTCGCGGCCGCGCCGAGGAAGTCCATGTCGAAGTGGAAGAAATCGGCCGTCATGCCGTCGACGGAGGTGACGGCTCTGAGGGCACAGACGAAATCATAGGTGCGCGCATCCCCCATCACGCCGACGGTCTGCACCGGCAGGAGCACGGCAAAGGCCTGCCAGATGGCATCGTAGAGGCCGGCCTTGCGGATCTCGTCGAGATAGACCGCGTCGGCCTTCCTGAGGATATCGAGCTTCTCGCGCGTCACCCCGCCCGGGCAGCGGATGGCGAGCCCCGGCCCCGGGAAGGGATGGCGCCCGACGAAGCTTTCGGGCAGGCCGAGCTCGCGGCCGAGCGCCCTCACCTCGTCCTTGAAGAGCATGCGGAGCGGCTCGACGAGCTTGAGGTTCATCCGCTCCGGCAGGCCGCCGACATTGTGGTGCGACTTGATCGTCACCGAGGGGCCGCCGGTGAAGGAGACCGATTCGATCACGTCCGGATAGAGCGTGCCCTGGGCAAGGAATTCCGGCGCCGCGCCCCCATCCTGGCCGAGCTTCTTCGCCTCCGCCTCGAAGGTCTCGATGAAGAGCCGGCCGATGGTCTTGCGCTTGGCCTCCGGGTCCGCCTCCCCTTCCAGAGCGGAGAGGAAGGTGTCCTCGGCGCGCACATGCACGAGCGGGATGTTGTAGTGGTCGCGAAACAGCGAGACGACCTCCTCGCCCTCCCCAAGCCGCATCAGCCCGTGGTCGACGAAGATGCAGGTGAGCTGCTCGCCGATCGCCTCGTGGATGAGGACGGCCGCCACGGAGGAATCGACGCCGCCCGACAGCCCGCAGATGACGCGGCTGGAACCGACCTCCTCGCGGATGCGGGCGATCGCCTCCTCGCGGAACGCCGCCATCGACCAGTCGCCGGAAAAGCCAGCGATCCGGTGCGCGAAGTTGGCAATGAGCCGCGCCCCGTCCGGCGTGTGCACCACCTCGGGATGGAACTGCACGCCATAGAGCTTCCGGGTTTCGTCGGCGATCGCGGCGAAGGGCGCCCCCTCGGAGGTGCCGATGACCCGAAAGCCTTCCGGGATGGCGGTGATCTTGTCGCCGTGGCTCATCCAGACCTGGTGGCGCGTGCCCTTTTCCCAGATGCCGGCAAAGAGCGGCGAGGCTTCCTTCACTTCCACGAAGGCCCGGCCGAATTCTCGGTGGTCGGAGAGTTCCACGTCGCCGCCGAGCTGACGGCACATCGTCTGCTCGCCGTAGCAGATGCCGAGCACGGGAAGCCCCGCCTCGAAGATCGCCTGCGGCGCGCGCGGCGTGTCGGTGTCGGTCGTGCTCGCCGGGCTTCCTGAAAGGATCACGGCCTTCGGTTTCAGGCGGGCGAGCGCCTCTTCGGCCTTCTGGAAGGGAACGACTTCGGAGAAGACACCCGCCTCGCGCACCCGGCGCGCGATGAGCTGGGTCACCTGCGAGCCGAAATCGACGATGAGGAGCGTGTCGTGCTGGACGGAAATGGGCTCTGTCATCGCAAGGCGTTTAGGCACAGAAGCCGCCCACCACAATAGGGCGAACGGCCCGTGACGCCCTATTCCAGAAAAAGCTTGAAGCCGGCATGGCTCCGGGTGAAGCCGAGCCGCTCGTAGAAGCGGTGCGCGTCGGTGCGGGCCGCGTTGGAGGTGAGGCTGATGGCGTTGGCTCCCGCCCTGCGCGCTTCCTCGATGGCGAAGCGCACCATCTGCGCGCCGATGCCTCCCCCGCGCAGATCGGGCGCCACCTGCACCGCCTCCAGCACCGCCTTGATCGTGCCGCGATGCGGCAGCGAGCGGCGGATGCCGAGCTGGAAGGTGCCGACGACGCGCCCTTCCCGCTCGGCGACGTAGAGCGTCTCCTCCCCGCTCGCATCGATCGCGGCGAAGGCCGCCTCGTAGGCCGGAAACACCGCCGGATCGGTGGTATCTCCATGGCCGCCGAGCTGATCGGATGCGAAAAGCGCCACAAGATGAGGAAGATCCTCACTTTGTGCGGGACGAATGGAAAGGCCATGCATACTTGAGCGCGAACCCCTTTTGTCTTTGCCAGCGCAATATCGCCGCAATACCTTCAAGCAGACACCTTTCTGCCGCAATCGCGCCACACGGCCGCCACGGCCCCGGCAAAACATCAGTCTGCTCGACGGCGTGCTTATGGCCAATTCCGGTTCAAGCCAACACCGCCGACGCTTTCAGGAACGAGACCGATGGCATCTACTCCGAAGCCGGGCCCCAAGGATCCCAAGGGCGGCAAGGGCGGCAAGAAGTAAGCAATTTCAGCCCATTGATTCTCTTTGCGGCCATCCCTCGCGGGATGGCCGTTTTCGTTTGGGGCGCGGCGTCCTTCCGCTTGCCGCAACCGGCCGGGTGGACGCGTGCCTGAAGGGCGCGAGCCATCCCGGCACGATTGCCGGCGCGGGACTTGAACGCCCTTGCTTGAACGCCGTTGGGAGAAGCGTTCAGACGCCCGCGAGGCGGGCGCGCTTGCCCGCCATCTCGGCAAGGCCGATGGCACCGATGGCGAGGACCACATGCGCAAGCTGGAGCGACCACTGGCCGCCGCCCATCGCCGTGGTCAGCTGGGCATAGCCGACGATCGGCACGACAAGGCCGACGAGGAAGCCGGCGAGCGCGATACCCTTTGCCGTGCCCATCGCCTTGAAGGACAGGAACCACAGGAGCAGCACGAAGATCGCTCCGACCGTCATGTGCAGATGGACGGGCATGGCGGCATAGCCGAGCCATCTGGCAATTCCGAGGGCAAGGGCGAAGAGCGCGCAGAGCCGCGCGCCCATCAGCATCGTCTTGGTCATGGTGTCACTCCGGTGTCGGTGTTGGCCGCGCCCGCGCCGGCCCGCCCGAAAGCGGGGGCCGCGCGGGGCGAGGGAAGGCCCGTCTACTCGATGCCGAGTTTCTCCTTCAGGAGCGCGTTGACGGCCTGCGGATTGGCCTTGCCCTGGCTCGCCTTCATGACCTGCCCGACGAACCAGCCGATCATGGTGGGCTTCGCCTTGGCCTGCTCGACCTTGTCGGGATTGGCGGCGATCACCTCCTCGACCAGCGCTTCGATGGCGCCGGTGTCGGTGACCTGCTTCATGCCCCGGCTTTCCACGATCTCGCGCGGCTCGCCGCCCTCGCCATAGGCGATCTCGAAGACGTCCTTGGCGATCTTGCCGGAGATCACCTCCTCCTTGAGCATGTCGAGGATCTGGCCGAGCTGGGCCGGCGAGACGGGCGCCTCGTCGATCGGCCTCCCGTCCTTGTTGAGCGCGCCGAGAAGGTCGTTGATCACCCAGTTCGCCGCCTGCTTGCCGTCGCGGCCCTCCGCGACCGCCTCGTAGTAATCGGCGATCGCCCGGTCGGAGGTGACGATGGAAGCGTCGTAGGCGCTGAGCCCGTAGGCCTCGATCAGCCGGTTGCGCCGGTCGTCCGGAAGCTCCGGCAGCCCGGCTTCGAGGTCCCGCACATAAGCCTCGTCGATCTCCAGCGGCAGTAGGTCCGGATCGGGGAAGTAGCGGTAGTCATGCGCCTCTTCCTTGGAGCGCATGGAACGCGTCTCGCCCTTGCCCGGATCGAAGAGTCGCGTCTCCTGGTCGATCGTGCCGCCATCCTCGATGATGCCGATCTGCCGCCGCGCCTCGTATTCGATCGCCTGGCCGGCGAAGCGGATGGAATTGACGTTCTTGATCTCGCAGCGCGTGCCGAAGGGCTCGCCCGGCCGGCGCACCGAGACGTTGACGTCGGCCCTGAGGTTGCCCTTCTCCATGTCCGCGTCGGAGGTCTTCAGGTAGCGCAGGATCGTCCTCAGCTTGGTGAGGTAAGCCTTCGCCTCCTCCGAGGATCTGAGGTCCGGCTTGGAGACGATCTCCATCAGCGCCACGCCCGAGCGGTTGAGGTCGACGAAGCTCATATCCTCATGCTGGTCGTGCAGCAATTTGCCCGCATCCTGTTCCAGGTGCAACCGCTCGATGCCGATGCGGATCTCCTCGAACTCGCCCTTCTTGTCGGGCCCGACCTCCACCAGCATCTCGCCCTCGCCGACGATCGGCTGGTCGTACTGGGAGATCTGGTAGCCCTGCGGCAGGTCCGGATAGAAGTAGTTCTTGCGGGCGAAGACCGAGCGGTGGTTGATCTTCGCCTTGAGGCCGAGGCCGGTGCGCACGGCCTGCGCCACGCAGGCCTCGTTGATGACGGGCAGCATGCCGGGCATCGCCGCATCGACGAGGCTGACATTGTCGTTCGGATCGTTGCCGAAGGTGGTGGAGGCGCCAGAGAAGAGCTTTGCTTTCGAGGCGACCTGCGCGTGCACCTCCATGCCGATCACGACTTCCCAGTCGCCGGTGGCGCCGGGGATGAGGTTTTTCGGATTGGTGTTGCGGGTCTCGGCGATCATCGGCGGGCGGCTCCTGTCTTCAGCCCGCTATAGACCACGCCTTTTGCGAGAGAAAGACCATGTCGCCGGAGCGACGGCAGACGCGCGCGCCGAGCGGCGCGGCCAGCTGCACAGACGGCGTCAGCCTGCGAGCTCTTCCTTCAGCCAGGCGAGCAGGGCGGCGACCTCAGCGCGGCTGCGCCCCGCCCCGTGCGCGGTGAAGACCGAGATCTCGGCCGGGCGGACGACGCTTTCCCGGCAGGGCCGGATGAGCGCGCCCTCCTTAAGGAGGGTCTCGACCGTGCGCCGCCAGCCGAGGGCGATTCCCTGGCCTGAGACCGCCGCCTGCAGGACCAGCGGATAGCTATCGAAGGCCCGCCCATCATGGGCGCCGACCCGCACCGCCGATCCCACCTCGGCGAGCCATCCGTCCCAGTCGATCCAGTCCTGCGGGACGACGCGGTGCGACAACAGCGCCTGCTTCCGCAGATCGGCGAGCGCCAGCGGAAGCGCCTTTCGCTCGATGTAGTGCGGACTGCAGACCGGAAAGATCTCATCGGAGGCCGTGAAGGCGAGCGGAAAGGAGCCATGCCGCCGCCCGGAAGTCTGGATGGCGACGTCGAAGGGCCCTTCGGCATCCACGATCGGCCGTGTCGAGCTCGCCACGCGCAGCTCCACATCGGGGTGCAGCCGGTGAAAGCGCGAAAGACGCGGCATCAGCCAGTAGAAGGCCTCGCAAAGCTGGCAGAAGAGGACGACCTCGCCCGACCGCGTCCCGCCGCGCAGCTTCCCGGCCGCCTCGCCGATGTCGCTCAACGCCGCTCCGACGATCCGGCCGAGTCGCCGGCCCTCCTCCGTCAGGAAGACGGCGCGGTTGCGGCGCTCGAAGAGGGCGGTGCCGAGATCGCGCTCCAGGGCCCGCACCTGCTTGCTGACCGCCGCCTGGGTCAGGCCGAGTTCGGCGGCCGCCAGGGTGAAGCTCTCCAGCCGCGCCGCCGCCTCGAACGGGGTCAGCGTCGCCAGCGGCGGCAGGCGGCGGCGATCATTCATAACTTTTACTCATGCAAATGGCTCGAGAAGTCGTTTTATGCGGCGATCTGCGCGCATCATACATAACTTCATGGCACGCTTGGAACAAACGCTACCGCCCCGTTCCGTCCCGCTCGGCATCGGCGCGATCGTGCTGGCGGTATTCCTGTTGTCGCTGTCGGACGCGCTGGTGAAGCTGACGAGCGACCGGCTGGCTGCCGCGCAGTTCTTCGCCCTGCGTTCGGCGATTGCGGCCGGCCTCATCCTCGCCGCGACCGCGGCCATGAACCGCCTGCCGCAGCTGCGCCTTCAGCGCCCCGGCTGGGTGCTCCTGCGCAGCGGCCTTCTGAGCACCATGTGGGTCGCCTATTATCTCGCCCTGCCGGCCATGTCCTTCGCGCTGGCTGCCGCCGCGCTCTACACCGCGCCGCTCTTCATGGCCGTGTTCGCGCGCATCTTCCTCGGAGAGCCGATCGGAAGAAGGCGCTGGGCGGCCATCGCCATGGGGCTGCTCGGCGTGATCCTCATCCTGCGCCCCGATCCATCGGGGCTATCGGCACTCGCAGCCCTGCCCTTCCTGGCCGCGTGCTGTTACGCGCTCGCCGCCATCGTCACATGGCGCCACTGCCCGGCCGAGCGCCCGCTCGCCATGGCGCTCAACCTCAACCTGGTTCTCGGGATGACGGGCGGCATCGCCCTTGCGGCCCTGGCCCTCTTTCCCCCGGACCCTGCCCTCGCGGCGGCCTACCCCTTCGCCTTCAGGCTCTGGCCGGCGCTGGAAGGCAGCGATCTGATGCTGGTGGCCCTGCTCGCTCTTTTCATCGTCGTCATCGCCACCGCCGTGGCAAAGGCCTACCAGATGGCGCCGTCGCCGGTGATCGGGCTGTTCGACAACGCCTATCTGGCCTTCGCGGCCATCTGGAGCGCCCTCTTCTTCCACGAAATGCCGGACTTGGCCGGCGGCGTCGGCATCGGCCTGATCGCCCTGGCCGCCCTCCTCAGCGTCAGGGGCGGCAGGCGCAAACGGCGCTGAAGAAAAAAGGCCGCAGCGATGCGGCCAGGCGGCAGTCCGTGGAGGTCTGAGTGTGCGGCCGAAGGCGGCCTTGCGCCTACTGGCAGCAATATTCCGGCGGCGGCGGAATGTCGCCCGGAAGGAAGGTCTCGCCCGTCGCACAGTAGAAATACGGTGTGCGGGCCGGCGGCGTCGGGCGCCCGTCGCGATCGAAGAAGGTGACGGTCTGGCCTCCGATCGGGCAGACCACCTGGATCGGGGCAGGCGCCGGCTGGTAGGCGTAGTTCGGGGCTGGCAGGAGATCCGCCGCCCGCGCGGCGGAGACGCCGGCGGCGAGAATGGCGATGACGGCGGCCGAGAGTGCGGCAACTGCGACCATCTGCCGGCCTGCGCGCCAGTAATCCGTGCTCATGAGAGTTCCCCTTCACCCGTTCGCCTGCCGACAATTTGAGACAAACCGCGGCAAAAGAAGTTAAGGAGCGGCAGGGTTCCCGGCTAAGTTTTCTCTCATGGTGAACGAAACCTTAGCGCATCGCGTCTGGGCAGCGGCGGGCGCAGATTGATCTCGATCAAAGATCGCACAAGCCCCCGCCGTCATAATTTTGCCCAATCCCGAGAATGCGGGCGGAGGACGCGATGGGCCTGAAGAAGCGCTATCTCGAAAACCTCGACAGGATGCGGCGGATGATGGCGCGCTACGCGCTGCAGCCGCTGGACGTCACGCGCTTCTTCGGCGAGGACGAGACGCGCAACGCGCTCGGCCGCTGCATCACCTGCGAAGCGGTCTGTCCGTGCGAGGCCTATCTCGCCGAGGCGGAGCTGACCGAGGTTCCGTCCTTCTGCCCGAACCTGCACATGCTGCAGAAGCTCTCGGCGACCTTGGTGGACGCGGAGGACGAGGCTTCCTCCGGTGGCGGCGGCCTCGCCGCCTGGCAGGCGGTCGATCGGTCGGATACGCGCCTGGGCGCTCCCGCCTGAAGGGAGCGCCGGCGCCAGGCTCCGGTGGGGGCCGGAACGGGCAGGGATGCGGGCCAGCCGGGGGACAGGAGGGGCTAAAAACCCTTTCTGTGGCAGAGCTCCATCTCCGCCCGTTCACTTTTTTCGGGGCGCCGAGACATGTGCCGGGAGGCGTCGCACGCGCCCGCATGAGAGCGCGAGCGTGAAACGGTTCCATCCGCTCTGCGCATGGCTGGCCCGACGATAGATCGGTGCCGGGCAATTGCACCGCGCCGAAAAACGCGGGATGAAAGCTGTTCACTTCCGTCCGCGCCATCCCGACCTAGCTATCCGCTGCATGCCGGCCAGCCGCCTCATCCCGCTGATCATTGCCGTCGCTCTCTTCATGGAGAACATGGACGCGACGATGATCGCCACCTCGCTGCCGGCGATCGCGGCCGATATCGGCACCTCGCCGATCGCGCTGAAGCTGGCGCTGACCGTCTATCTCCTGTCGCTGGCGATCTTCATCCCCGTCTCCGGCTGGGCGGCCGACCGCTTCGGCGCGCGGCACGTCTTCACCGCCGCCATCGTCGTCTTCATGGCGGGCTCGCTCGCCTGCGCCGGCGCGAACTCGCTGATGGGCTTCGTCGGCGCGCGGTTCCTGCAGGGCATGGGCGGGGCGATGATGACCCCGGTCGGGCGCCTCGTCATCATGCGCACGGTGGAGAAGCGCGAATTCGTTTCCGCCATGGCGTGGTTCTCCATTCCCGCGCTGATGGGGCCGATCTCCGGCCCTCCGGTCGGCGGCTTCATCACCACCTATTTCTCCTGGCACTGGATCTTCCTGATCAACATCCCGATCGGCATCGTCGGCATCTTCCTGGCGCTACGCTTCGTGCCGAACCTGAAGGCGATGGAGCCGCGCCCGCTCGATTCGCTCGGCGTGATCCTCGTCGGCTTTGCGACCTCCGGCCTCGTCTTCGGCTTTTCTGTCGCCAGCCTCGGTGTCCTGCCCTCCTGGGCCTGGCAGGCGATGGTGGTCGTGGGCGCGGCCGCCGCCTTTGCCTATTTCCGTCACACGCGCCGGGTCCTGCATCCGGTGGTCGACCTGTCGCTGGTGAAAACGCCCTCCTTCGGCCTCAGCCTCGGCGGCGCGACGCTCTTCCGCATCGGCATCGGCGCCATGCCCTTCCTACTGCCCCTGATGCTGCAGCTCTCCTTCGGCCTCTCGCCGTTCCAGAGCGGCCTCGTCACCTTCACCGGCGCGGCGGGCGCGCTCCTGATGAAGTTCCTCGCCCAGCCGATCCTGAAGCGGGCCGGCTTTCGGCCCGTCCTTGTCGTCAACACGCTGATCGGGGCGGCATTTCTGGCGATCATCGGCTTCTTCGACGAAGGCACGCCCCGCCTGTTGATGATGAGCCTGCTTCTGGTTGGCGGCTTTGCCCGCTCGCTGCAGTTCACCTCGGTGAACTCGCTCGCCTTCGCCGACATTTCCCATGAGCGGATGAGCCATGCCACCAGCCTGTGGGCGGCGGCGCAGCAGGTCTCGCTCGCCCTCGGCGTCGCCATCGGCGGCACCTTCCTGGAGATTTCCATGCTGAGGCATGGCGGCCCGCTGACGCTCGGCGATTTTCACTTCGCCTTCTTCGGCGTCGCCCTCGTCTCGGCGCTGTCGATCTTCTTCTTCTTGCGCCTGCCCGACGACGCCGGCTCGGAAATGAGCGGTCACGTCGTCAATGCGCGCAGCAGCGGCCTTTCGAAGCTAGGCTGAATTTTCAGGGAAACGGCGGGCTCAGCCGCCGATCTCGGCCTCGAACTCGATCTCCACCAGCCATTCCGGATCGATCAGGCCGGCGGCGATCACCATCGTCGCGGCGGGGCGGATCTCGCCGAAGGCCTCGCCATGGGCGCGGCCGACCGCCTCCCAGTCCATCCGGCGGGTCAGGAAGATGCGCGTGCGGACGACATCGGCAAGGCTCGCCCCCGCCTCCTCCAGCGCGATGCGGGCGATCTCGATGCAGCGCCGCGTCTGCGCCGCCGCATCGCCGACGCCGACATTCCTGCCGTCCGGGCCGACCGGCGCCGTGCCCCCGACGAGGACGCGGTTGCCGATCTTCACCGCCCGCGAAAAGCCGATCACCGGCTCGTAGGGGCTGGCGGAAGAGATGTTCTTTCGGCTCACCACCATTTCTCCGGCGGAAACGAGCCCGCCGCATCCTCGATGACGTGGGCCGCCTTGAAGAGCCCCGCCTCGTCGAAGGGGCGTCCGATCAGCTGCAGGCCGAGCGGCAGGCCCTTACCGTCGAGCCCGGCAGGCACGGCGATGCCCGGCAGGCCCGCCATGTTCACCGTCACGGTGAAGACGTCGTTCAGATACATCTTCACCGGATCGGCGTTCATGTCCTCGTCGGCGACACCGAAGGCGGCCGAGGGCGTCGCCGGCGTCAGGATGGCGTCGACGCCCGCCTCGAAGACCTCCTCGAAGTCGCGCTTGATCAGCGTGCGGACCTTCTGCGCCTTCAGGTAATAGGCGTCGTAATAGCCGGCCGAGAGCACGTAGGTGCCGATCATGATGCGCCGCTTCACCTCGCGGCCGAAGCCCGCCGCGCGGGTCTTCTCGTACATGTCTATGATGTCGTCGCCCTCGACCCGGAGGCCGTAGCGCACGCCGTCATAGCGGGCGAGGTTGGAGGAGGCCTCCGCCGGCGCCACGATATAATAGGCCGGCAGGGCGTATTTGGTGTGCGGCAGCGACACGTCGACGATCTCGGCCCCGGCGGCGCGATACCATTCGATGCCCTTCTGCCACAGCGCCTCGATATCGGCCGGCATGCCTTCGACGCGGTATTCCTTCGGAATGCCGATCTTCATGCCCTTGACGCTCTGGCCGACGGCGGCCGGAAAGTCCGGCACTTCCCGGTCGGCCGAGGTGGAATCCTTCGGGTCGATGGAAGCCATCGACTTCAGCAAAATCGCCGCGTCCTTGACGGTGCGCGCGATCGGGCCGGCCTGGTCGAGCGAGGAGGCGAAGGCGATGATGCCCCAGCGCGAGCAGCGTCCGTAGGTCGGCTTGATGCCGACCGTGCCGGTGAAGGCGGCCGGCTGGCGGATCGAACCACCCGTGTCGGTCGCCGTCGCGCCGGCGCAAAGCCGCGCCGAGACGGCCGCGGCCGAGCCGCCCGACGAGCCGCCCGGCACGAGCTGGGCATTGGAGCCCTTCGAGCGCCAGGGGCTGATCACCGGGCCGTAATAGGAAGTCTCGTTGGAAGAGCCCATGGCGAACTCGTCCATGTTGAGCTTGCCGAGCATCACCGCCCCGTCGGCCCACAGATTGGCTGTGACGGTGGATTCATAGTGCGGCTTGAAGCCGTCGAGCACATGCGAGCCGGCCTGCGCATGCACGCCCTCGGTGCAGAAGAGGTCCTTGATGCCGAGCGGCACGCCTTCCAGCGGCCCCGCTTCGTCCTTGGCGATGCGCTGATCGGAGGCCTTCGCCATCTCCAGCGCCTTGTCGGCCGTCACGGCGACATAGGCGTTCAGCGCGTCGTTCGCCGCCTCGATGGCGGAAACGTAGGCCCCGGTAAGCTCCAGCGCGGAGAACTTCTTCGCGGAAAGGCCGTCGCCGATCTCGGCGATGGTGAGGGAGGTAAGGTCGGTCATCGAAATCGGCTCAATCGGAAAGGCGTTTTTCCATGAAGATGGAGACGCCATTGTCGGGATAATCGAGATACGGGCCGCGGGGCGAAAAGCCCGCGGAACGGTAGAGGCCGAGCGCCGCCGGTTGCGCATGCCCGGTCTCCAGGACGAGCGCGGCTAGGCCCCGCGCACGCGCCTCCCACTCGATCGCTTCGAGGATTTTTCGGCCGAGGCCCCTGCCCTGCTCGGACGGCGCGACATACATGCGCTTCACCTCGCCGAGCCCCTCGCCGATCATCCTGAGCGCCCCGCAGGCGACCGGCTCCTCGCCGCGCCTTGCGGTGAAGAAGACGACCTCCGGCCGCTTCAGCTCCTCGATGGTGAGGTGGTGGCATTCCTCCGGCCGGTAGAGCGACAGGAGATAGGCGTTGAGGTCTGCGATCAGGCCCGCGATCTCGGGCCTGTCCGGCAGTTCGATGCCGATGACGGCCGGGTCTTCAAGGGTGGCGGGCACGTCTCATTCCACGACTTTGGGCACGAGGAAGTAGTGGTCCTCACTGGCGGGCGCATTGGCGACGATATCGTCCACCTTGCCGCCGTCGGTCACCTCGTCCTGCCGCGCCTTGAGGCGCATGGCCGTGACGGAGGTCATCGGCTCGACGCCGGTGACGTCGACCTCGCCCAGTTGCTCCACGAATCCCAGGATCGCGTTGAGCTCCTCGCGAAGACCCTCGGTCTCCTCGTCGGAAAGCTTGATGCGTGCCAGATGCGCGACGCGCTTGACGGTTGGAAGATCGACGGACATCGCAAAACCCCTTCTGGCGCCCGCTATAGACCGCGTGGGCTAAGCCGGCAACGGGGGCGCGGCGCCGCGCACACCGACCTTCGGCGCATAAGGCAAGGCCAGCCAATCCGGCAGGTCTGCCCCGCACAATATTGCAGCGCAAAAGAACGGCGACGTGCTAGTTTCCTCGACCCGCCACCAAAACCCGGCCCCCATGCCCGCACCCTGGATCAATTTCACCCTTCTTGCCCTCGAATCCCAACAGGTCATCTGGCTGAGGCTGATGAAGCTCGCCGCCGGTGGACCGGCCGCCTGCAGCGAAGCGCGGCAGATGGTGGAGGAAAAGCTCGCCGCCGGCTCCGATGCCGCCGGCCAGATCCTTGCCGGCGAGCCGCCCGAGGCGATCGTCGACGGCTATCTGGGCAGGGTCCGGGCGAACCTCAAGCGCCTGTCGAAATAGACCGCCCCCGGGCGGCGGCTCAGAGCTCGACCGTCTCGCCGATATCCGGCACATGCACCTTGCCGGCGTCCTCGCCCATTGCCGCCAGGAACCGGTCCGGCGTCTGATCGACGAGCGGGAAGGTGCGATAGTGGCAGGGCAGGATCGCCGAAAACGAGAAGTAGCGCTTGCAGGCGAGCGCGGCGGTTTCCCCGCCCATGGTGAAGCGGTCACCGATCGGCACGATACCGATATCGGGCCGGTAGCGCTCCTGCACGAGCTCCATGTCGCCGAAAATGTCGGTGTCGCCCATATGATAGAGCACCTTCTCGCCCGGCGCCCGGATGATGAGGCCCATCGGATTGCCGAGATAGACGGGCGTGCCGTCGACCATCGTCGAGGACGAATGCAGCGCATTGACGAAGGAGACGGTGAAGCCGCCGCAATCGACCGTGCCGCCATGGTTGCCGGGATTGATGTTGTCGCCGTCGACGCCCTTGCTGACGAGATACATGCAGACCTCGAAGGAGGAGACAAGCATGGCGCCGGTCGCCTTGCACAGCTCCGCCGTATCGCCGAGATGATCGTCATGGCCGTGGGTGAGGAGAATGTGCGTCGCCCCCTTCGCCGCCTCTACCGGGTCGCCCTCGAAGACGGGCGAGCCGGAAAGGAACGGATCGATGATGACGATCTTGTCGGCGAATTCGACGCGGAACGCGGAATGGCCGAGCCAGGTGATCTTCATGTGCGTGTCTCCCTTGGTTGGGAGGGACTTTAGCGGCCGCGGATGAAATTTCGAGGCCTGCCGTCAGCGCGTCAGCACCGCGCGGATGAAGGCGCCGCGCATCTCCGGAAGGGAGAGGTCGCGCGGCGCGAAGACATGGCGTTCCAGGAAGAGGCCGGTGAGATGAAAACCCTCGCCGAGCTCTGCCCGGTCGGGGCGCACATCGTTCCCCGCGCGCAGGAAGGCCGGCAACGGCAGGAGCCGGTTGTGATAGGCCATGCCCGCCTCGCGGCTGACCGCCCGGCCCGATTTCGGCGACACGTAAACAAGGTCCTCCGCAACGCCCGTCGCCGCGCAGGAGCCGAGATCGAGCCCCACGCCCATCTCTTCCAGAAGCAGCATCTCGAAACGCACCATGCCCTCCGCCATCGCCCGCGCATCGAAGCCACCCGAAACGGCGCCCTCCAGAAGCGCCGTCAGCGCCCGGTGGAGGACCGGATGCGGATCGCGCTCCGGCAGGAGCCGCAGATGCGCGGCCAACGCCTGGATGAGATAGGTACCGGCCCGGTCCGCCATGATGGCCCCGGCCCGTTCCACAACGGGCTCGGCGCGGAAATTCCCCAGATGCTCGTTGAGCCTTGCCCGCCAGGTCAGTTCCAGCGTGTTGCCGGGCTGCAGCGCCGGCCGCTGGCGGCGCGAGCGCCCGCCCTTGACGAGGCCGAGATGGCGGCCGTGCCCGAGCGTCATCGCTTCCAGGATGATGTCGGCCTCGCCGTGGCGGCGCGTGGCGAGGACGATGCCGGGCTCGGACCATTCCATGGCGATGCTCTAGCGAAGAAGCGGCGCGCAGACGAGGAAATCCTCCGCGCCCGGCCTCAAGTGCGCGGCAGTGGCGCCTCGTGAGGGGGGACCGGCACCCGCCCCTCCTCCCGGGCGGAAGCGGTCCGCTCCGCGCCGAGCGTCGTCTTGATCCAGTCGGCGAAAGCCAGGGTGACGGGCTCCTGCGCCTTCTGCGTCTCGGCGACGAGATAATAGGCGTTGAGCGAGGGAACGGAGAGCGAGAACGGCCGCACGAGCTGGCCGCTTCTCAGCGCCGCCGCGCAGGCGATGTCGTCGCCGATGGCGACGCCCAGGCCCGCGATCGCCGCCGCAAGGACAAGATACATGTTGGAAAGGACGATCCCCCGCCGCGCCTCGATCCGCACACCGGCGCTCGCCAGCCAGCGCGTCCAGTCGTCGTGGCTGCCCATATGCAAGAGCGGCGTGCGCTCCAGATCCTCCATCTCCAGCCGGCCGCCGAATTCGCGCAGAAGCGTCGGGCTGCAATAGGGCGTGAATTCCAGCTCCGACAGGAGCTCGGTCGCATGGTCGGGCCAGTTGCCAGAGCCGAAGGCGATGTAGAGGTCTACGTCGCGTTCGTTCACCGCATCGAGCTGCTGCGGCGTGGAGATGACGAGGTCGACCTTCGGGTAAAGGGCGCGGAACGCGCCAAGATGGTTGCACAGCCAGAAGATGGCAAAGCCCGGCGCGCAGCTGATGCACAGGCGGCCGGAAAGCTCCGGCCCCTCGTCGAGGTCGCGGGCCCGGTCGAGGATGGTGAGGGCCTTGCGCACCTCGCGCGCATAGTGCCGGCCGAAATCGGTGAGTTCCACGCCGCGGCCGCGGCGCGCGATGAGCTTGTCGCAAAGCTCCTGCTCCAGGAAGCGGACCTGATGGCTGATGGCGCTGGGCGTCAGATGCAGCTCCTCGGCGGCGAGCCGCATGGAGCCGAGGCGGGCGAGACTGTCGAAGGCCTGCAGGGCGTGGAGGGAGGGAAGACGCATGTAATTGGTGAAATCCATTCAACTGAACATGGCACACATTTCGATTGTGCCGCGTTTTGCTGCAAGCCTAAATTCTCGCCACCCCTTCCTCGAAGAGCAGGCCCCCATGACCCGCATTTCCGATTCCCGCCGCTTGCAGTTCCTCGACCAGATGATGAAATCGCAGCTTTCCCGCCGCGGATTGCTGCTCGGCGGCGCGGCCACGGCCGGCGCGCTCGCCATGCCGCGCTTTCTCGGCGCGGGCGAGGCGCGCGCCGCCGAGACCATCCGCTTCTGCTCCTGGGGCGGATCGATCCAGAAGCTGCAGCGCGAGTACGTCCTTCAGCCCTTCACCGAGGCGAGCGGCATCGAGGTCGTAGAAGATTCGCTGCCCCTGTCGAGCCGCATCAAGGCGATGGTCGACAACGACGCACTCGAATTCGACGTCGTGCAGACCGACCTTCTCACCCTCCTCTCGCTCGAGCAGATGGGCGAGTATTTCGAGCCGATCGACTATTCGGCGATCGCGCCGCAGGCCCTGAAGGGCATTCCGGAGGCCGTCCGCCTGCCCAAGGCCGTCGGCTATCTCTACTGGTCCTACAACATCGCCTATCGCACCGATAAGTTCGACGCGGCGCCGAAGGACTGGGCCGAGGTCTGGGACACGGAAAAATTCCCGGGCGGGCGCACCCTCACCTCCGCCGATGACGGTCAGTACCCGAACCTGGAATTCGCGCTGCTCGCCGACGGGGTCGCCAAGGAGGATCTTTATCCGATCGATGTCGACCGGGCCTTCTCCGCCCTCGATCGCATCAAGTCGGACGTGGTGAAATGGTGGAGCTCCGGCAGCGAGGTCGTCCAGCTCTTCACATCCGGCGAGGCCGCCGTGGGTTCCGCCTATTCCGGCCGCATCCTGACGGCCAAGAGCGAAGGCGCCCCGGTGGACCTTGCCTGGAACCAGGGACAGGCCTCGCTCGACTACCTGATGATCGTCAAGGGCGCGCCCAAGGACCGGGCGATGAAGCTCATCGACGCGCTGCTGGCGGTCGAGCCCTCGGTCGAGGTCTTCAACCGCTACAATGCCGGCCCGGCCAATCAGGACGTTCTCGCCGGCCTCAAGGAAGGCCGCGCCGCGGAGCTGCCGAGCTACCCGGAAAATCTGGAGAAGATGTACGTTCAGGATTCGCAGTGGTGGGCCGACAACCTTGACGACATCATCGAGCGCTTCCACGAATGGACCTTCGCCTGAGGGCCAGTCTGGAAAATTGTGATGGGAGCGCTTGCCACCGCCCGGTCCGCCCGACCGGCTGAGACTTCCTCGCTGTGGCTCGCGCTCCCCGCCATCCTTGCGCTCGGCCTCTTCTTCTTCGCCCCGCTGGCGAACCTCGTCACGATCTCGTTTTCCGGCGAGACCGCCTTTTCGGCCTATGAGCGCTTCTTCGCCTCCCCGGCGGCGACCCGCATCCTCGTCAACACGGTGCTGGTGGCGCTCGCCGTCAGTGCCTCGTGCACCCTCATGGCGCTCGCCTTCGCGCTGGCCATCCGCACCCTCACCCCCTTCTGGGCAAGGCTCGCCCTGCTTTCCGTCACGCTGCCCCTGTGGATCAGCATCCTGGTGCGCAGCTATTCCTGGCTCTACGTCCTGGCGCAGGAAGGCATCGTCAACCGCTCGCTCCTGGCGCTAGGGCTCACCGACCAGCCGTTCCAGCTCCTCTTCAACTGGGGCGCGGTCGGCCTCGGCATCGGCCATATCCTGCTGCCCTATGCGCTGCTGCCGATCCACAACGCCGTCGAGGCGCTCGATCCGCTGCTCCTGCGGGCCGCGCGTTCCCTCGGCGCCGGGCCGGCGCGCATCTTCTTCACCCTGATCCTGCCGCTGACGGCACGCGGCATCCTGACGGGCGCCGCCCTCGTCTTCGTTCTGGCGCTCGGCTTCTACGTCACGCCGCAGATGCTCGGCAGCGCCCGCAACACCATGCTCGCCGTCTATGTGGACGTCCTCGTCAATACGATGCTCGACTGGCCGCGGGCCGCCGCCGCCTCGCTCGTCCTCGTCGTCACCGTCGCCGCCGGCATCGCCCTCCTCGCCTTCGCGGCCGGCCGCACTGTCGCCAGGCTCCGCCCGTGAGCGCCCGTCCCTCGCTCCTTTCTCTGATT
Source organism: Afifella sp. IM 167 (assembly GCF_020144925.1). Taxonomy (GTDB): domain Bacteria; phylum Pseudomonadota; class Alphaproteobacteria; order Rhizobiales; family Afifellaceae; genus Afifella. The sequence continues at coordinate 242,260 of NZ_NSLC01000001.1, forward strand.
GCCCGGCTGGTGGTGGTGGCGGGCGTGCTCTTTGCCCTCGTGCCGCTCGCCATCATGCTCTTGATGTCCTTCTCCTCCTCGGAGTTTGTGCGCTTTCCGCCGCCGGGATTCTCGCTGCGCTGGTACGATTCCTACCTCTCCCAGACCGACTGGATGGCCGCCACCTTCCGCAGCCTGTGGCTGGGAACCGGCGTCGCGGCCATCGCCGTCCTTCTCGGCGTGCCGGCCGCCATCGCCATCGACCGCATGACCCCGTCCTGGCAGAAGGCCGCGCTCGGTGTCGCCGTCCTGCCGATCCTCCTGCCGCCGGTGGTGATCGCGGTGGCGATGTACATGACCTTCACCCGCCTCGGCCTCGTGGGAACGCCCGCCGGCCTCGTCGCCGGCCATCTGATGCTCGCCCTTCCCTTCGTCGTGCTGACCAGCGTCGCCGCCCTGCGCAAGCTCGACCCCGAGCTGACCCGCGCCGCGCGCTCCCTCGGCGCAGGCCGCACGCGTATCCTCTTCACCGTCACCCTGCCGCTCATCCGCCCGAGCATTCTCAGCGGCGCCCTGCTCGCCTTCCTCACCTCCTTCGACGAGCTCGTCATCGCGCTCTTCCTGGGCTCGCCCCAGCTGCGCACGCTGCCGCGCCGCATGTGGGAAGGCATCCGATCAGAGTTCGACCCGACCGTCGCCGCGGCCTCGGCGATGGTCGTCGTCGCCACCCTCCTCGCGGCCCTCGCCCTGCAACTCCTCGCGCATGCCGCGCGCCGCCGCATCCGTCCCTCCTAAGGAAAGAACATGTCGCAGAAGAAAGTCGTCTATCGCGCCAAATGGATTCTGGGCTTCAAGGAGAACGCCCACCGCCTCGTCACAGACGGCGAGGTCGAGGTCGAAGGCAACACGATCTCCTATGTCGGGCCGGAACGGGAGGCCCTGCCGGAGGGCGCGGAGCTGCGCGCCTTCCCCTCCGGTCTGCTGATGCCCGGCTTCATCTCCTCGCACGCCCATCTGTGCAACCATGTGGGCGACCGGATGATGGCCGATACCGGCCGGCTCGACCTCTTCAACTGCGGCTTCCTCAACTATCTGCCGGCCGGCAGGAACGGACGCGATTTCCTCGCCGATGACGATCCGCTCGCCGGCATCCGCTTTGCCGTGGGCGAACTTTTGAAGAGCGGTGTCACCACCGTCATCGAACTCGGCGGCGAAGTCGGCGGCAACACCGACGTCATGGTGGATATCGCCGGCGAGATGGGCATCCGCGCCTATGTGGCGCCCGGCTTCGCCTCGGCCCATTATTCCTTCAGCGAGGCCGGAAAGCTCGGCTACGACTGGCTTCAGGACGACGGCGAGGCGCAGTTCGAGAAGGCCTGCGAGAGCGCGCTCGCCAATAACGGCCGCTACGACGACCGCATCCGCGGCATCCTCGTGCCGGTGGAGACCGTCCTCACCTCTCGCCGGCTGTTGCAGAAGACCGCCGAGACCTCGCAGAAGCTCGGCCTTCCGGTGACGCTGCATGTGGCGGAGACGATCTGGGAATTCCACGAGACGGTGCGCCGCGAGGGCACGACCCCCCTTGGCCTTTTGGGCGATTGCGGCCTGCTGGCGCCGAACGTCATCCTCGGCCATTCCATGTTCTATGGCGGCCACTCGCTCACCGGCTTTCCGCGCGTCGACGACCTTGAGCGCATCGCCGAGGGCGGCGCGCATGTCTCCCACTCGCCTTTCGTCTTCGCGCGCCGCGGCATGCAGCTGGAAGGCTTCCGCCGCTACGCCGAGCTGGGCATCAACATCACGCTCGGCACCGACAGCTACCCGCAGGACATGTTCAACGAGATGAAATTCGCCTCCGTTCTCGGCAAGCTGCACGAGCACGACTTCCGGGCGGCCCCGGCAAGCGAGGTTTTCAACGCCGCGACCGTGAACGGGGCGAAGGCGCTCGGGCGCAGCGATATCGGCCGCCTCGAACAGGGCGCCAAGGCCGACCTCGTCGTCGTCGACATGGACAGGATCGCCTTCGGTCCGATGCTCGACCCGGTCAAGATGCTCGTCCATATCGCCGGTGCGGCGGATGTGCGGCATGTCATGGTCGACGGCATCGTGCGCGTGGAGGAAGGAAAACTGACCATGCTCGACGAGGACGCGCTTCTGCGGACCGTTCGCGCCGCCGCCGAGCGGGTCTATGCCAGCGTCCCGGAATATGACTTCAAGGGTCGGACCGCGGAGGAATTCGCGCCTCCCGCCTTCGAGCGCTGGTAGGCGCGCGGAGAAGACGATGAACCTCGGCTCGGCCATCCATATCGAGGGCGTGAAGAAATCCTTCGGCGCCCATGTCGCCCTTCAGGGGGTCGACGTGGAGATTCCGGCCGGCTCCTTCACCGCGATCCTCGGCCCGAGCGGTTGCGGCAAGACCACGCTCCTCATGACCATCGCAGGCTTCGAGCACCCGGAGGAAGGCCGGATCCGCTTCGATGCGCACGAGGTCACCGCCGAGCCGCCGGAAAGGCGCAATGTCGGTCTCGTCTTCCAGAGCTACGCGCTCTTTCCGCATATGAGCGTGGCCGACAACATCGCCTATGCCCTGAGGGCGCGGCGGCGCCCCAAGGCCGAGATCGCGGACAAGGTGAAGGCGGTCGCGGCCCTGATGGAGGTCGAGCCGCTGCTCGCCCGGCTTCCCTCCGAGATATCCGGCGGCCAGCGCCAGCGTGTCGCCATCGCCCGCGCCCTCGTCTTCGATCCGCATATCCTGCTTCTCGACGAGCCGCTTTCCGCGCTCGACCGCAATCTGCGCGACCGCATGAAGGACGAGTTGCGGCGCATCCACCGCAAGCTCGGCATCACCATCGTCATCGTCACGCACGACCAGGACGAGGCGACCGAACTCGCGGACCAGATCATCGTCATGGATAGTGGGCGCGTGCTCGCCGCCGGCCCGCCGCGCGCCCTCTACGAGCAGCCGCGAAGCGCCGAGATCGCCCGCTTCTTCGGGCGCGCCAACATCTTCAAGGTCGCCGGCAACAGCGAAGACGCCGTGCATGTGGAGGGAAGCCGTCTCGATGCCGCCACCGTGTCGGGTGAGGGCGCGCAAATCCTCGTCCGCCCGGAGGATTTCGAGCAGGTCGAGGAGGACCGCGAAGACGCCATCCGCATGCTGGTGGAGGCCGTCACCTTTCGCGCCGGCCTGTGCGCCGTCACCTGCAAGGCGCCGAGCGGCGCCCCGGTGCTCGCCGAGCTGCCCACCGGCCGCATCGAGACGCTCGCAAAGGGCGATGCCTTCTATCTGCGCCCGCGCAAGGCCTGGCTTCTCGACTGAAGCAGCCGCCGGCGGGCGGCGGGGCCCCATTCTGCGGAGGGGATCGCGGTGCAGCCGTCGCGGCCGCGCCCGGCCCCTCTCACGGAACGGCTGTCCTCAAGCCTCGCTCTTGCCGCGCTCGATCGCTTCCATCACGAGCCGTTCGGCGCCCTCGGCGTCCTGCCAGCGGCCCATATCGACCCACTTGCCCTTTTCCAGATCCTTGTAGTGCTGGAAGAAGTGGGCGATCTGCTCGCACATGATCGGCGGCAGGTCCTCGTAGCTTCGCACCCCGGTATAGAACGGATGCAGCGCATCGGCCGGCACGGCGATGATCTTCTCGTCGCCGCCCGATTCGTCTTCCATGACGAGCGCGCCGACCGGCCGGCAGCGGATGATGGCGCCGGCCACCACCGGCACCTGGCTGACCACGAGGATGTCGCACGGATCGCCGTCCGGCGAGAGCGTGTGCGGGATGAAGCCGTAATTGCCGGGATAGAACATCGCCGTATGCAGGAAGCGGTCGACCATGAGCGCGCCCGATTTCTTGTCGAGCTCGTACTTCACCGGCACGCCGCCATAGGGGATCTCGATGACGGCGTTGAGGTCCCGCGGCGGGTTGGTGCCGACGGGGATATGGGACAGGTCCATCTTGGCCTCTGGATGTGGATGGCAGGGTCGGCAGCCGCGTAGCACCGCGCCCGCGGCAAGGGCAATGAGACCTTCGCACGGCTTGGCCGGGTGGTGAACAGAAGACGCCCCGGCAAAGCCGGCGCCGCGCTCCCTAATCTTCTTCTCCGGGCTCCTCGGCTTCCTCGAAAACGCCCTCGGTGAAGAGCACCGGTGCGCGTGGCATCTCGTCGACGAGCATCTGGAAGACGTCCGGCCGGGCATAGTGGCCGACGACGTCGAGGTCGTACTTGCCGCGCACGATATCGTCGAGGTCGATATCGGCGGCAATCACCGCCTCGCGCTCGTAGACCGGGCCGGCCAGCACCTCGCCGAGCGGGCTGGCGATGACGCTGCCGCCGCGGATGAGGATGGCGGCGGGATCGTTGCCCTGGATGCAGTCATATGCCTCGGGAGCGTCGGCGCGGGTCATGTACTGGCAGGCGCTGAGCACGAAGGTGCGGCCCTCATAGGCGATATGGCGCATGGAGGACTGCCAGATCTCCCGGTCGTCGACGGTCGGCGCGCACCAGATGCCGATCCCCTTGGCATACATCGCCATGCGAAGGTTCGGCATGTAGTTCTCCCAGCAGATCACGCCGCCGAGCCGGCCGAGCGGCGTCTCGAAGACCGGGATGGTGGAGCCGTCGCCCTGCCCCCAGACGAGCCTTTCGCTGGCCGTCGGCATCAGCTTGCGATGCTTGCCGAGAAGCGCCCCGTCCGGGCCGAAGAAGAGCACCGTGCAATAGAGCGTACCGCCGTCACGCTCGATGACGCCGGTGACGAGATGCGCCTTCATCTTTGCGGCGAAGGAGCCGATCTGGGCGCATTCGGGCCCCGGCACGTCGATCGCCGACTTGAAGTAGCGCAGGAAATCGTCTCGCCCGGCTGGGCTGCGCATGCCGATCCGCGCGCCGAAATCGAGCCCTTTGGGATAGCCCCCGACATAGGCCTCGGGAAAGACGACGAGCTCGGCCCCTTCGCCGGAGGCCGTCTCGCAATGCGCGCCCATGCGCTCCAGCGTGCGCGGCGTGTCGAAGAGGCTCGAACCCGTCTGGACGACGGCGACGCGGTGCTGGCTCATGGCTTTTCCCCTCAGTTTCGGGAGCGGCCGGGAAGATGCCACGAGGCGGCCCGGCATGCGAGCCCCGGCCAACCGGCTAGCGCGGAAACTCCAGCCCCATCTCGCGATAGCGCTCCGGATCGTCCGCCCAGCCCTCGCGCACCTTCACGAAGAGGAAGAGGTGCACCTTGCGCGACAGCATCTCATGCAGGTCGCGCCGCGCGGCGATGGAGATCGCCTTGATCGTCTCCCCGCCCTTTCCGAGGAGAATCTTGCGGTGGCTCTCGCGCGCCACATAGATCACCTGGCTGATCTTGACCGAGCCGTCCTTCTTCTCCTCCCAGCTCTCCGTCTCCACGGTCGCCGCATAGGGGATTTCCTGGTGCAGGCGCAGCATCAGCTTCTCGCGCGTCACCTCCGCCGCGATGGAGCGCAACGGCAGGTCGGAAATCTGGTCCTCCGGATAAAGGAACGGGCTCTCCGGCATCTGCCCGGCGAAGTAGGAAAGGAGATGGGTGACCCCGTCGCCGTTGAGCGCGGAGATCATGAAGGTCTCGGCGAAGGCGAGCCGCGCATTCGCTTCCGCCGTGATGGCGAGCAGCGTCTCGCGCCTGACGAGGTCGATCTTGTTGAGTAGGAGCACGCGTTTTTGCGCCGGCGCGCCGGTTTCGGCCAGCCGGTCGAGGATGGTGAGCGCCGCTTCGTCGAGCCCGCCGCGCGCGTCGATCAAGACGGCGACGATGTCGGCGTCGGCCGCCGAGGCCCAGGCCGTCGTCACCATCGCCTTTTCCAGCCGCTTCTTCGGCTGGAAGATGCCGGGCGTATCGACGAAGACGATCTGCGTATTGTCATGCATGGCAATGCCGCGAATGACGCTGCGCGTCGTCTGCACCTTGTGCGTGACGATGGCGACCTTCGAGCCGACGAGACGATTGATGAGTGTCGACTTTCCCGCATTCGGGGCGCCGATGAGGGCGACGAAGCCGGCGCGGGTCGCAACGCCTTCCTGCGGCGGCTCTGGCGTATCGGCAGGCGTGTCGCTCACGACCACACTCCCTCGCGCTTCAGGATGGCGGCGGCGGCCGCATGCTCGGCCTCGCGCTTGGAGGCGCCCTTGCCGATGCAGCCCTCCGTCCCGGGGATGACGACGCTCACGGAAAACTCCGGCGAATGGTCGGGGCCGCTGCGCCCGGTCTCTTCGTAGCGCGGTGTCGGCAGGCTGCGCCGGTGCGCCCATTCCTGCAACTCGGTCTTGGCATCGCGCAAAGGCCCTTCCATCTGTTTGACACGTTCGGCCCAGTATCGGTGGATGGTGCGCCGCGCCGCGTCCAGCCCGGCATCGCGGAAGATCGCCCCGATGACGGATTCGCAGGTATCGGCGAGCAGCGTGCGCGCCGTGCGCGCATTGGCCTTGGCCAGGCTCTCGCCGACCCGGTAATGCTCCGACAGACGCATCTCCTCGGCGACGGCCGCGCAGGCCTCGCGATTGACGAGCCGCGCCAGGCGCCGCGACAGCTCCCCTTCCGGCGCCTGCGGATATTCCTCGATCAGAAGGTCGGCGATGACGAGGCCGAGGACCCGGTCGCCGAGAAATTCCAGCCGCTCGTAGGTGGTCAGCGGATCACCACGCCCGTCGTCGCCGATGGCGCTCGCATGCGTCAGCGCCCGGGCGAGAAGCTCCGGGCGCGTGAAATGGTGTCCTATCCGTTCCTGCAGATCTTCAAGGGTGGCCTTGCCGCTCATAGTCCCTCGAGGATGCGGTCGTAGCGAAGGCTCCACGGCCAGCGCCAGAATTCCCACACATGAGTGTCCTCGTCGACGGAGAAGAAGATCACCTCCGCCTTGCCGACGAAGTTCTCCTCCGGAACGTAGCCGACGAAATTGAGAAAGCGGCTGTCGGAAGAATTGTCGCGGTTGTCGCCCATCATGAAGTAGTGATGCGGCGGCACCTCGTAGACGCCCGTATTGTCCTTCTCGCCGTTCTGCGTGAGGTCGAGCGTCAGGTAGCTGACGCCGTTGGGCAGCGTCTCGCGGTACTGCGCGACCTTGATCTCCTGGCCGAAGGCGTTCGCGCCCGTGTAATCGTCGACCCGCTCGCGCTCGACCGGCTCGCCGTTGATGAACAGCAAGCCGTTCTTCATCTGGATCTTGTCGCCCGGCAGGCCGATGACGCGCTTGATGTAGTCGGTGTTCGGATCGCGCGGCAGGCGGAAGACCGCCACGTCGCCGCGCGTCGGCCCGTCCCCCTCCCAGATCCGGCCCTTGATGAAGGACAGGTCGATCGGGAAGGAATAGCGCGAATAGCCGTAGGAGAACTTCGACACGAAGAGGTAGTCGCCGACGAGCAGCGTCGGCATCATCGAGCCGGAGGGAATATTGAAGGGATGATAGAGAAAGGTCCGGAAAAGCAGCGCGATGATCAGCGCCTGGATGACGACCTTCAGCGTCTCCCCGAGGCCGCCCGATTTTGCCTTCGCGGCATGCTTGCCGGTTTCCTTCTCGGAATCGGCGTCTTGTTCCGCCACGTGCATGGCTCCGTCCTTGGGTGTCGCTCGGGGGGTTTAGCGGTAGCGTCCGGCGGCTGCAACGCCGCGCCCGACCGTCGCGGCATTAATTCCGCTTTTGAGGCCGCATTGGGGCAAGAGCCCGCCTGATCCTAACGCCTCTCCTGCGCCTCGATCAGCACCACAGCCTGGGCGAGCGGCCCGTCATCGGTGATGGTGAGGTGGATCGAGACCTCGTGGCCTTCCGGCGTGATGCGCGCCAGCGCCTCGGCCGCGCCACCCGTAAGGCGGATCGTCGGCTTTCCGGAGGGCAGGTTGACGACGCCCATATCGCGCCAGAAGACCCCCTGCCGGAGCCCGGTTCCGAGCGCCTTGGAGCAGGCTTCCTTGGCGGCGAAGCGCTTGGCGTAGGAGGCGGCGCGCATGCGCCTTCGTTCCGATTTGCGCTGCTCGACCTCGGTGAACACACGCTGCACGAAGCGCTCGCCGAAACGCTCCAGCGTCTTTTCCACCCGGCGGATGTCGATGAGGTCCGAACCGAAGCCGATGATCATGCCGCCGCTCCCGCCTTGCTGCGGGCCTCCACCATCAGCCGGCGCATTTCGGCGATGCTGTCCGAAAGTCCGATGAAGATCGCCTCGCCGATGAGGTAATGGCCGATATTGAGCTCGCGGATCTGCGCGATCGAGGCGATCGGGCCGACATTGTCGTAGCCGAGGCCGTGCCCGGCATGGACTTCAAGCCCCGCCGAGGCGCCATAGAGCGCCATCTCGGCGATGCGCTTCCGCTCCGCTTCGGCGCCGGCCATGTCGCCCTCGCGGCCGAGATCGCAGAAGCGGCCGGTATGCAGCTCCACCACCGGCGCACCGAGCGTGACGGCCGCGTCGAGCTGGCGCCGGTCGGCTTCGATGAACAGCGACACGCGCACGCCGCGCTCGCCGAGCCGCGACACGATCGGCCCCAGCCGCTCCATGCTGCCGGCCGCGTCGAGCCCGCCCTCCGTGGTGCGCTCCTCACGCCTTTCCGGCACGATGCAGGCCGCATGCGGGCCGTGGCGAAGCGCGATCGCAAGCATCTCGTCGGTCGCCGCCATCTCCAGGTTGAGGGGAAGGGCGATCTCCTCCATCAGCCGCGTGATGTCGTCGTCACGGATGTGCCGCCGATCTTCGCGCAGATGCGCGGTGATGCCGTCCGCGCCGGCGCCCTCTGCGATCTTCGCCGCCCGAAGCGGGTCGGGATGGTCTCCTCCGCGGGCGTTCCGCACCGTCGCCACATGGTCGATGTTGATGCCGAGGCGAAGCTTCTCGTTCATTGAATGCCTTTCAGGCTGGCCCCTTCCTGCGAGGGATTCTCGCCACCCGTCGGCTTGCGCCGGAGCGCGAAGCGCTCCTTGCGGGCGGCCTGGTAGGCCGCGACCATCTTGTAGACGATGACGTAGGAGATGATGCCGACGAGCAGGCCGAGCGGGATCGCGCCGACCGTCATCGGCTTCAGGAGTGGCATGAGCTGCTCGAAGGATTTCTCCACCAGGTCGTGGCCGAGCCGGGGCGGCGGCAGCTCGTGCTGGCCGCGCAGGATGAGGTGGCCGAGCTTGTAGGTCGCGGCCCAGATGAAGGGGAAGGAGAGCGGATTGCCGACCGACGTGCCGAGCGCGGCGGCGAGAAGATTGCCGCCGATCAGCCAGGCGAGCCCGAAGGAAATAACGAAGTGCAGGCCGAGGAACGGCGTGAAGGAGGTGAAGGCGCCGGCCGCCACGCCGGCGGCGATGGCATGCGGCGTCGCCGAGAGGCGCAGGATGCGCTTGGTGAAATAGAGGACGGAGCGCCGCCAGCTGGAGCGCGGCCATACCATCACACGAAGGCGATGGTGCAGGGCTTCCTCGTTACGTCTCTTGAACAGCATGGGACGCGGTCACCGATACGCTGGCGTCGACTTGCACATGGCACCCATCCGCTCAGCCGTTCACGCGGGAAACACCGCTGACCACGGACCGCGCCCTCAGATTGCGCATGATATGGTTCAGGTGCTTGAGGTTCCAGACTTCGAGATCGATTTCAAGTTCGGTAAAATCGCGTCCGCGTTCCAGCATCCTCAGGTTGTCGATATTGCCCTCGCTTCGCCCGATCGCTTCGGCGATCTCGGCGAGCGAGCCCGGCTCGTTGATCGCCGAAACGCGGATGCGCGCCGGAAAGCGCTCGCCCGATTCGTCCGGGATATCCCAGCGCACGTCGACCCAGCGGTCCGGCTCGTTGTCGAAGGCCGTCAGCGCCGGCGACTGGATCGGATAGATGGTGATGCCCTCGCCCTGGGTCAGGATGCCGACGATACGGTCGCCCGGCAGGGCCCCGCCTTCCGGGGCGAAGCGCACCGGCATGTCGCCACTCGTGCCTCGGATCGGCAGCGCGCCCTGCTCCGCGCCGCTCTCCGCCTCGCCGTTGCGTTCCTTGCGGCTTCGCCCCGGCAGGCGGAAGTTGATGCTCCTGAGCGATTCCCCCCGGCCCGTGCCGGCCTTTCCGCCCGCCTCCAGGCCGGCAGGCAGCACCTTGCCGGGAAACAGGCCCGCCATCACCGTATTGGCCTCCGTCTGGCCGCGGCCGATGGCGGCCAGAAGGTCTTCCACGTCGTCGAAGCCGAAGCGGTTGACGTGCTCCCGCAGATGCGCCTCCGACCAAGGCTCGTCGATCTTCTCGAAGGCACGGTGGAGGATGTGTCGGCCAAGCCCGGCATATTGCTTGCGCACATGCGCGCGGGTCGCCCGGCGGATGGCGGCCCGCGCCTTGCCGGTAACGACGACCGATTCCCAGGCAGGCGGCGGACGCTGCGCATCGGAGCGCACGATCTCCACCTCGTCGCCGTTCTCCAGCGGCGTCACGAGCGGCGTCAGCTTGCCGTTGACCTTGGCGCCGACGCAGGTGTCGCCGATATCGGTATGGACGGCATAGGCGAAGTCGATCGGCGTCCCCCCGCGCGGCAGGGCGATAAGGCGCCCCTTCGGGGTGAAGCAGAAGACCTGGTCCTGGAAGAGCTCCAGCTTGGTGTTTTCCAGAAACTCTTCCGGCGCGTCGCCATGGGCGATGTGCTCGACCGTCTGCCGCAGCCAGGCATAGGCCGAGGATTCGCGCGCCAGGCGCTCGCGGTCGGCGGCGATCCCGTCCTTGTAGAGCGGATGGGCGGCGATGCCGTATTCGGCGACCCGGTCCATCTCCCAGGTCCTCAGCTGCAGTTCCACGCGTTGCTTCTCCGGCCCGACCACCGTCGTGTGCAGCGACTGGTAGCCATTCTGCTTGGGGGTGGAGATGTAGTCCTTGAAGCGGCCCGGCACCATCGGCCAGGCCGTGTGCATCGCCCCGAGCGCGCGATAGCAGTCGCCGAGATCGGAGAGAAAGATGCGGAAGCCGAAGATGTCGGAGAGCTGCTCGAAGCCGATCGCCTTCTTCTGCATCTTGGAAAAGATGGAATAGGGCCGCTTCTGCCTTCCGCGGATTTCCGCATGGATGCCGGCCTCCAGCAGCCTCTGGCGAAGCGCCTCCTCGATCGTCTCGATATCGCTGCCGGTCCGCTTCCTGAGGTCCGCAAGCTTGCCGGCGATGGTGGCGTAAGCGTCGGGAAAGAGCGCGCGGAAGGAAAGGTCCTCCAGCTCCTCGCGCACGGCCTGCATGCCCATGCGCCCGGCGAGCGGGGCGTAGATCTCCATCGTCTCCTCGGCGATGCGCCCGCGCTTGGCCTCCGGCACGTACTGGATCGTGCGCATGTTGTGGAGCCGGTCGGCGAGCTTGACGAGAAGCACGCGGATGTCGTCGGCGACGGCCAGAAGCAGCTTGCGGAGGCTTTCGGCCTGCCGGGCCTCGCGCGAGACGAGGTCGAGCCGGTCGATCTTGGTAAGCCCGTCGACGAGCTTTGCGATCTCCGTGCCGAAGAGATGGTCGATCTCGTCGCGCGTCGCGCTCGTATCCTCGATCGTGTCGTGCAGCAGGGCGACGGCGACGGAAGCGTCGTCGAGCCGGAGATCGGTGATGATCGCCGCGACTTCGAGGGGATGGGAGAAGTAGGGGTCGCCCGAGGCGCGCTTCTGCGTGCCATGCTTTTGCATGGCATACACATAGGCCCTGTTCAGAAGGTCCTCGTTGACAGCGGGGTTATAGGCGGCCACCCGCTCCACGAGCTCGTATTGACGCATCATGCGCGGCGCGCCTGCAAAGCTTCAAGTTTCTCCGTTAGGACCTTGCAGATATAGGCTTACCAAAGCCTGAGCGCATCCTTCAAAAGAAACAAAAGCCCCGCCGGGGCGGGGCTTCTCGCCGCGGCGCGTGCCGCGGCATCTCGCAAAAGGGCGGCGAAGGCCTTTAGTCGTCGCGCCGCTCGGGCGGATCGAGGCTTTCCAGGCCGCGCAGGAGCTCTTCCTCGCTCATGCGATCGAAGGTGACCTCCTCGGTGGCGCCGCCACCGTCGGCCTCGATCTCCTCCGGCGCCGGCTCCGGCTCGTCGATCTCGACGAACTTCTGCAGCGAATGGATGAGATCTTCCTTCATGTCCTCCGGCGAGATCGTCTCGTCGGCGATCTCCCTGAGGGCCACGACGGGATTCTTGTCGTTGTCGCGATCGATCGTCAGCGGCGAGCCGTTCGAGATCATGCGCGAGCGGTGTGCCGCCAGCAGGACGAGCTCGAACCGGTTGTCGACCTTGTCGACGCAATCTTCCACGGTGACGCGCGCCATGGATCAGCTCCTTGAAAACGTTCGGTTCGGGATTTGGGTCTCCCTTAGGCGCTTTTCAACAGCCTAGCAAGGTGTTGTTCGGCCGCTGCCTTGAAAGTGCCCGATCGATGTCATACCGGGTCAGACGGCGGCAAAGTTGCGCCCCATTTCGATAAAAACGCATATTGATCAGGAGTTTGCCATGCTGGATGCAAGGGAGAAGGTTGCCCTCTTTCTGGACGGCGCCAATCTTTACGCCACTTCGCGTTCCCTCGGCTTCGATATCGATTATCGCCGTCTTCTGAAGAGTTTCCGTGAAAAGGCATATATCCTGCGCGCGGTATACTATACGGCGCTCGCCGAGGAGCAGGAATATTCCTCCATCCGTCCCCTGATCGACTGGCTCGACTACAACGGCTACCGCGTCGTCACCAAGCCCTTGAAGGAATATACGGACGCGCAGGGCCGCCGGAAGGTGAAGGGCAACATGGATATCGAGCTTGCCGTCGATGCCATGGAGGCGGCCGACCATATCGACCACTTCGTCATCTTCTCCGGCGACGGCGACTTCCGCTATCTGGTGGAGGCGCTGCAGCGCAAGGGCAAGAAGGTGACGATCGCCTCGACACTCAAATCCTCCCCGCCGATGATTTCCGACGAGCTTCGCCGCCAGGCCGACCATTTCATGGAACTCGCCGACATGGAGGACGAGCTCGGCCGCCAGGGCGGCCAGCGCCCGGCCCGGCCGGCACGCGCCGAGGAGGCGGAGGAAGAGGAAGAAGATTACGAGGAGTATTACGACGAGGAGGATGAGGACGATCCCGCCGACCGCTGAGCGGCCAAAGCTGAGCGTCCACCTTTGAGCGGCCGACCGCTGAGCGGCCGCCCCTTCCCCGATCAGAAAAGCCGTCATGCCCGCCAGATCCGCCGCGCGCCCCGCCGCGACCACGACCGAACCGTCCGCCGACTGCCCGCTGTGCCCACGCCTCGCCGCCTTCCGGCAGGAATGGCGTGAGAAGGAGCCGGCCTGGCACAATGCGCCGGTGCCGACCTTCGGCGCCGGCGATGCGCCGCTTCTCATCGTCGGCCTCGCGCCGGGACTGCGGGGCGCCAACCGCACCGGCCGGCCCTTCACCGGCGACTTCGCCGGCGACCTCCTCTATGCGACGCTGATCGAATACGGCTTTGCGCGGGGCGAATACCGCGCCGATCCCGAGGACGGGCTGACGCTGACGGGCGCGGCGATCACCAATGCGGTGCGCTGCGTGCCGCCGCAGAACAAGCCGGTGGGCGCGGAGATCGCCACCTGCCGGCCGTTCCTTTCCGCCACGATCGACGCCAATCCGAAAATAGCGGCGGTGCTCGCCCTCGGCCGCATCGCCCATGACAGCGTGCTGCGCGCGCTTGGCGTCCGCCTGAGGGACGCGCCCTTCGGCCACGGCGCCGTGCATGAGCTGGACGGGCTCAGGCTCTACGACAGCTACCATTGCTCGCGCTACAACACGAATACGGGCGTCTTGACGGAAGCAATGTTCCGCAGTGTCTTCGCGCGGATCAGGGAAGATATCGGCTGCACCTAGAGGCGCGGCCGGGCGCAGCTTCTAGCCCAACTCCTTCAGGAGCCGGTTCTTCTCACGCTGCCAGTCGCGCTTCTTTTCGGTTTCGCGCTTGTCGTGGCTCTTCTTGCCCTTGGCGAGCGCGATGGCGAGCTTGGCGATGCCGCGGTCGTTGAAGTAGAGCCGCAGCGGCACGATCGTCATGCCGTCGCGCTCCACGCCCTGGGAAAGCCGGGCGATCTCGCGCTGGTGCAGGAGCAGCTTCCGCTTGCGCCGCGGATCGTGGTTGAACTGGTTCGCCTCGACGTATTCGGGGATGTTGCCGTTGATCAACCAGATCTCCCCGCGTTCGGGGCTGACATAGGATTCGGCGATGTTCGCCTTGTTGCGGCGAAGGCTCTTCACCTCCGTGCCGACCAGCGCCAGGCCAGCCTCCATCGTCTCGCCGATTTCGTAATCGAAACGGGCGCGGCGATTGTCGGCGACGAGCTTGCCGCTGGTTGTGCTTTTCTTGGCCATCAGCCGGTTGCGCTAGTTGAGAAGCCCCGCATGGCGCAGAGCGTCCTTCACTTCCCTCTGTGTCTCCTCGCCGACCGTGGTGATCGGTGAGCGGACCTCCTCGCTCATCTTGCCGAGGATGGACAGCGCATATTTGGTGGGCGCAGGGCTCGGCTCAAGGAAGAGGGCGCGATGCAGCGGCATCAGCCGGTCCTGATAGGACAGCGCGGCGGCGAAATCGCCCGCCATGCAGGCCTCCTGGAATTCCGCGCACAGCTTCGGCGCGACGTTCGCCGTCACCGAGATGCAGCCATGCCCGCCATGGGCCATGAAGCCGAGCGCCGTCGGATCCTCGCCGGAGAGCTGGTTGAAGCTCTCGCCGATGGCCTGCCGCTGCAGGCTGACGCGGCCGAGATTGGCCGTCGCGTCCTTCACCCCGACGATGTTCTCGCAATCCTCGAAGAGAGCCTTCATCGTCTCCACGCTCATGTCGACCACCGAGCGCGGCGGGATGTTGTAGATGATGAGAGGCAGCGAGATGGCGTCCGCAACGGCCTTGAAATGGGCATACATGCCCTTCTGGCTCGGCTTGTTGTAATAGGGCGTGACGACGAGCACCGCATCGGCCCCGGCCTTCTCGGCATGCTCGGCGAGCTCGATCGCCTCGCGTGTGTTGTTCGAGCCGGCGCCTGCGATCACCGGCACGCGCCCGGCCACCAGTTCCACGGTGAGCTCCACGACCCTTTTGTGCTCGGCATGGGAAAGCGTCGGCGATTCGCCGGTCGTGCCGACCGGCACGACGCCATGGCTTCCTTCCTCGAGCTGCCAGCTCAGAAAGCCGCAGAACGCGTCTTCGTCGACCTCCCCGTCCCGCATCGGCGTGACGAGAGCCGGAATTGACCCCTTGAACATAACTTGGCCTAAAAATCCTGCCTTTGACTTGGCCGCGGACGATAGTGGCGCGCCCCGGCAAGAGCAAGCGCTGCCCTTCCCGCAGGATCAGGGGCACCTCCGGCAGGAGAAGCGGAACGTCTTGAAGCTGACGCAGAGGAGCATCGTGGCGCTCGCCGCCTTCGCCTTGTGGTTGCCGGCGGCTCTGCCGGCGGCGCTCGGCATGGCCGGCCTCGCCAGCGTGATCGCCCCCGCCCCGGCGATGGCGGCCGAGGCCCGTCCGAGCCTGCCGAAAGCCCGCCCGGCCGGCGACGGAAAGGCCGACGAGCTGCCGCGTCCCCGCCCCGCCGGAGACGGCGCGGAGAACGCCGAAGCCACGCCCCCCACGGATGCCGCACTCGCCGAAGAGCCGGTCGCAGCGGAGACCGGAGCGAGCGACGCCGAGGCCGAGGCCCCGGATCTCGCCTCGGACACCGCAAGCGCCGCCGACGACAAGGCGCAGGAGACGGCGACGGCACCGGACGAGCCGGCCGCAACCGCTGCCGAGGGCGAGACGGCCATTGCATCCGCCGAGCCTGCACCGGCGCCCGAGCCGGAAAAGGCAGAGGCAGCAACGCAGGCAGGCGAACAGCTCGCCTTTTTCGGCCCCCGCCCGCGTCCGCAGCCGGAAGGGGCGGCAGCGGCCCGCCTCGCGCGCATCAAGAACGACAGGCCGCCTTTCGGCTTTGCCGATGCGAACCTTCTGAAGCGCGGGCTCGATCTCGTCACGGGCGACGCCTATACCAGCGCACTCGCCTTTTCGCGGGAACTGCCGTCGACATTCGACCGCAAACTGGTCGCCTGGTTCGTGGCGCGCGCACCGATCTCCGGCCTTTCCGCCGCCGAGATCGGCGCCGTCCTGGAGCGCCACCCCGACTGGCCCGAGCCGGAGCTTCTGGAACTGCGCGCCGAGCAGGCCTTTTTGCGCTCCGGCCCCGGCGACGGGGCGGTTCGCGATTACTACGCCTCCCACCAGCCGCTCACCGACGACGGCTGGCTGAAGCTTGCCGATGCCTATGCCGATGCCGGCGAGACCGGCCGCAGCCGGCCGATCGTCCGCCGCCTGTGGCGCGAGAAGAACCTGCGTGAATCGCTTTCCGCCCATATCCTGGCCGAGCACGCCGCCGCGCTATCGAAACAGGACCATCTCTTCCGCTTCCGCCGCCTGCTCCTGCAGCGAAGGAGCGGCGATGCGATCAAGGTCGGCCAGGCGATCGGCCCCGGCTACGACCAGCTTGCCCGCGCTGTCGCCGGCGTGATCGCCCGCAAGAAGGGCGCCGAGGCGAGCCTGATGGCGCTGAAGGACCGGTTCCGCGACGAGCCCGCCTTCGAATATGCGCGCGTCCTGCTGCTCCACCGCGACGGGCGCAACCTCGACGCCGGCCTCCGTCTCGGCCTCGTCACGCGCGATGCGGCCGGGCTCGGCGACGGCGACCGATGGTGGGAGCTGCGCAAGGACATCGCCCGGGCGCTGCTCGACGCGGGCTATCCCGCCCTCGCCTATTCCGTCGCCGCCACCCATGCCGCCGTCTCGCCGGAAGATCTCGTCGAAGCCGAGTTCCATGCCGGCTGGCTGGCGCTGCGCTACCTCGATTCGCCACGCGCCGCGCGCGGCCACTTTGCGCGCATCGCCGCCGTGGCGACCCAACCCCGCTCGATCGCCCGCGCCTATTACTGGCTCGGCCGTGCCCATGCGGCCGCCGGCGCGGAGACGATGGCGCGCCTTGCCTATGGCCGGGCCGCCGAACACGGCGCCACCTATTACGGCCAGCTCGCCCGCGATGCGCTCGGCATCGCCCATACCGGGTTGGAGATGCGCCCGCGACCTTCCGCGCTCGACCGGCTGCGCTTTGCCGCCCGCGACGAAGTCCACGCCATCAAGAGGCTCGCGGCCGCCGGCCATTCCTTCCGCACCCGCCCCTTCTTCCTGGCGCTCGGCGACAAGCTGAAGAGCCCGGGCGAGCTCGCCCTTCTCGACACGCTGGCGCGCCGCATCGAGGAGCCGCATCTCGGTATGCTGGCGGCCGCCCGCGCCGATGCCGAAGGCGTCGATGTCGGCGCCCTGAGGGCCCCGCTCATCGTCGTGCCCACCGATATCCCGCAGCCGGACATCGTCGATCGCGCCCTGCTCTACGCCGTCTCCAAGCAGGAGAGCGCCTTCAACGCCTCGGCGACGAGCCATGTCGGCGCGCGCGGGCTGATGCAGTTCATGCCGGCGACGGCCCGCTCCACGGCGCGCCAGATCGGCCTGCCCTTCTCCCTTGTGCGACTCTCCTCCGATCCCGCCTACAACGCCACCCTCGGCGCCGCCCATCTCGGCGAGCTTCTCACCAACCTGCGCGGCTCCTACATCATGACCTTCGCCGGCTATAACGCCGGCCCCGGCCGCGCCATCGACTGGGTGAGGCGCTATGGCGATCCCCGCGGCGGCGTCACCGACCCAGTCGACTGGGTGGAGCGCATCCCCTTCGACGAGACGCGCAACTACGTGCAGAAGGTGATGGAGAACCTGCAATCCTACCGCAGCCGCCTCGGCCACGCCCTGTCGATCACCTCCGACCTGAAGCATGGCGAGCCGATCCGCTAGAGCGGGGCCCGTTGCCAGCGCGTGCTTGAACCACCGTCAGAATCCGCTATTGCGGGCAACGGGTTTGGGGAAGGCAATGGCCGCGGAAGCCGACGTCGAAGAGAAGATCATGCATGTGCCGGCGCAGGACGGGCTGAAGCTCGGCCTGCGTTTTTACGGCGAATGGCACGCGGAGCGCCTGCCGCTCGTCTGCCTGCCCGGTCTCTCGCGAAACGCCCGCGACTTCCAGCGCCTTGCAAGCTTCTTCGCCGGCCATGCCGAAGCGCCGCGCACTGTCGTCGCTCTCGATTATCGCGGCCGGGGCCTCTCCGGCTACGACCGCAACTGGAAGAACTACCACCCTCTCGTCGAGACGGCCGACGTCGTCACGGTAATGACCGCGCTCGACATCCCCGAGGCCGTCTTCATCGGCACGTCGCGCGGCGGCCTCGCTGCGATGATTCTGGGCGCCATCCGCCCGAAGCTGCTCGCCGGCGTCGTGCTCAACGACATCGGGCCGAAGATCGAGGGCACGGGCCTTGCCCGCATCAAGAACTACCTCGGCCGCATGCGCCCGCCCCGCACCTGGGCGGAAGCGGAGGAACTGGTCCGCCAGATCAACGGCCGCACCTTCACAGGCGTCGACGACGAGGACTGGAGAGCCTTCACCGAGGCGATGTTCGTCAAGGTCGACGGCGAACTCAAACCGGACTTCGACCCGAACCTCATGAAGACGGTGCAAAATCTCGACCTGGAGGACGAGGTCCCGACGCTGTGGCCGCAATTCGCCAGCCTCGCGAAGATCCCGGTCATGTCGATCCGGGGCGCCAATTCCGACCTTCTCAGCCCCTCGGTCGTCGACGAGATGGCCCGCAGGCATCCTTCGATGGAGCGCCTCACGGTGCCGGGCCAGGGACACGCGCCGCTTCTGCGCGACCGGCCGACCCTCAATCGCATCGCCGCCTTCGCCCGCCGCTGCGACGAACGGCGCGCCGCAGCCTGAACCGCCGCGCCGCGATCACCGGGACACGGAGCTCCGGCGCCGGAATGGCCCGAACTTCCCGCCGGGGCCGATAGCCCGAGAGCCTCTGTCTCGGAAGCTGCGCTCTCCGCACACCATCAGCCCCATCCGGCCGTGTCGCCGCCCAGCGGCAGCCGCCGCACGCCGATTGCGGCATGGCAAGCCGTCACGCCGGCAGGGCAGCATCCCGACGACTGGCAAGGGAAGAGATCCGCCCCCACGCGTTTGCCGCAGCACCTGATGCGGAGGCTGGAGCCGCTCGCGACAAACGGCGCGCAAGTTCGCGGCTGGAAAGCGCGAGATGCTGGGTGAGACCGGGGAGAAAAGAGACGAGGAGAACGGCCGGGGGGCGTTGCGGCGGGGGCGCATCCCGATGCGGCCCGGCAAAAGCGCGCCTCACGAAGGGGGCATCACGAAGGGGAACGAAATCCCCCGCGGGGCTGGGCGAAGCTGCTGCGCAAGGCTCCCCCCAAAAAGAAGAAGGCCCGGCGTTTCCGCCGGGCCTTCCCTTGGATCTGATCGCTTTAGGCGATTAGAAGGTGCGCTGACCGCGAACCATCAGGCCGAAAGCGTCGGCATCCGCAGAAGCCGTGCCAGCAGCGAAGTCGACCGAAGAGTAGGCCGCTTCGACGCCAAGCAGGAAGCCGGAGACCGGGGTCCAGGCAACGTTGGCCGCAACGCCCCAGAGGTCGAAGTCGACGAAGCCGCTCGTGGCAGCGTTGTCCACATCGCCGTAGGAGGCCGAGATCGAGGCCGTCCAGTTGGTGGCGAAGTCAGCGGAGATACCGCCGCGGACCGTCCACGCGTTGGAGAGGCTGACGCCAGTCGCCGCCGTGTAGCCACCGTCGGTGACCGTGCCGGCAATGATGCCGCCGTAACCGGCCGAACCGCTCATGATGTAGCCGACAGCGCCCTCGGAGTAGCCAGCCTGGCCACCGACCTTGAAGCCGGTACCCGGGACGGCAACCTCGGCGCCAGCGCCGATCGCCCAACCGAGCTCGGTGTCGCCCGCACCCGGGCCAGCACCACGAACCTCACGCAGGGCACCCATGACCTGGGCAGAACCCCACCCCTGATCGACGCGAATGTTCGCGATCAGATCCGGGTAACGGTTGCCGCCGTAGAGGCCAACACCGCCGCCGCGACGACCGTCAGACTTGGAGTCTTCCAGCGAGAGAGAGGCCGAAACGCCGTTGCCCACGTTGAAGGTGTAGGCCATGAGCGTCTGCTCGCCCGTCGGATCGTCCGTGCCGATGCGGGTGTCGAACGCGTAGGTCGCCCAGTAGTCGAAGAACGACGAGGCATGACCGAACGTGAACGTGCCCATGTCGTTGGAGATCTGGATGAACGCAGTCTCCAGCGTCGTGCCTTCGGTGTACGTGTCGCCGAAGTTGGACGGGCCAAGCGTCTGGTAGATGCCCAGGTTGGCGCGCAGCATGCCGAAGTCGGTCTGGTTACGGGCGTCGAGACGCACGTAGCCACGAGCGCGGCTGGTGTAGTTGTTGAAGTTACGATCGGTCACGCCGATGTTGGAACCGACCGGGGGATCAGCGTCCACCCAGTGCATTTCCACGCGGACCCGGCCGCCGACCTTCAAGCAGGTGTCGGTGCCCGGGATGTAGTAGAAGCCCGTGCCGAAGGCGTCGCAGATGCGGACGTATTCGACCGGCTCAGCGATCGGCAGATCGGCTGCCTGAGCGCCGGTAACGGCCACCATGGCAGCCGCAGAGCCGAAGAGAAGGCTCTTGAGTTTCATTGTAGACCTCCAGTCCAAGTTGCATGAGCCGGGGTTGTCAATCCTTGGTCCATCGCCTTGTTGGCTCCGGTTCTCAAGGTCGGCTTCCCCGCCCTGAACCTCTTCTCTCGAAGAAGTGGGCTGCCTCATGGCTGCCTGAAGCCACACTATGCATCCGCCTTGCACAGGCAACACCAGATTGGGGTCGCCACACCCTTTGCCTGTCGATGTTGCACAATTGCCACGAGCAGACAGACCCCCGAATTCTCCGCTCCGTCGGGGCGAGGAGGCCGGGCGCGGGCCGGGGATTCACCGGGCGTTGGAGACGCCTCGCGGCGAGGCGAACGATGGGAAAGGCGCCGTCCCGCTAGCCTGGCGGCGGCTTTGCCGCGGCTCAGCCTGTGGCGGCGACGCCAGACTGGCGGGCGGCCGACTGCCCGCGGGCGGCGAAAACCTCGGCGTCGAATCGTTCGAAAGACACGGCAGGCGCGAATGCGGGGCCCTGGAAGAGGCGGCAGCCGGCATCCGAGAGTTCGGCGATCTGGCGCGATGTCCTCACCCCGCCGGCCACGGCGACAACGTCGAGGCTGCGCGCGATTCGCAGAATCGTTCGCGCCACGGCGCGGTGATTCTCGCTCTCCTCGATCCCGTGCACATAGGAAGAAGCGATCTTGATCTCGTCGAAGGGCAGGAGCTTGGCCGAGCCGAGCGCGACGAGGCCGCTGCCGAAATCGTCGAGCACCACCCGCACGCCGAGAGCGCGCAGCCGGCGCATCTTGTCCGCCGCGACGGTGAGGTCGCCCTTCATCACGCCTTCGGAGACCTCCAGCTTCAGCCGGCGGGGATTGGCCCCGCTCTGCCGCAGGAGCCGGCCGACGAGACGCAGGAGGCCGGGCTCGCTGAAAAGACGCGGGCTGACGTTGAGGGAAAGGCTGAGCTGGCTGCGCTCGGGATCGGCGTCCCATTGCGCGAGGATTCGGCAGGCCGATTCGACGGCAAGACGGCTCAACGATTCGCCGAGCCCTCCCTCCTCGGCCAGCGCCGTCAGTTCGGCCGCCCCCATCGGCGCTTCCTCGCCGCGCTGCCAGTGAAGAATGAGTTCCGCTCCCCGGCATTGGCCGTCGAGGTCGAACTGGCCCTCGAGGTCGAAGCCCACCTCCCGCTCATCCAGCGCCCGGCGCAGCTCCGACACCGCTTCCGCGCGCCGGCTGACGACCTTCTGCATGCGCGGCGCGAAGAACCGTAGCGCGTTGCGGCCCGCCGCCTTGGCTTCATACATGGCAAGGTCCGCCCGCTTCAGCACCTCGTCGGAATCGGCGCCTTCGCCCTCTACGAGCGTGAGGCCGACGCTGCAGGTGGTCTGAAAATGCCGGCCGTTGAGCAGGCAGGGCTGATCGATCGCTTCCAGCACCTTGCGGGCGACCGTTTCGGCATGGCGCATCGCCCGGGTCGCGCTGTCGCCGAGATCCTGCAGCAGCACGACGAATTCGTCGCCGCCGAGGCGCGCGACCGTGTCGACCTCGCGCAGGCACTGGCGCAGCCGCTGCGCGATGGAAACGAGGAGCAGGTCGCCCACATCGTGACCATGGGTGTCATTGATGAGCTTGAAATTGTCGAGGTCGATAAAGAGCAGCGCCCCGTGGCTGCCGTTGCGCCGGCTCGCCGCCAGCGCCATCCGCAGCCTGTCGCGCAGCATCTGCCGGTTCGGCAGGCCGGTCAGCGAATCGAAATAGGCGAGCTCGTAGATCTGCCGCTCGTTCGACTTGATGGCCGTCACGTCCGAAATGAAGCCGTGCCAGAGGATGGAGCCGTCGCCCTCGCGGTCCGGCACGGCCCGCCCTGAGAGCCAGATCGTGCCGCGCTCGGGATGGTTGACGCGAAATTCCAGGTTCCAGGGCGTCATCCGCGCCGCCGAGCGCGCCAGGCTGTGTTCCAGGCGGTTGCGGTCTTCCGCATGGATGACGGCGAGCAGATCGGAAGCGTCCTCGCGCACCATCTGCGGGGCGACGCCGAAGAGCGGCTCGAGCCCGAGCCCCGCATAGGGCATGGCGAGGTGGCCGTTCGCATGGCGGCGGAACTGGAAGAGACA
This sequence comes from Afifella sp. IM 167, assembly GCF_020144925.1. GTDB lineage: Bacteria > Pseudomonadota > Alphaproteobacteria > Rhizobiales > Afifellaceae > Afifella. The sequence goes on from NZ_NSLC01000001.1 coordinate 264,862, forward strand.
GGCACAGATGACGGCGCCGATCTTCTGCAGCCGGTCGTGCAGCATCAGCTGCTGGACGGTGGCGGTCACCTCCCGGACGGTGCCCTCATAATAAAGAGGCGATCCCGTCACCTCGTCGCGCACGAGATGGGCGTTCTCCTCCACCCAGATCCGTTCGCGCGTCTTGTGGCGATAGACCTCCGAGATGAAGCTCTCCACGCGCCCCTTCTCGAAGAGGATGCGCTGAAACTCCGCGCGCCGGCCCGGATCCACATACCATTCGGTCGCGATGTCGCGCACGCCGGCCAGCATCGCCGCCTCGCTCTCATAGCCGTTGAGGCGGACCAGCGAGGGATTGGCGGCGAGCTGCCGCCCGTCCGGCGAGGAGCGATAGACGCCCTCGGAAATGTTCTCGTAGATATTGCGAAACTTGCTTTCCGCCTGGCGCGCGGCCTCCTGCAACCGCATGCGATCGCTGATGTCGGTGGCGATGACGAGGATTTCGCCGTCGCCCCCCTTGCACGAATAGGCCGTGAGACTGATCCAGAAAGGCCGCGCTTCTTCGTCGAGAAGGCGCAGCTCCAGGGCGAACTCGGAAATCTGCCCGGCGCCGAGCGCGGCAAGGCTTTCGGCCCAGCGCACGGCTTCCGGGCCCGCGCCCTCGAACAGCGCGCCCGTCGGGCTCATATCCTCGTGTCGCCTGAGAATTTCGTAGAAACGCGTATTCGCCCGCAAGACCGCATAATCCCTGCCGCGGATCTGCGCTGCACCGACAACATTCTGATCGAAGATCGAAGGTCCGCCCGCCGCAAACGGCGCGGAGCCAGAAGGTAGTTTTGCAGGCGCCCAATCGGCGCGCATAATCGTCACGGCATTTTCGGTCACTTCGGCGGCCCCTCCGACCCGTATGCCTCACATATCGCCCACCAAGATGACTAATTCCCTAGGGGAAGGACGCACCGCGGGTGGATTTCCCCTAGCGTAAATGGAGCGCTAACGGTCCACGCGCCCCCCGCGCTTCTCGCTGCTTGAGACCTTCGCCTCCTCCACCTTGAATGTAAATTATACTTTATATCGGCTGCGATCTACTATTTTCGCAGGCAATATGAAGTCAGATCTGAAGTTAATTTTAGTTAAATTCGATACTGCGGGTTCGTCGCGGAGCCCTAGATTGAGGGATCATACCTCTTCCAAGCCCGCGGGGGATGCGGCATAGCCAGCCGATGCAGGAATTCCTTACCACCCGCGAACTCGCCGAACTGCTGCGCATCAAGGAGCGCAAGATCTATGAGCTTGTGGCTGAAAACCGCATCCCGGTGGTGCGCGTCACGGGCAAGTTCATCTTTCCGCGCGAGGCGATCGCGGCCTGGTTGAGGGCGAGCACGGAGTATGGTCCGGAGCTGACCGGCGTGGCCGCCGCGCCCGCCGTGGTGGTCGGCAGTCACGATCCCCTGTTGGACTGGGCGCTGCGCGAGGCGGGTACGGAACTGCCCACCTATTTCGACGGCAGTTCCGACGGGCTGGAGCGATTTTCCGCCGGAAAGGCACTCGCTTGCGGGATGCACTTGCCGGCGGAGCCGGCCGGGGCTTCCGATTCTGTGGAAAGATGTGAAGAAGCGTCCGGCGACCTTCCTTCCGGAAACCGGCATGCCCTTGCGCGCGCCATGCCGGTGGAACCTGTCGTGCTCCTGGAATGGGCCCGCCGCGAACAGGGCTTCGTCCTTCCGCGCAACAATCGCAGGAAGATCGCCTCGCTTGCGGACCTCGCCGGCAGGAAGATCGCGCGCCGCCAGGAGGGCGCGGGCAGCCGCCGCCTCTTCGACGTTCTCGCCGCCTCCCAGCCGGGCCTTGCCGAAACGCTCACCTTCGTCGACCCGCCGCCGCGCAGCGAGGCCGACGTCGCCCAGACCGTCGCAACCGGCCATGCCGATTGCGGCCTCGCCATTCGTTCCGTCGCCGCCCAGTACGACCTCGGCTTCCTTCCCATCGCGACGGAACGCTACGACATCGCCGTGCGCCCGCGCGACTTCTTCGGCGCCGCCATGCAGAAGCTCTTCGCCTTCGCCCGCACAGAGGCCTTCCTGCGCCGCGCCGAGGAACTCGGCGGCTATGACGTATCGGGCCTAGGCCGCGTTCATTTCAACGGCGGCTGAGGCGCCGGCAGCCAGACGGCCCGTTCCCACCAGGGAGAACGGGCCGCCCAACGCCCCCGTAACCCGTGCCCGCCGCTCGTGGGCCTCACTTGCCCGAAGCGTTCGGGAAGAAGAGCTGCTGGCCGGCGACGCGGTAGTCGGCGATCGCCCCCTGCCCGTCTTCGGAAAGCAGCCAGTCGATGAATTCCTGTCCGAGTTCCGTCTTGGTGCTCGGGCAGGTTTCGGGGCTGACGAGGATCACCCCGTACTGGTTGAAGAGCTTGTCGTCGCCCTCCACCAGGATCTTCAGCTCGCCGCGGTTCTGATGGGCGATCCAGGTCGCCCGGTCCGTCATCGTATAGGCGTTCATCGCCACGGCGGTATTGAGCGTCGCGCCCATTCCCGAGCCGGTCTCGCGATACCAGCTGCCGGAAGCGGCAGAAAGGTCGATGCCGCTGCCCTTCCAGAGCGACAGCTCCTTCTTGTGCGTGCCGGAATCGTCGGCGCGCGAGGCGAAGGGCGCCTTCGCCTCGGCGATCTTGAGAAGCGCCGCCGGCGCGTCGGTCATCCCGGCGATACCCGCCGGGTCGGAAGGTGGACCGACGATGACGAAGTCGTTGTACATGAGGTCGAAGCGCTTCACGCCGTAGCCCTCGGAGACGAACTTCTCCTCCGCCGGTTTGGCATGCACGAGAAGCACGTCGCCGTCGCAGTTCTGCGCGTTCTTGATCGCCTGCCCGGTGCCGACCGCGACGACCCGCACCTGCGTGCCCGTGCGTTCCTCGTAGACCGGGAGCAGGTAGTCGAGGAGACCGGAATTCTGCGTCGAGGTCGTCGACTGGACCACGATGTAGCCCTGCGCGTGCGCCGCGCCGGCAGCTGCCATAAGCAGCGCGGCGAGCGCGAGGCGGGCAATCGGTTTCGCTAGTCTCATCAGGTTTCCTCCTGCTTGTCGTTGATGCGCTTCGTCAGGCGAGAATCTCGCCGGCGAGATAGGCTTTCGCCTCGCGGCTCTGGGGCTCGCGAAAGAACCGGGGCGCCGCGGCCCTTTCGGTGATCCGTCCGCCGGAAAGGAAAATGACCTCCTCGGCGAGACGGCGGGCCTGGCCGATGTCGTGGCTGACGAGGACGCATTTCGTGCCGGCCGCGGCGGCGCTGCGGACCATCGCCTCGATGGCGACGGCCGATCCCGGATCGAGGCTCACCGTCGGCTCGTCGAGGAAGAGGATGTCGGGCTTCAGCGCCAGCGCGCGCGCCAGGGCAAGCCGCTGCTGCTCGCCCCCGGAAAGAAGCCGCGCCGGAGAGCGGGCGAGCCTCTCCAGCCGTGCCGCTTTCAGCGCCTGCCCGGCCACGATGCGCGCCTGGCGGCCCGGCAGGCCGCCCGCTTTCAGGGCGAAGACGAGATTGGCAAGGACGGAACGGCGCAGGAGAACCGGCTTCTGGAAGACGAAACCGAGCCGCAGCGCCCGCGCCCGGTCCGGCGGCATCCCCGCCCAGCTCACCTCGCCCGAATCGGGAAGCTGCAGGCCGGCGAGACAGCGCAGAAGAAGCGTCTTTCCGGCCCCGTTCGGCCCCATGATCGCGGTGATGACGGCGCCGTCGAGAACGATCTCGTCGATATCGAGAAGTTGGCGTCCGCCACGCTCCATGGTGAGCTTGTGGCCGATGATCGGCAGCACGCCGGTCGTCACGAGAAGGCCGGTCCGCGGAATGTCGGCCGAGCCTCCGGCAAAGGAGAAGCGGGCCTCAGCCATGGGCCGAGCGCAGCGCCCTGCCGCCCATCAGCGACACGACGATGTTGACGGCGATCGCGATCGAAACCAGCAGGACACCGAGCCCGAGCGCGAGGGCGAGGTTTCCCTTCGAAGTCTCCAACGCGATCGTCGTCGTCATCACCCGCGTCACATGGTGGATGTTGCCGCCGACGATGATGACGGCGCCCACTTCCGCGATCGCCCGCCCGAAGCCGGCGAGCATCGCCGTCATCAGGCTGAAACGCGCATCCCAGATGAGCGTCGCCACGGAGGCGAACGGGCCGATGCCGAAGACCCGGAGCTGGTCGTCGTATTCTTCCTTGAGGTCGCCGATCGTCTGGCGCGTCAGCGCGGCGATGATCGGCGTCACCAGGATGGTCTGGGCGATGATCATCGCCAGCGGCGTGTAAAGGAGGTCGAGGACGCCGAACGGACCGGCGCGCGACAGGAGGAGGTAGACGGCAAGCCCGACCACCACCGGCGGCAGGCCCATCAGGGCGTTGAGGAAGACGATGATCGCCGGGCGACCGGCAAACCGCGTCACCGCCAGGATCGCGCCGAGCGGAAGGCCGATCACCGCCGCCGCCAGCACGGCGCCGAGGCTGACCTCCAGTGACAGCAGGACGATCTCGATGAGATCGGCGTCGAGGGACACGACCAGACGGAACGCTTCAGCAAATGCCCCTGCAAAATCCTGCATAATCTCTTGTTCTGTTCAAATATTGAGCGAGATAGCGGAAAGAAGGACGCTAGCAGCGCCAGAGCGCGCCAGCAAGCGGCCCAGACTCCGTCAGGTTAGGACGCAAAGAGCGTCAGGGAGCCGTCAAAACGAAACGGCAGCCCGGATCTCTCCGGACGGCCTGTGTCGGCATTCGTGACGCCATGGCATGGCGATTTAATTGTATATACAATTAGCGTTTCAATCTTCTCGCTTTGGCGGCCGCGCTCCCGTTAGTTGGCCAGACAGGCCTTCAGCGCCTCGGCGTTGCGCCGCATCAGGGTGAAGTAGAGGTCCGGCCCGTCGGCAAGATCGGCGCCGAGCGGATCGAGCGTGCCGCTGCGCGCCCCCGTCCCCTCGGTCACCGTGCCGATGACCTTCGGCGTGAACTGCGGCTCGGCAAAGACGCAGGCCGCGCCCAGCGACTGGATCTTCTGGCGGATTTCGCGGATGCGCTGCGCCCCGGGCGAGACTTCCGGGCTCACGGTGATGGAGCCTGCCGCCTCCAGCCCGAAACGGTTCTCCAGGTAGTGGAAGGCGTCGTGGAAGACGATGAAGGGCTTGCCCTTGACGGCTTCAAGATCGGCCGCGAGCTCCTTCGTCAGCGCCTCGAGCCTGCCTTCGACGGCCGCCGCATTGGCGTTGTAGGTCTCGGCGTTGGCGGGATCGGCTTCGGCAAGCGTTGCCGCGATCTCGCGCACCATCGCTTCGGCATTGGCCGGATCGAGCCAGACATGGGCGTCGGTCTCGCCCTCTTCATGCTCCTCATGCTCGTGCGCCGCGCCTTCGTGCTCGCCGTGATCGTGGTGCTCGAAGGTGCCGCCCTCGCGCAGCGCCAGATACGTGACGCCCGGCGCCTCGCCGAGTTCCACCGCTTCGGCGCCGGAAGCGAGCGTCTCCAGCGGCCCGGCGAGAAACGTCTCGATCTCCGGCCCAACCCAGAAGACGACATCGGCCTCCTGCAGCGCCGCCGCGCCGGAGGGCCTCAGCGCATAGGTGTGCGGCGAGGCCGCCCCCTCCACGAGGAGCTTCGGCGTGCCGACATCCTTCATCACCGCGGCGACCAGCGAATGGATCGGCTTGATCGAAGCGACGACGTCGGGTGCGGCCGCGGCGCTCCCGGCAAGCCCCGCCCAGAACAGAGCCGCTCCGACCGCACGGATTGCGCCGCGCGTCCGCAGGGGCCCGAACCGCGCCCCGAACCGGGCCCGCCCGCGATCTGCCGTCGTCTTGTCCATCTTTTCACGCTCCGATATGTTATGACATTACATTTATGTTATGGTATAACGTTCGACATTGAGGGGCGCAAGAGCCAGAATGCGGGATACGAAAAGCGGGAATCGATGAGCGCGGCACGGATGGCACATACGGGCGAGACGCTGGTGGAGGCAGGCGGGCTCGGCGTCAGGCGCGGCGGCCGCTGGCTGGTGCGCGGCATCGACCTTGCCGTGCGCCGCGGCGAGATCGTCACCCTGATCGGCCCCAACGGCGGCGGCAAGAGCACCAGCGCCAAGGCGCTTCTCGGCATCGTGAAGCCGGACGAGGGCGAGGTGCGCCGCAAGCCCGGCCTCACCGTCGGCTATGTGCCGCAGCGCCTGGCGATCGACTGGACCATGCCGCTGACCGTCTCGCGCTTCATGTCGCTGACGAACAGCTTCGGCCGCCAGGAGATCGCCGCCGCCCTCGCCGAGACGGGCGTCGCCCATCTTGCCCGCGCGCCGCTGCAGGGCCTTTCGGGCGGCGAGTTCCAGCGCGTCCTCATCGCCCGCGCCATCGCCACGCGCCCCGATCTCCTCGTCCTCGACGAGCCGGTGCAGGGCGTCGATTTCACCGGCGAGGTCGCGGTCTACCGTTTGATCGGCGAGATCCGCGAACGGCTTTCCTGCGGTATCCTGCTGATCTCGCACGATCTGCATCTCGTCATGGCCGAGACCGACCGCGTCGTCTGCCTCAACGGCCATGTGTGCTGCTCCGGCTCGCCGGAGCTCGTCGCCGCCAGCGAAAGCTATCGCCGCCTCTTCGGCCCGCGCGCGGCCGAGACGCTGGCCGTCTACCGCCACCATCACGGCCACAGCCACGACATCCACGGCGATGTGGTGCCGCTGCCGGCGCGGACGGCCGAAGGCTCCGCCGGCGAGCCGCATGGCGAGCGTGCGGGGGACGAGGTGACGGGGGAAAAGCGCCATGCTTGACGACTTCTTCCTGCGCGCCCTCCTTGCCGGCATCGGCGTCGCCCTCGTCGCCGGCCCGCTCGGCTGCTTCGTCGTCTGGCGGCGCATGTCCTATTTCGGCGACACCATGGCCCATTCGGCCCTTTTGGGCGTCGCGCTCGCCATTCTCTTCGACATCAACCTCACCATCGGCGTCTTCGCCGTGGCGAGCCTCGCCTCGCTCGGCCTCCTCGCCCTGTCGCGCCGCGGCACCCTGCCGGCCGATGCCCTCCTCGGCATTCTCGCCCATTCCACGCTCGCCCTCGGCCTCGTGCTGATCGCCTTCATGACCTGGGTGCGCGTCGACCTCACCGGCTATCTCTTCGGCGACATTCTCGCCGTCTCGCGGCTCGACCTTGCCGTGATCTGGGGTGTCGGCGCGCTGGCGCTCGGCATTCTCATTCTCATCTGGCGTCCGCTTCTGGCCGGCTCCGTCAGCGAGGAGATCGCCGTCGCCGAGGGCCTTGCCGCCGAGCGGGCGCGCCTCGTCTTCATGCTCCTGATGGCCGGCATCATCGCCGCCGCCATGAAGATCGTCGGCGTCCTCCTCATCACCTCGCTTCTCATCATTCCGGCGGCGACGGCCCGCCGCTTCGCCCCGACCCCGGAGGCGATGGCCGTGCTGGCCTCGGCGATCGGCGTCGCGGCCGTCGTCGGCGGGCTCTTCGGCTCGCTGGAATTCGACACCCCGTCCGGCCCCTCGATCGTCGTCGCGGCCCTGATCGTCTTTCTTCTCAGCCTCCTCCCCCTGCCCTGGGCGAGGACGAAGACCGCCACGGAGGGCGGAAGATGAGCGAAACCCTGAACCTGACGCGCAACCAGGAGCTGGTGCTCAAGGCGCTGCTTCATTCGCAAGGCCCGCTCAGCGCCTACCAGATCCTCGACGAACTGCGCGGCGAGGGGCTGCGGGCGCCGCTGCAGATCTATCGCGCTCTCGACAAGCTGAGGGACAGGAAGCTCGTTCACCGCATCGAGACGCTGAATGCCTTCGTCGCCTGCTCCTGCCATGCCGATCACGCCGGCGAGACGGTGGCCTTCGCCATCTGCGAGGCCTGCGGCAAGGTCGAGGAATTCTCCGACGAGGCGCTGCAGAAGCGCATCGGCGCATGGACGCGCGAGCACGATTTTCTGCCGGCCCGCACCACGCTGGAGATCAAGGGGCTGTGCGCGGCCTGCCACTGACTGCGCGCGCGGCCGCTACTGCGCGGCGGCCTCCGCCTGCCGCGCCCGCGCTTCCTTGCTGAGTTCGACGAGGATCGGCCGGTAGCCTTCCACGCTCTCCACCACCTTCGGAAAGACGAGGCGCACGATGCTCTCCCCGGCGACGAGATCGAGGCCCTCCGGATCGAGCGTTGCGATCTGCCAGCCTTCGTCGGGCTCCTTCACCTTGCACAGGAACCGCGCATAGAGCGCGATCGCGTCGGCATGGTCGGCATTCATGTGGTTCACCGCCCCTTCCTCGAACGAAGCGAGCGCGGCGACCGGCCCCTCCGGCAGGAGAAGATCCTCCCGCTCCAGGAAAAAGGCCTTGCCGAAGCCACCGTTGAGGCTGGCGCGCTCGGGCTCGATGCGGAAGAAAGCGAAATCGCCGAAATCGACGTAGAGCGAGGCTTTCGGCTGGCGGGCCAGATAGCGGCGGCGGATCCGGGCGTATTCGTCCGTGTTCTTCCCGATCTGCCGCGCCCGGCCGATCAGCGTGAGGCGCGCATGGGCGAGCGGATCGCCCCTTCCCGGCTCGCCGACGAGCAGCGAGCATCGCGCATCGCCATCGAGCGCCAGCCGGTGCGTGGAGAGCTCCGAAATGAGGATGATCGGCGCGCCGTCCATGTCGGTTGCAAGCGCCGTGCGGCTCGCCAGCGGATGGCCGGTCTCCGGCTCGACCACCGCGAGAGCGCCGAAGCGCGCCGTGCGAACGAGGCGCCTTGCGAGCGCCCTCGCTTCTTCGTCCGCCCGCCGGACGATCTCCGCGCGATCCTTTGCCAAAGCTCACTCCCTGACCTGTGAAAGGGCGCGGGAACGGGTCCCCGCCGCCGCATCGGCACCGCTTCTAGGGCGCGCCGGCAGGCACGGCCAGAACGATGATGCAACACCGTCCTGCAGAACCGCGCATGTGGCTTCAACACGCGAATCGGGAAAGTCCACCCGACTCAAGAGGGCAGCCGTAAGCGACTAGAATCATTCCAGATTATAGAAAGCCCAATGTACAATTTGTCACCCCCCGCAATGTTGACTCTCAAAGTCAAGTAGGAATACCCCAACTCCAGCACAGAGGAGACTGGGGTCCCATGGCGTCCACGCCGAACCACCCTTCACAGGCGGATGTTTTGTTGCGCGCGGCCCACCTTGGGGCCGCGCCGCTCGGCAGCGGGAAAAGTCGGACCAGCCCCCCGTTCCGGCTTTTCCTTGCTGCCGCCCTCTCGCTCTGTCTCCTGGCGCTATCGGCGCCGTTCTTCTCCGTTTCGGCCGACAGCCTCGACTACCGCCGCCTCGCCGACGAGGTGGAATCGCGTCTGGCAAGGGCCGCCGAGGCCTATTCGGCCGGCGACGCGGAAACCGCGAAGGATCTCGTCCAGGGAGCCTATTTCGAGATCTTCGAGAACCTCGAAGGCCCGATCCGGGTCAATGTCTCGGCCGCCAAGAGCTACGAACTGGAGGCCGAATTCGGCGATATCCGCAAGGCGATGATCGACGGCGCGCCGGCCGAGGCCATCAAGGCACGCATCGATGCCCAGATCGCCGCCATCGAGGAGGTCGTGCCGGTGCTGGAAGAGGGCTTCCAGATCAAGGCGGAGCCCTCCGCGGCGGCTGCCCCCGACACCGGCAGCACCGCCGCCGCCAACGCTGCCACGGCCAGTTCCGCCCCCGCCGCCGCGCCGAAGTCGATCGAGCCCTACTGGCAGGACGCGCTTGCCGAAATCGAAACGAAGATGTCGGACGCCGCCGGCGCCTACGAGGCCGGCCGCGCCGAGGAGGCAAGCCGCCTCGTCCTCGACGCGCAGTTCTCCGGCTACAAGAACTCCCTGATGGAGACGGCGGTCCGCCGCCAGCTCTCCGCCAGCCAGGATTCGGCCATCAACGCCGAATTCGCCCGCATCAACCGCCTCATCGCCGACGGCAAGCCGGCCCGCATGGTTCGCGCTTCCGGCGACGTCCTCGTCTCGGAGATCGAGGATCTTCTGCCCGGTCTTCCTCTGCCGGAAGGGGCAAAGGCCCGGGCGGACGCGGCCGAGAAGACCACGAGCGACTGGTCCGCCACGGCCGACAAGGTGGACACCGAGCTCACGGCCGCCATCGATCTTTACCGGGACGGGGACACCGCCGGCGCGATCCGCCATGTGCAGAACACCTATTTCGACGTCTTCGAGGCCTCCGGCATGGAGGCGGCCGTCGGCGCCCGCGACACGACGATGAAGACGACGCTGGAGGGCCATTTCACCCGCCTCGCCGGTGCCATGAAGCAGGGCGCGGACGCCTCCGCGCTCGAGGACGAACTCTCCGCCACGCGCGCCGATCTCGCCGCGGCCGTCGCCAGGCTCGGCGGCGGCACGGGGGATTCGCCGACGACGCTCTTCATCTACGCCCTGACGATCATCCTGCGCGAAGGCTTCGAGGCGATGCTCGTCGTCACCGCCATGCTCACCTACCTGGAGCGTATCGGCCACGGCGAGAAGCGCCGCGTCATCTACAATTCCGTCCTCGTCGCGCTCGTCGCCAGCGTGGCAACCGCGGTTCTGCTCGACTGGGTCTTCGAAGTGACGCCCGCCCGGCGGGAGGTGCTGGAAGGCGCCACGATGCTGGCGGCCGCCGTCATCCTCTTCACCATGAGCTACTGGCTGATTTCCAAGGCCGAGGCGCAGAAGTGGATGGCCTACATCAAGGGCAAGGTCGGCGGCTCGCTCTCCACCGGCTCGCTGACCGCGCTCTGGCTCGCCGGCTTCCTCGCCGTCTACCGCGAGGGCGCCGAGACCGTGCTCTTCTACAAGGCGCTCTCCGTCGAGGCCGATACGGCGGGCGGCACGGGCATCGCCGCCGGCTTCGCGCTCGGCGCGGCCCTTCTCGTCGTCGTCTACCTCGTCATGCGCTACGGCGCGATGCGCCTGCCGATCCGCCCCTTCTTCTTCGGCACGGGCGCCCTTCTCTACTACCTCGCCTTCGTCTTCTCCGGCAAAGGCGTCATGGAGCTGATCGAGGGCAAGGTGATCTCGCCGACCCTCCTGACCGGCATGCCGGAGATCCCGCTCCTCGGCATCTTCCCCTATGTGGAGACGCTCGCCCCGCAGCTCGTCCTCATCCTCGCCGCGCTCGCGGCGATCCCGATCGCGCGCCGCTCCGGCAGGCCCGCTCATGCCGCCTGAGCGCCGCGCAACCGAATTCCGCACCGGGCCACGGCCGGGCCTCGTGCGGCATGACCCCCCAACCACCCAAAAGGAGAACCGGCCAATGAAAGTCATTCCCGCTACGATTGCATCCCTCGCCCTTGCCGCCACGGCGGCAAGCCCCGCCTTCGCGGAATTCAAGGAATTCCCGGCGGGCGAATCCACGGAAATGGGTTCGATGGAAATCGCGGCGGTGTATCTGACCCCGATCGACATGGAGCCGCGCGGCATCGACCTTCCCGCCGCCCAGGCGGACGTGCACCTGGAAGCCGACATCCATGCCACGAAGGGCAACCCCAACGGCTTCGGCGCCGGCGAATGGGTCCCGTATCTCACGATCTCCTATCGTCTGGAGAACACCGATACCGGCAAGGTCATCAGCGGCAACCTGATGCCGATGGTCGCCGTCGACGGGCCGCATTACGGCTCCAACATCAAGATGGCGGGTCCGGGCAACTATCACCTGACCTACCATATCGATCCGCCGTCCCGTCAGGGCTTCGGCCGCCACACCGACGCCGACAGCGGCGTCGGCGCCTGGTTCGAGCCTTTCGACGTCGACTTCAACTTCAGCTACGTGCCGATCAAGGACTAGCTCCAGCCTCGCGGGTCGCCTCCGGGCGGCCCGCCCATCCGCTAGAGGGAGAACATTGAGCTTTTATCTCGCCGACGGTTTCCGCGCCTTTGCGCCTGCCACCTTCCTCCTGGCGCTCCTTGCCGGGCTGATCGTGGCCGTGGCGGATCGACGGGGAAGGTCCGAGGGCCTCGCAGCACGCCTTTCCCTCATCGCCGCCTTTGGCCTTTTGGCGGGTTCGGCGGCGGGCGTCACGGCCTATGCCTGGAGCGGCGAGGCGGCGAGCGTCACGGAAATCCGCATGTTCGCCGAAGCCACCGCGCTCGGCGCGGCGCTCCTGGCGCTTCTCGCCGCCTTCGCGCTCCGCTTCGCCGGCGCCGTGCTCCTCGGTCAGCTCGTCTTCGCGCTCTTTTCCCTCGTGCTTTTCGCCCAGGCGGGGATCGCCTTCTCCGACGCCGTCACCGCCCATTCGCTGACGGCGACATCGGTCCTCAACACCGAGCTCATTCTCAACGTCTTCGCCATCGCGCTGACGGCCTTCGCGCTCGCCGGCCTTGCCGCCGCCACGAGCCACGTCGCGCGCCGCCTGCCCCTCGCCGCGCTCCTCACCTTCGTGCTCGCCATTGTCGTGGAGGCGCTCGTCTGGGCCGGCGACGTCACCCTCGGCCTCCTGCAGGTCGGCTGGCTCGAAGTCACCTCGGGCCGCGTCTCGCTTGTCGCCAAGGCCGATTACTATTCCGATGCGGCGATCTATGCCGAGCTCGTCCTCGGCCTCGCCCTCGCCGCCCTCTTCCTGATGCGCAGCCCGCCTGCCAGACGGCTCTCCGAGGAGACCGCCGGCAGCGCCCGCACCGAGGGGCGCAAGGCCCTTGCCTTTTCGCTCGGCGAGCGGCGCTGGTTCCGCGGCCTTGCCGCCTCGCTGGCCTTCGTCGCGGGCTCCATGCTCTATTACGACCTCTACGCCGCCCAGCCGCCCGCCCTCTCGCCGGCCGAACCGGTCGAGGTCGCCGCCGACGGCTATCTGAGGATTCCGGTCGAGACGGTAAGCGACGGCACCCTTCACCGCTTCGCCTACGTCACCTCCGACGGCCACCGCGTCCGTTTCTTCCTCATCAACCGCTTCGATGCCGACCATGTCGCCATCGGCGTCGTCTTCGACGCCTGCATGATCTGCGGCGACGACGGCTATATCCAGCGCGGCAACGAGATCATCTGCATCGCCTGCAACGTGCGCATCTTCCAGCCCTCGATCGGCAAGCCAGGCGGCTGCAATCCGATCCCGATGAAGCATGCGGTGGAGGATGGCCGGATCGTCATCGCAAAGGCCGAGCTCGAAAAGGGCTCTCGCCTCTTCACCGAGCTCGTCGAAATCGAGGTGGCCGATCCGGTCACGGGCGAGACGCTGATCAACACCCGCGCCCCCTATTCGACCGAGTTCGAGGGCCGCACCTATTATTTCTCCGGCCGCGATTCCTACGATACGTTCCGCGCCGACCCGCAGAAATTCGCCGCCGAGCCGCTCGCGCCGGCCGCCGTCCACTGGGACCCGGAGGTCTAGACGATGTTTTCTCGCCTCCTCACCCAGTCCTTCCGCCGCGACTGGCGCCGCAAGCTCCTCGCGATCCTCACCATCGCGCTGGCGACGACGCTGATGACGGCGCTCGCCTCGCTCTCCATCGACGTCGGCGACAAGATGGCACGCGAGATGAAGGCCTACGGCTCCAACATCCATGTCGTGCCGAAATCGGAATCGATCCCGCTCGTCATCGGCGGCGTCGACTACAACCCCCTGACGGGCCGTGACTTCCTCCAGGAGGCGGACCTGCCGAAGATCAAGGACATCTTCTGGCGCAACAACATCACCGGCCTGTCGCCCTTCCTGCCGGTCAAGGTCGCCATGACCCGCGCCGGCGACGGCGGCGACACCGGGTCCGAAGTGCAGCTCCTCGGCACCTACTTCAAGAAGCCGATCAAGGTGGAGGGCTCGGAAGATTTCATGACGGGCGTCACCACCACCAACGCCTTCTGGCGCATCGACGGCGCCTGGCCCGCCGAAGGCGCGCTTGATGAGGTCGCGGTCGGCGAGGGCCTTGCCCGCAATCGCGCCATCGCGGCGGGCGACACGCTGAGCCTCGCCGCCCAGGATGGCGGCGCGCCGCGAAAGGTGACGGTGACCGGCATCGTGACGGCCGGCGGTGCCGAGGACGGCCAGATCCTCGCCCCGCTCGCTCTCGCCCAGGACCTTTCCGGCCATGTCGGCAAGGTCGCCTCCGTCGACGTCACGGCGCTCACCATCCCGGAAAACGACCTTTCCCGCCGCGCCCGCCACGACCCGTCCGGCCTCGACGCGGAGGAATACGACACCTGGTATTGCAGCGCCTATGTGAGCGCCATCGTCCACCAGATCGAAGAGGCGCTGCCCGACGCCTCGGCGCGGCCCATCTGGCAGGTCGCCGATTCGGAAGGCGTCGTCATCGGCAAGATCCAGCTCCTCATGCTTGTCGTCGCGCTCGCCGCCTTCGCCTCCTCGGCGATGGTGATTTCCTCGCTGCTCAACACGGCGGTGATGGAGCGCAGCCGCGAGATCGGCCTGATGAAGGCGCTCGGCGCCTCGCGCGCCGCCATCCTCGCCCTCTTCGTCGGCGAAGCGGTCGTCATCGGCATCATCGGCGGGCTGATCGGCGCGGCCATCGGCGCCGGCCTCGCCCAGGTGATCGGCGTCACCGTCTTCGGCTCGGCGATCGCCTTCCCGGCCATCGTCATCCTGGTCGTCGTCGTCGGCTCCGTCCTCATCGCACTGGCCGGCTCCATCCTGCCCTCGCGCACCATCGCCGGGCTCGCACCCGTGGAGACCCTCTATGGCCGCCGCTGAGAAGATGCCCCGGAGCGGGGGTATGGGCCTCCGCCTCCTCTTCAAGGCGCTGACCATGCGCCGCGGCCGGGTGCTGGCCGCCGTTGCGGCGATTGCCGTCGGCGCGGCCGTCATCTCGGCCCTGTCGAGCCTTTATTTCGACGTCAGCGCCAAGATGAGCCGCGAGCTGCGCGCCTACGGCGCCAACGTCATCCTCGCCCCGACGGACCCGACGGGCGACAAGACCTTCTCCGCCGAGACCTATCGCAAGGCGGTGGTCGCCCTGCCGGCGGACAAGCTCGTCGCCGCCTCGCCCTTCCTTTACGGCGTCGTCAGTACCGGCGAGCGCGAGGCGGTGCTGGCCGGGCTCGATTTTTCCGGCGCGCGCGCCCTTTCGCCCTACTGGCAGGTGGAAGGCGCCTGGATCGGCGTCGATTTCGACGACCGCAACGCCATGATCGGCACGCGCCTTGCTGCGGCCCTGGAGCTGGAGCCGGGCGATTCCCTCACCATCGCCGGCAAGGATACGGGCGAGAGCGTGGAACTGACGATCAAGGGCGTCGTGGAAACCGGCGAGGCGGAGGACGACCAGATCCTGGTCAACCGCTCGCTCGCCGAACGCCTCCTCGGCATGTCCGGCAAGGTCAATCTCGGCATGCTCTCCGTCGCTGCCGAGGGCGAGGAGGCCGACGCCATCGCTGCGCGCCTCTCTGCGGCCTTCCCGGAGCTGGCCGTCCGGCCCATTCGCCAGGTCTCGCAGTCGGACGGCGCCCTCCTCGACAAGATCAAGGTGCTGATGGCCTTCGTCGCGGGCATCATCCTCGTCATCACGGCACTCTGCGTGAACACCACGCTGACGGCGATGATCGTGGAGCGCAGCCGCGAGATCGGCCTTGAAAAGGCGCTCGGCGCCGATGACGGGGCGATCCTGCGCCAGTTTCTCGCCGAGACGCTGGCGCTCGCCCTCCTCGGCACGCTGATCGGCCTCGTCCTCGGCTTCGGCCTTGCCCAGCTTCTCGGCCAGGCGGTGTTCTCCACCGCCATTTCCTTCCGGGCCATTGTCCTGCCGGAGACGCTTCTCGTCTGCCTGGCAGCGGCGCTTCTGGCCGCCATCGTTCCCATCCGCCGTGCGGTGCGCATCGTCCCCGCACAGGTTCTCAAGGGAGAATAGCCATGCTCCAAGGATCGATCGAGACATACGAGGAGTTCGAGGTCTCCGACCCCGAAAAGCCCCGCGCCGTGATCGAGACGAAGGGGCTGACGAAGTCCTTCGGCGCCCTGAAGGCGCTCGACGGCATCGACCTCGTCATCCGCGAAGGTGAGTTCGTCTCCGTCATGGGCCCTTCCGGCTCGGGCAAGACGACCTTCCTCAACATCATTTCCTGCCTCGATCGCTCGAGCGCCGGCACTTACCTCCTCGACGGTATCGACGTCTCCACCATGCGCGAGAAGGAGCGGGCCGTGATCCGCCGCGAGCGCATCGGCCTCGTCTTCCAACAGTTCCACCTGATCCCGTATCTCTCGGCGCTGGAGAACGTCATGCTCGCCCAGCACTATCACAGCGTCGTCGATACCCATGGCGCGCGCGCGGCGCTGGCGCGGGTCGGTCTCGCCGAGCGCGAGGCGCATCTGCCCTCGCAGCTTTCCGGCGGTGAGCAGCAGCGCGTCTGCATCGCCCGCGCCCTCATCAACGAACCCTCGATGATCCTCGCCGACGAGCCGACCGGCAATCTGGACGCAGAGAACGAGCGCCTCGTCATGGAGCTTCTGGCGACCCTCCACCGCGAAGGCCGTACCATCGTCCTCGTCACCCACAATCCCGACCTTGCCGAAAGGACGGATCGCACCATCCGCTTCGAGCACGGCCGGCGCGTCGACAATTCCGGCAGGCTCTGAGATGCGCCCCTTCCTCCCGTTCCTCGCGCTCGCGCTTCTCCTCGGCCTTGCCGGCTGCAAGGAGACGGCGGCGACGGCCGAGAAGGGCGAGGCCGCCCCGGCGCTCGCCGCGCTCGACGAGGCCAAGGACGTGGTCGACCTCTCCGCCTATCGCGGCAAGGTCGTCCTCCTCAATTTCTGGCGCGCCGAATGCGGGCCGTGCCTGCGCGAAATGCCGGAGCACGAGGAGGTCTACCAGGCGCTGAAGGATCGCGGCTTTGAGATTCTCGCCATCAATGCCGGCCAGAGCGAGACGGTGGTGCGCGGCGCCGGCCGCCGCCTCGGCGTCACCTATCCACTGCTCTCCGACGAGCTGGAGATCACCGCAAGGCGCTACCGCGTCGTCGCCGTGCCGACTTTGGTGCTGATCGACCAGCAGGGCGTGGTGCGCGAATGGCGGCCCGGCCCGATGCCGGCGGACGAACTGGAGGAGAAGGTCGTGGCGCTCCTCGGCGAAGGCGCCAGCTCCTGAGCTCCCCCGTGGGAGCCTGATGCGGGTGTCGCGCGACCCCTGCAGCCATTGCCCTTCCCCGGCCCTGCAACAGGTTCAGCTCTGAACGGCAGCCGCAAAGCCGCCGCAAGGAGAACCCATGCAAGCCGAAGCCCCGACCTCACCTGCCGCAAAGCGCGCCTGGATCACCGGCGGCTCGACAGGCATCGGCCGCGCCCTGGCGCTCAGGCTCGCCCGGGATGGCTGGCAGGTCGCCGTCAGCGCCCGCAGCGCCGACAAGCTGGAGGCGCTGGCGAAAGAGGCGGAGCCGCTTTCCGGCGCGATCCGCGCCTTTCCGCTCGACGTGACGGATGCCGAAGCCACCGCGCGCGCCTTTGAGAGCGTCGAGGCCGCGCTCGGCCCGCTCGACCTCGTCTTCCTCAATGCCGGCACCTTTTCGCCCTTCTCCGGCAAGGAGTTTTCCGTCGAGGCCTTCCGCCACACGATGGAGGTCAACGTCATGGGCACCGTCCATGGCCTCGGCCCCGTCATCCCGCGCTTTCTGGAACGTGGCGCCGGCCATATCGCCGTCGTCGCCTCCGTCGCCGGCTATGCCGGCCTGCCGCGTGCCGCCGCCTACGGCGCTTCCAAGGCCGCCCTCATCAACATGTGCGAGGCGCTGCGCCCCGACCTCGGCAGCAGGGGCGTCACCCTCAGCCTCGTCAATCCTGGCTTCGTCGACACCCCGATGACGGAGAAGAACGATTTCCCGATGCCCTTCATCATCCCGGTCGACAAGGCGGTCGACGCCATCATGGACGGGCTGGACAAGAAGCATTTCGAGATCGTCTTCCCCTGGCAGATGCGGCTGTCGATGAAGCTCTTCCGCCTCCTGCCCTATCCGCTCTATTTTGCCCTCACCCGCCAGATGCTGCGCAAGCGATAACGGCCGCCGGAAGGCACCCTGAAGCCAGCGCAGAGCTGCCATCCATTGGAAGCCCCCGCCGCGCCGTCCTATGTGCCGGGGCGAGGCACCCGAAGAGATTTGAGAACGAGACAGGAGAAAAGATGAGCCATCCAGAAAGCTCCTCCCTCCCGACGCGGCCTTTCGGCCGCACCGATATGGAGATCACCCGCGTCGGCTTCGGCGCCTGGGCCATCGGCGGCCCGGACTGGGCCGTCGGCTGGGGCGCGCAGGACGATTCAGAATCCGTTGCCGCCATCCGCCACGCCGTCGAGCGCGGCATCAACTGGATCGATACCGCCGCCATCTATGGTCTCGGCCATTCCGAAGAGGTGGTGAGGAAGGCGCTGGCCGAGATTCCGCAGGCCGAGCGCCCCTACGTCTTCACCAAATGCGGCCTCACATGGGACGAGGAAAACCCGAAGGCCATGCCGCAGCGTATCGGCGCCGCGAAGAGCATTCGCGGCGAGGTCGAGGCATCCTTGAAGCGGCTCGGCGTGGAGCGCATCGACCTTTACCAGATGCATTGGCCGGCCGAGGACGGCACGCCCGTCGAGGAGTACTGGCAGACGCTGCTGGACCTCAAGGCCGAGGGCAAGGTGCGGGCCGTCGGCCTTTCCAACCACAACGCCGCCCAGCTCGAAACCGCCGAGAAGCTCGGCCATGTCGATACCCTGCAGCCGCCCTTCTCCGCCATCAAGCGCGAGGTCGCGGCGGCCGAGCTTCCCTGGTGCGAGGCGCATGGAACGGGCGTCATCGTCTATTCGCCGATGCAGTCCGGCCTCCTCACGGGCCGTTTCTCCAGGGAGCGGGCCGAGAAGCTGCCTTCCGACGACTGGCGCTCGCGCGCAGCCGAGTTCACCGGCGAAAATCTCGACCGCAACCTGAAGCTCGCCAGAGCGCTTGAGCCGATCGCCGAGCGCCACAGCACCAGCGTGCCCGCCGTCGCGGTCGCCTGGACGCTTGCCTGGCCGGCCGTCACCGGCGCCATCGTCGGCGCGCGCAATCCCGGTCAGGTCGATGGCTGGCTCGACGCGGCCACGCTCGAGCTCTCGCCGGCCGACATCGCCGAGATCGCCGGCGCCATCGTCGCGACGGGCGCGGGCAAGGGCCCGACGGCCCCGAGTGGGGAAATGCGGGCAACCGGCTGAACGCGGTCTTCGCGAAGGAAAGGGGCGCGGCGCGGCCGCGCCTTTTTTTGCGGCCGCCGCCAGGCTCGGCGCGCGACGAGGATCCGGCTCGCCGCCGCGCCGAAGCGAAGGGCGAGCACACCGATCATCTGCCCCGCCTTTGCCGGGCACGGCCAGATACGATGGCGCGGGGCGCCTGATCTAGCCGCGTTCCAGCACGAACTGGCCGACATCGACGCGGCCGGAGGAAAAGCCCGTCGCGCAATAATTGAGATAATAGCGCCACAGCCGGCGGAAGCGCGCATCGAAGCCGAGCTTCTCGATTTCCGGCCAGCGCGCCAGGAACGCCTTCTCCCAGCGCATCAGCGTCTCGGCATAGTCGTGGCCGAAGAAGAAGGCATCGGCGAGGAAGAAGCCCGTCGCCCTCGCCTTCGCCTCGAAGGCCTCGCGCGAGGGCAGCATGCCGCCCGGGAAGACGTAGCGCTGGATGAAGTCGGCCCGCCGCCGGTAGCGCTCGAAGCGCCCGTGGTCGAGCGTGATCGTCTGGATCAGAGCGCGCCCGCCCGCCTTCAGCCGGCGATCGAGCACGGCGAAATAATCCGGCCAGTGCGCCTCGCCGACCGCCTCGAACATCTCGATGGAGACGATCTTGTCGTAGTGCCCGCCCGCGTCGCGGTAGTCTTCGAGGCGGATCTCGGCGCGCTCGGCAAGGCCGGCATCGCCGAGCCGCGTACGGGCATATTCGGCCTGTCGCGCCGACAGGGTGAGACCGGTGACATGGCAGCCGATGCCGGCCGCGTATTCGGCAAAGCCGCCCCAGCCGCAGCCGATTTCGAGCACGCTCTCGCCCGCCTTCAGCTCCAGCATTTCGGCGATGCGGGCATATTTCGCCGTCTGCGCGGCCTGCAGCGACATGTCGGGCTGGGTAAACAGCGCCGCCGAATAGGTCATCGATGGATCGAGCCAGGCAGCGTAGAATTCGTTGCCGAGGTCGTAATGCGCCGCGATGTTGCGCCGGCTGCCGGCGCGGGTATTGGCGCGTCTGGCATGCCGGAGCCGGTCGGCGCCTTCCTTCAGCCGGGCGAGCGCCAGCGCCGCTCCACCTTCCGGCTCGTTGACCATGGCAAATTCCAGGAAGGCCGGAAGGTCGGGCGAGGACCACTCGCCGGCGATGTAGGATTCGGCAAGACCCATCCCGCCGCCGGCAATCAGCCGGGCGACGAGCCGGCCGCTGTGAATGTGGATCGCCGCCGATGGCCCGGCCTCGCGCCCGCAGCTGCGGAAGATTCGCCCGTCCGGAAAATGGACTGCGAGCTCGCCCTTGGCGATACCGGAAGCGATGAGCCGCGCCAGAGGCTGCCAGGCCGGCTCCAGGAGGCGCCGGCGCGCTGCGGTTCGTTCCCCGGCATGACTCATGACGCTTATTCCCCCTGTCCGGCCGACTTTGCGCCCACGGGCGTGACGATCGTCGTTGCAATCCGCTCCGCCGCCGGAAGGTGCCGGAACACCGGCACGCCCTTCCACCAAAGGCGCAGCGCTTCGAAATGGATCGCACCGATCACCTTCAGCGTCATCAGTGGATAACCGAAAAGCGCGCGCATCAGCACACCGTCGCGCATCTCCCGCCGCTCCCCGGAAAAGGCAGCGACGAGGAGCGGTCCTTCCGCGTCCTCCTCGCCGATGCGGATCGTCACGCGCTCGCCCGGCGGCTCGATGCGGAAGCGGTAGTGGCACTCCATCGGGATGAAGGGCGAGACGTAGAGGAGCTTGTCGCATTCCTGCTCGATCGCCGGCCCGGCCCCCTCCTCCACCGGGATGACGTAGGTGCGTCTTTCCCCGAAAGTGTTGGAGACCTCGTAGAGGATGCCGGAAAGCCGGCCCGAGGCCGCGTGGCAGAAATAGACCGTCAGCGGGTTGAAGACGAAGCCGAAGAGGCGCGGATAGGCGAGGACGCGCACCGGCCCGCCCCCTTCGATGCCGGCCTCGGCAAGGTTCGCGTCGACCCACGCCCGCAGCTCTCCGGGCCGGCCGTTGCCGTGGTCGCGGTCGAGGAAGCTGATCGCCGCGCGCCGGTTGTGGCCGAAGAGCCGGAGCTTGCGGTCGAGCTCCGGCAGCTCGTCGAGATCGAGCAGCAACGAGAAGACTCGGTAGCTCAGCCGGTGGCGGCGCGGCTTCAGCCGGCTGTGCACCACCTTGCCGGCATAAAGGGCGGAAGCGTGTTTCATTCCGCCGCCAGAAGATGCGGCGCAAGGCTGATCCGGCCGGATTCCTCGGCGACGCTCCACGGCCGGCGCACGCCGCCCGCCGCCTCGGCCGCCGCCAGCCCCGCCTGCAGCGCGTCCTCGTGAAAGCCATAGCCGAAATACGAACCGGCGAAGAAGGTCCGCCGCCTTCCCTGCAGACGCCACAGGCTCGCCTGCGCCCCGATCGCCGGCGCGTCGAAGATCGGATGCGTGTAGGTGAACTCGGCGATCGTCTTTTCCGCCTCCACCGGTTTCGGTGGATTGAGGCTGAGGAAGAGCGGGTGGCGCGGATCGATATTCTGCAGCCGGTTCATCCAGTAGGTGACGGAAAGCGGCTTGTCCTCGTGCCCGCCGGTATCGCCGATGACGTTCCAGCTCGACCAGACGCGCCGCCGCTTCGGCATCAGCCTCTCGTCGCTGTGCAGCACCGCCCGGTTCTGCGAATACCGGAAGGCGCTGAGCCCCGTCCATTCCGTGGCGTCGGCGTCGCCAAGCAGCGCCAGCGCCTGGTCGGCATGGGTGGCGATCACGACCTCCGAGAAGCGGTCGGCATGGCCCCCCGCATCGGTCACCGTCACCCCGTCCTCCTCGCGGGTGACGCGCGCCACCGGCGCCCCGGCGCGCAGCTCCGCGCTGCAATCGGCGAGCATACGCTCCACATAGCGCCGACTGCCCCCCGAAACCGTGCGCCAGCGCGGCCGCCGCGAAAGCAGCAGCAGGCCGTGGCTGTGAAAGAAGCGCACGAAGGCGAGGGCTGGAAAGGCCCGGATCTCCGCCGCGCTCGCCGACCAGATGGCGCCCGCCATCGGCAGGAGGTGATCCTCGATGAAGGCGGGGCCGTAGCCGCCCTCCTCGAGATACTCGCCGAGCGTCAGCGCCTCGCTGCGACCGGCGCCGAGGAGGGCAGGCGCCTCGCGGTAAAAGCGCATCAGATCCTTCACCATCCCCCAGAAGCGCGGGCTCACGACATTGCCGCGCCGGCCGATCAGGCCGTTGATCCCGGTGCCGGAATATTCCACACGTCCGTTGTCCAGCGATACGGCGAGCGACATGTCGGAGGCCTCGGTGGCGACGCCGAGATGGGAAAAGAGCGCCACGAGGTTCGGGTAATTCGTCTCGTTGTAGACGATGAAGCCGGTATCGACCGCGAGCCCCTTTTCGGGAACGTCGACGGTGTTGCTGTGCCCGCCCGGGCGCGGCTCGGCCTCGTAGAGCACAACCTCGTGCCGCCCGGAAAGCAGCCAGGCGGCCGAAAGGCCCGCAATGCCGGAGCCGATGACGGCGATCCTCCGTCCCGGTTCTTCCATACCCGCTTTATCCATTCCTCGATTGCCCCCTGGCAGACTAACTATCGCCCTTGATACGGAGGGAAAGCCGCTTCGGATTGCGGGGCGACCGATTTTTCGGTCCCCGGGCCCCGAGATCCGCGCTTTTGCCGCGCGCGGGCGCGTGGCGCCCCTCGCCGAATCGAATGCGCAACCTATAACCCGTCGGCATGCGATTGGCGCATGAGGAGGAAAGCCGGATGCCGCAGACGATCGTCGCCTATCTTTCGACCGCCATCGTCTTCTTCGGTCTCGACTTCGTCTGGCTGAGCGTGATGGGCGGCACCTTCTATCGCTCCGCCCTCGGCGAGATGATGGCCGACAAGCCGAACCTTCCCGTCGCCGGGGTCTTCTATCTCGTCTATGTCGCGGGCCTCGTCTATTTCGCCGTCTCGCCGGCGCTCGCCTCCGGCTCCTGGACGACGGCGCTCATCGCCGGCGCCGTCCTCGGCTTCGTCGCCTACGGCACCTACGACATCACCAATCTCGCCACTTTGCGCAACTGGCCCGTCTCCGTCACCGTGGTCGACCTTGCCTGGGGCACCTGCGTCACCGGCTTTTCGGCGACGATGGGCTATCTCATCACGCGCTGGATCAGCGGCTAGGCCGCGCCGCGGGGCACATCTGCCCAAAGGCCTCAAGCAGCGCCTCACGCAGCGCTCCGGATTCCGGAGGCCCGTCGAGCATCCGCCCGTCACGCATCCGGAGGACGACGCGCGTTGCCGGCAGCGCCGGCAGGCCCACCTCCGGCCCGAGGATCTCGCACCCCTGGGGCACGTTGCGCGCTTCCAGGCACGCCACGCCGAGACCGGCCGAGACCGCCGCCTGCACGGCCGCCACGCCCGTCCCGACGAAGGCAGTGCGCCAGGCAATCCCGGTCGCGGAGAGGGCGCCGATGGCGATCTCTCGGATATCGCAGGGCGCCGACAGCGCCACCAGCGGCAGGGACTCTCCCCGCGCCGGCACGAGGCCCGCTGACGAGGTCCAGACGAGCCGGTCGGCAAGGAGGAAGACGTCGCTCTCCTCCTCGGCATCCGGCCGCCCGATGACCGCCTCGAAGCGGCCGGCGGCGAAGTCGCGAAAAAGCCCGGCCGATCGTCCGACCGTCACGGAAGGAGCGATCTCCGGCAGCCGCTGGCGCATTCCGGCGAGGAGTTGCGGCAACAGCGCCCCGGCGGCATGGTCGCTGACGCCGAGATCGAAGGAGCGCGGTGCGCCGCCCCTCATCCGCAGCACCGCCTCGTCGTTGAGGACCAGAATGCGCCGCGCATCCTCCAGAAACTCCGCCCCGGCCTGCGTCAAGGCGACGGAGCGTGGCGTGCGCTCCATCAATCTCCTGCCGAGCCGCTCCTCCAGCTTCCGGATACGCACGCTGACCGTCGACTGCGTCGCACCGAGCGCGTTGCCGGCCGCCGTGAAGCTTTTCGTGTCGGCGGCAAGCACGAAGGCCCTCAGGCAGTCGAGGTCAAGAGCTGGCAGTCCGATCATTTGCAATCCAAATTTCAGAAATAGCACAAATTCATTTTGTAAATCATAGATCGCTGCCTAGCCTTCGCCAAGCTCGATGAAGCCGGAAGGAGAGGAACGATGCCGGTAACGCGGATCGCGATACGGGCGGGCAAGCCCGCCACCTACAGAAAGGCGCTGATGCACGAGGTTTACGAGGCGATGCGCGACGTCTTCGGCGTACCGGAGGACGATTTCTTCATGGCGCTGTCCGAGCACGAGGAGGACACGCTCCTGTTCGGCCGCTCCTATCTCGGCATCGAGCGCTCGGACGATTTCGTCCTCATCCAGATCACCGCCAGCAACACCCGCAGCGAGGAGGTGAAGAAGGCGCTCTACCGGCGCATCGCCGAGCGGCTTTCCGCCTCGCCCGGCATCCGCGGCGAGGACGTCTTCGTCAATCTGGTGGAAGTGACCAAGGCGAACTGGTCGTTCGGACGCGGCGAGGCGCAACTGATCTAGCCGGCGAGCACGTCGAAAACGAAGTCTGCCCGCTCCGCAGGGCTGCTTTTCGGCAGGAGGACGACCTCATAACCGAAGCGCGGATAGGCCGCGTGGAGCCTGCCGTATTCCTCCACCGCTTCTTTCAGCCCGTGGCGCCGCTCGGCATCGCCGACGAAGATCTCCGGCCAGGGCGGGGCGAGAAAGATGCGCCGGTGATAGCGGTGCGACTGCACGGCCGGCTCGGCGCCCTGCCTCCCTGTCGCCGCGGCAAGCGCTGCGGCGGCATCGACGATCCCACGATCGAAGAACACCCAGCCCTCGCCGCGCGGCGCAGCCTCATGGTCGGCACGGGCGAGCTCCAGCGCGCACCGGGCAAAGCCTTCTGGATCCTGCCAGGGAAGCGCGGAGCCGCCGCGGGCGAGCTCGGCCTGCACGACCCGTCGCCCAGGCTCCTCCACCACCGCGTGCCCGCGGCGCGCAAGCTCTGCAAGCAGGGTCGATTTCCCGCCTCCCGAACAGCCGGAGATGACGACGAAGGTTTCCATGGACGGCACAGCACACGAAAAGAACCGGAAAGGGCGGCGACATGCGCGCCGATCGGAGATGCAGCGGAATGTGTCCGCTCTTCTGAACCAAGCCTTGGTGACCCCGACAGGATTCGAACCTGTGACCCTCAGATTAGGAATCTGATGCTCTATCCTGCTGAGCTACGGGGCCGCACCGCGAAGGCGGCCTGAGCGCGGCGGCGCTCCGGCGGGGCATCCGTCCCGCCACGGCGAAAATACCTATCCGCTCGGGCGGGGTCGGGCAAGTCCCGCTGCGGTCGCGCCGCCCCCAAGCCGCGCGACAACCCCGCGCCCCTTTTCCGAGCCGGCCCCCTCGTCCGCATCTCTCTGCCGGCGATACCCCGGCAGGCCGGCAGGCAAGTTTCGGCCCGCCTGGCGCCGGCCTTCTTCCCGAAAGAACGCCGTGATCCGTTGAATATTCGCTCTCCCGCGCCTTGCCGAATTCTCCCCGATCACCGTCCCGTGAGCGTTCATCCGACTGTTTGCGCAGCGTTTTGCTTGTATTCTTTCCGACAAGCGGCTCAGATGGCGAGGCAACAAAAGAGCCCACAAAGAGGGGCGATAAAATCCACCGGGAGAAAACGAAATGTCCGAGACAAAGAATCCTGTATCGCGCCGCTCTTTCCTCAAGGTCGGCACGATTGCTGCCGGCTCTGCCGCCGGCGCGCTGGCTGCACCTGCGATCGTCTCCGCCCAGGATACGATGACGCTGAAGATGCAGTCTTCCTGGCCGGCTTCCGACATTTTCCAGGACATGGCCAAGCAATATGCCGACCGCGTCGAGGCGATGTCCGGCGGAAGACTGAAGATCGACCTTCTGCCCGCCGGCGCCGTCGTGCAAGCGTTCCAGGTCCAGGATGCGGTGGCCGACGGCGTCATCGACGCGGCCCATACGGTCACGGCCTACTGGTACGGCAAGAACAAGGCCGCCTCGCTCTTCGGCACGGGTCCCGTCTTCGGCGCCGATGCCGGCCAGATTCTCGCCTGGATCCATTTCGGCGGCGGCAAGGACCTTTATCGCGAGCTCGTCCAGGACATTCTCGGCCTCAACGTCGTCGGCTTCTTCGCCCTGCCGATGCCGACCCAGCCCCTCGGCTGGTTCAAGGAAGAGATCACCTCCGCCGATCAGATGAAGGGCCTCAAATACCGCACCGTCGGCCTTGCTACCGACATCATGCAGGGCATGGGACTTTCGGTGACCCAGCTTCCCGGCGGCGAGATCGTGCCGGCGCTGGAGCGCGGCGTCATCGAGGCCTTCGAGTTCAACAACCCGACCTCCGACAGCCGCTTCGGCGCCCAGGACGTCTCCAAGGTCTACATGCTCGGCTCCTACCACCAGGCCGCCGAGTTCTTCGAGATCATCGTCAACAAGGACCTCTATGACGGGCTCGATCCGGACCTGCAGGCGATCCTGGAATACGGGGCGGAAGCGGCGAACACGGCCAATTACGGCCTCGCCATGGACCAGTATTCCAAGGACCTGCAGAAGCTCATCAACGAGGACGGGGTCAACGTCTACCGCACGCCGCAATCGGTCATGGCCGCCCAGCTGGAATCCTGGGACACGGTGCTCGCCGACCTCACCCAGGATGAGTTCTTCGGCAAGGTGGTCGACAGCCAGAAGGCATGGTCGGAGCGCGTGGCCTTCTACGCCCTGACCAACCAGGCCGACTACAAGCTCGCCTACGAGCATTACTTCCCGGGCAAGCTCGCCTTCTGATCGCCACGCGGAGAGCGGCCGGGCGCATCCCCGGCCGTCCTCCCCCCTCCCCTCGGGCACCGGTTTTCTGATGGAAGCCTACATCCGCTTCGCCGACAAGGTTTCCGCCTGGTTCGGCAAGGCCTTTGCCTGGTCGATCCTCGTCATGACCTTCGGCGTCGGCTACGAGGTCTTCGTGCGCTATGTCCTGCGCGACCCGACCAGCTGGGCCTTCGACATCTCCTACATGATGTACGGCGCGCTCTTCATGATGGGCGGCGCCTACACGCTGTCGCGCGACGGGCATGTGCGCGGCGACGTCGTCTACCGCCTCTGGCGGCCGCGCACCCAGGCGACCGTCGAGCTCGTCCTTTATTTCCTCTTCTTCTTCCCCGGCATCCTCGCGCTGATCTTCTCGGGCTGGAAATACGCCTCGCGCTCCATCGGCTATCTGGAAGTCTCCGTCATGAGCCCGGCCAACGTGCCGATCTTCCAGTTCAAGCTGATCATCGTGGCGGCGGGCATCCTTCTCTTCATCCAGGGCATCGCGCAGGTGTTCCGCTGCATCCTGTGCATCAGGCGCGGTTACTGGCCGCAGGCCGAGAGCGACGTGGAGGAGCTGGAGACGCAGCTCATCAAGCAGCACGAGCGCGAGATCCTGCATCACGGCGGCGAGGCGATCGATATCGTCCTGCCCGCCCATCACACGGCCGGGGAGTTCACCGGGCGCGAGGAGGCCGCCGACAGGCCGCGCGGCGGCGGCACGGGCGAAAACCGATGACCGACCCGCAAGTCGCCGTCGCCATGCTCGGCATCTTCATCTTCACCATCATGCTGGGCTTTCCGATCGCCTTCACGCTGATGGCTCTGGGGGTCGGCTTCGGCTACTACGCCTACTTCGACGCCGACCGGCAATGGCGCGCCTTCAACCGTGCGGTGGAAAGCGGGGCCGACCTCTTCACCCAGGCCGAGACCTGGGTGGGCGGCTTCCTCAACAACCGGATCTTCGATCTTTTCGTCAACCAGACCTATTCGGTCATGTCGAACGACGTTTTGACCGCGGTGCCGCTCTTTCTCTTCATGGGCTACATCGTGGAGCGGGCGAACATCGTCGACCGGCTCTTCTCCACCCTGCAGATCGCCGCGCGCCGCGTGCCGGGCTCCATGGCCGTGGCCGCGCTCATTACCTGCGCGCTCTTTGCCACCGCCACCGGCATCGTCGGCGCGGTCGTCACGCTGATGGGCCTCCTCGCCTTTCCGGCGATGCTGAACGCCCGCTACAATACGAGCTTCGCCTCGGGCGTCATCTGCGCCGGCGGCACGCTCGGCATCCTGATCCCGCCCTCCATCATGCTGATCGTCTATGCGGCGACCTCGGGCGTCTCCATCGTGCGCCTTTACGCCGGCGCGCTGTTGCCCGGCTTGATGCTGGCGGGCCTTTACGTCGTCTACGTCATCGGCCGCGCCTGGTTAAACCCGAAGATCGCCCCGCGCCCGCCGCGCGACGAGAACGCCGTCTCCGGCCTTGCCCTCGTCTGGCTTCTCGTCACCTCCTTCTTCCCGCTGGCGGTCCTCATCCTCTCCGTCCTCGGCGCCATCCTCTTCGGCCTCGCCACGCCCTCCGAGGCGGCGGCCGTCGGCGCCATCGGCGGCCTCGTCCTGGCCGCCGCCTACCGCGCCCTCACCTGGCAGCGGCTGCAGGAATCCGTCTATCTGACAGTCCGCACCTCGGCGATGGTCTGCTGGCTCTTCGTCGGCTCCTGGACTTTTTCCTCCGTCTTTTCCTATCTCGGCGGCGAGAAGGTCATCACCGATTTCGTCACCGGCCTCGACATCTCGCCTATCGTCTTCCTGATCCTGGCGCAGATCATCATTTTCCTGCTCGGCTGGCCGCTGGAATGGTCGGAGATCATCATCATCTTCGTGCCGATCTTCCTGCCGCTCCTGCCGCATTTCGGCATCGACCCGCTGTTCTTCGGCATCCTGGTGGCCCTGAACCTGCAGACCTCGTTCCTGACGCCGCCCATGGCGATGTCGGCCTATTACCTGAAGGGCATCGCCCCGCCCTTCGTGCAGCTCGTGGATATCTTCAGGGGCTGCATGCCCTTCCTGTCGATGGTGATCCTGGCGATGATCCTGATTTATGTCTTCCCGGAGATCGTCTACTGGCTGCCGAACCTCGTTTACGGGCGCTAGGGAGAGACTATGAAAGCCGCAAAGCCGCTGAGCGCCGTCGAAACCAGGGATGCCATCGCCCGCGGCGAGGTGAGCGCGGCAGAAGTCGCCGAGGCGTATCTTGCCCGCATCGCCGAGCGCGAGGACGAGATCGGCGCCTTCGCCTTCATCGACCCGGACTATGTCCGCGCGCAGGCCGCCCGCCTCGACGAATGGCGCAAGACGGGCCGTCCGCTCGGCCGCCTGCATGGCCTGCCGGTCGGGCTGAAGGACATCATCGACACCGCCGACATGCCGACCGAGAACGGCACAATGCTCGATGCCGGCCGCCGTCCGCGCCAGGATTCCTTCGTTGCCGCGCGCCTGCGCGCCGAGGGCGCCGTTATCCTCGGCAAGACGGCGACGACCGAGCTCGCCTTCCTCTCCCCCGCGAAGACGAAGAACCCGCACGATCCGGGCCGCACGCCCGGCGGCTCCTCCTCCGGCTCGGCCGCCGCCGTGGCAGCCGGCATGGCGCCGCTCGCCGTCGGCACCCAGACCAACGGCTCCATGATCCGCCCGGCTGCCTTCTGCGGCGTCGTCGGCTTCAAGCCCGGCCTCGGCGTCATTCCGCGCACCGGCGTCGTCGTCCAGGCCGAATGCCTCGACACGCTCGGCGTCTTCGCCCGCTCCGTGCCGGATGCCGCGCTCCTCGCCGAGGCGCTGCAGGGCTACGATCCCGGCGATCCCGAAACCCGCCCCACGGCGCACGACCCGATGCTCGCCGCCGCGCTCTCCCAGCCGCCCGTGAAGCCCCAGTTCGCTTTCGTGAAGACGCCGGTCTGGAACGAAGCGGCGCCCGACACCCAGGCCGCGATCGGCGAGCTCGCCTCCCTTCTCGGCGATCAATGCGACGAGGTGGAGCTGCCCTCCGAGTTTCTCAACGCCCACCCCGCCCATCGCCGCATCATGCTGGCGGGCTTTGCGCGCAGCCTGCGCCCCTGGGCCGAGCGCGGCTGGGAACAGCTGAGCCCGCAGATGCGCGAGGCGATCGCCGAGGGCCGTGAGGTGAAGGCCGCCGACTATCTCGCCGCGCTCGACTGGCGCAAGGTCCTCAATGCCGGGCTCGACGCCATCTTCGCCCGCTATGACGCCATCCTGACACCCGCCGCGCCGGGCGAGGCGCCCGAGGGGCTTTCCGCTACCGGCGATCCGATGTTCTCGACCATCTGGTCGCTCTGCGGCGTGCCGGCGATCACCCTGCCCCTCGCCGAAGGCGCGAATGGCATGCCGCTCGGCATGCAGCTGGTCGGCGCGCGCGGACAGGACGGGCGGCTCCTGAGGACGGCGCGCTGGCTGATGGAGCGGGTCGCGGCGGAGCCTCACATGGAGATCGCGGCGCAATGAGCACCTGGACCGACAGGATCATCGCCTTCCTCGCGCTGGCCTGCTTCGCCGCCTTCCTCTTCATCGTCGCCTGGTGGGTACGCGAGCCGGACCTCATCCTCGTCCTCCTCGTCGTCGTCGCCATGATCGCGTATGATTTCTGGATCCATCCCTGGCGGAGCCGGCGCGCCATTGCCCGAGAGCGCAAAGAGACCCTCCCGCCGAACGGCGCCTAGCCTCTATCTGGCGGCGGCGCTCCTTCTCTTTTCGCGCGCCTGCCTTGCCGCCGGCCCTTCCTGCACGGGCGAAGACGGCGAGCTCCTGGCTGCGCCGATCGCCGAGGATTTCCGCACGGTCGCCGCGCAGGAGCGGCGTTTCGTGCCGGCCGGCATCGCCCCGCCCTCCCTGCTCGATCCCGAGGCGCAGGACCTCGACGACATGGCGCTGGAGGCGATCTCCGCCTTCCTCGCGCGGGCCGAGATCCGGCTCACTCTCCTCTCCGAAAAAGCCGATCGCTATGGCAGGC
Source organism: Afifella sp. IM 167 (assembly GCF_020144925.1). GTDB lineage: Bacteria > Pseudomonadota > Alphaproteobacteria > Rhizobiales > Afifellaceae > Afifella. The sequence goes on from NZ_NSLC01000001.1 coordinate 295,764, forward strand.
GGCCGGCGCTTTTCTTCGCGCAGGGCAGGCTTCTTCAGGAGGAGCTTCTGGAGCGCGGCCTTGCCGTCGCCCTGCCCGTCGATCTCGGCGGGCGGCAGGAAAGCTGCGCGCGGCTTTTCCTTGCCGCGGAGGATCGCGCGCGGCGGGCGGCACGCGGCCTTTGGGCCAGGCCGCAAATAGTTCTAAATGCCCACGCGCCCGACGCGCTTTCGTCACAATATGGCCGTTACGTCGTCGTCGCGGGAACGATCATTTCCGTTGGGAACCGGCCCACTCGTACCTATCTGGACTTTGGCCGCATCTGGTCACGCGACTTCACGGCGGAGATTGCCGCCGAGCGCCGCGACGCCTTCGGAGGCGAAGCAGGCATCGAAAGGCTCGCGGGCCGAAAGGTGCGGCTCAGGGGATTCCTTGCCGAGAGGTCGGGCCCGATGCTGGAACTTGCGGCGCCCTGGCAACTGGAGATCGTCCCCGGGGATTGAGCCTGGAGGAATTGGCACGAGAATGCGGCGGGAAGCCTTGATTTGCGCCTCGATAGCGCGCATGGGCCACGGCATGCGTGGAACGGTTCTGGCTCTTTTGATCGCCGCTACGCTCGGCGGTTGCCAGCTCGCGCCGTCCGGCGGCCCTGCGCGTGTCGATCCTGTGGCGGCTCTGCCGCAGCGGGCACCGACGGTCTCCCCGGCCGAAAGCGCCATCGGCGCGCGCGAGCATACGCGCGTCATCGCCCAGTATGGCGGCGCCTACGGGGATCCCGACGCCCAGCGCGAGACGGAAGGGATCGTCCAGCGTCTGGTGAAGGCCTCCGACGAGCCGGGCCGCAGCTTCAAGGTCACCATCCTCAATTCGCCCGTCGCCAACGCCTTTGCGCTGCCCGGCGGCTACATCTACGTCACGCGCGGCCTCCTGGCGCTCGCCGACGACCGGGCCGAGGTCGCCGCCGTGCTGGCACATGAAATGGCGCACGTCCTTGCCCGGCATGCGATCGCCCGGGCGCAGAAGGCCCAGACCAGCGAGCTCGTCGAGCGCGTCGCCGCCGATGTGCTCTCCGATTCGCAGGCCGGCCAGTCGGCGCGCATCAATTCGCGCATGACGCTCGCCCAGTTCTCGCGCGAACAGGAAGTCGAAGCCGACCGCATCGGCGTCGGCATCTCCGGGCGCGCCGGCTTCGATCCCTTCGCCGCCTCGCGCTTCCTCGACAAGCTGCAACGCTACGCCGACTTCCGCTCCGCCACCGGCGAGAAGGACGATGCCCAGAACTTCCTGTCCTCGCATCCGGCGGCTCTGGAACGGCGCGCGCTGGTCATCAAGGAGGCGCGCCAGTTCGGCGCCCCCGGCATCGGCGAGCAGGGAAGGATCCCCTATCTGCGGGCGATCGACGGCATCATCTACGGCGACGACCCTTCGGAGGGCTTCGTGCGCGGGCGCGAATTCCTGCATCCGCGCCTCGCTATCGGCTTCCGCGTTCCGCCCGAATACCGGCTGGAAAACACCCGCGAGGCGGTTCTGGCCGCCGCCGGCCACGATACGGCGATGCGCTTCGACGGCGTCAAGCTCGACGAGGACCTGACGCCCGAAGCCTATCTCGCTTCCGGCTGGATCAATGGCCTCCAGGAAGGCTCCATCGAACGCGTCGAGGTCGGCGACATGCACGCCGCCACGGCGAGCGCCGTCGCCGGCGACTGGGCCTTCCGCATCGGCGCGATCCGCCTCGGCACCTCCGTCTACCGCTTCATCTTCGCCGAGCGCGGCGGCGCGGGCGATATCGATGCGGCGCTGAACCAGACGATGTCGAGCTTCCGCCGGCTGGCTCCAGCCGAGGTGGCGCGCCTGAGGCCGCTCCGGATCGACCTCCTCGTCACCGGCCCTCGGGACACGGTGGCGAGCCTTGCGCCGCGGATGAAGGGCGTGGAGAGGCAGGCCGAGCTCTTCCGCCTCATCAACGGCCTCGGAGCGGGCGAGGAGCCGGGTCCCGGCAAGATGGTGAAGATCATCACCGACTGAGCCGGGCGCCGCTTTTGGCACCGCCGCTCCCGGCGCGGCCGAACCGCGCCGCCTCGGAACCACGCGTCAGAGCGCGGCGAAGCGGTCGAAGGTCGCCACCACCTGACGGTAGACGTCGCGCTTGAAGGGGATGACGAGGTCGGGCGTGCGGTCGAGCCGCTCCCAGCGCCATTCGGTGAATTCCTGCGGATGGCCGTCGCGCGGCCCGATGTCGATCTCGCTCTCGTCCCCCTCGAAGCGGAAGGCGAACCATTTCTGCGTCTGGCCGCGATAGCGCCCCTTCCAGGCCGAGCGGCAGAGCTCCTCCGGCAGGTCGTAGGACCACCAGAGCGGCGCCTCGGCGAGCAGCGTCACGGTCCGCATCCCCGTCTCTTCCCAGAGCTCGCGGACCGCGGCCTCCTGCGCGTTCTCGCCCTCGTCCATGCCGCCCTGCGGCATCTGCCAGGCAAAGCCCTGCGCCACGCTCTCCTCGCCGCCCTTGCGGCGCCCGAGAAAGACGAAGCCGTCCGGGTTGAAGACGACGAGCCCGACGCACGGACGATAGCCGTCGAGCGGCTGACCGACGCCGTTTTGCTGATCCATGTGAAATTACTTCCTTTCTTCGGCGACCGCACTGACGGGCACGAAATTGACGCCCCGTGCCCGCGCTCCCGGCATCCAGGAGGAGATCGCTTCCACGACAGTCGGAAAGGCGGAGGCGACCACGACGGCGCTGCCCTTCCGTTTGGCGAGAATTTCGAGCTCGTTCAAGACCTTCTCGACCTCGTCGGCGCCATGGATGCCGTCGAGCGTGCGGTCGGCCGTGACGACCGGCGTGCCGACGGCGGCGCCGATCTGACGCGCCTTGCTGCCCTCCGCCGTGCCGTCGTCGAGATAAAGAAGGCCCCGCTCGCCGAGATGGGCGAGCAGCGCGCGCATGGCCTCGTCCTCGGAGGCAAAGCGCGTGCCGAGATAGTTCATGACGCCCGTATAGGCGCCGATCCGGCTCATGATCCAGGCGAGGTTGTCGGCGTTCCGGCCGCCTTCGGCGGAGACGAGGAGCGTGTGCTCGCCCGGATTGATGCCGGGATAGCCGAAAGGCTCCATCGGCGCCTGGATGAGCAGCTCGTGCCCGTCGCCGCGCGCCTTGTCGGCCCAGCGCTTGAGGCTGGAGCCGGTCGGCGCGAAGGCGAGCGTCACCGCCGGGTCGAGATCGCGCACGGCGCGCTGCGTGCCCGTCTGGCTGAGGCCGAGGCCCGAAACGACGATGGCGATGTTCGGTCGGTCGGGCGCAAGGCTCGCGGGCCTGGCATAGGCCTGGCGCGGCAGCGTCCCGTCCTCGCCGATCCGCGGCACCGGGCCGTAGGCGGATGCCTCGATCAGCGCGTCGATCGGCCCGGAGGCGGCGAGCGAGCTCTGTCGCGGCATCTGCTGCAACATCGCCTGCATGCGCTCGAAATCGCTTTGGGGTTCGCCCTGCGCCTCGCCGCCCGCCTCGTCCGCGGGGCTGCCCGCCGCACCGTCGCCGTAGGAGGCGGAAGCGTCGATCTGCCAGCCCGGGGCCGACAGGGCCTGCGTGCGCGCCGCGTTCACCGGGTCGATGTTGATGCTGCCTGTGGTCTGCGGCACCTCGGCGTTGTCGCCGATGCGCGCCACCGTGACGGCGCGCCCGCCATCCGGATCGTCGACCAGCGCCGTCCAGACAAGCGCCGTCACCAGCACCACGCCGGCAAGGGCCGGCGGCACCCAGTAAAGAGCGCGAAGCCGCCCCTTGCGGGGCGGCCGCTTCTTGCGCCTCAAAGGAGAATTCAGGTCTTCCGCCGCCATCAACCCTGCCGAACCGGCGTGGGAAGCGGGGCGGATGCCCCGCTGATTCGCCTAGTTAGGTATACCTTGCGAGGGGTCCGGCGGGAACCGGTTGTTGACCTGGATGCCGCGCAGGAGGTCGAGAGCATACTGAAGCTGCTTGTCGTCCTTCTCGTCGGCCGGCACGAAGGCGGAGGAGGCCGAGACCTTCTCCTCGTCGCCGTCCTCGCTGGAAAGATGCCCGCGCAGATTGGCCTCGCCGGTCGTCTCCTCGCGGCCCTTCAGCTCGTCCGGCAGGTCCTGCTTCACCTCGATGTCGGGCTCGATGCCCTTTGCCTGGATGGAGCGGCCGGCCGGCGTGTAGTAGCGCGCCGTGGTCAGCCGGATGGCGCCGTTGCGGCCGAGCGGGATGATGGTCTGCACCGATCCCTTGCCGAAGGAGCGCGTTCCGACAACGGTCGCCCGGCGATGATCCTGCAGGGCGCCGGCCACAATCTCCGAAGCGGAGGCCGAGCCGCCATTGACGAGAACGATCACCGGCTTGCCCTCCGCCTCGTCGCCCGCACGCGCCGTGGCGCGCTGGACGTCGTCGGCCTTGCGGCCGCGCGTGGAGACGATCTCGCCGCGGTCGAGGAAGGCGTCCGAAACGGCGATCGCCTGGTCGAGCAGGCCGCCCGGATTGTTCCTCAAGTCGAGGATGTAGCCCTTCAGCTTGTCCTCGGGGATATCCTTGGAGATCTTCGCAAAGGCGTCGTCCAGCCCGTCGCTCGTCTGCTCGTTGAACTGGGTGATGCGGATATAGCCGACATCGTCCTGCGTCTTCTCGCGCACCGAGCGGACCTGGATGATGTCGCGCACGATCTTGATCTTCACCGGCTCTGCCGTGCCCTCGCGGCGCACCGTCAGCGTGATCGGCGAATTCACCGGACCGCGCATCTTGTCGACCGCCTCGCGCAGCGACAGGCCGGCGATCGGCTCGTCGTCGAGATGCGTGATCACGTCACCGGCCCGCACGCCCGCCTTGTCGGCCGGCGTATCCGCGATCGGCGTGACGACCTTGATCAGATCGTCCTCCATGGTGACCTCAATGCCGAGGCCGCCGAACTCGCCGCGCGTCTGCACCTGCATGTCGCGGAAGTCCTTGGGATTGAGATAGCTCGAATGCGGGTCGAGCGAGGTCAGCATCCCGTCGATCGCCGACTCGATCAGCTTGTTTTCAGCCGGCTCCTCCACATAGTCGGCGCGCACCCGCTCGAACACGTCTCCGAACAGGTTCAGCTGCCGATATGTCTCGGAAGAGGCGGCCGTCGCGGAACCGTCCAATCCGACCTGGGCGACGGCACTCATGGCGAGCGCGCCAACCACCGCGCCCGCTGCGACGAGTCCCACTTTGCGCATCATCCTCGAACCTCTTGCTGCTCGCCCCTGTCCCACCACGGATCGGGGTCGATCGAGTGACCGTCCTTGCGGAACTCGACATATAAAATGGGCTGGGCGGAAGTGTGGTCAACTTTACCGATGCTTGCAAGGCGCTGCACGCCCATTCTGGCAACCGGTTCGCCGGCCAGCACGAACTGGCCGAGCGCGACGTCGATGCGGTCGAGCCCAGCCAGAACGACATGATATCCGCTGCCGACGTTGAGGATCAAGACTTGCCCGTAGGTCCGGAACGGACCGGCATAGACGATCCAGCCATCGGCCGGCGAAACCACGCGCGCGCCCTCGCGCGTGGCGATCGAAAGGCCCTCCGCATGCGCGCCGATCTCGTCGGTCTCGCCGTAGCGCGTCAGCACCGGCCCCGCGGCCGGCATGGGCAGAAGCCCGCGCGCCTTCTCGAACTCGATCGCCGGTGACATGCGCGCCGTGTCCTGCAGGGCCCGCTGTTCCTCTTGAGGGGTCTTGTCGCGCCGCGTTTCCTCGGCCTTGCGCGCCGCCTCGGCCGCCTGTGCGGAAGCTTCCACCTCCGCTTCCAGCGATGCGATCAGCCCTTCCAGGCTCTGGGCGTTCTCGGCGAGTTCGCCCGCCTTCTTCTGCTCGGCCTGAAGCGCCGCCTCCGTGCGCTGGTGCTCGGCGCGCTTGGATTCGATGAGAAGGTTGATGCGCGTCTGCTCCTCGCCGAGCGAGGCGTACTGCTTCTTCAATTCCTCGTGCTCTTCCTCGATCCGCGCCTTCAGCTGCGTCAGCTGGGAAAGGTCGGCGGCCAGCGCCTCCGCTTCCACGCGGATGTCGGGCAGCACCGCCCCGGCGAGGATGGAGCCGCGAATGGCGGCGAGTGCGTCCTCGGGCCGCGACAGGATCGGCGGCGGCGGCGTGCGGCCCATGCGCTGCAGCGCCGCCAGCACCTCGCCGAGCACCTCGCGCCGCGCCGCGAGCGAGCGCCGGACTCCCGCCTCGTTGGCAACGAGCCGGTCGAGCCGCGTCTCGATGTCGGCGATGCTGTTTTCCGCCCGCCTCAGGCGCTGGGCGGTGGAGATCAGCTCGCCGCTGAGCTTGGCCCGGCCGGCCTCGACAGCCTCGATCTCGCGCCTGAGCTGCTCCTGGCGCTTTTCGGAAACGCTGATGGAACGGCGGATCGCCTCCAGCTCCGCCTGCCGTGCCTTGGCGCGCGCCTCCGGCGAGCCAGGCACCGGCTCGGCGGGCACCGACATCGGCGCCTCGCTGTCGGGCAGGACGGTTTCCGTCGCATGCGCCGGCCCGGCCGCCAGCGCAACGCAGAGCGCCGTCAGTCCCGCCGCGCGGCCGGGGCGGAAAACAGCCTGTCGGGTAAAGTGATTCGACACGTATCCCACAATGCCAGCGATCGCCTGCCCCGCGCCATTGATTTTCAGATCGCGCCCATGGGCACAAGGCCCGTCTTGCGCGTCGTGCTCAGGCGCGGTGATAGGGATGGCCGGAAAGGATCGTCACCGCCCGGTAGAGCTGCTCGGCGAGCATCAGCCGCGCCATCTTGTGCGGCCAGGTCATCTTTCCGAAGGCGATGGTGGCCGCCGCCTGGTCCCGGAAGGCCGGGTCGAGCCCGTCAGGCCCGCCGATGACGAAGGCGAGCGAGGCTTCTCCGGCATCCGCCCTGCCGCCGACGATGGCGGCAAAATCCTCCGAGTTGAGGTTTTTTCCGCTCTCGTCGAGCGCCACGAAGGGCGAGCTGCCGATATGCTTTTTCAGCGCCTCGGCTTCCTCCGCCTTGCGGTCGGCGCTGCGCGCCGCGCCGGATTCGGCAAGCTCGCGCACTTCCACGCCGGCCATGCCGACGCTCTTGCCGGCCTTGCGGACCCGGTCGAGATAGCGCGCAGCAAGCTCTGCTTCCGGCCCGGACTTCATCCGGCCGACGGCGAGAATCAAAAGGCGCATGAGCCGCGGGCGGCTCAGCTACGGACGCGGCGCTCGGAATAGGGCTCCGCGGACCACATCTTCTCGATGTTGTAGAACTCGCGAACTTCGGGTCGGAAGATGTGGACGATGACGTCGCCGGTATCGATCAGCACCCAGTCGCAGTGGGGCAGACCCTCGACGCGCGGGATATGCTCCCCAAGGGCTTTGACGTCCTTGATCACCCGCTCGGCGATCGCGCCGACATGCCGGTGCGATCTGCCGGAGGCCACGACCATGTGATCTCCGAGAGCAGACTTGCCCGCAATGTCGATTGTGACGACATCCTCCGCCTTCGCATCATCGAGGCTCGTGAGGACGGTTTTCAGCTCATCCGCCGGAACCAGGCCGGCGCCTGCCTGAGCTGCATGAGGGCTGAGCACGTGAATGCTCGCCTCGGCTTGGCTTGTAGTCAGGAGTAGAACCCTCTTTTCCTTCCCAGCCGTATCAAGGAGTCGCCGGATCGAGGACGAAGCTCCTTTGTGACCCAATGCCACGTGTCAAAGATAGAAACGAGTGCATGACAGTTTCAAGTCCATAAGGCGCAAGAAATCCATTCGCGGCTTGTTGTGTCGTCGCAGCCACGTCCCGAAAGGCGCTTTTCGGCGTCGTTTCAGCTTGCCCTGGCGCGCAGCGCCGTCGAGGAGGCGACTGTCCGCGGCCCCTCAAGGGTGAGCCAGGCGGGCGGGTGAAGATCCGCCAGAACCGGCGCGAAGGCGCTCGGAATGCGGCTTCGGCCGAGCGCCAGGGCCGCCGGCGCGGAAAGCGGCGCGGCGAGCGCGCCCGGCCGCGGCATGACGGCGATCGGCACCAGGGCGGCCACCTCCTGCCAGGCTTCCCAGCGGTCGAAGGTTTTCAGATTGTCGCCGCCCATGATGAAGACGAAACGCGTCGCCGGGTCCCGTGCCGTCAGCCGGGCGAGGAAATCGGCGGTGTAGCGGAGCCCCCAGCGCGCCTCGATGCCGGTGACGGTCAGGCGCGGATGCGCCGCGAGGCGGGCCGCCGCCTCCATGCGCTCACCGAGCGGCTTCAGCCCATGCGCCTCCTTCAGCGGATTGCCGGGCGTCACCAGCCACCAGACCGCGTCGAGGCGGAGCCGCGTCAGCGCCACGAGGCTGACCTGCCGGTGTCCTTCATGCGGCGGGTTGAAGGACCCGCCATAAAGCCCGATGCGCTGCCCTGCCCCGTGCGGTGGGAGGCCCGCATAGATGCGGCTCGGCCTTCTCGTTGCGCTCAATACCGCTCTGCCGCGCTCAGGGCCGGATCTGGCCGCTGCCGTGGACGCAGTACTTGAAGCTCGTCAGCTGCTCCACGCCCACCGGCCCGCGCGCATGCATGCGGCCCGTCGCGATGCCGATCTCCGCCCCCATGCCGAATTCGCCCCCGTCGGCGAACTGGGTGGAGGCGTTGTGCAGGACGATGGCCGAATCGACGAGCTCCATGAAGCGCTGCGCCGCCGCCTCATCGGCCGTCACGATCGCCTCGGTGTGGCTCGAGCCGTAGCGCGCGATGTGCCCGGCGGCCGCCTCGAGCCCGTCGACGATCTTCACGGCGATGATCTTGTCGAGATATTCCTTGGGCCAGTCCTCCTCGCGCGCCGGCACGGCGCCGGCAAAGCGCGCAACCACCTCCTCGTCGCCGCGGATCTCGCAGCCGCCCTCACTGAGCGCGGCGAGGATGGGCTCAAGATGCGTATCGAGGACGGCCCGGTCGACCAGCAGCGTCTCGGCGGCGCCGCAGATGCCCGTGCGCCGGAGCTTGGAATTGAAGACGATCTCCTTCGCCATTTCCAGCTCGGCCGCCGCGTGGACGTAGACGTGGCAGACGCCTTCCAGATGCGCGAAGACCGGCACCCGCGCTTCGCGTTGCACGCGCTCCACCAGCGAGCGTCCCCCGCGCGGCACGATGACGTCGATATTGCCGGAAAGGCCGGTGAGCATCTCGCCCACGGCCGCCCGGTCGCGGGTCGGCACCAGCTGGATCGCATCCTCCGGCAGGCCGGCCTCCTTCAGGCCCTCCTGCAGGCAGCCATGGATCGCCGCCGAGCTTTCCAGCGAATCGGAGCCCCCGCGCAGGATGACGGCGTTGCCGGCCTTGAGGCACAGCCCGCCCGCATCGGCCGTCACGTTCGGCCGGCTCTCATAGATGACGCCGATGACGCCGAGCGGCGTCCGCACCCGCTCGATCCTGAGCCCGTTCGGCCGCTCCCAGGAGGCGATCACGTCGCCGACCGGGTCGCGCAATTCCGCGATCGCCAGAAGACCGGAGGCGATGGCCTCGATGCGCGCGCGGTCGAGCCTCAGCCGGTCGAGCATGGCGGGCGAAAGCCCCTCGGCCTCGCCGCGCTGCATGTCGAGCGCGTTCGCCAGCAGGATCGGCTCGACGCGCCGGCCGATCGCCTCGGCCATCGCCACGAGCGCGGCGTGCTTCTGCTCGGCGCTCGCCAGCGCCAGCGGCCGGGAAGCCGCCCTTGCCCGGCGGCCCATCTCGGCCATCAGCGTGGCGGGATCCTCGTCAGCCCTGAGAGCTGCAACGCTCATCATCGTCTCCCTCGGCGGAACGTTCCTGATAGCCCGGCGCGGGCGAAAGCGACAAGGCCGCCATCTTCACGCCTCCCCCACGGCGGTCTCGCGCAAGAGCATGTCGTCCCGGTGGACGAGCGCACTGCGGCGCACATAGCCCAGAATCTCGGCGATCTCGTTGGTCTTGTGGCCGATGATTCTCGCTGCCTCCTCGCAATCGTAGCCGACGAGGCCGCGGCCGATCTCGGTCCCCTCCGGATCGAGGAGCATCACCGTGTCGCCGCGGTGAAACTGCCCGCTATGGCGGGTGACGCCGGCGGGCAGCAGCGAACGGCCGGCGCGCAGCGCCCTGACCGCCCCGGCATCGAGGAAGAGCGTTCCCTTCGGCTCCAGATGTCCCGCGATCCACGCCTTGCGGGCCGAGGCGGGCGTTCCCTGCGGCCGGAAGAGCGTCGAGGGCGCGCCCTCGGAGATCCGCTTCAGCGGGTGGAGATGGTGGCCAGAGGCGATCACCATCGCGGCGCCGGCCGCCACCGCGATCTTCGCCGCCTCCACCTTGGTGCGCATGCCGCCCCGCGAGAGCTCCGAACCCGCTTCGCCCGCCATCGCCTCGATCTCCGGCGTGATGGCCGGCACGTCCTCGATGAGACGGGCGGAAGGATCCTGTGCCGGCGGCGCCGAATAGAGGCCGTCGACGTCGGACAGGAGGACGAGAAGGTCGGCGCCGACCATCGCCGCCACGCGTGCCGCCAGCCGGTCGTTGTCGCCGTAGCGGATCTCGTTGGTGGCCACCGTGTCGTTCTCGTTGATCACCGGCACCGCCTGCATGGTGAGAAGCGTCGTCAGCGTGGCGCGGGCGTTGAGGTAGCGCCGCCGCTCCTCCGTATCGCCGAGCGTCAAGAGCACCTGTGCGGCATGGATGCCGTGCGCCTGCAGCTTTTCCGACCAGGCGCGGGAGAGGCCGATCTGCCCGATGGCGGCGGCCGCCTGCGCCTCTTCCAGCTTCAGCTTGCCCGAAGCAAGTCCGAGCCGGGCGCGGCCGAGCGCGATCGCGCCGGAGGAGACGACGAGGCATTCCGCACCGCCCTGCCGCAGGTCCGCGAGATCGGCGACAAGCGAATCGAGGAACGCGCCGCGCACGTCCCCGCCCCGTTCCACGAGGAGGGCCGAGCCGACCTTCACGACGATGCGCCGATAGGAGGAGAGCTTCTTCATCGCCTCATTCCAGCGGGCTCCAGCCCGCCTCCTCGGCGGTCTCCGCCCCGTCCCCCTCCTCGCCCTCTTCCGCGACCTGTCCGGCCCGCGAGGGAAGCAGCTGGAGGCATTGATCGAGCACCGCCTCAAGCCCCGACCCCGTCGCCGCGGAGAGCGCAAAGGGCAGCCGGCCCGCCGCGCCGGCGAGCGAGCGCTTGGCTTCGGCGAGCATCGTCTCGTCGGTGAGGTCGGTCTTGGAAAGAACCAGGATCTCCGGCTTTTCGCCAAGGCCGTGTCCGTAGGCGGTCAGTTCCTGGCGCACGGTGCGATAGGCCTCGGCCGGATCCCCCGTCGCATCGACGAGATGGACGAAGGCGCCGCAGCGTTCGATATGGCCGAGGAAGCGGTCGCCGATGCCCGCGCCCTCATGGGCGCCCTCGATGAGGCCGGGAATGTCGGCGAGCACGAAGTCGCGCCCCTTGTGGCGCACCATGCCGAGATTGGGATGGAGCGTGGTGAAGGGATAGTCGGCGATCTTCGGCTTTGCCGCCGACACGCGCGCCAGGAACGTCGACTTGCCGGCGTTGGGAAGCCCGACGAGCCCGATATCGGCGATCAGCTTCAGACGCAGCCAAACCCACATCTCGTCGCCGACGAGGCCGGGATTGGCACGCCGCGGCGCCTGGTTCACCGAGCTCTTGAAATGGGTGTTGCCGAAGCCGCCATTGCCGCCGGTGAGGAGCTTCACCCGCGCCCCAAGCGTATCGAGATCGGCAATCAGCGTCTCGTTGTCCTCGGCGAAGACCTGCGTGCCGACCGGCACCTTCAGCGTCACGTCCTTGCCCCCGGCGCCGGTGCGGTTGCGCCCCATGCCGTGACCGCCCTTTTCCGCCTTGAAGTGCTGCTGATAGCGGTAGTCGATGAGCGTATTGAGCCCGTCCACGGCCTCGATCCAGACATCGCCGCCGCGCCCGCCGTCGCCGCCGTCAGGCCCGCCGAATTCGATGAACTTCTCGCGCCGGAACGAGACGGCGCCAGCGCCGCCGTCGCCGCATTTCAGATAGACCTTGGCCTCGTCGAGGAATTTCATGCCGTTTGTCCTTCAAGGCCTTTGCTATTGGCGCCGGCCCGCCGAAGGAAGGCATGGCGCGTGATCTGCATGTCGTCGACCTCCACCTCCGCGTGCCGGGACACGCAGGGGAGCCGGTAGCCGCCGGCGCGCGAAAAGCCGAGCTTTTCCAGAACCCGCCGCGAGGCGGGATTGTCGGTGAAGACGCCGGCCCCGATCCGCTCCGCCGGCCCGCTGTCGCCGGAAAGCCCCGGTCGCGTGAACACCGCCTCGACCAGCGCGCCGAGCGCCTCGCTCGCATAGCCCTTGCCCCAGTAGCGACGGCCGAGGAAATAGCCGAGCCGCGCCATCTTGCGCGCCGGCTCGCCCGAGCCCGCGCGCTTCAGCGTGATCTGTCCGATCGGCGCGCCTTCCAGGAGCACGGAGAAATGAAGAAGCCCCGGCGTTGCCTCCGGCTCTCTTTGGCTGGCGACGAGCGGCCAGGGAACGTTCGCGAGCATGCGCACGATCTCGAAATCGTTCTTGGCCGCAAAGAGCGCCGCCTCGTCCTGCGCCACGGTCGGCGCCAGGATCAGCCTTTCGGTCTTGATGGCAGGTATGGCGGACATGCTCTCGGGCCCGGAATCGAAAAGGGGAAGCGGTCGCCCGCTTCCCCTTCTGAAATCATTCGCTCGGATAGGCGGGATGCCGCCGGAGGCGGCTATTCGGCGGCCTCCTGCGGCGGCAGGACCGAAATGTAGGTGCGGCCCTTGAGCCCCTTGTGGAACTCGACCTTTCCCTCGGTCAGCGCGAAGATCGTGTGATCCTTGCCGAGGCCGACATTCTGGCCAGGGTGCCACTGCGTGCCGCGCTGGCGCACGATGATGTTGCCGGCGAGCACCTTCTCGCCGCCGAACTTCTTCACGCCGAGGCGCCGGCCGGCGGTATCGCGACCGTTGCGGGACGAACCGCCTGCTTTTTTGTGCGCCATCTTATTTCTCCTTCGTCTCGTCAGCGAGGGCCTTGGCCTGCGAGACCCAGTCCTCGCTCTCGGCCTTGCCCTTCAGCTTCAGCTCCTCGTCGAGGCGCTGAAGGTCATCCTTCGAAAAGCCGGCGATCTGGTCGTAGCGGGTGACGCCGATCGCGTTCAGCTTCTTTTCCATGGCCGGCCCGACGCCGCTCAGCTTCTTCAGGTCGTCCGCCGGTCCCTCGGGCGCGGTGAACGCACCGGCATCGGCCTTCGCCTCGGCGGCCTTCGGAGACGTCTCGGACGCCTTGGCAGCCGTCTTCTTCGGCGCCTCGTCCTCGGCGGCGGCCTTCGGGGCCTCGTCCTTCGCGGGCGCCGCCTTCTTCTTGGCGGACGGCTTCTTGCCGTCGGTCAGGATCTCGGTGACGCGCAGCAGCGTGTATTCCTGGCGGTGGCCGTTCTTGCGGCGCGAATTCTGCCGGCGGCGCTTCTTGAAGATGATGATCTTCTTGCCGCGCTTCTGCTCCAGGATCTCGGCGGCGACGCAAGCGCCTGCGACGAGCGGCGCGCCGATCGTGGGCTCGCCTTCCCCGCCCACCATGAGGACGTCCTCGAAGGTGACGGTGTCGCCCGCCTCGCCGGCGAGCCTTTCGACCTGAAGTACGCTTTCGGCGGCGACGCGATACTGCTTGCCGCCGGTTTTGATGACTGCGAACATTTCAACCTCGTGTTCGGTCCCGCCCTGACGGTTGCCCGCCGGATCGGCTTTTTGTTCAGTCTGACCGGTTTGCCCGTGGGCCCTTTGCGGACCGAACGGAGAAAGGCGCGGGCAGGGCCCACGCCGATTGCGGGGCAGATGCCTCATGACGCGCGCGAAGTCAAGGGCGAGCGCCGCGCGGCTCCCCTGCCCTGAGGCGATGCGTTTCCGCCACCCGCGCATCCGCGGCGGCGGGTTTCCGCCAGGAAGAGCTTTTGCGAATATGGGACGGGCAGGCCGCCGGCGCCAGCCCCGGACCGCAGCACGCAACACGCCCGCAAGCGGTGCCCTTCAGCCATCGCGCGCGCCGCAGAGCGCGAGTATTGCGCGCGTCCTGGGCGGGGCTTGCACGCAGCAATTTCGCCTCCCAAGCCTCTTGCCAGCGGCTTCCGTCATGCGTAGATACGCCCCGCCTTGCTCAAAGCGCGGACGGAGGGGTGCCGGAGCGGTCGAACGGGGCGGTCTCGAAAACCGTTGTGCGCGCGAGCGTACCCAGGGTTCGAATCCCTGCCCCTCCGCCACTGCCAACGAGAAAGAACAGCCGGTCCATTTCGCCAGGCTCCTCTACAGCGCAAGGGCGCGCATCGAGCAGACCATCGGCGGCATCCTGCAAAAAATCGGATAACGGGGGTGAAAACGCTGGCGGAAACTCGTCTGCGGCACCCCTCTGAAACACCCCGCTTGTATGCGTATCCTGCAGAATCGGACCTCACAGGTCACCGGATCTGTCAATGTGCGCGCATTCCATTGAAGAGCAGGTCCACCAGATGGGCAACGCGCGGCGCTGGTGCGGTCTCCTTCTCGACCGCGATGGATATTGCGCTGACAACGCAGATGATGTCGTCGAAGCTGGCGTCTTCACGCACGATCCCGGCCTCCTTCGCGCGCCGAAGCAGTCGGTGCCCTTCCTCGGTGATCGCGTTACAGCCGGGCGTCCCGTGTTGGATGACGGTCCCGAGCGACGCGGCGAGGCTCCGGTAGACGCTCGTGTTCAGCGCGAGCTCCTCGAGAAAATGACGGAGCGCCTCCTCGGGCCCATGATCCGCATCGCGCGCGCGGCTCGCCTCCGCGACCGACGTGAAGCGTTCGTTGCTGGTGGCCGCCAAAAGCGCCTCTCGCGTCGGGAAGCGGCGGTAAAGCGTGCCGGCCCCGACCTTGGCTCGTTTGGCCACCTCATCCAGCGAGACACTGGCGCCCCGTTCCAGAAACAGCGCCTCCGCCGCGACGAGAATGCGTTGGCGGTTCCGTTCCGCATCGGCGCGTAGACCAGATTCGCTCATTTTTTCTCCCCCGGCTTGTTAAGTGGAGACACTCTCCATATAGTAAGTGGAGACTCAGTCCACTTATATGAATGGATGATATGATGGCGAAACGGTTCGAAGACAAGGTCGTGGTGATCACCGGTGGCAGCGACGGCATCGGCTTGGCGTCCGCGCAGCGCTTCGCGGAAGAAGGCGCCCGGGTATACATCACCGCACGGCGGCGGGAGTTGCTCGATCAGGCGGTCAGCCAGATCGGTCACGGCGCGATCGGCGTGCAGGGAGATGTCACGAACCTCGCCGACCTGACGTCGCTCTACGAGCGCGTCGAGCGTGACCACGGCAGGGTCGATGTCGTCTTCGCCAACGCTGGCATGCACCAACCCATCCCGCTTGAAGCGATCGAGGAAGCACATTTCGACTCGACGTTCGGCCTCAACGTGAAGGGTCTGATCTTCACGGTGCAGAAGGCATTGCCGCTGATGACGCAAGGGGGCGTGATCGTTCTCAACGGCTCGGTCGCTGGAGCGAAGGCCTACGCCGGACAGTCACTCTACAACGCCAGCAAGGCGGCGGTGCGCTCCTTCGCACGGAGCTGGACCCTCGACCTGAAGGAACGCGGCATTCGCGTGAATGTCGTTTCTCCCGGCGCCACCGAGACCCGGCTGATGCGGGACCACTTCGACTCAGGGCGGGGGGCGGAGGAAGAGGTGATCAAGAGAGTTCCGCTCGGACGCCTGGGGCACGTCGAAGAGGTCGCGAATGCCGTCTTGTTCCTGGCGTCGAGCGAAAGCAGCTTCGTCGCGGGCCATGAGCTCTTCGTCGATGGCGGGGTCGCGGCGGTCTGACCGCGCGCCGGTTTCCGGGAAGCGGTGGGAACGAAACTCGTTGCGCTCCAGCAAATCCGGAAGGTCATGGAATGTCCATGATGAGAACTCTGGCTGCCACCCTGCTGGCGCTGTCGGTTGCAGGCCCCGCCTATGCCGAGGGGCCTGCCAACGCCCAAGTACCCGACAAGGTTGTTGCATCTGCCAACGCCCCCGCAACCAATGTCGTTCTTGTGCATGGTGGAACGACCCATGTCGTCGATCTCGACAAACCGGAGCTGTTCGTCAGGGAGATCGACAGCTTCTTCCAAGGTAAATGACGCAATATTGAGGGCTTGGCTGACTGGCCTGCTCTGGTCCATTGGCGGCCAAGCGACATGGTAGAGCCAGATCACGCCAAGAGAGATTTTACTCATCTTGTCAGATATTTGGGCTCCGTGCTTACGAGGGGTTTGGGAAGGCTATAGCGTGGACGTAGTTCTCATCGCTATCCCGCATGCCCCGCCATTTCCGCCGATCGCCAGCCTGGCGAGGCGGTCGCAGGTCAGTCCATTTCCGAAAACGCGGCGACGTTTCGCCGGAGCCAGACGACGAGGTCGCCGAATATCGCGGCCGCGGCCGCGCGGTAGCGTACGGCGATATAGGCCTCGCCCAGCGGCAGCGCCTGTGTGTTCGCCAGCACCAGCGATCCGTCCTGCAATTCGCGCTGGATGAGCGGCCCATGGGCCATGGCGATGCCGACGCCGCCCTGCGCGGCCTGCACCGACAGGCTCGTCGTCTGCAGGTAGATCTCGGCGTTGAAGCCGATCTCGCCGCCGAAGGCATGCGCCACCCATCGCGGCCAGCATCCGGGCCAGTTGAGGGCGTGGAACACCGTCGCCCGCGCCGCCGATTCGGCCGTCAGTTCGCCGCCGAGAAAATCGAGATAGCCGGGCGAGCATACCGGCAGGGCGAAGTCGCGCGCCAGTTCATACGTCTCCACCGCCCGGGGCGGCGGGCCGAGGTCGGTCCACCGGATCTCCACATCGATCCCGGAGAGGCCACGATCGGTCTGGCTGTCATATCCGCCGATCCAGCTGATCACCTCGAAGTGCCAGCCCGGAAAGGCGTCGATCAGCGCCCCCATCCGCGGCAGCAGCCAGAGGCTGGCGAAGGCCTGCGATGTCAGGATGCGCAACGTCCGTTCCCGGCCGGAGAGGTTGGATGCCTTCTCGGCCAGCTGCTGCAGGTTTTCGATGATGAGCCGGGTATCGCCGACGAGATCGGCGGCAAAGCGGGTCGGAACGATGCCGTCCGGCCGCCTTTCGAAAAGCTCCACGCCGAGCACGCCCTCGAGGGACTTGATCGTGTAGCTGACCGCCGATGGCGAGAGGTTCAGCCGCTTCGAGGCTCGAAGAAACCCGCCCTCGGCCATGACGGCGTTGAAGGCCTCAAGCATTGATGTGGTCGGCAATTTCGCGCCCATGGCCTAGGATGAAAATTCCTGAGCCTCGGAGCAAGGAGAATCCGTTTGCGGCGGGAGCGAAGGCAGGTCGACACTCTCAAACCGTGACCCACTCACCACGAGGCGAATGACATGTCCTTCCGCATAGCGCGCCGCAGAGTACTCACCGCAGCCCTTGCTGCCAGCGTCTTCCTCGGTGGCTCCCTGAGCCTCGCGATGGCGCAGGAGTCAGCACCCCCCTCAGGCAGTCCCGAGGTCGTTCCCTATCTCAACGGTCTCAGTCCTGAAGAGCGGCTTGCCGTTCTCGAACGCGAGGCAAAGCGCGAAGGAAGCGTCGTCGTCTACGGCGCCCTCGGCATCGACCGCGCCAACGTCTTCATCAGCGCCTTCAACAAGCGCTACCCCGACATCAAGGTCGATTTCGTCCGCCTGCGCGAGCCGGAGCTGGTGGAGCGGGTGAACCTTGAAGTGAATGCCGGCCGCCCGGGCGGCGACCTCATCATCTCCAACGTGCCGTGGCTCGACCAGCTGAAGGATGTCATCGTCGGCTATGTCCCGACGACCTGGGACAGCTTCGCCGACAACTACCGCTTCGGCAGCGCCGAAGAAGACTGGACGGCGATCGCCTACGAGGCGCTTCCCTCCACCATCGCCTGGCGGACCGACCGCGTCTCCGCCGACGAGGCACCCCACTCGCTCGCCGATCTCACGGACCCGAAGTGGAAGGGTCGCCTGGGAACGACACGCCAGATCGAAGCGCTGATCGACGGCCTTGATGCCGCGCTCGGCGAGGAGAAGGCGGCAAAGCTCGTCGACCAGCTGGCCGCGCAGCAGAACCGCATCTACCCCAGCATGGCCTCGCTCGCCGACGCCCTCAGCTCGGGCAATGTCGACGTGGTCTGGAACATCGGCGGCCACCGGCCGACGCGCCTCAAGGCGCAGGGTGCCCCGATCGACTTCGTCATGCAGGATCCCCTGCTGGCGCTCGGCATCACCGTGTCGCTCGTCAAGGGCGCGCCGAACACCTACGCCGCGGCGCTGCTGATGGAGTTCATCACCGAGCCGGAAACGCTTGAGGCGCTCGACCAGGCCGAAGGCGGCCGCATCTTCGGCGTCAAGGATGCAAACTTCAGCATCGACACCGCCAACCTGCCGCCGGTGACTTTCTTCCGGCCGATCGATCCCGATCGCTTCGCCGACCTCGCCCGCGAGGCCGAAGGCAAGTTCCTTCGTCAGTAAAAAAAGAAGCCTAAAGGAGACAACAAGATGCGTCTTGCCGCCCGTCGACCGCCCAATCGCAGCCTGGCCTTCATCGAGGGCGACCGGGTCTTCGACTTCCGCGCCACCTATGCCCTCTATCTCGATGAGGTGGAGCGGAACCGGGACGGCGGACGCATCGCCTCCATCTGCGTCCCCGAGCACCTGAACGACTTCATCCGCCTCCATCAGGGCTCGATGCGGCGCTTCGAGGGGCTCGCGGCCTATGCCGGCGAGAACGCCGAGCGGCTCGAGGGCTACGGCCTCGCCGAGCCGCTCGCGACGGCGCGGCTCTTCCCCGCCAATCCCCTTCCCCGCAAGATCGTCTGCTGCGGCAATTCCTATGCCCGCTACCTGCGCGAATGGGGCCTTCCTGAAGACGAGTGGCCGCAGGACGTGAAGATCTCCTTCCTGAAGTCGCCCGCCTCCCTGATCGGTCACGGCGACACGATCGAGTTCCCGCCGGATTCCGAACAATGGGATTACGAGAACGAACTCGCCATCGTCATCGGCTCCTACTGCTCCGACGTGAGCGAGAAAGAGGCGCCGGCGCACATCTTCGGCTACACCGTGCTCAATGACGCCTGCGTTCGCGACATCCCGTCCTGGACCGGCCGCTACGATTCCCCGCGCGGCAAGGCGCTCGACACCATGGCCCCGCTTGGACCCTGCATCACCCCGTCGGAGTACCTCGGCCGCTCCCCCAACGATCTTGAGATCCTCACCAAGGTCGACGGCGAGGTCCGCCAGCACGACCGGACGTCGGGCCTGCTGTGGCCGATCGAGCGGATCGTCTCCTTCGTCTCGCGCTACATGACGCTGGAGCCGGGCGATATTCTCGCGACGGGCTCCACGAGCGGCAACGCGCTCGTCTGTGGCAAGTGGCTGAAGGAAGGGCAGTCGATCACCTGCGAGATCGAAGGTATCGGTACCTTGGAAAACAAGATCGGCGTGCGCCGCTGGCGCGACATGCCGGCGAAAGCGGCGTAACGCCATATGGTGAAAGACCGGGGCGCCGGCACCATGCGCAACCCGCTTTTCGGCCGCACGGCCGGGCAGTTGGCCGTGCTCGCGCTCGTCGCCGCCCTGGTTCTGCCGCCGATCTCGGCGCTTTTCGTCGGCGCCCTTTCGCGCGGCCGGCCAAGCCTCGATTTCGAATTCTCGCTGCTCAACATTCAGCGGGCGCTGTCCAACAGCTACATCGTCGGCTCGCTCGTCAATTCTCTGATCTTCGCGACCCTGGCGGCGACCATCGTCGTCGCCATGGGCACGGCGATCGCCTGGGTTGTGGAACGCACCGATTCCCGCTTCCGCAAATGGGCGCAGGTCTTCTCGCTCATCCCCATCATCATTCCGGCCGTCACGCTGGTGAGCGCCTGGATCATGCTCCTCGGCCCCCGCGGCGGTCTCATCAACCTGATCTGGCAGGAAGTGACGGGCAGCAGCGAGCCGCTCTTCAACGTCTTCTCCTTTGCCGGGATGATCTGGATCGCCACGCTGCAGGAACTGCCGCTGGCCGTCCTCTGGCTGCTGCCGGTCTTCCGGGCGATGAACCCCGAACTGGAGGAGGCCGGGCGCACCGCGGGCGCTTCCAGCGCCAGGGTCCTCTTCCGCATCACCCTGCCGCTCCTGCGCCCGGCTCTCGCCGGCGCATGGATGATCTTCTTCATCTACTCGCTCGGCGCCCTGTCGGTCGCCATCCTCATCGGCATGCCGGCGCGGATCTTCCTCTATTCGACGGAAATCTACCTCGCGACGACGCGGATGCCGGCCCAGTATGGGCTCGCGAGCCTCTACAGCCTTCTCTTCCTCGTCGTCACCATCGTCTGCATTGCCGTCTATTACCGCCTGATCGGCGACACCGGCCGCTTCGCCACGGTCGGCGGCAAGTCGTTCCGTCCCCGCATCATGCCGCTCGGGCGCTGGCGCCTCGCCGTCGACGGCGCCCTGCTCTTCCTGGTCCTGATGATCGCCGGCCTGCCGATCATGATCCTGCTGTGGAATGCGGTGATGCCTTTCCCGCAGATACCCTCCTGGGAGGCCCTCGACCGTTTCACGACGAAAAATTTCGGCGCGGCCCTCGCCTACGGCCCGGCCATGCGCGCGGTCTGGAACAGCCTCTGGATCGGAACGATAGCCGGTATCGGCACCTCGCTCCTGGGCACCGCCATCGCGTGGATGCGCCTGCGCCAGACCGACAGCTACGGGCTGGTCTCGATCACCGAGCAGGCCGCCATGGCGCCCATGGCCGTTCCCGGACTCATCGTCGGCGTCAGCCTGCTCTGGTTCTTCCTCGCCGTCCCGGTCGGCATCTACGCGACGCCCTGGATCCTCGTCATCGCCTACGTGATCCTGCATCTGCCCTATGCGGTGCGCATCACCTCCTCCGGCCTCATGCAGCTCCACGTCGAGCTGGAGGAAGCCGGCCGCGTCTCCGGCGCGGGCACCGGCCAGCTGCTTCGCCTCATCGTCCTGCCCCTGGTGGGCCCGACGATCCTGTCGGCGATCGTCTACACCTCGCTGCGTGCGTTCCGCGAATATTCCGCCTCGATCTTCCTGATCTCTCCCGGAAACGAGGTGTTCTCGGTGGTCGTCCTCGACATGTGGCAGGGCGGCAATTCCAACCTGCTCGCCGCCTACACGGTGATGGTGATGGCCCTCCTCGTCATCCTCCTCGTCGCGGCGAACATCGTGACCAAGCGCCTCGGCGTCAGAAGCGAGGCCTGAAGGAAAGAAGGATGAAAATACTGAAGACTGCCCCCGGCCTGGATCCGCACGGCCAGCTCGCCCAGGCACTGGGGCCGGAGCACACCGTCGCGGAAGCCGATTTCGGCAAGCCGCTGGAGGCGCAGGTCGCCGATGTCGACGTATTCCTGACGCGCGACGTGCCGATCACCGACAAGGTGATCGATGCGGCGCCGAAGCTGCGCCTCGTCCAGCGCTACGGGCACCATGTGGTGAACGTCTGCGTCGAGCATGCCGCCAGCCGTGGTGTCCCGGTCGCATCCATTCCCTCCAGCGTCTCCGGTTCCAATATCGCCGTCGCCGAACACGCATTCTTCCTGATGATGGCGCTCGCCAAGCGGCTCGTGGAAAGCGACCGGGCGCTTGCGGCAAACCGGCTCGGCCGGCCGGAAACGACGATTCTGTCGGGCAAGGTTCTCGGCCTGGTGGGCATCGGCGGCACGGGCGCCGAACTCGCCCGCATGGCGCGCGCTTTCGGCATGACCGTCATCGCCACCAAACGCGACCTGACCAATCTGGACGGGGCGGAACCGCACCTGGCCGAAACCATCCCGCTCGATCGGCGGGCCGAGCTCCTGGCGCGCGCCGATTACGTCTCGATCCACCTGCCGCTGAACGCCCACACGACCGGCTATGTCGATGCCGCCTTCCTGGAGCAGATGCGGCCCGAGGCCTTCCTCGTCAACATCGCCCGCGGGGAAGTCGTCGACCGCGACGCGCTCCTTGCAGCGCTCACCAGGGGCACCATCGCCGGCGCCGGCATCGACGTCTTCTGGGACGAGCAGAACTTCGACTTCGCCGCGTTCCGCGACGTCCCCAACCTGGTGGCGACCCCCCATATCGCCGGTGCCAGCGTCGACTGCCTGGCGCGCCTCGCCGAAGCGGCCGCGACGAACATACGGCTCGTCGGCGAGGGACGCCCTCCCCTTTACGAGGTGAATTCCGGATGATCACGGTCGCCAGTCTCGTCAAGCGCTACGGCTACGCCCCGCCCGTTCTCAAGGAGGTGTCGCTCGAAATCGCCGAGGGCGAGTTCTTCACCCTCCTCGGCCCGAGCGGATGCGGCAAGACCACCCTCCTGCGATGCATTGCCGGTCTGGAGAACGCCGAGGGCGGAAGCATACGGCTGGGCGAGACGACGGTGCTCGATGGCGCACGCGGCATCTTCGTGCCGCCCGAACGCCGCAACATCGGCATGGTCTTCCAGTCCTACGCGATCTGGCCGCATATGAGCGTGCTGGAGAATGTCGCCTTCCCCGCCCGCGTGCGGCGTCTTGCCGATCCGAAGAAGCTGGCCGAGGCCGCCCTCGAAATCGTCGAACTCGGCCATCTGAAGGATCGCGCGGCAACCCGCCTGAGCGGCGGCCAGCAGCAGCGCGTGGCGCTGGCGCGCGCCATCGTCGGCAAGCCGACCGTGCTCCTGCTCGACGAACCGCTGAGCAACCTCGACGCCTCGCTGCGCGACCAGATGCGCCGTGAGGTCCGCAAGCTCCAGCGCGAGCTTGGCATTACGGCGATCCTCGTCACCCACGATCAGACCGAGGCGCTCGCCATCTCCGACCGCATCGCCATCATCCGCGATGGCGTCATCGAGGAAGTGGGCGCGCCGGAATCGCTCTACCTCAAGCCGGCAAGCGCCTTCACCGCCGGTTTCCTCGGCGATTCCCTCGCCATTCCCTCCACCTACGAGACGGAGGGCGGCGAACCCCGGCTGGTGACGCCGCTCGGCACCTTCCCCGTTCCGGCCGAGGTGCAGGCGCGCGGCGGCACGCCCGGCGTCCATCTGAGGCCCGACCTGCTGCGGCTGCGTGCCGAGCGCATCGACAAGGGCCTGGAGGCGACGATCCTGGCGCGCCGTTTCGTCGGCAACGGGTTCGAATATGACATCAGGCCCCGTTCGGACGGGACCATGACGCTGCACCTCACCCAGCCGACGCAGGCCGAGCAATTCTCGACCGGGGACACGGTCTTCGTCGAGATCCCTGCCGACGCCTGGGTGATTGCCTGAACCATTCGCCTTGTCTCGGTCGCCGGCGCGCAACATGCGCGCGGTGACTGTTTCACGGCTCCACAAAGGAGGAATTTGTCTTGGATCTTGAGATTAAGGACCGCGTCGCTGTCGTTCTCGGTGCCGGGGGCGGGCTTGGAAGCGCCGTCGCATCGCGCCTGTCCGCCGAAGGCGCGCGGGTGGCGCTGTGCGACATCAACGAGGACGCCCTTGCGGCGACGGCGGCGGCGATACGCGAGGCAGGCGGCGAGGCCGAGACCTTCGTCTGGGATCTGGGCGAGTCGGACCGGGCCGCCGAGGTCATGGCGTCGATCAAGTCCGCGATGGGCCCCATCGACATCCTCTTCAACAATACCGGCGGCCCTCCGCCGACGCCCGTCGCCGGCCAGGACGCCGCTCTCTGGACGAAGTCCTTTTCCGCCATGGTCCTTTCGGTGATCCAGGCGACGGATGCCGTTCTGCCGGATATGCGCGCCCGCGGCTTCGGCCGCATCGTCACGAGCACCTCCTCCGGCGTGGTCGCGCCGATCCCCAATCTCGGCCTCTCCAACACGCTCCGCGCCTCGCTCGTGGCATGGTCGAAGACGCTCGCGCGCGAAGTCGGCGGGGACGGCATCACCGTCAACGTGGTGGTGCCGGGCCGCATCGGCACGGCGCGAACCGCCTTCCTCGATTCCAAGAAGGCGGAGCGCGAGGGGCGGTCGGTCGACGAGGTCTCCCGCGACAGCTGCGCCCTCATTCCGGTCGGCCGCTACGGCGATCCCGCCGAATACGCTTCCGTCGTCTCCTTCCTGGCAAGTGGCCTCGCCTCCTATGTGACGGGCAGCGTCGTGCGGGTCGACGGCGGCCTCCTGGCCAATATCTGAGGCGGCTCTTCGCTCTTTGACTTCTCAGCGCTCGCGCCCCTTCGGCGCGGGCGCCGCTCCCGCATCGGGCGAACCTCGCCGCCGGCCGGGCGGCGGATCGGAGCGATCCTTGAGCAGGCCGGCCGTTTCGTGACATGTGAGGAAGCTGCCGACGCCTTCCTGCGCCGGCCGGCGGAGGGCTGAAAGGCCCGCATCCGCGCTCCGCGCCTTGCGCCGCGATCAGCGCGCCTCGCCGCCATCCCCTGCCAGACCTTCGCGCCGGCCCCGCAAGCGCGAGCGTCAAACGAACGGAGCCGAATTGACCCGACCGCCATCAGAGCCCAGCGGATCCGCCGACGAACTCCTCCAGATGCTCGCCGCGCGCACCTCCTGCCGCATGTTCGACGGCTCCTCCATCGACCCCGAGACGCTGAAGGCGATCGTCAGGGACGGCACCGAGGCGCCCTCCTCCTGCAACCAGCAGCAATGGCATTTCATCGTCGTCACGGACCGTGAGAGGCTGGAAGAGGCGCGCGCCATCTCCGGCGGCAACCCGCATTTTTCCCAATGCAGCGCCCTCATCTTCATATGCTTCCAGAAGGGCTGGACGCACAACAACTACTCGGTGATGCAGTCGGTCGCCGCCGCCACCTACCACATGATCCTCTCCGCCCATCTGCGCGGCCTCGCCTCCATCTGGAACGGCGGCATCGGCGATACGGAAGCGCTGCGCGAGATGCTTCAGCTGCCCCAGACCTTCGACGTCATCGGTGCGCTCGCCATCGGGCGGGCCGCCGAAACGGCGCCGCGGCTGAAGGCGCCCCGACGGCCGGTCGAGGCCGTCATGTCTATGGAGACGTTCTCGCGCCCCGCCGAGATGGTCTATCCGGCAAAGCCCGCGCCCGCCTACCCGGCAAAGCGCATCACCAACACCGACAATCCCTTCGCCGAATGGGACCCGTCGAAATGGAGCTGGGCGCAGATCGGCGATTTCCGCGGCTATACGGTCTGGGCGAAATCCCCCATCGCCGGCGTCTTCGTCTCGCGCCGCAACGCCGAGGCGGGCGAGCGCGAGCTCGACCTCCTGCCGAAGCTTTCGCCGGGCGCGCGCGTCGCCGAAATCATGCCCTGGGGCGGCACCTCGACGGTCTGCCTGAAGAAGCGCCTGCCGGCGGGCGTCTTCCTCGACATCGCCGAATTGTCGGACGGAAACATCCGCTTCATCGAGGAGCGGCTGCGGCGCGAAGGCCTCTGGGACGACGAGACGCGTCTCGTGCGCTTTGCCGAGGGCCGTCTTCCCCATGAAGACGCCTCGCTCGACGCCGTCGTCCTGTCGCAGACGCTGGAGCACGTCCCCGACCGCAAGGGCGTCCTTGCCGAAATGCGCCGCGTCCTCAGGCCCGGCGGCGCCCTTCTCGTCAGCGCCCGCAACATGACCTCGCGCTACGGGCTCCAATGGCGCCGGCATGAATCGAAGGGCCAGGTGCCCCTGCAGGGCCCGTTCACCCCCATCGCCGTGCGCAAGCTGCGCGAGGAGATCGGCGAGGGTTTCGATATCGGGGAAGAGATCGGCATCGGGCTCGAAGCCGGCTACGACGCGGCGGTGAAGACCGGCTGCGCGGCCTATCGCTGCCGCCTCTATGCGATCAGGGCCGTGCCGAAACCATAGGCGCCAGGCCGCCCTTCCGGCCACCCCTTCCGCCACCGGCCGCCTCCGCCTCCGTACGAACCCTCGCCGCGGCGAGACCGAGGCCCGCATCGGCCCGGGCCCGGCCCCATGCGCGACCGCAAGGCGAATCAGGGGCCGCTGCGACGACGTTCCTCAACCTGAAGACGGCTCTTTCCACGCATCCGGTGTGTCCCGGATGCAACTTGCCGGTGCCGCCGCACTAGCGCGGGCGGCGCCGAAGCGAGCCTCGCCTCTGCGCACGGGGCGACCTGCCGGCGCGTTCGCCACCGCTTGAGCGTTTCGCTCCCGAGCCAATCTCTTGAGCTTTGTATTCTTTTACATAACTGTGTCTGTAACACCGGCCGGAAAAGGCACGGACGGGATGAGGGGAAGGCAGCAAAAACACATCCAGAACTGTCAACAGTTGACGGATCTGCCGGCGCTATGCGTTTCGCGGGGCGCGACGATCAGCTTTTGCTATCGCACGCGACGGAATGATATCAGGAGTTTACTTGGGCCCGCAGCGTCCAGCCGGCGGCGGTGGCGGCGCGGATGAGGGCGACGGGAGGCGAAAGCTCTATGGTGACACAGATCAGACCCACCTCGCTCGCGTCGGAGGCATTCGACCGGGTCGTGGCGGCCATCACTTCCGGCGAGTTCGAGCCCGGCGAGAAGCTGTCGGAGGCCGATCTCGCCCGCCGCCTCAACGTCAGCCGGGGTCCCGTGCGCGAGGCCCTGCAGCGCCTGGAGGGGCGGCTCGTCTCGCGCGTCCCGCATATCGGCGTGCGCGTCATCCAGTTCGGCAAGGAGGAGTTGAAGGAGCTCTTCTACCTGCGCGAGGCGATGGAGGGCATGGCCGCGCGCCTCGCCGCCACCAACGGCTCCGATCGCTGGCTGAAGAGCCTCGAGGAGCTGTTGGAAAAGCACCGAAGCGCCATCCGGAGCGGCGGCGGCCGCATTTACCGGCAGAAGAGCGCCGACGAGGACTTCCACTTCGCCATCGCCAATGCCTCCGGCTGCCGCAACATCAAGCGACTGCTCCTTGGCGAGGTCTATTATCAGCTGCGCATCCATCGCCTGCGCTCTTCCTCCCAGCCGGGCCGCGCCGAGGCCGCGCTGCAAGACCACCGGGAGATCCTCCAGCAGCTGAAGAATCGTGATCCGGAAGGCGCCGAGGCCGCGATGCGCCGGCATATCCAGGCCGCGCGCGAAAGCGCCATCGCAGCCCTGGAGAGCGCCGCCGCCACGCGCGAGCTCGCCGAGGTGAATTGAGAACTCCCGACAATTTTCCATGGCGGCGGGCGGCCGCCTTCCTGGGCAGGTATCTGCCTTTCAACATGAGGCAAATGTGACCGGAAAGATTTCGCGCAGCGAAGACGCCTATCAGAAGCTGAAATCCGCCATCCAGTCCGGCACCCTCGGGCCCGGCACCCGCATTCGCGAGATCGAGATCGCCGATCGCTTCAGCGTCAGCCGCACCCCTGCCCGCGAGGCGATCCGCCGGCTGGAATCGGAGGGCCTGATCTCGTTCGTGCCGCGGCAGGGCGCGATGGTCTCCCGTCTCGATCACCAGGAGACGATGGAGCTCTACGATCTGCGCGAGGTGCTGGAAGGCACGGCCGCCGGCTTTGCCGCGCGCCATGCCTCCGAGGCGGAGATCGAGGAGTTGAAGGAGATGGTCGCTTCCGAGGTCGAGATCCGCGACTCCCCCACAAAGCTCGCCGATCTCAACCGGCTCTTCCATTCCGTTCTCTACCGCGCCGCACACAACCGCTATCTGGAACGCTCGCTTCTCGGGCTGCGCGATTCCCTCACCCTTCTCGGCGGCACCAGCCTGCGTGTCGCAGGCCGCTATGAGACGGCGCATCGCGAGCACACGGCCATCATCGACGCGATCGCCGCGCGCGATCCGCAGACAGCCGAGGCTGCCGCCCGCGTGCACATCCACAATGCCCAGCGCGCCCGCCTCAAGCTGATGCGCGAGGACCTCTTGGCGGAGACCGCAACCGACAACCTGGCCTGAGGTGAACCCGCATTCGGGCCACCTCACGGCCTCGCGTCGAGCGCGCGCGAGGCCGCTGGCTTGACTTGGCTTTTTTCCTGTATACATCCGCATACATCGTAGAAACGTCAGAGACGCAGAGCCTTTGCCGGAGCCTTCAGAACTCTTCTCGCGTTCCTGGGACGTCCTTGTCGCCGGTGGCGGGAATGCGGCCCTTTGCGCCGCGATCGAAGCCGCATGGTCCGGCGCCAGCGTCCTCGTCGTCGAGGCCGCGCCGAAATTCTATCGGGGTGGCAACACCCGCCACACCCGCAACCTCCGCTGCGCCCATGACGAGGCCAACGAGGTCCTCACCGGGCCCTATCCGGAGGAGGAGCTGTGGGAGGATCTTCTGCGCGTCACCGGCGGCGAAACGGACGAGGAGCTCGCCCGCTTCACCATCGCCCGCTCCAAGGAGCTCTGGGACTACATGAACGCGCAGGGCGTGCGCTTCCAGCCCTCGATCGGCGGCACGCTCAGCCTCGGCCGCACCAACGCCTTCTTCCTCGGCGGCGGCAGGGCCATGCTGAACGCCCTTTATCGCCGCGCCGGCCGGCTGGGCGTCAAGGTGGTCTACGATGCCCCTCTGACCGGACTGGAGATCGAGGACGGCGTCTTCCGTTCCGCCACCGTCGCCCATGGCGGGCGCGATTACCGGGTGAAGGCGAAGGCCTTCGTCGGCGCGGCCGGCGGCTTTGAGGCCAATATCGAATGGCTGAAGGAGGCCTGGGGCCCGGAAGCGGAGAATTTCCTCATTCGCGGCACCGCCTATAACCGCGGCGCCGTTCTGCGGCTTCTCCTCGACGCCGGGGTGAAATCGATCGGCGATCCGCGCCAGTGCCACGCCGTCGCCATCGACGCCCGCGCCCCGAAATTCGACGGCGGCATCTCAACCCGGCTCGACTGCGTCGTCTTCGGCATCGTCGTCAACCGCGACGGTGAGCGCTTCTATGACGAGGGCGAGGATTTCTGGCCCAAGCGCTATGCCATCTGGGGCCGCCTCGTCGCCGCCCAGCCCGACCAGATCGCCTACGCCATCATCGACAGCCGCTCGATCGACCGGTTCATGCCGTCGATCTTCCCGCCCATCGAGGCAGGCTCTTTGGAAGAGCTGGCGGCAAAGCTCCAGCTCGACGCGGCAAGGCTTCGCGCCACGATCGAGACCTTCAACGGCGCGGTGAAGCCCGGCAGTTTCGATCCGGCCGCGCTGGACGATTGCCGCACCGAAGGGCTCTCGCCGGAGAAGACGCATTGGGCGCGGACCATTTCCGAGCCGCCCTACTACGCCTATCCGCTGCGGCCCGGCATCACCTTCACCTATCTCGGCGTGCGCGTGGACCGGAATGCCCGCATGATCATGGAGGGCAGCGCCCCCTCCCCCAACATGTTCGCCGCCGGCGAGATCATGGCCGGGAACGTGCTTGGCAAGGGCTACCTCGCCGGCATCGGCATGACCATCGGCGCCGTATTCGGCCGCGTCGCGGGCCGGGAAGCAGGACAACATGCACGCAACTGAGGATCTCGCCGAAGCCGACCGCCTGATGCGGATCTGCAATGCCTGCCGCTATTGCGAGGGGCTGTGCGCCGTCTTTCCGGCGATGGAGAAGCGCCGCTCCTTCGCGCAGGGAGACCTCAACTACCTCGCCAATCTCTGCCACCAGTGCGGCGCCTGCTACTTCGACTGCCAGTACGCCCCGCCGCACGAATTCGCCGTCAACGTGCCGAAGACCCTGTCGAAGGTGCGCTCAGGCTCCTACGGGCTCTATGCCTGGCCGCGGGCGCTGGCGCCGCTCTTCGAGCGCAACGGGCTCGCCATCGCCCTCGTCGCCGCGTTCTCCGTCGCCGCCTTCATCTTCGGCTTTGCGGCATGGACGGATGCGGGCGTGCTGTTTTCGGCCCATCACGGCGAAGGCGCCTTCTACCGGATCATGCCGCATGCGGCGATGGCATGGCTTTTCGGCGCGGCCTTCCTCTATGCCGTCGTGGCGTTGGTCATGGGCTTTCGCGCCTTCTGGGCCGATATCGGCGCCGGCGGCACTCGCCCGCAGGGCCTGTCGGTCTGGCAGGCGATCCGCGATGCCGGCCGGCTGCGCTATCTCGACGGCGGCGGCGTCGGCTGCATGAACGAGGACGAACAGCCGACGGATATGCGCCGCCACTACCACCACGCCACCTTCTACGGCTTCCTCGCCTGCTTCGCCTCCACCCTCACGGCGACCTTCTTCCACTATGCCTTCGGCTGGGAGGCGCCCTATTCCTGGTACAGCCTGCCGGTCGTCCTCGGCACCCTCGGCGGCATCGGCCTGGTGGTCGGGCCGCTCGGCCTGATGCGCGCCAAGAAGACGCGCGACAAGACGATGACCGACACCTCCCGTTTCGGCATGGATGTCGCCTTCCTGGCGATGCTCTTCGCCATCGGCGCGACCGGGCTCCTGCTGCTTTTCCTGCGTGCCACGCCGCTCATGGGCACGCTGCTCGCGGTCCATCTCGGCTTCGTCTTCGGCTTCTTCCTGACGATGCCCTACGGCAAGTTCGTCCACGGCCTCTACCGCTTCGGCGCGCTGGTGCGCTACGCCATGGAGGAGCGGCAGGGCTATCCGGTGCCGGCGCCCAAGCGCAGGGCCGCCTAGGCCGCTGCCCGGCTCTCTTCCTCCTCGGCGACCGCCTCTTCCGCCGAGTCGCGTTGCGGCGCGCGCCGCGCCTCCGCCCGCGCGCGGCGCGACAGTTTCGGGCGCCAGACCCCCAGCACGACATTGAAGACCGAGAGCGCCATGACGATCCACAGCGTCGCCCATTCATGCTCGATCGCCTTGGCGAGCAGCCCGGCCACAGGCTCGCCATCGGCAAGCCTGCGCGAGATGCTGGCGGCGTAGCCGGCATTCGCGCCGATGACGACGAGCACACCCTTGAACATCAGGATGCCGAAGGCCGCCTTCAGCAGCGCCCAGCCCTTGTCCTGATAGGGCCGGTGGACGGCCATCGACAGAAGACCGGAAACCAGTGCCACCGCCAGCGAGGGCAGAAGAATGTAGTCGCTGATGGCCGCGATCGCCTGCCTCAGATCGGCGTAGGTCTCGGCGCTCTCCTGCGGCGCATAGACGAGCAGGATCATGTAGCAGGCAAGACCGCCGATCAGCCCGCATGAGGCGAGGGAGTGAAGGACCTTCAGGAATTTGCGCATCTCTGGCAACCACCGCTTGTATCCGCCACGCGATCGCATCCACCGCACGATCGGGGGCGAGTGTAGCGCTGGCCGGGACGCTGGGTCCATCCGCCCGGCTCAGCGCCAGATATAGACGGGGCTCGTCCAGGCCCGCGTGCCGTCCTCCTGGGTGAGCCGGATATAAACGGCGTTGTCGCCCTCGGGCCGGAGCGGCACCTTCTTCGTGAAGGAAAGCCGGCGATGCGGGTTCTCTTCCGGCAGCCGGAAGACCTTCACGAAGCGCGGCAGCTCGCCGGAGTTGTCGAAGACACGGTCCTCGTAGCCGATCTCGGCGAGCGGCACCTCGAAGGAGACGAGGGGCGTCTTCAGGCTGAGGACACCCGCCTCGGCGCTCTCAAGGCTGACGTCGAAGCCGCCGAAATTGCCCGTCGTCAGCGCCTTCCAGAAGAGCCCGTCAGGGCCCTGTCGCTCCAGCGTCTTGTCGCGGTTGAGGAAGTTGACCGGGCGGGCGGAAAGGATGCGGTTGCCCTCGAACGTCGCCGTGCCGTCCCAGATCACCTCGCGGAAGCGGCCGCGATATTCCGCGCCCTCCCACAGAAGACGGATGCGCGCCCCGAGATCGGCGTCCGCGAAGGGGCGGATCGTCTCGACGAGCTCGGCGCCGTTGAAGATATCGACCCGCTCGATCGGCGAGCTGGCGAGGACGGAGACCGAAAGCTCCGCCTCGCCTTCGGGCAGGTGGACGAGGTCGCCCATCAGCGCCTCGCGCGCCGGCCTGCCCTCGGCGGCAACGAGGGCCGGGTCGTCGTGATAGAGCGTGCCGGTGGCCGAAAAGCGCGCCGCAAGGTCGATGACCGGCCGGCCGCCCGGCCCGCCCGTCGTGCCGTAATGGTGGCGCTTCCTGAGGCAGTCGAGGAGCGCGGGGCGCGACAGCTCCTCCATCAGGTAGCAGGTGAGCCCCCCGATGGCGCCGAACTTGCCGGCGCCGGGATAGCTCGCCCCCGGCCTTCCCTTGTGCCCGTCGGAGTTGGCGACGACGCCGACGCGGTAGCCGAACTTCAGCGCATCGGCGAGGAGCCACTCGAAGGTGCCCCAGGAGGAATGCACCTCCACCGACTTCTCGAAGCGCCCGTCATGGGCGAGCCCGATATCGGCGTAGCGCCCGCCGCAATGGGCAAAGCAGACGACGTCGAACTCGCCCGCCTCGGCGAAGGCCTCGAACAATTCGCCGGCCGTGGTGCAGTCGTATCCGGCGGTGGCGCGATCCTCGATGAGGGCGTGCGAGGAACGCCGGATGATCCGGTCCTCGGTGGGGAAGAAGACGTTGCGGTCCCCGCCGAGCGCCGTGTTGCCGGACCATTCGTAGCCCGGCAGGGCGACATAGCGGCCCGGCTCGTCGAATGCCTCGGTGATGCGGTTGAGCTCGTCCCAGAATGCGTCGCTGATCTGGAAGTCGTTGCCCTGGTGTCCGCAGACGTCAACGAAGGCGCGCTCGCGCGCGAAGGAAAAATACGCCCGCGCCGACCCCGTCCCGATCGTTTCTTCCGACTGGCCGTGGATATCGCCCCAGAAATGCACCAGCGACGTGTCCTCCACGACGAGCGGATTGGTCTCGGCGAGGACGTTGCCCGCCTCGTCCCGGAGGCGGACGGCCGCCTCGCCCGCTCTTGCGAGCGACAGCCCGCCGAACTCGAAAGCGAAGGGGCCGGGCCGCAGCTCGATCTTCTCCGGCAGGCCCTCGATCGGACCCACCGCCTCCACCTTCAGCCGCGCCTCGCAGCGGTCGGAGGGATTGCCCCATTTGTCCTCGCCCTTGACCTTGAGGGCGAACGTCTCGCCCACCCGCCGCCGCGTCGGCAGGACGGCGACATAGCGCTCCGGCCGGCCGGGCACGATGGAGATCATCGGCTGCTCGGGCAGGGTCTGGAAATTGAAGGTGGCGATCGGATCGACGAGGACGCGGAATTCGAACGTCTCCTCGCAGAAGGTCTGCAGGCGCATGCCCGGCCCGCCATGGTCGGTCACGCCGAAGCGGATGACGATCCGGTCGCCTTCCTTCAGGTAGCCCTTCACCACCTTGATCCACAGCGTGCGGTCCCAGGGCCGCACATTGCCTTTCGGATCCCATCTCAGCTGCAGGACGGCGCCGTTGGAGGCCTCCACCGTGCAGAAATTGGGCCCCGACGGATTGTCGAACTGCGGGTTGCCCTGGTCGGAGGCGAAGCGGAAGCAGACGCGCAGGCTGCCGGAATCGTCGATCCCGAAGGTGCCGGCCGTATAGGTCAGCATGAAGGAGGCGTAGGAGCCCGCCTCGAAGGCGCCGGTCGGCGCAATGCGCGCATGGCCGAGATCGCAGGCGGCGATCGGGGCGCGGATGACGCCGCTGTCCATATCCTCCCAGGGCCGGCGGCTTGGCCGCTTCTCGGCATTGTTCTCGTTCACGGGACTGACCTGTTCCTGGCTCTGGGCGGCGCCGAAGGCGCAGCCGGTTGGGTTTTCGGTCCGGGCAGACCGGGCTCACTTGAAGGCGTTCACCAGTGTCGTGGAGGCGCGATCTCCAGGACGCGGTCGCTCGGCGGCAGGAAGATGCGCTGCCAGGTCACCGGCGCGTCGCGGTAGCTCATGCCGCAGATCGACCAGACGATGCCGTACTGGCCGGCCGGCACGCCGATGAGCCGCGTCACGCGCGGCGGCAGCGCCTGGCACAGCATCGTCTGGCGGATGTTGAGCGTCGGCGCGTTGAAGCGCTCGGCGAGCATGTCGCGGATGGAGACGCCGTCGAGCATGGAGCCTTTCATGCGCGCGACCTCGCCGAAGCGGTCGGCCGGCAGGTAGACTTCGCTGAAGGCCTCGAATTCCCGGTTGACGGAGGCGATGCGGCGGATGCGCACGAAGCTCGTCCCGCAGAGAAAGGCCTGCCAGGGCCCGTTCTCCTCGGTCGTATCGATCTCCAGGATGTTGAAATAGACCGGCAGGAGCTGCGCGCCGCCCTCGGCGAGGAAGCGGAAATGCCTCAGATGCCGCTCCGGGGCGCGCGCTCCCGAGACGAAGGTGCCGCGACCGTGATGGCGCTCCACCACCCCTGTCTCGACGAGGTTGCGGAGCGCCCGCTGCACCGTCCCGAGGCTGGCACTCGTCTCGGCCGCGAGCTGCTCCTCGGAGGGAAGCTGGTCACCGGGCCGCCACTTGCCGATTTCGATCTCCGACAGGAGACGTTCGGAGATGAGCCGGTGCTTGGCCTTGCCCTCCCGGGTCTCGGGACTGTCGCTCTTGTCCGTCACGCGCCCTCCAGAAAATGCCCGTCAGGGGGAATTGGGCGATGAAAGCTGACGCAAGCCGCAAGGGTCGTCAACTCCTATAGAGGAGAATGGATTTCGTCGGAGCAGCGAGCCGAAGAATTCAGCTGCCCTTCGGCCCTATCACGACAGAAAGCCCCTCATCTCGCTGAAAGCCCAAGCAATGCACCCGGCGTACGTGTCCCTGCCGCCCTTCTCGCTTTTGCAGCCACTCTCTAGAGAGGCGTGACCGGAAGAATATTCATATAGAGGACTTGGGGAAGCGGGATCGCCGAGCGATGTTCCCCGCGGAGTGCGGAACTGCTTTCGCCGGAGCGGCGTTGCAGGCGGGTACAACCGGGGAGCCGCGTCATCGCCACGACACCTTCGCAATCGCTGAGATGGGGAGCCCGCGCCGGATATGCCGCGCGAGGCATGGTCTATCTCATCGTCGGCGGCTTCGCCGTCCTCGCCGCCATCGGCTCCACCGATGCGCAGGACACGCAGGGCGCGCTGAAGCAGCTCTTCCACCAGCCGCTCGGCGGGGTGCTTCTCGCCATCGTGGGGCTCGGCCTTCTCGCCTTTGCCCTTTGGCGCTTCGCCCAGGCGCTCGGCGATGTGGACAATCACGGCCTCGACGCCAAGGGGCTTCTCATCCGCTTCAGCCTCTTCTGCAGCGGGCTCATCCATCTGGCGCTCGCCGTCTTCGCCGCCACCATCGTGGTCACCCTCGACACCTCCAGCGGCGGGGGCGGCTCCGATCCGACGAGCGGCTGGCTCGGCTGGCTTTTCGGCCAGGGCTGGGGCCGCTGGGTGGCGCTTGCCCTCTCGCTCGTGCCGGTCGGCATCGGCATCGCCCATATCGTCAAGGGCTGGAAGGCCGGCTACGATAAATATCTGCGCCTCGACGATTCCGCCTCACGGCTGGTGCGGCCGATCTGCTCCTTCGGGTTGATCGCCCGCGGCGCGATCTTCATCGTCATCGGCATCCTCGCCTTCTATGGCGGCGGCATCTACGACGCGCAAAGCGCGCCGGGCCTGGAGGACGCGCTCAGCTACATCCAGGACCTGCCCTTCGGCGCCATCCTCCTCTTCGTCACCGCCATCGGGCTCGTCGCCTTCGCCGCCTATTGCTTCATCGAGGCCGCCTTCCGCCGCATTGCGGTAGAGGAGATCGTGCCGGCGAACGACTTCGGCTGAGACGCTGGCCCGCTGGGCGCCCGCGGCTTGACCTACGAGCGCTGACCTACGAGGGCTGGTGATGCGCCGCCTTCTCGAAGGCGTCGCCGACGATGCGCGCCACCGGCCGGTCGGCGAGCGAGGCATGCATCAGGAAGCCGATGGTGCGGAACAGCGGCGGATCGCCGAATTCGAGCGTGCGCACGGAAGGGTCGTCGCCGCCCTCCGCCACCGCCGGAATGATCGAGACGCCGAAGCCGAGGCTGACGAGAAGCCGGATGGCGTCGATCGACTGCAGTTCTGCCGTGGTGGTCGGTTCCAGCTGCATTTCGCGCAGGCGCCGGTCGATGAGCGGCGCCACCCAGGCGGAGCGGTTGAAGCGGATGTAGGGCTGCACGGCGAACAGCGAGACGAGATCGGCCTCGCGCGATGTGCCGGGGGCGATGACGACGATCTTCTGCCGCTTGATCTCCCGCCAGACGAGACCCGGCCGCATTTCGGCCGGCTTGTGGATGAGCGCGGCATCGAGTTCCCCGTGCTCCACCGCGGCCGCCAGATCGCCCGAGAGCGCCGAGATCACCGTCACGGTGGGCGCCGCCGTGCCGCGGTTGCGCAGCGCCATCAGCCCGGCCGGAAGCAGGTTGGTCAAAACGGTCGGGATGACCCCGATCCTGAGCGCCCCGCCATAGGCGTATTCCTCCGACAGCGCCTCGCGCATGGCGTCGTACTCGGCGACGACCTTGCGCGCATGGGCGAGCACCACCCGTCCCGCCTCCGTCAGCCGTGGCGGCCGGTGCGAGCGGTCGAACAGCGTCACGCCGAGACTCTCCTCGAAGCTGGTCACCTGCATGCTGATCGCGGACTGGGTGATATTGAGCCGGCTAGCCGCCGCCGCAAAGGAGCCGTGATCGGCGATCGCCTGCACCGCCCGGCACCGCCTGACCGACATGTCCGCCTCCTAACTTCAACTAACCTGAATCTAACACCAAGTTTTTGCACTTCCAAGGCGGAGGCTGGGCTTGTTAGCATCAAAATCCAATAACTAGGCCTCGCCATCCAACGAGCGGGCCCAACAGGAGGAAGCCAATGTCCATGAGCGGATGGAGGAAGACCTTTATCGGGGCCTGCGGGCTCGCATTGCTCGCCGCGCCGGTCGGCGCGGCCGAGATGCTGGAAAAGCCAGACGGCTACGGCAACCGGCCGATCACCATCATCGTGCCCTACGGCGCCGGCGGCGGCTCGGATCAGCTGGCGCGCGCCTGGGCCGATGCGGCCGAGAAGGTCGCGGGCCTCACCTTCCAGATCGTCAACAAGCCGGGTGGCGGCGGCACTGCGGCCATCCCCGATTTCATGCTGGCCCGCCCGGATGGCTACACCATCATGGAGGCGATCGACGACGCCGTCTCCGCCTACGCTTCCGGCGACATCAAGGAAAACCCGGCCGAGGACTGGAGCCCGATCTGCATGACGCAGATCACCTTCAATCAGATCTACATCCGCTCCGACGACGACCGCTTCTCCGACTGGAAGAGCTTCGTCGCCTACGCCGAGGCGCATCCCGGTGAGGTCACCGTCGCCAATCTCGGCAAGGTGCAGTCCATGGAGCGGATCACCATGGCCCAGCTCGAGGAATCGACCGGCCTCAAGTTCAAGCAGATCCCCTTCGACAAGCCGGCCGAGCGCTACGGCGCGCTGATCGGCGGCCATGTCGACGCGCTCTTCGAGCAGCCGGGCGACGTCAGGAACTTCATCCAGGCCGACCAGATGAAGCCGATCCTCACCTTCCTCGACGAGCGCCCGGAGCTCTTCGCCGACACGCCCACCTCCAAGGAAGTGGGGGCCGATTTCGACCCGCTGACCCGCTTCCGCGGCTTCTACGTGAAGAGCGGCGTTCCCGAGGACCGGATCGCCTTCCTTGAGAATGTCTGCAAGGCCGCCTTCGAGACGGAGGCCTACACGAAGTTCAACAAGGACAAGTACATGGACGTGATCGACTCCTTCCGCGATCACAAGGGCGCGGTGGCTCTGATCAATAATTCCGCCAAGGCCTACAAGGAAATGTACGAGAAGCTCGGTCTATGAGCGAGCGTTTTGCCACCTCGGCGGAGCCTGCGGCTCCGCCGTTCCCCCCCGAGGACAGGCAAGGCAATCGGATGGAAACCGCCACCGCCGCGCGCCCTTCCCAGATCGAGCGTTTCAAGGGCCCCATCATCGAATGGCTGGTCTGGCTCGCCATCGCCGGCTTCGCCTACTGGCAGACGATCTATTTCGCCAAGGACATCGTCGGTTATCCGCCCGGTGCCGCTGGCTGGCCGAGGACCATCTGCATCCTGATGGCGCTCGGCGCGACCGGTCAGCTCCTCTACAAGCTCGCAGGCCATGACCTGGCGGAGCCGGCGCCGGCGGCCGCGAAAGAGACGCATACCGGGGCGCACCGCGTCGTCCAGCGGCTGGCGATCTTCGCCCTGCCCTTTCTCTTTCTCTACGTCTCGCCGTGGATCGGCTTTTACGTCGCCGCTCCGCTCTTCGTCATCACGCTGATGCTGCTTCTGGAGGTGCGCTCGCCCCTGGCGATCGCCGGCGTGACGCTCATCGTCTACGCGCTCTTTCTCCTCCTGTTCACGCGCTTCTTTTTCGTCGCCCTGCCGAACGGCCGTCTCGACGGCTTCTACGAGGTGAACAACGCCATCATCGGCTTTGCCCGAATGGGTCTTTGAGGGACGAAACGTGGAATCCTTTCTCGACGGCACGCTTGCCCTTTTCGGCAGCTATCACGCCACGCTGATCTTCTTCCTCGGCCTCGTCGGCGGCATGCTTTTCGGCGCCATCCCGGGCGTCAACATGCTGACGCTCGGCGCCGTGCTCCTGCCCTTCACGGCGAGCATGAACCCGACCGAGGCGGTGATGATGTTCTCCGTCATCTACTGCGCCGGCGTTTTCGGCGGAGCGATCACGGCGATCCTGTTCAACATTCCCGGCGCGCCGGAAAACGCTCCAACCTGTTTCGACGGTTATCCGATGACGCAGAAGGGGCAGGCCGGAAAGGCCATCGGCGCCGCCGTCATGTGCTCGGCGATCGGCGGCGTCGCCTCGGCCATCCTGATGATGACGGCGACCGGCGCCATCGCCTCCTTCGCCATCCGCGCCTTCGGCCCGCAGGAGATCTTCGCCCTTATCTTCTTCGGCCTTGCGGTCTCCGCCTCGATCGGGGCTCAGACGCTCTGGAAAGGTTGGCTGTCGGTCTTCGTGGGCCTTCTCATCGCCACCATCGGCACCGATCCGGTTGCCGGAATCCCGCGCTTCAACGAGGGCAGCATCTTCGGCTGGGAATATTCCTCCTACTACCTCTCCGCCGGCATTCACTTCATCCCGCTGATCCTCGGCTTCTTCGCCGTCTCGGAGGTGCTGAGCCAGTCGGTCTCCATCTCCAAGGGAACGCGCGAGCGGCCGAAGGCCTCGCTCGATTTTCCCAGCCTGTCGGAGTTCTGGCAGGTGCGCTTCACCATGATCCGCTCGATCTTCATCGGCTTCTTCTCCGGCGTCCTGCCGGGAATCGGCGCCACGCTCGCCGCCTTCCTCGGCTACAGCCAGGCGCAGCGCTGGTCGAAGAACCGGGCCAATTTCGGCAAGGGCGAACTGGAAGGCGTCGTCGCCTCGGAGACGGCCAACAACGCGGCGACGGGCGCGGCGATGATCCCGCTTCTCGCCCTCGGCCTGCCCGGCGGCGCGCTGACGGCGATGATCATGGGCATCTTCCAGATCCACGGCATGGAGCCGGGCCCGCTGATCTTCATCAACTCCCACGACCTCGTCTGGGTGACCTTCGCCGCGATGTTCTGGGCCAATGTCGCCATCATCGGCCTCGGCTGGCTGCAGACGAAGACGGTCGTGCACATCCTGCGCATCCCCTTCCGCTGGCTCGCCCCCGGCATCCTCATCCTCGCGACGGTCGGCGCCTACGGCCTCCGCAACCTGATGATCGACGTCTGGGTCATGTTCATCGCCGGGGTGCTTGGATACCTCATCAAGACGACGGGCTATTCCGCCGCCGGCATCGTCCTCGGCCTCATTCTCGGCGAGCTCGGTGAATCGGCCTTCGCCAAGTCGATGCAGCTCATGGATTTCGATCCGATGGGCTTCTTCAACCGGCCGATCGCGGCGGTCCTTCTCGGACTTGGCATCCTGGCGATCATCACCAGCGTGATCAGCGAGATCCGCGGCACCGAAGTGCAGAAGGCGCTGATGGACTGACGGGCGCAAAGCCCCTCCCCGCGCCTTCGCAAGACAACAAGGAGAAAACGACGTGGCCACCGCAACCAAGACCGTACCGTTGAGAGACGATCCGACCCAGACCGTCACCGAGCTCGTGGCGCGGGCCCGGCGTGCGATGGACGCGTACGAGAACACCGACCAGGCCCGTGTCGACGAGGCCGTCACCGCCCTCGCCTGGTCGATCTACAAGCCGCAGAACGCGCGCATGCTCGCCGAGCTCGCCGTCGAGGATACCGGCCTCGGCGACGTGGAATCGAAGGTCATCAAGAACACCCGCAAGACCTTCGGCACCCTGCGCGACCTCATGCGCGAGCGCAGCGTCGGCGTCATCTCCGAGGAGCCGGAGCGCGGCCTCGTCAAATACGGCAAGCCGGTCGGCGTCGTCGCCGCCGTCTGCCCCTCCACCAATCCGGCCGCCACGCCCGTCAACAAGGCGATGATGGCCCTCAAGGGCGGCAACGCCGTCATCATCGCCCCCTCCCCGGCTGGCGCCAAGACGACGGCGAAAACCGTGGAGCTGATGCGCGCGGAGCTGAAGAAGGCCGGCCATCCGGAGGATCTCGTCCAGATCCTGCCGCCGCCCGTCTCCAAGGAATCCACCCAGGCCCTGATGGAGCGTGCCGACCTCATCGTCGTCACCGGCAGCCAGAACAACGTCCAGCGCGCGATGAAGACCGGCAAGGTGGCGATCGGCGTCGGCGCCGGCAACGTGCCCGTCATCATCGACGACAGCGCCGATCTCGACGACGCCGCGCAGAAGATCTGCGCCTCGAAGGTCTTCGACAACGCCACCTCCTGCTCCTCCGAGAACGCCCTCGTCATTCTCGACAAGGTCTACGAGGAAGCCATCGCCGCGCTGCAAAAGGCCGGCGGCTGGCGCGCCTCGCCGCAGGAGAAGGAGAAGATCGCCGCCACCCTTTGGGAAGACGGCCATCTCAACCGCAAGGTCATCGCCAAGGACGCCGACGTCTCCGCCCGCGCCATGGGCCTGCCGGCGGAAGCGGAAAAGTGCCGCTTCTTCATGGTGGAGGAAGACAAAGTCGGCGGGCGCAACTCCTTCGCCGACGAAAAGCTCTCGCTGGTGCTGACCGTCTACCGCGCCAAAGACTTCGAGGACGCCAAGCGCATCGTCGCCGCCATCCTGGAAGTGAAGGGCAAGGGCCATTCGGTGGGCATCCACACCGCCGATCCCGCCCATGCGGCCGACCTCGCCGCCACGACCGACGTCGTGCGCGTCCTCGTCAACCAGGCGCATACCTTCGGCAACGGCGGCTCCTTCGAGAACTGCCTGCCCTTCACGCTCTCCATGGGCGGCGGCACCTGGGCGGGCAACACCATCTCGGAGAACCTCAACTGGCGCCATTTCGTCAACATCACCCATCTCGTGACCACCATCGCGGAAGACAAACCATCCGAGGTCGCCCTTTTCGGCGCCTACCTGGAAAAGTACGGCGCGTGAGGCCAAGCCATGAATTTTGAAGAACATGCGGCCAAGCCGCTGCTCGCCGGCG
This sequence comes from Afifella sp. IM 167, assembly GCF_020144925.1. GTDB lineage: Bacteria > Pseudomonadota > Alphaproteobacteria > Rhizobiales > Afifellaceae > Afifella. The sequence continues at coordinate 336,902 of NZ_NSLC01000001.1, forward strand.
CCGGCATTCCGGTACCGGAGGGCATCCTCGCCGCCACCCCCGAAGAGGCGGCGCGCGCCGCCGAGAAGATCGGCCCCTGCGTGGTGAAGGCGCAGGCCCCGACCGGCAAGCGCGGCAAGGCCGGCGGCATCAAGCTCGCCGCCAGCCCCGAGGAAGCCAGAAGTCACGCCGGCGCCATCCTCGGCATGTCGATCGACGGCTGGAAGATCGACCGGCTCCTGGTGGAGGCGCAGGTCCCGATCGCGCGCGAATTCTACGCCGCCGTGCTCGACGACAACGCCGCCCGCTCGCCGGTCGTCCTCTTCTCCACCATGGGCGGCATGGATGTGGAGGAAGCCGCCGAGCGCGATCCGAACGCCATGCGCCGCATCCCCGTCGGCATCAATGAAGGCCTTTCGCCGGAAGCCGCGAGGAAGGGCATCGCCGGGCTCGATCTCGGCGGGGCCGAGGAGGCCGTCGTCGACACCCTCGTCAGGCTCTATGGGCTCTACCGCGAGGTCGACGCCGAGCTGGTGGAGATCAATCCGCTCTGCCTCACCGAGGACGGCAGGATCGTCGCTCTCGATTGCAAGCTGACGATCGACGACAGCGCCGGGCCGCGCCAGGAAGAGCTGTCGGAGAAGGCCGCGCCGCAGAAGATGACGGATCTGGAGGCGGAAGCCGCCGCCGCCGGCCTCAAATACATCGAGCTCTCGGGATCAGTGGGCGTCCTTGCCAACGGCGCCGGCCTGACGATGACGACGATGGACGCCATCACCCATTACGGCGGCGAGCCGGCCAACTTCCTGGAGATCGGCGGCGAGGCCTACACCAAGGCCGAGACCGCGCTCTCCATCCTCCTGAAGAACCCGAACATCCGCAGCCTCCTCGTCAATTTCTGCGGCGCCTTCGCCCGCACCGACGTCATGGCCGACGGCGTGGTCAAGGCCTGGAAGGCGCTTGATCCGGACATTCCCGTCTTCTTCACCATCCACGGAACGGGCGAGGACGAAGCCGTCGCTCTGGTCGAGCGCGAGCTCGGCATCAAGCCCGCCGACCTTATGGACGACGCCGTCAGAAAAGCCGTCGACGCCGCCCGGGAGGCCGCAGCATGATCTTGCGCAAGCACCATTCCATCCTCGTCCAGGGCATGACCGGCAAGCAGGGCACCTTCTGGACGCAGGCGATGATCGATTACGGCGCCACCGTCGTGGCCGGCGTCAATCCGAGGAAGGCCGGCACCGAGCATCTCGGCCGCCCGATCTATGCGAGCGCCCGCGACGCGGCGGGCGAGACCCCCTTCGACGTCGCGCTGATGTTCGTGCCGCCGATGGGCGCCAGGGCGGCCGCGATCGACGCCTGCGAGGCGGGGGCAAAGCTCGTTATCTGCCTGACGGAACACATCCCCGCCCATGACGTGATGGAGATGCACGCCGCCGCGAAGGCGAGCGGCACGCGCATCGTTGGGCCGAACACGGCCGGCCTCGTCACGCCCGGTGAGACCTTCGCGGGCATCATGCCGGCCTTCAACGACCGGGTGTTCAAGCCCGGCCGTGTCGGCGTCATCTCGCGCTCCGGCTCGCTTGGCACCCTTCTCTGCCTCAATCTGGTCCAAGCCGGGATGGGCATCTCCGTCTTCTATGGCGTCGGCGGCGATCCGATGATCGGGACGACGACGAAAGACGCACTGCAGTTCCTCGACGAGGACGACAGGACCGACGCCGTGGTCATCTGCGGAGAAATCGGCGGATCGGCGGAGGAGGAAGCGGCCGAATACGCAAGCGGGATGAACAAGCCCGTGGCCGCCTTCATCGCCGGTCGGGCCTCGCCTCCGGGCAAGAAGATGGGCCATGCCGGCGCCATCGTCTCCGGCGGCAAGGGTGACTATGCCTCCAAGCGAAAGGCGCTTGAAGCGGCGGGCGTGGCGGTCGCCGACGTTCCGAGCCAGGCGCCGGGCCTCCTCAAGGCGGCCTGAGAAGGCATCCGGACGAAATTTCCGGTGCGCGGCCCCCGCCGCGCACCCTCACGGTTGAGCGAAAGGTTTTCCAGAAATGAAAATGACGACGGAAGAAGCGTTCATCAAAGTCCTGCAGATGCATGGCATCGAACAGGCCTTTGGCATCATCGGATCGGCGATGATGCCGATCTCCGACCTCTTCCCGAAAGCCGGCATCACCTTCTGGGACTGCGCCCATGAGTGCAACGCCGGCTATATGTGCGACGGCTATACCCGCGCCACCGGCAAGATGGGCATGTGCATCGCCCAGAACGGCCCGGGCATCACCAACTTCGTCACGGCGGTCAAGACCGCCTACTGGAACCACACGCCGATGCTGCTGGTGACGCCGCAGGCGGCCAACAAGACCATCGGCCAGGGCGGCTTCCAGGAAATGGAGCAGATGGCGCTGTTCAAGGACTGCGTCTCCTATCAGGAGGAGGTGCGCGACGCCTCCCGCATCGCCGAGGTGCTGAACCGGGTGATCGAGAACGCCTGGCGCCGCTCCGCCCCCGCGCAGATCAACGTGCCGCGCGATTTCTGGACCCAGGTCGTCGACATCGAGCTGCCGCAGATCATCACGCTCGAGCGCCCCTCCGGCGGCGACGCGGCGATCACGGAGGCCGCAAAGCTGCTGTCCGAGGCGAAGTTCCCGGTCATGCTGAACGGCGCCGGCGTGGTGCTTGCCGGCGCGATCGATGCCTCGCGCGAGCTTGCCGAGCGTCTGGAAGCGCCCGTCTGCTGCAACTACCAGCACAACGACGCCTTCCCCGGCAGCCATCCGCTCGCCGTCGGCCCGCTCGGCTACAACGGCTCCAAGGCCGCCATGGAGCTGATCTCCAAGGCCGACGTGGTGCTCGCCCTTGGCACGCGTCTCAACCCGTTCTCCACCCTGCCCGGCTACGGCATCGACTACTGGCCGAAGGACGCCAAGCTGATCCAGGTCGACATCAATGCCGACCGCATCGGTCTGACCAAGAAGGTCGCCGTGGGCATCCAGGGCGATGCCAAGATGGTGGCCGAGGAGATCCTTGCCCGGCTCGACGCCTCGGCGGGCGAGCATCAGCGCAAGGAGCGTCGCGACCTCATCTCCGAGACGCGCTCGCGCTGGCTGCAGCAGCTCTCCTCCATGGACCATGAGGACGACGATCCGGGCACGGACTGGAACGAGCGCGCCCGCACGCGCCAGCCGGAGCGGATGAGCCCGCGCATGGCCTGGCGGGCCATCCAGCAGGCCCTGCCGCGCGATGCCATCATCTCCACCGACATCGGCAACAACTGCGCCATCGGCAACGCCTATCCCGATTTCGACCAGGGCCGGAAATATCTCGCGCCGGGCCTGTTCGGCCCCTGCGGCTACGGCTTCCCGGCGATCATCGGCGCCAAGATCGGCACGCCGGAGACCCCGGTGGTCGGCTTTGCCGGCGACGGCGCCTTCGGCATCTCCATGAACGAGATGTCGGCGATCGGGCGTGAGGAATGGCCGGCGATCACCATGGTGGTCTTCCGCAACTACCAGTGGGGCGCGGAAAAGCGGAACACGACGCTGTGGTACGACGACAACTTCGTCGGCACCGAGCTCGACCCGCATCTTTCCTATGCGCGCGTCGCCGAGGGCTGCGGCTTGATCGGCGTCACGGCGACGACGATGGAAGAGCTCACCCACGCCCTGCACGAGGCCCTGGAGGCTCAGAAGGCCGGCAAGACCACCTTCATCGAGGCCGTCCTCAACCAGGAGCTCGGCGAGCCTTTCCGCCGCGACGCCATGAAGAAGCCGGTGGTCGTGGCCGGCATCGACCCGGCCGACATGCGCCAGCAGCGCTCGGCGTAACGAAACCCGGGCGGCGCTGCGGCGCCGCCCGCCCTTTCCGGCGAACGCCCAGGAAACCATGAAGCCTCTGCGCGAAATCCTTGCCAAGGCCGCGCTCGGCGGCAGGACGATCGCCCTCGCCGAGGGCGAGGACGAGCGCGTCGTGGAAGGCGCACTCCGCGCCATGCGCGAGGGTGTCGCCAAGGTCATCCTCGTCGGCAACGCCGAAAAGGTGGCCGAGAAGGTGCGCGCCGCCGGCGGCGATCCGGCCGAACTCGCCATCCACGATCCCGACACCTCGCCGCTCATCGACGAATTTGCCGCCGCCTATTTCGAGCTTCGACGCAAGAAGGGCGTCACCATGGAGGAGGCGCGCGAAAAGGTGCGCGAGCCCCTCAACTACGCCGCCCTTCTGGTGCGCCTCGGCCATGCCGACGGCACGCTCGCCGGCGCCGTCGCCACGACGGCCGACACGGTCCGCGCCGCCATCCAGATCATCGGCGTGGAGCCCGGCTGCAAGCTCGTCTCCAGCTTCTTCCTGATGCTCTTCTGCGCTGAGCATCACACCCGCAAGGGCGCGCTCATCTTCGCCGATTGCGGCCTCGTCATCGATCCCGACGCCGAGCAGCTATCGGAGATCGCCGTCGCCTCGGCGAGATCCTGCCAGACCCTTCTCGGCGAAACGCCGCACGTGGCCATGCTCTCCTTCTCCACGGCCGGCAGCGCCAGCCACGGCAATGTCAGCAAGGTTGTGGAGGCGACGGCGCTGGCCAAGGCCGCCGCACCAGACATCGCCATCGACGGCGAATTGCAGTTCGACGCCGCCTTCGTTCCCGCCATCGCCGAGCGCAAGGCACAGGGCTCGGCCGTCGCCGGCAAGGCGAACGTCTTCGTCTTCCCCAATCTCGACGCCGGCAACCTCGGCTACAAGATCGCCGAGCGTATCGGCGGCGCCATCGCCATCGGCCCCATCCTGCAGGGCCTGCGCCTGCCGGCGAACGACCTCTCGCGCGGCTGCAGCGCCGACGACGTTCTCAACATGATCGCCGTCACGGCGGCACAAGCGTACAAGGACGAATTCGCCTCCAGGATCGCCTGAGGCGCATCTCGCAACTTCCGGCATTGCGGCGAATGCGACCGCCCGCGGCACGCCCCGCGTGGCGCTGCGAGCCGTTTTTCGCGGCAAACCGCGCTTTTGCGGGCATGCATGGCGCGGTCTCGTGCCACGCACGCCCAGCCATCACATTTCGCGATGGCTGCGTTCTCAAAATGCCCATTGTGCGATGCCGCAACCGGGCTTAGGTGGCTGGTAACGCGCCAGATTTCAGGAGCAAGCACCATGGCCACCCAGCTTCATCACGGAACCCCTCATCTCCTGCCGAACCTTACGGCCCCGCTCGCCCGCGCCGGCCATTCGGTGATGGCCTTTCTGACCATCTTCCAGACCGCCTGCCAGCTCGCAGCCGAGGCCGAGGCCGATGGCCGGGTGCCGGAGCATGCGCTGGAGCGCATGGCGGCGGCCGACAAGCGGGCCTCCCGCCACTAGGCCTTTCGGGCCTTGCGGCGCCTTGATGTCCTGACGCTGCGCTGTGTCCTTGCGGTGCAGCGCACCGGAAGCATCGCTTCCGCGGCCGACCAGGTCGGCCTTGCCGCCTCGGCGGTAAGCAAGCGCCTGTCCGATCTCGAGGAAGAGATCGGACATCCCATCTTCGATCGCAGCAATCGCGGCGTCGCGCCGACGCCCGTCGGCGAGGCGGTGATTGAACGCGCCCGCCGCATCGTCGAACTGACAGACGGCTTCACCGCCGATCTCGGCGATTTCGCCGAGGGCACGCGCGGCGAAGTGCGCCTGTCGGTCGTCTCGGCCGCGCTCGCCGGCCGGCTCGCCGACGACCTCTCCAGCTTCGAGAAGGACCATCCGCGCGTCCATGTCACGCTGATGGAGCGCTCGCACCGCGAGGCGGTCCGCATGGTCGCCGACGGGCTCTGCGACCTCTCGGTCAGCGTCGACCACCAGCTTCCGGGCGACATGGTGCGCCACGATTACGCCGACGACCCGGTCTGGGTGATCGGCCCGCTCGGCCACCCGCTCTTCAAGGGGCGCGGCAAGGACGAGAAGGTGCGCTTCGCCGAAACGCTCGACCACGACATCATCGCCATGGCGGGCGGCGCCTCCATCGAGGCGATGATCCTCAACGCCGCCGCGATGATCGACCATCCGATCCGCAAGCATTTCGAGGTGACGCGCCACGATTCGCTCCGCCGCCTCGTCGAGGTCGGGCTCGGCGTCGGCTTCATCCGCGAGAGCGGCGTCACCCGCTTCACCACTGTCTATGAGATCGAGGGCCGCCCGCTCGCCGACGAATGGGCCTCGCGCCGCCTCTGCGTCCTCAGGCGCAAATCCGCTCTTCTGGGCGGCGCCGCCAAGGCGCTCGAAAGCCATCTGATCGAGGCCGCCGCGGCGCGCGGCAGGGCGCCGCTTCCGCCCCGGAGCTGATCTGCCCGGGACCTAGAGGTTTCCCTCGATATAGCGCGTGAGCACCCGCTCCGTGCCTTCCTCCCAGAGCGCGCCCAGCGCATGCGCGAAGCGCTCGCGGAAGACGTCGGACTTACCGACATCGCCATAGACGGAGGCGATCGACAGCCAGGCATCCGGCTCGGTCCTGGCGTGCCGGGCGACCGGAACGAGGCTCTCCCAATTCGGATCGTTCGGCTCGATCGGGGTGCCGCTCTCGCTCTCGCCATGGCAGTAGCGGCACCACAGCGCCGATTCGAGCGCCAGCCCGGTCACGTCCGCCCCGTCCTTCAGCCGGTCGGCGATCGTCGGCACGATGAATTTCGGCTGCCGGTTGGAGCCATCGAGGCAGAGCCGGCGGATGGTGTCGCCGATCTTCGGATTGGAGAAGCGACGCTTGATCTCGCCGAAATACCAGGAAAGGTCGATATCGGGCACCGGCGGCACGACCGGCATAATTTCCTCGCGCTCGATCTTCTCCAGGAACGCGGCGATCAGCCGGTGCTGCATCGCCTCGTGGACGAAATGGATGTCGAGAAGCCCGCCCGGATAGGCGATCACCGCATGTCCGCCGTTGAGGATGCGGATCTTCATGATCTCGAAGGGCGTCACGTCCGGCACGAACTGCACGCCGACCTTTTCCAGCGCCGGCCTTCCCGCCGGGAAGGCGTCCTCCAGCACCCATTGGCGGAAATCCTCGCAGAAGACCGGCGAGGCGTCCTCGATGCCGAAATCCTGCTGCACGCTGCGCCGCTCGCGCTCGCCCGTCGCCGGGGTGATGCGGTCGACCATGCCGTTCGGAAAGGAGACGTTGGCCTCGATCCAGTCGGCAAGCGCGGGATCGGAGAGCCGCGCGGTGCCGACCACGGCCTCGCGCGCCACCACGCCGTTATGGGGAAGGTTGTCGCACGACATCACCGTGAAGGGGATGACGCCGGCTTCCTTGCGCCGCTTCAGCCCCGCCGCGATCAGACCGAACACGGTCTGCGGCTGATCCGGGCTCTTGCCGTCTGCGACGATCGCCGGATGGCCCGGATCGAAATGGCCGGCCGAATCGACGAAATAGCCGCCCTCCGTCACGGTGAGCGAGACGATGCGGATCGCCGGATCGGCGAGCCTTTCGATGATGGCGGCGCTGTCGGCGACCGGCAGCATGCCGGTCATCGGCCCGATGACGCGCGCCCGGCTCTCATCCGCCGACTGCTCGACGACGGTCGTCAGCCAGTCCTGGGCTTCCAGCGTCTCGCGCATTCTCGCGTCGCCCGGCATGACGCCGGCGCCGAGGAGCGCCCACTCATGGTCTTCGCCCGTCTTGAAGAGATCGTCGAGATAGAGCGCCTGATGGGCGCGGTGAAAATTGCCGATGCCGAAATGCACGATGCCGGCCGAAAGCCCCGCCCGGTCGTAGCCGGGAACTTCTGCGATGCCGGAAATCACGGGAAGATTGTCGGCGCTTAGCCGTATGCTCATGATCGTCCTTCGAATGTTCGCAGGCCAGTGGCAGGCCGGCGCTTCAGCTCATCCAGTTGCCGCCGTCGACATTGTAGGTCTGGGCGACGATGTAATCCGCCTCCGCGCTCGCCAGGAACACGGCCATGCCGGTGAGATCCTCCGCCCGGCCCATCCGCCCGTAGGGCACGGCCTCGCCGACGAGGCGCTTCTTCTCGCCGAGCGGCCGGTTCTCGTAGCGCGCAAACAGCGCGTCGACCCCGTCCCAGTGCTCGCCGTCAACGACGCCCGGCGCGATGGCGTTGACGTTGATCCCGTGCCGGATCAGGTCGAGCCCGGCCGACTGGGTGAGGCTGATGACGGCGGCCTTCGTGGCGCAGTAGACGGCCACCAGCGCCTCGCCGCGCCGTCCTGCCTGGCTCGCCATGTTGATGATCTTGCCGCCCTCGCCCTGGGCGATCATCTGCCGCGCCACCGCCTGCAGCGTGAAGAGCGTGCCGGCGACGTTGATGGAAAAGAGCCTGTCAAAACTCGCCCGGGTGATCTCCACGATCGGCGCCAGATCGAACAGCGCGGCGTTGTTGACGAGGATGTCGACGCGCCCGGCCCGCTCCACCACTTTGCCCACCGCCGCCTCGATCGAAGCCTGGTCGGTGACATCGAGGCGCACCGCATAGGCGCCCTCGCCGAGCTCGGCGGCGGTCCTTTCGGCCCCTTCCAGGTTGATGTCGGCGATGGCGACCCGCGCGCCTTCGCGAAGATACGCCTCGGCGAAGGCCCGGCCGATGCCGCGCGCCGCGCCCGTGATAATGGCGGATTTGCCTTCAAGGCGCATCAGATGGAGAGCCCGTCGGCGCCGAAGCGATGGATCTTATCCTCCTGCGGCGTCAGGAAGACCTTGTCGCCGTGGCGCACCGGAAACTCGCCGTCGGCCCGCGCCGTCAGCGTGCCCAGCTTCTCCGTCTGCACATGCAGGAACGTGTCCGAGCCGAGATGCTCCGAAACGTTGACCGTGCCGGCCCATTCGCCCTCGCTGGTGGAAAGGTTGAGGTGCTCCGGCCGGATGCCGATCTTCGCCGCTTCCGAATGGCCGACGGCGTCTCCCTCGATGAAGTTCATCTTCGGCGAGCCGATGAAGCCGGCAACGAAGATGTTGCGCGGCTGCGAATAGAGCTCCAGCGGCGTGCCCACCTGCTCGATGACGCCCGCCTGCAGGACGACGATCCGGTCCGCCATCGTCATCGCCTCCACCTGGTCGTGGGTGACGTAGATCATCGTCGTCTCGAGGTTGTTGTGCAGCTCGGAGATTTCCAGCCGCATGTTCACCCTGAGCGCCGCATCGAGGTTGGAGAGCGGCTCGTCGAAGAGGAAGGCGGCCGGCTCGCGCACGATCGCCCGCCCGATGGCGACGCGCTGGCGCTGGCCGCCGGAGAGCTGCCCGGGGCGCCGGTCGAGATAGTCGGTGAGGTTGAGAACGCGCGCCGCGCCCTCCACCCGCTTGTCGATCTCGCTCTTCTCCATGCCCGCCATCTTCAGCGGAAAGGCGATGTTCTTGCGCACGCTCATATGCGGATAGAGCGCATAGGACTGGAAGACCATGGCAAGGCCGCGCTTGGCCGGCGGCACCTCGGTCGCCTGACGCCCGTCGATCTGGATCTCGCCGGAGGTGACGTCCTCAAGCCCCGCGATCAGGCGCAGAAGCGTCGACTTTCCGCAGCCGGAGGGGCCGACGAAGACGATGAACTCGCCGTCGCGGATCTCCAGGTCGAGCGGCGGGATCACCTGCACGTTGCCGAAGGTCTTGGTGATCTGGTTCAGCGATATGTGTCCCATTTCCGTCCCTATGCGCCGCGGCATGGATGCGCCGCGGCTTTTGTGGGCGCCTTCGCGGCGCCGCTATTTCAACGCCCGTCTCACTTCACCGCGCCGCCCGTCTCATTTCACCGCGCCGCCCCGTCTTATTTCACTGCGCCGAAGGTGAGCCCGCGCACCAGCTGCTTCTGGCTGAACCAGCCGAGGATGAGGATCGGCGCGATCGCCATCGTCGAGGCCGCCGAGAGCTTGGCGTAGAAAAGACCCTCCGGGCTCGAATAGGAAGCGATGAAGGCGGTCAGCGGCGCTGCCTTCGCGGCCGTGAGATTGAGCGTCCAGAACGCCTCGTTCCAGGCCAGGATGATGTTGAGCAGGAGCGTGGAGGCGATCCCCGGCACCGCCATCGGCGTCAGCACATGGATGATCTCGGCCTTCAGCCCCGCCCCGTCCATCCGCGCCGCCTCCAGGATCTCTCCCGGGATCTCGCGGAAATAGGTGAAGAGCATCCAGATGATGATCGGCAGGTTGATCAGCATCAGGACGATGGTGAGGCCGGTCAGCGTGTCGAGAAGGCCGGTGTCGCGGAAGATGAGGTAGATCGGGATGAGCACGCCCACCGGCGGCAGCATCTTCGTCGAAAGCATCCACATCAGGACGTCCTTCGTCCGCCTGCCTGGCACGAAGGCCATCGACCACGCCGCCGGGATGGCAATCGCAAGGCCGAGGATCGTGGAGCCGAGCGAGATGATCACCGAGTTGGAGAAGTGGCGGAAATAGTTCGAGCGCTCCTGCACCTCCCGGTAATTGTCGAGCGTCCAGTCGAAGAACAGGAAGGAAGGAGGCGAGGCGATCGCCTCGGCCTCCGTCTTGAAGCTCGTCAGGATCGTCCAAAGGATCGGGAAGAAGATCAGGATACCGATGGCCCATGCCAGGACCGTCATGGCGAGCTTGCGGTTTTTGGTGACGTTGCGGGCCATGCTCAGATGTCCAGGTTCTTGCCGATCATCCGCATCAGGAAGATCGCGACGATATTGGCGAGAATGACCGCGACGATGCCGCCGGCCGAGCCGCCGCCGACATCGAACTGCAGGAGCGACTGGGCGTAGACGAGATAAGTGATGTTGGTCGTCGCATAACCCGGCCCGCCATTGGTGGTGACGAGGATTTCCGCGAAGACCGACAAGAGGAAGATCGTCTGGATCAGCACCACCACCGTGATCGCCCGGGCAAGGTGCGGCAGCATGATGTGAAAGAAGCGGCTGAGCGGCCCCGCCCCGTCCATCTCGGCCGCCTCAAGCTGGTCGCTGTCGAGCGATTGCAGCGCCGTCAGCAGGATCAGCGTGGCAAACGGCAGCCATTGCCAGGCGACCATCAGGATGATGGAGGCGAGCGGCGCCTCGCCGAGGAAGTCGAAGGGCTGCATGCCGATCCCCTTGGCGAGGCTGGCGAAGAGCCCGTTCACGGGGTTCATGAACATGTTCTTCCAAACCAGCGCCCCAACCGTCGGCATGACGAAGAACGGCGCGATCACCAGGATGCGCACGATCCCCTGCCCCCACATCGGCTGGTCGAGCAGGATGGCCAGAAGCACGCCCCCAACGATGGTGATGGCAAGCACGCCGCCGACGAGGATGAGCGTGTTCTTCAGCGCGGCGAAGAAGGCCGGGTCGGTGAGGAAGAAGCGATAGTTGAGGAAGCCGGCCCAGTCATGCGTGCCGGGCATCAAGAGATTGTAGCGCAGGAACGAGAAATAGAGCGTCATCGACAGCGGGATGAGCATCCAGCCGAGAAGCAGGATCACCGCCGGGGAGATCATGATCCGGGCTGCCGAACGCGAATGGGCCGTCGCCATGGCTGACACTCCGTCGCTGGCAGGCGCGAGCGCCTGCGTCCCCAGGAAGGGCGAAAGGCCGGACGCCCGAAAGGGGCGTCCGGCAGGCAGGAGGAGCCTACTTGATGTAGCCGGCCTTGGTCATCTCGCGCGTCGTCAGCTGCTGCGCATTCTGCAGCGCCTGATCGGCGTTCACCTGGCCCGCGAGCGCGGCGGAGAACATCTGCCCGACACCTGTGCCGATGCCCTGGAATTCGGGGATCGCCACGAACTGCCCGCCCGTATAGGGCACGTCCTTGACGGACGGCTTGTCGGGGGTCGCCGCGTTCATCGAGTTCAGCGTCATCTCGGCGAAGGGCGCGGCCTTCTGGTACTCGGGATTCTCATAGAGCGAGGTGCGCGTTCCCGGAGGCGCCGCGCGCCAGCCTTCCTTCTCGGCGACGAGCTCGGTGTAGCCCTTGGAGGTCGCCCAGGCGATGAACTTCTTCGCCGCTTCCGGCGAATCCGTCGAGGTCGGAACGGCGAGATTCCACGACCACAGCCAGTTGCCGTGGTTGTCGACGCCTTCCTTGTTCGGGAACTGGGCAAAGCCCACGCTGTCGGCCACGGTCGAATCGTCCGGGTCGGTCACGAAGGAGGCGGCCACCGTGGCGTCGATCCACATGCCGCACTTGCCCTGCTGGAAGAGCGACAGGTTCTCGTTGAAGCCGTTCGAGGAGGATCCCGGAGGGCCGTACTCGTTCATCATGGTCAGGTAGTCGTTGAAGGCGGCCTTCCATTCCGGGCTGTCGAACTGGGCCTTCCAGTCCTTGTCGAACCAGCTGGCGCCGTAGGAATTCGCCATGGCCGTCAGGAAGGCCATGTTCTCGCCCCAGCCGGGCTTGCCGCGCAGGCAGATGCCGTAGATCTCGCCCGACTTGTCGGTCATCGCCTTGGCCGCGTTCATGATGTCGGTCCAGGTCGGCTGGGCCGGGATCGTCACGCCCGCCTTCTCGGCAAGGTCGGTGCGGTACATCACCATGGCGGATTCGCCGTAGAACGGCGCGGCATAGAGCTTGCCGTCGACGGTCAGAGCGCTGCGGATCGCCGGCAGGATGTCGTCGGCGTCATAGCCTTCCGGCATGTCGTCGAGGGGCATAAGCCAGTCCTGCTTGGCCCAGATCGGCACTTCGTAATTGCCGATGGTCATGACGTCGTACTGGCCGCCCTTGGTGGCGATGTCCGTCGTCACGCGCTGGCGCAGCACGTTCTCCTCGAGCGTCACCCACTCAAGGTCGATGTCCGGATTGTCCTTGGTAAAGCCGTCCGTCAGCTTCTGCATGCGGATCATGTCGCCGTTGTTGACCGTGGCGATGGTGATCGTTTCGGCATGCGCCGCCGCCGCGAGGGCGAGGGTCGACGTGGCGGCAACCAGCAAAGCTGGATACTTCATGCTTTCCTCCCGTTGTTCGCTTCCGCGAGCCCGTTCGGCGGCGCGCCTGTGAAGCGTTCCCGGCGATCATCTGCCGCCGGTTGGTGAATCTGCGCGAGACGGTTTTCCCGGCGGCCATCCTGCCTGTGCGGCGCAGCCGACCTCCCGTGGGGCCTGCGAGCTTCCGCCGGGCCGGCTGCGCGGCGCACCGCTCTCCGGCCTCTTCCTCGGTCTCGTCTCTTCCCGGCGCGGACGGCCCAGCCGTGCCCCGCCTTGGGCGCAACTACACCACGCGACCCAAAACCTGTCAATTAAATAAATCACTTTGACTTTGTAATTACTTGACCATGAAAGCCGCCGCCCGCGCGCGGCCTCGTCAGGCCGTGTCGGGTCCTCTCAGGCCTCGCGCTCCCAGGGCGGCACGGTGCCGAAATGCTCCACCAGATAGTCGATGAAGGCGCGCACGCGCGGGGCGAGATTCCGCTTTTCCGAATAGAGCGCCAGGATGTCGGAGCCGTCGTCGGCATAGTCGGGCAGGAGCCGCACGAGGCGGCCCGATTTGAGGTCGTCGTCGATCAGGTAGGTGGAAAGGCGCGCAATGCCGATGCCCGCGAGCGCGGCGTGATAGATGGCGTCGGCGCTGTTCGCCTCGAAATTGCCGGTCAGCAGCATCGCCCCTTCTCCGTCCGGGCTCTCCAAGTGCCAGTCGTTCCAGCGCATCACCGTCGAGAGCCGGAGGCAGTTGTGGTCACGAAGTTCCTGGCGCGTGCGGGGCGTGCCGTAGCGCTTCAGGTAGCTCGGCGCCGCGCAGATGACCCGCCGGTTGCGCGCCAGCTTGCGGGCCACGGCGTAGCTGTCATCCACCTGCTCGGTGAAGCGGATGGCGACGTCGATCCCCTCCCCGGCGAGGTCGATCTTCCGGTCCGTCACTTCCAGCGCGATGTTCAGGTCCGGATAGCGGCGCATGAAAGCCGGCAGAATGGGAAGGAGCTGCGCCTTGCCGAAGGCGACGGTGGCGACGATGCGCAAGGTGCCCGTCGGATGTCCGCTGATGGAAGTGGCCATCGTCTCGGCTTCCGAAACCCGCGCCGCAAGGTCCGCGCAGCGTTCGTAGAAGGCCCTGCCCTCTTCCGTCAGCGACAACCCATGCTTGCTGCGGTTGAGCAGCCGAACCTTCAGGCGATCCTCCAGATGGCCGATCTGGCGGCTGACGGCCGAAGGCGAATGGCCGAGCGAACGGGCTGCCGCCGAGAAGCTCTCGCTCTCCACGACGGTGGCGAACAGGATCATCTGGCTCGACAGTTCCATCGGAGCCTCCGCTTTGCGGCCGGATCAAAAGGCCTTTGATCCAGCAAGGCCTTCGCAGCCGGGCAGGCCGGGCCTATTTGTGCAGCACAGCATGGTTATGGTGCATCGCATCATTTCCGTAAAGCCTAGCAAGGCTAGGAAATCGCGGAGGTCATGAGGAGGCATCCGCGTCTGGCAGACGCTGGCGCGTGCAGCGCATCAAGGCCGCCCGCCGCCGGCGCGATCCCCCTGCCAGCCCCCATGACGCCACCGGGCACAGATCCGGGGCGCCGTTCCAGGAAGTGGAGAAAGACATCATGAAGACCGCAACCCTCCAGCGCCCGATCCTCGCATCCGCCGCGCCCATCGGCACGAGCGCCCGCGCGCTGCTCGACCGCGCATGGGCCGCCTATCGCCGGCGGCGCTACTATGCCCAGCTCGTCCGCGAGTTGCACAGCTACGGCGACCGCGATCTCGCCGATATGGGCTTCGCGCGCCACGACATCCCGCGCATCGCCCGCGAAGGCGCCTACGGCGAACCCCGCCGCGCCTGATCGGGCGCGTTTCGCGTTTCTGCAAGAGCGGGCCGCCATCAGGCGTCCCGCCCCGCGCCCGCGCCGATCTCCGCCCGTTTCGGCGGGTCGGCGCCGCGCCTGCCGCAGGTGATGGAGGCCGCTTCCGCGGCAAAGCCGAGGAGGCCCTCCACCTCCAGCCTGTCGAGGGCGAGAAGCTTTTCCCGGCTCTTCGCGCCGCGCTCGGCAAGCCCGGCGATGAGCGCGGCCATGAAGCTGTCGCCCGCCCCCACCGTATCGACGACCTTCACCGCCCTTCCGGGCACCGAGAGCTCTCCGAACGTGCCGTACGCCTCGGCGCCCTCTCCGCCACGCGTGACGACGATGAGGCCGGCCCCCGAATCCAGCCAGCGCGCCGCGCTCGTCGCCGGATCCTCGCCCGGATAGAGAAGCGTCAGGTCCTCGTCGCTCACCTTGACAAGATCGCTGACGGCCGCGAAGGCGGCCACACGGCTCCGCCAGAGTTCGATATCGGGCTCGGCGTTGAGGCGCACATTCGGATCGAGCGTCAGAAGCCGGTGCCCGGCATGGCGCCGATGCAGCGCAAGGAGCGTCGAGCCGACCGGCTCCACCGCCAGCGAGAAGGAGCCGGC
The DNA here is from genome assembly GCF_020144925.1 of Afifella sp. IM 167. Taxonomy (GTDB): domain Bacteria; phylum Pseudomonadota; class Alphaproteobacteria; order Rhizobiales; family Afifellaceae; genus Afifella. Next base: position 352,157 of record NZ_NSLC01000001.1, read on the forward strand.
ATGCAGGCCCCAGACCTCCGGCCCGAGCTCGGGTAGATCGGAAGGCTCAAGGCTCCGGTCTGCCGCGCCGAGCCCGTAGAAGGCGTAGCTCGGCTGCCCGTCGGGCGCGACCGTGACGAGGCTGAGCGTCGTCGGCTTGTCCTTGCGCACGAGATAGGCGGTGGAAACGCTCTCCGTTTCAAGCGCGCCGGCAAGCTTCTCGCCGAGCCGGTCGCGCGACAGGCCGGTCAGGAGCGCGCAGCCCTGCTCGAGCCGGGCAAGGCCGATGGCGACGTTGAAAGGCGAGCCGCCGATCCGCGCGTCGAAGGAAAGCCCCGCCTCCCCTTCGCTGCCGTAAAGATCCCAGAGTGCCTCGCCGCAGACGACGAACATTCTTTCATCCATCCCTGTGGCCGGCCGTGCTTCATGCCGGCGGGCGTTTCTTGTTTCGCGGCCATGATGGTCCGTCGCACCGAATAAGTAAATCAGAATGGTTTTCTTACGTGCTTTCCGCTAGGCTCGCCACCCGCCGCAACAAAACACAACGTCCAGGGAGAGAACGGGAACGGCATGCGGGGCGGGGATTCCAGCGGCTTGAGGGCCTATAACGAGCGGCTGATCATGGACGCCCTCCTGAAGGCGGGCGCCCTGTCCAAGGCCGAGCTCGCGCGCGAGATCGGCCTTTCCGGCCAGGCCGCCTCGGTCATCGTCAACCGCCTCCTCGCCGACGGCTACCTCGTCAAGCTCGACAAGATTCGCGGTCAGGTCGGCCAGCCCTCGACGCCGATCGCGCCGAACCCGGACGGCGCCTTCTCGCTCGGCGTCAAGATCGGCCGGCGCTCCAGCGAGGCGATCCTCGTCAATCTCCTCGGCGAGGTGATCGGTTCCGATCGCGAGCGCTACGAGGCGCCTTTCCCGGAACAGACCCTGCCGCGCGCCATCGCCCAGGCGAACGCCCTTCTCGCCCGCCTGCCGCAGCGCAAGCGCAACCGCGTCGTCGGCCTCGGCATCGCTATGCCGAGCGAGATCCATGTCTGGGCGAAGGAACTCGGCCTGGCGCCGGGCGCCCTCGACGGCTGGAAGGAGGCCGACGTCGCCGCCGCTCTGGAATCGGCGACGGGCCTGGAGGCGACGCTGCACAACGATGCGACCGCCGCCTGCGCCGCCGAAATGCTCGCCGGCACGGCGATCACCCGCCGCAGCGCGCTCTACATCTATCTCGGCACCTTCATCGGCGGCGGAGTGGTGGTTGACGGGCGGCTTTACAGCGGCGAGCAATTGAACGCCGGTGCCATCGGCTCCATGCCCGTCTGCGGAGGCTCGGGCACCGAACCCCGCCAGCTCATCCACATCGCCTCCGTCATCACCCTCGAACGGGCGCTGGTGGAGGCAGGGCAGGGTCGCTCCGTGACCCTCACCGGCTCGTCCGACCCCAAAGCCATCGCGGTTTTCGAGGCATGGCTTGGAGAGGCGGCCCCGGCCATCGCCCAGTCGGCCGTCGCCGCGCTCGGGGTCATCGATTTCCAGATGGTGATCGTCGACGGCATCCTGCCGGCGCCATGGCGCGCCCGCGTCACCGAGCAGCTTCAGGTCGAGATCTCCCGCTTCAACCTCGCCGGCCTCAGGCCCGCCGAGGTCGCCGCCGGCACGATCGGCCCATCGGCGCGCGTCCTCGGCGCGGCGATGCTGCCGCTGCGGGCGCGCTTTTCGCCCGACCCCGATCTTCTCGCCCGCCTGAGGCCCGGCGAGGCGGAGGAGGCGGCCTGACGCGGGCGCGCCTCGCTCCGCCCCCAAGCGAGCACCCGCGACCGAACGCCCGCAACCGAACGCCCACAGCCGAACGCCCGGAATGATCCGGCATCGCCCGGCGCCGCCAAAGACGCGGCGTTTCGCGGGATGGCGCTCTGCCGCCGGAAGGTGCGAGAAGGATATGCGGGGGAAGAGGGAAGGTATCGATGTACTTCCTGGCACTTGCCACCGACTATGACGGCACGCTCGCCGAGCATGGCGCCGTCACGCCCGAAACCTGCCAGGCTCTCGCCCGCCTGAAGGCCTCCGGCCGCCGGCTGATCCTCGTCACCGGCCGCGAACTCGCCGATCTGCGCCACGCCTTCGCCCGGCTCGATCTCTTCGATGTCGTCGTCGCGGAAAACGGGGCGGTGCTCTACGAGCCCGCGAGCGGGCGCGAACAAGCGCTCGCACCGCCGCCCCCATCCGATTTCGTCCACCGGCTGATCGACCGCGGCGTGGCGCCGATCTCCGTCGGCCGTTGCGTCCTCGCCACCTGGGAGCCGCACGAGACGACGGTCCTTTCAGTCATCCACGAGATGGGACTGGAGCTGCAGATCGCCTTCAACAAGGGAGCGGTGATGGTGCTGCCGCCGGGCGTCAACAAGGCCTCGGGCCTTGCCGCCGCGCTCGCTCTCATCGACATCGCCCCCCACAGCGTCGTCGCCGTCGGCGATGCGGAAAACGACCACGCTTTCCTGAAGGCCGCCGGCTGCGCGGCCGCCGTCGCCAATGCGCTGCCCGTGCTGAAGGCGAGCGCCGACATCGTGCTTGGCGCCGATCACGGCGCAGGCGTCGCGGAGCTGATCGCAAGGATCCTCCAGGAGGATCTCGACATCCTTCCGCCGGAGCGGCTCGGCCTTTTCGTCGGCTCCGACCCGCAGGGCGAACCCGTTTATCTGGAGGCCGATCGCTGCGCCCTCGTCGTCGGGCCATCGGGCGCCGGCAAGTCGCAGCTCGGCACGCTTCTGGCCGAACGCATGGTGGAGCGGGGCTTCGAGTTCTGCATCTTCGATCCGGAAGGCGATTACGAGGCGCTGGAGCATGCCGTGACCGTCGGCGACCGGGTCAAGCCGCCCTCGGCGGCCGAGGTGATGCGGCTCCTGCGCGAAACCGGGGTCAATGTCGTGGTCAATGCCGTCGCCCTCGGCCTTGCCGAAAGGGAAAGCCTGTTTGCCGAGATGCTGCCGGCGGTCGCCGAGCTGAAGGCGCGCTCCGGCCGCCCGCAATGGATCATCGTCGACGAAGCGCATCACGTCCTGCCGGCGACGGCGGAGGACATGAACGGCACGCTGAAGGGGCTGCCGGCGACGGTCTTCCTCACCATCGGCCCGAACCTCATCGCCGAGAGCGCGCTGAAAGAGGTGGACGCCGTCCTCGCCTTCGGCCGCGATGCCCCGGCGACGGTTTCAGGCATCGCACAGGCGCTGGGGCGGCCGCCGCCGCACGCCCATGCCCCGCAGGACCGGGACGAGGTACTCTTCTGGGATCTGCATGCGCAGGGGCCGGCGCGCCTCCTCCATCTCGGCGCTCCCCACCAGGCGCACAGGCGGCACAAGGGCAAATACGTCGCCGGAGATGTCGGCGAATGGCAGGCTTTCTGGTTCCGCGGGCCCGACCGCGCCGTCTCGCTGCCGGCCCGCAACCTCTCCGAATTCCTTCAGATCGGCTTTGCCGTCGACGACGCCACCTGGAATCATCACCTGATCGCCGGCGACTACACCCGCTGGTTCCGCGCCATCATCAAGGACGAGGAGCTCGCCCGCCAGGCCGAGGCCCTCGCGGCCGAGCCGCAGCTTTCGCCGGCCGAGAGCCGCGAGCGCCTGCGGGCGGCGATCACCCGCCGCTACGCCACCGGCGAGGGCGGGTAATCGCAGCCGGGCGGTGGCGGCCCGAGCGTCTCGTTCTGGGGCTCAGCCGACGATGAGCTTGCCGTCTGCGGCGAAATCCATCACCGGGATCAGCATGTTCTCCGGCGCCGGCCCGTGACGGATGCGCCCGGCCGTGTCGTAGACCGAGCCGTGGCACGGGCAGAACCAGCCGTTGTAGTCACCCGCCTCGCCGAGCGGCACGCAGCCGAGATGGGTGCAGATGCCCACCATGACGAGGAACTCCTCGCGCCCGGCCGGCGCGCGGTTTTCGTCCGTCGCCCTGGCGTCGGCGGGAAGGTTGTCGTTGCGCGCGACCGGATCCTTGAGCTCGGAGAGCGGCGTTTCCTTGGCCGCGGCGATCTCCTCCTCGGTGCGGTAGCGGATGAAAACCGGCTTGCCGCGCCACACGACGGTGATCGACTGGCCCGGCTCCATCGCCGAGATGTCGACCTCGATCGAAGCGAGTGCCAGAGCCGAGGCGTCCGGGTTCATCTGGTCGATGAACGGCCAGAGCGTGGCGGCGGCCCCGACGGCCGCGAATGCGCCCGCCGAGATGATGAAGAAGTCGCGGCGCGTCGGTTCGCTTCCCTCTTCCGGGCTCGGCCCGGACGATAGATCGATCCCGCTCGCCGGGTAGGTCTCAACAGCCATCAGATCCTCCTGTCGCAGCATCTGTCCCGTCCCGCCGGGCCGTTCAGGCCCCTCTGCCGCCGCGGGCGCGGCGGGCGCGCCGGAAAGCGGCTGACGGCGGACATGCCGGACCTTGATTGAGATAAAGATTCGATATATCGAAATCAAGACATATCGAAACTGGATCGGTTCCAAACGGATGGACGAGAACGAGTGCTGCGGTGGCCGGGACGGTCGGGGGGATTGCTCCGGCATGGGCCGCGGGGGCGGTTGCGGGCGCGGAAAAGGCCGCGGTGGCGGGCATGGTCGCCGCTTCGGTCGTGGCCTGCGCCGCTCCGGCCGCATCTTCGACAATGGCGAACTGCGCCTCGTCATCCTCGCCCTGATCGCCGACCGGCCGCGCCACGGCTATGAACTGATCAAGGAGATCGAGGACCGGCTGGCCGGCACCTACAGCCCGAGCCCGGGGGTGATCTATCCCAATCTCAGCCTCCTGGAGGAGCTCGGCCACGCCACCGTCGCGGAGGAGGACGGCAAGAAGCTCTATGCCGTGACGCCCGAAGGCGAGGCCTGGCTTGCCGAGCGTCGCCAGGCGGTGGAGCTTGTTCTTTCCCGGATGGCCGATGTGCATGCCACCCATGGCGGCGGCCCTCCGCCGCAGATCGTGCGCGCCATGGAAAACCTGAACACCGCCCTGCGCCTGCGCCGCGAGCGCGGCCCGCTGAGCCAGGAGGAAACGGAGCGGATCGCCGCCATTCTCGATGGCGCCGCCATCTCGGTGGAAAAGAGCTAGCGTCCACCGAAAACCTCCCTCCTCGCCCCGCCGCGGCCGCAACCGGCCACGCGCCGGCGGCTTTTTCCCCCGCTCTCCGATTGCCAGCCGCGCGCCGCAGGCAAGCGCCGCTGGGGCGCCCCCAAGCGCGTTCTGATGGCGTCTTTATGCCGCCCTTATGATACGGCAATCATACAATCCTATTGCACTCACCTCCCCGCCGGGATATGCCTGCCATGGAGCCGCAGGCAGCGCTGACGGCACACGCCGACGGATCCGAAGAGAGCCGGGCAGGGAGGAAAAATGCTGCATACCCCGAGATACGTGCGTTCGCGCGCCGGCATGGGCGCTTGACCGCCATGGCGCGCCTTGAAGGAAAAAACGCCATCGTCACCGGCGGGGCCGGTGGGATTGGCCGTGCGATTGCGCTCGCCTTTGCCCGCGAGGGGGCGAAGGTGGCGGTGCTGGACGTCAAGGAAGAGCTTCTGGCGGAGGCCGGGCGCGCGGGCGAAGGCGCCCTGGTGCCGATGCGCTGCGACGTCACCGACCGGGCGGCCGTCCTGGATGCCGTGGACGGCTTTGCCGATGAGGCCGGCGGCCTCGACATCCTCGTCAACAACGCCGTCTATTTCCACTACGCCCCGCTCGTCGACATGGCCGAGGACACCGTGCATCGCATGCTCGATGTCGGCCTCAAGGGCACCTTCTGGGCGACGCAGGCGGCCACCCCGCACCTCATCGCCCGCGGCGGCGGCTCGGTCCTCAACCTTTCCTCCGTCGCGGTTTCCTTCTCCATCAAGAACGCGGCCGTCTACACCTCCATCAAGGGCGCCATCGACGCCTTCACCCGCCAGCAGGCGGTCGAGCTCGCGCCGCATGGCATCCGCGTCAACGCTCTGGCGCCCGGGCCCGTCTCCACCCCCGGCTCCAACTCCGTCATCGACGAGGCGGGCTGGGCCTCCCGCCGCGCCCGCACGCCCCTGCAGCGCATCGCCGACCCCGAGGAGATCGGCGCCGCCGCCGTCTATCTCGCCTCCGACGACGCCAGGACCATCGCCGGGGTGACGCTGAAGATCGACGGCGCGCTGACCATCGCCGGGCCCTGAGGCCCGCATGGCGGCGAGCAAGGACACCGGACGAGCCAGGACAGCGGACAAGCCAGGACACCAGCCAAGACATCGAAGAGGACGAAAAGAACGTGACGCGTATTCTCGGTTTTGTGGGCATCGGCCGCATGGGCGGGCCGATGTCGAAGCGCCTGATCGATGCGGGCTACGAGCTCGTCGTCTTCGACAAGAACGAGGCGGCGCTGGAACCCCTCCTCGCCCTCGGCGCGACAAAGGCCGCCTCGCCGCGCGAGGTGGCCGACCAGGCGGAGATCGTCCTCACCAGCCTGCCGACGCCCGACATCCTGGAGCGCGTGGCGCTCGGCGAGGACGGCGTCTCCTCCGGCTCCAAGGCACGTATCCTGCTCGACGTCTCCACCACCGGCCCCGGCACGGCCAAGCGGGTCGCCGAAGGGCTGGCGGCGAAGAACATGCAATGGGTCGACTGCCCCGTCTCCGGCGGCATCGCCGGCGCCACCAACGGCACGCTCGCCCTGATGGTCTCCTGCCCGCAGGCGACCTTCGATGAGGTGGAGCCGATCGCCAAAACCTTCGGCAAGGTCTTCTTCGTCGGCGAGGAGCCGGGCCTCGGCCAGGTCGTCAAGCTCGCCAACAACATGCTGGCCGCGGCCGCCATCGCCCTCAGCGCCGAGGCGCTCGCCATGGGCGTCAAGGCCGGCATCGACCCCAAGGTGATGCTCGACATCATCAATGTCAGCACCGGCCGCAATTCGGCGACGCAGGACAAGTTCCCCAAGGCCGTGCTGCCGGGCACCTTCGACTTCGGCTTCGCCACCGCCCTCTCCTACAAGGACGTGCGCCTGTGCGTCGACGAGGCCGAGGCCATGGGCGTGCCCATGATCGCCGGATCGCTGGTGCGCCAGATGCTCGCCATCACCAACCGCAAATACGGACCCGATTCCGACTTCACATCCATGGTCAAGGTCGTCGAGGACTGGGCCGGCGTCGAAATCCGCGAGCGCAAGGGATGACGGCCGCTGCGGCCACGGCGCGAAGCGGCCCGGCGGGGCATGCTCCGCCGGCGGCCGCAGCCTTGATCGCGCGACAGGCCCTGGCGGCCGACCTCGCCGCCCTGCCCGCCGCCGCTGTGGAGAAGGCCAAGACCTGCCTTCTCGATTTCCTCTCCTGCGCCATGGAGGCGCGCGACCTTCCCTGGAGCCGCCAGGCCGTGGCGATCGCCACGCCGGTTGCGGGCGGTGCGGCGATCCTCGCCTCGGAACGGCGCGCCACGCCCGGCGAGGCGGCCTTCGCCAATGCCGTCCTCGGCCACGGCCTGGTGCGCGAGGACATGCATGCCGGCGCCATCGCCCATCTCGGCGTCGTCGTCTGGCCGGTGCTCCTAGCCCTCGCCGGGAGCCGAAAGATTTCCGGCGCCGACATGCTGGCCGCCGCGATCGCCGGCTACGAGGTCGGCGGCCGGCTCGGCCGCGCCCTGATGACGACGGAGATCGCCCGCCTGTTCCGCCCGACCGGCCTCGTCGGCCCCATGGCCGGCGCGATGGCCGGCTGCCGCCTCCTCGCCACCGGCGAGGAGATCGCGCTCAGCGCCTTCTCGCTCGCCGCCAATACCTCCGGCGGGCTCAACGAATGGCCGCATCACGGCGGCAGCGAGATGTATTTCCATCCGGGCTTTGCCGCCCGCAGCGCCGTCACCGCCATCGGGCTTGCCCGCGCCGGCGCGCTCGCCTCTCCCTCCATCCTGGAAGGCGAGGCCGGCCTCTTCGCCGCCTTCCGCCGCGCGCCGATGGAAGGCGCCATCACCCTCTTCCCGGAGGGCGAGAGCGAGATCGAGGCCGTCTTCAACAAGCCCGTTCCCGCCTGCAACTTCGCCCAGTCGCCCTGCCAGGCGGCGCTCGCCGCGATCGAGCGGGTCGCCGGCGGCAGCTCTGCCGTGGAGCGGGTCGAGATCGCCACCTCCGAGGCCGCGGTCCGCTACCCCGGCTGCGACGCCTTCGGTCCTTTCGAGCGTGCCCTACAGGCGAAGATGAGCATTCCCTTCGGCGTCGCGGCCGCGATCGCGGCCGGCGAGATCGCCGAGGCGAATTACGCAAGGCTCGGCGACGCCGAGATCGCCCGCCTCATCGGGGCCACGACGCTGACGGCGGACGCAGCCTTCACCGCCGCCTTCCCGCAAAGGCAGGGCGCGCGCGTGACGCTCCACCTGAAGGACGGCACCGAAATCACCGAAGAGCTGGACGACGTCGTCTTCGCCACGCCCGAACTCGTCCGCAGCCGCTTCATGGCAGCGGCGGGCGATGCGCTCGGCGCGGGACGGGCCGAAGAGATCGCCGCCTTCGTCGACGGGCTGGAGGGGGCTTCCGACGCGGGGGCGCTCGCCCGCCTTGCGGCGCTGCCGGAAGAGACGGAAGCGCGGCCATGAGGCGCGCCGCTCTCGCCGCAACACCCGGAGGAGCGAGATGACCGAAGGCCAGATCCTACTGGAGAGCTTCCTGCAGGCGCTCGCGGCCGGCCTCCTCATCGGCGCGATCTACGGGCTGATGTGCGTCGGCCTTGCCATGATCTTCGGCATCATGCGGGTCATCAATTTCGCCCAGGGCGATTTCATGATGCTCGGCATGTACGTGGCCTTCTTCATCTTCACGGGCTTCGGCATCCAGGGCGTCTTCGGCAGCTATGTCGGCCCCTACGTCGCCATCTTCCTGATGGTGCCGTTCCTCTTCGCCTTCGGCTACGCCATCCACCGGCTGCTCATTACCCGCGTCACCGGCATCCGCACCGTCGGCATGGAAGGCGAGGGCCACTACGCCCAGCTCGTCCTGACGCTCGGCATCGCCCTCGTTCTGCAGAATGGCGGCCAGATCCTCTTCGGCTCGCAGCTCGTCTCCATCCGCACCCCGCTGTCGAGCGTCGCCTGGGAGCTCGGCCCCTTCTGGGGCGACTTCGTCTCCGTCTTCCTCAACAAGGGGCGCGGCATCGCCGCCATCTTCTCCGTCGCGGTCATCCTCGGCCTGTGGCTTCTCATCTCGCGCACCCGGCTCGGCCGGTCGCTGCGCGCGGCGGCCGACAATCCGGAGGCTTCCACCTATGTCGGCATCGACGTCGACCGGGCCTATCGCACCGCCTTCGCCATCGGCACCTCCATCACCGCGCTCGCCGGCGGGCTCCTGGCCACCAACTACCCGTTCCACCCCTTCGTCGGGCTCGAATACGTCATCGTCATGTATGCCGGCGTCGTCCTCGGCGGCATCGGCTCCACCATCGGCGCCTTCTGGGGCGGCATGGCGATCGGGCTGGTGCAGCAGCTCTCCACGCTGGTCATCCCGATGCAGCTGCAGAACGCGACGATCTTCGTCTTCTTCCTCCTGATCGTCGTCCTGCGCCCGCAGGGCTTCTTCGGCCGGATCTCGGAGAGGACGTAGGGTGGCCTATCTCAAGTCCCTGCGGCCGATCTTCGCCTTCGTCGCGATCTATTTCGGCATCGCGCTCTTCATCGAGAACCAGTACTACCAGCTGATGATCACGCTTGTTCTGGTGTGGGCCATCTTCGGCCTCTCCTGGAACATGCTGAGCGGCTATACCGGTCTCATCTCCTTCGGCCACGCCGCCTTCTTCGGCATCGGCGCCTACACCACCGCGCTCGGCCAGATCCATTTCGGCCTGTCGCCCTGGGTGCTCCTGCCGATCGCCACCGCCTTCGGCGCGCTGGCCGGCCTGCTCGTCGGCATCCCGACCTTCCGCCTGCGCGGCCATTACTTCGCGCTGTCGATGCTCGCCTACCCGCTCGCCATGCTCTACGTCTTCGAATGGCTGGGCTACCAGGAGGTGACGCTGCCGCTGGTGCGGGATCATCCCGCCCTCTACATGCAGTTCTCCGACCACCGCATCTACACGCTGCTCGCGCTGGCGATGCTCGTCGTCGTGGTGATGATCACCCGCTGGGTGGAGCGCACCCGCTTCGGCATCTCGCTCATCTCCATCAAGCAGAACGAGGCGGCGGCCGAGGCGGCCGGCATCAACACGCTCGCCTGGAAGCTGAAGGCGATCGCCGTTTCCGGCGCCATCGCCGGCGCCGCCGGCGCCTTCTACGCCGTCGTCCTCCTCGTCGTCACGCCGGTCTCCGTCTTCGGCATGCTCGTCTCCGCGCAGGCGCTGACGGTGGCGATGTTCGGCGGCGTCGGCACCGTCTGGGGCCCGATCATCGGCGCCGCCTTCCTCATCCCCGTCGGCGAGATCCTGCACGCCGAGTTCGGCACCTTCATCCCCGGCATCCAGGGCGTCATCTACGGCCTTGCCATCATCATCATCATCATCGTCGCTCCGGAGGGCGTCTTCTGGAAGGCGCGCGACATCCTCGCCAATCGAAGGGCGGCAAGGGCGCGGCGCGAAGCGGCCGATCCCGCCGCCATGCCCTGCCCTGAAAAGAGCGAGCCCTCTCCCTTCCCCGCCGCCGAGGCCGATGCCGCCGAGGAGGCCGTCGCAGAACACACCGTCTCCGACGAAATCGTCCTCGACGTGCGCGGCGTCTCCAAGAGCTTCGGCGGCCTGAAGGCGGTCGACAACGTCTCCTTCGAAGTCAGGAAGGGCATGATCCTCGGGATCATCGGCCCGAACGGCGCCGGCAAGACCACCCTCTTCAACCTCCTCAACGGTTTCCTGAAGCCGGATGAGGGCGACGTCGTCGTCAACGGAAGAAGCCTCGTCGGGCGCAAGCCGCACGTGCTCGCCGCCGCCGGCGTCGGGCGAACCTTCCAGGTGATGCGCCCCTTCGCGCGCATGAGCGTGGAGGAGAATGTGCGCGTCGGCGCCTTCGTCCGTGCCCGGAACGGCGAGCACGCCGACGCACTCGCCCGCGAGGCGGTGGAGAAGGCCGGGCTTTCGGAGATTGCCGGCCGCCGCGCCTCGGAGCTGACGACGAAGGAGCTCCGCCTGATGGAGCTGGCCCGGGCGCTTGCCGGCCAGCCGCAGCTCCTCCTCCTTGACGAGACTCTCGCCGGCCTTGGCCATGGCGAGGTGGGCGACGTCGTCGCCGTCGTCCGCCGCCTGGTCAGGGAGGGCATGACCATCGTCATCATCGAACACACGATGCAGGCCATGGTGCGCCTCGTCGACCGCTTCGTCGTGCTCGACCACGGCGCCGTCCTGACCACCGGCAGCCCCGAGGAAGTCACCAAGGATCCCAAGGTGATCGAGGCCTATCTCGGCAAGAAATGGATGGCCCATGCTGAAAGTTGAGAGCCTCTCGGCCGGCTATTCCGCGGTCCCCGTCCTCAACGAGCTGTCGATCAGCGTCGAGGCCGGCGAGTTCGTCTCCATCGTCGGCCCGAACGGAGCCGGCAAGACGACCCTCTTCAAGACGATCTCCGGCGTCGTTCCGGCGATGTCGGGCCGCATCCTGTGGGATGGCGAGGACCTCCTCGCCTGCCCGCCCTGGCAGCGCGCCCATCTCGGCCTCGCCCATGTGCCGGAAGGCCGGCAGGTGTTTCCCTCGCTGAGCGTCATCGAAAATCTGGAGCTCGGCGCCTATCCGGAGACGGGCCGGCGCGAATGGGAGCGCAACATCGAGCGCATCTACGCCTGGATGCCCGTGCTGAAGGAACGCCGCAACCAGCTCGCCGGAACGCTGTCGGGCGGCGAGCAGCAGATGGTCGCCGTCGGCCGCGGCCTCGCCTCCTCGCCCAAGCTCCTGATGCTCGACGAGCCCTCCATGGGGCTCGCGCCGACGATCGCCGACTTCATCTTCGAGAAGCTGATGGAGATCCGCAAGCAATCCGGCCTGACCATCCTGCTCGTGGAGCAGCGCGTCGCCGAGGCCCTGCAATTCGCCGATCGCGGCTACGTCCTGGAGACCGGCCGCGTCGTGCTGGAAGGCACCACGAAGACCCTCATGTCGGACGACCGAGTCCGGCAAGCCTATCTTGGCATGTGATGCCAGGACGAACCGCCTGAAGCGCGGAAAACATGAAGAACCGGGAGGAAGAAACATGCCTGGATTGACACGCAGAACCCTGGCGACGGCGGCCGCCCTCATGCCGCTTCTGGGTTTCCAGATGACGACCAGCGCCAGCGCGCAGGACAAGGTGCAGGTGGGCCTTCTGGCACCGCTTTCCGGCCTCTACGCCCGGCCCGGACAGGTGATGAAGATGGGCGCCGAGATGGCCGTGAAGGACATCAACGACGAGGGCGGCATCGCCTGCATGAACGGCGCCAAGCTCGACCTCGTCGTGCTCGATTCCGGCGACACCACGGAGAAGGCGAAGAACGCCGCCCAGCGCATGGTCGCCGAGCATCCCGACCTCGTCGCCGCCACCGGCTCCTATCTCTCCTCCTTCACCCTGGCGGTGACCGAGGTGACGGAGCGCGCCGACCTGCCGATGCTCACCCTCTCCTATTCCGACCTCATCACCGAGCGCGGCTTCCACAACGTCTTCCAGACCTCGGCGACTGCGGGCTCGCAGGCGAGCATCGCCCTGCCGACCATCATGAACCTGGCCGAGAGCGCCTCCGGCAAGCGGCCGAAGACGGTCGCCATCATCACCGACAACACCGCCGCCTCGGTCGCCTCGGTGAAGGCGATGAAGGAGGGCCTCCTCGACAAGGTCGGCCTCGATCTCGTCTTCGAGGAGGTGTTCACGCCGCCTCTCGTCGATGCGAGCTCCCTCGTGCAGCAGCTGCGCGCCCGCCGTCCGGACCTTCTCTTCTTCCTGCCGACGGTGATCTCGGACGCCAAGCTGATCCTGGAGAAGATGAACGAGTTCAACGTCAAGATCCCGACCATCTCCTTCGGCATCGCCATCGCCGAGCCCGACGTGCTCAACACCATCAGCCCGGATCTCATCAACGGCGTCATGTCGGCGGTCGCCAACTGGGGCGCCAAGGGCCAGGAAGACCTGATCGCGCGGCTGAAGAAGGAATACGGCGAGCCTTGGATGACGCAGAACGCCATCTCCACCTATGGCGATATGTGGGTGATCAAGGCGGCGCTGGAAGATGCCTGCAAGCCTGACCGCAAGGCCGTCGCCGAGGCGCTGCGCAAGATGGATGGCGGCCCCTCGCGCTACTATCCGGGCGGCGAACTGAAGTTCGACGAGATGGGCCGCCGCGTCGGCGCGGGCCTCACCATCATCCAGTGGCAGGACGGCGTTCCCGTCACCGTCTTCCCGGACGACCTCGCCCTCGCCAAGCCGATCTGGCCCGGCAACTGATCGATACGAATGACCTGCCATCCGGCGATCGCGCCGGATGGCCCCCCGCGCCTTCCCGGCGCCTTCCAAAGACCCATCCCCGCCAGACCCATCCCAGGAAGGAATGTCAGATGCACAAGCAGACCTACGAGCGCGGCCTGGAAATCCGCAAATCGGTGCTCGGCGCCGAATTCGTGGAAAAATCGATCGCCAGCGCCGACGACTTCAACCTGCCCATGCAGGAGCTGGTCACCGAATATTGCTGGGGCGCTGTCTGGGGCCGCGAGGAGCTGCCGAAGAAGATCCGCTCGATGCTCAACCTTGCGATGATCAGCACGCTGAACCGGCCGCACGAACTGAAGATGCATATCCGCGGCGCGCTCAGAAACGGCGTCACCAAGGAGGAAATCCGCGAGGTCTTCCTGCAGGTGGCGATCTATGCGGGCGTGCCGGCGGCCGTCGATTCCTTCCGCATCGCCAGGGCCACCTTCGAGGAAGAAGCCGCGGGGAAATAGGCCTCCCGGCAACGGCGAGGCGAGATCGGCTCCCGCCTCGTCCGGTCTGCGATGCCGCGCCGGGCTCAAAAACGGCCGCCTCGGCAGGAGGACCTGCCCTCTGGCCGAAGCGCTCTAGGGCTGGACCGGCATTCCGCCGGCAACGCCCGCCACGCCAGCCGCCCTTGCCGCTTGCGGCCCGCCATCCACAAGCCGGTCCGTGATCGCGGCCGAAAGCCAGATCGCCGAAAGCGTCACCCAGGCGGTGAGCGCGATGACGGAGGCCCCGGTTACCCCCGCCCCGACGGCGCAGCCGCCGGCGAGCATGCCGCCGAAACCCATCAGCGCGGCGCCGAGGAGATAGCGGCGCATCGAAGGCCCGTCCTTGAAGCCCTGGATCTCCAGTTCGCGGGTCAGGAGCGCGGCGAGGAAGGAGCCGAGGAAGACCCCCGGCACCAGCCCGACGTCGAAATCGAGCATCGTTCCGGGCGGCGACAGGAACAGCATCAGCGTATCGGCGGAAGGCCCGGTGAAGGTGACCCCCTCCACCTGCACGGGATCGAAGGCCTGATGCGACATGGAATCGGTGAACCACCAGGCGAGCGGAATGGCGAGGCCGACGCCGAGCGCCGAGACGCTGCGCCAGATGCCGGCCCGGCAGCGCACCGCCACCCAGATGCCGGCGGCCAGCCACATCAGTGCCAGCGCGATCGCCACCGTCCGCGACATGCCGAGGAAGGCGAGAAGATCGTTGCCGCCGATATCGGACGTGGTCAGGGTGGAGGCGATCCAGGCGCGCGAGGGCTCCAGGATGCCGCGAAGGCTCGCCTGCGCCACCACGGCGAAGACGAGGCCGGAAAGCAGCGCGCGCAGGTTACCGGTCGCCGAAAGCACCAGAAGCCGGCTGGCGCAGCCGCGCGAAAGGATCATGCCGCAGCCGAACATCACCCCGCCGATGGCCGCGCCGGCAAGGCTTTGCGGCGAGGCGAGCTGGCGCGCCTCGCCGAGACTGGCGAGATCGAAGGCGATGAGGAGCTGCGTGCCGAGCACGGCCGCGGAGAAGGCGAGGAGCCAGACGGCGAGCTTCGGCCCGGCCTTTCCGTGGGTGAACTCGATCGCCGCGGCGCGCAGGCAAAAGCGGCTCTGCTGCGCGAAGGCGCCGAAGACGAGGCCCACGAGCAGACCGCCGCCGACGAGGATCGTCGGTTCGGAGAATCTTTCGAGCAGGAATTGGAGATCCATGGCCTGTTCGTCTCGTCCTCGATGTCTGGACCAGCCCGAGGCGCCACCCGCCCCAGGGCTCAACCTGAGCGCGTATGATTGGAGCCCCCCGCCCCTGCCGCATTGACGTCAATCAAGATGGAAGCAAGAATTCATATAAATAAGCCTATGTGAGAATTCCAGGGAGGAAGCCGGTGAGAACGCTCGCAGAGACAACGCGTCGCGAATTTCTGGCCGGGGCGGCCGCCGTCGCCGCGGCGGGCCTGGCGGCCCGGCCCGGCAGAGCGCTGGCGGCGCCGGCGGCAAACGCGCTGAAGCTCGGCGAGGCGGAGGTCACCGTTCTTTCGGACGGCACGCTCACCCTGCCGATGGATTTCGTCCTGCCGGAGACGGAAAGGAGCGAGATCGAAGCCCTTCTCGCGCCGCGCGGCATCGCCACGGACGCGCTGAGACCCGACCTCAACGTCACGCTCCTGAGGACGCCGGACCGGCTCATCCTTTTCGACGCCGGCTCCGGCCCGCATTTCCAGGACACCGCCGGGCGCCTGCCGGAAAGCCTCGCCGGCGCCGGCATCGACCCCTCAGAAATCACCGATATCGTCTTCACCCACGGCCATCCCGACCATCTGTGGGGCGTCGTCGACGATTTCGACGAACGCGTCTTTCCCGAGGCGACCCACTGGATGCCGCAGGATGAATGGGCCTATTGGCGCGACGAGGCCACGCTTGCCGCCACGCCCGAGGCCCGCAAGAGCTTCGTCGTCGGGGCGCGCTCGCGCATGGAAGCGATCGAGGACCTCGTCCAGCTCGTCCAGCCCGGCGACGAATTGCCGGGCGGCATCGAGGCGATGGCGACGGTCGGTCATACGCCCGGCCACACCTCCTACATCCTCCATGGCGGCGGCGAGAGCCTGCTCGTCACCGGCGATGCGCTGACCAACCACCTCATCTCCTTCGAGCGCCCGCTCTGGCATTCCGGCACCGACCACGATCCGGAGACGGCGGCGAAGACGCGCCTGCGGCTGCTCGACCGGATCGCCGCGGACCGGATGCGCATCATCGGCTACCACCTGCCGCAGCCCGGCATCGGCACGGCGGAAAGGAAGGACGCGGCCTACCGCTTCGTGCCGGCGGCCTGACGCGGGCCTGACGCCGGGCGGCTATTCAGCCGGCAGCTTCGGATGCGAGCGGAAGGGCGCCAGCGGAGAGCCTTCCAGGAGCCAGCCGAGCCCCATCTTGGCGCCGACAACGATGGAGATCATGACGATCGGGGCCGAAAGGGCGAGGACGGAAACGGCCGAAACGCCCTGCCCGATCGTGCAGCCCATGGCGGCGACGCCGCCGACTCCCATCAGCGTGCCGCCGAGAAGATGGCGGCCGAGCTCGCGCGCGTCGTCGCAGGCCTCCCAGCGCACCTCCTGGTGCCGCCAGGCGCCGAGCGCGGCTCCCGCCAGCGTGCCGACGACGAGGCCGACCCCGTAATCCGGCAGGTCGCCGGTAAACGTGATCATCTGCAGGATCGTGTCGCCGACGGGGACGACGAAGGAGCCCGCCTCGATCTGCACCGGCCCGAAAGCGTGGCCCGCCGCGAAGGTGGTCGCCAGCCAGCCGAAGGCGATGACGAAGCCGATCCCCGTGCCGGCGAGGATCTGCCGGCCCTTGCCGCGATAGGCCCGGTCCTTGAAGACCCAGAAGAGCATCGCCGCCGCCGCGGCCGCCGCGACGGGAAGACGAAGATCGAGGCCGATCAGGGCCGAAGCGAGGCTGCCGAGCGACTGGTCGCCGGCAAAGGAAAGGTCGAGCGCCATGTCGTCGACGAGGAGGATGCGCGCCTTGCCGAGGATGCCGCGCTGCGTGGCGAGCGCGGCAAGCCCCAGAGCCGTCAGCACGACGAGCGAGCGCAGGCTGCCCCCGCCGAGGCGGATGACGGCGCCGAAGCCGCAGGTGCCGACGAGCGCCATGCCGAAGCCGAAGAGAAGCCCGCCGCCGATGGCGCCGCTGAGGCCGAAGGCCGGGGAAAGATAGAAGGAGCGGGAAGGTTCGACGAGGCCGGCGAAGGCCATCGCCTGCGTGGCGACGAGCGCTGCTGCGGCGGCGAGCACCCAGGTCCTGAGGCCGGTGCCGTCGCCCGCATACCAGTAGCGCTCCAGCGCCGAGAGCGTGCAGAACCGGCTGACCCGGGCCGCATAGCCGAGAACGATGCCGGCGGCGAGGCCGGCGAACGGCAGCCATAGCTGCGCGTCGAGCCCGTCCATTCGCATTTCTCCCCGCCCGCCGCTTCGCGCGGCGGTTGTCGTTCAGGCGATGCTACGCCCGGCGGGAGAAATGGGCAAATGCCCGGGGCGCCAGGACGTGCGCCTAGGCCCCTTCCTTCTCCAGAACCGGGCGGCAGAAGAGATCGTAGAGGGCGCCGATGATGCGGGAGACCTCCTCGTCGGCGATGCTGTAGTAGATCATCCGCCCGTCGCGGCGCGTCGTCACGAGCCGGTCGAAGCGGAGCCGCGCCAGCTGCTGCGAGACGGCGGCCTGCGGCATGGTCAGCATCTCCTCCAGCTCCGAGACCGATTTCTCGCCGTCGGAGAGAAGGCACAGGAGCAACAGGCGCGTCTCGTGGGACAGCGCCTTGAGGAGGTCGCTCGCCAGCCGCGCCTGCGCCACGAGCTGGTGCATGTCGGCCTGGGTCTTCGGCGGCTTGAGCTGCGTCAGCGTCTGGACGGAGCCCGCCTGCGCTTGGGTCATCTTGTTGAAATCCTGCTACGAGCCGGTTTGCCGGCCGTTTTGTTTTGCCCGCAGATGCGGGCTGATTTGCTCTGCAAAATTAATGCCATCGCCTCTGTCCGCAAGCGCCCGCCTACATCGAGGCAGGCGCCTTTCCGAGCTTTGCCAGCATTTCGGAAAACAGCGGCCAGAAGAATTCCTGCCCTGGATAGCCGCGCATCCGGTCGATCTCCACCCCTTCCTCCACCAGAACGAAGGTTGGCGTCAGCGCCTCGCGGGAGATGCCGGCAAGGTCGGCCGGCCAGGGCTCCGTCACGTCGACGAAGCGGATCGGAGCGCGCTGGCCCTCCTCGGTCCTGGCGTAGGCCGGGCCGATCTCGGCGTGCCAGCGCTGGCACCAGACGCAGCCGGGCCGCTGCAGCATGAGAAGCTCGGCCGCCCTCGCCGTGCCGGCGCCCTGCGGGGCGAGGCCGAAAGCAAGGCCGAGAAGGAGAAGAGCGTAGAGGGACCGCATCCTGCCTTTTCCGGAAATGGCCGCCTGCCACGGCCAGCGATGAATTTGACGATTGCAATATATAGATATTTCTGAATACTTCCATCCCCAACAACCAGGGCGCCGCGACAGACGGCGCGAGGAAGGGGCGGGGTCAGAAATGCTTGAAGTGTCGATCGGAGCTGCCTTCCTAGCAGGCTTCCTGTCCTTCGTCTCGCCCTGCGTCCTGCCGATCGTGCCGCCCTATCTGTGCTATCTGGCGGGCGTCAGCTTCGACCAGCTGCAGGACGACACGCCGCCGCCGGGCGTCGGCCGGCGCATCATCTTCGCCGCCATCGCCTTCGTCCTCGGCTTTTCCACCGTCTTCGTGGCGCTCGGCGCCACGGCGAGCCTCCTCGGCCAGACGGTCGCCCGCTATTTCGACACGCTGTCGATCGTCGCCGGCATCCTCATCATCGTCATGGGCCTGCACTTCCTCGGCCTGTTCCGCATCGGCCTCCTCTATCGCGAGGCGCGGGTCTCGGTGGAGAAGAAGCCGGCCGGGCTCCTCGGCGCCTACGTGATGGGGCTTGCCTTCGCCTTCGGCTGGACGCCCTGCGTCGGGCCGGTGCTGGCCGCGATCCTCTTCGTCGCCGGTTCCACCGAGACGACGATGCGCGGCGCGCTGCTTCTGGGGGTCTACGCCCTCGGCATCGGCCTGCCCTTCATCCTCGCCGCCGCCTTCGCCAGCCGCTTTCTCGGCTGGGCGATGCGCTTCCGCCGCCACATGGGCACGGTGGAAAAGGCCATGGGCGGCCTCCTCGTCGTCACCGGCCTTCTCTTCGTCACCGGCCAGATGTCGGCGATCTCCTACTGGCTGCTGGAGACCTTTCCGGCCTTCTCGCAGATCGGCTGACCTTCATGCATTCGGGAGGAACGAAACGATGAAACGCCTCTTCGCCGCCCTTCTCTTCCTCGCTTTCGCCGCCGCCGGCCCGGCCGCCGCGCCGGGCATGGCCGCGACCATGGGCGATGACGGCCTCCACAAGGAGGACTGGTTCTCCATCACCTTCCGCGACATCGCCGAGGACATCGCGGCGGCCCGCGAGGAGGGCAAGCGCCTCGCCATCGTCTTCGAGCAGCGCGGCTGCATCTACTGCAAGAAGATGCATGAGGATCTCCTCTCCGATCCCGAGGTGCGCGACTACATCCGCGAGAACTTCAAGGTCGTGCAGTACAACATGTTCGGCGACGAGGAGGTCACCGACCTCGACGGCGAGGCGCTGACGGAAAAGACCGCGGCCCGCAAATGGGGCTACGTCTTCACCCCCACCATCGTCTTCCTGCCGGAGGCCGCGCCCGAAGGCGACGCCACCGTCGCAAAGGCCGCCGTCGCCACCATGCCCGGCGCCTTCGGCAAGTGGACCTTCCTGCACATGTTCCAGTGGGTGCGCGAGAAGGGCTATGAGGGCGACGAGCACTTCCAGAAATACCACGCGCGCAAGCTCGACGAGCTGCGCCAGCAAGGCCGCCTGGCGGGAGAATAGGACAGGGGAAAACACATGCCCGGCGGGCACATCGGCAAAATACATGCAAATAATTATATTTACATATTGATGCGGAGCGTGCGGCCGGCTAGTCTGCACGCCGCACTAGAAATCGGATGAACCGGTTCAGGCTCAGGAGGAACGCTGGCGAGATGATCAAGGCAATCGGACTGGGCGCCGCCACGGCGCTCCTTTTCACCGCGATGGCCGGTGCAGCGCAGATGCAGCCGAGCGATGAGCTGAGCGCGGAGACCTCGCTCACCGGCTCCGTCGGCGATCCCGTCGAAGGCCGCAAGGTCTTCGCCGACCGCAAGCTCGGCAATTGCCTGGCCTGCCACGCCGTCTCCGACATGTCCGACCAGCTCTTCCACGGCGATGTCGGCCCGACGCTCGACGGGGTGGCCAACCGCTACGCGCCCGAGCAGCTGAGGGCCATCGTCGTCAATTCCAAGGAGATGTTCGGCGACCAGACGATCATGCCGGGCTTCTACACGCTGAAGGTCGGCGTCGATGTCGCCGACGAGTTCCAGGGCGAGCGCATCCTCACTGCCCAGCAGGTGGAAGATGTCGTCGCCTACCTGACCACGCTCACGAAAGACCCGAACTAGGTCGTGACCCACGAGGAGAACGAAATGAAGCTGACGCGACGCGAAGCGCTGGTGCTTTCCGCCGGCGCCGCGCTCATCGCCTTTGCCGGCGGCCGCGCCGGACCGGCTTTCGCCGGTGCGGCCGAGACCGATCAGGCGATCAAGGATTTCACCGGCGGCACCGAACCGCAGAGCGGCCGCATCACCCTGACGGCGCCCGAGATCGCCGAGAACGGCAACACCGTGCCGGTCTCCGTCTACGTGGAGAGCCCGATGACGGCCGAGGACCATGTGGCCTCCGTCATGCTGCTGGCGGAGGGCAACCCCAATCCGGACGTCGCCACCTTCCACTTCACGCCGATGAGCGGCGAGGCGACGGCAACGACCCGCATGCGCCTCGCCAAGACGCAGAACGTGGTCGCCGTCGCCAAGATGAGCGACGGCTCCGTCTACGTGGACAGGAAGGAAGTCAAGGTCACGATCGGCGGCTGCGGCGGCTGATCGAGGAGAGGAACGAGAAAAATGGCAACTCCCAAGCCCCGCGTGAAGGTGCCGAAGACGGCCTCCGCCGGCGAGATCGTCACGGTCAAAACGCTGATCAGCCACGAGATGGAATCGGGCCAGCGCAAGGATCAGAACGGCAACGCCATCCCGCGCAAGATCATCAACAAGTTCACCTGCACCTTCGAGGGGGAGCCCGTCTTCTCCTGCGATATCGATCCGGCGATCGCCGCCAACCCGTATTTCGAGTTCGCGGCCAAGGTCGAGAAGAGCGGCACCTTCGCCTTCGAATGGGTCGATGACGACGGCAGCGTCTACACGGCCGACGCCAAGATCGAGGTGAACTGACGACCGGCAGGCGATGCATCGGCCGGCTCAATTGGAGGGAACTGCCTTGAACAAGAAAAAACCGGTCCTTGCGGCCGCAATCGGGCTGATGGCCGCCATGGCCATCGGCCCGGCCCAGTCCGATCCGGTCGACGACAAGCTCGTCATCGACGGCGAGCTGGAGATGGTCACCCGCACAAAGGCGCCGGAGGGAAGCCCCTTCGAAGAGGTCCTCTCCGGCTGGCTCTACCGCACCGAGGAAACCCGGGCGCTGGAGGCCGATTCCTTCCAGAATCCCGGCATGCTCTACGTCGAGCGCGGCGAGGAGATCTGGAACGAGGTCGACGGCGCGGCCGGCAAGTCCTGCGCCTCCTGCCACGGCGAGGCGGCGAGCTCGATGAAGGGCGTCGGCGCGCATTATCCCAAGTGGAACGCGGCCGCCGGCAAGCCCTACAATCTGGAGCTCAAGATCAACGACTGCCGCACCGCCAACATGGAGGCCGAGCCCTACAAGTTCGACGCCGCCGACCAGAAGGCGCTCGTCACCTACATCAAGCACCAGTCGATCGGCATGCCGATGGAGATCGACCTCTCGGCCGGCGACATGCAGTCCTGGTGGGAGCGCGGCAAGGAGCGCTACTACCTGCGCATGGGCCAGCTGAACCTCGCCTGCGCCACCTGCCACGAGAACTACAACGGCCACTATATCCGCGCCGACCACCTCAGCCAGGGCAACGTCAACGGCTTCCCGACCTACCGGCTGAAGCAGGCCAACATGGTCTCGCTGCACAACCGCTTCCGCGGCTGCATCCGCGATACGCGGGCAACGCCCCCGAAGGCCTTCTCCGACGACCTGATGGCGCTGGAGGTGTACGTCACCTGGCGCGGCGGGGGCCTTTCGATCGAGACCCCGGCAGTTCGCCAGTAGGCGCCCCCGATAGGCGCGCAAGCGGCCTGAATATCCCGCGCGGCGGCGAGCCCGCCGCGCCCGCCGCCCGAAGCGGCAAGATGGCGAAACGGCGGGAGAAAGTCCCGGCGGCCCGTTCGGTCGCCGACCCTTTCCCGCGTCACCGGAACGGACGGAAAGATGTTCTCACGGCGTGAATTCCTGATGGCGGCGACGGCCACCGGCGCGATCCTCGGCCCGGGCCTCACAGGCTGGTCCCGGTTGATGGCCCAGCAGGCGCTCTCCGAGGACGACCTCCTCGCCATGCCCGCTTTCGGCAACGTCACGCTCGTCCACATCACCGACCTCCACGCCCAGCTGAAGCCGATCTATTTCCGCGAGCCTTCCGTCAACCTGGGCGTCGGTGAAGTGGCGGGCCTGCCGCCGCATGTCACCGGCGCCGATTTCCTGAAGCTCTACAACATCGAACCCGGCTCGCCGCACGCCTATGCGCTGACCTCGGAGGATTTTGCCGCCCTCGCGAAAACCTACGGAAAGATGGGCGGGCTCGACCGCGTCGCCACCATCGTGAAGCGCATCCGCGCCGAGCGGGGCGACAGCATGCTTCTGCTCGACGGCGGCGACACCTGGCAGGGCAGCTACACCGCCAACAAGACACAGGGCGCCGACATGATCGAGGTCATGAACGCGCTCGGCCCCGACGCCATGACCGGCCACTGGGAATTCACCTACGGCATGGACCGGGTGCAGGAGGCGATCGACGCCCTGCCCTTCCCCTTCCTCGGCTCCAACATCTACGACCAGGAATGGAACGAGCCGGCCTTCTCCCCGATGGAGACCTTCGAGCGCGGCGGCGCGAAGATCGCCGTCATCGGCCAGGCCTTCCCCTATACGCCGATCGCCAATCCGCGCTGGATGATCCCGAACTGGTCCTTCGGCATCCGCGAGGAAGATATCGCCGGCCATGTGGAGGCGGCGAGGAGCGAGGGCGCCGACCTCGTCGTCCTCCTCTCCCACAACGGCTTCGACGTCGACCGCAAGCTCGCCTCGCGCGTGCCCGGCATCGACGTCATCCTGACCGGCCACACGCACGACGCCCTGCCGGAGCCCGTCCTGGTGGGCAAGACGCTGCTTGTCGCCTCCGGCTCCAACGGCAAGTTCGTCTCCCGGCTCGACCTTGACGTCGAGGGCGGCGAGATGAAGGGCTTCGCCTATCGCCTCATCCCGGTCTTCTCCGACGTCATCGCGCCCGACGCCGACATGTCGGCGCTCATCGACAAGGTGCGCGCGCCCTATGAGCCGGAGCTCTCGCGCGAGCTAGCCCGCACCTCCTCGCTTCTTTATCGGCGCGGCAATTTCAACGGCACGCTCGACGATGTCTTCTGCGAGGCGCTGCTGGAAGAGCGCGAGGCCGACATCGCCCTCTCGCCGGGCTTCCGCTGGGGCACGACCCTCGTTCCCGATCAGGCGATCACGGTGGAGGATCTCCACAACGCCTGCGCCATGACCTATCCGGCCGCCTACCGCTCCACGATGAGTGGCGCGATGCTGAAGGACGTCCTGGAGGACGTCGCCGACAACCTCTTCAACCCGGATCCCTACTATCAGCAGGGCGGCGACATGGTCCGCGTCGGCGGCATGACCTACGCCATCGACCCGGCCGCCACGATGGGCGCGCGCATTTCCGAGATGACCCTGGCAAGGACGGGCGAGCCTCTCGATCCCGCCCGGGATTACGTCGTCGCCGGCTGGGCCTCGGTCAACGAGGCGACGGAAGGTCCGCCGATCTGGGACGTCGTGGAATCCTGGCTTTCCCGCCATCCGGAAGTCGAGATTCCGCAAAACCGACCGGTGAGCGTCAAGGCCTGAAACCGGTGCGATTACCGGTTGAGCACACCGGTCATTCGCGCTATACATAGAAAACTTTGCATATGTCGTGCGGTGCGCGGCAGGCAGGAGCAAGGGATGCAAGCGAAGAAGGGCATCAACCGCCGGGGTCTCCTCACCGCGGGCCTCGCCATGGGTGGGGCAGCGCTTTCGGCGCGCGCCGCCTCCGCCGGCGGCGATCCGGCCATCCTCGAAGTGCAGGACTGGAACCGCTATCTCGGCGATGGCGTTCAGGCCCGGCCCTACGGCACCCCGTCGCAGTTCGAGGCGCATGTCGTGCGCCGCGACGTGGAATGGCTCACCGCCTCCACCGAGAGTTCGGTCAACTTTACCCCACTGCACGACCTCGACGGCATCATCACTCCGAACGGCCTGTGCTTCGAGCGCCATCATGCCGGCATCGCCGAGATCGACCCGGCCCAGCACCGGCTGATGATCAACGGCCTCGTCGAAAAGCCCCTCGT
Organism: Afifella sp. IM 167; assembly: GCF_020144925.1. Lineage (GTDB taxonomy): Bacteria > Pseudomonadota > Alphaproteobacteria > Rhizobiales > Afifellaceae > Afifella. Next base: position 376,591 of record NZ_NSLC01000001.1, read on the forward strand.
CTTCACCATGCAGGACCTGATGCGCTTTCCGCGCGTCAATCGCGTCTACTTCCTGGAATGCGCGGCCAATTCCGGCATGGAATGGCGCGGCTCGCAGCTCAACGGCTGCCAGTACACGCACGGCATGGTCCATTGCGTCATGTATACGGGCGTGCCGCTGAAGACCGTGCTGGAGGAAGCCGGCCTCAAGACGAACGCCAGATGGGTCCTGCCGGAGGGTGCCGACGCCGCGATGATGACGCGTTCGGTGCCGATCGAGAAGGCGCTCGACGACTGTCTCATCGCCTTCAAGATGAACGGCGAGGCGCTTCGCCCCGAGCAGGGCTATCCGCTCCGGCTCGTCGTGCCGGGCTGGGAAGGCAATATGTGGGTGAAGTGGCTGCGCCGCATCGAGGTCGGCGACCAGCCCTGGCAGCAGCGCGAGGAAACCTCGAAATACACCGACCTTCTGGCGAACGGCACGGCCCGGCGCTTCACCTGGCTGATGGAGGTGAAGTCCGTCATCACCAGCCCGAGCCCGCAGCTTCCCGTGGCCCACGGCAAGGGCCCGCTGGTCATTTCCGGCCTCGCCTGGTCCGGCAACGGCACCATCAAGCGGGTGGACGTGACCACCGATGGCGGGCGCAACTGGAAAACGGCGCGCCTCGACGGGCCGAGCCTGCCGAAGGCGCTGCACCGCTTCTATCTCGATATCGACTGGGACGGCTCGGAATTGCTGATCCAGTCGCGGGCCATGGACGAGCACGGCTTCGTGCAGCCGACCAAGGACGAGCTCCGCCTCGCCCGCGGCGAGAACTCCATCTACCACAACAACGGCATCCAGACCTGGCATGTCAAAGCCGACGGGACGGTCGAGAATGTCGAAGTCGCTTAAGCTCGCGGCCGCGCTCGCGGTCACCGTCGCGGCCTTTGCCGCCCCCTTCCTGCTCGCCGGCCAGCGCACGGCCGTCGCCGAGGAGCCCGCGGCGGCGGGCGCGCCCTTCGCGCCGCATCAGCCCGGCGCCTTCGGGCTCGGCCGCGAGGCGACCCCGGAGGAAGTGGCCGCCTGGGACATCGATATCCGCCCGGACGGAACGGGGCTGCCGGAGGGTCGCGGCACCGTCGCGGAAGGCGACGAACTCTTCCAGGAGCAATGCGCCGTCTGCCACGGCGTCTTCGGCGAGGGCGCCGGGCGCTATCCGGTGCTTGCCGGCGGTCTCGATTCCCTCACCAACGAACGGCCGGAAAAGACCATCGGCTCCTACTGGCCGTACCTCTCCACGGTGTACGACTACATCCGCCGCGCCATGCCCTTCGGCAATGCGCATTCGCTGAGCGATGACCAGATCTACGCCCTGACCGCCTATCTGCTCTACCTCAACGACGTGGTCACGGACGAGGAGTTCGAGCTCTCCAAGGCGAATTTCGCCGACATCCATCTGCCCAATGAAGGCAACTTCATTCCCGACGACCGCCAGGAAGAAGCGCATTACGCCGCCGATGCCGAGCCTTGCATGAGCGCGTGCACGCCGGAGCCGGTGAAGATCGTCATGCATGCGCGCATTCTCGACGTCACGCCGGGAAGCATCGACGACGAGGAGGGGGCAGGCGCCGGCTCCGTCGACTGAGGGGCCGCGCCTGAACCGCCTCCCGATGAGGAGGAAAGGCCATGCGTCAGCGACGGCGCGGGCTCGGCCGTTCGGCAGGCCTTGCGCTCGCCGCGCTTTCCTGCGGCAGCGCGCTCGCCGGCGGCGATCCCGCCGAGGGCGAGAAGGTGTTTTCGGCCTGCCGGTCCTGCCATCAGGTCGGCGAGGGCGCCCGCCATGGCATCGGCCCGCACCTCGACAGGGTGTTCGGCCGCGAGGCGGGCAGCCTTGAGGGCTTTGCCTATTCGCTCGCCCTTCGCCGCAAGGGCGCGCAGGGGCTCGTCTGGAATGCCCAGACGCTCGACGTCTACCTGAAGAGGCCGCAGGCCTATGTGCCGGGCACGCGCATGTCCTTCCGCGGCATGGCGGGAAATGAGGATCGGGCGAACCTGATCGCCTACCTGGAAGCGGCCTCGGCCGGCGCGCCCGCGGCCGATCCGGGCGCCGCGCCCGCGCCGCGCGACGAGATCGGCGCGCTCGCCATGAACATCGAGGGCGACCCCGCCCTCGGCCAGTACCTCGCCAATGAATGCGTCACCTGCCACCAGCCATCCGGGCGTGCCGACGGCATTCCCTCCATCGTCGGCTGGCCCCGGGTCGCCTTCGTGCGGGCCCTGTTCGAATACAAGACCAACGTGCGCGCCCATGAGGTGATGCGCATGGTGACGAGAAATCTCGGCAACGACGAGATCGCCGCCCTGGCGGCATATTTCGGCTCGCTCACACCACAATGAGATGGGCGGCCATTTGAGGGGAGCGAAAAAATGACATCCATGACACGCCGGACCTTCGGCATTTGGGCGGGCGCGGCGGCGGCCAGCCTCGCCTTGCCCACCTATCTGCGCGCCCAGGATCGGCCGCGTGTCGTCGTCATCGGCGGCGGCGCCGGCGGGGCGACGGCGGCGCGCTACATTTCCAAGGATTCGGAAGGCGCCATCGACGTCACGCTGATCGAGGCCAATCCGCAATACACCACCTGCTTCTTCTCCAACCTCTATCTCGGCGGCTTCCGCAGCTTCCAGTCCATCACCCACACCTACGACGTCCTTGCCGCCAATTACGGGATCTCGGTGGTGAACGGCCGGGCCGAGGCCGTCGACCGCGAGGCGAAGGAGGTCGTCATGGCCGATGGCGGCCGGGTGCCCTACGACCGGCTCGTCGTCTCGCCGGGCATCGACTTCATCTGGGATTCCGTCCCCGGCTATTCCGAGGAAGCGGCGCAGATCATGCCGCATTCCTGGAAGGCCGGCCCGCAGACGAAGCTCCTGAAGGAGAAGCTGGAGGCGGTGGAGAACGGCCAGCAGATCGTCATGGTGACGCCGCCGAACCCCTATCGCTGTCCGCCCGGCCCCTACGAGCGCGCCTCCATGTTCGCCCATATCCTGAAGTCCAAGGGCTTCACGGATTCCAAGATCATCATCCTCGACCCGAAGGAGAAGTTCTCCAAGCAGGGCCTCTTCCAGGAGGGCTGGGAGGCGCATTATCCGGGCATGGTCGAATGGTACGGGCCCGAGATCCACGGCGGCATCAAGGGCGTCGATCCCGAAAAGGGCACGGTGGAGACGGATTTCGACACCTTCAAGGGCGCCCTCGTCAACGTCATCCCGGCGCAGAAGGCCGGCGCCATCGCCCATCAGGCCGGGCTCGTCAGCGAGAACGGCTTCTGCCCGATCGACGCCGAATCGATGCGCTCCACCATGGACGAGAACATCTTCGTCCTCGGCGACGCCGCCATCGCCGGCGACATGCCGAAATCCGCCTTCTCGGCCAACAGTCAGGCGAAGGTGGCGGCGATGAACGTGCGCGGCGACCTGACCGGATCGAAGGTCTTCCCGGCCCGCTACGCCAATACCTGCTGGAGCCTGATCGCCCCTGACGACGGCGTGAAGGTGGGCGCGCAATACGCCCCGACGGAAGAGAAGATCGCCTCCACCACCTCCTTCATCAGCCAGACCCACGAGGATCCGGCGCTCAGGAAGGCGACCTACGAGGAATCGCTCGGCTGGTACGCCGGCATCACCTCCGACATCTTCGGCCGCCAGGGCTGAGCTCCATCCGGGCCGGCATTCTGACGGCGAAGCGGGGGCCGGCCCGTTCGGGAGGTCGGCCCCCGTCTTTTCTTCCTCTGCGCTGACAGCACCGCGTTCCGGTTATCGACCCGGCGCGCCATTTCGACTATGCCGACCTCGCGTCGGCGGGCCGCACAGGGCGGCACGGGCGCGCCGCGGTCCGGATCGCTGCCCGGCTTGCGGACCGTTCAGGCACCGGCCGCAAAGGTAGGACATGAAGGGCATCATCCTCGCCGGCGGCAGCGGCACGCGGCTCTATCCCCTGACGATCACGGCCTCCAAGCAGCTCCTGCCGGTCTACGACAAGCCGATGATCTTCTATCCGCTGTCGACGCTGATGCTGGCCGGCATCCGCGAGGTTCTGGTCATCACCACGCCGCACGACCTGCCGGCTTTCCAGAAGCTCCTGGGCGACGGCTCGGCCTTCGGCGTGTCGATCTCCTATGCCGAGCAGGCCGCGCCCAACGGGCTCGCCGAGGCCTTCATCATCGGCCGCAGCTTCGTGGGAAACGACGCGGCGGCCCTCATCCTGGGCGACAACATCTTCTACGGAGCCGGGCTCTCGCGGCTGATGAAGGACGCGGCGGCAGCCAGCTCCGGCGCGACCGTCTTCGCCTACCATGTGGAAGACCCGCAGCGTTACGGCGTCGTCTCCTTCGACAAGGCGACCGGCAAGGCCGAAACCATCGAGGAAAAGCCCTCCGAGCCGAAATCGTCCTGGGCGGTCACCGGGCTCTACTTCTATGACAACGACGTTCTCGACATCGCCGCCGGCATCCGTCCCTCGGCGCGCGGAGAACTGGAGATCACCGATGTCAATCGCGCCTATCTGCAGCGCGGCGACCTCAATGTCTGCCGCCTCGGCCGCGGCTTTGCCTGGCTCGATACCGGCACCTATGACAGCCTGCACGACGCGTCCTCGTTCGTGCGCACGATCGTCCACCGACAGGGAATTCAGGTGATGTGTCCCGAAGAGATCGCCTTCGAACTCGGCTACCTTTCCGCCGAGGAGGTGCTGGCCCGCGCCGGCCAGCTCGGCAAGACGGCCTATGCCGATTATCTGCGCCGCCGCATCGGGGAGCTCGCCCGTGCTTGAGGTCAGGGAGCTCGGCCTTCCGGGCGTTTTCGAAATCTCGCCGCGCCTGCACGAGGACGCGCGCGGCTTCTTCTCCGAGACCTACAACGCCCGCTCCATGGCCGAGCACGGCATCGAGCATACCTTCGTGCAGGACAACCATTCGCGCTCGGGCGAAGCGGGCGTGCTGCGTGGCCTGCACTATCAGCTCCACCCCCACGCCCAGGCCAAGCTCGTGCGCGTGGTGAAGGGCAGCGTCTTCGACGTCGCCGTCGATATCCGCCGCGGCTCGCCGACCTTCTGCAAATGGGTGGGCATCCAGCTTTCGGCGAAGAAGTGGAACCAGTTCCTGGTCCCGGTCGGCTTCGCCCACGGTTTCCTGACCCTCGAGCCGGATACGGAGGTGATCTACAAGGTCACCGATTATTACGCGCCCGAGCACGACCGCAACCTGCGCTTCGACGACCCGCAGATCGGCATCGACTGGCCGCTCGGCAATGTCCGGCCGATCCTGTCCGACCGAGACCGCAATGCACCGCTCCTCGGCGAGGCCGAAACCTTTCTCTATCCGTGACGAAGGGGCGGTCGCGATGAGAGTTCTCGTCACGGGCGGAGCGGGCTTCATCGGCTCGGCGCTCTGCCGCCATCTGGTCGCCGCCGGCGCGGAGCGCGTCGTCAATCTCGACAAGCTCACCTATGCCGGCAATCTCGATTCGCTGCGCGCGCTCGCCGATGCGCCGAACTACGCCTTCCACCGGCTCGACATCGCCGACGCGCCCGCGATCGTCGATCTCCTCGCCGCCGAGCGGATCGACAAGGTCGTGCATCTGGCCGCCGAGAGCCATGTCGACCGCTCCATCGACGGGCCGGCCGCCTTCGTGGAGACGAACGTCGTCGGCACCTTCCGCCTGCTCTCCGCCGCGCTCGATCACTGGCGCGGCCTGTCCGGCAAGGCCGCGGAGGATTTCCGCTTCCACCATGTCTCCACCGACGAGGTCTTCGGCGAACTGGAGCTCGAAGGCAGCGAGCGTTTCACCGAGGCGACGCCCTACCGGCCGCGCTCACCCTATTCGGCCTCCAAGGCGGCATCCGACCATTTCGTGCGCGCCTGGCACGCCACCTACGGCCTGCCGGTGGTCCTTTCCAACTGCTCCAACAATTACGGGCCGTTCCACTTCCCCGAAAAGCTGATCCCGCTCGTCATCCTCAACGCCCTCCACGGGGAGAAGCTGCCGGTCTACGGCAACGGCTCGAACGTGCGCGACTGGCTTTTCGTCGAAGACCATGCCCGCGCGCTGGAGCTGATCTTCACGCGCGGCAGGGTCGGCGAGACCTATGCCATCGGCGGCAGGGCCGAGCGCTCCAACCTCCAGGTCGTGGAGACGATCTGCGACGTCCTCGACGCAAAGCGCCCGCGCCGGGACGGAACGAGCCACCGCGACCTCATCACCTTCGTGAGCGACCGGCCGGGCCACGATCTGCGCTACGCCATCGACCCTTCGCGCATCGAGACGGAGCTCGGCTGGCGAGCCCATGAGAGCTTCGAGAGCGGCCTTGCCCGTACCGTCGACTGGTATCTCGACAACGAATGGTGGTGGCGCCCGCTGCGCGAGGGCCGCTACCGGGGCGAGCGCCTCGGCACGATCCCGGCGGGCCGGTGATCCGGCTCCTCGTCACCGGCAGAAAGGGCCAGGTCGCCCGCGCGCTCGCCGAGCGCACGGCGGGCGCGGCGAAGATCGACTTCGTCGCCCTCGGGCGTCCCGAGCTCGATCTCGCCGAGCCGCAGACCATCGCCCCCGCCATCGAAGCCGCCCGGCCCGACATCGTCGTCTCGGCGGCGGCCTACACGGCGGTCGACCGGGCCGAGGACGAGCCGGAAACCGCCTTCGCCGCCAACGCGCGCGGAGCCGGCGAGGTGGCGGCGGCGGCGGCGCGGCTCGGCGTGCCGGTCATCCATCTTTCGACCGACTACGTCTTCGCCGGCACCGGCGAGGCGCCGCATCGAGAGGATGCGCCGACCGCTCCCGGCAACGTCTACGGCGCCAGCAAGCTGGCCGGCGAGGAGGCCGTCGCGGCGGTGAACCCACGCCACGTCATCCTGCGCACCGCCTGGGTCTACAGCCCGTTTTCGCGCAACTTCGTGCGCACCATGCTGGATCTGGCCGAGACGCGCGGCGAGCTTGCCGTCGTCGACGACCAATGGGGCAACCCCACCTCCGCCCTCGACATCGCCGATGCGATCCTCGCCGTGGCGGAGAGATGGCAGGCGGAGCCAGAGGCACAGATCGCCGGCGTCTACCACCTCGCCGGGACCGGCGAGACGAGCTGGTGCGGCCTTGCCCGTGCGGTGTTCGAGGCAAGCCGCGAGGCGGGTGGGCCGTATGCGGAGGTCCGCGCCATTACGAGCGCCGAATATCCGCAGAAGGCGGCGCGGCCGAAAAATTCCAGGCTCGCTTCCGACCGTTTCGAAGCCGTCTTCGGCTATCGCTGCCCGCCCTGGCGCACGAGCGTGGAGAAAGTGGTGCGGACGCTCCTGGCGGAGAGGGGCTAAAGCGGCCGCAGGCTCCCCTGCCCCGCGCTTGCCGCGCAGCCCTTCAGAAGCGCCAGCAGCGCCTCTCCCGCAACCGAAAGATGGCCGGAATTGTCGAGCGGATAGACGTCGGGACCGGAGAGGTCGGCGAGTTCGGCCCGGTCGAGCCGGCGTGCGATCTCCTCCTCGCTTTCCCGTCCCCGGCCGCGCAGGCGCTCCGCCAGAACCTCGCGCCGCGCCGAGACGAGCACGACGATGAGCGGGGAAAAGCGCCGCCGCGCCTCTTCGACGGCAAGGCGCGAGACATTGACGACAACCGAGCAGCCGCCCTGAAGCTCGCCCGCCACCGAGGCCGGGATGCCGTAGCTGAGCCCGTGCGCGCGCCAGTGGAGCGCAAAGGCGCCGGCTTCGGCCTCGCGCGCGAAAGCCTCCTCGGCAAGGCTCGCATGGTCCTCGAAGGCGCCCTCGGCGCGCGTCACCACCCGGCGCGGAAAGACCACCGAGGGGTCGTCGGCGAGCCGCTCGCGGCAATAGCCGATGAGGGAATCCTTGCCGGCGCCGCTCGGGCCGACGACCAGCACCAGCGTGCCGCGGCTTTCGCCGCCCTGCGCTCGCATGTCAGGCGACGCGCCGCCCCTGCCGCCAGACGGAGCGCACCACCGGCACCCCCTCGTCGAGACGCACCTGGATGAGGTCGGCCCGCTTGCCCGGCGCGATGACGCCGCGGTCGAAAAGGCCGACGGCCTCGGCGGGCTTCGAGGTCACCATCGCGGCCGCCTCGGGGAGCGACAGGCCATGCGGCTCCTCGGCGAGGATGAAGGTCGCCTGCAAGAGGCTGAAGGGCACGTAGTCGGAGGAAAGCACGTCGAGCACGCCGACGGAGGCCAGCTCGGCGGCCGCGACATTGCCGGAATGCGAGCCGCCGCGCACCACGTTGGGCGCGCCCATCAGCACCTGCATGCCAGCGGCGTGAGAGGCGCGCGCCGCCGCCATCGTCGTCGGGAACTCGGCGAGATGGACGCCCTGTTCCACGGCCTCGGCGACATGCACCTCGGTGGCGTCGTCATGGCTCGCGAGCACGATGCCGCGCGCCCTGCACGCCTCCGACAGCGCCTTCCTGTGCCCCGGCGCCCAGCGGCCGGCATCGGCGAGACGGCGGTCGACGAAGGCCTGGAACTCCTCGTCCGGCATGCCGGTCTTGCCCTGGTAGTAGAGCTTGTAGGCGTCGAAGCTGACGAACTGGCGCTGGCCGGGCGTGTGGTCCATCAGAGAGACGAGGCGCACCCGCCGGTCGTCGTCGAAGCGGGCAAAGCCCTCCATCACGTCGGAGGCGGAGACCTCGCATCGCAGATGAATGAAATGCTCGGCCCGAAGCCGGTCGCGCACTTGGCATTCCTCGATCGCGTCGGCGAGAGAGCGCATCTCGTCGGCATCGACCCTGGCGTCCTCGTCGGCGCCGACGCGCAGCGCGTCGAGTACCGTCGTGATGCCCGAGCCGGCGATCTGCGCATCGTGCGCCTGGACGGCGACGGCCGGGTTCCAGCGCACGCCCGGCCGGGGGGCGTAATGGCTTTCCAGGTGGTCGGTGTGGAGTTCCACGAGCCCGGGCAGGAGATAGTCGCCCTCAAGGTCGTGCCCGTCCCGGCCGGAACCGGGATCGCCGATCTCAGCGATGGTCTCTCCCCGAATGACGATGTCGCCGTCGTGCATGCTCTCGGCGAGCACCATGCGGGCATTGCGGAAGACGGTCTCGTTCATGCGGGTATCACCGGACGCGCCGATTTCTGAAGCTCCCGGCGCGATTTCTGGAGGAAGGGCGCGCCGGCTTCCGCCTCGACGAAGATCGAGACGGCCTCGACGGCCAGGGGGGATCTGAGCGCGGCGGCGAAATGCTGCTTGAGGGCGCGCTTCACCGTCTCCTGCCGCGCTTCGCCGACCGGACCGGTCAGCGTCATGTGGAAACGGAAGTCGCGGAAGACGTAGGGAGAGCCCCAGCGCTCCAGATAGGCGCGCTGGCGCTCGCTCAGGCTCTCCGGCTTGCGGCGGGCGATTTCCGCCTCGGTGAGGGGCGCGCGGAAGCGGTCGAACTGGCGCACCACATCGGCGGCGAGCACTTCCAGCTCGGTCGGCGCCTGCGCCGGAACGAGCGCGAAGAATTCGCCGATGCGCTTGATCTTCATCAGGCCGAGATCGAAGGTCGCGCGGCTCTTGCAGAAGGCGGCGAGCGCCCGGTCGAGCCCGGCGATGTCGAACGGCTCGGCGAGCCGGAAGGGCGGCTTCAGCGTCGCATGGAAGCCGTAGCGGCGCGGCGAGGCCGTCAGCGCCGCCATCTCCTCCTGCGAAAGGCCCGCGGGAGAGGCCTGCTGCACGTCCTGCCCGAAGACGGCATCGCGGCCGAGCCAGCGCCGCGCGGCCTCCGTAATGGGATGGCCGGGAGCCGAGGTGAAATAGATCGCAGCGCGCATTCTCTTGCTTTTTCTTCGGTCTAGATCACCGCCTTGCGGAGCTGCTGGGAGATGATGTCGACGATCGAGACGGTGACGATCACGATCAGGATGATCGCGGCCGTCTCCGCGTAGAGGAAAGACCGGATCGATTCAAACAGCACCTGGCCGATTCCCCCCGCTCCGACGATTCCGAGCACCGTCGCCTGGCGCACATTCGTCTCAAAACGATAGAGCGAGAAGGAGATCCACAGCGGTGCGACCTGTGGGACCACGCCGAAGACGATCTCCTGCAGCCGGCTTGCCCCGGTGGCGCGGATGCCTTCCACGGGCCGGGGGTCGACCGCCTCGACCGCCTCGGAGAAGAGCTTGGCGATGATACCCGTATTGTGGACGAAGAGCGCCATGACGCCGGCGAAGGGGCCGAGGCCGACGGCCGTGACGAAGAGGACGGCGAAGACGAGTTCGTTGATGGCACGTGTGGCGTCCATCAGCCGGCGCACCGGCTGGACGATCCATATCGGCGCGATGTTGGAGGAGGAGAGAAGCGCGAAGGGAATGCCGAAGACGATCGCCAGAACCGTGCCCCAGACGGCGATCTGCACCGTCAGCACCATCTCGCTCGCATAGTAGCGCCAGTCGCGGAAGTTCGGCGACAGGAAGCCGCCGGCATATTCGGCCATGTTGCCGGCGTCGGACCACAGATGGGGGATCCGCCACATCTCCGACGGGCCCCAGCTCCAGACGAGCACCAGCGCCACGCCGCCCCAGATCAAAAGGGAATAAAGGCGCTCCGAAAGGCTTCGCGGCGGCAGCGCCACCTTGCCGGCCCCGGCCCCGGCACTGGCACTGGCACGGGCACCGGCAGCGGTCGGCGCGGCGCCCTTGCCGGCACTATGGGCTGCATCCATGGAAAAGGGTCTCCGGCAGGAAGGGGCGCCGGACGCTGGGTCCGGCGCCGTGGGTCAAGGCAAGAGCCGCTCAGGACTGCGGGACGGTGTCCATCAGCTTCTGGATCTTGTCCTTCTCGCTGGCGAGCTTTTCGAGCTCGGCCTTCTTCTCGTCGTCCGACATGTTGTCGGCGGCCGAGATGCGCGCTTCCTGCTTGGTGATCTCCATGATGCGGATCGGGTAGAGCTGCGCATCGGAGGACGGGCGGAACGGCGCCCAGCCGAGACCGGACAGGACCTGGCGGGCGGACGCGACTTCCTCCGGCGTGCCGAGGCGGCCGTAGCTCATGATGAAGGTGTAGACCTTGCGCTTGGCGTCCTCGTCGAGGTCGGCGCGCCAGACGAGCGGATCGGACGGGATCAGCGGCGACTGCCAGATCACCTTGATCTTCTTGCGCGCTTCGGGGGCCGTGACCTCGAGGCGGCGCAGATTCTCCGTGTTGTTGGCGGCGACGTCGACCTGGCCGTTGGCGGTCGCCATCGCATTCGCCTCATGGTTGGCGTTGCGCACCGTCTTGAAGCAATCCTGCGGGCGCACGCCGTTCTTGGCGAAGATGAAGGTGGTCGGCACGAGGAAGCCGGAGGTGGAGTTCGGGTCGCCGATGCCGAAATCGAGCGACTTGTCGCACTTCAGCACGTCCTCGAGCGAGTTGAGCTTGTCGTTGTCGGCCTGGGTGATGAGCACCGACCAGTAGCCCGGATTGCCTTCCACATCGACGGTCTGGGCGAAGACCTCGCCCTTGGAGCGGTCGACCGCTTCCATCGCCGACTTGTTGCCGAACCAGGCGACGTCGACCTTGCCGAAGCGCATGCCCTCGATGACGCCCGCATAATCGGAGGCGAAGAAGGCGTTGACCTTGAGACCCGTCTGCTCGGACATGTCGGCGAGGAACGGATCCCAGACGGTCTTCAGGTTCTGGCTGGATTCGGTGGAGATGATGCCGAAATTGATCTCGCTCGTCTCCGCCATGGCGGTGGAGGCGGCGAGCGAGGCCACCAGCGTGGCGGCCGCAAGGCCCTTGGCAAATACGTTCATCCTGAGGCTCCTCGGTTGGCCCGCAATATCTTGCGGGGGGATCAGATGGCTGTGGCAGCCAGCTCCTTGCGCGCGGCGACCGGCGCGGCGCGGCGCGTGCGTGGCGCCGCCGAGCCGGAAAGGACGAGCTCCTCGCTCGCCTCGCCGTAGATTTCGCGCAGGAATTCGTCCGTCAGCGCCGTCGACGGGCCGTCGAAGGCGACCTCTCCATCCTTCAGCGCGATGGTGCGCGGACAGTAGAGGCGGGCATATTCGACCTGGTGCAGGGAGACGACGATGGTGATGCCGTCATCCTGGTTGATCTCCGCCAGCGTCTCCATCACGCGCTTGGCCGAGGCCGGATCGAGCGAGGCGATCGGCTCGTCGGCCAGGATCAGCTTCGCCCCCTGCACGAGGGCGCGGGCGATCGCGGCGCGCTGCTGCTGGCCGCCGGAAAGGGTGGAGGAGCGCTGGCGCGCCGTCTCGGCGATGCCGACGCGGGCGAGCGCGGCCATCGCCTTGTCCCGCTCGGCGCGCGGAAACAGCGAGAGCGTGCCCCGCCAGCCCGGCACATGACCGAGACAGCCGACGAGGACGTTGGTCAGCACCGACAGGCGCCCGACGAGATTGAACTGCTGGAAGATGACGCCGACGCTCTTGCGGATGTCGCGCGCGCCGGCGGCGAGCCTGCCGTTCTCCTGCGCCGGCCGGCCGAAGACCGTAATGCGGCAACCCTCGCCGGAGCCGCGCTCAAGCCCGGCGATATGGCGGATGAGGGTGGATTTGCCGGAGCCGGAAGCGCCGATCAGCGCCACCATCTCCCCGACCCCGATATCGAGGCTGACGCCCGAGAGAGCAGCCTTCTTGCCGTAGCGCTTCGACAGCTTTTCGACGGCGACTGCTGGCATCCGGCCTCACCTGCCCCGCATCCGGGCTTTCTGGTTGGCCGTTCCCTAACAGCGGGGTTTGTCGCTTCGATCTCGCTTTGGTGACACTTGCGATTCGCCCGCGTGACGGGCGCATGTCGCCGCAAATATCTATACGGGCGGCGCTTTCTCGTATCTGTCGAGAAATTCCGTAACGGAAAGCGCGCGGAAATCGGCAAGAGCCGCCGCAAGGGCCGCGTGCGGCCAGTCCCACCAGGCGAGCGCCGCGAGCCGGGCGGCGGTTTCCGGGTCAAAACGGCGCTTGATCACCCGCGCGGGAACGCCCGCCGCGACCTCGTAGGCGCCGACCGCGCGCGAGACGACGGCCCCCGCCGCGATCACCGCGCCGGTGCCGACGGTGACCCCCGGCAGGATGATGGCGCCATGCCCGATCCACACATCGTGGCCGATGGTGACGGCATTCTCCGCCCGCCAGGAAAACAGCGCCTCGTCCGCCTCCGCGCCTTCGAAATAATCGTCCGAGCGATAGGTGAAATGGTGCTGGCTCGCCCGCCAGACCGGATGGTTGGAGGCGTTGATGCGCACGTTCTGGGCGATGGAGCAGAACTTGCCGATGCTGGAGAGGGCGACGTTGCCGTCCTCGGTGATGTAGGAATAGTCGCCGAGGCTGGAGCGCAGGAACTGCGTGCGCTCGCCGATGGCGGTGTAGCGGCCGAGCTCGCTCTCCTCCACCCGCGCGCTCGGCGCGACGTGGGGCGCGACGCCGAGCTTCGTCATGCGGCGGCCTTTGGCGAAAAGGCCGTCACGTCGACCTCGCGCTCGGCGACGCGCCCGCGCGTCGGCGCATCGTGAAAAATGCCGAGAAAGCTCGTCCCCGCCGCCTTTCCCTCCGCGATCAGGGAGATGACGACGTCGCGGTTGGCTGCGTCCAGCGAGGCGGTCGGCTCGTCCAGCAGCAGGAGCGGATGGCCGGCGATGAAGCCCCGGGCGATGTTCACCCGCTGCTGCTCACCGCCGGAAAAGGTGGCGGGCGGCAGGTGCCAGAGCCGTTCCGGCAGGTTGAGGCGATGAAGGAGCGCATCGGCCTTGTCGAGCGCCTCCTCGCGCCCGGCCCCGCGTTCCACGAGCGGCTCGGCGACGAGGTCGCGGGCGGCGACACGCGGCACAACACGCAGGAACTGGCTGACATAGCCGAGGTCGCTGCGCCGGATGGAAAGCACCATGCGCGGATCGGCGATGGCGATGTCGACCGGGCCGCCTTCCTTGCGGGCGATCACGATGGAGCCGGCATCGGCGGCATAATTGCCGTAGACCATCTTCAGGATCGAGCTCTTGCCCGCGCCGGAGGGCCCGCCGAGGGCGACGCATTCGCCGGGATAGACCTCAAAGGAGGCCTCGGACAGGACCGGGATATGGATCCCGCCCCTCAGATGCATCGTGAAGCTTTTGGAAAGTCCGGAAACGGCGAGGCGCGGCTGCATCACTCACACCTGCAGGATGGAGGAGACGAGAAGCTGGGTGTAGGGCCGCTGCGGATCGTCGAGGACCCGGTCGGTCAGCCCCTCCTCCACGACACGCCCTTCCTTCATCACCATGATGCGGTGGGAGAGGAGGCGCGCCACGGCAAGGTCGTGGGTGACAACGAGAGCGGCCATGCGCAATTCGGCGACGAGGGCGCGAATGAGGTCGAGAAGCCGCGCCTGGACGGAGACGTCGAGCCCACCGGTCGGCTCGTCCATGAAGACGAGGCGCGGCGCCGTGACGAGGTTGCGGGCGATCTGCAGGCGCTGGCGCATGCCGCCCGAAAAGGCCCGCGGGCTGTCGTCGATGCGGTCGGTCGGCACCTCGACGCGGCTGAGCCAGTCATGCGCCGAGCCGCGGATCTCGCCGTAATTGCGCTCGCCGATCGCCATCAGCCGCTCGCCGACATTGGCGCCCGCCGAGACGTTCATCCTCAGCCCGTCGGCCGGATTCTGGTGCACGAAGCCCCAGTCGGTGCGCATCAGGAAACGCCGCTCCGCCTCGCCGAGCGCCGCAAGGTCGCGCATCTCGCCATCGCGCATGCGGTAGCGCACGGCGCCCGAGGAGAGCTTCATGCGCGCCGCCAGGCAATTGAGAAGCGTCGTCTTGCCGGAGCCGGATTCCCCGACGACGGCCAGGACCTCGCCGGGATAAAGGTCGAAGGAGACGTCGCGGCAGCCGAGCCGCTCGCCGTAAAAGCGGGTGAGACGCTCGACCGAAAGGAGCGGCGCTTCGCCGGGATCGATAGGAGCGCTCATTCGGCCGCCTCCGCGCCGGGCGCGCCCATCGCCCCGGCAAGATGGCCGCGATGGCCCGCCTCGCGCCGCCCTTCGCAATGGTCGGTGTCGGAGCACACGAACATCCGCCCGCCATGGTCGTCGAGGATCACCTCGTCGAGATAGACGCCCGACGCGCCGCACAGGCCGCAGGGCTCGGAAAATTCCTGCACCCGGAACGGATGGTCCTCGAAGTCGAGGCTTTCCACCCGCGTATAGGGCGGCAGGGCGTAGATACGCTTCTCGCGTCCCGCCCCGAAGAGCTGCAGCGCCGGCGAGTTGGTCAGTTTCGGATTGTCGAATTTCGGGATCGGCGAGGGGTCCATCACGTAACGGCCCTCCACCTTCACCGGATAGGCGTAGGTGGTGGCAATATGGCCGTGGCGGGCGATGTCCTCGTAGAGCTTCACATGCATGAGGCCGTATTCCTCCAGCGCATGCATGAGCCGCGTTTCCGTCTCGCGCGGCTCCAGGAAGCGCAGCGGCTCGGGGATCGGCACCTGGTAGACGAGGATCTGGTTCTCGCTGAGCGGCATCTCCGGCACGCGGTGGCGCGTCTGGATGAGGCTCGCCTCCTTCGTATGCGTCGTCGTCTTCACCCCGGCGACCTTGGCAAAGAAGGAGCGGATGGAAACGGCGTTGGTTGTGTCGTCGGCCCCCTGGTCGATGACCTTCAGAACATCGTCCGGCCCGATGAGAGAGGCCGTCACCTGCACCCCGCCCGTGCCCCAGCCATAGGGCATCGGCATTTCGCGGCTGGCGAAGGGCACCTGGTAGCCGGGGATCGCCACGGCCTTCAGGATGGCGCGGCGGATCATCCGCTTCGTCTGCTCGTCCAGATAGGCGAAGTTGTAGGGGGTCTCGGGCTTCTCTTGCGCCGTGCTCATCGCCAGGCCTCCGAGATCTCGCGACGAGCGAGCCCCGTGCGCCCACCTCCCCCTTGTGGGGAGGTCGACGCTGCGGCCTTAGCCGCAAGCGTCGGGTGGGGGTCTGAAGGCATCCATTTTTCCGCAAGGGCTCCAAACCACTCTACGGGCCCCCACCCCTGTCCCCTCCCCACAAGGGGGAGGGGGACGCAGCGAGCGGCCGCTCGAGAGCGGATATCGGGCAGCGCGCTCATTCCGCCGCCTCCCGCTCTTGCCCGCCCTCGCGGTCCTCGAACTCGGCCCTGAGGCGCCGGATCAGCTCCAGCTCGGCCTGGAAGTCGACGTAATGCGGCAGCTTCAGATGCTCCACGAAACCCGTCGCCTGCACGTTGTCGCAATGCGAGATGACGAATTCGCCGTCCTGCGCCGGGGCCGTCTCGTCCTCGCCGAGCTCGCGCGCCCGAAGCGCCCGGTCGCACAGCGCCATCGCCATCGCCTTGCGTTCCGCATGGCCGAAGACGAGGCCATAGCCGCGGGTGAATTGCGGCGGGGCGGCGGCCGAGCCCCTGAACTGGTTGACCATCTGGCACTCGGTCACCTTGAGGCGGCCGAGCGGCACGGAAAAATCCATCCCCGGCACCTCGATTTCAACCTCGACCTCGCCCATGCGGATCTCGGCGGCGAAGGGATGCGAGCGGGCAAAGCCGCGCTGGGTGGAATAGCCGAGGGCGAGCAGAAATCCCTCGTCGCCCCGGGCAAGCGCCTGCAGGCGAACCTCGCGCGGCGCCGGAAAGGAGAGCGGCTCGCGCGTCAGGTCGCCCGGCTCGCCGTCGCTTTCCGGGTCCGGCTCGATGAGGCCGGCCTCGCCGAGAAGGTCGGTGACGCGCGCCATGGCGCCTTCGCCGGGATCTTCTGCGGTGGCGGCCGGCTCCGGCTCCGCCTCGCCTTCAAGGTCCGGATCGAGAAGCCGGTGCGTGTAGTCGAAGGTCGGCCCGAGCACCTGGCCGCCCGGCAGGTCCTTGAACGTCGCCGAGATGCGCCGCTCCACCGCCATCTTGCCGGTATCGACGGGAAGGCTCGCCCCGAAGCGCGGCAGCGTCGTGCGGTAGGCGCGCACCAGGAAGATCGCTTCGACGAGGTCGCCCCGCGCCTGCTTGATGGCGAGCGCGGCGAGCCGCCGGTCGTAGAGCGAGCCCTCGCCCATCACCCGGTCGACGGCGAGCGAAAGCTGCTGAAGAATCTGGTCGACGGTGAGCGCCGGCACCGCGGGGTCGCCCCGGCGGCGTTCGGCCAGCAGCCGGTGCGCATTGGCGATGGCGGCCTCGCCGCCCTTGACGGCCACATACATCAGGCCGCCCCGTTCAGGATGCGGGTCGAGCGCGGCAGGCCGGCGATGGCGTGCCGGCTGGCGAAGACGATGTCGACGCCGCGCGGGAAGATGCGCCGGTTCTCCTCAAGCTGGCCGATCAGCCGCGCCGGCAGCGGATCGGGCGCCAGCGCGGAGGTCTCGGCGATGCCGGGGCCCTGCAGCGTCAGCGTCCGGCTTCCCTCGAACCCCGTCACCTGCAGGACGAGGGTGGTGGAGCGGTCCGGATATTCTTCCGTGCCGAGCCAGAAATCGGCGAGCGGCGGCATCTTTTCGGGGTCCGAGATGACGGCGAAGGTGGCGCGCCCCGCCAGCGAGACGATCGGCGCGCCGATGTGAAAGCCGATCCAGTCGCGCACCGCCTCGCTCTCCGCCAGCGGCCTGTCGAGGAAGATCGGTGTGTCGGCGTCGGCGAGGCATGCGATGACGGCCGCCGCCGCCGGATTGAGGGGTGTCGGCGGCCGGACCAGACCGGGGAGATTTTCGATCTCGCCCGGCCGCGACAGGGCACGGAGAAGCGCCCGGAAAACGGCCTGCGCGCCGAAAACCGGGTCGAAGAAGCCACCGCTGAGGGCGTCCGCCTTCATGTGTCCTCCCCGCGCACCATGGTGAAGAAGTTGACCTTCGTGGCCGCCGTCTCAGTGCGTTTCCTGGCCTCGCCCGCATCGAGGCGCGCGCGGATTTTTTCGACGATCCGCTCCACCGCCGGCCTGTACGGCCGGCTCTGCCAGAGCGCGTCGAGCGTGGCGACGAGAACGGCGCGCCGGCGGTCGCGCCCGAGGACATGGCCCTGCCCGACCTCGCCGGTGGGAAGGCGCAGCGCCGCGCGCGTCACCGTCACCTCGCCGAGATTGAAGGGCGCTCCGGAACCGCCGATCCGCCCGCGTGCCATGACGAGGCCGAATTCGGGCGCCCGCAGCGTTTCCATCTCGGGGCGGTCGGCGATCGATTCGAGCCCCGTGGCAAGCTCGTCGGCCTCGGCGCGCGCCAGGACGCGGAGCGCCGCCTGCCTGGCCTCCGCCTGCCTAGCCTCGGTTGCCTCCTGCCCGAATGCCCCCTGCCCGAATGTCTGCGTCGTCTGGTCCACCTGTGCCTGTCCGCCCGGTCGCTTTCCGTCTCATTTGTATAGTGATATAGACAAGTACACAATAACCCCTGGATGTTGACGCCACGATGACAGGCACGCGCCTTTCCCCCGGTCTTTCTCCCGCCTCTTCCGAAAAGCGGGTGAGCCGCCGCGGCGGGATTTCGCTTTGGCGCCAGATCGCCGACGTCCTGCGCGCCGAGGTGATCGGGGGAACCTGGAGCGCCGACATGCCGCTTCCCTCCGAAGCGGCGCTGGCGCAACGTTTCGGCGTCAACCGCCACACGCTCCGCCGCGCCCTCGCCGTGCTCGCCGATGAAGGGCTGGTGCGCTCCGACCAGGGACGCGGCACCTTCGTCACCGCCGAGCGGCTCTCCTATCCGATCGGCCGGCGCACCCGCTTTTCCGAGATCGTCTCGCGCCAGACCCGCGCCCCGGGTGGCCAGCTCGTCGCCAGCCGCATCGAGCCCGCGCCGGCCTGGATTGCCGAGCATCTTTCCCTCGCCGGCAAGGCGTCTCTCGTGCGGCTGGAGACGCTTTCGGTCGCCGACGGCGTGCCGATCTCCACCTCCGTCAGCTGGTTCTCGGCCGAGCGCTTTCCCGCCCTCGTCGCCGCCTATGCGGAGACGGGCTCCATCACCGCCGCCCTCGCCCGCCACGGCGTCTCCGACTATTTCCGCCGCTGGACCAAGGTGCGCGCGCGCCCGGCCGAGCCAGCGGAGATGGAGCGGCTCCTGTTGCCGCGCGGCGCGAGCGTGCTCGCCGCCGACGCCCTCAACGAGGACGGCGAGGGCGTGCCCGTGCACTTTTCGGAGACCACCTTCGCCGCCGACCGGATCGAGCTCTTCATCGAGCCGGAGAAGCCGGCCGCGAAACGGTAGCCGGCTTGCCTTCTCCCGCTTTGGCCGCGGCCGAAAGGGGCGTCACCGAAGCTTCACCCACCCGTCACCGATCCGTTGGATACCGCCTCTAGCAGACGCCGGAGGGGGGGCGCCGAAGGAGCGTCCCGAAGGCAGAAGGATGAGGTGCTCATGTCCACAATCGTCAATTGGATCGGCGGAGCGGCGACGATGGCGGCCGCCACGCTTCTTTCCTCGGCGGCCTTCGCCGCGACCGAGATCCAGTGGTGGCACGCCATGGGCGGCGAACTCGGCGCAAAGCTTGAGGAGATCGTCGCCGGCTACAACGCCTCGCAGGACGAATACAAGGTGGTGCCGGTCTACAAGGGCACCTATCCGGAGACCATGACCGCCGCCATCACCGCCTTCCGCGCGGGCGAGCAGCCGGCCATCGTCCAGGTCTTCGAGGTCGGCACCGGCACGATGATGGCCGCCAGGGGCGCCGTCTATCCGGTCTACCAGCTGATGAAGGATGCGGGCGCCGATTTCGACCAGAAGGCCTTCCTGCCGGCCGTCGTCGGCTACTACACCGACACTGACGGCAACATGCTGTCGATGCCGTTCAATTCGTCGACCCCCATCCTCTATTACAACAAGGACGTCTTCGAAAAAGCCGGCCTCGATCCGGAGAAGGCGCCGGAGACCTGGAGCGACGTGGAGGAATTCTCCAAGAAGATCATCGATTCCGGCGCGGCCAAATGCGGCTTCACCACCGGCTGGATCTCCTGGGTGCAGCTTGAAAACCTCTCCGCCTGGCACAACCAGTCGATCGGCACGCTGGAGAACGGCTTCGGCGGCCTCGACACCGAGCTCACCTTCGACGGCCCGGTGCAGGAGCGCCACTGGGAGAACCTGAAGAAGTGGCAGGATTCCGGCGTCTTCGAATATGGCGGCCCGGTCGGCGGCAACGACGCGGCGCCGAAGTTCTATTCGCAGGAATGCGCCATCTACATGAACTCCTCCGCCTCGCGCGCCGGCGTCATGGCCAACGCCAAGGGCTTCGAGGTCGGCTTCGGCATGCTGCCCTACTACGCCGACGTCGACGGCGCGCCGCAGAACTCCATCATCGGCGGCGCCACGCTCTGGGTGCTCAAGGGCCGTGAGGAGGCCGAGTACAAGGGCGTGGCCGAGTTCTTCTCCTACCTCTCCTCGCCCGAGGTGCAGGCCGACTGGCACCAGTTCTCCGGCTACCTGCCGATCACCGAGGCTGCCTACGAGCTCGGCAAGGAGCAGGGCTATTACGCCAAGAACCCGGGCACCGATGTCGGCATCAAGCAGATCACGCTCAACCCGCCGACGGCGAACTCCAAGGGCCTGCGCTTCGGCAATTACGTGCAGATCCGCAACATCATCGACGAGGAGTTCCAGGCGCTTCTTTCCGGCCAGAAGACGGCAAGGGAGGCTCTCCAGTCCCTCGACCAGCGCGGCAACGAGCTGATCCGCGAGTTCCAGGCCGCCAACAGCTAGGCGCCATCACGAACCGAGCCGAGCCCGCGCCCCCGCGCGGGCTCCTTTCGCCCGGCCCCGCCGATGCAGACCAAGCGCGCCATCTTCGCAAGCCGCGTGCTGCCCTACTGGCTGCTCGCCCCGCAGCTGGCGGTGACGCTGGTCTTCTTCCTCTGGCCGGCGGCGCAGGCGGTGCGCCAGTCCTTTTTGCGCGAGGACGCCTTCGGGCTGAAGACGAGCTTCGTCTGGCTGGAGAACTACACCCGCCTCTTCCACGACCCGAACTATCTCAATTCGCTGAAGGTGACGGTCGTCTTCGCCGCCTCCGTCACGCTCCTGTCGGTGGCGCTCGGGCTTCTCTTCGCCCTCGCCGTCGACCGGATGATCGCCAGCAGCCGGCTCTACACGACGCTTCTTGTCTGGCCCTACGCCGTCGCCCCGGCGGTGGCGGGCGTCCTGTGGTGGTTCATGTTCAACCCGACCCTGGGCGTCATTCCCTACGTGCTGGAGGGCCTCGGCTACGACTGGAACCACCTTTTGTCGCCGACCGATGCGATGATCCTCGTCGTCGCCGCCTCCACCTGGAAGCAGATCTCCTACAACTTCCTCTTCTTCGTCGCGGGCCTGCAGGCGATCCCGCGCGCGCTCGGCGAGGCGGCCGCCATCGACGGCGCCGGGCCGGTGAAGCGCTTCTTTTCGATCACCTTCCCGCTGCTGTCGCCGACGACCTTCTTCCTGATGGTGGTGAACACGGTCTACGCCATGTTCGACACCTTCCCGGTGATCCACGCCACCACCGAGGGCAACCCGGCGCAGTCGACCAACATCCTCGTCTACAAGGTCTATGTCGACGGCTTCCTCGGCCTCAATCTCGGCTCCTCGGCCGCCCAGTCGGTCGTCCTGATGGCCATCGTCATCGCCCTGACGGTGATCCAGTTCCGCTACATCGAGCGGCGGGTGGAATACTGACGATGGTCGAGAACCGCCCGCTCCTGACGCTCGCCGCCCATCTCGTCCTGATCGGCGGCCTCGTCCTCGTCGTCTTCCCCGTCTGGCTCGCCTTCGTCGCCTCCACCCACGGCCCCGCCGCCTTCATGGCGGCGCCGGTGCCGCTCCTGCCGGGGCCGGATCTGGTGAAGAACTACGGCGCGCTCATCGCCTCGGGCGTCTCCACCTCCGGGGCGCCGCCGATCGGGCTGATGCTGTGGAACTCGCTCGCGATGGCGCTGATGATCTCCATCGGCAAGATCGCCATCTCCGTCCCCTCCGCCTTTGCCATCGTCTATTTCCGCTTCCCCTTCCGCATGCTGGCCTTCTGGGCGATCTTCATCACGCTGATGCTGCCGGTGGAGGTCAGGATCGTGCCGACCTTCAAGGTGGTCGCCGATCTCGGCATGCTGAATTCCTATGCGGGGCTGGCGGTTCCGCTCATCGCCTCGGCGACGGCGACCTTCCTCTTCCGCCAGTTCTTCCTCACCGTGCCGGACGAATTGATGGAGGCGGCCCGTGTCGACGGAGCCGGGCCGATGAAGTTCTTCCGCGACATCCTCCTGCCGCTGTCGCGCACCAACATCGCCGCGCTCTTCGTCATCCTCTTCATCTACGGCTGGAACCAGTACATCTGGCCGCTGCTGATCACCACGGACCCCGGCTATTACACCATCGTCATGGGCATCAAGCGCATGGTCGACGTCGCCGATGCGCGCCCGCAATGGCACCTCGTCATGGCGACCGCCATCCTCGCCATGCTGCCGCCCGTCGTCGTGGTCGTCGCCATGCAGCGGCTCTTCGTGCGCGGCCTCGTTGAAACGGAGAAGTGAGATGGCTGAGGTCCTCCTCAAGGATGTCCGCAAGACCTATGGCGGCGACGTGGAGGCGGTGAAGGGCGTCTCGCTCGACATCGCCGACGGCGAGTTCCTCGTCCTCGTCGGCCCCTCCGGCTGCGGGAAGTCGACGCTCCTGCGCATGGTCGCGGGGCTGGAGACGATCACCTCCGGCACCGTCTCCATCGGCGGGCGGGTGGTGAACCGGCTGGAGCCGGCCGAGCGCGACATCGCCATGGTCTTCCAGAACTACGCCCTCTATCCGCATATGAGCGTGCGCCAGAACCTCGCCTACGGGCTGAAGAACCGCGGCACGCCGAGGGACGAGATCGCAAGGCGCGTTAAGAAGGCGGCCGGCATCCTCGACATCGCCTCCCTCCTCGATCGCAAGCCGCGCCAACTCTCCGGCGGCCAGCGCCAGCGCGTCGCCATGGGCCGCGCCATCGTGCGCGAGCCCGCGGCCTTCCTCTTCGACGAGCCGCTCTCCAATCTCGACGCCAAGCTCCGGGTGCAGATGCGGGCCGAAATCCGCCGCCTGCAGCGCGCGCTCGGCACGACCAGCCTCTACGTCACCCACGACCAGCTCGAAGCCATGACGCTCGCCGACCGCATCGTCGTCCTCAACGGGGGCGTGATCGAACAGGTCGGCTCGCCGATGGAGGTCTACGAGCGGCCCGCAAGCCTCTTCGTCGCCTCCTTCATCGGCTCGCCGGCGATGAACCTCATTCCGCTGGCGAGCGCCGGCGAGGGCGGCGCCATCAAGGGCTTCGCCAATGGCGCGGCGCCGGCCGGCCTCACGCCCGCTTCCGTCCTCGGAGTGCGTCCCGAGGACATGCGCCTTGCCGGAACGGAGCCGCAGGCCGATGGCGTGCGCTTCGCCTTCGCGGTCACCACCGTGGAGGCGGTCGGCGCGGAAAGCTACGTGCATGGCCGCCTTGCCGATGGCGGCGCCGACATCGCCGTGCGCGTGCCGGGCTATCACCGCGCCGAGCACGGCACCGAGCTCGTGGCCCTCGCCCCGCACGACAAGCTCCACTTCTTCGCCGGCGAGGGGGGCGTGCGCATCCCGCTGTCGTGACGGCGCGGCCGACGTAACTCTCTGCTGACGCAACTCTCTGCTAAAGTGTTGCTGCTAGCTATTTGCCGGACAGGGATATCGACGGAGACGGAAATGACCGCCACAGTCCTCGTTGCTGGCGGCAACGGCTATATCGGCAGCCACGTCGTGGTCGAGCTTGCCGCGGCGGGCTTTTATCCCGTCGTCATCGACAATCTTGCCAATTCCAATCCGGAAGCCACGCGGCGCGTCACCGGCATCGCCGGCCGCGACGTGCCCCTCCTCGTCGGCGACGTGCGTGACGGCGCCTTCCTCGACGAGGTCTTCCGCGCCTATCCCATCGATGTCGTCATCCATCTCGCCGGCCTGAAGGCGGTCGGGGAATCGGTGGCAAAGCCCCTCCTCTATTACGACGTCAATGTCGGCGGTGCCGTCGGCCTCTTCCAGGCGATGGACCGGCACGGGGCGAAGCGCATGGTCTTTTCCTCCTCCGCCACCGTCTACGGCGATCCGGTGACGGTGCCGATCACGGAGGATTTCGCCACCGGCGCGACCAATCCCTATGGCCGCACCAAGCTGATGATCGAGGAGGTCCTGAGCGACCTCGTCGCCTCCGATCCGGCCTGGCAGGCGATCAGCCTTCGCTACTTCAACCCGGTCGGCGCCCATGACAGCGCCCTGATCGGCGAGGATCCGAACGACATCCCGAACAACCTCTTTCCCTTCATCGCCCAGGTCGCGG
Source organism: Afifella sp. IM 167 (assembly GCF_020144925.1). Lineage (GTDB taxonomy): Bacteria > Pseudomonadota > Alphaproteobacteria > Rhizobiales > Afifellaceae > Afifella. The sequence goes on from NZ_NSLC01000001.1 coordinate 400,766, forward strand.
TCGGCCGGCGCGAGAAGCTTTCCGTCTTCGGCAACGACTACGCCACGCCCGACGGCACGGGCGTGCGCGACTACATCCATGTGGTCGATCTCGCCCGCGCCCATGTCCGCGCCACCCAGGCCCTCTTGCAGGGCACCATCGCCGGCGGGGCCCACATGCCGATCAATCTCGGCACCGGCAACGGCGTCAGCGTGCTTGAGGCCGTGCATGCCTGGCGGCGGGCGACCAATCGCCCGATCCCTTATGAGGTGGTCGCGCGCCGGCCGGGCGACGTCGCCGCCTGCTATGCCAACTCAGAGCTTGCCGAAAAACTGCTCGACTGGCGCGCCGATTTCGACCTCGACGCCATGTGCCGCGACCACTGGCGCTGGCAGAGCCGCAATCCGCAGGGCTACGGCGAGCCCGGTTGAGGCAGCCAGCGCAAGGCCAGCCTCAGCTGCCGGCCCAGACCGGGTTCGTCCAGGCCATCCGCCCCGCCGCATCGGTGACGACGACGCGCAGCCAGTCGTCCCTGAAAGGCTCGAACGGCAAACGGACGCTTGCAAGACCCTCGCCGCGCTGGTTGCGGGCGCGCGTGCCGCGGCCGAGCACGGCGACGTTCTCCGCCTGCGAGCATTCCACCACCACCTCCTCGCCGTCGATGGCGAAATCGTGGATGAGCGGCCCCTGGCTCGAATAATAGAGCCCCGCCTTCAGCGCATCGACCAGCGCCTCCGGCTGGTTCTCCGGCGCCTTCACCATGGTCCAGGCACCGAAAGCGTCGGGAAAGTTGAAATGCGCGTCGTCCGCCGCATAGCCGCCGAGCCGGTAGCCCTCGTTGAGGAGCTGGTCGAGCATCACCGCCCCGTCGGGCCGCGCGCATTCGATATCGCAGGTGTAGTTGAAGATCTCCACCGCATGGGCGTGCGGCGCCATCGCCCGCCCGTCCTCTTCGCTGAGGCCCGACCATTGCGGATGGGCGATGCCGACGAAGGCGCCCGCCGCCCGGGCGCGGGCGGCAAGATCGACGCCGCTCTCCGTCTCGCCGGTCTCGGCGAAGTCTTCCGGCAGGCCGGCGGCGAGGATGTGCCAGAGCTCGCCCTGGCTGTTGGCCATGGCGTGCAGCTCCGCGCCGAGGATGGTGGTGAAGCGGTTGGTGCGGAAATCGCGCGTATCGGTGACGGGAAAGCCGTAGCGGGAAAGGAAATGGTCCGACAGGCAGAGGAAGTCGTAGCCGGCATCGCGGTAGCGCGCGCAGACCTCGTCAGGTGCGAGCGCGCCATCGGAACGGCTCGAATGCGTATGCAGATTGCCGCGCCAGAATCGGCCCGGTGCGGAGAAAGCGTTGATGCCCATGCTCGCCCTTTCGCTGTGCCGCCGCATAGGCGGCTTAGATGGCATCGCGATGACGGGCGAGCACGGAATATCGCCTGGAAGAAATGCGGCTGAAGCGCCTCAGGCCGCCTTGCAGGTGATGGACGGCATGTCCTCGCCGTCGTTGTCGTCCTGCGAACCGGCCCCGCCGGCCTGCAGCCGGGCCATTCCTTCGGCCGCCTGCCAGGTGCGTTTCTCCCGGTCGAAAGACGCGTAGCCCTCTTCGCCGAGGCTTCGCAGCAACCTGAGGGCGGTGCTCTTGTGGAGCCCGACCCGCCGGCTGAGCTCGGTGAGGCTCAGGGGCCCCTCAGCGGCTGCCAGCGCCTCCAGGACAATAATCGTGCGATGGATAAGCTCCATCGACGCATGGCTTTTCTTCTCTTCTTCGCCCGCCTCTGCCGGCCCCCCGGCGTGTTCGGGACCTGTCATCTGTTGGGGTTCCTATCTTCGTCACAACGACTGCGTAAATGGGGAGGGAAGCTGCCCTCTGGCTTGCGCGCGCCGGAGATTTGGAGCGCAGGGTTAACGCGCGCGAAACGATTCCGGCTCGATTGAAATAGCTCCGCCGCGCGCACCGGCAAGGGATACGCGCGTTCAGTTCGACAGGCTGGTGAGGTATCCGATCAGGGTGCGCGTCGCTGTGCCGGTATAGCGGTCGGGATGGCGCAGCAGCGCGAAGTCCCGCGGAGGCAGATCGATCGGCACCGATTGCAGCCGCCCCGCCGCGATCGCCGCCTGAACCACATGCTCGGAGATGATCGTCGCCCCGGCGCCGGCCTCCACCGCCTCGCGCACCGCCTCGTTGCCCGGCAGCGTCAGGAAGATGCGCAGTTCGTCGAGCGACAGGCCGTCGCTGCGGGCAAGATCTTCCAGCACGGCGCGCGTGCCCGAGCCCACCTCGCGCACCACCCAGGAAAGGGCGCGCAGGTCGATGCGTCCGGGGCCCGTCTCCGGCGGCAGCGGCTGATCGGCGCCGACGACGAGCACCAGCCGGTCGCTGTCGACCTGCCGGCGCGTGAGCTCGGCATGCTGGATCGGGCCTTCGACCAGGCCGAGATCGGCGCGCCCCTCGGCGACGGCGTTCTCCACCTGGCGCGTATTGCCGATCACCACATCGAGGCGCACGCCCGGAAAGGCGGCATGATAGGCCGTCAGCCGGCGCGGCAGCCAGTAATTGGCGATCGTCTGGCTGGCGGCGATGGAGACAGTGCCCCGGGCGGGATCGGCGATGTCCTCGAGCACACCCTGGGCGGTATTGACCCGCTCCAGGACGCGCCGGGCCTCCGGCAGGAAGCGCCGGCCGGTCTCCGTCAGCTCGATGCCACGCCCCACCCGGTCGAAAAGCTTCGCCCCGTAGCGTTTCTCCAGGGCGGCGATGGCGGCGGAGGCGGCCGACTGCGTCATGCCCAGCGCCGCGGCGGCCCGCGTGACGTGCCTCCGCTCCGCGACGGCCACGAAGATGCGCAGCTGATCAAGGGTCATGCGCCGAATGATCGATCGTATTAATGAAAATCACAAGAACAATTCGTTGGATTGATTGGAAGCGTTATTCCATATTTGAACCATTCCAAGGGGTTGGACCAATGCAGATGACTTCCGGTCACGCGCGTGAAAGCGTGATCACCCGGATCCTGAACAGCGTGTTCGGGCCCGTCGAGGGCCTGCTCCTGCGCATGCGCCGCGACCGCTACCGGCCGGAGAGGCATTACATGCGCGGCTCCGGGCCGAAATCCGGCCCCGACAACGGTCCCGGCCAGGACGGCGCCTCCTAAGACATGTCGAAACACCCTACGAACGGAGCGAACTCCGCTCCCTCGCAGCGGCCTCTTCGCGTCTCGAACGCTCCGGCGGAAGCCGACGGCGTCGACACCTCGCCGCGCGTCTCCGAAGAGGTCAAGCACTCGACCTGCTACATGTGCGCCTGCCGCTGCGGCATCGACGTGCATCTGGTCGGTGGCGAGGTCCGCTACATCCAGGGCAACCGCGACCACCCGGTCAACAAGGGTGTGCTCTGCGCCAAGGGCTCGGCCGGCATCATGCAGCACCTTTCCCCGGCGCGGCTGAGGAAGCCGCTGCTGCGGGTCGGCGAGCGCGGCGCCGGAGAGTTTCGCGAGATCGAATGGGAGGAGGCGCTCCAGATCGCCACCGACCGCCTGTCGCGCATTCGCTCCACCGATCCGAAGAAGCTCGCCTTCTTCACCGGCCGCGACCAGTCGCAGTCCCTCACCGGCTGGTGGGCGCAGCAGTTCGGCACCCCCAATTTCGCCGCCCATGGCGGCTTCTGCTCCGTCAACATGGCGGCGGCGGGTCTTTATACGGTCGGCGGCTCCTTCTGGGAGTTCGGCGAGCCGGACTGGGATAACGCCAAGTACTTCGTCCTTTTCGGCGTCGCCGAGGACCACGATTCCAATCCGATCAAGATCGGCCTGAAGAAGCTGAAGGAGCGCGGCGCCAAGGTTCTCGCCGTCAATCCCTGCCGCACCGGCTACAATGCCATTGCCGACGAATGGGTGGGCATCCGCCCGGGCACGGACGGCCTCTTCGTCCTCGCCCTCGTCCACGAGCTGATCCGCGCCGGCCGCGTCGATCTGGAATACCTCGTGCGCTACACCAACGCCCATTGCCTGGTGATCGACAATCTCGGCGGCGCCGATCACGGCCTCTTCGCCCGCGACGCGGATGGAAAGATCCTTGCCTGGGACAAGAAGAAGGGCGCGGCCGTCGATGCGCTCGGCGCCGAGCTCGAGCCCGCGCTTGCCGGCGCCGTCACGGTCGGCGGCAAGCGCTGTGTGCCGGTCTTCCAGCTGATCGCCGAGCGCTATTCCTCTCCCGAATACGCGCCGGAGGCCGTCGCCGAGCGCTGCGGCGTGCCGGCCGAGACGATCCGCCGGATCGCCGCCGAGCTCGCCCATGTCGCCTTCGAGGAAGCGATCGAACTGCCGATCGCCTGGACGGACTGGGCCGGCCGCCGCCACGAGACGATGAAGGGCCGCCCGGTCGCCATGCACGCCATGCGCGGCATCTCGGCCCATTCCAACGGCTTCCACACCTGCCGCTCGATCCACCTCCTGCAGGTGCTCCTCGGCACGGTGGAAGTGCCGGGCGGCTTCCGCTTCAAGGCGCCCTATCCCAAGCCCTGCCCGCCCGGGCTGAAGCCGGCAGGCAAGGACGGCGGCAAGCCGAACACGCCGCTTTCCGGCGCCCCGCTCGGGTTCGTGGAAGGCCCCGAAGACCTGCTGGTCGATGAGAATGGCGGCCCCATCCGCATCGACAAGGCCTATTCCTGGCAGGCGCCCGTCGCCGCCCACGGCCTCATGCACATGGTGATCGCCAACGCCTGGCGCGGCGATCCCTACCCGATCGACACGCTCTTCATGTACATGGCCAACATGGCCTGGAACTCGTCGATGAACACGACGGGCACCATCGCCATGCTCACCGACAGGGACGAGAAGGGCGACTACAAGATCCCCTTCATCATCTACTCGGACGCCTATTATTCCGAGACGGTCGCCTATGCCGACCTCGTCCTGCCGGACACCACCTATCTGGAGCGGCACGACTGCATCAGCCTGCTCGACCGTCCGATCAGCCATGCCGACGGCCCGGCCGACGCGATCCGCCATCCGGTGGTGCAGCCCGACCGCGACGTGCGTCCCTTCCAGACGGTGCTTCTCGACCTCGGCGCCCGGCTCGGCCTGCCGGGCATGGTGAACGAGGACGGCGGCGCCAAATACGCCGATTACGCCGACTACATCGTCAACCACGAGAGGACGCCCGGCATTGGCCCGCTCGCCGGCTGGCGCGGCGAGGACGGCGACACCTTCGGCCGCGGCGCCTCCAATCCGGACCAGCTGAAGCGCTACATCGACAATGGCGGCTTCTGGCAGCACGAGCTGCCGGAGGATGCGCGCTACTACAAGATGGCGAACCGCTCCTATCTCGATTTCGCCGTCCATATGGGCTTTTTGCCGAAGGCCGATCAGATCGTCTTCCAGCTCTATTCGGAGCCGCTGCAGCGCTTCCGCCTCGCCGCCGAGGGCCATGGCGACATCCTGCCGCCGCAGGAGGAGCGACCGCGCCTCATCGCCGCCTTCGATCCGCTGCCGATCTGGTACCGGCCCTTCGAGCAGGCGGCCGTCGACGGCGAGGCCTTCCCGCTGTCGGCGCTCACCCAGCGGCCGATGCACATGTACCATTCCTGGGGATCGCAGAATGCGTGGCTGCGCCAGATCACCAGCCAGAACCGCCTCTTCGTGCACAGGAAGACGGCCGCCGGCCTCGGCCTCGTCGATGACGACTGGGTGTGGATCGAAAGCCACCACGGCCGGGTGAAGGGCCAGATCCGCCTCGTCGACGGGGTGAACCCGGACACGGTCTGGACCTGGAACGCCATCGGCAAGCGCCGCGGCGCCTGGATGCTGAAGGACGGCGCCGGCGAGAGCGAGAAGGGCTTCCTCCTCAACCACGCCATCAGCGAGTTCCTGCCCGGCGACGACACCCATTCCAATTCCGACCCGGTGACGGGCCAGGCTGCCTGGTTCGACCTCAGGGTGCGCATCAAGAAGTGCGACCCGGCCGCGCTGCCGCGCACCGAGCCGCGCTATCCGCTCCTGGAGACGCCGCCGGGCATTCCCCCCGCCCCGAAAAAGCTTTCCTTCGGGGCGCAGTTCCGCCGCTGGCGGGAGACCGCGAAATGACCCAGCTGCCGACTTCGACCGAGAAGAGCCTCGGCCTCGTCATCGACCTCGACACCTGCGTCGGCTGCCAGGCCTGCGTGACGAGCTGCAAGGAATGGAACACCGGCGGCCACATGGCCCCGCTGACCGACTACAACCCCTATGAAGGCGGCGCCGACGGCGTCTGGTTCAACCGCGTCCACACCTACGAGCAGGAAGCGGCGAACGGCTGCGGCCATGACCGCACCGTGCATTTCCCGCGCTCCTGCCTGCATTGCGACGAGCCGGCCTGCGTCACGGTCTGCCCGACCGGCGCCTCCTACAAGCGCTCCTCCGACGGCATCGTCCTCGTCGACGAGGACAAGTGCATCGGCTGCAAGCTCTGCTCCTGGGCCTGCCCCTATGGCGCGCGCGAGATGGATATGGATGTCGGCGTGATGAAGAAGTGCACGCTGTGCATCGACCGCATCTACAACGAGAACCTGCCCGAGCGCGACCGCGTTCCGGCCTGCGTCGCCGCCTGCCCGGCGGGCGCGCGCCATTATGGCGACCTTGCCGACCCCGATTCGCCCGTCTCCCGCCTCGTCGCCGAGCGCGGCGGCGTCGATCTGATGCCGGAGATGGGCTACCGCCCGGTCAACAAGTACCTGCCGCCCCGCGACCGCGAGCGCACCGGCCCCGCCGTCACCGCCCCCGCCCTGGAAAGCGCCGATCCGCAGGGCGGCTTCCTCGGCTGGCTCGACGGCGTCCTTTCCCGCTGAACGGAAGAACGATGCATCCCGCCTTTTCCGTCATCTTCTTCACCACCGCCACCGGCGCAGGCTACGGCCTGCTGGCGCTGACCGGCATCTTCTTCGCCTTCGGCGCCGTGCCCGAGGACCGGCTCTTCGGCTTCTTCGCCCTCGCCATCGCGCTGGCCCTCGTCACCGGAGGCCTCTTCTCCTCCGTCTTCCATCTCGGCAGGCCGGAGCGCGCGCCGCGCGCCTTCAGCCAGTGGAAGACCTCCTGGCTGTCGCGCGAGGCGGTGGCGGCGACGGCGACCTATGTACCGGCCGCGATTCTCGGCATCGGCTGGGTGATCCTCGGGAGCGACAACGCCATCGTCGGCGGGGCGGGCATCCTCGCCGCCATCGGCGCGCTCGTCACCCTCGTCACCACCGGCATGATCTACGCCTCGCTGAAGCCGATCCCGCAATGGTCGAGCCCCTACACGGTGCCGGGCTACATCCTCTATGCGCTGATGACCGGCGCGACGCTGCTCAACGCCCTCGTGCTGCTGGCGGGCGCCGACCACAGCCCGGTCGCCTTCCTAGCCCCGCTGCTGGTCTTCGCCGGCTGGATCTTCAAGAACGCCGCCTGGCGCCACAACGACCAGCTGGCGATGCCGACGAGCGCCGCCTCCGCCACGGGCCTCAAGGGCACCGTGCGCTCCGTGGAATGGCCGCATACGGAAGAGAACTATCTGATGAAGGAGATGGGCTACCGGGTGGCGCGCAAGCACGCCGAAAAGCTCCGCCTCTTCGTCCATGCCGCAGCCTTCGCGGTCCCGCTCGCCCTGACGCTGCTTTCCGCCGTCACCGGCGGCACCTTCGCCGTCGCCGCGGCCTGCCTCGCCGCCCTCGTCCAAGTGCCGGGCATTTTGACCGAGCGCTGGCTCTTCTTCGCCGAGGCAAAGCACACCGTCTCGCTCTATTACGGGCGGTAGAACCGGGCTTTCAGGGCTTCGGCAAAACCTCGCCGATCAGGCGATCCGCGTGCCCTCTTTCGGATCGAAGAACACCGAGCGGCCCATGTTGAAGGCGAGCGTCACCGCCCCGTCTTCCTTGACGCGGCTGTTGGCCCTAAGGCGCGCGGTGAATTCCTTCCCGCCGAGATGGGTGACGATGTAGGTGTCGGCGCCCGTCGGCTCGACGAGGTCGGCCCTGCATTCGGCCTCCACCAGCCGCCCCGCCTTGTGGTCGGCCGCGTCCGGATCGGTCACGGCCTCCGGGCGGATGCCGAAGGTGACGGTCCGGCCGAGCCAGTCCTTGAGGGGCCCCGCCGCACGCGTCTCGGCCGGAAGGAAGAGGGCGCCGTTGGCGCGCTGCTTCAGCGCCACGCCGATCTCGCCCTCCTTTTCCACCACCTCCGCCGGCACGAGGTTCATCGCCGGCGAGCCCATGAAGTCGGCGACGAAGAGGTTGGCGGGATTGTCGTAGATGTCTTCCGGCGAGCCGAACTGCTGCAGGATGCCATCTTTCAGGAGCGCGATGCGGCTTGCCAGCGTCATCGCCTCGATCTGGTCGTGGGTGACGTAGACGATGGTGGTGCCGAGGCTGGCATGCAGGCGCTTGATCTCCATGCGCATGTCGACGCGCAGCTTGGCGTCGAGGTTGGAGAGCGGCTCGTCGAAGAGGAAGACCTGGGGTTTGCGCACCAGCGCCCGCCCCATCGCGACGCGCTGGCGCTGGCCGCCGGAAAGCTGGCCGGGCCGCCGTTTCAGAAGCTGGGAAATCTGCAGCATCTCGGCGACTTCCTGGATCGCCGTCTCGCGCTCGGCCTTGGGCACGCCGCGCATTTCCAGCCCGAAGCCGAGATTTTGCGCCACCGACATGCTCGGATAGAGCGCGTAGGACTGGAACACCATGGCGATGTCGCGTTCCGAGGGCCTGAGCTCGTTGACGCGCTCCCCGGCGATGCGGATCTCGCCCGCCGTCGGGTTTTCCAGCCCGGCGATGACGTTGAGCAGGGTGGACTTGCCGCAGCCGGAGGGGCCGACGAGGACGAGGAAGTCGCCCTCCTCTACGTCAAGGTCGATGCCCTTCAGGACCTCCGTCTGGCCGAAGCTCTTGGTAAGGCCCGAAATCTCCAGAAAACCCATGTTCAACCCTTCACGGCGCCGGCCATCAGGCCACGCACGAAATAGCGTCCCGAGACGATGTAGACGACGAGCGTCGGCAGCGCCGCCAGCACCGCACCGGCGAAATGCACGTTGTACTCCTTCACCCCCGTCGAGGACTGGACGAGGTTGTTGAGCGCCACCGTCATCGGCTGGGAATCGAAGTCGGCGAAGGAGGCGCCGAACAGAAAGTCGTTCCAGATGTTGGTGAACTGCCAGATGATCGAGACGACGATGATCGGCCCCGAGCTCGGCAGGAGGATGCGCCAGAAGATGCGGAAGAAGCCCGCCCCGTCGACCTGGGCGGAGCGGATGAGCTCCGTCGGGAAGGCCGCGTAATAATTGCGGAAGAACAGGGTCGTGAAGCCGATGCCGTAGACGACATGCACCATGACGAGGCCGGAGACGGTGCCGGCGAGGCCGATCGTGCCGAGCACCTTCGCCATCGGGATGAGGACGATCTGGAAGGGGATGAAGCAGGAAAACAGCATCATCCCGAAGACGATGGAATCGCCCTTGAAGCGCCATTTCGTCAGGATGTAGCCGTTGATCGCCCCGAGGGCGGCGGAGATCGCCACGGCCGGGAAGACCATCAGGAACGAGTTGATGAAATAGGGTTTCAGGCCCGTCGCCTGCACGCCGACCTGCGCCGTGCTCCATGCCGAGTGCCAGGGCTCGAAGGTCCACACCTTCGGCAGGGCGAGAAGGTTGCCGCCGCGGATCTCGCTGAGCGGCTTCACCGAGTTCAGCAGCATGATCACGAGCGGCAGCAGATAGTAGACCGCAAAGACGAGAAGCACGGCGTAGAGGACCGCCCGCCAGAAGGGCGAGCCCGCGCCGAGCCTGACGCCTTCGCCGCCCGCGCTCATTGCTGCCGCTCCGCCGAAAGCTCGCTGTAGAGATACGGCACGATGATGGAGGCGACCATCATCAGCATGATCACCGCCGAGGCCGCGCCGATCGCCATCTGGCTGCGCGTGAAGGTGTAGGAATACATGAAGGTCGCCGGCACTTCGGTGGCCCGCCCCGGCCCGCCATTGGTGAGCGCAATGACGAGGTCGTAGGACTTGATCGCCATATGGGCGAGAACGACGAAGGCGGAAAGGAAGGCCGGCCTCAGCATCGGGATGATGATGCGCCGGTAGAGCTGCCAGGGTCCCGCCCCGTCGATGGCGGCAGCCCGCATGATCTCCGTGTCGATGCCCCTGAGCCCGGCGAGGAACATCGCCATGACGAAGCCGGAGGATTGCCAAACGGCGGCGATGACGACCGTGTAGATCGCCATGTCGCGGTTCTTGATCCAGTCGAAATGGAAGCTCGCCCAGCCGAGCGCGTGCATCGTCTGGTCGAGGCCGATGCCGGGATCGAGGAACCACTTCCAGGCCGTGCCGGTGACGATGAAGGAAAGCGCCATCGGATAGAGATAGATCGGCCGCAGGATCCCCTCGCCGCGGATCTTCTGGTCGAGCAGGATGGCGAGGAAGAGGCCGAGGGCGCAGCAGATGCCGATGTAGAGCGAGCCGAAGATCGCCAGATTCTTCAGCGCGATCCACCAGTTCGGCAGCTTGAACAGCTTGACGTAGTTTTCAAGGCCGATGAAGTCGAAGCGCGGCAGGAGCGTCGAGCTCGTCATCGACAGATATGCCGTGAAGACGATGAAGCCGTAGACGAAGAGGATGATGACCGCGAAGCTCGGCGCGAGCACGATGCGCGGCAGCCAGTCCTGCAGGCCACGCCGCAAGGCGGTGGCGCCGGATGAACGGCGCAGCACGGGCTCTGTGGTGACGTTGCTGGTGGCGGTCAATTGTGTTGCCGTCTCGGGACGTTTCCTCGGCGGGATCTTCGCCCCGGCCTGGCGCGGAGCCTAGCCGGGACGAAGCTGTGCGAAAACCCTACTGGGCGGCGGAAACGGCCTCCACGAGCGCCTTCACGGCCTCATCGGAGGTGTATTCGCCGTTGAAGTGGGCGGTGACGACGTCGAAGACGGCGTTCTTCACCGCCGAGGGGGCGCCGTAGCCATGCGCCAGCGAGCCGAAGAGCTGGTTGCTCTCGTTGGCCGCCGCGAGCTCCTTCATCCCCTTCTGGCCGCAGGCGTCGAGTTCGTCGCCCGGCACGTCCGTGCGGGCCGGAACGGAGCCCTTCACCTTGTTGAAGGCGATCTGGAAGGTCGGCGACATCACGGCCGAGGCGAGCTTGATCTGGGCGTCGCGCTTGTCCTCGCCGACCTGGAACATGACGAACTGGTCGGAATTGAACAGCACCGTGCCCTGCGTGCCCGGGAAGCGCTGGCAGACGAAGTCCTCGCCCGGCTTGAGGTCGGCGCGCAGGAACTCGCCCTTGGCCCAGTCGCCCATGAACTGCACGGCGGCCTTGCCGTTGATCACCATCGCCGTGGCGAGGTTCCAGTCGCGGCCGGAGAAGTTCGGATCGACGTATTCGTGCAGCTTCGACATGCGGTCGAAGGCCGTCTTCATCGTGTCGGAGCCGAGGGCTTCCGGGTCGAAATCGTTGAGGGCCTTCTTGTAGAATTCCGGTCCGCCGGTCGAAAGCACCACCGCCTCGAAGACGGTCGCGTCCTGCCAGGGCTGGCCGCCATAGGCGATCGGGGTGTAGCCGGCTTCCTTGATCTTATCGAGGACGGCGATCAGCTCGTCCCAGTCCTTGACCTCGCCCTCGACGCCGACTTCGTCGAAGATTTTCTTGTTGGCCCACATCCAGTTGGTCGAATGGACGTTGACCGGCGCGGCGATCCACTGGCCGTCCGAGTTCTTGGCGAAGCGCTGCAGCGCCTTCGGGACGACGTCGTCCCACTTTTCCTTGGCGGCGAGATCGGAAAGATCGGCCAGAACGCCCTCGTTCGCCCAATCCTGGATGTCGTAGCCGAGCATCTGCACGGCCGTCGGCGCATTGCCGGAGGTGACGCGCGAGCGCAGCACCGTCATCGCCTGGACGCCCGAGCCACCGGCGACCGGCATGTCCTGCCAGGTGACGCCCTGCTCTTCCAGCTGGTCCTTGAGGACGTTGAGCGCCGCGGCTTCGCCGCCCGCCGTCCACCAATGCAGCACTTCGACGCTCTCTTCGGCGTGAGCGCCGCCTGCGAACAGCGCCGCACCGGCCGCAAGGCCTGCAAACGCCGAAAGAATCCTTTTGCCCATAAGAATGAAAACCTCCCGTGTTCATCCACCGTCATTGCGTTGGCCTCTTGCGAAGACCGTGGCGGTGCGCAATCTGTAACGTTACAGATCGTCGCGAGTCAAACGACGAAAGAGCGCGCACCGGCAAAAAAAGCTTGTCGGATGCGGCGCTTAAACGGGAGGCATGTCCAATGTCGCGGCACGAGGAGGGCGGAAACGAAATCCCCCCGCACATGCCCGATGCGAAGTCCGGTGCGAGGGGGGAGAAAAGGCTCGCGCGCCCGACTTTGCGCACCCTCGCCGACCTCACCGGCCTCGGCGTCACCACCGTCTCGCGCGCCCTCAAGGACGCGCCGGAACTGAGCGCGGAGACCAAGGCGCGGGTGCGGACTCTCGCCGCCGAGATCGGCTACCGGCCGGACCGGGCCGCGCTGCGCCTGAGGACCGGCAAGACGCTCGTCATCGCCCTCGTTCTCGACCAGAGCGACGCCATCGCCGAATTTGCCCGGCGGATGATCTTCGGCATCTCCAGGGCGCTGGAGGGCACCTCCTACCACCTCGTCGTCTTTCCCCAGTTCGACGGCGCCGATCCGCTGGAGCCGATCCGCTACATCGCCGACACGGCGGCGGCCGACGGCGTCATCTTCACCCATACCCGGCCGCAGGACCCGCGCGTGAAGCTCCTGCTTTCCCGCGATTTTCCCTTCGTCACGCATGGGCGGACGCATTTCGGCAACGCCCATCCCTTCCACGATTTCGACAACGGCGCCTTCGCGCGCCTTGCCGTGGAGCGGCTCGTCGCATGCGGCCGCAAGCGCCTCGCCCTCATCGCGCCGCGCGGCGAGTTCACCTATGGCGAATACATGCTCGGCGCCTTCGCCGAAGCGGCCGGCAAGGCCGGCGTGGCGCATGCGACGCTGGAGGGGATCGACCTCGATTCACCGGCGCGGGCCTTTCGCGCGGCCGCCCGCCGCACGGCCGGCCCCCCGGCGGGCTTCGACGGCTTCGTCTGCGCCAGCGAGACGCGCTCCATCGCCCTCATCGCCGGCCTGCAGGATGCCGGCTTCACCGTCGGCCGCGATGCCGACGTCATCGCCAAGGAGACCTCCGACCTCCTCGACAACATCTCCCCGCCGATCGATTCCTTCTGCGAGGACCTCGTCTTCGCCGGCTCGGAGCTGACACGCCTGCTGCTCGCCCGCATGCAGGGCGCGCCCGCCGCCGACCTCAACTCGCTCTCGCAGCCGGAATTTCGCCGACGCCGGTCATGCCCGGGCGAGAGCGCCGCTTCGCCCCGATAGGACCGCCCATCGCCTTCCAGCCCCGGCAAGCACCCAAACATCCAAGCACCCAGGAAAGAGCCATGAAACGCTCCGAGATCAACGAAATCATCCGTCAGGCCGACGCCTTCATCCGCTCCTTCGGCTTCCTCCTGCCGCCCTTCGCCTATTGGAGCCCTGATGAGATGCAGGCGCGCCGCGCCGAGATCGACGGCATCGTCTCCGCCAATCTCGGCTGGGACATCACCGATTACGGCGCCGGCAGGTTCGACGAGCTCGGCCTCTTCCTCTTCACGGTCCGCAACGGCAACCAGGAAGATCTCGGCCGCGGCCGCGGCATGCTCTACGCGGAAAAGATCATGATCTCGCGCGACAGACAGCTCTCGCCGATGCATCGCCACGTCATCAAGGCGGAGGACATCATCAACCGCGGCGGCGGCGAGCTCGTGCTGGAGCTCTTCGCCTCGAAGGAGGACGGCTCCATCGACGAAAACGCCGACGTCACCGTGCCGACGGACGGGGTGAAGCGCACCCTTCCCGCCGGCGCGCATCTGCGCCTCTCCCCCGGCGAGAGCGTGACGCTCGTGCCCGGCGTCTGGCACGCCTTCTGGGCCGAGGGCGGGCCGGCGCTCGTCGGCGAGGTCTCCACCGTCAACGACGACCGCACCGACAACATCTTTCGCGATTCCGTCAGCCGCTTTTCGACGATCGAGGAGGACGAGGCGCCGCTGCACCTGCTCGTCTCCGACTACGACAAATGGCTCGGCGCGCCGGCCGAGCGCCCCGCCGGCTGACAGACCTCCGATCCCTTACGATTCGGACGAGCGCGCCCACAGATTGACGCCGCCATCGACGGCGTGGCGGTCGATCACGGCGAGCTCTTCGGCCGAGAAGTCGCGCCTTCCGAGCGCCTTCACCAGTTCGGCGACCTGCGCCGGCCGGCTCGCGCCGATCAGCGCCGTCGTCACGCGCGGATCGCGCAGCACCCAGGAGATCGCCATCTGCGCAAGGCTCTGGCCGCGGGCCTCGGCGACGGTGTTGAGGGCGCGGATGCGGGCAAGGTTGTCCTCGCTGAGGAAGCCCTCGCGCAGCGACTTGCCCTGCGCGGCGCGGCTCTCTTCCGGCACCCCGCCGAGATACTTGCCGGTCAGCATGCCCTGGGCGAGCGGCGAGAAGACGATGGTGCCGATCCCCTCCCCTTCCAGCGTATCGAGCAGGCAGTCCTCCTCGATCCAGCGGTTGAGGAGCGAATAGCTCGGCTGGTGGATGAGGCAGGGCGTGCCCATTTCCTTCAGCATCGCCGCCGCCTGGCGGGTGCGGTCGGAATTGTAGGAGGAGATGCCGGCGTAAAGCGCCTTGCCCTGCTTCACTGCCGAGGCGAGCGCCCCCATCGTCTCCTCGAGCGGCGTGTTGGGGTCGACCCGGTGGGAATAGAAGATGTCGACATAGTCGATCCCCAGCCGTTTCAGGCTCTGGTCGAGGCTGGAGAGGAGATATTTGCGGCTTCCCCATTCGCCGTAGGGGCCGGGCCACATCCGGTAGCCGGCCTTCGTGGAGATGACGAGCTCGTCCCGGTAGCCGGAAAAGTCGCCCTTCAGCATCCGCCCGAAAAAAGTCTCGGCGGCGCCCGGCGGCGGGCCGTAATTGTTGGCAAGGTCGAAATGCGTGATCCCGGCATCGAAGGCCGTGCGGCAGATGTCGCGCGCATTGTCCTCGCGCGCATCCTCGCCGAAATTGTGCCAGAGCCCGAGCGACAGGGCCGGCAGGAGGAGCCCGCTCCGCCCGCAGCGATTGTAGGTCATCTCGTCGTAGCGCGCCGTCGCCGGCTGGTAGGGCTCGCTCATCTTCAGGCTCCTCCTTGCGGATCGTATTCGCCTCGCAAAAGGCAGGGCGGACATAGCGCGGCGGCAGGCCGCGAGAAACCCTCGCCCCTCGACCCGCCCGCGGCTTCGCGATATGCCGGACCGCAGCGATGGCCCCGGGCGTGAGGGGTCGGGGGGAAAGGGATCATGCCATGAAGCTCGCCACGACGCGCCGCCGCTTCCTTGCCGGCACGGCCGCCCTTGCCGGCGCGCTCGCCATGCCGATGGTCGCGCGCGCCGCGCCGGTCAAGCTCACCGTCAGCCACTTCGTCGCCCCGACCCACGGCCTGCAGACCGATGCCCTCATCCCGTGGCTGGAGCGCATCCGGGAAAAATCCGGCGGCGAGGCCGATTACGAGATCTTCGCCGTCAACAGCGCCTTCGGCAGGGCCGAGCGCCAGATCGACCAGGTGCGGGCCGGGATCGTCGATATCGGCTACGGCATCGCCGGCATTCCGCGCGGCCGCTTCCCCCATACCTCGGTGATGGAGCTCCCCTTCATGGTGGAGCGCGCGGAGGCCGGCACCCGGGCGCTCTGGGAGCTCTACCGCACCGGCCGGCTCGGCGGCGAATACGACGGGCTGAAGGTGCTCCTGCTGATGACCCATAATGGCGGGCTCTTCCACACCGTCGGCAAGCCGGTGAAGGAGCTCTCCGACCTCAAGGGCATGCGCATGCGCTCACCCGGCCCCGCCGTCTCGGCGATGCTCGACTATCTCGGCGCCAGCCCCATCGGCATGCCGCCGGTGCAGATCTACGAGAGCCTTGAAAAGCGCGCCCTCGACGGGCTCGCCACCACCTGGGACCTCGTTGCGGCGGTGAAGGCGAACGAGATCCTGAACTACCACACCGAGGCCGGCGCCTATGTCGCCGCCTTCCAGATCGTCATGAGCGAGGAGCGCTTCGCCGCCCTGCCGAAGGCTGTGCGGGATGCCATCGAGGAGACCTCCGGCGAGGCGCTGATCGAGGAGGTGCCGTCCTGGTGGGACAAATGGGACGCCGCCGGCAAGGCGGACGCTCTGGCGCGCGGCCACGAGATCATCGCCGTCGACGAGGCAACCCGCCAGGCCTGGCGCGAGGAACTCGCCCCGATGATCGCGGCCTATCTCGAAGGCCTGAAGAAGGAGGGCGTCAAGGACCCGCAGGCCCTTTACGAGACGGCGCGCGAGCTCGTTGCGAAATACGCCGCTGCCTGAGCCCGAAAAGGCCCCGGACCCGATGCCGATGCCCCTCCCCGCGCGCGGCCGCGCCGAAACGAGCCTAGCGGGGCGCGCCCTCGCGGCGGTGATCGACGGCTTCGCCTTTCTCGGCATCGCCGGGCTCGCCGTCGCGGTGGCCCTCACCTGCGCCGACATCCTTTGGCGGCGGATCGTCGGCGGCGCCTTCATCGACATCGTCGACGTCACCTCCCTCTGCCTCGTCGCCGCCGCCTCCTGGACGATCCCTTACGCCTTCCTCCACGGCCACCATGTCAGCGTGGAGCTTCTCGCCGACCGGCTGCCGCGCCGTGTGCGGGCGGGGCTCGCCGTCCTCGCCGCCCTCCTCGGCGCGGCGCTTCTCGCCTTCCTTTTCTGGCTCGGCGCGGGCAGCGCCCGCCAGGCCTTCGCCTATGGCGATACCACGCTCAATCTCGCCATCCCGATGATCGTCCCCTGGGCGATCTTCCTCTGGGGCCTTGCCCTCTCCGCCCTCGCCAATCTCAGCCTCGCCGTCACGGGGGCCCTGCCGGCGCGGGCGCGGCCGGCGGAAAGCTCCTGATGCAGGGTGGCCCGGCGGCCCTTGCCGGCTTTGCCGCCGTCCTTCTCCTCGGCGCGCTGCGCGTGCCGATCGGCATCGCCATGGCCCTCGTCGGCGCCGCCGGCGCGCTTCTCCTCGGCGGCTGGAGCCAGGCGAGCTACATCCTTGCCAACCTGCCCTTCGAGGCCGTCGCCACGCCCGGCATGGAGATCGTGCCGCTTTTCATCTTCATGGGCGTCTTCGCCTCCGTCTCGGGCCTTTCGCACAATCTCTATGCCGCCGTTTCGGCCGCGCTCGGCCATTTCCGCGGCGGCATCGCCATGGCGACGGTGGGCGCCTCGGCGGCCTTCGGGGCGATCTGCGGCTCCTCGCTGGCGACGGCGGCAACCATCGGGCGGGCGGCCATGCCGGAGATGCGTGCGCGCGGCTATGCCGACAGCCTCTCGGCGGCCTCCATCGCCGCGGGCGGCACGCTCGGCGTCCTCATTCCGCCCTCGATCCTCATCGTCCTCTACGCCATCCTGACCGGCCAATCGATCGGCGCGCTCTTTGCCGCCGCGCTGGTGCCCGGCCTCATCGCCACCCTTCTATACATGGGCGCGATCGCGCTGCAGGTGCGGCTGAAGCCGGATCTCGCCCCGCCCTCGCCTCCAATCGGACGGCGCGAAAGGCTGGCCGCCTTCGCCCGCATATGGGACGCCGCCCTCCTGATCTTCGTCGTCATCGGCGGGCTTTACGGGCGCGTCTTCTCGCCGACCGAGGCGGCCTCCGTCGGCGCGGCGGGCGCGCTCCTCATCACCGCGGCGCGCGGCCGGCTGACGCGCAAGGCGCTCGTTTCCGGCATCGCCGAAACGGCCGGCATGACGGGCATGGTCTTCCTCATCCTGATCGGCGCGAGCCTCTTCAACTACTTCATCGAGCTGACGCGGGTGACGGGCGAGATCACGGCGATGATCGAGGCCTCGTCCCTGCCGCCGCTCGCCGTCATCTTCCTGATCGTCGTCTTCTACGTGGCGCTCGGCTGCTTCATGGATTCCCTTTCCATGGTGCTCCTGACCGTGGTGCCCGCCTATCAGCTCGTCACCGGCCTCGGCTACGATCCGGTCTGGTTCGGCGTCCTCGTCGTCATGGTGGCCGAGATCGGCCTCATCACCCCGCCGATCGGCATGAACCTTTTCGTCATCCAGGGCGTGACGCCGGGCCTCAGGCTCGGCACCATCATCGCCGGCATCCTTCCCTTCATCGGCGTCGACCTCATGCGCATCGCGCTCGTCGCGCTCTTTCCCGCGCTGGCGCTCGCCCTGCCACGCCTGCTCGGGCTGATGTGACGCCCGGCCGACCGGTGACGGCCGGCCCCGCCCGCGATAAGACCCTTCTTGCCGTCGGATACGGGCAAACAGCGGGGAGCGGCATGACGAAGGCAGGCCCGGCGCATGTGGTGGAGGATCAGGGCGAGGTCTTCGCCTTCCTCGCCGATCCGCGGACCCACGGAATTGCGGACGTCACCCGCATCGACACGCACGGCGCGGCGGTCTTCCTCGCCGGGCGCGACGTCTACAAGGCCAAGCGCGCCGTCAAATTCCCCTTCATGGATTATTCGACGCTGGAAAAGCGTCAGAAGGCCTGCGAGGCGGAGATTGCCGTCAACCGCGACAACGCGCCGGAGACCTATCTCGGCACGATGCCGGTCACCCGGCGACAGGACGGCCGGCTCCACCTCGGCGGCGACGGCGAGCCGGTCGAGTGGCTCGTCCATATGCGCCGCTTCGACGAGAGCCTGACACTCGACCATGTTGCCGAAAGCGGCGGGCTGACGCCGGAGCTTCTGGCAAGGCTGGTGACGGCGATCCTCGCCTCGCACGATCGTGCGCCGCTGCGCGAGGCGGGCCCGGCGATCGCCTCGCTGCGAAAATATCTGGACCAGAACGCCGAGGCCTATGCCGAGAGCCCGGATCTTTATCCGGCCGAGCGGGCCGAAAGGCTCACCGCGCTGGCCCGCGAACGGCTGGAGCGCGTTGTCCCGATCCTGGAAAGACGCGGCGCCGAGGGCTTCGTGCGCCGCTGTCACGGCGACCTGCACCTCAGGAACCTCGTCCTCGTCGACGGCAAGCCGACGCTCTTCGACGCCGTCGAGTTCGACGACGCCATCGCCACCGGCGACGTCCTCTACGACCTCGCCTTCCTCCTGATGGATCTGTGGGAGCGCGGCCTGGAGCGGGAGGCGAACACCGTCCTCAACCGCTATCTCTGGGGCACGCCGGAGGCAAAAAGCCTTGTCCAGATCGAGGGCCTTGCCGCCCTGCCGGTCTTCATGTCGATCCGCGCCTCCATCCGCTCCAAGGTGACGGCCGCCTCGCTGGCGCATCTCGAAGGCGCCGAGCGCGAGGAAAAGGCGGGGGAAGTGCGCCAGTATTTCGCCGCGGCGGAGAATTTTCTGGAAGAGATGCCGCCCCGCCTCATCGCGGTCGGCGGCCTTTCCGGCTCCGGCAAGACGACCATCGCCGGCGCGCTTGCCCCGAAGATCGGCGCCCCGCCGGGCTGCCTGCATCTGAGGAGCGACATCGAGCGCAAGCGCCTTGCCGGCGTCGCCGAGACCGAGCGCCTGCCGGCGGAGGCCTATTCGCCCGAGGCGACCGAGCGGGTCTACGCGGCGCTCCGCCAGAAGGCGGCGCAGGCGCTCGCCGCCGGCCAGAGCGTCGTCGTCGATGCCGTCCATGCCACGACCGAGGAGCGCGAAGGCATCGCCGCCGTGGCAAAGGGCGCGGGGGTCCCCTTCGCCGGGCTGTGGCTGGAAGCCCCTATCGAAACGCTGGTGGAGCGCGTTGCGGCACGCCGCCACGACGCTTCCGACGCGACGCCGGGGATCGTCCGCCGCCAGGCGCGCTACCAGACCGGCGAGATCGCCTGGCCGCGCATGCGCGAGGAAGGCGACATTGAGGAATGCGCGGCAAAGGCCCTCGCTGCCCTGCGCTTTGCCTAGATCGCGGATCGCGGCCTGGAGCTCTTTCACAGCATCGCTTGGGCTACCCTTTAAGGCACCAGCACCGCCGCGCCGGTGAGCGCGCCGGAACGCAGGTCGGAGAGAGCCTCGTTCGCCGCTTCCAGCGGATAGGCGCGCGTATGCGTCGTCACCGGCACCTTCGGCGCCAGCGCCAGAAATTCCTCGCCGTCGGCGCGCGTCAGGTTGGCGACGGAACGCACCACCCGCTCGCCCCAGAGGATCGAATAGGCAAAGCCCGGTATGTCGCTCATATGGATGCCGGCCGCGACGACGGTGCCGCCCTTGCGCACCGCCCTGAGCGCTGCCGGCACCAGCGCGCCGACGGGCGCAAAGAGGATCGCCGCGTCGAGCTCTTCGGGCGGCGGTTCGTCCGAAGAGCCCGCCCAGGCAGCGCCGAGACCGAGCGCGAAGGCCTGCGCGGCATGATCGCCCGGGCGTGTGAAGGCATGGACGGTGCGTCCCTGGTGGACGGCGACCTGCGCCACGATATGCGCCGCCGCCCCGAAGCCGTAGAGGCCGAGCACCTTCGCCTCGCCCGCCATGCGCAGCGCGCGATAGCCGATGAGCCCGGCGCAGAGGAGCGGCGCCGCCGCCTCGTCGGCGCCCTGCCCTTCCTGCCCGCCCTTCCCGGCCTCGCCGAGCGGGAAGACGTAGCGCGCATCGGCGACGCAGTATTCGGCATAGCCGCCGTCGATCGTATAGCCGGTGAAGCCCGGCTGGTCGCAGAGGTTCTCCCGGCCCTCGCGGCAGTAGCGGCATTCCCCGCAGGTGTGCCCGAGCCAGGGCACGCCGATGCGCTCGCCGGGCGCCATGCCGGCAACGCCGGGACCCGTTTTCGCGACCGTGCCGACGATCTCGTGACCCGGAACGAGGGGCAGCTTGGGCTCCGGCAACTCGCCGTCGACGACGTGAAGGTCGGTCCGGCAGACGCCGCAGGCCGAGACTTTTACCAGCACCTCGCCGTCGCCCGGTTCGGGGACCGGCAGCCGCGCCGGGCGCAACGGCACGCCGGCCCGTTCCAGAATCATGGCGCGCATCGTCTCTGCCATTGCCCAATCTCCGCCCGATTGCGCTACAAGGTTCTGGCACCCCGATTTGCCGCACTGCAGCAAGGCGCTTCAGGGTGTATGCCGCAGGCGCACAATCGGTTCACACTGTTAATCGATCCGCCCTTGACCGGTATCAACGCAGCAGCTTCCTGGACGCCTAAGAAACGGCTCGAACCTTCCGACCGGAGCCCCAAATGACCATCCTCAACCTCGAAAAGGCCCTCGCTCCCACTTCGGTGGCGCTGATCGGTGCAACGCCGAAGCCCGGATCGCTGGGCGCCAAGGTGCTCGCCAATCTCCGCGAGAGCAGCTTCAAGGGGCCGATCTGGCTGGTCAATCCGAAATACGGCGAGATCGACGGCCTCACCTGCCATTCCTCCGTTGCCGACCTGCCGGAAGCGCCGGACCTCGCGGTGATCGCCACGCCCCCGCAGATCGTCCCGTCTCTCATCGGCGAGCTCGGCGAGAGGGGCACGCGCGCCGCCGTCGTGCTGACCGCCGGCATCGACGAGGACAACGGCCTGCGCCAGGCGATGCTCGACGCCGCGCGCCCGCACACATTGCGCATCGTCGGGCCGAACTGCTTCGGCCTCTTCGCCCCGCATATCGGTCTCAACGCCTCCTTCTCCCATCTCGCCCCGAAGCCCGGCCGGCTGGCGCTGCTGTCGCAGTCTGGCGCCATCATCGCCTCGATCATCGACTGGGCCGGCGACCGCTCCATCGGCTTTTCCTCCATCGTCTCGCTCGGCAACATGGCCGATGTCGATGTCGGCGACTGCCTCAACTACCTCGCCACCGACCGGCACACCTCCGCCATCCTGATGTATCTGGAGACCGTTCCGCACGGCGAGAAATTCATGGCGGCCGCCCGCGCCGCCTCGCGCGCCAAGCCGATCGTCGTCGTCAAGGCCGGCCGCCACGAGGCCGCCGCCAAGGCGGCCGCCACCCATACCGGCGCGCTCGCCGGGGCCGACGCCGTCGCCGAGGCCGCCTTCCGCCGGGCCGGCCTGCTGCGCGTCACGGCGCTGGAAGAGTTCTTCGACGCCGCCGAGACGCTGACGCGCCTGAAGCCGATCAAGAGCGGCCGGGTCGCCGTCATCACCAATGGCGGCGGCGCGGGCGTGCTCGCCGTCGACCAGTTGATGGACGAAGGCGGCAAGCTCGCCGAGCTCTCGCCGGAGACCATCGAGCGGCTCGACGCGGTGATGCCCGCCACCTGGTCGCGCACCAACCCGGTCGACATGATCGGCGACGCCCCGCCGGAGCGCTATACCGCGGCGCTGGAGGCGGCCTTCGCCGACCGCAATGTCGATGCCCTCCTCGTCCTTTCCTGCCCGACGGCGCTCGCTTCCGCCGACGGCGCCGCCGATGCGCTGATTTCCGCCGTGAAGGCCGAGCGTGCCCGCCATCCCTATTCCAAGCCGGTACTGACCTGCTGGCTCGGCGGCGCGACGGTGGGCGATGCGCGCGACCGCATGCGCCAGGCGGGCGTCGCCACCTTCGACACGCCCTCCGACGCCACGCGCAGCCTCGGCTACCTGACCGACTGGCACAAGGCGCAGGCCCTCCTCCTGCGCACCCCGCCGAGCCTGCCGGAGGACTTCACCTGGGACGTGGAAGCCGCGCGCGAGATCATCGCCAAGGCCGCAGCGGAAGGCCGCACCGTGCTGACCGAGCCGGAGGCCAAGGAGGCGCTCGCCGCCTTCGGCATCCCGATCGTCAGGACGCTGATCGCCGAGGACGCCGACGCGGTGGAGGAGAAGGCGCGCGAGCTCCTGAAGACGAGCGCCAATGTCGTCGTGAAGCTCCTGTCGCGCGACATCACCCACAAATCCGATGTCGGCGGCGTGGCGCTCAATCTCGCCAGCCCGGAAGAAGCCGTCGCCGCGGCGCGCAAGATGGTTCAGCTTGCCGGCCGCAGCCATCCCGAGGCGCGCCTCGACGGCTTCACCGTGCAGCCGATGATCCGCCTCAAGGGCTCGCACGAACTCATCGTCGGCATCGGCGAGGATCCGCTCTTCGGCCCGACCATCGTCTTCGGCGCCGGCGGCACGGCGGTCGAGGTCATCGCCGACAGCGCCATCGGCCTGCCCCCGCTCGACCGCAACCTTGCTCGCGACCTCATCGACCAGACCCGCATCTCGCGGCTGCTGGAAGGCTACCGCGACATCAAGGCGGCCGATATGGCCGCGCTCGAACTCGTCCTGGTGCGCCTTTCGCAGATGGCGGTCGACTGCCCCTGCATCACCGCGCTCGACATCAACCCGCTGCTCGCCTCCGCCGACGGCGTCCTGGCGCTGGATGCCCGCATCGCCTTCGACCCGGCGCGCATCGCCGAGAAGGGCCCCAACCGGCGCATGGCGATCCGCCCCTATCCGAGCGGCTGGGAGACGACGACCACGCTGCCCGACGGCTCGGAGGTGCTCCTGCGCCCGCTCATGCCGACGGACGTGCATCTTTATCCCGATTTCGTCTCGCGCCAGTCGGCCGAGGATCTGCGCATGCGCTTCCTCGCCCCGATGAAGACGCTGACGGAGGAGATGATCGCCCGCCTGACGCAGCTTGATTATGCGCGCGACATGGCCTTCCTGGCGATCGACCCGAAGACCGGCGAGATGCTCGGCGTCTCCCGCTTTTCCGCCGATCCGGACCATATCGAGGCCGAATACGCCGTCACCGTCCGGACCGATATGCAGGGCCGCGGCATCGGCTGGGCGCTGATGCGCCAGCTCATCCAGTATTCGGCGGCCGACGGGCTGGAGCGGCTCTACGGCATCGTCCTGCCGGACAACCACACCATGCTGTCCATGTGCCGCGAACTCGGCTTCGTCGCCGTCTCCAGCCCCGAGGCGGACGGCCTGCGCCATGTCGTCATCCACCTGAAGCAGGGTTCCGTCGACGACGCGCCCTCGCCCCGGCGCGCTGCCGGCTGAGGCCGCAACGCACGGAAAGACAAGCGAACGCCCCGGCTACGGCCGGGGCGTTTTCGCCTGGCCGTCCCGAAAAGCTATTTCCAGCGCAGCTCGAAGGAGAGCGTCGGCTCCGTGCGCGTTGCCTCCGAGCGCGCCTCGGCCCGCGTGCGCCGATTGACCAGCCGGCGGAAGAGCTGCTCGAAGCAGCCCGAATAGAAGGCGCCGAGCACCATGTCGGTCGCCTCGCCGAGGACCGGCCCGCCGCCGATCGTCACCACCACCGGATGGCTCGGCACGAAATGCAGCTTGCCGCTGCCGACGAAGGTCCAGGCATGCCGGCGGATGGCGGCGAGGAAGAGCTTGGCGCGCCATTCGGCCGGCAGCGGCTTCAAAAGAAGCTGGAAGGGCTGCGGGATGCGGTATTCCAGGAGATAGGTCGCCGTCAGCTCGCCGGCGTAATGAGCCGCCTCGGCCGCCTGCTCCGGCCCCAGAAGGCCGAGCGCCGCCTCGTGCAGGGCGACCACCTCGCCCTCGCGGACCATCTCGGAAGGATGCGCCTTCAGATAATGCGACAGGCCGGCGGCGTGGAACACCTCCTCGGCCTTTTCCGCGCCGGCGATGGCGCGCATCGCCTCGTCCATGCGGATGATGGCGTTGGGGCCGATGCGCCCCGCCAACGGAGACGGGACGCGGGCAACGGCTTGCGCCGTACCCGCGTCCCGCTCACGCCCCCCGACTCGCGTCGGATTCTGGACCTCGGACATGTCCGGGCCTCTATGGCTCAAAGTCTCAGTTCAGCGTCGCGCGCTCTTTTTCCTCCATGGCGGCCGCCGTGGCGGAAGCGCTGATCGCTTCGTCGAACTCATCGGCCTCGTCCGGCAGGCCCTTCGGCGCGCCGCAGGCCGAGGCCGCCTTCGCCTCGGCGCGGGCCTTTTCCTTGCGGCCGAGCTTGCGCACCGGCGGCGCGTTCTTCAGGTCCGCCAGCTGGCGCCGGTCGAGCGTGCGGGTCTCGTCGAAGGCGAAGTCCACCTTGTCCTTCGACTGCGGCCCCCAGTAGTTGACGCGCCCGAGATCGTAGAATTCGCGCCGCATGCCGGAGCGCATGAAGGCCTTGAGACAGCCCAGCATGTAGCGCCGGAGCGTCCTGTCGCGGATCCACGGATAGTGGAAGAAGGTCTTGCGCATGTAGAAGCGGCGATAATTGTGCATGACGCGGTCGAGCAGCGTCGCCCGGTCCATCGCCGCCGGCTTCACGATCGGTGTGACGAAATTGTATTTTTCGTAGTCGAAGATCTCGACCTTGTCGCCGAGCTCCTGGAAGAGGTCGGCGAAGGGCCACGGCGTGTACATGGACCAGTTGGCCATCTCCGCGCCCCAGTCGATCACCATGCGGTAGGTCTCTTCCAGCGTCTCCGGCGTCTCGTTGTCGAGGCCGACGATGAACTGCGCCTCGGCCATGATGCCGTTCTGCTTCAGGAGCTGCACGGCGCGCTTGTTCTGCGCCACCGTCGTTTCCTTGTTGAACAGGTCGAGCTTGAGCTGCGCGGCCGCTTCCGTGCCGAGCGAGACGTGGATGAGGCCGGCCTTGCGATAGAGCGGCAGGAGATGCTCGTCGCGGATGATGTCGGTGACGCGCGTGTTGATGCCCCACAGCACCGGCAGCTTGCGGGCGGCGAGTTCCTCGCAGAACTGGATGAACTTCTTGCGGTGGATCGTCGGCTCCTCGTCGGCGAGGATGAAGAAGCCCACCTTGTGGTCGCGCACCAGCGTCTCGATCTCGTCGACGACCTTCTTCGGGTCACGCACGCGGTAGTTGCGCCAGAACTTCCACTGCGAACAGAAGGAGCAGGTGAACGGGCAGCCGCGGGCGAAGTTCGGCACCGCGACGCGCGTATTGAGGGGGATGTAGATATACTTCTCCCACTCCAGCACGCTCCAGTCCGGATTGATGGAATCGACGTCGGCGATCGGCGGCTCGGCCGGCGTCGCGACGATCTGCCCGTCCTCGGCGAAGGCAAGCCCGGCCACCTCGCCGCGCACATCTTCCCAGTCGCCTTCCGAAAGCGCCTTGGCGAGGTTGACCATGATCGCCTCGCCCTCGCCGCGCGCGATGGCGTCGATCCACGGCGCTTCGGTGAGAACCTGGCGGTACATGAAGGTGCCGTGCACGCCGCCGAGCAGCGTCACCGCCTCGGGATGCTCTTCCTTGGCGATCTGCAGCGTGCGTTCCGCCTTGTAGATGGCGGGTGTGATGGCGGTGGTGCCGACAATGTCCGGCTTTTCCTCGCGCAGGATGCGGCGAAGCTCGTCATCGTCGATATGGTCCGTCATCGCGTCGACGAAGCGGAAATCCGTAAAGCCCGCGCCCTTCAGCGCGCCGGCGAGATAGGCGACCCATGCAGGCGGCCAGTTGCCGGCGATCTCCGCCCCGCCGGAATGGTAGTTCGGATGGATCATGAGAATGCGCATGGGGCGGGCTCCGGACAGGTCTCTTGACAGCGGCCATTGTAAAGAGAGCGTGACACTTCACTTTGACATCGATCAACCGTCCGGGCCGGCTTCCATTGCGGCAGGGACCGGGCGCAGGCCACGTGAATTGCTGCCGCAAAGCACCTGCCCGCGCGGGCAGGCGCGGCGCGTGTCAGCCTTCGAACAAGGAATCCTAGCGTGAAATGCGGGCTCTTGGGCTGCGTCTATTCCGCCGCGCCGATGGCGATTTCCAGCCGTTCCAGCCCGTCGATCTCCACCCGCAGCGTATCGCCCGGCGAAACCGCGCCGACGCCCGCCGGCGTGCCCGTATAGAGAAGGTCGCCCGGCTGCAGGTGATAGTAGCGCGACAGATGCGCGATGAGCTCCGGCACGCTCCAGATGAAATCGGAAAGCCGGGCATCCTGGCGAATCTCGCCGTTTTGTTTCAGCACGATGCGCTGGTCGCCCACAGGGCCGAAAGCCGCCGCCGGCGTGATCGTGCCGAGCATCGCCGCATTCTCGAAGGTCTTGCCGAGATCCCAGGGCCGGCCCTTCTCCTTGGCCGCGCTCTGCAGGTCGCGGCGCGTCAGGTCGATGCCGGCGGCATAGCCGTAGACGATCTCGCCCGCCTTCTCGGCGGGAATGCGGAACGCCGGCGCGCCGATCGCGACGACGAACTCGCCCTCGTAATGGCAATCCTCCGTGCCCGGCGGATAGGGAATCATCGCGCCGGAGAAGACGACGGAATCGGTGAGCTTGAGGAAATAGAACGGCGTCTGGCGGTCGACCTCGTGCCCCAGTTCCCGGGCGTGCTCGGCATAGTTGCGGCCGACGCAGAAGATGCGGCGGATGGGAAAGAGTTTCGGCGTGCCCGCGATCGCCGCGCTGGGCAGGCGGACCGCCGGAAAGACGAGATTTTCTGAGATGTTATCGCTCGGCAAGGGGGCGTTCCTCTCCGGCCCGTGCGGCCGCTTGCCGCCGGATTAGTCCGCCTTTCGCGCCGAGGCAAGTTGAGGAAGAACGCCCCACCTTCCTTAGCGTGAGCGTTGCCTCCGCCCGCATTCGGCATACTCTGGGCGCCTCAGCTGCCGGCGCCGCCGGCCTGGAAAGGATGCACCATGATGCGCAGCAAGCTCCTGTCATACGCCGCCGGCATCGGCCTTGCGGCTTTCCTGGTCTCGGCCCTCGCATCGGCCGCCAGCGCCGAGACGACCTATACGCGCGGCAACGATTCCGACCCGGAAACGCTCGACCAGCACAAGACCTCGACCATCTCGGAAAGGAACATCCTGACCGATCTCTACGAAGGCCTCGTCGTCTACGGCGCCCGCGCGAAGGTGGTGCCGGGCGTGGCCGAGAGTTGGGAGACCTCCGATGACGGCCTCACCTGGACCTTCCATCTGCGCGACGATGCGAAATGGTCGAATGGCGAGCCAGTGACGGCGGAAGACTTCGTCTTCTCCTACCGGCGCATCCTCGATCCGCAGACCGGCGCCAAATACGCCAACATCCTTTACCCGATCAAGAATGCGGAGGCGGCGAGCGAGGGCAAGCTGCCGCCGCAGGAGGTCGGCGTGACGGCGCCCGACGCGCACACGCTCCAGATCACGCTGGAGAACGCCACGCCCTATTTCCTGGAGCTTCTGACCCACCAGACGAGCATGCCGGTCTATCCGCCGGCCGTGGAGAAATACGGCACCGACTTCGTCCAGCCGGAGAACATGGTGACCAACGGCGCCTATACGCTGGCCGAGTTCACGCCCAATTCGCGCATCGTTCTCGTCAAGAACGAGAATTTCCACGACGCCGCCAACGTGAAGATCGACAAGGTCGTCTACATACCCTTCGAGGACCGCTCAGCCTGCCTCCGCCGCTTCGAGGCCGGCGAGGTGCAGTCCTGCTCCGACATCCCGACCGAGCAGATGAAATACGTGAAGGAGACGCTGGGCGATCAGGTGCGCATCGCGCCCTATCTCGGCACCTACTATTACGCGGTGAAGGCTGACAAGGAGAAGTTCGCCGACGTGCGCGTGCGCCAGGCGCTGTCGATGGCGATCGACCGGGAATTCATCGCCGACGAGATCTGGGCTGGCGCCATGCTGCCGGCCTGGTCCTTCGTGCCTCCGGGCATCGGCAATTACGGCGAGCCCGCCTATGCCGAGTACAAGGACATGGATCCGCTCGACCGCGAGGACAGGGCGAAGGAACTTCTTGAGGAGGCCGGCTACGGCGAGGGCAAGCCGCTCAAGGTGGAGATCCGCTACAACACGGGCGAGAACCACCAGAACACGGCGACGGCGATCGCCGATATGTGGAAGAACATCGGCGTGGCGACGACCTTCGTGAATGTCGACGGCGCCACCCACTACGCCTATCTGCGCGACAAGGGCGATTTCGACATCGCCCGCGCCGGCTGGATCGGCGACTATTCCGACCCGCAGAACTTCCTCTTCCTGGTGGAGAGCGACAATCCCGGCTTCAACTACGCCAACTATTCCAATCCCGAATACGACGCGCTGATGGAAAAGGCGGAGAAGACGACGGACCTTGAGGCGCGGGCCAAGATCCTGAAAGAGGCGGAAGCGATCTTCATGCGCGACCTGCCCTATATCCCGATCCTCTACTACTCCTCCTTGAGCCTCGTCTCCGACAAGCTGAAGGGATGGGAGGACAACCTCGTCAACGTCCACGCCAGCCGCTGGATGTCGGTCGAAGAGTGATGCGGCAGAGGGAGGCCTGCCGGCCTCCTTCTCCGCCCAGGATCGAGACCTGACGCGATGCTTCGCTATGTCCTGAAACGGATGGCCGCGGCCATCCCGACCCTCTTCCTCATCGTCACCATCTCCTTCTTCCTGATGCGCGTCGCACCGGGCGGGCCGTTCAATCTGGAGCGGCCGCTGGAAGCCAAGGTGATGGAGAACCTCAACCGCATCTATCACCTCGACGAGCCGCTCTGGCGGCAATACCTTCTCTACCTCTCCAACCTTCTTCACGGCGATCTCGGCCCGAGCTTCGTCTACCGCGACTTTTCCGTCGGCGACCTCTTCGCCGCGGGCCTGCCGGTCTCCATCCAGCTCGGCGCCTCGGCGATGACGCTGGCGCTCTTCCTCGGCACCATCCTCGGCTCGATCGCGGCGCTGAAGCAGAATTCGGCGATCGACTATCTCGTCGTCGGCGTCGCCACTTTCGGCATCACCATTCCGCCCTTCGTCGTCGCGCCGGTCCTGTCGCTGATCTTCGGCGTCTCGCTCGGCTGGCTGCCCGCCGGCGGCTGGGGCAACGGTGCCTTCGCCAACAAGATCCTGCCGGTCATCACGCTCGCCCTGCCGCAGATCGCCATCGTCGCCCGCCTCATCCGCGGCGCCATGATCGAGGCCCTCCGCTCCGACCATGTGCGCACCGCGAGAGCCTATGGCCTGCCGACGCGCATCGTCGTCATGGTGCATGCGCTGAGGGCCGCCATCCTGCCCGTCGTTTCCTATCTCGGCCCGGCCGCGGCGGCGCTGCTGACGGGCTCCATCGTGGTGGAGACGATCTTCGGCATCCCGGGCATCGGCCGCTATTTCGTCCAGGCGGCGCTCAGCCGCGACTACACGCTCGTCATGGGCACGGTCGTCGTCGTCTCCATCTTCGTCGTCGTCTTCAACACGATCGTCGACCTTCTCTACGCGTGGCTCGATCCGCGCGTGCGCTACGACTGAGCCGCGCCATGTCGATTGCCGAAGAGCCCGTCACACTCCAGGAGCCGGCCGCCTCCGGCCGCTCGCTCTGGCAGGACGCGCTGCGGCGCCTGAGGCGCAACAAGGCCGCCATGACCAGCCTCGTCGTGCTTTGCGTCATGGCGCTCGCCTCGATCGTCGGGCCGGCCTTCTGGCCGCATCCCTATGACCGCGTCTATTCCGAATATGTGCGCGTGCCGGCGAGCCTTGAGGCCTATCCGAAGGAAGACCGGATCGTGCCGGAGATGGAGCGCTCGCTGAAACGGGCGCGCGTCGCGATCGGCGAGATCTCGCTGAAGGGCGACACCGTCCACGCCACCATCTCCGACGAGGAGGAGATCGACCCGCGCATCACCCGCTATGTCGACCGCTCCGACCTCTTCTCCAATGCCCGGCTCGCCGAGAAGACGGCCGACGGGAAAGGCGCGGTGATGGTGGCGGACGTGGCGCGCCTGCGCTTCATCGCCGGCACGGACGGCAACGGCCGCGACCTCTTCGCCCGCATCCTGATGGCGATCCGCATCTCGCTCGCCATCGGCCTCCTCGCCACTTTCGTCGCCCTCGTCATCGGCGTCGCCTACGGCGCGACGGCCGGCTATCTCGGCGGGCGCGCCGACAACGTCATGATGCGCGTCGTCGACATCCTCTATTCTCTGCCCTTCATCTTCTTCGTCATCCTGCTCGTCGTCTTCTTCGGGCGGAACTTCGTCCTGATGTTCATCGCCGTTGGCGCCATCGAATGGCTCGACATGGCGCGCATCGTGCGCGGCCAGACGCTGACGCTCAAACGCCGCGAATTCGTGGAGGCCGCCGAAGCGCTCGGCGTCTCCGATGCGGGCATCGTGCGCCGTCACATCATCCCCAACGTGCTCGGCCCCGTCGCCGTCTACATGACGCTCCTGGTGCCGAAGGTCATCCTGCTGGAAAGCTTCCTCTCCTTCCTCGGCCTCGGCGTGCAGGCGCCCCTGACGAGCCTCGGCGTCCTCATCTCCGAAGGCGCCAAGAACATGCAGGGCGCGAGCTGGCTTCTCATCTACCCCTCCATCGCGCTGGCGCTCATCCTCTTCTCGCTGAACTTCATCGGCGACGGGCTGCGCGACGCGCTCGATCCGAAGGACCGCTAGGATGGAAAGGGCCGCCAGGAACGAGACCCCGACGGGAGACGGCGACATCGACCCCGCCGGCACGGTCCTTTCCGTCCGCGACCTGAAGGTGAGCTTCGCCCTCGCCGACGGGACGGTAGAGGCGGTGCGCGGCGTCGATTTTTCCGTCGCCTCCGGCGAGACGGTCGCCATCGTCGGCGAATCCGGTTCCGGCAAGAGCCAGACGGTGATGGCGCTGATGGGGCTCCTCGCCTCGAACGGCCGGGCGAGCGGCGAGGCGCTC
Organism: Afifella sp. IM 167; assembly: GCF_020144925.1. Classification (GTDB taxonomy): domain Bacteria; phylum Pseudomonadota; class Alphaproteobacteria; order Rhizobiales; family Afifellaceae; genus Afifella. Next base: position 432,225 of record NZ_NSLC01000001.1, read on the forward strand.
TACCGCGGCGAGGATCTCCTGCGCCTCTCGCCGCGAAAGCTGAACAGGATCCGCGGCGACAAGATCACCATGATCTTCCAGGAGCCGATGTCCTCGCTCGACCCGCTCTACCGCATCGGCAGGCAGATCGCCGAGCCGATGATCTTTCATCGCGGCGTCAGCGCCAGGGCCGCCCGCGCCCGCGTCCTGGAGCTGTTGAAGCTCGTGCAGATCCCCGATGCCGAGCGGCGCATCGACGCCTATCCGCACGAGCTCTCCGGCGGCCAGCGCCAGCGCGTCATGATCGCCATGGCGCTCGCCAACGACCCCGATATCCTCATCGCCGACGAGCCGACGACGGCGCTCGACGTCACCATCCAGGCCGAGATGCTGCGGCTCCTGAAGGAGCTGCAGGAACGGCTCGGCATGGCCGTCGTCTTCATCACCCACGATCTCGGCATCGTCCGCCGCTTCGCCGACCGCGTCTATGTCATGCAGGCCGGCAAGGTGGTCGAGGAGGGCCGCGTCGATGCGATCTTCGCCGCGCCGAAGGACGCCTACACGAAGATGCTGCTCGCCGCCGAGCCGGAAGGCACGAAGCCGCCCGTGCCGGCGAGCGCGCCCGTGGTGCTGGAAGGGCGCGGCGTTTCCGTCTCCTTCCATATCGGCGGCGGGCTCTTTTCCGGCGACCCGTTTGAGCTGAAGGCCGTCGACCGGATCACGCTCAGGGTGCGGCAGGGCCAGACGGTCGGCATCGTCGGCGAATCCGGCTCCGGCAAATCGACCCTCGGCAGGGCGCTGCTGCGCCTCATCCCGAGCCGCGGCGAGATCGCCTTCGAGGGGCGCGACATCGCAGGTCTCGACCTGCGGCGCGAGCGCCCGCTCCGCCGCCAGATGCAGATCGTCTTCCAGGATCCCTACGGCTCGCTCTCGCCGCGCCTCACCGTCGGCCAGATCGTCACCGAGGGCCTTCTCGTCCACGAGCCGCAGCTGGGGCGCCGCGAGCGCGAACGGCGCGCCGCCGAGGCGCTGAGGGAGGTGCAGCTCGATCCGGCGATGCAGAGCCGCTACCCGCACGAATTCTCCGGCGGCCAGCGCCAGCGCATTGCCATCGCCCGCGCCATGATCCTCAAGCCCCGCCTCGTCGTCCTCGACGAGCCGACCTCCGCCCTCGACCGCTCGGTGCAGAAGGAGATCATCGAGCTCCTGCGGAAGCTGCAGCGCGACAACGACCTCACCTACCTCTTCATCAGCCACGACCTTGCGGTCGTGCGCGCCCTTTCCGACTGGGTGATGGTGATGAAGGACGGCAAGGTGGTGGAGGAAGGCCCGACCGAGGAGGTCTTCGCCGAACCGGCGCAGGAATATACGAGGCGCCTGATGGCCGCCGCCTTCCTTACCCAGCGCGAGGGAGAGGCCCCGGCCGGCTGACGCGCCCTATTCCCCGGCCGTGCCCTCTGCCGCCGGCCCGTAGCCGGCCATCGCCTCCGCCGCCTCGGCGATCTCGGCCTCTGAGAGAAGCACCGGCCCGCCGATGAGGAGCGTGTGGAAATACTGCTTCGCCAGCGTCTCCAGCTCCACGGCGAGCCACATCGCCTTTTCAAGATCCGCGCCGATGGCGATCATGCCGTGATTGGCGAGGAGACATCCCCGCCTGCCGGCAAGCGCCGCCACCGCGCTCTCCGACAGCTCCTTGGAGCCGAAGCGGGCATAGGTGCCGCAGCGGATATCGGCCCCGCCGAAGGCCGTCACCATGTAGTGGCAGGCCGGGATCGCGCGCCGGGCGATGGAAAGCACTGTCGCGAAGGTCGAATGGGTATGGACGATCGCCCCGATCTCCGGCCGCGCCCGGGCGATGTCGAGATGGAAGCGCCATTCGGAGGAAGGCTTCTTCGGCCCCTCATAGCTGCCGTATTCGCCCTCGATCGGCAGCGCGGCGATCATCTCCGGCTCCATCGCCTCATAGGGGATGCCGCTTGGCGTGATCAGCAGCCGGTCATGATAGCGCGCCGAGATGTTGCCGGAAGTGCCCTGGTTGAGGCCCGACGCATTCATCTCGCGGCACGCCGCGATGATGGCCTGCCTCAGTGCTTTCTCGGCCTTTTTCATGGCGCGTTCCTCCCGCTTCGCCGCTACCACGAAGCGCGTTCCTCCGCCATGTGGCACGTCCCGCCTCCGCCGGGGCTTTGGCAGTCGGCAGAGGCGGAACGGAGTGATGCGCGGCAGATGGTGGTCCCCCTCCCCCTTGTGGGGAGGGGACAGGGGTGGGGGTCATCAGAGCAATGAGCGCCTTGCAGCACCCCGTCTCATTGACAGGGCCGGACCCCGCCGCAACCATGCCGGCACAGGGAGGACCGGAAAAAATGCAGGTCGACGGCAAGGCTTTCCGCACCATCTGGCTCGGCGCCGACGGCGAGAGCGTCGAAATCATCGACCAGACGAAGCTGCCGCACCGCTTCGAGATCGTGACGCTTGAGAACCTCGACGACGCGGCCCGCGCCATCGCCGACATGCTGGTGCGCGGCGCGCCGCTGATCGGCGCCACCGCCGCCTACGGCATGGCGCTCGCCGCCCGCGCCGAGGCTTCCGATCAGGCGCTCTCCGCCGCCTATGAAAAACTGCACGCCACGCGCCCGACGGCGATCAACCTCAGATGGGCGCTCGACGAGATCATGCGGGTGCTCGGCCCCCTTCCCGTCTCCGAGCGCCGCGCCCGCGCCTATTCCCGCGCCGCCGAGATCGCCGACGAGGATGTGGAGATCAACCGCGGCATCGGCCGCGCCGGGCTTCCCATCATCGAGGCGATCTGCGCCGGCAAGCGGCCCGGCGAGACGGTCAACATCCTCACCCATTGCAATGCCGGCTGGCTCGCCACCGTCGACTGGGGCACGGCAACGGCGCCGATCTACATGGCGCATGAGGCGGGCATCCCGGTCCATGTCTGGGTCGACGAGACGCGGCCGCGCAACCAGGGCGCCTCGCTGACGGCCTGGGAGCTCGGCCATCACGGCGTGCCCCACACCGTCATCGCCGACAATACCGGCGGCCACCTGATGCAGCACGGCATGGTCGACATGGTGATCGTCGGCACCGACCGCACCACGGCTTCGGGCGACGTGTGCAACAAGATCGGCACCTATCTGAAGGCGCTCGCCGCGCGCGACAACGGCGTTCCCTTCTATGTCGGCCTGCCCTCGCCCACGATCGATTTCCGGGTGCATGACGGGGTGAAGGAAATCCCGATCGAAGAACGCTCAGGCGACGAGGTGGCGAAGATCACCGGGCGCACGGCGGCGGGCGAGATCGAAACCGTCACGATCGTCCCGGACGGCTCGCCGGTCGCGAATTACGCCTTCGACGTGACGCCCGCCCGGCTGGTGACGGGCCTCATTACCGAGCGCGGGGTTCTGGCCGCGAACCGCGAAGCCATCGCGGCGGCGTTTCCCGAAAGGGTGCAGGCGGCGGCGTAGGCGTTGGGCGGCGCATATTGAGAATCCAGCAGTAATCGTTATGTTGAACAAAAGAGGCTTATGTTGAACATTGAGAGGGCGGCATGGCAAAGAGTCACCGCAAGCCCGGTTCCAGCGGACCCACCGTCACCGGCTCCAAGAAGCGCGGTCGTAACGCCCAGACCGGACAGCTCCTCACGACGACCAGGAAGCGCAGTCGTGGGAGCACGACGGTCAAAGAGGGCCGCAATACGAAAAACCTCAGCAGACAGGCTGTTGGCAGCGAAAGTATCGCTGCGAACACCGAAGCGGGCAGCGAGCGGGTCGAATCCGTCATGCGCGGCGCTGCCGATCAGGGGCTGACGCGCGCCAAGGACGCGCGCATCGCAGGTCGGGTCAGCAGCGAACTGATCGCGAAGGCAAAGGCTCGGACCGGTCTTCATTCCGACACGGAACTCGTCGAGTTCGCGCTGGCGAACCTGGCACTCGAGGACAGGTTCGCAGAGGCCTTCCGCGAGGCGAAGGGGTCCGTCGACCTCGACCTCGACCTCCGATTCTGACTTGGCCTTCGACGTCGACGCCGCCGAGCGCGTCCTCAGACACGATCCTGGCAGGACGCTCGGCCGCCGACCGGACGACCAGTTGCCCTATCTTGGCGATGCGGCGATCGCAGGCGGTCCCCTCTTGCTCGACAGCTGCGTCTATATCGACCAGATGCAAGGGACCGCGCCCGACGTCGTCGAACGGCTGATGGACATCCGCATCGTGAACCATTCCATGGTTGCGGTGCAGGAGCTGATGTTCGCGGTCGGTGCTTTGAACGATGACGACCCGCGCAGCCCGGCCGCCAGGGCGGCAATCGAAAGGATCGTCCGTGCAATGCCTCCTCACCGCCAGTTCGCGCCGGACTCCGACGTCCTGGGGCGGGCCGCCGTCTATGCCGGGATGCTTGCGCGGAGGCAGGGGTACGCCAAGGACGACAGGATGAGGACGCTGCACGACTGCGTCCTCTTCCTGCAGGCGGAGAAGCTCGGGCTTACCCTCCTGTCGGCCAACGTCGCTGAGTTCGACATTCTCCTTCAGATGCGACCGACCGGAAGGGTGCTGCTCTATCGTTCCGTGCCGTCGACGCGAAGCTCGTAGAAGCGCGATCGGGAAAGCAGCTCCTCTCCTCCTTCAGAAGCATGTGAAAGCCAAGCGGACGGATCTCCTACCCCCCGAGCTTCGGCTCCCACGCATTCAGCCGCTCCGCCTGCGCCGTGACGGCCTCGATCGAGGGATACGCCGCGGTATTCACCATCATGTCGCGCGCCAGCTTCAGCGCCCGCGCCTCGGCGCTCGCCCGCACCCGCTCGTCGGCGATCTTTTCCAGGTCGATATTGTGGGCAAGGCCCAAAATCCGGCGGACCATCTTCGCCCCCGCAAAGCCCAGCGTGTCGGCAAAGAGCCGCAGCATCCAGGCCTGCCGCTCGCCCGCCAGCCGCAGCCGGCCCTCCGGCGAGGCAAAGAGCGGCGCGGGGTAGGCGTCGCCCGTCGCCTCCTTCTCCCAGAGCTTCAGGAACTTGGCGGAAAAGCCGTTCCAGAAGCCGGCGGTCGCCTCCAGCACCCAGCGCCGGTAGGCGTCGCGCTCGCCGGGCCCGTCCTCGTGGCCGGCCTGCGAGAAATAATTGATGAGGAGGTTGGCGATCACCGCCCCGGTGTCGAAGCCCATCGGCCCCATGAAGGCGAATTCCGGGTCGATGACGCGCGTATCCTCCACCGTCAGCATGATGGAGCCGGTATGCAGGTCCCCGTGCAGCATCGCCTCCGCCAAGCCCATAAACTTCGCCTTCAGGCGACTCACCGCCACCTTGAGGTCGCCATCCTCGCGGATCGCCTCGGCATGCGGGTCGAGGAAGGGGCTCGTCCAGCGGTTCCTCTCCGCCACCATGTAGGGCTCGGTGAAGATGAGGTCCTCGGTGATCTTGCACAGCTCGGTATTGCCGGCGAAGGCGGCGATCATCGCCTTCTTTTCCGCCGCGCTCAGCGCGAGGTCCGAGGTGAAGAAGAGCGTGCGCGCCGCGAAGGTCGAAAGGTCCTCGGCGAATTTCGGATAGACCGTGCCGGCGATCATGCCGTGCCGCATGATGATGTGCGGCTCCAGGAGCTCCATGGCGATCAGCGCCAGCGTGGCGTCGTAATGGTAGATTTCCGGCGTCAGGCCGGGCGCGTGGCGCGCTTCGTGGGTCAGCGCCATATGCTCGTAATGCGCCCGCTCCAGGGGCAGCGGCCAGCCCTCGCCGACGAGCCGCAGATAGGGCAGCGCCTGCTTGACGGCGGCGCCGGCCTTTGGCCCGCGCACCTTGAAGACGAGGTTGAGGTTGCCGTCGCCGACCTCCTCGATCCTCCAGGCGGCGGGGTCTCCGCCGAGGCGTTCGGCCACCGCCGGCACGCCGGCGAGATAGACGCGAAGGCTTTCCGGATCGTGGGCCCGGTAGCCGGGCGGGACTTTCAGCAGCGCGGTCATTCTCTCCTCCCGTTCCGGCTCCTGCGAGCCGGCCGTTTTGCCGAAGGAAACAGGCTCCGGGGCCATCGGGCAAGCTGCGCTTTGCCTCAGAGGCGCCATGCCCCGCTCACGGCAGGCCGGACGCGAGCACCCCGACGGCAAGGTCGCCCTCGGTGAACCACGGATCGCCCCCGCCATTCGTGCCCTCCAGCACCTTGTGGAAGCCGGAGACCTTGTAGACGTCGGAGAGTTTGCCGGTCGCTTCGAGTTCGGCCATCAGCCGGTCGCGCTCGGTATCGACATCGGGCGCGATGTGATGCGTCACCTGGCCGGTCGTATGGCTGAAGCCGACACGCGCATCGTAGGAGGCCGCACCGATCCAGACCGGCCGGCCGCCATCCTCCGCGCCCGTGCGCCACAGGCGCACATGGTTGCGCCGGCGCGGATTTTCGCCGACCGGCTTTTCGAAGGCGAGGTCTTCCTTGCGGTCGAAGAGATAGAGGTTGCTCATCGGCGCGTTGTCGTCGGGACGGCCGAGGATCGTGTCGGCGGCGATCTCCAGGTCGCTGACGATGCCGAGCGGGCGCGCATCCAGCCATTTCGCCGCCTTCATGACGAAGAAGATCTCCGCCTCCGTTCCGATCAGTCCGACATTGAGCGGATCGCCGGGATGCCCGTCGGACGTGCGCGTCAGCCGCGGATTGTCGTCGAAGGAGGGATGGCCGCTCGCATAGCGCTCCCAGGCGAGCGGGATCAGAAGGTAGGCGGCGAGAAGGTAGAGGGCGAGGACCACGATCACGGTACGCCCGACGCGCACCGGATAGGAGCGCCTTCCGCGCCCAGGCCCTGTCCGACCGAGCTTGCCCGACAACGCTCTCTCCCTTCGCGCCGATGCTACACGCGCCGCATGGGCCGCGGGAGAGGTTTTCGCGCGGGTTCTATCCTGGGCTGTGAAGCCTTCCCGGCGAGAGCCCCGTGGCAGGACGATTCCGACGCGGGATGACGCTCTACGCCGCGACGCGGGCGCGGCGCGCGAGACCCTCGTTGAGGTCGAGGCAGCGCGAAAACCAGCTTGCGACCGGATCCTCCGGCGGCAGCGGCATGTGGCCGTGGATCACCGTCATCCACATCAGCGTCCCGAAGGGGATGTAGTCGATGAAGCCCGGCGTCTCGCCGCCCAGCCAGGCATGATATTCCAGCGTCCGGCGCATCGGCGCGAGCGCCTGGGAGATGCCCTCGATGGCCGTCCCCGTTTCGGCCCGCACCTCCTCCAGCGTCTTGCCGAAACGCGCTTCCCGGCTGCGGCGGAAATATTCCTGGTCCGGATCGTCGAGCTGGTCGTGGATGTCGACCACGATGAGCCGCATGATCGGCGGGTTGAGCGAGATGGCGGCCCAGCTTTCCATGAAGCGCGCCGCTGCGAGCCCGCCATCGGCCGCAAAGAGCGGCAGCCGGTCGGGATAGGCGTGCTCCAGATGCATGGCGATGTCGAAGGAATCGCGCACCCTGACGCCATGGTCGTCGAGGACCGGCACGGTGCGCACCACGTTGGGCTCGATGGCGGCAACGCCGAGGAAGGGCGTCGGCACGGTTTCGAAATCGAGCCCCTTATGGGCGAGCGCCATCTTGGCGCGCCAGCAGTACGGGCTGAATCGCAGTTCCGGGTCGCGTCCGCACAGGTCGTAAAGTCGTCGCATCGTTCTTCCCCCTTGTCGGGGAAGCATTAATGCGCTTCGCGCACGGACGGAAGCGCCGAGCGGCGCCACCGCCCGCCGCTGCGCGTCAACGCGGCGTGAAGGAGATCACTGCCAGGCAGATCGCCAAGAGGGCGCACAGCCACACGATCGAGACGTAGCGCTCGATCTTGCGCCTTCCCTCGATGCTGAGGCCGCCGATCCGCCGCGAGGTGATGCGCTGCATGATATGGGCGCCGGTGAGAGCCACGACGAAGGCGATCTTGACGTAGAACCAGGCGCTGACCTCTCTTCCGGCGGCCGCATACTGGCTCCAGAAAAGCGTCACGCCCGTCAGCCAGACGAAGGCGACGACCATGGTGGAGAAATCGCCGAGCGTGCGGCGGGCGAGCGCCAGGGCCTTGCCGCTTTCGCCTTCCCGCCCGGCGCTGGCGCGCAGGAGGATGTAGTGCGAGACGGCCATGCCCGTCATCATCGCGATCATGATGAGATGCGCCATGCGCAGGATTTCATGCACGGCGTTTCGCCTCCACGTTTTTGGTCTTTTCGCGCGGCACGCCACGTTTTGGCGGGTCGCGTCTTGGCTTGTCGTCGTCTTCCAGCAGGATGCGCTGGGCCGCCCCGTCGAGATCGTCGTACTGGCCGCTCTTCAGCGACCACAGAAAGGCGCCGAGGCCGAGGACGCCGAGCGTCAGCGCGACGGGAATGAGATAGATGAGCGCGCTCATGCCGCCGCTTCCTGCAGGCCCGGCGCGGCGCGTTCGGCGGCCGGCTTCGGCGCCCCGCCGAGCGAAAGGCGCAGCGCATTGGCGGTGACGAGGATCGACGAGCTCGACATGGCGATGGCGGCGATCAGCGGCGTCGCCAGCCCCGCCACCGCCACCGGCACGGCGATCGAGTTGTAGGCGAGCGCGATCGCGAAATTCTGTAGGATGATGCGCTTTGCCCGCCGCGCCGTCTGCAGCGCGTCCGCCACCGGCAGGAGTTCGCCGGAGGAAAGCACGAAATCGGCCGCGACCTGGGTGATGTCGGAACCGGAGGCGGGCGACATGGAGACGGCGGCGGTGGCGAGCGCCGGCGCGTCGTTGATGCCGTCGCCAACCATCAGGGGCGTCCGGCCCGCTTCCTTGAGGCGCTGAAGCTCGGCGACCTTGCCGGCCGGGCTCATGGCGCCCTGCCAGTCCTCGATGCCGAGCTGGCGCGCCGCCGCCGCGACGGCATCCTTGCGGTCGCCCGAAAGGAGCATGACGCCGACGCCCATCTCCTTCAGGCGATGCACGAGGGCCGCCGCGTCGGGCCGCAGCCGGTCGACGAAGCGGAAGGCGACGGGCGCCCTGCCCTGATGCGCCAGCCAGATTTCCGAATAGGCGCCGCCCTCGCCCGTCCCGGCGCCTTCGGCCACCCATTCGCGCCGCCCGAGGCGGATACGCGCCTCGCCGGCATGGCCTTCCATGCCCGAGCCCGGCTCTTCGCGCGCATCGTCGAGCTCCGCCCGCACGATGCCGCGCGAAACGGCGGCGCGGGCGAGCGCCCGGGCAAGCGGATGCCGGCTCTTGGCGGCAAGCGCGGCGGCGAAGCGCCAGTCGGCGGCATCCGCCTCGGGTTCGCCCGCCATCACCGGCTCGCCGGAAGTCAGCGTGCCGGTCTTGTCGAAGACCACGGTGTCGATCTGCGAAAGCCGTTCCAGTGCCCCGCCATCCTTGACGATGACGCCGCGGCGCAGGAGCCGCCCGCTCGCCACGATCTGCGTCGCCGGCACGGCGAGCCCGAGCGCGCAGGGGCAGGTGATGATGAGGACGGCGACGGCGATCATCACCGAATCGTGCCAGCCGAGGCCGAAGAACAGCCAGAAGAGGAAGGTGCCGGCGGCCAGCAGATGCACGGCCGGCGCATAGAGCGCGGCGGCCCGATCGGCGAGGCCGACGAAGCGGCCCCTGCCGGCCTCCGCCTGCTCCATCAGCCGGATGATGTCGGCGAGAAGGCTGTCGGCGGCCGCCTTCTCCACCTTCACCCGCATCGGGCCGGTGAGGTTGAGCGTGCCGGCGTAGACGGACGAGCCCTCCGCCGCACGCTCCGGCAGCGGCTCGCCGGTGAGCGGCGACTTGTCGACGTCGCTGCTGCCGGAAAGGACAATGCCGTCGAGCGGGAAGCGCTCGCCCGCGGCGACCTCCACCACGTCCCCGGGCCGCACGGTGCCGGTACGCACCAGCCGCGACGTGCCGTCCTCGCCGAGAAGACGCGCGCTGTCGGCCGAGAGCGACAGGAGCCGCGTCGCGGCGGCGCGCGCGACCCCGCGCATGCGAAAGTCGAGGACGCGCCCGATCAGGAGAAAGAAGAGGAGGCTGATGGAGGCGTCGAACCAGGCATGCGGCGCGCCCGACATCGTCTCGTAAAGGCTCATCGCCGCGGCGAGGATCACCGCCAGCGAGATCGGCACGTCCATGTTGAGGCTCGCGGCCGAGACGGCGCGCCAGGCCGAGCGGAAGAACGGCCGTCCCGCATAGGCGATCGCCGGCAGCGCGATCATCGCCGAAATCCAGTGGAAGAGGTTGCGCGTCGCCTCGTCCGCCCCCGACCAGACGGAGACGGAAAGCAGCATGACGTTGCCGGCCGCAAAGCCGGCGACGGCGAGCGAGCGGATGAGCTCCTTGCCGGTCTCGTCCTCGGCCGTATCGGTAAAGACGGCCGGATCGACCGGCCGCGCCGCATAGCCGGCGGCCCGCACCGTGGCGAGAAGAAGGTCCGGCTCGGCCGTCTCCGGCTCGTAGCCCACGAGCACCTTGTGGGCGGTGAGGTTGGCGCGGGCGCGCACCACGCCCGCAACGGCGGAGAGCGAGCGCTCCACCTTGGAGATGCAGCCGGCGCAATGCATGTCCGGCACGATGAGGGTGAGCTCGGTCAGCCCGTCCTTGGCGACACGCAGGAAGGCCGGATCGACCCCCTCATCGGCATGCTGCGCCGCCTGGCGGGCGATTTCCGCTGCCGAGATCGATGGGCCCGTGCCGCAGCAGCTCATCAGCCTGCCCTGGGCGCGACCGTCACTGCCCGCCGGACGCGGTAGAGGAGCTGGTCGCCGGACTTGGCCTTGAGCTCCACCATCCACAGGCCGGGGGTCAGCTCGCCGGGGGCGCGCCAAACGCCGTCCTCGGGGGAAAGCGGCACCACGCGGTCCTGCTCGTCCGTCGAGGCCCTGCCGATGATGGCGGAAAGGTCAATGCCGGTGATCGGCGTCCCGCTCCGGTCGGTGAGGTTGACTTTCAGCCGGCCGTCGCGCGCGTCGAGATCGGCGCGCCAGCCGCGCTCGTCCTGGGCTCGCGCCTCCTTCAGCCAGGTATTGTAGTTCTGGCTGGCGACGTAGCTGTTTTCCACGATCAGGCCCGGAAAGGTGCCGGTCGCCAGCGCCGCCATGGTGACGTTGACGACGATGACGACGACGAAGAAGGCGACGATGATGGCCAGCGCATGCGCGCCCGTCAGGGGATGGTTCTCGCCGATACGGAAGAAGCGCGTGACCCGGTTCATGATTGTGGCCCGTGGAACTGTGCCTCGGCACTGTCGCTCTCGCCGGTCTGCTGGTCGGTGATGACGAAGTCGAAATCCTCCGAGGCCTTCACCCCGTCCTTAATGACGAAGACGCGCAGTTCGCGCACCCGGTCCGGCTGGACGGCGGCCTCGAAGCTCGGGCCGCGCTGCTCCTCGCCGCCCTGGAACCACATCGTGGCGCCCGGCAGGCCTTCCAGCGAGACGGTGAAGGTCTTCAGCTGCGGCTGCATGTTGAGCAGCTTAACCGTATAGGTGTTGCGGATCGAGCCGTCGGAGAGCGTGACGAACAACGGATTGCGCTCGTGCAGCACGTTGATGTCGAGCCGGTCGCGCATGGCGAGGGTCACGATCATGGCGATGCCGATGAAGGACCACAGCACCGTGTAGATGATCGTGCGCGGCCGCAGGATATGCGCCATGGAGAAGTGGCGCTGCTCGTCCTTGGCGGCCTCCCGCCCGGCCTTGGCGGCCGTCGCGGCATGCACCTCGTAATCCTTCAGCGTCGTGTAGGCGATCAGGCCGCGCGGCTTGTCCACCTTGTCCATGATGTTGTTGCAGGCATCGATGCACAGCGCGCAGGTGATGCATTCCAGCTGCTGACCGTCGCGGATGTCGATGCCCATCGGGCAGACCGCCACGCAGGCGTTGCAGTCGACGCAGTCGCCGACATCGAGGCCTTCCTGGACCGCCCGCTTCTGGTGGCGCGAGCGCGGCTCGCCGCGCCAGTCGTTATAGGTGACGATGAGGCTGTCCTCATCGAGCATGGCGCCCTGGATGCGCGGCCAGGGGCACATATAGGTGCAGACCTGCTCGCGCATGAAGCCAGCGAAGACGTAGGTGGTGAAGGTGAGGATGGCGACCGTCACATAGGCCGCCGAGGGCGCCTCAAGGAGCACGAAGTCGCGCGCCAGGCTCGGCGCGTCGGCGAAATAGAAGATCCAGGCGCCGCCGGTCGCCACCGCGATCAGGATCCAGATGGCGTGCACCGTCGCCAGTTTGCGGATCTTGGAGAACCCCCAGGGCTCCTTGTCGAGGCGCATCTGGGCGTTGCGGTCGCCGATCACCCGCCGCTCGACCGCCATGTAGAGGTCGGTCCAGACCGTCTGCGGACAGGTGTAGCCGCACCAGGCGCGCCCCACCACCGAGGTGATCAGGAAGAGGCCGATGCCGGCCATGATCAGGAGGCCGGCGACGTAGTAGAATTCCTGCGGCCAGATCTCGATCGAGAAGAAATAGAAGCGCCGGTTGGCGAGGTCGACGAGCACCGCCTGGTCGGGCGCGTTGGGACCGCGGTCCCAGCGGATCCAGGGCGTCAGCCAGTAGATGCCGAGCGTGACCGCCATGATGATCCACTTCAGGCGCCGGAAGGCGCCCGTGACCCTGGCGGGGAAGATCTTGACGCGCGCCTCGTAGAGCGAGCGTTCGGTGCGGCTATTGACCGGATCGGCCTCGATCTGGTCGACAACCCCGCCCCCCGCGTAGCTGTCCTGATCCATTTTGGCCATGTCGAATCCCACCGCGCTGAAGGGCGGCGAATGCTTCGTCCTTAGCTTTGAACTGATCTAAGGCGTTTGACTCATATCAAAAGCCGTATGCAAGCAATGCCCACCGCCGGCGGGTGCGACATATCGGCGGGCTAGTCTGCGCCCGATCCCCGGAGAATGCAAAAAGCCGAAATGTGCCAGATGCTTCGCCGAAGAAGGCAGGCCCGCTGCGGGCCACGGCTACGCCTCGCCGACCGACCGGACGCGCTCCGATGAGGCGCTTCAAAAAAGCGAAGCGCCGCTCCCCGCCGGGAGAGCGGCGCCCTGTTTCTTGCCTGCCGGCGCCTCAGTTGGCGGAAACCTGCTCCGCCGCCACGCCGCCGCCGAGGCCGTGCACATAGATCGTCAGCTGCTTGATCGTGCCCTCGTCGAGACGCCCCGCCCAGGCCGGCATGACGCCGTGCTTGGGATTGTTGATCTGCGAGGCGATCTGCTTGGGATCGGCGCTGTAGAGCCAGACGGCGTCGTTCAGCGTCGGCGCGCCCAGCATCTGCTGGCCCTCGCCGTTCTCGCCATGGCAGACGGCGCAGTTCTCGGCGAAGAGCGGGCTGCCCGCCTCCGCCTCGGCCGCGTCGTGCGGCAGGCCCGAAAGCGACAGCACGTACTGCGTCACCTGGGCGATCTGGGTCTGGTCGAGCAGTCCGTCGCGGCCGAAGGCCGGCATTTCCGAAATGCGCGTTTCCGGATCCTGGTCGTAGCGGATGCCGTGCTGGATGGTGGTGTGGATATCCTCCAGCGTGCCGCCCCAGATCCAGTCGTCGTCATTGAGGTTGGCGTAGCCGAAGCCGCCCTCGGCGCCGGAGCCGTGGCATTGCACGCAGTTCACTTTGAAGGCCGACTGCCCGGCCCGGAAGGCCGTGTCGGAAAGGTCCGGATCGGCGGCGATCTCTTCCAGCGGCATGGTGCGGATCTTCTCCATCACGCCGGCGCGCGCCGCCTCCACCTCGGAGAGCTCGCGGGCGACGGCCGAGCGCGAATGCCAGCCGAGCAGGCCCGTCGTGCCGGTCTTGATGAGCGGGATCGCCGGGTACAGCACCACATAGACAAGCGCGTAGATGGTGCAGGCGTAGAACACCCACAGCCACCAGCGCGGCAGCGGCGTGTTCAGCTCCTTGATGCCGTCCCATTCATGCCCGGTCGTCGACTGGCCGGTCGCCTTGTCGATCTCGGGGCCGGAATGGCGGGGGCCGCCGGCCCCCTGAGCGTTCTTGCCTTCGTTCGTGGCCATCGTCAGTCTCCACGTACCGGCGTCTTGTCTGCCCGCTTTGCTGTCGGGGCCGGCCGGTCTTCATGTTTGAAGGGAATGTCTGCCTGCTCGCTGTAGGAAGTTCGCGCGCCGGGCCTGAGAACCCACACCACCACCGCCAGGAAGATGAGGAGCATGAACAGCAGTCCCCAGCTGTCGGCGAAGTGGCGAAGCGTGTCGTAGGTGCTCATGTCCTCACCTGAGGTTCTCTTCGGAAAGAGGCTCGTAGGTGGTGAAATCGACCAGCGTGCCGAGCATCTGCAGATAGGCGACGAGCGCGTCCATCTCCGTGATGCGGCTCGAATCGCCGTCGAAGTTGCGCACCTGCGCCTTCGGGTAGCGTTCCTCCAGCCCCGACGTATCGCCGTCCGGATCGACCTGGGCAACGAGATCCGCCTTGGCGTTGACGATCATGTCCTCGCTGTAGGGCACGCCGACCAGGGCATTGGCCTTCAGATGGTCGCCGATATCGTCGACCGAGAGCTCGTTGTTCGCCAGGAAGCCGTATTTCGGCATGATCGATTCCGGCACCACGGAGCGGGGATCGGTCAGATGCTCCACATGCCAGGTGTCGGAATAGCGTCCGCCGACGCGGGCAAGGTCCGGGCCGGTGCGCTTGGAGCCCCACTGGAACGGATGGTCGTACATCGATTCAGCGGCAAGCGAGTAATGGCCGTAGCGTTCCACCTCGTCGCGCATCGGACGGATCATCTGCGAATGGCAGACGTAGCAGCCCTCGCGGATGTAGACGTTGCGCCCTGCGAGCTCCAGCGGGGTGTAGGGGCGCATCCCCTCCACCTTCTCGATGGTGTTCTGCACGTAGAAGAGCGGGACGATTTCCACGAGACCGCCGATGGAGACCACCAGGAAGGCGAGCACGAGGAGGACGGTAACGTTCCTTTCCACCTTGTCGTGGTGGCGCAGAACGAATTTGGTGAGCGGATCGAGCACCTTGGTCTCCTTGTCACTCGGCCGGTTCGACGGCAGCGCCCATCGGCTTTTCCTGCCGGAGATCGCCGCGGATCGTCTTGTAGATGTTGAAGGCCATGATCAGGGCGCCGGTCAGGTACATGACGCCGCCAAGGCCGCGGATGATGTAGTAGGGATGCATCGCTGCCACGGTCTCCACGAAGGAATAGACCAGGAAGCCCTCGGCATTGTACTCGCGCCACATCAGCCCCTGCATGATGCCGGAGACCCACATCGACGCCGCGTAGAGGACGATGCCGATGGTGGCGAGCCAGAAGTGCCAGGAGACGAGGCGCACCGAATAGAGCCTCGGCCTCATCCACAGCCGCGGCACCAGGTAGTAGACCGCGCCGAAGGAGATCATGCCGACCCATCCGAGCGCGCCCGAATGCACGTGGCCGATGGTCCAGTCGGTGTAGTGCGACAGCGAGTTGACCGCCTTGATGGACATCATCGGGCCCTCGAAGGTCGACATGCCGTAGAAGGCGACGGCGATCACCATCATGCGGATGATCGGGTCGGTTCTCAGCTTGTCCCAGGCGCCCGAGAGCGTCATCAGGCCGTTGATCATGCCGCCCCAGGACGGCATCCACAGCATCACCGAGAACACCATGCCGAGCGTCTGCGCCCAGTCCGGCAGCGCCGTGTAGTGCAGATGGTGCGGGCCGGCCCAGATGTAGAGGAAGATCAGCGACCAGAAATGCACGATGGACAGCCGGTAGGAATAGACCGGGCGCTCCGCCTGCTTCGGGATGAAGTAGTACATCATTCCCAGGAAGCCCGCCGTCAGGAAGAAGCCGACGGCGTTATGGCCGTACCACCACTGCGTCAGGGCGTCCTGCACGCCGGCGAAGGCGGAGTAGGATTTCGAGCCGAGGAAGGAGACGGGCACGGCGAGGTTGTTGACGACGTGCAGCATCGCGATCGTGACGATGAAGGAGAGGTAGAACCAGTTCGCCACGTAGATGTGCGGTTCCTTCCTCTTCACCAGCGTGCCGAGGAAGACGATGAGATAGGCGACCCAGACCACCGTGAGCCACAGGTCGATGTACCATTCCGGCTCGGCGTATTCCTTCGACTGCGTCACGCCGAGGAGGTAGCCGGTCGCCGCCAGCACGATGAAGATCTGGTAGCCCCAGAAGACGAACCAGGGCAGGCCGCCGCCGAAGAGGCGCGCGCCCGTCGTCCTCTGCACCACGTAGAAGGAGGTGCAGATGAGCGCGTTGCCGCCGAAGGCGAAGATCACCGCCGAGGTATGCAGCGGGCGCAGCCGGGAGAAGTTGAGGTAAGGCTCGACGTTGAGGTGCGGAAAGGCCAGCTGGAAGGCGATGAGGACGCCGACGGTAAGGCCGATCACGGCCCAGAACATCGTCGCGATCGCCCCCGCCCGCACGACGTCGTCCATGTAATGGGCTTCGCGATCCTGGAGGGCGGTCTTCTTGACCGACACGTCCATGGTCTTCAGCCGCCAGCCTGCCGCGGCCAGCGCTATGATGGCGACGAGCGCCATATGCACCGCAAATTGCGTATCGTGTGCCTTGACCGATCCCATCAGCGCCAGAAGCGCTATCAGGAACAGGCCGCCGACTTGCGCCATCGCCATGGCCGCTTCTCCTTGTCCTCGCCCCCCGTGCCCCAATGTCGCGTGGAAGGCTTCTAACCTAGCTATGGCCGGAAGCCGGACCACAACCCTTGACGCAGATCAAGTTACCCGGGGCGGACTTCCGGCACGATGCTCAGACCGACAAAAAGCTTCGTTCGGGAAGGAATTTCCCACATGCCACCGCAGCACAAGCATCTGGAAGCGCTCATCGCATGCGCGGCCAAGGCGCCGAATGCGGAGGCTATCCGTCTGGATCCGTTCCAGCTTATCGCGTTCGAACACGCCCTCCAGGAGCGGCTCTGCGACCTGCTGGAGGCGATCGCGGACGCCCTTCCCAATCAGGTCACGCGCGAATCGGCCGAAGCGGCTGCGACAACATTGCGCACCTATTTCCCCGCCCATCTGAGGCTGGAGAACGAAATCCTCTTCCCGGCGCTGGCGGCCCCGTGCCGCGCCGACCGTTCCGTGCGCGAGGCGATCAACCTGTCGCGCGCCGAGCACGACGCCGACGAGGCGAGTGCGCTGGAACTGGCGGAAGCGCTGGCCAATCGCGACGAGGAAGGCCGCTACCGGGCGGCCGAGGCGCTCGGCTATCTCCTGCGTTCCTTCTTCGAATCGCAGCGCCGCCATATCGCCTGGGAGGAGACGGTGGTCTTTCCGATGGCGCGCTCCTGCTTCACCCCTGCGGCAAAGGCGGACCTTGCATCGGCGCTCCTGCGCCACCGCATGCGCTGCGAATGCCTGCCGCTCGTTTCGCTGCTGACGCCGAAGAAGCCCTGCGACGGCAAATGCGCCGAATGCGCGGACAAGCCCGCCAGCGCCATCGCGTAAGGCGCGGGCGCGGCCACGAGCCAACGGTCAGGGAGCATCGCGCAAAGCGCGGCGGCCCTCGCGTTTCATTATCTCTCAGGAGTAAAATCCGGGCGCTGCGGCGCCCGCCGCCTCAATCGCCCGTTTCGGCTTCCAGAAGCTCGAGGTCCGGCACGCAGATGCGCCGGTTCGCTTCCACCCGGATGACGCCAGAGCCCTTCAGCTTGGTGAGCTGGCGGCTGACCGTCTCGATGGTGAGGCCGAGGAAATCGGCGATTTCCGCGCGCGTCAGGGGCAGCTCGAAATCCGTCGACCCTTGTGGCTCGCCCGTCCCTTCCGCCTTCGGCGTGTGGCGGGCGATCATCAGGAGGAAGGTGGCGACGCGCTCGCGCGCTGTCTTGCGTCCCAGCGTCAGCAGGAGGTCGCGCGCATCGTCGAGCTCGGCGAGCGCCTGAAGGTAGAGGTTGTGCTCCAGGCCGGCCGAATCGGCGATCATCCGCTCCAGCACGTTGCGCGGGAATGTGCACAGCACCGTGGAGGTGACCGCCTCGGCCTTCAGCGCGCTCTCCTGCGAGAACGGGCGGCCGACGAAATCGGGGGCGAATTGCAGCCCGACGATCTGCTGGCGCCCGTCTGGCAGCATCTTGGAAAGCTTCACCACCCCGGCGAGGATGTTGGAATAGGCGCTGGTCGGCTCTTCGGCATCCATGAGCGTCTTGCCGGGCTCCACCACCTGCTTGTGGGAGCGGCGATTGAGCTCGGCCAGCTGCTGGGCGTCGAGAGCCCCGCAGATTCCACGATGCCTGGCCTTGCAAGCCCTGCACAGATCGGGCAGGGGATCGTTTTCGAGGGGAACGGACGTCGCGGACTTCGTCATGACCCCACTCTTATCGACGAAGCCGTTGCAATTCCAGAGGTTCCTTGATCCTGATCAACGCGGCAATTCGGCACCGGAACCTACACTCTGAGCCTGGCCGAATTCCGTCCCCGCTCTCCCCGACAGAGACGAAAGGAAAAGAGCTGTGAGCAGCCGGTATCCCCTAGGGACGATCATGGTCCACCTGCCTTCGGTGGACGCGATCCCGCGCCTGATGAGCGTCGCAACGCCGCTCGCCAAATCCCATTCCGCCCATGTCGTGGGCCTGCATCTCATCCCGCGCATCCCGCCCGACGTCGTCGATCCGCTCGGCGGCGAATGGCTGTCGATGCAGATGGACCGCGACAACCAGATCGCCACCGAGGTCGGCACCCGTTTCGAGCATGTCGCCAAGGGCGAGGACCTCGCCTATTCCTGGCTGCAGCTCGACGCGCGCGACGTCAACGCCACGCAGCTCGCCATCCGCACCTGCCGCAACGCCGATCTCGTCGTCGCCTCGCAGGCGAGCGAGGAGCTGCCCTCCTACTACCGCCCGGAGGATCTCGTCCTCGGCGCCGGCCGCCCCGTCCTCGTCGTGCCGACGGCCGGCCATTACGGCGAGCTTGGCAACAACGTGCTGATCGCCTGGAACGGCAGCCGCGAGGCGGCCCGCGCCGCCTTCGACGCCCTGCCCCTCATCCAGAAGGGCGCGCGCGTGCAGATCCTTTCCGTCAATGCCGGCCACAAGGAGCCGGGCCACGGCCTGGTGCCGGGCGACGCCCTCGCCCGCACGCTCGCCCGCCACGGCCTCAACGTCGAGGCGATGACCTCCCGGCCCGACCGCACATCGGTCGGCGGCGAGATCCTCAACCGCGCCTCCGATCTCGGCTCCGATCTCATCGTCATGGGCTGCTACGGCCATTCGCGCCTGCGCGAGACGGTGTTCGGCGGCGCCACCCAGTCGATCGTCGACCAGATGACGGTCCCGATCCTGATGTCGCACTAGCTTCGCGGTGAGGGCGAACCCGCCTCCACGAGGCGGGAAAAACGGGCGGCTGGCGAAAGAACCGGCCGCCCTTCTTCTTTCTCCCCCTGCCTGAGAGGACGGCCCCTCAGAGCTTCACCTGCCTGAGGCGCAGCGCATTGCCGACCACCGACACGGAGGAAAGGCTCATCGCCGCCGCCGCGATCACCGGCGAAAGCAGCACCCCGAAGACCGGATAGAGGATGCCCGCCGCGACCGGCACGCCGAGCGTGTTGTAGCCGAAGGCGAAGACGAGGTTCTGCCGGATATTGCCGAGCGTCGCCTTCGCCAGCCTGCGGGCCCTGACGACGCCGTTGAGGTCGCCGCTCATCAGCGTCATGCCGGCGCTCTCCACCGCCACATCCGCGCCCGCGCCCATGGCGATGCCGACATCGGCCGCCGCCAGCGCCGGCGCGTCGTTGACGCCGTCTCCGGCCATGGCGACCTTGGCGCCCTTCTCCTTCAGCTCGTCGACGATCCGCTGCTTGTCCTGCGGCAGCACCTCGGCCCGCACCTCGTCGATGCCGAGCCTTTTCGCCACCGCCTCGGCGGTCGCCCGGTTGTCGCCGGTCGCCATGACGATCCTCAGCCCCTCGTCATGCAGGGCACGGATCGCCTTCTCGCTCGTCTCCTTCACCGGGTCGGCGACGGCGATGATGCCGAGGAGCTTTCCGTCCGCGGCGGCGAACATCACCGTCTCGCCCTCGCGCCGGCGCGTTTCGGCCGCCTGCGCCAGAGCGGCGATGTCAACGCCCATCTCGCCCATCAGCGCCTCGTTGCCGAGCGCCACGGCGCGGCCCTCCACCTTGCCGGTGACGCCCTTGCCGGTAACGGCGTCGAACGCCTCGGCCTTCGCCGGATCGATGCCCTTTTCCTCCGCACCCCGCACGATCGCCTCGGCCAGCGGATGCTCGCTCGCCGCCTCCAGCGAGGCCGCAAGGCGCAGGAGGTCGGCCTCCGCGCCCTCCCCGGCCGTCTCGATGGCGACGAGCCGCGGCTTGCCTTCGGTCAAGGTGCCGGTCTTGTCGACGACGAGGGTGTCGATATGCGCCATGCGCTCCAGAGCCTCGGCGTTCTTGATGAGGATGCCGGCCTGCGCCCCGCGCCCGGTCGCCACCATCACCGAGATCGGCGTGGCGAGCCCCAGCGCGCAGGGACAGGCGATGATGAGGACGCTGACGGCCGCCACCAGCGCATAGGCGAGCTGCGGCGACGGGCCGAAGACGAGCCAGGCGAGGAAAGCGATGACGGCAACCGCCACCACCGTCGGCACGAAATAGCCGGCGACCCGGTCGGCAAGGCCCTGAATCGGCGCGCGCGAGCGCTGCGCCTCCGCCACCATGGTGACGACCTGCGAGAGCGTCGTCTCCGCGCCGGTGCGGTCGACCTTGAAGTCGAAGCTTCCGCGCGTGTTGGAGGTGCCGCCCGTGACGCGCTCGCCCTCCGATTTTTCCACCGGCACCGCTTCGCCCGTCAGCATGGATTCATCAACGGCGCTGCGGCCGGAAAGGACGACGCCATCGATCGGCACCGTGTCGCCCGGGCGCACCCGCAGCACGTCGCCCTTGGCGACGGCGGAAAGCTCCACCTCCTCCGTGCCGCCGTCCTTCTTCACCCTCAGCGCCTTCTTCGGGGCAAGGTCCATCAGGGCGCGGATGGCGCTGCCGGTGCGCTCGCGCGCCTTCAGTTCCAGCACCTGGCCGAAGAGGACGAGGACGACGATCACCGCCGAAGCCTCGAAATAGACCGGCACGGCGCCCTCATGCAGCATCGCGGGCGGGAAGAGGCCCGGCGCGGCGAGCGCCACGAGCGAATAGAGGAAGGCCGCGCCCGTGCCGATGGCGATCAGGGTGAACATGTTGAGGTGGCCGGAGACGATGGAGCGCCAGCCGCGCTCGAAGAAGGGCAGGCCGCAATAAAGGACGACGGGCGCGGCGAGCGCGAGCTGCAGCCATTGCTCCGCGCGCGCCGACATGAAGGGCAGGACGTCGATGCCGAGAAGATGGGCGCCCATTTCGACGACGAGAAGCACCGCCGCGAGCGGCGCCCCGATGAACAGCCGGCGCTTGAAATCGACGAGTTCCGGGTTCGGCCCGTCGGCCGGCAGGCCCATCGGCTCCAGCGCCATGCCGCAGATCGGGCAGGTGCCCGGCCCTTCCTGCACGATCTCCGGATCCATCGGGCAGGTGTAGAGCGTTCCTGCAGGCGCCTCCTCCTCCTGCTTCTTGCCGGAAAGATACTGCTCCGGGTCCGCCACGAACTTCTCGCGGCAGCCCTCGCGGCAGAAATGGTAGGTCTTGCCGCCATGCTCGGCGGTCGGCTTGCCGGCGTCCAGCGCCACCTTCATGCCGCAGACCGGATCGATCGCCTTGCCCTCTTCGGTGAAGAAGTAGCGCTCCGGATCGTCGAGAAACTTCTTCCGACAGCCATCGCAGCAGAAATGGAAGGTGACGCCCCCAAGCTCGGCCGAGGGCTTGCCGGCACTGGTGTCGACCTTCATGCCGCAAACCGGGTCGGTGGCCCGTTCGCCGGCCGCGTCTTTCGCCCCCGCCGCGGCCTCGCCGTGATCATGGTGGCCGCCGCAGCATGAATGGCTTTCGGCCTTTTCGTGCTTGCCGCCGCAGCAGGCATGTTCCGACGCCTTCGCCTCGCCCTGCTCGGTCTTGCCGTGGCAGCAGGAATGATCTTCCTGCGCCGGCCCGTCGGTCCGGTTCGTCCTGTCCATCTCGGCCGCCCTTTCGTATCCAGGCGCCCGATATGGGGCTTCCAGCCACTGGAAGGTCAAGGGCGCATGCTCCGCCCCGCGGCGACAGGACGTCTCATTGGCCCGGCTACCAGGGCCCGGCTGCCAGGGCAGCGCTTCAGGGCCGAGCTGTCAGGCCCCGGATGTCAGGCCCCCGATATCAGGGAAGAAAGACCGGGTCCTCGCGGGCCTCCTCCGCCTCCTCGTCCTCGGTCGGCTGGCGTGTGAAACCCTTGAGGGAGCCGAATTCCTTGGAATCGCGCTGAATCTCGACCGGGCTGGTGATGTAGGCGGTGGCAAGCTCGGCGAGCGAGCGCAGCGCGTGCATGTGGATGCGCTCATAACCGTGGCTGGCATCAACGCCGAAGGTGATGAGCGCGGTGCGGACATCGGCGCCCGATTCCAGCGCCGAGGCGGAATCGGAGCGGTAATGCCGAAAAACGTCCTTCTGGAAGCGGATCTCGTTTTCCGTGCACAGCCGGGCGAGCTTGCGCGTCAGGTGATAGTCGAAAGGCCCTGTCTGGTCGGCCATGGCGATGGTGACGCCGAATTCGGAGGAGTTCTGGCCCGGCGCCGTGGTGCCGTTGTCGATGGCGACCATCGAGGCGACATCGTGCGAGAGGATCGCCGAGGCGCCGACGCCGACCTCTTCCGCGATCGTCAGGAGGAAGTGGATGTCGACGGGCGTCACCGCATGCTCGCGCACCATCGCCTCGAGCGCCGCGAACATCACCGCCACGCCCGCCTTGTTGTCGAGATGGCGCGAGACGATGAAGCCGTTTTCGACGAATTCCGGCTGCGGATCGATGGCGACCATGTCGCCGACTTCCACGCCCAGCTTTTCCAGCGAGAGCTTGTCGGTCGCCGGCGCGTCGATCCTGAGCTCCACATATTCCCAGCCGATCGGCAGCGTGTCGACCTCGTCGGCGAAGGTGTGGCCGGAGGCCTTCATCGGCAGGATAGTGCCGCGAAACGAGCCGTGATCGGTGAAGATCGTCGCGCGCGCCCCTTCGGCGAAGCGGGCCGACCAGTGGCCGACGGGAACGAGTTCCAGCCGGCCGTTCTCCTTCAGCCCCTTCACCTGTGCGCCGAGCGTGTCGACATGCACGACGATGGCGCGGGCGGCCTTGCGCCGCGAACCCTGATAGATGGCGCGGATGGCGCCGCGGCGGGTCAGCTCGTAGGCGACGCCGAGCCGCTCCAGTTCCCGGCAGCAATCGCGCACGATCGTGTCCGTGAAGCCCGTCGGGCTCGGGATGGAGAGCAGATGCGCCAGCCGCTCGGCAAGGTAGTCGGTGTCGATCGCAAGGCGCGGCATTGTTTCCTCCCGTTTATTGTCAGGCCTCCACCTTTCTTTCCTGGGCGAGGCGCGCGGAAGCCGGCATGGAGAGCGGGAAGAGAAGGTCGACGAAGCGCTGCGCCGTCGGTTGCGGCTCGTGGTTCGCAAGCCCTGGCCGCTCATTGGCTTCGATGAAGACATAATCCGCCAGATGCGGCGCCGTCACCATCAGATCGATCCCTACCACAGGAATGTCGATCGCGCGCGCTGCCGAAATCGCCGCATCCACCAGCGTCGGGTGCACCTCCGACGTCACGTCGTGGATCGTCCCGCCGGTATGCAGGTTTGCCGATTTGCGCACCTGCAGGCGCTCGCCCTCCGGCAGGATGGAGCTCATTTCGTAGCCGTGCCGCTTCACGCACCGTTCCGTCTCGCCGTCGAGCGGAATCGTCGATTCGCCGCCCGTCGCGGCTGCCCGTCGCCGGCTCTGCTTGGCGATCAGGCTCTCCACGGTGCTCTTGCCGTCGCCGACCACCTGCGCCGGCACGCGGATCGCCGCCGCGACCAGGCGGAAATTGATCACGATGAGCCTGAGATCGGTCCCGTCGAAATAGGATTCCAGGATCACCCGGTCGGAGGATTTCTTCGCTTCCGCGATCGCCGCGGTCACGTCCTCCAGCGTATCGAGATCGACGGCAACGCCCCTGCCCTGCTCGCCGCGCGCCGGCTTCACGACGACGCTGCCATGCTCGGCGAGGAACGCCTTGATCTCCTCCTCGCTGCCCGCCTCCTTCTGGGCGGGCACCTTCACCCCGGACCGCTCCACGATGCGCCGCGTTGCCGCCTTGTCGTCGCACAGCGACATGGCGACCGCGCTGGTCAGCTCCGAGAGGCTCTCGCGGCAGCGCACCGAGCGCCCGCCCGACGAAAGACGGAAGAAACCGGCTGCCGTGTCGATGATCTCCACGCCGATGCCGCGCCGTCGCGCCTCGTCGACGATGATGCGGGCATAGGGGTTGAGGGCGGCGGCCGGGTCCGGGCCGGAAAAGAGCTTCTCGTTGATCGGGTTCTTGCGCTTGACCGCGAAGATCGGGATGCGGCGGAAGCCGAGCTTCTCGTAGAGGGCGATGGCGCGGTCGTTATCGTGCAGGACCGACAGATCCATATAGGCCGCGCCGCGCGCCTGGTAGTGTTCGGCGAGCCGGCGCACCATGGCTTCCCCGACGCCGGCATGCCGGGACTGCGGATCGGCCGCCAGGCACCAGAGCGAGGAACCGCGCTCCGGATCGTTGAAGGCGCGGCCGTGGTCGACGCCGGTGACGGTGGCGATCACCTCGCCCGTCGTCTCGTCCTCAGCCACGAAATAGGTGAGCGCCCGGCTGTCGCGCTTCGACCAGAAGAATTCCGGGTTCACCTGCACCATGTTGCGGCTGGCATAGATGCGGTTCACCGCTTCCGCGTCGGCGAGCGAGGTCAGACGCCGCACGAAGAAGCCGGGCAGCTTTCGCCACTTCGCCCGGTAGGTGGTGAGGTCGAGGCGGTAAGTGTGCGAGGGATCGAGGAAGAGCTCGTTCGGCGCGGCGGCCAGAAGCACATGCGGATCGCGCACGTAGAAGGCTATGTCGCGCTGCTCCAGGCCCTCGGCCCGGAGCTTGTGGATGATGGCCTCCGAATTCTCGAAGGTCTGGGTGAACAGGATGCGGCCCCAGCCGCAATCGATCACCGCCTCCTCGACCATGTCGGCCGCCTCCACGTCCTCGCGCGAGGGGCGCGCGCCCTGCTCGCGCAGTCGCATCAACCGCTGGCCGAGGGCGCCGGCACGCTTCGTCGGGCGATTCTGTTCTGCTCGGCGCGTCATGATGGCACCTATAGTTCGTGGTTCTGCAGCCAGAGCTCCAGAAGGCCGACCTGCCACAGTTCGGAGCCGCGCAGCGGCGTGATGTGGGCGGAGGGCTCTGTGAAGAGTGCTTCCAGATAGTCGCCGCGGAAGAGGCCCCGCTCGCGCGCCGGCTGGCTGGTCAGCGCGTCGCGGACCATGTCGAGCGTGTCGCCGGAGATGTATTTGAGCGCCGGCACGGGGAAGTAGCCCTTCTCGCGGTCGACCACTTCCTTCGGCACGACCTGGCGCGCGACGTCCTTCAGGACGCCCTTGCCGCCATCGGCGAGCTTGTGCTCCGGCGGGATGCGGGCGGCGAGCTCGGCGAGTTCGTGGTCGAGGAACGGAACGCGCGCTTCCAGCCCCCAGGCCATGGTCATGTTGTCGACCCGCTTCACCGGGTCGTCGACGAGCATGATGGTGGAATCGAGCCTCAGCGCCTTGTCGACGGGGTCTTCCGCGCCGGGATGGCCGAACTGGTCCTCCAGGAAGGCGCGCGCCTCGTCCTTCGCCGCCATCCATTCGGGCGAAAGGTGGCGCCCGAGCTTGTCGTGGTCGCGGTCGAAGAAGACCTTGGCGTAGTCGGCGGCCGGATTGTTGGAGGAGGCGAGCGGCGGATACCAGTGATAGCCGCCGAAGACCTCGTCGGCGCCCTGGCCCGACTGCACGACCTTGATGTGCTTCGCCACCTCGCGGGAGAGGAGATAGAAGCCGATATTGTCGTAGGAGACCATCGGCTCCGACATCGCCGAGATCGCGCCCGGCAGCTCCTTCAGGAGATCCGAGGACGGCACGAACAGCTTGTGGTGGTCGGTGCCGAAATGCTTGGCGATGATGTCGGAATAGACGAATTCGTCGCCCTTCTCGCCATGCGCCTCCTCAAAGCCGATGGAGAAGGTCATCAGCCCCTTCTGGCCGGCCTCGGCGAGAAGCCCGACGATGAGCGAGGAATCGACCCCGCCGGACAGGAGCACGCCGACGGGAACGTCGGCCACCATGCGCCGGTCGACGGCGGTCCTGAGCGAGGCGAGCACCATGTCGCGCCATTCGGCGAAAGGCCGCTCGATATCCTCCACGCTGCGCTCGTATATCGGCTCCCAATAGACCTTCTGGCGGCTCGTCCCGTCCGCCTCGATCACCCGCACGGTGGCCGGCGGCAGCTTTCTGACGCCCTTCAGGATCGTGTAGGGCGCCGGCACGACGGCGTGGAAGGACATGTAGAACTGCAGCGCCACCGGATCGATGGTGGTATCGACGCCGCCCGCGGCGACGAGCGCCGGCAGCGAGGAGGCAAAGCGCAGCTTCTTGCCGCTCTCCGACAGGTAGAGCGGCTTGATGCCGAAGCGGTCGCGCGCCATCACCACGCGCCCGCTCTCGCGCTCGTGGATGACGAAGGCGAACATGCCGTGGAAGCGCTTCACGCAATCCTCGCCCCAGGCATGGTAGGCCTTCAGGATCACTTCCGTGTCGCCGGAGGAGAAGAAGCGGTAGCCCTTGGCCTCCAGCTCCGTCTTCAGCTCCTGATAGTTGTAGATGCAGCCGTTGAAGACGATGGTGAGCCCGAGATCGGGATCGACGAGGGGCTGCTCGGAACGGGACGACAGATCGATGATCTTCAGCCGCCGGTGACCGAGCGCCACGCGCCCGCGCACAACGGCGCCGGCGTCGTCCGGGCCCCGGCGCGCGAGGCAGTCGAGCATGCGCCCTAGGGAAGATGGATCGGCCGGCGAGCCGTCGAAGCTCACTTCGCCGCAAATACCGCACATATGGAAATGTCTCTGCTGGTTCGGGTGTCGCGTATGACGGGTGCCCCGCCTTTTTAGGGATAGCCCCGCCTTTTTAGGGATAAAGGCGCAAAGGTCAAAAAAGCTCCCGCCCGAGCGGCCGCGCCGCTTCATTTCGGCATCTCTTGCCGCGCTGGCCAGCGGGCGTCGTCATCCTCTAGAACGATTCTTCCCGGCAAGCCGAAGGACCGTCCGTGCGCATCACCGATATTCGCGAGGCCGTCGTGCCGATCGCCTCGCCGATCCAGAACGCCTACATCGATTTTTCCAGGATGACGGCGAGCGTGGTGGCGATCGTCACCGACATCGTCAGAGACGGGAAACCGGTCATCGGCTACGGCTTCAATTCAAACGGCCGCTATGGTGCGAGCGGGCTGCTGAGGGAGCGGTTCATGCCGCGCCTCGCCGAGGCCGAAACCGCCGCGCTGCTCGACGATGCCGGCGAGAATTTCTCGCCCGAGCGCATCTGGGCGACGCTGATGACCAACGAGAAGCCGGGCGGACACGGCGAGCGCTCGGTCGCCGTCGGAGTGATCGACATGGCGGTCTGGGACGCGGTGGCGAAGATCGCGGAAAAACCGCTCTACCGCCACCTCGCCGACAGCTACGGCGACGGCACGGCCGACAACAGCGTCTTCGTCTACGCCGCCGGCGGATACTACTATCCCGGCAAGGGCATCGAGGCGCTCCAGGAGGAGATGCGGCGCTACCGAGGCATGGGCTACGAAGTGGTGAAGATGAAGATCGGCGCCACCTCGCTCGAGGATGACATCAGGCGCGTCGAAGCGGTGCTGGAGGTGGTTGGCGAGGGAAAGTACCTCGCCGTCGACGCCAATGGGCGCTTCGACCTTGCGACCGCCATCGCCTATGCCAAAGCGCTGAAGCCCTACGGCCTCTTCTGGTACGAGGAGGCCGGAGACCCGCTCGACTACGCGCTGCAGGCCGAACTCGCCGAACACTACGAGGGACCGATGGCGACGGGCGAAAACCTCTTTTCCCACCAGGATGCGCGCAACCTCCTGCGCTACGGCGGCATGCGCCCCGACCGCGACTTCCTGCAGTTCGACTGCGCCCTCTCCTACGGGCTGGTGGAATACATGCGCACCCTTGCCCTGTTGCCGGAATACGGGTTTTCCGGCCGCAACGTCGTCCCGCATGGCGGGCACCAGCTCTC
This sequence comes from Afifella sp. IM 167, assembly GCF_020144925.1. Classification (GTDB taxonomy): domain Bacteria; phylum Pseudomonadota; class Alphaproteobacteria; order Rhizobiales; family Afifellaceae; genus Afifella. The sequence goes on from NZ_NSLC01000001.1 coordinate 460,283, forward strand.
GCTCAACATCGCGGCGGGACTGAAGCTCGGCGGCAACGAATCCTATCCGGAGGTCTTCGCCCCCTTCGGAGGCTTTGCCGACGAGATGGCGGTCGAGGCGGGCCGCGTCGGCCTGCCGGACGCCCCGGGCATCGGCTTCGAAGAGAAGGCGAACCTCATCGCAACGCTGCGCGAGGCGACCGGTACGCGGTAGGCATCAAGAGAACGTTATTGCGACGTGGCGTTTGGCGAGGAACCCCGGCGCCCTCTTCGCCTTGCTCCCACGGGCTCATCGGCGCGCAAGCGCCAGGCCGTAAAGAGGAGCATCCGACATGCGCATCACGCCACTTGCCGCCGCATCCCTCGCCGCCATCCTTGCAGCCGGCGCCGCCGGCGCACAGGAGACGGTTGGAACCGAGGGACCCGAGATCACCGTCACCAAGGTCGCGGACGGGCTTTCCCATCCCTGGGGCCTCGCCTTCCTGCCGGACGGGTCGATGCTGGTGACGGAGCGCCCGGGCCGCCTGCATCACGTAAGCACAAAGGGCGAGATTTCCGAACCGATCTCCGGCCTGCCGGAGGTCGATAATCGCCGCCAGGGCGGGCTGCTCGACGTCGCCATCGATCCGGACTTTGCCGACAACCGCCTCGTTTACTGGAGCTATGCCGAGCCGGGAGAGGGCGGCACCACTTCCACGGCCGTCGCACGTGGCAAGCTTTCCGACGACGTGAGCGCGGTGGAAGACGTCGAGGTAATCTTCTCGCAGAAACCGAAAGTCCAAAGCACCGCGCATTACGGCTCGCGCCTCGCTTTCGACGGCGACGGCCATCTCTATGTGACGCTCGGCGAGCGCTTTTCGGAGACCTTCCGCGTCCAGGCGCAGGATCTCGATTCCCATCTCGGCAAGATCGTCCGCATCGACCCGGACGGCTCCGTGCCCGAAGACAATCCCTTCGTCGACAAGGAAGGTGCGCTGCCGGAGATCTGGTCCTACGGCCACCGCAACGTGCAGGCGGCGGCGATCAATCCGCAGAGCGGCAAGCTCTGGTCGATCGAGCACGGACCGCGCGGCGGCGACGAGCTCAACGTGCCGGAGGCGGGCAAGAACTATGGCTGGCCGGTCGTCTCATATGGGGTGAACTACGACGGAAGCCCGGTCGGCACCGGCAAGCAGCACGCGGAAGGCATGCTCGACCCGATCTACCAGTGGACGCCGGTGATCGCGCCTTCCGGCATGATCTTCTACGAGGGCGGGATGTTTCCGGACTGGCGGGGAGATCTCTTCGTGGGCGGCCTCGCTTCCAAGGCCCTCGTGCGTCTCGAACTCGACGGAGAGAAGGTCGTGCACGAGGAACGGCTTCTGCAAGATCTGGGCGTGCGTTTCCGCGATGTCGCGCAGGGGCCCGACGGCGCCATCTGGCTCATCACGGACGAAGACAACGGAGCGATCCTGAAGGTAAGCGCGCCATAGACGCGGCCCGGATATCCTAGCAGAGGAGCTTCTGCAGCTCCTTCACGAGCTGGCGCCCGAGAACGGGCTTGGCGAGGACGGGCGCCTCGGGAAAGCGGGGCGTCAGTTCCTCGCGCCTTCCGTGGCCGGTGCAAAAGAGAAAGGGTACGCCGTTTTCTGCAAGAATCTCGGCAGCCGGATAGACCTCTTCGCCGCGCAGATTGATGTCGAGCACGGCGGCCGAATGGTGCGGCTCGATCTCGGCTATCGCGAGGGCCTCCGCCAACGTGGTGGCGAACGTCACGGCCGCCCCCGCCTTTTCCAGCTCGTAGGCGAGATCGATTGCGACCAGGGCCTCGTCTTCCACAAGCAGGATATGTCGGTTTCGAAGAGGTGCCGTACCCTCTCCGCCATTCAAAGCAAGCATTCGGGCAATCTCACTCCTGTCCGGGACCACGCGCCGGAAAACTGCAAACGGCACAGACCAGCCCGGTGAGAACGCCCACCGCTAAAATACGTTCCAAAAATTTCTGATTTTTTTCAGGTGCCGGCAAATCGCCTCATGAGGCGGCCACAGGGGCAGGCGAGACCTGAACCCCTTCATACGCATTTTCAGCCGGCGGCGCCACCTCTACTTCCAGACGGAAAGTCATTCCTTCCTCCGCATACACCACATGGGTGCGCGCATGGAGCTGGACCTTGAGGACTTCCGCCAGCAGGCGCGAGCCGAATCCCTTGCGCTGCGGCGGCGAGACAGGCGGCCCGCCCCGCTCCTGCCATTCAAACACCAGCGTCTGAGGTTTTCCCTCCTCGGCGGGGGCATTGAGGTGCCAACGGACGGTCAGACGCCCATCCGGCGTGGAAAGCGCTCCGTATTTCGCCGCGTTGGTGGCAAGTTCATGCACCGCCATGCCGATCGGCACGGCCTGCGTGGCTGTCAGCTCCAGCTCCGGGCCCTCCAGCGTGTAGTCGCTGGCATAGGGCTCGAGCTGCGCCTGCAGGAGGCCCCTCAACGGCGCCCTCTCCCACGACCATTCCGTCAGCAGCGTATGGGTCGAGGCGAGCGAGGCGAGACGGCCGGAGAAGGCAGCGTTGAAGGCGTCGACGCCCTCGACCGAGCGCGCCGTCAGCCCGGCGATCGCCTGGACGATGGCGAGCGTGTTCTTGACCCGGTGGTGCAGCTCCCGGATGAGAAGCTCCTGGCGAGCCTGCGTCGCACGTCGGGCGGCGATCTCCTCCTGCGCTTCCGAAAAGAGACGCGCATTGTCCATGGCGATCGCGGCCTGCGCGGCAAGGCCGGCGCTCAGCTTCTCGGCCCTTTCGGAAAAGGCGTCTGGCTCGCTGTCGGCGAAGACAAGGCCGCCGAGAACATTGCCGGAGCGCGAGACGACAGGAACGGCAAGGACCGAGCGCACCGTCTCCCGGCCCTCCTGCGCTTCCCCCGCCGCCTCCCCCGCGAGTTCCTCCGCGAAGAAATCGCCCCGGCGCAGGATGCCGTTGCGTGAGACGATCCGCGTATTCCATGCCTTGAGGAAGCCGAGGAAACCCTCGCGGGAAAGGCCGGGGCGAACATAAAGGCCCTGCGGCTCGGGATCGACGAGAACGCTGCCGTCCTGTGCCGGTGCGGCACCGAGAAAGGCGGCGTATTGCGCACCCGTGAGGACGACGCCGGCATCGACCACCGCCCGCACCGTCCGGTCGGGATCGAGTTCGGCGGAAAGAACCCGGCTTGCCCCGTTGAGGGCTTCCAGCGCTCGCGTCTCGCCTTCGAGAGCCGCGGTACGGCGCGCCACCTCCTCCTTCAGGAAGTCGCGGTTCGCCTCGTCGCGGCGCGCCTCGTGTCGCGCATAGGCCGTCAGGCCGATAAGGGAGAGGGCGGCGGCGAGCGCGAAGATGACGTAGGCAATGGCATCGCGCATCCACAGTGAGACGAGCGCCCTCTTGGGCACGCTGACCCGCACATAGACCGGCAGCGTGCCGACCTCGTGATAGGAGCCGAAGCGCGTATCGTCGTTCTGGGCGAGCTGCGTGAAGCTGCCTTCCACCGGGTCGGCTTCCATCAGCGCGTCGAGCGCCTCGTTGAAGACGGGCGGAGCGTTGTCTTTTGGCGCCGGATAGCGCGCCAGCACCTTCTGGTCCTCCCGCCGGAAGAGCGTCACGGTCGCATCGGGCGGCAGGGGAATGTGTTTCCAGAAGGACGTGAAATAGTCGAGATCGAGCGTCGCCAGCGCCACGCCGCGGAAGGGCTCGTCGGCCCGCCCGAGCCGGCGGCTGACGAGGAAGGTTGCGCGGGCGGAGACGCGTCCGACGATGGGACTGCCCACGTAAAGTTCGTTCCTAGGCGTCAGCTGCGCATGAAATGCGTCACGATCGCTCGCATTGGACGGGGGCGTGGGAAAGGCGAAGGTTGTGAGACGCAGGTCGCCCGTCTTGTCGTTGAGCCAGAGATCGTCCACATAGGGAAGATCCGCTCGCACAGCGGTGAGCTCTTCGAAGAGCGCCCGGGAATTCTGGATCTCGTCCCAGCTCTTTCCGTCGACGAGGGCGATTGCCTTCTCGAGGGCAAGGTCGGAAACCTCGAAGAGCCGGGCCGCATGGTCGGCGAGGAAGAAGGCGGCGCTCTGGGTGGCTTCTCCCGTCTTCTGCGTCAGTTCCCGCCATTGCTCCCAGGCAAGGAGCGAGGCAGCCCCCACGATCGCGACCGCGCCGAAGAGCCCGACAAGGGCGGCAAGGCGGGCGACCGAGGGAGCGAGGGGAGACAGGAAGGCGGCGCGCGGCCGAATCGCCATGATGCCGACCGCCCTAGAAGGCACGCTGGCGGAACACGGAGGCCCGCATCGCGCCATTCGTCAACATGTCCGCCGCCATCCGCAGGGTGCTTTCGAATCTGGCATGGGCTTGATCTAGAGCATGGCTTGGCATCTTTGAAGCGCCTCGATTGAAAGGGGCAACCAAGTCTGGGCCGCATCCGCTCAGCACGATCTCGGCTCGGGACAGCGGCGGCGCGCCAGCCGCGTTTCGTCAATGGAATGGGAAATGACATGGCCGGCGAGAACCAGAGTTGTCTGATCCGCAAGATCTCGTACTACCTCGACCTGACGGACGACGAAAAAAAGCTCCTCTCACGGCTTGAGGAGACAGGCCGGGACCTCAAGCGCGATGAGATACTGGTCGAAGAGGCCGGCCCTCTGAAGGACATGTATATCGTCGGTCGGGGCTGGCTTTACACATATACCCACACGATGGACGGCCGCCGGCAGATCTTCGAGGTTCATTTTCCCGGAGATATCGTCGGTGCGAGCCAGGCCCCCTTCGAGCGCAGCGCCTACGGCGTCGCCGCGGCAACGGACGCCCATGTCTGTCCCTTTCCGAAAAGCAGTCTCAACGAGATTTTCGTGCGCTCGGCCGGCCTGACGGCGCTTTTCTACACATTCGCCGTGCTCGACCACGCAACGATCATGGATCGTCTGCGCGCGACGGGCCGCATGGGCGCTGCCGAGCGGGTGCTCCTCGTTCTCCTGCAATGCCTGGCGCGCCTGAGAATCACCAACCCGGACATGCAGGACGGACTGGAGATGCCGCTCCGGCAGGAGCTGATCGGCGACATGGTCGGCCTCAGCAACATCTCCGTCAGTCATGCGGTGAAGGAACTGAGCGAGACGGGCCTGATCGAACGCGACGGGCGCTACATCAGCTTTCCCAATCTCGATCGGGCGAGATCCCTCACAGATTTTTCCGACCGCTTTTATTCGATCGACACGGCCTGGTTTCCGCGCCGCTGGCAGGCACCTTAAGCTACTTTAATGCATCTCGGCCGCAGACGCCGCATCGAAGAACGGAAACTTCGAAGACGTATGCGGTGGGAGGTGGCTCTGTTGGAGATGAAAGATCGGGAGAAGGAGCAGGCTCCTCTTCCGCGGAGCGCCACGGCAGCCGATTGCGCGGCAGCTGTCCAGTCGCTCACCCGCGCGGCAAAGCTGTGCCGCGCATGGCTCGGCATCGAGCTCTCCCATATCGGGCTGCATCCGGGGCAGGACGGACTCCTGCGAGAACTGCGAGACACGCCGAGCACGCCGGGGCAGCTTGCCGCCTCTTTGCAGGTGCGCCCGCCGACCATCAGCAAGATGATCGAGCGACTGGAAAGCACCGGTTTCGTCGCGCGTGAACACGACCGCACCGACCACCGGCGCAGCAGCATCCGTCTGACGGAAAAAGGCGAGCAGGCTCTCAGCGCCATCGATTCGGCTTGGGAAAGGCTCGCCTCCATCGCGGGGCGAGCCCTTTCCACCGACGAGATCGCCAGCACGACCTCGGCGCTTTCCGCCATCGAGGACAATCTCGCGCGCGCCCTCAGCCGCATTCGCTAGGACCCCGAAGAAAATCAAGCCGACCGATGCAACGTAAGGTCGCAGGTATTTGACCCGCATCCCGTTGACGGTTTCCTCTTGCGGGGCATATTGCTGTGCTGGCTCGCTGTCTCAGCTGCGGGCCAGGGAAAACCGGGAAACGCATGCGCCTCACCAAACAGACAAGCCAGGCCCTGCGGATTCTCCTGCATTGCGCTCGCGTCCGGCGGCTGACCAATGCGGGCGAGATATCGCGCACGACACTGATCACCGAGCACAACGTCGCCAAGCTGGTAGCGCTTCTCGTGCAGGGTGGTTTCCTCAAGACCATGCGCGGCCGCACCGGCGGCGTGCGTCTGGCGCACGCGCCGGAAGAAATCCGACTCGGCGATGTCGTTCGTCTGACCGAATCGACCTCCATGGAGGCCGATTGCTTCGGTGAGCCGATCGACTGCTCGATCCGCCCGCTTTCCCCGGTCAACCGCATCTTCAGCCAGGCGCTGACGGCCTTCACCGAAGTCCTCGACCAGCACACGCTCGCCGACCTGATGGTGCGCCATCCGGCCCAGGCAGGCGAGAGCTCGATGGAAGCCGTGCTGGGCCTCACCGAGCCGGAGCTGGCCGACCGCCAGGCCTGAGACTGCCCGGCCATCATCTGAGAAGATCAGGAGCTTGAAGGGCGCGCCTTGCGCGCCCCCTCAGGACCGCGAGGGAAGTTCGGCCTCGAGGCGCTTCTCGACCGCGCCGCGCGGTTCGGTGAAGCGGGCGAGAAGGTCGTAGAGCACCGGCGTCACCACCAGCGTCAGCAGCGAGGCGAGCGCCAGCCCCCCGATGATGACGACGCCGATGGCACTGCGCGATTCCGCCCCCGCGCCGGAGGCGAGCACCAGCGGCACGGCGCCGAGGATGGTGGAGATCACCGTCATGATGATCGGCCGGAAACGCAGGATCGAGGCCTCGATCACCGCCTCGCGCACTTCCTTGCCCTCGTCGCGCAGCTGGTTGGCGAATTCCACGATCAGGATGCCGTTCTTCGCCATCAGCCCGACGAGCAGGATGATGCCGATCTGGCTGTAGATGTTGAGCGAAAGGCCGGCGAAATAGAGTGAGTAGATCGCACCGGCGAAGGCGAGCGGCACCGACAGCATGATGACGAGCGGGTGCACGAAGCTCTCGAACTGGGCGGCCAGCACCAGAAAGACGATGAGGATGGCGAGACCGAAAGTGACGGCCACGCCGCCGGAGGTCTCCAGATATTGCTGCGACTGGCCGGAGAAGGCGATGCTCGCTTCCGGCGGCAGCGTCTCGGCCGCCGCCTCGCGGATGTAATCGATCGCCGAGCCGAGGTCGTAGCCATCCGACAGCGCCGCCTGCAGGGTGATGGAGGGCAGCCGGTCGTAGCGGTTAAGTTCAGGTGCGGCGGCTCTTTCCGACAGGCGCGTCAGCGCCACGAGCGGCACCAGCGTCTGCCCGTCGCCCGAGCGCACGAAGATGTTGCCGATGTCGGAAGGCTGGCTCCGGTCGCTCGCCTGCGCCTGGACGATCACCGGATATTCGCGGCCGCGGTCGACATAGGTCGAGACCTCGCGAGAGGCGAGCATGGTCTGCAGCGTGGAGGCGACCGTCTCCACCGAGATGTCGAGATCGTCGAGCTTTTCACGGTCCAGGCGGATATCGACCTGCGGCTGGTTCTCCTCAAAATCGACCTCCGGGTTGCGCAGGCCCGGATTTTCCTTCGCCTTCTCCAGGAGCGCGTTCGCCCATTCCTTCACGCTGTCGAAATCCGGACCGCCGATGACGACGGAGAGCGGCGTGCGGTTGCCGCGAAGCCCGAGGCCAGAGGGCGTCACCGGAAAGCCGCGCGCGCCGATCACCTTGCCGACGGCGGGGATGATGGCGCGCTGCACCTCGGTTTGGCTACGGCTGCGCTCCTCCCAGGGAGCGAGGCGGACGATCACGAAGGCCCGGTACGGGCGCCCGCCGGATCCGACGATCGAGTAGATCGTGTCGGCGTCGCCGCTTTCCAGAAGCGGCTGCAGCTCCTTTTCCAGGATGCGCACTTCCGAATCCGTATAGCCGGTGGTGGAGCCCTGCGGCGTCGTCAGCGGGATGAAGACGATGCCCCGGTCTTCGCTCGGCGTCAGCTCGCGCGGCAACTCCTGGTAGAGAGCGATGCCGCCACCGGCGATGACGAGCGCGACGAAGAGGACGACGAGCGGCATGTCGAGAGAGCGCCGCAGGAGGGCGCCGTAGGCTTCGCGGAAGCGCGAGCGCCGCGCCGGCTTGCCGTCTTCGCCGGTGCCGCGATGGCGTTTGAGGAGCCGCGAGGCGAGCACCGGACACAAGGTCAGCGCCACGAAGGTGGAGATGGCGACGGCGCTCGCCATGACGAAGCCGAATTCGGTGAAGAGCCGCCCGGCCTGCCCCTTCAGAAACGAGATCGGCACGAAGACGGCGATCAGCGTCAGGGAGGTGGCGAGCACCGCAAACGTCACCTGCCGCGATCCCAGGAAGCTCGCCACCATGGGCGATTCCCCCTCGTCGATGCGCCGCTGGATGTTCTCCAGAACGACGATCGCATCGTCGACGACGAGGCCGATGGCGAGGATGAGGGCGAGCAGCGTCAGGACGTTGATGGAAAAGCCCAGCGCCGAGATGAGAATGAAGCAGCCGATGAGGGAGACGGGAATGGTGACGGCCGGCACCAGCGTCGCGCGGATGGAAAGGAGGAAGAGAAGGATGACGAGGACGACGAGAACGAGCGAGATGCCGAGCGCGATCAGCACCTCGCGGATGGAGGCGCCGATGAAGACGGCATCGTCCGAGCCGACGGTGATCTGCATGCCTTCCGGCAGCGTCGGACGGATGCGTTCCAGCTCCGCCTGAACGGCGCGCGAGATGGCGATCGTATTCGCCTGCGACTGGCGCGAAATGCCGAGGCCGACCGCCTCGGCCCCGTTGGAGCGCACCAGCGTGTTGTCGTCCGCCACCCCGAGCGCGACCTGCGCCACGTCCCTGAGACGTACCGGATACCCGGCGACGCGATCGACGACCATGTTGGAGAAGGCGTCGACATTGGTCAGCCGGCTGTCGATCCGCACCGCGAGAAGTCGGTTGCGCGATTCCACGTCGCCGGCCGGCAGCTCCAGATTGTTGCGCTTGATGGCGCTTTCGACATCGGCGACGGTGAGGTTGCGGGCCGCCAGGGCCTCGCGGTCGAGCCAGATGCGGATCGCATAGCGCCGCTCGCCGAAGATCTCGACATTGGCGACGCCGTCGAGCGTTGCCAGCCGGTCGACGAGAAAGCGATCCAGATAGTCGGTGATCTGCGCCCCGCTCATGCGCGAGGAGGTGACGGCGAGGCGGATCACCGGATCGGCGTCGGCGTCGTTCTTGACCACCTGCGGTTCGTCGACGTCATCCGGCAGCTGCCCGCGCACGCGCGCGACGGCGCTCCGGACATCGTTTGCCGCCTCGTCGATATTGCGGCCGATGACGAACTCGATGGTGGTGCGGCTGCGCCCGCGCCGGCTTTGAGAGCTGATCGACTTGACGCCCGAGATGCCGGCAACGGCACCCTCGATCGTCTCGGTGATATCGGTGTCGACGATCTCCGGCGCCGCACCGGCATAGGTCGTCGTCACGGTGACGACGGCCGTGTCGACATCCGGCAGCTCCCGGACGGGAATGCCCAAGAGCGCGGCAAGGCCGAAGACGACGATCAGGATGGAGGCGACCGCCGCGAGCACCGGCCGCTTGATCGAGATGTCGGAAAGGATCATCCGAGGCCGCCCGAGCCGTCCTCCGGCTCGGCCGCATCCTTGATCGGCCGGATCTGCGAGCCGTCCCGCAGCTGCTGGATGCCGCGGGTGACGACCTTCTCTCCATCGGAAAGGCCTTCGGCGACTTCCACCATGCCCGAACGCCGCTGCCCGATCTCCACCAAGCGACGGCGTGCCGTCTCGCCGTCGGCCACGAAGAGGAAGGAGCCTTCGCCCTCCGCCATCACGGCCTCTTCCGGCACCAGGACGACGACGCGCTTTTCCAGAACGACGGCGAGGTTCATGAACATGCCCGCCGGCAGGGCAAGATCGGAGTTCGGGATGGCTGCGCGGACCTTGAAGGATCGCGAAGTGCCGTCGACCCGGCTGTCGATGGCGACGATCTTCCCGCTGAAATCGCGGCCGGGAAAGGCGACGCTTTCGGCACGCACCGGCAGGCCGGTCTTCACCTCGCCGAAGACCGTTTCGGGCAGGGCGAACTCCACCTCCACGGAAGAAAGATCGTCGAGAGTGGTCACCACCGTCTGATCGTCGACCCGCGCGCCGAGATCGACGCGCTTGAGGCCGGTGATGCCGCCGAAGGGAGCGCGCACGGTGCGGTCGTCGAGGCGCCGCTGCGCACGGGCGAGCTCGGCCTCGGCGGTAACGCTCGCGGCCGTCAGGGTCTCCAGCGTGGCGGCGGTGACGGTTTTTGACTCGCGCAGCGATGCGGCACGCTCCAGGGCCCGCGCCGCCTCAAGCCGCTTTGCTTCCGCTTCCTTGAGATTGGCCGCCTCGATATCGTCGTCCAGGTGAAGCAGCGCCTCGCCCTTCTCCACCTTTTCGCCGGACTCGAAGCTCAGTTCCGTCACCCGGCCGGAGGCGAGAGGCACGATCTCGACCGATCGCTGCGCCCGCGTGGTGCCGACCGCCTCCAGCGTGCGCTCCATCGGCGAGGCCCTTGCAACGGCGAGTTCGACGGGAATGGCCGAGGGCCCGCGCGCCGCGCGCGCGTCGCGCGCCGGGCTGTCCGGCTCGAGCCAGTCATCGACCAGTTGGTAGCCGCCGAAAATCACGACGGCGGCAATCGCGATGCCGACCACCTGCTTCAGGAAGGTCAAAGAGCGGTACCCCGCACGCAAGACAAGGAAAACGCGCCACGCCTGCCGAGATCGGGCGCGTCAGAATCCCATTCTAGATGCCTGGGGCAAAAGGACGAACTTAAATTTCCGTCAGATGCCGATCAGGCTCCGCCGACGCCGAGTTCATTCAGCACCGAGGCAAGGCCGCGTCCGTCATATGGCTTGCCGAGCACCTTCACACGCGGATCGTGGTCGTATTGCGCCTCAAGCTCGGCGACCGAATGTCCGGTGGCGAATATGATCGGCACGGATGGCGCAATCGCTCTGAGCTCGACCGCCAGCTCCTTGCCGTCGCGGTCCGGCAGGCCGAGATCGACCATGATCGCGCCGAACCGGTCGGGCTGCTCCACAAAAGTGCGGATGGCATCCTCTGCATTGGCCGCCGTCTCGGCTTCGTGGCCGAGCTCCTCCAAAAGGTCGACCGCAAGGATGGAGATGAGGACCTCGTCCTCCACCACCAGGATGGTCCGGGCGGTGCTTGCCTCCTTCGCCTTGCCACGGCTGGCATCGCGGCTCCGCAGGAGAATTTCGCTGACGCGCTGGGCCAGCACCGCGTTCTGGAACGGCTTGCGCAGGATCTCCGCATCCGGATGCATGCCCTCGTCGTCGCCGAAGACGTCATGGGCATAAGCGGTGGCGAACAGGACGCCGAGTTCGGGCCTCAGCTCCTTGGCGGCCTCGGCAAGCTCGCGCCCGTTGAGGCCGCCCGGCAGCCCGACATCGGTGAACAGGAGATCGACGGGCGTGCCGGCCCGCAGAACGGAGAGCGCCTCCGCACCGTTTCCGCAGCTGATGACCACATAGCCGAGCTCTTCCAGCAGCGAGGTCGAATAGCGGCGCACATCCTCGTCGTCCTCCACGACCAGAATGGTCTGCACGCGGGCTGCATCAGCCATCGGCGCGGTCGGCACCGGCTCGATCTTCGCCTCTTCCGGCATCGCTGCGGAGCGGCGCAGGAAGAGGCAGACCTCCGTTCCCTGTCCCACCTTCGAATTGAGCGTGATGCCACCTTCCGACTGCTTCAGAAAACCGTAGACCTGAGAGAGGCCGAGGCCGGTCCCCGCACCAACCTCCTTGGTGGTGAAGAAGGGGTCGAAGGCGTGCTGCAGCGTATCCTCGCTCATGCCCGAACCGGTATCCGCGACGCAGATGCAGACGTAGTCGCCTCCCTCCATGTCCGGATCGAGGTCGCTCGCCCGCGGCTCCGAAACCGAACGGTTGACCGTCTGGATGGTGAGCACGCCCCCTTCCGGCATGGCGTCGCGCGCATTCACCGCGAGGTTGAGGATCGCGCTTTCCAGATGATTGACGTCGGCGAGGATCGGCCAGGCGTCTTCGGCAAGTTCGGTCTTCAATTCGATGGTTTCGCCCAGGGTGCGGCGCAGCAGATCGACCATCTCCGTCACCAGTCGGTTCGGATCGACGGGCTTGGGTGCGAGCGGTTGCCGGCGGGCGAAAGCGAGCAGACGTTCCGTCAGCGTCGCCGCGCGCTGCGCGCCGCGCATGGCGTTTTCGGCCGCGCTCTTGATCCGCGAAAAGTCGATCTCGTCCTTGTCGAGGCGCCGCAGGAGCGCCTCCAGGTTACCGGAGATGACGGTCAGCAGGTTGTTGAAGTCGTGCGCGACGCCACCCGTGAGCTGGCCGACGGCCTCCATCTTCTGGGCTTGCCGGAGCGCTTCCTCGGCCTGCTCGCGCTCGGCGATCTCCTTCAGGAGCTTCTCGTTCGCCGCCTGCAGTTCCGCCGTGCGCTCCCCGACGACCTGCTCCAGCTCCTCCTGGCTGCGTGCCAGGGCCTGGCGGGCCGCGATCTGATCCTCAATGTCGGTGCAGGTGCCAAACCAGCGAACGATTTCGCCATTGCCGTCTTCATAGACGGGAAGTGCGCGCGCAAGGACCCATTGATAGTCGCCGTCGCGCCGGCGCAGGCGGAATTCGTACTCGTAGGGCTCGCCGGTCTTCAGCGCCTCCTGCCAGGCGAGATGCGCCTTCGGCCAATCCTGCGGATGGACGATGGAGCGCCAGTCCCGGGCATTTTCCCATTCCGAATGGCCGGTGAATTCAAACCAGCGCTGGTTGAAATAATCGTGGCGCCCGTCGGGCAGGCTGGACCAGACGATCTGCGGCATGGATTCGGCGATCGTACGGAACTTCGCCTCCGAACGGCGCAGCTCCTCCTCTGCCAGCCTGCCTTCCGAGATATCGATGTTGAGGCCGGTGTAGCCGAGGAAAGTCCCACCCGTGTCGAACCGGGGAGCGCCCTCGCACCGGTACCAGCGGATCGCTCCGTCCTTGTCGATGAAACGCACTTCGGTCCTGAAGGGCTGATGCGTGGCGAAGGCCGTCATGAAAGCGGCATAGAAGCTGGGAAGATCTCCCGGGACCATCACCCGCTGCCAGCCGTCTCCCAGCATCTCGGTCGCGGTCACGCCGAAAACGGTCTCGTAGTGGCGGTTGGCGAAGATGATTCGACCTTCCGCGTCGCTCACCCAAATGAGCGCCGGCGCACTGTCTGCGATCCTGCGGAAACGCGACTCGCTCTCTGCAATGACCACTTCTGGTTCCGACTTCCGTTCCCTGCAGCCTGCTGCCGCCTTCGCCCCGCCTTTTCGCTTGGCGTGTCCCACAAACCCTGTCAACAGCGGGCGCGACGATGACAACTTTGCCGGCAAAGTCGGTTAACGCACGGAGGCCGCTTCGGCTCCCTGGCCGCGGGACGCTTGACGTGGCGCAAGGAACGACAAATCTGTCAGGCTAGAATGCCAAGGTCGGCTGGTTGCGGACCGCGCGGCAATTCCGATTTCCCCTCACCGCTTACGGATCGTCATGAGCAAGACCTGGAAAGAAGCGCCCTCGCCCTGCATCGATGTGTGCAAGTACAAACGCAAGGGGCGCTGCATCGGCTGCTCGATGACGAAGGAGGAGAAGTCGCTTTTCAAGCGGCTCGACCAGAAGGCAGACAAGAAGGCCTTCTTCCGCGAAATCGTTGCACGGCTGGAGGAGCAGCGCGGCCTGGGTTTCTGGGCCGTCGCCTATCGCAAGAAGTGCGAAAAGCGCGGCGTTCCCTGCCCGCTCGACAAGTTGACGGTCGAGGCCTGACAGCGGCGGAAGTCGCCCGCTCTCATCCCACCTCTCTTGCAGGCAGCATGCATAAAGGGCCGGCGCTTTCGCACCGGCCCTCGCCGAATTCCAGAGCCGCGGCGACCGGAGCCGCGCGGCGGAAAGCCTCGTTACGCCGTCTTGCCGAGATGGGCGCGCAGCATCCAGGCGAACTTGTCGTGCACGGCCACGCGCTCGGTGGCGAGGTCGTTGGTCGCCCAGTCGCCATGCTTGTCGGCCACGGAGCAGAGCGCCGAAAGCGTCGAAGAGAGCGTCTCCTGATCGGCGAGCATCGCGGCGACCATGTCGTTGTCGGAGGCATGCCCATCATGCTCGTCGACGGTGCTGCGCTCCAGATACTTGGAATACCGGCCCTCGGCATGCGCATCGAGCGCCTTGATCCGCTCGGCGAGGTCGTCCATCGCCTCGAAATGGTCCTCGTAGATCTTCTGGAAGAGGTCGTGCAGCGGCCCGAAAGCCATGCCCGTGACGTTCCAGTGGAAATTCTGCGCCTTGCTCATGACGACCGCCGTCTCGGCGACCGCCTGCGTGAGGCCCTCGACGATATCCTGCTTCGCACCCGGTTCAATTTTCGCTGCAACCAGACCCATTTCGCCCTCCATTTTTCCGTTCGGCATCGGCCAGTGACTAATTAGAATATCTCTAAACTAGCGCTTCGCATCGGCGTCTTCAAGACCTTGAAGCGGCAGAGCGAGCGCGAGACCACGCGACAAAAAGCGCAGCCAGCGGTGCCCTTCAGGGCGCACCCGCCAGGCAATTAACGCACGAGCCCCGGCTTCATCTCCATCGCGCCATGCACAAATAAGTCGCGCCAGCCAGATCTCGTCCTCCGAGAAGGCGGCGGCGCCCGGCCGGTAGAAGGTGAGAGGCCGCCTTGCCTTGCTTGCAAGCGCGCGGAAGAAGGCGATGGCGAATCGCTCAAGCGATACATCCTCCTCGCCGGCGAGCAGGAAGCAGGCGCGTTCGATATCCGTCTGCGAGGACAGGAGGCTCTTGAGCACGAACCAGCGGATGCGCTCCATCTCCTCGGCCTCGGCGGGCGAGAATTTCGGCGCATGATCCGTAAGTGGGCCGAAGCTCTGGCAGGCGGGAAACGGCAGGACGTTGGTCTCGCCCGCATGGCTCTCGGCCGCGGCACGCCGGGCGGCGCCCATCCTCAAATGCGGTCCTTCGAAGCCCATGCGCCCCCTTGCGGTGGTCGCCATCGCCGCGGCGACAGCCTCACCCTGAACTTCTTCTAAGTTAGAGAAGCCGCCGGCCTTTTCAAATGCCGCAAGGCCGCATCGACGGCCCGCGCGCGCACCACCCCACAACAGGACAATCCGGGAGGAAGATCGGAATGAAGAGCGGCGGAGCTTGCCCCCGCTTTCGTGAGCAGAGCGCGCCCGGGACTAGAGGTGCAGCAGCTCTTCGATCTGTGCACTGGTCATGCGCCCTCGGTGGAACTGCACGCCCATCCGTGTACCGCGCCGCCAGGCGATCTCGCAGGTGATGGCGATGTTCGCCTTCGGCACGGCGAGGACCACCTCACCCCCCAGTGCCATCGCCTCCTCGCATTCGAGCTGCGCCCCGTTGGTCGAAAGGTCACGGATGATGCAACGGCGCACTTCGCGATCCTGCGCCACGATGAAGGCGTCTATGGCTGTCGACAGACGCACCGCGCCGCGCCGCCGCTCGATGAGCGAAAGGCCGGGTTTGGGCGCGCCTGCCGCGTCGCGACGGCCGCCGGCCGGAAATTTCGCGATGTTCGTCCCCGGATTCTTGTGAAGGAGAAAAGGTGGCGGCGTGTGCGGCGCGGGCTCGGCCTGCGCATCCGTTCCCGGCAGCCATTCTACGGCCGCCGCGTTTGCCGAAGCAGCCGTTTCCGCTGGCTTGTCCCCGCCGAAAGATGTCGTCCCGCCTGTCAGCGGTTTTGCACTGTACATGCGTTTCCTCGTCGCTTGCTTGTGCAAGATACGTCGCCTGCACGCTAGCGCCGGAAGATGAGGAGATTCTTACCGGCAAGCACGGATTGCGAAGCGTCGGACAGAGAATCGCAGAATGCTTTCCGTTTCCTTCCGTGAAACGAATAAACTCGGCTCGGGGCCGTGGCATTTCGCCCGGCAGCGCGTTAATCCCGAGCATCGAGGGGCCCGTGCACCCGGAGGAACGAATGCCGATCTGTGAAGCGGATCCGTGGCGCCTGCAGTATTTCGAGGGCATTCCGTGTCCCGAGGATGTGAACGTGCCGACCGAGGACGGGGATGCCTGGTCCTGGTTCCCGCAGCACAAATGGCTCTACAACAAGCTCGCCGTCGCCGAGAGCCAGGGCATGCTGTGCGGCCCGCACGGTCTGGAGCCCCCGGCCTTCCCCGTCTTCTCCAAGCCCGTCTTCAACATGCGCGGCATGGGCACCGGCAGTCGGGTCTTTCGCACGGCGAAGGAATACAAGGCCTTCCAGCGCCCGGGTCATATCTGGATGCCGCTGCTTTCCGGCGAGCATGTCTCCACCGACATCGCGGTGGTGAACGGCGAGCCCGTCTGGTGGCGCCACACCACCGGCGCGCCGCTCGAGGGCGGCATGTTCGACTACTGGACGGTGCTGGCCGAGGACCGGCCCGAGATCGAGGAATACGTCGCGGCCTGGCTGCGAAAGAACCTCGCCACCTACACCGGCATGGTCAATGTGGAGACGATCGGCGCCAAAATCATCGAGGCGCATCTGCGATTTGCCGATCAGTGGCCCGACCTTTACGGCGGCCGCCCCTGGGTCGAGGCGCTTGTGCGCCTTTATGCCGAGGGGCGCTGGGACTTTGACGATTCCGGCCGGCGGGAGGGATATTCCGTCGTCCTGTTCGGCGGCCACGGACTGCAATACCGCCACCCGCCCGCCTCGGTGCTGGAGGAAATCCGCGCCGAGCCGGAGGTGACGAGCGTGCAGGTGACGTTTCACGAGGATCGCCCGCCTTCCTGGCATTCCATGCCGCCCGGCGGCTTCCGGCTTGCCATCGTCAACACCTGGGACCTGGAGGCCGGCCGCCGCGCCCGCGAGAAGCTGGCGCTGAGCTTCTGGTCGACGCAGCAGCTCCTGCCCAAGCGCGGCCGGCGCAGCGGGAGCTGAGGCATGGCCCCCTGCCTCGACGAGACGGGCCTGGCCGCGATCGAGGAGATCGAGAACGTCTTCATCGCCATGCCGGACGGCGCGCGCATCGCCGCCCGCCTGTGGCTGCCGAAAGACGCGCCGGCAAAGCCGGTGCCGGCGATCGTGGAGATGATCCCCTACCGCAAGCGCGACTTCATGCGCTCGCGCGACGAGCCGATGCACCGCTATTTCGCCCTCTGCGGCTATGCGAGCGTGCGGATCGACCTGCGCGGCTCCGGCGATTCCGACGGCTTCCTCGACGACGAATACTCGGCCCAGGAACACGCCGACGCGCTCGCCGTGATCGAATGGATCGCCGCGCAGGAATGGTGCTCCGGCGCAGTCGGCATGACAGGCATCTCCTGGGGCGGCTTCAACGCCCTGCAGGTGGCGGCACTACGTCCTCCGGCGCTGAAGGCGATCATCACGCTGTGCGCCTCCGACGACCGCTACGCCGACGACGCGCATTACAAGGGCGGCTGCCTGCTGAACGAGAACATGCAGTGGGGCTCGATCCTCACCTTCTATAATGCGCTGCCGCCGGACCCGCAGATCAGCGGACCGGGCTGGCGCGACACCTGGCGCCACCGCATCGAGCAGGTTCTCCCCTACCCCGCCGTGTGGCTGCGCCGGCAATGGCGCGACGCCTACTGGAAGCATGGCTCGGTCTGCGAGGATTATTCGGCGATCGAATGCCCGGTCTACGCCATCGGCGGCTGGGCCGACGGCTACACCAACGCCGTGCCGCGCCTCCTGGAAGGTCTTTCATGCCCCTGCAAGGGGCTGATCGGCCCATGGGCGCACACATTCCCCCATAACGGCATTCCGGGCCCCGCCATCGGCTACCTGCAGGAGGCGGTCCGCTGGTGGGACCACTGGCTGAAGGGCATCGACGCCGGCATCATGGACGAGCCCGTGATGCGCGCCTGGCTGCAGGATTCGATCCCGCCGCAGCCGCAATACACCGTTCGCCCCGGCCGATGGATCGCCGAGAGCGAATGGCCGAGCCCCCGCATGACGGCGAAAAAACTCTTCCTCAACTGGGGCTATCTCGCGCCGCAGGCGGGCGAGGTCCACGAGGTCCCCTTCTCCTCGCCGCAGACGCTGGGCGTGCGCGCCGGCGAATGGTGCGGCTTCGGTTCCGACGGCGAGGCGCCGCGCGACCAGCGTCCGGACGATGGCGGCTCGCTCGTCTTCGACAGCGACGCCCTGGAGGAACCGCTCGATCTGTTCGGCGCACCCGAACTGGAGCTCGACGTGAGGTCGGACCAGCCGGTTGCCCTCCTCGTCGCGCGGCTCTGCGACGTCGACGAGACCGGCGCCTCCTCGCGCATCTCCTACGGCGTGCTCAATCTCGCCCACCGCGACAGCCACGAATTTCCCGAGGCTCTGACCCCGGGAACCTGGTACCGCGTCCGCATCAAGCTCGACGACCTCGGCCAGCGCCTGCCGGCAGGCCATCGTCTTCGCCTCGGCCTTTCCACCGCCTACTGGCCGCTCGTCTGGCCGAGCCCGCAGAAGGCCGCGCTGACGGTGCGCACCGGCACCGGCACGCTCTCGCTTCCCGTCCGCCCGCCGCGGCCGGAAGACGCCGATCTGCGTCCATTCGAGGCGCCGGAAGAGGCCCCCGGCACGCATCACCAGAAGCTCCGCCATCTCGATATGAGGCGCGTCCTGGAGATCGACCTTGCAACCAACGAGATGATCTACACGCTGAAGGGCGGCGAGTTCGACGCCTCCATGGCACGCATCAACGAGATCGACCTCGATCTCGGCTACACGCTCTTCAAGCGCTACCGCATCGCCGAGGACGACCCGAATTCCGCCCAGACGGATCTGCAGCAGAGCGCCATCCTGAAGCGCGGCGACTGGTCGGTGCGGGTGGAACTGAAGACGAGCCTTTCGGCGACCCCGGCCTTCTTCATGTTTTCCGGAGACCTCGAAGCCTTCGAGGGCGACATGCCCTTCGCCTCGCGCCACTGGGCGCTGTCGATCCCCCGCAAGCTCGTCTGAGCGCTCAGGCCCCGCCCCCGATCCGCGCCTCGGCAGCCTCCACGATCATCTCCAGCATGCGCGGATAGGCGATCCCGGCAAAGGAGGCCATGAAGGCGAGCTTGCCGTCATTGGCCCAGGCAGGGTTCGGATTGGTTTCCAGGAGCTTCGGCCGCCCGTCCGCGGCGCAGCGGAAATCGAAGCGGCCATAGTCGCGCAAACCGAAGCGGTGAAAGAGGCGCTTGGCCCAGCCCTCCAGCCTCTCGCGCACCTCATCCTCGATCTCGGCCCGCCGGAACCTGATTTCCGTCCAGTAAGGCGAGCTTGGATCGGCCTTCGATTCGAAGGAAAGGATCGGGTTGAGCCCCTCCGGCAGGCGCGAGAAGTCGACCTCCAGCGGCGGCAGGGCGCAAAGCTCCGTTTCCGGATTGCCGATCAGCCCCATCCCGTATTCGGGGCCGGGCAGGTATTCCTGCCACAGCACGTCCGCCCCGGGCAGGATTTCGGCGAGAAAAGCGAGATAGGCCCGGGCCTCCGCCGCATCCCGCACCACCGAATGCTGGGTGATGCCGACGGAGCCGTCCGCCTGGTTCGGCTTCAGCAGCGCCGGGAAGATGTCGGGAATCTCGCCCATTCCGCCCGGCAGGAACGCCTCGCGCGGCACCTCCACGCCGAGCGCCTCGGCGATGAGGCGCACCGCCTGCTTGTCGAAGGCCGTCACCATCGCCTGGGGCGGCGCCCCCGTATAGGCGATGCCGTGAACCTCCAGGAATGCCGGCAGGTGCAGCTCGAAGCGCGGCCGGTTGAAGAGCCCCGTGTCGCAGAAATTGACGACGAGATCGGGCCTGGCGGCCAGAAGCTTCTCCAAAAGCCCGTCATGGGCATTGAAGACGGTGATCTCGAAGCGCCCGAGCGATGAGAAAGCCTCCACCATCGCGGAGTGCGCGGCGAAATCCTCCGCGCCATAGGCATGGCCGAGTTTGGTTGGATCGGGCGCATGGTGGTCGCCGGTGACGATGGCAAGCCGTTTTACAGCCAAGCTTTTCCTCCCTGCCAGCGACGCAATCCGTCTCGCCTGCCCGCGCCGTCCACCTTGCTTCGCGGGCGAGCCGCGTCAATGATGCCGCACCCACCGTCCTGCAATCCATCAAGAGGCGTCATGAAGCCCGATATTCTCGTCGTGAACCCGCATATGCCCCACGTCCTTGCCGCGTTGGAGGAGGCCTTCACCCTCCACAACCTTCACGGCGCCGAGGACCGGGCGGAACGGATGAAGGAGCTCGCGCCGAAGATCCGCGGACTTGCCTCGACCGCCTTTTCGGCCTGCGACCGGGAGCTGATCGATGCCCTGCCGAACCTTGAGATCATCTCCCATCTCGGCGTCGGCTACGACACCGTCGATGTCGGCCATGCCCTCTCGCGCAACATCACCGTCACCCACACCCCGGACGTGCTCAACGACGAGGTCGCGAACACGGCGATCCTGCTTCTTCTCTCCGCCGCGCGCCGCTTCGTGGAATACGACCGCTATGTGCGCGATGGGCTCTGGGAAAAGGAGGGCAACCCGCCGCTGACGCACGGCATCGCCGGACGCAAGATCGGCATCGTCGGCTTCGGCCGGATCGGCAAGACGATCGCGGAAAAGCTGAACGCCTTCGGCTGCGAGGCCGTCTACCACGGCAGGCACGAGCAGACCGACCAGCCCAACCGGTACTATGCCGATCTCGCCGAGATGGCGCGCGATTGCTACGCCCTCATCGTCGTCACGCCGGGCGGGGCGGAGACGCACCACCTCATCTCCCGCGAGGTGATCGAGGCGATCGGGCCGGATGGCGCTCTCGTCAATATTGCGCGCGGCCCCGTCGTCGACGAGAAGGCCCTCATCGCCTGCCTTCAGGACGGCAGCCTCGGATACGCCGCCCTCGACGTCTTCGAGGACGAGCCGCATGTGCCGGAAAGCCTGAGGAAGATGGACAATGTCGTCCTCCAGCCGCACCAGGGCAGCGCCACGGTGGAAACGCGGCGTGCCATGGGCGACCTGGTGGTCGACAATCTGAAAGCCTTCTTCTCCGGCAAGGGGCCCCTCACGCCTGTGCCCGAAATGGGGCGCTGAGGCAGAGCGAGCCCGCTCGCTCCTACCGGCGCCTTCCAAGAAGCACGCCGATGATGAGCGCGACGCCGGCCGCCTGCACCACCGGATTGGCGAGCGGCGAGCCGCTCTCCGTCAGCGAGCGCTGCACCCGGCGATAGGCATGCTCGGCCCCGGCCGAAACTTCCCGCATCGGCTTTTCCACCGCGCGCGACTGCTCCCGCCGCGGCCTGAGCGCCAGGATGAGCACGATGAGCCCGATGACGAGCAAGGCCCCCGCGATCGCACCGGCGGAGATGAGCGGCGTCCAAAGACCCGACAGGAAGATGTGGAGCGCCGCCAGCCCGTAGCCGATAGCGAAGAGAAGGATGACGAGGGCGATGGCCGCCAGCACCGCCTGCATGACGAGCATGCGGATGCGGCGGCGCAGATTGGCGACCCCGTAGGCGAGGCTGATCGATGACAGCAATCGGAACATGGGCGCCTCAGCGGCGCGAGATGGCGCCGATCAGGAAACCCAGCCCCACCGCGATAAGCACCGCCGTCAGGGGATTACGGCTGATGGACTGGGAGAAATCGTCGGTGAGCGCCTGTGCCTCGGCCAGCGCGGCATCGGCCTGTCGCTTGCCCTCGCGGCGATAATGATCGGCACGCTCGCTGAAGACTTCTTTGCCTTCGCGCGCGCCGGTGCGCAGCAGGTCGCTGATGCGGGTGGAAAGTTCCGCCACGTCGGCCTTCAGCGTCTCGAACTCGCGGTTGAGATCGCTGCCGAGCGCGTCGGCCTTCTTCTCGGTCTCGGTCTTGCCCTTGCCGCCGACTGCGGCGCCGGTGGCGGGTGCGGAATTGTCTGCCATGGAATGCTTCCGTTCGTTTGGTTGAGTGCGTGCTCAGGTAACGTGGCGATCCAGGCGGAGTTCCAGGGATTGCAAGCTTTGCCGCGAGCCCGGCTCAACACAGGGAGTTGACGCTGCGGTACTCACGCCGCGCGGGCGCGCTCGCCTTCTTTCGCGGCAGCAATGACACCGCCGCCGAGGACGCGGGCCTCCCCATCGGCGCTGTCATAAAGGACACAGGCTTGCCCGGGTGCGACGCCTATCTCGCTGTCGGCGAGCACCACGGAAGCCTCCCCGGCTTCCATGAAGAGCTGCGCCTCGACCGGCGGACGCGTGGAGCGCACCCGCGCCCAGACGCGCCTGCCCTTTTCGTCGGGAGCGGTCGTATCCAGCCAGTTGAGACTGCGCAGATGGAAGCGCTGCGTCGCCAGCGCCTCACGCGGGCCGACGACGACGCGGGACCGGGTGGCGTCGAGGCGCACGACGAAGAGCGGCTCGGGGGCGGCGATGCCAAGCCCGCGCCGCTGGCCGACCGTGTAGTGCATGACGCCCTTGTGGCGGCCGAGGACGCGCCCGTCGACATGGACGATGTCGCCCTCCTCGACGGCGTTGGGCTTCAGCTTCTCGATGACTTCGCTGTAGCGGCCGGTCGGCACGAAGCAGATGTCCTGGCTGTCCGCCTTGTCTGCGACGGCAAGGCCCATCTCGGCCGCGATCTCCCGCACCTCGGCCTTGGAAAGGTCGCCGAGCGGAAAGCGCAGGAAATCGAGCTGCTCCTGCGTCGTCGCATAAAGAAAGTAGCTCTGGTCGCGCTCCGCATCCGCCGGACGGAAGAGTGCCCGCCGTCCCTCGGCCGCCCGCGAGCGCACGTAATGTCCGGTGGCCATCGCCGCGGCGCCGAGCTGTCGGGCCGTGCCGAGGAGGTCGGCGAACTTCACAGTCTGATTGCACGCAATGCACGGGATCGGCGTTTCGCCGGAAAGGTAGCTCTCGGCGAAGGGCTCGATCACCGCCTCGCGGAAGCGGTTCTCGTAGTCGAGCACATAATGGGGAATGCCGAGCGCGGCGGCGACACGTTGCGCATCCTGGATATCCTGGCCGGCGCAGCAGGCGCCGGAGCGGTGGGTGGCTGCGCCATGGTCGTAAAGCTGCAGCGTCACGCCGATCGTATCGTAGCCGGCCGCCTTGACGAGCGCCGCCACGACCGAAGAATCAACCCCGCCGGACATGGCAACCAGTACGCGGTTACCGCTCCGAGGGCCGGGCAGGTCGAGGTCCAGATCCAGCATGGCCTTTGGTTGCAGCGACCGGAAGCGGCTGTCAAGCTGTTGTTGTTTCTCCATAAAACCTGCCGATCTCTTTAAGATTTTCGAAACAGACACTTAGGCGCTTGTTAAGCCGGACAACCTATAAGCGGGATTGTTGGTGAGTTAGTGCAAGAGTCTGCCATGCCCGAGCATGTTCGACCACGGGTGAAATATGTGATCGGCCCGGACGGAAGTCCGCTGACTATCGCCGATCTGCCTCCGCCCAATACGAAGCGTTGGGTCATCCGCCGCAAGGCCGAGGTCGTCGCCGCAGTCCGTGGCGGTCTTCTCAGCCTCGACGAGGCCTGTTCCCGCTATACGCTGACGGTGGAGGAATTCCTCTCCTGGCAGATGTCGATCGAATCCCACGGCCTTGCTGGCCTGCGCACCACGCGCATCCAGCAATATCGCCACTGAAACTTGCGGCGCCTCGACAGGCGCCGCCGGGGCGATACCGCCCCGCCTTCCCGCCCGGCTTGACATGAGGCCCGGCCTGCCGCTCTGACGGCATGTCCAATCCAGCCTGCGGCGAACCTCATGAGCACCGGCACCCACGAATACGCCGACGATCCGCGCAACGCCGAGATCCTGATTTCCGTCAACGGCGCGCTGAAGAAGCGCGCCGAAGCGGTCGTCTCGGTGTTCGATTCCGGCTTCATCCTCGGCGACGGCGTCTGGGAGGGCCTGAGGCTTTCCGACGGCGCCATCGCCTTCCTCGACGGCCACCTCGACCGGCTCTTCGAGGGCGCCGCCGCACTCGACCTTGATATCGGCCTCTCCCGCCAGGAGCTGACGGCCCGCATCGCCGCCTGTCTCCAGGCGAACGGCATGCGCGACGGCGTGCATATCCGCCTGATGGTGACACGCGGCATCAAGGCGACGCCTTACCAGGATCCGCGGGTGACGATCAGCGACGCCACCATCGTCATCATCCCCGAATACAAGGCGCCCAAGCCGGAAATCGCCGAAAAGGGCATTTCCCTCTTCACCGTGCATGTGCGGCGCACCGGCCCGGCCGAGCAGGACCAGAAGATCAACTCCCATTCCAAGCTCAACTGCATCCTCGCCTGCATCCAGGCGACCAAGGCGGGAGCCGACGAGGGATTGATGCTCGATCCCGACGGCTTCGTCGCGACCTGCAATTCCACCCATTTCTTCATCGTCCGGCGCGGCGAGCTCTGGACCTCGACGGGCGATTACTGCCTCGGCGGCATCACCCGCGGCGAGATCATCAACGCGGCGCGCGAAGCCGGCATCGCCGTGCGCGAAAAGCGCTTCTCGCTGACCGACGTCTACGGTGCCGACGAGGCATTCGTGACCGGCACTTTCGCCGGGCTTGTCCCCGTGCGCGAAGTGGATGGAAGGCAGATCGGCGCTGTCCGCCCCGGCTTCACGCCGATCGTTCCCCGGCTGCGCGAACTCTACAAGGAGCGCGTGAAGGCGCACGCCAAGCCGCTCGTCTGATGGAGATGGCCGGCGGGTTAACCCAAACTTAGCCCCGCCCTTCTATCACGCGAGCGTGAGCTTAGGCTCGCACATGGCCTGATGGGGGAACGGCTACCCGTTGGTGGTGCAACGCCAAATATCTGCGGTTCAAGTCCGCGGTCAGGCCTCCAAAACTCTTGCCTTCCGCAGCCCTGCCGGGGCACAGCCGGTCTCGACCGGATGAAGAAGGCAGCCTCCATGAGCGAGATCGCGACAGACCGGGCCGGCGGGCACGAGCCCGTGCGCATCGCCATGTGGTCGGGCCCGCGCAACATCTCCACCGCGATGATGCGGGCCTTCGAGAACCGCGACGATTGCGCGGTCTGGGACGAGCCCTTCTATGCCGCCTGGCTGGAGCGCACCGGCATCGATCATCCGATGCGCGAGGAAATCCTCGCCGCCCACGAGACCGACTGGCGAAAGGTCGCCGAGCGCGCCGCGGCTCCCGCGCCGGATGGCAGCCCCATCTTCTATCAGAAGCACATGACCCACCACATGGTGGAAGGGATCGGCCGCGACTGGATGGGCGCCTGCCGGCATGCCTTCCTCATCCGCCACCCGGCGCGCGTCCTCGCCTCCTATGCCAGGAAGCGTGCCGACCCGGTTCTGGCCGATATCGGCTTCGTCGAGCAGGCGGAACTCTTCGAGATGGCGAGCGAGCTTTGCGGCAGGCGGCCGCCGGTCGTCGATGCGGATGACCTTCTCGCTGATCCGCGAGGGATTTTGACGGCGCTATGCGCGGCGCTGGAGATTCCGTTTTCGGAAAGGATGCTCGCCTGGCCGGCGGGCCGGCGCGAGAGCGACGGGGTCTGGGCGGAGCACTGGTACGACGCGGTATGGCGGTCCACCGGCTTCCAGCCGGCGCAGCCCGCGCCCGTTCTTGGCGAACCGCGCCTCAGGCAGGTGGAAGCTGCGGCCCTGCCGATTTACGAAAGGCTGGCCGCCGAAAGGCTCCGTGCCATCTAGGCCGAGAAACCTTCAGCTTGCCAGGCGACCCGGACGCGGGGCCACGGCGGGACCGGAGCCGGTTTCGCGGCCGTGACGGCCCTCCTCGCGCTCCAGGTCGGCGACGGCCGCCTCGAGCGCGGCGTTCGCCGCCTCGCGCTGACTCTCAAGGTCACGCACGGATACGAGAAGGTTGTCGCGGCGCTGCCCGGCAGCACGCGCAAAGGTCGAATAGGCGAAGTGCTTTTCGTCCTCGATCCCGGTACGACGCTTCTCTGCGGCGATCTCATGTTCCAGGTCGGACGCCATCCGGCTGAACTCCTCGATCATGGTATCGATCTGGCCCAGCCGGCGCTTGCAATCCTCGACGACGAAACGCTTTTGACGAATGGCGGCATCCCGCGACTTCATACTCAATACTCCCCAGCCCCGAGGGCCGCACGGCGCGCGTGCATGACCCGCCACCGCACGGCGGTAACCGTTCGTTTACGACTGGCGTTAATGATAGGGAGCAGGACTTAAGGCACGGTAAACCCGAAATGGTGGATCGGTCCTTTGTCCACCGGCCCGACGCCGGGGAGCATCCACGTCCCGGGGGTCGGTATCGAACCGTTTCTAATCGCAGGTGACTCTACGGAATCGGAATGGAATCAATCTCCTACAGAAATTTGCTGAGCCTTCACCCTTGCCGGCCGCGCAAAGAGTCTGTTAACCATTCCGACGTAAATGTGGTCGCAGTTTCACCTGCTCGACCAGGGCATCCAATGCGTAACGGCGGACGACGCAGAAGGGGCTAAGGGGGATTGGCATGCGTGTTCTTCTAATCGAGGACGACAGCGCCACAGCGCAATCGATTGAGTTGATGCTGAAGTCTGAAAGCTTCAACGTCTACACGACCGATCTGGGTGAAGAAGGCGTCGACCTCGGCAAGTTATACGACTACGACATTATTCTTCTCGATCTCAATCTGCCGGACATGACCGGCTACGATGTCCTGAAGCAGCTTCGTGTCGCCAAGGTAAAAACACCGATCCTGATCCTCTCCGGTCTCGGGGGCATCGAGGACAAGGTGCGCGGCCTCGGCTTCGGCGCCGATGATTACATGACCAAGCCGTTCCACAAGGACGAGCTGGTCGCGCGCATCAACGCCGTCGTGCGCCGCTCCAAGGGCCACGCGGAATCGGTGATCCAGACCGGCAACCTGCGGGTGAATCTCGACACCAAGACCGTCGAGGTGAGCGGCCAGCGGGTGCATCTGACCGGCAAGGAATACCAGATGCTGGAGCTGCTCTCGCTGAGGAAGGGCACCACGCTGACCAAGGAGATGTTCCTCAATCATCTCTATGGGGGCATGGACGAGCCGGAACTGAAGATCATCGACGTCTTCATCTGCAAGCTCCGCAAGAAGCTCGCTTCCGCCACCGAGGGCGAGAACTACATCGAGACGGTCTGGGGCCGCGGCTACGTGCTGCGCGAGCCCGACCACGAGGAATTCCGCGAAAGCGCCTGAGGCTCGTCTGCTCCGGACGAAAAAACGGCCCGGCACCTCTTATAGGGTGCGGGGCCGTTTTTCTTTTGCGCGCTTTCCCGCGTCAGACGCGGGGGGCGGCGGAAAGGACGATGCGTCCCTCCTCCTCCGCGATGGAGAAGGTGAGCCCCGCCTCCTCGGCCAGAAGCACGGCGTAAAGCGGCTGCACGGAATGGGCGTCGAGCGGATCCGGCACGCTGGCGCCCGTCAGAACGTCGCGCACATGCTCCGGCAGCCGCGCCCGGTCGCCTTCCGCGACGATGCGCATGGCCACCACGCCCCCCTCCTCGGCCGCTTCGACGGTCAGGACACCGCCGCGAGCGATCGTATTGGCGGCGAGCAGCAGGAGGTTGAGGAGGATCTTCGCCTCCGCCTTCGGCAGAAGCGAGGAGGCGACATTCCATTTGAGCTCCACCTTCTCGCGCGACAGGAGTTCGGTCGCGATGCGCCCGGCATCCTGCATGTCGATATGCGAACCCGCCCCGCCCGAGGCACCGAAGGCGAGCCGCGAGAACTGCAGCTTCGCGGAGGCCTGGCGCGCGCTCTTGCGGATGAGGTCCATGGCGAAATCGCGCATGGAGGGATCGGATTCCTCGTCGAGCACCTCCAGCCCGTTATTGATGGCGCCGACGGGACTGATCACGTCGTGACACACACGGCTGGCGATCAGGGCGGCAAGCTCGACGGGGGCGATGGTGGAAGAAGTCATATGGGAAGGGCTCCGGAGAACGCGGGGCGCGGGCGAATCATCGCCGTTGGTCGCTTCAGCCTAGAGGCTTTCATGGCAAGGCTCTAGCGGCGGACGCCGCGCCAGACCGGGCTCGGCAGCCCAATTCGAGCGACCTTTACTCAACCTTTACCATTCCGGCGCCAATTTCAGGCTGCAACGGAAGATCGGTCCAGCTGCAGCAGGAGTGACCATGCGCCTTGCCCAGATCATCGCCGCCAGCATTTTTGCCGCTTCGCTCGCCGCAGCGCCGGCCCTCGCCGCGCCGGTCGCCACCGCGCCGCAATCGGCGCAGCAGCAGAATGCCGGCTCCTATACCGCGGCCGAAGTCGTCGCCGCGGGACACGAATTCTTCGGCGCCACCTCCGGCGGCCTCGCCACGATGGTGGAAAAGCTCGTTTCGCAATACGGGCTGCCGAACGGCTACGTCATCGGCCAGGAAGGCTCGGGCGCCATCTTCGGCGGCCTGCGCTACGGCGAGGGCGCGATCTACACCAAGACCGCGCCGCCGCGGCACATCTTCTGGCAGGGTCCCTCGATCGGCTGGGACATCGGCGGCGACGGCAACCGCACGATGATGCTGGTCTACAATCTGCCCGCCACGGATTCGATCTATCGCCGCTTCGCCGGCGTCAACGGCTCCGCCTATCTCATCGGCGGCCTCGGCATGACCGTTCTGGCGAACGACAACGGCAGCGGCCAGATGATCTACGTCGTGCCCATCCGTTCCGGCGTCGGGGCGCGGCTCGGCGTCAACATCGGCTATCTGAAGTTCACCACCCAGCCGACCTGGAATCCGTTCTGATCGCATCGCCTTCGGCCGCGAGCCCCTGACGGGCCGCAAGCCAAAGTGACATTTTTGCGATAGTTTCACCGGTTAACCGGGCGACAGACCATGCTCTGTTGCCGACAAGGCGTCGCACCTATATTTTCGCGATCCTGCCGCGAACGGAGCCGGTGATGATTCAAGCGGCTATGCTGTTCGCCCTCGGCGCGTTCGCGAGCGCACTCGTATGCCTTGCGTTCTTTACGGTCCTCGCCCGGCGCATCAGGCGCGTGACCGAACAGCGTCTGAAGGCGAGCCTGGCTACGAAAAGGGCTGATTTCGATACCGAGCGCGATGAAATGCGCGCTCGCAGCGCCATCGAGATCAGCCGTCTGGAACGCGAAACCGGCGCCCTGCGCGACCGGGTGACCGCGCATCGGCTCGATGCCGACCTCAAGGCACAGGAAATCGCCGCCTTCAGGGCCGACCTTGCCGCCGGCGAGGACGAGATCGCCGAATTGAAGGAACGTCAGGCCGAGCTGCAGGAATCGCTGGTGGAAGCCAAGCGGCGGCTTGCCGAGACCGGCACGGCCCTGCGCGCCGGCCACCATGCGCTGGAAGCGGAGATGCAGCGCCGCCTTGCCATGCAGGACGAGATATCGCGGCTCCGCCAGACGGCGGAGGACCGGCGCGTCGAACTCGTCGGCCGGCAGGCCGAGATCGAATATCTGCGCTCCCTGCTCAGCGCCGAAGAGAGCGGCGAGGCGCGCGAGGAAAAGGCCGAGCGCGCCGCCGAGACGGCCGATGCGGCCCGCCAGGAGGCACGCCGTCCTGGCGAGTCCGGCACGGCCAACGGCCACCGGCCGGACTATGCCGCCGACCGCTTTGACGACGACGGGCCGGGCGTTCAGGAGATCGCCCGCATTGCCGAGGACATCAAGCGCATGGCCAACGACAAGGACCTTGCGGCCTTTGTCGGAGACGCCGGCAGGCCGCGTGAGGAGCGCGCCCAGGCGAACGGAGAGCGCCTGCGCGGGAGCGACGGCGCGGATGCCGGCGATCCTCCGGCCGGCCAGCGCCGCGCCGGCAAGCTCGGCGCCGCCGAGGCGCGCTTCTTCAAGGCGCTGGACGAGATCCGCTCTCTGAAGGACGAGACCAAGACCCCCGCCGAATAGGCCGCTCCGCCCGAAACTTGCGCCTCAAGCGCAAGGCGGCCCCCGGCCCGCTCTGCCCGCACCGGACGCTCATCTCCCTTGCACCCCCGCCGGCTCGCGCTACAAATCCGGCAAGGTTAAAAAACAGAGGGGGAAGCGAAATGGCGTCGAAGCCACCGTTCAAGGCCGATCACGTCGGGAGCTTTTTGAGGCCGCAGCGTCTGGTGGAGGCGCGCAAGAAGCACGCCGCCGGCGAGCTCTCCGATGAGGCGCTTCGAGAAGTCGAGGACGAGTGCATCCTCGAGGTCGTGCGCAAGCAGGAGGAAGTGGGCCTCAGGGGCATCACCGACGGCGAGTTCCGCCGCACCTTCTTCCATGTCGATTTCCTGGAAAAGCTCTCCGGCGTCTCCGTCACCTACGGCGATTTCTCCGCGAAATTCCGCAAGGATGACGGCAGCGAGGTCGGCTTCCGGCCGCCCGTCATCCATGTGGACGGCAAGATCTCCCATGCCCGGCCGATCCAGGGCGAGGATTTCGAATACCTGCAGTCGGTCGCCGAGCACACCGCCAAGGTCTGCATTCCCGCCCCCTCCATGCTGCATTTCCGCGGAGGCCGGAAAACCATCAGCGAGGAGATCTATCCGGACCTCGAAGCGTTCTACCGGGACCTGACAGCCGCCTACCGCGCCGAGGTGCAGGATCTCGCCGCCCGCGGCTGCCGATACCTGCAGATGGACGACACCAACCTCGCCTATCTCTGCGACCCGACCATTCGCGAGACCACCAGGTCGCGCGGCGACGATCCGGACGATCTCACCCGCCTCTATTGCCGGCTCGTCAACGACGCCATCGAAGGTCGGCCGGACGACATGGTGATCTCCGTGCATTTGTGCCGCGGAAACTTCAAGAGCGCCTGGGTGGCGCAGGGCGGCTATGAGCCGGTCGCCGAAATCCTCTTCAACGAGATGAATATCGACGGCTTCTTCCTCGAATACGACGACGAGCGTTCCGGCGATTTTGCCCCGCTGCGCTTCATGCCGGCCGGCAAGACCGTCGTGCTCGGCCTGATGAGCTCCAAGAAGGCGGAGGTCGAACCGGCGGATGCCGTCAAGAAGCGGATCGACGAGGCGGCGCAATATGTCCCGCTGGAACAGTGCGCCCTCAGCCATCAGTGCGGCTTCTCCTCGACGGCCCACGGCAACGACATCACCGAGGACGACCAGTGGAAGAAGCTCCACCGCTGCGTGGAAGTCGCCCACGACGTCTGGGGCTATTGACGATAGCCGGGCGCAAGGCCGGATCTTCGGGTTTTGCGTCCGCCTTGATGGGACCCTAAGAAGAGATGGGCCTCTAGGAAGAAGGGACCGATACGGCGTGCCGTGCGTGCACGCCGCCGAGCGCCGGCCGGCAAGGCCGTTCCCGGCAGCAAGTGGCCGCCAGAGCCGCGACACCAGCAAGAACAGCTTGGGAGGGACAGCATCATGATGGACAGAAGGCGATTTCTCACCGTGGGCGCCATCGCCCTTGCCGCCGGCCTCGGGCTCTCCGCGCCCGCGGCCGCCCAGGAGAGCGTCAAGATCGGCCTCATCCTGCCGATGACGGGGCCCTTCGCCTCGACGGGCCGTCAGGTGGAGGCCGGAGCCCGGCTCTACATGTCCAAGCACGGCGATACCGTTGCCGGCCGGAAGATCGAGCTTCTCCTCAAGGACGACGCTGGCACACCCGACCAGACCAAGCGCACCGCGCAGGAAATGGTGGTGAACGACAAGGTGAGCTTCCTGGCCGGCTTCGGCCTCACCCCGCTCGCCTTCGCCACGGCCCCGATCTCCACCCAGGCCAAGGTGCCGACCATCGTCATGGCCGCGGCGACCTCCTCCATCACCGAGAAGTCACCCTTCATCGCACGCACCTCCTTCACCCTGCCCCAGGCATCGGTGATCATCGGCGAATGGGCGGCTGAGAACGGCATCAAGAAGGTCGTCACCCTCGTCTCGGACTACGCGCCGGGCGCCGACGCGCAGAAATGGTTCGCCTCCGCCTTCACCGAAAACGGCGGCGAGATCGTCGAGGAGATCCAGGTCCCCTTGCGCAATCCGGACTTCGCGCCGTTTCTGCAGCGCGTGAAGGACGCCTCCCCCGACGCCGTCTTCGTCTTTGTGCCGTCGGGCGCCGGCGCCGCCTTCATGAAGCAGTTCCGCGACCGCGGCCTCGGCGAGGCGGGCATTAGGCTGATCGGCACCGGCGACGTCGTCGACGACGACATCCTCAACGACATGGGCGAGGCGGCACTCGGCACCGTCACCGCGCACCACTATTCCGTCGCCCACGATTCGCCCGAAAACGACGCCTTCGTGAAGGCCTTCAAGGCGGCCAATGACGGCATGCGGCCGAACTTCATGGGCGTTGCCGGCTACGACGGCATGGCGCTCATCTATCAGGCGCTGGAGAAGACCGGGGGCGACACGGACGGCGAGAAGGTGATGGAGGCGATCAAGGGCCTCGCCTGGACAAGCCCGCGCGGCCCGATCTCCATCGATCCGAAGACCCGCGACATCGTCCAGAACATGTACATCCGCGAAGTGAAGAGCGTCGACGGCGAACTCTACAACGTCGAGCAGGAGACGTTCGAGGCCGTCAAGGATCCGGCCAAGGAAGGCTGACCGGAAGAGGAGCGCCGGGCCGCCCGGCGCTCCCTGACGAGGCAGGCCCCGTGCTCACAATCCTTTTCGACGGCTTCGCCTACGGGATGCTTCTCTTCATCCTGGCCTGCGGGCTCGCCGTCACCCTCGGGCTGATGAACTTCATCAACCTTGCCCATGGCGCCTTCGCCATGGCCGGGGGCTATCTGACCGTCGTGCTGATGAACCGCTACGGCGTCTCTTTCTACCTCTGCCTGCCGGCCGCCTTCCTCGTCACGGCGCTTGCCGGCGCGGTGCTGGAGCGGACGCTCTACGTCCATCTCTACGACCGCAACCACCTCGATCAGGTGCTGTTTTCCATCGGCCTCGTCTTCATGGCGGTGGCGGCGATCGATTTCGTCGCCGGCTCGCAGCAGCAGATCATCCAGCTTCCCGCCTCGCTCCGCGGCCGCTTCGAATTCTTCGGCGTGAGCGTCGGCGTCTACCGCCTCTTCATCATCGTCATCTGCGGGCTGCTCACGCTGGCGCTGCAACTGGTCTCCTCCAGAACGCGCTTCGGCAGCCAGCTGAGGGCCGCCGTCGACGACCCGTCCGTGGCGCGCGGGCTCGGAATCCGCGTCAGCGCCATCTTCGCCGTCACCTTCGCCGTCGGCTCCGGCCTTGCCGGCCTCGGCGGCGCGCTGGGCGCGGAGATCCTCGGCCTCGATCCGACCTTTCCGCTGAAGTTCATGATCTACTTCCTGATCGTCGTCGCCGTCGGCGGAACGACGACGATCACCGGCCCCTTCATCGCCTCCATCATCCTCGGCGTCGCGGACGTTGCCGGCAAATACTACCTCCCCGATTTCGGGGCCTTCGTCATCTACACGCTGATGGTGGCGATCCTGATCGTGCGGCCGGAAGGCCTTTTTGCCCGCTCGGCGGCCAGATGAGCGGAGAGGCAAAGCCCTCGACGCTGGAAGCGGCGCGCGCCAGTCTCATGCGCTCCGCCGCGCTGAAGCCCTTCGAATACCTCGTCTGGCTTCCCCTGCCCCTTCTGATCTTCCTGTTTCCCTCCAAAGCCTTCCTCCTCAACGAGATCGCCATCCTCGCCCTCTTCGCGGTCTCGCTCGATCTCATTTTGGGCTTTGCCGGCATCGTCTCGCTCGGCCATGCCGCCTTCTTCGGGGCCGGCGCCTATACGGCCGGCATCCTCGCCGCCAACGGCTTCGGGGCGCCGCTCCTCGGCCTTGCGGCCGGCGGCGCGGCCGCTGCCTTGCTCGGTTTCGCCACGAGCTTCTTCATCCTGCGCGGCTCCGACCTTACCCGCCTGATGATCACCCTCGGCCTGCAGCTCATTCTGCTGGAGCTCGCCAACCGCTTTTCCGGCCTCACCGGCGGCACGGACGGCCTCTACGGCATGACGGTCGATCCGATAGCCGGCCTCTTTTCCTTCGATCTCACCGGCCAGACCGCCTGGTTCTATTCGCTGACGGTGCTTTTCGCCGCCTTCCTCTTTGCCCGGCGCCTCGTGCATTCGCCTTTCGGCAGATCGCTGAAGGCGGTGAAGGGCAATCGCCGCCGCGCCGCCTTCCTCGGCATCGACACCAACCGGCGCCTCGTCGCCATCTATACGGTCTCGGCCGGCCTAGCGGGCCTTGCGGGCGTGCTGCTTGCCCAGACGACGCAATTCGTCTCCCTCGACGTTCTCGATTTCCACCGCTCCGCCGAGGTTCTCCTCGTCCTCGTCATCGGCGGCACCGGCTATCTCTATGGGGGCATTTTCGGCGCGGTGATCTTCAAGCTCATGCAGGACTGGCTTTCCGGCATGACGCCGCAATACTGGCAGTTCTGGATCGGCCTTCTGCTCGTTGCCATCGTCCTCGTCGGCCGCGAGCGCATGACCGGCGGGCTCGGCCGGCTCGCCGCCTTCCTGCCCGGCCGCCCGGCAAGGCGCGCCGCAAAGGCGCCCGCCGCCGGCGGGGAGGACGCGCCATGACGCCGGTGCTCGAAACGATCGATCTGTCGCGCCGCTTCGGCGGCCTGACGGCAACCGACCATGTGAGCTTTTCCCTGGAGCGCGGGGCACGCCATGCCCTGATCGGCCCGAACGGCGCCGGCAAGACGACCTTCATCAACCTCCTGACGGGCGCGCTCCGCCCGAGCGGCGGGCAGATCCGCCTTGCCGGCGAGGACGTCACCCGCCTCGCCCCCGACCGGCGGGTGAAGCGCGGCCTCTCGCGCACCTTCCAGATCAACCAGCTTTTTCCCGAAATGACGCCGCTGCAGGCGCTGGCGCTCGCCGCCGCCGAGGCGCGGGGTACGGGCGCGGCCTGGTTCTCCTCCATCGCCGCCGACGAGCCGGCGCTCGCCCGCGCGGCCGAGCTTCTCGACCGTTTCGGCCTTGCCGAGTTCATGGACGAACCCACCTCGCGCCTGCCCTATGGCCGCCAGCGGCTCCTGGAGATCGCCCTCTCCCTCGCCGGCCATCCGGAGGTGCTGCTGCTCGACGAGCCTGCGGCGGGCGTTCCGGAGGAGGAGCGGGCCGACATCCTCAAGATCGTCGCGGCCCTCCCCGAAGAGGTGACGATCCTTCTGATCGAGCACGACATGGACCTCGTCTTTTCCTTCGCCGAAAGGATCACGGTGATGGTCAACGGGGCGATCTTCGCCGCCGGCACGCCGGCCGAGATCGAGGCCGACAGGCGGGTGCGAGAGGTCTATCTCGGCGAGGGCGGCGATGAGTGAGCTTCTCTCTGTCTCCGATCTTTCCGCCGGCTACGGCAACGCCGTCGTCCTCTCCGGCGTCGAATTCTCCCTCATCGAGGGCGGCTCGCTCGCCCTGCTCGGCCGCAACGGCGTCGGCAAGACGACCCTGATCAACACCCTCGTCGGCCTCACCACCATGAAGGCCGGGACGATCCGTCTGGCCAGCGAGGACATTACCGGCAAATCGCCCGAGGCACGTGCTGCCGCCGGCATCGGCTGGGTGCCGCAGGAGCGCAACATCTTCGTCTCGCTGACGGTGGAGGAAAACCTCACCGCCATCGCCCGCCCAGGCCCGTGGGACGTGAAGCGCATCTACGCGCTCTTCCCGCGCCTCAAGGAGCGGCGCCGCAACCTCGGCAGCCAACTCTCCGGCGGCGAGCAGCAGATGCTGGCGGTCGGCCGCGCCCTCGCCCTCAATCCGAAGCTCATCCTCCTCGACGAACCGCTGGAGGGGCTGGCGCCGGTGATCGTCGACGAACTGCTGGCCGCCTTGCGCCGGATCATCGCCGAGGAAGGCCTTTCGGCGATCATCGTGGAGCAGAAGGCGCGAAAGATCCTTCCCTTCACGCACGAGGCGTTGATCATGGCGCGCGGCGCCATCGTGCACCGGGCGATGAGCGCCGATCTCCTCGCCGATGCCGATGCGCTGCACGCCCATCTCGGCGTTGCGGAAAGGCGTATGCGGCAGGACGCCGCACATTCCGCCTCCGCCACCGAGGATAGGATTTGAACAACTCGAAGGTGATGCCGATGACCGATCAAGCCACCACCCGCGACTGGCAGAGCCACCCGCCCTACCTCTACCCGGAATATCGCTCGACGCCGCTGCGCGCGCCGACGCGCCCGCTCATCCCGATCCGCCATCGCCTCTCGGAAACGACCGGCCCGGTCTACGGCCACGAGGCGGTCGGCCCGCTCGATGCGGACCTCACGAAAAACGCGCGCCGCAATGGCGAGCCGCTCGGCGAGCGCATTGTCGTCACCGGCCGCCTTCTCGACGAGGAAGGCAGACCGCTGCGCAATACGCTGGTCGAGGTCTGGCAGGCCAATGCCGCCGGCCGCTATGTCCATCTCGTCGACCAGCACGATGCGCCGCTCGATCCGAACTTTCTCGGCGCGGGCCGCTGCGTCACCGACGAAGAGGGCCGCTACCGCTTCTATACGATCAAGCCCGGCGCCTATCCCTGGGGCAACCACCCGAACGCCTGGCGTCCGCTGCACATCCATTTTTCGCTGCTGGGCCCGACGATCGCCTCGCGCCTCGTCACGCAGATGTATTTTCCGGGCGATCCGCTCCTCGATTTCGATCCGATCTACCAGGGCACGCCGGAAAATGCCCGCGAGCGGCTCATCTCCCGCTTCGAGCTCGGCGTGACGGAACCGGATTTCGCCCTCGGCTACGTTTTCGACATCGTGCTGCGCGGCCGCGGCGAGACGCCCTTCGAGAACCGCAGCTGAGGGACACACGATGAGCGAGCTTCTAAAGCAGACCCCGTCGCAGACCGTCGGCCCCTATTTCGCCTACGGCCTGACCGCCGAGCAGTACCGCTACCCCTTCACCCAGATCGCCTCCGGCAAGGTCGCCGACGATACCGTGCCCGGCACGCATATCCGCATCGTCGGGCGCATCTTCGACGGCGAGGGCAAGCCGGTCCCGGACGCCATGGTGGAGATCTGGCAGGCTGACGGCGAAGGCCGCTACGCCCATCCCGCCGATAGCTCGGAAGGGGCCCGCGGCTCCAACACCGGCTTCAAGGGCTTCGGCCGGCAGGGCACGGGCGTCGATCCCGAAAACCGCTTCCACTTCGAGACGGTGAAGCCGGGATCCGTCGGCGAGGGCGAGGCGCCCCATATCACCGTCATCGTCTTCATGCGCGGCCTCCTCACGCACGCCTATACGCGCATCTATTTCGCCGACGAGGCGGAGAGGAACGCCGCCGATCCGGTCCTTCAAAGCGTGCCGGAAGAGCGCCGCGCGACGCTTCTCGCCGAGCCCGATCCGGACACTCACGGCCTCTACCGCTTCGACATCCACATGCAGGGCGAGAAGGAAACCGTCTTCTTCAACGTCTAGAGCCGCTTCCCGGCAAGCCCCGACAGAAAGGCCCCGACAGGGGCCTTTTCGCTGCCGGTTCCGAACGGATCTCCGCCTGTGTCGAAGAGCCCTCGTCTCGCTTGTTGCGCAAGGCATCGGCCGGCAATAGGAAAGGGCGCCATGTCAGACGAGACCCACATCATCATCGGCACCGGGCATGCTGGCGTTCAGCTCGCCGCCTCGCTGCGCGAGCAAGGCTTCGACGGGCGCATCGTCCTCGTCGGCGAGGAACCGGACCTTCCCTATCAGCGTCCGCCGCTTTCCAAGGGTTACCTGACCGGCGCCGTCACCGCCGAGGGCCTCCTCCTGCGCGGCGTCAAGTTCTACGACGACCGCGACATCGAGCTTCTTCTCGGCGAGCCGGTAACGGCGATCGACCGGGCCGCAAAGGAAATCGAGCTGCGATCGGGTCGCCGCCTCACCTACGACCACCTGACCCTGGCGCTCGGCGTGCGCAATCGGCCCCTGCCGGTGCCCGGCAGCGAGCTCGACGGCGTCTTCGGCGTGCGCTCCCTCGCCGATTCCAACCGCCTCAAGCAGCGCATGGGCGACGCGAAGAACATCGTCGTCATCGGCGGCGGCTTCATCGGCCTGGAGCTTGCCGGCGGCGCCGCCAAGCTCGGCAAGAAGGTGACGGTGATCGAGCTCGCCCCGCGCGTCATGGCCCGCGCCGTGACCTCGAGCCTTTCGGCCTTCTTCGAGAACGCCCACCGCCAGCGCGGCGTGGAGGTGCTGACGAGCACCGAGGTTGCCCGCCTCATCGGCGAGAACGACCACGTCACCGGCGTCGAGCTGACCAGCGGCCGCACGATCGCGGCCGACATCGTGCTCTTCGGCATCGGCGTCCTCGTCAACAGCGAGCTCGCCGAGGCGGCGGGGCTCGAGGTGAAGGACGGCATCGTCGTCGACGAATACCTGCGCACCTCCGATCCGGCGATCTCGGCGATCGGCGACTGCGCCAACCATCCGAACGTGCACGCCGGCGCCGCCATCCGCCTGGAATCGGTGCAGAACGCCGTCGATCAGGCGCGCTGCGTCGCCGCCCGTGTGATGGGCAAGCCGGTCGTCTACGCCGACGTGCCGTGGTTCTGGAGCGACCAGTCGGATCTGAAGCTGCAGATGGTCGGCCTGCCCTTCGGCGCCGACCGGACGGTCATCCGGGGCGACAGGGAGGGCGAGGATTTCTCCATCTTCGTCTTCCGCAAGGGCAAGCTGATTGCCGTGGAATCGGTGAACCGCCCCGCCGACCACATGGCCGTGCGCGCGCTGATGAAGCTCGGGGTCGAGGTCACCGAGGCGGAGATCGACGACCCCCAGTTCGACCTGCGCGCCTTCGCGCAGGCCAGGCGCAGGGCCGCCGCCAGCGCCTGAGCCGGCGGTCTCCAGCCCCCGCCGCTCCCTACTTGCCGGGCGCCTGCCGGTGAATGAACCGCCAGGGGACCGATTCTTCCCGCAGCTCCAGCGGAATCTCGATGAGACCCGGCCTGCCGGAAGCGAGCATCCGCTCCAGCACCGGCTTCAGCTCGGCCGGGCTCGTCACCCGTGCCCCGTCGACGCCGAAGGCGTCGGCGAGCTTCAGGAAGTCCGGATTCTTCAGCTCCGAAGCCAGCACCCGCCCCTCAAACAGGGTCTCCTGGTCGCGCCGCACATTGCCGAAAGCGGAGTTGTTGAAGACCAGCGTGACGACGCCGATCCCGTATTGCGCCGCGGTCGAAAGCTCCTGCACGGCGAACATGAAGCCGCCATCGCCGGTGATCGCCACGACCGGCTTGTCGGGATGTGCGACCTTGCAGCCGAGGGCCGTCGGAAAGCCGGAGCCGAGCGTGCCCTGGTAGCCGGAGGAGACGAAGCTCCGCGGCCGGTAGACCGGATAGGCGTACCAGGACGCAAAGCCCGCCTGGCAGAGCTCGTCGGTGACGATGCCGTCCTCCGGCATCACCTCGCGCAGCACGGCAAGATACTGCGCATGCGGGCGGATCTCGGTGATCTCGCCTTCCGCCTTCGCCTTGGCCGCGGCGATCTTCTCCCCACGCCCGCTGCGGGAAAGGCCGAGACGCTCCACCTCGGCCAGAAGCGCGGCAGCCCCCGGGCGTGACCTTGCATGGATGTCGGCGTCGCGGCGCGAGCGGCGCAGTTCGGCGATATCGATATCGATGCGGATGACCTTGAGACCCTCGGGACGCCACGACCAGCGCCAGCCCGGCACCTCCAGTCGCGTGCCGATGCCGATGACGAGATCGGTCTCCGCCCACAGCTCGTAGGCATGGGCGATGTTGAAGCCGAGCGGCTCGGCTTCGGAAACGATGCCGCGACCTGAGCGAAAGCCGAGCACCGGCGCCTCGAGCCTCTCGGCGAGCGCTTTTGCTTCTTCCGCGGCCTCGATCGCACCCGAGCCGACGAAGATCATCGGCGCCTTCGCCTCGCCGATCAGCTTCGCCGCGGCCGCGATCTGCGCCTCGTCGACGGGCGGATCGGGCAGACACGGCAGCGGCTCGAAGAGCTCGACCTCTCCCCTTGCGGTGAACTGGTCCCACGGCATTTCGAGCGCCGCCGGCCCGCTGCGTCCGGATGTCATCTCCTGGAAGGCACGGGCGACCCGGTAGGGCGCCATGGCGGGCGTGTCGATGCGGTCGGCGAACTTGGTGATGGAGCGCATCGTGGCGAGCTGGTCGGGCATTTCGTGCAGGTGCCCGTAGCCGCGGTCGAGGAACTGGGTCGGAACCTGGCCGGTGAGGCACAGAACCGGCTCGTTGCCGCCGAGCGCCGTCAGGAGCGCCGCGCCGGCGTTCAGCATCCCCGGCCCCGGCACCACCGAAAAGACCGCCGGCCGGCCCGTCGAACGGGCATAGCCGAAGGCCATGTAGCCGCAAGCCTGTTCGTGGCGCGCGCCCACGGTGCGGATGCTGTTGGAGCGCGCCAGCGCATCGAAGAGGCCGTAAGTCTGGACCCCGGGAAGGCCGAAGACCGTGTCGATCTCGTGCTTTTCCAGTTGGCGGACGATGGCTTCGCCGCCGCTCATCACCGTCATGGATCCTCCCGCCTTCCTGTCTCTGGTTTTGGCCGGTACTCTAGCACGTCCGATCTATAACATGTTAAGTAAACGCCGGCCCCTCCGCCCTGGCAAGGCGAAAGGCGGCCAGCAAAGCGCCCGGCCGCACGCCGGGACACGGGCGCCGGGATAACATCGAACGCCCCGCCGGGCGAGGGAGGTGAGACGATGCCGAGGGCAGCGATTGTCACAGGCGCCGGCTCCGGCATCGGCGCGGCCACAGCGCTCCGCCTGGTCCGTGCCGGCTGGAACGTGGCCGCCGGCTATTTCGACACCGCCGAGCACGAAATGATCGCCGAAGTGGCGGAGGCTGCGGAAAAAGCGGGGGCCGGCCTCTTCTATCAGCACCTCGACGTGACCAGGCAGGAGAGCTGCACCGCCATGGTCGAGGCCGCTGTCGCGCGCTTCGGCGGCCTCGCGGGCCTCGTCAATGCCGCGGGGATCTCCAAGATCGTGCCGCTCGCTGATCTCGACGATCTCTCCCCCGACGATTTCCAGGCCATCTACGCCGTCAACACGGTCGGCCCCTTCCTCATGGCGCGCGCCGCCGCCCCGCATCTGAAGGCCTCGGGCAACGGCGCCATCGTCAATATCGCGTCCTACGCGGCCTTCACGGGCGGCGGATCCTCGATCGCCTATGCGGCCTCCAAGGGAGCCCTCAACACGCTGACCTACTCGCTCGCCCGCGTGCTCGGCCCCGAGGTGCGGGTCAACGCCATTTGCCCGGCCCTCGTCGAGGACGGCTTCCTTCAGCGCCTCGCGCCGCAGCGCTTCGAGGACCGCCGGAAGGTGCAGATCGAAAAGACGCCGCTCGCCAGGATCGGCAAGCCGGACGATGTCGCCGAGACCATAGAATGGCTGCTGGGCGGCGCGCCGCTTGTCACCGGGGAGATCCTGCGGCTCGATTGCGGGCTGCATCTGGAAGCCGACTGAGCCAGGACCGGGAGGAAGACGTGCAGCACAAGCCGGCCAGGACGCCGCCGAGGGAGCGCCGTTCGCCGCGCCGCTCCCCCACCATCTACGAAGGGCTGATCCGCGCCACCACGCGCTCGTTTCTCTACGGCATCGGCCAGGACGACGAGGAGATCGAGCGCCCGCACCTTGCCGTCATCCATACCGGCGGCGAGATGAGCCCCTGCAATCTCAACCTTGCCGCCCAGGCCGCACACGCCAAGACGGGCATCTATGCCGGCGGCGGCATCGGCCATGAATGCCCGGTCGTCTCCGTTTCCGACGGGCTCTCCATGGCCCATTCCGGCATGCGCTTCTCGCTGATCTCGCGCGAACTCATCGCCGACAGCGTCGAGGCGACGGTGCGCGGCCACCAGTTCGACGGCATTTTCGGCATTGGCGGCTGCGACAAGAACGTGCCGGGCCTGATGATGGGCATGGTCCGATGCAACGTGCCCTCCGTCGTCATGCATGGCGGGGCGACGATGCCCGGCCGGCTCGACGGCCGCGACGTCAACGTCATCGACACCTACGAGGCGATCGGCGGCGTCATCGCCGGCACCGTCGGCATGGATGAGCTCTCTTCCCTCTCCCATGCCTGCCTGCCGACGGCCGGCTCCTGCCCCGGCCAGTTCACGGCGAACACGATGGGCATGGTTTCCGAAACGCTCGGCCTCGCCCCGATCGGCTCGGCGATGATCCCGGCCGTCTTTTCCGAGCGCGCGCCGCTCGCCCGCCGCACCGGCAAGGCGCTGATGGAAGCGGTGGAGAAGGACTGGCCGCTGCCGCGCGACGTCGTCACCCGCCAGGCGCTGGAAAACGCCTGCGCCGTCGTCGCCGCCACCGGCGGCTCCACAAATGCCGTTCTCCATATCCCGGCCGTTGCCCACGAGGCCGGCATCGATTTTTCCATGGACGATGTGGCGAAGGTTTTCGCACGCACGCCCCTGATCGCCGATCTGCAGCCGGGCGGGCGCTTCCTCGCCCGCGATCTCCACGCCATCGGCGGCACTTCCGTCATCCTCGCCGAGCTCCTGGCCGGCGGCCACCTCCATGGCGAGGCGCTCACCTTCACCGGCTGCACGCTCGCCGAGGAGCTCGACGGCGCCCCCGCGGCGGACGGAGAGATCGTCCGCGCCCATACCGCACCGATCTCGCCGGATGGCGGCCTCATCGTTCTGAAAGGCAATCTCTGCCCCGGCGGCGCGGTGCTGAAGGTTGCGGGCCTGAAGCGCCTCACCCATCGCGGCCCGGCCCGCGTCTTCGACGGCGAGGAGGCCTGCCAGAAGGCGGTGCAGGCGCGCGCCTGCGAGCCTGGCGACGTCATCGTCGTGCGCGGCGAGGGACCGAAGGGCGGACCCGGCATGCGCGAAATGCTCGGCATCACGGCCCTCCTCTACGGCCAGGGCATGGGCGAGAAGGTCGTGCTCGTCACCGACGGCCGCTTCTCCGGCGCCACACGCGGCATGTCGATCGGCTATCTCTGCCCGGAAGCGGCCGATGACGGGCCGATCGCCTATGTGCGCGACGGCGACATGATCGCCGTCGATGCGAGCCCCGGCATCGGCACGCTGACGCTGGAAGTCGACGAGGCGGAGATGGCGCGGCGGCGCGCCGAGGCGCCCTACGCCTTCCGCCCGACGCATGGCGGGCTTCTGGAAAAATACGCCGCTGTCGTGCGCCCCGCCAACCGCGGCGCCGTCACCCATTCCGGCAACGTCTACTGGCCGCCGGAGGGCGAGAAGCTTCCCTAGAGCTAGACCTTGCTGTCGCCGGCTCCCGCGAGCCTTGCCTCGATCTCGGCAAGGCCCGCCTCGAAGACGCCGGCAAGGATCCCCGCCACCACCTCCTCGGCGCCGGCCTCGGCGGCAAACTCGCACTGCCAGTCGACCCGCGCGCCCTTGCCCTGCGGCGTGACGGCAAGGGTGGCGGCATGGCGCTTGAGAGGCAGGGGGCTTTCCACGATCGAATAGGCATAGGCGTGCGGCAGGATGCCGTCGTCGGTCCGCTCCTCGCGGATGCTCGCCCCGTCCGGCAGGGTAAGTCGGCGGGTCTTTCCGTCGGCTTCCCGCTCGCAGGCGGCGACGCCCGGATGCCAGCTCTCCATGGCGAAATAATCGCCGATCAGAGCCCAGACCTCCTCGGGCGTGGCGGAGGTCACGATATGGCGGGCAAGATCCGTCATCGTTCGCCCTCCCCGCCGGCCCGGCTCTTTCCGGCGCCGGCCTGCTCTTTCCACACGGTATAGGCCTTGGTGTGGTCGTTCTCCCCGCCGATCGCGTCGCGTGCTTCGAGCCAGTGCCGGCTGGTGAGCTGGGCGAGCGGCACGTCGAGCGACAGGCCACTGGCGAGGTCGGCGGCGATCTTCACGTCCTTGGCGAGCAGCGCGAGCGCGAAGCCGGAGCCGAAATGGCCGGC
This sequence comes from Afifella sp. IM 167, assembly GCF_020144925.1. Lineage (GTDB taxonomy): Bacteria > Pseudomonadota > Alphaproteobacteria > Rhizobiales > Afifellaceae > Afifella. The sequence goes on from NZ_NSLC01000001.1 coordinate 503,926, forward strand.
CACGACCTCTTTCTTCAGCGTATTTTCGGTGTGGAAGTTGCGCCCCGTGGAGACGTTCATGATCTCCACCATGACATTCGGATCGAGCCCGAATTTCTCGCCGACGATCAGCGCTTCGCAGGAGGCGACGAAGCCCGCCCCGGCAACGTAGTTGTTCAGCGCCTTCATGGCGTGGCCGGAGCCGAGCGGCCCGGTCTCGAAGATCTTCTGGCCCATCGGCGACAGGACGGGCTTTGCCCGCTCGGTGGCGGTCGGATCGTCGGAGCCCACCATGATGGCGAGCGTGGCGGCGATCGCCCGCGGCACGGCGCCGGAGACCGGCGCGTCGACGAAGGCGATGCCTTTCTCCTTGAGGGCTTCGCCGAGTTCGCGCGTGCCGATCGGATCGGAAGAGCTCATGTCGATGAGGAGCGCGCCCTGCCCGAGATGGCTGGCGAGGCCGCCCTCCATCTCCAGCATGACGGAGCGCACGATCTGTCCGGTCGGCAGCATGGTGATGACGACGTCGACCGCCTTGCCGAGTTCCGCCAGCGTGGCGGCGGCCTTGCCGCCGATCTCTTCGGCATGCGCCTTTGCCCGCGCCGCATCCACATCGAAGAGCGTCACCTCGAACCCGGCCCGGGCAAGGTTGGCCGACATCGGCACCCCCATATTGCCGATGCCGATGAAGCCGATCCTTTCATTGCCGCTCATCGCCTCACTCCAGCCCGAGCTCTTTCAGCACCTCGCTCGCCGAACGGTAGCCGTCGACGGCGAGCGGGATGCCACAATAGAGGAACGAATGCAGGAGAAGCTCGCGGATCTCTTCCTTGGTCACGCCGTTGGCGATGGCGCCGCGGGTATGGATCTTCACCTCGTGGCTGCGGCCCATGGCAACGAGCATGGCCAGCGTGATGATGGAGCGCATCTTCTTGTCGAGGACCGGGCGCTGCCAGACCTCCCCGAAGCAGATGCGGGTGACGACGTCCTGGAGCGGCAGGTTGAAATCGGTGGCCGCCTCGATCTGGTCTTCGGCTCCGGCCTGCCCGAACATCTCGCGGCGAAGCGCGATCCCCTTCTGGAAGTTCTCGTCGGCCTGCGCCTTCTCCTTCTCGGCCTTCAGCTCGTCCTTCGCCATGTTTCCTCGCTCTCGCTGGTTTTGGGGCGCGGAATGGACCGCACCCGGCCTGTCAGGGGGCGATGATCGGCTGCGCCTTGAGGCGCGCCTCGCTCACCGGCGTATCGACGAAGCAGGTGCCCTCCTCGAACCAGGAGCGCGGCGCCGGGGCGCCCCAGAGCGTCTGGCGCTGCGGATCCTTGAGGTCCCATTTGATCGGCTCGAGATCGGGATCGACCGTCTGGTAATCCGAGCAGTAGAGCTCCACCCGGTGCCCGTCCGGGTCGCGGACATAGAGGAAGAAGGCATTGGAAATGCCGTGCCGTCCCGGTCCGCGCTCGATGTTCTTCACGTAGCCGGTGCTCGCCATCAGATCGAGAAGGTCGATGATGTTGAGCGGCGTCGGCACCCAGAAGGCGATGTGGTGGAGCCGCGGGCCGGTGCCGTTGGTGAAGGCGATGTCGTGGACGCCGCCCTTGCGGTGCGTCCAGGCGGCCCACAGACGCTTCGTCTCCTCGTCCTCGGTATATTCCGTCACCCGGAAGCCGATCTCGTTGTAGAAGGCAACCGCCTCGTCGACATCCGGCGAGAAGCAGTTGAAATGGTCGATGCGGAGCGGCTTCACCCCGCGATAGAGCCGGTACTGCTGGTGGATCGGCGCGAGCCTTTGCATGCGCGTGTAGAATTCGAGCGGAATGCCCTGCGGATCGCTCGTGCGAAACGTGCGCGACTGGAAGGGGCGCTCGATCCATTCGATGTCTCGCCCGAGATCGCGGAAGAAGGCCTCCGCCTTGTCGAGGTCCGGCTCGTCGTAGAGCTTGAAGCCGAGCGAGTTGGCCGCCGACGCCGGCCCTTTCCTGAGGACGAGGCAGTGGTGGCCCCGCTCCTCCATGCCCCGCAGATAGATTGCCTCGCCGTCCTCGTCGGTAACCTGCAGGCCGAGCGTGTCGACATAGAAGGCGCGCGAGGCACCAAGGTCGGTGACGGCGAGCTCCACATGCGAAAGCCGGACGATGTTGAAGGGCGGATAAAGGTTGGGCCTGGGGATCGGCATGGCCGCCTCAGCCGCCGAGCCGGGTGATGGGATGGTCCATCGTGGCGAAGGCGATGTTCTTCGTCTCCATGTAGAAATCGAAGGAATAATCGCCGCCGTCGCGGCCGATGCCGGAGGCCTTCATGCCGCCGAAGGGCGTCGGCAGGTGCCGCACATTTTCCGAGTTCACCCAGATCATTCCCGCCTCCAGCGCCTCTGAAAAGCGGAAGGCGCGCGCCACGTCCCGCGTCCAAAGATACCCCGTGAGCCCGTAGGAAACGCCGTTGGCGATGGCGAGCGCCTCGCCCTCGTCCCTGAACGGGATCGCCGTCAGCACCGGTCCGAAGATCTCTTCCTGGGCGATGCGCATGTCCGGCCGCGCATCGGTGAAGAGCGTCGGCTTGACGTAGCAGCCGCCGCCCGGCCCCTCCGCCGCCTCGCCGCCGAGGGCGATCGTCGCACCCTCCTGGCGGGCGATATCGAAGTAGGAGAGCACCTTCTCCTGATGCGTCGGATGGATGAGCGGCCCGACGACCGTCTCCGGGTCGAGCGGGTGGCCGATCCGGATCGCGCGAGCCTTTTCCGCGATCTTGCGCGTGAAGTCCTCGTAGATATCGGCCTCCACGAGGAGCCGGCTCGAGGAGGTGCAGCGCTCGCCGTTCAGCGAGTAGATCATGAAGACCGCCGCCTCGGCGGCGCGATCGAGATCGGCATCCTTGAAGACGACGACCGGGTTCTTGCCGCCGAGCTCGAAATGCACCCGCTTCAGCGTCGGCGCGGCCTGCGCCATGATCGCCGAGCCGGTGGCGCTCTCGCCGACGAAGGCGATCGCGCGGATCAGCGGATGCTCCGTCAGCGCCTTGCCAGCCTCCTCGCCGAGGCCGTTGACGAGGTTCCAGACGCCGCGCGGCAGTCCGGCCTCTTCCGCGATCTCGATGAGAAGCCGCGCCGTCAGCGGCGAGAACTCCGCCGGCTTGTGGACGAGCGTGCAGCCGGCCGCGAGCGCCGGGGCGATCTTCCAGGTCGACAGCATGAAGGGCGTGTTCCACGGCGTGATCACGCCGACCGGCCCGATCGGGGTGCGGGTCGTGTAGTTGAACTGCCCCTCGGCCGGCAGGGCGAGCCCGTTGCGCGCATCCGGCGCCCGGTCGGCGAAGAAGCGGAAATTCTCGGCCGCGCGCAGCGCCGCCTTCGACATGAAGCGCCAGGCCTGACCGGTATCGACGCATTCGGTGAGGGCGATTTCCTCCGCCCGCGCGGCGATCGCGTCGGCGATCCTGTGCAGCAGCTTCTTGCGTTCCTTGCCGGGCATGCCGGCCCAGCCGGCAAAGGCCTCCTTGGCAGCCTTGGCGGCCCGGTCGATATCCTCCGCGCCGCTTCTGGCAGCGCGCGCGATCGGCCTGAGGTCGACGGGCGAGATGACCTCGAAGGTCTCGCCGGAAGCTGCGGGCACGGCCTCGCCGCCGATCTGGTTGAGAACGATCCCGTCCCTGAAACGGGCGAGATGCGTCTCGGCTTTCTTCAGGTTGTCCTCAAGGCTCGCCATGTCGTCTTCTCAGCCTGCCTGCGCCTTGGCTCCAGCCCTCTTCATGTGTTCCCGGATGGAATTGCGCTTGGGGCTGAGCTCGGGATCAATGTCGCGCATCTCGAAGGAGAGCGCGAGCGGGCGCGCCTTGAACATCTCTTCCAGATAAGCCTCGGCCGCCGCGAAGATGTGCTGCGTCGCCGCCTTGCGTCTTTCCAGTTCGCGGCCTGCGCGAAGGCGGACCGAAATGTCGATGAAGGCGTTCGCCGGATTTCCGTCGGCGATCGAATAGGCATCGCAGCGAAGCGCCCGCACGCGGATGCCCGGCTCCTCGAAGACGCCCGTCTCGATCCCGGCCTTCTTCAGCATCTCGCAGAAGGCGACCATGTCGAGATCGCCGTCGAGATTGGCGGAATATTCGATCGTGAAATGAGGCATGGCCGGCGCCTCCCGAACGCCTTGCATCACCTGCACAAGAGGCCGGCCGCCATTCGTTGACGGCTCTTCTATTAACATGTTAACTACACAACAACGACCGCGCTGTCAAATGCGCGCATGCCGGGAGGGACGATTGCTGAAGCTCGACGAGACCGCGCTCAGGGGCTCGATCCCTCCCCTCATCACGCCGTTCAGGGACGGCGCCGTCGACGAGGCGGCATATGCCGGCCTCGTCGAGTTCCAGGTTGAAAATGGCTCTCACGGCATCCTCGTCAACGGCACCACCTCCGAACCCTCTTCGCTGACGCTCGCCGAGCGCAACCGCCTCGTCGACGTCGCGCTGGAGGCCGCGGCAGGACGCATCCAGGTCGTCGCCGCCACCGGCTCGCAATCCTATGCCGAGACGGCCGAACTCACACGCCACGCCGCGGGCAGGCCGGGCGTCGACGCGCTCCTCATCGTCACCCCCTATTATTCCCGCCCGCCACAGCGCGGCATCCTCGAATACTACCGCGCGCTCAACGAGCTGCACGACAAGCCCTGGATGATCTACCACATCCCCGGCCGCGCCGCTGTCGACGTGAAAGTGGAGACGGTGAAGGAAATCGACGCGGCCTGCCCTACTTTCGTAGGAATGAAGCATGCTTCTCTCGATCTCGCCTTCGTTTCGGACGTGCTGGCCGAGGTCGACGAAGATCTGAGAATCTTCGTCGGGCTGGAGGAGCTTTCCTTTCCGATGATGGCGGTCGGGGCCTGCGGCCTGATGAACGCGGCAGGCAACCTCAATCCGAAGCCTCTCGCCGAGATGTGCGAGGCCGTCTGGGCGGGCGACCTCTTTGCCGCAAGGGCGCTGCACCGCAGGCTCTTTGAGATCAACAAGGCGATCTTCTGGGACGTGAACCCGATCCCGATGAAATACATGATGAAGCGCCTCGGCATCCTGCCGCGGAACGAGCATCGCCTGCCGCTCGTGCCGGCCTCGCCGGACCTCGAAAAGCGCCTCGACGCGGTGCTCGAACGGGCGGGAATGGTCTGATGCGGCTCGTCACCTTCCGCTCCGCCGAGGGCCTGAGGGCCGGCGCCGTGAAGAAGGAGAACGGCAACGATGTCGTCGTGGACCTCGCCGCGCGCATGGGCATTTCCTCCACCCGCCGGCTGATCGCCGAAAGCCGCCTCGCCGAGGCCTCGGCGCTCGCGGAAAGATCCCCCGCCGACCTTCTGCTTTCCGATATCGAGCTCGATCTGCCTCTGACCAATCCCCCGAAAATCCTCTGCATCGGGGTCAACTACCAGAACCGCAACGCCGAATACCGCGACGGCAGCGATCCGGCGAAATATCCGTCGATCTTCATGCGCACGCCGCTGTCCTTCGTGCCGCACGGCAAGCCGGTCCTGATCCCGCCGGAATCGGAAGAGCTCGACTATGAGGGCGAGATCGTCCTCGTCATTGGCAGGAAGGGCCGCCGCATTCCCCGCGCCGAGGCGCATGGCTACATCGCCGGCCTGACCATCATGAACGAGGGTACGGTCCGCGACTGGCTGCGCCACGCCAAGTTCAACGTCACCCAGGGCAAGAACTTCGACAGCAGCGGCGGCCTCGGCCCCTGGATCGAGACCGATCTTTCCGCCCTCGACCTGAAGAACCTGAAGATCCAGACGCGCGTCAACGGCGAAATCCGCCAGTCCGACACCACCGCCTCGATGTCCTTTCCGATCGACCACATCATCGAATACGTCTCCACCTTCACCACCCTTCTGCCCGGCGACCTCATCGCCACCGGCACGCCGACCGGCGCCGGCGCCCGTTTCGACCCGCCCAAATGGCTGCGGCCGGGAGATAAGGTGGAGGTCGAAGTGGAAGGGGTCGGAACCCTGGTCAATCCCGTCGCGGCAGAGACAGTTGTGTAACTCGACGCCAGAGCGGCTTTGTCGCTAGAATGACAACCCGGCACCCGGCCCGGAGGTCTATTTGACGATGACGTTACGCTATACCCACCGGGCTTTTCCGATCGTTCTCCTGCGTGCCCGGGAAGCTTTCATGATGCATCTGCGCCCGGTGATCGCCGAACACGGATGCACCGAGCAGCAATGGCGCGTCCTGCGCATCCTGGATGAATCGGGCCCCTTCGACGCCACAGCGCTTTCCGCGCGCGCCTGCCTCCTCACGCCCTCCATGACGCGCATCCTCAAGGCGCTGGAAGAGCGCGGCCTCATCACCCGCAAGCAGGACGGCAAGGACAGCCGGCGCCTCAAGATCGACATCTCGGCGAAGGGCCGCAAGCTGATCGCCAGCGCCTCGCCGGCGATCGAGGCGGTCTATGCGCGCCTGGAAAGCGCCTATGGCGTTGAGAAGATGGAAGCCCTCCTCGGCATGCTGGAAGAGCTTGCCCTCATCGGCGAGGGCGCGCGCGGCGAGGAGGGGGACGAGGCCGACCTGGAGAGCGCCGCCGCGTAAGCCCGGCCTGATGCCGGCGCGGTCGCGGAACCTCTCTCGGTTCTGAAGAAACTCCGCCTTGGCAAGCGGCGGAATTCGAGCCAACCTTTGAAGCCTCGGCTTTGCGGCCGAAGGCACAACAAGAGCGCCGCAAAGGCGCGTCGAACTCGGGATGGGTCAAGCCCGGCCGAAGGGGAGGAATAGAGATGAAAAGCCAGAAGAAATGGATTGTGGCGGCCGCCGCCGTCATTGCCGCCGGAACGCTCTCGCTTGCCTCGGTGGCGGGCGCGGCCGAGGTCGAGCTGCGCCTGTCGCACTGGGTGCCGCCGACCCACCCGATCCAGCCCACGGGCATGGAGCCCTGGGCGGAATCCATCAAGGAGGATTCCGGCGGGCGCATCAACATCACCATCTTCCCGGCCCAGCAGCTCGGCGCCGCGCCCGACCATTACGACATGGCGCGGGACGGCATCGTCGACCTGTCCTTCGTCAACCCGGGTTACAACGCCGGCCGCTTCCCGATCGTGGCGCTGACGGAGATTCCGTTCCTCGTCAAAAACGCCTCCGACGGCGCCGCGGCGATGCACGAATGGTACGCCAAATATGCCGGCGAGGAGATGCCGGACGTCAAGGTCTGCGTGATGACCCCGCACGATCCCGGCACCTTCCATTCCAAGGTTCCCGTGCATGTGCCGGCCGATGTGAGCGGCAAGACGGTGCGCCCCGCCAACGCCACCATCGCCCGCTTCGTCAGCCTTCTCGGCGGCGCGGCCGTGCAGGTCCCGGCGCCGGAAGCGCGCGAGGCGCTGGCGAACGGTGTTGCCGAGGCGATGACCTTCCCGTGGAACTCGCTCTACCTCTTCGGCATCGACCAGATCCTCCACGAGCATCTCGACATGCCCTTCTATGTCTCGCAGCAGATGACCGTCATGTCGAAGCTGAGCTACGACCGGCTGAGCGAGGAAGACAGGAAGGTGATCGACGAGCACTGCACGCCCGAATGGTCCAAGAAGTTCTCCGATGGCTGGGCGAAGTGGGAAGCCGCGGGTCGCCAGAAGATGGTCGACGATTCCACCCATCACCTCTACGAGCCGACCGAGGAAGAGATCGCCCTGTGGCGCGAGGCGGCCAAGCCGCTCCTGGAAGAGTGGAAGAAGGCCGTCGAGGAAAAGGGCTACGACGCCGACCAGATCTACGACGAGTATGTCGCCGCCCTGAAGAAGCACGACGCGCTCTACTGACGTGTCCTGCGGGGCGGCGCCGTCGCCGCCCCTTGCGGGCAAGCGCCCGCATCTGTCGCAAAGCCCGCCGCAAAGCTTGCCCGGATCGGATCAGTGACCCGTATCGCGCGCTTCCTCGACCACGTTTCGCGCCTGATTGAGATTGTCGCCGGCGCCTTGCTCGGCCTTCTCACGCTCGTCATCGTCGTCTCGGCGATCGGTCGCTACGCCTTTGCGAGCCCGATCCCGGACGCTTTCGACTATACGCGCCTGCTCATCGGCGCGGCGATCACCTGGGGCCTTGCCTCCGTCGGCTATCGCGGAAGCCACATCAAGGTGGATCTCTTCGCCCTGATGCTGCCGCCCCGCATCCGCCGCTGGTTCGACGTCGCCGCCTGGTGCGTCCTGCTTCTCTTCACCGCGCTTCTGGCCTGGAAGATCCTGGGCCGGGTGGAGAGGACCATGGTGAGCGGCGAGGTCACCTCCGACCTTCGCATGCCGATCTGGCCGATCATGTGGCTGATCTGGGCCGGTCTCGCCGCCGCCCTCGTCACGACCCTTGCCAAGATCGTGCTCATGGCGGCGGGCCATGGCAGCCTTGAGGAGCACGAGAGCATCGACGACGCCCGGCGCGAGACCGGCTATGAGTGAATCCGATTTCGTCGCCATCGGAGGCTTCGTCGGCCTCTTCGCGCTGATGGCCATGCGCGTGCCGATCGGCGTCGCCATGGGGCTCGTCGGCATCGCCGGCTTTGCCGCCATCGTCGGCTGGCGCCCGGCGCTCGCCCAGCTCGCCACCTCCCCGATCCGCACGGTGACGGACTACAATCTCAGCCTCATCCCGTTCTTCGTCCTGATGGGCGTGCTCGCCACCAATGCTGGCATGTCGCGCGAGCTCTTCCGCGCCGGCCACGCCTGGTTCGGCCGCTTCCGCGGCGGCCTGGCTCTGTCGACGATCAGCGCCTGCGCCGGCTTTGCGGCGATCTGCGGCTCTTCGGTCGCCACCGCCGCCACGATGACCAAGATCGCCCATCCGGAGATGCGGCGCTTTGGCTATTCCGACGCCCTCTCCACCGGGGTGATCGCCGCCGGCGGCACGCTCGGCATTCTCATTCCGCCTTCCGTGGTGCTCGCCGTCTACGCCTTCATCACCGACCAGGATGTGGGACGCCTGTTCATCGCCGGTGTCGTGCCGGGCGGCCTCGCCATTCTGATGTACATGGCGACCGTGCGGATCGCCTATCGCCGCCATCTGCCGGAGGGCGAGCCGTTTTCCTGGGCGGAGGCCTTCGCCTCCATGCGCGGCGTCTGGGCCGTCCTCCTCCTGTTCATCGCCATCATCGGCTCGATCTATCTGGGGCTTGCGACCCCGACGGAAGCCTCCGCCGTCGGCGCGCTGCTGACCGGGCTCATCGGCATCGCCCGCGGCAGGCTCGGCCCGCGCGTCCTCATCGACAGCCTCGCCGAAGCGCTGCGCACGTCCGTCGCCATCTACACGATCCTCATCGGCGCGGTGCTGTTCGGGTATTTTCTCGCCGTCACGCAGACGCCGCAGAAAATCACCGCCTTTCTGGTCGGCCTCGATCTCGGCGCCCATGGCACGCTCGCCGTCATCCTGCTCTTCTTCCTCGTCATGGGCTGCATCCTCGACGCCATGGCGATGATCATCCTCCTCGTGCCGATCGTCTTCCCGGTGATCCAGCATCTCGGTTTCGACCCGATCTGGTTCGGCGTCATCATCGTCATGACGGTGGAGCTCGGGCTCATCACCCCGCCGGTCGGCATGAACGTCTTCGTCATCAACACCATCGCGCGGGACGTGCCGCTGCCGACCATCTTCCGCGGCGTCTTTCCCTTCGTGCTGACCGATGTCGTGCGCCTCGCAATCCTCGTCGCCTTCCCGGCGATCGTGCTCTTCCTGCCGCGCACCATGCACTGAAGCGCTTCGTCCGGCTGCCGGCGCGGTTGTATTGTCACCGCTTGCCGTTGTGGTTGCGGGCGTCATACAAATGCAAATTAACCAAGGTAACGGCTGCCACCGGCAACCATTCCGGTCGCTCGATTCCGAAAACGATATCGGCCGACGCAAGGGGCGTCGGCTCTCTTGGGAGTTCGACAATGTCCCACATTAGCCGTCGCACCGTGCTGCGGGGCGGTGCCGCCACCGCCGCTTTCCTGTCCACACCGGCAATCCTGCGCTCCTCGCGCGCCCTCGCCGCATCCGGCGAGGTCAACGTCTTCGCCTGGGGCGACTACATCCAGGACAATATCAAGCAGGCCTTCGAGGAGAAGACCGGCATCAAGATGAACGTCTCCACCTATGGCTCCAACGAGGAGTGCGAGAACAAGCTGCGCGCTGCCGGCGGCAAGGGCTTCGACCTCATCTTCCCGTCCGTCGACACCGGCCCGAACTACTACAAGGACGACCTCCTGCAGCCGATCGACGAGGCCAGGCTGAAGCTCGACCGGATCACCCCGTCGATCTACCGCGCCTCCATCAATCTCGGCGCGACGCACCGCGGCGACCGCTTCCTCGTCCCCTTCGATTGGGGCACCGAGGCGATGACCTGGGATTCGCAGGCCCTTCCGGACCTCGAATACGGCGCGATCTCCTATGGCGACCTGTGGAAGGACGACATGGCCGGCAAGGTCGCCGCGCGCCAGAAGTCGGTCCTGACCGGCCTTGCCCTCTATCTCGACGCCATCGGCGAGGTTCCCTCCAACCGCGCCATGGACATGTACAAGTCGGAAGAGGAATCGCGCCGCGTCTTCGAGGCGGTCACCGACTACGCCATCGCCCACAAGAAGAACATCGGCGCCTTCTGGAACAACGCCACCGAGGCGACGGCGGCCTTCACCGACGCCGGCTGCACGATCGGCCAGACCTGGGACACGACGGGCATCCAGCTCCACCGCGACAGCGACAAGAAGTGGCGTTACACCATGCCGAAGGAAGGCGGCCTCGCCTGGACGGACACGATGGCCATCCCGGCGGGCGCGGAAAACGTCGACCAGGCCTATGAGGTCATGAACTTCCTCATGCAGCCCGAGATCGGCGCCATGTTCGCCAACAACACGGGCTACAACTCCGCCGCCGTCGGGACCGCCGAATACCTGAAGGACGACCTCAAGGCCGCCTTCCAGATGGCCTATCCGGACCAGGCCGCCATCGACAATCTGTGGTGGTGGCCGGCCCAGACCGACTTTTTCGCCACCCTCCGCTCGGAATATTCCGAGAAGCTGACCAACGCCTGACCGGCGCGTCGTGACATTCGCGGGGGCCGCGCGCCCCCGCTCTTTCTCCGCAGGTATCCGCCGTCACCGGAAGAGAGCCATGCACGGAAAAGACGTCGAGCTTCAGGGCGTGTCGATGGTCTTCGGCGATGTCGTCGCCGTCGCGCCGACCGACCTCACCATCCGTGCCGGAGAGTTCTTTTCCATCCTGGGTCCGTCCGGCTGCGGCAAGACCACGATCCTGCGGATGATCTCGGGTTTCCTCACGCCTTCCGCCGGGCGCATTCTGATCGGCGGCGAGGATATGGGCGACATCGGACCGAACCGCCGGCCCACCGCCCTCATCTTCCAGAACCTCGCCCTCTTCCCGCTGATGAGCGTGTGGGAGAACATCGCCTTCGGGCTGGAGGCCCGCGGCATGCCGAAGAAGGCACGCCGCGAGCGGGCGATGGAACTGATCGACCTCGTGGCGCTGCGCGGTCACGAGGAAAAGAGGACGGGCGACCTCTCCGGCGGCCAGCGCCAGCGCGTCGCCATCGCACGCGCCCTTGCCGTGGAACCTGCCGTCCTCCTTCTCGACGAGCCGCTCTCGGCCCTCGACGCTAAGCTCCGCCAGCACATGCGCGCCGAACTGAAGGCGATCCAGCGCAAGACCGGCGTCACCTTCATTTACATCACCCACGATCAGGGCGAGGCGCTGACCATGTCGGACCGCATCGCCGTCATGAACAAGGGCGCGGTCGAGCAGGTCGCCGCCTCGGACCGGCTCTACGACGACCCGCAGACGCCCTTCGTCGCCACCTTCGTCGGCGAGCAGAACGTCTTTGCCGGCCGCGTCATCGAGGCCGAGGCCGGCTTTGCGCTTCTCGACACGCCCTTCGGACCGCTGCGCGGACGCAACCGCGACGGCCTTGCCGCCGGCGCGAGCGCGGTCCTCTGCGTGCGCCCGGAGCGGATGCAGCTCGTCAACGGCGCATTGCCGGACAACGTCATCTCGGCCGACGTGGAACGGCGCGACCTGGAAGGCCCCTTCGTCAATCTCTTCCTCAAGCGCAACGAGGAAAGCATCGTCCTGCACCTGCCGAACCGCGGCGCGGCGGGACGCGAGCTTTCCGGCGAGCAGCAGATCGGCTTTAGCGCCGATGACGGACTGGTGCTGACCTCCGGGCGGCTTGCCCGTGACTGAACTCGTCCGCAGCTACGGCCGCCCGCTGACGGCGATCTTCATCGGCCTGACGACGCTCTGGATCCTCGGCATGATCCTCGTGCCGCAGCTTTTCATGGCCGAGCGTTCCTTCTGGGTGGAGGAAAAGCCGAACGACATCTCGCTGAAGATCGATCGCGCCTATGCGGACCTTTCCACCATGAAGTTCGATCTGGCCCGCGCCGAAGGCCCCGGCAAGGACGAGATCGCCGGCCGCATCGAGGCGAAGAAGCGCGAGATCGCCGGGCTGGAGGAACAGGAAAAGCAGCCGCGCAAGGTCTATACCATGCGCAACTACACGCGCATGTCGGCGCTCCACTTCCAGATCTTCCTGCGGACCATCTTTTATGCGGCGATGGTGACGGTGCTCGCCCTCGTCGTCTGCTATCCCGTTGCCTATGCGATCGCCCAGGTCGCCACGCCCCGCCGCGCCGCCTTCCTGATGCTCGGCCTCATCATCCCCTACGCGATCAACGAGCTGCTGCGCGTCTACGCCTGGCTGATGATCCTCGACTACCAGGGCGTCCTCAACACCATGCTCGACTGGATCGGCGTCACCGACCTTGCCACTCAGCAATGGATTCCGTTCCTGCAATCGCCGGGCGCCGTCTTCGTGGCGATGGTCTACGCCTATATCCTCTTCATGGTCTTCCCGATCTACAACACGCTGGAAACGCTCGACAAAAATCAGGTCGAGGCGGCCCGCGACCTCGGCGCCTCCACCTGGCGGATCCACTGGCGCGTCGTCATTCCCTACGCCAAGCCCGGCATGGCCGTCGGCTGCATCATGACCTTCATGCTTTCCGCCGGCTCCTATTCGGTGCCGCAGATCATGACGCGCGGCACCTCCGGCGACTGGTTCAGCCAGACGATCTACCGGCAGTTCTTCGAATCCAACAACTGGAACAACGGCGCGGCCTACGCCTTCACGCTGCTCATCGTCTGCACGCTCTTCATCTTCCTGATGATGCTGGTCTTCCGCGTCGGCGTCCGCGATATCGCCAGATGAGGGGCCAGATGAGCGACGACCTCAGGAGACGGGGACGATGACGGCCGCGGCGGATGCCGGGACGGTCGCGGTGGAGCGGGCGCCGGCACGGCGCTGGTCGAACCAGGTGCTCAACCTCTACCTGGTCCTCTTCTTCGTCTATCTCTTCGCCCCGCTCCTCGTCATGTCGGCGGCGGCCTTCAATTCCTATTCCTATCCCTCCGTCACGCAGTGGCAGGGCTTCACGCTGAAATGGTTCGTCGAGCTCACCCGCGACGAGCGCCTGCTGCAGGGCCTGTGGAACTCCATCCTCATTGGCTTCGGCGTCATCGCCGTCGCCCTGCCGCTGGGGCTTTCCGGCGCCTTCATCCTGACGCGGCTGCAATCGCGCTGGAGCGGGATCCTCTATGGCGTGCTGGTCTCGCCGATCCTGACGCCGGGCATCATCCTCGGCATCGCCACGCTCATCTTCTGGCGCAACATCGGGGTCGCCGGCGGGCTCTTCCTCGCCATGATGGCGCAGGCGACCTTCATCGCCTCCTATTCCATGCTGATGTTCATGGCGCGCCTGCAGCGCCAGGACCGCGCGCTGGAGGAGGCCGCGCTCGACCTCGGCGCCTCCAACTTCATGGTCTTCCGGCGCATCACCATCCCCTTCCTTGCCCCCACGATCTTTACCGCGGGCGTGATCGCCTTCCTGCAGTCGATCGAGAACTACAACACCACCGTCTTCGCCATCGGCGGGAACTGGACGCTGGTAACGGAGATCGGCTCGCGCTTCCGCTTCGGTCTTTCGCCGGTGATCAACGTCATCGGCGTCATCTTCGTGGCGCTCACCGTCGTCTTCGCCGTGATCTACGTCGCCCTCAAGGAACGCGAGCGGCGGGCACGGGCGGCCCTTGTCGGGTGAAAAAACGGCCCGCCACTTTCCCTCGCTCCGCGCGCCCCTAAGTGCGCTTCACGTTCCCCTCCCCGAAATTCTCCGCTATCAGGCCCCGATGGCACCCGTCCTTTCTGTCGAAAACGTCTCCAAGACCTACGAGAGCGGCTTTGAAGCCCTGAAGGGCATCAGCCTCGAAATCGAGCGCGGCGAGATCTTCGCCCTGCTCGGGCCGAACGGCGCCGGCAAGACGACGCTGATCGGCATCATCTGCGGCATCGTCAATATGAGCTCCGGCTCCGTCACCGTCGATGGTCACGACGTCATCGCCGATTACCGCGCCGCCCGCTCCATGATCGGCCTCGTGCCGCAGGAACTTGCCACCGACGCCTTCGAGAGTGTCTGGGCCACCGTCTCCTTCTCGCGCGGCCTCTTCGGCAAGCCGAGAAACCCGGCCCATATCGAGAAGGTGCTGCGCGACCTCTCGCTGTGGGAAAAGAAGGACGCCAAGATCATCACGCTGTCCGGCGGCATGAAGCGGCGCCTCCTCATCGCCAAGGCGCTCGCCCACGAGCCGGAGATCCTCTTCCTCGACGAGCCGACCGCCGGCGTCGACGTGGAGCTGCGCCGCGATATGTGGCGCCTCGTGCGCCAGCTGCGCGAGACGGGCGTCACCGTCATCCTGACGACCCATTACATCGAGGAAGCCGAGGAGATGGCCGACCGCGTCGGCGTCATCAACAGGGGCGAGATCATTCTCGTGGAAGAGAAGAGCGAGCTGATGCGCAAGCTCGGCCGCAAGGAACTGATGCTCTATCTGAACGAGCCGGTCGCGGAAATTCCCGCCGCGCTTTCCGGCTACGACCTTGCCCTGACCGAGGACAAGTGCCGCCTCGTCTATACCTATGACACGGCGCGCGACCGCACCGGCATCACCCAGCTCCTCCAGGACCTTTCGCAGGCCGGCATCCGCTTCCGCGATCTGGAGACGCGCGAAAGCTCGCTGGAGGAGATTTTCGTTTCTCTGGTGGAGGACAAGCAATGAACGTCCACGCCATCCGCGCCATCTATCACTTCGAGATGAGCCGCACGGCGCGCACGCTGCTGCAGAGCATCCTCGCCCCGGTCCTGTCCACGACGCTCTATTTCGTCGTCTTCGGCGCGGCGATCGGCTCGCGCATCGACGAGATCGGCGGCGTCTCCTACGGCGCCTTCATCGTGCCCGGCCTCGTCATGCTGTCGCTGCTGACCCAGAGCGTCACCAACGCCGCCTTCGGCATCTACTTCCCGAAATTCACCGGCACCATCTTCGAGCACCTCTCCGCGCCGGTCTCGTTCCTGGAGATGGTCATCGCCTTCGTCGGAGCCGCGGCGACCAAATCGATCATCCTCGGCGCCATCATCCTTCTGACGGCGACGCTCTTCGTGCCGCTGCGCGTGGAGCATCCCGTCTGGATGCTGACCTTCCTCGTCCTGACGGCGCTCACCTTCTCGCTCTTCGGCTTCATCATCGGCATCTGGGCGGACGGCTTTGAAAAGCTGCAGATCGTCCCGCTCCTCATCATCACGCCGCTCACCTTTCTCGGCGGCAGCTTCTATTCCATCGAGATGCTGCCGCCCTTCTGGCAGAAGGTGACGCTGCTCAACCCGGTCGTCTACCTGATCTCCGGCTTCCGCTGGTCCTTCTACGGGATCGCCGACGTCTCGGTCGCCATCAGCCTCGGCATGACGGCGTTCTTCATGCTCGCCTGCCTCATCGCCATCTGGTGGATCTTCAGGACCGGCTGGCGGCTGAAGAGCTAGAAGAGCCCACCGAGAGCGCCGCAATGACTTCCTGCGGGATCGGCATGGAGCCGATCTTCGCCGGATCGTCCTTCTTCCGCCCCGTCCAGACCCGCGTCTCGAAGCCTTCCACGGCGAGTTTTCCCTCCTTCAGCAGGCGGTGGGTGATGTCGAAGGAAGAGCGGCGGATTTCGCTCGCCTGGCTCTCGATCACGACATGGTCGCCGTAGCGCGACGGGATGAAGAACTTCGCGCGGGTGTCGACCATCGGAATGCCGAGGATGCCGAAGCGCTTCGTCCAGGCGATCTTCTTCTCCCCGAGCGCGGCCTCGAAGAGGCGCGCCGTCGCCGCGTCGAACATCTCGAAATAGCGCGGATAAAAGACGATACCGGCCGGGTCGCAATCGCCCCATTCGATCTCGATCTCGCGGCTGAAGACGAACATCACGCGGCCCCCGCGGCGTCCGGATTTTCGATCAGGATGGCGATCCCCTGCCCGCCGCCGATGCAGGCCGAAGCGATGCCGTAGCGCCCTCCCGAGCGCTTCAATTCGCGCGCCAGGGTAAGCGTCAGCCGCACGCCCGTCGCACCGAGCGGATGGCCGATGGCGATCGCCCCGCCATTGACGTTGAGCTTGTCTTCCTCAAGGCCCAGCTCGCGGATGCAGGCGATGACCTGCGCCCCGAAAGCCTCGTTGATCTCGAGCCGGTCGATCTCGCCGAGGGAAAGCCCCGCCTCTTCCAGCACGGCGCGGATCGCCGGCGCGGGGCCGATCCCCATCACCTCGGGCGAAACGCCGACCGAGGCGCCCGCCAGGATCTTCGCCAGCGGCTTCCTCCCGCCGAGCTGCGACGCGGAGGCGACGAGCACCGCCGCGGCCCCGTCGACGATGGCGGAGGAATTGCCGCCGGTCTGCACGCCGCCGAAAGCGGGCTTCAGCTTCGCCAGCACCTCATAGGGCGAGGAGCGGATATGGCTGTCGGCCTCCACCGCCTCCACCTTGCGGGAAAGCCGGGTGCCGCGCGGCTGAAGCCCCGCAATCTCGAAAACCTCCGTCTTCACCGGCGCGATCTCGCCGCCGAGGAACCCGTCGACCTGCGCCGCGAGCGCCCTCTTAAAGCTGCGCGCCGCGTAGCGGTCCACCTCCTCGCGCGAGATCTGGTAGCGCGACGCGAGGTTCTCCGCCGTCCCGCCCATCGTGACGGCGGCCGCCGGGTCGATCAGCGCCTCCCAGAGGAAATCCTTGAACGCCACCTGCCCCAGACGGAAGCCGGTGCGCGAGGTGTAGGAGGCGACCGGGTTGCGGCTCATCGACTCGGTGCCCGCGCACAGCGCGAGATCCACCCGCCCGAGCGAGATCTGGTCGGCCGCCTGCAGGATGATCTCGATGCCGGTGCCGCAGACGCGCTGCGAAAGATGCGCCGGCACCTCGATCGGCACGCCCGCATAAAGGCCGATATGGCGCGGCGTCATATAGGCGTCGAAGGAAGCCTGGGCCATCGAGCCGGCAATGACCATGCCGACCTCGCCGGGCTCGGCCCCGGTCTCGGCAAAGGCCGCCCGCGCCGCCTTGATGCCGAGATCGATCGGCGAGACGAGGGCGAAATCTCCGGTATAGTCGGTGAAGGGCGTGCGCTTGCCGCCGAGGAGGTAGGCGTCGTCGAAGCGGAGCCGAAGCCCCCGGCTTGTCTCGTTCATGTGCTTTTCCGGGCAAGGATGACATGGGCGGGCGGATCGGCCCTGTAGAGGTCTTCGACGAGCCCCGCCCTGTTCTTCAGGACGGCCCGCTGGTTGATCGATCCCTTGTCGGTCATTTCGCCGGAATCGATCGAGGCGGGCTCGGCAAGCAGCACCATCCGCTCCACCCGTCGCGAGGAGCCGGTGGCCGTCGCCGCATGAGCGGCGAGCTTTTGCGAGAAGTATCGCAGCACGCCGGGATCGGCGCAGAGCGCCTCAAGGTCCGCCCCGTCATCTCCCTCCATCAGCGCGCGGCAGGCGTCTGGATCGGGAAAGACGAGCGCGGTGACGAAATCCTCGTCATGGCCGGCGAGGACGACGTCGCGCGCATGCGGAGCCAGGGCGGCGATCAACCCGCCGCGCACCGAGGCAAGGTTCACCCAGGTGCCGGTGGAGAGCTTGAAATCCTCTGACATCCGCCCGTCGAAGAGAAAGCCCTTGTTGATGTCGTTGGCATCGACGAGCTTCACCGCGTCCTGGATCCGGTAGAAGCCTTCCTCGTCGAAGGCGGCCGCCGTCAACTCGTCGTGCTTCCAGTAGCCGGGTGTCACGTTCGGCCCCCTGACGCGCAGCTCGGTCTTCTCCTCCGCCGGCACCAGCTTCAGTTCCATGCCGGCCGCCGGAAGCCCGATCTCGCCGGGCCGGTCGACCGGCCAGGTGGTGGTGAAGGCGAAGGGCGCCGTCTCTGTCGAGCCGTAGCCGGTGATCATCATGATCCGCTCGCCGACGCTCTGGCGCGCGTACCCTTCCAGCGCGTCCCAGACATGCTGGGCAAGCCCCGCCCCGGCATATTGCAGGAGCTTCACCCGGCTGAAGAGGTTCTCGCGCAGCCTCTGGTTCCGGGGAAGGTGCTCGCACAGCGCCTCGTAGCCTTTCGGCACGTTGAAATAGAGGGTGGGCGCCACCTCCATCAGATTGCGCACCGTCTTCTCGATCCCTTCGGGCGTCGGCGTGCCGTCGTCGATATAGAGCGTGCCGCCGTTGTAGAGCGCGATGCCGAAATTGTGGTTGCCGCCGGCCGTATGGTTCCAGGGCAGCCAGTCGACCATCACCGGCGGCTCGTCCTTCAGGAAGGCGAGCGCCTGATGGATCATCACCTGGTTGCAGCAGATCATCCGCTGGGTGTTGATCACCGCCTTCGGCGTGCCGGTCGAGCCGGAGGTGAAGAGGAATTTCGCGATCGTGTCGGGACCGACCCAATCCGTCGCCCGGTCGACCGCCTCGCTCGGCACGGTTTCGCAAAGCGCCGCGAACGCCGTCGCCTCCATCCCGTCCGGGGGATTGCGCGTCACGACGAGTTCCATGCCCGGGCGCCATATGTCGGCGATGGCGGAGGCGAACCTTTGCCCGTCCGCGGCGAAGACGAGGCCGGGTTCCAGGAGCTCGGCGACCTGCTTCAGCTTGGCGTGGTCCCTGGAAAGGAGCGAATAGGCGGGCGAGACCGGCGCATAGGGCACGCCCGCATACATCGCTCCCAGCGCCAGGATGGCGTGCTCGATGTCGTTGCCGGAAAGGATGAGGATCGGCCGCTCCGCCGAAAGCCCCCGGTCGAGGATCGCCTGCGCCACCGCGCGGGCCTGTCGCCGCGCCTCGGCGTAGGTCAGCCGGCGCCATTCTCCGTCCGGCCCGCGGTCGGCGAAGAGGATCGTCTCGGGCGTGCTGCGGGCGAAGCAGTCGAGCCGGTCGGTCAGACGGGTGGCATAGGGCTCCAGCGGCTCGATGGAGCGCACGTAGCGCACGCCGCCTTCTTCGCGCACCATCTCAGCCTGCATGGAGCCCATATGGACCTCACGCATGCCCTCGATCTTGACGAGCGGCATACTCCCCCGCGCCTCCCAACGCAGACAGTCGTCGATGGCTTTCTTGTTTTGCCCGGTTATGGACGCGCCGCTTGCGTCCTTCAAGAGCTTCGCTGGGAGGCGGCGGGATCAGTAGTTGGGCAGCGGCTTCACGAACAGCATCTTCAGTTCCTTGTCGGGACTGAAGTTGTCCGCCGTCCATTCGAAGGTGGTCGGCCCGGTCTTGCGAATCCCGTCGCGGCAGAGCGAGACGAGCGTGTCGGTCGAACCCTTGTCGATGGTCAGGTGAAAGCGGCCGATGGAGCCGCGCCAGTTGTTCGCCGTCGTCAGGATGTAGGTGAGGAGCCTGGCTTCCAGCGTGTCGTCGGCCGTTGCCCGGAGCTTCTTGCGCGCCGCCCGCTCGAACGCCTCGTCGATGCACACATCGTCGTGGAAGGTACGCTCGTCGATGTCGTAGCCGGTGAAGAAGGTGACGGTCGGCGCCGGCACATAGGCATGGGCGATCTCCACCGTCTGGCCGGGCGGGAAGGTCTGCGTCCAGTAGAAGGAGACGTAGGTGGTCCATTGCGGCGAGAAATAACCGTCCTCATCGCGTGCGATACCTTCGGCTTCGAGCTTTTCCATCACGCCCGGCGGCATGAGGTCGGGCCGCACCCTGAGCTGGTCGAAGCTCTGCATGTCCTCGATGAACGTCGTCAGCGGAATGTTGGAGGCCTCAAGGACATCGGTCACGTTCCGCCCGCCCACCATGGCGCGCGCATCGGTCTGGAACGGTTTCGGTTCGCCATCCACCCACAGACGGAAATCGACGAAGTTGATCGGGTCCTTCGGATAGATGGCGTAGCCGACATCCTCGCCGAGATCGACGGGCGGCAGCGGGAAGGCGACGACCGTCGTGATCGGCTCGGCGGAGGTATTGCGAAAGAGGTAGCGCACCCGGATCCGCTCGGGGCTGATGAAAAGGTCCTCCTCCAGGAGCTCGATATCGGCGTTCGGCACGAGGACGAGTTCGCCCGTATCGAGGCTCGCCGTGGAATCGTTCGCATTGGCCGGCGCGCCGGCAAGAAGGAGGAAGGCTCCCATGCAAAGGGCGGCGATGCTTCTCATGGCGGCGGCTCCCGGTGCGAAGTCTTTTGCCTGAAATGCCCCTCCTTCCTTTCCGGAGCAAGGAGGCGAAGCGTCCCGCCTTGGCCGCCCGGCATTTCCATGCGTCGCGAGCCCTCAGTAGTTTAGATTAACCTCAAACTTGCCGCATCCTTGCGCCGCGCCGCCGGGAGGAAGATTCTCGGCCAAAGCCGTTGGCCCTGCGGCGGGGACCGCGGCAGCGGAGCGCGTCATGCTCGACATCACGGATTCAGCGAGCCTTCCCGAATGGGAGGAAGGGCCGGAGGCGGCGACAAGGCCGGTCATCCTGCTGCCCTGGCTCGGCGAGATCTCGCCCTTCGCCCGGCTTTCCATGCGCATGCTGGCGCGCCGCGCGGGCGAGGTGGAGCTGATCCTCGTCTGCGACCGGCCGACCGCCGACATTCCCGGCATCCGCCAGGCCGATTTCGCCTCCGCCTTCGATGCGGCGAACCCGCTCGGCATCACCTTTGCCGGGCTGAAGGCCAATCCCTACAAGATCTGCGACCTGAAGCCCTTTCTCAATCTCCTCTTCCCCTCCCTCCCCGGCGCGGGCCGGCGCTGGGGATGGGCCGATATCGACTGCCTCTATTCCGACAGGCTGCTTCAGCCGCTCGCCCTCCCGCAGGCCGGCCCTCCGCAGGTCTTCGGCAAGCACGGGCACCTGATGCTCGGCGATTTCGAGGGCTTCCGCCTCGCCCAGCAGGTCCTTTTCGAGGTCGACCGGCGCTATCCGCACTGGCGCATGTTCGCAGCGGACCGGCACCTCGCCCTCGACGAGTTCCTCTTCCTGCATGTCGTCCTCAGGGTGCTCGACGAAGAAGGCAGCATCGCCTGGCGGCGCAATTTTCCGCCCTCCATCGGCGATGTGGAGCCCTACCACCGGCTTCCGCTCGTCGGGGACAGGTGGTTCCGCTACTTCCGCCTGCGCGATCACCGCCTCTTCGGCATTGCCGAGGACGGCGGGGAGACCGAGTTCGACTACATCCACCTGCAGAAGCGCCGCATCGCCTTCGATCCCGCCCTGACCGGCAATGAGGAGGCCCTGCTCTATCCGTTGAGGGACGGCTCCATGCGCCTCGTGGAGGCCGGGGCGCAGGAAACGCCTCCGGGCGCAGCCTCGGCCTTTCGCGATCTTCGCTACTTCCTCGCGGTCAACCGCAAGCGCCTCACCCACCGGCTGAGGAACCATGGCTTTGCGGCCCGCCCCGAGGTCTCGCCCGAGACCGTGCGCGATATCCTGCAGAAGATCGGCTGAGGCGCCCGCCTTCTATCCGCGTCCCTCAAGCCGCGCCGGACTGAGCGCTGCCGGCAGAACGCCCTCATCGGCGATCTCCGCCGGGATTTCCCGGCCCGCGAGAAGCGCGGCGGCGACCTTGGCGAGCGCCGGCGCCGACTGGATGCCATAGCCGCCCTGCCCGGCGAGCCAGAAGAAGCCGGGCGCCCCCGTCTCGAAGCCGGCCACCGGGCATTTGTCGGCGACGAAGCTGCGAAGGCCCGCCCAGCGACTTTCGATATGTCGGATCTGAAGCGCGAAAGCCCTCTCGATCCGGTCGATGCAGATGGCGATGTCGAGCTCTTCCGGCTGCGCGTCGCACGGCGGCGAAGGCGTCTCGTCGGCCGGCGAAAGCAGGAGCCTCCCGGCCTCCGGCTTCAGGTAGAATTCCTCCTCGATATCGACGACCATCGGCCAGGCTGAAGGCTCCATTCCCTCCGGCGCTTTCACCGTCAGCGCCGTGCGCCGCTTCGGCACCAGTCCGATCGCCGGGATGCCGGCCATCGCGGCCACCTCGTCGGCCCATGCGCCGGCCGCGTTGACGACGACATCGGCGTGGATCGCCCCCTCGCCGGTTTCGAGCCGCCAGGCCTCCCCCTCGCGGGAAAGCCCGTAAAGCGCGCAATCGTTCTTCACGACGCCGCCCGCTCCCCGCAGGCGCCTCAGATAGCCGTGGTGGAGCGCATTGACGTCGATATCGCGCGCCTCCGGCTCGAACACGGCCCCGGCCGCGTAGCCTTCGCGCAGGAGCGGCGCCAGCCGCCGCGTCTCGATCGCATCGAGGAGCCACGCCCTGCCTTCCCCGAGTTCGTCCATCAGCGCGGCAAGCTGGGCGCTCTGGTCGGCGCGCGCGATCATCATCACGCCGCGCGGGCCAAGCAGCGCATGCGCCGCAAAGCCCTCCGGCGGCGCGTCGAAAAAGCGGGCCGAGGCGCGCGACAGGGCGCGGATCACCGGCGGCCCGTAGGTGGTGGAAAAGAGCGCCGCCGAGCGGCCGGTCGTGTGGTAGCCGGGCTGGCTCTCGCGCTCCAGGAGCACGATCCGTCCCGCCTTGCCGCCCTCGCCGCCCGCAAGCTCGCTCGCAACCGAGGCACCGGCGATGCCGGCCCCGATCACCGCGATGTCGAACCTCTCCCCCGCCATGGCCACCTTGTCCCTTCGCCGAATCCTACCGCGGACTATCGGCGATCGCGGCCGCCGGAGCGAGAGGCCGCGAGGGGTCGGAACACCCGGCAGATTGCCCCAGCCGGGCGAGAGCGCCCGCCATCCGACAGAAGCCGTTTCTCCCGGCCGCTAATTAACATGTAAAAACGATGTAAATAACTGAAAATATGGAGGTTTATGCTACCTACTCCAGAACGCTTATTGATCACGAAGCGCTTTTAAGGAAGAATGCGTGGTGAAGGCGTTCAACACGGTGCATTGATGTGACGATCGCATGTTGGTCATGCGGCGGCTCCACCTATGCAGAGGCTAACTTCTGCCCGGAATGCGGAGTACCGCTACGTCAACGGCAAGAAGAGGTCACGCAGCGGCCGCGGCCCGTCCAAGGCGCCACCGGGCAACCCTCGGCGGAGCGGCGTCAGCTCACCGTTCTCTTCTGCGATCTCGTCAATTCGACCTCGCTCGCCGCGAGAATGGACCCGGAGGATCTTGGCGATCTCGTCGGGGCCTGCCTGCGCTTCATTACCGAGGTCGCGAATGCTTTCGACGGCTATGTCGCGAACTATTTCGGCGATGGCGCGCTGCTTTATTTCGGCTACCCGCAGGCACAGGAGAACGATGCTGAAAGGGCGGTCCGCGCGGCTCTGCGGATCATCGAATCGGCGCCCGGTCTCGTCCTGCCGGGGGATTACCGGCCCCAGTTCAGGATCGGCGTCGCCACCGGCATGGTGGTGATCGGCGATCTGATCGGCTCCGCGGGAGCGGCCGAATACGACCTTGCCGGCGAGGCCCCGTTTCTGGCCACCCGCCTGCAATCGGCCGCGCCGCCCGGCAGCGTCTTCGTCTCGGCGGAGACACGCCGTCTGGCGGGAGAGCAGTTCGTCTACCGCGACATCGGCCTGTTGACGCTCAAAGGCTTCGACCGGCCCCGGCGGGCCTATCAGGCGCTCGCCCTGACGGGGGCCGTCGGCCGCTTCGAGGCCCATCGCGGCGAGGCGCTCCAGCCTCTCATCGGGCGCCAGGAGGAATTCGCCGCGCTCAGCGACTACTGGCAGGAGGCGAAGGCCGGCCGCGGCCAGGTTGTCGTCCTCTCCGGCGAGGCCGGCATCGGGAAGTCGCGCCTCGCCGTCGCCCTCGCCGAAAAGGCCGGACAGGAGGAATACTCGGTCCTGCGCTACTACTGCGCGCGCCAGCAGACGGCCTCGCCGTTTCAGCCGGTCATCGACCAGATCTCGCAGGTCTGCGGCATCACCGCGGAGGACAGGCGCTCCTTCAACCTGACGAAGATCAACCGGCTCCTGGTCGGTCGCGACACGAAGGCGGAGGATCTGCTTCTCGTCGCCGACCTTCTCTCGATGCTGCCGCCCGACAGCCGGGGCGTGCTGCCGGAAGCGCCGATGCGCCGGCGCGAAATGACCAAGGAGGCGCTGCTGCGCCTTGTGAAGGTGGTCGCCCATCGCCGCCCGACGCTGGCGATCTTCGAGGATATCCACTGGGCCGATCCGAGTTCGCTGGAGCTCCTGCAGGCGGTCGTCGAGCGGCTAGACGAATACCCCCTCCTGCTCCTCGTCACCACGCGGCCGGAATTTCGTCCCGGCTGGCACGGCCCGGACGTCCATCACCATCAGCTCGGCCCGCTCAAAGGGGAAGACTGCGCCGCCCTCATGCGCTCCCTCGTCGGCGACAGCGCCCTGCCGGAGGAGATTGTCGAGACCATCATCGAGCGCGCCGACGGCGTCCCGCTCTTCGTGGAGGAGCTGACGAAAGCCGTGGCGGAGGCGGTGGAAGGCGGCGGCCGCGGCCGGGCCGACGATCCCGCTTGCCTCGGCGTTCCGATCACCCTCCAGGCCTCGCTGACGGAGCGGCTCGACCGGCTCGGCGAGATCAAGCACGTTCTCCAGATCGCAGCGGCTCTCGGCCGTGAGTTTCCCGCCGAGCTTCTGGCGGCGCTGACCGGCATGGAGCAGCCGAAACTGGAGGAAGCGCTGCAACGGCTGGCGTCGGCCGGGCTCCTGCTGCAGCTCACCGGCCCTTCGCGCGGCAGATACGCTTTCCGGCACGCGCTGCTGCAGGAGGCGGCGTTCGCCTCCATGCTGCGCGGCACCCAGCGCTCGCTCCATGCCCGCATCGTGACGACGCTCGAGCAGGAATTCGCCGAATCCGCCGAGGAGCGCCCGGAGCTGCTTGCCTATCACGCCGCCGAGGGCGGGCTCACCGAGAAGGCCGTCGGATACTGGCTGAAGGCCGGCAAGCAGGCCTTCGCCCGCTCCGCCATTCTGGAAGCGATCGCCCGGCTGGAGCGCGGCCTCCAGCTCGTTTCCGGGCTGCCGCCGGGCGCGGCGCGGCACCAGCTTGAGCTCGACATCTCGATCGCCCTTGCCAAGTCGCACATCGCCACGACCGGCTACACCTCGCCGGAGACCTACCGTGCCATCGAGCGGGCCCGCGCCCTCTGCGATATGCTGGGCGGCCCGATCCAGCTGCCGGCCGTGATCAACGGCCAATGGGCCTATTCCTTCATCGGCAACGAGATCGAGGCGGCGAGCGAACGCGCCGGCGAACTGCTGAAGATCGGCGAGGCGAGAAACGACCGCGTCTCGCAGCTTCTCGGCCACCGGTCGACGGGCCTTACCGCCTTCGTTCGCGGCGATTTCCTCGATGCGCGCCTCTGGCTGGAGAAGGGCATCGAGCTCTATCGCCCGGAAGACCAGCCGATCTACGTCGCCTTCGCCGTCGAGGACGCCTGCGTGGTCATGACGAGCTACCTCTCATGGGTGCTCATCTATCTTGGCCATTTCGAGGAGGGCCGCCAGGCGCGCGAGCGCGCGCTTCAGGAGGCGCGCGCATCGGGCCACGCCCTCAGCGTCGCCCATGCGCTGAACGGCTATGCCTTCACCGAGCTCCTTCTCGGCGCGCCGGAGGGCGCGCTTGAGCCGCTCGCGGAGCTGGAGCGGGTCAACGAAGAACACGCCCTCACCTATTACCGGGCCTTCGTGCACATCTTCCGCGGCCTCGCCTGTTCCCAGCTTGGCGAGTCGGATCGGGGGCTCTCGCTCATCGAGCAGGGCATCGATCTCTACACCGCCGGCGGTTCGCGGGTGTACCTGCCCGTCTTCCACCGCTGGCTCGCCTCTTCCTACCGCCGGGCCGGGCGCCTGGCCGAGGCGGAAGCCGAGCTTGAGAGAGCCCAGCATATCGCGGCTTCGAGCGGCGCTTTCGGCGACGAGGGCGAGATGTGGCGCGTCAGGGGCGAGCTCTTCGAAGCCAAGGGCGCCTTCGAGGAGGCCGAGCGCAGCTATCGCATCGCGCTCGATGTCGCCGCCCAGCGCGAGGCGATGCTGTGGACGCTGCGCGCCGCGACCGGCCTGACGCGCCTGCTCGATCGTCAGGGAAGGTTCTTCGAGGCGCGCCAGCTTCTCGACGGGACATGCGCCTGGTTCCGGGATGAAAACGCTCCGCCGGAGCTTCAGGCCGCGAGGTCCTTGCTGAAACGGGTCGCCTGACCCCGGTCGTGGAGGATGCCATGGCGATGACGGATGTTGCGATGCGCCAGGAGGTGCAGCTTCGTGCAAGCGACGTGTCCGCCGGTCCCGGCGAGGACCTGCCGCCCTTCGATCGCGCCGACCTCGAATGGGACAACGATTCCCTGCTCCAGCGGATCGATATCCAGCTCGTCTTCGGCCTCTTGCGCCGTTTCCGGCCGATCCTGCGCCTGCGCCGGCGCAACCTCGTCCTGGTGACGCGCTACGACGACGTGCAGGAGGTGCTCGGCCGCGACGAGGATTTTCCGGTTCTCTTCGGCCAGAAGGTCGCCGACCTCAACGACGGCCCGAACTTCCTCCTCGGCATGGCGCGCAGCCCCGAATACTGGAAGATCCAGGAGCAGGTGATGCGCGCCTTCCGCCATGAGGACGTGGCGGCGATCGTGGCCCCCCTGAGCGCGGAGATCGCCGCCGATGTCGTCGCCCGCGCGCCGGGGCGGCTCGACGCCGTCCAGGACCTCATCGCCGAGGTCCCGGTGAGGGTGGTGGAGCGCTATTACGGCCTCGACATCGCCCCGCAGGAGCGCCGGCCCCTCGCCGAATGGTCGATCGCCATGAGCACCTACCTCTTCGCCGATATCGACGACGACCCCAAGCGCCGCCGCGTCGCGCGCGCCGGCGCAAGGCGGCTGCGCGATCTGATCGACAGATCGATCGCGGCGGCGAAGGCCGGCAGCCCGAAGGGACCGGTCATGCAGCGGCTCCTCGCCATGCAGCAGAGCGAGGGCCTCAGCGACGAGATGATCCGCGCCTTCTTCGTCGGCATGATCAGCGGCTTCGTGCCGACCAACACGATGGCGGCGGGCAACATGCTGGAAACGCTGCTCTCCCGCCCCGCTTTCATGGCCGCCGCCCACGCCGCCGCCCGCGACGGCGACGACGAGCGTCTCTGGCGCGTCCTGCGGGAGACCTCGCGCTTCAAGCCGATCAACCCCGGCCCCTTCCGCGGCTGCGCAAAAGATACCGTCATCGCCGCCGGCACGCCGCGCGAGACGAAGATCGCCGCCGGCACGCGCCTTCTCGTCAGCACCCAGTCGGCGATGTTCGACAGGGAGCGCGTGCGCGATCCGGCGAGCTTCGACCCCGATCGCGCGCCGCACGAATACATGATCTTCGGCTACGGCATGCACTGGTGCGTCGGCGCGCTGATCGCCCGCGCGCAGATCACCCAGACGATGCGCCAGCTCCTCGCGCGGGACGGTCTGCGGCGCGCCCCCGGCGATGCCGGCCAACTGAAGCATCTCGGTCCTTTCCCCTGGCACCTGGTCGTCGAGTTCGACCGGTAGAGGAGGTCGCGCCATGCCCCATAGCTTCCTGACGATCGCGATCCCCTTCCCCGCCCGCTACCGCGGCGATGTCGAGGCCGAGCTCGACCGGATCGGCAACCCCGCCGGGCCGTCGATCGCGACCGCCCTCAACGAGACTGCCTTCGTCCATTTCATGAGCATCTGGATTGCCCCCGAATGGGAAGGCCGCTGCCACGTCATCCTGGAGGTGAATGCCGACGGCACCGTCGCCCAGGTTTGCGAAAAGCTCGCCGAGGCGATCGGCGACGAAATCCTGCGCATCTGCAGGACGGCCCATGCCGAGCTCGGCCATTCGCCCCTCCCGCGCTTTCTGGAGCATGCGCATCGCCCCGTCGGCCAGGGCTGGTTCGATACCCCCGGCGTCAATTTCGACGGCACGCCCGGCCTCACCGTCCGGCAGGTGCGCCAGGAGGCCGATCTCGCCGCCAGGGTCGCCACGATGATCGAGAACATCCACGAGCCGACGGCGCTCGCGACGCTGAACGCGGTGCGCGGCCGGCTGTGGGACGAGGAGAGCCTGAAATGGGCCTTCACCGCGGCGCCGGCGCCCTCGCTGCAGGACAGGCCGCCGAGATCGGAGATCATCCGGCCGATCCTTTCCTCGGCGGTGGCGAGCTTTCTGTGGCCGTTCCTTCTCTTCGACCTCCTTTTTTTCCTCGTCCTCCTGCTTCTGGCGGGCATGTCGGCGGCCGGGCTCTCCTTCGCGCTCGTCGGCACCGCCATCGCCCTCCTTCTCCAGGTCGCGGCCATCGGAGGTCTCTATGCGGCCCTCCGCCGTGCCGAGCGCACCGACCTGCCGGAGGACCTTCCCCCGAACCCGCACCATGTCGGCGAATACATGAAGCGGGAGGGCCACGCCGCGCAGAGCCACCTTGCCTCCTCATCCGTCATGAAGCCGGGGCGCCTGCGCCACCTCGCCCTGCGGGTCGGCCTCTGGGTCGCCGGCACGCTCGGCGCGCATTTTTCCCGGCCCGGCTTTCTTTCCAATACCGGCGTCATCCATTTCGCCCGCTGGATCCTTTTGCCGGGCACCAACCAGCTTCTCTTCATGTCCAACTATGACGGCGCCTGGGAAAGCTATCTGGAAGATTTCATCGAGCGAGCCGCCCGCGGCGTCACCGGCATCTGGAGCAACACCCGGGGCTTTCCGCGAACGACGAGCCTTCTTGGCGGCGGCGCGCGCGACGGCGACAGGCTGAGGCGCTGGTCACGCCGCCAGCAGCAGGTGACCTGGGTCTGGTATTCGGCCTATCCGCAGCTGACGCTGAACCGTATCCGCACCAACTGCGCCATCCGCCAGGGCATCGCCCATGCCGGCACCGAGGCGGAGGCCGCGGACTGGCTGGCGAGCTTCGGTTCGACGCCGCGAACGCCCTCCGCCCTGGAGGACGCCGATATCCCCACCCTCGTCTTCGGCGGGCTCGGCTTCCTGCGCCATTCGCGGGCGCTTTTCCTGCGCTTTTGCGACGACCCGCAAAAGTGCGCGGAGTATCTCCAGCGCCTCGACGATCGCCTCGGCTATGGCGATACGCGCGGCCTGCCCGGCACCAGCATGCTGGCGCTTTCGCCGAGCGGGCTTTCGCGGCTCGGCATGCGCGAGGCGGACCTCGCCACCTTTCCGGTTGCCTTCCAGCACGGCATGGCGGCCGGGCACCGCGCCCGCGTCCTCGGCGACGTCGGCGAGAGCGCGCCGGAGGCCTGGCAATGGGGCCGGCCCGGCGAGGAGATCGACGCCATCCTCATCCTCTACGAGAAGGGATCGGACGAGAACGAGACGGAGGGCGAGGAGCGCCTCGACGCGCGCGTCGCGACGATCCGGGACGAGCTGGACGAATTCGGCCACGCCCTCATTCACGAACTGCCCCTCCAGCCGCTGCCCGCCATGGGCCATGGCGGCAACGTGACGGAGCCCTTCGGCTTCGTCGACGGCATCTCCCAGCCGCTGATCAAGGGCACGCCGCAGGCGCGCAGCCGGGCGAGGAGACACCATGTGGTGGAAGCCGGCGAGTTCGTCCTCGGCTACCCGGACAATCTCGGCTACCTGCCCGCCACGCCTTCCGTCGCCGGCGAACAGGACCCGCAGCACCTCCTTCCGGCGCTGGGCGCCGATCCGTTCCGCCCGCGCCCCTCCTATCTGCCGCCGGCGCCCGCCGCCCGCCACGATATCGGGCGCAACGGCACCTATCTCGTCGTGCGCCAGCTGGAGCAGGACCGGGACGCCTTCGAGGGCTTCCTCGACCGCGCCGCCGGGCACCTTGCCGGCAATCCCAAGCTGGCCGGCCTGGAAGGCGAAGCGCTGCGCGACTGGATCGCCGGCAAGGCCGTCGGCCGCTGGCGCAACGGCGCCGCGCTCGTGCGCCATCCGCGCCAGGCCGGCGGAACCGGCGAGGCGGCGAAGCTGGAGAACGATTTTCTCTTCGGCGAGGAGGACGCAAGCGGCCTTGCCTGTCCGCTCGGCTCCCATATCCGGCGATCCAATCCGCGCGAGAGCTTCGTGCCGGGAGATGCCGGCCAGCTCGCCATCAGCAACCGGCACCGCATCCTGCGGGTCGGCCGCCCCTATCGCGGCCATGGCGAGGGCGGCAAGGCGGGCATTCTCTTCATGTGCCTCAACACCGACATCGAGCGCCAGTTCGAGTTCATCCAGCAGACCTGGCTGCTCGGCAAGAGCTTCCACGGGCTGGAGGACGAGGTGGATCCGGTGCTCGGCCCTCCCTCAGGCGAGGGCGCCTTCACCATCCCGACGCCGCGCGGGCCGGTGCGTGTGCCGGGCCTCACGCGCTTCGTGACGGTGCGGGGCGGCGGCTATTTCTTCGTGCCGGGCCGGCGGGCCCTCCGCTATCTCGCCAGCACCTCCCGCCCGATGGCGCGTGTCGCGGCGAGCGCGGACAGGCAAAGTTCTTCGGCGGCGCCCGATGCCGGCCGCAGCGCCGCCCCTGCGCCGGAGGCCGCGAGCCGGGAGCTCGCCTGAGGCAAAGCAGGCCGGCAAGGCGCCGCGAAAGCGCGGCCTTGCGCACGAATGGCGTTTGACAGCGCCGGGATCGACATGCTCGACGGACGCGTCCTGCCGATGCCGAGCGAGCCAACGTGACGCAAGAACCTGTTTTGCACCGAGCCGCACGCCGTCCCGTGCGGCTCGCCATCGTCGGCGGAGGCCTTTCCGGCGCTTCCGTCGCGCTGCATCTGGCCCGTGCCCCGCTCGGCGAAAGCGTCGAAGCGGTGATCTTCGAGCCAAGGCCGGAGATCGGTCGCGGCCTCGCCTATTCCACCTACGATCCCGCGCATCGGGTGAACGTTCCCTCCCATCGGATGCTCGTCTTTTCCGATGAGAGGATGGCCTTCACGGATTGGCTCCTGGCGCGCGGCGAGATGGAACGCGACACGGCGATGGCCGATCCGAACGGCGACCTTTATCCCGCCCGCCACCTCTTCGGAGAATTCGTCTGCGAACGCGTCCGTGGGGCGCGGGAGGCCGGCGGCGCGCTCTCGATCCTCCACCGGCGCGAGCGCGCTTTGCGCATCGAGGAGCGGGCGGACGCCATCCTCGTCCATGGCGAAAAGGGCGAGCCGCTCGAGGCGGATTATCTCGTCTTCCTGGCAAGCCATGCCGTTCCTTCCACCGCCTGGAGCGGCGGGGCGCTCGACGCGCATCCCGGCTTTGTCGCCGATCCCTGGTCGCCGGATGCGCTCGATGCGATCGGCGCACACGAGGCCGTCGCCATCGTCGGCACGGGCCTCACCATGTCCGACATGGTGGCCGGGCTCGAACGGCGCGGCCACCAGGGGCCCATTGTCGCCGTCTCCCGCCACGGGCTCCTGCCCCTCGGTCAGGACGGCTTCGAGCCGGTCTTCGACTTTCTGGAGGATCGCACACCGCCGGCGAGCCTTGCCGCCTTCCTCTCGCTCCTGGCGGAGCGCCGGCGCGCCGCTCTTGCCGCGGGGCATGCCTGGCAGGATCTCGCCAACGCCCTCCGCCGCGATCTCCCAGCGCTCTGGCAGGCCCTGCCGCCGGAGGCCCGGCGCAAGCTCGCAAGGCGGCTGCGCGTCTATTGGGACGTCCACCGTTTCCGCATCGCGCCGCAGACCGGCGCGACGCTCGCCCGCCTTCTCGCGCGCGGCCAGCTTTCGGTGGGGGCCGGTCATGTCGAGGGCGTCGAGGCGCCCGCCGGGGAGAGGATCGCCCTAAGAGTCTCGGGAAATTCGGGAACGCGAACGATCCTCGCCGACCGGGTGATCAACTGCACCGGCCCGGACACCCGCATCGCCCATAGCGGCAATTCTGCCCTCCGCTCGCTCTTTTCAGGAGGGCTCGCGCGGCCGGATCTTCTGGGTATTGGCCTCGACGTGACGCCGGAAGGCTTTCTCGTGCGCGCCGACGGCCGCGTGAACCCGCGCATGCTGGCGAGCGGCCCGCTGACGCGCGGCACCTTCGCCGAGACGGTCGGCCTTCCCGAAGTCACGGAACGGGCCGCCGCCGTGGCCGGCGAGATCGCCCGCAAGATCAACGCGCCCGGGCGGTAGATACCGGGGGCTCAGTTGCCCAGAGGATTGCGCCCCGCCTCGCGCCGCATCTGCTTGTCGACCTCGGCCGAGAGCACTTCCGTCACCTCGCGCTGGCGGTCGATGACCTTCGGATCGAGCGCGTCGCGCGGGCGGGCGATGTCGATGCGCTCGTCGTAGATGATGCGCGCCGGCCGGGCGGAGAACACCACCACCCGGTCCGCCATGATGACGGCCTCCGAGACGCTGTGCGTCACCATCACGATCGTCTTGTGCGCTTCCTGCCAGAGCGTCTGCAGGTCGCGGATCATGTAGAACTTGGTCTGCACGTCGAGCGCGCCGAAAGGCTCGTCGAGAAGCACGACCTCGGGGTTGTAGGCGAGAGCCCGGGCGATGGCCACGCGCTGCTTCATGCCGCCGGAAAGCGTCGCCGGATAGGCGTCCTCAAAGCCCGTCAGGCCCGTGAGGCCGATCCATTTGCGCGCCGCCGCCTCCGCCTCGGCGCGCGGCACCTTCTGCATCTCCAGTCCGAGCGTGATGTTGCGCAGCACGGTGCGCCAGGGAAACAGGATGAATTCCTGGAAGACGATGCCCCGGTCCGGGCCCGGCCCGGTGACGGGATGCCCGTCCATGGAGAGCGTGCCGGCGCTGATATCCTCAAAACCTGCCAGCATGTAGAGGAACGTGGACTTGCCGCAGCCCGACGGTCCGATGATGGCGACGAATTCCTGATCGCGGATGGTGAGATCGAGGTTTTCGATCGCCACCACCTCCTCGCCGTTCTCGCGGTTGATGAAGGTCTTGTTGATACCTTCGGCGACGATCTTCGGCTCGCCCGGATCCGGGATTGCCGCAAGCCTTGGCTTGAAGGCGGGCTCAGCGCTCAACTTGCACCCCCCACCGCTTGATCGTGGCGGCCTCGAGGCGGCCGAGCACGACGTTTTCCAGCAGGAGCCCGAGGATGGCGATCAGCATGATCCCTCCGAAAATGATGTCGATGTTGAAGTACTCGGCTGCGTCGAAGATCATGAAGCCGAGGCCGTAGGAGCTGGCGGCTAGCATTTCCGCCGCGATCAGGGCGCGCCAGGCAAAGCCGATGCCGATGCGAAGGCCCGTGATGAGATAGGGCAGCACGCCGGGCACGATGACCTTGAAGAAGGTCTGCGTATGGCTCGCCCCCATCGAGCGCGCCACCCAGAAGACGCGCTTGCTCAGCATGTCGAGACCGGCGACGACGTTGTAGATGATCTCGAAGCTGGTCGCGATCAGGACCACGGTGATCGTGGTGCGGTTGTCGATGCCGAAGACGAGCAGCAGGACCGGCGTCCAGGCGAGGGTCGGCACCGGCATGATGGCGCTGATGATCGGGCGGAAGATCGCCCTGCCCCACGCCGTCAGCGCGATCAGCATGCCGACGACGGTGCCGACGACGAGAGCGAGCCCGACGCCGATCACGATCCGCATCATGCTGGCGAAGACATGGTAGAAAATGGCGTAGGGCGGACGCCCTTGCGGTCCGGCCTGCACCCATAGCGCCGTCAGGATCTGGCTGGGCGGAGGGAACAGGAAGGAATTGATCCAGCCGAGCCGGGAGGCGAGCTCCCAGATGAGGAGCGGCACCGAGATGGAGATGACAGGGCGCAGCCATGCCATCCACTTCTCCCGGTTGCGGCGCGTCAGGAAGGCGCGGCGCGAAGCCGTGCAGGCCGGCGATGAAGCGATGTCGGTCACGTCAGCCTCCCTTGCGATGATGCGCATACCAACGGCGGATGGTGGCGCGTTCGACGGTTCCGAAGAGGAAGTGCTCGAAGATGAAGCCGAGCATCGCCAGGAGCACGATGCCGACGAACATCGTCTGCGTGTCCATGTACTGGCGCGCGGCGAAGATCATGTAGCCGAGGCCGTAGCTGAGCGCGGCCAGCATCTCGGCCGCGACGAGCGTGCGCCAGGAATGGGCGAGTCCGAGCTTGAAGCCGGTCATCACGGTCGGCAGCGATGCCGGCACCAGAACCTTGGTGAAGATCGCGTGCCGCGGCGCACCCATGCTGCGCACGACCCAGATCGTATGCGGCGGGATGGCGCGAACGCCCTGGATGGTGCTGTAGAGAACCGGAAAGACGGCGCCGAGGAAGCACACGGAGATGATCGTCGCGTCGCCATGGCCGAGCGTCACGAGGAAGATCGGGGTCCAGGCGACCGCCGGCAGCGGCAGCAGCACGCTGAGGATCGGGCTGATCCAGTTATAGGCCGTGCGGTTGAGCCCGAGCCAGAAGCCGAGCGGCAGGGCAACGACGACCGCGATCGCGAAGGCCGCCACGGCCCGGTAGAGGCTGTGCCCGATATGCTGCAGGAGCACGGCGTGCTCCGTGTCGAACACCATCTCGAAGCCGCGCGCGGCAATCAGGCTCGGCGGCGGCAGCACCCGCCCGTCCACAAGGCCGGCGCGAACCACAAGCTCCCAAACGAGAAGCATACCGAAGACCGGCGCGACGAAGCGGATGCCGGCGAGGAGACGGCGGGCGCTGCCCGCCGCCAGGGCCGAGGCCCGTCCGTCTGCCCGCTCGATCTGGATGTCAGTCATGGCGGAGTTCCGTTTCCGCGTCCGTCACTGACCAGCCTTGGAGAGCGTAAGGGCCTTCTCGTAATACTCGCCCCGCACCAGGCTGGCGAAGTCCGGCACCTCTTTGATGCGGTTGTCGTTCTTCATGGATTCCGCGATGGGGACGAGCTCGGCGAGAAGGTCGTCCGTCACCTTCCGGTCGAAGCTGAGACGGGTGAAGGCCGTCTCCAGCGCCTTCGGATCGACCTCAACACCACTTTTGCTGACCTGCCCGGCCGCCAGCTCGCCGGCCTGGTCCGGATGCGCCTCCACGAAGGCGGTCAGGTCGAGCAGCGAGGCGATGAACTTGGCGACCGCCTCCGGGTTCTCGTCGGCGAAGTCGCGGCGCACGAGGTAGAAGTTCGGGCTGGCGTTGACGCCCTTCAGTGAGATGATGCGCTTGGCGCGCCCGCTCGCCTCGGCGATGGCCACATGCGGCTCCCAGGCGAGGCCGGCGTCGATGATGCCCTGCTGCACGGCCGTGCTGATCTCCTGCACCTTCATGTTGACGATGCCGAAATCGTTCGCGCTGAGGCCGTGCTGGTCGAGATAGACGCCGAAGGTGGCGAAGGTGCCCGAGCCCGTGACGGCGCCGATCTTCTTGCCCTTCAGGTCCTCGATCGTCTTGTAGGGAGCGTCCGGCGCCACGATGACGCCGTAGCGGTCGCCGCCGAACTGGTGCGTGCTGACGATATAGAAAAGGTCAGGCTGGTTGGCGGCCACGGTGACGAGGCGCGCCGAGCCGCCATTCGCCACGTCGATCTGCCCGGCGAGGAAGGATTGCAGCATGTCGCCGCCGGAGGAAAACTGGGTGATTTTCCCCTTCAGCCCGTAAGGCTCCAGCCAGTCGCGAGCCAGGTAGAGCTCGTCGGGGGGCACGGCCTGCACGCCGATGCGGATGGTATCGGTCTCCGCCGCTGCGGAGCCGGCCCCGATGCCGAGGGCAAGAGCCGCCGCTGCGAGCATGCCGCCTGCCGATAGTGTTCTTCTCGTAAGACCGCTCATGACATTCCTCCTTTTTCTGTTGTGATGCGCCGGTTGATCCGGCGTCCTCTCATGCGCTCTGTCTGGCGCGGATCTCCGTTTTCGCGATGCCGGCCTCGGCGGCGCGGATGCCCGCCTGCGTGCCGGCGATCCGGCCGAAGACGGCGCCCGAAGTGAGGCCGCTGCCGCCCGGATAGTTGAAGTAGAAAAGCCCCCCGACGAGCTCGCCGGCCGCGTAGAGACCGGGCATCGATGCGCCGGTCACGTCCTGCACCTCGGCGCGCTCGTTCACCTTCAGCCCGCCGAAGGTGAAGGTCACGCCGCAGGTGACGGCGTAGGCCTCGAACGGAGCCTCGTCGATGGTGTTCGCCCAGTTGGACTTCGGCACCGGCAGGCCGTCCGTCCCGCGCCCGTCCTTGACGTTCGGGTTAAAGGGCACGTCCTTGCGGATCGCCTCGTTGTAGGTCTTCACGCCGGAGAGAAAGCCTGCCGCATCGACGCCTTCCATCTTGCGGGCGAGCTCCTCGAGCGTGTCGGCGCGCACCTTGGTGATCTGCCGGATCTTGTATTCGTCCCTGAGGAGATGGGCGACCTTGGCGTCGAAGACCTGCCAGGCGAACATGCCCGGCTGCTTCATGATCTCCGCGCCGTATTTCGCATAGGTGTAGTTGCGGAAATCCGCGCCCTCGTCGATGAAGCGCTCGCCCCTGGCATTGACGACGATGCCGAAGGGATAGGAGTGCTTCTGGAACTGGTCGCCGATCGCAAGGTCGCCGAAGGCCGGGGCGTTGAGTTCCCAGGCGACGGCATGCGCGCCGGACCAGTGGCCGAAGGCCTGCGCGCCGAGTTCCATCGCCACGCGCAGCCCATCGCCGTTGTTGAAGCGCGAGCCTCGCACCTTGGCCAGATCCCAGTTCGGGCCGAGATAGCGCGCCCGCATCTCCGCATTCGCCTCGAAGCCGCCGCAGGCGAGAACGACGTTGCCGCAGCGGATCGGCATCTGCTCCCCGTCCCGCACCGCCATCACCCCGGCGACCCGTCCGTCCTCGACGATGAGATCGGCCATGCGGGTGCGGTAGGAAATCTCCACGCCTTCGGCCGCCGCCTTCTCGTGAAGCGCATCGACCAGTCCCTGGCCGCCGCCGACGGTCTCGCAGCTGACGCCGCCCCAGAACTTGAACTTGCCATCGACCTTGAAGGCCTGCCGTCCCAGGCTCGCCTGGAACCGCACGCCCTTGCCGCTCATCCACTTCAGCGTCTCGCGGCTGCGGGTGACGAGGATCTCGGTAAGGTCCGGATCGCAGCGGTACTGTGTCAGCCGGCCCATATCGTCGTAGAAGGCGTCCTCGCCGTAGGTGCCGAAATCGACATTGGCGATCTCTTCCTCGGTGAGGTCGGTCACCACCTCGCGGTATTCGGCGAGGTCGGCATAGGCAAAGCGCATCGCGCCGGCCGCAAAGGCGGAATTGCCGCCGCGCTCTTCCTCCGGGGCGCTTTCCAGAACGAGGACACGCACGCCGCTCTCGGCCGCGGCGAGAGCCGCGCACATGGCGGCGTTGCCGGCTCCGACGACAACGACATCCGCTTCCTGCTGGCGGCCTCTGTCTTTCATTTCTTCTCCGCTCTCTGGCTGGCGATGACGCGTAGGTGCTCAGCGTTGTCCTTGATGGTGCGCTGAAGGTTGGCGGCCTGCTCTTTCGGCAGGTAGATCTGGCGCAGCGAGACGAGCGCCGGGCCGAAGGCTTCCTCGATCTCCGCGCCGAAGCGCTGGAAAATCTCTGCGAGGTAGATTTCGTGGCGGATGAGGCTCTCGGCCAGGTTCACCACCGGTCGGCTGCGCGTATGCGCCCCGTAGCCCTCGCCGGCCGTATTGACCGTCAGCGCTTCCTCGAAGTCGATGGTCAGTGTGACGAGCGTATCGCCGAGCCCGACGGTGATGCCGTTGCCTTCATGCAGATAGACGGTGACGCACGCCCCGAGGTTGAACTGCTCTGCGCTGGCGGGCGGGCCGAAGAGGATGATGATGATCTCGATGCCGCGCTCGGCGGCCTCGCGCAGGGCCGGCAGGTGGCGCTCCAGCGTCGCAGCCGGCGCCTTGATCCAGATGTGCCGGTGCGCATTGTCGATCATCTCGTCGATCTTCGACTGGATCGTGCGCCGGCCCGTGACCACCCAGACGTATTCCGTCGCGTCGCGGTCGTCGAGATTGGCGAGTTCTTCCGCAAGGCCTTCGCAGCGGCGCGACGTTGCCGCCGCGATCCCCTGGAAGAGCGATTCCGGATCGACCGGGACGTAGCGCACGGGGCTTTCGCTCACCGGCATCACCGCGCCCTTGTTGGTGAGATTCTCCAGCGCGCTGTAGGCATTCGGACGCGGCAGGCCCGCCTGCTTGCTGATCTCGTATGCCGTCGCGGGTTGTCTGCGCAGCAGGGAGAGATAGGCCCGGGCCTCGTATTCGGAAAAGCCGACGCCCTGCAGTTCCTCCACGAGATGGCCTCGGGGTGCCTTGTCGCGTGCCATTACCCAACCTCCTCCGATAGCAGCCGATAATCGACCGCCCTGCCGACGCCGCGGCGAAAGCCTTCCAGCCGGAGCGCCTGGCCCGTCGGGATGTTGGCGAGATTCGCCTCGCGCCCGAAGGTCGTCAGAAGCTCCACATGCTGCTGCGGAAAGGCATAGGGATCGGCCTCGATCCACACATGCTCGAACCAGCTCGCGGCCGCCAATGTATCGAGCCGTGAAGGATCGCTCCTGCGCACCGCATCGAGCTCCGACTGCTCGACGATGACGTGCTCCGCCCCCGCATCCAGGCTGGAAAGGACGAGCGCTTGAAGATCGTCGAGGGCGAAGGGCGCTTCGGGATTCTTGCGGCCGAATTCGTAGATCACCTTGAAGCCGCGCTGGCGCGCTTTCTCGATGAGACGCCGGCGCGTGTCCTCCTCGAGGGTGATGTAGTTCTCCGATATCTCGAGGCTGCGAAGTCCAAGGCTCTCCAGATGGTCGAGCATCTCGTCGACCGCCTGCCGGCGCCAGGCGTATTCGAAGAGGATGCCGCCGGCATAGGCAGAGACGTCGGCGTCGCGATAAAGCGTCACGATGCGCTTCAGCGGCTCTGCCGGCAGAAGCAGGGCGTTGAGGGCGTAGATCTTGGCGTAGTCGACATAGCCGCCGACCAGATCGAGGAAGCCGGAAAGCGCCCCTTCGACGTTCCAGCCCATACTGTCCGGGCCGAAGTCGATGACGGCGGTCAGGCCGCGGCTGCGCGGCTTTTCCTCTCTGGGTGGCAGCGCGAAGCTTCCCATCGCCTAGACCTCCACCACATCGGCAAGCAGGCGCAATCGGCTTTCCGGCACGAAGACCGTGCCTGCCCCGATGAGGCGCGCCGTGCGCTCCACCTGGGCCGAACGCACCTCGTAGCCGCCGCCGGCGGCCCTCTCCACCCGCGAGGCCACGCGCAGAACGCCGCTCGGATGTCCGAGGCGCACATCCTCGCCCGCTCGCACGGTGGCATGGCGGGCGACGACGGTGCCCTCCACGGCGGACGCGACGGCGGTGCAGACGGAACCGGTGACGGCGAGCGCCCGGTGCGGGCGCTGCATCGCCATCTGGCGCACGCACACATCATGCTCGCCGGCGGCGATGCGCCGTCCGAGCGTGTCGGTGTAGTCCTGCGGAGAGCTCACCAGGATCAGCCTCGGCACGTTCGGAGAGATCGCGCGCGCCTCTTTGGCGGAAGGGCTGAGACCGAGCACTTCGGCAGCCCAGCCGCGCACCTCCTCCAGACGCGCCTGCAGGGCCGCATCGGAAAGGATCTCCTCCGGCAGCTCCGTTCCCCTCGCCCCGACATCGGCGGCCGCGACGAAGACGAAGGGGGTCGCCGCATCGACGAGCGAGACCTCCACGTCGCGCCCTTCGACCGTGATCGTGTCGAGCGGCGAGCCGGTCGGAAGAAGGCGGCCGCTGACCGCGCCGGAGCAATCGCCGAAATCGAGGAGGATCCGTCCGCCGCTGCCCGGCACCCCGGCGATCTCGCAATCCCCGTCGACGGCCGGCACGCCTGCGCTCACCGGAACGACGGCGGTGACCACCTGCCCCGTATTCGTGGTAAAGATGCGAAGCCGCGTCTGCGGCTCCTCCACCGGCACGAGGCCGCGCAGCACGGCGAAAGCCGCCGCCGCCGAAAGCATGTTGCCGCAATTGCCGCCGGTGGAGACACGCGCGCTGTCGATCCCCACCTGGTAGAAGGTATATTCCACATCGGCATCGTCGCGCTGCGAAAGGCCGACGACGGCGGCCTTGCTGGTCAGCGGATCGGAGCCCCCGATGCCGTCGATCTGGCGGCTGTCGGGCGAGCCGTAGAGGCCGAGGAGGAGCGCCGCCCGCTCACGCGGATCGGCCGGCATGTCCCCTTCGTAGAAGACGCCGCCGCGGCTGGACCCGCCACGCATGAACAG
The DNA here is from genome assembly GCF_020144925.1 of Afifella sp. IM 167. Lineage (GTDB taxonomy): Bacteria > Pseudomonadota > Alphaproteobacteria > Rhizobiales > Afifellaceae > Afifella. Next base: position 544,244 of record NZ_NSLC01000001.1, read on the forward strand.
GCAGCGCACCGCCCGCTGGCCCGGATAGGTGCTGTCCAGGGGATGCGCCTGGCTGATCGCGGCGGCAACGGTCATCGCTCAGGCGGCCCGCAGAACGGGCCGACCGTCGCTGGCGACGGTCATCGCCGGCAGCCGGCCCGGATCCGTTTCGGTTTCCAGATGCATGACGATATCGCCGATCTGCCGGGCCGTGGCCTCGTCCATGACCAGGCCGGTCATGGTGAGGTATTTGCGCTCCAGCTCCTCGGCCGTCAGCGGGTTGGTCGGCTCGCCCTTCGGCTCCTCCTGGCGGCGGCGCAGGGTGCGGCCGTTCTTCAACGCAACCTCGACGATGGCCTGGCGCCCGCCGAGGCCGAACTCCGGCTCCGCCTTGAGCGTGACGAGCGAGGCCGCCGCGTCGTGGACTTCCTTGTTCTTGAACCCCTCCCAATAGTCGCCGAGACCGTTGGAACCGCCGGCGAGGGCAAGCGCCACGCCGAACTGGGTGGAACCCATGGCGACGTTGAGGTTCGGGCACGGCGACTTCGAGGCCTGCCGGATGGCGAGCTCGCTCATGTGAACCGTGACCTTCTCCACGTCTTCGAGCCTGACGCCCTCCTCGTGATAGAAGGCCTGCGCGAGATCGAGCGGACCGTGCGCGTAGCGGCAGGCCGCATGCGGCTTGAAGCCGACCTCCATGATGGCGAATGCTTCGCCCAGCCCGTCGACCAGGTGCTCTGCCGCGACGCTCGAGGTGAAGGCGTTGAGGAAGCCCTCGTCGCATTCCAGCATCGTGCGCGGGCCGGTGAAGCCGCGGCTCGCCATGACGGCGGCGATGGCGCCGTTGAAGCCGCCCTTGCCCGGGCTGAAGGGCTTGGCCATGCAGGAATCGTTGAGATAGGACTGGATGCCGGCCGACTGCATGCCGGCAAGGCCGATCGCCGAGGCGATCTGTTCCGCGTCGCAACCGAGGATGCGGGCCGCGGCGGCCGAGGCGCCGAGCAGCGCCACTGTGCCTGTCGTGTGGTAGCCGCGCTGGCGGTGGCCCGGATTGATCGCCTTGGCGACGCGCACCGCGATTTCGTAGCCCCCGACCACCGCTGCGACGACGTCCTTGCCCGAAGCCTTGTGCTTTTCCGCCGTGGCGAGAACGGTCGGCACGATCACCGAACCGGCCTTGATCAGACCCGAACCGTGCGCATCGTCGAGCTCGACGCCGTGGCCGAGCATGGCATTGCACATGGAGGCCATCGGCACCGGCACCTTGGTGCCGTATCCGACGATGGTCGCTTCCGGCGCCCCGCCCCATTCCTGAACCATCTCGATCACACGCGCCGCCGGCTCGGCCGTCGCCGAGGCGGCGATCTGGTTGCCGAGGCCGTCGCGGATGATCCACTTGGCCTTCTCCGCCACATCCGGCGGAAGATCCTCGTAGCGCAGCTCCGCGACGAGCTTGGCGTAGCGCCGGGTCAATCCGGAAAGGTCGCGCGATAGGGCTTCGGTCATGGCCTCTCGTCTCCCTGCCTCAGCGCACGGCGGCTGCCGAGACTTCATTAGTTGCATAAACGACTTCTCTTCGTTGTAGCTCTAGCAACTATCAATGTGAGCGTCAACGCGGGTGCCGCCGATCGACCCCTGCCGCGGAGCTGGCTGAACCGCGCGCACTCGCCGGAAGGCACCGTCAGTCGCGGAACGGGCGGTTCAAATTCCCGGCGAATCTCCAGAGGAAAGCGGCTGGAGTTCCCCCTGCAGCCGGTCTCGAAGCATCGCGATCCGGCCCCTCTCCGCCAGATCGTCCTGGCCTTGGCATCACCCGGCAAATTCGCTGTGCGCGGCCGCTGCGGACGGCCATCGAGATGCGGGCGGCCTTGGAGGCGAACGACGGGGATTTCCTGCGCCATGCCGAAAGAAGGCACCACGCGAGGCCGCGAAACGGCGGCAGCTTCCCGCCCTCGCCGAAAGCGCTCGGCTGGCGCTGAAGCCAGGTCGGACCTGGATCGGATCTGGGGG
>NZ_NSLC01000002.1 GCF_020144925.1 Afifella sp. IM 167
TGGTGGCGGCTACGGCGGTGGCGCCGGCGGCGGCGGTTATCGTGGCGGCGGCGGTGCCGGCGGGCGCTTCGGCGGTGCCGGCGGCGGCGCTGGCGGACGGCCTTCCTTCCAGGACCGGGCTCCGGCCGAGGTCGGCCCGCGCCAGAACGGCACCCTGAAGTTCTTCAACGCGGATCGGGGCTTCGGCTTCATCTCGCCGGAGGATGGCAGCAAGGACGTGTTCGTGCACATCTCGGCGATCGAACGCTCCGGCCTGCCGCAGCTTGCCGAAGGCACGCGCATCTCCTTCGAGACGCAGCAGGACCGGCGTGGGCGCGGCCCCCAGGCGGTCAACCTGCAGCTTCTCGAAGAAGAGGGCTGAGCACGCCTCTGCAAGAAGTGGTTTGAAACGGAAACGGCCCGCCTTGAGCGGGCCGTTTCTTTTTTGGCTCGGAGAGATCCGCCGGCGCCGGCCTTGCCGGCTGGCGCCTTGCGGCGGTCAGCCGAGGTTGTTGCAGAACCTCTGGATACGGCTGCAGGCCTCCTCCAGCGCCTCCGTGGAGGTGGCGTAGGAGATGCGGAAGTTCGGCCCGAGCCCGAAGGCCGAACCGTGCACCACCGCGACGCCCTCCGCGTCCAGGAGCTCGGTGACGAAATCCTGGTCCGTCTCGATCGTCTTGCCTGAGGGAGCCTGGCGGCCGATGGCCTTGGCGCAGGACGGATAGACGTAGAAGGCGCCTTCCGGCTCCGGGCATGTCAGCATCGAGCTCTGGTTGAGCATCGAGACGACGAGATCGCGCCGCTTCTGGAAGATCTGCCGCGAGCTCTCCACGAAGTCCTGCGGACCGTTCAGCGCTTCCACGGCCGCCCACTGGGCGATCGTGCACGCGCCCGAGGTCTGCTGGCTCTGGATCTTCGTCATCGCCTTGATGATCTCGTCCGGCCCGCCGGCATAGCCGATGCGCCAGCCGGTCATCGCATAGGCCTTGGAAACGCCGTTGAGCGTCACCGTGCGGGCCCACAGCGCGGGCTCGACCTGGGCAAGAGTGGCGAAGGGCTCGTCGGTGTAGAGCAGGTGCTCGTACATGTCGTCGGCGAGAATCCAGACCTGCGGATGCTTCAGCAGCACCTCGGCAAGGCCCTTCAGTTCCGCTTCCGTATAGGCCGCGCCGGACGGGTTCGACGGCGAGTTGAAGATCAGCCACTTGGTCTTCGGCGTGATCGCCGCGTCCAGCGCCTCCGGCCGGAGCTTGAACTTGTCGGCAAGGCTCGCCTCGACGAAACGCGGCTCGCCCCCGTTCAGAAGCACCATGTCCGGATAGCTGACCCAGTAGGGCGCCGGGATGAGGACCTCGTCTCCCGGGTTAAGGGTCGCGGCCAGCGCGTTGTAAAGAATCTGCTTTGCGCCCGTGCCGACGATCGTCTGCGCAGGCGTGTAGGTGAGGCCGTTCTCGCGCTTGAACTTGTCCGCGATCGCCGCGCGAAGCTGCGGGATGCCCGGCACGGGCGGATATTTCGTCTCGCCGCGCCGGATCGCGTCGATCGCCGCTTCCTTGATGTTGTCCGGCGTGTCGAGGTCCGGCTCGCCGGCGCCGAGCCCGATCACGTCACGGCCGGCCGCCTTCAGCTCGCGCGCCTTTTCGGCGACGGCGATGGTCTGGGAAGGCTGCACGCGGGAAAGGGAATCGGCAAGGAAAGCCATGGCGGGGAATCCGACTGTTGTACGGTTGGCGACGGGCGCGGAAACTAGGCCGAAGCCTTGCCCGGCGCAAGGCGGATGCGCGCCGTCGGCGCCTGCAATTTGCAGCGTCCATCAGGCTCCCTGAAGCAAGGCTTCAGCCAAATTCGCTTCGTGTCGGAACGGGCTTCGGCGAAGCTCGCGCCCCACCTCGGAGACGACCGCCATGCTCACCCTTTATTCGATGCAGACCTCCGGCAATTCCTACAAGCCGCGCCTGCTTTTCGCCCATCTTCGCCTGCCCTTCCGCATCGTCGACGTCGACACGATGAACGGCGAGACGCGCACCGGCGAGTATCTTGCCCTCAACCCGATCGGCAAGGCGCCGATGGTGCTGTTCGAGGACGGGCGCCGGCTGGCCGAATCCAACGCCATCCTCCTGCACTTCGCCGAGGGTTCGCGCTTCCTGCCCGGCGATCCGTTCGATCGCGCCAAGTGCTATGAATGGCTCTTCTTCGAGCAGTACTGCCATGAGCCGTCGCTGGCGGTGCGCCGGTCGCTGCGCCTTTATCCGCAGCGCCGGCACCTGGCGACGCCGGAGCGCATGGAAGAGCTGCTGAAAGGCGGCAACGAGGCGCTGGCCGTCATGGAAGGCCGCCTGTCGGGGCATGACTGGCTCGCCGGCGAGGCGTTCTCCGTCGCCGATATCTCGCTCTACGCCTACACGCACGATGCCGAGGAGAACGGCGGCTACGATATGAGCCTCTTTCCGGGCGTCGCGGCCTGGCTGGAGCGCGTGGCCGCCGAGCCGGGCCATGTGCCGGTCGACTGGCGGCCGCGGTGAGCTGAGAACCTTACGGAGATTTCACGCCACGAAGCGCCACCCGGGCGTATAGTCCCCGGCGAGTGGGGCTGTATCGATCCTTAGGAGTTCAAGATGCGCACTCTATTGGCCGCGGGAACGGCTCTGGCGATCTGCCTTGCCCCGGCAGCCTTCGCCCAGACCGATACCACCCCGCAGGACGAGAACGCCGAGATGGGCCCGTCCAGCGATGGCGGCGACGACGTGGCGAGCCCGGACACCGACACCGACGATGACACCATGCCGATGCAGCAGGCCGGCCCCGGACAGGGCTGGGGTCCTGGCAGCTGTCCCGCCTGGGGACAGGGTCCGGCAGGCCGGAACAACTGGCAGCCCGGCGCGATGCGCGGTCCCTGTGGTCCCGGTATGCGTGGCCAGGGCATGGGTCCCGGAATGCGCGGACAGGGCATGGGCCCCGGCCGGGCGATGATGGGCCCGCGCGGCGGTCCGGGCTGGCACCACAAGGGTCGGCACGGCATGGGCACCAGCTTCGTCATGCGCAAGAAGGACGCCATGATTCGCGTCGACTGCTCGCCGCGCGAGACGGCCGAGGCCTGCGTCGATGCCGCGATCCGGCTGATCGAGGCGACGCGCGACGCCGCTCCCCCGGCGCCCGGCAACTAGAGTTTATTCAGCCAGACAGACCCCCTGACCAACGGCCTCGCGCTTCGGCGCGGGGCCGATTTCGTTTCGGCCGCAAAGCCTCAGGGCAGGGGGATCTCGCCGACATCCTTCGGCACGTGATAGCCCTTCTGCACGGCCGGCCGCTCCGCGATCCTCAGATACCAGTCGTGCACATGCGGGAAGTCGGAGAGCTCGATTCCCTGCCATTCGAAGCGCGAGGCCCAGGGCCAGGTCGCCATGTCGGCGATCGAGTACTCGCCGGCGAGGTAGTCGTGCTCGGAAAGCTGGGTGTCGAGCACCTTGTAGAGGCGGGCCGCCTCCTTGGCGTAGCGCTCCTCCGCATAGGCCGCCTTGCCGGGATTGAACTTCAGGAAATGGTGGGCCTGGCCCAGCATCGGTCCGAAGCCGCCCATCTGCCACATCAGCCATTCCATGGCGCGCCAGCGTCCGGCGCCGTCCTTCGGCAGGAACTTGCCGGTCTTCTCGGCGAGGTAGAGGAGGATTGCGCCCGATTCCATCAGCGCCTGGCCGCCCTCGTGGTCGACGATCGCCGGAATCTTGTTGTTCGGGCTGATTTTCAGGAACTGCGGCCGGAACTGCTCGTCCGCCATGATGTCGATCGGATGGACCTCGTAGGAAAGCCCCATCTCTTCGAGCGCAATGGAAACCTTACGCCCGTTGGGCGTCGTCCAGGTGTAGAGATCGATCATTGAAAAGCCCGCCTCAGATAGGCGGGCCAGTTAGCAGGATGGATGCGTGCCGTGCAAGGTGACGGGGCGCAAGGCGCGCCCCGTACGCATGGCTCAGCCGTAGGCGATGTCGAGAATCTCATAGCTGTGGGCGCCGCCGGGCGCCGCCACTTCGACCGAATCCCCGACGCTCTTGCCGATGAGCGCGCGCGCGATCGGCGAGGAGATCGAAATGCGCCCTTCGCGCACATCGGCTTCCATGTCGCCGACGATCTGCCAGCTCTTCTCTTCCTCGGTATCCTCGTCGACGAGCTTCACCTTGGCGCCGAACTTCACGGTCGAGCCGGTCAGCTTGGACACGTCGATGACGTCGGCGCGCGAGAGCTTGTCCTCCAGTTCCGCGATGCGGCCCTCGTTGAGGCTCTGTTGCTCCTTGGCGGCGTGGTACTCGGCGTTCTCGGAGAGGTCGCCGTGGGCACGCGCCTCCGCGATCGCCTGGATGATCCGCGGCCTTTCCTCGGAGGTGAGTCGTTTCAGCTCCGATTCCAGGTGCGCATGACCTGCTGCGGTCATCGGAATCTTTTCCATCATCTCCTCCACGTCGCCCGCCATGCCTTCTCGCCTGTTTGAGGGGCTGGGGGCGCAACAAAAAATCGGGCGCTCCACCCGGGAAGGGGGAACACCCTCAACACCGTGACTTGTTCAGGCCGCGTCGAAGTAGGACTGCAGCGGTCTGACTTCAAGCTGTCCACCAAGAAGAGCTTCGATCCCCCTGGTGGCGGCATGAGCGCCTGCGAGGGTGGTGAAATACGGCACCTTGTGCAGGAGCGCAGCCCGTCTCAGCGACCGGCTGTCGGCGAGGGCCTGGGCGCCTTCGGTCGTGTTGAAGACGAGTTGGACCTCACCATTCTTGATAGCATCAACGATATGCGGCTGGCCTTCAAGTACCTTGTTGATCGGCGCGCAGGCGATGCCGTGCTCCTGCAGATACTTCTGCGTTCCGCTCGTCGCGATGATGGTGAAGCCCATCTCGACGAGCTTCTTCACCGAGGCGACGACGCGCGCCTTGTCGCCGTCGCGCACCGAAACGAACACCGTTCCGGCCGTCGGCAGGCCGACCCCGGCGCCGATCTGGCTCTTGGCGAAGGCGACGGCGAAATCGTAGTCGAGACCCATCACCTCGCCGGTGGAGCGCATCTCCGGGCCGAGGATCGTGTCGACGCCGGGAAAGCGGGCGAAGGGGAAGACGGCTTCCTTGACCGCGATATGTTCGCGAATCAGCGGCTCCGCCTCGAGCTCGGCCAGCTTCTCGCCGGCCATCACCCGGGCCGCCAGCTTGGCGATCGGCCGGCCGACCGCCTTGGCGACGAAGGGCACGGTGCGCGAGGCGCGCGGATTGACCTCCAGCACGTAGATGTCGTTGTCCTTGACGGCGTATTGCACGTTCATCAGGCCGACGACCGAAAGGCCGCGGGCGAGCGCCGCCGTCTGCCGCTTCAGCTCCTCGATCACATCGGCCGAAAGCGTGTAGGGCGGCAGCGAGCAGGCCGAATCGCCGGAATGGATGCCGGCTTCCTCGATATGCTCCATGATGCCCGCCACGACCACGTCCTCGCCGTCCGAGAGCGCGTCGACATCGACCTCGATCGCGTCGGCGAGATAGGAATCGATGAGCACCGGCGACTTGCCGGACACGACCACCGCCTCGGCGATGTAGCGCTCCAGCTGGCCCATGTCCCGGACGATCTCCATGGCGCGCCCGCCGAGCACGTAGGAAGGCCGGATCACCGCCGGAAAGCCGATCTCGGTGGCGATCTTGCGCGCTTCCTCGGCGGAGCGGGCGATGCCGTTGTTCGGCTGCATGAGGCCGAGCTTGGCGAGGAGCTTCTGGAAGCGGTCGCGGTCCTCCGCAAGGTCGATCGCATCGGGCGAGGTGCCTAGGATCGGAATGCCGGCCGCCTCGAGCGGCTGTGCGAGCTTCAGGGGCGTCTGGCCGCCGAACTGGACGATGACGCCCTTCAGCGTCCCCGCCTGCTGCTCGACCCTCAGGATCTCCAGCGTGTCCTCGACGGTGAGCGGCTCGAAATAGAGCCGGTCGGAGGTGTCGTAGTCGGTGGAGACCGTCTCCGGATTGCAGTTGACCATGATCGATTCGTAGCCGGCGTCGCCGAGCGCGAAGGCCGCATGGCAGCAGCAATAATCGAACTCGATGCCCTGGCCGATCCGGTTCGGCCCGCCGCCGAGGATCACCACCTTGGTGCGGTCCGATGGCCGTGCCTCGCTCTCCGCCGCGGTGCCGGCGGCAAAGCCGCGCTCGTAGGTGGAGTACATATAGGCCGTGGAGGCGGCGAACTCGGCCGCGCAGGTGTCGATGCGCTTGAAGACGGGATGCACGCCGAGCCGCTCGCGCAGCGCCCGCACCTCGTCCTCTTCCACGCCCGCAAGGCTGGCGAGACGCGCATCGGCAAAGCCGAGGCTCTTCAGCCGGAAGAGGTTCTCCGCATCCTGCGGCAGGCCGTGGGCGCGGACCCTTTCCTCCCAGCCGATCAGCGCCTCGATCTCGCGCAGGAACCACGGATCGATGCGGCAGGCCTGGTGGACCTCCTCGCAACTCGCGCCGTGGCGCATCGCCTGGGCGGCCTTGAGCAGCCGGTCGGGTGTCGGGCGGGCGAGGGCGGCGCGGATCGCGTTCTTGTCGTCGCCTTCGCCGAGGCCGGCAATGACCACCTCGTCGAGGCCGGAAAGACCCGTCTCCAGGCCGCGCAGCGCCTTCTGCAGCGATTCTGCGAAGCTGCGTCCGATGGCCATCACCTCGCCGACCGATTTCATCGACGTGGTGAGAAGGGGCTCCGATCCCGGAAACTTCTCGAAGGCGAAGCGGGGAATCTTGGTGACGACATAGTCGATCGTCGGCTCGAAGGAGGCGGGCATGGCGCCGCCGGTGATCTCGTTGTCGAGCTCGTCCAGCGTGTAGCCGACGGCGAGCCTTGCCGCGACCTTGGCGATCGGAAAGCCCGTCGCCTTGGAGGCGAGGGCGGAGGAGCGCGACACGCGCGGATTCATCTCGATCACCACCATGCGCCCGTCTTCCGGGTTGATGGCGAACTGCACGTTCGAGCCGCCGGTCTCCACGCCGATCTCGCGCAGCACCGCGATCGAGGCGTTGCGCATCACCTGGTATTCCTTGTCGGTGAGCGTCAGGGCCGGGGCGACGGTGATGGAATCGCCGGTATGCACGCCCATCGGGTCGATATTCTCGATGGAGCAGATGATGATGCAGTTGTCCGCCCTGTCGCGGACGACCTCCATCTCGTACTCCTTCCAGCCGAGGACGGATTCCTCGATCAGCACTTCGTTGGTCGGCGAGGCGTCGAGGCCGCGCTCGACGATCTCCAGGAATTCCTCCCGGTTGTAGGCGATGCCGCCACCCGTGCCGCCGAGCGTGAAGGAGGGGCGGATGATCGCCGGAAGGCCGACCTGCTCGAGTGCGGCGAAGGCCTCGGCAAGCGAGTGCGCCATCCGCGAACTCGGCGTCTCCAGGCCGATCTTGGCCATCGCCTGACGGAAGAGCTCGCGGTCCTCCGCCTTGTCGATCGCCTCGGCGCGCGCGCCGATCATGGTGACGCCGTACTTGTCGAGGACGCCGGCCTTGTCCAGCGCCAGGGCGCAGTTGAGCGCCGTCTGTCCGCCCATCGTCGGCAGCAGCGCGTCGGGGCGCTCCTTCTCGATGATCTTGGCGACGACCTCTGGCGTGATCGGCTCGATATAGGTGGCGTCGGCCAGCTCCGGATCGGTCATGATCGTCGCTGGATTGGAGTTGACGAGGATGACGCGGAAGCCGTCGGCCTTGAGGGCCTTCACGGCCTGCGTTCCTGAATAGTCGAACTCGCAGGCCTGGCCGATGATGATCGGCCCGGCGCCGATCACCAGGATGGATGAGATGTCTGTTCTTTTCGGCATGGGGGCGTGCTTGCGGGGCGGGCCGCGAGGCCCGGCCGTTTCCGGGGTGGCTGGAAAGTGGCCGCGCTTATAGAGGAATTACGCGCCGAGGCAAAGCCGCTGCGCGTATGCGCGGGCCGGCTTTCACCGATATCTGCCGGCCGGGTCCCGGCTTCAGCTCGCCTCGACGAGGACGGGCCTGGTCTCGCCGCCGCTCTCTTCCTCGCCGCGGGCCTCTCCGTCCTCGAAGATGGTGCTTTCGCCGTCGTAATCGGCGACGCCCATGGCCAGCGCGTAGCAGGCGAGACGCACGGATTTCGGGATTTTCACCTTCTTTCCGTCGCGCTCTCCGGTCTCGTAATACTGGATCATGCGCTTCTTCAACCCGAGGCGGTCCGCAGCTTCTTTCTGCTTCATGCCGAGCTGCTTGCGCCACGCTTTGAACTGTTCAGGGGTCATGGTTTGCGCGCCCACGCCTGTCCCTTTTCCGTTGAGAGTAATGTCATTCTAGGCCATGGCCTATATCGAATTCGTGAAGGCGCACATTGTGCATATGTTGCCTTGACAAAGAGTGCACCCAGTGCGCATATTGATCTGGAAGGCGCAAATAGTGCCTCCCTGATTCGGAAGCAAGGCCAATCAGACTGCAACGCAAGCCAAGGAGGGCTCCATATGCTGAGTGACATCATGCTCACACGAGCCCGGCTGGGATACGATCGTGTCGATGTGCATCGCTACGCGACGTTCAGCTGCGGTGTGAGCCGGTTTTTCCGTCGCATGGGCCGCTGGTTCGGCTGAGGCGACGTCGGGATCGCGCTGACCGCAAGGTCGGCGCAAAAAGATAAAGCGCGGCCCTCGGGTCGCGCTTTTCTTTTATGCGGCTGGCCCGCCGTCTCCTCCTTTGTTTTGCCGGCACGGGAACCCGCGAAGGGGCGCGCGATTTCCCTCCCGCCGGCCCGCTTCAGTTCCGGGCCAGGGGAGGACATGGAATGCGTTGGAAGGGCAGGCGTCAGTCGAGCAACATCGAGGATCGGCGCGGGGGAGGCGGCGGCTCCGTCATGATCGGCCGCGCCGGTGGCGGCGGCATCGGCGTCATCATCATCGGCCTGGTCCTTTGGCTCGTCTTCGGCATCAACCCGATGGCGCTCCTCGGTGAGGGCCAGATGACGAGCCCGAGCCAGCAGGGCGCGCCGTCCGGCGGCGGGGTTCAGAGCACGACGAGCGAGACGGACGATTTCGTCGCCACCGTTCTGGCCGATACCGAGGATGTCTGGGGAACGGTCTTCAGCGAGGCCGGCGCCGATTATCCCGAGCCCAAGCTCGTCCTCTTCGATGGCCAGGTGCGCTCGGCCTGCGGCTTTGCCAGCGCCGCCTCCGGGCCGTTCTACTGCCCGGGCGACCAGCGCGTTTACATCGATCTTTCGTTTTTCCAGGAGCTCCGCCGCCGTTTCGACGCGCCGGGGGATTTCGCCCAGGCCTATGTGATCGCCCACGAGGTCGGCCATCACGTCCAGAACGTCGTCGGCACGCTTCCCAAGGTCAACGAGATGCGCCAGCGCCTCGATGAGCGCCGCGCCAACGCCCTGTCCGTGCGGGTCGAGCTGCAGGCCGATTGCTATGCCGGCATCTGGGCGAGCCGCACGGCGCAGAAGGGTCTTCTGGAGGAGGGCGATATCGACGAGGCGCTCAACGCCGCCTCACAGCTCGGCGACGATATGATACAAAAGCGTACCCAGGGTTATGTCGTGCCCGAGGCCTTCAACCACGGCAGCGCCGAGGACAGGGCCACCTGGTTCCGGCGCGGCTACGACAAGGGAAAGCTCGATGCCTGCGATACCTTCAGCGGCTCGATCTGAGAACGCGCCATGGCAGTGATCCGGCGCACCAGCGTTGTTGTCATGGCGATCGTCGGCGGTCTTGCGGGCTCGCAGGCGCCGGAATTCGCCCAGCAATATCGCCAGCGTCTCGGCGGTGCCGTGGAGGAAATGCAGGCGGTGGTCGCCGATTTCGACCAGGATGCGCGCCGCTCCGGCCTCGATCGCGAGGAGGCGCTCGACATGTATGCGCGCTCGCCCGACACTTTTCTGCACGATCGCGGCAGCTCCATGAGCGCGCTTCTGGCGCGCTTCAGCGCCCTGGTTCGCCAGAGGGAGGAACTGGAGACGGCGGACCCGGCCCTGCGCCCGGTCGTGGTGCTGCGCCGCCCCGATCCGCGCATCGTCGAAGGCGCGTGGCGGCAGTTCGAGCTTGGCGTGCCGGTGACGACCGTCGGCGCCATCTGGACGGGCATCGGCGTGCTGGTGCTGGGTTTTCTGACCTGGATCGTGGCGCGGGTGTTGCGCCTTCTCTTCATCCGGCGCGTGCCGAAGGGCGCGCCGGGCTCGCGGCGCGCCTAGTCTGATCGTGCTTGGCTCAGGCTGAAGCCTTTTCTTCCCGCGCCTTCTTGGCCGCGCGCACGCTCTCCACGAAGCGCTGGAACAGGTAGTGGCTGTCCTGCGGGCCGGGCGAGGCCTCCGGGTGGTACTGCACGGAGAAGATCGGCCGGTCCTTGACGCGGATGCCGGCATTGGAGCCGTCGAACAGCGAGACATGCGTCTCCTCGACCTCCGCCGGCAGGCTGTCCCGGTCGACCGCAAAGCCGTGGTTCATGGAGACGATCTCCACCTTGCCGGTCGTGTGGTCCTTCACCGGGTGGTTCGCGCCATGATGGCCCTGGTGCATCTTCGCCGTCTTGCCGCCGAGAGCGAGGCCGAGCATCTGGTGGCCGAGGCAGATGCCGAAGGTCGGGGTGCCGGTGTCGATCAGCTTGCGGATGGTGGGCACGGCATATTCGCCGGTCGCCGCCGGATCGCCCGGGCCGTTGGAGAGGAAGACGCCGTCGGGTTCAAGCGCCGCGACGTCTTCGGCCGTCGCCGTCGCCGGCAGCACCGTGACGCGGCAGCCCGCATCGGCGAAGAGCCTCAGGATGTTGCGCTTGATGCCGTAGTCGATGACGACGATGTGGCAGTCGCCGCCTTCCTGCTCTCCATAGCCGCCCTCGCGCTGCCAGGTGGTCTGCGACCAGTCGTAGCGCTGCGCCGCCGTGACGCCCGGCACGAGGTCGAGCCCGTCCATGGAGGGAAGGGAAGCGGCCTCCGCCTTCAGCGCCTCGAAATCGAAATCGCCCTTCGGATCGTGGACGATGACGGCGTTCGCCATGCCATTCTCGCGGATGCGGTTCGTGAGCGCGCGCGTGTCGACGCCGGCGATGCCGGCGATGCCGCGCTTCTTCAGCCACTCGTCCAGCCGCGCGGCGGCGCGCCAGTTGGAGGCGCCGGTGACGGAAGCCTTCAGCACGCAGCCGGCGACGCCGGAATTCTGCGCCATGTTCACCGTCTCGATGTCCTCGTCATTGGCGCCGACATTGCCGATATGTGGGAAGGTGAAGGTGATGATCTGGCCGGAATAGGATGGGTCCGTCAGGATTTCCTGATAGCCGGTCATGGCGGTGTTGAAGCAGACCTCGCCGCCCGATTTGCCGATGGCGCCGAGCCCCTCGCCGGTGATCACCGTTCCGTCGGCGAGCACGAGGCAGGCGCTTGGCCTTTCGGCTTCCCAGCCGGCGGAAGCCGTCCAGCCAGAGGGGTTCTTCTGCGAGATGTCGGCCATGAGGAAAGTCCCGGCGCTTGGGCTGCATGTCGGTCCGGCGATGCCGGCTCTCTTGCGTCCCCCGCGCGATTGCCTATATCGACGCGACTGAGGCGCGCATGGGGAAGCGCGCGTTAGGTAGTGGGCGGATCATGTCGCGTCAACGCGAGGAATGGTCGAAGCCGACGGCCGGACACGCGGCCGGCTCCCTTTTTTTGCCATCCAGCACAAACGGCGTTCGCGAACGCACCGAAGGGTGATCCATGAGCGATCGAATTCGTGATGAAGTCAATGAAGGCCTCCGGGAGGCCACCAAGGAGCGCGACCGCGTCCGCATGGCGACGCTGCGCCTCATCAACGCGGCCGTGAAGGACCGCGACATCGAAGCCCGCACCAAGGGCAAGGACGGCGTCTCCGACGAGGAGATCATGGGCATTCTCGCCAAGATGATCCGCCAGCGCGAGGAATCCTCGCAGATCTACGAGGAGAACGGCCGGCTGGAGATGGCCGAGCAGGAGCGTCGCGAGATCGAGATCATCCGTGGCTTCATGCCCCGCCAGATGGGCGAGGACGAGATGAAGGTCGCCTGCCGCAAGGTCGTCGACGATGTCGGCGCGCAGGGATTGCGCGACATGGGCAAGTGCATGGGCACGCTCAAGGAGCGCTATGCCGGCCAGATGGATTTCGGCCGCGCCAGCTCGCTGGTGAAGGGCATCCTCAACTCCTGACCGGGGCTGCTGACCGTGCCGCGCGCACGGCCTCGTACAAGTGCGAAATTTGGTTTCGGGCGGGCGCCGCGGCGCCCGCCTTTTTCGTGCCGGCGAGCTCCGGTTGGCGGTGGAACTCGCTCCGCCACGACCTGTTGGTTAGGGACAGGAAAACCCCGAACCGACAGGAAATCCGTGATACCGCACTGGCTGCATTATCTCTCGATATTCTTCCTCGTCCTCGGTTTCCTCTCCGCCCTGATCATCGCGGGCGATGAGTTCCTGAATCCGCAGCATATGTGGATCATGAACGTCGTCTGGCCGGCGGTGGCGCTGTTCGCCTCGGTGATCGCGCTATGGGCCTATTTCGCCTACGGAAGGCTCGCCACGCACGAAAAGATGCATGTGGCGATGGAGAGGAATGAGGAGCCGCCCTCCCGGCGCGAAACGCCGTTTCCGATGATGGTCGCCAAGGGCGCCGCCCATTGCGGCTCCGGCTGCACGCTGGGCGACATCGTCGCCGAATGGCTCGCCTTCTTCGTTCCGGCGGTCGCGATCTGGTTCGGCTGGCAGACGATCTTTGCCGAAAAGATGTTTGCCGTGTGGATCCTCGACTTCGTCCTCGCTTTCGCCTTCGGCATCGCCTTCCAGTATTTCACCATCAAGCCGATGCGCGGGCTTTCGCCGCTTGAGGGCCTCGTTCAGGCGTTGAAGGCCGATACCCTCTCGCTGACGGCCTGGCAGGTGGGCATGTACGGCTTCATGGCGCTCGCCCATTTCTGGATCTTCAAGCACCTCCTCGGCGCCGAGCTCCAGGTCGCGAGCGTGGAGTTCTGGTTCATGATGCAGGTCGCCATGCTCTGCGGCTTTGCCACCGCATATCCGGTGAACTGGTGGCTGATCCGCGCCGGCATCAAGGAGAAGATGTGAGGGAGGGGGCCTATTTCCCCTCCACGCCGAGCTGGCGCAGCTTGGCAAGCCAGATCTCCACCTTCGCCGCGCTCGCCTTCTCCACGTCGCCGAACAGGCTCTCGCGCACGGGGCGGATGCCGACGAGGTCGAGGATATGCCGCTTCACCGCCTTCAGCCCGTGCGAGCGGTAATAGAGGCGGTAGGCCGGGATCGGCGTGCGCATGGTGACGACGAGCCTTGCCGAGCGTCCCGTCAGCAGGGGCTTGGGAAAGCCGCGCTTGCGGTGGATGTAGAAAAGGCCCGGCCGCAGCAGCTGCTCGAAGAAGGCCTTGAGGCGCGCCGGCGGCAGGCCGAGCCAGAGCGGAAAGACGAAGACGATATGGTCGGCCTCCAGGAACGCTTCTTCCGCCGAGCGCAGTTCGCTCGGAAGCTTGTGGCCCGGATGGTCCTCTCGGCGCTCCAGCATGTCGAGGTCGATCCCGGCGACGTCGACCCGCAGGATGCGGTGGCCCGCATCTGAAGCGCCTTCGGCATAGGCATCCGCAAGCGCATGGCAAAGGTGCCCACCCGACGGGTCGGGGTGACCCTGAATGACGGCGATCGTTCGTGGCACTTTTTTCCTCCCCATCGAACCCGGGGAGCGTGCCAGCTGCCTTCAGCGCGGGTCTTGATTTGCCGCAAACTTCGCAAAGATTGTGCGCGGTGGCGCGCGTCGCAGCGGGCCTTTCAGGCGGTCGGGACGGTGCCCCCGTCGATCACGTATTCCGTGCCGGTGATGGCGCCCGCCCGCGGCGATGCCAGGAAGGCGATGAGATCGGCCACTTCGCGCGGTTTCGCCGGTCGGCCGAGCGGAATCCCGCCCAGCGAATCCATGATGATCCTCTTGCCGCCTTCGTAATCGGTGCCCTCTTCCGCGGCGAGCCGTTCGGCAAGCGATACGGCCGCCTCGGTCTCGATCCAGCCGGGCGACACGCGCACGACCCTGATCCCCTTTGGCGTGACTTCCTTGGACAGGCTCTTGCTGTAGGTCGACAGCGCCGCCTTCGCCGCCGCGTAGGCCGTCGTCGATTCCGGCAGGGGCAACTGGTGCTGGATCGAGGTGACGTGAATGACGACGCCGGAGCCTTGCGCGATCATGGCAGGCAGGAGCGCGCGGTCGAGCCGAACCGCAGGCATCAGATTATGGTCGATCTCCTTCTGCCATTCCGCGTCGCTCAGGGCGGCGAACCCTCCCGCCGGCGCGCTCGATCCCCCGAGCACGTTCACGAGGATGTCGATGCCGCCGAAACGCGACAGGACCGCCTCGGCGACGTGCGCGCAACCCTCCGCGGTCGTGAGATCGGCGGCGATGTAATGGACCGGCTCGGGCGCCTTGTCCGGGCTCGTCCGGGCGGTTGCCGCAACGCGCGCACCTGCCTCCAGCAGGGCCTGGACCACGGCCGCACCCACGCCCTTCGTGCCGCCCGTCACGAGCGCGCGCTGTCCGCCGAGATCGAGATCGAAGCTCACGGGGCGATCTCCAGGCGGGCGATCCGATCTCCCGCGAGCGTGAAAGCGTAGCGAAGATCGACCGGGCTTCCCGGAAAATTGCCCGTCAGACGCGCCGTGACGATGATCGTCTCGCCGTCCTCTTCGATGGCCACGGGTTCGCTGACATAACTGTATTTCGCCGAGGCTTCCTTCTTCCAGCGGGCGATCGCGTCGCGGCCGCGATGTGTCTGTTTCTCGTCGATGACGAGGGCGTCGGCGGTGAAGCAGCGGGCGACGGTCGCCCCATCCGCCGCGTCGGCTGCGAAATATGCGGCGATGGGGTCGGGCAAGGGCAGGGGCATGGTCGATCTCCGGGCTGAACTTGTCTGCCGCGGAAAGTCGGCCTAGCCTGCCAAAAGCACAAGAACCGACGAAAAAGTAAGGTACCCACCAAAAGGTATGTCCCATTCCTACACGCGGCAGACGGCGGCCGAAGGCGTCGAGAACGCGCTCAAGGTTCTGGAGGGCCGCTGGAAGCTGGTGATCCTGTTTCACCTCTTCGGCGGGCACGTTCTGCGCTTTTCCGAGCTTGAGCGCGCCATCCCGGGCATCTCCCAGAAAATGCTGATCCAGCAGCTTCGGCAGCTGGAGGCGGATGGGATCGTGCGCCGCATCGTGCACCATCAGGTTCCGCCCAAGGTCGAATATGGCCTGACGGATTGGGGCCAGGCGCTATGCCCGGCTCTGGACGCTCTGCTGACCTGGGCGGCCCAGCGGGAGAGTGCGCGGCACGAAGAGCCGCAAGGCACGGACTAGAAATTTGCACGCCCGGTCCGCGCGATGCGGCGGGCTTTCTGCACAGCCTTCCCGGGCATCCTGCTGCCTGTGCGGTTTTCCGATGCGGGGTATGTCCCGCCCATGTTAAGCAGGGCCCATGCGCTTCCCGCCATCCTTCCTCGACGCCATCAGAGCGCGCATTCCGATCGCCGACGTGGTCGGAAGGCGCGTCACCTGGGACAAGCGCAAGTCCCAGCCCTCGCGCGGCGACTACTGGGCCTGCTGCCCGTTCCACGGCGAAAAGACGCCTTCCTTCCACGCCGATAACCGGCGCGGCCACTATCATTGCTTCGGCTGCGGCGTCTCCGGCGACCATTTCACTTTCCTCGTCGAGCTCGACGGGATGAGTTTCCCCGAGGCGGTGACGGAGCTGGCCCGCGAGGCGGGGCTGCAGCTGCCCGACCCCGATCCGCGTGAGGAGGCACGCGAGGCGCGCCGCACCGGCCTCGCCGAGGTCATGGAAAAGGCCGCCGCGTATTTCGAAAAGCAGCTCGCCGGCCCGGACGGGGCGCGTGCGCGCGCCTATCTGCGCGAGCGCGGCCTTGCCGCCGAGACGGTGGCGCGCTTCCGCCTTGGCTACGCGCCCGCTTCGCGCAACGCCCTCAAGGGCTGGCTGGCCGAGGCCGGCGTGAAGCCGGAGGAGATGGCCGAGGCCGGCCTCGTCATCGCCGGCGACGACATTCCCGTCAGCTACGATCGCTTCCGCGATCGGCTGATTTTTCCGATCCTCGACTTTCGGGGCAAAGTGATCGCCTTCGGCGGTCGCGCGCTCTCCGCCGACGCACAGCCGAAATACCTCAACTCCCCCGAGACGCCGCTCTTTTCCAAGAGCCGCGTCCTCTTCAACGGCCAGGCCGCCCGCGCTTCTTCCGCGCGGGGAGGGCGGCTCGTCGTGGTGGAAGGCTATATGGACGTCATCGCCTGCGTCGCCGCGGGGTTTGAGGCGGCCGTCGCTCCGCTCGGCACCGCCCTGACGGAGGACCAGCTCCAGCTTCTGTGGCAGATGGCCGACGAGCCCACCCTCTGCTTCGACGGCGACAACGCCGGCGTGAAGGCGGCCGAACGCGCCATCGACCTGGCGCTGCCGCATCTGAAGCCCGGCCGGAGCCTCGCTTTCGCCCTCCTGCCGGAGGGCCAGGATCCCGACGACCTCATCCGCGCCTCGGGCCGCGAGGCGTTGTCGGCCGTCTTAGATGCCGCGAGCCCTCTCGCTGAGATGCTCTGGCGCCGCGAGATGACACGCGGCCCCCTCGATACGCCGGAAAGACTAGCCGGCGCGGAAAAGGCGCTGAAGAGCGCCGTCGCGCAGATCGGCGACGCGGATGTGCGGCGCCATTACGACGAGCTTTATCGCGACCGGCTGTTCGAGCGCCGTCGCCAGCAGAGCCGGCCGGGCGCGGGGCAGGGCGCTCCCTTCTCCGGGGGCAATCAGCGCGGTGCCGGTCGCGGCAGGGCAAAGCCCGGCGGCTTTGCCGGCCGGCCGGATTGGGGCGAGGCCTCGCCGAGCCTCCTTTCCACCTCGCTGGTGCGCGGCGCGGGCCGGGCCGGCGCGGCGATCTCTCTTTCCGACGCGATCCTCGTCGGCGCGCTCCTCGCCCATCCGGATCTGGCGGGCGAGCGCCTGGAAAAACTTGGAGACATGGCCTTTGCCGATGCGGCGCTCGCCGATCTTGCGGCTGCGCTTTCGATGGAATTGTCGCAGGAGCCCGACCTTTCCGCCGAAGAGCTCGCCGCCCGGCTGAAAGCCCGGACTCCGGCCTTGCCGGTCTCCGCCGTCACGGGCAAATTGGCCTCCGCGGGGCTTTCCGATCTCCTTGTCGGGGGCGATGCGTCTCGCGCTGCGGCGATCTGGGATGACGCTGCCCTCTTGCGCCTTAGAACCACAACTCTATCTAACGCTCGCCGGGCAGCCGCACGCGATCTAGCCGAAGAAGCGGTCGAAGGCGGCCTCACCCGACTGAAGGATATTCAAGAGGAAGATCTGCGGCTTCGCCATCGGGCTTTTGATGAAGAACGAACTGAGGCGGTGCTCCTCCATCCCTTCAAGGCTCGATAATGGAGCCGCGCAGAACCTCGGCACGGATATGCTGGGCAGATTAAAATTGCCGCTCGTGCGTCCTATGGTTAAGTGGCGCTTTACGGTGAAGGCTTAGTTTGGAACACGACCGCGACACGGATGACATGGGCAAACGGGCGTCGCGCGGCCGAGACGACGGATCAATGACGACAGCGAACCAGACTCAGACGACCGACACGAAGGACGAGACGCGCGAGGGCCAGCATAGCGATGGGCCTCTTCTCGACCTCTCCGACGCCGCCGTAAAGCGGATGATCAAGGAGGCCAAGAAGCGCGGCTACGTGACGGTCGACCAGCTCAATTCCGTGCTTCCCTCCGAGGAGGTCACCTCCGAGCAGATCGAAGACACGATGTCGATGCTCTCCGATATGGGCATCAACGTGGTGGAGGCGGAGGAGGCCGAAGAGGCCGAGCAGAACACCGACGACGAGGAGGAGAGCGAGGGCCGCGATCTCGTCGAGGCCGGCTCCACGGCGCTCGTCAAGAAGACGACCAAGCGCGAGCCTTCCGATCGCACCGACGATCCCGTGCGCATGTATCTGCGCGAGATGGGCGCGGTCGAGCTTCTCTCCCGCGAGGGCGAGATTGCCATCGCCAAGCGCATCGAGGCCGGCCGCGAGGCGATGATCGCCGGGCTCTGCGAGAGCCCGCTCACCTTCCAGGCGATCATTATCTGGCGCGACGAGATCAACAACGGCGATACGCTGCTGCGCGACATCGTCGACCTTGAGGCGACCTATGCCGGCCCCGACGCTAAGGCGCCGGAGGCTTCCGCCCAGCAGGGCGAGGGCGAGGTCGAGGAAAAGGAAGAGGCGGCGCCCGAGGAGAATGCCGAGGGCAGCGACGACAGCGACGAGGACGAGGACGACTACGAGAACAATCTCTCGCTTGCCGCCATGGAAGCGGAGATCAAGCCGCAGGTCCTCGCCACCTTCGACACCATCGCCGACAACTACAAGCGCCTCCGCAAGCTGCACGACACGCTTGTCGAGAACGACATGCAGAGCCGTGCGCTTACCCCGCCGCAGGAGCGCCGCTACAAGAAGCTGCGCGACGAGATCATCGCCGAGGTGAAGTCGCTCTCCCTCAACCAGGGACGCATCGACGCTCTGGTGGAGCAGCTCTACGACATCAACAAGCGTCTCGTGGCGCTCGACACCAAGCTGATGCGCCTTGCCGAGGGCTACGGCGTCGACCGCATGGAGTTCCTCTCCCACTACCGCGGCTACGAGCACGACCAGCATTGGGTGCGGCGCGTGGCGCGCCTGACCTCGCCCGGCTGGCGCGATTTCGTCGCCAACGGCAAGGACCACATCCATCCGATCCGCACCGAGATTCAGGAGTTGGCCGCCGGCACGGGCCTTGAGATCGGCGAGTTCCGCAACATCGTCCACAAGGTGCAGAAGGGCGAGCGCGAGGCCCGCCAGGCGAAGAAGGAGATGGTGGAAGCCAACCTCCGCCTCGTCATCTCCATCGCCAAGAAGTACACGAACCGCGGCCTGCAATTCCTTGATCTGATTCAGGAAGGCAACATCGGCCTGATGAAGGCGGTGGACAAGTTCGAGTACCGCCGCGGCTACAAGTTCTCCACCTACGCCACCTGGTGGATCCGCCAGGCGATCACCCGCTCGATCGCCGACCAGGCGCGCACCATCCGCATCCCGGTGCACATGATCGAGACGATCAACAAGATCGTCCGCACCTCGCGCCAGATGCTGCACGAGATCGGACGCGAGCCGACGCCGGAGGAGCTCGCCGAGAAGCTCCAGATGCCGCTGGAGAAGGTCCGAAAGGTCCTGAAGATCGCCAAGGAGCCGATCAGCCTCGAAACGCCGATCGGCGACGAGGAGGACAGCCATCTCGGCGACTTCATCGAGGACAAGAACGCCATCCTGCCGATCGACGCGGCGATCCAGTCGAACCTGCGCGAGACCACGACCCGCGTCCTCGCCTCGCTGACCGCCCGCGAGGAGCGTGTTCTCCGCATGCGCTTCGGCATCGGCATGAACACCGACCACACGCTCGAAGAGGTCGGCCAGCAATTCTCGGTCACCCGCGAGCGCATCCGCCAGATCGAGGCGAAGGCGCTGAGGAAGCTGAAGCATCCGTCGAGGTCCAGGAAGCTGAGGAGCTTCCTGGATAGCTGAGCCCCGCACGCGGACGAGACAAAAAAGCCCGGCCATCGTGCCGGGCTTTTTCGTTGCACGGGGGAAAAGCGCGCCCCGCTATTCCTTGATCTCCCACACCATGTTCACCTGCACGCTCACCGTCACTTCGCCCGCTTCCATCGGCACGGCGCCGCCGGAAGATTCCGCGCGCGCCATCATCATCTGCGGGCGCGGCGCGCCATAGCTCTGCTCGGTGATGGAAACGACCGGGCCGAGCGTCAGGCCGGCCGCTTCGGCGAGTTCCCTGGCGCGGGCGGCGGCGTCCTCGACCGCGCTCTTGCGTGCCTCGCTCTCCAGGGGGCTCGAATCTTCCATCGTGAAGGAGAGCCCCTCGATGCGGTTGGAGCCGAGCTTCACCACCTTGTCGAGCGTGGCGCCGGCCGAGGCGAGATCGCGGATGCGCACGCGCAGCATGTTTTCCACCCGGTAGCCGGTGATCTTTCTCTCCACGTCGCTGTTCTGCGGGTAGCCGCCGGCATAGACCGGCTGGATGGAAAAGCCCGAGGTCTGCAGGTCGCGCGCCGCGATCCCTTCGCCCTTCAGCGCCTCGGTGATTTTGCCCATCGCCGCCGAATTCGCCGAAAGCGCGTCCTCGGCGCTCTCCGCTTCCTCCACGACGCCGAGCGTGACGATGGCCATGTCCGGCGCGCCGGAAGCCTCCCCCGAGGCGGAGACGCTGATCGTGTGGCGCGCCTCGTCCGGCTGCTGGGCAAAAGCCCCCTGAGAGAAGGCGGGCGCGGCAAGGAGCGCGAGCGAGACGGCGAGGGCGGAGGCGAGGCTCTTGGGCATGGCGGTTCCTCTTCTGTGTTCGATGCTGCCGGAGCGATGGCGGCCGAATGCGGCCGTTTGGGGGAGGGGTAGTGAGGGAAGGCTGTACCCTGCCTGAACGTCCTTGGGCGGCCTGAGCGCCTCGGCGCTGCGGGACCGTGATAGGCTTCAATGCAAACCCACGGCTCGGCGCGAATCCTCGCCCTTGAAGGGAGAGGCCCGCAAGTCCTGAGCGTAGCGAAGGGAATGCCGGGTGAGGGTGGGCTATCACCCGCAAGGGCGGTGCGGACAGCTCCTGCCGCGTGTGTGACGCTTTATCGGCGAGAGGGCGCGCGCTTGCCCCTCCGCCCGCTTGCCCGCCAGAAGGCAATGGCGTAACTCGCCGGTGACGGGTCCGTAGCTCAATTGGTTAGAGCCGGCGGCTCATAACCGCTTGGTTGCAGGTTCGAGTCCTGCCGGACCCACCAAAGAACGCTCTCGCGCCCGCGGCGCGGGCGCTTTCGCACAACCTCCCGTTTTGTTCGGCGGAACAACCGCTTGCCGCGTGTGGCGGAGGCACGCCTCGTGCGGCCCCGGTGCCATTGCGCGCGCCATGTGCATTTGTATTGTGCGCTTCGCACGGGCATCGATCGATCCCGTCAAGCCATCCTACCGAAACGATTTCGCCCGCGGGGCGTGGGCGAAGGGAGAAAAAGAATGAAAATCTCCGCACTGGGCTGGGCCGCTCTGGCCGCCGCGGCCGTTTTTGCCGCGACACCGGCCTCCGCCGAGACCTACCGCCTGTCGCAGAACACCTCCAACACCACGACCTGGCAGAAGGGCGCCGAGCGCTTCAACGAGCTCGTCTCGGAGGCGACCGGTGGCAAGGTGGAGCTGCGCATCTTCCCGAACGCGCAGCTCGCCGGCGGCGACCAGATGAAGCAGATCGAGATGACCGGCCGCGGCTCCATCGACTTCGTGCTGACCTCGGCGATCAACGCCACGCCGCTGGTGCCGGAGCTCGCCGTCTTCTCGCTGCCCTACCTCTATTCCGACTATGACGATGTCGACGCCACGACCTCCGGCGCGCCGGGCAGGAAGATCGACGAGATTCTCGCCGAGCACGGCATCGTCGCCCTTGCCTGGGGCGAGAACGGCTTCCGCGAGGTGACCAACAACGTCCGTCCGATCAGGACGCCGGAGGACATGCAGGGCCTCAAGATGCGCGTCGCCGGCCCGATGTACATCGACGTCATGAACGCCCTCGGCGCCAACCCGCAGCAGATGCAGTGGTCGGAGACCTTCCCGGCGCTGCAGCAGGGCGTCGTCGACGGCCAGGAGAACCCGATCGGCGCCGTCATCATCCCGCAGCGCGTCTACGAGGTGCAGAAGTACCTGACGACCTGGCATTATTCCTACGATCCGCTCTTCCTCGGCGTCAGCAAGAAGCTCTGGGAGAGCTTCGACGAGGAGACGCGGGCGAAGGTGAAGAAGGCCGCCGAGGAGGCGATGGAGTATCAGAAGAAGATCTCCCGCGACGGCACGGCCGACGGCGTCGCCTTCCTGCGTGAGCAGGGCATGGAGGTCTACGAGCCTTCCGCCGAGGAGATCGACGCCTTCCGCAAGGCGACCAAGCCCGCCTTCGACACCTGGGCCGCCAAGGTCGGCGACGATCTCGTGAAGAGCTTCCAGGACACCATCGCCGAGGCGAACTGACCGGCAGTTCCCGCAAAGAAGCGGACAGGCGTCCTCCGCCTGTCCGCGTCCGAAAAAGGTCGAAAGGCCGCCATGTCGTTCCTCTTGCGCGATACCGAAAAGATCGTCTGCGCCGGCCTCCTTCTGGCGATGACGGCGCTCGGCTTCGCCAATGTCGTCGTGCGCTATCTGACGAGCTACTCGCTGGCGGCGACCGAGGAGCTTCTCACCAACGGCTTTCTGGTGCTCACCGTCTTCGGCGCGGCGATCGCCGCAAGGCGGGGCGAGCATCTGGCCGTCACGCTGCTCTACGACTGGGTGCCGCGGCCGCTCCGCCGGCTGATCCTGATCGTCTCGAGCCTGCTTTCCGTCTCCCTTCTGGCGATGTCGGCCTTCTTCACCTGGCAGCTCCTCACCAACCAGCTTGAGAACGGCGTCCTTTCCTACGCGCTGCAGATCCCGGCCTGGTACTATTCGGCGCTCCTGCCTTTCGGCTTCGCCCTCGTCATGATCCGCTACATCCAGCATGCCGTGGAGATGTGGCGCGGGCCGGCCACCGAGGTCGTCGCCGATGTTTGAGGTCGATGCCGGCACGCAGATGGTCGTGCTGTTCTTCCTGCTTCTCTTCCTGCGCGTGCCCGTCGCTTTCGCGCTCGGCCTCTCGGCGGTCTACGCCATGTGGCAGATCGGCTTCGGCCTCGACATGGCCGGCGACCTCATCGCCTCCGGCATCGCCAAGTTCTCGCTGCTGGCGATCCCGTTCTTCATCCTCGCCGGCACGCTGATGGGTTCGCTCGGCATCGCCGCCCGGATGATCGCGTTCTTCCGCATCCTCGTCGGCGGGCTGCCGGGCGGCATGGGCCTCGTCGGCACCGTCGTCTGCCTCTTCTGGGGTGCCGTCTCCGGCTCCGGCCCGGCTTCGGTCGCCGCCATCGGGCCGCTCATCGTGCGCGGCATGGCGGCCGACGGCTATCCGCCCGCCTTCGCCGCCGGCCTCGTCTGCGCCGGGGCGGGGCTCTCCATCGTCATCCCGCCCTCCATCGGTCTCGTCATCTACGGCGTCATCGCCGAGACCTCGATTGCCGACCTCTTCACCGCGGCGATCATCCCGGGCCTCTTCATGGGCGTCCTGATGCTGCTGGCGCTGCCCTTTGCCGGCGCCGTGGAGGAAGGCTCGCCGACGCTCAAGGGTCTGATGCCGGAAGCCTATGCCGATCTTCCCTACGGCCGGCGCCTTTGGACGGCCTTCCTCGATTCCTTCTGGGGGCTGATGACGCCGCTCGTCATCCTCGGCGGCATCTATTCCGGCGCCTTCACGCCGACCGAGGCGGCGATCGTCGCCTCCGTCTACGCCATCCTCGTCGGCGGCCTCATCTACCGGACGCTGACCGTCAAGGGTCTCTACGACGCGCTGACGGCGGCGAGCGCCTCCTCGGCCGTCGTCATGCTCGTCGTCGCCTATGCCAGCCTTTTCGGCTGGGTGGTGACGGTCGACGACCTCATCGGAAAATACTCCTCCATCCTTCTCGGCCTGAGCGACAACGAATGGGTGATCCTCCTCGTCATCATGCTGATCCTGCTGATCGCCGGCATGTTCATGGACGCGATCACCATCATGTTCATCACGTTGCCGATCTTCCTGCCGGTGATGCACGAGCTCGGCTGGGACCCGATCTGGTTCGGCGTCCTCGTCATGGTGAACCTTGCCATCGGCCTCTTCACGCCGCCGGTCGGGATCAACCTCTACGTCGCCGCCAACATGACCGGCATGCCGCTGGAAAAGATCGCGCGCGGTGCCGTGCCTTTCCTCGCGACGAGCCTCGTCGGCCTGGCCGTCATCGCCGCCTTTCCCGAGATGTCGCGCTTTCTGGTCGATGCGCTGAAGTAGGCCAGCCATGCGCCGGGCGAGTTGACGCGAGCCGCCTCCGGGACGAAAGAGAGGCCACCGCTTCGGGCGGCGCGCGGGATGGCATGGCCATCCCGTTGCATTTTCAACGGCCGCCGACGCGGCCGAACCAATGGAAAAGACAGTGCAGAACCAACGAGCGGCGGGCGCGGGCGAGCCCGTCTATGTGCGGGCCGATTCCCGCAAGCGAATCACTTTCGTGGCGAGCGCGCGCGGGCATGCCGCGCTGCCGTGCCGGGTGAGGTGAGGATGCAGCCGCTTCAGGGCATTCGCGTCGTGGAGCTGGCGCGTATTCTTGCCGGCCCCTGGGCCGGTCAGGTGATGGCCGATCTCGGCGCCGACGTCGTCAAGGTCGAGGAGCCCACCAAGGGCGACGACACGCGAAGCTGGGGCCCGCCCTTCGTCACGGGCCCGGAGGGCGAGGAGATGGGCGCGGCCTATTTCCACGCCTGCAACCGCGGCAAGCGCTCGATCGGCGTCGATATCGCCAGCGAGGAAGGGCAGGGGATCGTCCGCCGCCTGTGCGCAAGGTCGGACGTCCTCATCGAGAACTTCAAGCTCGGCGGCCTGAAGAAATACGGCCTCGACGCGGAAACGCTCCGCCGCGATTTCCCGCATCTCATCGTCTGCTCCGTCACCGGCTTCGGCCAGACGGGGCCTTATGCCGCGCGCGCCGGCTACGACCTCATGATCCAGGGCATGTCCGGCATCATGTCGCTGACGGGCGAGGCGGCCGGCGAGCCGATGAAGATGGGTGTCGCCTTCGCCGACATTTTTACCGGCCTTTATGCCGTCATCGCCATCCAGGCGGCTCTGGCCGAGCGGGCGCGCACGGGCAAGGGTGCCCATATCGACATGGCGCTGCTTGATTCCATGGTCGGCGTCATGGCGAACCAGGCGATGAACTATCTCGTTTCCGGCGCCGCGCCGGCAAGGTGGGGCAATGCCCATCCCAACATCGTGCCCTACCAGGTCTTCGCCGCGAAGGACGGCCATCTCATTCTCGCCGTCGGCAATGACCGCCAGTTCCGCGCCCTCGCGCGCATTCTCGGCCATGAGGAATGGGCCGACGACCCGCGCTTTGCCGGCAATGCCCTGCGCGTTGCTAGCCGCGAGGCGCTGGTCGGGCTCGTGGCGGGCGAAATCGCCGGCTGGGAAAAGAACGCGCTCCTGAAGCGGCTGGAGGCCGACGCCATCCCCGCCGGTCCGATCAACACCCTGCCGGAGGTCTTCGCGGACCCGCAGGTCGCCGCACGCGGCATCGCCACCATGGCGGGCGGCGTCCCGGGTCTGAGGACGCCGATCCTGTTCGATGGCGAGCCGGCCACCTCCGGCCGGCGCTCGCCGAAGCTCGGCGAGCACACCGCGGAGATCCTGCGCGAACTGGACGAATAGGCCGCCTCAGATCTGGGCGGGGCCGAAGCGGTTCGGCCCCTGCTCGCCTCTTTTCGCGAACCAGAAGATGAGGACGATCGCGCCGATCAGCGGCACGAAGATGATCAGGTACCACCATCCGCTCCGGCCGATATCGTGCAGGCGCCGCACCGAAACCGCCAGCGACGGCAGGAAGGTGAGAAGGGTCCACACGCCGTTCGCGACGTCGCTCCGGTCCTGGTCGAAGCCGGTCGCGAACCCGAGCGCCAGCGAGACGATCAGGTTGAAGAGCACGAAGTACCAGAGCTCCGGCCGGTTGGCGCGCCCCGAAAAGGTGACATATTTGCGAAAGCAGGTGGCGACGGCTTCGCCGAAGGAGGCGACGCCGCGCTCTGCCGTATCCGCCTCGAAATCGCCCCGCGCGTATCGGCCCGTCTGCAGGAGGGCCGCCTCGTCTTGCGCGGACACGGCAGGCGGCCGGCCGGTGCGCGGCACGCCGCTCGCAAGGCGCAGCTCTGGGGGAGCGGCCGGTGCCGAGAGAAGATGCGGAACCACCTCCGCGGCGATGCGCCAGTCGTCCATGCCGGTGCGCCAGACGAGCGTCGCGCTGACGATCTTCCCGCCTTTGGCGAGCGAGGCGAATTCATCGCGCGTGAACGGTCCGCGCGGCGTTTCGCCCTCGGCGTAATACCAGTCTTCTTCAGCCATCTTCGCCCCCGACAGATCCTGCCGAGTTCACGATGATTCCGTGCTCCGGCGCCAGCCGTGAATCACGTGCTCTGGAAATGCACCTGAATGGGTGCGGACCGCACTGGCTGGCCCGCCGGCGCTTCTTCGCCCGTGGCTGCGGCCCCGCGAACTACCGGTAGCGCACCTGGGCAGACAGGATGGAGGGAGCGTCGTCGGGATCGGCGAGGCCGAAACCGGCAAGATTTCGCGCGCCCTGCGCGCCGGCCAGGCCGCGCCCGTTGAAGGCGTCGAGGAAGGATGGAACCTCGCGTGCCGGCATCGGCCTGGAGAAATAGTAGCCCTGCGCCTCGTCGCAGCCCATCTCGCAGAGCCGCGCGATCTGGTCGGTGTCTTCGACGCCCTCCGCCACCACCTTCATCCCGAGGCCGGAGCCGAGCATGACGACGGCGCGGACGATGGCGTCGTTTTCCGGATTCTGCACGAAAGACTTGTCGATCTTCAGCCGGTCGATCGGAAAGTCCCTCAGATGCGAGAGCGAGGCGAAGCCGGTGCCGAAATCGTCGAGCGCGATGCGGATCCCGGCCTGGTGGAGTGTCCTGAGCGTGTCCGCCACATCCTCCGACCCGGGCCCCAGATAGATGTTCTCCGTCACCTCGGCGACGAGGTGCCGGGGCGCGACCTCGCTTGCCGCCAGCCTGGAAAGAATCGTCTCCGGCAGGTTGACCGCGCGGAACTGGGCTGGGGCGAGGTTGATCCCGATGGCGCCGAACTCGACCCCGGCATCGAGCCAGAGCCGGGCCTGCTTCACCGCCTGGTCGAGCACGATGTCGGCGAGGAGAAGCGAGGTCGTGGAATCGTCCAGCGCCGTGGCGAAGGCGGCCGGGCTCAGCGTCCCGCGCGTCGGATGCTCCCAGCGTATCAGCGCCTCGAACTTGGAAACGCGGTGCGGCTGGTTGAGGCTGACGATCGGCTGGTAATAGAGGTGGAACTGGCCGGCAGAAATGCCGGCGCGCACATCTTCCAGAAGCTGCGCGCGAGACTCCACCTCGACCTTCATGGACGGCTCGAACATCGCCATCTGGTTGCGCCCGGCGCGCTTGGCCCGCATCAGCGCGAGGCTGGCCGCGCGCATCAGCCCGTCGGCATCCCTTTCGTCGCCCGGATAGACGGCCGCGCCCGCGCCCGCCGTCACGCTGAAGGATCGCGCGTCGATCTCGAAGGCCGGACGCAGGCGCTCCAGAAGCCCCGCGCCGATCGCCCGCAGTTCTTCCGGTCCTTCGATGTCCGGCAGGATGAGGCCGAATTCATCGTCGCCGAGGCGTGCCACCAGGTCCTGCGGCCGCGCCGCCTCGGCGAGGCGCGCGCCCATCGCCTGCAGCAGCCGGTCGCCGGCATCGTGGCCCAGCGTCTCGTTGAAATTCTTGAAGTCGTCGAGACTGAGGATGACGATCCCCATCTGCCGATCCTCGGTGTCGCAGCGGCTCGTCGCACCGGCCAGCCGCTCCAGGAAATGCGACCGGTTGGAAAGGCCGGTCAGCCGGTCGCGGAAGGCGATCCGCTCCAGATTGTCCTGATAGTCGTGCTCCTCGGTGATGTCCTGCACGCAGCCGAGGATGCGCTCGATCGTGCCGTCGATCTGCTCGGCCTCTCCCAGACAACGGATCCACCGCTTCCTTCCGCTGGCGGTCGTGATGGCGATCTCCCGGTCGAATTGCTTTCCCTGCCGGATCAGATCCCCGAGCGCCGTGCGGATCTGCTCGCGTTCATCCTCCTCCCAGAAGGCCTCTGACAGCGCGATGGTTGGCGTCACGGCCGGGTCGAGCTCGTGGATGCGGTACATTTCCGCCGACCAGGTCATTCGCTTGGTCGCCGGATCGAAGGCCCAGCTTCCGACCTTGCTGAGCCGCGTCGCCTGCGACAGGATCCGTGTCTGCCATTTGAGGTCGATGATCGTGCGCAGCCGCTGAAGCTCGTTCGTCGCGAGCGCGGCGAGCGCGGCAAGCGTCTGGCAGTTTTCCGGCGAGAACTCCCGCGGCTGGGTGTCGAGCAGGCAGAGCGAGCCGAGCGCCAGCCCGGGCCGGAGGCTGAGCGGCGCGCCGGCGTAAAAGCGCAGTCCGGTCTCGCCGGTGACATACGGATTGTCCGCAAAGCGCGGGTCGGCGCGCGTATCCGGCACGGCAAGGACATCGTCGCGCTCGATCGTCCAGTTGCAGATCGCGTCCGCGCGCGCCGTCCGATCGAGATCGATGCCGCATTTGGCGATGAAAGTCTGCTCGTCCTCGCTGAGCAGCGTGACGAGCGTGATGGGAACGCCGAAGAGACGCTGGGCGAGCTGGCAGATGCGGTTGAGCGCGGAATTGGCGCCGCCGTCGGCGAATTGATACTTCAGGACCTCCTGAAGCCGCTCATGCTCGTTGGCCCGCACGGGGTATCCGCGCACGCTCGATTTCTCGGCAACCATCGATTCGTCCTGTGTGCCTTTCGCAGGAAGCAAGGCTGAAGATGCTAGAGCTAAGGTTCACGGCGCTAAGAGGCAGTTAAGATCACGTTTTGTTGTCCCCGCGGGCCGGTATCGCCGGCGCCTCGCGCTGCGCCGGAAAAGCAATCCGTTCCTGCGAACTTTCAGCACACTGGCGGCGAAACTCTGGACGCAGTTGAAGAATGGGTGCACTTCAGGTTCGCCTCGCGCGGCTTCTCCCCGCGCGACTTCGGATGCGGCCCGCCTTCCGGTCCGCGCCGCGGTCGCGGCACGCGAGAAGTTGCCCGTCCCGCTCTTCACTGTGAGGATGAGGACTCACCTGAACACCATTCCTTCCGAAGACGACGTCGTTGATGTACATCGCCGGTCGCCCCGGCGCGGCCGGGCCGCGATGGCCCGCCTGGCAGGCGCCAGGCTCGGTCCCTGAATGAGAACAAGCCCGTAAGGTCTGAAGATGGCGCAGCCTTTCCCCTTTTCCGCGATCGTCGGTCAGGACGAGATGAAGACCGCGCTGCTCCTGGCGGCGATCGATCCGTCCATCGGCGGCGTCCTCGTCTTCGGTGACCGCGGCACCGGCAAGTCGACGGCCGTGCGCGCGCTCGCCGCGCTCCTGCCGAAGATGCGTGTCGTCATCGGCTGCCCCTATGGCTGCGACCCGAACCTGCCCGGCAAGCTCTGCGATTCCTGCCGCGAGCGGGCCGCCGAGGGCGCTCTGAAGAGCCGAGTGGTGCCCGTTCCCGTCATCGACCTGCCGCTCGGCGCGACGGAGGATCGCGTCGTCGGCGCGCTCGATCTCGAGCTCGCCCTGACCCGCGGCGAGAAGGCCTTCGAGCCGGGCCTGCTCGCGCGCGCCCATCGCGGCTTCCTCTACATCGACGAGGTCAACCTCCTGGAGGACCATCTGGTCGACCTCCTGCTCGACGTCGCCGCCTCCGGCGAGAACGTCGTGGAGCGCGAGGGGCTGAGCGTGCGCCATCCTGCCCGCTTCGTCCTCGTCGGCAGCGGCAATCCGGAGGAGGGCGAGCTGCGCCCGCAGCTTCTCGATCGTTTCGGTCTCTCCGTCGAGGTGAAGACGCCCGAGGACCTGCCGACCCGCATCGACGTCGTGCGCCGGCGCGACACTTACGAGCGCGATCCGGAAGCCTTCGTGGACAAATGGAAGCGCAAGGACGGTCAGCTCCGCGGCCGGATCACCCACGCCCGGGAGCGGCTGGCGGATGTCGTGGTGCCCGACAAGGCGCTGGAGAGGGCGGCGGAGCTGTGCATCGCGCTCGGCACCGACGGCCTGCGCGGCGAGCTCACCCTGATGCGCGCCGCCCGTGCGCTCGCCGCCTATGACGGCGACGGCGAGGTGACGGATGCCCATCTTCGCCGCATCGCGCCGCCGGCTTTGCGCCACCGTCTGCGCCGCAACGTTCTCGATGATTCCGGCTCGAGCGTGCGTGTCGGCCGGGCGCTGGAGGAGATCTTTGGCGCAGAATGAGGGCGCGCATAAGGGCCTGAAAGGCCCCGCCATCGGCGAGCGGCCGGGCGATGTTCTCGCCCAGGCGGCCTGGGCCGATGCCGCGCTCGCCGCCGCTCTTCTTTCCGTCGCGCCCGCCGATCTCGGCGGGGCGGCCCTGCGCGGCCTTTCCGGCCCGGCGCGCGAGGCCTGGCTCGGCGTCCTGCGTCCGCTCCTGCCCGAGGCGGCGCCGCTGCGCCGCATCCCGTTGCACGTCACCGACAGCCGGCTTCTCGGCGGCCTCGATCTCACCGCCACGCTGAGCGCCGGCCGGCCCGTCGCCGAGCGCGGCATCCTGGCCGCCGCCGATGGCGGTCTCGTCGTCCTCGCCATGGCCGAGCGCTTTGCCTCCGGCAAGGCGGCCCATCTCGTCGCCGCCATGGATGCGGGCGAAGTGGTTCTGGAGCGCGACGGGCTCGCCCTTCGCACCCCGACGCGCTTCGGCGTCATCGCGCTCGACGAGGGCGTCTCGCAGGAAGAAAGCCCGCCCGCGGCGCTGCTCGACCGGCTTGCCTTCCATCTCGATCTTTCCGC
This sequence comes from Afifella sp. IM 167, assembly GCF_020144925.1. Lineage (GTDB taxonomy): Bacteria > Pseudomonadota > Alphaproteobacteria > Rhizobiales > Afifellaceae > Afifella. Next base: position 30,496 of record NZ_NSLC01000002.1, read on the forward strand.
CGTCAGCCTCAGAAGCCTCGATGCGCCCGAAGTGACGGAAGGGGAGGTCGCCGATGCCCGCGCGCGCTACGGCGCCATCGAACTCTCCGACAAGGCGCTGCAGGCGCTCTGCGGCACGGCGATGGCGCTCGGCATCGGCTCCCTGCGCGCCCCGATGCTGGCCGGCCGTGTCGCCCGTGCCCATGCCGCCCTCAGCGGCGAGAGCGAGGTCGGCGAGACGAATCTGGAGGTCGCCGCGCGCCTCGTTCTGGCGCCGCGCGCCACCATGATGCCGATGACGGAGGAGGAGGGCGAGGAGGAGACCCCGCCCGAACAGCCCCCCGAGCCGCCTGAAGAGGGCGCCGACCAGGAAAAGGACAAGGAAGAAGCCAGGGACAGGCCGCTGGAGGACGTCGTTCTCGATGCGGCGAAGGCCGCCATCCCGGAGGGGCTTCTGGCCGCGCTGCAGGCCGGCATGGAGCGGCGCAGCTCCGGCGGGCCGCAGGGCGGCAAGGCCGGGGCGGAGCGCCAGTCGGGCCTTCGCGGCCGGCCGATCGGCTCGCGCGCCGGCGACCTCAGGGATGGGGTTCGCCTCAATGTCGTGGAGACGCTGCGCGCCGCCGCGCCCTGGCAGCCGCTGCGCCGCTCGGTCGAGGCAAGGGGGGAGGCCAAGGGGCAGGCGACCGCGCGCCCGCGCGTGGAGGTGCGGCGCGACGATTTCCGCATCGCCCGCTACAAGGAGCGTTCCGAGACCGTGACGATCTTCGTCGTCGATGCGTCCGGCTCGGCCGCGCTTCACCGCCTTGCCGAGGCCAAGGGCGCCGTGGAGATGGTGCTGGCCGATTGCTACGTCCGCCGCGACCAGGTGGCCCTGATCGCCTTCCGCGGCGCCGAGGCGGAGATCGTCCTGCCGCCGACACGCTCCCTGGCGCGCGCCAAGCGCTCGCTCGCCGGCATGCCGGGCGGGGGCGGAACGCCGCTCGCTTCCGCGCTCGATGCGGCGGCGGGTCTTGCCGACAGCGTCAGGCGCAAGGGCCAGACGCCTTCCATCGTGCTCCTGACGGACGGGCGGGCGAACATCGCCCGCGATGGCGAGCCGGGTCGCGCGAAAGCCGAGGAGGACGCCTTCGCTGCCGCGAAAGTGTTCCGGGTCATGGGGCTCAAGGCGGTGCTGATCGATACCTCGCCGCGGCCTCAGGAGAGGGGCGCGCGCATCGCCGCCGAGATGGGGGCGACCTACCTGCCGCTACCCTATGCGGACGCCGCCGCCATGTCGCGCGCCGTGCAGGCGGTCGCGCCGGGCCGGGGTTCGCCCGTGGCGGCGTAGGCGCAAGAGAGTGGCGGCGTAAGAGACATGTGGAACGAAAAGGCTTGGCCGGCACCCATCGGATTGGCATTTTCCGGGCAGTGGACGTCAGCGGACGGGGCGGCGAGCGTCGATGCCTGAAAGGTTGAACTGGGACCGCGAGGGCCGTTCCTGGCCGAATCGCGATGCGAGCCGCTTCGTCGAGGCGGCGGGCCTTACCTGGCATGTCCAGGAGATGGGCGAGGCGGAGGAGGGGCGGCCGCTCCTCCTGCTCGTCCATGGCACCGGCGCGACGACCCATTCCTGGGGCGCCATCATGCCGATCCTCGCCCGGCATTTCTGCGTCGTCGCGATGGACCTGCCGGGCCACGGCTTCACCGACAAGCCGGCGCCGGAGCGCCTTTCCATGCCGGGCATGGCAAAGGATCTGGCCGCGCTCCTCGCAGTGCTCGACATCGAGCCGGAGATGGTCGTCGGCCATTCGGCGGGCGCCGCCATCCTGATGCGCATGTGCCTCGACGGCCTTGCCCATCCGAGCCTCCTCGTCAGCCTCAACGGTGCGCTCCTGCCGCTGTCGGGCATGGCCGGGCAGTTCTTTTCCCCCGTCGCCAAGGTGATGGCGCGTTCCACCCTCTCGGCGCATTTCTTCTCCTGGAGCGCGTCGGTCGACCGGCGCTCCGTCACCCGCCTCATCGACGGCACCGGCTCGAAGCTGCCGCGCCGGGATATCGAATGGTACGAGCTCTTGGCCCGCAACACCGGTCATGTCTGGGCGGCGATCAACATGATGGCGAACTGGGAGCTCGGGCCTCTGGAGCGCGACATGGCGAAGCTGAGGACGCCGCTCGTCCTCGTCGCGGCCGGCGAGGATCGCTCCATCTCGCCGCAGACCGCCTTCCGGGTGAAGGAGATCATCCCCGCCGCCGAGGTGGAGTACGTGACCGGTCTCGGCCATCTCGCCCATGAGGAGGATCCGCAGGTCATCGCCGACCTCTTCCTGAGGCTTGCCCGCACGCACGCCATCCTCGGATGATCCCCGGCATAGGCGAATCTAGCGCATCTGCGCGCTCAGGCCGCATCCAGACGCGCTTCTCGCGTTGCCTGCGGGGCGGTGACCGGGTTAGTGTCAGGCTATGTTGACACGTGCTTCGTCGAACGTTCCTGTCACTGCCGAGGCGGAGCACCAGCCGCATGCGATTGTCATCGGCTCGGGCTTCGGCGGGCTCGCTGCCGCCATCAGGCTCGGCGCTCGCGGCTACCGCGTCACCATCCTGGAAAAGCTCGATAAGCCGGGCGGGCGTGCCTACGTCTTCCGTCAGGATGGCTTCACCTTCGATTCCGGGCCGACCATCATCACCGCGCCCTTCCTGCTGGAGGAGCTCTGGGCCCTTTGCGGGCGCAGCCTCTCCGACGATATCGAGCTGAGGCCGCTGAGGCCCTTCTACAGGCTGCGCTTCGACCGGGGCGAGATCTTCGAATGCTCCGACGATCCGGAAGCGATGCGCCGCGAGGTGGCTCGCTTCTCGCCGGACGACGTCGCCGGCTACGAGCGTTTCATGGCCGAGGCGGAGAAGATCTACAAAGTCGGCTTCGAGGACCTGGCGCATGTGCCCTTCGGCTCGCTCATGGACATGGCCAGGGTGCTGCCGGATTTCGTGCGCCTGCAGAGCTTCCGCACCGTCTATGGCTGCGTGGCGCGCTACGTGAAGGACGAGCGCCTGCGCACGGCGCTGAGCTTCCATCCGCTGTTCATCGGCGGCAATCCCTTCGCCATCACCTCCATCTACGCCATGATCGCGCATCTGGAGCGCAAATGGGGTGTCCACTTCGTCATGGGCGGTACGGGGCGCCTGGCGGAGGCGATGGTCGGCCTCGTCGAAGGGCAGGGCGGCTATGTCCGCTACAATGCCTGCGTCGAGGAGATCCTGGTGGAGGACGGCCGGGCAAAGGGCGTCAGGCTCGCCGGCGGCGAGACGCTCCGCTCCGATATCGTCGTCTCCAATGCCGATTCGGCCTGGACCTACCGCCACCTCATCCCCGCGGCCGCGCGAAAGCGCTGGACCGACCGCAAGATCGACAAGGCCCGCTACTCCATGGGCCTCTTCGTCTGGTATTTCGGCACCGATCGCCGCTACGAGGATGTGGCCCACCACACCATCCTCTTCGGCCCGCGCTACCGTTCGCTGGTCAACGACATCTTCAGGAAGAAGAAGCTGGCGGAGGATTTCAGCCTTTATCTGCACCGGCCGACGGCGACCGATCCTTCGCTGGCACCGGAGGGCTGCGACGCCTTCTATGTCCTCTCGCCCGTGCCCCATCTCGATTCCGCGACGGACTGGGCGGTGGAGGCCGAGCCGTACCGCAGGAAGATCGAGGCGTTCCTCGCCGAGACGACGCTTCCCGGCCTCGGCGAGCACGTCGTCTCCTCGCGCGTGGCGACGCCGGTCGATTTCAGGGAGCGTCTTCTGGCCTTCAAGGGCGCCGCCTTCGGGCTGGAGCCACTCTTCACCCAGAGCGCCTGGTTCCGTCCGCACAACAAGAGCGAGGACGTGGAAGGCCTCTATCTCGTCGGTGCGGGCACCCATCCGGGCGCCGGGGTGCCGGGCGTCCTCTCCTCAGCAAAGGTTCTCGACATGGTGGTCCCGGATGCAGCCGCTCTTGCCTGATGCGCCGCTGGCGACGCCGGCCGACCATGCCGCCTGCCGCGAATTGATTCGCACCGGCTCGCGCACCTTCTTCGCCGCCTCCATGCTCCTGCCGCCGCAGGTGAGGGAGCCGGCCTACGCGCTCTACGGCTTCTGCCGTCTCTCCGACGACGCCGTCGACCTTTCCGGCGGCGATATCGGCGCGCTCCATCGCCTGCGCCAGCGCCTCGATGACGCCTATGCCTGCCGTCCGGCCCCGATTGCGGCCGACCGCGCTTTCGCCGAGATCGTGCTGCGCTACGGCATTCCCCGCAGCATCCCCGATGCGCTTTTGGAGGGCTTCGCCTGGGACGTGGAGGGCCGCCGCTACGAGACGCTGAGCGACCTGCATGCCTATGCCGCCCGCGTCGCCGGCACGGTCGGCGCCATGATGGCGATGCTGATGGGCGAGTGCGGCCATCCGGTCATCGCCCGGGCCTGCGACCTCGGCGTTGCCATGCAGCTCACCAATATCTGCCGCGATGTCGGCGAGGATGCCCGCAACGGGCGCATATACCTGCCGCTGCAATGGATGCGCGAGGCGGGGATCGATCCCGACGAATGGCTGCGCCGGCCGGAGTTCAGCGAAGAGCTCGGCGGTGTTATCGGGCGCGTTCTTGGTGAGGCCGACCAGCTTTACGCCCGCGCCACCAGCGGCATTGCGCGCCTTCCCTGGAACTGCCGGCCGGCGATCCACGCCGCCTGCCGCCTCTATGCCGAGATCGGCCGCGAGCTGGAGCGCCGGGGCCTCGATTCGGTCTCCCAGCGTGCCGTCGTGCCGGCCTCTCGCAAGGCATGGCTTCTCGCCCGCACATCCGCGACGCGGCTTTCCTGCTCCAAGGGGCTGACCTTCGCGCCGCTGCCGGAGACCCGCTTCCTGGTCGATGCCGCCGTCGCCGCGGCCGAATCGCCGTATCTGCGCCGCCAGGTCCGCCGCCGGGGCGTCAGCGAGCACACCGAATGGGTGATCGACCTTTTTGCCGATCTCTCCCAGCGCGAGGCGGGGGCCCGCCTCCGCACCTAGCTGCCGGTTTCCTCGCGCCGCTCTTCTGGACTTTCCCACTTTCTGTCATGCTCTGCCTCGCATTCGGACCATGAGCCGGCCCTCGGAGAGACGCCGGCGAAAGGGGGAGCAGTGATGGCAAGTCCCGGTCCCATGGTGATCTTCGAGCTGGTCTTCATCTTCGGGGGCTGCCTCGTCTTCTGCATCTGGCAGCTCGTCTCGTTGCGGCGCGACCGGATGCGCATGGAGCGCGAGGAAGAAGAGAAGAAGCGCCGCGCGATCCAGCGCTGAGGATGACGGAAGCCGCCCGCGCCTTGCGTCGCGCGTCGCTCCGCCGCTTGTGAGCGGCGGCAGCCCTCCCTACTGTCCACGCGCCCGAAGAATCGGATCAAGGGAGATGGACAATGGGTGAGATGGCACTGCTTCCCTCGCTGACACTGATGACGATCGGCGGCCTGATCGCCCTGGCGATTGTCTTCGTCGTCTACAAGCTGCGCAGCGGCAAGAAGCGCTGAGGCAAGGGCCTCCGCCGCGGGCTCAGCCCGCTCGCGGCATCCGGAAAGGCAGGAGCATCCGCACCCACCCCTTGCGGAACCGCTCCAGCGAAAGGCTCTCGTGCACCGCCGTCACCTCCGCGCCCGCCAGCCGGGTCGAGACGAGCGAGCGGGCGTAGAAGGGCGTATCCTCCAGCGTCTCCACCACCTTCGCCGCATTCTGCGTCTCGCAATGCGTGCCGCGGGCGATCCGCCATATCCGGGTCGTCGGCAGCGGCGCAGGCGGGGGAGGGGCGAAGGCGCGGGCGCCGCCCTGCCGGTCGAAGAGCAGCGAGAGCGTGCGCCGCCCGCCCTTGCGCCGCTGCATGTCGTAGAGGACGGCGGCCCCGTCCGGATGCGCCGCGCGCGACCAGTCCCAGGAAACGAAGCCGTCCTCGAGCGGCTCGCTCCCCCAGTTGCAGTCCATATACGCCTCGCCCTGCCAGGCCAGATGCGGGTGTTCCAGCCGCACCGTGGCGCGCCCCGCTGGCGCGATCGGCCACCAGCAATGCCGCCCCTCCTCGTCGAGCGCATAGGGGCCGGGCGTGATCGCCGCCGGCTTGATGCGCACGACGCCCTTGAGGCGCGTGGGGATCGGCACCGTCCATTCGTTGATGCGGATCGTCACGCCGCTGCCGTCGAAGGAGACCGCGCTCGGGCCGACGACGAGCGCCTGCGGCGTGCGGTGGAGGGCCTTCTTGCCGCGCTCCGTCATCGACCAGCGCTTGCCGGCCTTGCCGTAGAGCGCGACGTTGATGCCGCAGTGATTTTCCGGCGCCGCCCGCCCGCGCTGGCGCGCCCAGGCGTAGTAGGGCGAGAAGACGGAGCCGACGAAGGCGATGATGGTCAGCCCGTGGCGCCCGTCGTCGCTGAGCGCGTCGACATACCACCAGCGATAGCCGCCCGGCTCTACCGGCGCGTCGAAGCGAAGTCGGTTATGAGCCGCTCCGCCGCCATCCGGCCCGACAGCGCCGCCATCGGCACCCCCGCTCCCGGATGCACGCTGCCCCCCGCCATGTAGAGGCCCGGCAGGCGCGTCCTCGCTCCCGGCCGCTCGAACGAGGCCTTCCATCCGTGCGAGGCCTGGCCGTAGAGCGCTCCCCCCGTCGCCGGGAACAGCTTTTCGAATTCGTTCGGCCCGGTGATCGTCTTGGCGCCTTCCGCGATCCTCAGCTTCAGGCCGCATCGTTCCATCAGCCGGAACGTCCGTTCCTCGCATCGGGCAATCTCCTCCGCCTCAAGCGGCTTCACGTCGCCGCGCGCCGGCGCGTTGACCAGAATGAAAAGCCTTTCTTCGCCCGAAGGTCCACCCGGCCGGTCGCCGCGGTCCTGGGCGCAGACATAGACGGTCGGCACGTTCGGCAGTTCGCCCTGGCGGAAGATCCGCTCGAACTCGCCGGCGTAATCGTCTGAGAAGAAGACGTTGTGGCGGATGAGGTCGAAGCCTTCCGTCTCGGCGACAACGGAGAAGGTGAGGGCGGAGAGAGAGCGCTGCGCCCCGCCGGGAAGGGCGACGGCCGGCGCGGCCGCCCCGCCGAAATGCCCGTTCGCCAGCGCCGCCACGTCGGCGTTGAGGATCACGGCGTCCGCCTCCACAACCTCGCCGCTGGCAAGCCGCACACCCGATGCCCGCCCGCGGCTGACCAGCACCTCGGCGACCCTTTCGCCGGTGCGAATCTTCGCCCCCCTTTCGCGGGCGAGCCGGGCGAGCGTCACCGCCACCTGGTGCATGCCCCCTTCCACCAGCCACACCCCCTCCTGCTCGACATGGGCGATCAGCATCAGCGTCGCCGGCGACAGGTAGGGCGAGGAGCCGCAATAGGTCGCATAGCGCCCGAAGAGCTGGCGCAGGCGCGGATCGGCGAAGAACTCGCCGAGCGCGCTCCATAGCGTGGTGAAAGGGCTGATCTCCATCAGCCGCGGCATGCCGAAGAAGCCGACGCCCTTCATCAGGCTCTGCACGCTCGGCCGCTCGGCGCGGATGAAGGGACGGTCGAGCGTCTGGAAGATGCGCCGCGCCCGCTCGCAGAAGCGCAGATACCCGCTGGCCTCCCGGGGCCCCGCGAAATCGCCGATCGCCTCCGCGCTGCGGCCGATATCGGCGAAGAGGTCGAGCCGTTCCTCGCCGTTCCAGGCATGGCGCGCCAGCGTCTCCACCGGTTTGAGTTTCAGCTCGGACGAGAGCGAGGCGCCGGCCGCCTCGAAGATCTCCTCGAAGAGGTGGCGCATGGTGAAGACGGTCGGCCCGCCATCCATCTTCGCCCCGCCGGCTGCGACTTCTCGCATCTTGCCGCCGGGCGCGTTTTCCTTCTCGATGAGCGTGACCGCTGCGCCCCGCGAGGCGAGGGTAAGCGCCGCCACCAGCCCGCCGATCCCGGCTCCGACGACGATCACACGGCTGGTAGGCACCGCGACATTTCCTCCCCCCGCAAGGTCGATGAAAGCATTGACTTACGGGTAGCATCTGTCCATCCTGATTGACACTCCTTTGTGACAACAAAGGCTGACAAAACGGGAGCTTAGGGGGGCGTCATGGAAGCCTTGGTCCGCATCGAACAGGCTCTCGACATGGCGGTCAGCCATGCCGAAGCGGCCGGCGCGCCGCCGCAGCTGGCCGAAGCGATCCGCTATTCCGTCTTTCCTGGAGGGGCCCGCATCCGGCCGCGGCTGTGTCTTGCCGTCGCATCGGCCTGCGGCGACGACGAGCCGGATCTTTCCTCCGCCGCTGCGGCCTCCCTTGAGCTCATCCATTGCGCCTCGCTGGTGCATGACGATCTGCCCTGTTTCGACGATGCCGAGACGAGGCGCGGGCGGCCTTCCGTCCATCGCGCCTTCGGCGAACCCCTGGCGGTTCTGGCCGGCGACGGGCTGATCGTTCTGGCCTTCGAGACGCTGGCGCGGGCAGGGGCCTGCGCCCCCAGCCGGCTCGCATCCCTCGTCCTTACCCTCGGACGCGCCGTCGGCATGCCCGCCGGCATCGTTGCCGGCCAGGGCTGGGAGAGCGAGCCGCGTGTGTCCGTCTCCGACTACCATCGTGCGAAGACCGGCGCGCTCTTCACGGCCGCGACCGTGTCGGGCGCGGTGGCGGCCGGGGCGGATCCGGGTCCGTGGCGGGCGCTCGGCGAGCGTCTGGGCGAGGCCTATCAGGTCGCTGACGATCTGCGCGACGCGGTCGCGGCGGAGGAAGAACTCGGCAAGCCGGTCGGCTGCGATGCGCGTCTCGGCCGCCCGAGCACCGTCCGCGAGCTCGGCGTGCATGGCACGGTCGAGCGGCTCTCCGGCCTCGTGGCGGGCGCTGTCGCCGCCGTCCCCGATTGTCAGGGCTCCGATCAGTTGAAGGCGCTCGTCATGTCGGAAGCCAAGCGGCTGGTGCCGAAGAAGCTCGCCGACAGGGCGGCCGCCTGAGAAGGCTGGGAGCCGGGGCCTCGTCCCACGGGTAAAGAACGATATGCAGGCCTCTGATCTCGCGACGTTCTGGCTGGAGCCGGTTCTGTCGCTGCGCGACCGTCTGGTCGCCAGCCCCCGCTTTCGTGCCTGGGCGGCGTCCAATCCGCTGACGCGGCCGATCGCCCGCCGCCAGGCCCGCTCCCTCTTCGATGTCACCGCCGGCTTCGTCTATTCGCAGGTCCTGGCCGCCTGCGTGCGTCTGCAGCTCTTCGATGTCCTGGCCGCCGGCCCCCAGGCCGTGCCCGATCTCGCCCGCCGCCTCGGCCTTTCGGAGGAGGCGACGGTGCGCCTGATGCGCGCGGCGGGCTCGCTGAAGCTCGTCTCGCGCCGCAGCCGCGGCCGCTGGGGGCTGGGTCCCCTCGGCGCGGCGATGATCGGCAACCCCGGCATCGCCGCCATGGTGGAACACCACGCGCTCCTCTACGCCGATCTCAAGGAGCCGCTGGCGCTGCTGCGCGAGGAGCCGGGCGAGCGCCAGCTTCAGAACTACTGGTCCTATGCGCGCTCGGAAACGCCCTCCAGCCTGCCGGCCGAGCGCGTCGGCGCCTACACCCAGCTCATGGGTACCTCGCAGGCGATGATCTCGCAGGAGATTCTCGCCGCCTATCCGCTCGACCGGCATCGCCAGATCCTCGATGTGGGCGGCGGCGACGGCAGCTTCCTGACGGCGGTGGCCGAGCGCGCGCCGCATCTGCGCCTGACGCTCTTCGACCTGCCGCCGGTTGCCGCGCGCGCCCAGCAGCGATTCGCCGACAAGGGGCTCGGCGAGCGGGCGCTGGCCATCGGCGGCGACTTCCTGCGCGATCCGTTGCCCCGGGGCGCCGACCTCATTTCGCTGGTGCGCATCGTCCACGATCATCCGGACGATGCCGTCATGACGCTCTTCCGCGCCGCGCGGGTGGCTCTGCCGCCCGATGGCCGGCTCCTGATCGCCGAGCCGATGTCCGCCGCGCCGGCCTCCGAGCCGGCCACGGACGCCTATTTCGGTTTTTACCTGATGGCGATGGGTCGCGGCCGGCCGCGTTCCGTGCCCGAGATTCGCACCATGCTGAGACGCGCCGGATTCGCCAGAACCCGCGTGGTCCCGAGCCCTACGCCGGTGCTGGCGCGCGTTTTGGTCGCCGTTCCGGATCATTCCAATGTGTAAATCTTGCTTGACGTATGAAGAGGTAAAGCTAGACTTACACCTCCGATAAAGTGCCGCCGAAGAGCACGAACGAGGCTCCACGAGAGGCCCATAGAGGCGCGCCGATGAACACCCTCGCAGTTGTCCTGGAAGAGCCTGAGCGCCTGGCGCTCAAGGAGGTCGCGATTGCGGCCCCGGGCGAGGACGACGTGGTCGTGGACATCGAATGGAGCGGTATTTCCACCGGTACGGAACGGCTTCTGTGGTCGGGCCGCATGCCGGATTTCCCGGGCATGGGCTATCCGCTCGTGCCGGGATACGAATCGGTTGGCCGGGTCAGCGAGACGGGGGCAGCGGCCCGCTCACGCTTGGGTGAGCGGGTTTTCGTTCCGGGATCCAGGTGCTTTTCCGATGTGCGCAGCCTGTTCGGCGGCGCCGCGCGGCGTCTCGTCGTGCCGGCCGGGCGGGCCATCACCATCCGCGAGGATCTGGCCGAGCGCGGCACGTTGCTGGCGCTTGCGGCGACCGCCTACCACGCCATTGCGGCGGGTGGCGAAGCGCGGCCGGATCTCATCGTCGGTCACGGCGTGCTGGGCCGCCTTCTGGCCCGCCTTGCCATCGCCATGGGCGGCGATGCCCCGGTCGTCTGGGAGCGTAATCCGGACCGTGCCGATGGGGCGGAGGGCTACACAATCCTCGATCCGTCCGAGGATGGGCGCCGCGACTACCATGCCGTCTACGACGTTTCCGGCGACCCGCAGCTCCTCGACACGCTGATTGCGCGCCTCGCCCCCGCCGGCGAGGTCGTGCTGGCCGGCTTCTATTCCGCGCCGCTCTCCTTTTCCTTCCCGCCCGCCTTCATGCGCGAGGCCCGCATCCGCATCGCCGCCGAATGGCGCGAGCCGGACCTCGTGGCCGTGAAGGAGCTCATCGAAACGGGCCGTCTTTCGCTGGACGGCCTCATCACACACCGGCGCGAGGCGAGGCAGGCGGATGACGCCTATCGCACCGCGTTCGGCGACGCTTCATGCCTGAAGATGATTCTCGATTGGAGAGCCTCATGACCTTGGACGGCGATCAGCAGGGCTTCGGCCGCCGCTCGATGACCGACTATCTGCGCGACGAGGCTGCGATCGAGCCCGATCCGGCGGCGACGGGCGAGGTCACCAAGGAAACGCAGATCATCGCCATCTACGGCAAGGGCGGCATCGGCAAGAGCTTCACCCTCGCCAACCTCTCCTACATGATGGCCCAGCAGGGAAAGAAGATCCTGCTGATCGGCTGCGATCCGAAGAGCGACACCACTTCGCTGCTCTTCGGCGGGCGCGCCTGCCCGACCATCATCGAGACCTCGGCGGCCAAGAAGGCGGCCGGCGAGGAGGTGCAGATCGGCGACGTCTGCTTCAAGCGCGACGGCGTCTTCGCCATGGAGCTCGGCGGCCCGGAGGTGGGGCGCGGCTGCGGTGGCCGAGGCATCATTCACGGCTTTGAGCTCCTGGAAAAGCTCGGCTTCCACGACTGGGGCTTCGACTACGTTCTGCTCGATTTTCTGGGCGACGTGGTCTGCGGCGGCTTCGGCCTGCCGATCGCCCGCGACATGTGCCAGAAGGTCATCGTCGTCGGCTCCAACGACCTTCAGTCGCTCTACGTCGCCAACAACGTCTGCAGCGCGGTCGATTATTTCCGCAAGCTCGGCGGCAATGTCGGCGTCGCCGGCATGGTCATCAACAAGGATGACGGCACGGGCGAGGCCCAGGCTTTCGCGAGTTCGGTCGGGATCCCGGTGCTTGCCGCCATTCCCGCCGACGAGGACATCCGCCGCAAGAGCGCGAACTACCAGATCATCGGCAGGCCAGGCACGCAGTGGGCGCCGCTCTTCGAGGAGCTGGCTTCCAACGTCGCCATCGCCCCGCCGGTGCGCCCCGATCCGCTCACCCAGGAAGGGCTTCTCGGCCTCTTCAAGAGCGACGAGGTCGGGCGCGGCGTGGTCCTGGAGCCCGCCACGATGGCCGATATGTGCGGCGTCGAAGCGGCCGACAAGCCCTCCCTCGAAGTCATCTACGACACGGTCTGACGTGGAAAGGAGAGGGCGAAAGACATGACCGACCGGCAGAAAGAGGCGACCCGTCCGACAGGTGAAGTCGTGTACGACGACGCCGCGAACGCGCCGGTGGCGGACGCCCCCGCGGACGAGGGCGTGAACGCCACTGCCGCGAACAGCGCCTCCGCAGAAACCGTGACCGAAAATACCGTTGCCCAGGGCGATGGCATCGGCTGCCATGCCGGCAAGGACGAGATGCGCCGCGCCGCTGATGCGGCGGGCAACAGCGAGATTCTGGACCGCTACGCCGAGGACTATCCGGTCGGCCCGCACGACCAGCCGCAATCGATGTGCCCGGCCTTCGGCTCGCTGCGCGTCGGGCTGAGGATGCGGCGCACGGCGACCGTGCTGTCGGGTTCCGCCTGCTGCGTCTACGGCCTCACCTTCACCTCGCATTTCTATGGCGCGCGCCGCTCCGTCGGCTACGTTCCTTTCGATTCCGAAACGCTCGTCACCGGCAAGCTCTTCGAGGACATCCGCGAGGCGGTCTACAAGCTCGCCGACCCGGAGCATTACGACACCATCGTCGTCACCAATCTGTGCGTGCCGACGGCCTCGGGCGTGCCGCTGCGTCTCCTGCCGAAGGAGATCAACGGCGTCAGAATCATCGGCATCGATGTGCCGGGCTTCGGTGTGCCGACGCATGCCGAGGCGAAGGACGTGCTCGCCGGCGCCATGCTGCATTACGCCCGCACCGAGGCTGAGGCGGGTCCGGTCCAGGCGCCGCGCGGCGGTCCGAGCGAGAAGCCCACCGTCACGCTTCTGGGCGAGATGTTCCCGGCCGATCCGGTCGGCATCGGCATGATGCTGGAGCCGATGGGCCTGGCCGCCGGGCCGGTCGTGCCGACGCGCGAATGGCGCGAGCTTTATGCCGCGCTCGACTGCGCCGCGGCGGCCGCCATCCATCCGTTCTACAAGGCCTCCGTGCGCGAGTTCGAGGCGGCCGGCCGGCCGATCGTCGGCTCCGCGCCGGTCGGACACGACGGCACGGAAGCCTGGCTGACGGCGATTGGCGAGGCATGCGGCGTCGCCAAGAAGACCGTCGACGAGGTCAAGAACCGCTTCCTGCCGATGATCAGGGGCGCGCTCCAGAACACCCCGATCCGCGGCCGCGTGACGCTGTCGGGCTACGAGGGTTCGGAGCTTCTGGTGGCCCGCCTGCTCATCGAGAGCGGCGCCGAGGTGCCCTATGTCGGCACCGCCTGCCCGAAGACGCCCTGGTCGGACGCCGACCGCGAATGGCTGGAGGCGAGGGGAGTGACGATCCGCTACCGCGCCTCCCTGGAGGCCGACGTCGCCGCGATGCAGGAGCATCGTCCGGACCTTGCCATCGGCACGACGCCCGTCGTGCAGAAGGCCAAGGAACTGGCGATTCCGGGCCTTTATTTCACAAATCTGATTTCTGCCCGTCCGCTGATGGGCGTGGCCGGCGCCGGCTCGCTGGCGCAGGTCGTCAACGCGGCGATCGCCAACAAGGCGCGCTTTGCCGAGATGCGCGAATTCTTCTCCGGCGTCGGCTCGGGCGATGCCGCCGGCGTCTGGGAAGACGTGCCGGCCGACCGCTCCGACTTCCGCCGCCGCGAACTTGCCAGGGCCGAAAAGGCCAGGAAGGCCGCTGACCCGAAAAGGGTCGCGGAATCGGTGGTCTGATGCTCGTTCTCGATCACGATCGCGCCGGCGGCTACTGGGGCTCCGTCTACGTCTTCACGGCGATCAAGGGCCTGCAGGTGGTCATCGACGGCCCGGTGGGCTGCGAGAACCTGCCGGTCACCTCGGTCCTGCACTACACCGACGCCCTGCCGCCGCACGAACTGCCGATCGTCGTCACGGGCCTGTCGGAGGAAAACCTCAACCAGATCGGCACCGAAGGCGCCATGCGCCGGGCCCATCGCGCGCTCGACCCGGCCCTGCCGGCGGTCGTCGTCACGGGTTCCATCGCCGAGATGATCGGCGGCGGCGTCACGCCCGAAGGCACCAATATCCAGCGCTTTTTGCCGCGCACCATCGACGAGGATCAGTGGCAGAGCGCCAACCGCGCCATGTACTGGCTGTGGACCGAATACGGCGCCAAAAAGGGCAAGATGCCGCGTCCGCGCCCGCGCCAGGAAGGCGACAGGCCGCGCGTCAACATCATCGGCCCGACCTACGGCATGTTCAATTCGCCGTCCGACCTGGCCGAGATCCGCCGCCTCGTCGAAGGCATCGGCGCGGAGGTCAACATGGTCTTCCCGCTGGGCAGCCACCTTTCCGAGGTGCCGCGCCTGGTGGATGGCGACGTCAACATCTGCATGTACCGCGAATTCGGCCGCATGCTCTGCGAGGCGCTGGAAAAGCCCTTCCTGCAGGCGCCGATCGGACTGCATTCCACGACGAAGTTCCTGCGCGCCCTCGGCGAGCTCCTCGGTCTCGACCCGGAGCCGTTCATCGAGCGCGAGAAGCACACGACGATCAAGCCGCTCTGGGACCTGTGGCGCTCCGTCACCCAGGACTTCTTCGGCACGGCGAGCTTCGCCGTGGTCGCCAACGAGACATATGCGCGCGGCCTGCGCCACTTCCTGGAAGGGGAGATGGGGCTGCCCTGCACCTTCTCCTTCGCCCGCCGCGCCGGCGTGAAGCCGGACAATCAGGCGGTGCGCGAATCGGTTCGGGACAAGACGCCGCTGATTCTCTTCGGCAGCTACAACGAGCGCATGTATCTCTCCGAGATCGGCGCGCGGGCCGTGTATATTCCCGCCTCCTTCCCGGGGGCCATCATCCGTCGCCACACCGGCACGCCCTTCATGGGCTATTCCGGGGCGACCTACCTCGTCCAGGAAGTGTGCAACGCGCTTTTCGATGCGCTTTTCCACATCCTGCCGCTCGCCACGAATCTCGACGAGATCGAAGCGACTCCCTCGCGGCTCCACAAGGAGCTGCCCTGGGACGACGAGGCCAAGAGCCTGCTCGACGAAATGGTCGAGCAGCAGCCAGTTCTGATCCGCATTTCCGCCGCTAAGCGCTTGAGAGATCAAGCGGAATCGAGCGCGCGGCAGGCGGGAGAAGACCGCGTCACTGTTGCGCGTATGCGCCGGATCGCGGGGGGTATAAAAGAGGACGTGCTCGCATGACGGGGGTCGTCCGTAGCAAGAAATCCCGGCCAGAGGCCAAGCCGCAAGGCAACGTTTCAACCGGGGTAAGTATGGAGAGGGCATATGGCTGCGATCGAAAAATCGAACGTTGCGCTGTTGCGGTCCAAGGAAGAGAGAGACTTCAGGCTCATCTATTGGGTGAGCTTCTCGTTCTTTCTGGTCGTCTGCGTATTCGCTCGGCTTCTGCCGCCTCAGTGGCGGCCTTTCCCTCCGGGACCGAATGGTCGCCGGTCGGTGATCGACGAAGCTCGGGCGGCTGCCAATACCACCATCCCCTTCGCATTCATGCGCTGAGCGCATTGTCGAATTCGTCCGGCTTTGCCGGGCGGAACCGCGTCGCGACTATGTCGTGACCGTTCCCAGCCGCGCGGGATGTGCGCGGTAACGGCCGAAAGGCTCATTAACGAGGGTAGATCAATGGCTGAAATCGATAGGCCGGTCTCGCTGTCGGGTCTGACGGAAGGCGAGGCTCGCGAATTCCATGGCGTGTTCATGACCAGCTTCATGGTCTTCGTCGTCGTGGCGATCGTCGCCCATATCCTGGCTTGGATGTGGCGTCCGTGGATCCCGGGTCCTGAGGGCTATGCGTTCCTCAACGACCTGCCGACCACCGCGGCGGCTTTCCTGTCAACGCTCGCATAGGGGGAAGAGAAATGTGGAAAGTTTGGCTCCTGTTCGATCCGCGTCGTACGCTGGTCGCACTGTTCACCTTCCTGTTCGTTCTGGCTCTGCTCATTCACTTCATTCTGCTGAGCACGGACCGGTTCAACTGGATGCAGGGTGCCCCGTCGGCCCCGGCACAGACCAGCCAGGTCGAGCTGATCACGCCGCTTGCCTGAGCGACGAGACGGAAGTTTTTGCGAATGGCAGCGGACTGGCACTCAGTCCGCTGGGATTCCCAGCCCGCTGCCATCTTCACGCCGAAGCGACCTCGCTTCGCGTCTCGTTGACCGGAGGATTGAGCAATGGCGATGCTCAGCTTTGAAAAGAGGTATCGCGTTCGTGGCGGTACGCTAATCGGAGGGAATCTCTTCGATTTTTGGGTGGGGCCGCTTTACGTCGGCTTTTTTGGCGTAACGACGGTCTTCTTCTCAGCGTTGGGCACCGGGCTTATTCTCTGGGGCGCGGCGCTGGGACCGACCTGGAATATCTGGCAGATCAGCATTGCTCCGCCGGATATTTCGTATGGCTTGGCTCTGGCGCCGCTCCGCGAGGGCGGGCTCTGGCAGCTCATCACGATCTGCGCGCTTGGCGCGTTTGGATCGTGGGCCCTGCGCCAAGTCGAAATCTCCCGCAAGCTCGGCATGGGCTATCATATTCCCGTTGCCTACGGCTTTGCGGTTTTTGCCTACTTCACCCTGGTCGTCATCCGGCCGGTGCTGATGGGCGCATGGGGGCACGGATTTCCGTATGGCATCATGAGCCATCTCGATTGGGTGTCGAACGTCGGGTATCAATTCCTGCACTTCCACTACAATCCCGCGCATATGATTGCCGTCAGCTTCTTCTTCGCGACGACGCTCGCGATGGCGCTGCACGGAGGCGTGATCCTGTCGGCCGTCAACCCGCAACCGGGTGAGGCAGTCAAGGGATCGGAGCACGAGAACACCTTCTTCCGCGATGTGGTGGGTTACTCCATCGGTTCGCTCGGCGTCCATCGTCTGGGACTGTTCCTGGCGTTGTCCGCGGCGTTCTGGAGTGCCGTCTGCATCGTCATCAGCGGCCCGTTGTGGTCCCGCGGATGGCCCGAGTGGTGGGGCTGGTGGCTCAACCTCCCGATCTGGAGCTAGGGCAGGGGGACTATCATGGCTGAATACCAAAACATCTTTAACCGGGTGCAGGTCCGCGGACCTGTCTACGCCGGTGTCCCGGCCGACGCTTCGGCGACCGGTCGGGCAGGACAGCCGACGATGTCCTACTGGCTGGGCAAAATCGGCGATGCGCAGGTTGGACCGATCTATCTCGGTCTGACGGGAATTGCGTCGATCTTCTTTGGCTTCCTGGCCTTTGAGATCGTCGGCCTCAATATGATGGCTTCGGTGAACTGGAGTCCGGTGGAGTTCGTCCGCCAACTTCCGTGGCTCGGCCTTGAGCCGCCGCCTCAGGAGATGGGTTTCTGCGTGCTTTGCCCGCTCGATAAGGGCGGCTGGTGGCAGATGGCCGGCTTCTTCATGACGACTTCGGTTCTTCTATGGTGGGTGCGGACCTACCGGCGCGCAACGGCACTTGGCATGGGCACGCATGTGGCCTGGGCCTTCGCCGCTGCCATCTGGCTGATGCTGGTGATCGGCTTCATCCGTCCGCTGCTTCTCGGCAGCTGGTCGGAGGCTGTTCCCTTCGGCATCTTCCCGCACCTCGACTGGACCGCGGCTTTCTCGATCCGCTACGGCAACCTGTACTACAACCCGTTCCACATGCTCTCGATCGTCTTCCTGTATGGCGCGACGCTTCTGTTCGCCATGCATGGTGCCACGATCCTGGCTGTGAGCCGCTACGGCGGCGATCGGGAAGCCGAACAGGTCGTCGATCGCGGAACGGCTGCCGAGCGTGCCGCCCTCTTCTGGCGGTGGACCATGGGCTTCAACGCCACCATGGAATCCATCCATCGCTGGGCCTGGTGGTTTGCGGTTCTTTGCCCGATCACCGGTGGTATCGGCATGCTTCTCACGGGCACCGTTGTCGACAACTGGTACCTGTGGGGCATCAACCACGGCCTCGTGCCGGCCTATCCGGACGTCTTCAACAGCGTCCCGGTTGATCCGGCTCTGACGACGGGAGTGGGGCAATGACCTTCGCAATGAAGATGACCCTGGCGATCTGCGCCGTCGTTTTCGCTGGCCTGCTGTCGACCTTCAACTGGCCGCCGATCACCCAGATCTGGCCGTTCGTTGAAACGACGCAGCTGGGCTACCGGGGAACCGGTCTTGACCAGGTCACCCCGGTCGATGAGCTGCAGAAGGCCGCTGCCGAAATCCCCGAGCCTTTCCCGCAGGTCTCTGCGGAAGGCCCGCGCGCCTCGGAAGTCTACCAGAACGTTCCGGCTCTGGGCGACCTCAGCGAGGAGCAGTTCCTGCGCATCATGACCGTGATCACGGAATGGGTCGCGCCGGAACAGGGATGCGCATACTGCCACGACGAGAACGACCTCGCCGCAGAGCGGCCCTATACGAAAATTGTGTCGCGTCGCATGATTGAGATGACGCGCCACATCAACGCTGACTGGACGAGCCACGTCGCTCAGACGGGCGTGACCTGCTACACCTGCCACCGCGGAAATCCGGTGCCGACCAACATCTGGTACGACAGCGACAATCCGATCGTGGCCAAGTATGCCGGTTACAGCCCCAATGGGCAGAACCATGCGAACGAGACTGCTGGGCTGACCTCCATGGCGGCCGACCCGCTGCAGCTCTACATCGCAGGCCCGTCCAACCCGCGCATCATCCCGACCACGGCTCTGCCGACGGGTGACGGCATGGGAGCGAGCATCAAGGACGCGGAAGACACCTACTCCCTGATGATCCACCTCTCCGATGCCCTTGGCGTGAACTGCACCTACTGCCACAACAGCCGGTCGTTCATGTCCTGGGATCAGAGCAATCCCGTCCGCGTCACGGCCTTCCACGGCCTCGACCTGATGCGTGATATCAACGCGAACTTCCTGTCGCCGCTGCAGGACGTCTATCCGCCGGTCCGTCTCGGCCCGACGGGCGACGCTCCGAAGGCGAACTGCGCCACCTGCCACCAGGGTGAGCCGAAGCCTCTCGGCGGAGCTCCGATGGTGCAGGACTATCCTGAGCTGGTTGCAGCCCAGGCGGCGCCGGCGGCGGCTCCTGAAGCCGCGCCTGCCCAGACCGAAGCTGCTCCGGCTTCCCAGCCGAACCAGATGACGCCTGAGCAGATGCGCCAGCAGATGGAGCAGATGCAGCAGCAGATGCAGCAGATGCAGCAGCAGATGCAGCAGATGCAGCAGCAGCAGCAGTAAGATCGGAAAAGGTGGCGCCGCTTCGCGGCGCTACCGCATCGCTCGACTGATCCGGGAGGCTCCGCCTCCCGGATTTTTTTGTGCCTCGGCGATCGCTTTTCACCGCCGGCACGGCAACCGCCTGGTCCGGGAAAGGCGCCGGGGGTGGCGCGAGCGCAGGAGATGCCGGCCGCCCCACGGGCGCGCGGTTCACTCTCCGCATGGGCATCAGGCCTGGCCAACAAGTGGGCCTTCGGCTGCCGCACGCGCGCGACGATCGCGCCAGGCGCCTCAGCCCGGCCTTCTCCTCACGTGTCGTCGGGAAACGTATGCGGCTCTGATCTTGCAGGATGGCATTCGGCGGTGCCGCCTGCCGGCCACGCCGCGCGGCTTTCCGGCCAATGGCACGGCGCCGTCCGGCCAGGGCCAGTTTCGCTGGCGCGCCAAATCTGCGGATCCGGCGTTGCGGGCCCGAGCCGGTGGAGCGGAAGGACCGCTCGAAGGCATGGAGGGGCGCTTCGGGGCTGAATCGTTTTCGCAGCTTTCGGGGCCAAGCGACTCGCCCGACTCGCCTTTTCCACGGCGCAGGATGCGGAGAGCTCCTGCCGGGCGGCCGGCCCGCCCCGGCAGGCGGATGGGGCCGCGAATGGGGCAGGGCGGCCCGGCGCTCCCGTTCGATCTGTGAGACCGTGCAAAAGAAAGGGACGCCGGCTTGTGGCCGGCGCCCCTCATTGTCGTTCTGACGGCTGGCGGATGGCTGGCCCGGCCGCCTCAGGCGGCGCGGGCGAGGCCGATCTCCGACCAGATGGCGCCGAGCGCCTCGATCAGATGGTCGATGTCGAAGTCCGAATGCAGCGGCGAGGGCGTGATCCGCAGGCGCTCGGTGCCGCGCTCCACGGTCGGATAATTGATCGGCTGCACATAGATCCCGTACTGGGTCATCAGCCGGTCGCTGATCTGCTTGCACAGCACCGGATCGCCCACCATCACCGGCACGATGTGGCTCTCATTGGCAAGGTGCGGCACGCCGATCTCGTCGAGCCGGCGGCGCACGGTGGCGACGCGCTCGCGCTGGCGCTGGCGCTCGGCATCGCTGGTCTTGAGATGGCGGATGGAGGCGAGGGCGCCCGCGGCGACCGAAGGCGGCAGCGCCGTGGTGAAGATGAAGCCCGAGGCGAAGCTGCGCACGAAGTCGCAGAGCGCCGTGGAGGCGGCGATATAGCCGCCCATCACGCCGAATGCCTTGGCGAGCGTGCCCTCGATCACCGTCAGGCGATGGGCGACGTCGTCGCGCTCGGAGATGCCGCCGCCGCGCTCGCCGTAAAGGCCGACCGCATGCACCTCGTCGAGATAGGTCATGGCGCCGTGCTTGTCGGCGACGTCGCAGATCTCGGCGATCGGAGCGATGTCGCCGTCCATCGAATAGACCGACTCGAAGGCGACGAGCTTGGGCTGCTCCGGCGGCAGCGTGGACAGCTTGGCGTCGAGATCTTCCGGATCGTTATGCGCGAAGATGAGGCGCTCGGCGCGGCTGTGGCGGATGCCCTCGATCATCGAGGCGTGGTTCTTGGCATCCGACAGCACGACGCATCCCGGTATCTTGGAGGCGAGTGTCCCGAGTGTCGCCCAGTTGGAGACGTAGCCGGAGGTGAAGACGAGGGCGTTCTCCTTGCCGTGCAGGTCGGCGAGCTCCTTCTCCAGAAGCACATGGTAGTGGTTCGTGCCGGAGATGTTGCGCGTTCCGCCGGCGCCGGCGCCGCAGCGGCCGAGGGCGAAGTGCATGGCGTCGATGACGAGCGCGTTCTGGCCCATGGCGAGATAGTCGTTCGAGCACCACACGGTCACTTCGGCCCGGCCGCGCTCGCGGTAGTGCGTGGCGCGCGGAAACTCGCCCGCATGGCGCTCCAGATCGGCGAAGACGCGGTAGCGCCCCTCGCGGCGAAGCCCGTCCAGTTCCTTCTCAAAGAACGCTTCGTAATCCATGGATCGGCTCCCGCTATCGCGATTGTCGCTGTTCATCGGTCAATCTCCAGAAGGTGGCGCGCCAACGGTCCCGAAGGCGGGACGCGCCGGCATGGGCCCGTGCGTGGTCGCCGGGCTCATGCGGCTTGCGGCCGCGGAGCGCGCGCGGGCCCGGCGGGACCGGTTCTTCTCGTGCGACTTCAGCCCCCATTTCCACAGTGCGTCCGCCGGCAGGGGCAGCACCATGAACCAGTGTTCCAGAAGGGCGAGGGCCATGAGCGTGGCGAGGAAGGTGAAGGCTGAGGCTTCAAAGCTGTTCTCGGCGGTGACCGCGCCTGCGGCGAAGAGGACCGCGGCGCCTGTCGCGATCGTCACGGAGAGCGGGAAGAGCGGGTTCATCGCCCGCTTCTGCATGAAGCTCCGCAGATAGAGCAGGCTGTCCGGCAGGAGCTTCTCGCCGAGATTGCGCACGCCGAGGAAGAGATTGAACTTCGCCGAAAGGCGCATCCCCCACAGGATCATGAACGTGCCGAGGCCGACGAAATTGTCGCCGCGCCAGGTGAGCGCCAGGATGGCGAGCGCCGAGGCGAGGATGGCGAGCTCATGGTAGAGGATCGTCTGCACGGCGAGAAAGAAGCGCCTTCCGACGGGCGTCTTGCGCGGGCAGGTCGTCTTGCGGGGCCCGGTGACGTAGCCCATCAGGAAGCTGATCTCGTGCCAGCCCCAGGCGAAGATGCCGCAGGTGAAGGCGAGGAAGGCGCCGTGGACGGTGTCGTCGTCGGCGCTCACCGACAGCCCCCAGAGGGAGACGACGAGCATCACCGTCGCTCCGAGCATGCTCCACCGGAAGGTCGAGCGGGGCAGGCCGTCCAGATAGAGGATCGCCCCGGTGGAGAACCACCAGACGAAGAGCGTGTAGACGATGGGAAGGGCGTAGATGGCCACTTCCTGCTTCTCCTACCAGGCGGGGACGAGCCGGCTTTCGGCCGGCACGGCGTTTTCCTTTGTCGGCAGCAGGTAGAGGCGCGCCAGAGTGATTCCCGCCACCGCCCCCCAGCCGAGCTGCCGCACGGCGCCGCCGATCCCGCCGGCCCGCTTGGCCGCGGACATGGCGTCGCTCGCCCGGCGCAGGCTCTCCAGCCCCGCATGGAACTTCGGATTGTCGATGTCGAGCGTCAGCGGGAAGACCTGACGGGAGATCTCGCTGGTGATGCGGAAGACCTTGTAGTCGTACTCGGTCGGGTCGATGTGCAGCGCCTTGTGGAATTCCGGCCGCACATGGTCGCGCACATACATGGTCGCGAAGACGGCCAGAACGAAGAAGCGCACCCAGTACTTGTTGAGCCCGCGCGTCACATGCGGATTCGCCCGCATCAGAAGCGCGAAGGCCTCGCCGTGGCGGAACTCGTCGTTGCACCACTGCTCGAACCATTTGAAGATCGGATGGAAGCGGAACTCGGGGTGCTGCTCCAGATGCCGGAAGATGGTGATGTAGCGGGCGTAGCCGATCTTCTCCGACAGATAGGTGGCGTAGAAGATGAATTTCGGCCGGAAGAAGGTGTACTTCTTCGTGCGCGTCAGGAAGCCGAGATCGACGCCGATGTCGAAATCCTTGAGCGCGTCGTTGATGAAGCCGGCATGGCGCGCCTCGTCGCGGCTCATATAGCGGAAGAGCTCGCAGATATCGGGGTTCGTGCCGCGCTTCTTCATCTCCGCATAGAGCACGCAGCCGGAGAATTCCGCCGTCAGCGAGGAGACGAGGAAGTCGACGAACTCCTTGCGCAGGCCCTCCGGCAGGTCCTCCAGCTTGACGTCGTCCCAGGCCTCGGTGCGCTTGAAATGGTCCTTGTTCGGATCGCTCTTCATTTCGGCGATCAGCGCGTCCCATTCCTTGCGCACGGGCTCCACGTCGATCGCGTCGAGCTCGTCGAAGTCGGTGGTGTAGAAGCGCGGACTGAGGACCGTGCTTTCCTGGGCCTGGCGGGTCGTCTCGTTGGGGGCGAGAGAGAGATGTTCGATCGTCATAGCCTGCTTTCCGAGGAGAAACTGAATTCCAGGAGTTCCATGAACTCCAGGTCGCCGGTCATGCGTGTCCAGGCCCGTTCCAGGGCGTTCGCCCGTGTCACGGTCGCCATGCGGTGGAAGGAGGCCTTCTCACCATAGGGCACGACGATCGGCTCGCCGTCGACGCGCACCGCATCCCCGGGCCGGATCTCAAGGTCTCCCTCAAGCTCGACATGGGCATGCAGGCTGTCGAAGGTGTTTTCTACCTCGATGGTGCAGGGCACCGTGATGGTTTTTCGGCCGACCGAACCAAAGATCATCGCGTCTGGCTCCCCTCGTGGAGAAGCTCGGCGAAGACATGCGCGTTGGTCGGGCCGAATGCGTCCAGCGCCACAAGGCGTCCGGTCGCGGGATCTTCCAGGAAAATATGTCCGTCCGTCCAGGTCATCAGACGGAAGGGAGCATCGCTGCCGATGCCGCTGAGATGGCGGGCCCGTGCAAGCCCGCGCAACGTGGCGCGCAGGAAGCCGTTGGTGCCGGGCGCCATCACCGTGATCTTCTCGCGGGTGGCGCCGTCATAGACGCCGACGCCGCCATCCGCCTGGTCGACGAAGACGAGCTCGCGGCTTTCCACCACGCTGCCTTCCGGCATGCGCGTCTTGCCGAGCCCCGTCAGGCTGCCGCCGGCCGCGAGCAGGATGGCCGCGGTCAGGAGCACGCCCACCGCGATCAGCGGAGCGCGGGGAAACGGGGCCTGGTGGGTCATGCTGCTCACGTCGTTCTCCTCATGCGGCCGCAGGTGCCTGCGACTGCCACTTGGCGGATCCGTCGCCCGTTTCCGCCGAAGCCTCGCCCTTGTGCGCCTCACCCTGCCGCGTCTCTTCCGCCGGCCCGGTCTGGGCGAGGGCCTTGGACAGGAGCGCGGCGACCGTCTCCGCATCCGGCACCGCCCGCATGAGCGGCTCCGGTCGCTTGATCCGCCACGGGCGGGCATGCGGCCACAGCGCGAAATAGGCGACATGGCGGCCCGGCAGGAGCGTCAGGACGATCTCGCCGGTGCCAGTCTTGTCATACACCTTCAGCCCGGCCGATTCGACCGCGGAGAAGGGAATATTGAGGCTCATCGGCATCGCCACGCCCGTACGGATGACGAGGCGCTTGTTGGTGATGGTGTAGACCGATGTGCGGGCGATGAAATAGCCGTAGGCGTAGAAGATCGCCATGGCGACCACGGCGGCGCAGAAGAGCCACCCGGCGGCCAGCGCCACGTCCGCCGCGCTCCCGCCGGACAGGACCACCGAAGTGATCCGCACGGCGAGGAGGACGGCGAAATAGACCGTGAGCGTCGGCAGATGGAAGACGCGCCGGGCCAGAAGGCCCCAGCGCGGCTCCCCTTGCCAGAGGACCCGTTCCCCTTTCGGCAGCGCGCCAGGCACGCCCCGGATGGGTTCGGAGTCGAATTCACTCACAGCAGCGGCTCCTGGCGGTCAGGCGTCGCATAGAGCAGGCCGCCACCGAAGTAGCCCATGATGCGGTCTTCCTCGCGCATGGTGATCTGCGTGGCGCTGGCCGTCGCCGGAACGTCGGCGAACTGCTTGGCCACGAGGGCATTCACCTTCACGCGGCGCAGCGCACCGCTGATGGTGGCGAGGTTGGACGGCACCAGCGCCGTGCCGCCTTCGTTGAGGTCGACCTGCAGGTAGCGGATCATCGGATCCGACCGGTCGACCCACACGTCGTCGACGGTACCGACGATGACGCGGTCGGCCGCTTCCACGAGCATGCCACGCGGATCGGGATCGCGCGGATCGAGGAAGTGGTCGTCGACACTGGCGAGCGGCACGATCTTCGCTTCGCCTTCCAGCGTCAGCTCGGGCTCGTTGGACCGCTCCGAATAGGCAGCCGGGCCGATGCCGTCGACCAGCGGATTGCCGACCGGCATGAACGGCGAGCCGAGGGCCACGCCGGCCGGGGTCACCCGGGGATCGGCGGCGTCCACGCGGCCGGATTTGGCGATGCTGCCGTCATGCAGCCTGAAGAGCTTCGGCTCCGGAACGTCCGGGAAACCGATGACGGCCTCGCCGCCGGCGCGCTCGGCGACCAGCGGATAGCCTTCGCGCTTGTCTTCGCGGCGAAGGTAGATGATCAGACCGGCAAAAAAGATCCAGAAGGCGTAAAGCACCATCTGGGCGACATCCATGTGACTCGTAAGTGCTCCGGCGGGCATTGATAACCTCCATTAGCAACGGTTAGCCGGGAAACTCGGCCAGACCGAAGGACGATGATGGATCGGAGCGTGTTCGCCCCCCCGACCCGACGAGCGGCCCGACTGCCACCAATGTGGCTGCGAGCAGCGCGATCTCGATGTGATAAACGATACTATATCCGGCGGCGGGCCCCGTAAGAGCCGGGCCGAGAAGCCCTTGCGCCGCAAGATTGGAGAAACCGTCGCGGATTGCGCCGCCAAGCGCAATTGCGCAGCCCGCCGCAGTCGCCTGAACGGCGCCCCAGGCCCCGAGGGCAAGCCCTCCATGGCCTTCTTCGGCGAGTTCCATCGCGGCGGTGAGTGTCCCGACGGAGAAAAGGCCGCTGCCGAAACCGATCACGGTCGTGCCGATTCGGAAGAGCAGCGCCGAATCGAGCGGCGCGGCGAAGACCACCGCCGCGAAGGCGGCGATGCCGGCAAGCCCGCCATAGGCGGCGAGCCGGTGCGGGTCGGCGCCGCGCCCGAGCATCCGTGCGGCGAGCGCGAAGCCGACGAGCGAGCCGCCGGCCAGAAGCGCGGTCAGCTGCGTGGTCGAGCTGACGCTCAGATGCAGCACTTCGCCCCCATAAGGCTCCAGCAGGATGTCCTGCATGGAAAAGCCGGCCGTGCCGAGCCCGACGGCGACGAGAAGGCGGCTCGCCCGCCCGCCCTGGATGAAGGAGCCCCAGGCCTCGCGGAAGCGCGGCCGCGGCGTATCCATCGCCGTCTTCGAAGGGTCGCGCGCCTCCTGCTTCCACAGCGCGAAGACGTTGAGCACGAAGGTGACGAAGGCCGCGCCCTGGATCACCTGGATCAGCCGGAACGGGCTGAAATTGTCGAGCAGCAGGCCGAAGATCAGCGCCGAGGCCAGCATGCCGAGAAGCAGCATGACGTAGAGCAGCGCCACGACCCGCGGGCGCGCCTTGGCGGGCGCCAGATCGTTGGCGAGCGCAAGGCCGGCCGTCTGGGTCGTGTGCAGACCCGCGCCGACGAGCAGGAAGGCGAGCGCCGCGCCGGCCTGTCCGGCATAGGGCGGGGCGTTGGTGCCTTCCGAAAGCACCAGAAGGGCGAACGGCATGATGGCGAGGCCGCCGAACTGGATCAGCGTGCCCATCCAGATATAGGGAACGCGCTTCCAGCCGAGCAGCGAGCGGTGGGTGTCGGAGCGGAAGCCGATCAGGGCGCGGAACGGCGCCACGACGAGCGGCAGGGAGACCATCAGCGAGACGAGCCAGGCATGCACGCCGAGCTCCACGATCATCACCCGGTTGAGCGTGCCGTTGAGCAGCGCCACGGCCATGCCGACCGAGACCTGGAACAGGGAAAGACGCAGAAGCCGGCCGAGCGGAAGCTCTGTCGTTGCGGCGTCCGCGAACGGCAGGAATCGTGGCCCCAGAAGGAGCCAGGTCTTGGTCATGGTCTCGTTGAGCCGTCTCATGCCGGCACGAGCTCCATTGCCTGAGAAGTATAAAAGCCGCTTACGATACGCCGGGTCCGGCCCGGCCGCCATTGGGCGAGCGAGGGTGTCGCAGCGACCAGCTGGCGCAGCCTTTTCGCGCCGATCGGCTCGATCGCGGGCGCGCGGTCGCTCCTGGGAAAGAACCCGCCGGCAAAGTGCATCGCCGAGAGGAGGGCGGTGCGCGGGGCGAAGGTGAAGACCACGCCCGAACGGCTCCGCTGCGAGAGTTTCGTCAGCATGTCGACGAGGTCGCCCGCCTTGTAGTGGATGAGCGAATCCATCGCCACGACATGGTCGAACGTGCCGAGCGCCGGATCGAGCATGTCGCCGACCCGGAAATCGATGTTCTGCGCCGCCTCGTGCGGGCGCGCGCGCTCCTCGGCGAGCGCCACCAGCGAGGAGGAGAGATCCGTCGCCACCACCTCGGCGCCGCGGCGCGCCGCCTCCAGCGAGAGCGCCCCCGTGCCGCAGCCCGCATCGAGCAGGCGAAGGCCGGTCAGGTCCTGCGGAAGATAGGAAAGCAGCACGCCCCGCATCTCGTCGCGCCCGGCACGCACGGTCGCCCGGATGCGGCTCACGGGCGCATCGGAAGTCAGCCTGGACCAGGCCTCGGCCGCGGTGCGGTCGAAGTAGGTCTCAAGCTCTTCCCGGCGTTCCAGGTACGAGGCGGTCTGCATCAATCGAATCCCAGAAAGTCGAAGATGTCGCGGTCCTTCATCGGCGTCGCCTGCAGGGGCTCCACGCCCGCCCACAGCTTGGCGGCGAGCCGCAGATATTCGTTCTGCACCGCTTCCAGCTCGGGCGAGGTCTCCATCTCGAAGAGCGTCGACTTCTTCAGCCGCGAGCGGCGGATGACGTCGAGATCGGGGAAATGGGCGAGACGTTTCAGGCCCGTCCGGTCGTTGAAGCGGTCGATCTCGTCGGTGTCGGCACTGCGGTTGGCGATCACGCCGCCGATCCGCACGTCGTAGTTCTTCGCCTTGGCGAGGATCGCCGAGGCGATCCGGTTCATGGCGAAGATGGAATCGAAATCGTTGGCGGTGACGATCACCGCCCGCTCGGCATGCTGGAGCGGGGAGGCGAAGCCGCCGCAGACCACGTCGCCCAGCACGTCGAAGATGACCACGTCGGTCTCTTCCAGGAGATGGTGTTCCTTGAGGAGCTTCACGGTCTGGCCGACGACGTAGCCGCCGCAGCCCGTGCCGGCCGGCGGGCCGCCCGCCTCCACGCACATGACGCCGTTGTAGCCCTCGTAGACGAAGTCTTCGACGCGGAGTTCCTCGGAGTGGAAGTTCACCGATTCCAGCACGTCGATGACCGTCGGCACGAGCCGCTTGGTCAGCGTGAAGGTGGAATCGTGCTTCGGGTCGCAGCCGATCTGCAGGACGCGCTTGCCGAGCTTGGAAAAGGCCGCCGAGAGGTTCGACGACGTCGTCGACTTGCCGATACCCCCCTTGCCGTAGACGGCGAAGACCTTGGCGTTCTCGATGTTCATCGAGGGGTCCATGCGGACCTGGACGCTGCCTTCGCCATCCTCGTTCTTGCCGATGGGGGGCATCGGCCTCAGGGGAATGTTCATGCTGCTCTCTCCACGGGGATTCCTTCCAGCTGGTCTTCCAGCTCCTCGCCTGCCTGGCGCAGGGCCTCGACCACGGCCTCGTCGGGCTCCCAGTACTTGCGCTCATGCGCTTCCAGGAGCCGGTGGGCGACCTTCGCGGAGGCCACCGGGTTGAGCTCAGCCATGCGCCGACGCATCTCGGGGTCGAGCACATAGGTCTGGGTGATCTGCTGGTAGACCCAGGGCGCGACCTGGCCGGTCGTGGCGGACCAGCCGACCGTGTTGGTCACCTGCGCCTCGATCTGGCGCACGCCCTCGTAGCCGTGCTTCAGCATGCTCTCGTACCATTTCGGATTGAGCATGCGGGTGCGGGTCTCCAGGGCGACCTGCTCGGCGAGCGAGCGAACCTGCCCCTCCGAGCGTGTCTGGTCGCCGATATAGACGGGAATCTCGCCGCCCTTGGCCTTGCGCACCGAGCGCGAGATGCCGCCGAGCGTGTCGAAGTAATGGTCGACCGTGGTGACGCCGAGCTCCACCGATTCCAGGTTCTGGTAGGCGAGCTCCACGTCGCCGAGCATCGATTGCAGAAGGTCGGCCTGCTGCACCGGCGCGCCCTGGCGGCCATAGGCGAAGCACTTGCGCTTGGCATAGGTGTCGGCCAGCTCGTCCTCGTCTTCCCAGCGCCCGGAATCGAGCAGCATGTTGACGTTGGATCCGTAGGCGCCGTCGGCGTTGGAGAAGACGCGCAGGGCCGCCGTCTCCAGGTCGCAGCCATGCTTTTCCTGATAGGCGAGGGCGTGCTTGCGCACGTAGTTCGCCTCCGCCGGCTCGTCCGCCGTGGCGGCGAGGAAGGCGGCCTCGGCGAGAAGCCGGGTCTGCAGCGGCAGAAGATCGCGGAAGATGCCCGACAGCGTCATCACGACGTCGACGCGCGGCCGGCCGAGTTCTGCGAGCGGGATCAGCGCGGCCCCGCAAAGGCGCCCGAAACTGTCGAAGCGCGGGCGTGCGCCGAGAAGCGCCAGCGCCTGGGCGATCGGGCCGCCCTCGCTCTTCAGGTTGTCGGTGCCCCACAGGACGAGCGCCACCGATTCGGGGATCGGATGGCCGTCGTCGAGATAGCGCTGCAGCAGCCTCTCGGCCTGACGGGCGCCGTCGGTGACGGCAAAGGCGCTCGGCATGCGGAACGGGTCGAAGCCGTGCAGGTTACGCCCCGTCGGCAGGATCGTCGGCGTGCGCAACAGGTCTCCGCCGGGGGCGGGGCGCACGAAATGGCCGTCGAGCGCGTGCACGATGGCGTCGAGCTCGTAGTCCTTGCTCAGAAGGTGATTGGTCTGCGCCAGCTCCTCGAAGAGCGAGATGCCGTCCTCGTCCTCGGGCAGCCCGGCCCTGACGAGCGACCGGCGCGGGCTCTCGCCCGCCACCAGCGCCTCGATCCCGGCGCGTTCCGGCTGGCGGCCGTAGCGCGCTTCGGCGACGGCGAGCAGAAGGTCGATGCGCTCCTCCGCGGAGGCCGGCTCGCCGACGACGTGCAGTCCGTGCGGGATGAGCGTGTACTCAAGGTCGAGGATCGCCTCGCCGAGCTTGGCGGTCTCTTTCTCGGGGTTCTCCCAGGCGGGTTCGGCGGCGGCGAGATCGAGTTCGGCGGCCTGCGCCTGGATCAGCGGCGCCAGCTGCTCCCGCTCCTTCGCCTCGTCCGGAGGCAGTTGCCGCCAGCGGTCGAGCGAGGCCTTGAGGTCGAGAAGGCCGCGATAGAGCCCGGCGCGCGCCACGGGCGGCGTCAGGTAGGAGATCAGCGTCGCCGCGGCGCGCCGCTTGGCGAGGCTGCCCTCCGACGGGTTGTTGGCGGCGTAGAGATAGAAGTTCGGCAGGTCGCCGATCAGCCGGTCCGGCCAGCAGGTATCCGAAAGACCCGTCTGCTTGCCCGGCATGAATTCCAGCGCGCCGTGCATGCCGAAATGCAGCACCGCATGCGCTCCGAAATCTTCCTTCAGATAGCGGTAGAAGGCGGTGAAGGCATGGGTCGGCGCGAAGCTCTTCTCGAAGAGGAGACGCATCGGGTCGCCCTCGTAGCCGAAGGCGGGCTGGATGCCGACGAAGACGTTGCCGAAGCGCTCGCCGAGCACGAAGATCGAGGCGCCGTCGCTTTGCTGCCGGCCCGGCGCCGGCCCCCATTGCGCCTCGATTTCCTTCAGCCATGTCTCGCGCTTGACGTGCTCGTCGGCCGGAATGCGGTGAAAGACGTTGGCGTCGGTGCCGTAGCGCTGCGAATTGCCGCCGAGGATCTGCTGGCGCAGCGCGTCGACGCTCTCCGGCACCTCCACCGTGTAGCCTTCCTCCTTCAGCTTGGTCAGCGTGTTGAAGAGGGAGTGGTAGACGGAGAGGTAGGCCGCGGTGCCCACGCCGCCGGAATTGGGCGGGAAGTTGAAGAGGACGACGGCGAGCTTGCGCTCGGCCCTTTCGGCCTGACGCAGAGCGACGAGCTTGTCGACGCGGGCCGCCAGCATCTCCGCCCGCTCCGGATGGGCCTGCATGTCGCGGCTCTGCTCGGCCTTCTCCGAGCGGCCGCCGAAGAGGATCGGACCGGTCGCGCCGTCGAGTTCGGGAATCGCCACCATCATCGTGGCTTCCACCGGCAGCAGGCCGCGCTCCGATCCCTGCCACTGCTCCATCGTCTGGAACTCGACCGCCTGCGCGGCGATGTAGGGCACGTTGAGGCGGGCGAGCACTTCCTCGGCGGCATGCGCGTCGTTGTAGGCCGGCCCGCCGACCAGCGAGAAGCCGGTGAGCGAAACGACGGCGTCGACCACGGGGCGCCCGTTGGCGAGGAAGAACTGCTCCACCGGCGGGCGGCTGTCGAGGCCGCTGGAGAAGGCCGGCACGACCTGCAGGCCGCGCGCCTCCAGGGCGTGGATCACCGCGTCGTAATGCGCCGTGTTGCCGGCCAGCACGTAGGAGCGCATGACCAGCACGCCGACGCGCCCGCGCCGTTCCTTCACGGGCGAGGGCAGGGCCTCCAGCCGTTCCGTCACCCGGCCCTTCAGGCGCGGATGGTAAAGGCCGACATCGGGATAGTTGATCGGCGCCTTCGCCTTCAGATGGGCGCGGAGATGGCTGCGCGGGCCGCTGGCGTAGCGCTCCACCAGCAGGCGGACCATGTTGACGATGTTCTCTTCCGAGCCCGCCAGCCAGTACTGCATGGTCAGGAAATAGGCGCGCAGGTCCTGCGCCGTGCCGGGCACGAAGCGCAAGAGCTGCGGCAGGCGCCGCAGCATGGCCATCTGCTTGGCGCCCGAGGAGCTCATCGACTTCTTGTCGGTCTTCTTCTCGCCGCCGCGCAGCCGCTTCAGCAGCGCCATCACGCCGCGCTGCGGCCCGTCCATCGAGAAGCGGCCGAGCCGTGTCAGGCGGATCACCTCGCCGGCCGACATGAAGCCGACGAGGGCGTCGCAGCTCTCGCGCCGCGCCGTCAGGGCGGGCATCACGGCTTTGATGTGATCCTCCATGAACATCATGTTCGCGAGGATGATGTCGGCTTCGGCGATATCGGCCTGGCAGCGTCCGAGCGCGGTGGCGTCGTCGCCCCATTCGGTGGCCGCGTGCAGGTTGAGGACGAGGCCGGGCAATTCGCGCTTCAGCACCGGCTCGGCCCGCTCCACAGCGCTCGCAAGATGGCTGTCGAGCGTCACGATGACGACGCGGATGGGTGTGGCGCTATCGGGCGAAATGGGCTTTGGCATCGTACAATGTCTCGATCGTGATCGTTGCAAGGCCGCGCTCTTCCGCGAATCTCTCGGTGTTGCGGCGAGCCTTGCCCCGCACGAAGAACGGAATCTTCTTCAGTTCCTGTTCGGCTTCCGCCGCCCAGACGATGTCAGGTGCCACCGCGGCGCCGGCGCTCGCCGACGTCTCCGGTGTCACGACGGCAGGTTCGGCCGTTTGCGTGCCCGCTTCCTTGATCTGTGTCGGGGCCTCCTGCGGTGCGGCGCCATGTCCTAGGTGCGAGGGATGCGCCTCGTCGTGGAACTCGAAATCGCCGCGGAACATGCCGAGGAGATGCTCTTCGAGCCCCATCATCAGCGGATGCACGAAGGCGTCGAAGATGACGTTGGCGCCCTCAAAGCCCATCTGCGGGGAGTAGCGCGCCGGAAAGTCCTGCACGTGCACAGGCGCCGAGATCACCGCGCACGGCACCCTCAGCCGCTTGGCGATGTGGCGCTCCATCTGCGTGCCGAGCACGAGTTCCGGATGCAGCTCGGCGACCTTCGCCTCCACTTCCAGGTAATCGTCGGTGATCAGCGGCTCGACGCCGTATGCCTCGGCGGCGGCGCGGATGTCGCGGGCGAATTCGCGGCTGTAGGTGCCGAGCCCGACGACCTTGTAGCCGAGCTCCTTGTCGGCGATGCGCGCCGCGGCCAGCGCATGCGTGGCGTCGCCGAAGATGAAGACGCGCTTGCCGGTGAGGTAGGTGGAATCGACCGAGCGCGAATACCAGGGAAGGCGCGAGGTTGCCCCGGCTAGCACCGGCTGCGGGTCGATGCCGGCCAGCTCGGCGACTTCCTTGACGAAATCGATGGTGGCGCCGACGCCGATCGGCACCGTCTTCGTCATCGGCTGGCGAAAAGTGCGCTCCAGCCACTTGGCCGCCGTCGCCGCGATTTCCGGATAGAGCACGACGTTGAAATCGGCCTCGCCGAGACGCGCGATATCGGCCGCATGCGCGCCGAGCGGCGCGGTGACGGCCACATCGACGCCGAGCCGGTCGAGCAGGCGCGTGATCTCGTCGACATCGTCGCGGTGGCGGAAGCCGAGCGCCGTGGCGCCGAGGAGGTTGCAGCGCGGCCGCCGCCCGGGCTCGCGCGCCGGCCGCTCCGAGCCGGGCGCCGGGGCGTGCGGTGAGGCAAGGGCGCGCACCAGATGGTAGAAGGTCTCCGAGGCGCCCCAGTTCTCCTTGCGCTGATAGGAGGGCAGCTCCAGCGGCACCACCGGCAGCGGCAGGCCGAGCGCCTTGGCGAGCCCGCCCGGATCGTCCTGGATCAGCTCGGCCGTGCACGAGGCCCCGACCAGCATCGCCGCCGGCTTGAAGCGCTCATAGGCCTCGCGCGCCGCGGTCTTGAAGATCTCGGCCGTATCGGCGCCGAGGTCGCGTGCCTCGAAGGTCGTGTAGGTGACGGGCGGGCGCTTGTCGCGCCGCTCGATCATGGTGAAGAGCAGGTCTGCATAGGTGTCGCCCTGCGGCGCGTGCAGGACGTAGTGCACGTCCTCCATCGCCGTGGCGATGCGCATGGCGCCGACATGCGGCGGGCCTTCATAGGTCCAGACGGTGAGCTGCATGGCTACACCTCCAGCCTTTCCGCCCGCGTCAGCGGACGTGCGAAGAGCTCGGCGAGGTCGCCCGCCTGCTCGTAGCCCTGGATCGGCGTGAAGACGAGCTCGATCGCCCATTTCGTCCGCAGCCCCTCCGCCTCCAGCGGATTGGCGAGGCCGAGGCCGCAGACCGTGAGGTCGGGCCTCGCGGCGCGGGCGCGGTCGAGCTGCTTGTCGACGTCCTGGCCTTCCGAAAGGG
Source organism: Afifella sp. IM 167 (assembly GCF_020144925.1). GTDB lineage: Bacteria > Pseudomonadota > Alphaproteobacteria > Rhizobiales > Afifellaceae > Afifella. Next base: position 64,558 of record NZ_NSLC01000002.1, read on the forward strand.
CGGTGCCGGCCGGCAGGAGGGCGAGCTCGGCCGCCATGTTCTGCCGGTGCAGATAGGGCGTGCCGACCTCGGCGAGCTCCATGGAGAGTTCGCGCGAAAGGAAGCGCGCCAGCGGGATCTCCAGCTGCGAATCGGGGAAGAAGAAGATCGACTTGCCCGCAAGCCGCTCCTGATAGTGGGTGAGCGCGCGCCGCGCCCGCTCGCGGCCCATCACGGTGACGGCCTCGAAGCGTTCCTTGTCGACGCCGAAGGCGGTCGCGGCCGCCCGCAGCCATTCCGTCGTGCCTTCCGCGCCGAGCGGGAAGGGGGCGATCAGCCGTTCCGCCCCGCGCTTGTCGAGCGCCTTGCAGGTGTCGCCGAGGAAGGGCTGCGCCATCAGGTAGCGCGTCGCCTTGCCGACGGCCGGCAGCTCCTGCGAGGAGCGCGGCGGCAGAAAGGCGACCGGAATGCCGAGATCGTTGAAGAGGCGGCGGAACTGGTCCTCCACCACGTCGGCGAGGGCGCCGATGACGAGGAGCGAGGGCGCCGCATCTTCCGCCTCGGGGGCGAGCTCGGGCACCAGCGCTGCGAGGCACGCATCCTCGCCCTGTGTGAAGGTCGTCTCGATGCCGGAGCCGGAATAGTTGAGGATCCGTGTGCGCGGCGAAAAGCTCTCGTTGAGCCGCTCGGCCGCCCGCGAAAGATCGAGCTTGATCACTTCCGACGGGCAGGAGCCGACGAGGAAGAGCAGGCGGATGTCGGGCCGCCGCTCTAGGAGCTGCGTGACCACCCGGTCGAGCTCCTCGTTGGCGTCGGCCATGCCGGCGAGGTCGCGCTCCTCGATGATGGCGGTGGCGAATCGCGGCTCGGCGAAGATCATCACGCCGGCGGCCGATTGCATCAGATGGGCGCAGGTGCGCGAGCCGACGATGAGGAAGAAGGCGTCCTGGATCTTCCGGTGCAGCCAGATGATTCCGGTCAGGCCGCAGAAGACTTCCCTCTGGCCGCGCTGGCGCAGCACCGGGGCTTCCGCGCATCCTTGCCCCTGGGCCGGGGCGGCGCTGGCGAGCGCGTTCACTGGGCGAACTCCACTTGGCCGGCCGCGTGCTGTGCACGCTCGCGGTTGGCCTTTTCCTGCAGCCGGGCGGCGCGCAGCTTCAGGACGAACTGCGTGGCGTTGATGAGGTAGGCGAGATAGGCGGCGAGCGCGATCAGCATCTGCCCGTTCGGGCCGATCGCATGGGTGAAGAGGGCGGCGAGATAGGCCGTATGCAGGGCCAGGACCAGCATCGAGAACACGTCTTCCCAGAAGAAGGCGTGGGCGAAGAGATAGCGACCGAAGACCACCTTTTCCCAGATCGAGCCGGTGATCATGATGGTGTAGAGAACGAGCGTTTTGACGACTATCGACGCCGTTGCGACAAAATAGCCGTCGCCGCTCGCCAGATAGCGGATCACCAGGCCCAGGGAGACCACGAACACCACGAACTGGATCGGTGCCAGCACCCCCTGCACCAGAGTCCAGGGGGATTCATCGCGGCGCTTGCGCTCTTCCTCGGTGTAGAGAGAAATCGTTTTATTATCGCGACTTGGCAACGCGCCCGCCTCCCAAGCGGCATCTCGCAAACTGGACTCTAGGACCGGCGCTCCATCACTGTCAACAACACTGGACGTAAATGCGACTTTACATTTCTCGGGGCGCGGTCCTAAGCTGGGGCACCCTATCGTCGGCGATCGAAAAGCGCTTATAGTGCTCTCCTTCATCCGGCGGCGACGTCGTGATCGGACTGGGTGCTGCTCCAAATGAATGGGGCGCATTCCACCCGGCAGGATGGAGCTAGAGACGGGGGAGGGTGCGCGATGGTTGACCTGACGCAAGGTTCCGATGGCCGGCGCCGGCCGGACGAGGGTCGGTACTGGGACGGCACGGCAAATGAACCCGGACAACACCGCATACGCCATGTTCCCACGGGCGGCGAAGGCTGGGTCGGCCACCTCGTCACGACCATCGAGGGGGAGATCATTCCCCGCCTGATGCTGGCCCACGGCTCAGGGGCCGCCGAGCGTCCTTCCGCCCGCTCCGACAATGCGCGGCTCGATCAGGAAGAGGTGCGCGAATTCGCCAGGCTCATCATCGGGCCCGATTTTTCGCTTGCGCGCGCGTATGTTGATATGGCGCGCGCACGCGGTCTCGGGCTAGAGACCATCTTCCTGAACCTGATGGCGCCGACTGCGAGGTTGTTGGGGGAGCTTTGGAAGGCCGACGATTGCGATTTCACCGATGTGACGATTGGGCTGGCGCGCCTGCAGCAGCTTCTGCGCGAATTCGCGCCGGCCTTTCAGGGCGCCCTTGCCGACTGCAGCGACGGGCGTCGCGTTCTTTTGGCGCCCGCCCCGGGCGAACAGCACACCTTCGGGCTGTTCATGACGGAGGAGTTCTTCCGCCGGTCGGGCTGGCAGGTGCTGTCGGAGATGGATTGCTCGCCGGGCCGGATCGGCGAGATCGTCCGTTCCGAGTGGTTCTCGATCGTAGGCTTCTCTCTCTCGGGCGAACGCTTCCTGAGCGAATTGGCCGTGGCGATCGATCTTGTGCGACAGAATTCGAAAAACCAGTCGATCGGCATCATGGTAGGCGGTCAGCTCTTCCTGGATCAGCCCGAGCTCGTCACGCTCGTGGGCGCGGATGTCTCCGCCTCCGATGCGCGCCAGGCTGTTCTGCACGCGGAGCGGATGCTGGGCGCGGTGTCGATGCGCTGCTGACGCAGCCCCTCGGGGGCTTGGAGCGGTGATGGAGAGCTTGGTATCCCGTGCGCCTACCAGCGAGTTTCGGTCTCCCGGTACCTCTCTCGGAGACATTGATTCGGAGGTGGCCGCCAGACTGATCGCGACGGCGGCCGACATTGCCCTCGTCCTCGACGACAAGGGCGTCATCGAAGACATCTCCTACGCCGATCAGGATCTTTCGCTCGAAGGCCTCGGAAGCTGGCTCGGCCGCCCCTGGGTGGAGACCGTCACGGTCGAAAGCCGGCCGAAGGTGGAGGAGATGCTGCAGGAGGCGGGCGGCAAGACCCAGCCCCGCTGGCGGCAGATCAATCACCCCTCGAGCCGCGGCCTCGATCTGCCCGTCCGCTATTCCACCCTGAAGCTCGGCAAGCAGGGCAGGCTCGTCGCCATCGGGCGCGACATGCGCCCCGTCTCCAACCTGCAGCAGCGCCTCGTCGAGGCGCAGATCGCGGTGGAGAAGGAATATTCGCGTCTGCGCCAGTCGGAGACGCGCTACCGGCTGCTCTTCCACATCGCCTCCGAAGCCGTCCTCATCGTCGATGCCACGACGCAGAAGGTTGTGGAGGCCAACCCAGCCGCCAGCCAGTTGCTCGGCCAGTCGGCGGAACGTTTGGTCGGGCGCACCCTGCGCGGCATCTTCACCGATGAGGCGGAGCGGGCGCTGAATTCGCTCCTCGCCATGGTGCGTGCCGCCGGCCATGCCAAGGATGTGCGCCTGAAGATCCCGCAGGACGAGCGGGAATTCGTCGCCTCCGCCTCGCTGTTCCGCCAGGATCATGCGTCGCATTTCCTCGTGCGCCTTTCGCCGGTCTCGGCGGGACTGGTGCCTGAGAGCGGGCCGACGGCCGAAACGGCCCTCATCCAGGTGGTGGAGAACCTGCCGGACGCGTTCCTGGTCACCGACCCCGACAGGCGCATCATCGCCGCCAATCTCGCCTTCCTCGACCTCGCGCAGATGGCGAGCGAGGAGCAGGTGCTCGGCGAGCGTCTGGAGCGCTGGCTCGGCCGCCACGGCATCGAGCTGGATGTCCTCATCGCCAATCTGCGCGAGCACGGTTCGGTCCGCCATTTCCGCACGATCCTGCGGGGCGAATACGGATCGGTGGTGGAATCGGAGGTCGCTGCCGTTTCCGTTCTGGAGGGCGACCAGCCCTGCTTCGGCTTCGTCATCCGCGATGTGGGCGCCCGCGTTTCCAAGGCCCGGCCGCTGGCGCGCGAAATGCCGCGCTCGGTCGATCAGCTCACCGAGCTCGTCGGCCGCGTGCCGCTGCGCGATCTGGTGCGCGAGACGACGGATGTCATCGAAAGGCTCTGCATCGAGGCCGCGCTGGAACTCACCGGGGACAACCGCGCTTCGGCGGCCGAAATCCTGGGCCTGTCGCGGCAGAGCCTCTATTCGAAGCTCCGCCGCTACGGCATCATCGATTTCGCCCCTGAGGAAGATGCCTCCGAACCGTGAGCGGCTTCAGGCCGCCTTTGGTTCGGCCTTGTCCCGGGATTCTGCCAGGAACGCCTCATAGGCCGCGAAAAACGGCTCGGGCGCCTGGAACGGGATCAGCGCACCGGTCTTGAACGGCTTTACCGTCCAGTTCTTGCGCGCCCGCGCCCAGTCGGCCTCGGTGAAATCGGAGAAGTCGCCCCGCGTGCCGTGGGCGAGCAGGACGGGCATCGCCAGCCTCTCATAGACCGCCCGGATGTCGCCGCTGAAGAGCTTTCCCGAAACGAAGGCGTAAGGGGCGTGGCGGGCGCCGGGCTGATGCGTGGTCAGATAGTCGTATTCCAGCATGCTCTCGTCGATCTCCTTGTCCCCGAATGTCTTCTTCAGGAAGAATCGGATCGACGGGCGGCTCGTCAGGCCCTTGTAGAGGCTCTTGCTCCACAGCGGGAAGGTGAGGGTGCTGTAGAGGAAAGGCACCTCGCGGCTCGATCCGGGCAGCCCGTGCCGCTTGCTGGCGCCGCTTTCAAAGCCCGTGGGCGTCACGAAGGCGAGGCTGCGGAACCGCTGCGGTCTCTCGTTCGCCGCGCGGGCGAGAAATTCCGAGCTGAGCGAGAGGGCAAGCGCGTCGACCGGCTCCTCGCTGCCGGTATCGGCTGCGATCACGTCGAGCATGTCGTGGATCGCATCGACGTAGAGGCGGACATTGTAGTCGCGGTCCGATCTGTCGGAAAAGCCGAAGCCCGGAAGGTCGACCGCATAGACGCGGTAGTTCTCGCGCTCCTTCTGGAAAATCGGCCGCACTTCGTAGGCCGAGCCCGCGGCGTTGATCGAATGGATCAGAAGCAGGGGGCGGCCTTGGCCCGCCACGTAGAAGGAGAGGGGGCCCGCGCGCCCCTCCGTTTCGAAGCGCTCCGCGGCCAGGGAATCGGGAAGCGTGGCGCTGGTTCTGCCCGGACGGACATGCGGGGCGGTGACTGCCGCCGTGGACGGCGCTGCCGGCGTCGCGCCATCGGCCCTTTGGCCGGCCGCGGTCGCCGCGTTCGCTGTGGCGTTCATGGGATAACCTCTCCTGAAATAGGCGCCGTTGTGCAGCGCCATACTGCGCACACCAAACGCCTTGCAAACATCGGGGGTTCCGCGACGTTTTGCCTGCTTCAGGTAGTCACTGGCTGCGACTGTAGCGACTGTAAAGTTGAGTTGACGCTCTGGGAGGACATCCATATCGTCCGGCCCATGTCCCGCTCGGCCTCGATAGCGCAAACCTCCGCCAGCCGGCCGGCGCCGTCGGCCGTCCTCGAATTGCTGAAGCCGATCACCTGGTTCGCGCCCATGTGGGCGCTCGGCTGCGGGGTTGTCTCGTCCGGCGTGCCGCTGTCGGAACGCTGGCCGACGCTGATCGGCGGCATCATCCTTGCCGGCCCGCTCATCACCGCGACCAGCCAGGCCTGCAACGACTGGTACGACCGGCATGTCGACGCCATCAACGAGCCCGACCGGCCGATCCCGTCGGGCCGCGTGCCGGGCCGCTGGGGCCTTTATATCGCGCTTCTGTGGACCGGGCTGTCGCTGCTTCTGGCCGCTCTCCTGGGCCCATGGGTCTTCGGTGCCGCCCTGCTCGGTCTTGTTCTCGCCTGGGCCTATTCCATGCCTCCCTTCCGGCTGAAGAAGAACGGCTGGTGGGGCAATACGGCGGTCGCCGCCTGCTATGAGGGTCTGCCCTGGTTCACCGGCGCCGCCGTCATGGTGGGGGGCCTGCCGGACTGGCGCACCGTGGTTCTGGCGGTTCTCTATTCGGCCGGCGCCCACGGCATCATGACGCTCAACGATTTCAAGGCGGTGGAGGGCGACATTGAGATGGGCGTTCGCTCCCTGCCGGTGCAGCTCGGCGTCGATCGTGCCGCGCGCTTCGCCTGCTGGGTGATGGCGGTGCCGCAGATCGTCGTCGTTGCGCTGCTGCTCCTCTGGGGTACGCCTATTCACGCCGCCATTGTCGCCGTCCTGCTTCTCGTCCAGTTCTTCCTGATGGCGCGCCTCCTAAAGGCCCCGCGCGAGCGGGCCGCCTGGTACAACGCCACCGGCACGACGCTCTACGTCTTCGGCATGCTCGCCGCAGCCTTCGCGCTGCGCGCGCTGGGGACCTGAGATGGCCGCCGCCGGGCTCGGCTGGATTTCCATTGCGCGCCTTGGTCTGATCCAGGCCGCGCTCGGCGCCATCGTCGTCCTCACCACCTCGACCCTCAATCGCGTCATGGTGGTGGAGCTGTCGATGCCCGCCATGCTGCCGGGCGCGCTGGTCGGCATTCACTACGCCGTGCAGATGCTGCGCCCGCGCTGGGGCTACGGCTCCGACATGACGGCGCGCCGCACGCCCTGGATCGTCGGCGGCATGGCGGTACTGTGCCTCGGCGGCACGCTCGCGGCGATGGCGACGGCGCTGATGTCGACCAACGTCACGGCCGGCGTTGCGCTCGCCATCCTCGCCTTCTTCCTCATCGGCGTCGGCGTCGGCGCGGCCGGCACCTCGCTCCTGGCGCTTCTGGCCGCCAAGGTCGACGGCGGCAGACGCGCCGCCGCCGCCACGCTCGTCTGGGGCATGATGATCGTCGGCTTCGTCATCACCGCCGCCACGGCCGGCCATTTCCTTGATCCCTTCTCGCCGGCGCGCCTCGTCAAGGTGGCCGGCGGCGTTTCCGTCGCCGCCTTCCTCGTCACCGTCGTGGCGATCTTCGGCATCGAAAGGCGCGTCGCCTCGCCGGACGATGCGCACCCGGCCGGCCGCGACGGCGGCGAGGCCAAGCCCACCTTCCGCGAGGCGCTGAAGGAGGTCTGGGGCGAGACGACGGCCCGCCGCTTCACCATCTTCATCTTCGTCTCCATGCTCGCCTACAGCGCCCAGGATCTCGTCCTGGAGCCCTTCGCGGGCACCGTCTTCGGCATGACGCCGGGCGAATCGACCAGCCTTGCCGCCGTCCAGCACAGCGGCGTCCTCATCGGCATGCTCGCCGTCGGGCTTCTCGGCAGCAATCTTCTCTTCCGCCGCATCGGCACGATGCGCTCCTGGACCATCGGCGGCTGCTTTGCCTCCGCTTTGGCGCTCTTCGGCCTCGTCCTGGCCGGCTATGTCGGCCCCGGCTGGCCGATCCGCGCCTCGGTCTTTGCCCTGGGTGCGGCCAACGGCGCCTTTGCGGTTGCCGCGATCGCCTCGATGATGGGCCTTGCCGGCGCCGGAAAGGCGCGGCGCGAGGGCGTGCGCATGGGGCTCTGGGGAGCCGCCCAGGGCGTCGCCTTCGGCCTCGGGGGCTTCCTCGGCACGGTCGCCATCGACCTGACGCGGACGATCTTTTCCTCGCCGGTCCCTGCCTACACGATGGTCTTCGCCGTCGAGGGGCTGGTGTTTCTGGTATCCGCCTGGCTGGCGTACCGGGTGGATCGGGGAGGGCGCGAGACTTCCGCCCCCGTCGATCTGACCGCCGTCGGCAAGGAATCGCTGGTCGGACTAGGGGGGCAATGAGCCATGTCCAATCGAACCTATGATGTCGCCGTCGTCGGTGGCGGGCCCGCCGGCGCGACGGCCGCCACGGACCTTGCCCGCAAGGGCCTTTCGGTCCTCCTCCTCGACCGCCAGGGCCGCATCAAGCCCTGCGGCGGCGCCATCCCGCCGCGCCTGTTGCGCGATTTCGACATACCCCGCTCCATGCTCGTCGCCGAGGTCACCTCCGCCGAGATCGTCTCGCCGAGCGACCGGCGCGTCGACATGCCGATCGAGAACGGCTTCGTCGGCATGGTCGACCGCGAGCATTTCGACGAATGGCTGCGCGAGCGCGCCGCCGAAGCCGGAGCCGAGCGCCGCGCCGGCACCTTCGAGCGCTTCGACCGCGATACCGACGGCACCGCCCGCATCCATTATCGCCCGAAGGGCGGCGCCCGCGAGGCCCTGGAGACGGTCCGCGCCCGGGCCGTAATCGGCGCCGACGGGGCCAATTCAGCCGTCGCCCGCGAGGCCGTGCCGCGCGCCGGCAAGGTGCCCTACGTCTTCGCCTATCACGAGATCGTCCGCTCGCCGCAGGAGGGCGCGGCCCGCTTCGATCCCAAGCGCTGCGACGTCTATTACGACGGCAGGATGTCGCCCGATTTCTATTCCTGGATCTTCCCGCATGGCGAGACGACCTCGATCGGCACCGGCTCGGCCCACAAAGGCTTCTCGCTGAAGGACGCCGTCGGCGAGCTGCGCCAGATCTCCGGCCTCGATGGCACCGAGACGATCCGCAAGGAAGGCGCGCCGATCCCGCTGAAGCCCCGCCGCAAATGGGACAACGACCGCGACGTCGTGCTTGCCGGCGATGCCGCCGGCGTCGTCGCCCCGGCTTCGGGCGAGGGCATCTACTATGCCATGACCTGCGGGCGCATGGCCGGCGAGGCGGTCGAGGCCTTCCTCGCCACGGGCGATGCGCGCGCCCTCGCCGGCGCCCGAAAGGCCTTCATGAAGGAGCACGGCAAGGTGTTCTGGGCGCTCGGGATCATGCAGCATTTCTGGTATTCAAGCGACAGGCGGCGCGAGCGCTTCGTCTCCATGTGCGCCGATCCCGACGTGCAGCGCATCACCTGGGAGGCATATATGAACAAGCGCCTCGTCAAGGCCCGGCCCGGCGCGCATCTGCGCATCTTCCTGAAGGACATGGCCCATCTCCTCGGCCTCGTCTCGCCGGGCCACGTCGGAAGGTCGTAGGGAAGGGCGCCGGGGCCGCGATGGAAACCTTCTTCTCCTCCGGCCTCGTCGTCGATGCGATCGCGGCGCTGATGCTCGTGGAGGGCATCGCCCTCTTTCTGTGGCGCCGGCGCACGGGGCGGGGCATCGCCCCGCTCGATCTTCTCGCCAATCTCGCCGCCGGGCTCTTCCTGCTTCTGGCGCTGCGCGCCGCGCTCACCGGGGCCGGCTGGCCGGCGGTCGCGCTCTTTCTCGCCCTTGGCGGTCTCGCCCATGTCGCCGATATGATGCGGCGCTGGCAGACTTAGCGTTTCGTTGACTTGCGGGACCCGTCGCCGCTAAAGCGCAGCGAAAGAAAGGTCCCTCCATTGTCCGACAAAATCAGAATCGGCGTCCTCGGCGCCTCCGGCTACACCGGCGCCGACCTCGTCCGGCTCGCCGCCCGGCATGCCGGGGTCGAGATCGTGGCGCTCACCGCCAACACCCATGCCGGCAAGGAAATGGGCGAGGTGTTTCCGCATCTTTCGCTCCTCGATCTGCCGAAGCTGACGAAGTGGGAAGATATCGACTGGACGGGTCTCGACGCCGTCTTCTGCGGTCTGCCGCACGGCACCACGCAGGAGATCACGGCGGCCGTCCTGAAGGCCAATCCGGCCGCGCGCATCATCGACATGTCGGCCGATTTCCGCCTGCGCGACGGGGCGACCTATGCCGAATGGTACGGCCACGAGCATCGGGCGCCGGAACTGCAGGAGGAGGCGGTCTACGGCCTCACCGAGCATTACCGGGCGCTCATCGCCGATGCGCGGCTCATCGCCTGTCCGGGCTGCTATCCGACGGCGGTGCTCATGGCGCTCCTGCCGCTGGTGCGCGAGGGCCTGGTGGATGCGAACGATCTCGTCATCGACGCGAAGTCGGGCGTCACGGGCGCCGGCCGCGGCCTCAAGCAGAACACGCTCTTTGCCGAGGCCGGGGAGGGGCTCTCGCCCTATTCCGTCGGAAAGCACCGCCACGCGCCGGAGATCGAGCAGGAGCTCGGCGCCGCGGCGGGCGGCAGGCTCACCGTCAACTTCACCCCGCATCTCATCCCCATGAGCCGGGGCGAGCTGGTCACCTGCTATGTGCGCCTTGCGGAAGGGGCGAGCGCCGACGACCTGCGCCAGCGGCTGGTGGAGGATTACGCCGCCGAGCATTTCGTCAAGGTGGTGCCGGCGGGCGTCGTCCCGCAGACGCAGAATGTGCGCGGCTCCAACTATGTGCAGATCGGTGTCTTCCCCGATCGCATTTCCGGCCGCGCCATCGTCGTCGCCGTCATCGACAACCTGGTGAAGGGCTCGGCCGGCCAGGCGCTGCAGAACATGAACGTGGCCTTCGGCCTTCCCGAGAGCGAAGGCCTCCTGCAGCTGCCGCTCTTCCCCTAGGCTGGAATCGAAACGGGCCCCGCGGGGCCCGTTTCTGGATATATCGTTCTGGCCGGGCGCTTGCCCCGTCCTGGAGGCCCGCTCCGTCCTAGAGAAACGAGCGCCGCTGCCACCAGCCGACGCGCTTCGGCCGGTTCGGATCTTCCTCCTCGGCGGCCTCCGGCTCCTTCGCCGGCTCCTCGGCTTCGCTCGCGGCCGCCTCTTCCGGCTCTGCCTGGCCGTTGCCGCTTTCGCCCCGCGCCTCGGCGGCTTCGGCGGGCTTTGCATCTTCCGCCTGGCTGGCTTCGGCGGCCGCCTCGGGCTGCCTTTCTTCCTCGGCGGGCGCCTTCTCCGCTTCGGCTGTCTCGGCTTCGGCCGTTTCGGCCTCTGCGACGGGCTCTTCTCTCGCCTCTGCCGCCTTCTCTTCCTCGGCGGGCTCGGCTTCGGCCGGCTTTTCGGAGGCTTCCGGCGAAGGCGAGGGCACGTTCTCGGCGATTTCCACCGCCTCGGCCGTCACGGCCGGCTGCGTCTCGCCGCGGTCGGGCCCGTTGCGCTCTGCGCGATCGTTATCCTGGTCGTCCCGGTCCCCGTCGCGGTCGTCCCCGTCTCCGTCGCTGTCGCGCTCATTGTCGTCGGAGCCGTCCTCGCCGTCGTTGGCGCGGCTCTCGTTGTCGTTGTCGCGGTTGCGGCCCCGCCGTCTTCCGCCGCGCCTGCCGCGCCGGCGCTTCTTGCGCGGGGTTTCCTCGCCGCTGTCGTCGTCCTCGCCGCGCGCTTCGCGGTTTTCCCCGCTCTCGCTGCTCTCGGCGCCTTCATCCTCGCTGTCGGTCGTGGTTTCGGCCTCGGCCTCCACGCGCTCCCGGTCGCGCTCGCCGCGGCGCGGCCGGCGGCGGCGTCTTCCGCGCCGCGAGCCTTCCCCGCTCTCGCCGCTCTCCTCGTCGGCTTCCTCGCGCTGCGGTGCGGCGCGCTCTTCCTCTTCCTCGAAATCGGAGACGTCGAGCATCGCCACGGCGGCCGAGCGCTGCTGCGGCTGCGCCTCGGAGCTGTCGGCCTTTTCGATGATGAAGCCGGAAGTGGCGCCCGGCGCATCGCCGTTCACCGTGATGAAGACGCCGAAGCGCTGTTCCAGCTCGGCGAGATGGATGCGCTTCTGGTTGAGCACATAGAGCGACACGTCCGGCCGGGTGGAGATGACCAGGTTGCGGCTCCTGTCCTGCAACAGGTGCTCCTCGGCCATCCGCAGGATCTGCAGGGCGAGCGAGGCGACCGAACGGACCTGGCCGGTGCCGTGGCAGACATGGCAGAGCGAGGTGGAGCTTTCCACGACGCCGGTCCTCAGGCGCTGGCGCGACATCTCCATCAGGCCGAAATGCGAGATTCGGCCCAGCTGGATGCGCGCCCGGTCGAAGCGCAGGCAGTCCTTCAGCTTGCGTTCGACGGCGCGGTTGTTGCGCTTCTCCTCCATATCGATGAAGTCGATGACGATGAGGCCGGCCAGATCGCGCAGGCGAAGCTGGCGGGCGACCTCCTCGGAGGCTTCAAGGTTGGTGCGGAGCGCCGTGTCCTCGATCGAATGCTCGCGCGTGGAGCGTCCCGAATTGACGTCGATGGCGACGAGCGCCTCGGTCTGGTTGATGACGATGTAGCCGCCGGACTTCAGCGTCACCTGCGGCACGAACATCGCCTCGAGCTGCTTTTCCACGCTGTAGCGTGAGAAGAGCGGTGCCGTCTCGCGGTACGGCTGGACGTTCTTGGCATGGCTCGGCATGAGCATGCGCATGAAGTCCTTGGCCTCGCGGTAGGCTTCCTCGCCGGCGACCGTGACCTGGTCGATCTCGCGCGAATAGAGGTCCCGGATGGAGCGTTTGACGAGGCTGCCTTCCTCGTAGACCAGCGTCGGCGCGGCCGATTGCAGCGTCAGCTCGCGCACATTCTCCCACAGGCGCAGAAGATATTCGAAGTCGCGCTTGATCTCGGTCTTGGTGCGCGAGGCGCCGGCGGTGCGCAGGATGACGCCCATGGAGGAGGGAACCTCCAGCTCCTGCGCCACGGCCTTCAGCCGCTTGCGGTCGGACGGGTCGGTGATCTTGCGCGAGATGCCGCCGCCGCGCCCGGTATTGGGCATGAGAACGGAGTAGCGGCCGGCGAGCGACAGATAGGTGGTGAGCGCCGCGCCCTTGTTGCCGCGCTCCTCCTTGACGACCTGCACCAGCAGCACCTGCCGGCGCTTTATGACTTCCTGGATCTTGTACTGGCGCGGGCGCGAGCGGCGCCGCTCGGGCACCTCTTCCATCGCGTCTTCGGCGCCGACGCTCTCGACGCTGTCGTTCTCGCCTTCCTCGCCGTCGCCGCTATCCTCCTCGGCCTCGGCGGCCGCGGATTTTTCCGCCGCATGGGAACGCGCTTCGGCTTCCTCGTCGGCGCCATGGTCGTCGTCGGCTTCTTCGGCCAGAAGGGCCTGCCGGTCGGCGAAGGGGATCTGGTAATAGTCCGGGTGGATTTCCGAAAAGGCGAGGAAACCGTGGCGGTTGCCGCCGTAATCGACGAAAGCGGCCTGCAGCGAGGGTTCGACCCTCGTCACCTTGGCTAGGTAGATATTGCCTCTGAGCTGCCGTCTTTCCGCTGATTCGAAATCGAATTCTTCAACTTTGTCCCCGCGCAGCACGACGACCCGGGTCTCTTCCGGGTGGGCCGCGTCGATGAGCATCTTGTTCGACATGGTGAGTGACTCCGCCCCTTGCCGGATACGCGGAAGGCGAAAATGCTCGTCGCGTTCGGCCGGGACCGTATGAGAAAGAAGAAATGAGAGGCGCCAGGGAAGCTCGCCGCGGTCGCTTCTGCAGTCCGCTCGTGCGGTGCACGAGCGGGGGGATCAACTGCTCAGCGTTGCGGGCGCGGTCACCCATGGCCTGCCTTTCGCAAGTTCCGGCGGATTTTCGCCGCCTGTGACCAGCCGGTTTCCGACTGGTCCGTCTTCGCCCCCGATCGGTTCGGCAAGAGGGCCGTTACTGGGAAGAAACGCCACACCGATGACAGATGGGGAAGAATCCGTCATCCTCCTATTATAAACGAGCTCGGTCCGATTCAAGAGAACACTGCGGCTCAATGAAGCAAAAGCCGGTGAGACCGCCTTGGCCTCGCCACATCCTTCGGCAAGGAAGCGGCGCTTCACGATGATGGCAGACAAGGATTGATGGTTCGCTTCCTGGCGCTCCTCGCCGCGCTTTTCTGGCTTTTCGCCCCCCCGGCGCTGGCCGCCTCCACGACCGTTTCGCAGATTCGCGTCGTCGGCGACGGTGCGCGCACGCGCATCATGATCGATCTTTCGGGCGAGCCGACCTTTCACATTCTCAAGCTGGACGCGCCCTACAGGCTGGTCGTGGACCTTCCGCAGACGGATTTCGAGGCCGCCGCCGCCCAGGAAGCGGCCGCCGGCCTGATCGCCGATTACCGATTCGGCCAGATCGCCCCCGGCAAGGGCCGCATCGTCCTCGACCTCACCGGACCGGTGAAGGTGGAAAAATCCTACATCCTGCCGGCGGTCGGCGATCAGCCGGGCAGGCTCGTCCTCGATCTCGTCCCCTCCGAGCGCGACGCCTTCCTGCAGGACGCCGCCTCCATGACCATCCGTGCGGCACGCGGCACGGAGGGAGAGGGCGCTGACGCGGAAGCGGCCACGCTCGCCTCGCTCGACCAGCCCGCTGACGCGGAACGTCGCAAGCCCGTCGTGGTGGTCGATGCCGGCCATGGCGGCATCGATTCGGGCGCGCGCAGCAAGGACGGCGTGCTGGAGAAGGACATCACGCTGCGCTTTGCCAGGGCGCTGGCGGATGCGCTGGCCGAGGACGGCAAGACGGAGCCGGTGCTGACGCGCGACAGCGATGTCTTCCTGTCGCTGCGCGAGCGGGTGGAGATGGCCCGCGAGCAGGGGGCGGCGCTGTTCATTTCCATCCACGCCGACATCGTCCCGCAGGACTATGTGCGCGGTGCTACCGTCTACACGCTCTCCGAAGAGGCCTCCGACATCCTGGCCGCCGGTCTTGCGGCGCGCGAGAACCGCGCCGACATTCTGGCCGGGCTCGCTTTGGAGGATCAGCCGGACGAGGTCGCCAACATTTTGTTCGACCTCGCCCGCCGCGAAACCCGCAATCTTTCCATGCGGTTCGCTTCCTCTCTCGTCTCCGACCTCGGGGCGGCGATGACGCTGAACAAGAAGCCGCGCCGCGGTGCCGCCTTCCGCGTTCTGAAGGCGCCGGACGTGCCGTCCGTGCTGCTCGAGCTCGGATATTTGTCGAACGAGCTTGATGAAAAGCTCCTGAAGTCGGATGAATGGCAGGACCGAGCGACGCATGCCATCGCGCAATCGGTGGAAGAATATCTCGCCTTGCCGGGCGTTGCCCGGCGCTGATAGGTCGAGCGGCCCCGTGGCGCATCGGCGACAGCGGCGAGCGAGAAGAAGGGCGAATGGCTGCGATGCGTGCGCTCGCCTCAGTTTCATCACAAAACTGGAAGAAGCGGAAACTCCGCTTTTCCGGCAATCTGCAAGAAGATAGGGCGCTTCTTTCATGCTTCTGCGCTTGATCGGTTACATCTTCGGTATCGGAGCGCTCCTGGCGCTCTGCGTGGCGGCCGTCGCCGGCTTCCTGCTGCATCGCTACAGCCAGGACCTGCCGGACTACGATGTCCTGGCCAAATACGAGCCGCCGGTGATGAGCCGCATTCACGCCTCCGACGGCCAGCTCGTGGCCGAATATGCGCGTCAGCGGCGCCTTTATCTGCCCATCCAGGCCGTGCCGGATCTCGTCAAGGCCGCCTATCTCTCGGCCGAGGACAAGAATTTCTACTCCCATCCGGGCATCGACGTGGAAGGCATCGGTCGGGCGCTCCTCGCCAATCTGAAGAGCGGCGGCGCCAAGCTGCAGGGCGCCTCCACCATCACCCAGCAGGTCGCCAAGAACTTCCTTCTGTCGAACGAGCGCACCTACGAGCGCAAGATCAAGGAAGCGCTGCTGTCGCTGCGCATCGAGCAGGCCTATTCCAAGGACCGCATCTTCGAGCTCTATCTCAACGAGATCTATCTCGGCCTCGGCTCCTATGGCATCGCCGCCGCGGCGCTCAACTACTTCGACAAATCCGTCAACGAGCTGACGCTGGCCGAGGCGGCCTATCTGGCGGCCCTGCCGAAGGCGCCGGAGAACTACAATCCCTTCCGCGACACGGACCGCGCCATCGACCGCCGCAACTGGGTCATCGACCAGATGCTGGAGAACGGCTACATCCGCGCCGCCGACGCCGAGACCGCCAAGGCCCAGCCGCTCGGCGTCAATCCGCGCCCGCGCGGCAATTATCTCGCCGCCTCGGAGTATTTCGCCGAGGAGGTGCGTCGCCGCCTCGTCGACATGTACGGCGCCGACAAGCTCTATGAGGGCGGCCTTTCGGTCCGCACCACGCTCGACCCGCAGCTGCAGGTGCTGGCCCGCGCCGCGCTGCAGAACGGCCTCGTCGCCTTCGACGAGAAGCGCGGCTATCGCGGCCCGGTCGATCGCATCGACATTTCCGGCGACTGGGGCGCCGAGCTCGGCAAGGTCTCGGGCATGTCCGACGTGCCGGAATGGCATCTCGCCGTCGTTCTGGCCGTCGATGACGGCGAGGCCGATATCGGCCTGGAGCCCTCGCGCCTCGTCTCCGGCAAGCTCTCCGACGAGCGCACCACCGGCACCATCCCGCTCTCCGAGATGAAATGGGCCAAGAGCAGCCTGCGCCGTGTTGGCGACGTCCTCAATGCGGGCGACGTCGTCTTCGTGGAGAAGGTCAAGGACAAGGACGGCGTCTACCGTCTGCGCCAGGCGCCGAAGATCCAGGGCGCCCTCGTCGCCATGGATCCCTATACCGGCCGCGTGCGCGCCATGGTCGGCGGCTTTTCCTTCGACGAGACCAAGTTCAACCGCGCCACGCAGGCCTATCGCCAGCCCGGCTCCTCCTTCAAGCCCTTCGTCTACGCCACCGCCCTCGACAACGGCTACACGCCGTCCTCCGTCATCATGGACGCGCCGATCGAGATCGAGGCCAACGGCAAGATCTGGCGCCCGCAGAACTATTCCAACAAGTACTACGGCCCCTCCACGCTGCGCATCGGCATCGAGCATTCGCGCAACGTCATGACCGTGCGCCTGGCGCAGGATATGGGCATGCCGCTGGTGGCCGAATATGCCGAGCGCTTCGGCATCTACGATGACCTGAAGCCCTATCTGCCGATGGCGCTGGGCGCCGGCGAGACGACGGTGCTGCGCCTTGCCACCGCCTATGCGACGATCGCCAATGGCGGGCGCAAGATCAACGCCACGCTGATCGACCGCATCCAGGACCGCTACGGCCACACCATCTACAAGCACGACCAGCGCGAATGCCTCGGCTGCCAGGCCGATGACTGGCACGGCCAGGGCGAGCCCGAGCTCGTCGACCAGCGCGAGCAGATCCTCGATCCGCTGACCGCCTACCAGATCACCTCCATGATGGAGGGCGTCGTCCAGCGCGGCACCGCGACCCGCGTCCAGGCCGTCGGCAAGCCGATCGCCGGCAAGACCGGCACCACCAACGAGGAGAAGGACGCCTGGTTCATGGGCTTCTCGCCCGATCTCGTCGTCGGCGTCTTCGTCGGCTACGACCAGCCCAAGCCCATGGGCCGCGGCATGACGGGCGGCCATGTGGCGGCGCCGATCTTCACCGATTTCATGAAGGTGGCGCTGCGCGACGAGCCGGCCAAGCCCTTCCAGGTGCCGCCCGGCATCCAACTGATCCCGATCGATGCGCGCACCGGCCTCAGGGCCTCCGGCGCCGAGGGCGAGAAGGTCATCATGGAGGCCTTCAAGCCGGGCACCGCTCCGCCCTCCAGCTACTCCATCATCGGCTACCAGGATTCCATGGGCCAGCCGCTGACGGTGACGCCCGAGGCCGACCGCGCCATTGCAACGGGCACGGGCGGGCTTTACTAGCCCCCAGACGAACGACCGGCCGGGCCGGGGCGGGCCGAAGGCTCCTCCGGCGCTCGCGCCGGTCATGCCACACGCACGTTCCATGCGAGGAGAATATGCGCGCCGAACTCGAAGCCATGGTCGACGAGATCAGGGAAGCCGTGACCCTGATAAGGAGGCATCTTTGACTGGGATACGGCAGAAAGGCGCCTCGGCGAGCTGAACGCCAAGGTCGAGGATCCGACCCTTTGGGACGATCCGCCGGCCGCCCAGAAGGTCATGCGCGAGCGCCAGCGGCTGGAAGGCTCGCTCGGCGCGGTGCGTGATCTGGAGGGCTCCCTCACAGACACCATCGACCTCATCGAGCTTGCCGAGGAAGAGGAGGACCAGACCGTCCTCCAGGAGGCCGAGAAGGCGCTGAGGGCGCTCCATCACGACGCCCAGCGGCGCCAGGTGGAAGCGCTCCTTTCCGGCGAGGCCGATCATTCCGACGCCTATCTGGAAGTGCATGCGGGCGCCGGCGGCACGGAGAGCCAGGATTGGGCCGCCATGCTCCAGCGCATGTATACGCGCTGGGCCGAGCGTGCCGGCTTTTCCGCCGAGCTGATCTCCCATACCGACGGCGAAGAGGCGGGCATCAAGTCGGCCACGCTCCTCGTCAAGGGCGAGAACGCCTATGGCTGGCTGAAGACCGAATCGGGCGTGCACCGGCTGGTGCGCATCTCGCCCTTCGACAGCCAGGCGCGGCGGCACACCTCCTTCTCCTCCGTCTGGGTCTATCCGGTCGTCGACGACAACATCGAGATCGATATCCAGGACAAGGATATCCGCATCGACACCTATCGCTCTTCGGGTGCCGGCGGCCAGCACGTCAACACGACCGATTCGGCGGTGCGCATCACCCACTTGCCGACCGGCATCGTGGTGACCTCCTCGGAAAAGTCGCAGCACCAGAACCGCGCCAACGCCATGAAGGCGCTGAAGTCGCGGCTCTACGAGATGGAGCTGAAGAAGCGCGAGGAAGCGATCCAGGAATCGCACGAGGCGAAGTCGGAGATCGGCTGGGGCCACCAGATCCGTTCCTATGTCCTGCAGCCCTATCAGCTGGTGAAGGATATGCGGACCGGCGTCGAGCACACCACGCCCTCAGAGGTCCTCGACGGCGACCTCGACCGCTTCATGGAAGCGGCGCTCGCCGAAAGGCTGGGCAGCGGCGAAGACAACGAAGAGGCGGCCGAATAGGCCGCCTTCTTTATCGCGCCGGATGTGATGCGTCAGATGCGGGCCGTCAGATGTCCCGGCTCGCCCGCAGGAACGGATTGGGATTGACCGCCCGGTCGCCGCGCCGCGTCTCGTAATGCAGATGCGGCCCGGTGGAGCGCCCGGTCGAGCCGACGCGGCCGACGACCTGGCCGGCCACGATCGTGTCGCCGACCTTCACGTCGATGCGCGAAAGGTGCCCGTAGCGCGTCGAGATGCCGTGCGCATGCTCGATCTCCACCATGCGGCCGTAGCCGCCGTTCCAGCCCGCCTCCACGACGCGCCCGGCGGCCGTCGCCCGCACCGGCGAACCGGTCGGGGCGCGGAAGTCGACGCCTGAATGCAGCGCCGGTCGTCCGAGGAAGGGATCGGTCCGGTAGCCGAAGCCCGAAGAGCGCGGCGCCTCGATCGGCCGTCCGAGCGGCAGGCTCGCAAGGCGCGTGCGCATGGTGCGCAGGTCTTCGAGCTGTGCGTCGATCGCGTCGATCGTCTCCACGAAGGCGAGACCCTGCAGGGCGTTGTCGGGCTCGGCGGGAATGAAGGGGCCGCCGGTCGCCTCTCCGGCGCGGGCCGATTCGGGAACCAGCGAGGAAAAGCCGATATCGTTGAGCGCGCTCCTGAGGCGGGCGGTCTCCTGCAGCGAAGCCGCCACGAGCGCCTCGGCCACCTCCGACTGCGCCTGCAGCGTGCCTTTCAGGTGGCCGTCCATCTGCTTCAGCACGGGTCGCATCCTGGCCTCGCCGAGGGCGCTGACGCGCTCGTGCTTGCCGACGGCGGAAGCGGGCTTGGCCGAAGCGGGCATGGCGCTGCCCCCACCGCCGATGTTGCGACCACCGATGATGCTGCCGGTAATGATGTCGGCCTGCGATGGCGCATCGGGCGCGTAGGAGAGGGCGTGGCTCGCCGGTCCGTCGGCCTCCGGTGCATCCTCGCTCACCGCGGGCCCGTCGGGGCGCGGCTTGGGCATGTCGATAGTCGAGGAGACGAGCGGCAGGCCGGCCTCGCGGGCACGGTCGAGCACCTGATCGAGCAGCTCCTGGCGCCTCAGAAGCGCCTGCTGCCGGTCGGAAAGGCTGGCGACCTGCTCCTCGATGGACTGGGCCTCGACCAGATGCTTGCTGGTGACGCGGTCGATTTCGGCGCGCAGCCGGCTGATCCGGTCCTCGTAGGCGTATTGCATGTCCACCTGCCGGGAGACCGCGGCGTCCATCAGGTCGTCGCGGTAGATGAGGTATCCGGTCGCCCCGACATAGCCGAGGCCGAACATGATGAAGACGGCGAGGAGGGAGCCGAAGAGCCAGGGACGGAAGGCATAGGCTTTCACCTTTCCGTTCCGGGCTATGATCAGCCGGGGGGGCTCCCGGCGGCGTCCGAAGGAAGGCTGCTTGGGCTGGGAAGAGAGCATCGTCGCGGCTTGCGAACCTGTTGTGTGGATGGTTCGCAGCCTTGCAAATTGTGGTTAACGTCTGGTTTCGGCGATGGCTCGAAAGTCGGAATTCTCAGCCCGAACTCGCCATCATCCGCGCCGCTTCCAGAACGTCCTCCACATGCCCGGGCACTTTGACCTTGCGCCAGACGCGCGCGATCACGCCCTCGCGGTCGATGAGGAAGGTGGAGCGCTCCACGCCCATGTACTTCTTGCCGTACATGGATTTCTCCACCCAGACGCCATAGGCCTCGCACACCTTCCTGTCCTCGTCCGAGCCGATGATGATGGCGAGGTCGTGCTTGGCCTTGAACTTGTCGTGGCTCGCCGCGCTGTCGGGAGAAATGCCGACGATCTTCGTCTCTGTGCGGCTGAACTCCTCGCTGTGCTGGGAAAAAGAGATCGCCTCCTTGGTGCAGCCGCTTGTATCGTCCTTGGGATAGAAATAGACGACGACCGGGTGACCGAGTTCCGAGCTTAGCGAGAAGCTTCCACCTCCGTCGGTAGGCAGGACGAATTCCGGGGCCTTGTCGCCGACATCGGGCGCATTCTTCATCGCGTCATCCTTTCGTCTTCTTTGCTGAGCACGGAGAGGGATTGGCCATGTGCCGCTCCGCCAATCCGCCTACGATATGCCACCGCTTCGGGCCGAGCGGGTCCTGAGCCGGGAGGAGAAGCTGTCCGAGAAGGCCAAGTCAACCGGCGAAAGCCCGGCGAGTAAGGCCGATAGACCTGCCGGGCGCTCGCGTCGGCCTGTCCTGCGCTCTCTCTTCACCGTCGTGGCCGTCGTCTTCCTCGTGCTGGCGGCGGGCACAGGCGCGCTGTTCTGGAGCTTGAGCGGGGAGGGGATCGGCTCCGGCTGGCTCGGCGGGCGGATCGAGGCCGAACTGCGCCATCGCCTCCCGCACGGCGCCGAGGTGGAGATCGGCAAGGCGCGCGCCTATTGGGAAGCTGGCAGCGGCATCGTGCTGGAGGGCAGCGATGTCTCCTTCAGCTTCGGTCCGGCGGTGAAGGTCACCGCCCGATCGGTCGCCATCACCTCGCCGCTGCCCGGCTTCGGGCGCGACTGGATTCGCCCGGAGCGGGTGCGCGTCTCCCAGGTGGCGGTCACCATCGACCCCCCCGAGGCTGCCGATTCCCCCTCGCGTGCGGCGCGGCTGCGCTCCTTCGCGCGCGGCTTCGCACAGGGCTTCGTGGAGGCCGACACGGCGATGCGCGAGGTCGGCTTCCGCAATTTCGAGGTCAGGGACATCGAGGTCAGGCTGCCGAACTCGGCTCTTTCCTCCTTCGGCGGCAAGATCACCGAGTTCAGCTGGCAGCCCTTCGGCGCGGACCGCAGCAAGCTGTGGCTGCAGGCAAGTGCCGCGGGCGGCTTCTGGACCCTGACGGTGGAACGCAATCGCGAGGATGCGGCTGACATCGTCGAGGTAAGTCTCGCCGACCTGCCGCTCGGGGCGCTGGCGCCGACCCTGACCAACCCGCAGACGCCGCAGAGCTACGACGGCACCCTGCAGCTTCGCACCGCCTTGCGCCTTGAGGGCAAGACCGTGCAGGCCGTCGGCGAGGTGGGCCTCAGCCCCGGCCTGGTCGTCATCGACGAGGACGGCCGTTTCATCCTGCAGCGAGGCCAGCTCGATTTCGCCCTTCCGCCGCACGGCGACCGGATCCTGATCAACCGCGCCTTCGCCGCGACGTCGGCCGGCAATTTTCGCATCGCCGGCGTGCTCGATCTGCCGGCGGAGGAGGAACCCGTCCGGCTGAGGGCGCGCATGCCCGAAGGCATTCTGTTCGGCCCGAACGGCACGCGCCAGCCGCTGCGCGGCGACTTCGCCCTCGCACTCGACGCCGCCGGCAACCTTTCGGTCGACCGGGCGACGGTGTCATCGCCCGAAGGCGCCGTCAGCATCCTCGGCGGCTGGAAGCGTAGCGGCGATTCGCCCGGACTCGCGCTCGCCCTCTCGGGGACGGAGATGTCGACGGCCTTCCTGAGCGCGCTCTGGCCGAGCTTCATCGCACCGGGCGCCATCGAGTGGCTGCGTGCCAACGTGAAGGAGGGCATGGTCGGACCGGCGACCCTGCAGATCGCCCTGCCTCCGGACCATCTCGGCCCCCGGGGCAAGGACAAGGTGCTGCCGCCCTATGCGCTGTCGGGCACGGTACCCTTCAAGGACGCCCGCTTCACGCCGACGCCCGAACTGCCGGAGGTGAAGGGCGCCAGCGGCACCATACAGCTGGCCGATGCGACGGCGACCGTCTCCATCGCTTCCGCCGAGATCGGGGCCGGTTCCTATCCCTCGCTCTCCGGCGCCGGGTCGCTCTTCGTCGTGCCGGAGCTGGGCGGCAAGGGCGCGGTCGGCGACCTGACTTTGCGTCTTGTCGGTCCGGTCGATGGGCTTGCGGCGCTTTCCAACGCAGGCCCGCTCGATGTTGCCGAGCAGCAGGGCGTCATTCCCTCCGAGCTGTCCGGCAAGGCCGAGCTCTCGCTGATCGCCTCCATCCCACTGTCGAAGAACGCCTCGCTCCTTTCCGTCGTGCCCCAGTTCCAGCTCGCCCTCTCCGATTTTTCCAGTTCCGGAAAGATCCAGGAGCGGAGCGTCACCGACGGAAACCTGTCGCTCAGCGGCACGCCGGACGATTACCGCGTGCAGGGCAAGGCCCGCCTCGACGGTATCGAGGCGACGCTCGACATGACCGCCGGAACGGGCAAGGGGGCGAGCGACGTCGCCCTCGTCCTCGACGGTGCGGCTCGCAAGCGGCTCGGCATCGATACCGGCGAATACCTCTCCGGGCCCGTCACGGCCTCGGTCTCGCGCACGGAAGACGGCGCCGACCTCATCAGCCTCGATCTCACCCAGGCGCGCGTGCGCTTTCCCTCGCTCTCCTGGGAGAAGGGCCCGGGCGTTGGCGCGAGGGCGGAGTTCCGCATGGTGGAGACGGACAAGGGCCGACAGATCCGCGAGCTCTCCGTCATGGGCGAGGGCTTTCATGCTGCCGGCTCCTTGACGATCGACGAGAAGGGCAACCTCGGCAATCTCGAGCTGACCGATGTGGCGCTGCGGCCGGGCGACGACTTTTCGGTGAAGGCCTCGTCCAGCGGCGGGGGGCTCGATGTCAGCGTCACCGGCAAGCAGCTCGACGCGCGCGGTCTCGTGCGCACGCTCAAGGAAAATGAGAGCGGCTCGCAGGGCGACATGCTGCCGATGAAGCTGAAGATCGACGTGGCACAGGTGAAGGGCGAGAACGGCATCGTCGCCCACAGGGTCGCAGGCTCCGCCGACGTGCGGGCCGGCCGGCTCCACGCGCTGCGGCTGAATGCGATCGTCGGGGCGGGCTCGCTCGAATGGATCATCTCCGAGGACGCCAATGCGCGCGAGCAGGTGGCCAATGCCGGCGACGCCGGCGCCGTGCTGCAGTTCGCCGACCTCTATTCGCGTGTGCGCGGCGGCCGCCTGCTTCTGTCGATGAAGGGTCCGCCGGGTGGCGAGCAGGCGGGAGGCGAGGTCGTGGTCCACGACTTCCGCATCGTGGAGGAAACGACGCTGGCGGAGGCCGTCCGCCCTGTCACCCGCTCCAATACAAGGGCGCGCGAGGAGATCTTCGACAAGATCGATACCAACGACATCGGCTTTTCCAAGCTGCGCATTCCCTTCGCCTTGTCGAAGGGGGTCGTCACCATCGATGAAGCCTATCTGCGCGGTCCTATTCTCGGCGCCACGGCGAGCGGCACGATCAACCTGACGGACAGCAAGATCGCGCTCTCGGGCACCTTCATTCCCGCCTTCGGCATCAACAACCTTGCCGGCTCGATCCCGATCTTCGGCCAGATCCTCGGTGGCGGCCACAATGGCGGCCTCGTCGGGGTGACCTTCAAGCTCTACGGCCCGCTCGACAATCCGGTCTCGGAGATGAACCTGATGTCGGCGATCGCGCCGGGCATTTTCAGGCGGATTTTCGAGTACCGCTGAGAAGGCGGCGGCGCGCCCGTCTGAGGACGTGCCGTTTCGCCTCGCTAGCGCTCGTAGCCTTCCTCCTCCTAGGAGGCGCGCAGCAGGGCGTGGCGCTTGCGTCCGCTGGAGAGCTTGATCGCGCCGTCTTCGCCGAGGTCGGCAAGGCCGAGCACGGCGCGCTCGTCGCTGACCGCCGCGTCGTTGACCTTGACGCCCCCGCCGCGGATGAGGCGCCGCACTTCGCCGTTGGAGCCTGCGAGCCCTGCTTTCACGAAGGCGGCCAGCACGCCGATCCCTGCTTCCAGCTCCGCCCGGGGCACCTCGACGGTCGGCAGCGCCTCGCCGCTCTCGCCGGCCTCGAAGGTGCGCCGCGCCGTGTCGCCGGCCGCCAGCGCCGCCTCGCGCCCGTGCAGGAGGGCCGTCGCCTCCGTCGCCAGCACCTTCTTCGCCTCGTTGATCTCCGAGCCGCCGAGCGCCTCCAGCCGGGCGATCTCGTCCATCGGCAGGATGGTGAAGAGCTTCAGGAAGCGCCCGACATCGGCGTCGGCGGCGTTGCGCCAGAACTGCCAGTACTCGTAGGCCGAAAGCATCTCCGGATTGAGCCAGACGGCGCCCTCGGCCGTTTTGCCCATCTTCGCGCCCGTCGCCGTCGTCAGGAGCGGCGTCGTCAGCGCGAACATCTCCACCTGCTCCAGCCGCCGGCCGAGATCGACGCCGGAGACGATGTTGCCCCACTGGTCGGAGCCGCCCATCTGCAGGCGCACGCCGTGGCGGCGGTAGAGCTCCACGAAGTCATAGGCCTGCAGGACCATGTAGTTGAATTCCAGGAAGGAGAGGTGGTGCTCCCGCTCCAGCCGCAGCCGCACCGAATCGCGCTGGATCATCTGGTTGACGGAAAAGTGCCGGCCCACCTCGCGCAGCACGTCGATCCAGTTGAGGGTGAGCAGCCATTCGGCGTTGTCCGGCATCAGCGCGTCGTTGCCCTCCTCACCGAAGCGCAGCAGCCCCGCAAAGGCCTTGCGGATGCCCGCCTTGTTGGTGTCGATCTCTTCCGGCGAGAGGATGCGCCGGCTCTCGTCCTTGCCCGACGGATCGCCGATCCGGGTCGTGCCGCCGCCCATCAGCGCCACCGGCCGGTGCCCCGTCTGCTGCAGCCAGTGCAGCATCATGATCTGCACCAGGCTGCCGGCATGCAGGCTCGGCGCCGTGCAGTCGAAGCCGATATAGGCGCTCACCATCTCCTTCGACAGGAGCGCGTCGAGCCCCTCCGGGTCGGAGATCTGGTGGATGAAGCCCCGCTCCTGGAGCGTGTGGAGGAAGTCGGATTTGAAGCTGGACATGGGATCTGCGGGCCGGATGATGATATGCGGGGGCTCCCTTAGCACCAAGGAGCCCGGAGAGCGAAGACAGTGGCGAAAATTCTGACCGCCCTCGGCGTCATCAGCGGCACCTCCATGGACGGCGTCGACGTGGCGCTCGTCAAGACCGACGGCCGCGCCATCGAGGAGATCGGCCCCGCCGCCACCCTGCCGCTCGCCGAGGCGGACCGGGCTCTCCTCAGGCGCGCCATGGCCGCCGCCCGGCGCGACGGGGGCGCGCGCGCCGATCCGGCGATCGCCGAGGCCGAGGAAGCCGTCACCCGCGCCCACGAGGCGGCGATCCGCCGCTACCTGTCGGAGGCCGGCATGCCGCTGGCGATGCTCGACATCGTCGGCTTTCACGGCCAGACCGTCTTTCACGCGCCCGAGCGCGGCGTCACCCTCCAGCTCGGCGACGGCGAGGGGCTCGCCCGCCGCCTCGGCCGGCCCGTCGCCTGGGATTTCCGCAGCGCCGATGTCGCGGCGGGCGGCGAGGGCGCGCCGCTGGTGCCCGTCTACCACCAGGCCCTCGCCACGCGCCTTTCCCGCAGCCTGCCGGTCGCCTTCCTCAATCTCGGCGGCGTCGGCAATCTCACCTTCGTCGGCGAGGACGGCGCGCTCATCGCCTTCGATACGGGCCCGGCCAACGCGCCCATCGACGACCTCCTCTCCGAGCGCCTCGGCAAGGGCTACGACGAGGACGGCGCCCTGACCGCCAGGGGCGCGCCGCGCCGCGATCTCGTCGACGGCTGGCTGCGCCATGCCTATTTCGCCCGTCCGGCGCCCAAATCGCTCGACCGCGACGGCTTCGATCTCTCCGCGGCCAAGGCGCTTTCGACCGAGGATGCGGCCGCCACGCTCGCCGCCTTCTCGGCCGCGGCCGTCGCCAGGGGCGCGGAGCTATTTCCCGTCATGCCGGCGCTCTTCGTCGTCTGCGGCGGCGGGCGTCGCAATGGCGGGCTGATGCGCCTCCTCGCCGAGGCCCTGGCGCCGGCCGAGGTCGCGCCGGCGGAGGATTTCGGCCTCGATGGCGATGCGATCGAGGCGCAGGCCTTCGCCTTCCTCGCCGCGCGCGTCGAAGCCGGCCTGCCGCTTACCTGTCCCGGCACCACCGGCGTGCGCCGGCCGCTCCCCGGTGGCCGCGTCAGCCGGCCCGCCATGGCCGGTTAACCTCGGCGAAAACCTTTGCATGCAAGATTGATGCCCATAGGTGAATTTGGGCCAGCTGCGTATGCGTATGATAAAGCTGCCGTTTTCGGGGAAGTCGAAGGCGCCTGAGAAGACGGAAGAGGAACGGACCGCCGAGGAAAGGGCGCAGGCGCGCCTCGCCGCAGTGTCCGGCAAGTCGTCCGGCAAGTCGTCCGGCAAGTCGTCCGGCAAGTCGTCCGGCAAGTCGTCCGGCAAGTCCGCCGGTCATGCCGACGTCGCCGCCCAATCCGAGGCATCCACTCCGGGCGATGACGTCTGGGATCAGCCGGGCATCGATGCGCCGGAGAACCCGCCGGCGCTTGCCGACATTCATGATGCCGATCCCGAGCTGCCCGACGAGATCCTCCCGGAAGAGCCGGAAGAGGAGACCCGGCGCGGCAAGAAGAAGGCCCCGAAGCTTCGGCGCAAGCGCCGCACGACGGAAGGCGATCGCGCCATCTCCGTTCTCGTCCTCGTCGTCGGCCTGTGCACCGCCATCGCCACGGCCTCGCTGGTCTACTATCAGGCCGAAAGGCTCTTTGAGGCCAACGCCCGCAGCCAGGCGGTCGAACGTGCGCGCTTCCTGGCCGGCAGCCTGTCCGGCACGCCCATCGGCAGGGGTGAGCTTCCCGAAAGCCAGGAAACGGCGCTCAGAAGCGTCCTTTCCATGGAAGACGTCTTCCGCGTCGAGCTTCGCGACCGGAGCGGCGACACTGTTCGGGTGCTGCGCGCGGACGAAGACATGGCCGACCCGCAGCCGCTCGAGGATCCTGCCGCCAGGGCCTATGTCGAGGGCGCCGATGCCGGCGAACCCTTCTGGAGATCTTTCTCGACCGACGGCACGCGCCTGCCGGCCTTCTATAGCGAGACGCTGCTGCCGGTCGCGGGCGCGGGCGGCGAGCCCTCCGGCTTCCTGGCGCTCTTCGTCGACCAGACGGCGCAGCGCGATGTCTTCTGGCAGTGGCTGACCGGCATTGTCGGCATCATCCTCACCATGGCGATGGTGGGCTTTTCCATCCCCGCCGTCAGCCTGCTCCTGCGCACCAAGCAGAAGCGCGACGTGGCCGAGCGCCTCGCCTATGTCAGCGACCACGATACGCTGACGTCGCTGTCGAACCGCGACCAGTTCATGCAGACGCTGGAAGGCGAGATACGGCGCCATACGGAGCAGGGCCAGCGCCTGGCGCTCCACTATATCGACATCGACCGCTTCAAGGAGATCAATGACACGCACGGCCATATGGCGGGCGACGAGTTCCTGAAGCAGGTGGCCGAGCGGCTGCGCGACCTTGTCGACAAGCCCGAGCATGTCGCCCGTCTCGGCGGCGACGAATACGCCGTGATCCAGACGCAGGCCGGCGGCGTCAAATACGCCGAGATCCACGGGCGGCGGATCGGTTCTGTGCTGAACGGCCTCTATCGCCTCGGCGAGGCGGAGGAGGAGGTGGTCGCCAGCGCTTCCATCGGCATCGCGGTCTCTCCGGAGCATGGCGACACGGCCATCGAGCTTCTGAAGAACGCCGACCTCGCGCTCAACAAGGTCAAGGCTGGCGGCCGGAACGACGTCGCCGTCTTCACCTCCGAGCTGACCTCCTCGATGCAGGGCCGTCTGGAGATGCAGGCGATCCTGCGCCGCGCCTTCCGCGAAAAATGGTTCGTCCTTTACTTTCAGCCGCAATACGATCTGAACACCCGCCGGCTGACCGGCTTCGAGGCACTTTTGCGCCTCAAGCATCCCGAGCGCGGCGTCGTCTCACCGGCCGAGTTCATTCCGGTCGCGGAGGAGACGGGACTGATCGAGCCGCTCGGCGAATGGATCATGCGCGAGGCCTGCCGCACCGCCAGCCTGTGGCCGGAAACCCTGTCGCTCGCCGTCAATCTGTCGCCGGCGCAGTTCAAGAAGGGCAACCTGCCGAACCTCATCAAGACGACGCTGCGGGCGAGCGGCATGAAGCCGGAGCGTCTCGAGGTGGAGATCACCGAGGGTCTGCTCCTGGAAAGCTCCAACCGCGTCCTGTCGCAGCTGCGCGAGATCAAGAAGCTCGGCGTCGGCCTGGTGATGGACGATTTCGGCACGGGCTATTCCAGCCTGTCCTATCTGTGGCGCTTCGCCTTCGACGGCATCAAGATCGATCGCTCCTTCGTCCACGGCGTGGGCGCGGGCCGGCATGTGGAGCGGCTCCTGCGCTCCATCGTCATGCTCGGCAAGTCGCTCAATCTGAAGGTCATCGCCGAGGGCGTGGAAAGCGCCGAGCAGGCCCATTTCCTGCTCACCAACGATTGCGCCCACGTCCAGGGCTTCCTCTTCGGATGGCCGGTCCCCAAGGAGGAAGTGCCGGCCATCATCGCCAAGGATATCCGCGTCGGCACGCGCGAGGCGCAGAAGCGCTCCAAGGCGAAGGCTGCCGAAGCCCAGGCGCCCGCCACCAAGGCGCCCACCGCCGAGGCGCCCGCGGATGGCGCGGCGCAGCGCCAGACCCGCGCGGCCTGAGGATACGGCAGGCGGGCGGCAGGGCCGCCCGCTTCGACAAAAGGCTTTAGGCTTCCACCTCGGCGAGCCGGCGTTCCAGATAGCCCGTGCAGCTGCCGATCAGGTCGTCCACCTGGCCCTCGAAGAAGTGGTTGGCACCCTTCACGGTTTCCTGCTCGATCACGATGCCCTTCTGCGACTTCAGCTTGTCGACCAGCGTCTGGACCGCCTCCGGCGGTGCCACCCGGTCGGCCTCGCCGTGGATGATCAGGCCCGAGGAAGGGCAGGGGGCGAGGAAGGAAAAATCGTAGATGTTCGGCTGCGGGGCGATCGACATGAAGCCCTCCGCTTCCGGCCGGCGCATCAGGAGCTGCATCCCGATCCAGGCGCCGAAGGAAAAGCCGGCGATCCACACGCCGCGCGCATCCGGATGCATCGTCTGGACCCAGTCGAGCGCCGCTGCGGCGTCCGAGAGCTCGCCGACCCCGTGGTCGAAATAGCCCTGGCTCCTTCCGACCCCGCGGAAATTGAAGCGCAGGGCGGTGAAGCCGCGCTCCTGGAACATGTAGAAGAGACGGTAGACGATCTGGTTGTTCATCGTGCCGCCGAAGCGCGGATGCGGATGCAGCACGATTCCGATCGGCGCCGTCTTGGACTTGCCCGGCTGGTAGCGCCCTTCAAGGCGTCCGTCAGGACCGGGGAAAATGACCTCTGGCATGGTTATATGACTCTCGTCGGGAGGATTCTTGACACGGCCGCGGCCCCTCCCTACAAACTAGTTTGGAACTATTCAAAAGAGTGACGTGTGGCCACCGCCGTGGCGGGCCGGTATCTAAACACTATGTGTTCGGGCCGGTGCAAGGACAAAGCGGTGTGCCGTCAGGGGCAGGCATGAGGCGCGACAGGACCTATCTGGACGCGAATGCGACGGAGCCGCTGCGCCCCGACGCGCGAGCTGCCATGCTCGCCGCCCTCGACTTTCCGGGCAACGCCTCCTCGGTCCATGAAGAAGGGCGACACGCCAAGGCGTTGATCGACGGCGCGCGCGAGGAGGTGGCCGCCCTTGTCGGGGCCGTTTCCGCCAATGTCGCCTTTGTCGGCAATGCGACAGAGGCCGCGAACTGGGCTCTGACGCCCCGGGATCCCGACGAGCGCCTTTATGTGAGCGCGGTCGAGCATCCCTGCGTCATCGCCGGCGGGAGCTTTTCGCGCGACAGAATCCGCCAGGTCCCGGTCGATCCGCGCGGCGTCGTCGACCTTGCCGCGCTTTCGTCGATGCTCGCTGCGGATCGGGAGGAGGGCGGGCTCCCGCGCCTTGCGCTGATGCTCGCCAACAACGAGACCGGCGTGCTTCAGCCGGTCGCCGAAGCGGCCGCGATCGTCCATGAATTTGGCGGCCTTATCGTTTGCGACGCGGTGCAGGCCGGCGGCCGGATACCGGTTTCGCTTCCCTCTCTCGGGGCCGATCTCCTGCTTCTTTCCTCGCACAAGATCGGCGGCCCGCAGGGCGCCGGGGCGCTTGTCGCCGCCCGCGAGGATCTCTTCCCCGTTCCCCTGATGAAGGGAGGCGGACAGGAGAAGCGCCGCCGCGCCGGGACCGAAAACCTGCCCGCTATAGTCGGATTTGGTGTTGCAGCGCGCGAGGCGATGCACCATCTGGCGGAGAGGAACCGGATCGCGATGCTTCGGGACCGTCTCGAGGTGGGACTGCGCTCCGCCGGAATTGGCACGATCTTTGCCGGTGAAGGCGTTGAGAGGCTTCCCAACACCGTTCTTTTTGCGGTGCCCGGCGTCGCGAGCGAGACAGCCGTGATTGCCTTCGATCTGGAGGGCGTCAGTGTGTCCTCCGGCTCGGCGTGCTCGTCAGGCAAAGTGGCGGAAAGCCATGTGCTGACGGCCATGGGCTTCCCGGCCGGCGCGGGCATCAGGGTCAGCTTGCCGTGGGATGTCGCCGAGGCGGACATCGACCGGTTTCTTGACGTCTGGCGGGCGATCCATCATCGGATGGTTCCGGGCCGGGCGGCTTGAGAACAACAAAGGAGAACTGAATGCCAGCCGTTCAGGAGACCATCGAGCAGGTCAAGGAAATTGACGTCGACAAGTACAAGTACGGCTTCGAGACGTTCATCGAATCCGACCGCGCTCCCAAGGGGCTCGACGAGAGCACCGTCCGCTTCATCTCGGCCAAGAAGGGCGAGCCGGAGTGGATGACCGAATGGCGCCTTCAGGCCTTTGAGCGCTGGCTCACCATGAAGGAGCCGAGCTGGGCGCGGGTGAAGTACCCGAAGATCGACTATCAGGACCTCTATTACTATTCGGCCCCCAAATCGATGAGCGGCCCGAACTCGCTCGACGAGGTCGATCCGGAGATCCTGCGCACCTACGAAAAGCTCGGCATTCCCCTGCGGGAACAGGAGATTCTCGCCGGCGTTCGTCCGGCCGTGGAGGCCGCCGATTCCGACGCCGATTCCGACGATGATTCCGATGCGCCTGCCGCGGAGGGAACCCGCCAGGTTGCCGTCGACGCCGTCTTCGATTCCGTTTCCGTCGCCACGACCTTCAAGAAGGAGCTCGCCAAGGCCGGCGTCATCTTCATGCCGATCTCCGAGGCGATCCGCGAATATCCGGACCTCGTGAGGAAGTATCTCGGCTCGGTCGTGCCGATCACCGACAATTTCTTCGCCACGCTCAATTCGGCGGTCTTTTCCGACGGTTCCTTCGTCTACGTGCCGAAGGGCGTGCGCTGCCCGATGGAGCTGTCCACCTATTTCCGCATCAACGAGCGCAATACCGGCCAGTTCGAGCGCACCCTCATCATCGCCGACGAGGGCTCTTACGTCTCCTATCTGGAAGGCTGCACGGCGCCGATGCGCGACGAGAACCAGCTCCACGCCGCGGTCGTCGAGCTCATCGCGCTCGACGATGCGGAGATCAAGTACTCCACCGTCCAGAACTGGTATCCGGGCGACAAGGAGGGCAAGGGCGGCGTCTACAACTTCGTGACGAAGCGCGGCGATTGCCGCGGAAAGAACTCCAAGATCTCCTGGACACAGGTGGAGACGGGCTCCGCCATCACCTGGAAGTACCCGTCCTGCATCCTGCGCGGCGACAATTCGGAGGGCGAGTTCTATTCCATCGCCATCTCCAACGGCCACCAGCAGATCGATTCCGGCACCAAGATGATCCATCTCGGCAAGAACACGAAGAGCCGGATCATCTCCAAGGGCATCTCCGCGGGCCTGTCGAACAACACCTATCGGGGCCTCGTCTCGGCGCATCGCAAGGCGTCGGGCGCGCGCAACTTCACCCAGTGCGATTCGCTCCTCATCGGCGGCAAATGCGGCGCCCACACCGTGCCCTACATCGAATCGAAGAACGCCTCGGCGGTGTTCGAGCACGAGGCGACGACCTCGAAGATCTCCGACGATCAGATGTTCTACTGCCTGCAGCGCGGCATGAGCGAGGAGGAGGCGGTGGCGCTCATCGTCAACGGCTTTGCCCGTGAGGTCATCCAGAAGCTCCCGATGGAGTTCATGGCCGAGACGCAGCGCCTGATCGGCATCTCGCTGGAAGGCAGCGTCGGCTAGTCCGGCGCGCCCGGTCAGGGCGAAAAACTGAAGCATTTCCGGGCACTGCGCCCGACAACGGAATCAGAACGGGAACGAGTCAAACGATGCTCGAGATCGACAATTTGCACGCCAAGGTGGCGGAAGACGACACCGAGATCCTGCGCGGTCTCTCCCTCAAGGTCGGCCCCGGCGAGGTCCATGCCATCATGGGGCCGAACGGCTCCGGCAAGTCGACCCTCTCCTACATCCTCGCCGGCAAGGAGGATTACGACGTCACCGACGGCTCGATCACCTACAAGGGCGAGGACCTTCTGGAGATGGAGCCGGACGAGCGCGCCGCGGCCGGCGTGTTCCTGGCCTTCCAGTACCCGATCGAGATCCCCGGCGTCGGCACAATGACCTTCCTGAAGACGGCCATGAACGCCCAGCGCCGGGCGCGCGGCGAGCCGGAGCTGACGACGCCCGATTTCATGCGCCAGGTCCGCGAGCTGGCCGGTGCGCTCAACATCACGCCAGACATGCTCAAGCGTCCCTTGAACGTGGGCTTTTCCGGCGGCGAGAAGAAGCGCAACGAGATCCTGCAGATGGCGCTCCTGGCGCCCTCGCTCTGCGTCATGGACGAGACCGATTCCGGCCTCGACATCGATGCGCTCAGGATCGTCGCCGACGGCGTCAACCGCATGCGCTCGCCGGAGCGTTCCATCATCGTCATCACCCACTACCAGCGCCTGCTGGAATACATCGTCCCGGACCATGTGCACGTCATGTCGCGCGGCCGCATCGTGAAGTCCGGCGGACGCGAACTGGCGCTGGAGCTGGAGGAGAACGGCTACGCCGAATACGTGGAGGCGGCATGATGGCCGGGGCCGAACGCACACGCACGCGCACCCGCGCCGAGGAGGCGCTGGCGAGAAACTTCGCCGCGCTCGCCTCCGACGATGCCGTCCACGAGATGCGCTCGCAGGCTTTCGACGCCTTCATGGAGAAGGGCCTGCCGCATCGCCGCGTCGAGGACTGGAAGTACACCGATCTGCGCGCCCTGATGAGCGACGCGCCGCCGCCGGCATCGCCCGCCTCTCCGCAGGCGGCTGAGGAGGCGCTCGCCCGCGCCGATGTCTTCGCCGGCATCGATCGCGCCCGCATCGTCTTCGTCAACGGCCAGTTCCTGCCGGCTCTTTCGGATCTGAAGGGGCTGGAGGAGGACGTCGAATTCGCCTCCTTCGGTCGCTTCCTGGCCGGCGGCGGCGCCCTGTTGGTTGCCACGGATCAGGCAGACGAAGCGGAGGCTCCGGTCCTTGCGCTGAACGGCGCATTCGTCACCGACGGCGCCGTCCTCCGCATTCGGGAGGGGGCGAAGCTCGCGCGGCCGCTGGAGATCGTCACCGTCTACGCCGGCGCCGAGCCGGGCCTGCAGACGCTTCGCCACCAGGTGAG
Organism: Afifella sp. IM 167; assembly: GCF_020144925.1. Lineage (GTDB taxonomy): Bacteria > Pseudomonadota > Alphaproteobacteria > Rhizobiales > Afifellaceae > Afifella. The sequence goes on from NZ_NSLC01000002.1 coordinate 98,484, forward strand.
CGTCGGCGACGGCGCCGAGGCGGTCATCCTGCAATCCTATGTCGGCCCCGACGACGTCGCCTACCACACCAACGCCGTCACCGATGTGCGGATCGGCAAGGGCGCGAAGGTGAAGTGGGTGAAGGCGCAGGAGGAGGGCAACAAGGCCGTCCATCTCGGCCTCGACCTGCCGCGCGTCGATGCGGACGCCGTCTTCGACCCGTTCCTGTTTGCCGCGGGCAGCGCCGTGGCGCGCGCCGAGATCCGCCTCATCTTCGACGGGGAGGGGGCCAGCGCCGGCATTCGCGGCGCCACCATCGCCCGCGGCCGCCAGCATCTCGACACGACGCTGATCGTCGACCACGCAGTGCCGGAGTGCACCAGCCAGGAATTCTTCAAGGCGGCGATCGACGACGAGGCGAAGGGTGTCTTCCAGGGCCGTATCAATGTCTGGCGCGACGCCCAGAAGACCGAAGGCAAGATGATGAGCCAGGCGCTGCTCCTCTCTGAGAGCGCCGAATTCGACAACAAGCCGGAGCTGGAGATCTTCGCCGACGACGTCGTTTGCGGCCATGGCGCCACCTGCGGCCAGATCGACGAGGAGATGCTTTTCTTCATGCGCTCGCGCGGCGTGCCCATGGAGGAGGCGGAGCGGCTTCTCGTCCACGCCTTCCTGGCGGAAGCCATCGAGGAGATCGCCGACGAGGATGTCATCGAGGCGCTGGAGGCGCGCACGCGCCGCTGGCTCTCTCTCGCAAGCGAGGTCCGCTGAGGGGCGCGGCCCTGAAGCGGATGGGGAGCGAAGCGATGCCGACCAATGAAGCCGCTCTGGCCGTGCCGGCCGGATACGACGTGGAAAGGGTGCGCGCGGATTTCCCCGCTCTGGCGCGGGAAGTCTACGGCAAGCCTCTCGTCTATCTCGACAACGGCGCCTCGGCCCAGAAGCCACAGGCCGTCATCGACGCGGTGACGAACGCCTATACGAACACCTATTCCAACGTCCATCGAGGCCTTCACTTCCTCTCCAACGCGGCGACGGAAGCCTATGAGGATGCCCGCGAGGCCGTGCGCGCCTTCCTCAACGCTCCCTCCGTGGACGAGATCATCTTCACGCGCTCCGCGACTGAATCCATCAATCTCGTCGCGGCGTCCTTTGGCCGGATGGCGATCGGCGAGGGCGACGAGATCGTGCTCTCCATCATGGAGCACCATTCCAACATCGTGCCGTGGAACTACCACCGCGAACGCGCCGGCGCCGTCATCCGCTGGGTGCCGCTCGCCGAGGATGACAGCTTCGATCTCGAAGCCTTCGAGCAGCTTTTGACCGAGCGCACCCGGATCGTCGCGGTGACCCACCTGTCCAACGTGACCGGCACGGTGGTCCCCGTGAAAGAGGTATGCCGCATCGCCCATGAGCGGGGCATCCCGGTGCTCGTCGACGGCAGCCAGGCCGCAGTCCACCTTCCCGTCGACGTGCAGGATCTCGGTTGCGATTTCTACGTTTTCACCGGCCACAAGACCTATGGGCCGACCGGCATCGGCGCCCTCTGGGCCAGGCGCGAATGGCTGGAGAAGATGCCACCCTTCCTGGGCGGCGGCGAGATGATCAAGGACGTGACCGAGGACGGGGTCACCTACGGAGATCCCCCGCACAAGTTCGAGGCCGGCACGCCGCCGATCGTCCAGGCGATCGGCCTTGCCGCCGGGCTGCGCTACATGGACAGCCTCGGCCGCGCCGCGATCTCCGCCCACGAGGCGGAGCTGAAGGACTACGCCCACGAGCGCCTTTCGGAGATCAATTCCCTCAGGATTTACGGCAACGCGCCAGGCAAGGGAGCGATTGTCTCGTTCAACCTGGAGGGCACGCACCCGCACGACGTCTCGATGATCATCGACCGGGAGGGTGTCGCGGTACGCGCCGGAACCCACTGCGCACAGCCTCTGCTTGCGCGATTCGGCACCACTGCCACCTGTCGTGCGTCTTTCGGCCTCTATAATACGACAGCAGAAGTCGATAAACTCGCACAGGCGCTGATGAAGGCGCAGACCTTCTTCGCCTAAGGCGCTTTGCGCTCAAGGAAACGATCGATGGACGAAGCCACAGCCAAAGACGAGACGTTGGGTGCGGGCACGCAGGCCCCCGAGGCCGCTGCCCCCGAACCAGCTGCGCCCGAAGCCGAGGAGGGGCCCAACTCGCCCGCGTTCGAGGCGGCCGCGATTGCGCCGGAAGAGGTGGAACGCCTCAGCCGCGATATCGTGTCGGCGTTGAAGACCGTCTTCGACCCGGAGATTCCGGCCGACATCTACGAGCTCGGCCTCATCTACAAAGTCGATATCGACGACGGGCGGCACGTCAATATCGACATGACGCTGACGGCGCCCGGTTGTCCGGTCGCGGGCGAGATGCCGATATGGGTCGAGAATGCGGTCGCATCGGTGGAGGGTGTCTCCGGCGCTACCGCGCACATGGTCTTCGACCCGCCCTGGACACCCGAGCGTATGTCGGACGAGGCGAAGGTCGCGATCGGCTGGTGGTAGGGCGCTTTGCAGGGCGACAGCCTGTGCGACAGGTCCCTATCGGGCCTCCCGCGCTAGAAATCTGACTTCAAGAGGCTTACATTAGCGCTATGGCTTTTACCGGATTCCAGGTTCTGACCCTGACGGACGCAGCGTCGGCGCGCGTGCGCGCGATCGTCGAAAACGCGCAGGACGGCGCGGCCGGCATTCGCGTCGGCATCAAGAAGGGCGGCTGCGCCGGCATGGAATATACGATTGACCTCGTGAACGAGGTCGACGGTGCCGATGACGTCGTCGAGGCAGGCGAGGGCGCCAAGGTCTTCATCGACCCGTCAGCGACACTTTTCCTGCTCGGCACGGAGATGGATTTCGAGATGACGAAACTGAGGACCGGTTTCGTCTTCCGCAATCCGAACCAGACCTCCGCCTGCGGTTGCGGCGAGTCGGTCGAGCTGTCGGCGGCAGATCTTTCCGCCTACCAGCATCAGGCGGGCGCCTGAGGCGCCCGACGTCGATGTGATGATGTGAAGATTTGTGCGGGGCCCGAGGGCCCCGTTTTCGTAGCGGCTTACTGCCCGCCAATCCTGACCGGCTGCAACAGGAAAGCCGGCACGTGATCGCCGAAACCGACGGCCTCTTCCTCGCGCTGGCGGCTGGGCTTGCCACGGCCTCCGCGCTCGGACTTGCCGCTCTGCTCGGACTTTCCGGCCTGGTCGGGCTTGGCGCCGCGCTCGCGCTTGTCCTCGCGCTCGGGCCGGGCGCGCTTCTCGCTCTTTTCGCCCTCAGCCGCCGCCGTCTTTTCAGGTTCGGCGCTCTTTTCGGCTTCCGGCTTCTTCTCTGTCCGCTCGCCCCTGCCGCCGCGGGCCGGCTTCTCGTCGCCCGCCGCGTCCTTGCCGCGGCCCCGCGAGCCTGAACGTTCGCCGTCCCTGCCGGAGCGGCGCGAGCGGCGGCGACGCTGATCCTCTTCCACCGGATCGTCGTCGACGGGAGCCTCGAAGCCCTCCAGCGGCACGATCTCGCGCTCGATCAGCTTCTCGATCGAGGAGAGGTACTTTTTCTCTTCCGGCGTGACGAGCGTGTAGGACTCGCCTTTGCGTCCGGCTCGGCCTGTACGCCCGATCCGGTGGACATAGTCCTCCGCATGGGTCGGCACGTCGAAATTGAAGATGTGACTGACCGCAGGAATATCGAGGCCGCGCGCGGCGACGTCGGAAGCCACGAGCAGGCTGATTCGGTTGTCGCGGAAGGATTCCAGCGTTGCCAGACGAGCGTGCTGGTCCATGTCACCGTGCAGCGAACCGGCCGAATAGCCGTGGCGCGCGAGAGAGCGATAAAGCGTCGCCACGTCCCGCTTGCGGTTGCAGAAGATGATCGCGTTGGTGAGGTCTTTTGCCCGGTCGATGAGGGCGCGCAAGGTGACACGCTTTTCGTGCGGCTTGCGCCCGGTGGCGACCCTGAACTGGGCGACGTTCTCTGCCGTCGAGGAGGGCCGCGAGACCTCGACCCGCTCCGGGTCCGTCATGAACTTCTTCGCAAGATGGGCGATCTCGCCAGGCATCGTCGCGGAGAAGAGCAGCGTCTGCGGCTTGCGGGTCGCCGTGATCAGGCCGACGATTCGCTCGATATCGGGGATGAAGCCCATGTCGAGCATACGGTCCGCCTCGTCGATGACGAGGATCTCGACACCGGTGAGAAGCAGTCGTCCCCGCTCGAAATGGTCAAGCAGGCGGCCCGGCGTCGCGATGAGGACATCCGCGCCCCGCGTCAGCTTGCGGTCCTGCTCGTCGAAGGAGATGCCGCCGATGAGGAGAGCCACCGTGAGCTTGTGATTCGCACCATAGCGGCGGAAATTGTCTTCCACCTGTGCGGCAAGCTCGCGAGTCGGTTCGAGAATAAGTGTGCGCGGCATGCGCGCCCGTGCCCGGCCCCTCTCGAGAAGGGTCAGCATCGGCAAAACGAAGGATGCGGTCTTTCCAGTACCCGTTTGGGCAAGGCCGAGAACGTCGCGGCCGTTCATCACATGCGGGATGGCCTGCGCCTGAATAGGCGTCGGATCCGCATAGCCAACGGCATTGACGGCCTGCAAGACCTTATCACTGAGACCGAGTTGATCGAAGCTCATGGAAAATTTCACGCCCGCCGGAAAGGGATCGACGCCGGGCTTTGTACGCCACGGGCAACATAGGTTCCATGCGACATGTGTCAAGCAACGGCTTCAGCACACACCGAAAATGGCAAAACGGCCATTCCGGAGGGGGTGACTCCTCTTTTCTGATCGGCCGAGGTGGGAAAGGTGGATCGGTTCCGCCGCCGATTTCAGGTTGATGTAGGGCATTTGGCTGGCTCAACGCAGGGTATAGCCCTCGTTCCCGGCGCTGGAAGCGGGTCGGCGATGCCGCAGAGAACCACGTAAACAACTTGGTAAGCATCTTTTTCCCGCGTCTGACATGCGGTTCCCGCGCGGTGTTGCAGACGGGAGACAGACACAAACCCACGGCTCTGGTAACCATTTCTCAACCTAGACGGTATGCCTGATGGAGGAATTGATGCGGACGATTCTGCTTTCTACGGCGGCTTTTGCGATGCTCGGCACCGCCGCGATGGCCGCGGACCTGCCGACCTATGAGCCGGCCCCGATGTCACCTGTTGCTGCGCCGACCTATAACTGGACCGGCGGCTATGTCGGCGCGCAGGGTGGCTACGGCTGGTCCGATATCGGCAACGCCTTCGATACGGCCCCCTTCGGTGCCTTCACGGGGCAGCCGGACTACAGCGCCGATGGGTGGCTCCTCGGCATCCTCGCCGGCTACGATTATCAGTGGAACTGGGCCGTCGTCGGTATCCGCGGCGACATCAACTGGGCCGACATCACCGGCAATGACGGTGGCTTCGGCGGCGTCACCGACAGCTTCGAGGGCAACTGGCTGGCGTCGGTCACGGCTCGCCTGGGTGCCGGCATGGACCGCTTCCACCCATATGTTCTCGGTGGTTTCGCCTACTACGACTACGACTACAAGCTCGCCACGGCGGGTGCGAGCGTGAAGCGGGGGGGCGACGCCTTCGGCTGGACCCTGGGCGCGGGCATCGAGATCGCGGTGACCGACAACATCTCGGTCTCCGGCGAGTATCGCCACTACTGGTTCAACGACGAGAACCTGACCTTCCCGGCGACGGGCGGTATCGCCAACCAGCGCATCAATGTCGATCCGGATCTCGACACCTTCATGGTCGGCGTGAACTGGCGCTTCGGCGGCCCGGCCGGCCCGGTGATGGCCAACTACTGAACTTTCTGACACCGGTCCGACTTGCAGCCGGCGGCCTTGGCCGCCGGTTTTTTTGTGCGCGGAATTCCACTTGCTCTCGCGCGGCCCGTCTCTTGTCTTGCGCTCCCCGATCCCCGATCCCCGATCCCCGATTGCCAGGAGTGCCGTGGCTGGAGCGCGTTCGCGCTCCGGCCGCCGGCATTGCGGTGCCGGCTAATTAATAAAACGTTACCGTACTCTTTTTCCGCTGTGTTGCATGCTTGTGACAGACGCGGCCGTGCGGGACTGATAGGTACTTCTCAGTTTCCCACGATGGAGTTTGAAATGAGAAAGATCCTTCTGGCGACTTCGGCGCTGGTTCTGTCGGGCGGCGCGGCCTTCGCGGCCGATCTGCCGACCTACGAGCCGGCCCCGGTCGCAGCCGTCGCTGCCCCGATGTACAACTGGACCGGCGGCTACGTCGGCCTTCAGACCGGCTGGGCCTGGTCGAGCGTCGAGACCGACTATAACTTCGCACCCGTTGGCGGTCCGGCCGGCAGCTTCGATTTCGACTCGGACGGCTGGACGCTCGGCGCACGCGCCGGCTACGACTATCAGTGGAACTGGGCCGTCCTCGGCCTGCAGGGCGACATCAACTGGCTGGACGTCGACGGCAACGGCACCGGCGGCACGACGGTCGTCAACGGCATGGAAGCCAATTGGCTTGCCAGCCTGACGGCGCGCGTCGGTGCAGGCATCGACCGCTTCCATCCCTACCTCCTCGGCGGTGTTGCCTATGTCGACTACGAGCACAACAACACGTACGGCGTGGCAGGGCTCACGGCGTCGGATGACGATGGCGACTTTGGCTGGACGCTCGGCGCCGGCCTGGAAGTGGCCGTGACGGACAACATCTCCGTCACCGGCGAGTACCGCCACTACTGGTTCGACGACAAGAACATCGCTTATGCCAACGGTTCGACCGCCAAGTTCGACACGGACATGGACGCCTTCACGGTCGGTGTGAACTGGCGCTTCGGCGGCTCGGCGATGTCCAACTACTGACCGCAAATCCCGGTTTCAAACCCGGAAATTGCTCGACCGGCGGCTCTGCCGCCGGTCTTTTTTTGTCCACATTTCCGGCGCCGGATGGCGTCGATGAGGGCGCGCGGATAGCGCGACACCGCATGGTTCTGCGAATAACTGGCCCCATTAATTCTTCTTAATAAACAGTGAATTACGGGCGGAAATTAGCCTAAAATGTGATGTGTTTTTCGGGTCACAGCCGCACCCCTGCAGGCGTGCTAGATGATCACCGTCTCAGAACCAGAAAGAGGCTTTCAATGCAGACGTACATGCGTAGCACCCTGATCTCGACCGCCGCGCTCGCCCTTCTCGGCAGCACGGCCATGGCCGCCGACCTGCCCAGCTATGAGCCCGCACCGGCGGCGCCGGCGGCTCCGGTCTCCGCGCCCGGATACAATTGGACCGGCGGATATGTCGGCCTGCAGGGCGGCTATGGCTGGTCGAACGTCGACAGCGCGTACAGCTATGTCACCACCCCGGCCGCCGGCAGTCTCGACTTCGACGCCGATGGCTGGATTCTCGGCCTGGGCGCCGGCTACGACTATCAGTGGAACTGGGCCGTCGTCGGCATCCATGGCGATGTCAGCTGGCTTGACGTCGACGGCAATGGCAGCAACGGCGTCGTGACCAACGGCCAGGAGGCCGACTGGATGGCGACCATGACCGCGCGCGTCGGCGCCGGCATGGACCGCTTCATGCCCTATCTCCTGGGCGGCGTTGCCTATGTCGACTACCAGAACACCAACAGCTATCCGGCCGGTGGCCTTGCGGCCAAGGACGACGATGGCGATTTCGGTTGGACGCTGGGCGGCGGTCTGGAAGTGGCCGTGACGGACAATGTCTCGATCTCCGGCGAGTACCGGCACTATTGGCTGGACGACAAGCGCATCACCTACGGCGATGGCTCCACGGCGACCTTCGACAGCGACATGGACACCTTCACGGTGGGCGTGAACTGGCGCTTCGGCGGCCCCGCCGGCGGCGTCATGGGCTACTAGTCAGATAAAGCCAGCCTTCGGGTTGGTGGAGAGCCGGCGGCTTCGGCCGCCGGCTTTTTTTGTGCGCGGAACGACCGGGGCGGGAGGTGAGGGCAGCCGGCCCTGTCGTCCATTCTGGCAGATTTCAGACGTCGATGAGTTCGTCGGAAGCGAAGGCGGCGCGGTCCTGGATGAAGGCGAAGCGCGCTTCCGGCTTGTTGCCCATCAGCGAGGCGACGGCATCGCGGGCAGCCGCCGCGTCCTCTTCCAGGACGACCACCTTCAAGAGGGTGCGCCGGGCGGGATCCATCGTCGTCTCTTTCAGCTGCGCCGGCATCATCTCGCCGAGGCCCTTGAAGCGGCTGACCTCCACCTTGCCGCGGACGGAGAACTCGCTCTGCAGCAGCTCCTCGCGGTGCCGGTCGTCGCGCGCATACAGCACCTTGCCCCCCTGCGAGAGCCGGAAGAGGGGCGGCACGGCGAGATAGACATGGCCCCGCCGGATCGCCTCGGGCATTTCGCGGAAGAGGAAGGTGATCAGCAGCGAGGCGATATGGGCGCCGTCCACATCGGCATCCGTCATGATGATGATCTTGCCGTAGCGAAGATCCTCGTCGCGGTACTTGGCGCCCGTGCCGCAGCCGAGCGCCTGGATGAGGTCGGAGAGCTGCTGGTTCTGCGAGAGCTTCTCGCGCCCGGCGCTCGCCACGTTGAGGATCTTGCCTCTGAGGGGCAGGATCGCCTGGGTGCGCCGGTTGCGCGCCTGCTTGGCCGAGCCGCCGGCCGAATCGCCCTCCACGATGAAGAGCTCGGTATCTTCCCGGTCCGAGGCCGTGCAGTCGGCGAGCTTGCCGGGCAGGCGGAGCTTGCGGGTGGCGCTCTTGCGCGAGATCTCCTTCTCGCGGCGGCGGCGCAGCCGCTCCTCGGCCCGGTCGACCACCCAGTCGAGAAGCTGGGCGGCCTGGTTCGGCGAAGCGGCGAGAAAATGATCGAACGCATCGCGAATGGCGTTGTCGACGATGCGCGAGGCTTCGTTCGAAGCCAGCCGGTCCTTGGTCTGGCCGACGAATTCCGGCTCGCGGATGAAGACCGACAGCATGCCGCCGAGCGAGGTCATCACGTCGTCGGAATTGATCGCCGCGGCGCGCTTGTTGCCGGTGAGCTCGCCATGCGCCTTGAGGGAGCGGGTGAGGGCGGTTCGCAAGCCCGCCTCGTGCGTGCCGCCCTCCGGTGTCGGCACGGTATTGCAATAGGAGCGCAGGAAGCCGTCGCCGGCGAACCAGGAAATCGCCCATTCGACGGCGCCGTGGCCGCCGTGATTCTCCGTCCGGCCGGAGAAGATCTCGCCGATACGGGTCTCACCGACGAGCTGGGTGTCGAGATAATCGCGCAGGCCCCCGGGGAATCGAAAAACGGCCTTTTCCGGCACTTCGCTCTTGGGTGCGATGATCGCCGGATCGCAGGACCAGCGAATCTCCACGCCGCCGAAGAGATAGGCCTTTGAGCGTGCCATGCGCAGGATGCGATCGGGCTCGAAGACGGCGCGGGCCCCGAAGATGTCCGGATCGGGCCGAAAGCGGATGCGGGTGCCGCGCCGGTTCGGCGCCTCGCCGACTTCCTGCAGAGGCCCGAGCGGCGTGCCGCGGGCAAATTCCTGCCGGTAGAGACGCCTGTTGCGCGCCACCTCCACTTCGAGGCGCTCGGCCAGCGCGTTGACGACGGAAACGCCGACGCCATGCAGGCCACCGGAGGTCTCATAGACCTTGGAGTTGAACTTTCCGCCCGCATGCAGCGTCGTCATGATGACTTCGAGCGCGGAGCGGTCCGGGAATTTCGGGTGCTTGTCGACCGGGATGCCGCGGCCGTTGTCGGAGACGGTGAGATAGCCCTCGGCGTCGAGCGAGACCTCGATGAAGCTGGCATGGCCGGCGACGGCCTCGTCCATCGAATTGTCGATCACCTCGGCGAAGAGGTGGTGCATCGCCTTTTCGTCGGTGCCGCCGATATACATGCCCGGCCGCCGGCGTACCGGCTCCAGGCCCTCCAGCACCTCGATCTCGGCGGCCGAATAGTTTCCCCCGGCGATCTCGGCGGGCTTTGCCGCCTTGCGCTTTGCCGTGGCCGGCCGAGGGGTCTCCTCGCGGACCTCACCTTGCGGCCGACCCGAGAATAGGTCGTCGGCTCGTTCCATTGCGCTTCCGCCTCGATTCGAATCAGGCCCCGATGTTGCCACGCTATCGCTTCTCCTGCGACTTTATCGCCCTTGAGGTGGAGGATTGGGGACGGCCGGGCAAGGGCCCGTCGCCACTCGCCGTCTCCTCCCTTTCCCGGAGGCGCAGCGCGCCATCAAGCGCGGGGCAGGGACATACATGCCGGCCGCTGGCACTGGCCGGCATTGAAACGGAGCCTCCCGAGTCCGGCAAAACCGGCAAAAAAGGTCGCCTGATTCGGGAGGGCGATAGGGGGTAGCCGACAGGGCAATGAAGGCCTTTTCGGGTGCGCGCATGGATCCTAGTCGGCCACCGCCCAACGCCTGAAGTCTACTGCATGAGCTGTCGCGAGGCTGTGGGCATGCCGACACAGCGACCGAAAAACGCGGCCTGTCCACAGCGTGGCTGGTGTCAGGCTTGCGCCAGCAGCGCGGCAGGGTGCGGCCGATTCTCCTCGACGGCATGCCATGGGGCTTACCGGCGCTCGCCCGGGGCTCTCGTTCCCCGCATCATTCGTCGGTATGGGGCAGGGCACGCCGCAAAAGAAAAGGGGAGGCACGCAGGCCTCCCCTCGGAAGTGATCGGTCGGGAGCGGGCCGGAGCCCGCGCCGCTTACACCGAGTAGTACATCTCGAATTCGATCGGATGCGGGGTCTGCTCGTAGCGGATGTTCTGCTCGCGCAGCAGGTCGAGATAGGCCTCGATCTGATCTTCGTCGAAGACGCCACCGGCCGTCAGGAACTCGTGATCGGCTTCCAGCGAAGAGATTGCTTCACGCAGCGAACCGCACACGGTCGGGATGTCCTTCAGCTCCTCCGGCGGCAGATCGTAGAGGTCCTTGTCCATCGGGTCGCCCGGATGGATCCGGTTCTTGATACCGTCGAGGCCGGCCATCAGCATGGCGGAGAAGGCGAGATACGGGTTCGCCGCCGGGTCCGGGAAACGGATCTCCATGCGCTTCGCCTTCGGCGAGTTGGTGTAGGGGATACGGCAGGAGGCGGAGCGATTGCGCGCCGAATAGGCGAGCAGCACCGGAGCCTCGTAGCCCGGGACCAGACGCTTGTAGGAGTTGGTGGTCGGGTTGGTGAAGGCGTTGAGCGCCTTGGCGTGCTTCAGGATGCCGCCGATGTAGAACAGGCACTCCTCCGACAGGTCGGCGTACTGGTTGCCGGCGAAAACCGGGTTGCCGTCCTTCCAGATGGACTGGTGGCAATGCATGCCCGTGCCGTTGTCGCCGAAGACCGGCTTCGGCATGAAGGTCGCCGTCTTGCCGTAGGCGGCGGCCGCCTGATGGATGCAGTATTTGTAGATCTGCAGCTTGTCGGCGACGCGCACGAGCGTGTCGAACTTCATGCCGAGCTCATGCTGGGCGGAGCCGACCTCGTGATGGTGCTTTTCGACGTCGACGCCCATCTCCGCCATGTACATCAGCATGTCGGAGCGCAGGTCCTGCGCCGAATCGATCGGCGGCACCGGGAAGTAGCCACCCTTGGTGCGCACGCGGTGGCCCATATTGCCACCCTCGTACTCGGTCCACTGGTTGGTCGGCAGCTCGATGGAGTCGAGCATGAAGCCGGTGTTGTAGGGGGTCGCCGAGAAGCGCACGTCGTCGAAGATGAAGAACTCGGCCTCGGGACCGAAGAAGGCGGTGTCGCCCACACCGGTCGACTGCAGGTAGGCGAGGGCCTTCTTGGCGGTCGTGCGCGGGTCGCGGTTGTAGGGCTCGCCCGTGGACGGCTCGAGGATGTCGCAGAAGACGGCGAGGGTCGGCTGCGCGAAGAACGGGTCGATGACGGCCGTCTCCGGGTCCGGCATCAGCGTCATGTCGCTTTCGTTGATGGCCTTCCAGCCGGCGATGGAGGAGCCGTCGAACATGACGCCTTCGGCAAACATGTCCTCGTCGACGATCGAGACATCCATCGTCACGTGCTGCATCTTCCCGCGCGGATCGGTAAAGCGCAGGTCGACATATTTCACATCGTTGTCCTTGATCATCTTCAGGACATCGGAAGCATTGCTCATGAGTGTCACCTTCTATTCGAATGGGCAGAAATCAGAGGGAGGTGGGTCCGGCCGGAACGGCCGTTGATCCTAGATGGCTTCGGCGCCGGTCTCACCGGTGCGAATGCGGATGGCTTCCTCGACATTGGAGATGAAAATCTTCCCGTCGCCGATGCGGCCGGTCTGCGCAGCATTGCGGATCGCGTCCACCGCGCGCTCGACGAGATCGTCGGGCAGGACCACTTCCACTTTCACCTTGGGCAGGAAGTCGACGACATATTCCGCGCCGCGATAGAGCTCCGTATGGCCCTTCTGGCGGCCGAACCCCTTGGCCTCTGTCACTGTGATACCCTGTAATCCTACTTCCTGCAGCGCCTCCTTCACCTCGTCGAGTTTGAACGGTTTGATGATCGCTTCGATCTTCTTCATATCGCGGGAAACTCCCAGGGCCGTGAGCGTCGTCTTCGCTCCCACCGCCCCTCAGCAGGAAGCATGCCAGCTCGCTGCACGAATGGAGGGGCCGAGAGAGAAAGTCTGGGGCGGCGGAGGCGCGGCCTGCGTCCAATTCCGCGCCGGCAGTGCGCCTAACAATAGGGCATTTGCACAATGAATGAACAACCCAATGGTGCCGCTATCCTCACCCTTTTGACTCCGGACGAAATGGGGGCGGCCGATCATGCGGCAATCGATGGCGGAATTGCGGGCATCGAACTGATGGAGAATGCCGGCCTCGCCGTGGCCGACCGCGCGGGCGAGCTGTGTCCATTTGCCGGACGTGTCATCGTTCTGGCCGGGCCGGGTAACAATGGCGGCGACGGCTTCGTCGCCGCGCGCCTTCTCGCCAGGCGGGGATATCGTGTGCGTCTCGCTCTCCTCGGATCGCGCGCGAGGCTTGCCGGCGACGCCGCGATCGCTGCCTCGCGCTGGGAAGGGGAAGTCGAGCCTCTTCATTCGGGCATCGTCCTTTCGGCCGATCTCATCATCGATGCGCTGTTCGGAGCGGGGCTCGCGCGGCCGCTTGAGGGCGATGTCGCGGCCCTCGTCGAGGCCGTCAACGCCTGCGGCGTTCCGGTGCTTGCCGTCGATCTGCCGAGCGGCATCGACGGCAGGACGGGCGAGACAAAAGGCGCCGCGATCCGCGCCGCCGCGAGCGTCACCTTTTTTCGCAGGAAGCCGGGCCATCTCCTTCTGCCGGGCCGCGAGCATTGTGGGCGCCTTGCGCTGGCCGATATCGAAATTCCGGACGACGCCCTCGGCTCACTCGAAATCCGCCTCCATGCCAACGAGCCGCCGCTCTGGCGCGAGACGCTGCGCTGGCCCGAACCGTCCGGCCATAAATATTCCCGGGGCCATGCCGTCGTCGTCTCCGGTCCCGCCCACCAGACGGGCGCGGCAAGGCTTGCAGCCCGCGCGGCACTCCGGATCGGCGCCGGTCTCGTCAGTGTCGCCGCCACGCCGGAGGCGATGCCGGAGCTTGCCGCACACCTCACCGCCGTCATGATCAAGCCAGCGGCCGATGCCGCCGAGCTCGCGAGCCTCCTCTCCGACGCGCGCCTTAATGCCGTGCTGATCGGCCCGGGCGCCGGCATCAGCGAGGAGACGCGCCGGAAGGTTCTGGCCTGCCTTGAGAGCAAGGCGGCCGTCATCCTCGACGCCGACGCGATCTCCAGTTTCGCCGGCAAGGCCGAATTGCTGTTCGGCGCCGCGCGGGCGCGCTCGGCGCCGGTCTTCCTGACGCCGCATGCCGGAGAGTTCTCCCGGCTTTTCCCGGATCTCTCGCCAGATGCCGACAAGGTGGCCAAGGCACGCGCCGCCGCCGAGCGGGCAGGCGCCATTGTGGTGCTCAAGGGCGCCGATACGGTCATCGCCGCGCCAGACGGGTGGGCCTCGATCAACGAGAACGGCTCGCCCTGGCTCGCGACGGCGGGCACGGGCGATGTTCTTGCCGGCATGGTGACCGGGCTCGCCGCCCAGCGCGTGCCGGCCTTCGAGGCCGCCTCGGCCGCAGTCTGGATGCACGCAGAGGCCGCGCGCCGTTTTGGACCCGGCCTCATATCGGAGGATCTGGCGGATTTGCTGCCGCCGGTTCTTGGCGGTCTGCAACCCTGAGGCGAGTCGGGGTTCTGCTCTCAAATTAACCACGGGCTGACTCAGGGATGTCGTTAAGCGGCAGTTTACGCTATGAAAGGCCGCAGGAGCTGTCGGATGCGCATGAGGCCATCCATCCGGCGGTAGCTTCAACTCGCTGCACCTAAAATTGTGACCTCTGCCCTCTTCGGAGGGCTTTTCTTTTCCCCATTCCGCCGCCACCTTGTGTGCCAAGGTGGACATGATATAGAGCCCCGGCCCTGGCAGGGCGCGCCGGCTTTCGGTTAGTAGCGGGCGTGGTGGAACTGGTAGACACGCTTGGTTTAGGTCCAAGTGCCTAACAGCTTGGGGGTTCGAGTCCCTCCGCCCGCACCACGCCCCCGACCATCCGCGGCGCGACCAGTCTCCAAATTCAAACGATGGCCCTTCGGGACCACAAACGCGGCGAGAGTTTCGCCCCACGATCGGGAAAAGGACATGGATATCAACGAGACCCTCTCCGAAGGCCTCAAGCGCGAACTGCGTGTGACTGTGCCGGCGAGCGAGCTCGACGAGCGGCTTGCGGCGCGGCTGGAAGAGCTTCGCGGACAGGTTCGGCTCAAGGGCTTCCGGCCGGGCAAGGTGCCGCCGGACCATCTGAAGCGCCTCTATGGCAAGGCGGCCATGGCAGAGATCGTGGAGAAGATCGTCGCCGAGACGACGCGTAACGCGCTCGCCGAGCGTGGCGAGAAGGCTGCGATGCAGCCGCAGGTGGAGATGACCGAGGACGAGGCCGAGGCGAACGAGATTCTCGCCGCCAGAGCCGACCTCACCTTCACCGTCAATTACGAGATCCTTCCCGAATTCGAGGTCGTTGACATCAAGGGCGTCAAGGTCGAGCGCCCGATCGCCGATGTCTCCGACGAAGAGGTCGAGGAGCGCTTGCAGCAGATCGGCGAGAGCGGCCGTTCCTATGAGGAAGTCAAGCGCAAGGCGAAGGACGGCGACCGCGTCACCATCGGCTATGTCGGCAAGATCGACGGCGAGGCCTTCGAGGGCGGCACGGACGACAACACCCAGATCGTCATCGGTTCCGGTCAGTTCATCCCGGGCTTCGAAGAGAAGCTGAAGGGCCTCAAGGCCGGCGACGAGAAGCCGATCGAGGTGACGTTCCCGCAGAACTATCCGGCCGCGCATCTCGCCGGCAAGGAAGCCGTCTTCGACGTCTCCGTGAAGGAGGTGGCGGCGCCGCAGGAGATCAAGCTCGACGACGAATTCGCCCAGCGTCTCGGTGTCGAATCCATCGAGAAGGTCAAGGAAGCGGTGAAGTCGCAGCTGGAAAGCGAGCACGGATCCGTGACGCGCCAGTCCGTCAAGCGCCAGCTCTTCGACGCGCTGGATGAAAAGCACGACTTTCCGCTGCCGGAGAAGCTGGTCGAGCAGGAGTTCGAGAACATCTGGCGTCAGGTCCTGCACGACGTGGAGCATCACGGCCGTTCCTTCGAGGATGAAGGCACGACGGAGGAAGCCGCTCGGGCCGACTACCAGAAGATCGCCGAGCGGCGCGTGCGCCTCGGCCTTCTCCTGTCACGCATCGGCGAGCAGGCCGAGGTTCAGGTGACCGAGGAGGAGATGCAGCGTGCGCTCTACGAGCAGGTTCGCCGCTACCCCGGTCAGGAAGACCGCGTCGTGGAGCACTACCGCAACAACCCGGACGCCGTGCAGGCGCTGCGCGCGCCGATCTTCGAGGAGAAGGTCGTCGACTATCTGCTGGAGCTCGCCGAGGTCACCGACAAGAAGGTGAGCCGCGAGGAGCTCCTGGCAGCCGAGGAAGAGGACGATCACGACCATCATCACCATCACGAGCACGATCACTGATCGTCTCGGCGTTCTCGGCGATGTGATTGCCGGCGGCTCGCCGCCGGCTTTTGCCTTCGGGCCGCTGCGTCATCCGACCGCGGCAGCGGGGAAGGGCGGTGCCCTTTTGTGTGCTCGAAGCCCTGCCATGTTGTACGCGCCTTTGGCAGATTGCTATGACTCCCTAGATATGCCGAGTCGGATCCCCAATTCCCGCATCTGCGGGCCAAGCGAAGGCCTTTCATGAAAGACCCGATCGAGACCTACATGAACCTCGTGCCGATGGTGGTCGAGCAGACCAACCGGGGCGAGCGCGCATACGACATTTTTTCGCGCCTCCTGAAGGAGCGGATCATCTTCATCACGGGCATGATCGAGGACCATATGGCGACCCTCGTCTGCGCTCAGCTCCTGTTCCTGGAAGCGGAGAACCCGAAGAAGGAGATCGCCATCTACATCAATTCGCCGGGTGGCGTGGTGACCTCCGGCTTCGCGATGTACGACACCATGCAGTTCATCAAGCCGGCCGTTTCCACGCTCTGCGTCGGCCAGGCGGCTTCGATGGGCTCGCTGCTTCTGTGCGCCGGCGAGAAGGACATGCGCTTTGCCCTTCCCAATGCGCGCATCATGGTCCACCAGCCTTCCGGCGGCTTCCAGGGCCAGGCCTCCGACATCGAGCGGCATGCGGAGGACATCATCAAAATGAAGCGTCGCCTCAACGAAATTTACGTGAAGCACACGGGTCAGGAGTACGAGACCGTTGAGCGGACCCTCGATCGTGACTATTTCATGACTGCCGAGCAGGCTCAGGAGTTTGGCCTGATCGACAAGGTGCTGACCAACCGCGCGATCATCGAATCCGGCGGTGAGGGGTGACGCAAGGTTCGCCAAAGGTTGGAAGCCATTAAGTTTATCTTGAAACCGAATGGCCAATGATGGTTCGATGAATGCAATCTGCCGCAGTGCGGCAAAAGACGGCGCCAGCCGGCGATCGAACCCAGTTGGCACGCCGGATGAGGTGACCGATGAGCAAAATCAGCGGTAGCAGCGGGGACAACAAGAACACCCTCTATTGCTCCTTCTGCGGCAAGAGCCAGCACGAGGTGCGCAAGCTGATTGCGGGCCCGACGGTCTTCATCTGCGACGAGTGCGTCGAGCTGTGCATGGACATCATCCGCGAGGAGAACAAATCCTCGCTGGTGAAGTCCGGCGACGGCGTGCCCACGCCGCAGGAGATCTACAACGTCCTGAACGATTATGTGATCGGCCAGACGGGCGCCAAGAAGGTGCTCTCCGTGGCCGTCCACAACCACTACAAGCGCCTCAACCACGCCGCTCGCAACAACGACGTGGAACTGGCGAAGTCGAACATCCTGCTGATCGGACCGACCGGCTGCGGCAAGACCCTTCTTGCCCAGACGCTCGCCCGCATCCTCGATGTTCCCTTCACAATGGCCGACGCCACGACGCTGACGGAAGCCGGCTATGTGGGCGAGGATGTGGAGAACATCATCCTGAAGCTCCTGCAGTCGGCCGACTACAACGTCGAGCGGGCGCAGCGCGGCATCGTCTACATCGACGAGGTCGACAAGATCTCCAGGAAGTCCGACAACCCGTCCATAACCCGCGACGTGTCGGGCGAGGGCGTGCAGCAGGCGCTTCTGAAGATCATGGAAGGCACCGTCGCTTCGGTGCCGCCGCAGGGTGGCCGCAAGCATCCCCAGCAGGAATTCCTGCAGGTCGACACGACGAACATCCTGTTCGTCTGCGGAGGCGCCTTCGCGGGCCTCGACCGGATCATCTCCGATCGCGGACGCAAGACCTCCATCGGCTTCGGTGCCAAGGTCGCCGGTCCTGACGATCGCAAGATCGGCGAGCTCTTCCGCCAGGTGGAGCCGGAGGACCTGTTGAAGTTCGGCCTCATTCCGGAGTTCGTCGGCCGCATGCCGGTCGTCGCGACGCTGGAGGACCTCGACGAGCCCGCGCTCGTCTCCATCCTCACCGATCCGAAGAACGCTCTCGTCAAGCAGTACCAGCGGCTCTTCGAGATGGAGAATGTGGAACTTACCTTCCACGAGGACGCCCTGACCGAGATCGCCAAGAAGGCGATCGAGCGGAAGACCGGCGCCCGCGGCCTGCGCTCCATCATGGAGGCGATTCTTCTGGAGACGATGTTCGATCTTCCGGGCCTTGACGGCGTGGAAGAGGTCGTCATCTCCGCCGATGTCGTCAGCGGCAGCGCACGACCGCTCTACATCTACTCCGAGCGCCACAGCGAGACGCAGAACGCAGGCCGTTCCGCCTGATCTCGGCGCTTTCAAGCCCAGCGCAAGCAGGACCCGTCAGGTTGACATTGCGGGTCCTGCTCTCCACCTACCAGGCAACGCAAGACGCTCGTCTTCCGTGGGCGGCTGACAGCCGCGCGGCCGGGCTTTCCATCGCGGCAGTGGTCGCGGGAGCGAGCATCCACTAAACTCAGATTCGTCGGACCCACCGGCGAACGCGAAGGAATCCCTATGACAGAATCCACTGGTTTCCTCGGATCGGCTGAAGGAGGCGGGATTTACCCGGTCCTTCCACTTCGCGACATCGTCGTCTTTCCGCACATGATCGTTCCCCTCTTCGTCGGGCGGGAAAAGTCGATCAATGCGCTGGAAGAGGTGATGCGGGCGGACAAGATGATCCTGCTCGCCACCCAGAAGGATGCGGGCGACGAGGACCCGTCGCCTGAGCGCATCTACGAGGTCGGAACGCTGGCTTCCGTGCTGCAGCTCCTCAAGCTGCCGGACGGCACGGTGAAGGTGCTCGTGGAGGGCAAGAGCCGCGCCGAGATCAAGCGCTTTTCCGATCGCAAGGACATTTTCGAGGCCGAGGCCGAGGAAATCCCTGAGACGGTTGGCGACGAGGTCGAGGTCGAGGCGCTGTCGCGCTCCGTCGTGGCGGAGTTCGAGAACTACGTGAAGCTCAACAAGAAGGTGAGCCCCGAGGTTCTGACCGCGATCGCCAACATCGAGGATTACGCCAAGCTCGCCGATACGGTCGCCTCGCATCTGGCGATCCGCATTCCGGAGAAGCAGGAGATCCTCGCGCTCACCTCCGCCACCGACCGGCTGGAGAAGGTCCTCGGCCTGATGGAGAGCGAGATCTCCGTCCTGCAGGTGGAAAAGCGCATCCGCTCGCGCGTCAAGCGCCAGATGGAGAAGACGCAGCGCGAGTACTATCTCAACGAGCAGATGAAGGCGATCCAGAAGGAACTCGGCGATTCCGAGGATGGCCGTGACGAACTGCGCGAGTTGGAAGAGCGCGTCGCCAAGACCAAGCTCTCCAAGGAGGCGCGCGAGAAGGCCGATGCGGAGATGAAGAAGCTCCGCCAGATGAGCCCGATGTCGGCCGAGGCCACCGTCGTTCGCAACTATCTGGACTGGCTGCTCGGCATTCCCTGGGGCAAGCGCACGCGCGTCAAGAACGACCTCGCCAATGCCGAATCCGTTCTCGAGACCGATCACTACGGTCTGGAGAAGGTGAAGGAGCGCATCGTCGAGTACCTCGCCGTGCAGAGCCGCGCCAACAAGCTGAAGGGACCGATCCTGTGCCTCGTCGGACCTCCCGGCGTCGGCAAGACCTCGCTCGGCAAGTCGATCGCCAAGGCGACGGGACGCAATTTCGTCCGGATGTCGCTCGGCGGCGTGCGCGACGAAGCGGAAATCCGGGGCCATCGGCGGACCTATATCGGCTCCATGCCGGGCAAGGTCATTCAGTCGATGCGCAAGGCAAAGAAGTCCAACCCGCTCTTCCTGCTCGACGAGATCGACAAAATGGGCATGGATTTCCGCGGCGATCCCTCATCCGCTCTGCTGGAGGTCCTCGATCCGGAGCAGAATTCCTCCTTCATGGATCACTACCTGGAGGTGGAGTACGACCTTTCCGACGTCATGTTCGTGACGACGGCGAATACGCTGAACATCCCGCCGGCCCTGATGGACCGCATGGAGATCATCCGTATCGCCGGCTACACCGAAGACGAGAAGATCGAGATCGCCCGCCGGCACCTGCTGCCGAAGTCGGAGAAGAACCACGGCCTGCGCAAGGGCGAGTTCTCCATCGACGATGAGGCGCTGAGGACCATGATCCGCCGCTATACGCGGGAGGCCGGCGTCCGCAATCTGGAGCGGGAGCTTGCGACCATCGCCCGCAAGGCGGTCAAGAAGCTCCTGACGGGCGAAGAGAAGTCGATCGCTGTGACGGCCGACAATCTGTCTGACTTCCTCGGCGTGGCGCGCTATCGCTTCGGCGAGGCGGAGCGTGAGGACATGGTCGGTGTCGTCACCGGCCTGGCCTGGACGGAAGTCGGCGGCGACCTTCTGACGATCGAAGGCGTCATGATGCCCGGCAAGGGCAAGATGACCGTCACGGGCAACCTGCGCGACGTGATGAAGGAATCGATTTCGGCGGCGGCCTCCTATGTCCGCTCGCGCGCCGTCGATTTCGGCATCGAGCCGCCGCTCTTTGACCGCAAGGACATCCATGTGCATGTCCCGGAGGGCGCGACCCCGAAGGATGGCCCGTCGGCGGGCATTGCGATGGTGACGGCGATCGTCTCGATCATGACCGGCATTCCGGTCCGCCGCGACGTCGCCATGACCGGCGAGATCACGCTGCGTGGCCGCGTCCTGCCCATCGGCGGTCTCAAGGAGAAGCTCCTGGCGGCGCTCCGCGGCGGCATCAAGATGGTGCTGATCCCCGAGGACAACGCCAAGGATCTCGCCGAGATCCCGGACAACGTGAAGAGTGGGCTGGAGATCATCCCGGTTGCTCGCATGGACGAGGTGCTCCGTCATGCCCTGGTGCGTGAGCCGGTGGCGATCGAATGGAGCGAGGTGAAGGACGAGCCGAAACGCTCCGATGTCGCCGACGAAGAAGCCTCTTCCGGCATGATTGCGCACTAAGTGCACCTTTGATCCCAAACGGCCCGGAACCTTCCGGGCCGTTTGCCGTTCAAAGAGGCTAAAACGCGCTGTTTTCTTGAGGATTTCGACCTTTTTCCGCGCGGGATCGTTAGCTGCGATGCTAAGGTGCCGCCTCGAATCGCTGGTCCATTGAAGGGAGATATATGATGAATAAAGGCGAACTGGCTGCCGCTGTGGCCGATCAGACCAATCTGTCGAAGGCGCAGGCCGGTGAAGCGGTTGACGCGGTTTTCGACTGCATCACCGATGCGCTGAAGAAGGGCCAGGAAGTGCGCGTTCTCGGGTTTGGAAATTTCTCCATCTCCCAGCGCGCCGCGAGCACGGGCCGCAATCCGCAGACGGGCGAGAAGATCCAGATCAAGGCTTCCAAGCAGGCCAAGTTCAAGCCCGGCAAGGGCCTGAAAGACGCGGTGAACGGCTAGCCCGCACCGCCGGACGGGAGGTCGGCCCCCCGGCCTCTCCCGCTCCGCCTGAAGGCGGGGCATTCCTTTTCACCCAGCCCATCAGAGCCCTGCCGCTTGTCAGCGGCGAACCTGCCTTATAGACGGATGAGGCGGGCGGTTAGCTCAGTTGGTAGAGCATCTCGTTTACACCGAGAGGGTCGGCAGTTCGAGCCTGTCACCGCCCACCATGTCTGCCTGGGAGCTTCATGCTGACAGGGGGATTTGGTGCATCCGCCGCGACACGATGAGGCCTATTGCGACGAACTTGTCGTCGGGCCCCTCGCTTCGCTTGACAGGGTCTTCTGGCTGACCTATCTCGCCGACGCGCCGAGCGCAGTCGGTTTTGCCAGACAGCGCAATCGCGCCACCCGCGGGGGTGTAGCTCAGTTGGTTAGAGTGCCGGCCTGTCACGCCGGAGGTCGCGGGTTCGAGCCCCGTCACTCCCGCCATTTTCTTCTCGGCCAATCTTGGTCCGACGAGGCCGGTCATTTGACCGGCCTTTTTGCGTTTCGGCCTTCGCGCCCGTTCCGCCAATAGCGCTCGTTTCACCGTCAGCATCTGCTTATTCGCACCTTCCTAAGCGCTTCGCCGATGGCCGGGGGCGATAGCGCGGTCCAGTTCATCTTCCGCAGGCGATTCACGCCGGTGCTGAAGAAGGGAAAGGCCAATGCTGGATATCGACGTCACTGCGTCTGCCGCGACGATTGCAAAGGGGGAACTCCGATGAGCGCTGCCGTGCGAGAAGGGCGTGTGCGCGGCTGGGACCCGCTCGTGCGCCTTACCCACTGGGGCATCGCTGCGGTCGTCCTCGTCAACGGGCTCCTCGACGAGGGAGGCTCGGCCCTGCATATCTGGCTCGGATACGGCGCCTTCTCGCTTCTGGCGTTGCGTCTCGTATGGGGCCTCATCGGAACGGAGGAGGCGCGCTTTTCCGCCTTTCCGCCTCGTCCCGCCGCCGCTCTCGGCTACGCCAGGGAAATGGCGAAGGGCGAGAACAGCGAGCACCGCTCCCACAATCCGCTCGGGGCGCTCATGGTATATGCTCTGTGGGGAACGCTCATCGTCGTCACGGGAACGGGCATCGCCATGGCGGGCTCTCCGCTGAAGACGCTCGAACCGCGCCAGGAGGTTGCCGCCACATTCGCCGAGCATGATGAGGCGGGCGAGAATCGCGGCGAGCGTGATGGAGAGGAAGGTGGCGTCCTGAAGGAGGTGCATGAAGTGGCTGCGAATCTTCTCCTTGTCCTGGCTGCCCTGCATGTGGCGGGCGTTGCCTTCGAGACCCGGCGTTTCGGGACCGGTTTCGTAAGGGGCATGGTCACGGGCACCCGCTCGGACTCTCTTTGATGCAGCATGGGCGGCGAGCGTTTTTCGGCGCAGGCGATCGTCAGCCGGTCGTCCTGGCCGCGCTTCTCGCCGTCCAGGCTTTTGCGGCGGTGTTCTTCGTCTCCGACGTCATCGCCGATTTCAGTCTGGGCGGGGCGGGGCTTCACACGATTTTCGAGGCCGCCGTCTCCTTCGCGCTGGTCCTTGGCGTGATCTTCGGAGGTCTGGAGATGCGCCGCGCCATGGAACGGGCACGGCGCAGCGAGGCGGCCTTTTCCGCCGCCTCCGGCGCACTAGGCGATCTCATACAGAACTATTTTCACGAATGGGCGCTGACGCCAGCCGAATCGGAGGTGGCGCTGTTCGCCCTGAAAGGTGTCGATCTCGGCGATATCGCCGAGATGCGGGGATCCGCGCCCGGCACCGTGCGGGCGCAGCTCGCGCACATCTATGCGAAGGCGGGCGTCTCGGGCCGCGCCCAGCTGGTGTCCCTGTTCATCGAGGACCTGCTCGCCGGGCCGATGCCCGGTCTGGAAGGGCATGCGCGTTCCAGCAGGGAGCGTGATCGCGCCGGCTGAAGCAAAAAGTTGGTCTCCGGACCACTTTTGAGCGCGGCATGCCATCCTCTATATCGCGCATGCGCCCAGGACGGCGCCGAGCCTTCACGGGAACCATGATGCAGTACCGGGAAAGGGAAGGGGCGGAGACCGAGCCGGTGGCATCCCGCATCGGAAACGCCCGCCGCCGCGTGCGGCTGGCGGGCGAGGCCGCGCTTGTCTATCTCGGCGCGCCGCTCGCCATCCACTACGCCGTCGTCAACTGGCAGATGCGCGTGTTTGCGCTCCTCGCGCTTGCGCTCCCGTTCCTCCTGCTCGCCCTTTGGCTGGATGGTCGCTTCGATCGGCGTATCCTGCGCCTTGAGGGCACCGCTGGGCGCCTGCGCGCGGTCGGCGCGACGTTCCTCGTCCTCGCGCCGCTGATTGCCCTGGGCACCTGGCTTGTCCTCCCGCACGCCTTCCTCTCGCTGCCGCGAACCCGGCCGGAGTTGTGGGCGATGATCGTCTGCTTCTACCCGTTCGTCTCGGCGCTGCCGCAGGAGCTTCTCTACCGGGTGCTCTTCTTCCAGCGCTTCCGGCCCCTGTTCGGGCCGCACCCGGCGGTCGCGATCGGGGCCAATGCGAGTCTATTCGCCTTCGCCCATGTCATTTTCGGAAGCTGGGTCTCCGTGGCAGGCGCTTTCGGCCTCGGCCTTTTGCTCGCTTGGCGCTTTGAGCGGGGCAGGGCCTTCTGGCCGATCTGGCTGGAACATGCGCTCTACGGCAACCTTGCCTTCACCGTCGGCCTGGGGAGGTACTTCTATCTGAGCGCCGGGGGATGAGTGAGGGTTGCGCGCGGACTGGCGTCGGTCTAACTGACCGAAGGCCGAGCGGAACCTCCTTCGGCCGATCTCGCTGCAACCCATTGACGCTCCCCCGAGCGCCGATAGATACCGGGTACCGGACGCGCCGGCCTTAGCATGAACGAGCTTCTACTCAGCTACCTGCCCATCGTCGTATTCATCGCTATCGCGCTGGTCATCGGCCTTGCGCTACTGGTGTCGCCGTTCATCGTCGCCCACAAGGCGCCGGACCCGGAGAAGCTCTCCGCCTACGAATGCGGCTTCAACGCCTTCGACGATGCCCGCATGAAGTTCGATGTGCGCTTCTATCTGGTTGCCATCCTCTTCATCATCTTCGACCTTGAGGTGGCGTTCCTGTTTCCGTGGGCGGTGGCGTTTCACTCCATCGGCTGGTTCGGCTTCTGGTCGATGATGCTCTTTCTGGCCGTTCTGACGATCGGCTTCGTGTACGAATGGAAGAAGGGAGCTCTGGAATGGGATTGACGGGGACGCCGCCGCGCGTCGACGATTTCCATCCTCGGCCCGACGAACAATATTCCTCCCGTCCTCCGGCCGACGGCGACGCCTTCTACAGCGAGATCGACAACGAGCTCGCCGACAAGGGTTTTCTGGTCACCTCCACGGACGAGCTGATCAACTGGGCGCGTACCGGCTCGCTCATGTGGATGACATTCGGGCTCGCTTGCTGCGCCGTGGAGATGATGCAGATGTCGGGTCCGCGCTACGATGCGGAACGCTTCGGCTTCGCCCCGCGCGCCTCGCCGCGCCAGTCGGACGTGATGATCGTCGCCGGGACGCTGACCAACAAGATGGCGCCCGCCATCCGCAAGGTCTACGACCAGATGCCCGAGCCGCGCTACGTCATCTCCATGGGCTCCTGCGCCAACGGCGGCGGCTACTACCATTATTCCTACTCCGTCGTGCGCGGTTGCGATCGCGTCATCCCGGTAGACATTTACGTGCCGGGCTGCCCCCCGACGGCGGAGGCTCTCCTTTATGGCGTGATGCTCTTGCAGAAGAAGATCCGCCGCACCGGCACGATCGAGCGGTGAGAGCGCGACATGGCTGATACCGAGAGCCTGGAGGACCTCGCCTCCCACATTGCCGGACATCTCGGCGACCGCGTGCAGAATTCCGTCATCGCCTATGGCGAGCTGACGATCACGGTCGATCCGGTCGATATCGTCCAGACACTTCGCTTCCTGCGTGACGATGCCAGGCTGCAGTTCGTCTGCATCATCGATGTCTGCGGCGTCGACTATCCTTCCCGCAGGCGCCGCTTCGACGTCGTCTACCATCTCCTCAGCCCGCGCCAGAACGCGCGCATCCGCGTCAAGGTCGAGGCCGACGAGAATACGGCGGTGCCGTCGGCGGTGGAGGTGTTCCCGGGCGCGGACTGGTTCGAGCGCGAGGCCTACGACCTTTATGGCATCCTCTTTGCGAACCATCCGGACCTGCGCCGTATCCTGACGGATTACGGTTTCAAGGGTCACCCGCTGCGCAAGGACTTTCCGCTGACCGGCTATGTCGAGGTCCGCTACGACAACGATCTCGGCCGCGTCGTCTACGAGCCGGTCAAGCTGCAGCAGGAATTCCGCAACTTCGACTTCCTCTCTCCCTGGGAAGGGCCGGAATACAACCTGCCCGGGGACGAGAAAGCGAGCTCGTGAGTTGCAAATCGTGAAGAGTGATTGGGTGAGGGGAGCCGGTCCTCGCCGCCCGAACGTGTGGACCGGAGCCGATGTCCGAAGCTGATATTCGCAACTTCAACGTGAACTTCGGGCCGCAGCATCCTGCGGCGCATGGTGTTTTGCGCCTGGTGCTTGAGCTCGACGGCGAGGTCGTCAAGCGCGTCGATCCGCATATCGGCCTCCTGCATCGCGGCACCGAGAAGCTGATCGAGCACAAGACCTACCTGCAGGCGGTGCCCTATTTCGACCGGCTCGACTACGTCGCGCCGATGAACCAGGAGCACGCCTTCGCGCTGGCGACCGAGCGCCTTCTCGGCATCGAGGCGCCCAAGCGCGGCCAGATCATCCGCGTCCTCTATTCGGAGATCGGGCGTATCCTTTCCCATCTCCTGCACGTCGTTACGCATGCCCTCGACGTCGGTGCCCTGACCCCGCCGCTCTGGGGCTTTGAGGCCCGCGAAGTGCTGATGTGCTTCTACGAGCGCGCTTCGGGCGCGCGCATGCACGCGGCCTATTTCCGGCCGGGCGGGGTGCATGAGGATCTGCCGCCGCAGCTCATCGAGGACATCTACAATTACTGCGATCCGCTCATTCAGGTCTGCGACGACCTCGAGGGGCTTCTGACCGGTAGCCGCATCTTCCAGCAGCGCTGCGTCGATATCGGCGTCGTGACGCTCGACGAAGCCTGGCGGCGCGGCTTTTCAGGCATCGTCCTCAGAAGCGCCGGCGCCCGCTGGGATCTGCGCAAATCCCAGCCCTATGACGGCTACGAGACCTATGATTTCGACATTCCGGTCGGCAAGAACGGCGACGTCTACGACCGCTACCTGCTGCACATGGACGAGATGCGCCAGTCCGTGCGCATCATGAAGCAGTGCTGCGAGAGGCTGAATTCGCCGGAAGGGGCGGGCCCGATCTCGGCGCAGGAAGGCAAGGTCGTGCCGCCGCGCCGCAGCCAGATGAAGCGCTCGATGGAGGCGCTCATCCACCATTTCAAGCTCTACACCGAGGGCTATCACGTGCCGGCGGGCGAGGTGTACGCGCCGGTCGAGGCGCCGAAGGGCGAGTTCGGCGTCTATCTCGTCTCCGACGGGACCAACAAGCCGTATCGCTGCAAGATCAGGCCGCCGGGCTTCGTCCATCTCGCCGGTCTCGATTCCATTTCGCGGGGCCACATGCTGGCGGACATGTCGTCCGTCCTCGGCTCGATCGATGTCGTTTTTGGAGAGGTGGATCGCTGATGGCCGTCCGTCGTCTCGCTGAAGTTCAGCCCGAGAATTTCGCCTTCAGCCAGGACAACAGCGCCTGGGCCGAGCGCGAGATCGCCAAATACCCGCCCGGCCGGCAGGCCTCGGCCGTGATCGCGCTGCTGTGGCGGGCGCAGGAGCAGGAAGGCTGGGTGTCGGAGCCCGCGATCGAGACTGTCGCGGACATGCTCGACATGCCGAAGATCCGGGTGCTGGAGGTCGCGACCTTCTACACGATGTTCCATCTCGCTCCGGTGGGCAGGAAGGCGCATGTGCAGGTCTGCGGCACCACGCCCTGCATGCTGCGCGGCGCGGAGGATATCAAGAAGGTCTGCCGCAACCGCATTGCGCACGATCCGCACGAGGTTTCCGCGGACGGAGACTTTTCCTGGGAGGAGGTCGAGTGCCTCGGCGCCTGTGTGAACGCGCCGATGGTGCAGATCTTCTCCGACACCTACGAGGATCTGACGCCGGAGAGTTTTGGGGCGGTGCTGGACGCCTTCGCGCGTGGCGAGACGCCGACGCCCGGTCCCCAGAACGATCGCCAGTTCGGCGCCCCGCTTTCCGGCCCGACCACGTTGAACGATGTGGAAGGTGGCTCGGACCGCTCGCCGCGCGAATGGAAGGCGAGCCCCGCACCGGCGCACGCCCAGCCGGCGCAGCCCGAGGGCAAGGCCTCCGTCGGTGAGAAGGAGCCGCATCCGGCCAACGAGACGACCGCCGGCGGTGCCCCCGAGGAACCCCAGCAGGACGTGAAGGGCTCTGAGAAGTCGGCGGCGAAGAACAGCAAGGCCGAAAAGGCGGCGCGTCCGTCCCGCAGCGGTCGCGCCGACGAGGAAGCGGCCCGCTCCGATCCCTCCGACGCGGCCTCCAGCGCACAGGCTGCTGCCGACGAGGTCGGAAGTCGGCCGAAGGCGCTCGCCGAGCCGGAAGGCGAAAAAGACGACCTGAAGAAGATATCGGGTGTCGGGCCGGTGCTGGAGGAAAAACTCCACGGCCTCGGCATCTGGCACTTTCACCAGATCGCCGCCTGGAGCGATGAGGAAGTCGCCTGGGTCGGCACGTTTCTGTCCTTCCCGGGCCGGATCGAGCGCGACGACTGGATCGGTCAGGCGAAATCCTTCTCCGCAGGTCGGGGCAAGAGCTGATGCCTGCAATCAGCCTGCGGCCGGTAAGGCTATCGGATGCTTGTGTTGGTACCCGGCTTGCATGGCTTGAGCGGGGGGTTGCTTTCATGAGCAACGATCGGCAGGCATTCGGGCGTCGCGGCGGCGATAAGGGCGCGGGCTCGCTGAACATCTATGCGGGGTCTGTCGATCACGGCAGCGCTCATGTGCCGCCGGAAAGCGGCGCCGGGCGGAAGATGGCCAGCCGCAACACCATCTACCGACCGGGAGAGAGCGAGCGGCCTACCTTCCATGGCTCGCACATCGAGCGGCACTGGCCGAAATACGGCGCGGTCGCCTTCGCAGGCTTCGCGCTCGCCTATGCGATCTCCGAGCGCGGCTTCGCCCATCCGGTCTCGCTCGCCATGCTGCCCTTGTTCGCCGCCGGCTTTGGCTTCCTGGCCCTCAGGGGCATCCGCGAGATGGTGCAATCGGTCCATCTCGTCCGTACGCGGACCCTGCGCACGCGGGCCTTCACGGCAGGGGTTGCCGCCGGCCTCCTGTGCTTCCTCTACACGACCTTCATCGATCCGCAGACGATCATGGGCATCGAATGGGGCCTGCAGAGCGTCTTCAATGACGGTTTCCAGCGCGAGGATCTCTCCGCGGCGCTGGTGATGGCGCTTCAGGCCTTCGTGCTCATGGCCGGCACGGGCCTTTTGTTTGAGAAGATTGCGGGTTTCGTCCGCAAAGACCGAGAGAGCTGAGGCATGCTCGCCGATAAAGACCGCATCTTCACCAATCTCTATGGCCTGCACGATCCGGGCCTCAAAGCTGCGCAGAAGCGCGGCCAGTGGGACGGCACCAAGGACCTCATCGCCAAGGGCCGCGACTGGATCATCGACGAGATGAAGAAGTCGGGCCTGCGGGGCCGGGGAGGGGCGGGCTTTCCCACCGGCCTCAAATGGTCCTTCATGCCGAAGGAATCCGACGGCCGCCCGCACTATCTCGTCGTCAACGCCGACGAATCGGAACCCGGTACCTGCAAGGACCGGGAGATCATGCGTCACGACCCGCATACCCTCGTGGAAGGCTGCCTCATCGCCTCCTTCGCGATGGCCGCGCACACCTGCTACATCTACATTCGCGGCGAATACATCCGCGAGCGCGAGGCGCTGCAGCGCGCCATAGACGAGGCCTATGAGGCCCGTCTCATCGGCAAGGACAACCTCTGCGGCTGGGATTTCGACGTCTTCATCGCGCACGGCGCCGGCGCCTATATCTGCGGCGAGGAGACGGCCCTCCTGGAAAGCCTTGAAGGCAAGAAGGGTCAGCCGCGCCTGAAGCCGCCTTTCCCGGCCAATGTCGGCCTCTACGGCTGTCCGACCACGGTCAACAACGTGGAATCGATCGCCGTGGCGCCGACGATCCTGCGTCGCGGCGGTGGCTGGTTCGCCGGCATCGGCAAGGAGAACAACACCGGCACCAAGCTCTTCTGCATCTCCGGGCACGTCAATCAGCCGTGCACGGTGGAAGAGGCGATGTCGATCCCGTTCCGCGAGCTGATCGAGCGCCATTGCGGCGGTATCCGTGGCGGCTGGGACAACCTCCTCGCCGTCATTCCGGGCGGCTCGTCGGTGCCCTGCGTGCCGGCCGAGCAGATCATCGACTGCCCGATGGACTTCGATTCGCTGCGCGCTCTCAAATCCGGTCTCGGCACGGCGGCCGTCATCGTCATGGACAAGTCGACGGACATCGTGCGGGCCATTGCCCGCATCGCCTATTTCTACAAGCATGAGAGCTGCGGACAGTGCACGCCGTGCCGCGAGGGCACGGGCTGGATGTGGCGCGTTCTGGAGCGCATGGCGCGCGGCGAGGCCGAAAAGCGCGAGATCGACATGCTGCTCGAAGTCACCTATCAGGTCGAAGGCCATACGATCTGCGCGCTCGGCGATGCCGCGGCATGGCCCGTCCAGGGCCTCATCCGCCATTTCCGGCCGGAGATCGAAAAGCGCATCGACAGCTATTCCGCCAATCCCCGGACGGAGAATCGTGTCGTCCTGGAAGCTGCGGAATAGACGCGAGCGACGAGGGATCTGAGACGATGAGCGAGGACGAGCGGCCGATGGCAGGCTCCAGCACCGGCGAGAAGATGGTGATTGCGGCCGTGTCGCATTCGCTGGCCTTTCTCACGCTCGGCGCGGCTGTCACGCTCGGCACCGCCATCGGAATCAAGGGCATCCTTGAGCGCCGCCGGGATCTGCGCGCGCCGCGCCGGGAAGCGGCGCCCGCCAGGCCTTCGGCCGAGGCCGCCCCCGTCGCGGAAGACGTTGCGCCGGTCGATCTCGCCGCCCCTCCGGTGGAGGCGCTTGCCCGCCCGATCCTTCACGCGGTGATGGAACGGGCCGAGGAAGAGGAAGCTGCCGCGAGGGCCGAGGCGGAGGCCGAGGATGCCGCGCCGCAGGCCAGGGGTTTTCAGCCGATCGCGGCGAAGGAGCCGGCCAGGGCAAAGAAGGTCGATCGCACAAAGCCGAAGCGCGCCGGGTTGCCGGCGCGCGCGAAAAGGCCCGAGGGGCTTGAGTTCCCACGCGAGGGACGGCCCGACGATCTGAAACGAATCGCGGGCATCAGCGCGGCGCTCGAGATCGTGCTCAACGATCTCGGCATCTATCATTACGACCAGATCGCCGCCTGGAGCGAGGCGGAGATCGCTTGGATCAACGACTACCTCAGCTTCACCCGCCAGGTGGAGCGATGCCACTGGCAGGAACAGGCGGAAAAACGGATGGCGGCCGGCCGCTGATAGCGGCTGGCGCGCAGGACAGGACATGGCAGATACACGAACGCTCATCATTGACGACGTGGAGGTCGAGGTTCCCGCGACCTACACGCTCCTGCAGGCATGCGAGGCGGCCGGCGCGGAGATTCCGCGCTTCTGCTTCCACGAGCGGCTGTCGATCGCCGGCAATTGCCGCATGTGCCTGGTGGAACTGAAGGGCGCGCCCAAGCCCGTCGCTTCATGCGCCTGGGCCGTGCGCGACTGCCGGCCCGGCCCGAACGGCGAGCCGCCGCAGGTGCTGACCCGCTCGCCTCTGACCAAGAAGGCCCGCGAGGGGGTGATGGAGTTCCTGCTCATCAACCACCCGCTCGACTGTCCGATCTGCGACCAGGGCGGAGAATGCGACCTGCAGGACCAGGCGATGGCCTACGGCGTCGATTCTTCGCGCTTTCAGGAGAACAAGCGCGCCGTCGAGGACAAGTATATCGGCCCGCTGGTGAAGACCATCATGACGCGCTGCATCCACTGCACGCGCTGTGTCCGCTTCACCACCGAGGTCGCCGGCGTCTCCGAACTCGGCGCGACCGGGCGCGGCGAGGATATGGAAATCACGACTTTCCTCGAAAGCGCCATGACCTCCGAGCTGCAGGGCAACGTCATCGACCTGTGTCCGGTTGGGGCGCTGACCTCGCGGCCCTACGCCTTCAAGGCAAGGCCATGGGAGCTGCTGAAGACCGAATCGATCGATGTCATGGACGCTCTCGGCTCGGCGATCCGCGTCGACAGCCGCAACACCGAGGTGATGCGGGTCCTGCCGCGCACCAACGAGTTGGTGAACGAGGAGTGGATCTCCGACAAGACGCGCTTCATCTTCGACGGCCTCAGGACCCAGCGCCTCGATCGCCCCTATGTGCGCGAGAACGGGAAGCTGCGCGCGGCCACCTGGCCGGAAGCCTTCAAGGCCATCGCCGACAAGGTTAAGCAGACGCGCGCCGGCAAGATCGGCGCCATCGCCGGCGATCTGTCGACGGTCGAGGAGATGTTCGCCCTGAAGAGCCTGATGCATTGGCTCGGCAGCCCCAACATCGACTGCCGCGAACCCTATTCGGCGCTCCATCCCGAACACGGCCGCGCCGGATATGTTTTCGGCTCGTCCATTGCGGGTATCGAGGATGCCGATGCGATCCTTCTCATCGGGACCAATCCGCGCGTCGAGGCCTCGGTTCTCAATTCGCGCATCCGCAAGGTCTGGCGCGCCGGCCGGGCGCGGATCGGCGTGATCGGCGAGGCGGCGGACCTCACCTACGCCTATGACCATCTCGGTGCGGGGCCGGCCTCGCTCGCCGCGCTTGCCAAAGGCGAGAACGACTTCCTGCAGGTACTGCAGGAGGCGGAGCGCCCGATGATCATTCTGGGGCAGGGGGCGCTTTCCCGCTCCGACGGAGGCGCGGTGCTGGCGGCCGCGGCGAGCCTTGCCGACAAGGTTGGCGCGTTTGCCGACGACTGGAACGGCTTCAACATCCTGCACACGGCGGCCGCGCGCGTCGGCGGCCTCGATCTCGGCCTCGTGCCGGGCGAGGGCGGTTGCTCGACCGCCGAGATGTTTGGGCTGGAGGGCGCGGCGCCGCTCGACGTCCTCTTCCTCCTGGGGGCGGACGAGGCGCCGCTCGACAAGCTCGGCGAGACCTTCGTCGTCTATATCGGCAGCCATGGCGACCGTGGCGCCCACCGGGCGGACGTCATCCTGCCGGGTGCGGCCTACACGGAAAAATCCGGCACCTACGTCAACACGGAGGGTCGCATCCAGATGGGCAACCGCGCCGTATTCCCGCCGGGACAGGCGCGCGAGGAATGGTCGATCCTGCGGGCGCTTTCAGAAATCCTCGGCGTCAAGCTGCACTTCGACTCGCTGCCGGAGTTGCGCGCGCG
This sequence comes from Afifella sp. IM 167, assembly GCF_020144925.1. GTDB lineage: Bacteria > Pseudomonadota > Alphaproteobacteria > Rhizobiales > Afifellaceae > Afifella. The sequence continues at coordinate 131,307 of NZ_NSLC01000002.1, forward strand.
CCTCTACGAGGCCGACCCGCGTTTCATGGCGCTCGACACGATCCCCGAGACCTCCTTCGACGGGCTGAAGAGGCTCGCTTCCGGCAAGGGCGGCGATCTTGGCGACGCGCCTTTCGCAAGCCCCGTGAAGGACTATTTCCTGACAAATCCCATTGCCCGCGCCTCCGCGGTGATGGCCGAATGCTCCGCGCTCCGCCTCGGACCGCGTGCGGAAGCGGCGGAGTAGGCGAGACATGGACGGTTTCCTTCACACCTATCTGATCCCGGGCGCGATCATGGTCGGCCAGAGCCTCCTGCTCCTGGTCGTCCTGCTCATCGGGGTCGCCTATCTGCTCTATGCCGACCGCAAGATCTGGGCGGCCGTGCAGATGCGCCGGGGCCCGAACGTCGTCGGCCCCTGGGGGCTCTTCCAGTCCTTCGCCGACCTTTTGAAGTTCGTCCTCAAGGAGCCGGTCATTCCGGCGCCTTCCGACAAGACGATCTTCCTGCTGGCGCCGCTTCTGTCCACGACGCTGGCGCTCGCCGCCTGGGCGGTCATCCCGGTAGATGCGGGCTGGGCGGTCGCCGACATCAATGTCGGCGTTCTCTACGTCTTCGCCATCGCTTCGCTCGAGGTCTACGGCGTCATCATGGGCGGCTGGGCGTCGAACTCCAAATACGCCTTCCTCGGCTCGCTCCGTTCCGCCGCGCAGATGGTCTCCTACGAGGTCTCCATCGGCTTCATCATCATCACGGTGCTGTTGTGCGTCGGCTCGCTGAACTTCTCCGACATCGTCATGGCCCAGACCGAGGGCCCGGGAACCATGCTCGGCCTGCCGAGCAGCCTTCTGGACTGGCACTGGCTGGCCCTCTTCCCGCTCTTCGTGATGTTCTTCATCTCGGGCCTCGCCGAGACGAACCGGCCGCCCTTCGACCTTCCGGAGGCCGAATCGGAGCTCGTCGCGGGCTTCATGGTCGAATATGGCTCCACGCCGTACATGATGTTCATGCTCGGCGAGTACGTCGCCATCACGGTGATCTGCGCGCTGGCGACGACGCTCTTCCTCGGCGGCTGGCTTCCGCCGGTCGACGTGGTGCCCTTCACCTGGATCCCCGGCGTCGTGTGGTTCACGCTGAAGCTCTGCTTCATGTTCTTCGCGGTCTCGATGGTGAAGGCGATCGTGCCGCGCTACCGCTACGACCAGCTCATGCGCCTCGGCTGGAAGGTCTTCCTGCCGCTCTCCATCGCCGCCGTCGTCATCGTCGCCTTCATCCTCCAGCTCACGGGCTGGGGCGGCGTGCCGGCGGCCACGTGAGGCGCCGGTCATGACCGAGAGCCAGCTTTCCTGGATCGGCGGGGCGGTGGGACTTGCCTTCGCCATCGCCGACTATGTCCTCTTCGGCGTGATCGTCGACCGCGCGCGCCAGCGCGGCGAGCGCAGCTCCGGCATGGGCGCGCTCGATTTCGCCAGGAAGCTGCAGCTGGTTCTATTTCCGATAGTCGGCTGGTTCGTCGGTCCGCTGCTCTACAGCAGCTTTGGAGGCCAATGATGGAAGGGCGGGCGGAGGCCGCGACGGCGCCGATCACCGGCCATTGCTATTGCGGTGCGGTCGCCGTGCGTGCGATGCGTGCACCCGAGGTCGTGGCCTGGTGCCATTGCGACGATTGCCGGCGGGTCACAGGCGCGCCGGCCGCCGCTTTCGCGGGCTTTGCGGAAGGCCATCTGAGCTTCGAGCCGGACGAGGGGCGCGCGGCTCCCGGGGCGCCGGGCGTGAGACGCTCGTTCTGCGCTGAATGCGGTTCGCCGCTCGCCTCGCGCTTCGACTATCTGCCGGGGCAGGTCTACGTTCCGCTCGGCATTCTCGACCAGGCGGGCGAGATGGAGCCGCAGCTCCACAGCTACGATTCGCGGCGCCTGCCGTGGCTGCATATTGAAGACAACGCGGAGAGGTTGGAGACGAGCTCCCGCAAGAGGCTGGCCGGCGGTTCTGCCGGCGGCGAGGAATCAGGAAGGATGCGCAGATGAGCATCGGGCAGGCCGCCAATTCGCTGCTGCTCAGGGAGTTCGTATCCGCGACCGTGCTCGCGATGCGCTATTTCTTTGCGCCGAAGACGACGCTCAACTACCCGCACGAGAAGGGGCATCTGTCGCCCCGCTTCCGCGGCGAGCATGCCTTGCGCCGCTATCCCAACGGCGAGGAGCGCTGCATCGCCTGCAAGCTGTGCGAGGCCATCTGCCCGGCGCAGGCCATCACCATCGAAGCCGGCCCGCGCCGCAACGACGGCACCCGCCGTACCGTGCGCTACGACATCGACATGGTGAAGTGCATCTACTGCGGCTTCTGTCAGGAGGCCTGCCCGGTGGATGCCATCGTGGAAGGCCCGAATTTCGAGTTCGCCGCGGAGACGCGCGAAGAGCTCTACTACGACAAGAACAAGCTTCTGGATAACGGCGACCGCTGGGAGCGGGAGATCGCTCGCAACATCGCTCTCGACGCGCCGTATCGCTAAGGGCGATGAACGGCTTTCACCGGCTTTTGCCAAATCCGCCCGGCCACGGCTGGACGCTCCGGCGGGCCTTCGCTAAACACTTGCCGCACCGCACAGCAGCCCGGACCAGATGATCCTTCAGCCGCTCTTCTTCTACCTCTTCTCAGCCGTGACCATCGCTTCGGCCTTCATGGTCATATCCGCGCGCAATCCGGTCCATTCGGTGTTGTTCCTGATTCTCGCCTTCTTCAACGCCGCGGGCCTGTTCGTCCTGCTCGGCGCGGAGTTTCTGGCGATGATCCTGGTCGTCGTCTATGTCGGCGCGGTGGCCGTCCTCTTCCTCTTTGTGGTGATGATGCTGGACGTCGATTTCGTCGAGCTGCGCCAGGGCTTCCTGCAATACCTTCCGGTCGGCGCGCTGGTCGGCCTCGTCCTGCTTGCCGAACTGATCGTCGTCCTCGGCGGCGCCTTCGTCTCGCCGGAGACGGCCGCGCAGGTTGCCCAGCCGATCCCGCCGCTCTCGGAGATGACCAACATCGCCGCCATCGGCTCGATCCTCTACACCAAGTACATCCTCTTCTTTCAGATGGCCGGGCTCGTCCTCCTCGTTGCGATGATCGGCGCCATCGTGCTGACCCTCCGGCACAAGGAAGGGGTGAAGCGGCAGAACATCTCCGCCCAGGTCGGTCGCTCGCGCGAGGCTGCCGTGGAGCTCGTGAAAGTCAAAACGGGGCAGGGAATATGACCATCGGTCTCGGCCATTATCTGACGGTCGCCGCGGTGCTGTTCACCCTCGGCGTCTTCGGCATCTTCCTCAACCGCAAGAACGTCATCATCATCCTGATGTCGGTCGAACTGCTGCTGCTGGCCGTCAACATCAACTTCGTCGCCTTCTCCTCCTTCCTCGGCGACCTCGTCGGACAGATCTTCGCGCTCTTCGTCCTGACGGTCGCGGCGGCCGAAGCGGCCGTCGGCCTGGCGATCCTCGTCGTCTTCTTCCGCAACCGTCATTCCATCGCGGTGGAAGACATCAACATGATGCGGGGCTGAGCGGCGTGTACACGGCAATCGTCTTCCTCCCGCTGCTCGGAGCGATCATTGCGGGCCTGATCTCGCTCTTCGGCGCGGCGGGCCGCCATCCGGCGGAGCCGGTCCGCGAGCGTCGGGGCGGGGCCACCCAAGAGGCCCACCAGGGCGACCACCACCATCACGCGGCCGCCGGTTCGCGGGCGGCGGAGGTGATCACCTCTAGCCTCCTCGTCATCACCGCCGTGCTGTCCTGGGTCGCCTTCTTCGACATCGCGCTCGGCTCAAGGCCCGGTTTCACCGTGCAGGTGCTTTCCTGGCTGCAATCCGGCGATCTCACAGCCGACTGGACACTGCGCATCGACGCGCTGACGGGCGTCATGCTCGTCGTCGTCACCACGGTCTCCGCGCTCGTGCACGTCTATTCGATCGGCTATATGAGCCACGATCCGCACCGGCCGCGCTTCTTTGCCTATCTGTCCTTCTTCACCTTCGCCATGCTGGCGCTGGTGACGTCCGACAACCTCCTGCAGATGTTCTTCGGCTGGGAAGGCGTCGGTCTCGCCTCCTACCTCCTCATCGGCTTCTGGTATCAGCGCCCCTCGGCGAACGCGGCCGCGATGAAGGCCTTCATCGTCAACCGGGTCGGCGATTTCGGCTTCATGCTCGGCATCTTCGGCCTCTTCGTACTGTTCGGCTCGATCTCCTTCGACACGATCTTCGCCAATGCGGGCGCGGTGGCCGAAGGCGAGGGCGCCGCGCTCGACATGTTCGGCTCCGTCTGGACCGGCCAGGGCGCGCTCACCGTCGTCTGCCTGCTTCTCTTCATGGGCGCCATGGGCAAGTCGGCGCAGCTGCCGCTGCATACCTGGCTGCCGGACGCCATGGAGGGCCCGACCCCGGTTTCCGCCCTGATCCACGCCGCGACCATGGTCACGGCCGGCGTCTTCATGGTGGCGCGCATGTCTCCCGTCTTCGAGCATTCAACGACGGCGCTGACCGTGGTCACCTTCATCGGCGCGGCGACCGCGTTCTTCGCGGCGACGGTCGGCCTGGTGCAGAACGACATCAAGCGCGTCATCGCCTATTCGACCTGTTCGCAGCTTGGCTACATGTTCGTCGCGCTCGGCGTCGGCGCCTATTCGATCGGCATTTTCCACCTCTTCACCCACGCCTTCTTCAAGGCGCTGCTCTTCCTGGGCGCGGGCTCGGTCATCCATGCCGTCTCCGACGAGCAGGACATGCGCAAGATGGGCGGGCTGTGGAGAAAGATCCCGATCACATACGCCATGATGCTGGCGGGCACGCTCGCCCTGACGGGCTTTCCGATGACGGCCGGCTTCTTCTCCAAGGACGCCATCATCGAGGCCTCCTTCATGGGCCACAACGTCATGGCCGGCTTCGCCTTTGTCATGCTCGTCGTCGCCGCGGCCTTCACCTCTTTCTATTCCTGGCGCCTCGTCTTCATGACCTTCCATGGCAAGCCGCGGGCATCCACCGAGGTGATGAGCCACATGCACGAAAGCCCGCAGGTGATGCTGATCCCGCTCTATGTGCTGGCGGCCGGCGCGCTCTTCGGCGGCTTGCTCTTCAGCGCCGCCTTCATCGGTGCGGAGAGCACGGCCGAGTTCTGGAAGGGCGCGATCTTCACAGCCCATGGCAACGAGATTCTGGAAGAGATTCACCATGTGCCGTCATGGGTGAAGGCGGCGCCGTTCATCGCCATGGTGCTCGGCTTCCTTACGGCTCTCTTCTTCTACGTGCTCAAGCCGGAGACGCCGAAGGCTCTCTCCAGCAGAATGGGCGCTCTCTACCGCTTCCTTCTCAACAAGTGGTACTTCGATGAGCTCTATGACGCGATCTTCGTGCGGCCGGCTCTCGGCCTTGGCCGCTTTCTCTGGCGGCGGGGCGACGAGGGCACGATCGACCGGCTGGGGCCGGACGGCATTTCCGCCCGCGTCGTCGATATCACCGGAAGGGTCGTCAAGCTGCAGTCGGGCTACCTCTACCACTACGCCTTCGTGATGCTGATCGGTGTCGCCGTGCTCGTCACCTGGATGATGTTTGCTGGGTAACGAGCAATGATGAACTGGCCGATCCTTTCCACGATCACGTTCCTGCCGCTCGTCGGCGCCGGGATCATCTTCCTGTTCATCCATGGGGATGAGGAGGTGCACCGCCGCAACATCCGCCACGTCGCCCTCGGCGTGACGGTCGTGACCTTCCTCGTCTCGCTGCTTCTGTGGACAGGTTTCGACCCCGAAAACCCGGGCTTCCAGTTCACCGAGCAATCGGGATGGCTTGGCGGCTATATGAGCTACCGGATGGGCGTCGACGGCATCTCCATGCTGTTCGTGATCCTGACGACCTTCCTGATGCCCTTCGCCATCCTGGCGAGCTGGGAATCGGTGAAGAGCCGCGTCAAGGAATATATGATCGCCTTCCTGGTGCTGGAGACGCTTATGATCGGCGTCTTCTGTGCGCTCGATCTGGTCCTCTTCTACCTCTTCTTCGAGGGCGGCCTCATCCCGATGTTCCTGATCATCGGCGTATGGGGCGGGCAGCGCCGGGTCTATTCCGCCTTCAAGTTCTTCCTCTACACGCTGCTCGGCTCGGTGCTGATGCTGCTGGCGCTGATGGGGATGTACTGGGAGGCCGGCACGACCTCGATCCCCGAGCTTCTCAACTACCCGTTCCCGCCCTCCATGCAGGGCTGGCTCTGGTTCGCCTTCTTCGCTTCCTTCGCCGTGAAGATGCCGATGTGGCCGGTGCACACCTGGCTGCCGGATGCGCATGTGGAAGCGCCGACCGCCGGCTCGGTCGTGCTGGCGGCAATCCTTCTGAAGATGGGCGGCTATGGCTTCCTGCGCTTCTCGCTGCCGATGTTCCCGCTGGCGAGCGCCGACTACGCGCCGTTCGTCTATGCGCTGTCCATCGTCGCGATCATCTACACCTCGCTCGTCGCGCTGGTGCAGGAGGACATGAAGAAGCTGATCGCCTATTCCTCCGTCGCCCATATGGGCTTCGTCACGATGGGCATCTTCACCGTCACGTCGCAGGGCGTGCAGGGCGGCATCTTCCAGATGCTTTCCCATGGCCTCGTCTCGGGCGCTCTCTTCCTCTCCGTCGGCGTCGTCTACGACCGCCTGCACACGCGCAAGATCGACGCCTATGGCGGTCTGGTGGAGCGCATGCCCTGGTACGCCCTGGCCTTCATGGTCTTCACCATGGCCAATGTCGGCCTGCCGGGCACCTCGGGCTTCGTCGGCGAATTCCTGACCTTGCTCGGCGCCTTCCGCGCCAACACCTGGGTCGCCTTCTTCGCGGCGAGCGGCGTCATCCTCTCGGCCTGCTATGCGCTTTGGCTCTATCGCCGGATCGCTTTCGGCCGCCTGGAGAAGGAGAGCCTGAAATCCATGTTGGACCTGTCGCGGCGCGAGAAGGTGCTTCTCGTTCCGCTGATCGTCCTGATCATTTTCTTCGGCGTCTATCCGCAGCCGATCATGAATGTCACCGCTGCGTCGGTGCAGAACCTCGTCACGCAGGTTGAGGCGGCCCGTTCGGGCGGCACTTCCGCGGCGATGCTCGGCGAGTAAGGAGAGCACGTTGATGGAGCTTGCCACCCTGCCGACGCTGACGCCGCTCATGGCCGAGATCGCTCTCGCCGCGGGCGCGCTCATGCTGTTGATGTTCGGCGTCTTTGCCGGCGAGCGTTCCGCGCCCACCGTCACGGGCATGTCGATCGGCCTTCTCGGCCTCGCCATCCTTCTCGTTCTGTTTGCCGGCACGGACGGCGAGACCTTCAACGGCGCCTTTGTCCAGGACAGCTTCGCCCGCTTCATGAAGGCGCTGACGCTTCTGGCGTCGGGCTTTGCCATCGTCATGTCGGTCGGCTATGCGCGCCAGGCCGGCTTCCAGCGGTTCGAGTATCCGGTGCTGATCGTGCTCGCCACGCTCGGCATGCTGATGATGATCTCGGCCAACGATCTCATCAGCCTCTATCTCGGCCTCGAACTGCAGTCGCTGTCGCTCTACGTGCTCGCCGCCATCCACCGCGATTCCGTGCGCTCGACGGAAGCGGGCCTCAAATACTTCGTCCTTGGCGCGCTCTCTTCCGGCATGCTCCTTTACGGCGCCTCGCTGGTCTACGGCTTCACGGGCCATACCGGCTTTCCGCAGATCGCCGCCGTGCTGGCCGAGAACGGCCGCTCGATCGGCCTCGTCATCGGCCTTGTCTTCGTCATGGCGGGCCTTGCCTTCAAGATTTCCGCCGTGCCCTTCCATATGTGGACGCCGGACGTCTACGAGGGCGCTCCGACACCGGTGACGGCGTTCTTCGCTGCGGCGCCGAAGATCGCGGCGATGTCGCTGATGATGCGGGTCGTTTTCGATGCCTTCGCGCCGATCGCAGCCGACTGGCAGCAGATCATCGCCTTCATCTCGATCGCTTCGATGATGCTCGGCGCCTTTGCCGCGATCGGGCAGAACAACATCAAGCGGCTGATGGCCTATTCCTCCATCGGCCATGTCGGCTTTGCGCTGGTCGGACTCGCCGCGGCCTCGCCCCAGGGCGTGCAGGGCGTCATCCTCTACCTCGTCATCTACGTGCCGATGACGCTCGGCGCGTTTGCCTGCATCCTGGCGATGCGGCGGCGTGGACAGATGGTGGAGGATATCGGTTCACTCGCGGGCCTTTCCCGCACCCAGCCGATGACGGCCTTCCTGCTGGCCGCGATCATGTTCTCGCTTGCCGGCATTCCGCCGCTCGCCGGCTTCTTCGCCAAGTACTATGTCTTCCTGGCCGCGATCGAGGCGAACCTCTACGCGCTCGCCGTCATCGGCGTCGTCAGCAGCGTCGTTGGCGCCTTCTATTATCTGAGGATCGTCAAGCTCATGTACTTCGATGAGCCGGAGGGCAGCTTCGAGGCGATGCCGACCGAGTTGAAGACCGTCCTCACCCTTTCCGGGGTCTTCCTGATCACCTTCCTGTTCTTCGCCTCTCCGATCGTCGACGCCGCGGCAGCCGCCGCAGCCAGCCTCTTTTAGGAGATGGATTTCGTCCTGGGCCGAAGAGCCGCCGCGGAAGGTCATCGTCTCGCTTCGTTCTCCAGTATCGACTCCACCAGCGCCGAAGCGATGCGGCGCGCCCGCGGTGGCGATCCGGGCAGTCTCTGGGTCGTGGCGAGCGAGCAGACGGCCGGGCATGGCCGCCGCGGAAGGCCCTGGACGACGCCGGCGGGCAATCTCGCGGCGAGCCTTCTCATGGTCGTGCCGCGCACGGCGAGCGCCGCCAATCTCGGCTTCGTCGCCGGCCTTGCGCTGCATCGTGCGCTCCTTGCCGTTGCGCCTGGGATCGAGCTTGCCGTCGGCCTCGATGCCGCTTCGGTTGGCGGACAGGGCCAGCGCGGGCGGCTCGCGCTCAAATGGCCGAACGACGTGCTACTGGGTGGCGGGAAGATCGCGGGGATCCTCCTGGAGGCCTCCACGCTCGGCGAGGGTCTGACGGCCGTCGTCATCGGCATCGGCGTCAACGTTGCCCACAGGCCCGAGGGCCTGCCATACCCAACGAGCTCGCTTGCAGGGGAGGGCGCTGCCGTCACGCCGCAGGATCTTTTTGCCGCTCTGTCGGATGCCTGGGTCGAGGAAGAATCGCTCTGGGCCGGCGGACGTGGCTTTTCAGCGATTCGTCGGGCCTGGCTGGAACGCGCTTCCGGCGTCGGCGAACCCGTCGCCGTACAGCTGGGCGAAGAAGTGATACGAGGTACCTTTGACACAATCGATGAGGATGGCCGCCTGATGGTGCGCACGGAAGCCGGAACGCTTTACCCGATCACGGCCGGCGAGGTGCATTTTGCGGCCGCCGCCACGGCGAGGTCCTGATGGCCGGCGAGGGGGCTGACGGCGACCTCACCTTTGTCCCGCTCGGGGGTGTCGGCGAGATCGGCATGAACCTGGCCGTCTACGGCATCGGGGCGGGCCGACGCCGGCGCTACATCGCCGTGGATATGGGCGTCGCCTTCGGCCACGATAACCTGCCGGGCATCGAAGCCGTGCTCCCGGACATTTCCTGGCTCGAGGAGCGGGCCGACCGGCTGGAAGGCATCTTCATCACGCATGCGCACGAGGACCATTTCGGCGCGCTCTTCGATTTCTGGCCGAGACTGAAGGCGCCCGTCTACATGACGCCTTTCGCGGCGGGGCTGCTGGAGGCGAAGGGGGCCGGGGAGGCAGGTTCGCCGGATATCCCGGTCAAGGTCGTCAAGCAGGGCGACCGGGTCGCCGCCGGCCCCTTCGAGGTCGAATTCGTCCCGGTCTCTCATTCGATCCCCGAGCCCAACGCGCTCGTCATCCGCTCTGCCGCGGGAACGGTGGTGCACACCGGCGACTGGAAGATCGACCCGACGCCGGGCATCGGCGTGCCGATCGACGAGGCGCGCCTCGCCGCCATCGGAGAGGAGGGGGTACATGCCCTCGTCTGCGATTCGACCAATGCGCTGCGGGAGGGCGAGAGCCCGAGCGAGGCCGACGTCGCGGAGGTCCTGAAGGACATCATCGCCCGCGCTAGCCAGCGCGTTTGCGTCACCACCTTCGCCAGCAATGTCGGCCGCCTGCGTTCCGTCGCCGAGGCCGCGCTGGCCGCCGAGCGTGAGGTGGTCATCGTCGGGCGGGCGATCCAGCGCGCCGTCGAGGTCGCCACCGAACTCGGCTACCTCGACGGTCTGCCGCCCTTTCTGCGTCAGGATGCCTACGGCTACCTGCCACGCGACAAGGTCGTGGCTCTGATGACCGGAAGCCAGGGCGAACCGCGCGCCGCGCTTGCCCGCATCGTGTCAGGCGATCATCCGGCCGTGGCCATCTCCAAGGGCGACATGGTGATCTTTTCCTCGCGCACGATTCCGGGAAACGAGCGTCCGGTGAATGCCATCATCAACGGCCTCATCAATATCGGCGCCGAAGTCGTCACCGACCGGCTTGGTCTTGTCCATGTCTCGGGGCATCCGCGGCGTGAGGAGCTGAAGCGCCTCTATGCCCTGACGAAGCCCAAGGTGCTCGTGCCTGTCCACGGCGAGGCGCTGCACCTGCACGAGCACGCCAAGCTCGGCCGCGCTTCCGGGATTTCCGAGGTGCTGGAGCTGCGCAATGGCGATCTCGCGCGCCTCTGGCCGGGGCCTTCGGAGGTCATTTCCAAGATTGGCGCCGGCCAGCTCTACCGTGACGGACGGTTGCTGCTGGAGCCGGAGAGGAGTGGCGTCGAGGCGCGCCGCAAGCTCGCTTTTGCCGGTGCCGTCTTCGTTTCTCTCGTCATGAGGGACAGCGGCGCCATCGCCGACGATCCCGAGCTTGTTCTCCTCGGTCTGCCGAATCGCGATTCGGAGGGAGAGCCAATGCAGGCGCTTCTGGAGGATATCGTCGACGAGACGATCGAACAGCTGCCCAAGGCGAAACGCCGCGACGAGACGAGCCTGAGCGAAGCGGTGCGGCGTGCTGTCCGCTCTCAGGTCTCGCAGATCTGGGGCAAGAAGCCTACCGTGGCGGTCACCGTCAGCTATATCTGAACGCGCCATGCTGGGACGTCTCAATCACATCGCCATCGCCGTCGCGGATCTCGACGCCTCGACCGCCCTTTATCGTGACACGCTGGGCGCCGAGGTTTCGGAGCCCGACGCCCTGCCGGAGCACGGGGTGACCGTCGTCTTCGTCAAACTGCCGAACACCAAGGTCGAGCTTCTCGCGCCGCTAGGGGACAATTCGCCGATCGCGGCGTTCCTCGAGCGCAATCCGGCCGGCGGCATCCATCACATCTGCTACGAGGTGGAGGACATCTTCGCCGCCCGCGACCGGATGTTGGCGGAGGGCAGGCGCGTTCTCGGCAGCGGCGAGCCCAAGACGGGCGCCCACGGCAAGCCGGTCCTCTTCCTGCATCCGAAGGATTTCGGCGGCACGCTCATCGAGCTGGAACAGGCCTGAGATCGCCATGTCCTGGTTCGCCGCGCTAGCCGTCTACTTCGTGATCTGGTGGCTCTGTCTCTTCGCCGTCCTTCCATGGGGAATTCGCACCCAGGAGGAGGAGGGCGACATCACGCTCGGCACGGATCGTGCGGCGCCGGCGGCACACCGGATGGGCAGGAAACTTCTGGTGAATTCGCTGGTGGCAGCGATACTTTTCGCCCTGATCTACGCGGCGATCAACGTCTTCCACATCTCCCTGGAGGATCTCGTCGTCTAGACGAAGAGCCCTCTGCTCGGGACGAAAGCTTGATTAGAAAGCAAATAAAAAAGGCAAGGCCGCAGCCCTGCCTTGAACTTGAGTTGGCTTTCGCCTTTGGCTTTCCTCTCTTGAGCGGAGGAGCCTTGTTCCCGTTTCCTTCCTAGACCGGCCGCCATGTCTGCGGTGTTTCACCACATGAGGCAGGGAGTACCCTATCCGAGCGCCAACCGCTTGTCACCAGCCTTCCACACAATTTGCGTCATTTTTCATCGGCATCTGCACAAAAGCGTTGCATGCAAATGAGCGGGGTCGAAAGGCTTCCGCCGCGCTTGCCAATCGAGACGCGATACGGTTTGTGTGCCCCTCTTTGTCCAGCCCGGATCGCAAGAAATGCGGCTCTCCAGATACTTCCTGCCTATCCTGAAAGAAGACCCCAAGGAGGCGGAAATCGTCTCCCACCGTTTGATGCTGCGCGCCGGCATGATCCGCCAGCAATCGGCGGGCATCTATTCCTGGCTGCCGCTCGGCAAGCGCGTCCTCGACAAGGTCAACGCCATCATCCGCGAGGAGCAGAATCGCGCCGGCGCGCAGGAGATCATGATGCCGACGATCCAGTCGGCGGATCTGTGGATCGAGAGCGGCCGCTACAACGACTACGGCCAGGAGATGCTGCGCATCAAGGACCGGCACGACCGGGCGTTGCTCTACGGTCCGACCAACGAGGAGATGGTGACGGACATCTTCCGCTCCCATGTGCGCTCGTACCGGGACCTTCCGCTCAACCTCTATCACCTGCAGTGGAAGTTCCGCGATGAGGTGCGCCCCCGATTCGGCGTCATGCGCTCGCGTGAATTCCTGATGAAGGACGCCTATTCGTTCGATCTCGACTACGAGGGCGCGCGGGCGGCCTACAACCGCATGTTCGTCGCCTATCTGCGGACTTTCTCGCGATTCGGTCTGCAGCCGATTCCGATGCGTGCCGAGACGGGACCGATCGGCGGCGACCTCTCGCACGAATTCATCGTCCTTGCCGATACGGGCGAGAGCGCGGTCTACTGCGACCGCACGCTACTCGACCTGCCGATTCCCGGCGAGGACACTGATTTCATGGGCGACCTGTCGCCGATCATCGAAGCCTGGACGGGCGCCTATGCGGCGACCGACGACATGCATGACGCGGCAGCTTTCGAGGACGTGCCGCAGGACCGGCGCGTTTCGGCCCGCGGGATCGAGATCGGCCATATTTTCTACTTCGGGACCAAATACTCCGCACCGATGCGCGCGCTTGTGGCGAATCAGGAAGGCGAGATGGTCCCTGTCCATATGGGCTCCTACGGCATCGGCCCGACCCGCGTCGTCGCCGCCATCATCGAGGCGAGTCATGACGATGCGGGCATCATCTGGCCGAAATCCGTCGCACCCTTCGATCTCGGCGTCGTCAACCTGAAGCCGGGCGACGAGCGCACCGACGAGATCGCCGAAGGCCTGGTGGTGCGGCTCGAAAGGGCGGGCGTCGAGGTCCTTTATGACGATGTCGACCAGCGCGCCGGCGCCAAATTCGCCACCATGGACCTCATCGGCCTGCCGACGCAGGTCGTGGTCGGACCGCGCGGAGCGGCCGCCGGCGAGGTCGAGGTCAAGGATCGCGCCACGGGCGCCAAGGAAACCCTGTCGCTCGACGAGGCCGTCAACCGCCTCGTCCACGAGAAGGGCTGAGGAGCGGGCGTGGAGACAGCCGAGAGCGACGGGGCGGGCGCAGCCGCGGGCAGGCCGGAAACGGCGGGCGATGGCGGAGCGCGGCCGCAAGCGAGCGCGGCGGCCGCCACACGCCCCTTTTCGGCCTTCGAGTGGATGCTGGCGCTGCGCTATCTGCGCCCGCGCCGCAAGGAAGCCTTCATCTCCGTCATCGCCGGCTTCTCCTTCCTCGGCATCTGTCTCGGTGTGGCGACCCTGGTCATTGTCATGGCGGTGATGAACGGATTTCGCGCCGAACTGCTCGACAAGATCCTCGGCATCAACGGCCATCTCGTGCTGCAGCCGGTTGATACGCCGCTGACCGATTACGACGCGGTTGCAAAGCGCGTCTCGGCGGTGCCGGGCGTGCGCGCCGCGATACCGCTCGTGGAGGGCCAGGCGCTGGCCTCGGGCGCTGCGCCCGGCGGCACAGGCGTGCTCGTGCGCGGCATCCGCGGCGCCGACCTCGACAAGGTGCCGGGCGTGTCCGGCAACATCCAGTCGGGCAGCCTCGACGATTTCGACACCGCCGGCGGAATTGCGATCGGCTCGCGCCTCGCGCAGTCGCTCGGCATCTTCGTCGGCGACAACATGACACTCGTCTCGCCGCGCGGAGCAGTGACGCCGATGGGCGTGGCACCGCGGGTCAAGGCCTACCGGGTGACGGCGATCTTCCAGATCGGCATGTCGGAGTACGATTCCACCTTCGTCTTCATGCCGCTGCCCGAGGCGCAGGCCTATTTCAACCAGGGCGAGGAGGTCGGCGCGATCGAGGTCTATCTCGACGATCCCGACAAGGTCGGCGAGATGCGGGCCACGATCGAGGAGGCGGCCGACCGGCCGATCTTCTCCTCCGACTGGCGACAGCGAAACGTCACCTTCTTCTCCGCCCTGCAGGTGGAGCGGAACGTCATGTTCATTATCCTGACGCTGATCGTGCTCGTTGCCGCCCTCAACATCATCTCCGGCCTCATCATGCTGGTGAAGGACAAGGGCCACGACATCGCCATCCTGCGCACCATGGGCGCGACGCGCGGCGCGATCCTGCGGATCTTCTTCATCACCGGCGCCTCGATCGGCGTGGTCGGGACCATCTCCGGCTTCCTGATCGGCGCACTCGTCTGTCTCAATATCGAGAGCCTTCGCGAGTTCGTCACCTGGATCACCCGCACGGAGGTTTTCTCGCCCGAGCTCTACTATCTCTCCCGGCTGCCGGCGGACATGGATGTGAGCGAAACGGCTTCCATCGTCATCATGGCGATCCTCCTTTCCTTCCTCGCCACGCTCTATCCGGCCTGGCGGGCGGCCCGGCTCGATCCGGTCGAGGCGCTGCGATACGAATGAGCGCGCCAGCCAAAGATGCTGTGCTTCATCTCGACAAGGTGGAGCGCGTCTATGTGAGCGGCGCGAGCGAGCTGCCGGTGCTGAAGGGGGCCGAGCTTGCGATTCGCCCGGGAGAGCTCGTCGCGCTCGTCGCGCCATCGGGGGCTGGAAAGTCGACGCTCCTGCACATGGCCGGGCTTCTGGAAAAGCCGGACCGCGGCGAAGTCTTTATCGGCGGCGTCGCGACCGGCAGCCTCGACGATCAGGCGCGAACGGGCCTGCGGCGCACCGAGATCGGCTTCGTCTATCAGTTCCACCACCTCCTGCCGGAATTCTCGGCGCTGGAAAACTGCATCATCCCGCAGATGATCGCCGGCCTCACGCGCGGCGAGGCGACCGAGCGTGCACGCCAGCTTCTCGCCTATCTGAGGATCGACCAGCGGGCCGACCACCGGCCGGCCGAGCTCTCGGGAGGCGAACAGCAGCGCGTCGCGATCGCCCGCGCCTTTGCCAATGCGCCCCGCCTTCTCCTCGCCGACGAACCGACGGGCAACCTCGATCCGAAGACCTCCGATCACGTCTTCGAAGCCCTGACGACTCTGGTGCGCGAAACGGAGCTTGCCGGGCTCGTCGCCACCCACAATCTCGCTCTCGCCAGGCGGATGGACCGCACGGTGACGCTCAAGGACGGGCTCGTCGTTCCTTACGAAGAGGGTTGAGCCGGGCGGGCTGAGCGACGGAAGCCGAGCCGCCTGTACGCAGTTCTCGCATCGGCCTGAAAGGGTCTCGTGCCGGGAAGGCGGGTCGCCGAAAATTCCCAGGCATCGCCCACAGGCGCGGTTCAAGCTTGCGCACGCCCGCCGCCGCACGCGTTGCGGCCTTTTCCCGTACCGGAGTCTCGCCGACGTATCGGGCGGGCGCGCCCGCGTGCCGTTCCCAGCATCCCTTAAGCAGCAAGCCAAGCCGGCTAAGGACACAAGCCCCGCACCATCGGCGCCTGATAGCCTCGCTGAAACTGGGCACTTGACAGAAAAGGCGCAAAAGAGAACACTAAGGGAACAGAGAGGGAGACAACGATGAACATTTTCGCTTCCGAGGCCTTGTCCTTCGCCGCCACCGCCGTCTTCACCGGCAGCCTCTACCTCATCAGCCTCGGTCTCTTTGCGCCGATCTGAGGTCGTTCGACCTTGTCACGCCTGCAGGGTCAGCGTTTCGACCGAAAAGATGGTCGGCAAGTGTTCGGCAAGCCGGCGCCAGCTGTCGCCTTCATCGAAGCTCGCATAGAGCGAGCCGGTATTGGTGCCGAAATAGACGCCGGCCGGATCCATGCGGTCCGTCGCCATGGCCTGGCGGAGAACCGCGAAATAGGCGTGTGACTGGGGCAGGCCCTCGCGCAGGTCCTGCCAGGTCTGGCCGCCATCGCGCGAGCGCCACACGGCCGCCGCACCGTCCGGAACGAAGCGGCCTTTTTCCGCGCCGTTGAGGGGCAGGAGGAAGACAGTTTCCGGATCGCGCGGATGGGCCGCAACCGGAAAACCGAAATCGGAGGGCAGGCCCGCCTCGATGCTTTCCCAGTTCCGGCCGCCGTCGTCGCTCCGATACATGCCGCAATGGTTCTGCTGGTAGAGCCGGCCTCCCGCGCCGGCCGCCGGGGCGATGTTGTGGACGCACTGGCCGACTTCCGGATATCGCTGGTCCTCCGGCATGTAATCCGCGCGCGTGCCGCCGTTCCGCGGCTCCCAGCTCTCGCCGCCGTCGGGCGAGTAGAAGACGCCCGCCGCTGAGATGCCGACCCACAGCTCCCTCGGGGCTTCCGGGTGGACGACGATCGAGTGCAGCGTCAGACCCGCGCCGCCGGGATTCCAGCTTGGCCTTGTCGGATGGTTGGCAAGCGCCGGCAAATGCTCCCAGTTCTCGCCTCCGTCGTGGCTGCGGAAGATGCCGGCCGGCTTTGCCCCGGCATAAAGATGGCCGTTTGCAACCGCCAGGCTCCACACCGACTGGATGGGCTCCGACCCTTCCGGATAGGCAAGACCCTTGCCCGAGCGGGTCCAGCTCTTGCCGAGATCCGGCGACCTCCACACATCCGTACCTACCCAGGGATGCCCGCCGGCTGCGTAAATGACGCCGGTTGCCGGATCGCCGACAACATGGTTGATCGGCCATGCCTCGCAGAACGGCCCGCGCAGATCGAATGTCTCGCGGCTGGCGTCGCTTTCCATGAGAAAGGCGCCCTTGGTGGTTCCGATTAGAAGGGTGATCCGGGTCAAATCGATTCCTCCCCGCATCGCGGCATTCCGCCACCGGCTGCCGCGCGCCTCGACCCTGACGACAGGTCATGATAAATTGATATCAACGTAATTCGGTCATGTCAAAAGCAGAAGACCCCACCTACGCGACGACGCTGGAAGTGCGCGACACCTGCCTCTGCCTCTTCGTGCAGCGCGCCGCGCGTTCGCTTGCTCGCCGCTTCGATGCGGCTCTGCGGCCTCTCGATCTGACCAACGGGCAGTTCTCGCTGCTGATGTCGCTCAACCGGCCGGCGCCGCCCGCCATGGGCGATGTCGCCGAACTCCTCGCCATGGACCGAACGACCCTGACGGCCAACCTCAAGCCGCTGGAACGCCGCGGTCTCGTTTCGGTAGCGGTCGGGGAGGGGGACCGGCGCCGGAGATTGCTTCGTTTGACGAAGGAAGGCCGAGCGCTGCTTGCAGAGGCCGTGCCGATCTGGCGCCGGGAGCATGCCGTGATCGAGGGGCTCTTGGCCTGCGGCGATGCCGACCGCCTGCGGGCCGATCTTCTCTCGCTCTCGTAAGGGGGCGGATCGCTTCTAGTTGGCGGCGTCACGGCATGCCGGGCACGGCAAAGAGCAGAAACTGGTTCTTCTGCCCGAACGTGCCGAAATTGTCGTCGGCAGCGACGAGCAGCGTCCTCTCGCCGCCGATCTTCGGGCCCCAGCTCGCGGCCTCGATATTGTCGGGCTCGATACCGAACGCGCCGGCGCCCAGCGAGAACCAGAGGCGTTTTTCGACCGGCGTTACGTCGCGTCCCTTCAGCGAGGCAAGCCCGGTGACCTCTTCTGCGCCCTTGAGCGTCACGACGTAGAACGCGATGCGGCGCGCCTGGCCGAGCGCGAAGGCACGCTCGATGAAGACGAAGCGTTCCGCGTCCAGGGCCAGTGCCTCGCTGACCCCGTTCTCGGCGAAGAACGCCAGGGCGCCCGAAGGCGCCGGATCGGTCTCGTAGGCATATTCGGTGTAGGATTGTGGCCGGTCCGGTTCCATCAGCACGATGCGCGAAAGGCTGCCGGCCGTGGCGCTCGCGGGCGGGCCGTCCTGTTTCAGCGCGTTCTCCGTCACCGCCAGGATCCGGCCGCTTTCAGGCACGATCGCGAGCGCTTCATAGCCGAGATTGTCGGCAACCCCCTCTTTGCCGCCATTGCCCCAGCGGACCGCGCGCGGCGGCCGCAGTCTGCGCAGGAGGTGCCCTGAAAGGTCGCTCTCGGCGATCGCGGGCTTGCCGAGATCGCCGCTCTCGCTGGTCCAGAAGATATGCTGGCTCGCCGCATCGAAACGAAGGGCCTCCGGGTCGATCCGGCCTTTACCGAAGGGTTTGCCGTCCTTGCCCAGGAGGGAAGTCGTCGCCACGACCTCGATGTCATGAAGGCCCTCGGCATCGGCGACGAGGCGCAGCGTGTAGAAGCGGGCCGGGCCTTCCTCCGACCGGTCGTCCGAAATGGCGTAGAAGACGTCGCGCCCGGCATCGTAGTCGAGGCCCGAAATGCCGCCGAAGGTCGCGTCCTCGCCGCCCGCATCCGGCGGTACGATGAAGCTGCCGATGAGCCGCGGCTGCGCCGGCACCTCCGCGCCCACGGCTGGAAAGGCGGCGAGCACGAGCGCCGCCAGGAAGGCGAGTAGGGGCACTCGGCGGCGGCATTGCTGACTCATGGCCGGCAACCTAGCAAACCGGCGGCGGGAATGCGCCGGGGCTGAACGCTCTTCCAGATGACGGGCCCGAATGACGGGGACGAGGGGCATTCGCGCTGTCGCTGGTCGGTGCGACTCGGTACTCTGGGCAAAGGAGGATCGTGCTTCTTGGCTCCCAGCTTCATCCATCTCAACTGCCATTCGGCCTATTCGCTTCTGGAAGGCGCGCTTCCCGTCAAGAAGCTGATCGACCTGGCATCGAAGGCCGAGATGCCGGCCGTGGGCGTGACGGACAGCGCCAACCTCTTCGGCGCGCTCGAATTTTCCGAAAAGGCGGCCGACGCCGGCATCCAGCCGATCGTCGGCTGCAAATTGCCCGTCGCCTTCGCCCCGCCGGTGGCGAGCGGGCGCTACGAGACGACGCGCATTGCGCCGCGCGAGCACATCTTCCTGCTTTCGGCCACCGACGAGGGCTGGCAGAATCTCGTCGCCCTCGTCACCCGGCACTATCTCGGCGCCGAGGGCGGCGGCCTGCCGCTGACACCGGAGCTTCTGGCCGAGCACGGGGCGGGCCTCATAGCGCTGACCGGCGGCCATGACGGCATCCTCTACCGCGCCTTCGCGGAGGGAAGGGGGGAGGAAGCCGGCGAGCACCTGCTTTGCCTGAAGCGCATCTTTTCCGATCGGCTCTACGTCTCCGTCGAGCGCCACGGCATGAGGGCCGAGCGGATCGGGGAGGCGGGCGTGCTGGAACTCGCCTATGGCGAGCGCCTGCCGATCGTGGCCACCAACGAGCCCTTCTTCGCCGCCGCCGACGATTACGAAGCGCATGACGCGCTGCTGGCCGTCGCCGAGGGCAGGGTGCTTTCGGAAGACGACCGCCGCCAGCTGACGCCGGACCACGCCTTCCTGTCGCCGGCCGAGATGACCGCGCGATTCGCCGATCTGCCGGAGGCGGTGGAAAACACCGTCGAGGTGGCGATGCGCTGCCACACGCGGCCGAAGACGCGGGCTCCGATCCTGCCGCGCTTCGTCGCCGGGGAAGTGGCGGACGAGCATGCCGCCGAGGCCGAGGAGGCGGGCGAACTGCGCCGCCAGGCCGAGGAGGGGCTGACGCGCCGGCTCGAAAAGCTCGGCACCGCTCCCGGACGCGAGGAAAAGGACTACCGGGACCGCCTCGCCCTGGAGCTCTCCATCATCGAGAGCATGAAGTTTCCGGGCTACTTCCTCATCGTCGCCGACTTCATCAAATGGGCGAAGGATCGCGGCATCCCGGTCGGGCCGGGCCGCGGCTCGGGCGCCGGCTCCGTCGTCGCCTGGTCGCTCACCATCACCGACCTCGATCCGCTCCGCTTCAACCTGCTCTTCGAGCGCTTCCTCAATCCCGAACGCGTCTCCATGCCGGATTTCGACGTCGACTTCTGTCAGGAGCGGCGCGACGAGGTGATCGCCTACGTGCAGTCGCGTTACGGCGGCGAGCAGGTGGCGCAGATCATCACCTTCGGAACGCTGCAGGCGCGTGCCGCCCTGCGCGATGTCGGGCGCGTCCTGGAGATGCCCTACGGTCAGGTGGACCGGCTCTGCAAGCTGGTGCCGGCCGATCCCGCCAACCCCGTGACGCTTCAGCAGGCCGTCGCGGACGAGCCGCGCTTTGCCGAGGAGGCCGAGCGCGAGCCGGTCGTCGAACGGCTCCTCGATATCGCCACGCGCCTGGAGGGGCTCTACCGCCACGCATCCACGCACGCTGCCGGCATCGTCATCGGCGACCGGCCGCTGCATGAACTGGTGCCGCTCTACCGCGATCCGCGCTCGCCGCTGCCCGTCACCCAGTTCAACATGAAATGGGTGGAGCAGGCGGGCCTGGTGAAGTTCGACTTCCTTGGCCTCAAGACCCTGACCGTCCTCGACAAGGCGATCCGGCTTCTCGCCAAGCGGGGCATCGCCTGCGATCTCTCCGCCCTGCCGCTCGACGATCCGGCGACCTACCAGATGCTCGCCCGCGGCGAGACGGTCGGCGTCTTCCAGCTGGAAAGCCAGGGCATGCGCCGCGCCCTTGTCGGCATGCGCGCCGACCGCTTCGAGGACATCATCGCGCTTGTTGCCCTCTACCGGCCGGGCCCGATGGACAACATCCCGACCTACAACCGCCGCAAGCACGGCGAGGAGGAGCCCGACTATCTGCTGCCGGAGCTGGAGCCGACGCTGAAGGAGACCTACGGCGTCATCATCTACCAGGAGCAGGTGATGCAGATCGCGCAGACCCTCTCCGGCTACTCGCTCGGCGAGGCCGATCTGCTGCGCCGCGCCATGGGCAAGAAGATCAAGGCGGAGATGGACGCCCAGCGCGAGCGTTTCGTGGAGGGCGCCAAGGACCGCGGCGTCAAGGCCGCCGACGCCGCCACCGTCTTCGACCTCGTCGCCAAATTCGCCTCCTACGGCTTCAACAAGTCCCACGCCGCCGCCTATGCGCTCGTCGCCTTCCAGACGGCGTATCTGAAGGCGAATTATCCGGCCGAGTTCCTGGCCGCCTCCATGACCCTCGACATGGGCAACACCGACAAGCTCGGTGAATTCCGCCTGGATGCGAAGCGCCTCGGCATTTCCGTGCTGCCGCCGGACATCAACCGCTCCGGCATCGTCTTCGACGTGGAGGATGGCGACATCGTCTACGCGCTCTCCGCCCTGAAGGGCGTCGGCCACCAGGTGGTGGAGCATATCGTGGAGCGGCGCGGCGATCGCCCCTTCGAGGGCCTGGCCGACTTCGTCGCCCGCACCGATCCGCGCCTCATCGGCCGGCGCGCGCTTGAGTGCCTTATCCAGGCCGGCGCCTTCGACTGCATGGGACTCGACCGCGCCACGCTCTTCGCCAATGTCGGGCGCATGGTGCGTTCCGGCTCCGAGCATCATGCCCGCCGCGAGGCGGGCGTCGTCGATCTCTTCGCCGCGCCGACCGACGCGCCGGATCTGACGCTGCTTCCCGCCGAATCATGGCCGAAGCCGGAACAGCTGATGCGCGAGCTCGCGGCCGTGGGCGCCTATCTCTCCGGCCATCCGCTCGACGCCTATACCGATGTCGTGCGCAAGAAGGGCGGCAAGAGCTGGGAAGAATTTGCCCATTCGGTGCGCCGGCTCGGCGCGGAGGCGGGCCTGGTGGCGGCGACGCTCGTCAGGAAGCAGGAAAAGCGCACCCGCTCGGGCGGACGCATCGGCATCCTGACGCTCTCCGATCCTTCCGGCCAGTACGAAGCGGTCCTCTACCAGGAGAGCCTTTTTGAATGGCGCGACCGGCTGGAACCCGGCCATTCCTACCTTTTCCGCCTCTCCGCCGAGATGGAAGACGAGACCGACGACCTGCGAACCCGCGTCCTTGGCATCGAGCCGCTGGAGGATGCGGCGGCGCGCCTGTCGCGCTCCCTCACCGTCTATCTGGAGGACAGCGGCCCGGTGGACCGGGTCGCCGGCCGGCTCGGATCCGAAGGGGAGGCGAACGTCTCGCTCGTGCTGATGCGCCGCGCCGAAAGGCGTGAGATCGAGATACGGCTGCCCGGCCACTATCAGGTGACGCCCCAGATCGCCAGTGCGATCAAGGCAATGCCGGGCGTGGTTCACGTCGAACTTCAGTAGCGGGAAGACACTCGCAAGGCGCCCGCCGCGAAGAGGAACCGAGTGCGCGCCCGGGTGCATAGGCCGGGCGTACGGGTGCCGTTCCGGGGTAGCGAGCTTGCGGTCATTGCCGCGCCGCACCATTTGGACGTTGCAATCCTGCGGCCTTCCACTTATACGGCCGCCCATCACACACGCAGGGAAACTCTTGCTCCACGTGGAGCATCCGGTGGCGGTTCCCGTCCTACCCTGCGGAGGCATAACCGGAGACGAAAATGGCGCTTCCTGATATTTCTATGCGTCAGCTGCTCGAGGCTGGCGTTCATTTCGGTCATCAATCTCACCGCTGGAATCCGAAGATGGCTCCGTTCATCTTCGGCGAGCGCAACAACATCCACATCATCGATCTCGCCCAGACGGTGCCGATGTTCTATCGCGCGCTGCAGGCCGTCAGCGATGTCGTGTCCCAGGGCGGACGCGTTCTCTTCGTCGGCACCAAGCGGCAGGCCTCCGAGGTCGTCGCCGACGCGGCGCGACGTTCGGCGCAGTACTACGTCAATTCCCGCTGGCTCGGCGGCATGCTGACCAACTGGAAGACGATCTCCAATTCCATCCAGCGCCTGAAGACGCTGGAGCAGATGGTCGAGCAGGGCGTGCAGGGCCTCACCAAGAAGGAGCTCCTGTCGCTGACGCGCGAGCGCGAGAAGCTTGAGCGGGCGCTGGGCGGCATCAAGGACATGGGCGGCATCCCCGACCTCCTCTTCGTCATCGACACGAACAAGGAATCGATCGCCGTCGCCGAGGCACGCCGCCTGAACATTCCGGTGGCCGCCATCGTCGACACGAACTCCGATCCGCAAGGCATCTCCTTCCCGATCCCGGGCAACGACGACGCCGGCCGCGCGCTGGCGCTCTATTGCGATCTCGTGGCGCGCGCCGTGCTTGACGGCATTTCCCGCGGTCAGGGCGATATCGGTGTCGATATCGGGGCCGCCGAGGAGGTGACCGAGGCCGCGCTCGACGACGAGCCGGCCTTCGAGGCCGCTCCGGAAGCGAGCGCCGTCACCGAGGAGAGCGCCGCCAACAGCGAGACGCTCCAGGCCGCCGAGGCAGAGGCGGCCAACCCGGATCCGGAATCGGGCGTGCAGGCCGACAAGGCGCCGCCGTCCCCGGCGAAAGGCGAGCCGCAGGCCGGTGCTGGCGAGGCAGACGTCGACGCGCCTCTCTTCGAGCGCCCGGAAGGCGATGCGGACGACCTGAAGAAGATTACCGGCGTCGGGCCGAAGGTGGAGGAGCGCCTCAACGCGCTCGGAATCACCCAGTTTGCCCAGGTCGCCGGCCTGAAGAAGGCCGAGATCGAGCGCCTCAACGACGCGCTCGGCTCCAAGGGACGCGTTGAGCGCGAGGACTGGGTTGCCCAGGCCAAGGCGCTCGTGAAGGAACAGAAGGCCGCCTCCAAGGCCGCCTGAGACAGATAAAGAGGACGGACCGATGGCTGTCACAGCCCAGATGGTGAAGGAGCTGCGCGACAAGACTGGCGCCGGCATGATGGACTGCAAGACCGCGCTGAAAGAGACAGATGGCGACATGGAGGCCGCGGTCGACTGGCTTCGCGCCAAGGGCCTTTCGAAGGCTGCCAAGAAGGCCGACCGCGTCGCGGCCGAAGGCCTCATCGGCATCGCCGAGGCCGATGGCAAAGCGGCTTTGGTCGAGGTCAACTCCGAGACCGATTTCGTCGCCCGCAACGAGCGGTTCCAGTCGCTCGTTCTGGAGATCGCCAAGGCGGCGCTCGCCACGGACGGTTCGGTCGATGCGGTGAAGGCGGCTTCCATGGCCGGCTCCGACAAGAATGTCGAGACGGCGCTGACCGACGCGGTCGCCACCATCGGCGAGAACATGATCCTGCGCCGGTCGGCGATGCTTTCCGCCGAACCCGGTGTCGTGGCGAGCTATGCGCACGCCTCGGCAGCGCCCGGCCTTGGCAAGATCGGGGTTCTCGTGGCGCTGCAGTCGAACGGCGACAAGGCCAAGCTTGCGGCTTTCGGCCGGCAGGTGGCGATGCATATCGCCGCGGCCAACCCGCTCTCCGTCGATGTCGACGGCCTCGACGCCGAGACGGTGCAGCGCGAGCGTGCCGTTTTCGCCGAGCAGGCGCGCGAGTCCGGCAAGCCGGCGAACATCATCGAGAAGATGGTCGATGGCCGCATGCGCAAGTTCTATGAGGAATCGGTGCTGCTGAAGCAGGCCTTCGTCATTGATCCGGACCACTCGGTGGAGGCTGCGATGGCCGAGGCCGAGAAGGATGCCGGCGCGGCGATCGCGATCACCGGTTTCGTCTGCTTCCGTCTCGGCGAAGGTGTCGAGCGTGAGGAAGAAGACTTCGCCGCCGAAGTGGCGGCTGCAGCAGGCGGGCGCTGAAAAGCGCCCGGTGCGGGCCTGACGGGCGCTGCCTGAAAAGTGGGGGCTTAAGGTGCTGACGCGGATGCCGCGAGAAGGACGAGAGCACTCATGACCGGCAGGCCGCGACCCAAGCGTATCCTTTTGAAGCTTTCCGGCGAGGCCCTGATCGGCGATCAGGCCTTCGGCATCGACGACAACACGGTCCGCCGTTTCGCCGAGGAGATCGCGGCGGTCCGCAACGACGGCACCGAGATCGCTCTCGTCATCGGCGGCGGCAACATCTTTCGCGGCGTTGCCATCGCCGCCAAGGGCGGCGACCGGGTCACCGGCGACCATATGGGCATGCTGGCGACCGTGATGAACGCGCTCGCCGTCGAGGCGGCCCTGGAGCGTCTCGGCATACCGGCACGCGCCATGTCGGCCATCGAGATGCCGTCCATATGCGAGACCTACATCCACCGCCGCGCCGCATGGCACATGGACGAGGGCAGGGTGGTGGTCCTGGCCGGCGGCACCGGCAATCCGTTCTTCACGACCGATTCGGGTGCGGCGCTGCGCGCGCTCGAACTCGAATGCGACGCCCTGTTGAAGGGGACCCAGGTCGACGGCGTCTATTCGGCCGATCCGCGCAAAGTGCCGGATGCGACCCTCTACAAGCGGGTGAGCTTCAAGGAGGTTCTGGAGAAGAACCTTGCCGTCATGGACACGGCGGCTTTCGCCCTTGCCCGTGATAACCGCTTGCCGATAATCGTATTCAACATCCATGAGCCACGGGCGCTCGCTCGCATTATTGCGGGTGAGCCCGTCGGGACGCTTGTCTCCGACGGCGACCCGGGCTGATCTCGGGGACGAAACATGAGTGAAGGCGTAGATTTCAAGGATATCAAGCGGCGGATGGACGGCGCCGTATCTGTCTTGCGCACCGAATTGGCGGGACTGCGCACCGGCCGGGCCTCTCCGAACCTTCTCGATCCGATCACGGTCCCGGCCTACGGCTCGCAGATGCCGATCAGCCAGGTCGGCACCGTCAGCGTGCCGGAATCGCGCATGCTTTCGGTCCAGGTCTGGGACCAGTCCCTCGTCAACGCCGTCGACCGTGCGATTCGCGATTCCAACCTCGGTCTCAATCCCATCATGGAGGGCAACCTCCTGCGCATCCCGATTCCGGAGCTCAACGCCGAGCGGCGCCAGGAGATGGCCAAGATCGCCCACAAATACGCCGAGAACGCCCGCGTGGCGGTCCGCCATGTGCGCCGCGACGGCATGGAATCGCTGAAGAAGCACGAGAAGGAAGGCGGCGTCAGCCAGGACGAGAGCCATGCCGAGGGCGAGAAGATCCAGGGCCTGACGGATGAGCACATCTCGGCGATCGACGAGATGCTCGCCCAGAAGGAAAAGGAGATCATGCAGGTCTGAGCGGCGCCCGCGGCCACTGCGGCGCAGACATTCAGGACCTGCGCGGCCGGCGATCCGGCCCCGCGCCGCGCTTGGCGGTGCGTCAATGAGAGGGACCTATCCGGGCGGAAATCGCTCTACGATAAGGCGCGTTCGAGCGCGCCCGGAGGCGGCAGGGAAGGCGATGGGCAAAGTAGCGCAGATCGAATCGTTGCCGCTTGCCGAATCCGGCTGCGAGATTCCGGCTCATGTGGCGATCATCATGGACGGCAACGGCCGCTGGGCGGCGGGCCACGGGCTTCCGCGCATCGAAGGCCACCGCCGCGGCGTCGAATCGGTCCGCCGCACGGTTCGCCACGCCGGCGAGCGCGGCATCCGCGTCCTCACCCTCTTCACCTTCTCCTCGGAGAACTGGTCGCGCCCGAAATCGGAGATCGACGACCTCTTCAACCTCCTGCGCTTCTTCATCCGCAACGACCTTGCCCAGCTCAAGGCGAACGGCGTGCGGATCAAGGTGATCGGCCGCCGGGAGGGGCTGCCGCGCGACATCTTCGATCTGGTGCGCTCCGCCGAGGCCGAAACCGCGCATAACGACGGCCTCATCCTGCAGGTCGCCTTCAACTACGGCGGACGCGACGAGCTGGTCAGGGCAGTTCGCCGCGTCGGCGAGAAAATGCTTGCCGGCGAGCTCGATCCCGCGGATTTCTCCGAGAAGGTTTTCGAGGAGCACCTCGATACCGCCGGAGTGAGTGATCCGGACCTTCTGATCCGCACCTCTGGTGAGGCGCGGATCTCCAATTTCCTGCTGTGGCAGCTCGCCTACACCGAATTTGTCTTCCTGCCGGTCTGCTGGCCGGACTTCGATGAAGCGGCATTCGATGCGGCCATTGCCGAGTTCCACAGCCGAGAACGCCGTTTCGGAGGACTTTTCCATGGTTGAGGAAACAGACCCGGCGCTGGCCCAGCCGGAAGAGGGCGCAACCACCGCCCCGCGCCCGCAGGACGTGCAGACGCGCGTCATCTCCGCTCTTCTTCTCCTTCCAGTGGCCATCATTCCCGCCTGGCTCGGCGGCATCTGGTTTCTGGCGCTCGTTTTGGCTCTTGCCGCGCTCGTCTATGTGGAATGGACCCGGCTTACGGGTGCCGAGGAGCCGATGGCGTGGCGCATCGGCATGGGCGCTCTCCTCGCTTTCGCGCTGATCGTCGCTTCCGGCGGCCTTTTCGCCGGCGCACTCATCATCTGCCTCCTGCCTCTTCTCGCCATCCCTCTCGTCTCTTCCGGGACGGTCGTCTTCGAAGAGGGGCTTGCCGATCCCAAATCCGATCCGCGCCCGCGCTGGCTCGCCTTCGGCGTCCTTTATGCCGGGCTGCCGAGTGCGGCGCTTCTGGCGATCCGCGCCGATGAGGCCCACGGCCTCCTCGCCATCTTTTTCGTTCTGCTCGTCGTCTGGGTGACGGACATCGCCGCCTTCTTCGGCGGAAGGGCGCTGGGCGGCCAGAAGCTCGCCCCGGCGATCTCGCCGTCGAAGACGGTTTCCGGTGCGCTCGTCGGCCTTGGCGCAGCTCTGGTCATGGGCGTGATCTTCTCGATCGCCACCTCGGCCGGCTTCTTCGCCTCCATCTTCGCGGCGCTCCTTCTCTCCGTCGCGGCGCAGGCGGGCGATCTCGGCGAATCCTGGCTAAAGCGGCGCTTTGGCGTGAAGGACACCGGTTCGCTCATCCCGGGCCATGGCGGCTTCATGGATCGCGTCGACGGCCTCTACGCCGCGGCCATCCTTGCCCTCATCCTCGCTTTCCTCGGCCTCGGCGCTCCACTGCCCGACTGGGTCTCCTGATCTTGCGAACAGTCTCGATTCTGGGCGCCACCGGTTCGATCGGTGACAGCGCCGCCGATATCCTTGAGCGCGATCGCGGGCTCGGCGACGGTGCCCGCTTCCGCGTGCATGCGGTCACCGCCGGCAGCAAGGCGATGGAACTCGCCGCCGTCGCCCGGCGCCTCGATGCAAAGCTCGCCGTGATCAGCGACGAGGCACGTTACGGCGACCTCAAGGAAGCGCTCTCCGGCACCTCCATCCGCGTCGCCGCGGGTGAGGAGGCCGTGTGCGAAGCCGCCGCCGAGCCCGCCGATCGCCTGATCTCGGCGATCGTCGGCGCCGCGGGTGTCGCCCCGACGGCCGCCGGCATCCGCGCCGGCAACACCATCGCGCTCGCCAACAAGGAATGCCTCATCTGCGCCGGCAAGGCCTTCATGTCGCTGGCGCGCGAATACGGTGTGGAGATTCTCCCCGTCGATTCGGAGCACAACGCCGTCCACCAGCTCCTGCACGGCAACGAGACGTCCGCGATCGAAAAGATCGTCCTGACGGCCTCCGGCGGCCCCTTCCGCGCCAAGAGCGCGGCGGAGCTGGAGCGGGTGACGGTGGAGGAAGCGCTCTGCCATCCGACCTGGTCCATGGGCCCGAAGATCACCATCGATTCGGCGACGCTGATGAACAAGGGGCTGGAACTGATCGAGGCGCATCATCTCTTTGCGGTGCCGATGGAGCAGCTCGACGTCCTCATCCATCCCCAGTCGAAGGTGCATGCTTTCGTGGTTTTCAAGGACGGTTCCTGGCACGGCGAACTCGGCGCCCCTGACATGCGCCGCCCGATCGCCTATTGTCTGAACTGGCCGGACCGGGCCGAGACGGCGACGAGCCGCTTCGACCTTGCCGAAATCGGCACGCTCACCTTTGAAAAGCCGGATTTGCGGCGTTTTCCGGCCCTGAGGGTGGCGCAGGAAGCGCTTGCGGCGGGCAGGGGATCGACGACCGTGCTCAATGCGGCCAACGAGATCGCCGTCGCCGCCTTCCTCGGCCGTCAGATCGCCTTCATGGCGATACCGGCCCTCGTGGAAGACGTGCTGCAAGATGCGGACAAGGCTGGCCTGCTTAATGAGCCGGAAAGCGTTGAGTCGGCATTAAGGCTGGATGGCGAGGCACGTGCGCTCGCCAGGCGGCGCCTGAAGGCGGCCTGAAGGGCTCGCACAAGGGCGCAGGGACAGAGAAGGAAGCCGAACACATGCTGGAATTCCTGACCTCTACGGGTGGGGGCCTCATCGGCTACGCGGTTCCGGCCCTGATCGTCCTCACCGTCGTCGTTTTCATCCACGAACTCGGCCATTTCCTCGTCGCACGCTGGTGCGGCATCCGCGTCGCGACCTTCTCGATCGGCTTCGGGCGCGAACTCTTTGGTTTCTTCGACCGGCGCGGCACGCGCTGGCGCGTCAGCCTCATCCCGCTCGGCGGTTACGTGAAGTTTGTCGGCGACGAGAATGGCGCCTCCATTCCCGATGCGGAGATGCTGGAGGAGACGCCGCCGGAAGAGCGTTTCGGCCTTTTCCATTTTGCCCCGGTCTGGAAGCGCGCACTCGTCGTCGTCGCCGGCCCGGTCGCCAATTTCATCCTCGCCATCGTCGTCTTCGCCGCGATCTTCGGCTTTGTCGGCAAGCCGGTGACGACGCCGACGGTGGAGGTGGTCAATCCTGGCAGTGCCGCGGAGGAGGCGGGTTTTCAGCCGGGCGACACGATTCTCGCCATCGACGGCAATGCCGTTTCCACCTTCACCGACGTGCAGCGTGTCGTGGCACTGGCTTCCGGTACCGAGCTCACCTTCACCGTCGAGCGCGGCGGCAGCACGGTCGACCTCGTCGCCACGCCGCGGCGCCAGGAGATACCGGACGGGCTCGGCAGCACCCAGCGGGTCGGCGTCCTCGGCGTCTCGCGCTCCGCCGACATGAAGCTGGAGCGCTACGGCCCTGGCGGCGCCGTCGTGGAAGGCGTGAGGGAGACCTACACGATCATCGAGCGCACGCTCACCTATGTCGGGCGCCTCTTTGCGGGCCGCGAGACCACGGACCAGCTGAGCGGCCCGCTGCGGGTGGCGCAGGTCTCCGGCATCGTTGCCGAGTCGGGCGGGGCGATCGGCCTCATCCATCTCGTCGGCATCCTTTCCGTCAGCATCGGGCTCCTCAACCTCTTCCCGGTGCCGATGCTCGACGGCGGGCATCTCGTTTTCTACGCCATCGAGGCGGCCCGCGGGCGACCGCTCGGGGCACGGGCTCAGGAGATGGGCTTCCGCATCGGATTCGCCCTCGTGATCATGTTGTTCGTGCTCGTCACGTTCAACGATATCGTAAGAATGACGGGCATTTGAGCGTCGTTGCCGAATCGCCACTTGACCAGCAAAAACGCCATCGGGCCGGGGGTGTCTGGTTGCGTGGGTCAGGAAAGATTGCGATACGGACGATGCGACTCCAAGGGCCGCCTCTGTGTTTTGGGGCGGTCACCGCACACAAGAGACCGGGCAACGGCATATGAGACATAGTATTTCGGCGGGTACGATCCGCGTCAGGACCCTCGCGCTGCTGGCGATCCTCGCGGTCGCGGTATTCTCGGTGCAGGCGAGCGTGACGCCGGCCCATGCGGCGGTGGTGAGTTCGATCGCCGTGCAGGGCAACGAGCGCGTCGATGCCGAAACCGTTCGCGCCTACCTTCTGGTCAAGCCCGGACGCAGCTTCTCCGCCGAGGACGTGGATGAATCCCTGAAGGCCCTGTTCGAGACGGGCCTCTTCTCCGACGTGCAGATCAACCAGCGCGGCGGCACGCTCGTCGTCACCGTCGAGGAAAACCCGATCATCAATCGGATCTCCTTCGAGGGGAACAAGAAGTACAAGGACGAGCAGCTCAGCTCCGCCGTCACCTCCAGGCCGCGCGGCGTCTTCACGCGCGCCAAGGTGCAGACCGACGTCCAGCGAATCCTTGAGCTCTACCGGCGCGCCGGACGCTTCCAGGGCTCGGTGACGCCGAAGACGATCAACCTGCCGCAGAATCGCGTGAACCTCGTCTACGAGATCTCCGAAGGTCCGAAGACGGGCGTCTCGCGCATCACCTTTATCGGCAACAAGAGCTTTTCCGACGGGCGCCTGCGCAACGTCGTGGAGATGCGCGAGACGGGCCTTTTGAGCTTCCTGCGCTCCAGCGACACCTACGATCCGGACAAGCTGTCCGCGGACGAGCAGCGCCTGCGCCGCTTCTACCTCAATCACGGCTACGCCGACTTCAACATCGTCTCCTCGATCGCCGATCTCGACCGCGAGCGGAACGCCTTCTTCGTCACCTACACGATCGACGAGGGTCAGCAGTACCGCTTCGGCGCCATCGACGTCGACACGATCATCCCGGGCATCGATCCGCAGGCCTTGCGCCGCCTAGCGGTCAGTCACGAGGGCCGCGTCTATTCCAGCGAGGACGTCGAGAAGTCGATGGAGGCGATCACCATCGAGCTTGCGGGCTCCGGCTACGCCTTCGCGCAGGTCCGTCCTCGTATTGACCGAGATCCGGTCAATCAGACGATCGGCGTCACCTACGTCGTCGACGAAGGTCCGCGCGCCTACATCGAGCGGATCGAGATCACCGGTAACGACCGGACCCGCGACTATGTCATCCGCCGCGAGTTCGATATCGCCGAGGGCGACGCCTATAATCGCGTGCTGATCGACCGCGCCGAGCGTCGTCTGAACAACCTGGGCTATTTCGAGAAGGTCGCCATCAGCGCCGAGCCGGGCACCGCGCCCGATCGCGTCGTCGTCAACGTGGCGGTCACCGAAAAGGCGACGGGCGAGTTCTCCTTCGGCGCCGGCTACTCGACGAGCGAAGGCATCATCGGCGACGTGTCGCTGACGGAGCGGAACTTCCTCGGACGCGGCTATTATGTGCGCGCAGCCGTTGGCGGCGGCGAGTCGTCGAGGACCTACGAATTCGCCTTCACGGACCCCTATTTCCTGGGACGTCGCATTTCTGCGGGCTTCAACATCTACCGCAAGACGTATGACGACAACGACTACCGCTCCTACGACTACGAGACGAACGGCGGCGGCATCACCTTCGGCCTTCCGATCACCGAGGACTTTACGGTCCAGCTCGGCTACCAGATCGAAAAGCAGGAGATCAACGTCCCCGGCTTCGACCTGAAGACCCAGGGTCTGACGAGCTGCCCGACCAACGTGTCGCGCGCCGTCTGTCAGGCGGAAGGCGATGCCATCCTGTCGACCGCGGTCTGGAGCCTCATCTACGACACGCTCGACAACAAGCGTGACCCGCGCGACGGCATGTATGCCAAGTTCACGCAGGAGTTCACCGGTGTCGGTGGCGACGTCTCCTTCCTGCGCTCCACCTTCATGGCTGCGGCCTACCGCGAGCTGTGGGTCGACCAGGAAGTCGTCGGCATGCTGAAGGTCCAGGGCGGCAACATCACCGGTATCGGTGAAGACGTCCGCCTGCTCGACGCCTTCTACAAGGGCGGCGAGACGATCCGCGGCTTCGAGCCCTCCGGCATCGGCCCGCGTGACGCCTCCACCCGCGATGCGCTCGGCGCCAACTACTTCATCGCAGGTACGGCGGAAGTGATCTTCCCGTTCCCGGTCCTGCCGCGCGAGCTCGGGCTTCGCGCCGGCCTCTTCGCCGACGCGGGCACTGCCTGGGAAACGGATGCGACGAAGATTCCGGGCGTCACCGTGAACGATAATGCGACCCTTCGCTCCTCCGTCGGTGCCTCCCTGCTGTGGGCCTCGCCGCTCGGACCGATCCGGGCCGACTTCGCCTACGTGCTGACCTCGGAGGACTACGACAAGCAGCAGTTCTTCCGCATCGGTGGCGGCACGCGCTTCTGATCCTGCCGGCCGGCCCTCGGGCCGGCCCCGCGTTCTTGCTGGGTCCAATGGATAGGTCGCGCTTCTTTCCGTCTTTCGCCTCGTTGCGCCTCGACGAGGTCGCAAGGCTTTCCGGCGCGGAACTCGTCCGCGGCGATCCATCCGCCGAGATCACGGGCGTTGCGCCGATCGAGCAGGCCGGGGAGGGCGATCTCACCTTCCTGGACAACCCCAAATACGCCAGGCACCTCCAGACGACGCAGGCGACTGCCTGCCTCTGCGCGCCGAAATATGCCGCCAAGGTGCCGGACGGCCTCATGCTTCTGCAGTCCGTTGAACCCTACCGCGCCTACGCCCGGGTTCTCGCCGGTGCCTTTCCCGAGGCCGTCGCGCCGACGGGCTTTGGCTCAGCCGCGGAAGACGCTGCGATCGCGGGCACCGTCCACCCGACTGCGAGGCTGGAAGACGGGGTGCGTGTGGAAGCCGGCGCTGTCATTGGCCCGCTCGCGGAGATTGGCTCCGGCACGTTGATCGGCGCGGGCGCCGTCATCGGCAGGGCGGTTGCCGTCGGGCGCGGCTGCCGCATCGCGCCGAACGTGACCATCCAGCACGCCCTGATCGGCAACCGCGTCATGATTCATCCTGGCGTTCAGGTCGGCCAGGACGGCTTCGGCTTCGCCATGGGCCCCGGCGGCCATCTGAAGGTCGCACAGATCGGTCGCGTCATCATCCAGGACGACGTGGAAATCGGCGCCAACACCACGATCGACCGGGGCGCCAACCGAGACACCGTCATCGGTGAAGGCACCAAGATCGATAACCAGGTGCAGATCGGGCACAATGTGGAGATCGGTCGTCATTGCGTCATCGTCGCGCAGGTCGGGATTTCCGGCTCCGCCAAGCTTGGCGACTATGTTGCGATTGGCGGCAAAACAGGCATAAACGGCCATGTCACCATCGGTGACGGCGCCCAGATCGCCTCGGTCAGCGTTGTACACAGCGACGTTCCGCCAGGTGTGCGCTGGGGCGGAGTGCCTGCCAGGGCGGCGAAGGACTGGCTTCGGGAAGAGATGGTCATGATTCGCATGGCGCGGCGCGAACTGGGTCTGGACGATAAGGATTGACGGCACCTCGCTGGGGGGCCGGTACCGGAGAGGTCGATGAACGAGACGCCGACGCGGCTGGAAGCGGCAGACATCCATGCGATTCTGAAAGCCCTCCCGCACCGCTATCCTTTTTTGATGGTCGACCGCATCCGCGATATTCGCGGTGACGAGAGCGGTGTCGGCATCAAGAACGTGACCATGAACGAGCCGCATTTTGTCGGTCATTTCCCTTCCTTCCCGATCATGCCGGGCGTACTGCTCATCGAGGGAATGGCCCAGACGGCGGCCGCGCTCTGCGTGCTCGCCTCGGCGACCTCAGTGCCCAAGCGAGTCTTCTTCATGACGATCGACAAGGCCAAGTTCCGCCACCCGGTCATTCCGGGCGATACGGTCGAATATCACGTCACCAAGATGAAGCGGCGCGGCACGATCTGGAAATACGCTGCCGTCGCCGAGGTGGACGGAAAGAAAGTGGCCGAGGCGCAGGTGAGCGCCATGGTCCTGGACGAGTAGCGCGTGACCTCCATCCACCCGACTGCCATTGTCGCGGACGAAGCCGAGATTGCTGACGACGTCGAGATCGGTCCGTTCTGTGTCGTCGGTCCTCATGTGAAGCTTTCCGCCGGCGTCTCGCTTCGCTCGCACGTATGCGTCGAGGGCACGACCACGGTGGGCGAGGGCACGACGATCTTTCCCTTTGCCTCCATCGGGCTGCCGCCGCAGGACAAGAAGTATCAGGGAGAGGAGAGCCGGCTCGACATCGGCGCGCACTGCATCATCCGCGAGCATGTCACG
The DNA here is from genome assembly GCF_020144925.1 of Afifella sp. IM 167. Classification (GTDB taxonomy): domain Bacteria; phylum Pseudomonadota; class Alphaproteobacteria; order Rhizobiales; family Afifellaceae; genus Afifella. Next base: position 165,982 of record NZ_NSLC01000002.1, read on the forward strand.
ATCAATCCGGGCACGCAGGGTGGGGGTCTGGTGACGCGCATCGGCGAGCGCTGCCTGATTCTCGTCGGCGCGCATGTGGCGCATGATTGCGTCATCGGCAACGAGGTCATTCTCGTCAACAATGTCCTGCTTGGCGGCCATGTGGTGCTGGAGGATTTCGTCATCGTTGGCGGCGGCGCCGCCGTCCACCAGTTCGTGCGCATCGGCACGCACGCCTTCGTCGGCGGCATGTCGGCCCTTGAAAACGACGTCATTCCCTTCGGCTCGGCCATTGGTAACCGGGCCAATCTCGGCGGGCTCAACATCGTCGGGCTGAAGCGGCGCGGTTTCGAGCGCGAGTCGATTCACGCCCTGCGCCGCGCCTACCGGCTGCTCTTCGCCCAGGAAGGCACCCTGAAGGAACGGCTGGCCGACGTGGATACGGCCTTCCCGGATGACGTCAACGTGCAGAGGATCGTCGCCTTCATCCGGAGCGGAGGAGATCGAGCCATCTGCACGCCGCGCGGTGGTCGGGAGGTTTAGTTGACGCCGGGACGGGCGGGCGAGCCGCTCGGAATCCTCGCCGGCAGCGGCAGGCTGCCGGGCCTTCTGGCCGAGGCCGCTTCGCGGGCGGGTCGCAGCCCGTTCATCTTCGGTCTTGCCGGCGACGCGGAGGAGGAAAACACCGGTGGCTTTCCGCTGTTTCGCATTCGCTGGGGCGAGGTCGGCAGGCTCGAACGCCTGTTGAACGAGAGCGGTTGCCGCGAGGTCGTTTTCGTCGGGGCCGTCAAGCGCCCGGAAATCAAGGATATCCGCCCCGATTTCGGCGCTCTGCGTTTGATGCCGCGCGTCATTTCGGCAATCCGCAGCGGCGACGACAGCGCGCTCAGCTCGGCCGCCCGCATCTTCGAGGAGCATGGTCTCTCGCTCATCGACCCGCTTTCCGTCGCGCCGGAGCTTGCCTGCCCGGCGGGCCTGATCGTTGAAGGAAGGGAGCCGATCGACGAGGAAGAGATCGGCAAGGCAGTCGAAGCCGCGCGGGCCATCGGCGACCTCGATATCGGCCAGGCGGCCGTCGCCTGCGGTAATCGCGTCGTGGCGCTGGAGGGCGCGGAAGGTACCAACGGTTTGCTGCAGCGCGTCGGCGAGATGCGCACGATGCGGCGAATCCCGCGCCGGGGCGGGGTGATGGCCAAATGCATGAAGCCGAGCCAGGATCCGCGGCTGGACATTCCCACAATCGGCCCGGAGACGGTCGAACGGGCGGTTCTGGCCGGTCTCGATGGCATCGTGTGCGAGGCGGGGCGCACCATGCTGGTCGGCCGCGAGGAGACGCTCGACGCTTTTCGTCGCGCGCGCCTCTTCCTCTACGGGATCCGGGCCCGCTCGTGAGCGACGGCAGCGCGCGCCCGCTCCGCATTGCCCTCGTCATCGGCGAGGCCTCCGGCGATCATCTTGGCGCCGGGCTTGTCGCCGCCATCCGCAGGGAACGCCCCGACACGGAATTTTTCGGCCTTGCCGGCGAGCGGCTTGAGGAACTGGGCGTAAAGAGCCTCTTTCCGATAGAGGACGTGTCGGTGATGGGCTTTGTCGCCGTCGTCGCGCGGCTGCCCACGATCCTGCGGCGCATCCGCGAGACGGTGGCTCATGTCGTCGCGGGAGCACCCGATGTCCTCGTCATCATCGACAGCCCCGGCTTCACCCATTCGGTGGCAAAGCGCGTGCGCAAGCGTCTGCCGGATCTGCCGGTGCTGAACTACGTCTCGCCTTCCGTCTGGGCCTGGAATCCGGGCCGGGCCCCGCGCATGACGCGCTATGTCGATCACGTGCTGGCGTTGCTTCCCTTCGAGCCCGAGGTCCACGAAAAGCTCGGGGGGCCGCCATGCACCTATGTCGGCCACCCGCTGATCGAGCGCCGCGCGCAGATCCGTCCGGCGGAGGGAGAGCGCGGCGACCTCGCCAGAGAGCCGGTCGTCCTCATCCTGCCCGGCAGCAGGCACAGCGAGATCAAGCGGCTCATGGAGCCTTTTGGAGCGACGGTCGCGCGGATCGCCAGCCACCGCCCCGAGACGCGGTTCATCCTTCCCGCCGTCAGCCATCTTGCGGACGAGATTCGCGCGCGTACCGCCGCCTGGCCGGTCGCTCCGGAGATTGTCCTGGGCGAGGCCGACAAGCTGAAGGCATTCCGGCGCGCCCATGCCGCGCTCGCGGCTTCCGGCACCGTGACGCTCGAGCTCGCCCTGGCGGGAGTCCCCATGGTCGTGGCCTACAGGGTCGACCCCCTGGCGCGGCGGCTGAGGTGGCTACTGCGCGTGCCTTCGATCGTGCTCGCCAATCTGGTTCTCGGCGAGAATGCGGTGCCCGAATTCATCGATGAAGAGGGGCCTCCCGAAGTGCTGGCCGGCAACCTCTTGCCGCTCCTGGCCGACGGCCCCGCCCGGCGGGCGCAGCTGCGCGCCTTTGATCGCCTCGACGCGATCATGGTGGCCGATGACGGACGCACGCCGAGCGAGCGCGCTGCCGCGATCGTGCTTGCCCACGCTGCAGCAGGGACATGAAAAAGGCCGCCCCCGAGGGGGCGGCCAAGGTCGGACTTTTCGGTCTGAAGCCTGAGGCTTACGAGCGGGCGCCGAGATCGACGTAGTCGCGCTGCGTCGCGCCCGTATAAAGCTGCCGCGGACGGCCGATGCGCTGGGAGGGATCCTCGATCATCTCCTTCCACTGCGCGATCCAGCCGACCGTGCGGGCGAGCGCGAAGAGGACGGTGAACATCGTCGTCGGGAAGCCGAGCGCCTTCAGCGTGATGCCCGAATAGAAGTCGATGTTCGGATAGAGCTTCTTCTCCAGGAAATAATCGTCCGTCAGCGCGATCTTTTCCAGCTCCATCGCCACGTTGAGGAGCGGATCGTCCTTGACGCCGATTTCCTCCAGAACCTCGTGGCAGGTGCGCTGCATGATCTTCGCGCGCGGATCGTAGTTCTTGTAGACGCGGTGGCCGAAGCCCATCAGGCGGAACGGATCGTTGCTGTCCTTCGCCCGGGCGATGAACTCGGGAATGCGGTCCGGCGTGCCGATCTCCTGCAGCATGTTGAGCGCCGCCTCGTTGGCGCCGCCATGCGCCGGGCCCCAGAGGCAGGCGATGCCCGCCGCGATGCAGGCGAAGGGATTGGCGCCGGAGGAGCCGGCGAGCCGCACCGTGGAGGTGGAGGCGTTCTGCTCGTGGTCGGCATGCAGGATGAAGATGCGGTCCATCGCGCGCGACAGCACCGGATCGACCTCATATTCCTCAGCCGGGACGGCAAAGCACATCCGCAGGAAGTTCGAGGCGTAGTCGAGGTCGTTCTTCGGATAAACGAAGGGCTGGCCGATATGGTACTTGAAGGCCATCGCCGCCAGCGTCGGCATCTTGGCGATCATGCGCAGCGAGGCGACCATGCGCTGATACGGATCGGTGATGTCCGTGGAGTCGTGATAGAAGGCCGAGAGCGCGCCGACCGAACCGACCATGATCGCCATCGGATGCGCGTCGCGCCGGAAGCCGGCGAAGAAGCGCGACACCTGCTCGTGGATCATGGTGTGGTGGGTGACGCGGTAGTCGAAGTCGTCCTTCTGCGCCTGCGTCGGCAGCTCGCCGTAGAGCAGCAGGTAGCAGGTCTCCAGGAAGTCGCCGTGCTCGGCCAGCTGCTCGATCGGATAGCCCCGATAGAGCAGGATGCCTTCGTCGCCGTCGATATAGGTGATGTCGGATTCGCAGGCGGCGGTGGAGGTGAATCCCGGATCGTAGGTAAAGCGGCCTGTCTGGCGATAGAGCGAGGCGATGTCGACCACATCCGGGCCGACGGTCCCGTGACGAACCGGGAAGTCCCAGCTCTCATTGCCGATGCTCAACGTCGCCTTCGACTCGCTCATACGCTTCACCCCTGTTGTGGATCGACACGAGGCCTTTTCGCCTGGGAGCGGGCAGGTGTTCCGCTCGGAAAAGGCCCCACGCCTCGTGGTATTGGCTGGGGAGACTGCTATCGGTTTTTGCACTGCATCGCAAGACGAGAGGTCGCACCCGCAGGGCGCGATGCCGCGCGGGAGAGGGGCCGCGCGCCCCGTCTCAGGCGGCCTGGTCGGCGATCCTGGCGAGCGCCTCCTCGCGGCCGAGCGCCAGCATCACCTCGAAGATGCCGGGCGATGAATTGGAGCCGGTCAGCGCGGCGCGGAGCGGCTGGGCGACCTTGCCGAGCTTGACCTCTTCGGCCTCGGCGAATTCGCGGACCGCCTCCTCCAGCGCCTCCATCTTCCATTCGGCGGCCTTCAGCTTCGCGGCGAGCCGGCCGAGACGGGCGCGCGCCTCCGCGTCCAGGATCTTCTCGGCCTTCTCGTTGAGCGCGAGGGGCCTTGAGGCGAAGAGGAAAGCGGCCGAATGGCCGAGCTCCACGAGGGTCTTGGCGCGCTCCTTGAGGCCCGGCATCAGCATCAGGAGCTTGTCGTGCTCGGCGGCCGACAGCGAGGCGGGTATCGCCGGCCTGTCCTCCATCTCCGGCAGGACGGCGAGGAGGTCGCGCACGAGCCGGTCGTCCTCGGCGAGGCGCATGTAGTGGCCGTTGACGTTCTGCAGCTTGACGAAGTCGAAGCGCGCCGCCCCCTTGCCGATGGCGTCGAGGTCGAACCATTCAGTGGCCTGTTCGGTGGAGAAGATCTCGTCGTCGCCATGGCCCCAGCCGAGGCGGGCGAGGTAGTTTCTCAGCGCTTCCGGCAGATAGCCCATGGCGCGGTAGGCCTCCACGCCCAGCGCCCCGTGCCGCTTGGAGAGCTTCGCCCCGTCCGGCCCGTGAATCAGCGGGATATGCGCCCATTCCGGCACCTTCCAGCCGAGCGCCTCGTAGAGGATCGTCTGGCGTGCCGCGTTGGTGAGATGATCGTCGCCGCGGATGACATGGGTGACCTCCATGTCGTGGTCGTCGACGACGACGGCATGCATGTAGGTCGGCGTTCCGTCCGAGCGCAGGATGATGAAATCGTCGAGGTCGCGGTTGGGAAAGGCGACGCGGCCCTGGACGTGATCGTTGACGATCGTCTCGCCTTCCTGCGGGGCCTTGACGCGGATGACGGGCTTCACGCCCTCCGGCGCCTCCGAGGGGGCCCGGTCGCGCCAGCGGCCGTCGTAGCGCGGCGCACGGCCTTCGGCGCGGGCGCTCTCGCGCATCTCGGCGAGCTCCTCCTGCGAGGCGTAGCAGCGATAGGCATGGCCGGATTCGACGAGTTGCCAGGCGACCTCGGCATGGCGCTCGGCGCGGCCGGCCTGCGAGATCGGCTCGCCGTCCCAGTCGAGGCCGAGCCAGGAAAGCCCGTCGAGGATGGCCGCGATCGCCGCATCGGTCGAGCGGGCCCTGTCGGTGTCCTCGATCCTGAGCAGCATCTTGCCGCCGCGCCCGCGCGCATAGAGCCAGTTGAAAAGGGCGGTACGGGCGCCGCCGATATGCAGGAAGCCCGTCGGCGAGGGGGCGAAGCGGGTAACGGGGGAGGGCATCGTCGGCCTTTGAGAATGCTGAAATCACCTGGGCCAGCCCGCGCGATTGGTCGGCGGCGGGTCCGGAGCTAGGATGCGCTGGTCTAGCCAGAGCACCGGGAGCTTGCAAGGGTGGACGGGGGCGCCAGACAAGCGCGATCGCAGGGGCGGGCAGCCGTTTTGGGCACCGCTTTTCCCGGATTCTCGGCGCCGGGTCCCCTCCGCCGCCTGCGGTGGCGTGTTGCCGCCCATGCGGCGAGCCTCTCGCGGCAGATCGCCCGCGATCTAGAAGAGCGCCGCTTCTTCCTCTTCGTCGCCGTCGCCTTCGCCCTGGGCGCGCTTGTCTATTTCGCTTTGCCGCGCGAACCGCTTCTCGGCGCGCTCCTTCCCGCGGCGCTGTTTGCCGCCCTGGCGGCCTTCCTTTCCTGGTGGCGGGGCGGCCCTTTCGGCCTCCTTGTCCTCCTCGCCGCGCTTCTCGCCGGCGCAAGCGCAGCGAAACTCCGGGTCGAGAGCCTGACCGCACCGCAGCTCGAGCGGACGATGAGCGGGGAGGTGCGCGGGCGCGTCCTGGATATCGAGATCCGGGCCGGCCGCGCGCCGCGCGCCGTTCTCGACAGCGTGCGGATCGCTAAAATCGGTAAGGCAAGGACGCCTGAGCGGATCCGTCTCACATTCCGGGGCGATCCGCCGCCGCTGGGCAGCATCGTCACCGCCCGGGCGCGCCTTTCGCCCGTGCCGGGGCCCGCCATGCCGGGCGGCTACGATCCGGCGCGTGCCGCCTTCTTCGATGGGATCGGCGCCGGCGGCTTCGTCTTCGGCAGCTTCACGGTAATTGAGGAGCCGCGCGGGTTTCGCCCTCTGGGCATCCTTGCCGCTCTTCGCCAGCGCGTCGCTGCCCGCATCGCAGACGCCTCTCCGGGAGAAGCCGGAGCCGTGGCGGTCGCGCTTCTGGTCGGCGAGCGCGGCCTGATCGGCGAGGAGACGGCGGAGACGCTGCGCGTCGCCGGCCTGGCGCATATCCTGGCGATCTCAGGCCTGCACATGATGCTGATGGCCGGCACCACCTTCTGGCTGGTGCGCGCCGGAATGGCGCTCATGGAAGGCGCCGCCCTCGGCTGGCCGCTCAGGAAGATCGCCGCCATCGCGGCCCTTGCTGTCGGCACGTTCTATCTCGCCATCTCAGGTGGCAACGTCGCAACCATCCGCGCCTTCGTCATGGCGGGCGTTATGTTTGCCGCAATTCTCGTCGACCGGCCGGCGCTTTCGCTCCGGAATCTCGCGATCGCCGCCTTCATCGTCGTCGCGCTTCAGCCGGAGAGCGTGGCCGAGCCCGGTTTCCAGATGTCCTTTGCGGCTGTCGCAGCGCTGATCTCCGTCTGGGAGCTCTGGCGCGAGCGGCCGGTCGATCGTCTCGCCGAACCGCCTTCCTGGCCATGGCGTCTGACGCGCAGGCTCGCCGGGGCGCTGCTCGCCATTGCCCTGACGACGCTCGTCGCCGGTTTCGCCACCGCGCCCTTCGCGGCCTACCATTTCGGTCGCTTCGCCTCCTATTCCCTTCTCGGCAACCTCCTCGCCATGCCACTCGTCTCGCTTGTCGTGATGCCGGCGGGCCTGCTGTCGCTTGCCCTCATGCCCTTCGGGCTCGATCCGCTCCCGCTGGCCGTCATGACCACGGGCATCGACCTCGTCCTCGCCGCCGCGCGCTGGGTCTCCGGGCTTCCGGGCTCCAGTCTTTCCATCGCGCCGTTTCCCGCCTGGACGCTCCTCATCGCCACCGCAGGCTTCCTCTGGCTTTGCCTCTGGCGCTCGCCCGTGCGGCTCTACGGCCTCGTGCCGCTCCTCGTCGGCGCCCTTTTGGCTGCCGCGCTTTCCTCAAACGCCGATCTCATCGTGGAAGAATCCGGCAAGGCGATCGCCGCGCGCGGCGCGGACGGCATCCTGCGCGTCGAGGGCGCGCGCGCCGGCTCCTATCTCGCCGATATGTGGCTGACGAACGAAAGGGCGGGCGAGGGCGGTTTGGCGGAGGGCTTTCTCTGCGACGGCGAGGCCTGCCTTTTTGCCATGAAGGGCGGCCTGCGCCTTTCCCACGTCCTTTCGCCGCTCGCCTTCGCCGAGGATTGCGACAAGGCTGACGTGATCGTCACCGCCCTGCCGGCGCCGCCGGGCTGCCGGGCTCCGATCGTCATCGACCGGGAAAGGTTGGCCGCGCGGGGCGCGCACGCGCTTCGGGTCGGTTCGGCCGGCCCCGCCAAGAGCGACATAAGGACAGCCCGCCCGGCGATGCGCCGCCCATGGCAGGGCGTACCGGCCCTCTGAAAAGCACTGCCGCTATCGGCCAGTTGACCGCGGGCGCCGGGACCGGCATCAAATGCAGGGCCACATCGCGCGAACAGGCGCAGGGCCGGCTTAGCTCAGTTGGTAGAGCACCTGATTTGTAATCAGGGGGTCGGGGGTTCGAGTCCCTCAGCCGGCACCATGTTGGCGCCTCTCTTCTGCGAGGAAAAAAGCCGCCTGTTCGACCCGATGGGGTCGAACCGAAATCCATCCCGGCAGTTGAACCCCCGAACAGAAAGGCCTGGAGCCGAAGGGGATTTATGCAAGATATGCTGTGGTGGAAGCGCGGGACGGTCTACCAGATCTATCCGCGCTCCTTTCAGGATTCGAATGACGACGGCATCGGCGATCTGGCCGGCATCCGTGAGCGGCTGCCATACCTGACCTGGCTCGGCGTCGACGCGATCTGGATCTCGCCTTTCTATCCATCGCCGATGGCCGATTTCGGCTACGACGTCGCCGATTACTGCGGTGTCGACCCGATGTTCGGCTCCCTCTCCGATTTTGACGCCCTGCTTGCCGACGCCCACGAGGCCGGGCTGAAAGTCATCCTCGATTTCGTGCCGAACCACACATCCGATCGCCATCCCTGGTTCGCCGAGAGCCGGTCGGATCGCGCCAGCCCGAAGCGGGACTGGTACATCTGGAAGGATCCGGCACCCGGCGGCGGGCCACCGAACAACTGGATTTCCAATTTCGGCGGCAGCGCCTGGCAATTCGACGAGATCACCGGCCAGTACTACTACCATGCCTTCCTAAAGGAGCAGCCGGACCTCAACTGGCGCAATCCCGATGTGCGCGCGGCCATGATGGACGTCCTGCGCTTCTGGCTCGAACGGGGCGTCGACGGCTTTCGCGTCGATGTCATCTGGCACCTGATCAAGGATGCCGGATTTCGCGACAATCCGGTCAATCCCGGCTGGAGCGAGAATGACCCGGAGATCGGCCGCCTCGTCCAGGCGTATTCCGCCGACCAGCCGGAGGTGCACGAGATCATCGCCGAGATGCGCGCCGTGCTGGAGGAATACGACGAACGCGTCCTGATCGGGGAGATCTACCTGCCGCTGGAACGCCTCGTCGCCTATTACGGCGAGGATCTCTCGGGCGCCCATCTGCCCTTCAATTTCCAGCTTCTGGAGACGGCCTGGCACGCCCGCCAGATCGACGGCATGATCCGCGAATACGAAGCCGCGCTGCCCCAAGGCGGATGGCCAAATTGGGTGCTCGGCAACCATGACCGCCAGCGCATTGCCGGCCGTGTCGGGACGGAGCAGGCGCGCGTGGCGGCGATGCTGCTGCTGACGCTGCGCGGCACCGCTACGCTCTATTACGGCGACGAGATCGGCATGCAGAACGTACCGATCCCGCCGGACCGCGTGCAGGATCCGTGGGAGAAGAACGAGCCGGGCCTCGGCTTCAATCGCGACGCCTACCGCACGCCCATGCAATGGGACGCCAGCGAGGGCGCCGGGTTCACGACGGCCGAGCCCTGGCTCCCCATCGACATGCGCGAGCCGGAACGCAACGTCGCCGACGAAAGGCAGGACGAGGGTTCCATGCTCTGCCTCTACCGCCGGCTCCTCGATCTGCGGCGCACGCGCCCGGCACTCGCCGTCGGCGCCTACCGCCCGGTGGAAGCGGAGGGCGACGTGCTCGCCTATTGCCGCGAGGAAGGCACGGAGCGCTTGCTCGTCGCCCTTAATCTTGGCGCCGAGCCGGCGGCCCTCTCCCTGCCGCCGGAGGCGCGCGGCGGGCGCATCGTCCTTTCCGTTCTCGGTAACCGCGAGGCGGAAAGCGTCGGCGAGGTTCTTTCCCTGCAAGGCAACGAAGCCGTGCTCCTGGAGTTCTCCGCCTGACGGAGGCGCCGGACGCCTCGTGAGGAAACCTGAAGAAGGAAGCCGGATGCTCGATCTCTGGTACAAGAATGCCGTCATCTACTGCGTCGATGTCGACGCCTATATGGATTCCGACGGCGACGGTGTGGGCGACTTCAAGGGGCTCGCAGACCGGCTCGACCATATCGAGGCGCTGGGCGCGACCTGCATCTGGCTGCTGCCTTTCTATCCGAGCCCGAACCGCGACAACGGCTACGACATCTCAGATTTCTACGGCGTCGATCCGCGCCTCGGCTCGCTCGGCGACTTCGTCAACTTCACCCGCGCAGCGAACGACCGCGGTCTGAAGGTGCTCGTCGACCTCGTCGTCAACCATACCTCGATCGATCATCCATGGTTCCAGTCGGCGCGCTCCGACCCCGACTCGCCCTATCGCGACTGGTACGTCTGGTCGGAGGAAAAGCCGGAGAACATCCATGAGGGGATCGTCTTCCCGGGCGTGCAGGAAGCGATCTGGACCTACGACCAGAAAGCCAAGGCCTGGTATCTCCACCGCTTCTACAAGCACCAGGCCGACCTCAACATCGCCAACCCGCGGGTGCGCGAGGAGATCGACAAGATCATGGGCTTCTGGCTGCAGCTCGGCGTCTCCGGCTTCCGGATCGACGCCGTGCCCTTCCTCATCGAGTATCTCGGGCTGAAGGAAAAGCCGCCGGAGGACCCGGCGGATTATCTCGCCGACATGCGCCGCTTCCTTTCCTGGCGGAAGGCGGAATCGGTGATGCTCGCGGAAGCCAATGTGACCATGAAGGACGTTGCCGACTATTTCGGGCCGGACGGCAACCGCATGCACATGGTGTTCAATTTCCTGCTCAACCAGCACACGTTTCTGGCCTTCGTGCGCGGCGATGCCGAACCGATCCGCCGCATCATGAACATCATGCCGGACCTGCCGGTAGAGGGGCAGTGGGGCTCCTTCCTGCGGAACCACGACGAGGTCGATCTCGGTCGGCTGACGTCGCAGGAGCGCAAGGAGGTCTTTGGCGCGCTGGCCCCGGATCCCGGCATGATCGTCTACGACCGCGGCATCCGGCGCCGTCTGGCGCCGATGCTGGAAGGCGACATCGCCCGCCTCAAGCTTGCCTATGCGCTGATGTTCGCGCTGCCCGGAACGCCGGTCATCTGGTACGGCGAGGAGATCGGGATGGGCGACGACCAGAGCCTGGAGGAGCGCAATGCCGTGCGTACGCCGCTGCAATGGTCGAACCGCAAGAATGGCGGCTTTTCCGTCGCCGATCCCGAAGACCTCGTCCGTCCGGTGCTCTCGAAGGGGCCGTTCCGGTACGAGAAGATCAATATCGAGGACCAGCGCTGCGAACCGGATTCGCTTCTGACCTTCATGGAGGAGCTCGTGCGCGTGCGCCGCGCCGAGCCCGAGATCGGCTGGGGCTACTGGCAGGTTCTCGATACCGATACCCGCATCCTGGGCCTGCGCTACGAATGGCAGGGCAACCGGCTCTACACCTTCCATAACCTCTCCGGGGAGGAGGTCGAGCTGGAGGCCCCGACCGGGGAGGCAGAGGCCATGAAGCCGGTTTTCTCCGGTCCTATCGACTATGCCTCCCTTGGCCCCGGCGAGAAGACCAAGCTGATGCCTCATGGCTATCTCTGGCTGCGGCCCGACGTGGAGAGGCGCTAGGGCAAAGAGCAGGTCGCGCTCGCACTTGATTAAGCAAGTTTGCGGGAAGGGCGGAGCCCGGCTCGTCTAGGACAGCCTCGCAAAGGCTTGCGCGGAGAGAGGTATGGTCGCCACCCCCTCGGCCGGGCAACGACGACGTGTATACCAAGCCTCTTTCGACCCAGATCCTGTGGCTCACGAGCCTGTTTGCGCTGCTGGCGCTGACGGGAACCCTTCTCGTCGTCGCCCGGGCAGTCACCCAGACCGACGCCGATGCGTTGGAGCGCCAGCGCATGCTGGTCGGCCGCGCCATCGCAGAAGAGGTCGCGAGCCTTTCCCAAGACCAGAAAAGCGTCGCCTCATGGGACGAGGCGGCGAGGCGGGTACGCGCCGATGACCGCGAATGGCTCCACGAGAACATCGGCCTTTGGATGCGCGACTACTTCCAGCACGATCGCACGATCATCCTCTCCGCGAAGGATGAGATTCTGGTGCAGGCGCGCTCCGACCGTTTAGCCGGCGGGCCGGCGGAAGATATGATCGCGGCTTTCGGTCCCCACCTTGCTGCGCTGCGCAGCGGTGCCACGACAGGAAAGCAGGAGAACGCCCGGCGTGGCATCACCCTGATCGACGGCCGTCCGGCGGTGGTCAGCGCGATCCAGATCGTTCCGCACTCCGCTCGCCTTGCGATCCGGCCGGGCGAGGAGGGCGTCCTTCTCTCCGCGGTCTTTCTCGACAGTGCCTTTCTCCAGCGGCTGCGCTCGGCCTATGCGCTCTCCGATGCCCGCATCCGCCTTACCAACACCGCACGCGCCTGGGAGACGGCGCTGCCGGTCACAGGCGGTCATGGCGCTCCCGTCGCCTATCTCGTCTGGGACCCGCGCCTTCCGGGTGAGCACCTTCTGAAGGCCATCCTGCCGACCGCCCTTTTCACCGGCCTCGTCGTCCTTTTCGTGGTCGGCCTCTACGCCCGTCACATCTATCGCAGTTCGGCCGCGCTGGAGGCGAGCGAGGTGCATGCGCGCCATCTCGCCTACCACGACGGCCTGACGGGGTTGCCGAACCGCGCTCACCTTCTCCATCGCCTCGACCGGCTCCTGCCTTTCTCCGGCGAGGATCGCGCCGTCCTCCTGTTTGTCGATCTCGACCGCTTCAAGGAGGTGAACGACACCTACGGCCATCAGGCGGGCGATGAGGTGATCCGCCAGTTTGCCGGGCGGGCGGAGCGCAATCTTTCGGGCGTCGACATGCTCGGCCGGCTCGGAGGCGATGAATTCGCCGTCCTCCTGCGCGGCGTCGCCTCGGAAGAAGAGGTCACGGCTTTCGCCGCGCGCATCCTTTCCTGCGGCTTCGATCCCTTCCTCGTGCCGGGCGGCAGCGCCACGATCGGTGTTTCGGTCGGCTACGCCTGGCTGGAGCCGGAGCTTTCCCGCAGCGAGGTGCTGCGCCGCGCCGACGTCGCGCTCTATGCCGCCAAGCGCGAAGGGCGCGGGCGCTTCTGCGCCTTCTCGCCGGAGACGGATGCAGCGATGCGAACACGGCGGCAGCTTGAGGACGAATTGCGCCTTGCGCTCGCCAGGGGCGGCGAGGGGCTCCTCGTCTATTACCAGCCGCTGCTTTCAGCGCGCGACGGTACTTTCGTCGGCGTCGAGGCGCTCGTCCGCTGGCAGCACCCGCGTCTCGGATTCGTCTCGCCGGCGCTCTTCGTGCCGATCGCGGAGGAATCGGGCCTCGTCTCCTGTCTCGACCAATGGGTGCTGGTGCAGGCCTGCCGCGATGCCCGCGCCTGGCCGGACCTCGTGCTCGCGGTCAATGTCTCGCCGCGCTCCTTCGAGCGCCCGGGTCTTGCCGCTCGCATCCGCACGACCCTGTCAGCAGAAGGCATTCATCCCCGGCGACTGGAGGTCGAGGTAACGGAAAGCCTCCTGCTTGCGGAGCACAGCCGAGCCCAGGCCGAGTTGCAGACGATGCGCCAGTCGGGCATCCGCATCGCTCTCGACGATTTCGGCACCGGCTATTCGAGCCTGTCGCGCCTGCGCACGCTCAAGGTCGACAAGGTCAAGATCGACCGCTCTTTCGTCATGGGCCTCGGCGAGACGGGCGGCTCGACGGCGATCATCGACGCCGTCATCGATCTCGGCCACGCACTCGGCGTGACGGTGCTCGCCGAAGGCGTGGAGACGGAACGCCAGCGCGAGCATCTGCGCACCGCCGGCTGCGACGAGCTGCAGGGCTTCCTCTTCTCGCCGCCGGTTCCGGCAGAGGAGATCAGCGCCATGCTGGAGGCGGAGTGGGAGCAGGGAGCGGCGTGAAGCTCTTCCCGGAGACTGGCGACATCGGCCATCGCGAGACTGAGGTGCAATCTGGTCTCATCTGCACCTGCTATTCCGTCCGGCCCAAACCTCAGTCCCCAACCTCACCCTTCACCCAGTCGGCATAAGCGGCGTTCACGCGCGGCGCTTCCAGTGTCAGGATTGCCGGCACCTCGTAGGGGTGCAGCCCGGCGACTTCTTTCCGCAGCGCAGCCTCGCGCTCCGGCGCGGTCTTCAGAATAAGGACGGCCTCGTTCTCCTCCTCGATCGCGCCTTTCCAGCGATAGAGGGAGATCATGGCGGGAAGGATGTTGGCGCAGGCGGCAAGCCGCGCCTCGACGGCCTTTGCGCCGATGCGCCTGGCCGTGTCGAGATCGGGGCAGGGGATGTAGAGGAGGGCGAGCCGGTTCGCCTCCGCCTCGCCGTCACGCGCGCTCATGGCCAAAGACTCCGTTTTGCCGAAGGCCGGCCTCGTGCTAGGCGGGCCAACGTTCCATTGGGCTGCTTCGACCGAACCATGCCACGCATCGCCATCATGTCCAGCGATTCCGCCGAGGCGCTCGAAGCCGCCGAGGTGCTGCGGGCCGCCTATGGCGAAGTGCCGCCCGACGAGGCGGACGTGATCGTCGCGCTGGGCGGCGACGGGCTGATGCTTCAGGCGCTGCACGCCCATATGGACGGCGGCAAGCCGATTTTCGGCATGAATCGCGGCTCCGTCGGCTTCCTGATGAACGAATACGCGCCCGAGGGGCTGATGGAGCGGCTGGAGGAAGCGAAATCCTCCACGATCCATCCGCTGCGTATGACGGTGCGCACCGAGGGCGGCGAACCCATCGAGGCCCGGGCCATCAACGAGGTGGCGCTGTTTCGCCAGTCCTACCAGGCCGCGAAGCTGCGCCTCGTCATCGACGGCCACGAGCGCCTCGCCGAGCTTATCTGCGACGGCATCCTGCTCGCCACGCCCGCCGGTTCGACGGCCTACAATCTTTCCGCCCACGGTCCGATCATCCCGATCAACGCCCCGCTGCTGGCGCTGACGCCGATCAGCCCGTTCCGGCCGCGACGCTGGCGCGGCGCGCTGCTGCCGGACCACGTGACGGTCACGATCACGGTGCTGGAGCCGGAAAAGCGGCCGGTCAACGCCGTCGCCGACCACACCGAGTTCAAGAGCGTTCGGGAGGTGGAGATCAAGGCCGACAAGAAGGCGACCGGCTACATCATGTTCGACCCGGACCATTCCTGGGACGAACGCATCCTTGCCGAGCAGTTCCGCTACTGATTCCCAGTCAAAGGGGGCCCGTCAGGCCGCGATACGGAACTGGCGGGCATAGCCGCGTGCCGCATCGCGCTTGGCCTCGAGCGCAAGGCGCCGCAGGAGCGCCAGAAGATCGTCGAGCTCGTGCGAAGGCCATGCGCCATAGCGCTCCAGGATGCCGTCGATGAGGCGTGTGGCGCGCCGATAATCGTGACCGGCGAGCTCTTCGGCCGGCAGATCCTGCATCGCCTCGAGCGCCGCTACGATGCCGGGCAGAACCGCGGCCGACAGGCCGGCCTGGCGCAGCAGGGCATGCAGCGCCGCGGAGCGCGGCGCGGCGAGAAGGGCACCCACGCGCCGGTGCGGCATGCCGGAGATTGCCGAAAGCGCTTCCTGGAAAAAGCCGAGCTGGCCGGCAACGAGCGAGCGCACCAGAAGGGTCGGCGTCAGCTCCTCGCGGTCGATCAGGCGCGAGACGAGCTGGGCGAGCGCAGCGGGCGTTGCCGTCTCGGCCATGGCGAGGGCGGATTTTTCCAGCGCTTCATCGGCGGCGGCACGGGCGCGCTCGGGCGAAAGCCAGCCCTTTTCGGTGACGAAGGCGCAGAGGCTGTCGGCGAGCGCTTCCACGAGTGCCTGGCGCACGGAAGCGGGCAGGTCTTCGCGGGCCAGCAACATCTCGCGCAGCTCCGCCTCATGGCCGAAGCGGGCGACCATGCGATCGAGCGAGAAGCGCGCCACATGGGCTTTCTCGTTGCACAGGAGCTCGATCACGGCATCGACATCGCCGACCTCGGCAATGGCGGCCGCGAGCGAGCGCGAGACGGGACGGCGGCGGGCAATGGCGCATTGGACGCTCGTCTCGCGAGTCGCCACGAGATCGACCAGCTCGGCATCGAGGAAGAGCGGCGAGGCTTCGAGCACCGTCGCCGCGATCTCGACATGGTCGTTGGCGAGCGCCAGCATGACGTGGTGCGGTGCCTTGCGGCTCGCAGCGAGCTCGCTGGCGAGCGCCATGCGCACCGAAAAATGCGGGTCGTCGAGGAGGATCGTCATGGCCGCTTCCAGCCCGTCGCGCTCGTCCTCGCTGAGCGGCGAGGTGAGGAAGGCACGGGCCAGCGCGCTGGCCGCTTCCGCGCGGCGCTTCGAGGCGGCGCTACCGATCCAGTTGAGAAAGCGTTCGACGATCATGTGGGCGAGTCTCCTGATGGAGATCGTGCACGGTGATGATTAATGATCGGTTCACTATAAGCGCACACCAAACGGCAATCATTCGGTTGCGTTCACGACCTGGGGAGAGAGGCGATGGCCGGGCTTTATTTCGAGGATCTGGAGGTCGGGCGAAGCTTCGCCCATGAGATCCGCCGCACGGTGACGGAGATGGACAACATGCTCTTCTCCACCCTCACGATGAACCCGCAGCCGCTCCACATCGACCGGCATTTCGCCGAACAGAGCGAATGGGGCCAGCCGCTGGTCAATTCGCTCTTCACGCTCGGCCTGATGATCGGCCTTTCGGTGCAGGAAACGACGCTCGGCACCACGCTCGCCAATCTCGGCATGAGCGAGGTGAAATTCCCCCATCCGGTCTTTCAGGGCGACACGATCCATGTGGAGACGGAAGTGGTCGGCCGGCGCGAATCGCGCTCGCGCCCGGAGGCAGGAATCGTGGAGTTCGAACACCGGGCCTATAACCAGGAAGACAAGCTTGTCGCTTCCTGCCGGCGCCAGGCCTTCATGCGCCGCCGCCCGGCGGAGGCCTGAGCATGCGCTCTTATCTCTTCGTTCCCGGCGACAGCGAGCGCAAATTGCAGAAGTCGCTCGCATCGGGCGCCGACGCGCTGATTCTCGACCTTGAGGATTCTGTCTCGCCGGACCGCAAGGGCGCAGCGCGCAAGCTGGTGAGCGAATTCCTCCTGGCACATCGCGGCAAGACGGCACCGGCGCTCTTCGTGCGCATCAACGCATTCGACAGCGGGCTTTCGGAGAGCGACCTCGAGCATGTCATGACCGGCGCCCCCTCCGGCATAGTCCTGCCGAAGGCGGCCGGCGGGGCGGACGTGGCGCTTCTATCCTCGCGTATCGCCGTCGGCGAGGCGCTCCACGGAATTGAGGACGGCGCGACGAGAATCCTGCCGATCGCCTCGGAGACGGCGCGGGCCGTTTTCTCGCTCGGCACGTATGACGAGGCGGGGCCGCGTCTTGCCGGCCTTGCCTGGGGCGGGGAAGATCTTTCGGCCGATATCGGCTCGCTCTCCACCAAGGAGGCAAATGGCGGGTGGACCGAGCCATACCGCCTGGTACGCAATCTCTGCCTCTTCGGCGCTGCCTCGGCGGGGGTCGACGCCGTCGATACGGTCTATACCGACTTTTCGGGCGCTGACGGCCTGCTGGCCGAATGCGAGGCGGCCGCGCGCGACGGCTTTGCCGGCAAGCTCGCCATCCACCCGAACCAGGTCGAGCTGATCAACCGCGCCTTCACGCCGAGCGAGGCGGCGATCAGCGAGGCACAGGCCATCGTCGACGCCTTTCGTCAAGCGGGTGGCGCCGGGGTGGTCGGTCTTGGCGGCAAGATGATCGACCGCCCGCACCTGAAACTCGCCGAGCGGCTTTTGAAGCGCGCCGGCAGGAACGACTAAAGCTCCGGTCGCACCATCTCGAAGAGCCCGGTGACGACCGCATAGTCCCGGTAGCCGCACCGTGCGATCGGCCGCGCCGCGGCGAGGTCGAAACGCCCGTCACGGATGAAGGCGTCGTCGACATAGATCGAGACGACCTCTCCGAAGACGACGATGTTACCCGACCATTGGCCGTCGAGGCCTGCGATGCGGTCGGTCTTCAGCAGTCTGCATTCCAGCGCCGTTGGCGCCGCTGCAACCCGCGGTGGCTTCACGACGCGGCTCTCCGCCATTGCCAGCCCGGCCTTTTCCGCCTCGCTGACGCCGTGCGGGTAGGGGGCGGAGGAATGGTTCATCGCCTCGCGCAGATCCCAGGTGGCGAGGCTGCAGACGAATTCGCCCGTCGCCTCGATGTTCGCCGCGCTGTCCTTCTCCCCGTAGGAGGAGAACATCACGATATGCGGGTGGTCGGAGATGGCGTTGAAGAAGGAATAGGGCGCGAGATTGAGCCTTCCGTCCTTGTCGAGGCTCGATATCCAGCCGATCGGGCGCGGCGCGACAATCGCCTTGAACGGGTCGTGCGGCAGGCCGTGGTCTTTATCGGCGGGCGTATAGTGCATGTCGGCTCCTACCTGGAGAAGAAGGTGGTGAGGGCGGAAAGATCGGGCCGGTCGCGCTCCGGCGTCGGCAGCTTCGGCGTGCCGATATGGACAAAGCCCGCCATGCGCTCCTCCGCTCCGAGGCCGAGCTCGGCGCGCGCGGCTGCGTCATAGGCGAACCATTGCGTGAGCCACTGCGCCCCGAAACCGTACGCGGCGGCGGCATGAAGAAGGTTCATGCACACGGCGCCGGCGGAAAGCTCCTGCTCCCAGATCGGGATTTTGGGATGCTCGGACGCTCTTGAGACCACGCCGACGACCAGCGGCGCCTCAGCAAAGGCGGCGGCCTTCGCCGCCTTGCGCTCGGCTTCTGCAGCGTCGGGGTCGCTCCGGCCGATCGCGGCGAGCGCCTCCGCCAGGATTTCGCGCTCCTGCTTGCCGTAGACGATGAAGCGCCACGGCGCGAGCTTGCCGTGGTCCGGCACGCGGGCGGCGATCTCCAGCATGGCAAAGAGCGCCTGGGCGTCCGGTCCGGGCGCGCCGAGCTGGACATTGGGGGTGCTTCGTCGTGTCTTCAGGTGGGAGAGAAGGTCGTGCATGGCCTGTCCGTACTGGCGGGGCTATTGTGCCGATCTTGAAATCGCCACGCTCGGCGGCTTACCACGTGATGACATCGATGAAACAGCGGTCTGTGATGATCCGCTTCGCCTGGCCATTCCTTTCGACCCTGCGCGTCCCCGCGATCCTGCTGGCCGGGCTGCTTGCCGCCGGCACCGCGCTGGCGCAGCAGCCGCCGTCCGGCCCCGAAATCGGCTTTCAGCCTGGAGGTCCGGGCCGGCCGGCCATGCCGGCGATGCCGGGAGGCCCTGGCGGCCCGCCGCCGCTGTTCGGCGCCTCTCCCTCGCCCGATGAGAGTGAAACGCCCCACAAACTCGACCTGCTGGGCCCCGAAAGCGACTTTCAGCTGCCCGGACCGGAGGAGACGATCGTCATCCCCGGCGGGACCAATGGCGAGGGCCAGCCGGTGATCGGCGGCACCCAGCTCACGCTGCATGCCAAGCTCACCGAGGACGGCGTACCGCTGGCGAAGGGGGTGACCTGGCGGATTTTCGATACCACGCCCGGCGCCGATGGCGCCCTGCCGCTCATCCAGAGCGTCGAGGGCGGCTCGGGCGCGCTCACTCTCCCGGCCGGCAGCTATCTCGTCCATGCCGCTTTCGGTCGTGCCGGGGCGACCCAACGCATCGAACTCGACGAAGCGCCGCTTGACGAGACGGTGGTGCTGGAAGCGGGCGGGATTCGTCTTTCGGCCGTCGTCGGCGACGACTTCCCTCTCGCCGCCGACAAGGTGACCTACGAGATTTACCGGCTGGTCGAGGACGGAGAGCGCGAGCTCATCACCCCCAACGCTCCCGCCGGGCGCATCGTGCGCCTGCATGCCGGCACCTACAATATCGTCAGCCGCTACGGCGGGCTCAACGCCGTCGTTCGTGCCGACATCGAGGTGAAGCCCGGCGAGCTAACGCAGGCCATCATCCATCACAAGGGCGCGGAGGTGACGCTGAAGCTCGTCGAGCAGGAAGGCGGCGAGGCGCTTGCCAATACGCGCTGGTCGGTGCTGACGCAGGGCGGCGACACGATCCACGAATCGGTCGGCGCGTTCCCGCACATCATCCTGACGGAAGGCGGCTACACCGCGGTCGCGCGCCATGGCGGAATTACCTATGCGCGCGATTTCGACGTGCGCTCCGGTGCCAACGGCGACGTGGAGGTTCGCCTCAGCGATGTCGTGCAGCCGGAAGGCGAGCGCCAGGCCCAGTAAGGGCCCGGCGCTCGTTTCGCGCGCTCCGGAAAGGTCAGGCGGCAGCGGCCGCCTTCGCTTCGCGGGCCGGCCGCAGATCGGGCGGCGTCGCCTCCGCGACAAGCGTTGCGATCGCCTGGTCGAGCGGCATCGTCGCCTGGTCCTTCTGGCCGAGGCGCCGCACCGAAACGGTGCCTTCTTCCGCCTCGCGGCGGCCGACGACCAGCATAGCCGGCACCTTGCCGACGGAATGCTCGCGGACCTTGTAGTTGATCTTCTCGTTCCGGAGATCGGCGACGGTGCGCAGCCCGGCGGCCCTGAGCTTCGCCGCGACCTCCTCGGCATAGCCGTCGGCCTCCGAGACGATCGTCGCGACGACGGTCTGCACCGGAGCGAGCCAGAGCGGCAGGCGTCCGGCATAATGCTCCAGGATGATGCCGATGAACCGCTCGAAGGTACCGAAGACGGCGCGGTGCAGCATGACCGGCCGGTGCCGCTCGCCGTCTTCTCCCACATAGGAGGCGTCGAGCCGCTCCGGCAGAACGTAATCGAGCTGATAGGTGCCGCACTGCCAGGTCCGGCCGATCGCGTCGGTCAGATGGAACTCCAGCTTCGGCCCGTAGAAGGCGCCTTCGCCGGGCGCGAACTCAAAATCGATGCCTGAGGCCCTGAGGGCATCGGCAAGCGACTTCTCGGCACGATCCCAGGTCGCGTCGTCGCCGGCGCGCACGTCGGGACGTGTGGCCAGCCGGTAGCGGATGTCGGTGAGGCCCATATCGGTGTAGACGCGAGAGAAGAGCTTCAGGAAGCGCTCCGTCTCGCCCACCACCTGCTCGTCGGTGCAGAAGATGTGCGCGTCGTCCTGAGTCATCTGCCGCACGCGCATCAGCCCGTGCAGGGCGCCATGCGCCTCGTTGCGGTGGCAGCAGCCGAATTCGGCCATGCGGATCGGCAGGTCGCGGTAGGACTTGATGCCCTGGCGGAAGATCTGCACATGCGCCGGGCAGTTCATCGGCTTCAGCGCCATCCAGGTGTCGACCTCGTCGGCGAGAACAGGCCCGCCTTCTTCGGTGGCCGGGATCTGGTCGGGCACGACGAACATGTTCTCGCGGAATTTCGACCAGTGACCGGATTTTTCCCAGAAGGAAGAATCGAGGAGCTGCGGGGTTTTCACCTCCACATAGCCGTCCTCGTCGAGGCGCCGGCGGATGTAGTCTTCCAGCACGCGCCAGACCGCATAGCCCTTCGGATGCCAGAAGACGGAGCCCTGCGCCTCCTCCTGCAGGTGAAAGAGGTTCATCTCGCGGCCGAGCCGGCGATGATCGCGCTTTTCGGCCTCCTCCAGCATGGTGAGGTAGGCGTCGAGCTCCTTGCGGCTGGCGAAGGCCGTCCCGTAGATGCGCTGCAGCTGCTGGCGCGAGGAATCGCCTCGCCAGTAGGCGCCGGCGAGCTTGGTCAGCTTGAAAGCCTCGCCCACCTGGCCCGTGGCCGGCATGTGCGGGCCGCGGCAAAGGTCGAACCACTCGCCCTGGCGGTAGATCTTGACGTCCTCGCCCTCAGGAATCGCATCGACGAGCTCGACCTTGAACTCCTCGCCCATCTCGCCGAAGACGCGCTTGGTATCGTCGCGAGACCAGACCTCCTTGGTGAAGGGGCTGTTGCGGGCGACGATCTCGCGCATCTTTTCCTCGATGGCAGCGAAATCCTCCGTCGAGAAGGCCTCCTCGCGGTAGAAGTCGTAGTAGAAGCCGTCCTCGATCACCGGGCCGATGGTGACCTGGGTGCCGGGAAAGAGGGTCTGCACCGCTTCGGCCAGGACATGCGCGCAGTCGTGGCGGATCAGTTCCAGCGCCGCCGGATCCTCGCGCGTGACGATCCTGACGACCGCGCCGTCGGGCAGCGGATCTGCGAGGTCGCAGAGCCGGCCGTCGATCTCGGTGGCGACGGCCTTCTTGGCGAGCGATTTGGAGATGGCGGAAGCAAGGTCTGCTCCGCTCGATCCGTCCGGCAGGTCGCGTTCCTGCCCGTCGGGAAGTTTGATCCGGCTCATGATCTCAGCGTTCGGGCCACGGGCCCGCTCCATCGGTATTCAGTCGCAAAAGCGGTCGGTGATGTGCCGGCCCGTCCACAGGCCGTAGCGCCACGGCCTATACCAGCGCCCGCCCTCGGGCAAGCGGGCGGGAACGGGGTCGAGCCCGTTCGAGCCGAAGGGATGGCAGCGCGAGAAGCGGGCAAGCCCCATCCATATTCCCGGCCATGCGCCGAAGCGGGAGATCGCCTCGCTCGTATATTCCGAGCAGCTGGGCAGATGCCGGCAGGTGCGCCCGAAGAGCGAGGAGAAGGTGAGCTGGTAGACCCGGATGATGCCGAGAAGCACGAGGGCCGCCGGCGAGCGGCTCCCGCCTCCTGCCGGCTCGGCGGAACTCGTCATCGCTCAGGCCGCCGCGGAAGCGTCCGGCCGGGACCCCGCCCGCTCGATCTGGTCGAGAGCGTCGACCACGGCGTCGAAGGTGAGCATCGTGGAGGCATGGCGCGCCTTGTAGTCGCGGACCGGCTCCAGGAACTTCAGATCCTCCCAGCGTCCCTGCGGGGGCGCGCCGTCCTCCTTCAGCATGGCAAGCATGTCGCGGCGCAGCTGCCGCAGTTCCTCGGGGGTCGAGCCGACGATGGTGCGCGCCATGATGGAGGAAGAGGCCTGCCCAAGCGCGCAGGCCTTCACCTCATGGGCGAAATCGCTGACGCGGCCATCTTCGAGCGACAGGTCGACGGTGACCGTGGAGCCGCAAAGCCGCGAATGCGCCTTGGCGCTGGCGTCCGGGTTTTCGAGACGGCCGAGGCGCGGAATGTTGCCGGCGAATTCGAGGATCCGGGCGTTATAGACGTCGTCGATCATCGTCCATTCTCCGCCAAGGGCTGGCCGCCCTTGGGCAAATTCGTTACTTCGCCTTATATAGGACCGAGAGGGCGGCGTCACACCCGCCCGGCCAAGCATCCGGCGCGACAATGGCGGCCGGCACGACAATGGCGGGAAGGACGCCCGGCGGCGCCTTCGAAAGGATTTGCGACATGGACAGCACGGTGAAGCTCTTCGCGGCGGCGACGCCTGGCAGGCGCCCGACGCGCGAGGAGGCAGAAGAGGCCGTGCGCACCCTGATTGCATGGCTCGGCGACGATCCGGCCCGCGAAGGCCTTCTCGACACGCCGCGCCGCGTTGTATCCGCCTACGAGGAACTCTATTCGGGCTATGCGCAGGATCCGGCCTCGCTGCTCTCCCGCACGTTCAAGGATGTCGGCGGCTACCAGGACATGGTGCTGGTGCGCGACATTCCCTTCTATTCGCACTGCGAACACCACATGCTGCCGTTCTACGGCAATGTGCACATCGCCTATTATCCGAGCGACGGCGTCGTCGGGCTGTCGAAGCTCGCCCGTGTGGTGGAGGCGTTTGCCCGCCGCCTGCAGACGCAGGAGACCATGACGGCCCAGATCTCCGAAGCTCTGGAAGAAACGCTCGGGCCGCGCGGCGTCGCCGTGATGATAGAGGCGCAGCATATGTGCATGTCGATGCGCGGCGTGCAGAAGCACGGCTCCTCGACCATGACATCGCGCTTCACCGGCCTTTTCCACGAGGAGCCGGCCGAGCGCGAGAAGTTCCTCAACCTCGTGCGCCCGACCACCCGCTAGGCCGAAAATGTCCGAGACTGCCCAGATTTCCTCTGGCGAGACCATCGAGGAGACAACAGCCTTTCGCCCCCGTTTCAATTCGGCGGGCGTCCTTCCATGCATCGCCCAGGACGCCGCGACGGGCGACGTGCTGATGCTCGCCTGGATGAACGAGGAAGCACTCTCCGCGACGCTTTCGACCGGCGTCATGCACTACTGGAGCCGCTCACGCGCGCGGCTTTGGAAGAAGGGCGAAACCTCCGGAGCCATCCAGACGGTGATCGAGCTTCGCATCGACTGCGACCAGGACACGTTGCTGGCGCGCGTCGAGGTCACAGATCGCACCAACACCTGCCACACGGGTCGCGGCGACTGCTTCTATCGGATCGTGGAAGGCGAGGGGGGCACGGCCCGTCTCAGCAAGGCGTAAGCCCCGCCCGGCTTCAGCTCGTCACGTATTCGCGGATCGAATCGGCCTCGCGCTGAACTTCGGCGATCCGCCGCTTCACCACATCACCGATCGAGACGATGCCGATGAGGTGACCGTCTTCCTCCACCGGCAGATGGCGGAAACGCTCGTTGGTCATCATCTCCATGAGCTCGTCCGTCGAATGGTTGAGGCGGCACGTGACGACGCGGCGCGTCATGAACGCCGTGACGGACTTGTCGAGCGCGCCAGCGCCCTGACTGGCCACCGCTGCGACGATGTCACGCTCGGAGAGAATGCCCTCGATGCGCTTGTTCCGGGTGACGACGACGGCGCCGATCCGGTGCTCGGCGAGCGAGACCGCGGCTTCCTTCACACTGGTTTCCGGCCCGCAAGTGACGACTTCGCCACCCTTTTCATTGATCATTTGACGAACGTTCATCCCGTTCCTCCCGTTCTCCTCGCGGCTTCCACTGCAGGAGCCGCGGCCAGGACGTCTCGCGACACGGGGCGTTCTTCGCCCTTCTTCGACAAATTCTAGAGCGGAACGGATGACTTTTGAACTCTTTGCGGAAAAGCCCATGAACATAAGCTTTCGCGGGCGATTTCCGGAACGGGACCGGCAGCGGACCACCTGAGACGAAAAAGGCGGCCCGAAGGCCGCCCGCGTTCGATCCGTGATGCCCGTCCCGACGGCTAATAGCGCCGCATCAGCCCGACGAGCCGGCCCTGGATACGCACTCGGTCTGGCCCGAAGATGCGGGTTTCGTAAGCCGGGTTGGCCGCTTCGAGGGCGATGGAGGCGCCCTTGCGGCGCAGCCGCTTCAGCGTCGCTTCCTCGTCGTCGATCAGGGCTACCACGACGTCGCCTGTTTCGGCCGTATCCTGCTTGCGGATAAGCACCGTGTCGCCGTCGAGGATGCCCGCCTCGATCATCGAGTCGCCCCGCACCTCCAGGGCGAAATGCTCGCCATTTCCGAGAAGGTCGGGCGGAACGGGGATCGAATGGCTCTGGCTCTGGATCGCGGAGATCGGCACGCCAGCCGCGATCCGGCCCATGACGGGAATGCTCGTGCCATGCGAAGGCTCTTCCCAGTCTTCCTCGGGCTGCGGCGCCCGTCCGAGCCGTCCCTCGATGACGCTCGGCGTGAAACCGCGCTGCGGCGGGCGCCCGAGCCGCGGATTGACCGCATCCGGCAGGCGGATCACCTCCAGGGCGCGCGCCCGATTCGGCAGCCGCTTGATGAACCCGCGCTCCTCGAGCGCCGTGATCAGGCGATGGATTCCCGACTTGGATTTGAGGTCGAGCGCATCCTTCATCTCGTCGAAGGAGGGGGGAACGCCGGATTCCTTCAGGCGCTCGTTGATGAAGAGCAGCAATTCCAATTGCTTCTTGGTCAGCATGAGATTCCCCGAGGCCGCCAGCAGCGACCAAATATAGCTTGGACAAATCACGAACACACTACATGTTCATGTGGTGTTCCGCAAGTCCGCGTTCGGGGGGCAACTAGCCGAGAACGTCTTTCAGAAGGGTGACCGGCACGACCTCGCCCGCCTTCGCCGCGGGGGCATGAGCCGGCCGCAGGATAAGGACGTCGGAGCGGGCAAACGTCGCGAGCAGCGAGGAATCCTGCCGCTCGGCGGGCTGAATCCGCGGACCTTCAGGCGTTTCCACGCTTCGCCCGCGCATGAATTCCTGCCGCTCGTTGTTGGCGGGAATGTCCTCGGCCAGCGCCATGGAGACGAAACGGTCGCGAATCTCCAGCCCAAGGAAGGCCGCGATCAGCGGTCGCAGGAAGACGATCCCGCAAATCAGCGCCGAGACCGGGTTGCCGGGAAGGCCGAGCACCTTGGTCGGACCGAGGACACCGAACATCAGGGGTTTGCCGGGCCGCATGGCGATCTTCCAGAAATCGACCTGCATGCCCTTCTTCGCCAGCGCCGGCTGTACGAGATCGTGATCGCCGACGGAGGCCCCGCCGATGACCACCAGAATGTCCGCATCGCCAGCGCGGGCCGCGGCGTCCGCGATGGCATCTTCGCTGTCGACGGCGATGCCGAGATCGACCGCCTCCGCGCCCGCCGCCTCGGCGAGCGCCGTAACCGCTGCGCCGTTGGAGGAAACGATCTGGTCGGGGCCCGGCGTCTCGCCGGGAACAACCAGTTCGTCGCCGGTGGAGAGCACCGCGACGCGCGGCCTGCGGCGCACGGCAAGCGTGCCGTGGTTCATCGCCGCCGCGAGCGCCATCTCGCGCGGTCCGAGCCTTGTGCCGGCGGCGAGCAGCGTCTGCCCCCTGGAGAAATCGAGGCCGGCCGGGCGGATATGACGCCCGGGGGCAGGAGCCTCGCGCACGATGACCATATCGCCGTCGCGCTCCGCATTCTCCTGGATGAGGACAGTGTCGGCGCCTTCGGGCACGGGCGCCCCGGTGAAGATGCGCACTGTCTCGCCGGCACCCAGAGAGCCTCTGAAGCGCTCGCCGGCACGCGATGTCCCCACAAGCTTCAGCCGCGCGCCTTGCCTGGCTTCGCCCGCGCGTACCGCATAGCCGTCCATCGCCGAGGCCGGGAAGGGCGGCTGGTCGCGCTGTGCGGCAAGGTCGTGGGCAAGAACGCGGCCGCGCGAGCGGGCGAGGGGGACGACTTCCTCTTCGGTCGGGGTGATTCCGCCCGTGACGCGCTGCAGCGCCTCCTCGACGGAGATGAGGCTCATTCGGCGCGCCACGCGCCCGAGCGTCCGCCGCTCTTGGCGAGAAGCCGGATACCGGTGATGCGCATCCCCCGATCCGCCGCCTTGGCCATGTCGTAGATGGTGAGGCAGGCAACGGAGACGGCCGTCAGTGCTTCCATCTCCACCCCGGTGCGCCCGGACAGGGAAGCCGTGGCAGTGACCCGCAGCCCGGGCAGCGCCTCGTCGGCCTCGATCTCCACGCCGACCTTGGAGAGCATCAGGGGATGGCAGAGCGGGATGAGGTCGGAGGTCTTCTTGGCCGCCATGATGCCGGCGAGCCGGGCGGTGGCGAGAACGTCGCCCTTCTTCATGTTGCCGTCGAGGATGAGGCGCAGCGTCTCCGCTTCCATCGCGACAGCGCCTTCGGCCGTGGCGCTGCGCGTCGTCACGTCCTTGTCGCCGACATCGACCATATCGGCGCGGCCATCTTCGGAAAGATGCGTGAGCCGTGGGCTCATTCGGCCGCCTGCGCCGCCTCGCCGGCAAGCAGGACGCGCGTCGCCGCGGCGACGTCCGCCTGGCGCATGAGGCTCTCCCCGACGAGGAGGGCGGAGATGCCCGCCCGCTCCAGCCGGGCGACGTCGGAAGGAGAAAAAATCCCGCTTTCCCCGACCATTAGCCGGTTCTGCGGAATCAGTTTCGCAAGTCTCTCTGAGGTCGAAAGGCTCGTCTGGAAGGTTCTGAGATCGCGGTTGTTGATGCCGATCAGAGGCGAGGAGAGCGTGAGCGCACGGGTGACTTCATCCTCATCATGAACTTCAACGAGAACGTCCATGCCGAGCTCGAAGGCGGCATCTTCGAGAACCTTAGCCTCTTCGTCGGAGACGGCGGCCATGATGACGAGGATCGCATCGGCGCCCCAGGCGCGGGCCTCGAAGACCTGATACGGCGTGAACATGAAATCCTTGCGCAGCGCCGGCAATGACACCGCATCGCGTGCCGCGCTCAGAAATTCCGGCGCGCCCTGAAAGGAAGGCCCGTCCGTCAGGACCGAAAGGCACGCCGCACCGCCCGCCTCATAGGCGCGGGCGAGGGCCGGCGGGTCGAAATCTTCCCGGATGAGACCCTTGGAGGGGCTCGCCTTCTTGATCTCGGCGATGAGCGCCGGCCTGCCCTCCGCGGCCTTTCGGCGGAGCGCGTCGAGGAAACCGCGCGGCGGCTCGACATCGGCGAGCCGCGCCTTCAGCTCGGCGAGCGGGCGCGCGGCCTCGGCCGCCGCGATCTCGCGCCTCTTATAGGCCTCGATCTTTTTCAGGATGTCGCTCACGCCGCGCCCGCCGCTTCGCCGGAGACGCGGATGAGGGCATCGAGAGCTTCCTTCGCCTGGCCGCTGTCGATGGCATGCTTGGCCATGTCGGCGGCCTCCTGCACCAGATCCGTCTTGCCGGCGACGATCAGGGCGGCGGCGGCATTGGCCACGACCACGTCGCGATAGGGGCCGAGCTCGCCTTCCAGCATCGCCTTCAGCTTGGCGGCATTTTCCTCGCCGGTTCCGCCCTTCAGATCCTCAGGCTGGCATTCCTCCACTTCGAATTCCGAAGGATGGATTTCGAAGGAGCGCACATGCCCGTCCTTCAGTTCGGCCACATAGGTGCGGCCGGTCGTGGATATCTCGTCGATGCCCGCGTTTTCGCCAAAGGTGCCGTGGACGACCCAGGCGACCTCCGCATCGAGATTTTTCAGCGCGTTGGCGATCGGCGCCACCCATTCCTTGGCGAAGACGCCGAGCATGTAGCGCTTCACCCGGGCCGGATTGGAGAGCGGTCCGAGGAGGTTGAAGATGGTGCGTGTGCCGATCTCAACGCGCGACGGCCCGACATGGCGCATCGCGGCATGGTGGTTCGGCGCGAACATGAAGCCGATCCCGGCCTCGCGGATGCATCTGGCGATGCCCTCGGGCGGCAGATCGAGATTGACGCCGAGCGCCGTCAGGCAATCCGCTGCGCCCGAGCGCGAGGAGAGGGCGCGGTTGCCATGCTTGGCGACCGGCACGCCCGCCCCGGCGACGACGAAGGCCGCGCCCGTGGAGATATTGTAGGTGCCGGATGCGTCGCCGCCCGTGCCGACGATGTCGATGGCACCCTCGGGCGCATCGACGGGCAGCATGCGCGAGCGCATGGAGGTGACGGCGCCGGCGATCTCCTCGATCGTCTCGCCCCGGACCCGAAGGCCCATCAGGATGGCGCCGATCTGCGTCGGCGTCGCTTCGCCGGACATCATCACGTCGAAGGCTTCCTGCGCCTCCGCCTGCGTGAGGTTCTGGCCGGCAGCGAGCTTGGCGATGAGCGGTTTCAGGTCGCTCATGAAAGGGCCTCTTCCTTCTTGGAAGCCCGGCCGTGCTCCTGCCGGAAGCGCGCCGCGAGCTTCAGGAAATTGTCGAGGATGCGATGGCCGTGCTCCGAGGCGATGCTCTCGGGGTGGAACTGCACGCCATGCACCGGATGGCTCTTGTGCTGCACCCCCATGATCACCCCGTCGGAGGTATGGGCGGTGACGGAAAGCTCGGCAGGCATCGATTCCGGCAGGATCGTCAGCGAATGGTAGCGGGTCGCCGCGAAGGGCCCGTTGATGCCGTGGAAGACGCCCGCCCCCTCGTGCTCGATCGTCGAGACCTTGCCGTGCATCAGCGAGGGCGCGCGCACCACCTTGCCGCCATAGGCCTGGCCGATGGCCTGGTGGCCGAGGCAGACGCCGAAGATCGGCACCTCGCCCTGCGCCTTTTCGATGAGTTCCAGACAGATGCCCGCCTCGTTCGGCGTGCACGGTCCCGGCGACAGCACGATGCCTTCCGGATCGGCCGCCAGCGCTTGCTCCGCCGTCCATTCGTCGTTGCGCACGACCTTCGTGTCCGCCCCGAGCTCGCCGAGATAATGGACGAGATTGAAGGTGAAGCTGTCGTAATTGTCGATGACGAGAAGCATCAGAAGCGCCGGGCCATGTTGGAGGGCCAAGGGTTAGGCGGGCCGGCGGCGCCGGTCAAGAAATTGCCGCGCCGCACCGGAGCCGGACACCGGCGATTACTGGCCGCGCCGCGCCTGGCTGGCGAAGCGACGGGCTTCCTCGCCGGCGCGGAAGAGCGCCTTTGCCTTGTTGGCGCATTCGGCCTGCTCCGCGTCAGGGCTGGAATCGGCGACGATCCCGGCGCCGGCCTGCACGTACATGGTGCCGTCCTTGACCACGGCCGTCCTGAGGACGATGCAGGTGTCCATCTCGCCGTCCGCCGAGAAATAGCCGACACAGCCGGCATAGGGGCCGCGCTTTTCTTCCTCAAGCTCGTCGATGATCTCCATCGCCCGGATCTTCGGAGCGCCGGAGACCGTGCCGGCCGGAAAGCCGGCGACAAGCGCGTCGAGAGCATCGAGATCGTCGCGCAGCTCGCCTTCGACGTTGGAGACGATGTGCATGACCTGGCTGTAGTGCTCCAGGAAGAATTTCTCCGTCACGCGCACCGTGCCGATCTTCGCGACGCGGCCGACATCGTTGCGCCCGAGATCGAGGAGCATCAGGTGCTCGGCGAGTTCCTTGGGATCGGCGAGAAGCTCCTCGCCAAGCTGTTTGTCCGCTTCGGGCGTGGCGCCGCGCGGGCGCGTGCCGGCGATCGGCCGGATCGTCACCTTGCCCTCTCGCACCCGCACCAGGATTTCCGGGCTCGATCCGACCACCGCAAAGCCGCCGAAGTCGAGATAGTAGAGGAACGGAGCCGGATTGACGCGCCGCAGCGCCCGGTAGAGCGAGAAGGGGGGCAGCGGAAAGGGGGTCTCGAATCGCTGCGACAGCACCACCTGGAAGATGTCGCCGGCCGCGATGTACTCCTTGGCGCGGCGGACCTTCTCCTTGTAGGCCTCCGGCGTCGTGTTGGAGACGACGTCGGTCGAAAGGTCGAGATCGGCCGTCTCCGCACCGCGTTCCAGCGGCCGGTCGAGCGCGTCGACGATATCGGTCAGGCGGTTGACCGCGCGGTCATAGGCGCGCCGGGCGCTCTCGCCCGCGGCCGGCCGGACAGGGGTCACGATCGTCAGCTCGTCGCGCACGGCGTCGAAGACTATGACGATCTTCGGGCGCATGAGAAAGGCGTCGGGTAGCTCGAGGCTGTCGGGCGGCGCCTCGGGCAGCCTCTCCATAAGTCGCACCGTGTCGTAGCCGAGATAGCCGAAAACGCCCGCCGACATGGGCGGTACACCAGCCGGCACCTCAATGCGGCTTTCGGCCAGAAGGCTGCGGATCGCCGCGAGCGGGGGCTCCGGAAGCGCTTCGAACCCGTCGAGAGCGGGTTCGCGCGCCATTTCCGCCTTCTCGCCGTCAGCGCGAAACAAAAGGTCGGGATCGAGCCCGATCATCGAATATCGCCCGCGTACCGCGCCGCCCTCCACCGATTCCAGCAGGAAGGCGTTAGGCCTTCCCGCCGCGATCTTCAGGAACGCCGAGACGGGGGTCTCCAGATCCGACACGAGGCGGGTGAAGGCGAGTTGCGGCTCGCCCTTGTCGTAAAGGGGCTCGAAGGCCTCGAAGGCGGGCTCAACCTGCATGGCTATTGCGGCTGGCTCTGACCCGTGATCTGGGCATAGACCGACTGGTTGACCGAGACCGGCCGCTCGTCGAGGAGATGGGCGTTGAAGGCCTGCAGCAGGTCGCTCTGCAGCGACTGCGCCAGTCCCTGGCGAAGCTGCTGCGCCGAGGCAGATTCGGCGAAATAGGCCGGCGTCGACACGCTGTCGACGTGCAACAGAACCCGGTTCGGCTCCTGCTTGCCCTCCGCATCGGCGATGTGTCCCTGCGGGCCGGCGAATGCCTGCGCGACGGCGTTGTTGCCGAGCGCCGCGGAAGGCTCGCTCCCTGCGGTTCGCCCGATGCCGGAAACGGTCTCGGGCGTCTTGCCGATCTCGGCCGCGATGTCGGCGAGCGACTTGCCGTCTTCCATCTCCTTGAAGAGGGCGCTCGCTCGCTCGCGGATGCGCTTTGCGGTCTCGTCCGCCTGCCAGGCGGCGACGGCCTGCGAGCGCGCTTCCTCGAGCGTGCGGTCGCGCGCCGGGGTGGTCTCCTCCACGTCGTAGAAGACATAGCCGCCGTCGCTCTTGCGAATCGGGTCGTTCTCAAGACCGACATCGCTCTGGAAGGCGGCGTTGATCACCGCATCGCCGCCCGCAACTTCCACCTTCTGGCCGTCCATGCCCGTGCCGTCGGCGGCGACGTTTTGCACCGTCTGATAGGTGAGGTTCAGCTTGTTGGCCGCTTCCTGGAGCGTGGAGCCGGCGGCGCGCTCGTCCTCGATCTTGTCGTAGAGCGACAGCACCTCGTCGTTGCCGCGGCGCTGGGCAATCTCCTGGCGCAGCGTGCCTTCCACCTCGGAGAAGGGCTGCACGCTGCCGGGTGCCACTTCCGCCACCTTGATGATGGCGGGTCCGAGTTTGGAATCGAACACCTTTGCCGTCTCGCCGCTCTGCGCCTCGAAGGCCGCGTCGGCGACGGCCGCATCGATGAATTCGGCCCTGGTCTTCATGCCGAGATCGAGATCGGCGGGAGCGACGCCACGCTCCGCGGCGATATCCTCAAAGCTTTTGCCGGCATCGAGCGCCGCGGCGGCCGCCTCGGCGGCGGCCTGATCCTGGAAGCGAATCTGCAGGACGCGGCGCTTCTCCGGCACGGTGAAGCTGCTTTTTTCGTTCTCGTAGGCTTGCCGCACGTCCTCCTCCGGCACGGAGGCCGGGTCGACGATCGCCTTCGGATCAACGTCGATGAGGCCGATCGAACGGTATTCCGGGGCACGGAACTGCGACTGATTGTCCACGAAGAAGGTCTTCAGCGCCTCCTCGTCCGGCTCGCCCACCGGCTCGATCGCGCTTGCATCGATGGTGAGGAAGGAGACGTCGCGGGTTTCGTTCTGATAGCGGTAGAGCGCTTCCACGAGCGGCTGCGGCGCCTTGAGGTCGCTGGCGATCGCCGAGGCCATCTGCTGGCGCACCAGCTCATGGCGTATGTCGGAGATATAGTCCTGCTCGCGCAGGCCGGCGTTGCGCAACAGCGCCTGGAAGCGCTGACGATCGAAACGTCCGCCAAGGCCCTGGAAGTTGGGATCGGCGGCGATCTCGGCCGCCAGCTTGTCGTCGGAAACGCCGAGATTGTAGGCCCGCGCCTGGTCGTTGAGGGCGGCCTGCGCGACGAGCTCTGACAGGACCTGCTGCGGCAGCCCGAGGGAGCGCGCCTGCTCCATCGTCACGCCGCGGTTCATCTGCTGGCTGAGCTGCTGCATGCGCATGCGAAGGGTCCGGTCGAACTTCGCCGCCGTCACCTCCTGGTCGCCGACGCTCGCGATCCTGTCGGATCCGTAGCCGCCGAAGCGCCCGGCCACGCCCCAGATGCCGAAACTCACGATGAGAAGTCCCAGCAGGAGCTTGGCGGTCCATCCGCCTGTCGCTTGACGCATACGATCGAGCATGAAAAACCCTTCAGCCGCAAGAAAAACGCCGGGCAAAGCGGGCCCGGCACGAGCATCATAAGCGTTGCTCCGCGCCCTGCCAAGCACAGCGCCGGAGCCGCCGCAACCGGCAAGGAAGACGCATCGTGAAATGGGTCATCGGCAACTGGAAAATGAACGGCCTCTCCGGCTCCCTTGAGGAAGCGGCCAAAATCGCGGAAGGGGCCGGCGCCCATAGCGCCAGCGTCGTGTCGATGGTTTGCCCGCCGGCGACCCTTCTCGCGCGCATGGCGGAAAAATGCGCCGGCAGCGCG
The DNA here is from genome assembly GCF_020144925.1 of Afifella sp. IM 167. Taxonomy (GTDB): domain Bacteria; phylum Pseudomonadota; class Alphaproteobacteria; order Rhizobiales; family Afifellaceae; genus Afifella. The sequence continues at coordinate 199,434 of NZ_NSLC01000002.1, forward strand.
CTTTCGGTGGGCGGCCAGGATTGCCACGCCGCCGAGGCAGGCGCCCATACCGGCGACGTGTCGGCCGAAATGCTGGTTGATGCCGGCGCGGTCGCCGTCATCCTCGGACATTCCGAAAGGCGCACGGACCACGCGGAGACCAGCGGGCAGGTGAAGGCCAAGACCGAAGCCGCATGGCGCGCCGGGCTTACCCCGATCGTCTGCGTCGGCGAGACGGAGGCCGAACGCGACGCCGGCAAGGCGGAAGCGGTCGTCGAGGCGCAGCTGGCCGAATCCCTTCCCGACATTCTGCCCGCGCAGCAGCGCGAAGATCTGATCGTCGCTTACGAGCCCGTCTGGGCGATCGGCACCGGGCGGGTGCCGACGGAGGCTGACATCGCTGCCATGCATCTGAAGGTGCGCCAGCATCTGGAGGCGCGTTATGGACAGCCGGGGCGGACCGTGCCGATCCTCTACGGCGGCTCCATGAAGCCGGACAACGCCGCTTCCATCATGAAAATCGCCAATGTCGATGGCGGCCTCGTCGGCGGAGCCAGCCTCAAGGCGGACAGCTTTCTCGCCATCGCTTCGGCGGGTGCGACGGCAGCAAATGGCTAGCCGGCCTTTAAGTCGCCTCTTGCCTCGTGTAGAAGCCCGACCAATTCCTGAAAATCGACCCGAATAGAGATGACCACCGTACTGATCGTCATCCACCTGATGGTGGTTCTGGCCATGATCGCCCTTGTCCTGTTGCAGCGCTCCGAAGGCGGCGCGCTCGGCATCGGCGGGGGCGGGGGCATGATGACCGGCCGTGGCGCCGGCAATCTGCTCACCCGCTCCACGGCCATCCTTGCCGCGGCTTTCTTCCTCACCTCGATCGGCCTGACGGTGCTGGCGCGCCTCGATACCGGACCGGGCGACATCTTCGAGCGCCTGCAGACGCAGGAACCGGCGCAGACCGTTCCGGCCGAGCCGGCGGGCTCCGGCGATGCGCAGCCGTCTCCGGTGACGCCGCCGACTACCGAGAACGGAGCCGGACCTGGCGTCCTCGATGCGCTGCGTAATCCGCGCACCTCCGGTCAGCCGGTTCAGCAGCCGTCTTCGCCGGCACCGAGCGCGCCTTCGGCGCCGACACCGCCAACGCCAAGTTCCGGGGCACCGAGTTCCGGGGCGCCGGCTTCGAGCGGGGCGACCGCGCCTCAGACGAATACCGGCGGGCCACAGGTGCCGCCGGCCGAGAACAGCAGCCAGTAGATGACGGGCAGGTGCCGGATGGCCTTCGCGCTTCCGGCACCTTCGCCGGCGCCAGCCGGCACTCGGCAGTGGTTTATCCGCCGCACCGTCATTTTCGACTCCACGAATCGTTCCAGCTTCGCTAAGCGTTAAGGCCCATGGCGCGGTATATCTTCATCACCGGCGGCGTGGTCTCCTCCCTCGGCAAAGGCCTTGCATCCGCAGCGCTCGGCGCGTTGCTGCAGGCCCGTGGCTACAAGGTCCGCCTCCGCAAGCTCGACCCCTATCTCAATGTGGATCCGGGGACGATGAGCCCCTATCAGCACGGCGAGGTCTTCGTGACCGACGACGGCGCTGAGACCGATCTCGATCTGGGGCATTACGAGCGCTTCACCGGCCGCTCGGCCAATCAGCAGGACAACATCACCACCGGGCGGATCTATCAGGAGATCATCGCCAAGGAACGGCGCGGCGATTATCTCGGCGCCACCGTGCAGGTGATTCCGCATGTGACGGACGCCATCAAGGAGTTCGTCCTCGACGGAAACGAGGAGTACGACTTCGTCCTGTGCGAGATCGGCGGCACGGTCGGCGATATCGAGGGGCTGCCCTTCTTCGAGGCGATCCGCCAGCTCGGCAACGAATTGCCGCGCGGTCAGGCGATCTTCATCCACCTCACCCTGATGCCCTTCATCCCGGCGGCGGGCGAGCTGAAGACCAAGCCGACCCAGCATTCGGTGAAGGAGCTGCGCTCCATCGGCATCCAGCCGGACATCCTGCTGGTGCGCTGCGACCGGCCGATTCCGGCCGCCGAGCGCCGCAAGCTCGCCCTTTTCTGCAATGTGCGCGAGAGCGCCGTGATCACGGCCGAAGATGTCGGCTCCATTTACGACGTCCCGCTCGTCTACCACCGCGAGGGACTCGACGCGGAGGTGCTCGCCGCCTTCGGCATCGACTATGCCCGCGGCATGGAGATCACCCGCTGGCAGGACATCTCCGACACCATCCACAATCCCGAAGGCGAGGTGACGATTGCCATCGTCGGCAAATATACCGGCCTCAAGGACGCTTATAAGTCGCTGAGCGAGGCGCTCAGCCATGGCGGCATCGCCAACAAGGTGAAGGTCAACCTCGAATGGATCGAAAGCGAGATCTTCGAGAAGGAAGATCCCGCGCCCTGGCTTGAGCGGGTCAACGGCATCCTCGTTCCCGGCGGCTTCGGCGAGCGTGGCGCGGAGGGCAAGATCGCCGCCGCGGCGTTCGCGCGCACGCGCCAGGTGCCGTATTTCGGCATCTGCTTCGGCATGCAGATGGCCGTCATCGAGGCCGCCCGCAACATGGCGGGCATCACGGAGGCGAATTCCTCCGAATTCGGCCCGGCCGATCAGCCCGTCGTCGGCCTGATGACGGAATGGCTGAAAGGCAACCAGCTTGAAAAGCGCGCCGCCCAGGGCGATCTCGGCGGCACGATGCGCCTCGGCGCCTATCCGGCGCTGCTTTCCGAAGGCAGCCGCATCGCCGAGATCTACGGGCACCGCGACATTTCCGAGCGCCACCGCCACCGCTACGAGGTCAACATCGACTACCGCGAGCGCCTGGAAAAGGCCGGGCTGCGCTTTGCCGGCATGTCGCCGGACGGCCTCCTGCCGGAGACGGTGGAACTGCCCGACCATCCCTGGTTCATCGGCGTCCAGTACCATCCGGAGCTGAAGTCGCGGCCTTTCGAGCCCCACCCGCTCTTTGCTTCCTTCATCGAGGCGGCGGTCGAGCAGAGCCGGCTCGTCTGAGCGGGCCGGCATAGCGCCATGCGCCCCATCGACCATCTCGTTCTGCCGGTTTCCGACCTCGCCGCCGCCCGCAGGCGCCTGACCGGGCTCGGCTTCCAGGTCTCGCCGGACGCGCGCCATCCCTTCGGCACGGGCAATGCACGGGTCTTCTTCAAAAACCGGACCTATCTGGAGCCGATTACGCCGATCGACCGCCATGCCTTCGACACCGGGATCAGCGAAGGCCTCGTCTTCCTGAAGCGGCTGAAGCGGGGCAGGGCGCGCGCGCCGGAAAGCTTCGTCATGCTTGCTCTGAAGACCGACGACGCCGCCGAGGATCTGCAGCGCTACCGCAAGGCAGGCTTTGCCGAAGGCGAACTCTTCTCCTTCGTCGGGCGCGCCCGCGACGACGACGGAGCTGAGCAGGATTACGGCGTGCGCCTTGCTTTTGCCGGCGACGAGCACGCGCCGGAGGCCGGCATCTTCGCCTGCGAGCCGGTCGGCATGACGCTGAACGACGGAACCAACTACGCCGACCACCCGAATGGCGCCGAGGGCGTCGTCGCCGTCGTGCTCGTCGCAAAGAACCCGGCAGACTTCCATATCTTCCTCTCCGCGGCGACGGGCCAGCGCGAGCTGCGCAGCAATTCCTTCCTCGTGGAGCTCGATCTCGGCGCCCAGAAGCTCATCGCCATGACGCCGCAGGGATTCCGGGCGCGCTACGGCATTGCCGCGCCCGATCCGGATAAGGGTCTCCTCTTCGCCGGTTTCGAGGTGGCGGTGGACGACCTTGAGACGGCGCGAAGCTATGCTCCGCAGGCCAGGCTGCATGAAGGGCGGATCGTCGTGCCGCCCGCGCCGGGCCTCGGCACCGTCCTTGCATTCGTGGAGACGACATGAGCGCCCCGAACGAGATCGTCGAAGTTGGAGAGGGCGCCGGCAAGGTGCGTTTCGGCAATTCTCTGCCTTTCGCCCTGATCGCCGGTCCCTGCCAGATGGAAAGCCGGGAGCATGCCTTCGAGATGGCGGGCCGGCTGAAGGAGATCGCCGAAAGCCTCGGCATCGGCCTCGTCTTCAAGACGAGCTTCGACAAGGCGAATCGCACCAGCCTTTCCGGCCAGCGCGGCATCGGCCTTCAGGGCGCGCTGCCTGTCTTTGCCGATATCCGCGCCGAGCTCGGCCTGCCGGTCCTGACCGATGTTCACGAGCGCGAGCAATGCGCCGAGGTCGCCGAGGTCGTCGACATCCTGCAGATCCCGGCCTTCCTCTGTCGCCAGACCGACCTTCTCGTCGCGGCCGCGCGGACGGGCAGGGTGGTCAACGTCAAGAAGGGCCAGTTCCTCGCACCCTGGGACATGAAGAATGTCGTCGACAAGGTGACGGAGAGCGGCAATGCCAACCTCCTCCTGACGGAGCGCGGCGTTTCCTTCGGCTACAACACCCTCGTCTCCGACATGCGCGCCCTGCCGCAGATGGCCGCGCTCGGCGCGCCGGTCGTCTTCGACGCCACGCATTCCGTGCAGCAGCCGGGCGGGCAGGGGAGCGCCTCGGGCGGCGACCGTCGCTTTGTGCCGGTTCTCTCGCGCGCCGCCATCGCCGTCGGCGTCGCCGGCCTCTTCGTGGAGACCCATCAGGATCCGGACAATGCCCCCTCCGACGGGCCGAACATGGTGCCGCTGGATCAGATGCGGGCGATGCTGGAGCGCCTCGTCGCCATCGACCGGCTCGTCAAATCCGCCTGAGCGCCACTTTCGTGATCGGCTTGCGCCCGCTTCCTGCCGGAAGCCTGCAACAGACCTGCCGCCTTCTTTTCCAAAGCGTGGCCGAAAGGCGTCGAAGCACCGTCATCCGCGGCGATTGGGGCGGCAAACGGGACGCGCGGAATTATCTTTTCGTCATTTGAATCAGCGCTCTAGGCGGGTCTAGCTTTGCCCCGCTGGTCATTGAGGCCGAAGCAGGCGCTCCGGCCGCCAGCAGCCAAGAAGGAGTGTTGAATGCGTGAGTTCCTGATCCCGGTAACGCTCGCCGCAGCTCTCGCCTCGGGCGCAGCTCTCGCGGCCAACAAGACCGATACCGGAACCGTCCGTTCGATGGATACCTCCCGCCATCATCTGACGCTTTCCGACGGCAAGGTGTTCACTCTCCCCTCCAGCTGGAGTTCCGCCGGCTACAAGATCGGCGACAAGGTCAAGGTGAGCTACGAGACGCAGGGCAAGAACCTGATGGCGAGCTCTGTGGAGCACGCCGGCTAGCGCCGCATCTCGATCCTGCCGGAAGGCGGCCACGGCGCGTTGCCGGCCCCGCTTTCCGGCAGGGCTGCCCTGCCCAAAGGGACTTTTTTTGCGGCCGCGAACGTGCTCTTAGGGGGCGACTTCAAGGGGAGCGCGCATGACCGCCATCATCGACATCATCGGCCGTGAGATTCTCGACAGCCGGGGCAATCCTACCGTGGAAGTGGACGTCATCCTGGAGGATGGCTCGCGCGGACGCGCCGCCGTTCCCTCGGGCGCCTCGACCGGGGTGCACGAGGCGGTGGAGCTGCGCGACGGCGACAAATCCCGCTACGGCGGCAAGGGCGTCACCAAGGCTGTCGATGCCGTCAACGGCGAGATTTTTCAGGCCATCGGCGGCCTCGAAGCCGAAGCCCAGATCGCCATCGACCGCACCATGATCGGTCTCGACGGGACCGAGAACAAGGGACGGCTCGGCGCCAACGCCATCCTCGGCGTCTCGCTCGCCATCGCCAAGGCGGCCGCCGCCACCCGCGAACTGCCGCTCTACCGCTATGTCGGTGGTGTCTCCGCCCGCACCCTGCCGGTGCCGATGATGAACATCGTCAATGGCGGCGCCCATGCCGACAACCCCATCGACTTCCAGGAATTCATGATCATGCCGGTCGGTGCCGACCGGTTTTCCGACGCGCTGCGCATGGGCGCGGAGATCTTCCACAAGCTGAAGTCGCTGCTCGGCGAGGCCGGCCACAACACCAATGTCGGCGACGAGGGCGGCTTCGCCCCGGGCCTCGCATCGACCGACGAGGCGCTCGGCTTCATCATGAAGGCGATGGAAGCGGCCGGCTACAAGCCGGGCGAGGAGGTCTATATCGCGCTCGACCCGGCCTCCTCGGAGTTCTTCAAGGACGGCAAGTACGTGCTGGAAGGCGAGGGGCGCACGCTGGATAGCGACGAGATGGCCGACTACTACGCCGACCTCGTTTCCCGCTACCCGATCGTCTCCATCGAGGACGGCATGGCGGAAGACGACTGGGACGGCTGGAAAATCCTGACCGACAAGATCGGCTCCAAATGCCAGCTCGTCGGCGACGACCTCTTCGTCACCAACGTCAAGCGCCTGAAGCGCGGCATCGATGAGGGGATCGCCAATTCCATTCTCGTCAAAGTCAACCAGATCGGCTCTCTGACCGAGACGCTCGAGACGGTCGAGATGGCGCAGTTCGCAGGCTACACGGCGGTGATGTCCCATCGCTCCGGCGAGACGGAGGATTCCACCATCGCCGATCTCGCCGTCGCCACGAATTGCGGGCGCATCAAGACGGGCTCGCTGGCCCGCGCCGACCGCACGGCAAAATACAACCAGCTTCTGCGCATCGAGGAGGAACTCGGTCCCTCCGCCTTCTACGCCGGTCGTTCGATCCTGAAATACTAGACGACGGTCAGGCGAGGCCGCCTCAGGCGGCCTCGGCCTCGATGATAGCGGCGTCGAGCGTGAAGGAGCCGTCGGGCTCGATGGCGAAATGGGCCGCCACGCTGTCGGATGCCTGCCCCTGAAGCGAGCGGATGGCCGCCACATGCACCTCGGCCGTGCCGATCCGCTCGACCCAGGACTGGAATTCAAGCCGCACCCGGTGGGTCGCCACCTTCCTCAGGACGAAACCGGCGCCTTCCAGCGCCGCCAGCCATTCCCCGACTGAAAAATCGCGCACATGCGAGGGATCGCGCAGCAGCTCGATTCCCTGCAGATGCGTGTCGAGAAGCGGCACGCCCGGCGAGACGATATCCATGAGGATCGCCCGGGAGCCCTTCCTCAGGACGCGGCGCATCTCCTTCAGCGCGCCGGGCAGATCCGTCCAGTGATGCGCGCTGTAGCGGGTGGCGGCGAAATCGACGGCCCCGTCCGGAAACGGGAGCTGGTGCACATCCGCGCAGTGCGTCTCGACGTTTTTCAGCCCGCGCTCGGCGGCGGCCTCAGCCACGGTGGCGAGCATCCTCTCCGACAGGTCGCAGGCCAGGACCCGTCCGGCATGCGGGGCCATGGCATAGCTGACATGGCCGCCCCCCGTGCCGAGGTCGAGCGCGACGGCCGGAGAAATCTCGGCGATTCGCTGCGTGACATAGGCAAGATCCGGCCCCGCGGCGTGCACCGCGCTCTTCAGATACGCGTCGGACTGCGCGCCGAACTGCCGGTCGATCAGGACGTTCTGGGACTCGGTGGCGGACATGGGGCTTCTTCTTTCTCCAGCGGCTGACCCGCCGCCGCGTTTCTATGCGGCAAGAAGGCCCTGCAAATCCAGCCGCCGCGTGACCATCCGGAGCTTGCCGTCCGCTTCGCGCGGCCATTCGGCCTCCGGCTTGTCCCAGTAGAGTTCGACGCCGTTGCCGTCCGGGTCGGAAAGATAGAGAGCCTCCGAAACGCCATGGTCGCTCGCGCCCTCAAGGGGGATGTCGGCGGCGATCAGGCGGCGGAGCGCATCGGCGAGAGCGGCCCGGCTCGGATAGACGATCGCAAGGTGAAAGAGACCGGTGGTGCCGGGAGCCGGCGGCGGCCCGCCGCGGCTCTGCCAGGTGTTGAGGCCGATATGGTGGTGGTAGCCGCCCGCGGCGACGAAGGCGGCATCGCTTCCGTAGCGCTGCGTCAGCGCAAAGCCGAGGACGCCGCAATAAAAGCCGAGCGCGCGCTCCAGGTCGGCGACCTTGAGGTGAACATGACCGATCCGGGTGCCGGGAGCGATGGGTTTTGGCTCTGTCATCCTGGTTTCCTTTCGCGAAGGCCCGCATGCCACGGGCCGGCGCCACGCCGTTCCCTTCCAATGTAGGTGGCGGGAAACGGATTTTCGCGCTGGTAGACGGTCTGTCGACGGCGCCGGCGACCCCGGGCGGGCGCGTTAACGGCACGGCAAGGAAACCGACCCGAATTGAAACGCCCAGGATCGGCCGGCCAAACGCTTTCTTTACCCTGCGCCTCTACTGTCCAAAGCCGTGGGGACGGGAGGGTTTTGCGTACGTCCTCACCGGTCACCTCCAGTCGAGTGAGCGTCGGGGGAAGAGCGGCGGATGGCGACCAGACAGAAGAAGCAGTCGAAACTGAAGCCGCTCGCCCTTCCGTTCGGCTGCCTGCTTGTACTAGCGTATTTCTCCTATCATGCGGTCGAGGGCAATTTCGGCCTTGAGGCTCTGGCAAAGCTCCAGGAGCGTCAGGCCTCGCTCCAGGGCGAGCTCGACGATCTCCTGCAGGCACGGCAGAAGCTGGAGCGGCGCGTGGCGCTGATGCGGCCTGAAAGCCTCGATCCGGACATGATCGACGAACGGGCGCGTCAGGCTCTCGATCTTGCCTATCCTACCGATATCGTCGTTTACGAGGCGCCCCAAAAGCGCTGAACGGCGAGTGCTGTATCCCGCCACGCGTGGGATGCTTCCAGGATTTGTGACGCCTGTGCGCAGCAGCCTTGCAGGCTTGCGAAACGGGTTTTCCCTTCCATCTTCCCGTAATAGTGTGTCGCCGATTTTGCGGGAGGAAATGCATGGCCGAAGCGAAAACCCCGTCCAAGGGGAGGGGTGGCCGTTCCACGACGCGCTCCGGTGCGGGATCGTCGTCGCGCACTAGCCGCAAGACGGCCGCGAACAAGACGCGTTCCGCTGCCGCGAAGGCTGAAAAGCCGGCGACCGAGACCGCCGAGAAGTCGGCGTTCGACCCGATCGTCTTTTCCAAGGATGAGGACCTCAAGGCGTACCGCGAGATGCTGCTCGTGCGCCGGTTCGAGGAAAAGGCCGGCCAGCTCTACGGCATGGGCCTCATCGGCGGCTTCTGCCATCTATATATCGGCCAGGAGGCCGTCGTCGTCGGCGTGCAGCTGTCGCTGAAGGAAGGCGACCAGGTCACCACCACCTATCGCGACCACGGCCACATGCTGGCCACCGGCATGGAGCCCCGCGGCGTGATGGCCGAGCTCACCGGCCGCCGCAGCGGCTACTCGCACGGCAAGGGCGGCTCGATGCACATGTTCTCGCGCGAGAAGAACTTCTTCGGCGGTCATGGCATCGTCGGCGCCTCCGTGCCGATCGGCACCGGTCTCGCTTTCGCCAACCGCTACCGCGAGAACGACTGCGTCTCCGTCACCTATTTCGGCGACGGCGCCGCCAACCAGGGCCAGGTCTACGAGAGCTTCAACATGGCCAAGCTCTGGCACCTGCCGGTCATCTACGTCATCGAGAACAACCAGTACGGCATGGGCACCTCCGTCGCCCGCGCCTCCGCCACGACGGAATTGTGCAAGCGCGGCCAGTCCTTCGACATTCCGGGCCACCAGGTCGATGGCATGGATGTGCGCGCGGTGAAGGCTGCGGCGGATTTCGCCACCGAACATGCGCGCTCCGGCAAGGGGCCGATGATTCTCGAAATGCTCACCTACCGCTACCGCGGCCATTCCATGTCGGATCCGGCGAAGTACCGCTCCAAGGAGGAAGTGCAGAAGATGCGCACCGAGCACGATGCGATCGAGCAGGTGAAGCAGCGCCTCCTCAGCGATCACAAGCTGTCGGAGGACGAGGTGAAGGAGATCGACAAGGAGATCCGCTCCGTCGTCAACGATGCCGCCGAATTCGCCCAGAACGATCCGGAGCCCGATCCCTCGGAGCTCTGGACCGACATCTACGTAGAAGCGTGAGGGCCTGATGCCGACAGAGATTTTGATGCCGGCCCTCTCGCCGACCATGGAAGAGGGCAAGCTCGCCAAATGGACCGTCAAGGAGGGCGACGAGGTCGCCGCCGGTGACGTGATCGCCGAGATCGAGACCGACAAGGCGACGATGGAAGTGGAAGCCGTCGACGAGGGCACGATCGGCAAGATCCTCGTCGGCGAGGGGACCGACGCGGTAAAGGTCAATACGCCGATCGCGCTTCTCCTGACGGAGGGGGAGGACGAGGGCGACCTCAAGAAGGCGGAAAGCGCGAAGACGGAAAAGACGAAGTCGAACGGCGCGGCCCATCCCGAGGCGGACGAAAGGCCGAAAGCCGAGCCGACCGCAAAATCGCTCGAGCCCGACACCGAAAAGCTCGGCAAGGCCGACGGCCCCGTCTCCGTCCTCGTGGCGATGGACAAGGCCGAGCCGCCCGAGGATCCCGAGGTGCCGGAAGGGACCGAATTCGAGGAGCAGACGGTTCGCGAGGCGCTCCGCGATGCCATGGCCGAGGAGATGCGCCGCGACGGCGATGTCCTCGTCATGGGTGAGGAGGTCGCCGAGTATCAGGGCGCCTACAAGGTGACGCAGGGTCTCCTCGAGGAGTTCAGTGCCCGCCGCGTCATCGACACCCCGATCACCGAGCACGGCTTTGCCGGCCTCGGCGTCGGCGCGGCCTTTGCAGGGCTGAAGCCGATCGTGGAGTTCATGACCTTCAACTTCGCCATGCAGGCGATGGACCAGATCATCAACTCGGCGGCCAAGACGCTGTACATGGCCGGCGGCCAGATGGGCTGCCCGATCGTCTTCCGCGGCCCGAACGGCGCGGCCGCTCGCGTCGCCGCCCAGCACAGCCAGGATTACGCCGGCTGGTATTCGCACGTGCCGGGCCTGAAGGTCATCCAGCCCCATACGGCGGCCGACGCCAAAGGCCTCCTGAAAGCGGCGATCCGCGATCCGAACCCGGTCATCTTCCTAGAGAACGAGATTCTCTACGGCCAGTCCTTCCCGGTGCCGAAGCTCGACGATTTCGTCCTGCCGATCGGCAAGGCGAAGATCGCCAGGAAGGGCTCCGACGCCACCATCGTCTCTTTCGGCATCGGCATGACGCACGCCCTGAAGGCGGCCGAGGCGCTGGCGGAGGAGGGGATCGACTGCGAGGTCATCGACCTCAGGACGCTGCGCCCCATGGATATCGACAGCGTCATCGCCTCGGTGAAGAAGACCGGCCGCTGCGTCACCGTGGAGGAAGGCTGGCCGCAGAATTCCGTCGGCTCCTGGATCGCCTCGCAGCTGATGGTAAAGGCCTTCGACTATCTCGACGCGCCGGTCCTTTCCGTCACGGGCAAGGACGTGCCGATGCCGTATGCGGCGAACCTGGAAAAGCTCGCTCTGCCGAATCCGACCGAGGTTGTGGAAGCGGTGAAGACCGTGAGCTATGCCAAGTAAGCCGCGCATAAAGGGCGCGAATCATGGCTGAGCCGGCGATCCGATACCCGTCAGGCGCCGGCTCTGAGGCCTTCGCTCTTGCGGCCGGAACCCGCTTTCGGGCCAGAGGAGCCGCACTCGCTCGGACCGTTTCCGCGGCGCCCTTTGGCGCTTCCGACTTCTCGCCCGGCGTATCGCGCTCTGCCGCAAACGAGATCCCGCCGCCCGCTCTGGACAACGAATAGGAACCCCCAGATCCATGCCGATCAATATCCTCATGCCCGCTCTCTCGCCGACCATGGAAGAGGGCAATCTCGCCAAATGGCACGTCAAGGAGGGCGATACCGTCGAGGCGGGAGACGTCATCGCCGAGATCGAGACCGACAAGGCGACGATGGAGGTGGAAGCGGTCGATGAGGGCGTCGTCGCCAAGATCGTCATCGGTGAGGGTACGGAGAACGTTCCGGTCAACGACGTGATCGCCATCCTGGCTGCGGAAGGCGAGGATGCTTCGAAGATCGACGCGCCGGCCGAGGGTGGACCCGCCGCCAAGGGCGCGGCCAAGGACGAAGAGCCCGAGGCCAGCGCCAAGGAGAAGGAGGCGCCGCTTGCGCCCGCACCGGCGGAAAAGGCGGACAAGGCTGAGCCGCAGCCCCGCGAGGGCATGCACGAGCCGTCGAAGGCGAATGGCGCGAACGGCAAGGATGACGGGCGCATTTTCGCATCGCCGCTCGCGCGCCGGCTGGCGAAGGAACAGGGCCTTGATCTCTCCGCTCTTTCCGGCTCCGGCCCGCACGGACGCATCGTCAAGCACGATATCGAGAAGGCCGTGGAGGAGGGGACCGGTAAGGCAGCTCCCGCTTCGGCTCCGGGCGCCGCTGCTGGCGAGGCGCCGAAGACGCCGGCCCCGACCGGGATGGGCGACGAGCAGATCCGGAAAATGTTCGCCGAGGGCAGCTACGAGGTCGTACCGCACGATTCCATGCGCCGCACCATCGCCCGCCGGCTGGTCGAAGCGAAGACGACGATCCCGCACTTCTATCTGACCGCCGATTGCGAGATCGATGCGCTTCTGAAGCTGCGCGCCGAGGTCAACGCGGCCGCGCCGGTCCGGGACGACAAGCCCCTCTACAAGGTTTCCGTCAACGACATGGTGATCAAGGCGCTGGCGATGGCCCTGCAGGAAGTGCCGGGCGCCAACGTCACCTGGACGCAGGAGGCGATGCTCCAGCACAAGTCGTCCGATGTCGGCGTTGCCGTCTCCATTCCCGGCGGCCTCATCACCCCGGTGGTGCGCGATGCGGAGAAGAAGACGCTCTCTGCGATCTCCAACGAGATGCGGGACCTCGCCGGCCGGGCGCGCGAGCGCAAGCTGAAGCCGGAGGAGTATCAGGGCGGCGCATCGGCCGTCTCCAATCTCGGAATGTACGGGATCAAGGACTTCGCCGCCGTCATCAACCCGCCGCACGCCACGATCCTTGCCGTGGGCGCGGGCGAAAAGCGGGCCGTGGTGAAGGATGACGCGGTGAAGATCGCCTCCATCATGAGTGTGACGCTGTCGACCGACCACCGGGCCGTCGACGGCGCGCTTGGGGCCGAATTCCTCGCGGCTTTCCGGCGCTACATCGAAAATCCGATGTCGATGCTCGTCTAGGCGGGCATCCATGCCGATGCATGAGGCGCTGCGCGACAAGCAGCGCCTTCTCACCCTATTTGCGATCGCGCTCGTTCTTGCGGCCACGGCAGCGACGCTGCTTGCCATGGGACGGATCCCGATCTGCGCCTGCGGCACCGTCGAACTCTGGTACGGGCGGGCGGACGGGCCCGGCAACTCCCAGCATCTGACCGACTGGTACACGCCCTCCCACATCATCCACGGCTTCATCTTCTATGGGGTGCTGTGGCTTGCGGCCCGCTATGCCCCGCCGCTCCGTCCCTTCGGCCTCCGCCTCCTCCTGGCGACCCTGGTGGAAGCCGCCTGGGAGATCACGGAGAACACGCCGATGGTGATCGATCGCTATCGGGCGGCGACGATGGCGGCCGACTATGTCGGAGACAGCGTCATCAACTCGCTCGCCGATATCGGCGCGATGATGGTGGGTTTCTGGATCGCCTCGCGCCTGCCGGTCTGGCTGACGGTGGCGATCGCCGTAGCGCTGGAAATCTGGGTGATGGCCGAGATCAGGGACGGCCTTGCCCTCAATGTCCTGATGCTTCTGTGGCCGCTCGACGCCGTTAGGGAATGGCAGGCGGGCGGCTGAAGGGCGAAGCGGTTGGCGGCCCTTACCGGTCGTTGCGCCGGATCGAGCCGGTATAGATCGGCCCGTCGGCGGGATCGGAGGCGACCTGCATGCTGTTTTCCAGACGCTTGGCGGCAAGTTCGCTCGCCAGCCGGTCGAGGCTGAGATCGGTGAGCTTGACGCCCGTCACGGCAATGACTGCGATCAGCGCGACAAGAACGGCGTATTCCGTCGCCGCGGTGCCGCGCTCGTCTCTCAGAAATTTCACCGCGAACCTGCGCATCCCGAACCTCCGTTGCTGGCGCCGACTGTACGGAGGAGACGTTGCGGGAGGGTAAACAAGGCGTTGCGCTGACCGGCGGAATTCGATGATTTTGCGGCACGGCTCGCCGCGGCCGTTGACCGCGCGCACAAGGCGCGGGAGAAGCTGGTGCAATGTTCCTTTCCGTCTTCGATATCTTCAAGATCGGCATCGGCCCGTCCTCCTCCCACACGATGGGTCCGATGGTGGCCGCAGCCCGCTTTCTCGACTTGGTGAAGAACGGCGACTGGCCGCGCCCTGTCGGCGTCGAGCCCGCCCACATCACCGTCAGCCTGCATGGCTCGCTCGCCTTTACCGGCAAGGGCCACGCGACGGATCGGGCGGTCATTCTCGGCCTTTCCGGCGAGACGCCGGTCGGCATCGACCCCGACGAGATCGAGCCGATCCTGCAGAAGGTGGCGGATGAATGCGAGGTGACCCCGCCAGGACACCCCCGCTACCGCTTTAATCCGAATACCGACCTCGTCTTCGACCGGTCCCAGCCGCTGCCAGGCCACGCCAACGGCATGCGCTTTTCCGCCTTCGCGGCCGACGGGCGCCTCCTCGTGCGCGAGGTCTATTATTCGGTCGGCGGCGGCTTCGTCCTCACCGAGCAGGAACTGGCGAACACCGCCAAGGACGATTCGCCCGTCACCGGTCATGAGGACGTGCCTTATCCCTTCGCGAGCGCCGAAGAGATGCTGGCGATGGGCGAGGCCTCCGGGCTGACGATCGCCGAGATGAAACGCGCCAACGAAGCGGCCCGCGGCAACGATGCGGAGATGCTCGTTTCCGGGCTTGAACGCATCTTCGGCGAGATGCAGGCCTCCATCGAGCGTGGCCTGGCGAGCGAAGGCGAGCTGCCGGGCGGCCTCAAGGTCAGGCGGCGCGCCGGCGAGCTGCATGACAAGCTGTCGGCCGAGGCCGGCGCGAACGCGCTCCAGCCTCACCGGGTGATGGACTGGCTCAGCCTCTATGCCATGGCCGTCAACGAGGAAAACGCCGCCGGGCGCAAGATCGTCACCGCCCCGACCAACGGCGCGGCCGGCGTCGTCCCTGCCGTCCTGCGCTACTATCTCGACCATTGCATCGGCGCTTCGAAGGAAGGGGTGCACACCTTCCTCCTCGCCGCCGCGGCGGTGGGCGGCATCATCAAGCACAACGCTTCCATCTCGGGCGCGGAAGTCGGCTGCCAGGGCGAGGTGGGCTCCGCCTCGGCGATGGCCGCGGCGGGCCTTGCTGCCGCGCTCGGCGCCACGAACGCGCAGATCGAGAATGCCGCCGAGATCGCGCTCGAGCATCATCTCGGCATGACATGCGATCCGATCGGCGGCCTCGTCCAGGTGCCCTGCATCGAGCGCAACGCCCTTGGCGCCGTGAAGGCGGTGACGGCCGCCTCGCTGGCCATGCGTGGCACGGGTGACCATTTCGTGCCGCTCGACCGCTGCATCGAGACGATGCGACAGACGGGCCGCGACATGCACGAAAAGTACAAGGAGACGTCCAAGGGCGGCCTCGCCGTCAACGTCATCGAATGCTGAGTTGCGGGTCGGTCCTGCCGGCTCTGGCGGGGTCGGCGGACAGGGCCTAGAAAGGAGCGATGTTCTCCTCGCTCCTCATCGCCAATCGCGGCGAGATAGCCCGTCGCATCATCCGCACCGCGCGGCGCATGGGGCTGAGAACCATCGCGCTCGCCACCGAGGCCGACCGGACATGGCCCCACTGGCGCGAGGCGGACGAGGCGGTCTTCATCGGCGAAGGCCCGGCCGCCGACAGCTATCTCTCGATCGAGAAAATCCTGCGCGCCGCGGCCGAAACCGGCGCCGAGGCCATCCATCCGGGCTACGGCTTTCTCTCCGAGAATGCGCGTTTCGCCGAGGCCTGCAGGGAGGCCGGCCTCGTCTTCGTCGGCCCGCCGGCGGCGGCCATCCGCGCCATGGGCTCCAAGGCCGAGGCGAAGGCGTTGATGCAGCGCGCCGGCGTGCCTGTCGTGCCGGGCTATCATGGCGAGAGACAGGATGCCGATTTCCTGCGCGAGAAGGCCTATGAGACGGGCTATCCGGTCCTCATCAAGGCCATCTCGGGCGGTGGCGGGCGCGGCATGCGCCTCGTCGGCAAGGCGAAGGATTTCGATGCCGCGCTCGCCAGCGCCCGGCGCGAGGCCGAGAGCGCCTTCGGCGATCCGCGCGTTCTGGTCGAGCGCTATGTGACCGCTCCCCGCCATATCGAGATGCAGGTCTTCGCCGACCGGCACGGCAATGTGGTGCACCTTTTCGAGCGTGACTGCTCCGTCCAGCGACGGCACCAGAAGGTGCTGGAGGAGGCGCCGGCGCCCGGGATGAGTCCGGAGCTGCGCGCCGCGATGGGCGAGGCCGCCGTCAAGGCTGCTGCCGCCGTCGGCTACGAGGGTGCAGGCACGGTGGAATTCATTGCCGACGGGGCCGGCGGCCTTAAACCCGACGGCTTCTTCTTCATGGAGATGAACACGCGCCTTCAGGTGGAGCACCCGGTCACCGAGGAGGTGACCGGCCTCGACCTCGTCGAATGGCAATTGCGCGTTGCCGCCGGCGAGAAGCTGCCGATGGCGCAGGAGGAAATCCCGCTTTCCGGCCATGCCATCGAGGCGCGTCTCTATGCCGAAGATCCCTCGGCCGGATTCGCCCCGGGAACGGGTGCCATCGTCGCCGCCGATTTTCCGGCAGGCGAGGGGATCAGGGTCGACAGCGGGGTGGAGAAGGGCACTTTCATCTCGCCCTTTTATGATTCCATGGTCGCCAAGGTGATCGCCACTGGGCCGACCCGCGCCGCCGCCCTCGCGCGGCTGACCGGCGCGCTCGCCGACACGCGGCTGGCAGGGCCTCGCACCAACCAGGGCTTCCTCCTCCAGATCCTGCGGACGCCCGAATTTGCGGCCGGGGGCGTCGATACGGGCTTCGTGGAGGAGAAGGGCGACGCCCTGACGGCTCGGCCGGATCTCGCCCCGCTTGCCTGGGATCTCGTCGCCGAGGAGGTCATGCGCCGCGCCCCTCCGGGCGATCCGGTCTCGCCCTGGAGCCGCAGCGACGCCTTCGAGATCAGCGGACTGGAACGACGGCTATCGGTTCATTGCGCGATCGACGGCGTCGGCCGCGACGTGCCGCTCGTCTGGCGAAGCGGCCGTCCTGTCTCTCCCGATGGAGCCCAAAGCGAAGAGATCGACGGCCTCGGCAGCATCGAGGCGGGCGGAGCTGTCTACCTTCTGAAAGACGGGCACCAGGCTGTCCTGTCCTTCCCCGACCCGCTGGATCGCTCGCTTGCCGAGGTGGCGGGCGAGAACGTCGTCCTCGCCCCCATGCACGGGCGCATCGCGCGCCTTGCCGTAGAGGAAGGCGCTGCCGTTGAAGCGGGCGACCTCCTCTTCACACTGGAGGCGATGAAGATGGAGCATTCCGTCACCGCCCCGGCGGCCGGCCGTGTCGCGGGGCTGCTTGCCAGAGAGGGCGATCAGGTGGAGGAACAGGCGGAGATCATGCGCATCGAGCCCGCCCGTGAGGGCGAGCCATCCGATTCCGGCAACGCGGTGGCGTCCGAGCCTTTCTAGTCGTCCAGCACGAACGTCACCTTCATGTTCACCCGCCATTCGCTGATCTTCCCGTCGTCGCAATCGACGGTGATCTCCTGCACCCAGGCGCCCTTGATGTTGTTCAGTGTCTTGTCGGCGCGGGCAATGCCGGTCTTGATCGCATCTTCAAGGCTCGTCTTCGAAGCGGCGGTGATTTCGGTAACGCGTGCAACGGACATGGTGACCTCCCTGGGTGGTTGTGCTGGGGCAGAACGTGGGGACGGCGACGCCGTTCCCCTTCACGGCCACGCCACAGCGCACTAGACCTGAAGGATGGCCCTTCACCTGCTGAAGCTCTGTGTCGGCGCGGACTCGATCGAGGACCTTTCCGTCTGGATCGAGCAACGGCTGGCGGACAGGCGCGCCGCCGGCGAGCCGGAAGAGCACTGGCACGTGACGCGCATGGTGCCCCGCCGTGCGGAGGAGCTGGAAAATGGCGGTTCGCTCTATTGGGTGATCCGCGGTCAGGTGCAGGTGCGCCAGCGCCTTCTCGACATCCGCACGTTCCGGGGCGAAGACGGGATTACCCGCTGCAAGCTGGTGCTGGATCCGAAACTGGTACCGACGGCCTGGCAGCCGCGCCGCGCCTTCCAGGGCTGGCGCTACCTCAAGCCGGAAGATGCGCCAGCCGATCTCGGCTCCGAGACGGAGGGCTTTGCGGAATTGCCGCCTGCGCTCAGGGGCGAGCTTGCCGAACTCGGCCTTCTCTGAACTTCCCGGACTAGACTGCTTAGACTGCGATGTTGTCGATGAGCCGTGTCGTGCCGAGCCATGCGGCGGCAAGGAGCCGCGCCGGCGCTTCCGGCAGCTCCTGCAGCCGCTCAAGGCTCTCCGCGTCGCAAAGGGCGACGTAGTCCACCCTGAAGCCCGCCTCAGAGAGCCTGGCATTCGCCGCCTGAAGCGTCTCGGCCGGAGCCATTCCGGCGCGCAGCGCCGACGCCGTCTCCGTCAGCACCCGGTAGAGGAGGGGTGCCGTCTGTCGCTCCTCT
The DNA here is from genome assembly GCF_020144925.1 of Afifella sp. IM 167. Classification (GTDB taxonomy): domain Bacteria; phylum Pseudomonadota; class Alphaproteobacteria; order Rhizobiales; family Afifellaceae; genus Afifella. The sequence continues at coordinate 217,885 of NZ_NSLC01000002.1, forward strand.
GCGCCGAGATAGAGGTTGCGCGAGGAAAGGGCGAGACCGTCGGGTTCACGCATCGTCGCAACGGGCAGGATCGTCGTCGGGATGGCAAGGTCGGCGACCATCCTCCTGACCACCTGCATCTGCTGGTAGTCCTTCTCGCCGAAGGTGGCGAAGTCGGGCAGCGCGGCGATGAGAAGCTTGGCGACGACGGTGGCGACGCCACGGAAGAAGTTCGGCCGGAAATCGGTCTCGAGCCCCAGCGCCGGTCCGTCGACACCGATTGTCGTCGCAAACCCCTGCGGGTACATCTCCGCGACGCTCGGAGCGAAGACGAGCGGCACGCCGAGCTTTTCGAGCGCGGCCAGATCCTCTTCCTGGCGCCGCGGATAGCGCGAGAAATCTTCGTTCGGGCCGAACTGGCTCGGATTGACGAAAATGGAGACGACGACACGCTCCGCCTTCGCCTGGGCCGCCTCCACGAGCATCAGATGGCCGGCATGGAGCGCGCCCATCGTCGGCACGAGGGCAATCTTGTCGCCGGCCTTCCGCCAGGCGGCGATCTGAGCGCGAAGCTCTTCGACGGTATCAATGGTCTCGACGGGCACGGCGGGGCTCTTGGCTCTTCGGCGGCGGGCTCGCCGGGAGCGCTAGCGACAGGCTCCGACTTGCGCAAGTCCTCCCGGCGACCACATCTTCCCGTAAAGGAGAGTTTCATGGGCAAGAGCAAGGAGATCGTCGGACGCGGCGGACGGACGGATGCGCCTGCCGTGCCGGAACGGTCGAGCCGCACCGAGATCGACGCCTTTCTGAAGAGCGCCAAATCGCTCGCCCCGGTGGATCCGGCAGCGCGCGGCCGGCTCGTCTTCGCGCTCGACGCCACGATGAGCCGTCAGCCGAGCTGGGATCTCGCCTGCTCGCTGCAGGCCGAGATGTTCAAGGCGGCGGGCGATGTCGGCGGTCTGGCCGTCCAGCTCGTCTATTTCCGCGGCTTCGGCGAATGCCGGGCCTCCCGCTGGGTCGGCGACACCGCGGCCCTGCGCGATCTGATGGTCAAGATCGGCTGCCGCGGCGGCCAGACGCAAATCCGCAAGGTTCTCGCCCATACCCGCAAGGAAGCGGAAAAGCGGCCCGTCGCCGCCCTCGTCTATGTCGGCGATGCGGTGGAGGAGGATATCGACGCGCTCTGCGCCATCGCCGGCGAGATCGGCATGAGGGGGGTGCGCGCCTTCATGTTCCATGAGGGATCGGACCGGAACGCCGAGCGCGCCTTCCGCGAGATCGCCAGGCTGACGCGGGGCGCCTATCTGCCCTTCAACGCGGCCTCGGCGGACGAATTGAGGGAACTGCTTGCCGCCGTCGCCACCTACGCGGCCGGCGGCACGGCCGCGCTCGAAAAGCTCGCCAGCCCGGCCGCCCGCAAACTCCTGCCCTCGCTGAGATGAGGCTGGCGGCCGCAGCCCGCGGAAGGCTATGAGCGGGCGATGATCCGTCCTTTGTTTCTTCTCATCGCCGCGGTTGCGGCGCTGTTCCTGCTGATCCGCGTGGCGATGAGCGCCTCGCCGGAACGGCTGGCGAGCGGCGCCAAGATGGGCTTAGGGATCGCGCTGCTTCTGGTAGCGGTCTTCCTCGGCTTTGCGCGCCAGTTCGCCCTCGCGCTCCCGGCGGCGATCATCGGCTTCGGGCTGGTGCGCTCCAGCTGGCGACGGGCGGTTCGAGGCAATGCGGCGCAGCGCTCGACGGTCCGCTCCGCCGGGCTGGAAATGACGCTCGACCATGAGACGGGGGAGATCGACGGCACGGTGCTTGCCGGCCGCCATGAGGGCAGGGAGCTTTCGAAGATGAGCTTCGAGGAGCTCAGGAATCTCGCCGGCGAACTCGCCGGCGACGAGGAATCACTCAGGCTTCTGGAAGGTTATCTCGACAGGGCGCATCCCCGATGGCGAGACGACATGGAGACTGATGCCGATCGGGGGGCTGGCCCGGCGGCTAGCCCGGGCGGAATGAGCCCTCAGGAAGCCTATGAGGTGCTGGGGCTTCAGCCGGGCGCCGGCGAGGCGGAAATCCGCAAGGCCCATCGACGATTGATGAAGCAGGTCCATCCGGACCGCGGCGGCTCCACTGCTCTGGCTGCCCGTATCAATCAGGCTAAGGAAACGCTTTTGAGGGAACACCGCTGAACTCCGTACGCAGAACTAATTCATCGGAACCGTTGGCTCAGTTGGGCACGGCCAGGCAGGAGAAGGATTTCTTCTTCAGTCTGGCGCAGGCCGCCCGCGCCTCTTTCTTCCCAGCAAAGCCGGCGAAACGGGCGCGGTAGAGTGTCTCGCCGTCCTTCTCCACCGGCTGGGTGAAGGGAGAGGCGGCGGAAATGACGCTGCCGGCCTCGCTCTGGGCGCGCTCCAGCAGGCTCCGCGCTCCGGCTTCGCTGGGCGCTGCGCCGATCTGGATGTGCCAGCCGCGGGGCAGGGCCTTCGGCTCCGCAAAGCGGACGCTCCTCCCGTTGGCGGAGGCGAGCCGCGGACGCTGTTCCGGCATGATGATCTTCGCGTCGGCATTGGCTTCATCCTCTGCCGCTTCTTCCGCGACGATGGCCGCCTTGGCCTCGGCACGGCGCGTCAGGATGGCGATCGGATCATTCGCACTCTGACCGACATAGGCGAGTTGAGCGACCTCGCTCGCCTCTTCGATCCGGGCCGCAATCGGGTCGTAGCCGCTCGCGAGCTTGGCCTGGAGCTGCTGACGTTCGTCGGCCGGCGCCGAGACGGCCATGATCGCGGACTGCGCGTCGGGGGCGGAGGCCGCCGCCTGCGCAAAGGCGAGCACCGGGCGGGCCTCCGGAAGACGGCGGGGAGGGGCGACTTTGGCCACGACCAGCGGCGCCGTCCGCATGCCCGGCTTGGCATCGTCGAGATAGCGATGGATGAGATCCACCATATGGCGGTTGCGCGAGGCGCCGGTACGCCCGCCCATCACCACGGCGATAATGTGGCGGCCCTCGCGCTCCACGGAGGTGACGAGGTTGAAGCCGGAAGCGCGGATATAGCCCGTCTTGATACCGTTGACGCCGCGCACCTTGCCGAGAAGGTGGTTGGTGTTCCGGTACGTCCGCCCCTTGTAGGTGAAGGTGCGGGTGGAGAAGAACTTGAAATACGCCGGAAAGCGGTCGTGCAGGGCGCGGCCGAGGCGCGCCATGTCGCGGGCCGTGGTGTGCTGGCCGGAGATCGGCAGACCGTTGGCGTTGCGGAAAGTGGTCGAGCTCATGCCGAGAGCATGCGCCGTGCGCGTCATGCGCTGGGCGAACTTCGATTCAGAGCCTTCGATGTTTTCCGCGATGACGACGGCGACGTCGTTGGCCGAACGCACGCAGAGCGCCTTGATGGCATCTTCCACGCGGATCGTCTGTCCGGGCCGGATGCCGATCTTCGTCGGCGGCTTGGAGGCGGCATAGGAAGATGCCTTGAGCTGGCTGTTGAGCGTGAAGCGACCCTTATCCAGCTCCTCGAAGAGGATGTAGAGGGTCATCATCTTGGTAAGCGAGGCCGGATAGCGCTGCTCGTCGGCGCGATCCTCGTAGAGAACCTCGCCCGTCTTCGCGTCGATCACGAAGCCCGCATACTTGCTGTTGGCCAGAGCACTGCCGCTCGTCGCTACGAACAGAAAAATGATGGAAAACAACGTCCAGACGCCGGAAAGCGCATACGCCTTCGCCTGGTTCGCTCGATCCTGTTTCAATCTCTTCCCCACTGACGCCAGCTGCACGGTAGCCTATGACGCCGGCTCCTGATCATCCGTGCGCATCCTTGCCCCAAGCTTGGAGGAGCGTCGTTACCAGCCGGTAAACACGGGCCCCATGCTTGCACCTATTTTCGAGCGGTTGGCAACGCCCGGGCAAGGGTTTTTATGTTGCAGTGCAAAATTCCTCTTGCGTCGTTGTGCGCCGCACATATATAATTCGAAGCATGAAACGAAAGGCGTCAACCAGACACAGTGGCGCCCGACGTTGACCGACACTTTCTACCACGGGGGAGAAGCAAATGAACGCGTTTGACGATTTTCAGAAGATGAGCATGTCCGGCATGGACAAGGCGATGGAGAGCTTTGGCGTGGTCTCCAAGCGCATGCAGGAGATCGCCGTCGAGACGGCCGATTTTTCCAAGAAGTCCTTCGAGACGACCGCAGCCCATGTGGAGTCCATGATGGCCGTCAAGTCGCTCGACAAGGCGATCGAGGCGCAGAGCGACTACGTGAAGTCCAGCTACGAGGGCGCCGTCGCTCAGGCGACGCGGATCGGCGAGCTCTATGTCGATCTCGCCAAGGACATGGCCAAGCCGTTCGAGGATCTGGCCAAGCGCGCCTGAGGCGCTCTTTCCTCACAATCTGATCCGAATGCGAGAGCCCGGCCACCGCGCCGGGCTTTCTTTTTTGCGCCAGCCCCAGGCGTGCCAATAGCCCCGCCCGCGGCCCGTTGCCCGGCCTTCCGCCGGGCGTTTTGAATTTCGTTCTCGCCAGCCCCTACCCAGCGCCCACGAACGGCTCTAACATTTCCTCTGTCCCAACCTACATAGGGACTGGCAGGAGGGTGTTATCAGGAGAGAACGAGGCGGCTGATGCCCAAGGACGACCGAGACGATTCCGGCAACGAGAATGGCACCGGGACGGTTGTCGTCACCAAGACGAAGCCGAAAACCCAGCGGCCGAACCTGTACCGCGTCCTCATTCTCAACGACGATTACACCCCCATGGAATTCGTCGTGCACGTCCTGATGCGCTTCTTTCAGAAGAACCAGGAAGCGGCGACGCGCATCATGCTCCACGTGCACAACCACGGCGTCGGGGAATGCGGCGTATTCACTTACGAGGTGGCCGAAACCAAGGTCACCCAGGTGATGGACTTCGCCCGCCAGAACCAGCACCCTCTGCAATGCGTCATGGAAAAGAAGTAGCCAACGGACTGGAAGGGTCACACACACGTGCCATCTTTCTCGCGCTCACTGGAACTCGCCCTGCACAGGGCCCTTGCCTCCGCCAATGAGCGGAGCCAGGAATATGCCACGCTCGAGCATCTCCTTCTGGCGCTCGTAGATGACAAGGACGCCGCCGCCGTCATGCGCGCCTGCGGCGTCGATCTGGAACGACTGAAAAGCGATCTGACGGAATACGTCGACACCGAGCTTGCAAATCTCGTCACCCATTCGGACGAGGATTCCAAGCCGACCGCCGGCTTCCAGCGCGTCATCCAGCGCGCCGTCATCCATGTCCAATCCTCCGGCCGGGAGGAAGTGACCGGCGCCAACGTTCTCGTCGCCATCTTCGCCGAGCGCGAAAGCCATGCCGCCTACTTCCTGCAGGAGCAGGACATGACCCGCTATGACGCGGTCAACTACATCTCGCACGGCATCGCCAAGCGGCCGGGCCTGTCCGAGCCACGCCCAACCAAGGGCGCCCCGGAGCAGCCGGGCAAGCCCGGCGCATCCGACGAGGACGGCGAGACGGGCTCGGGCAGCGCGCTCGATGCCTGGTGCGTCAACCTCAACGAGAAGGCGCTGCGCGGGCGCATCGACCCGCTGATCGGCCGCGAGCCGGAGGTCAAGCGCACCATCCAGGTGCTCTGCCGTCGCTCCAAGAACAACCCGCTCTATGTGGGTGATCCCGGCGTCGGCAAGACGGCCATCGCCGAGGGCCTGGCCAAGCGCATCGTCGAGGGAAGCGTTCCGGACGTCCTCAAGGACGCCACCATCTTCGCTCTCGACATGGGCGCGCTTCTCGCCGGCACCCGCTATCGCGGCGACTTCGAGGAGCGCCTCAAGCAGGTCATCAAGGAGGTGGAATCGATCGACGGTGCCATCATGTTCATCGACGAGATCCACACGGTGATCGGTGCCGGTGCGACTTCCGGCGGCGCCATGGATGCCTCGAACCTTCTGAAGCCGGCGCTCGCCTCCGGCAACATCCGCTGCATCGGCTCCACGACCTACAAGGAGTACAGGCAGTTCTTCGAGAAGGATCGGGCGCTCGTCCGCCGCTTCCAGAAGATCGACGTCAACGAGCCGTCGATCCCGGATACGGTCGATATCCTCAAGGGTCTCAAGCCCTATTTCGAGGAGCACCATGAAGTCCGCTACACCAATGATGCGATCCGCACGGCGGTGGAGCTTTCGGCCCGTTACATCAACGACCGCAAGCTGCCGGACAAGGCGATCGACGTCATCGACGAGAGCGGCGCTTCCCAGAAGCTTCTGCCGGAGAGCCGGCGCAAGAAGCTGATCGGGGTGAAGGAGATCGAGACCACGATCGCCACGATGGCCCGTATTCCGCCGAAATCGGTGTCGAAGGACGATGCGGAGGTCCTCCAGCATCTGGAATCGAACCTGAAGCGGGTGGTCTTCGGCCAGGACAGGGCGATCGAGGCGCTCGGCTCGGCGATCAAGCTTGCCCGCGCAGGTCTGCGCGAGCCGGAAAAGCCGATCGGCAACTATCTGTTCTCCGGCCCCACCGGTGTCGGCAAGACCGAGGTTGCCCGCCAGCTGGCCGACCTTCTCGGCGTCAATCTCCTGCGCTTCGACATGTCGGAGTACATGGAGCGGCACACCATCTCCCGCCTGATCGGCGCGCCTCCGGGATATGTCGGCTTCGATCAGGGCGGCATCCTGACCGACGGGATCGACCAGCATCCGCATTGCGTCCTCCTCCTCGACGAGATCGAGAAGGCGCATCCGGATATCTTCAACATCCTGTTGCAGGTGATGGACCACGGCAAGCTGACCGACCACAACGGCAAGCAGGTCGATTTCCGCAACGTCGTCCTCATCATGACGACGAATGCGGGCGCGGCCGACCTTGCCAAGGCGGCGATCGGCTTCGGTTCCTCCAAGCGCTCCGGCGACGACGAGGAGGCGATCAACCGCCTGTTCACGCCGGAATTCCGCAACCGCCTCGACGCCATCATCGCTTTCGGCGCCTTGCCGCCGTCGGTGGTCAACATGGTGGTGCAGAAGTTCATCCTGCAGCTGGAGGCCCAGCTCGCGGACCGCGGCGTCACCTTCGAGCTCGACGAGCCGGCGACGTCCTGGCTGGCCGAGCACGGCTACGACGAGCGCATGGGCGCACGCCCGCTCGGCCGCCTCATCCAGGAGGTGATCAAGAAGCCGCTCGCCGAGGAAGTGCTCTTCGGCAAGTTGCAGAAGGGTGGCATCGTCAAGGTAACCGTCGGCGAGAAGGAAGACGGCACGGTCGGGCTCAAACTGGAATCGATCCCGGACGAGAACGCCCGGCCGAAGCCGAAACCGGCCCTGAAGAGCAAGCGGGCGCGCAAGGCAGTCACCCCGTCCGGCGGCACGCCGGCGAAGACGGCAGGCAAGAAGCCGCCCAAGCGCGGCGGCGGTTCGGTGCCGAGTGTGCCGCTGAAGGCCGAATAGGCCACAAGCCATATCGATCGACACGGCGGGCGCCTCGGCGCCCGCCGTTTTGTTGAGAGCGGGCAGGGCAGGGCACGGCCTTCGCTCCCAGGCATGGCAGCCATCGCGTTTCGGCATGGCTGCCATCGACCGCCGCGAGGCACCTTTCCCTCAACGGGTGGTAGGGATAATCATCGGACCGATGGAAGACACGGACACAGCGGCGCGCTGGTTTCTGCGCGGCATGGGCGGCATTGTCTCCATCCCCGCCCTCATCCTCATCGCCTCTTTCGTCGGTTTCGGCGTGCTCTGCCGCGAATCCGGCCTGACGCTCGGCGAATCCGTCTTCATGACCGGCTCCGTCTGGGCATTGCCGAGCCAGCTCGTGCTCGTCGGGGCCATGTCGGCCGGCACGTCCACGCTGGTGGCGGCCATCGCGGTAGCACTCTCGGCCATCCGCCTGATGCCGATGACGGCCGCCTGGGTGCCGCTGGTCAAGGCGCCCGACACGCCGAAATGGCATCTCCTCCTGCTTTCCCATTTCGTCGCGGTAACGGCCTGGGTCTGGGGCTTCATGCGCCTGCCCAATGCCCCGCCGGCGATGCGCACGGCCTACTTCGCCGGTTTTGGCCTGACGCTGACGACGGTCAATGTCTGCGTGACGGCTCTCAGCTACATCAGCGCGGCGAGCCTGCCGCCGCTCGTGGCGGCCGCTCTCTTTTTCCTGACACCGGTTTATTTCCTCACCGCGCTCACAGCCTCGGCGCGCTACCATGCCGAGCGGCTTGCTCTGGGCATCGGCGTCGTGCTCGGCCCGGCGCTCCGCTATTACGATGTCGGGCTCGATCTCCTCTGGGCGGGCATCGCCGGCGGCACGCTCGCCTTCGTCGGCCACAAGCTGCTGGAACGCCGGCGCGGGGCCGCATGAGCGCGGAAGCTTGGCCCTATATCTTCATCCTCATCGCAGGAACGCTGGCCACCGACATCTGGCGCTGGCTGGGCGTTCTCGTCGGCGCGCGGCTCGTCGAAGATTCCGATCTGCTCCTGTGGGTGAAGGCGGTGGCGACGGCGCTCGTTGCCGGCGTCATCGGCAATCTCATCTTCGCCCCGACCGGGGCGCTCGCGATGGTGCCCCTTGCCATCCGCCTCGGTGCCGCCGGCTTCGGCTATGTGGCCTTCTTCCTCGCCCGCAAGAAAATCCTCATTGGCGTTCTCGCCGCGGAGGCGGCGCTGATCGGCGCCTCCTACGCCTTCGCAGGCTGAGGAAGAGCTCAGCCCTCGTCGAGGGCCGCCTTGATCCGCTCCGCCTGCTCCTTAAGCACCTGCGGGTCCGCCATTTCCTGCGAGGGCGGGTTCAGCGCCACGCCATCGAACCGCGGCACGACATGAAAATGGGTGTGGAAGATCACCTGGCCGCCCGCCGCTTCGTTGAACTGGCTGATGGTCAGCCCGTCCGCCTCGAAGGCCTTCATGGCGGCGCGGCCGAGCTTCTGCACCGTCTCCATCACCTTCGCGAGGTCCTTCGGATCGATGTCGAGGAGGTTGCGCGAGGGCGCCTTCGGGATGACCAAGAGGTGGCCGTCGCCGCGGGGCATGATGTCCATGAAGGAGAGCGTCGCCTCGTCCTCGTAGAGCTTTACCGCCGGCATCTCGCCGCGCAGGATCTTCGCAAAGACGTTGTCGTTGTCGTAGGCGGCTTGGCTCATCTGGCGCTCCCCTCTGGCCCCGGAATCTCTCTATCCGCCTTCCTTGCGGAAAGGGACGTGCTCGGCAAGCACGCGGTTCTCCAATTCCACGTGTTGGCGCTCGCGTTCAAGATAGTCGGCGACGGCACTGCGAAATGACGGCTCTGCGATGAGGTGCGCCGAATAGGTGGTGACCGGTCGATAGCCGCGCGCCAGCTTGTGTTCGCCCTGCGCGCCCGCTTCCACACGCCCGAGCCCGTGCGCCAGCGCATATTCGATCGCCTGATGGTAGCAGATCTCGAAATGCAGATACGGGTGGTCCTCCACGCATCCCCAGTAGCGGCCATAGAGCGTGTCGGAGCCGATAAGGTTCAGCGCGCCGGCGATATAGCGCCCGTTTCGGCGCGCCATGATGAGGAGGATCTTTTCGGCCATGCGCTCGCCGATCAGCGAGAAGAAGCGGCGATTGAGATAGGGCCGGCCCCATTTGCGCGAGCCGGTATCCATGTAGAACTCGAAGAAGGCGTCCCAGTGCGCCTCGGTGATGGCGGCGCCCGTCACCCATTCGACATCGACGCCTGCCGAAAGCGCCTCGCGGCGCTCCTTGCGGACCGCCTTGCGCTTGCGCGAGGCGAGGGCGGAGAGAAAGCCCTCGAAATTGCCGAAACCCTCGTCGACGAAATGGAACTGCTGGTCGGTGCGCACGAGGAAGCCGAGCTCGCCCAGCGCCTCCGCTTCCGACGCGGGAAGGAAGGTGAGATGCGCAGAGGAAGCGTCCGTCTGGCGCGTCAGCTCGGCGAGACCGGCGGCCAGCAGCATGCGCCGCTTGTCTTCTTCCGGCCCGGGCGCGACGAGAAGGCGCCGCCCCGTCACCGGCGTGAAGGGAACCGAGACCTGGAGCTTGGGATAGTAGCGCCCGCCGGCCCGCTCGAAAGCATCGGCCCAGCCGTAATCGAAGACGTATTCGCCCTGCGAATGGCTCTTCAGGTAGCAGGGCATCGCCCCCACGATGCCGTCCTCACCGTCGAGCACCAGATGGCGCGGTGCCCATCCCGTGCGCGGCGCGGCGCAGCCGGCCTCTTCAAGGGCCTGAAGAAAATCCCAGGAAAGAAAGGGGTTCTCGGCCAGCCCCTTCGGATTGGCGAGTGCATCCCATTGCGCCCTCTCCACCTCGCCTAGGCCGGAAAGGACGCGCAGCGTCGCCGCGGGGGAAGGGCAAGCCTCTGGCATCTCCCGAAGAAGTAACGCGCAGCGGCCGCCGCGCAATGCCTTCCGGCGCCTTTATGCGCTCGCCGCCTCCGGCACGAATCCCTCGAAGGTCATTTGCGCCCCGAACGACTTGGACAACTCCGCTTCCGCCGGCGTGCGCACCGTCCAGGAAATGAGGGGGCGCGCCGGATCGAGGCGGTGATAGGCTGGCGCGAAATGGGCAAGATCGGCCACGCGACAGGAAGCGAAGTCGAGATCGAGGCGCGCGATGGTGGCAAGGTGATTCTTCACCGCCGTCGCGTCGCCCATCAGCGTCAGTCCGAGTGGCCCGGCATGGCCCGCCCGCCGCAAATCATTGAGGAGATAGGGATCGAAGGACATGAGGCCGAGGGCGCCGCGATATCCCGCGAGGCCCTTGGCGACGATCTCGGCAAAGCCAGCATTCTCGCCGAAGACGCTTTTCAGCTCGATGACGAGCGGCACCCTGCCGGCGACGAGTTCCAGAAGCTCGGCCAGCCGCGGCACCTTCTCCTCGCTGCCGAGAAGGCGCAGCCCTGAAATGTCGCGCGCCGCCTTCTGCCGGATGAGCCCCTCGCTGCCGGTGAGGCGGCGAAGGTCCTCGTCATGGAAGACCATCACCCTGCCGTCGGCCGTCGGCTGCAGATCGCATTCGATGGCAAAGCCGTGTTCGATCGCGGCCGCGAAGGCGGCGATCGAGTTCTCGGGCCGGCCGGCCGCCACGTCGTGAAGGCCCCGATGCGCGATGGGGCGCTCGGCGAGCGCCACGCTGGAGGGAGGCATCAGGCGATCGCGATGATGGCGTCGATCTCGACCGCCGCATCGAGCGGCAGGGACGCCATGCCGATCGCCGCGCGCGCATGCCGGCCGCGCTCGCCGAGCGCCTCGGCAAGGAGGTCGGACGCGCCGTTGATGACGAGATGCTGTTCGGTGAAATCCGGCGCGCTCGCCACGTAGCCGGTGATCTTCAACAGCGCGCCGAGGCGCTCAAGGTCGCCGTCGAGCCCGGCCTTGGCCTGGGCGAGAATGTTGATGGCGCACAGCCGCGCCGCTTCCTGTCCCGACTCAACCTCGACGCCGGCACCGAGCTTGCCGGTAACGGCGAGCTTGCCGTCCTTCAGAGGAAGCTGGCCCGAGATGTAAAGAATGTCGCCATGCCGACGCCAGGGAAGGTAGTTGGCCGCGGGTGCAGCAGCCTCCGGCAACGCGATTCCCATCCTGCCCAGCCGTTCTTCGATCGTCATCATCTTCTCTCCATATGTCGCCGGATCGCGACGCCGGTTGATTTTCCTGCAGTCGCAGGCATTCTTCGCCAGATAGCGCGCCAGTCGTGCTTTTGCCGCACTCCTCATCTTGAAGGCGCAGATGCCGACGATGCGAATCCTCACTCCCCTTGCCGCCGTTGCGGGCTTTGTCCTGCTGAGCGCGGCGACGCCGATGCCCGCTCCGCAGACCGGGGTCGCGCCCGTGCCGCACCGCGCCGTCTACGATATCAGCCTCGCCAAGTCGACGCGCGCCTCCGGTATCGAGGATGCGAAAGGGCGGATGGTTTTCGAGGTCTCAGGCAATGCCTGCGAGGGTTTCACCATGAGCCAGCGCCTCGTCGTCAATCTCGTCGGCGGCGAGGAGGGCGACCGGCTTCTCGACTTTCGCGTCTCCACCTTCGAGGACGGCAGCGGCCATCTCTACCGGTTTTCCTCGCGCACCTATCTCAACGACCAGGTCGTCGAAAGTGTCGAGGGCGTGGCCCACCGCAAGGACGAGCGCGTGGTGGTCGATCTGACGACGCCGGCCGAAAAGACCGTGGAGTTCGAGAAGGAGCCGCTCTTCCCCGGCCAGCATCTCAACGCGCTCCTGACGGCGGCGCGCGCCGACCAGCGCTTTATGGCAAGCACCATCTACGAAGGCTCCGGCTCCGGCGAGAACGCCGATACGGCGACGGCCATCATCGGCAAGCCGGAAGCGGAGGCCGGCGAAATGGGCGCGCCGGCGAGCCCCCTGACGAGCGGCGTTCACTGGCCGGTCTCGATCGCCTATTTCAAGGACGAGCGGAAACACGATCCGGACGCCCTGGGCGAGGAGACGCCCGCCTACCAGATGAGCTTCACGCTCTACGAGAACGGCGTCACCCGCAATCTTGTCATGGACTACGGTGATTACGTCCTGTCCGGCGAGCTTGAGCGCATCGAGCAGCTCGAGGCGACACCCTGCGCGCATTAAGGGGCCCCAAGCGCTCCGATGTCTGGCAGGTATCGAGGGAGGCGTTGATGGCCGCGAGCCGCGCGCTTTTCATCTTGCGGCCGGCCCCGCCGCCGCCTAGTTTCCGGCCGTCCGCAAGCTCGCCGACATGGGCGGGCTGACAGCATCGGGGCATAGCGCAGTCTGGTAGCGCACCTGCTTTGGGAGCAGGGGGTCGCAGGTTCGAATCCTGCTGCCCCGACCATCTAACTCATTACGATCTAGCCGGCATTCGGGAAGGCGAGGGCGCAGGCGCCCGCTTTCTTCCGCGCGGCGATGTGCGAATTTCATTCCCGCAGCCCGATTCGCGGGCCCGCCTTCACCGAGGGCAGCGCCGCACCTCACGCGTGGGCATACATGGCGGCGCCCGGCACCTCGACGCGCGCTGCGAGAATGGTGCCGGTATCGGCCTCGGTGATGAAGAGGGTGCGCCGATCGGGGCCGCCATAGGCGAGATTGGTGACCTGCAGGCCGGCCGGGGCGCGAATGCGCAGCACCGGTTCACCGAGGCGGCTGAAGAGCCAGACCGAGCCGAGGCCGCAATGGGCGACGGCAAGCCCCCCCGCTTCGTCGAGCGCCAGCCCGTCGGGTCCGGCAAGCCCGCCGGAAAGCGTGATGAAGGCTCCGACCTTGGTGGTGGTGCCGTCGGCATGGAGCGGCAGCCGCCAGATCTGGTTGGCGCGGGTCACCGCGAGAAGAAGGGTCTTCTCGTCCGCCGTGAGGACTAGCCCGTTCGGGCTCGGCACGCCGTCGAGAAGAAGATCCACCTGGCCGTCGGCGCGCCAGCGATAGACGCATCCGCTCGCGTCCTGCAGGCCGGTTTGGCCCTGGTCGGTGAAGTACATGTCGCCGTTGGAGGCGAAGACGAGGTCGTTGACGCCCTTGAAGCCTTCGCGCCGGACCCGGGTGAGGGCGGGCGTGACGGTCCCGCTCGCCGGATCGAGCCTCATGATGCCGTGCTTGTGGTCGGTGATGAAGACGCGGCCGTCGCGGTGGATCTTGAGGCCGTTCGGCCAGCCGTCATACGCCGCGAGCACTTCCCACTCGCCGGCCGGCGAAACCTTGAAGACGCGCCCATAGGCAACGTCGACGAGAAGAAGGTTGCCGTCGCGGTCGAAGGACGGCCCTTCCAGGAAGGAGTGCAGGGGTTTGTCGCCCTTGCCGAAAGCCCAGTCGGAGCGCCGGTCGCTGATCCGCAGCGCCTCCGGCAGGGCGCTGAAAACGGTCGCTTCGATTTCCGGCGGAGGAGCGAACATGTCGGGCAGGGTCCTTGAGAAGGGGCCGGGCGGGGGTGCCGCCCGGCCGCTCGGTGCTATTCCTTGAGCGCGGCGTGGAAGGCTTTCAGAACCTCGGTTCCCGGCTTGCCGCGGCCGTCGAGCTGCTGGGCCCATTCCTCGCCGAGCGAGCCGAACATGGTCTCGAGCTTCTCCTTGTCGGAGGCCGGCAGTTCCACCAGCGTCACGCCCCCATCCTTCAGGCGCGTGGCGTCGGTTTCGCTTGCCTCGTCCATCAGCGCGCATGCCTTCATGGTCGTCTCTTCGCCGGCCTTTTCCAGGATCTCCTGGACGTCCGGCGACAGCTTGTTCCAGCGGTCCTCGCTGATCACGTAGTTGACCACGAAGCTCCCGAAATTCTCGCCCGTCGTGACGTAGTGAACGAGGCTGTCGAGCTTATATGAGAGAATGGAACTGTGGGCGAGGAGGCCGCCATCGACAGTGCCGCGCGACAGGGCTTCATAGATCTCCGGACCGCTGAGGCGCACCGGCACGGCACCGATCGAGCTCACGGTGAGTTCCATCGCGCCGCCGGAGCTGCGGATCTTCAGATCCTTCGCGTCGTCGAGCGTCTTGATCGGATGCTCGGAGGTAAAGAGCTGATAGGGCGGGAGCGTCACGGTGAAGAGCAGGCGCACGCCGTTCGGCTCCAGCTCCTCTTTCGCGATGATGCCGTCCTTGGCGAGACTCCAATAGGCCTTGGTGCCCTCGCAGGCCGTGGAGAAGCTGCCGGGCAGCTCCGCGACGGCCGAAAGCGGCATCTTGTCGGAGATGAAGGCCGGGGCGACATAGCCGATGTCGGTGACGCCGGAATTCGTCAGCCGCAGCATGTCGCTCGACTTGCCGAGCTGCTGCGCCGGGAAATACTCGAAATCGATCTTGCCGCCGCCGAGCTTCTTGGCCGTCTCCATGAAGGTCTTGGTGGCGTCCTCGGCAACGAAATGCCCGGCCGGAAAGGAATCGGCGACACGCAGCGTGAGCGTGTCGGCCGAGGCCGTGGTGCCGAGCGGCACCAGGCAGGCGAGCGCGGCAAGGCAAGAGGGAAGGTTCAGTCTCATCGATTTCCTCCGATTTTCGGTTTTCATGGCAAAATTCTGTGCTCGCGAAAGAGCTGGAGGAGCTCCAGGATGGTGTCCTCCGTGTCGAGGCAGTGGCAGAAGCCTGCTCTCCTCAGCCGGGTCGTGCTCGACATCACGTCGTATTCGGCATTGAAGATGTAGTCGCCGTAGCCCCACAGCACGAAATCGGCAGGCTCGCCGGCCGCAAGGCCGGCGCGCTCGGAAATCCGGGCCCAAACCGCGGCGTGTTTCGGCATTTCATCGGCGAGCTTCATCGGCCGGACCGGCCCGACCTCCATGCCGAAATGCGCGGCGAGGCGCGGCCACAGATTGGCCCAGCGGAAATAGTCGCCGTTGGTGACGTTGAAGGCCTGATTGGCGCATTGGCCACTGCCGGCAATGAAGGCGATGGCGGGCGCCAGAAGCCGCGCATCCGTGAACTGATAAAGGCTCCGGTAGCTCGCGGGCGTGCCTGGAAATGTCAGCGGCTCGCCGCGTTCGCGCAGGATCGCCGCATAGGCGCCGAGGACGCGGATGGCGCTGCGCCTTTCGCCAAGACTGGGATCGAGGATGCCCGCCGGGCGGCTGATCG
Source organism: Afifella sp. IM 167 (assembly GCF_020144925.1). Lineage (GTDB taxonomy): Bacteria > Pseudomonadota > Alphaproteobacteria > Rhizobiales > Afifellaceae > Afifella. The sequence goes on from NZ_NSLC01000002.1 coordinate 233,332, forward strand.
ACCAGGTAAAGCCGGGCCCGAAATCGGCGGCGGCAAGATAGTCCTGCTGGTGGAAGTAGAAATTGTCGACCGGGCCGCGCGGATCGTCCTCCTTGGCCGGGGTTTTGAACGGGCCGAGGTTGGAGCCGTAATATTTCGTGCCGTGCACGGCATGGACATGGGCAAGACCGTCCCGGCTCGCCGCGAGCGCCTCGCACACATGGCGCAGCATGGCGGCGTTGGCCTCCACCGGCTCCTGTTCGCCGGTGCGGGCACTGTCGCCGCGGGCGGCGTAGAAGAGATGGGCGGGCCGGGCAAGGTCGGCGAGCTTGTCGCGGCAGTCCCGGGCGTCGGAAAGGTCGACGGCGACATAGCGGACCCCGCCCTCCGCCGGCCGCGTGCGGCGCGTGAGCCCAACCACTTCCCAGCTGCCCGTTTCGGCGAGATGGCGGGCGAGCCGGTTGCCGATGACCCCTGTCGAGCCGGCGATGACGGCGAGTTTCTTCTCAGCCATGGATGAGCGCCTCTCCCGTCACCGCGTCATCATGGTCGACGGCAGCCACAGAATGATCTGCGGGAAGACGACGAAGAGGACGATCAGAAGGAGGTGCGCCACGACGTGCGGCGCGGCGCCAATGAACACCTCCTCCAGAGGTCGCCCGGTAAATCGCGAGACGACGAAGGCGTTCATGCCGATCGGCGGCGTCACCATGCCGACTTCGGCCGTCAGCACCACAAGGACGCCGAACCACACCGGATCGAAACCGAGCGAGCGCATCAGCGGCAGCACGATCGGCACCGTGAGGAGGATGATGGCGATCTGGTCCATGATGCAGCCGAGCACCAGATAGACCGCCAGAACGGCGGCGAGGATCACCCAGGGCTCGACCGGCAGGTCGCCGACATAGGTGATGATGTCCTGCGTGGCGCGCGTCAGCGTCAGGAAGTAGCCGAAAATGTTGGCGCCTATGATGATCATGATCACCATGCACGTCGTGCTCGTGGCGCGCGTCAGAGCGGTGAGCAGCGAGCGGGGTGTCAGGCGGCCGTAGAGGAGGGCGAGCATGAAAGCGCCGAAGGCGCCGATGCCGGCCGCCTCCGTCGGCGTGGCGATGCCGGTATAGATGACGCCGGTCACCATCAGGAACAGGAGCGCCATCGGTCCGGCGACGCGCAGAGACCGCAGCTTCTCCGACAGGGACGAGCGGCGAAGGTCCGGCGCCCGCTGCGGATCGAGCGCGATCAGGATGAGGACGGTAGCGATGATGGTGAGCGCCACAAGCGCCCCCGGAACGATGCCGGCGATCAGCAGCTCGCCGATGGCGACATCCCCGACGAGGCCATAGAGCACGAGCGCGACGCTGGGCGGGATCAGCATGGCGAGCGTCCCGGAGATCGCCACCACACCGCAGGCGAGCTTGGAATCGTAGCCGTGTTCCAGCATCGCGGGAATGCTGGTCGCCGACAATGTCGCCGCCGCGGCCGTGCTCGAACCTGAGATGGCACCGAATCCGGCGCCGGTGAGCGCCGTGGCGATGGCAAGGCCGCCGGGCATGCGGCCCACCCAGGTGGCGATGCAGGCGAAGAGCTCCGTGGCGATGCCGCTGAGGATGACGAACTCCGCCATCAGGAGGAACATCGGGATGGTGATGAGCTCGTAGGAGCCGACGGCCGCCAGTGGCGCCGTCTCCAGGAAGCCGAGGATGAAATCCGTTCCGCCGAGGAAATAAAGGCCGCAGGTGCCCGCCACGGCGAGGCTGAAGCCGACAGGCATGCCGATCGCCAGGAGCGCGATCAGGAAAATCGTCATGCCGAGCGCGAGCATCAGAGCCCCCTTTCTTCGCTGGGGGAGTGGTCGCGCGCGAGAAGCGGCCCGGTATCCTCGTGCGGGCGCGCCGCCTTGGCCAGAAGCAGGAGGAGGCGCATGAGGAGGAGGAGGGCGCCCACCGGCACGAAGATGGCGGAAGCCCACATCGGCCAGGGAATGGACCCGGCGAGGACGTCGCCGGAGCGCCAGGCGTCGATGGTGCGGCTCGCCCCGGACCAGAAGAGCGCGGAAAAGAGGAGGAGCGCGAGCACGGCGTTGACCAGGTCGGCAAGCGCTTTGGCCCGCGCCGGAAAGGCCCGGTAGACGAGGTCGACGGAGATGTGCGAGCCGCTGCGGACCGAGGCGGAGAGGCCGAGAAAGAAGATGGCCGCGGTCAGGTAGAGCGAGACGAGATCATAGGACCAGGACAGCGGCGAATTGAAGAGGTAGCGCAGCGCCACGTCGACGAAGACGATCGTCATCATCGCGAAGAGGGCAAGGCCGGCGACGCATGTGAAGAGGTCTTCGATGACCCCGACAGCCTTATCGAGCATGCCGGACACCGACATGTGGGATTGTTGACGACTTAATGTAGACCCACGCCTGAACCCGCTCCGGAAGAGCACGTGTCGGTCTCGCCGGAACGAGGGAACGCCCGAGACGCGGCGCTGCTGAGCGCCCGTCCTCGCCGAAAAGATTGTCCCCGGATTGCGGGCGCATGCGTTCCTCCGCCTTCATTTGGCGGCGGACCCTAAGGTAGCCCCTTTGGATTGTCGACATTAAACGAGCGAGTTTGTGCGGAGAAGTTGAACACCGCCCTCGCCACCCCGTGCTAGTCCGCGCTGACGGCGTCCCATTCGCCTTGGCCGGGAATGGCCTCCTTGAGGAAGTCCACGAAAGCCCGCACTTTGGGCGAGAGGTGCCGGCTCGGCACGTAGACGAGCGAAACGCTCGGGCCGATGCCGGTGTAGCCGTCGAGGATGCAGCGCACCGCGCCGGAGCGGATCGCCTCGCCGGCGATGAAGGTGCTCATCATGGCGATGCCCATGCCGGAGATGGCCGCCTTCAGCAGCGATTCGGCATTGTTTATATTGAGCCGGCCGGAAACGGCCTTGCTGAAACGCTCGCCGTCTCTCATGAAATTCCACTCGCGATAGCGCCCGGTGTGCATCTGCACGTAGGCGAGGCAGTGATGCCGGTCGAGATCGTCCGGCGTCTCCGGCTCGCCATACCGGGCAAGATAATCCGGCGAGGCGCAGGCGACGAAGCGCAGATCGCAGAGCTTGCGCGCGACGAGCGTGGTGTCGGCGAGCTCGCCGATATGCACGGCCGCGTCGATGCCTTCATAGGCGAGGTCGACGCTGCGGTCGCTGAGCTCGGCATCGACGACGAGCTCCGGATATCGCTCCACGAAGCCGGTGAGGGCGGGAACGACGACACGCTGGCCGAAGCCGACCGGCATATGCACACGCAGCCGCCCCCGCGGCGAGGCATTGGCCCGGTCGAGCCCGTTCTCGGCCTCCTCGATCTGGGCGAGAATCTGCTGGCAGTGCTGGAAGAAGCTGGCGCCGTCGTTGGTGAGGCCGACCGAACGCGTGGTGCGGTGCAGGAGCCGCACATGCAGTTCCTCTTCGAGGCGCGTGATGGCCTTGCTGACAGCGGAAGCGGTGAGCCCGAGCCGCTTCGCGGCGGCGGTGAAGCTGCGGGTCTCGGCGACGCGCACGAAGACGCGCAGGGCGTTGAGGTTTTCCATCAGGGCTCGATCGGATGCGTCATTGATGAACTCAGATCAATAGTATTGTGAAGTTCGCATGATTGATCAACTTTGAATGTCTAATTACGTTGGTCGACAGTCAACAGGGGCGGTCAAGACCCCTCGCTTCACGGATCTGCAAATCCGGGAGCTTATCGACCAGGGAGAGACATCCAGATGACGGCAGGCCGGCGCCCTTGCGGGGCAGCCCCTTCCTTTCCTTCCACCGCCAGCGCGCGGCCGCCCTCATGCGGCGGCGTTGGCGCGCCGATGTCGGTCTGAGAAGGCCGTGGACGCCATCCCTTCGCTCCCGCTCACCCGCGCGCTCGGCCGTTTCGTATCCACGCTCCGCTTTGAGGATCTGCCGAACGAGGTCGTCGAAGCGGTCGAGTGGCGCGTGCTCGATCTCCTCGGCGCCTCGGCCGCCGGCATTCTCGCCGGCAACCATGAAGGGCTCCTGGCGCTTCTGGCCGGCGAGGGCCCGGTGCCCATCTGGGGCACGCCGGAGCATCGCACGGCCCGCGATGCCGCAATCATCAACGCCGCCGTCTCGCATTCGACCTATTTCGAGGACGGCTCGCGCTATACCGGCGGCCATCCTTCCTCCGCGCTCATTCCGGCGGCGCTCGCCGAGGCCTTCGCCCGAAAGGGCGACGGCCGCCGCGCCGTGACGGCGATTGCGGCCGGCTACGAGGTCTTCCTTCGCCTCGGCCGTGCCATCTATCCCTCCTGCGTGCGTCGCGGCTTCCAGAGCACGGCGATCCTCGCGGCGCCGGCGACGGCGGCGGCCTGTGCCGTCTTGCACGGCCTTTCCGAAGAGCGCGCGAGCCATGCGATCGCCATCGCCTGCAGCCACGGGGCGGGGCTGAAGGAAGCGCTGAAGGCGGCCGACAGCCAGCCGCTGCAGGTGGGGCGCAGCAGCGAAGGCGGCCTGTTGGCGGCGCGCTTTGCCGCCGCCGGCGCGACCGGTGCGCCGCTCGCGCTGGAGAACGGCTACCTGCGCGGCTTTGCCGACGACGCCCGCCTGGAAGGCATCGCCACGGACCTCGGCACAGCCTGGCATATCGGCGAGACCTATCTGAAGATCCACGGCGGCTGCCGCGGCAACCACGCCCCTGTCGATGCGGCCGCCGAGCTGGCCAGCTCCCATGGCCTTGCTCCGGGCGACATCGAGCACATCGCGGTCGCCGTCGATACCATCACCCGGGCCGCTGCCATCGAGGAGCCGAAGGACGGCGACCAGGCGCAGTTCTCCATCGGCTTTTCCATTGCGGCAAGACTGGTGACGGGCGATGCCATGCCCGCCCGCTACACCGACGCGCTTCTCGCCGAGCCGGCGATCAGGGATCTGATGGCGCGCACCACTGTCGTGGCCGACGCCGCCCTCGACGAAGGATATCCGGACCGGCGCCCGGCGCTCGTGACGTTTGTCCTGCGCGACGGCCGCCGGCTGGAGGCTTTCCTCCACCACGCCCGTGGCGAGCCCGAGAACCCGGTCGGCCCGGCCGACCTTGAGAAGAAGTTCATGCGCCTGGCGGAGGCCGTCTACGGACCGGCGGCCGCCGAAATCCGCGACACCGCCCTCTCGCTTGCGAGCCTGCCTTCGCTGGCATCCTTCACCGCGCTTCTGTCGTCCGCGCCCGCAGCGTCACCTGTACCGGCCTGATCTGGAAAGTCTGCCTGATGAGTAGTACCGCCCCCCTGCCTCACTACGAGGTCTACGCCATCCGCTACGCGACGCGCCCGGCGCGGCGAACGGACAATTTCATCGGCGGCGATCCGCACGACGGACCGATGCCGATGGATTATTTCGTTTGGCTGATCCGCGGCGATGATCGCGAATTCGTGGTCGATGTCGGCTTCGGCCACGAGGTCGCCGGCAAGCGCGACCGCAAGCTGCAGCGGACCGTGGCCGAAGGCCTGGCGCTGATGGGCGTCGAGGTCGCCAAGGTGAAGGACGTCATCCTCACCCACATGCATTACGACCATGTCGGCACTTTCGATACCTTCGCCGAGGCGCAGTTCCATCTCCAGGACGATGAGATGGCCTACGCCACCGGCCGCTATATGCGGCACGCGCATCTCAACCATCCCTACGAGGTCGACGAAGTCACCGGCATGGTGCGGCTCGTCTACGAACGGCGCGTCACCTTCCACAGGGGAGAGGCGGAACTCGCCCCCGGAATCACCGTCCACCGCGTCGGCGGCCATGCCGACGGCCTGCAATGCGTGCGCGTCTCCACAAGGCGCGGCTGGGTCGTCCTCGCCTCCGACGTCAGCCATTACTACGAGCATTTCGAACAGCGCCGCCTCTTCGCGACGATGTTCAACCTCGGCGATGCGCTCGAAGGCTACGACACGCTCGAGCAGCTCGCCGACAGCAGGCGCCACATCGTCCCCGGCCACGATCCGCTGGTGATGGAGCGCTATCCCCCCGCATCGCCCGAGCTTGAGGGCATCGTCGCGCGCCTCGACGCCGAGCCCACCTACTGACCGCCAGAACCGGCCGCCAAACCCAGCCCTTTTCGAACAGAGACATGGAACACAATGCCTGAGACCATCGCCGAGACGCTCGCCGCCCATTTCGATGCTTTTCGCTACGACAAGCTGCCGGACGAAACGCTGAAGGCCGTGAAGCGCCTCCTCCTCGACTACCTCGGCGTGGCCGTGGCCGGCAGCCAGACCGCGAGCGGCAAGGCGGCGCGGACCTTCGCGCAATCGGCCGGCGGCAACGAGGAAGCGACGCTCGTCGGTGACACCAAACGCATTCCCGCGCCGCTTGCGGCCTTTGCGAACGCCATATCCTCCCACAGCGTCGAGCTCGACGACATCGATGTCCTGGCGCTGTTCCACTTCAGCCCGCCGGTCTATTCGGCAGCCCTCGCCACGGCCGAGAGCCAGGGACGAAGCGGCAAGGACCTTCTCACGGCGCTCGCCGCCGGCTGCGAGATGATGGAGCGGGCGAGCAAGGCCGCCAACAACTCGCTGCGCAACCGCGGCTATCACACCACGCCGACCTGCGGCGGCTTCGGCGCCACCGTCGCCTCGGCGCTGCTTCTCGGCCTGAAGCCGGAGGAGATCGTGAGCGCCCTCGGCATGGCCGGCGCCCAGGCCGGCGGCCTGATGGAGATGTACGGCCCCTCGATGCAAAAGCGCTTCAATCCGGGACCGGCCGCCCGCGACGGCGTCACCTCGGCCCTCATGGCGAAATACGGCTTCACCGGCGCGGCGACGATTTTCGAGGGCGAGCGCGGCTTCCTCGCCGCCTTCACCGATGAAAACGATCCGTCCCAGCTGACCGCCGATTTGTCGAAGCCCTACCAGCTCGATATCGAGTTCAAGCCGTATTCCTGCGCCCGCCCGATCCACAACGCCATCGATTGCGCGCTGGAGATCCGCCGCCGCGACAACCCTGATCTCGACCGGGTCGTGGGCATCAGCATGGCGCGCCACCCCGACTGGGCCCACTACCATCAGAACCCCAAGCCGCGGACCTACCACGAAGCGCAGATGAGCCTGCCTTATTCGGTCGCCGTGGCGCTGACCGACGGCCAGGCGCTCTTCGCCCAGTACAACAATGCCCGTCTCGGCGAGCCGATGCTGCGCAAGCTTTCCGAGATGGTGGACTTCGTGCCCGATGCGAGCCTGCCGCGCGGCGTTTCCTGCAGGATGACGCTGACCCTCGACGATGGCACCGAATATGTCTCGCAGGTCGATTACCCGAAAGGCTCCATCCAGAACCCGATGTCGGACGAGGAACTGCGGGCGAAGTTCGACAGCCTCACCGTCCCGGTGCTGGGTGCCGCCCGTTCCGCCGAGGTCGCCGACAAGATCGCCGCGGTCGAGGAGCTTGGCGATGTTGGCGAGCTGATGCGGCTTCTCTCGCTCGGCGCCGATGCGGCAACGACAAAAGCCAATGCGCCCGCCTGAGATGGATTCCACCCCAATCTCCGCAACCAGCCCGGCCGCCCCTCGCGGGGCGGCATCGTGAGGAGCGTCGATGTCTGAGAGGATCGCCGTCATCGGCCTCGGACAGATGGGCTCGGCTGTGGCCGCCCATTTGAAGGACGACGGCTTTGATGTGATGGGGTGGGACATCGCCGCCCCGGTGCGCGAGCGCGCCGCCGCCGACGGCATTGCGGTCGCCGGCTCGGCGCGCGAGGCGCTCGCCGGCCGTCCGCGGGTGTTGACCAGCCTCACCAACGCGGATGCCGTGCGTTCCGCCTGGCTCGGCGAGGATGGCATCGTGGCCCATGCTGCCGAGGGCGCGATACTGATGGAGCTCTCCACCATCGAGCCGGCGGCGATGCGCGATATCGCCGCCGCCGCGCAGGAGCGCGGCCTCATCGCTCTCGACTGCCCGGTGAGCGGCGGCCCGATCGAGGCGCGAAGCGGCAAGCTTATCATGATGGCGGGCGGTGACGCAGCTGCGATCGAACGGGCGATGCCGGTGCTCCAGTCGCTCGGCGCCACAGTGCGCCACACCGGCGATGTCGGCACCGCCAAGGTGGTGAAGATCGTCAACAACATGATGGCGATGGGTAACCTGCTCATCGCCTCGGAAGCCTTCGCGCTCGGCGTCAAGGCCGGCGTGGAGCCGGACAAGCTCTTCGAGGTCCTCGCCGAAAGCGGCGGGCGCTCGCAGACCTTCACGAAGCGCTTCCCGCATGCGCTGAAGAACGATTTCGAGCCGCGCTTCAAGCTGGAGCTCGCGGCGAAGGACCTCGCGCTCGGCGACGATCTCGCCCGCGCCGAGGGCATGCCGGCCCCGGCCGCCGCCCTCGTCAAGGAGATGTTCAATCTGGCGCTGGCAGAAGGCTTCCGCGGCAAGGACGCCGTGGCGCTCCTCGCCATGTACCAGCGCTGGGCCGAACACGCGGCCGTCGCCGTACCGGCCGCAAGCGATCAAGAGAACGGAAGAAAGCCATGACGAAACATGCCGTCATCACCGGCGCGGCCTCGGGCATCGGGGCCGATTGCTGCCGCGATCTCCTCTCCCGCGGCTGGACGGTGCACGGGCTCGATCTGGACGCGGAAGGCCTCAAAGCCGTCGCGGAAGCCGGCTCGGCGGGCAAGGGCCGTTTCATCGCCCATCCCTGCGATGTCGCCAAGACCGAGGCCGTCGAAGCCGCCTTTGCAGAGGTCGCGAAAGAGAGCCCGGCTCTCGACGCGCTGATCTGCTCGGCCGGCATTTTCCGCACCGGCCCGGTCCTCACCATGAGCGAGGCCGATTACGATGCGCTCTTTGCCATCAACACCAAGGGCGCATGGCTTGCCGCGCGTTCGGCGCTGCCGCTCCTGCGCAAGGCCGCGACGAAGGAAGCACCCGCCCGGGTCGTGCTGGTCTCCTCGGCGGCCGCCATCCGCCCGAAGATCGGTGGCGGCGCCTATGCCGCCTCCAAGGTGGCGCTGACCTATCTCGCCCGCGTCATGGCATCGGAGCTCGCGGGCGAATCCATCCTGGTGAACGCCATCGCGCCGGCCTCCGTCGACACGCCGCTGACGCAGAAACTGGCCACCGACAAGAACTACAAGGTCTCCGGTGCCTCGCCCCTCGGACGAGTGGCGTTTCCGCCGGACGTCACCGCGGTCATCCGCTTTCTGCTCAGCGACGACGCCAGCTACATCGCCGGTGCCGTCCTGCCGATCGACGGCGCCACCACCGCTGCCTTCCGGCCCGGCTGATGTCGATCGTCAGCCGAGCCACCCCAAACGGCGATACGCCGAAAAGACGGCCTCGCCGTCATAAACACCACTGAGAGGAGATACCCATGTGGAAGAAGATGTTCATGGCCGCGCTGATGTGCTCGGCCGCAACAGCCGCACAGGCCCAGGAAGAGCTCAATATGGGCGCCGTCGTCACGCTATCCGGCCCGGGCGCGGCCTGGGGGCAGGGCATGCTCTACGCCGAGCAGATGGCTGCCGAGGACGTCAACAAGGATGGCGGCCTGGAGGTCGGCGGCAAGAAGTACAAGATCAACGTCACCGCCTATGACGACAAGTACAAGGCGAACGAGGCCGTCACCGCCGCCAACCGCATCGTCTTCGAAGACGGCGTGAAGTACATCATCGGCACCACCGGCTCCGCTCCCGCTCTCGCCATCCAGCCGATCACCGAGAAGAACGGCGTCATCATCATGATGCTCGCCTTCACGGACAAGGCGCTGTCCCCGGACAAGCCGTATTCCTTCCGCCCCGTCCTGACGACGGTGGAGACGGCGACGCCGATGATCAAATGGCTCGCCCAGGAAAAGGGCGTGAAGCGCGTCGGCGGGCTCTTCGTCAACGACGAATCCGGCCAGCAGCAGCACGAATGGCTGAGCAAGGCCTACGAGGCCGCCGGCATCCCGCTGCACGCGACGGAATCCTTCGAGCGCGACCGTGTCGACATGGTGCCTCTGATCACCCGGCTGATGGCGCAGAACATCGACGCGATCGACCTCAACGGCATATCGCCCTCAACCGCCGGCCTGATCGCCAAGCAGGCCCGCGAGATGGGCTTCACCGGGCTTCTCGTCCGCAGCGGCGGCCCGGCCACGGAAGAGATCGTCAACGTCGCCGGTGCCGAGACCGTCGAGGGCATGCTCGTCTACACGCAGATCGACCCGTCCAACGAGGAAGTCGCCGCGTATGCCAAGCGCTACCAGGACACCTACGGCAAGGCCATGAACGGCTTCAGCCCGTCCTTCTACGACGGCACGCACATGCTCTTCCAGGCGATGCAGGATGCCGGCACCGTGACGGACGTCGACAAGGTCCGCGTCGCCCTGGAGAACATCAAGGACTACGATGGTATCCTCGGCACGCTCAACTGGACGGGCAAGGACACCTACGGCATCGACCACCAGATCGACGCGCCCTTCTTCGTCTCTGAGGTGAAGGACGGCAAGGAAGTCATCCGGGCGAAGTGCACCGTCGATTCCTGTCAGTGATCCAACCCTCCTAGGATGGTATCGTGAACCTCCAATTCCTCCTCGGCCAGGCGCTCACCAACGGGCTCGTCATCGGGTTGCTGTACCTGCTGATGGCCATTGGCTTTACGCTCGTTTTCGGCGTGATGCGCATCGCCAACTTCGCCCACGGTGAGTTCTACATGCTGGGCGCCTTCGTGGCGTTCATCACCGTGAAATGGCTCGGTCTGCCTTACATCGCCTCGGTGCTGGCGGCCTTTGCTCTGGCGCTGGTGCTCGGCTGGCTGATCGAGGTGGTCGTTCTCAAGCCATTCCGCGGCGATGAGCTCAACGGGCTCATCGCCACCCTCGGGCTCGGCATGATCATTCAGAACCTCGCTCTGATCTCCTTCGGCCCGGATCCGCAGTCGATGCCGGCGACGGTCACCGGCGTCTTCAAGATGGGTTCGATCGTCGTCCCACTCTCGCGCCTCTACGTCGTCGCCTTCTCGGCCGCGGTCCTTGCACTGCTCTGGTTCTTCCTCATGCACACGCGCTCGGGCCGTGCCCTCAGGGCCGTGGTGGAAGACATCGAGATCGCCCGTGCCCAGGGCATCCACGCCCACATCGTCTACCCGCTCGGCTTCGGCCTCGGCGTGGCGCTGGCCGCGACGGCGGGCGCCCTGATGGCACCGGTCTTCTCCGTCTCGCCCTTCATCGGCGCCACGCCGCTCTTCAAGGCCTTCATCGTCGTCGTCCTCGGTGGCCTCGGCAGCATTCCCGGCGCGGCGCTCGCCAGCCTGCTTCTCGGCCTGGCGGAAAGCCTCGGCAGCACCTTCTTCGACGGCAGCACCGCCGACATGATGATCTTCGTGCTCGTCATCCTGGTGCTCGTCATACGGCCCTCCGGCCTCCTCGGCCGGGCGGAGAACTGATCATGAAGGAAGAGACGACCATCGCGGCGCCGGCCGGTTCCGGCGCCGACATCGAGGCCGCGGGCGGCATGGGGCCCTTGCGCTGGCTCGCGCTCATCGTGTTCGCCGGCATCGTCGCCGTGCCGCTCTTCATGACGAGCCCGTTCTATATCCATCTGGCGGTGCTGGTCTGCCTCAACGTCACCATCGCGAGCGGGCTGTTGATGCTGAGCCGCACCGGCCAGCTGTCGCTCTGCCAGGCGGCCTTCGTCGGCGTCGGCGCCTATGTCTCGGTGCTGACGGGAACGCATTTCGCCTTTCCCTTCCTGCTGAGCGCGCTCTTGGGAGCGGCCGCATCGGCCCTCGTCGCCTTCCTGCTCGGCGCCGCCATTCTGAGGCTGCGCGGCGTCTATTTCGTCCTCATCACCTTCGCCTTCGGGGAGCTCTTCCGCCTCGCCATGCTGCAGGCGGCGCCCATCACCGGCGGCGCCAACGGCATCGCCGGCATCCCGTCCGCCAGCATCTTCGGCTTCGATTTCGACACCCGAAAGGCCTTCTATTGCCTGGCGGCCGCGGTGGCGCTCGCCTCGCTCGCCTTTCTCCTGGCGCTTTTCCGCACCGCCAAGGGACATGCCATCGATGCGGCCGGCCAGAACCCGAACCTCGCCGAAGCGACCGGCATCTCCGTGCGCAACACACAGCTTTTCGCCTTTACCGTCGGCAGCGGCTTCGCCGGCCTCACCGGCGCCCTCCTGGCGAGCTACGTCGGCTACATCTCGCCGGAATCCTTCAACACGTCGGTCTCGATCGGCGTCGTCATCATGCTCGTGGTCGGCGGCCGCAACTCCGTCCTCGGGCCGCTGATCGGCTCCTTCATCATGACGCCGCTGCCGGAACTCTTCCGCGGCGCAGTGCAGTCGCAGAACATCTTCTACGGCGTGGCGCTGATCCTCATCCTGCGCTTCCTGCCCCAGGGGATCGCCGGTCTGCGCCTCTTCCGCCGCATCGAAGGGGAGCAGGTCTGATGGCGCCAGCATTGCAGGTGGAAGGGCTCTCCAAGACCTTCGGCGGCCTCAAGGCGGTCCAGGATCTCACCTTCGACGTGGAGGAGGGGGCCATCCTCGGCCTGATCGGGCCGAACGGCGCCGGCAAGAGCACGGCGTTCAATCTCATCAGCGGCAGCCAGAAGCCGACGAGCGGCAGCGTGCGGCTCGCCGGCCGTGACATCACCGGCCTGCCGCCCGACCGCGTGGTGCGCCACGGTCTTGCCCGCACCTTCCAGTCGGCCTCCGTCTACAGCGGCGCCACGGTGAAGGAGAACCTCTTCAGAGGGGCGATCTCCAACATCGACACGGCCTTCCCGGGCCAGCTCTTCCGCACCGGCGGCTATCGCCGCCGTCTCGCCGAGATCGACAAGGAGATCGAGAAGGTGCTGGAGGTCTCGGGCCTCGCGCCCTATCGCGACCGGCTGGCGGGCGAACTCGCCTACGGGCACCAGAAACGCCTCGGCGTCGCCATCGGGCTCGCCACCCGGCCGAGCGTCCTTCTGCTCGACGAGCCGGCGGCAGGCCTCAACCAGGAGGAATCCGCCGAGCTCGGACGCCTCCTGAAGACGCTGCGGCAGGAATACGGTCTCACCCTTCTCTTCGTCGAGCATCACATGGCGCTCGTCATGGAGGTGTGTGAGCGCATCGTCGTCCTCGTCCAGGGCTGCAAGATCGCGGAGGGCACGCCGGAAGAGATCCGCAACAACCCCCAAGTGGTGGAAGCCTATCTCGGAGCGCCTGATTATGCGTACGCTTGAGGTGAAGGACATGACGGTGCGCTACGGCCTCCTGGAGGCCGTGCGCAACGTCTCCTTCAAGGTCGATAAGGGCGAGATATTCGCTCTCATCGGCTCCAACGGAGCCGGCAAGAGCACCACGCTGAAGGCCCTGATGGGCCTGGAGCGGCTCGCCGAAGGCTCGCTCTGGCTCGATGGGGAGAAGGTCGACCAGACGAGCCCGGCCGAAAGGGTGGAGATGGGGATCGCCCTCTCGCCGGAGGGCCGACGGCTCTTTCCCCGCATGACGGTGTGGGAAAACCTTCAGGTCGGCGCCCACGTCGTGCGTTCCGCCGCTCTGCGCAAACAGGCGTTCGACGAGGTTTGCGCGCTCTTTCCGATCGTTGGGGAACGGCGCCGCCAGGTGGCGGGCTCTCTCTCCGGCGGCGAGCAGCAGATGGTGGCGATCGGACGGGCGCTGATGGCGCGACCGAAGATCCTGATGCTCGATGAGCCATCGCTCGGCATCGCGCCCAAGATCGTCGCCGAGATCGCTCGGGCGATCGGCAAGATCAACCGCGACACCGGCATTTCCGTCGTCCTGGTGGAACAGAATGCGACGCTGGCTTTGCAGCTGTCCAAGCACGCCTGCGTCCTGGAGCAGGGCTCCATCATCCGCTCCGGCGAGGGCCGCGAGCTCCTCAACGACCCTTTCGTAATGAAGGCCTATCTCGGCATCTGACATGGACTGATGGGGGAGGGGCGCTTTTCCCGACGTTTCGAGCGGCGGAGGGCCCGCCGCTCGCAGCGAGGCCCTAGCTTGTCCTCTCGCCAATGATCTTCAGGATCACCGGCCAGTACTGGTCGCCGTAGCCCTGGTCGATCGCCTGGCCGAGGAGTTCGGCGCCGAGAGAGGCGCCCTTCGTCGCAAGGCCGGCCTCGCGGCCCATCTCCAGGGCATAGGAAACGTCCTTCAGCATGTATTCCGTGGAGAAGACCCGCTCCGGGAAGGACTGGGGCATCACGGCGTTGAAGCCGTGAGCCCGCAACGCGAAGCTGTCGGCAGAACCCTTGGAGAAGGCCTCGAAGAGCGTCTGCGTCTCCATGCCGGAAGCATTGGCGATGGAGGCCGCCTCGCACAGGGCGACGACCGTGCCGACCACCACCATGTTGTTGAGAATCTTGACGATCTGCCCGGAGCCGACATCGCCGCAATGGGTGACGTCGGAGGCAAAGCAGGAAAGCAGCGGCTCGATGCGGGCAAAAAGCTCCGGCGTGGCGCCGACGGTGATCGCAAGGTTGCCTTCTTCGGCGGCCTTGCGCGTGCGGGCGACGGGCGCGTCGGCATAGGCGACACCCTTCTCGCCGAACTCCGCGGCGAGCGCGCGCGACAGGCTGGGCGGGCTGGTGCCGAGATCGACAAGGACCTTGCCCGACGCGGCATGGGCGAGGAGCCCATCCTCGCCGCGGCACAGAGCCTCCAGATGCCGGCCGCTCGGCAAGGACACGAAGACGATGTCGGCCTTCGTCATCACCTCGGCGGCCGAAGCCGCAGCCTTCCGCCCGGCGTCCTGCCAGCGCTGGATCGCTGCGGGGACAAGGTCGAAGGCGAGAACCGGCCGGCCGCTCTTTTCCGCAAGGTGGCCGGACATGGGCTCGCCCATCACACCGAGGCCGATGAAGCCCAGGGTCTCTTCGTTCATGGTGGCGGATACTCCTGCCTGTAGGTGCTGTCGATGAGGCGCGCTCTGGCGCCGCATGTCCGCTTCGTCGGAAGACCGGAATACGGCCTCGTGGTCGCCCGACCGGAACTTCCGGCTGGCCCTCAAATGCCCAAGAGGGCGACTTGGAGAAAGCGTTGCGGACGTTGAAAAATCCAATGCAGCGTGTCAAATGTCAACAATTGAAACGACACGAAAGCAGGGCCTGGACGGCCAGAGCCGCAAGGCCCCGCATGGCGGAGGATGGAAAGACAAATGGCTCTGAAAATCGATGGTGCGACGTTCCTCATCACCGGCGGCGCGAGCCTGATCGGCTCGCATCTGACCGATCTCCTGCTGGAGCATGGCGCCCGCGAGGTTCGCCTTCTGGAGAACTTCGCGCTCGGCACGCCCGAGACGATCGCGCACCTCCTTGGCGACGAGCGCGTCAAGCTCATCCGTGGCGACATCACCCGTCTTCCCGACCTCCTGCGGGCGAGTGAGGGCGTCGACGGGGTTTTCGCCCTTGCGGCCTTTCTCACCCTGCCGATGTCGCGCGATCCGGCGCTCGGCGCGGAGGTCAATTCGGTCGGCCTCACCAACACGCTGGAGGCCAGCCGCCATTGCGGCGTGAAGCGGGTGCTCCTGTCCTCCTCGACGGCGGTCTACGGCACCTCTGCCGATGATCCAGCCTGCGAGACGGTCGCTTTCCGCAGCGCCGGCCTGACCCCGGCCTCCATGGTCTACAGCGCCAGCAAGCTTCTCGGCGAAGGCCTCTGCGCCCTCTATCAGCGCAATTACGGCCTCGATTACAACGTCCTGCGCTTCTCCTCCGTCTATGGAGTCCGCCAGCACTGGCGGGCCGTCAACGCCAACTTCATCGCCCAGGCGCATGATTGCGTCCTCGCCGGCAAGGCGCCCGACGTTCCGGGCGACGGCTCGGAAGTGCACGACTACGTCTATGTTTCCGACTGCGCCCGCGCGCTGATGATGGCCTATGCCAGCGACAGGTCCGGCCTGACCCTCAACATCTCGACCGGCGTCGACACCACCCTCGCCGAGGTCGCGGAGGCGGTGCTGAAGGCCGCCGGGCGCACGGATCTGAAGCCGAACTTCGTCGCCGACGAGCGCGCCGTCACGTCCTTCAGCTCGCCGAAGCTCAACTTCGTCAACGACAGGGCCCGCGAGACGATTGGCTGGGAGCCGCAGGTCAGTGTCGAGGAGGGGATTGCCCGCTTCGTCGCCTGGCGCGCCGAGAAGCTGAAAGAGGCGGCCTGAAAGCCACGCCTCCCGATCCGGTTCCGCCCCGAGTGCAACGCCAAAGAAAAGCGCCCATCCTGCCGGATCGGCGCTTTTTTTTGCGGCCTCCGAACCCGGAGCGGCGTCGCTATTCCCGTTCAGGCGTGCGGCGGCACATGCAGCGCCACGGCGATCCCTTCGAGCGCCGGGCTTGCCGCCGGATAGCGTTCCATGACGCGGGGATCGTGGCCCGGAATGATATGAGCAGGCGAGGGGGCAAGCGCCGTCAGCGCCTCGAACCCCTCCATCATGTCGCCGAGATTGACGACGAGACGGAAAGGGCGCTGCGCCTCCACGTTCTCGTAGAAGTGCGACACGTCGGAGGCGACGACCACCCAGCCGCGGGCCGTATGCACGGTGACGAACTGCAATCCCGGGGAGTGCCCGCCGGCCGGATGCAGGCGAATTCCCGGCGCGATTTCGTGGGCGCCCGCATGCATGGCCATGCGCTGGTCGAAGTTGAGGCGGATGACGTCGCACACATCCTTCACCTCGAAGGGCCGGGCGAGATGTTCAAAACGCATCAGCCGACCGGTAGCGAAGTGGATTTCCCGCTCCTGCAGGTGAAAGCGCGCTTTGGGCAGGCGCCCGAGATTGCCGGCATGGTCGTTGTGCAGATGCGTGAGCACCACCTCCTCGACCTCCTGCGGCGCGATCCCGAGCGCTCCGAGGGTCTCGATCGGGCAGCGCAGGAAGGTGCGCCCGCGCTTGTCGGCCACCTCCCTGGAAAGGCCCGTATCGATGACGACGGCGCGTTGCGGGCTCACCGCCACCCAGACGAAGTAATCCATCGGCATCGGGGCGTCGTGCGGATCGCCGCCCAGGAAATGCTCCGGGCGTCGCCCGTCGCGGCTGGCGTAGCGGATGGCGTAGAGCTCGTAGCGAGGCAGATTTTCGTTCATGGCTTCTGGCGTCAGCGCGGCACGGGCGTGAGGAGATCCGGCCCGCCGGAGAAACGGCGGGCCTTAATGTGGCGGGTCAGGCCGGCAGCAGCGTGTCGTCGGGCACGTAGACGGTGCCCTCGAGGATGCGCCGCGCCGTCCGTCCGAGTGTTGCGCGGTGGACGGAGAAGCCGCCGGCGACGGGCTCCACCACCGTCTCCGTCTCGATGACGCCGGCCGGGTGGCCGATGCGCAGGGAAGGTTCGTTGCGCTGGCGCGCCACCTGGTGGACGAGCGTGCCGGGAATGCGGCTCGCAACCCCCGTGCACACCGTGCTGGTGCCGGCATAGGTCTTGTGGGTCTGCTGCATGAACTGCAGGCGCGAGACGAGGTCGACCTCATGGGCGCGCACCGTCGTGCCGGCGATGTCGTTGCGGTAATCGGCCGGTTCGCTGACCACGCCGAGGATCGGCGTCGCCGGGCTGTCCCGGCGCGACTGCGCGGCCTCGGCGATCATGCCCATGCGTTCGGCACCCGCGCCGCGGATCGCTTCCAGCCTGGCCCGCAGCGCAGTGTCCTGGTCGATCTCGGCGGCCGTTTCCGTGCCCTTGAGCCCGAGGTCGCGGGCGCGCACGAAGACATGCGCATTGCCGATATCGACGAGCGAGGCCTCGATCGACCCGATCCCCGGCACGTCGAGCCGGTCGACGGGATTGCCGGTGGGCAGCAGCGCGCCGGTGGCGGCGCCGGCCGTATCGGCGAAATCGACGGAGATGCGCGCGCCGCTGCCGGGCACGCCCGGAACGACATAATCGCCGCGCTCGGCCGGATGCCCGTCGGTGATCGGCACCTCGACGCTGAGAAGGCGGCCGAGATTGGTGTTGAAGACGGTGACGCGGGTGAGGGGCTGGCTGGGCGCCACCATGCCCTCCTCGATGGCGTAGGCGCCGACGGCCGAGGAGATGTTGCCGCACAGGCTGCGCCAGTCGATCTCCGGCGTGTCGATCTCGACCTGGCCGAACGTATAGGTGAGCTGCGCCTCGGGGCGGTCGGCCGGCGGCGGGCCGATGATGGCAAGCTTGCTGGTAAGAGGATCGGCCCCGCCGAGCCCGTCGATCTGGCGTCGGTCAGGCGAACCGAAGACGCGCAGAATGAGACGCCGGCGGGCATCCTCGTCCTGGGGAAGATCGGCTTCCTTCAGGAAGACCGCCTTGCTCGTCCCCCCGCGCATGATGACGCATTTGATCGCTTCCGCCATGTTTCGCTTCCTCCACTGGCCGCAACCTATCTGCGTCGAAATTTGAATGTCAACAATATCGAATCGAACATACCTGTCCCCGCGCGCTGTGCGGGCAGCGCTCCGGCCATAATCGCTATGAGAAGAGGCGCGACCGGTAGCCGCCGGGGCCGCTAGGCCGTCTTGAGGCGAGGGGGGCGCACGCTGTTGTTCTGCATCTCCTCGGCGGCGATTCGCGCATGCGTGAGGTGCTGGCGCATGCATCGTTCGGCGAGATCGGCATCGCGTGCCCGCATGGCCGCGAGGATGTCGCGGTGCTCTTTCAGGGCTTCGATCGCTCGGCCTTTGCGGGCGCTCGAGCGATATCGATAGACGCGCAGGAGATGGTAGAGGTCCTCGCACAGCATCTCGATGAGCCGCTCGTTGCCGCTCTCCTGGATGATGCGGAAATGGAAGTCGTAATCGCCGGGCTTCTGGTAGTAATGCGCGCCGGCCTGCAGCGGCTCCTCGGCGGCATGGCCTTCCAGCAGCTTCTCCAGTTCGTCGAGGGCAGCCTCGGAAACGCGCTGGGTCGCGAGCCGGCAAGCCATGCCTTCGAGCGCTTCGCGAATATAGAGGAGATCGATGAGGTCGTTCTGCGACCGGCGGGCGACGCGGGCCCCGACATGGGCGACGCGTTCCACGAGCTTCTTGCCTTCAAGCCGGCGGATGGCCTCGCGCACCGGGCCGCGGCTGATGCCGAAAGCCTCCGCGAGCTCCGCCTCGTCGAGCTTGGTCTCGGGCGGATAATCCCCCTTGATAATGGCCTCCTCGAGCCATTCGAAGGCTCGGTCGGAGAGCGTGCGTCCACCGAAAGCTGGGGGTTTCAAAGTTGGTCTCCCGTCGCGTCTGGGACGATCTTACGGCCACAGCCGGGTTTTGTCGACATTTTCACAGGGTCGGCGGACTGCGCCAAGCCACGCCAGACGCTCGCCCAATCCCAAGATTTTCCGACATTTCGAGGGGGTCGCCGCGGCGCCACCGGAAAAACTGGTAATTTCGTCTATTGTTGACAGTGAAATGAGCTTCAGCCTATCTCGATGGGTATGAACCGCCCCGCGTCGTCGTCGCGGCGCCACCCCATCCGCGAAAGCCCCTGATGAAGAACACGGAAAAGCTGAAGGAAATCGCCGCCCGACGGTCGGCCACGCTGGCGCCGGGCGCTCCCAACGCGCTCTTTGCCCGCGTCATCGAGGATCTCGGCTTCGACGTGCTCTATGTGACGGGCGCGGGCATCGCCAACATGCATCTCGGCGCGCCCGATATCGGCCTCACCTCCATTTCGGAACTGGCGGAGACGGTTTCCGCCATTTCCGACGCCGTCGCGCTGCCGATCATCGTCGACGGCGATACCGGTTTCGGCAACGCCCTCAACATGGTGCGCACCGTGCGCATGCTGGAGAGGGCGGGTGCCGCCGCCATCCAGATCGAGGACCAGGTTTTCCCCAAGAAGTGTGGCCATTTCTCCGGCAAGGCGGTGGTGCCGGCCGCGGAGATGGTGACCAAGATCAAGGCCGCCGTCGACGCGCGCCATGACCCCGACCTGCAGATCATCGCCCGCACCGATGCTCGCGCCATCGAGGGCATCGAGCCGGCGATCGAGCGGGCCCAGGCCTATATCGAGGCCGGCGCGGATATGACCTTCGTCGAAGCCCCGACCGACCTTGACGAGCTAGCCCGCATCGGCCGCGACCTCAGCGTGCCGCAGGTGGCCAACATCGTCTATGGCGGCCGCACGCCGGAGCCCGGCCAGGCGCGGCTTGCCGAAATGGGATTTTCGCTGGTGCTCTACGCCAATGCCGCGCTGCAGGCGGCGTTGCGCGCCTCCTACGAGGTGCTCGGCTCCCTGAAGGAGACGGGATCGCTTCAAAGCATCGGGCACCGCCTCGCCGATTTCGAGGAACGCCAGCGCATGGTGAAGAAGGACGAATGGGACGCGCTGGAAGAGCGCTACGCCGTCCGCTGAGCCTCCTGGCTCGTCCACCTACCACCGCATTCCTGGGCAGCCGGGGCTCGCAGCTTCGAACCCTTCTGCCCCGAGCCCTTTTCGCTCGCTTGTGACGGGCCCGTCCCGCCCAGGATGAGCGAGACGGGCCCGATCAGGTCCGCCCGAACAGACCAGATCAAGGCGCCCCTGCGCGCCTCACCTGTCCAGTGAAAGGATCGCCAGCGCCAGCGTCTTCGCGCGCGCCACCATGCTGTCGACCTCCATATATTCCTCGTCGCTATGATACCGGCCACCGACGGGGCCGAGGCCGCAGATCGTGGCGGCACCCGCAGCCGAGGCGAAGCCTGAGTCGGCGGCGCCCTTGGTAAGCTCGCCGTCGAGCTCGATACCGAGGCGCTGCGAGGCGGCGCGGTAGGTCGCCAGAAGCTCTTCCGAATCGTCCGAACCATAGAGCGGTGGGAATTCCCCGTAGATCTCCATCCGCGCGGAGGTTCCGGGGACGCTGGTCTGCGCGACGATCTTTTCGATCGCCTCCATCAGCGGCGCCCGGTCGTCCGGATTGAAGTAGCGAATGTCCAGCGAGGCGGTCGCCTGCGGGGCGGTCGTATTGACCGACTGGCCGCCTGAAACGAGGCCGACATTCACCGACATGTCGCGTTCCAGATCGGTCAGCTGGCGCAGCGCCACGATCTTGTGGGCGAGTTCTTCCACGGCGCTGGCGCCGTCCTCGAAGTTGACGCCGGAATGGGCCGCCTTTCCCTTCACCTCGATACGCACGAAGATGCAGCCCCGGCGGGCCTTCACGACATTGCCGTTGGCGCGCCCGGGCTCGGAGTTGAAGACGACGCGTGCCTGGCTCGCCTCCTGCATGATCAGCGGCGCCGAGGCGGGCGAGCCGATCTCCTCGTCGCCGGTGAAGAGCGCCACGAGGGGCATCGGCGCGCCGCCGAAGCGCGCGAAGGCCGCGGCCACGAAGCTGTTCATCACCAGGCCTGATTTCATGTCGGCGACGCCCGGCCCATAGGCCCGTCCGTTCTCCACCTTGAAGGGCCGGCGTCCTGCCTCGCCGTCGGCGAAGACGGTGTCGCGATGGCCCATCAGCAGGATATTGCGGTTTCCGGCGCCGCTTTGCGGAATCGTCGCCCGGATGATGTCGCCATGCTTTTCCAGCGGCGTCACGGTGCATTCGAGTCCGGCGGACTCCAGAAAGTCGCGCAGGACATCTCCGACCGCGTCGATGCCGGCCTTGTCGTAGCTTCCGCTGTCGATGTTGACGAGTTTTTCCAGGAGCTCGAGCATGGCGCCTTCCTGGCTGTCCAGCCACTCGAGGATGCCGGTCTCAGGATCGACGCCGCGGCTGCTCGTTGCTTGGCTCAATTTCTTCTCTCCGCATTTTTCTTCGGCCATCCGGCCGGGGTGGGTCAGTTGCAGCGCGCCGTCAGGCCGCCGTCGACCGGCAGACAGACGCCGGTGATGTATCCGGCCTCGTCGGAGGCAAGATAAAGGGCCGCCTGGGCGACATCCCAGGCATCGCCCATCCGCCCCATCGGGCATTGCGCATCGCGGGCGGCGACCATCGCCTCGGGCGAGGGAAAGTCGCTGATGCGGCGCTGATAGATGAGCGGGGTGTTCATCATGCCGGGCATGACGGCGTTCACCCGGATGCCCGAACGCGCATATTGCAGCGCAAGGCCCACGGTGAACTGGTTGAGGCCGCCTTTTGCGGCGTAATAGGAAATATAGTCGAAGCCCATGTAGCGGATGGCCGCCGCCGAGGAGATGTTGACGATCGCCCCGCTCCGGCGTTCCGCCATGCCCGGGAGCACGGCCTTGCAGGCAAGGAAGGCGCTGGTGAGATTGCGGTCGATCACCCGCCGCCAGCTTTCCTCGCTGGCTTCCACCGGCCCGCCGATCTCCGAGCCGCCGACGTTGTTGTGCAGGATGTCGATCCGTCCATGGCGCGCCGCGACGGCGCCAGCGACGCGTTCGATATCGCTGGCCGAAGTGACGTCCGCCGCATGGGCTTCCGCCTTGCCGCCTTCTTCCGCGATGAGACGGGCGGTCTCCTGCGCGGCCTCCAGATCGATGTCGACGCAGGCGACGACGGCCCCGTGGCGGGCATAGAGGACGGATGCCGCCTTGCCGTTGCTCCATCCCGGTAGGATCGAGCCTGCGCCGAAAACGAGCGCGATCCTGCCGTCGAGGCGACGGGCGGTCGGCTTGCCGGGATCACCGGGCATGTATCGTTCCTTCAGATGCGATGGGCGAGAACCGGGCCCGACGGGAAAGGCGGGCCCGGTCTTTTGTCGGGCTACTTCGTCAGGTCGATCTTCTTTCCGACCCCGATCCAGTAGGAGATCATCTCTTCGGTCTCCGCCTGATGTTCCTCGGGCGTGTCGGCGACGGTCTGGTAGCCGAGCGAGTGGAGTTTCTCCGCCACGTCCGGCTCGGCCATGACTTCCTTGACCGCCTCCTGGATGGTCCTGCGGATTTCGATCGGCGTGTCGGCCGGCGCATGCAGACCCCACACGGAGGTAATCGTAACGCCCGGCACGCCAGCTTCCGCGAGCGTCGGCACATCCGGCATCGTGTCGGAGCGCTTCTCGCCGGTCACGCCGAGGGCGACGACCGAGCCTGCTTCGACGTGCTGGCGGGCCGAACTGATGCCACCGAACTGCATGTCGATATGCCCGCCCAGAAGCGCCGTCATCGCCGGTCCGGACGATTTGAAGGGGACATGGACGATGTCCGTGCCCGCCGCCAGGTTGAACTGGACGCCGGCGAGATGCGTGGACGCGCCGATGCCGCCGGAGCCGAAGGTGAGCGAGCCTGGATGGGCCTTGGCGTATTCGACGAGGCCGGTTGCCGTATCGACCTTCAGCGACGGGCTGACGATCAGGATCACCGGCGAGCGCGCCAGCAGCGTGACGGCCGTGAAGTCCTTCACCGGGTCGTAGGGCAGGTTCGGGATGATCGCCGGGTTCTGGTAGAAGGCGTTGTCGGACAGATACAGCGTGTAGCCGTCGGGCTTGGAGCGGGCGACGGCCTCCGCGCCGACGACGGCGGTCGCGTCAGGCCGGTTTTCGATAACCACCGGCGTGCCGAAATGTTTCTCAAGCGCCGGCCCGATCACGCGGGCGATGTTGTCCGACCCGCCACCCGGTGCGCGCGGCACGATGATCGTCAATGTATCGGCCGGAAATTCCTGTGCAGCGGCGGGAAGGGAGCTTGAGATGGCGAGGCTGAGCACGCCAGCCAGGACGAGCAGGATTCTCTTCATGTGTCGATCTCCGATCTTAGAGCGCTGTCTACCCTCGTGGTTATCCGCCCTGGGGAGCGGTTTCCGGCGTCTGTCGCGCCGCTTCACGTCGCCCGAAGATGCCGAGCGAGAGACCTCCACAGACCATCAGCATCTGGCCGGTGACGTATCCGGAGCGCGTATCGAGGAAGAAGGCGACCGCCTGGGCGACCTCGCCTGCCTCGCCGACGCGCCTCATGGGAATATTGTTGCGCAACCGGTCGACATCGGGTGCGCCGGCGGGGTTGTTGCGCCGCAAGAGCTCGGTATCGATCATGCCGGGGCCAACGGCGTTGACGGTGATGCCGTCGCCGGCGAGCTCGCGCGCCCAGCTGCGTGTCGCCGCGGCGAGCCCCGATTTCGTGGCGGCATAGGCGCTGCGCGTTTCGCGGCCGTAGCTGGCGCGGCTCGTCAGGTTGACGACGCGGCCGAAACGCGCTGCGCGCATGCCGGGAAGCAGCGCCTGAAGGCAGAGGAGGGCGCTGCCGATATTGAGCCGCGACAGCCATTGCTGGGCCGAGCCGTCGCCATCTTTCAGGAGCTCGCGCTTGGAAGAGCCGACATTGTTGACGAGGCGCAGGATCGGCTGACTGCGCGCCAGCCTGCCGAGCGCCTCGGCGGCCGGGCCATGATCGGCGAGGTCGATCCGAAGAAAGTCGGCAAGACAGGCCGGGCCGTTCGCCTCGATGTCGACGCCGATGACGCGATAGCCGTCGGCGGCAAGCCGCTCCGCCGTCGCGCGTCCGATCCCATGGGCAACCCCGGTGACAAGGACGGTCTCTTCGCCGGGCGCGCCTATCATATCGGCAGCATGCCGGTGGTGGAGGATCCGGCGATGACGAGCACCTGACCGGAGATCGCCTCGGCCCCCGCATGCAGGAAGAACGCGACCGCGTGGGCCGTGGCGACCTCGACGGCCGCGTCCACGATCGGTCCCGTCACGATGACATTGGCAGTGAAGCCGGACTCGGCGAGTTCGCGCGACCAGCTCCGCGCCAGACCCGTGAGCCCGGCCTCCAGAAGGGCGGCGGCACCGTCTTCTGCTAGACCCGTCGCGGTCCAGTCGAGAAGGAAAAGGATGCGCCCACCCGGCACGTGGCGCGATGAAGCCTCCCGGACGATGTCGGCCGCTCCGAGGAACGCCGTATCGAGCGTCTGCATGAGATCGGCGACCCGGAGATCGGAAACGCCGGAGGGGGCCGGGCAGGGGGCGAAGAACACGATGTGCGCGACGCCGGTGCCGGCCGAGGCGTCAGCCTCCTGCCAGGATATCTCGACCGTCTCCTGCGAAAGGAATGAAACCGTCTCTCGCACCCGGGCGCCGAGCCGCCCTTCGCCTCCGACGATGACGGCGCGGTGCGCCAGGGCTCCTGCAGGTTGAGCCGCCGCCGCCATGGCGTCAGGCTGCGTCGGACGCCGCGGAGCGGCGGGCAGCCACCTCTTCCACGAACGCCCGCACGTCGTCCGCGCAGCGTTCGGGGACCGCGTCCCACACGTTGTGGGGCATGCCCTCGTAGGTCTTGATGGTGATGTCGTCGATCTGCTCGCGCATCACGTCGAAGCGCGAATAGTCGCCGATCTTTCCGAGGCCGGGGATGACGAGCAGGGTCGGACAGCGGATCTTGGAAACCTCGTCGCTCCAGTCCTGCTGATCCATGAGGCCGATGAAGCGGGTGATGTAGTCGACGTCGTTGCCGCCTGCCTGGTCGAGGAACCAGTTGCGCAGTTCGGGATCGACATCTTCGGGCAGCCGGTCGCTGATCGTGTCGGCGAGGAACGACCGCAGTCCTTCCTGGCGGATTCGCGGCAGCCAGTGCTGCGCCTGACCGCCCTTGAAGCCGGGGGTGGAACCGAAGAGCGACAGGCTGTCGACCTTCTCCGGCATGTCCATGGCGATGCGCATGGACAGATAGCCGCCGGCCGAAGCGCCAACGAAATGCCCATGCTCGACCCCGACTTCCTTCAGGAATTCCAGGATGTCGCCAACGAGGCGGTCGATGTCGAGCGTCTTGTCCGCCGACGGCACTTCCGAGGCGCCGTGGCCGCGAAGATCGAGCCGGACGACTTTGAAATGCCGGGACAGGATCGGCATCCATGCAAAGAAGCGCTGCTTGCAGCCCATGGCCGAGTGCAGAAGCACGATGGTTTCCGACCGCTTCCATGGGTCGCTGAAGTCGTCGACCGCATAGTCGAGACGAACGCCGTCAGAAGTTGTAAAGCTCGTCACGATCACGACCCCGCAGGTTGACGTATCACAATGCGATATACTATGTCGTATTTCGCAATCATGCATCGGAGGAATAATTGTGTCAAACGATGCGCTCGGAGCCCGGATGCCTTCGTCCAGTTCCTTGAACGTCAAATCGGTCGAGAAGGCCTTCGTCGTCCTCGGCGCCTTCAGCGGACGAAGCCGCTTCCTCAGTCTCGGCGACATCGCGGAAGCGACCGGCCTCGACAAGAGTGCCGTCCAGCGCTTCACCAGAACGCTGACGACGCTGGGCTATCTGGAGCAGGACAAGGCGACCAGGCACTATTGCCTGGGTCGGCGGGTCCTTGACCTCAGCTACGAGTATCTGCGCTCCAACACCCTCATAGAACGGGCCGCCCCGATCCTCGTCGATCTGAGGCGCGCCGTGCGCGAGCGCGTCGACCTGACCCTGCCCGACGGCGAGGACGTTCTTTATGTCTTCCGCCTGCAATCCAAGCGCGAAACCCTGCATGCCGCGCTGATCGGCAGGCGCGTCCCGCTCTATTGCTCCGCCGGGGGCAGGGCGATCCTCTCCTGCCTCCCGCAGGAAGAAGCGCAAGCGGCGATCGTCCGCGCCTGCCTGCGCAAGGTGACCCCGCGCACCCTGACCGACCCGGAACAGATCATGGCGGAGATCGACAAGGCCCGGCGCACGGGCTTTGCCTTCCAGGCCGAGGAATGGCGCCTCGGCGAGCTCGTCGTGGCGGCCCCCATCGTCGACCGCGAAGGCCGGCCGGTCGCTGCCATCCATGTCGCTGGCTCGACCGCCGAATGGGATCCGGCGGAATTTGCCGACCGCATGGGACCCCAGGTCGTGGCGGCGGCGCAGGATGTGCGCGGATAGGCCGCTTAAGGCGTTTGACAGGCTCCGGAAATGTGTTGCACTGTGTCGGACGATGATATCCAATATCGTATAGCGATACGCACAAGGAGCGCCGGCCGTGACACGTTTTACCGCGAGCGACGGAGTTGAGCTCGCCTATCGCATCGACGATTTCACCGATCCCTGGCGCCCGGCCGACACCCTCATCCTGATGCATGCTGCCATGGGCAGCATGAACCGCATGTATGCCTGGGTGCCGACGCTCGCCCGCCATTTCCGTCTCGTGCGGCTCGATCTGCGCGGCCACGGCAATTCCCAGATCCCGCCCGAAGGTGGTCTGACGGTCGACCGGATGGCGCAGGACGTCGTCGAACTGATGGATGAGGTCGGCGCCGACAGGGCGCATGTGGCCGGCTCCTCGGCGGGCGGCATCGTGGCGATGTGGACGGCGGTGACGCGCCCGGAACGCGTCGCGACTCTCACCTCCTACGCCTCCATCCCCGGCCTCAAGATGTCGGCCGGGCATACCGATTATCAGCACTGGATCGATTCCATGCGCTCGGAAGGCGTCGAGGCGTTTCTGCGCCGCACGGCCGCCGACCGCTTCGACCTCGATCAGGTCGAGCCGGGCTTCGTGGACTGGTTCGTCAAGGAAGCGGCGCGCAACGACGTGGAAATGCTGGTGCGCATCGTCACGCTGATGTCCGGCACCGATTTCTCCGACCGCATCGGGGAGATTTCATGCCCCTCCCTGATGGTGGTGCCCGGCGGCGATCCCAACCAGAGCGCCGATGAATACGACGTCCTGAAGCAGATCCCAGACTGCACCTTCAAGGTCTACGACGGCCTTCCCCATAACATCACCGATGCGGTGCCCGAGCGATGCGCCGCCGATCTTCGCGACTTCCTGCTGAAGCACCCGCTTTGAGAAGACGAATAACGTCCAAGAGGAGACTATCCATGTTCACCAGAATCACCGCGGCCGTCGGCATCGCGTCTCTCGCGCTGGCCTTGGCTGGCGCGGCCCACGCGCAATCCGATTTCCCGACCAGGCCGGTCACCCTCATTGTGCCGTTCGGCGCTGGCGGCGGTACCGACAACCTCGTGCGCACCTTCCAGCCGGCGCTGCAGGAGGCGCTCGGCCAGGCGGTCGTGGTGGAGAACCGGCCGGGCGGCGGCAGCACCATCGGCACCGCGCTCGTGACCAAGGCGCAGCCGGACGGATACACGCTCCTTGCCGTCGACACGGCGGTCACGGTCAATCCGGCCCTTTACGACAACCTTCCCTATGACACGCTGAAGGATCTGACGCCGGTCTCGCTCCTCGCCACCGGCCCGGTGATCCTGATCGCCCATCCCTCTGTCGAGGCAAAGACGATGGACGACATCGTCGCCAAGGCCAAGGCGGAGCCCGGCACGCTCACCTTCGCCTCTGGCGGTAACGGCGCTTCCACCCATCTGGCGCTCGAGCTGATGAAGCTGGAGACGGGCGTCGACGTCATCCACATTCCCTACAAGGGCACCGGCCCGGCAACGACCGATCTTCTCGGCGGCCATGTCCAGTACATGTTCAACGGCATCAGCGCCTCGCGTCCGCATCTGGAATCGGGCGCCATCATCGGCATCGCCGTGACCGGGGACGAGCGCAACCCGGCCGTGCCCGACGTGCCGACCTTCGCCGAGCTCGGCTATCCGCAGGTCAACCCGATGTCGATCTGGGGCGTGTGGGCGCCCGCCGGCACGCCGGACGACGTCGTCGCCAAGCTGTCCGATGCCTTCGCCAAGGCGATCAACGACCCCGCGGTCGTCGAGAAGCTTAACGATCTCGGTTTCTTCACCGTCGGCAGCGCGCCCGGGGAATATGGCGAGCGCGTCAGCTCCGAGATGAAGAAGTGGAAGAACGTCGTCGAAACGGCCCACATCGTTGTCGAATAAGCCGCGAGCGGTCGGGGACGCCGGCTTGTCCAGGTTCGAGGGCAGGATCGCCGTCCTGACGGGCGCTGCGGCCGGGATCGGCCGCAGCGCTGCGGAAAAATTCGCGGCGGAGGGGGCGACTGCCGTTCTCCTCGACATCGACATCGAGGCGGGAGAGGCGGCAGCGGCCGCGATCACGCAGGCCGGCGGCCGGGCTCTCTTCCTTGCGACCGACGTAACCGACGATGCGAGCGTCAAGGCGGCGATCGCCGAATGCCTCGCGCGTTGCGGCCCGCCCACTATCCTCGTCAATTGCGCCGGCGGCTCCATGGTGGAAGACGACGTCGTCACCGATGTCGATCTCGACCGCGTCTGGAGCCAGACGCTGGACCTCAACCTGCGGGGCACCTTCCTCGCCTGCCGTCACGCCATCCCGCCGATGATCGCGGCCGGCGGCGGGGCGATCGTCAACATGTCCTCCGGCGCCGCGTTGCGGGGGGCGAGCCCCTCGCATGTCTACACCGCCGCCAAGGGCGCGATCCTCTCGCTGACAAGGGCCCTTGCGGGCCGCTATGCGCGCGACGGCATCAGGGTCAACGCCATCTGCTCGGGCCGGGTCTATTCGGAACGCATCGTCTCTGCCTACGGCAGGCCCGGCGAGAACGGTCGCCTCGACGACGCGCAGGACGCGGAAGGCCGCATGCTCGACTATCCCTTCTGGGTCGGAGAGCCCGCCGACATGGCGGAGATTGTTCTTTTTCTGGCCGGGGAGGGCGCCCGGATGATCACCGGCGCCACGATCCAGGCCGATGGCGGTCGCTCGTCCTACTGACGGGTCCGCCGGGAGCTGTGAACGGGAGACAGCGAATGACCCTGACCAAGGATCTTGTCGCCGGCCTGGTTTTCATTCTCATCGGCCTTGTCGCCGTGGTGGAGGCGCAGGGCCATCCCATGGGCTCTCTCCTGCGGATGGGGCCCGGCTACTATCCGACGCTGGTCGGCGGGCTGACCATTCTCGTCGGGGCGGCCCTCGCCGTGAAAGGCGCGCTGGCCGGCGGGCCGCGCGTGCCGCAATTCGCCTGGCGCGAACTGGCGCTTCTCATCGGCTCCATCGTGGTGGCCGCCTTTGCCCTGGAAAGGCTCGGCCTCGTCGCCGCGACCTTCCTTCTCGTCGTGATCAGCCGCTACGCCTCGCGGCCCTTTCACTGGCGCAGCACGCTCCTGCTCGCGGCCGCCCTTTCCCTTGTCGGGGCTGTCATCTTCTGGTGGTTCCTGAAGCTGCCGATCAAGCTGTGGCCTGAATCATGGATCTGATTGCAAACCTCTCGCTCGGCTTCGAGGTCGCCCTTTCCCCCTCCAACATTCTCTACTGCGTGATCGGCGTCACCGTCGGCACCTTCGTCGGCGTCCTGCCCGGCATCGGGCCGATGGCGACGATCTCCATGCTGCTTCCCATCACCTTCGGGCTCGATCCGATCGGTGCCCTCATCATGCTCGCCGGCATCTATTACGGGGCCCAGTTCGGCTCGTCCGTGACGTCTATCCTGCTCAATATCCCGGGGCATGCGGCGGCGGCCGTCATATGCCTCGACGGCCATCCAATGGCCAAGCAGGGCCGTGCGGCTGTGGGGCTCGTCGGCAGCGCCATCGCCTCCTTCATCGGCGGCAGCCTCGCCATCATCCTCGTCATGCAGTTTGCGCCGCCGCTCGCGAAGTTCGCTCTTCGCTTCGGTCCGGCCGAGTATTTTTCCATGATGGCGCTGGCGTTGCTGGCAGCCGCCATCCTCTCGGAGGGGGAGCTCCTCAAAGGGATCGGCATGGTGCTGGTCGGGCTCATCATCGGCGTCGTCGGCATCGACGTGAATTCCGGTGCCCAGCGGCTCTCCTTCGGAAGCTGGAATCTAGCCGACGGCGTCTCCTTCGTCATCGTCGCGATGGGTGTCTTCGCGGTCTCGGAGGTGATGGCCAATCTGGAGCCGCACTCCAAGCCCCAGATGGTCGGCTCCGATTTCACCTGGCGCGAACTGGTGCCGAGCTGGCGCGACTTCCGCCAGGCTTTCGGGTCGATCATCCGCGGCTTCGGCGTGGGTGCGCTCTTCGGCGCGCTTCCCGGCAGTGGCCCGACCATCGCCTCCTTCATCTCCTATTCGGTGGAGAAGAAGGTCGCGCGTGAGCCCGAACGCTTCGGCAAGGGGGCGCTCGAGGGTGTCACCGGCCCGGAATCGGCCAACAACGCTGCTGCGGTCGCGGGCTTCATCCCGACGCTGACGCTGGGTGTGCCGGGAGACGCCATCATGGCGCTGATGCTCGGCTGTCTGATGATCTTCGGAATCCAGCCCGGCCCGAGGGTCATCACCGACAACCCCGAGCTCTTCTGGGGGCTGATGGCGAGCATGTGGATCGGAAACCTACTGCTGCTCATCCTCAACATCCCGTTGATCGGCATCTGGGTGAGGGTGCTGAAGATCCCCTACGCGATCCTCTATCCCTCCATCCTACTCTTCATCTGCATCGGCGTCTTCGCCACCAACAACAACACCTTCGACATCCTGCTGCTGGCGGGTTTCGGGGCCGCCGGATACATCTTCTCCAAGCTCGGCTGCCCGGCCGCGCCGCTTCTCCTCGGCGTCATCCTGGGCCCGCTGATCGAAGAGAACATGCGCCGCGCGCTTCTCATCAGCCGCGGGGATCCGACCGTCTTCGTGACCCATCCGATCAGTCTCGGCCTGCTGCTGGTCGCCGCGGCGGTTCTCGCCGGCTTCTTCTACTCCGGCTTCCGCAAGCGGCGGGCAGGCCTGCGCGAGGCGGACACGACGGTTGACGGATGAACACCCTTCCACAGAGGAAAGATTGATGAGCAAGCACCTCGTCTGCCTGTCGTTCGACTTCGACGCCATGTCCGGCATGGTCGCGCGCGGTCTGAAGACCCCGACGCCGGTCTCGCGGGGCGAGTTCGGCGCCGTGGCGGTCGATCGCATCCTGCGCACGCTGGCCGCCGCCGACGTGCCGTCCTCCTGGTTCGTCCCCGGAACCGTCATCAAGACCTATCCGGACCATTGCCGCAGGGTCTTCGAGGCGGGTCACGAAATCGGCAACCACGGCTGGACGCATGTCCCTCCCGCCAACCTCAGCCCGGAGAAGGAAGAGGAAGGGCTGGTACGCACGAACGAGGCGATCGCCGAGATCACCGGCGCGCCGGCGGCGGGCTATCGCTCGCCGTCCTGGGATCTGAGCCCGGTGACGGTCGACCTGTTGCTCCGGCAGGGCTTCCTCTACGACAGCAGCATGATGGGGCATGACTGCCAGCCCTATTTCGCCCGCCGGGGCGATGTCGTTTCCGACGAAGAGCCGATCGAATTCGGCGAGACCACCGGGCTGGTCGAGCTTCCGGTCAGCTGGTCAGTCGACGATTTTCCGCATTTCGAGTATCTGCGGATGCCGACCTCGCTGGCGCCGGGCCTCGCCAATTACCGCCTGGTGCTGGAGAATTTCCTCGCCGACTACGACTACATGGCGAGAACGGAAGAATGGGGCGCGCTGATCTACACCTTCCATCCCTTCGTCGTGGGCCGTGGGCACCGCATGATGCTTCTGGAGGGGCTGATTGCCGGCCTCAAGGAGAGGGGCGCCGGCTTCATCCGCATGGACGAACTCGCGCGCGCCTTCGCAGCCGGCGAGCTTCCCCCGACCCCATAGGCCTGCGCGCATCCTCCCGGCCTGGGGGCAGCCAGGGCGCGTTCGACCAGCTTCAGTCCTTGCGCGCCTTCGCCACCGCTTCCTTGAGGTCGGCATATTCCAGGACGCCCGGATAGAGCGTCGTGCCGACGACGTAGGCGGGCGTGCCCATCAGGCCGAATGCCTCCGCCTGCGCCGAATTGCGGGCAAGGATTTCGTCGATCCGGCCTTTGTCGCGCCGGTAGGCATCGGCGAGTTTCTCCGGATCGAGACCGGCCCTCGAGAGAATCTCGTCGATGCGCGCATTGGAGAGCTTGCCCTTCGCCGCCATCAGCGCGTCCTGCGCCTTCTCGTAATCGTCGCCGGCAGCGAGCGTCAGCTGGGCCGCGCGCGCCGAGAAAGGGCCGAAGATCGGCCAGTCCTTCATGACGAGCCGTATGCCGCCATCCTCGGCCACAAGGCGCTTCACCTCCGGATGGGACTTCTTGCAGTAGGGGCACTGGTAGTCGAAATACTCCACCATCGTGACGTCGCCCTTCGCATTGCCGAGGACCGGGATGTCCTCGTCGAAGAGCACCGCCTCGCGGGAAAGCACTTCCCCCGCCGCATGGGCGAGGCCGGGCAGGAGAGGGGCGAGGGAGCCGGCGGCGAGCAGCTTCAGGATCTTCCGCCGGTCGATTGGTCTTGCGGCCATCTTTCTCTCCCGGGTCTTACTGCACGACGACGACGCGGCTGCCGGCCGGCACGCGGCTGGCAAGGTCGATCACGTCCTGGTTCAGCATGCGGATGCAGCCGGAGGAGACCGCCTTGCCGATCGACCAGGTCTGGTTGGTGCCGTGTATGCGGTAGAGCGTGTCGCGCCCGTCCTTGTAGAGATAGAGCGCACGCGCGCCGAGCGGATTGTCGATTCCGCCATCCATGCCGTCCTGAAGGTTGCCGTATTTTTCCGGCTCACGCCGGATCATGTCGGCCGTCGGCGTCCAATGCGGCCAGGCGGCCTTGCGTCCGATCATGCCTGCACCCTCGAATTCGAGGCCGGCCTTGCCGACGCCGACCCGGTAGCGCATCGCCTTGCCGCGCTCCATGACGAGATAGAGAAAGCGGTTCCGCGTATCGACGACGAGAGTGCCAGGCGTCTCGCCCGTCGGATCGTCGACCAGCTGGCGGATGTTTTGCGGATCCATCTTGGCGGGATCGGCGGCCGGGATATGCCAGCCCTTGTCGGTCATCGCGCCATACATGCGCTGAACGGCGGCGTTCGCCGGGCTATTCGCCGGCGCGTAACCGAAGGGTTGGGTCTGTTGGGTGCTGGTGCAGGCTGCGAGGGCGAGAGCGAGCGCGGCGAAAAGGGCGGCGCGAGGAAGGGACAATTCTTTTCTCCAGTCTTTCGGTTACCGGCGGCCCAGACCCAAGGATTGAGGCAACCTTAAGGTCGGCGCGGTGGTCAGGCGACCGCCGGCGGCGAGGCGAGTGGTAGAGGTCCAGGCCGTTCCCGTCTTGGCGCGGAACTTCACATTGTCGGCATCCATCGTCCCGTGCCGGCGCCTGACCCCACGGCACCTTCACATGCGGCGCGCATGGCCCATCTAGGTACGCATCCCGTCCATTTTCTCTGAAGCCGCCATCCGGCGGCGGAGAATCCGTTCCAAGGAGAACAGACATGAAGATCACCAAGCACGGCTCCGCCGCGTGGCAGGGCACCATTAAGGAAGGCAAGGGCACGATCTCCACGGAGACCGGCGCGCTCGACAAGTATCCCTACGGATTTGGGAGCCGCTTCGAGGGCCAGAAGGGCTCGAACCCGGAAGAGCTGATCGCCGCCGCGCATGCGAGCTGCTTCACCATGGCGCTGTCGCTGATGCTGACGGAAGCCGGCCTGACGCCCGATCAGCTCGATACCTCCGCGGCGGTCACGCTCGAGAAAGAAGGTGAGGGCTTCACCATCACGTCCAGCCACCTGACGCTCAAGGCCAAGGTGCCGGATGTCGACGAGGCGAAGTTCAAGGAGATCGCTGAGAAGGCCAAGGCCGGCTGCCCGGTCTCCAAGCTTCTCAAGGCCGAGATCACGCTTGAGGCCAGCCTCGTCGGCTGACGGTCGCAAGCGCCGAAGACGAAGCCCGCGGCGTCAGCGCCGCGGGTTCTTCCGTTCAGATGGAAAGGTCGATCAGGAACGGCACGGGGCTGGCGAAGCTCTGTCGCAACAGGTCGGCAAGCTCCTCGAGCGTGTTCGCCTTCGCCGCCTCAACACCCATGCCGTTCGCGATCTGCACCCAGCCGAGATCGGGATTGCCGAGGTCGAGCATCTTGATGGCCGTCGGCCCGGGGGTGGCACCGACGCCGGCATATTCGCCGATGAGGATGTTGTAGCTGCGGTTGTTGAGGATGATCGTCGTCACCGGCAGCCTCTCGCGCGCCTGCGTCCATAGCGACTGGATCGTGTACATCGCAGAGCCGTCCGCCTGCAGGTTGATGACACGCCGCCCGCCGCCTGCGACGGCGGCCCCGGTCGCGACCGGCATGCCATCGCCGATCGCCCCGCCGGCAAGGTGCAGCATGTCGTGTGCCGGCGCCGCGAAGGTCTCCTGATAGAGCCCGCGGCCGTAGGAGATCGTCTCGTCGGAGACGATGGCGTTCTCCGGCATCAGTGCGGCGACGGTGCGGGCGAGCCCCTCGGGCGTTGCCGGCCCGCTCCCCGGCTCCGGGCAGGGGCCCGGATCGGGCATGGCCGCGGGCGGCGCCCCAAGCTCGTCGGCAAGCGCTGTCAGCGCGGCGACCGGATCCTGCTCCTTGCGGGCGAGAATATGCAGCTGCGCATCCTCGGCGTATTCGATCGACGGCTGTCCGGGATAGGCGAAGAAGGTGACCGGCGGCTTGGCCGAGACCAGAATGATGTGCCGGAAACGGCCGAGCGCCTCGCGCGCCGCGTCCGGCGCGTAAGGCACCCGCGCCATCGGCAGACGTCCGCGCCCGCGCGCCACATGGCCGGTGACGAAATCGGCCATGATGCTCGCGCCGGTCGCGCTTGCGATCCGCCAGGCGATCTCCTGCCCCGGAGCCTTGAGCGCCGTTCCTCCCAGAAGGATCAGCGTTTCCTCGCCGCCCCGCAGCACGCGCGCCGCCCTTTCGACCTGGTTCGGATCGAGCGGCTCGGCCTCCAGCGCGGGCAGGGGCTCGGCAACCGCGCCGCCTTCGTCCCAGCAGGTGTCGGAAGGAAGGATCAGCGTCGCGACATGGCCGGGCAGCGCGCGCGCCGCCTGCACGGCTGCCGCCGCGTCGCGGCCGACCTCACCGGCCGAGGTGGAGACACGCACCCAGCCGGAGACGGTATGGGCAAGGCTCGCCGTATCCATCGTCAGCGGCGCGTCGTGGGGACGGTGATAGGTCGCCTGGTCGCCGACGATATTGACCATCTGCGCCCGGGCGCGCCGGGCGTTGTGGAGGTTGGCGAGGCCGTTGGCCAGACCCGGCCCGCAATGCAGGAGCGTCGAGGCGGGCCTGCCGGCGATGCGCGCATAGCCGTCGGCCATGCCTGTCACCACGTTCTCCTGCAGGCCGAGCACGCAGCGCATGCCCTCCACCTGGTCGAGCGCGGCGACGAAGTGCATCTCGCTCGTTCCGGGATTGGCAAAGCAGGTGTCGACCCCCGCGCGGAGGAGCGTCCTGACGAGGCTGTGCGCACCGTTCATCGTCCTGATCCCTGAATGAGAGCTTCTGGTCTTCCCGCTGCGCCGGGAGGCATCACACGGGAAAGGAGAGGGAGCCCGTTTCGTAGGCGCCGCAAGCGCGGGCTGCAATGCGGCTTTCGCGATGCGGGGCGCGCAGAGCCGCAGGATGCGACCGCTGGATGAAACCCCTCGCCGGAAACGAGAACTCGCCGGCGCCGCAGTCGTTTCCGGGTTTACTCCTCACCCGTCACGCCCTATCGAAGCGGCGCTTGGCATGACCTGACTGCACGCCTTCGGGGGGCGGCTTGACAGGCAAGGTGTCGACGTGGCGGTCGCCGGCCGTCGCGGCCAGGCTGTTAAGCTATGCACAAGGGCCCCCCGATGGACATCAATCCCGACCGCTTGGGCAAGGTGGCGATCCTCGCCGCCATTTCCTCCCGTGAGGAGGAAGAGATCTTCAAGCAGTATGTGGCTGCCAGCACGCGCCTGAAGATGGGCATCACCTTCGTCAGCGGCATCCGCACCGACGTGACGAAGAGCTTCGTCAAGTCGCTCGTCGCCTGCGCGCTGCAGAGCCACATCATTCACCACCATCACAACGAGATTCACGCCGTCATCCATGCCGGGCTGGAATGCCTGAAGGGCGTCAGCTCGGATGTGGCGGCCGAATCGAGCCTGAAGCTCAAGGTGGCGATCGTTTCGGACGGGCGCTGGCTGGTCATCGCCGCGCATGGCGAATCCGCCTTCCATCCGGAGACGAACCACGAGCGGATGGGCTTCGGCGTCATGCACCTTTAAGTCGCATTCGGCGAGGCGTCGTGAAGCCTGCCGCCGCCTCGTTTTGCATCGCGCGATAGCCCGGCTTCCCGCCCAGAAAATCCGGCCGCGCGCCGGGCCGGCGACGACCCCAATGATGGCGGAAATTGGGCCGGGCCGTAGGGCAGGGGTGGCGCGCCGCCGGCGCCCATGCAGCTAAACCCTTGGTTTTCATTCACTTCGGCGAATTGATCCGCCCGGCAAACGCCCGCCACTTTGTCGCACCCTTGCGCCGACAAAAAACTGGACTCGCGGCGAGCGCGGTGAAATATACGACTTAAGTCGGGGGTCGCCAAAGACCAACGGCCGGCCTTCGGGCCATGTGATCGCCTCTTTGAGGCAGAAGTCCTGCTCCTTCGGGAGCCTGTGATTCAGTGATCAGGGGCCGCCCCATTCACGCGTCAGCGTTGAATCCGGTGTGCCTATCTCTCTCTGCCCTTCGGGGCGTGTGATCTCGTGATCGGAGCAGCCCGAGCGTGCCCCTTCGTGGAGCCGTTCCTCCTCGCTCGACCCAATTCCTCACCAGTGACCCAGTGTTCTCCGTGTCGGTGAACCTCTGAATTCGCCTCGTGGCCTCCGCGTGCACATCGCGTCGGTCGCCAACGGGAACGTGCGCCCTCGCGCCGCCACAAGCGACGCCCGGACGTGGCCACAGCGCCTCGAAAGGCTCTGCGCGATCGACGGTCCTCCGCCGCACCGCTGCGACCTTCCCGGGGTGAGACGGGAACGAGATCATGTACCTGGTTCAGCAGCTCGGCGAGACGACAGGCGAAAGGGCCAAGGGCCCCAAAGGCGCCCAGGGCGCCCTCACTCCGCTCGTCTGGCAGATCGGCTCGGCCTTCCTCGCCGGCACCCTTTTGGAGGTGGCCGCCCATCCCAAGCCCGGCCTCGTCACTCCGCGTTCCAACGGCTCGCATCGCGACATGGACATCCGCACCTTCATGGTGTCCTCGGCCGCGATCGCCCCCTGCTTCTACGAATGCGCCGATGCCGGCCTGCGCCATGACGGCCCGCTCGCCGCGCTCCTGCCGGCGGTTCGCGCCATCGGCTGCCGCTACGAGGGCCTCCTCCTTTCCGCCACCGGCGGGGTCAACACCCAGCGCGGCTTCCTCTTTTCGGCCGGCATCCTCAGCGCCGCGGCGGGCCATCTCGGCCGTGACGGCGACGGCTTCGATACCGGCTCGCTCTTCGCCACCGCCGCCCTGATGAGCGAGGGCCTGTGTGCCCGCGAGCTCACCGGGGCGGCCGGGCGCGAGCCCCATACGGCCGGCGAATGGCTCTTCCGCCGCTACCGCGTCCTCGGCATCCGGGGCGAGGTGGAGGCGGGCTTCCCGACGGTTGCGGTCGCGGGCCTTCCCGCCTTCGAGGCGGCCCTCGAGAAGGGCGCCCCGCTTCACACCGCTCTCATCCACACGCTGATCGCCCTTATGGCGGTCGCCGAAGATACCACCGTGCTCTGGCGCGGCGGTCCCAAGGCGCTCGACTTCGTTCGCAACCGGGCCCGCGAGGTGCTCCGTCTCGGCGGTGCGCTCACCGCGGAGGGGATGGCGGCGATCCGTCGGCTCGATGCCGATTGCATCGCCCGCAACCTCAGCCCCGGCGGTTCGGCCGACCTTCTGGCCGTGACCTATGGCGTCGATGCGCTTCAGCGCGGTGGAGCCCTGCGGCCTGCCGCTCCCTCCGACCAGCCGCGAACGGCCAGTCAGTCCCCAACCCCTTCGAGGATCTCATGAACATCATTGTCTACGCCGGGATGGCCTACCTGCTGACCGCCGTCATCGCTTTCGCGGTGATCGGGGTGATCGTGGGCATCTCCAAGTTCCTCTCCCAGCCCTCCGAATAGACCGGCAGAACTCCCATGCTACAGCAACTTCTCAGTATCTTTCCCGGCATCGGGACCCTGTTCGTCCAGGACCCGGTCATCGCCTTCTCCCGTGTGGGGCTGATCGTTCTCGGCTTCGTGCTCGCCTATTTCGGCTTCAAGCGCACGCTCGAGCCCCTGATCATGGTCCCGATGGGCCTCGGCATGATGGCGGTCAACGCCGGCGTCATGTTCCTGGAGGCCGGCAAGATCGGCACCCTCATCATCGCACCGATGGTGTCGGAGCCCTCCGCCCTGATCGACGTGATGCAGATCAACTTCCTGCAGCCGATCTACAACTTCACCTTCGTCAACTCGCTGGTTGCCTGCCTGCTCTTCATGGGCATCGGCACCATGGCGGACATTTCCTTCATCCTGGCGCGGCCCTGGGCCTCGATCACGGTGGCGGTGTGCGCCGAGCTCGGCACCTTCGTGACGCTGGTGATCGGCTATTACGCCGGTCTCACTCCCGGCCAGGCCGCCGCGGTGGGCACGATCGGCGGCGCCGACGGCCCGATGGTCCTCTTCGCCTCGCTGGTGATGGCCAAGGACCTCTTCGTCCCGATCTCCATCATCGCCTATCTCTACCTGTCGCTCTGCTACGCCGGATATCCCTATCTCGTGCGCTGGCTGGTGCCGGAAGAGTACCGCGGTCTGGAAGTCGAGATCGAGTTCCCGGAAGTCTCCCAGAAGGCGAAGTTCATCTTCACCGTCTGCGCGGCTGGGCTCCTCTGCCTGCTCCTGCCGGTCGCTTCCCCGCTGATCCTCTCCTTCTTCATGGGCGTTGCGATCAAGGAAGCCGAGATCGAGCCCTATCAGGACCTGCTCGAGAAGACGATCACCTACGGATCGACGCTCTTCCTCGGCCTGGTGCTCGGCGTCCTGTGCGAAGCCTCGACCCTGCTCGATCCGCGCGTCGCCATCCTGCTCGTCCTTGGCATCACGGCGCTCGCCGTGTCGGCCCTCGGCGGCATCGGCGGCGGCTGGCTGATCTGGTTCCTGTCGAAGGGAAAGTACAACCCCGCGATCGGCATCGCCGGCGTCTCCTGCATGCCCTCGACCGCCAAGATCGCCCAAAGGTGCGCCTTCGAGGCCAGCCCCTACGCCATGATCATGCCTCTGGCCATGGGTGCCTCGATCTGCGGCGTCATCGTCTCCGCCATCGCTGTCGGCGTCTTTGCTTCGACGATTGGCCTGGTTGGCGGCTGACGGAAGCGTCCGGTGCTCGCTCGCCCCCCGAAACCCGCGGGCACCGGACGTCTCTCCTCAGACGAAGCTGAACCCCAAACCTGTCAGAAAACCATGCCCACCTTCTTCGCCCTCGCTTCCACCTCCTCCGACCTCGCCGCCTGCTGCGGCGTGGAGCGCCGGAGCGGCGGGATCGGCCCGGTCTACTACCTCGCTGAGGTGGACTCGACCAACCGGCTGATCGCGGACCTCGCCGCCAAGGGAGAGAAGCCCGGCCTTGCCGTCGTGGCACACCACCAGACGGCCGGCCGGGGCAAGGGGGAGCGGGCGTGGTTCTCCGAGCCCGGCAAGGGTTTCGCTCTCTCCCTGCTCCTGCGGCCTTCGCGGCCTCTGGAGGAGGTCTCCCAGCTCACCCTCGTGCTGGGCGTTGCAGTTGCCGCCGCCATCCGGCGTGCGACAGGGGTGCCCGCAGAGCTCAAATGGCCCAACGACGTTCTCGTCGGCGGCCGCAAGCTCTGCGGAATCCTCTGCGAGCTGGTCACCACGCCGGAAGGCGACACGGCCCACGTCATCGCCGGCATGGGCATCAACGTGAACCTTGCCGAAGCGGACTTTCCGCCGGCGCTTGCCGCCACCGCTACCTCGCTCGCTATCGAGGTGGGCCACCAGATCGATTTTCACCGCGTGCTCTCCGCCATCCTGGAAGAGGTGGAGACGTGGATCGGCCGCTGGGAGGAAGAGGGCTTCGAGCCCGTCCGCCAGGCCTGGATCGCACGCTCCTGCACCATCGGCCGCGAACTCGACTTCGACGCCGGCGACGCCCGCCTGACGGGCATCGCCTCCGATCTCGGCTCCGACGGCAGTCTCAGTATTCGCGATAGGAGCGGTGCCATCCACCACTTCTACTACGGAGAAGCGAGCCTGAAGCCCGCAAGTTCGGCCTTCACCCGCTAATTGAAGGAAACAGAGGTTGTTCCATGTCCACTAACACGACAGAAAAGAAGTGGGACCGCCGCTCCGCTGATACTGCGGAGAGGTTGGCGGCTGCCTCCCGGTACATTGGACCGGGAAAGCAGTTCAAGCCGGAAGACACGGTCGCTCTGCTTGAGGCGGTGATTCACGCGGGCGATCGCGTCAACATCGAAGGCAACAATCAGAAGCAGGCCGACTTCCTCGCCGAGTGCCTCAACAAGGTCGACAGGTCGAAGATCCACGACCTGCACATGGTGCAGTCGGCCGTGCCGCTTCCGGTCCATCTCGACCTGTTCGAGAATGGCATCGCCAAAAAGCTCGACTTCGCTTTCGGCGGCCCGCAGGCCGCCCGCGTCGCCACCTTCATCCGTGAAGGCAAGCTCGAGCTCGGAGCCATCCACACCTACCTTGAGCTCTTCGGCCGCTACTTCCTCGACCTCACGCCGAAGGTTTCGCTGATCTGCGCCTACAAGGCCGACAGGCAGGGCAACCTCTATACCGGCTTCAACACCGAGGACACGCCGACGATCGTGGAGGCGACGAAGTTCCGCCAGGGCATCGTCATCGCCCAGGTGAACGAGATCGTCGACAAGCTCCCGCGCGTCGACATCCCGGCCGACTGGATCGACGCCGTCGTGCAGTCGCCGCAGCCCTTCTTCATCGAGCCGCTCTTCACCCGCGACCCGGCACTCGTCACCGAGAGCCAGATCCTCCTCGCCATGCTCTGCCTGAAAGGCATCTACGCCGAATACGAGGTGAAGCGGATCAACCATGGCATCGGCTTCCTGACCTCTGCCATCGAGCTTCTTCTGCCGACCTACGGCGAGGAGCTGGGCCTGAAGGGCAAGGCCTGCACGCATATGATCCTCAACCCGCATCCGACGATGATCCCTGCGATCGAGTCGGGCTGGGTGGACACCATTCACTGCTTCGGCGGCGAGCTCGGCATGGAGAAGTACGTGGCGGCGCGCCCGGACGTCTTCTTCACCGGTCCCGACGGCACGCTGCGCTCCAACCGCGCCTACGCCCAGACGGCCGGCCACTACGCGCTGGACATGTTCATCGGCGGCACGCTGCAGATC
Source organism: Afifella sp. IM 167 (assembly GCF_020144925.1). Lineage (GTDB taxonomy): Bacteria > Pseudomonadota > Alphaproteobacteria > Rhizobiales > Afifellaceae > Afifella. Next base: position 275,083 of record NZ_NSLC01000002.1, read on the forward strand.
GACAAGTACGGCAATTCCTCCACCGCCACCGGCACGCGTGTCGCCGGCTTCGGCGGCGCCCCGAACATGGGCTGCGATGCCAAGGGCCGGCGCCATTCGACGGATGCCTGGCTCAAGGTCGGCAAGGAGATGCCGAGCCTCGATCGCCAGATCGGCAACATGCCCCGCGGCAAGCGTCTCGTCGTCCAGGGCGTGGAAACCTTCGGCGAGGGCAGGGCGCCTGTCTTCGTGGAAGAGCTGGACGCCTGGAAGCTCGCCGAGAACGCCAATCTCGATCTGCCTCCGGTGATGATCTACGGCGACGATCTCACCCACGTCGTGACCGAGGAAGGCATCGCCTACCTCAACCGCTGCGCCGACATCGACGCACGCATGGCCGCGATCCGCGCGGTGGCCGGCTACACCGATATCGGCCTTCAGGCGAAGCCGGACGAGACCCGGCAGCTGCGCGAGGCCGGCATCGTCAAGACGCCGGAGGACCTCGGCGTCGACCGCTCCCGTGCGGACCGCTCGCTGCTGGCAGCCCGCAATATCCGTGACCTCGTGACCTGGTCTGGCGGCCTCTACAACCCGCCCGCCCGGTTCCGCAACTGGTGACAAAGGACCTTTGAGCCATGGCTTTGAATACCTTGGAATTCCACCTCAAGATCGACGAGGTGACCCACTCCATCGACACGCCGATCCATCTCGGCGTGGTCGGATCGGGCGACATGGAAGTCCTGATGGAGCCGAAGGAGCTGGAAGGCGCCGTCTCGGTCCGCATCGTCACCCCGGTCGCCGGCTTCGATGAGCTCTGGAAGCGTGTGGTGGAGAAGTTCGTCTCCGAGACGCTCCTCGGCAACGTCCACCTTGAGATCAACGACAACAACGCGACGCCCGCCGTCGTCCTGCTGCGCCTGCGCCAGGGCTTCGCGGAAGCGACCGGCAAGTAAGGAGTCATCCCATGCCGAAATGGAAAGATCTTCAGGAACAGAGTTTCCTGGAATCGGATGCCCGGGCGAGGGCCATCGGCCTCCTCGACGAGGGTACGTTCACGGAACTCGCCGGACCGTTCGACCGCTTCTACAGCCCGCATCTGGAAGTCCTCGGGGAAGCCGTGGAATTCGATGACGGCCTGGTCGCCGGCGTCGGCAAGATCGGCAAGACCCCGGTCTTCGTCGTCTCCCAGGAAGGCCGCTTCATCGGCGGCTCGATCGGCGAGGTCGGCGGCGCCAAGATGGTCAACACCATCCGGCTCGCCATCGAGTTTCACGACGAGCTGGTGACGAAATACCCGGACCTGTCCGACGAGGAAAAGCCGGTCGTTGTCATCTCCTTCGAGACCGGCGGCGTGCGCCTGCATGAATCGAATGCCGGCCTCCTCGCCCATGCCGAGGTCATGGACCAGCTGCAGAAGGCGCGCCACAAGGTGCCGGTCATCGCACTGATCGGCTCGAAGGTCGGCTGCTTCGGCGGCATGGGCTTCGTCGCCGCCGCCACCGACGCCATCGTGATGAGCGAGTTCGGCCGCCTCGGCCTGACCGGTCCGGAAGTCATCGAGCAGGAGATGGGCAAGGAGGAGTTCGACTCCTCCGACCGCGCCCTTGTTTTCCGCACCACGGGCGGCCGCCACAAATACATCATGGGCGACTGCAACGCGCTCGTCGCAAACACCATCGCGGCCTTCCGCGAGGCGGTGGCCGAACTCGCCGCCCTGCCGGTCGCCGAATTCGAGAAGCTGCGCCGTATCGGCTCGCCGGAAGCGGTGGAACGGCAGCTTCGCGGCGTCGCGCTTGCCGCCGAGATGCAGCCGAAGGACGCCCGCGACGTCTGGGCGAAAGCTGGCAATCCCGACCCCGTGGCCCTGACCGACATGCCGCTCGGCGAGTTCCTCGCCGGCGTCAAGCGGCTCAGCGTCTGAGCCCCGGCAAGAACCCGACAATCAGGAGACAGTCATGGAAGCCACAGAGACCATGATGGGAAGAGGCCGGGATGCGATCGACATGATCGTCGACGCCGGCTCCTTCACCGAGGGCACCATCGGTGCAAGCACCTTCGACGATCCGGAATTCGGTCCGGGCGCCGTGATCGGCACCGCATCCCTCGAGGGCGACACCGTCACCATCATCGCCAGCGACGCCAACGCCTTCAACGAGAAGTTCCCCGTCGTCTATGCCGGCATCATCGGCATGGAGGAGGGTTACAAGATGGCCCAGGCCGTCTACGCCTCCCTCGCCGCCGACGCGGACAAGCCCGCGGAGGAGAAGCGTCCCCTCGTCCTCATCGTCGACACCCCCGGAAACGGGCCCGGCAAGGTCGAGGAGATCTTCGGCATGAACAAGGCCACCGGCGCCTATCAGCTGGCGCTGGCGGAGGCCCGGCTCGCCGGCCACCCGATCGTCGCCATGGTGATCGGCCGGGCGATCTCCGGCGCCTTCCTCTGCCACGGCCTGCAGGCGGACCACATCGTCTCGCTCGATGCCAATTTCGGCACGATGATCCACGTGATGCCGCTCACCTCCGTCTCGCGCATCATCCGCAAGGATCTGGAGACGCTGCAGGAACTGTCGAAGGCGAACCCCGTCTTCGCCGCTGGCCCGCGCTTCTTTTACGCCCTCGGCGGCGTCGAGGAACTGGTCGGCGAGCTCGACGGGATGCGGCCGGCGATCGCCCGGCACATCAAGACGATCCGCGACGCCAAGGCTGCGGGTCACCAGGACGAACTCGGCCCGTGGGGAAGGGGCGAGCTCGGCGCCGAGCGCCAGGGCCGCACGGTCCGGCCTGAGGTCATCAAGCTGATGAATCAGGAGTTCGCTGCAGTCGCCGAGAAATACGCTCCATCTCGCTGACGGCCCAACAGGGACGACGATCATGTCCGACGATCTGACGGTACTCGAAGAAGCTCTGGACGCATTCGGCACGGCTCCGACCCTTGCGGAGATGCCGAGGCGGACATTGGCGGACAAGGGGATAGATGGCCCGACGGCCGCCCATGTCATCGAGGAGGTGCATACGCCTTTCAATCTGGCGTACCTCACCTTCACGACGGGCTCTTCCGCGTTCCAGAACATCGTCGGCGTGGTCCACGGCGAGATTTCCGGCCGCTGCGCGGTGGCCCGGACCCTGTTCGAAAGACTGGGGTCCGGGCCTGCCGAGCGGATGCTGGTCACCTATCCGCCGCTCGTGAACGTCTTCGCCGCCGATGCCCTGAGGGCCTGCGGCGTGACCTGGGGCTTCCTCAAGCGCTCCAGCCGGGACGCACTTCTTGTGGCGGCCTGCCGCGACAAGCCGGGCATCATCCTGGGTGAATCCTCCTTCCTGCGCGCCAGCCTCGAACAGGCCGCCACGCTCGGTCTGAAATCCGAGATGCCGGCGCGCGCCATCCTTCTGACCGCCGGCACGCCCCTCGACGAGGAGCTGCTGCCGGTCGCCGAAAGCTTCGGCTACGAGGTCCACGATCTCTACGGTTGCCAGGAATTCGGCTGGCTGACGCTCGACGGCGTGCCGCTGCGCGAGGACATCACCCTCGTTACCTCGCCGCGCGGCCCCGCCTTTCGCGAGCTCGTCGTCGGCGGCCTGCCCATGGGCGACAGTTTCATCGTCTCCGCCGCCGGTCATGTCTGCGACCGTGCCGGCGAAATCATCACCTACCGGCGCGAGCGCACCTATCCCGAATACGAGGTGGTCGTCACGCATACCAGGGCGGCCGCGGCCTCCACGGTGGAGAAGGCGGCGCGCACAATCCTGCGCATCAAGGGCCGCGTGGTGAAGGTCGCGCCCGATCTCGTCACCGGCGCCGCCGCCACCCGCCTCAGGCTGGTTCCGGGCCTGCCCGGCGCCGACGGCGCCTGGGAGGATGGGGTCGAACTCGAGGGCCCCGAAAAGACAGGGCTCTTCGACGTCCTGGTCGAGGCGCAGGCCGACCTGCAGAAGTCCGCCAAGTCGGACCCGGCATGGATCAAGAGGCGCTGACCATGCTCGACCGCCGCCACACCCTTGCCCGTCTGAAGCCGCACGCGCGCAACGCCCTTGTGCCGGCGCTGCTCGACGGCCTGCCGCACACCATGCAAGACATCGAGACCAAGGCGCTCGTCCTGCGTACCTTCCTCACCGAAGGCGTGCCCGGCATCGTCTGCCGCCCGACGCGCGCCTGCGGCGAGGGCCAGGGCCAGCTCGGCTTTTCCTTCCCGCTGCGCCGCAACGAGGAGCGTGTGCGCTCCTCGCTGATCGTGGAGCCCGATCAGATCGCCTCCTTCATCTCGCCCTACGAGGTGATGGAGCGGGCCCTCAGGCGCTTTCCCCCGCCGCACGCCGCCCTGCGGCTCGTCGCCGGAATCGCCACCCGCTTCGACATCCGCCTCGGCCTCATCGGCTCGGCCGCGCTCGCGGCGGTGACGGGCCTTCCCTACGTCCGCCCGCAATCGGATCTGGATCTTCTGGTGGATGCCGATCACGGCGGCGATGTCCAGGCATTCCATCGCACCGTTCAGGGCGTCGGCCAGGCCATCGGCGTGAAGATCGATACGGAGATCGAATTCTTCGGATCGCGCGGCGTCAAGCTCGCCGAGTTCTGCTCGGGACGCGAAACAATACTGGCAAAGACAATAACGGGAGTGGAACTCATAGACATAGTCGATTTGCAGAACCGCCCGAAGGGAAGGGGGCCTCACGGCGCCCTTCGGGCCGCACTTCCGGGGGCAAATTCCACGCCCCCGGCCACCGAAACCATCCAAAACCAATGGAGTGAATGATGGATGTGAAAGTGAAAATGCCCTCGACGGTCGTTTCGATCGAGGTTGCCGTCGGCGACACCGTCACAAGGGGTCAGAACCTCGCGGTCGTTGAAGCCATGAAGATGAAGAACAACACGCCTTCGCCGGTCGAAGGGACCGTGAAGTCGATTGCCGCTTCTGCCGGCGAGCGCCTGAAGCCAGGCGCCGTCCTCATGACTGTCGAGTGAAAAAGTGCAATGGGGCGGCGTTCGCCGCCGCCCCGCTAACGATAGCTCCAACACACTGGAGTAAGTGAAATGGTGATTTACGGACTAGCCCTGATGGGCGGATGCATGATCGTCGGTACCGGTCTCGGTTACCTGATCGGCGATCTGGTCGGCATCGATGCGAATGTCGGTGGCGTGGGTATCGCGATGCTTCTGCTCGTGATCGTCTCCCGCCGTCTGATGGACAAGGATCAGCTCTCCAAGCTGGCCCAGGACGGGATCATGTTCTGGAGCGCGATGTACATCCCGATCGTGGTGGCCATGTGCGCCCGCCAGAACGTCGTCGCCGCCTTCGATGCGGGCGCTCTCGCCTTCGTCGCCGGCCTCGGCGCGGTCTTCGCTGGCTTCCTGCTGATCCGGCCGATCGCGGCCCTCAGCGCCAAAAGCGATCCGCTTCCCCCTCTGACCGAGGATAACCCGGCTCCCGCCGCGGCCATGGCCGTGCCCGAAGTCGCGAAGGAGGTCAAATAGCCATGGACATCCTGCTGAACGCAGTCACCAAATATCCCCTGGTCACTGCTTTTGTTGTGGTCGGCATCATCATGGTGCTCTCGACCTACATCGGAAAGATCTTCAACAACCGCATCCACTCTTCGGCGATCGCCATCGTCATCGGCCTGATCCTGGCCTTCGTCGGCGGCAAGTACACCGGCGGCAAGCACGGCATCTCCGACGTCGAGATCTTCGCCGGCATCGGTCTGATGGGCGGCAGCGTCTTCCGCGACTTCGCCATCGTGGCGACCGCTTTCGGCGTGAAGATGGAAGAGTTGAAGAAGGCGGGTCTGCCGGGCGCGGTCGCTCTGATCGTCTCGATGATCCTGTCGACGGCGATCGGTGCCGCGACGGCCTATGCGTTCGGCTATACGAGCGCGGTCGACATGGCCACCATCGGCGGCGGCGCGGCGACCTTCATCGTCGGCCCGGTCACCGGTGCGGCGCTCGGCGCTTCTTCGGAAGTCATCGCCCTGTCCGTTGCCGCGGGCGTGGTGAAGTCGATCTCCGTGATGATCCTGACCCCGTTCCTGGCCAAGATGGCCGGCCTCGACAACCCGGCTGCTGCCGCGGTCTATGGCGGCCTGATGGGAACCACCAGCGGGACAGCCGCAGGATTGGCTGCCACCGATCCGCGACTGGTCCCTTATGGTGCACTGACGGCGACGTTCTACACGGGCTTCGGCTGCCTCGTCGTCCCGTCCATCGGTTACATGGCCATCGTTGCTCTGGTCGGCTGAACCTTTTGCCGAAGGAACAGCCAGAGTGTGATGTCACGCAACCGGCCGAAGCATGACGCACGAAACATAGTGTTTCAAGCATCGGTTGGCACAAGAGGCATCGGGCCACGAAGATGTGAAGGCGCTGCCTTCTCTGCTAAGTGGCCCGGGCCTGACCTCCGCCGGCTCTCCGCAAGGGGCGCCGGCGGCCAAGAGCCCGGAGTAGAGAGATGACGACGATCGAGGTCAAAGGGGTGCATCAGCGCTTCGACACGTTCGAAGCCCTGAGAGGCATCGACCTCACCCTCGCCGAGCGGCGTATCGGCATCGTCGGCTCCAACGGCTCGGGCAAGAGCACCTTCGCCCGGCTGCTCAACGGGCTTCTCGTTCCCACTTCCGGCCAGGTACTGGTCGATGGCCTCGACACCGCCAGATCCGGCAAGGCCGTGCGCCGCAAGGTGGGCTTCGTCTTCCAGAATCCGGACAACCAGATCGTCTTCCCCGTCGTGGAGGAGGATGTCGCCTTCGGCCTCAAGGGCCTGAAGCTTCCCGCGGCCCAGCGTGGCGCCCTCGTCGAGGAGGTGCTCGACCGCTACGGCCTCGGACCGTTCCGCCAGCATCCGTCCCACACGCTTTCCGGCGGCCAGAAGCAGCTTCTGGCGCTCGCCGGCGTGCTCATCACCCGTCCCGATTGCGTCGTCTTCGACGAGCCGACGACGCTGCTCGACCTGCGCAATGCGCGGCACGTCACCAAGGTCATCGAGGAGATGGAGGAGACGGTGATCGTCGTCACCCACGACCTGCAGCTCCTGAAGGAATTCGACCGCATCATCGTCTTCGACGAGGGCAGGGTGATCGCCGACGACGAGCCCGGCGCGGCTCTCGCCCGCTATGTGGAGCGCATGCAATGACCCCGGAAGCCGGCACCCTCTCGCCGCTCCACCGGCTGCCCGCATGGGCGAAGCTCATGGCGCTCGCGATCGCCGGCACGGGCCTCGTTCTCATCGGCGACTGGCGCCTCGTGGCCGCCGCCCTTCTCGCCACGCTCGGTCTCTACCGGCTCGCCGGCATTTCCCAGCGCAAGGCCTTCCAGCAGCTGCGCCCGCTTATGTGGCTGCTCGTGCTGCTCTTTCTCGTTCAAGGCCTGTGGCAATCATGGGAGCTGGCGAGCCTTGTCGTCCTGCGCATCGCCACGCTCGTGCTCGCCGCCGCGCTCGTCACGCTGACGACGCGGAGCGAGGCGCTGATCGCCGCGATCGAGGGCGCCCTCGGCCCGTTTCGCCGTTTCGGCGTCAACCCGGCCAAGGTCGGGCTCGCCTTCTCCCTGGCGCTCCGCTTCATCCCGGTGATCGGCCAGCAGGCGCAGGAGATCCGCGACGCGCAGCGGGCGAGGGGGCTCGGCACCAACCCCGTCGCGCTCGCCCTGCCGCTGATTCTGCGCACCCTCAAGATGGCCGGCGACGTCGCCGATGCCATCGACGCCCGTTCCCCCTATAGCGACCCCTACGGCGACGATGACGATCTGCCTCCGCGCTTCGTCATTGAGCCCGGCACAATCAACACGAGGACGTCATGCAAGACCGCGGAAGCTCCACAAAAGACATAGTCTACATCGCCCTTTTCGCGGCCCTGACGGCGGCGCTCGCGCTCTTTCCGCCGATCATGCTGCCCCTCTTCGCGGTGCCGATCAGCGCCCAGTCGATCGGCTGCATGCTGGCCGGGGCCATCCTTGGCTCCAGGCGCGGCGCGCTGTCGATGCTGCTCGTCGTGGCTCTCGTCGCCATCGGCCTGCCGATCCTGTCGGGCGGCCGCGGCGGGCTCGGCGTCTTCTTCGGCCCGACGGCCGGCTATCTCGTCGGCTGGATCCCGGCGGCCTATGTCGTCGGCCTCTTGCACGAATGGGGCTGGCGTCGGCTCAACGTCCTGAACTCCTTCGCCTTCTGCGTGATCGGCGGAATCCTCGTCGAATACGCGATCGGCATCCCATGGACGGCGTTCAACGTCGACCTGCCGCTCCTGAAGACCACGATCGCCTCCTCGGCCTTCATTCCTGGCGACATCGTCAAGGCAGGGCTGGCGGCGATCATCGCGATGGCGGTGAAGCGCTCCTACCCGATCATCCAGCGGACGGCCTGAGGCCTGCCTATTTGAGATAGAGGAAGCCGGCGGCAACGAACGCCGCCAGCCCGAGGAGGGTCGGCACGATCGTGCCGCCCTTCCATACGGAGAGCGCGAAAGCCGCCAGAACGCATGAGAGCGCGACGACCGAGCCGAGCACCGGATCGCCCTCGTAGAGGCCCTGGCCCGACCTGAGCGCCGACGTGGCGACAATGCCGCCGAGAATGCCGTAGCCGGCGCGGTCGAAGAATTCGCGGATGCGTTCCCCGCCGATCGCATCGCGCGCCACCAGCGGGACAATGCGCAGCGCCAGCGTGCCCAAGCCGGCGCCGGCCGCCAATGCCCAGAACTGCCAGTTGGAGAACATGTCAGGCGCCTTTGTCTTGTCTCTGGTCGACGAGCATGCTGATCGCGGCGACGGCGAGCGGCAGGACGAGAAGCGCGAAAGACCCCATGAAGGGCGCCGCGAAAGGCACCAGCAGCGCACCGAAGAAGGCGTTCAGCATCAGCGGCCGCTTCTTCCGCTGCTTGGCGATCAGGGTGGCGAAATAGATCGGGATCATCGCGCCGAGGCTCGCCCCGACGAGAACCGGCACGGAGGCGGCGAGCTGATGGCCGGCGACGGCGCCGATGACGGCCGAGCTGGAGCACATCAATCCGACAAGGCCGCAATACAGGATCGGGCGGGGAGGGGGATCGTCCATCAGGCGCGGCAGGATGACGGCGAAGGAGCTCGCCGAGATCAGCCCGACGCCGCCGAGCCCCCGCCAGAAGCTCGTCTCCGGCAGACGCGAGAGAATCGACGCCACCATCACGATGAAGCGCAGATTGACGATGATCACGGCAACGACGCCGGCCGCCCAGGCGGCGCTCGCCACGGCCTCGTTGCCGAGGATCTGCATGGCCGCGGCCTGAGCCGGCGCGGCGACCGTCAGGCTCGTCATCAGCGCGGTCTGCACCGCGTTGAGCCCGGCTTCGGCGCTCAGCTGGCCGACGCCCATGAACATGACGAGGAAGGTGAGGATCACCACGAGCGCGTCACCGGCCGCTATAAGCAGCACCTGCCACACCGAGGCGTCTTCGCCTGCAGGCAACCGATCTGTCTTTGAGGAGGGCATGGCCGAGAAGAGAGGATATTCGTAATCTAGCGCGCAAGCGCAAATAACGCGCGAAAGCTAAACTGTCCATATATTAAACGCGAAAACGTCTCATACATTTTCGCGAGACGATATCTATTGTCATAGATCTAGACATAGACGCAAATTGCAGCCGTAAATACCAAGGGTTATTGACGCCGAAGGCGCCCGGGCGCGTCGGCGTTGACCGATCGCTGACCGGAAAGCCGGCGCGAAACTTTCTCTGATCTCCTCCGTATCTCTGTCGGGCACCGGTGACTGCGTGTCCGGGCATGGCTCTTTTCGCCGAAGCGAATGGGCCACGCGCGGCTGTCAAGCGCACCCGGCGCCGCATTCGGCTTGACAGATTTCTGCCAATCGTTTTTTATTTCGATATTAAGTTTCGTATAACGAAACACTCTATGGGAGGAATGAATGAAGAGACTGGTAGCCCTTGCAGGTGCTGTGCTGCTCTTGGCCGGCACGGCGCATGCGCAGGAATTCACCCTCAAATTCGGCCATGCCGCCTCGTCCAAGCACCTGTTTCAGACCGGGCTTGAGGATTTCGCCGAGCGCGTCGCGGCAAATACCGATGGCCGCGTCAAGATCGAGGTCTACGGCGACCGCCAGCTCGGCGACGACAAGCAGCTCCTGGAAGGCCTGCAGATCGGCGTGATCGACGGCGCTCTGGTCTCGTCGCCAACGCTGCCGCTGGTCATCGGCGCTTCCGCCTTCGATGCGCTGCAGCTTCCCTTTGTCGTCGACAGCTACGACGAGCTCGCCTCCGTCCTCGCCAAGCCGGTCGGGCAGGAGCTTCTCGATTCGCTCGACGCCAAGAAGATCAAGGGCCTCGGCTATATCGAGGCCGGTCAGCGCCACTTCCTCTCGCGCGAAAAGCAGGTCAAGACGCTGGCCGATTTCGCCGGCCAGAAGACCCGCATCGTTCCGATCCCGCTGCACAAGGCGACCTGGGAAGCCATTGGCGTCAACACCATCGGCATGGCCTATGGCGAGGTCTATTCGGCGCTGGAGACGGGCACCATCGACGCGGTGGAGATCAACCTTTCCTCCATCCAGTCGGAAAGCCTCTACGAGGCCGCCAAGCACGTCACTCTCACCGGTCACTATTTCTGGCCGGGCGTCATCATGGTCTCCGACATGACCTGGCAGAAGCTGCCGGAGGACGTGCAGAAGGCGATGGTCGAGGCCGGCCACGAGGCGACCGCCGCAGCCTATGAGCGCGCCGCCGCCCAGGAGAGCGAGACGGCCGACTTCCTGAAAGAGAACGGCGTCACCATCGACAAGCTGGCCGATCTCGACGAGATGCGCGCCAGGACGAAGCCGGTGGTGGAGGAGTGGCTCGGCAAGGACCCGCTGATCCAGAAATTCTACGACGCGGTCCAGGCGGAACGCTGAGATGACGAAGGCGAGCGTCTACACCTGGAGCGAGCTTCCGCGTGAGGAGGTGCGCAAGGGCGTCAGCCGGACGGCCTTCCGCGGCGACAACGCCCTGATGGTGATGAACTGGCTGGAGCCGGGAATGGAGGTAAAGCCCCATTCCCATCCCTTCGAGCAGCTCGCCTACATCCTGGCCGGGCGCGTGCGCTTTACCATCGGAGACGATGTGGTGGAGGTCGGCCCGGGACAGGTGGTGCGCATCCCGCCCGATATCGTCCATTGCGGCGAGCCGGTCGGCGAGGAGGTGGCGGTCAATCTCGACGTCTTCGCCCCGGTGCGGGACGACTACCGCCACCTGACCGCCTACCAGGAAGGCGACTTCGGCCCCGCCGACTGACTGCAAAAGACTGACGGGTAAAGCCTGTCGGCATTGAGATCACCGTCCGGCGCGTGCCGGACGGAACGGGCAGACTCACCCCGCAGAACCCGAAGCGATCGGCGAAAGACGATGACAATCAGCACATTCCACAAGGCGTTCCAGACGGTGATGAAGGGCTTTCTCGTCCTCCTGATCGGCGTCCTCCTCGCCGTGATGAGCCTGCAGATCGTCATGCGCTACAGCTTCAACTCCTCGCTCATCTGGGCGGAGGAAGTCTGCCGCTACCTTCTGATCTGGGTGTCGCTGATCGCCGGCATCTTCGCCTACGAGAAGGGCGAGATCGCCGCCATGACGCTGCTGCGCGATGCGCTGCCGAAGCGGGCGGCCCTCGCCCTCGCGATCTTCTCCAACCTCGCCGCGGCCACACTGTGCATCGCGCTCGTCTATTACGGGATGCGCTATGCCGAACTCGTCGGCTCGCAGCCGATCCCCGCCCTTCGCTTTCTCTTCGAGGATACGTTCGGCTGGCCGCAGAGCACGGTTCCCTCCGTCTTCTGGGTCTATTTCTCCCTGCCGCTCGGCATGGGTCTCATGGCCGTGCGCCTTCTCGTCGACGTCGTCCACTATCTCCGCCTGATGGCGAGCGGCGGCGACGTTGGCGACCTGCGCCCGATCGGGCCGGAGGGGGTCGCCGAATGACCCTTTATCTCGCCGGTTTCTTCTTCTTCCTCATCATCGGCGTGCCGATCGCCTTTTCGCTCGGCCTTGCCTCGCTCTTCTATCTGGTGGCGACGGGCAACGTCATGCTGCTCATGGCCTTCCCGCAGAAGATGCTGGCCGGCATCGACAATTTCGTCCTCCTCACGATCCCGTTCTTCATCCTCGCCGGCAATCTGATGAACGCGGCGAACCTGACGCAGGAGATCGTCCGCTTCGCCCAGATCCTCGTCGGGCGGGTGCGCGGCGGGCTTGCCGCCGTCAACATCGTCGCCTCCATGATGTTCTCCGGCGTCTCCGGTGCCGCCACCGCCGAGGCGGCCGCGCTCGGCTCCGTCATGATCCCGGCCATGCGCCGGGACGGCTATCCGCCGGCCTATGCCGCAGCGCTGACCGCGGCCGGCTCGCTGCTCGGACCGCTGGTGCCGCCCTCGCTCTCGCTCATTCTCTACGGCGTCCTCACCGGCACCTCGATCGCCGACCTCTTCCTCGCCGGCATCCTTCCGGCCTTCGTGCTTTGCACGCTCCTCGTCGCCTACGCCCTCCTCAAGGCGCGGCGCGAGGGCCATCCTCTTCCGGCCGCCGTGCCGGCGGAAGAGCGCCGCGGCGTCATTTCCCGTGCGCTGCCGGCGCTCTTCCTCCCCGTCATCATCGTCGGCGGCATCAGGAGCGGCGTCTTCACGCCGACGGAAACGGCGGCGGTCGCGGCGGTCTATGCGCTTCTCGTCGGCATGGTCTTCTACCGCACGCTGTCGCCACGGCGCGTCGCCCAGTGCTTCTACGAGACGGCGACCATGTCCGCCGGCGTCATGCTGGTCGTCGCCATGGCGTCGATGACGTCCTTCATCCTCGGCATTGAGAACATCCCGCAGGCGATCGCCTCCAGCATGATGGCGCTGACGGATTCGCCGGCGCTGCTGCTCATCCTTCTCAACGTCGTGCTGCTGATTCTCGGCTTCTTCCTGGAGCCGCTCGCCGCCCTTGTCCTGGCGATGCCCATCCTCAACCAGCTCACCCCGGTCCTCGGCCTCGATCCGGTGCAGTTCGGCGTCATGATCGTCTTCAACCTGATGATCGGCATGATCACGCCGCCGGTCGGCCTCTGTCTCTTCATCGTCAGCGTCATCGGGCGCGTTCCGCTCGACAGGGTAAGCCGCGCCGCCCTGCCCATGATCGGCATCTGCATCTTCGTCCTCGCCCTCATCGCCGCCGTTCCGCAGCTCTCCCTCGCACTGCCGACCATGTTCGGAGACTAGGAAAATGGCCGAACAGCTCGACAAATCCTCCAACCAGTCGACCCAGGTCGCCTTCCGCATCATCGAGGAGATGGCGCCGCTCGGGGAGGGGATTCGCCTTACCGACCTTGCCCGCCGCCTCGGCATGCCGAAGCCGCGCATCTACCGCTTCCTGCAGACCCTCGTCAGCATCGGCTACGTGGAGCAGGACCCGGAGACGGAGCGCTACAGCCTGACGCTGAAGCTCTTCCATCTCGGCCAGGCGATCGCCGACGGGACCCAGCTCCTCACCGTCGCGCGCCCGATCATGATCCGCCTGCGCGATGCGTTGCACCTGACGACGACGCTTTCGCTCCTGGAAGCGGACGGCATGCGCGTCGTCGACATCGTCCGCGTCGAGACGCCGGTGCAGATCGTCACCAAGCCCGGCGCGCTCCTGAACTTCCACGCTTCCGCGCAGGGCAAGCTCGCCCTCGCTTTCGGCGCCCCCGATCTCTGGGAGCAGGTGCGCAAGGGCCCGCTCGCCCGTCTCACCGACGATACGAACACGGATGTGGCCCGGCTCCAGGCCGAGGTCGCCGAGGTCCGCCGCCGTGGCTGGGCCGCTGCTCCGGGAGAGGTCCTGCCCGGGGTCAACGCGCTCTCCGCGCCGATCTACGACGCCACCAACGCCATGATCGGCGCGCTCAACATCGTCGGCTCGGTCCAGTCGATCCTGCCCGAACCCGACCCTTCCCAGATCGAGGCGCTGCGCGATGCCGCCCGCTCGATCTCCATCAATCTTGGTTGCACGGAGTATATTGGATGACGCGATTTTCGCTGGCGATCGACATCGGCGGCACGTTTACCGACGCGGTTCTGCTGGCCTCCGATGGGCGCAGCTTCGTCGACAAGACCCTGACGACGCATGGCGACCTCCTGGAGGGCTTTTTCCGCGGGGTCGATCTCGTCTGCGGGCGCGCCGGCGTCGGCCCGAAGGATATCGACGACGTCGTCGTCCACGCCACGACGGTGGTCACCAACGCGCTGATCGAGCGCAAGGGCCCACCCGTCGGCCTCGTCCTGACCAAGGGCTTTCGCGACATTCTCTATATCCGCGAAGAGCACCGCTACGACATGTACGACCCGCAGATCGAGTTCGCAGAACCGCTGATCCCGGCCGAGCGCACCTTCACGCTCGACGAGCGCATCTTCGCCGACGGCACCGTCGAAACCCCGGTCGATGCGGAGGAAGTGCGCCAGATCATCGCCCAATGCCGCAAGGATGGCATCGTCTCCGTCGCCGTCTGCCTGCTCAACGCCTATCGCAATGGCGAAAACGAGGAAGTGGTGCGCCGCCTCTTCGCCGAAGAGGCCCCGGAGATCTACGTCTCGGTCTCCAGCGAGATCGCGCCGCAGATGCGCGAATATCTGCGCGCCTCCACGGTGGCCATCAACGCCTATACTGTGCCGATCACGCGGCCCTATCTGACGGCGCTGATCAAGGAGCTCGATGCGCGCGGCTTCACCCAGCAGCCGCTGATCATGCTGTCGAATGGCGGCGTCATCGGCGCCGAGCGGGCAGGGCGCTTCCCCGTCCGCATGATCGAATCCGGCCCGGCCGCCGGCGCGCTCGTCGCCTGCTACTTCTCCCGTCTCTTCGGCATTCCCGACCTCATCTCTTTCGACATGGGTGGGACGACGGCCAAGGCCTGTCTCATCCAGGGCCACGAGCCGCTCGTCACCGGCACCTTCGAGGTCGACCGCCGCTACCGCTTCAAGCCGGGCTCCGGCATGCCGATCACCGTGCCCTCGATCGACATGATCGAGATCGGCGCCGGCGGCGGATCCATCGCCTCGATCGATTCCCTCGGCCTGTTGAAGACCGGTCCGGAAAGCGCCGGCTCCATCCCCGGGCCCGTCTCCTACGGTCGCGGCGGGGAAGATCCGTGCGTGACCGACGCCGACGTCGTCCTCGGCATCATCGATCCCGACCGATTCCTCGGCGGCGACATGAAGCTCGATGCCGATGGCGCCCGCGCGGCCCTTTGCGCGCTCGGCGAAAGGCTGGGCCTGTCCGCCGAGAAGGCCGCCTGGGGCGTCTTCGAGGTGGTCTGTGAGCAGATGGCCTCCGCCACGCGCACCCACGCCACCGACCGCGGTATCGATTATCGCGGCCTGCCGCTGCTCGCCTTCGGCGGCGCCGGCCCGGTGCACGCCTGCATGGTCGCCGAGCTCGTCGATGGCGAGAAGATCATCTACCCGCCGTTGGCGAGCGTCCTTTCCGCTTTCGGCACCCTCGTCACCCCGGCCCAGATCGATCTTGTGAAGAGTCTCGTCTGCCTCCTGGAGGCTCTCGACTGGCAGGCTGTCGACGCTACGCTCCAGGCGATGGTCGAAGAGGCCAGCGAGGCCTTGAGAGAGGCCGGCATCCGCGAGGAGGACCTCAGCTTCGCCTTCTCCGTCGACATGCGCTACCTCGGCCAGCAGTCGGAGCTGAGGATCGATTTGCCGGGCGATCCGCGCACGGTGCGGGACGCTTCGGCCATTCGCGACATCTTCGAGAAGGAGTACGAGGCCCAGTACGGGCTGAAGCTCGACGACATCGCCATCGAGGTCGTCAACTGGCGCGTCACGGGCAGCGGCCTGAAGCCGGAACGCAAGACGGCCGCCGCGAGCACCGGCACGCGTGCCGAAGCGGTTCCCACCCGCAAGGTCTGGCTCCGCGGAGAGCCCCATGACGTGCCCATCTACCAGCGCCGCGAACTCACCATGGAAGACCGCATCGCCGGTCCCGCCATTATCGAGGAACGCGAGACGACGATCTTCATCCTCGAAGGCTGGACCCTCGCCGTGCACGAAACCGGCAGCCTGGTTGCCGACAAGAAAAAGGACCGCGAATAATGGACGGCGTCGAACTGCAGATCCTCTGGAGCAATCTCATCGGGATCGTCTCCGAGCAGGCCCGCGCTCTCCAGCGCATCGCCTTCAGCCCGATCGTGCGCGAGGCGGGCGACCTCGCCAACGGCCTCTTCGACGAGAAGGCCCGCATGGTCGCCCAGGCGGTCACCGGCACTCCCGGGCACATCAATTCGCTCGCCGCCGCGGCCAAAAACCTCCTCGGCGAGATCGACATTGACAGCCTGAAGCCGGGCGACGTCCTCATCACCAACGACCCCTGGATGTCGGCGGGCCATTTCTTCGACATTACCGTGCTGTCGCCGATCTTCCGCGGCGAACGGATCATCGCCTATGCCGGCTCCACCATCCATCACACGGATATCGGCGGCTACGGCATCGGCTCCGGCGCGCGGGACATCCACGAGGAGGGTCTGTGGATCCCGGTCATGAAGCTCTACGAGGCCGGCAAGCCGAACGAGACGCTCTTTAAGATGATCAAGCGCAACGTCCGGACGCCCGATGCGCTGCTCGGCGACCTCGGCGCGCAGGTATCGAGCGGCATGATCGCGTCGGAGCGCCTCAACGCGCTCTGCGACCGCTACGGCCTCGACGATATCTCCACCCTTTCCGAAGAGATCATCTCCCGCTCCGAGACGGCGATGCGCGAGGCGATCCGCAAACTTCCGGGCGGCACCTATCACGGCATGTCCCGGTTCGACGTGCCGGGCGGGCAGGAGATCGAACTGAAGACCGCCGTGACGGTCGATGCCGAGGCGGGCGAGATCACCATCGATTTCGCCGGCTCTTCCGGGCCGAGCGCCTCCGGCATCAACGTCGTGCCGGCCTACACCCATGCCTATGCGACCTTCGCGGTGCGCTCCACGCTCAATCCGGACCTGCCGAACAACGCCGGCAGCCTTGCGCCGATCAAGCTCGCCCTGCCGGAGGAATGCATCGTCAATGCACGCTACCCCTCGCCGGTGAACGCCCGCCACGTCGTCGGCATGTACGTGCCTTTCCCGGTCCTTAAGGCTCTGGCGGAAGTCGCCCCCGACCGGGTCGTGGCGGAAGGCTCCGGCGCCGTCTGGACGGTGCAGATCCAGGGCCGCGATGCGAATGGCCGGCCCTTCACCAGCTCCATGTTCAACTATTCCGGCGGCATGGGCGCACGCGCGACCAAGCCCGGCCTTTCGGCGATCTGCTATCCGACGGGCGTTGCCGCCGTGCCGGTCGAAGTGCTGGAGGCCTCCTATCCGATCGCCTTCACCTGCAAGGAGCTGGAGCGCGGCACCGGCGGCACCGGCAGGCAGCCCGGCGGCGACGGCCAGCGCATCGGCTACCGCATGCGCACGAAATCGCCCTGGCTTCTCAACACCATCCCGAGCCGCCTCAAGACGGCGCCGGAAGGCCTGAAGGGCGGCGGCGATGGCGCTCCCGGCCGCTTCGAGATCAACGGCAAGGCGGTCCTCGATACCCGCAAGATGGAGATGCAGCCGGGCGACGAGGTCTTCATGGTGACGCCGGGCGGCGGCGGCTTCGGCAGCTGAGCGCCGGCATGGAGCGGAACGCGGCCTTTGCGGCGCGCCTGAGGAAAGGCGAGCGTCTCGTCGGGACCTTCGTCAAGACGCCGAGCCCGGCGGTCGTCGAGATTCTGGGCTCGGTCGGGCTCGACTTCCTCGTCCTCGATGCCGAGCATGCCGCGCTGGGGCGCGAGGCGATCGATCTCTGCCTGCTGGCGGCGCGCGCCGCCGGCATCCCGACGATTGTGCGCGTGCCGGTCGCGACGCCCGAATGGACGATGACGGCGCTCGATTGCGGCGCGGCGGGCGTCATGGCCCCGCATGTGCATTCGCGGGAGCAGGCGCTGTCGATCGCCGCCGCCATGCGCTTCGGCCGCAACGGGCGCGGCTTTTCTCCCTCGACGCCTGCCGCGGGCTACGGCCGCCGGAGCGTTGCCGAGCATCTTGAACGATCCGCGGACGAGACCGTGCTCGTCTGCCAGATCGAGGATCCGGACGGCGCCGCGGCCGCGCAGGACATCGCCGCGCTGCCCGGCGTCGACGGCCTTTTCGTCGGCCCGGTCGATCTTGGCGTCGCCTGCGGACTGGAGCCGGGATCGTCGGAGCTGTCTGATCTCTGCCGGAAAATCGTGTCCGTCGCCTCGCAGGAAGGCGCACGCACGGGCATGTTCCTCGGCAGCGCCAGGGAGGTTCCGGCCTGGGAGGAAGCGGGCGCGAGCTTCTTTCTCGTCAAGACCGACCAGGCCTTCCTGAGGGCAGGCGCGGCGGCCGCGCTCGCGAGCGGCTAGAACATGGGATATTCCTCCCGCAAAAGGTTTGGAATGAGGAGACGGGCATGAGCGTTGCGATCGTCGGCTGGGGCCACACGCCTTTCGGCAAATCCGAGCTTTCCTTCGAGGAGCTCATCCGCACGGCGGCGGCGGAAGCGCTTGCCGATGCCGGCATCACCGGAGAGGAGGTGGGCGCGGCCTTCCTCGGTCATTTCAACGCCGGCATGGTCGAGGACGGCTTCTGCTCCTCGATGGTCCTCAGGGCGGACGAGGGGATGCGCTTCAAGCCGGCAACGCGGCTGGAAAACGCCTGTGCCTCCGGCTCGGCCGCGCTCTATGCCGCCATCGACGCCATCGAGGCGGGCCGCATCGACACCGCCCTCGTCGTCGGGGCGGAGAAGATGACCCATCTGCCGGGCGCGCAGGTGACGGCCTCGCTCGGCGCGGCGAGCTATCAGAAGGAGGAGGCAGGCGTCTCTTTTCCCGAAATCTTCGCGCGCTTTGCCCGCGCCTATGGCGAGCGCTACGGCGATCCGAGCGAGGCGATGGCGCGTATCGCGGTGAAGAACCATGCGAACGCCGTCGACAATCCGCTCGCCCAGCTGCGGAAGCCCCTCGATCTCGATTTCTGCCGCACGGCGTCGGAGAAGAACCCGATGATCGCCGAACCGTTGAAGAAGACCGACTGCTCGCTGGTCTCCGACGGCGCGGCCGCCATCGTCGTCTGCCGGGCCGACCGGGCCGGCGATTTCGCCAAGGCCGTCGGCTTCCGTGCCCGCATCCAGGTGAACGACTACCTGCCGCTCTCCGCCAAGGATCTGACGCGCCTCGAAGGCCCGGCGGAGGCCTTCCGGCAGGCCTATGCGGCGGCGGGCGTCACCGTCGACGACATTTCCTTCGCCGAGGTGCACGACTGCTTCACCATCGCCGAACTGATGACCATGGAAGCGATGGGCCTGGCGCGCCCCGGCGAGGCGGGCTCGCTCGTCGCCGAGGGCGCCACGCAGAAGGACGGAAGGCTGCCGATCAATCGCTCGGGCGGCTTGAAGGCGAAGGGCCATCCCGTTGGAGCGACTGGCGTTTCCATGCATGTCATCGCCGCGCGCCAGCTCACCGGCGAGGCCGGCGACATGCAGCTTGCCGATCCGAAGCTCGGCCTCTGCTTCAACATGGGCGGCGGCGCGGTCGCCAGCTATGTCTCCATTCTGGAACCCCTGAAAGCCTGAGCCATGAACCTCGCGGACTGGCTTCTTCGCACCGCCCGGCGCCTGCCCGACGCGCCGGCTCTGATGCGCGGCGAGAGCACCGTCGCAACCTATTGGCAATTCGCCGAAAGGGCCGCGCGCATTGCCGGATCGCTGAGGCAGGTGCATGGCGTCGCGCCCGGCGACCGGGTCGGCGTGTTCATGGCGAATTCGCCCGAATATCTGGAGGTTCTCTACGGCATCTGGTGGGCCGGCGCCGCGGCCGTGCCGATCAATCACAAGCTCCATCCGCGCGAGGCGGCCTTCATCGTCGAGGATGCGGGCGCTCGCCTCGTCTTCGTCTCCGATGGGGACGAGGGGCTCGCCCAGCGCGTCCCGGAAGGCACGAGGCTGCTAACTGCACCGGGCGCGGCGTATGCCGCGCTTCTCGCCGGCGATCCGCTGCCGGAGCCTCATGCCATGGCCTCCGATTCGCTCTCCTGGCTCTTCTACACCTCCGGCACGACCGGCCGGCCGAAGGGCGTCATGCTCTCCGTCGCCAATCTGCAGGCGATGAGCTTTGCCTATTTCGTCGATGTCGACGACGTGCGCCGGGACGACGCCGCGCTCTATGCCGCGCCGATGTCCCACGGCGCCGGGCTCTACAACTTCATGCACGTCATGCGCGGTGCCCGCCATGTCGTTCCCGAATCGGGCGGATTCGATGCCGCCGAGATCGTCCGGCTCGCTGCCTCCCTCGGCAGTCTTTCCTTCTTCGCCGCCCCGACCATGGTGCGCCGCCTCATCCAGCACGCCAGGGCGACTGGCTATGACGGAGAGGGCATCCGCACCATCGTCTATGGCGGCGGGCCGATGTATCTCGCCGATATCGAAGAGGCCGTCTCCCTTTTCGGCCCGCGCTTCGTGCAGATCTACGGCCAGGGCGAGAGCCCGATGACGATCACGGCGCTCTCCCGCGACCTCGTTTCCGACCGGAGCCATCCGCGCTGGCGCGAAAGGCTCGGCTCCGTCGGCACGGCGCAGTCCTGCGTGGAGGTGCGCGTCGCCGATGGCGACGGCAACACGCTTCCCGCCGGCGAGAGTGGCGAGATTCTGGTGCGCGGCCCGAGCGTTATGGCCGGCTATTGGCAGAACGCCAAAGCCACGGCCGAGGCGCTGCGCGACGGCTGGCTGTGGACCGGCGATGTGGGCGCCATGGATGCCGATGGTTTCCTCACCCTCATGGACCGCTCCAAGGACGTCATCATCTCCGGCGGCACCAACATCTATCCGCGCGAGGTGGAGGAGGTGCTTCTACGCCACCCCGCCGTCGCGGAGGCCTCCGTCGTCGGAAGGCCGAGCGCGGAATGGGGCGAGGAGGTCGTCGCCTTCGTCGTGGCGCAGCAGGACGCCCCCACGGCCGAGGAACTCGACGCCCTCTGCCGCGAGGAGATCGCCCGCTTCAAGCGGCCGAAGCACTACCGCTTCGTGGAGGAGCTGCCGAAGAACAACTACGGCAAGGTTTTGAAGACCGAGCTTCGCAGCCTGCTGGAGGGGAACTGAAGCGCTCTGACCGAAAGGGTCGGCGCACGCATGGCGATCCAGCGGCACCGAACTCATATACGATATCAGGAATACACCATAAGCCACTGTGATACGGGCATAATTAAAAGTACGCTCGAGTCTCGCCTGAAGAGCCGCTCCAGACTGCGCTCCGCCTCTTTCGGCGTTTTTTCAGCCTCGGCGGGCACTTGCGCCACCACCTTCGCACGTCACCTCGCGCCGCAGGCCATGAGGTCTCTTTCGCGTCGCCCTGCGCCCACCAAGGTATCGACATGAAGGCGGGCGCGGATTATTTCAGCGGAACGCGAGGAACACGCCTGCCGTGACAACGGGCAGGCACACCGAGAAGGCAGAACCCGGAATGCAGGCGCGCATCTACAAGCCGGCCCGAACCGCCATGAGCTCCGGCCAGGCGAAGACGCATGACTGGGTGCTGGAGTTCGAGCCGGAGACGCCGCGCTCCATCGAGCCGCTGATGGGCTATACCGCATCCTCCGACATGCGCTCGCAGGTGCGCCTGCGCTTCCCGACCCGCGAGGAGGCGATCGCTTACGCCGAACGCAACAAGATCGCCTATCGGATCTCCGAGCCGAAGGAGAAGAAGCGCGCCACCATCTCCTATTCGGACAATTTCAAATACAATCGCCAGGTCCCCTGGACGCATTGAGGCGCGCGGCGTCCCGGAGCTTCTCCGCCGACGACGTTCAGGCCCCGTAGCTCAGTGGATAGAGCACCGGCCTTCTAAGCCGATGGTCGCAGGTTCGAATCCTGCCGGGGTCGCCATTTTCCGAAAGGCCGCCGATGCGGCGATTGCCCGCCTTGAGAGCGGAGGGGCGCGGCGGGAGGATTCTCCTTCCCTGAGAGAACCGCCCTTCCTCCGATGACCGACAGCAACACTCCGAAACGAGGGCCGGCCTCCTCGCTGGCGGCTGCGCTCCTCGTCTTCCTCGCCCTTCAGTCTCCGGCTGCGGCCGAGGCGCCTACCGGCCGCTTCGTGCTGAGCGCGACCCTCTATCACGAGGCGGGAATGGCGAGCGGCAACTACTTCCTGCCTCCTGGCTACAGCGACTTGAAGGCCCGGGTTCCGAAGGAGGTGGAGGCGCTCGGCTTCGTCACCGGCGACAAGGTGACCGGCAGTCTCGACGGCCATTTCGGCTTTGCCTTCTGGCCCTGGGTCGTCTTCGATGCCGGCGTGCCCGTCGCCGCCGTGATGGAGCCCGCGGAGGGCCTCTCCGCCGCCGGGTTTCCGGCGAGCGCCGACATCGGGGGGCTGCCGAAGAAGACCTCCCTCCACTACGAACGGCAGGGCGACAGCCTTGTCGTCAGCGGCCGGAGTCTCGACGCCGAGAAGGCGCGCTTCGAGGATGGCAGCCTCGGCTTCTCGCTCATGCACATCGCCGGCAGCGTGACGCCCCTCACAAGCGGAGGCTGCTTCGATCTTCGGCTGGAATATACGCTGGAGGCCTACCGGACGGGGGCGAGCGAACCCTTCCTCAAGCAAACGGACAACATGCCCCGCGTCGAGCGGACCGTGTGCCTCGATATCGTCAAGACGAACGAAAGGCCGGGCGGCAGCCGCGCCCATCTGATGAAAGCCGATGTCGGCAACGACGTCCTGCTTTTCGCCATCGGCTTCAGCCGCGAGGGAAGCGCGGTCGCGGCGGCGGACGAGCCGCAGGCCGCGGGTGGGACCTACATTAAGGCTTCCGGCGATCTCGGCTTCTTTCAGCGGGAGGGGCTCGACCGGGCGAACCGCTTCGCAGCTGCGATCGAGGAAAGCGTCATGGCGCAGAACTACGACCTCGCCGAGCGGCAGATCGGCCAGCTGAAGGCGCATCTCGCCGACATGCGGTCCGAAGGTATCGCCTGGAGCTGGGTGCGCCTGCCGACGGAAGCGGGCGTCGAGCGCTACGAAACGCTGGCGCACGCGACCGATCTCTACAAGAGCGCCTACATGGAAACGCAGGCACGCCTCGTCGATGTGCAGCGTCAGCTCCTCGTCCTGCGCACGGGCTTTTCCGCCAATGTCGTCAAGACCATGCTGAGGAGCACCGTCGACTGGCTCGACGTGGTGCCGAGCGACCCGCTCTCCGCGCTCGCCGACTATTCCGACATCGCCGGCGCGATCTCGCTCACCCAGACGCTCAAGGCCTGGAAGGAGAATGCCGAGCGCGATGCCTCACTGCTGACCAGTCAGGTCAACGCCATCCGCCAGTTCGAGGCGCTGGAAGCCGAGCTCGGCGCCCGCGTCGACGAGATCGTCGCGGCCCGGCGCGCCTTGTTCGAGCGTATCGAGCAGATCGGCGAGCGCAGGGCGCTGGAGCTTCACGCCGCGCTCCAGGCCGGCTGACGGCGCGGGCCGATGGGGCAGGGCGGCCGCTCCCGGCCGCCTCAGGGCACGAAGATCGCGCGGAAATCGTTGACGTTGGTCAGCGTCGGCCCGGTCATCACGAGGTCGCCCAGGGCCTCGAAGAAGCCGTAGGTGTCGTTCGCCTCGAGCGCCGCCTCCCCATCGAGGCCGAGGTCGCGGGCGCGTGCCAGCGTATCGGGCCCGATCACCGCGCCGGCATTGTCTTCCGTTCCGTCGATGCCGTCCGTGTCGCAGGCGAGAGCCCAGACGCTTTCCTCCCCTTGAAGGGCGAGGGCGAGGCCGAGAAGATATTCCGTGTTGCGCCCGCCGCGGCCCTGCGTGCGCACGCTCACCGTCGTTTCCCCGCCGGACAGCAGGACGAAGGGGGGTTGCAGGGCGCGCCCGTGCAGCTTGCGGCGCACGAGACGGGCATGCTCCGCCCCGAGCTGGCGCGCCTCGCCCTCAAGGTCGGCGCCGAGGATCACCGGGAAGACGCCGAGACGCCGCGCACAGGCGGCGGCGGCTTCCAGCGACTTGTCGGGCGCCGCGATGATCCGGAATTCGGCATGGGCGAGCCTCGGATCGCCGGGCTCCGGCGTTTCCGCCTCGGGCGAGGTGAGCCAGGCCTCCGCGGCCGGCGAGAGCTCGATCTGATAGCGCGTCAGGATGTTCTGCGCCTCGCGCACGCTGGTCGGATCGCCCACCGTCGGCCCGGAGGCGATCACGGTCGGCTCGTCGCCCGGAACGTCCGCGATGGCGAGGGTGAGGATGCGCGCCGGATGCGCCGCGGCGGCGAGCCGGCCGCCCTTCACCGCAGAGAGGTGCTTGCGCACGCAATTCATCGCCCCGATCGGCGCGCCGGACTGGAGGAGCGCCCGGTTCACCGCCTGCTTGTCGGCCAGCGTCAGGCCGGGCGCGGGAAGCGTCAGCAGGGCCGAGCCGCCGCCCGAAATCAGAGCGATGACGAGGTCGTCCGCCGAAAGATCGGAGACAAGCTCCACAATGCGCCGGGCGGCGTCCTCGCCTGCCGCATCCGGCACCGGATGCGCCGCCTCGACGATTTCGATCTTGTCGCAGGATACCGCGTGGCCGTAGCGCGTCACGACGAGGCCGGAGATCTCGCCCGGCCAGTGGTCCTCGAGAGACCTCGCCATCGCGGCGGAAGCCTTGCCGGCGCCGATCACCACGGTGCGCCCGGCGGGCGGTCGCGGCAGATGCGGCGGCAGCGACAGCCGCGGATCGGCAGCCGCCACCGCAGCGTCGAAAAGCCCCCTCAGAAAGACCTTCGGCTCGTCCACTTTCGCCGCTTTCCTTGCCGCCTTCGCATCCACAGGCGGCAATGTCGGCGCGCCACGCTTGCGCGCCGGCAAGACCCGGCTTAGCACCACGCGCAAAGTTACAAAAGGCTGTTGGCCGATGGCTGCGGGTTCCAAGGATGGGCAGAAGTCGCCGATGATCGGCGCGCCGGCGCGGTTTTCTCCGCTCGCCGGGCTCGTCGTCGTGCTCGTCGCCATCGTCCTGTTCGCGCCGGGGATCGGCGTCCTGCCGCCCATCGATCGCGACGAGGCGCGCTTCGTCCAGGCGACGAAGCAGATGCACGAGAGCGGCGACTACATCGACATCCGCTTCCAGGACGAGCCCCGCCACAAGAAGCCCGTCGGCATCTACTGGCTGCAGGCGGTGGCGACGGCCCCCTTCGGCGGAGCGGACGCGCCGATCTGGGCCTACCGCATCCCCTCCTTCATCGGCGCGGTGCTGGCCGCGCTCGCCACCTGGTTCGCCGGTCTTGCCCTCTTCGGACCGCGCGCGGCCTTCGCGGGCGCGCTTCTCATGTCCTCCACCATCCTCCTCACGGTGGAAGCGCGCCTCGCCAAGACCGACGCCGTCCTTGCCGCCCTGACGATCTTCGCCATCGCGGTCCTGGCAAGGGCATGGATGGAGGGCAGGGAGACTTCCGGCGCGGGCCGCAATCTTGCGCCGCCGCCGGCAACGCCGCTCGCGCTGCCGCTGACGCTCGGTTTCTGGGCGGCCCTGGGCCTCGGCATCCTCGTCAAGGGGCCGATCATCCTGATGGTCGTCGGGCTGACGCTGCTCCTCCTCCTCATCGCCTCGCGCTCGCCGGCGGTACTCCTGCGCCTGCGGCCGCTCTCCGGGCTCGCCCTGATGCTCCTCATCGCCGTGCCGTGGTTCATCGCCATCGGCATCCGCTCCGACTGGACGTTCTTCACCGCCGCCATCGGCCAGGACATGCTCGGCAAGGTGGCGAGCGCGCAGGAGGCGCACGGCGCGCCGCCCGGCACCTATGTCGCGCTCTTCTTCGCCACCGCCTGGCCGCTCGCCCCTTTCACGCTTCTCGCGGCGCCCTTCATCGTCGGCGTCTGGAAGCGGCCTGCGGTCTTCTTCGCGCTCGCCTGGCTCGTCCCGAGCTGGCTCGTCTTCGAGGCGGTGCCGACCAAGCTGCCGCATTACGTCCTGCCGCTTTATCCGGCGCTGGCGCTGATGAGCGCCGCGGCTCTGGAAGAGGGCATGCTCCTCGCCGGCAAGGCCTGGCGATACCTGGCGGGCTTCCTCCTCGCCAGCGTGCCGATCGTTATCGCCATCGGCGCCATCGCCCTGCCGCTCTGGCTGGAAAAGCGTCTCCCGGCGGGCACCGACCTTGCCGGGATCGGCGCGGCGGTCCTCGGCGTGATCGGCGCGCGAGCGATCGCCCGTGGCCGAGAGGAGAGCGCCTTGCTTGCTGCGACGGTTGCCGCGGCTCTGATCTATCTCGCGGCCTTCCAGTTCGGCTTCCCGACGCTCAGCGCGATCCGCGTTTCGGAGCACGCCGCTGCGGCCGCCCATGAGGATGCCGTCTGCGACGACCCGCAGATCGCCTCCGCCGGCTATTCGGAGCCGAGCCTCGTCTTCTTCGCCGGCACCGACACGCGCCTGACGGACGGAAAGGGCGCGGCCGATTTCCTCTCCGGCGAAGGCTGCCAGGTCGCGCTCGTGGAGGCTCGCCAGGAAAGCGCCTTCCAGGATGCCGCGGCGAACGAAAATCTCGCGCTCTCGGCGGGCCGCGAGGTATCCGGCTTCAACTATTCGCGTGGCAAGGCCGTGACGTTGCGCGTCTACAGGCGGTCCGCAGAGGCTGAGCGATGAGGCCGTCGGAGCGCTGGAACGAGACCGCCCGCATCACGCTCCGCCGAGGCCGGGAGAGGGCAGGGCACGTCTCGCGCTTCGTCCTGCGGCGCCGGCGCGACGCCCTGATGCCGCCGCTGCGGGCGACACCGCTCACCGTCTTCAACGTCGCGATCGTCCTCGTCTCCGTCCTCCTCGTCGTGTTCGTCCTCGCCGACCCCTATCTCGTCGCATTCCAGCGCGACATGCATCCCCAGGTGCGCGGCTTTCTGACCTTCGTCACGGATCTCGGCAAATCGGACTGGATGCTCGTGGCGGCCGGCGGCTTTCTTCTCTTCCAGCTCTTCCGCGACGTCTCCTATCACGGGGTGCGCCAGCGCGCCGCCGCGCTCCGCGCTTCTGCCGCGGCGGCCTATATCTTCGTTGCCGTTCTCGGTACCGGCCTCCTCGCCGTCATCCTCAAATACGGGATCGGACGCGCCCGCCCGCGCTATTTCGAAACGGATGGGCTGGCCGCCTTCCATCCCTTTTCCTTCGAGCCGAGCTGGGCGAGCTTTCCCTCCGGCCACGCCACCAACGTGGCGGCGCTCGCCATGGCCCTCGGCCTCCTCTTTCCAAAGGCGCGGGTCGCCGTGCTGGTCTTCGCCTTCTGGATTGCCGTCAGCCGGCTCGCCACCCGTTCCCATTACCCGACGGACGTTCTGGCCGGCATCATCCTCGGCTGTGCCGGCGCCTGGATCGTCGCACGCCTCTTTGCCGAAAGGCGCCTCGTCTTCCGTCTCGACCGGGACGGACGCCTGAAGCGCCGCCGCATCCGTGAAAGCGACAAGTCATGAACCAACAAACGGCGGCCGAACCGCCCGAGGTCTCCGTCATCGTTCCCTGCCGCGACGAGGAGGGCAATATCGGCTCCCTTCTCGACGAGATAGCCGCCGCCCTTGCCGGCCGACGGTTCGAGATCCTCGTCATCGACGACGGATCTTCCGACGCGACCGGCCGCGTCACGATTGCGCGGCGCGAGACCATTCCCACCGTCCGGCTCATCCATCATGCACGCAGCGCCGGTCAGAGCGCGGCGATCCGCACGGGCCTGGAGGCGGCCCGCGGCTCCGTCGTCGTCACCATCGACGGCGACGGCCAGAACGACCCGGCCTATATCCCGGCCCTGCTCGATGCGCTCTCGGCGGGCGGGCAGGAGACCGGGGCATCGGCCGGTCAGCGGGTCGGCCGCAAGGCAAGCTTTGCCAAGCGCTACGGCTCGCGCATCGCCAACTGGGCGCGGCGAAGCCTGCTCGACGACGCGGTGCGCGATACCGGCTGCGGCCTGAAGGCGATCCGGCGCGAGCTCTTTCTGCGGCTGCCCTATTTCGATGGCTGGCACCGCTTCCTGCCGGCGCTCGTGCGGCGCGAGGGCTTTTCCGTCGCGCTTGTCGATGTCGTCGACCGCGAGCGCCGGCACGGCATCTCGAAATACGGCATCTTCGACCGCCTGTGGATCGGCATCGCCGACCTTCTGGGCGTCTGGTGGCTGTCGACCCGCCGCAAGGTGCGGCCCGTGATCAGCGAGGAATAATCGGATGAGCGAGCTATGGAACTGGATCGAGGCGGTCTTCGTCGATCAGTTCAGTCTCTGGATCCTGCTCGGCTTCGTGGCGCAGTTCCTGTTCATGATGCGCTTCATCATCCAGTGGCTGGCGAGCGAGCGGGCAGGGCGGTCGGTCGTGCCGGTCGCCTTCTGGTTCTTCTCCGTGGCAGGCGGCTTCCTGCTCTTCGTCTACGCCCTGCATCGCCAGGACCCGGTCTTCATTCTCGGCCAGGGGCTGGGGCTCTTCATCTACGCCCGCAACCTCTGGCTGATCTTCAATGAGCACAAGGCCTCGATGGAGAAGACCGAATAGCGCCTGCTCATTCCGCGAGGGCGGCGAAGGCACCCTCCAGATCGGCGATCTGGTCGGCAATGTCTTCCAGGCCGATATGCAGCCGGACGACGGGCCCGCCCGTCCACGGCTTCACGGTCCGCTGCTCGGTGAGTTCGCCGTAACTCGCAAGGCTCTCGAAGCCGCCCCAGGAAAAGCCGAGGCCGAAGAGCTTCAGCGAATCGAGGAAGCGCTCCGCCATTGCCCCGTCCCCGTCGAGCTCGAAGGCGAAGAGCCCGCAGGAGCGGCCGAAGAAGCGCCGCCAGTTCTCGTGGCCGGGGCAGGAGGGGAAGGCGGGGTGAAGCAGCCGCTTCACCTGCGCGCGCTCGCCGACCCATTTGGCCACCTCCAGCGCCTGCCGCTCATGCTGCTCGAGGCGCACCTTCATCGTGCGCATGCCGCGCAGGCCGAGATAGATTTCGTCCGGGCCGGCCTGCACGCCGAGCTCGCGATGCGTGCGCATGAGCCTCGTCGCCATCTTCTCGGAAGCGCTGATGGAGCCCAGCATCAGGTCGGCATGGCCGCCGACATATTTCGTGCTCGCCTGGATGGACAGGTCGAAGCCGTGTTCGATCGGGCGGTAGATGAGCGGCGTCGCCCAGGTGTTGTCGATCATGGTGACGGCGTCCGCCGCCGCGGCCGCGTCGAGAATCTCCTGAAGGTCCGGAAACTCGAAGGTGAGTGAACCCGGCGCCTCGGCAAAGACCGCGCGCGCCCCATTCTTCAGTGCTTCCTTCAGGCTTGCAAGGTCCATCGGGTCGTAGAATGTCGTGCCGATCCCCAGGCGCTTGAGCGTCCCGTTGCAGAAGGCGCGGGTCGGTCCGTACACATTGTCCGGAACGAGGATTTCCTCGCCCGCAGAAACGCTTGCAAGGATCGCGACGGTGACGGCGGCGAGCCCCGAGGGGACGAGCACGGTCGTCGCGGCTCCCTCCAGCTCCGTCCAGGCGCCGTTCAGCGCCTCGATCGTCGGCGTGTTGGTCAGGCCATAGGAATAGCGGCTGGTGCGCCGATTCTTCATCTCGTCGGCGGAGGCAAACAGCACGGTGGAGGCGCGCACCACCGGCGGGTTGACGAAGCCGTGGAAAGAATGGGGATCGCGCCCGGCATGGGTAAGAAGCGTTGCCGGGCGGCGTCCGCTCGCGCTCAGATTGCGACCCGGTCCTTCATCGGAATTCATTGATTTCTCCGCGACATATCGTTGCCTCTGGTGGATTTGGGCCGGGAATTCGGTCTGATGGTAGAAGGCGCTGGTCCTCGCCTCAGGCTTGACCGCGGCCCGTAGATGGCTTTCGATGGCCGTATGGATGGGGTTGCGTCAAGCGCCGTCTGGCAGGGAAATGGCGAGACGCTCAGTTTCGCTTTGCAAGGACGCCGCACGCCACTGTCCGATAAACAACCGGTGAACAGGATAATCGTCACATGCAAAAAACCATTCTTCCGCTCCTGGCAGGGGCGGCCCTCGTTCTGACGGCCGTCTCTGCTTCGGCAGCGACGCTTGACGACGTCAAGGGCAAGGGAACTCTTCAGTGCGGCGTGAGCCAGGGCCTGCCGGGCTTCTCCAACCCGGATTCGCAGGGCAACTGGTCGGGCCTCGACGTCGACACCTGCAAGGCCATCGCCGCAGCCGTCTTTGGCGATGCGTCGAAGGCAGCCTTCACGCCGCTCTCGGCCAAGGAGCGCTTCACCGCTCTGCAGTCGGGCGAGGTGGACGTGCTGACCCGCAACACCACCTGGACGATGTCGCGCGACACCGATCTCGGCCTCAACTTCGCGGGCGTGAACTATTACGACGGCCAGGGCTTCATGGTCCGCAAGGACCTCGGCGTATCCTCCGCCCTGGAGCTTTCCGGCGCTTCGGTCTGCACCAACACGGGCACGACGACCGAGCTCAACGTCGCGGACTACTTCCGCAAGAACGACATGGATTACGAGGTCGTCGCCTTCGAGAAGGCCGACGAGGTCGTCGCCGCCTATGATGCGGGTCGCTGCGACGTCTACACCACCGACCAGTCCGGCCTCTACGCGCAGAAGCTGAAGCTCGCCAACCCGGACGACCATATCATTCTGCCGGAGATCATCTCCAAGGAGCCGCTCGGCCCCGCCGTCCGCCAGGGCGACGACCAGTGGTTCAGCGTCGTCAAGTGGACGCTCTTTGCCCTCATCAATGCCGAGGAGCTGGGCGTGACGCAGGCCAATGTCGACGAGATGAAGACGTCCGACAATCCGGCCGTGAAGCGTCTCCTCGGCACGGAAGGCTCCTTCGGCGAGTCGATCGGTCTCGGTGCCGACTGGGCCGCGAACGCGATCAAGGCCGTCGGCAATTACGGCGAGATGTATGACCGCAACGTCGGGCCCGACACCGAGCTCGGCATCGACCGCGGCCTCAACAAGCTGTGGAGCGATGGCGGCATCCAGTACGCACCGCCGGTGCGCTGATCCAAAACAAGCCCGGCCGGTTCATCCGGCCGGGCTTTTCGCTGGTGCATCGCCGCATCAAGACGGCGCAGACTGGCACATAACATGCAAGCCGAGGGGACATGGCTGTTCAGGACGCATTGCCGGGCCGCGTAGGCTCGGGCGGTTTCGCTGCGCTTAACGATCAGCGCGTACGAGGCGCGATCTTCCAGGTTCTCCTGGTAATCGGCATCATCAGCTTCGGCTGGTGGATCATCCACAACACGGCCGCCAACCTGAGGGCGCAGGGGATCGGCTTCGGCTTCGACATCCTCTTCGATTCCGCCGGCTTCCAGATCAACCAGGCGCTGATCGAATATCAGGAGACCTCCTCCTACGTCCGCGTCTACTTCGTCGGCCTCATCAACACCCTCGTCGTCTCCTTCATCGGCATCCTCCTGGCGACGCTGATCGGCTTTATCGTCGGCATTGCGCGCCTCTCCACCAACTGGGTCGTGGCCAAGGCGGCCTACGTCTACATCGAGATCCTGCGCAACATCCCGCTGCTGCTGCAGATCTTCATCTGGTATTTCGCGGTCCTGCGCCTGCTTCCGCCCAAGCGCGAGGCGATCGATCTCGGCCCGCTCGGCCTTCTCAACATCGCCGGCTGGTATGCCCCGAAGGTGATTTACGGGCCCGGCTTCCCCATCATGCTGAGCGCCCTGATCTTCGGCATCGTTGCCACTTTCATCATCCGGCGCTGGGCGTATAAGCGCCAGATGGCGACCGGCGAGCAGTTTCCGGTGCTGTGGACCGGGCTCGCCCTCATCATCGCCGTGCCCATCGTCAGCTGGTTCGCCGTCGGAATCCTGATGAAGGGCGCGCCGCTGTCGCTCGAATATGCCAGCGAAGGCAACTTCGGCCCCCGCGGCGGCGCGCGCGTCTATCCCGAATTCATCGGCCTTCTCTTCGCGCTCTCCTTCTACACCGCCTCCTTCATCGCCGAGATCGTTCGCGCCGGCATCCTCGCCGTGGCGCACGGGCAGACGGAAGCCGCCTATTCGCTCGGCCTGCGGCCCGGCCACACGCTCCGCCTCGTCGTGGTGCCGCAGGCGATGCGGGTCATCGTGCCGCCGCTGACGAGCCAGTATCTCAACCTGACCAAGAACTCCTCGCTCGCCGTGGCGATCGCCTATCCGGACCTCGTCTCCGTCTTCGCCGGGACGGCGCTCAACCAGACCGGCCGGGCGGTGGAATTCATTCTCGTCACCATGGCGACCTATCTGGTGATCTCGCTCGTCACCTCGGCCTTCATGAACTGGTACAACAGCAGCGTCGCCCTGGTGGAGAGATAACGCCATGTCCGACATCCAGGCCGAGACCGACCTCACCTATGTCCGCGACGAGATGCTCGCGGAGGCGCCGCCGCCCATCCGCGATTCCGGCCTTCTCGGCTGGCTGCGCAAGAACCTCTTTTCCTCCTGGTTCAACACGCTGCTGACGATCGTCGCCCTCGCCATCATCTGGTTCGTGGTGCCGCCGCTTCTGGAATTCGCCCTCTTCGACGCCGTCTGGCAGGGCGAGGGCCGCACCGCCTGCCTGACCATGCAGCAGGGCGGGCAGTTGCCGAACGACTGGTTCGGCGCCTGCTGGCCCTATGTCGGCGACTACCTCGCCCAGTTCATCTACGGCCGCTATCCGATCGAAGAGCGCTGGCGCGTGGACATCGTCTTCGTCCTCTTCGTGATCGGTCTCGTGCCGCTCCTGGTGCCGACCGCCCCTTACAAGGCGGTGAACCTCGTCTACATGGCCGTCTTCTTCCCGGCCGTGGCTCTGCTCCTCCTGTCGGGCGGCGATTTCGACTACGGCACGATCATCGGCATCGGGGCCGAATTCGCGCCCTTCGGCAGCGATCTCGGCTTCTGGATCGATTATGCGCTGATCACGCTGGTCATCGCGGCGATCGCCTATGCCTGGGCGCGCGGAACCGGAACGAATCCGCTCGATCCGATCAAGCTCGTTCTGACGATCATGGGCGCGCTGGCCGTCCTTCTCCTCGTCCTGGGCGTCGATTTCGGCCTTGAAGTCGTGCCGACCTCGATCTGGGGCGGGCTCCTCGTCACGCTGGTTCTTGCCGTCACCGGCATCGCCGCCTCGCTGCCGCTGGGCATCGTTCTGGCTCTCGGGCGGCGCTCGCAGATGCCCATCGTGCGCTTCTTCTGCGTCGTCTTCATCGAGTTCTGGCGCGGCGTGCCGCTCATCACCGTGCTCTTCATGTCCTCGGTGATGCTGCCGCTCTTCCTTCCCGAGGGCGTGTCGTTCGACAAGCTGCTGCGGGCGCTGATCGGCGTCGCGCTGTTCTCCGCGGCCTATATGGCGGAGGTCATCCGCGGCGGCCTGCAGGCCATCCCGAAAGGCCAGTACGAGGGCGCGGACGCGGTCGGTCTCGCCTACTGGCAGAAGATGCGCCTCATCATCCTGCCGCAGGCGCTGACCCTCGTCATTCCGGGCATCGTCAACACCTTCATCGGCCTCTTCAAGGACACCACGCTCGTCCTCATCATCGGCCTCTTCGACTTCCTCGGCCAGATCCAGTCGAGCTTCACCGATCCCACATGGGCGACCCCCGTCCAGGCGACGACGGCCTATCTCTTCGCCGCCTGCGTCTACTGGGTCTTCTGTTTCTCCATGTCCCGCTATTCGATCTTCACCGAGAACCGCCTCCGAACGGGCCATAAGCGCTAGGATCCATCCACATGAGCGATAACAACACCGCCACAGCGATCGCCCCTGACGCCGACACCGGATCGGGCCCGGCCATCGAAATGCGGAACGTCAACAAGTGGTTCGGCGAGTTCCATGTGCTGAGGGACATCAACCTGCACGTGGAGCGCGGCGAGCGCATCGTGATCTGCGGCCCGTCCGGCTCCGGCAAGTCGACCATGATCCGCTGCATCAACCGCCTGGAGGAGCACCAGAAGGGCGACATCGTCGTCGACGGGATCGAGCTCACCAACGACCTGAAGAAGATCGACGAGATCCGCCGCGAGGTCGGGATGGTCTTCCAGCACTTCAACCTCTTCCCGCATCTGACGATCCTGGAGAACTGCACGCTCGCGCCGATCTGGGTACGCAAGATGCCGAAGCGTCAGGCCGAAGAGGTCGCCATGCAGTATCTGGAGCGGGTGAAGATCCCCGAGCAGGCGAACAAGTACCCCGGCCAGCTCTCCGGCGGCCAGCAGCAGCGCGTCGCCATCGCGCGCGCCCTGTGCATGAACCCGCGCATCATGCTTTTCGACGAGCCGACCTCCGCGCTCGATCCGGAAATGATCAAGGAAGTGCTCGACGTCATGGTCGACCTTGCCGGCTCCGGCATGACCATGCTGGTCGTCACGCACGAAATGGGCTTCGCTCGTCAGGTTGCCAACCGCGTCATCTTCATGGATGCCGGCCAGATCGTGGAGCAGAACGAGCCGGAGAAGTTCTTCACCGATCCGCAGCACGAGCGCACGAAGCTCTTCCTGTCGCAGATCCTGCACTAGCTGCAGGGCCGGCCCGCAAAGGCGGGCGGGCATCGGCAACCGGTTTCTTCACCATGCCCGCCGGACGGCTGCGAGGCCGGCGGGGCAGAGGGAACTGGCAAGGTCGGTCGGCGTTCTTCTGCAAGCCGGCCAAGCCCTTGAGTCCCGATGCCTTCCAGCACTTCCACCCCTGCCTCCTCGTCTGAGGCGGACGACAGCGAAAAGCGCCCTTCAGGCCGTACGGTCTCCGCAGGCGCGGCGGGCATCGCACCTTCCGGTGCCGAGCCGCAGCCGCCCCAGGGCACCGACCGCACGCCGGCCGAACCGACGGAGGAAAGGCGGACACAGCTGATCGGGCCCTCCTGGGCGATCATCGGCATGTTCCTGATCGCGCTCGCCGGCGCCCTCTATCTCGCCAAGGGCTTCTTCCTCCCGGTCGTGCTCGCATTCCTTTTCGCCCTGATGCTGAGCCCGGTCGTGCGCGTTCTGGCGCGCCGCTCCATCCCCTCATGGCTGACGGCGATCGTCCTCGTGTCCTCCACTTTCGCCGCCGTGCTCGGCGGCTCCTATGTCCTTTCCGATCCGATCGGCGAATGGGTCGATCGCGCGCCGAGCATCGCCCGCGAGCTGGAACGCAAGATCGGGCATCTGCGTGGCTCCGTGGCGCAGCTGGAGCGGGCCTCGCAGGAAGTCGACAAGTTGACGGACGCGAAGTCGAGCGACCCGGACAGGGCCCAGGAGGTCGTCCTGCGCGAGCCGGGGCTTCTTTCGGACGTGGCAACCTCGACACCCGATATCCTCGCGCGCATCGTGCTTTGCCTCGTCCTTCTCTTCTTCCTTCTCGCCTATTCGGAGCTCTTCTACATCAAGCTCGTGCGCTCGATGTCGTCTCTCAGCGACAAGAAGCGGGCGCTCCGGATCGCGCACGATATCGAGCGGGAGCTGTCGCGCTACCTCTTCACCGTGACCTTCATCAACACCTGCCTGGGCATCGCCGTCGGCACCGGCCTGTGGCTGATCGGCATGCCCAACCCGGTGCTCTGGGGCGTTCTCGCGACGCTCCTCAACTTCATCCCGTATGTCGGATCGATCATCGGTATCGGCCTTGCGGGCATTGTCGGCATCGTCACCTATCCGACGCTGGGGGAGGCATCCTATCCGCCGCTGATCTATTTCTGCTGCACCGCCATTGAGGGAAATTTCGTCACCCCTATGGTGGTCGGCAGGCGTCTTGCGGTGAACCCCGTCGCGATATTCCTGTCCATTGCGTTCTGGGGCTGGCTGTGGGGCTTCGTCGGCATGTTCATCGCCGTGCCGCTCCTCGTGGCGACGAAAATCTTCGCAACCCACATCCCGCAGCTTTCGGCCCTCGCCGAGTTCCTCTCCGGCGACCCGCGTCAGTTTCCCGATGAGGAAGAAGGCGAAACGGCGCCGGCGGGAGGCTAGGCGCCTCCCGGCTCTTCGATCGCCGAGGAATACGCCGAAAGGTCCGCATTCACCCGTGCCAGCATCTCCGCCAGGCACTGCCGGTCGGTCTCGCTCCAGTGCGCGAAGAGGCGGGCAATGCGGTGAAGCCGTGCAAGGCGCATTTCTTCGGCGCTGCTCGCACCTTCCGGGGTGCGTTCCACCAGCGCGCTTCGCCCATCGGCCGGATTGGCGAGCTTGCGCACAAGCTTGCGCTTCAGCATCGCCCCGACCTGCCGTGTCACAGTCGAATCGTCGAGGGCGAGGGCGGTCGAGAGATCGCCGATGGTACGCGGCCCCTCCCTGAGCTGTAGGAGGAGGAGGTAGTGCGCTCGCTCCAGCGGGTAGGCGCGCTTGCGGTGCACGGCCTCCAGCGCTCGGGCGAGAAAGGCGAATTCCTGCTCCAGCTCGCCCACCACCGGTGCAATTTCGTCGGGCACGTCATGCACGCGGCGCGGGCCTGAGCTGCACTTCTCATGTGAATCTGTCTGCATCATACACCTTGCCTGGCGGGGCCATGCCGACTATTTCCTGCATTATACAACGAAATGCAGGATCCGTCCCCGCAATGTCCACCGCCGCGCGCGCCCGCTTCTTCGACCAGCCGAAAGCCGTCTGGGCAACCGCCTTTGCCTGTGTCGTCGGTTTCATGTCGATCGGCCTCGTCGATCCGATCCTGACCTCCATTGCCGCCGGGCTGAACGCAAGCCCGAGCCAGGTCTCGCTGCTCTTCACCAGCTATTTTTTCGTCACCTCGGTGATGATGCTCGTCACGGGCTTCGTGTCGAGCCGCCTCGGCGGGCGCAAGACGCTGCTTCTGGGTGCCGTGCTCATCGTCGTCTTTGCCGGCCTCGCCGGCACGGCAAATTCCGTTGCCGGTCTCGTGGCCTACCGGGCCGGCTGGGGTCTCGGCAATGCCTTCTTCGTGGTGACGGCTTTGTCGGTGATCGTCGCCGCCTCGCGCGGCGGCACGGCGGCGGCAATTCTCATGTATGAGGCGGCGCTCGGCCTCGGCATCTCGGCCGGCCCGCTCCTCGGCGCGGCGCTCGGCAGCCTTTCCTGGCGCTATCCCTTCTTCGGCACCGCGACGCTGATGGCGATCGGCTTCGTGGCGATCTTCGTCCTTCTGCCGGAGCAGCCGAAGCCCAAGGAGAAGGTTTCACTGACCGCGCCAATCCGGGCCCTCGGCGAGCCCGGTCTCAAGACGGCGGCCGTCAGCGCCATGTTCTACAACTACGCCTTCTTCACCGTCCTCGCCTTCGTCCCCTTCGTCCTGAAGATGTCGGCGCATGCGGTCGGCCTCATCTTCTTTGGCTGGGGCGTGCTCCTGGCGATCTTCTCCGTCCTCGTCGCGCCGCGCCTGCAGGCGCGCTTCAGCGCGGTGCGGCTGCTCTCCGGCTGTCTGGCGATCTTCTCCGCGCTGCTGCTGGTCATCGCCTTCGGCCCCCGCGAAGCGGTCATTCTCTCCGTCGTTCTGTCCGGCGCCCTCATGGGCGTCTGCAACACGGTCTATACGGAGATCGCGCTGGAGGTCTCCACCGTGCCGCGCCCGGTCGCCTCGGCCGGCTACAACTTCGTGCGCTGGTTCGCGGGCGTCGTCGCGCCCTATGCCGCGCCGCTGATCGCCGAGCATTTCGGCGCCCCGGCGAGCTTCGTCCTCGCCGCCCTCGCGGCGGCGGCGGCGCCCGCCGTCCTCATCCTGCGTAGCCGCACGCTCGGCCGCTACGGCGCGGGCCCGATGCCGGCCGGGGCGATGCCGGCGGCAGCACCCGCCGAGGCGATGCCGGTTGCCGTGCTCGCCGCGATCGACGGCGGTACAACCGATGCGGCGATCCTCGCCCGTGCCGTCGATCTTGCACAGGGCCAAGTAGGCCGCGTGCATGTTCTTCACGTCCGCCCGCTGGAGGTGATCGACGAGGGAGCGGTCGAGGCCGAGACGAAGGGCGAGGCGACCGAAATTCTTGCCCGCGCCCTGTCGCGCGTGGAGGTCGCCGGCGGCGCGCCGGAAGCTGAGATCCTGGAGGCTCCCGCGACCCGCATTGCCGAGACGATCCGCGCGCGCGCCCGCGCGCTGGGCGTGCGTTTCCTCGTCGCCGGCACGCGCCATCGCGGCGATATCGGCGATCTCGTCCACGGCAGCGTCGCGGAGGCGCTCTACCGGACGGCCGGCGAGGGACCGGAACTCGTCCTCGTGCCGGAGCCTTCGGAGGATCCGGCAGAAAAAACGGCCGCCGCGAACCCGTCCGGCGGGCTTGCGGCGACCGTGTCTCAGGCCTGAAGGAGGCGAGGGGAGGCGCCTAGCGGCGCGCCTCGCCCGTCAGGAGAGGGGTGATCCGGCGCACCGTCACGCGGCGGTTCTGCCTCTCCGGCCCGTCGGTCGGCACCTTGAGGTACTGCTCGCCGTAGCCCTGCGTGACGAGGTTCTCCGGCGGAATCTCGAAATTCTCCGACAGCACGATCGCCACCGTTTCGGCCCGACGGTCCGACAGCGCCAGGTTGGACAGGTCCGATCCGACCGCATCCGTGTGGCCCTCCACCAGGAAGAGCTCGTCCGGATTGCGGGCGATCAGATCCTCCATGGCGCGTCCCACGAGGGCAAGTTCGCGAATCTCGCTACGCGAGATGGCGGCGCTGCCCGTATCGAAGGTGATCGCGTCAAGGTCGATGCGGCGGAGCTTGTCGCGCAGGCGCGAGCTGTCGCGCACCTCGTCCAGCGTATAGGCCCGCTCGACCTGTTCGACCGGCGGGGCGGCAAGCGCATCTTCCAGATCGTTTGACGACGCGCCGCCCATATCGACGATGTAGCGCTCGCGCGGCATGTCGTAACGCACCGGCGGCATGTCCCGGTCGAAACGCTCGCGAGGTCCGCGCTGGCGCGGCCCGGCCCAGCGATCGTCGATCAGCACGACCTCGCGGCCGTCCGGCCCGACGCGCGTGCGCCGAATGATCTCGCCGTCATAGTCGCGCACCGTGATGATCTGGGCGCCGTTCGGCCGCGTGACGACGGTACGGGTGCGGCCCTCGCCGAGATCCTCCACATCGACGTCGCGGGCCCGGCGCAAGAGACGGTCCGTCTCGCTGTCCGAGCGGATGTAGCGCTGGCCGTCGCGTTCGATCACCACACGGTCGCCGAAGCTCTGGATGACCTGCCCGGCAAGCACGCCCGCGGCCGCGCCGACGGCGGCGGCCGCGCCGGTCCTCAGGGCGTCGTTGCCGTCGTTGCGCTCTTCGACCTGCCTGCGCTCGCGGCCGAGCTTCTGGCGCAGCTCCTGCACCTGCGGGTCGAGCGCTTCGCCCTTGACGCCAAGCTGCTCGGGAGCCGCGCTCGCCTGCGGCTGCACCGGCTCGCTCGCCGCGCCGGGAGCGGCCTGGGTTTCCTCCGCCGGCTTCGGCGCCGGCTGCTCTGTCTCAGAGCTGGTCGGAGCCACGGCACCGGGCTGCGGCTCTTCCGTGCTCTGCTGCTGCACCTGCGGCTGCGTCTCTTCGACGGGCTGTGTCTCTTCAGCCGTCTGATCGGCCGGCGCCTCGGCCTGGCCGGCCTCCGGCTGGGCTTCCTGCGTCTCGGCGGGCGGGCTCTGCGGCTCTTCCGCCGCGGGCGCCTCGGCAGCTCCCGGCGCGCTCTCCTGCGTCTCCTCGGGCGGGGGAGGAGCCTCCTCCGCAGCCGGCTGCTCCTGCGTCTCGGCGGGCGCCGGTTCTTCGGCGGGCGCCGGTTCTTCGGCTGGCGCGGGCTCCGCCGCCCCCGGCTGCGGCTCTTCCGCTGGCTGGCTCTCTGCAGCGGCCTGCGCGGCAGCAAGTTCCTGCTGCGCGGCCGCGACATTGGCCTCCGCCGCCTCCACGCCTTCACCGCTTGCGCGGGCGGCTTCCAGCGCCGCTTCGGCGTCCGCGAGCTTCTGCCGCGCGACTTCGACCTGCAATTCGGTGGAAGCGCCGGCCTGCGCCAGGACGATCGTCCCGTCGGCAGCCATCGCTCCCTCGGCCGCAATGGCCGGGATCGGCAGCACCAGCGCGGTGCTGATCATGAGTGTCGATAATTTCATTGAAAACTTCCGTTCGTCCGAGCCCCCTCGGTTACGAAGAAAATCAAATGCCGGGGAATTGTTCCCCCTTCAGGGCAGGACGGCGGCCTCAATATGTCCGGGCAGCTCGTAGCCGTCCGGCAGGATGAGCCGGTGCTCGCGCCTGCCGACAGGCGAAAATCCCATCCGCTGGTAAAGCGTCAGCGCCGAGGGGTGGTCCATGGTGCAGGTATTGACCGTCATGACCTCCGCCCCGCGCGAAAAACCCTCGCTCACCGCCACGCCGAGCAGCCAGGCTCCGAGGCGCTTTCCGATCCATTCCGGCATCAGGCCGAAATAGGCGAGATCGACCTTTTCGCGGTTGGAGAAATCGAGCTCGAAAAAGCCGGCCGGCGCCCCGTTGCCGTAGAGCACCGAGATCTCGACTCCCTCCCGGTGGATCACGCCGGAAAGCTCTTCGTCCGACATGGCGAGCCGATCGACCCAGACGTGCTCGCGCCCGATCGTGGCATAGAGATAGCGATAGAAATGCAGCGGACAGTCCTCGACACCCATCAGGGCCAGGCTGAAGCCGCTCGGCTGGGGCGGCAGCCGTCCGGGCACCGCGCGCATCTGAAGGTCGGTGATGACCGTGGCGACGTAGCGCTCGCTCATGCTTCGCCGCGCTCCACCGGCGTGTCGGTGCGCCCGCCCCATTCGGTCCACGAACCGTCGTAGACGGCCGTATCTTCCTTGCCCGCGGCGGCGAGCGCGAAGGAGAGGATCGCGGCCGTCACGCCCGAGCCGCAGGAGGTGACGACCGGCTTCTGCCAGTCCACCCCGGCCGCCTCGAAAAGCGCTCGGATCCTGTCCTGCCCGACGAGGCGCTGCGGCTCGCCCTCGGCGAACAGCGCATCGAAGGGAAGATTTCTCGATCCTGGAATATGGCCGCTCTTGAGGCCCGCCCGCGGCTCGGCCGCCTCGCCGCGAAAGCGGGCGGCGGGACGGGCATCGACCACCTGCTCGCCGCTGCCGTTGAGCGTGCCGCGCACGCGCTCGATATCGGCGACGCCGGCCGCATCCAGGCGGGGCGTGAAGCGTG
Organism: Afifella sp. IM 167; assembly: GCF_020144925.1. Classification (GTDB taxonomy): domain Bacteria; phylum Pseudomonadota; class Alphaproteobacteria; order Rhizobiales; family Afifellaceae; genus Afifella. The sequence goes on from NZ_NSLC01000002.1 coordinate 316,016, forward strand.
CGGGCGAGGGCGAGGGCGCGGGCGCCTCGAGCGGATATCCCGCCGCCTTCCAGGCCGGCATGCCGCCCTCGAGGATGCGCACCTCGCGCGCCCCGAAAGTTTTCAGCGTCCACCAGACGCGCGGCGCCGAAAAGAGCCCCATCCCGTCATAGACGACGATGGTGCTCGTCTCCGAAAGGCCGAGCGCGCCTGCGGCCTCGGCGAACTTCTCCGGCGCCGGCAGCATGTGCGGCAGCTCGCTCGATGTGTCGGCGATCGCGTCGATGTCGAAATAGACCGCACCGGGGATGTGGCCCTCGCGGTATTCGGCCTTGGCGTCGCGCCCCTGCGCCGGCAGGTACCAGGACGCATCGACCACGCGCACGGCATCGAGATTCTCGTGGAGCCATTCCGGGCTCACCAGCAATTCGGGCATCCTATCCCTCTATCCTGAGGCGGATGCGCCGGTTCTGCCGGCCCTTTTTCTCCACCTTTCCGATGGCGAGCTTACCGATTTCTCCGGTGGAGCGAACATGCGTTCCGCCGCAGGGCTGCAGATCGACCGACCCATCCTCGCCGATCGCCACCAGCCGCACGCGGCCCGAGCCCGTCGGCGGCTTGACGCTCATCGTGCGCACCAGATCGGGATTGGCGGCCAGCTCCTCGTCGCTGATCCAGCGGGTCGTCACCGGATGGTCGGCCGCGACCAGCGCGCCGAGCGCCTCCGTCAGCTGTTCCTTGTCGATCGCATCGGCGTCGGCGATGTCGAAGTCGAGCCGGCTCTCCTCGGAGCCGATCGAACCGCCGGTGACGGGGTAGGGGATCAGCGAGCAGAGGAGATGCAGCGCCGTGTGCATGCGCATATGCCGGTTGCGACGATCCCAGTCGAGGAACGCCGTCACGGTCTCGCCGGGCTCCGGCAGGTCGTCCGGGCGGGTGGGAACGTGGATGATCTCGCTGCGGTCCTCGCCATAGACGGTGGCGCCGATAGGGATCTCGCGCGAGCTCAGCACGAGCCGGCCAGTATCGCCGGGCTGGCCGCCGCCGGTCGCGTAGAAGACGGTGCGGTCGAGGACGATGCCGCCGCGCTCGTTGACGGAGACGATCTCCGCCTCGCAGCTCCTCAGATAGGCGTCGTCGCGGAAAAGGGGCTCGCTGGAGCCGCTCATGCTCAAACCTCCTCGAAAGGTATGTCGATCTCGGGCCGGCGGCCGAGCCAGGCCGGCACCGGCAGATCCTTGGAGCGCAGGAACTCCGGATTGAAAAGCTTGCTGGCGTAGCGCGAGCCGTAGTCGCACAGGATCGTCACGATGGTATGGCCGGGGCCCATCTCCCGCGCCATGCGCATCGCGCCGGCGACGTTGACGCCCGACGAGCCGCCGAGGCAGAGCCCCTCATGCTCCACGAGGTCGAAGACGACGGGGATCGCCTCGCTGTCCGGGATGTTGAAGGGCATGTCGACCGGCGCGCCTTCGAGATTGGCCGTGATGCGCCCCTGGCCGATTCCCTCGGTGACCGAAGAACCCGAAGACTTCATCTCGCCATCAGCGAACCAGTTGTAGAGCGCCGCCCCGTCCGGATCGGCAAGGCCGATCTTGATCGCCGGATTCTGCTCCTTCAGATAGATGCCGCAGCCGGCGAGGGTGCCCCCCGTACCGACCGCGCAGATGAACCCGTCGACCTTCCCGTCCGTCTGGCGCCAGATCTCCGGGCCCGTATGCTCGATATGGGCCTGGCGGTTGGCGACGTTGTCGAACTGGTTTGCCCAGATGGCGCCGTTGGCTTCCTCCGCCGCCAGCTTCTCGGCGAGCCGGCCGGAGACCTTCACGTAGTTGTTGGGATTGCGGTAGGGCGCGGCCGGCACTTCCAGAAGCTCGGCGCCGGCGATCCTGAGCGCCTGCTTCTTCTCCTCCGACTGCGTCTGCGGAATGACGATGACGGCCCGGTAGCCGAGCGCCTTGGCGACCAGCGCGAGGCCGATGCCCGTATTGCCGGCCGTGCCTTCCACGATCGTTCCCCCCGGCCGCAGCAGGCCACGCGCCTCCGCATCGCGCACGATGGAAAGGGCCGCGCGATCCTTCACCGACTGGCCGGGATTGAGGAATTCCGCCTTGCCCCAGATCTCGCAGCCGGTCTCCTCGGAAGCACGGTTGAGACGGATCAGAGGAGTGTTGCCGATCGTCTCCAGCACGGAGGCGGCGGTCTGTGGCGGCATGGGCTGTTTCCTCTGCTTCTTTCGGCGCGGCGCCGCGAACCGGAAAGCTAGGCGCGCGCAGGGCAGGGTGCAAGGCGATCGGGCGGGCATGGGAGCGCCTTGCCGGGCTCGCGCCTCCCGGCCGGGGCAAAGCCTTGAAGACGGTTGCGGAACCGGATTGCAGAGGTCTGAAAGTATTCAAACGTTAACGCTAAACGCCCGCATCGCTTGAGCTTTTTCTCCCGAAGATGTCTACAACTTTCCTCAAATTTACGCGGCACGCAGGTCGCATGAAGACGCCGATCCAAGGGGCGCGGAGGAGTTCGAATGGCGCAGGAACCGATTATTCTCGACTGGCAGGACAAGCACGCCGAACTCTTCGGCAATCACATGATCCGGCTGAAGCATCGCCTGCACGAATCCCCGATCTTCACCGACGAGGCGCTCGCGCGCCTCATCGAGCGCATTCCGCGCGAGCACTACCACGTCAACACGATGAACCAGGAGTTCCACGACCCGACGAGCTGGCGGGACGGCGAGATCTCCGGCGTCAGCGGCGAGGAGGTCCTCGCGGCCGTTCGGGGTGGCAAGATCTGGGTGCTTCTGCAGCGGGTCGCCGAGGTCGATGCGGGCTACAAGGCGGCGCTCGACCAGGTCTTTGCCGAGTTCGAGGAAAAGGTCCCGGGCCTCAAGACCTTCAAGCAGAAGATGAGCATCCTCATCTCCTCGCCCAAGATCCAGGTCTACTACCACTGCGATATCCCCGGTCAGTCGCTCTGGCAGATCCGCGGTCGCAAGCGCGTCTACATCTATCCGAACACGGCGCCTTTCCTGCGCCAGGAGGCGATGGAGAAGATCGTCCTCAACGAGGCCGACGAGCAGGACACGCCCTACCAGCCCTGGTTCGACGACTACGCGCAGATCGTCGACCTGGAGCCGGGCGAGATGCTGCACTGGCCGATCAACGGTCCGCACCGCGTCGTCAACTACGACTGCCTCAACATCTCCTTCACCACCGAGCACTGGACGACGGCATTGCGCAACCGCTATGCCAACCACTATGCGAACGGCATCCTTCGCCGCTCCTTCGGCGTCAGCAACCCGCAGATTTCCGAGGCGGGGCCGGCGCTCTGGGCCAAGCTGGCGCTGGCGGGAGCGCATCGCTTCACCGGCATGCAGAAGAAGAATCGCCTGACGTACAAGGTCGATTTCCGGGTCGATCCGAAGGCACCCTTCGGCATGCGCGACATCGAAGCTTACGAACTGGCGAAGTAACCGCTGAAATGGCGGACGGAGAGGCGGAGAATCGTGATTGGGCAGGAAGGGCCGCATGGGAGGGAACCGCCGGCCCGCTGGTCGATCCGACGGATCGTCTCTCTTGCCGAGATGGAGGCCATCGGCGCCGACTGGCGCGCCCTTGAGGATCGCGCCGCCGACCCGCTGACCTGGTTCCAGAGCTTTGAATGGTGCCGCGCCTGGTGCGCCTTCTATGCGCCCGAGCCGGGCGAGGGGGCGGCAATCCGCATCTTCACGGCATGGCAAGGCGAGCGCCTCGTCATGGTGTGGCCTTTGATGCTCGCGGGCGAGGGTTCGCCCGTGCGGCGCCTGGAAGGCCTCACCGAGCCGCACGGCCAGTACGGCAACGTCCTCCTCGATCCGGCGCTCGGAAACGACACGGGCGAGGTTCTGCGCACGGCTTGGGCGCAGATCTGGAAGAGCGAGCGGCCCGACGCCTTTGTCCTCGGCAACGTGCCCGAAGGCGCGCTTCCGCCCGCCTTCTCGCAAGGGCAGGAAATCGCCACCGTCGCGGCCGGCGTGATCTCCGCCATGGACCTGACGCCTTTCGCCGGCTCCTACGAGGCCTATCGCGCCGCGCTCAAGGCAACGACACGAAGGGCCCGCAACAAGCGACGCAACAAACTGGCCGGCCTCGGCACGCTCGCCTACGAGGTCCATTTCGGCGGCTCGAAGGAATATGAGAGCCTCGTCGGCCTGGGTATCGACATGAAGCGCGACTGGCTGCAGCGCACCGGTCGCGGCACGCGCGCCCTCAAGCTCCCGCATGTCGTCGAGTTTCTGGCGAGCCTGCATGGCAGCCCGGCCGGCGGCGCGCTCGCAGCCGCCCTGACGCTCGACGGGCGACCGATCGCCATCGAGATCGGCTTCCTCCACCATCGCCGCTTCTATTCCTATCTCGGCGCCTTCGACTGGGAACTGCGCGACCTGTCACCCGGCAAGGTGCAGCTTGAAGAAGCGCTACGCTGGTCGATCGAGTCCGGCGTCGAGGTCTATGACCTCCTCGGCGATCCTTCGAGCTACAAGATCGACTGGTGCAACGTCACGACGCCGATCTTCGCCTACCAGGCCTCGGCCTCCCTGAAGGGCCGCGCCTATCTCGACATCTGGCACGACCGTCTTCGCCCCGCGCTGAAGCGCGGCTTCGAGAAAATGCCTCTTTCGCTGCGCTCCCGGCTCCTTCCGGGGGCGGAAGCCTCCGTGCGCCTCGGCGCCCTGACCGACCGCAAATGAGCCAGGGCGGCCAGGCGGGAACCAGACAACCGTGAGCCTCCAGTCCAGAGCCACAGGCATCCTTGCGGCCCTCCCGCTGCCGCAGGGCATCCGCCGGCGCGTGGAAGGCATGCTCGAGGGCGAGGGGGACTTCCTCGGCAATGCGGGCATCGCCTTCGCCATCCGCATGAGCGGCGCCGGCATCGGCTTTGCCCTGCAGGTGCTGCTCGCGCGCCTGCTGCCCCTCGATGATTACGGGCTTTACGTCACCTTCTGGACCTGGCTGATCCTCGCCGGCCAGATCGCGGCTCTCGGCTTCAACGATTCCGTCATCCGCTTCTTGCCGCGCTACCTGGAGCGCTCGCGCCTCGACGACGCGCACGGCTATCTGACGACGGGCTTCTTTTTCGTCGTCTTCGGATCCGCGGCAATCGCGACCATCGGCCTTGCCCTCATCTGGGCGCTGCCGTCCATCTATCCCGACGGCGACCCGCGCTGGATGCTGCTCACCCTCTTTTTCATCGGCATCCCGTTCATGGCGGTCGAGCTCTATCTCGACGGCATCGCCCGCAGCGTCGGCCTCTTCGTGCTCTCCGCGGCGCCGGCCTTCATCGTCCGCCCGGTGCTGCTCGCATCCAGCGTCGCCCTTCTGGCGCTCCTCGGCTTTGAAGTCGAAGCGGCGCTCGCTCTGGCGGCCGCCATTGCCGTCACCGGCGCGGTAACGATCGGCCAGGCGATCATGCTGCGGGCCCGCATCCGCCGGCAGTTCACCGGCACGCAGACCCGGCCGACCGCGCCCCAGAAGAAGCGCCGGCTCTGGCTCGCCGCGACCCTGCCGCTCACCCTCGTCTACGGCGTGGAGGAAATCTACCTCGTCTCCGACATCCTGCTTCTTGGCCTTCTCGGCGATCCCGGACAGGTCGGCATCTACTTCACCGCCGTGCGCCTGATGGCGCTCGCCGGCTACGTCTATTACGCCTTCATGCTGATCTCGAGCCGCGAGTTCTCGCTCGCCCGCGCCCGGCGCGATCCGCAAGAGCTGCAGGCGAGCGTCACCAAGGCGACACGCTGGACCTTCTGGCTCACCGTGCCGACCGTTTGCGGCCTGGTCGCGCTCGGCTATCCGCTCCTGTCGATCTTCGGGCCGGCCTACACCGCCGGCTACGGCGTGCTGGCCGTACTCGCCCTCGGCCTCCTCGCGCGCGCCTCGGTGGGGCAGGCGGGAGACCTCCTCGTCGTCCTCGGCTACCAGAAGACGACGCTGGTCGTGGCGGTCGGCAGCCTCCTCCTCAACGCCATCGTCACGCTGGCCCTGCTGCCCTCGCTCGGCATCATGGCCGCGGCGATCGGCACCGTCGCCTCGCAGGCAGGCCGGGCGGCCGCGCTCGCCTATCTGGCGCAGCGTCACGCCGGCGTGGCCACCTTCGTGCTGGCGGCCCGCCGCACCCCGAAGCTGCCCGGCACGGCGCGCCCGTCCTGAGTCTGTCCTGAGAGTGCCTTAAGCGGCCGTCTCGTCGACGATCTCCGCGCCCGGGCCGTTCTTCTTGACCGAATTGACCGCGTTCTTGGCGCTGGTCTTCGACTTGTAGGTCTCCGAGCGGACCATCGTCTCGCCATTCGAGGCCACAAAGCGCACGAAGGTCTGGCCGTCCTTGGAAGGGGCGATCTCGAAGCGGTAGCCCTTGCCCTTTTCGTCCTTGCCAAGGTCGACGACCGGCGCGTCCGGCGCATTCTTCTTCAACGAGGCGATGCAGTTTTTCGCCGCCGACTTCTCCGTGTAGCTCTCCGACCAGACGATCACCTCGGCATTGTAGACGAACTGCACGCCGAACTGCTTCTTGGCGCGGCTGACGATCTTGAACTTGTGCGGCATCGTTTCCTCCTTGGCGGGTTTGCGGCTCCCTTGGCCTGACAAGACTAGCCGCAACCGTGCGCGAGGAAAGCCTGCCTTTGCCGGGAAAGCCACAGGAAATCGCGCCACGCGCGAGTTCTGGCCCGAACACGCCTCAGGCGGGATCGCGCGAGCGGTCGCCATGCCGGCGCGTGCCGTCGGGCCGGAAGGTCAGCCCGAGATCGACGCCCCGTTCCCCGAAACGCCGGCGAATATCGTCGACCGCATGTTCCACCTTCGCCCGCCGCGCCGCCGCCGGATCGAGCAGATCGTCCGGATCGGCGGCCGCTGCGTCCTGCAATTCGCTGACGCCGATGCCGAGAAGGCGGTAAGCCGTCCCGTTGATCTCCTTTAAGAGCAGCTCCCGCCCGGATCGAAAAATGCGGTCGGCGAGCGCCGTCGGGTCGGGCAGGGTGCGGCTGCGGGTATGCGTGCGGAAATCGGAGGTCTTCAGCTTGAGAACGACGGTCTGGCCGGAAAGCCCGGCGGCCTTCAGCCGTGCCGAGACCTTTTCGGAAAGCCGCCGCAGCACCGGCAGGAGCTCCCCCTCGCTCGCAATATCCTCCTCGAAGGTGGTTTCCGCCGAAATGCTCTTGGCGGCCCGCTCCGGCTTCACCGGCCTTGCATCGAGGCCGCGCGACAGCTGCGCCAGCCGAAGCCCGATCGCCCCGTAGCGCCGGGCGAGCACGCTCTCCTCGATCGTCTGGATCTGCCCGATCGTGGCGATGCCGTCCTTCTCCAGCCGCTGCTGCATCGCCGCGCCCACGCCCCAGATGATGGAGACCTTCTGCCGGGCGAGGAAGGCCGTCGTCTCGGCCCGGCCGAGAATGGAAAAGCCGCGCGGCTTGTCGAGATCGGAGGCGATCTTGGCAAGGAACTTGTTGTGGCTGAGCCCGACGGAGACGGTGATGCCGATTTCCTTTTCTACCCGCGTCGCAAAGCCCGCCAGCACGCCGGCCGGCGGCGCTTGGTGCAGCCGCTCCGTGCCGGAAAGGTCGAGGAAGGCCTCCTCGATGGAGAGCGGCTCCACCGCCGGCGTCAGCTCCAGCATCATCGCCCGCACCTCGCGCCCGACGGCGGCGTATTTCGCCATGTCCGGCTTGATCACGACCGCCTCCGGGCAGAGCCGGCGCGCCTTGAACATCGGCATCGCCGAGCGCACCCCCTTGATGCGGGCGATGTAGCAGCAGGTGGAGACGACGCCGCGCTTTCCCCCGCCGATGATCACCGGCAGATCGGCGAGCGAAGGATCGTCGCGCTTCTCGATCGCGGCATAGAAGGCGTCGCAGTCGATATGGGCGATCGACAAATCAAAGAGCTCGGCATGGCGGAGCGTCCTCGGCCCGCCGCAATTCGGGCAGCGCGGCGATGCGCCCTCAAAGCGCGTCAGGCAGTCGCGGCAGAGGGCGGGCCCGGCGCTCATGGCCGTGGCGCCGGCCCGCTATCGTCCTGCCCGCGCTCCAGCACTTCCGCGGCCCTCGCGATCTCCTGCGGCTTCAGCCCGCTCGCGGCGGCGAAATCCATCAGATCCGGCTCGTGCGCGGTCAGGAAGGCGAGGGTGGCGGCCAGGAATCCCGGCTCGCCCGCCGCGCGCCGCAGGCTCTGCACCGTCAGCCCGGTCAGCTGAAGGTATCGCGCGCACAGCTTCTCCGACGACCCTATATAGGCAAGTGCCGAGACCGCGATGTCCTCGGCCTTTTCCCGGCTGACGCCCTTTGCCTGAATCATGCCGTGTTTGCCTTTCCTTAAAAGGCTTCCCTCACAGTAGGCCCGGGTAAGGGAAGGGCTCAACACCGCGGCTGCTACCCGTCCCCAAGAGGCTATGAAGATGCCCAAGACAGTCATGATCGTTGAAGACAACGAGCTCAACATGAAGCTCTTCAACGATCTGTTGAAAGCCAAGGGCTATGCGACTCTCCCGATGCGCAACGGCTACGAAGCGCTCGAGACGCTCAAGTCCGAGATGCCCGATCTCATTATCATGGACATCCAGCTGCCGGAGATCTCCGGCCTGGAGGTCACGCGAATCATCAAGCAGGATGACGGGTTGAAGCACATTCCCGTCATCGCGGTGACTGCCTTCGCCATGAAGGGCGACGAGGAGCGCATCCGCCAGGGCGGCTGCGAAGGCTACCTGTCGAAGCCGATCTCCGTCGCCTCCTTCATCGAGAATGTCCGCAGCTATATCGGCGACGCCTAGGAGGCTGGCTTGACCGGACGTATCCTCGTTGTCGACGACGTGCTCGCCAATGTGCGCCTCCTGGAGGCGCGGCTTCAGGCGGAGTATTTCGACGTCCGCACGGCGCTGAACGGCGAGGACGCGCTGGAGATAGCCCGCCGCGAGCGCGTCGACCTCGTCCTCCTCGACGTGATGATGCCGGGAATTTCGGGCTTCGAGGTCTGCCGGCTCCTCAAGCAGCAGCCGGAAACCGCCCATGTGCCGGTCGTCATGGTGACGGCGCTGGATTCGGCCGCCGACAAGGTGACGGGCCTGCAATGCGGCGCCGACGACTTCCTGACCAAGCCCGTCAGCCGTACCAGGCTGCTCACCCGCGTGCGCAGCCTGGTACGGCTGAAGAGCGTCACCGACGAGCTCAACCTGCGCGCCGCCGCCATGCAGTCGGTCGGCGTCGATCCGCGCGAGATCTTCACCGCCCCGCAGATGAAGGGCGCCCGCATTCTCGTCGTCGACGACCGCGAGACCTCCATCCGTCACCTCCACAAGGCGCTCGGCCGCAAGGTCGAGGCGGAGTTCGTCAAGACCGCCCCGGAGGCGCTGGAGGCCGTCGAGACCGGCAACTGGGACCTCTTCATCATCAGCCTGTCGCTGACGGGGGCAGACGGACTGCGCCTCTGCTCGCAGATCAAGGCGATCGATCATCTGCGGCACATTCCGATCCTCATCGTCACCGACGAGAACGAGAACGCCAAGCTGCGCCGGGCGCTCGAATTCGGCGTCAACGACTATATCGTGCGCCCGCTGGTGGAGGCGGAGCTGCGCGCCCGCGTGACGACCCAGCTGCGGCGCAAGCGCTACACCGAGCGCCTGCGCGCCATGGTGACGAATGCCGTCGAGCTCGCCATCACCGATCCGCTGACGAGCCTGCACAACCGGCGCTATCTCGACAGCCATCTGAGCTCGCTGCTCGATCGCTCGGCCGAGGCCGGCAAGCCCGTTTCCGTGCTCCTCTTCGACATCGATTTCTTCAAGTCGGTCAACGACCGCTACGGCCACGACGCCGGCGACGACGTTCTGCGCGAATTTTCCGCCCGGCTGAAGAAGGGCGTGCGCGGCATCGATCTGGCGGCCCGCTTCGGCGGCGAGGAATTCGTGGTCGTCATGCCCGATACCGACCTCGATCTTGCCGCCCCGATCGCCGAGCGCCTGCGCCGGGATGTGGAGGCCGCGCCCTTCGTCACCCGCTCGGGGCTGGAGCTCCCGATCACCGTCTCGATCGGCCTTGCCTGCCTGGAAGGCAAGGGCGAGGACGCCGATCGAATCATCAAGCGGGCCGACGCGGCGCTCTATGAGGCGAAGGCTGCCGGGCGCAACCGCGTCGTCAAGGCGGCCGCCTAGCCCCCTGGACGCGGGTTTCGCCTGACGCTGCGGAATTTCCCACCTGTTGCAGCCCTGCAGCAAGCTTTGCGCAAGAATCTATTAACCATGTTCTGGTGAGCTTGCGGCGATCGGGGAAGATCGCAGAAAAGGGGCGCACCGAAATGCTGAATGCCACTCTCTACCAGACGGTTCTTCTGGAGCTCTACGAGCGGTTTTCTGGCGGCTCCCTCCCGGCCTGGGTCATCGACGGCCTGGTCGAGGAAGGCTTGGCAAGCAGCTCGGAGACGGGCGAGATCGTCCTGGCGACGAGCGTCAACCGCTACCGTCTTTCATCCTACCGCACGCCGCGCCTGGTCGCCGCCGGGGCCTGAGCCCCGGCAAGCCGATCAGCCTTCGGGCTTCGTCTCCGCTTCGTCCGTGGTCTCGGCGGAAGGCCTGGCGCTCGCATGGGTGTGCGGTCGCCAGCCGGTCTTCTCGCGCATCCACTGGAAGACGCCGAAGAGAAGCGGGATGAGGAAGATGCCGATCGTCGCCGCGCCGATCATGCCGGCGAAGACGGGAATGCCGACCGCCTGCATGGATCCGGCTCCCGGCCCCGACGCCCGCACCAGCGGCACGAGGCCCGCGATGAAGGCGAAGCTGGTCATCATCACCGGGCGGAACCTGAGGCGCGCGCCTTCCACGGCCGCATCGTGCAGGCTCCAGCCTTCCTCACGCTTTTCCAGCGCGAAGGCGTTGATCAGGATGGCGTTCTTCGCCGAGAGCGCGATCAGCACGATGACGCCGATCTGCGCATAAAGGCTGAAGTTCTCGCCGAGATACCAGATTGCCAGGAGGGCGCCGAACATGGCGCTGACCGTCGAAAGCAGCACCGGGATCGGCACGTTCCAGCTCTCGTAGAGCGCCACCAGGAACAGGAAGGCGAAGATCACCGCCGCCGCGAGGACGTAGGGCGTCTGGCCGGCAGACTGCTTCTGCTCCAGCGCCTGGCCCGTCCATTCGTACGAATAGCCGGACGGCAGCGTCTGGGCGACCCGCTCCATGGCCGTTGTCGCATCGCCGTCGCCGAAGCCCGGCGAAGGCGAGCCCTGGATCGAGACGGAGCGATAGTTGTTGTAGCGCGTCAGGCTGCGCGGGCCGACGGCAAGGTCGGCGCGCGCGAAGGTCGACAGCGGCACCATCTCGCCGCTGGAATTGCGCACCTTGATGTCGGAGATGTCCGACACGTTGCTGCGATACTCCTTCTCCGCCTGCATGCGCACCGTCCAGGTACGCCCGAAGAGATTGAAGTCGTTGATGTAGTAGCCGCCGAACGTCGATTGAAGCGCGGTGAAGATGTCGTTGATGGACACGCCCAGCGCCTGCGCCTTGGTCCGGTCGATATCGAGCCTGATCTGCGGCGTCTCGGCCTCAAAATTGGCGTAGACGCGGGCGAGCTCGGGCTGCTGGTTCGCCTGCACGACGAGGCTGCGCATGACGGCCGCGAGCTCGGCCGGATCCTGGCCCTGCAGCGCCTCCAGCACGAACTCGAAGCCGCCGAACGAGCCGACGCCGGAAATGGCCGGCGGCTGCAGCGGGATGAACTGCGCGTCCGGAATGGTGGAAAGGCCGCCGTAAAGCCGCCCGATGACCGCGCCGATGGAAAGGTCCGGGGTCTGGCGCTCCGCATAAGGCTTGAGCCCCAGGAAGATGATGCCGGCATTGGAGGCCGCGCCGCCGCCCAGAAGATCGAAGCCGAGCACCGTGCCGATGCTTTCCACCCCCGGATCCTGCGCAATGATCGCCTCCGCCTTCTTCGCCGCGATATCGGTGCGGTTGAGAGAGGCGCCGGAGGGCAGGTTCAGGATGACGATGACGAAGCCCTTGTCCTCGTTCGGCAGGAAGCCGGCCGGCGTCTTGAAGAACATGTAGCCCGTCGCCGCGCCGAGCGCGGCGAGTGCGACGAGGCTGATCACGGCGACATTCATCAGCTTGCTGATGATCCAGGCGTAGCCGTGGCCGATCTTGTCGACGCCGTGGGTGATCGCCCGCATGAACGGCAATGGCTCGCCCGAGCGCAGGAAGAGGGCGCACAGCGCGGGCGACAGCGTCAGCGCATTGACGGCCGAGATGACCATGGCGGCGGAGATCGCGACCGCGAACTGCCGGAAGAGGGCGCCGGACGAACCGGGAATGAAGGCGACCGGCACGAACACCGACAACAGCACGAGCGTGATCGCGACGATCGGCCCGACGATCTCGCCCATCGCCTTGTGGGTGGCTTCGTTGGGCGTGAGATGGGGATCTTCCTCCATCACGCGCTCCACGTTCTCCACCACGATGATGGCGTCGTCGACGACGATGCCGATGGCGAGAACCAGGGCGAGCAGGGAGATCGTGTTGGCGCTGTAGCCGAAGCCGTACATGATCGCGAGCGCGCCGATGATGGCGACCGGCACGGCGATCATCGGAATGAGCGTGGCTCTCAGCCGCCCGATGAACACGAACACCACGATGGCGACGAGCGCGAAGGCCTCGATGAGGGTGGAGACCACCTTCTCGATCATCGTGCCGACGAATTCGGCCGAGTTGAAGATGTACTTGTACTGGAGCCCTTCCGGGAAGCGGGGGGCGAGCTCTTCCAGCTTCTCCGTCACCCGGTTCGCGACGGTCACGGCATTGGCGCCAGGCGCCAGATAGGTCGCGACGGCGGCCATCGGCGTCCCGTTGTAGCGCGCGATGACGCCGTAGCTCTCCGCGCCGAGTTCCACCCGCGCCACGTCTCCGAGGCGCACCACCGAGCCGTCCGGATTGGAGCGAAGGATGATGTTGCGGAACTCTTCGACGGAGTTGAGGCGCCCCTTTGTGGTGATCGTCAGCTCAAGCCGCTGCTGGTCGACGAGCGGGGCGGCACCGACCTTGCCGGCCGCGGCCTGGAGGTTCTGCGACTGCACGGCCGAAGCGATGTCGGCCGCCGTCAGATCGAGATTGGTCAGCTTCTGCGGATCGAGCCAGATCCGCATCGCATAGTCGCGCTCGCCGAACACCTGGACGTTGCCGACGCCGTTGACGCGCTTCAGCTCGTCGATGACGTTGAGCGAGACGAAGTTGGAGATGAACAATTCGTCGAAGCGGTCGTCGGGCGAATAGAAGAGAAAGACCTGCAGCTGGTCCTGCGAGGCGCGCGTCACGTTGATGCCGACGGAGCGCACTTCGGAAGGCAGCTTGCTTTCCACCTGCGCGACGCGGTTCTGCACGTTGATCGCCGCCACGTCCGGATCGGTACCGAGCTCGAACGTCACGTTGAGCTGGTACGAGCCGTCCGAACTGGAGGTCGACTTCATGTAGCGCATGTTCTCGACGCCGTTGATGGCGCTTTCGAGAGGCTGCGCGATCGCCTGCTCGACGGTCTCGGCGCTCGCGCCGACATACTGCGTAGAGACGCTGATCGTCGGCGGCGCGATGTCCGGATACTGGGCGACCGGAATCACCGCGAGCGAGATCAGCCCGACAAGGGTGATCAGGATCGAGACGACGAAAGCCAGTCGCGGTCGCTTGATGAAGACGTCGAAGATCATGGATGGGTGCTCGAAAGGCGCGCGGTGACGCTACTGGGCGGAGGCTTCGGCCGAGGCCTGCTTGGAAGGCGTCACGTCTTCCGGTGCCACCTCCATTCCGGGGCGGACCTTCTGCTGTCCGGCGACGATGACGCGGTCGCCCTCGGCAAGGCCGTTCGTAACGACGATGGCGGATTCGCGCTGCTCGCCCGTCTCGATGCGCCGCTGCTCGACCTTGTTCTCGCCGTTGACCACGAGCGTGTAGGTGCCCTGCTGGTCGATGAGGAGAGCCGATTGCGGCATCAGCAGCTTCTGGACGGGCTCCTTGGCGGCGATGATCACGTCGACGAGCTGCTTGTCGTAGAGAAGGCGATCCGGATTGGGCATCGACGCCCGCACGATGACGGAATCGGTGCCCTCGTTGGCCTCGATGTTGGCGAAGAGAATCTCGCCCGTCTGATCGTAGATCGCATCATTGCCGAGACGCAGCTTCACCACCACGTCCTTGGCCGCGCCGTTGCTGTTGAAGTCGAGCAGCTGGGCCTGCGGCACGGGGAAGGCGACGCGCATCGGATCCTGCTGCACGATGCGGGCGAGCGAGCCGCTGTCCGGGCCGACGAAGGCGCCCTCGGAGAAGGCCGCCACGCCGATGCGCCCGCTGATCGGCGCATGGATCTCGGTGTAGCCGAGATCGAGCTCGGCCAGCTGAAGCGCCGCCTGCTGCTGCTGAAGCGTCGCATCGGCCTGCTCGCGGGTGGCGCGGGCTTCGTCGAGCGAGGCTTGCGAGCCGGTATTGCGCTGGCGCAGGGTCTGCTGGCGCTCGTAGCTGAGATCGGCGAGCTCCAGCGCCGCCTTGGCATTCTGCACCGCTGCCTTCGCCTGGGTCACCGCCGCCTCGTAGGAGGCCGGATCGATGGTGAAGAGCAGGTCGCCCTTCTTCACCTCGCCGCCTTCCTGGAACTGGCGCGAGCCGAGATAGCCCTGCACGCGCGCGCGCACGTCGACGCTTTCGGTCGCCTCGATCCGGCCGGTGAAGACCTTCTGCTCGGTCACGTCGCCGAGCTTCACTTGCTCGACATTGACCGAAGGCGGGCCTCCGGCGCCGGGGGCTCCCTGGGCGGCTGCGGGCGAGGCGGCAAGGCATGTGAGCGCGACGAGGGCGGCTCTTGCGATCATGGATTTCTCCCTCCCGGACGGGGAGCTCGTGTCGACACAATGGGACATAGAGAAGCACTCAAACTCAATGCGGGCGTCACGCATCCGCGCCGCCCGCTCGGCGGTGACATAAAGCTTTCGCGGCTAAAAGCAAACAGTCGAGTACCGATTTTCGCGCAGTCGTTACCGGATTGCGGTATGGCGTGATCGCGCGCCGCCGCCAGGCTCGCACTCCAACACCGATACCACCATCAGAACATCGGCTGCCAGCCCGGCAAGCGGGCGGGGCAGCCCTTATAATGCCTCTGCGCGCCTCAATCTACGGGGAGCAACATCGATCCTGACAGGTTGGGACCTCGGAGCTGGCCGCGCGGCCTGCCCGTGGACCTCGCCATGGAGCATTCGCGCAACCAAGCGTTCATGCTGTCCGCAAACGAAGGACACCGGTGAACAAATACCACCTAAAATAGCTCTTCTTCACTGAAAGTTTTCTAGTTCAGGTGGAAATTTCCTTTTGATTCCAGCAACGGGGGGCACGCATGAAAGACCGGGGAACGAACGGCTCTGCCGAATTCGAGGTATTCGACCCGATGAACCGCCGCTTTTTCGACAAGGGTCGCGACAGCGCCGATCCATTGGCCTTCCAGATCGCCCGCCTCGAAGCGACCGGACGGCTGATGCGCGGGGATGACAGGCGCAACGTCGAGGAGAGCGCCGAGATTCAGGGCGACGATGCCTCGTCCGGACGCAGGCGCGCCGTGGGCGAGAACGCGCAAAACCGTCGGGGAGGCTGGTGAGCCCTCTGGGGATCGAACCCAGGACCTACTGATTAAAAGTCAGTTGCTCTACCGCTGAGCTAAGGGCCCTCGAAGCGCCGCGGACCCTATTGAGGCCGCCAAAAAGGGTCAAGCCGTTTCGCCGGCCCGGCCCGCCTTGCCGCCGCGGCTTTTGCCCGCTTCGCCCGCCCCGTCCCGCCGGGCGAACCGCGTCGGCCGCGAGGGCAGGGTGGCGAGCATCAGCCCCGGCAGCACGAGCAGGAGGCCGGCGGCGTGGTAAAGGTGGAATTCCTCGCCGAGGAAGAGGATCGCGAGCCCGACGCCGTAGGGTGGCATCAGGTAGAGGAACATGCCCGGCACGCCGGGGCCGAAGCGCGCGACGGCCCATTGATAGCTGGCGAAGGCCAGCACCGAGGGCAGGAGGGCAAGCCCCGCGATCGTAAGCCACGCGCTTGCGCCCGTCGGGACGGCGTGAAGCACGATCATCTCGCCCAGCGCGAAGGGCAGGAGCGCCACCGAGCCGGCGGCCGAGATGGCGGCGATCAGCGAGATGGTCGGCAGGCCGTCGAGGGAAGGCCGCTTCAGGAGCACCGAATAGACCGCCCAGGAGAAGGCGCAGAGAGCGATCAGAAGGTCGCCGCCATTGAAATCGAGGGTGATGAGCCGGGCGAGCTCCCCGCGCAGCACGATCGTCGCCACGCCGAGAAACGCCATGATGACGCCGACGACGCGCCGGAAGGTGAGCGCCCGGCCGCGGAACATCCATTCCAGCAGCAGGATCATCACCCCCGCGGAGGTGTAGATGAGCGTCGCATTGGTGGCGTTGGTGTGCTGGAGCGCGAAATAGACCATCGCGCCGCACACCCACATGCCAAGGAAGCCGAGCAGGAAAACGAGGCCGATCACCTCCCTCAGCTGCCGGCGGTGTCGCCGCAGCCCCTGCCAGGCGAAGGGCAGGAGGATCAGGAAAGCGCCCAGCCAGCGGAAGAAGGCGAGGCTCCACGGCGCCACCTCCGTCACGGCGGCGCGCCCGATGACGAGGTTGGAGCAGAAAAACAGCGGCATGACCGCAAGGAGCGCTGCGTCGCGCAGGCGGCCGGCGGAGACGGACATTGTGAAAGGGGGCCTTTCGGCTTCGGCGGGCCTGCGGTAACGGACGGGCGAATATTGCACAAGCCGCCGGACGAGATGCCGGCAACGCGGAGCAGATCCCGATGTCACATCTGACGACCATCATCCTGGCCGCGGGCGAAGGCACGCGCATGCGCTCGGCGCGGCCGAAGGTGCTGCACGAGATCGGCGGCCTGCCGATGCTGGGCTTTTCGATCCGCGCCGCGCATGCCGCAGGCGCCGACACCATCGCCGCCGTGATCGGGCCGGGCCACGACGCCGTGCGCGCCCTCGTCGCCGCCGAACACGAGGGCGCCGAGGTCTTCGTCCAGGACGAGCGGCGCGGCACGGCCCATGCCGTCCTTCAGGCAAGGCCCGTGCTGGAGCGCGCCGAGGGCGTGGTCATCGTCCTCTTCGGCGATACGCCCTTCGTCACCGCCGAAACGATCGACCGGCTCGCCCGAGCCGTGGAGGAGGGCGCCGCCGTCGCCGTCGCCGGCATGCGCCCGCCTTCGCCGGCGGGTTACGGCCGCCTTCTCACCGATGGCGACAGGCTCGTCGCCATTGTGGAGGACAGGGACGCCTCCGAGGACGAGAAGCGGATCGGCCTTTGCAATGGCGGCCTGATGGCCTTCGACGCGAAGAGCGTTCTCGCGCTCCTCGAGGCCATCGGCGACGACAATGCGCAGGGCGAGTTCTACCTGACCGAGGCCGTGGCGCTCGCCAACCGGCAGGGGCTGGCCGTGGCGACAGTCGAGATCGGCTTCGACGAGGTCTTCGGCGTCAACGACCGCGCCCAGCTCGCCGAGGCGGAGACCCGCTTCCAGGAGGGCCGGCGCCGGGCCGCGATGCTTTCGGGCGTCACGCTGATGGCCCCCGAAACGGTCTTCTTCTCGCACGACACGCGTCTCGGCCAGGACGTCACCATCGAACCGAACGTCTTCTTCGCCCCCGGCGTGGAAGTCGCCCCGGGCGCGACCATCCGGGCCTTCTCGCATCTGGAGGGCGCCACCGTCGCCGAAGGCGCCGTCATCGGGCCCTATGCCCGCCTGCGCCCCGGCGCCGATATCGGCCGCAAGGCGCGGGTCGGCAATTTCTGCGAGGTGAAGAAGGCGGAGATTGGCGAGGGCGCCAAGGTCAATCACCTGACCTATATCGGCGACGCCACGATCGGGGCCGGAGCCAATATCGGCGCCGGCACCATCACCTGCAACTACGACGGCTTTTCCAAATTCCGCACCAATATCGGCGCCGGCGCCTTCGTCGGTTCCAACTCGTCCCTGGTCGCGCCGATCTCGATCGGGGAGGGCGCCTATATCGGCTCCGGCAGCGTCGTCACCGACGACGTCGCCCCCGATGCGCTCGCCGTCGCGCGCGGCCGGCAGGTGGAAAAGCCGGGCTGGGCGGCGGCCTTTCGCGAACGCCAGAAGAAGAAGTGACGGGCACCTGACGTCTGAACGAAACGGTGTCACACTCTGATACCGCAATTGATTTCCGTCCCCCATGGGCCTTCGGCACATTCAGGCGGGACCAACGGGGAAGAACACCGAACGCATGTGTGGCATTGTCGGAATCATCGGAACCGCGCCCGTCGCCGAGCGCCTCGTCGATTCACTGAAGCGGCTTGAATACCGGGGATACGATTCCGCCGGCGTCGCGACACTTGAGCCGCAAGGCCTCAGCCGCCTGCGCGCCGAGGGCAAGCTCGTCAACCTTCAGAAGCGGCTCTCCGAACATCCGCTCGGCGGCTTCATCGGCATCGGCCATACCCGCTGGGCGACGCATGGCGCCCCCACGGAGGTCAACGCCCATCCGCACGCCACGGAGAGCGTCGCCGTCGTCCACAACGGCATCATCGAGAATTTCCAGGAGCTGCGCGCCGAGATCCGGGCCGCGGGCCGCAAGCTGGAGACCGACACCGACACGGAGGTCGTCGCCCATCTCGTCACCATCGAACTGGCGAAGGGCCTGCATCCGGTCGAGGCGGCCGCCGCCACGCTGAAACGGCTGGAAGGGGCGTTCGCGCTCGCCATCCTGTTCGACGGCGAGGACGACCTTCTCGTCGCCGCCCGCCGCGGAAGCCCGCTCGCCATCGGCCATGGCGACGGGGAGATGTATCTCGGCTCCGACGCCATCGCGCTCGCCCCGTTCACCGATCGCATCACCTATCTGGAGGACGGCGACTGGGCGGTGATCCGCCACCGCAGCATGGAGATCTTCGACGCCGAGGGCACCCCCGTGAAGCGTCCGACGGTCCAGTCCGTCGCCTCCAGCCTCCTCGTCGACAAGGGCAACCACCGCCACTTCATGGCCAAGGAGATCTACGAGCAGCCCGAGGTGGTCGCCCACACGCTCGGCCACTACATCGATTTTTCCACCAACACCTCCTTCCTGACGGATACGGCGAAGATCGACTTCTCGAAGATGTCGCGGCTGGCGATGTCGGCCTGCGGCACCGCCTATTATGCCGGCCTCATCGGCCAGTACTGGTTCGAGCGCATCGCCCGCCTGCCGGTCGACATCGATATCGCCTCCGAGTTCCGCTATCGCGAGGCGCCGCTGGCGAAGGACGGGCTGTCGCTCTTCATCTCCCAGTCGGGCGAGACGGCCGACACGCTCGCGTCGCTGCGCTACTGCCGCGCCGAGGGCCAGGAGATCGGGGCCATCGTCAACGTCCCGAGCTCGACCATCGCGCGCGAGGCGGACCATATCCTGCCGACGCTGGCCGGTCCGGAAATCGGCGTCGCCTCGACCAAGGCCTTCACCTGCCAGCTGACGGTGTTGCTCTCGCTCGCCATCATCGCCGGCCGCCAGCGGGGCGAGCTGTCCGAAGCGGGCGAGCAGCGTCTCGTCCAGGCGGCCATCGAGGTGCCGCGCCACATGACCCAGGCCCTCAAGCTGGAAGACGAAATCGAGGCGCTCGCCAAGGAGCTCTCCAAGGTCAAGGACGTTCTCTATCTCGGCCGCGGCACGTCCTTCCCGCTGGCGCTCGAAGGCGCCCTGAAGCTGAAGGAAATCTCCTATATCCATGCCGAGGGCTATGCGGCGGGCGAGCTGAAGCACGGACCGATCGCGCTGATCGACGAAACCATCCCGGTCATCGTCGTCGCCCCGCATGACAGCCTCTTCGACAAGACCGTCTCGAACATGCAGGAGGTCGCCGCCCGCGGTGGCCGCATCATTCTTCTGACGGATGAGGAAGGGGCGCGCCGCGCCTCGGTGAAGACGATGAAGACCCTCGTCATGCCGACCGTCGCGCCGGAGATCGCACCCATCGTCTACGCCGTGCCGGTGCAGCTTCTCGCCTACCATACGGCTGTGATCATGGGCACCGATGTCGATCAGCCACGCAACCTCGCCAAGTCCGTAACCGTTGAGTAGCGCACAAAGTTTTTGCGAGCGGGCCTCCGGCTGACTGGATATGATCAGCCCATCCGGCACACTCGCCGGAGGGAGCTCGTGAATGGACGTCGAGGATCTTGAGACGGAGAGGAACCGGCAGCACCGCCGGCATTCTCGGGCGGGACTGAAGCTTCGAAGCTATTTTCTGACGGGTATCGTCGTTGCCGCCCCGATCGGCATCACCTTCTATCTCACATGGGCGCTGATTGCCTGGATCGACGGCTGGGTGAAGCCGCTCATCCCGCGGGCCTACAACCCCGACAACTACCTGCCGTTCTCGGTTCCCGGCGTCGGGCTGATCGTCGCCATCGTTTCCCTCACCCTCCTCGGCTTTCTCACCGCCAACTTGGTCGGGCGCACCATCGTTTCCTG
The DNA here is from genome assembly GCF_020144925.1 of Afifella sp. IM 167. Lineage (GTDB taxonomy): Bacteria > Pseudomonadota > Alphaproteobacteria > Rhizobiales > Afifellaceae > Afifella. The sequence continues at coordinate 336,498 of NZ_NSLC01000002.1, forward strand.
GGGCGAGCTCCTGCTGGAGCGCATGCCGGTCGTGCGCAACCTCTACAAGGCGTTGAAGCAGATCTTCGCCACGGTGCTCTCCCAGTCGAGCCGCTCCTTCCAGCAGGTCGGTCTCGTGGAATATCCGCGCCATGGCCTCTGGGCGCTGGTCTTCATCGCCACGGAGGCAAAGGGCGAAATCCCGGCGCGCCTGCCCAATGCCGGCGACACCATCGCCGTCTTCCTTCCAACGACGCCGAATCCGACCTCCGGCTTTCTACTGTTCGTCCCCGCCGAGGACGTCATCCTCCTCGACATGACCGTGGAGGAGGCGGCCAAGCTCGTCGTCTCAGCTGGCCTCGTCTCTCCGGACTATCAGGAGAAGACGAAAAAGCTCGCCACCCAGGCCAGGGAAGGGAAGGCGAAGGGCGGGCAGCCGGCACAGGACGCGGAAGACGACGGCCGCGAGGCCGCCGAGTAGCGATCAGCCCGACCGCATCAGCCGCACGGCCGCGTCGCGCCCGAAGAGGTAAAGGAGGGCGCGCACCGCCTCTGGCGCTCCTCCCCCATCCTTCTCCAGATGGGCGAGGATGAGCTTCGCCTCCGCCCGCGCGAGCTCCAGAAGCTCGCCGTGGAATTCCGGCCTTGCGATCGAAAAGCCCGGCATGCCCGACTGGCGCGTGCCGAGAAGGTCGCCCTCGCCGCGCAGCTTCAGATCCGCTTCCGCGATGGCAAAGCCGTCATTGGTGTCCCGCATCACCTTGAGGCGCGCGCGTGCCGTCTCCCCGAGTGGCGGTTTGTAGAGGAGGAGGCAGGAGGAGGCCTTTTCCCCGCGTCCGACCCGCCCGCGAAGCTGGTGGAGCTGGGCAAGGCCGAAGCGCTCGGCATGTTCGATCACGATGATGGACGCGTCCGGCACGTCGACGCCCACCTCGATGACCGTGGTCGCCACCAGCACCGCCCCCGCCGCCGCGCGGAACGCGGCCATCGCGGCATCCTTCTCGGCCGGTTTCATGCGCCCATGCAGGAGGAGAGCTTTCTCGCCGAAGATCGCCGAAAGCTCCCGGTGCCGCTCCTCGGCTGCCGCCGCATCCGTCGATTCCGATTCCTCCACCAGCGGGCAGATCCAGTAGACCTTCTCGCCCTTTTCCACCGCCGCACGGATGCGCTCCACCACCTCTGCGAGCCTTTCGGAGGAAGCGATGCGCGTTTCGATCGGCCGCCGCCCCGCCGGCTTCTCGCGCAGCTCCGAGACGGCCATGTCGCCGAAATACGTGAGGACGAGGGTCCTCGGGATCGGCGTCGCCGTCATCACGAGGAGGTCGGGGGCCGCGCCCTTCGCCGCCAGCAGCATCCTCTGGTGGACGCCGAAGCGGTGCTGCTCGTCGACGACGACAAGGGCGAGATCCTTGAACCGGACGGCTTCCTGGAAAAGCGCATGCGTACCGATGGCGATGTCGATTTCACCGGCGGCGAGCGCCGCCAGCTTGGCGTTTCCGCCGCCCTCGCGCCCGGTGAAAAGCTCCGCCTTCAGCCCGGCGGTCGCGGCAAGCGGGGCGATCGTCGCAAAATGCTGGCGTGCCAGAACCTCCGTCGGCGCCATCAGCGCCGCCTGGCCACCATCCTCCGTCACGTCGGCCATGGCCGAAAGCGCGACCAGCGTCTTGCCGGAGCCGACGTCGCCCTGCAGCAGCCGCAGCATGCGCTCAGGGGAGCGAAGGTCCGTCCGGATCGCCTCGATCGCCTGCTTCTGCGAGCCGGTCAGCTCGAAGCCGAGCCGCGAGACCATCTTCTCGGCCTGCCCGCCGGTGAACTGGCGCGCCTTTCCGGCGGTCTTGCGGGCCTTTCCGCGCACCAGCAGAAGCGCGAGCTGGCTGGCAAGAAGCTCGTCGAAGGCAAGCCGGCGCCAGGCCGGGCTTTCGGGTACGAGCGCGGCGCCCTCCTGCGGCATGTGGAGCGCCATGAGCGCGTCGCGAAAACCCGGCCATTTCTCGCGGGCGAGCAGGGCAGGCGTCACCCATTCGGGCAGCTCCGGAAGCTTTTCGAGCGCCGCCCGGATCGCCTTGGCGAGGGTACGTTGGGCCAGTCCTTCGGTCAGCGGATAGACCGGCTCCACGGCGAGGATCTCGCCGGCTTCGTCGGGCTTGCCGATGAAGTCGGGATGGGCGATCTGCGCCCTGTAATCGAAACGGTCGAGCCGTCCGGCGACGAGACGGCGCTCGCCGATCGGCAGGATTTTTTCGATCCAGCTCGAGCGGGCGTGAAAGAAGACGAGCTCGACCGTCTCCGTGCCGTCGCCGATCACCGCGCGGAACGGTGCCCTGGAGTTCCGTCGCGGCGCCTCGTGGTGCTCCACCACGCCCTCGAAGATCACATGCCCGCTCTCCGGCAGCTCCGAGAGGCTCTCGATCCGCTCGCGCACGATCGCCGAGGAGGGCAGGTGGAAGAGAAGGTCCCGGATCAGCGGCGGACCTTCGGCGACGCCCGTGACGCGCGCGATCAGCTTCTCCACCTTCGGCCCGATGCCGGGAAGCGAGGAGGCCTCGGCGAAGACGGGGTCGAGGAGGGCGGGGCGCATGGCCTTTCCTGCCCCGCATGGCGGCCCTCGGCAAGTCGCACGCCTTGCCGGTTCAGTTGCGGTGGATAAGTCTCTAAGACCGGCCGGCCGCAAAGCGAGGGAAACGAAGATGCCTGCCTCCGCCGAAGAAGATATCGACATGCGCCGTCGGCGTGCCTATTTCCGGGCTTGGCGCCGCGGCACCCGCGAGATGGACCTTCTCGTCGGCCGCTTCGCCGACGAAGTCCTCCCCGAATGCGGCCAGACGGAGCTCGACGAGTTCGAGGCGCTTCTGGCCCTGCCGGATCCCTCGCTCTACGCCTTCATTCTCGGGCGCGAGGAGGTTCCGCCGAACCACGACAGCAGGATGATACGGGCACTGATCGCCCATCATGGCGAAGGCACGAAAGCGAATGCCGACTGAAACGGGCGCCGCGCGCCTCAAAGACCTCATCGCCGAGCACCGTCATGTCCGCCTCGCCGGCATACCGGACGGGCTCGAAGGGCGCGTTTTGGCCGATCTGGCGCGCATCGAGCGCGGCCTCGTCGTCTTCGTCGCCCGCGACGCCCGCCATCTGCAGATGGCGCGCGAGAGCCTGCGCTTCTTTGCTCCCAGGCTGAAGGTCCTGTCCTTCCCGGCCTGGGACTGCCTGCCGTATGACCGCGTCTCGCCGCAGGCCGATATCGTCGCCCGGCGCATGGCGACGCTCCGCACCCTGATCGACGCGCCGCGCGAGCCGGCGCTATTGATGACGACGGCGAACGCCGTCATTCAGCGCGTGCCGCCCGCCACCTGGGTGCGAAAGAACGTCTGGAGCGCCGCCGCCGGCGACATCGCCCCGATGGAAGGGCTGGTGGAGCGGCTTGCCGCCGACGGTTTCGAGCGCGTGCCGACCGTGCGCACCGTCGGCGAATACGCCGTGCGCGGCGGCATCGTCGATCTCTTCGCCCCGGGCGAGACCGGCGCCATCCGCTGCGATTTCTTCGGCGACACCCTGGAAACGATCCGCCCCTTCGATCCGGAGACCCAGCGCACGAGCGGCCAGGTGCCCCGGCTCGATCTTCTGCCGGCGAGCGAGGTCATCCTTTCCGAGGAGGTCGTCGCGCGCTTCCGCCAGAACTACCGCGCCGCCTTCGGCGCCGTCACCAACGACGATCCGCTCTACGAGGCGATCAGCGCCGGCCGCCGCTTCGCCGGCATGGAGCACTGGCTCGCCTTCTTCCACGAAGGCCTCCAGACGCTCTTCGACTATACCGAGGGAAGCCTTCTCGCCGTCGACCATCTCGTCGCCGACACGCTGAAGGACCGCTTCGCCCAAATCACCGATCACTACGAGGCGCGCCGGGAAAACGCCGAGCAGAAGGTCGCCGGCGCCGCGCCCTACAAGCCGGCGCCGCCCGAAAGCCTCTATCTGCCCGATGCCGAATGGCACGAGACGCTGAAGGACAAGCGCACCGCGGCGCTGACGCCCTTCGCCCCGCCGAAGGAAAGCGCCGACATCCTCGACCTTGAGGGCCGTGCCGGCCGCACCTTCGCCGCCGAACGCGCCTCCGGCGACGTCAACGTCTTCGATGCGCTGGTCTCCCACGTCGCCGGCCGGCGCAAGGCCGGCAAGCGCATCCTGCTGGCGACCTGGAGCGAGGGCGCGCGCGAGCGCCTCATCCAGGTTCTCGCCGACCATGGCATGGAGCAGCTCCAGCCGGTGGCGGACTGGGCCGAGGCGGAGAGCCTGCCCCGGGGCGCGACGGGCGTCGCCGTCCTGCCGCTGGAGACCGGTTTCGAGACACCCGACAGCGTCGTCATCGGCGATCAGGACGTCCTCGGCGACCGCCTGGTGCGACCGGCCAAGCGCCGCAAGCGCGCCGCCGACGCTCTCACGGAAGCGACGAGCCTTTCCGCCGGCGACCTCGTCGTCCATGTCGATCACGGAATCGGCCGCTTCGAGGGTCTCGTCACCATCGAGGCGGCGGGCGCCCCGCACGATTGCCTGGAGCTCGTCTATGCCGGCGGCGACCGGCTCTTTCTGCCGGTGGAGAACATCGAGCTTCTGACCCGCTACGGCGCCGAAGGCGCCGAGGCGACGCTCGACAAGCTCGGCGGCGTCGGCTGGCAGACCCGCAAGGCCCGCCTGAAGAAGCGCATCCGCGAGATCGCCGATTCGCTCATCAAGACGGCCGCCGCGCGCCTTCTGCGCTCGGCCGAGAAGCTCGTCGTCCCCGAGGGCCTTTATGGCGAATTCGCCGCCCGCTTTCCCTACGAGGAGACGGAAGACCAGGCCGACGCCATCGACGCGGCGATCGCCGACCTTTCCTCCGGCCGGCCGATGGACCGGCTCGTCTGCGGCGACGTGGGTTTCGGCAAGACGGAAGTCGCGCTGCGCGCCGCCTTCGTGGCGGCGATGTCGGGCAAGCAGGTCGCCGTCTTCGTGCCGACGACGCTTCTCGCCCGCCAGCACAGCCGCACCTTCGCCGAGCGCTTCCGCGGCCTGCCGCTCAACATCGCCCAGGCCTCCCGCCTCGTCGGCCAGGCGGAAAAGGCGCGGGTGAAGGCAGGCCTTGCCGACGGCACCATCGACATCGTCATCGGCACCCATGCGCTCCTGTCGAAGTCGATTTCCTTCCGCGATCTCGGCCTCGTCATCGTCGACGAGGAGCAGCATTTCGGCGTCAAGCACAAGGAACGGCTGAAAGAACTGAGGACCGCCGTCCATGTCCTGACGATGACGGCGACCCCGATCCCGCGCACCCTGCAGCTCGCCTTGACCGGCGTGCGCGACCTTTCGATGATCGCCACGCCCCCGGTCGACCGCCTCGCGGTCCGCACCTTCATCTCGCCCTTCGATCCGCTGATCGTGCGCGAGGCGCTGCTGCGCGAGCGGCTGCGGGGAGGGCAGTCCTTCTACGTCGTGCCGCGCATCTCCGACCTCGCCGAGGTCAAGGAGTTCCTCGACCAGAACCTGCCGGAAGCCAAGGTCGCGGTGGCCCACGGGCAGATGCCGCCGAGCGAGCTCGATCAGGTGATGAACGCCTTCTATGATGGCCAGTACGACGTGCTCCTGTCGACGACCATCGTGGAATCGGGCCTCGACATCCCGACCGCGAACACCCTCATCGTCCACCGCGCCGACATGTTCGGCCTCGCCCAGCTCTACCAGCTGCGCGGGCGCATCGGCCGCTCCAAAAACCGCGCCTATGCGTATTTCACCGTCCCGGCGACGCGCGCCATGACGCCGACCGCCGAACGCCGCCTGAAGGTGCTGCAGTCGCTCGACACGCTCGGCGCGGGCTTCCAGCTCGCCAGCCACGATCTCGATATCCGCGGCGCCGGCAACCTTCTCGGCGAGGAACAGTCCGGCCATATCCGCGAGGTCGGCTTCGAGCTCTACCAGCAGATGCTGGAAGAGACGGTCGCCAGCCTCAAGGCCGGCGAGGACGAGGGCGCCCAGGATGGCCGCTGGTCGCCGCAGATCACCGTCGGCATGGCGGTGATGATCCCGGAGACCTACGTGCCGGACCTGACGCTGAGGATGAGCCTTTACCGCCGCCTTGCCGATCTCGACGACGCCGGCGAGATCGACGCTTTCGGCGCCGAGCTGATCGACCGCTTCGGCTCGCTGCCGGACGAGGTCGATCACCTGCTGAAGGTCGTCTACGTCAAGGCGCTCTGCCGCAAGGCGAATGTCGAAAAGCTCGACGCCGGGCCGAAGGGCGTCGTCATCTCCTTCCGCAACAACGAATTCCCCAATCCGGCGGGCCTCGTGCGCTATATCGGCGAACAGGGCTCCATGGCGAAGATCCGCCCCGACCAGCGCATCGTCCTCATCCGCGACTGGCCGCAGCCGGAGGACCGCCTGAAGGGCTCGGCCGCGCTTCTGACGCGGCTGGCGAGACTTGCCGAAGAGGGGGCGAAGGAAGCCGCCTAGCCGGAAAGCGCCTCGATGATCCGGCACTCGCCGATCGTCCCGCCCCGACAGCTTTCCGTGATGCGCCGGAGTTCAGCCGCAAGGCGCTCCAGATCTGCGATCTTCCGCTCCACGTCGGCGAGATGGCCGCTCGCCACGCGATCGACCGCGCTGCAATCGCGCTCCGTGTCTGCGGCGATCGCCAGCAATTCGCGCACCTCGTCCAGCGTGAAGCCCAGCGCCCGGCATCGGCGGATGAAGCCGAGCCGCTCCCGGTGGACCTCTTCATAGAGCCGGTAGTTTCCGGCGCTGCGGGGTGGCGCCGCAAGCAGCCCAACCTTCTCGTAGTAGCGGATGGTGACCACCTTCGTGCCGGTTGCGGCGGCAAGTTCGCCGATGCTCATCCCGTTCATGCCTTGACCCTATAGTCGCTAGAGGGTGCAGCCTAGGCCCATTGCTGCTCGGTTGGGAGGGGACATGGGCAATTGCTGCCACGACGATAGCTGCAGCGCGCCGGCGCGGCCCGATGACGGGCGCTTCGCGCGCATCCTGTGGATCGCGCTCGCCGTCAACGCGGCGATGTTCCTGGTGGAGGCCGGGGCGGGCCTTGCCGCCGGCTCGCTGTCGCTGCAGGCCGATTCGCTCGATTTCCTCGCGGACGCCGCCAACTACGCCGTCAGCCTGATGGTCGTTGCATCCGCGCTCGCCGTGCGGGCGAAGGCCGCGATCCTGAAGGGCGCGACGATGGGGCTCCTCGGCCTGTGGATCCTCGGCGCCACCCTCTGGCACGTCCTGCACGGCGGCGTTCCGAACGCCTTCACCATGGGCTGGGTCGGCTTCCTGGCGCTCCTCGCCAATCTCGGCGTGGCGATGCTTCTTTGGGCCTACAGGCGAGGCGACAGCAACATGCGCTCCGTCTGGCTCTGCTCGCGCAACGACGCGATCGGCAATGTCGTGGTTCTGGTCGCGGCCGCCGGCGTCTTCGGCACCGGCACGGCCTGGCCCGATCTCGTCGTCGCGGCGAGCATGGCGTGCCTGTCGCTGCAGGCGGCCCTTTCGGTGATCCGCGGCGCGCTCTCAGAGCTGCGCGCGGAAGAGGCGCTCGCCGCCTAGCGAAAGCTATTCGGCCGCAACGTTGTCGTTGGCGTTCTGCGCCGCCGCGGCCGCCGTGAAGGCTTCCAGGAGAACCTCCGGGGATTGCGCGCCGACGACGGCATAGCGTCCGCCGACGATGAAGGTGGGAACGCCCGTCACGCCCATCTGGCGGGCAAGATCGATCTCTTCCATCACCTTCTGCCGGTCGGCCTCGCCCGCCAGGAGGCTCGCGGCAAGGTCGCCATCCATGCCCGCCTCGCGGGCGATCTCGACGAGCACCGCCGCTTCGCCGATGCGCCGGCCTTCCACGAAATAGGCTGAGAACAGCTTTTCGACGACAACGTCCTGCACGCCCGCGCCCGCCGCCCAGCGGATCAGGCGATGCGCGTCGATGGTGTTCGGCGAGACCTCGATCTTCTCGAAGGCGAAGGCGATCTTCTCCATCTCGCCGGCGGCGCGAATGTTGGCATAGATCTCCTCGGCTCGATCCGGCGAGCCGAACTTCTCCGACAGATAGACCTGCCGGTCCTTGCCTTCCGGCGGCAAGGTTGGGTCGAGCTGGTAGGGCCGCCAGCGAATGTCGAGGGGCATCTCGGCCCGGGCGGCGGCCTTCTCCAGCCGGCGCTTGCCGATATAGCACCACGGGCACATGACATCGGAAACGATGTCGACGGAAAGGCCGGCGCCAGGGAGGATCGTCTCGTTCATAGCGTGAACATAGTATCTATAGGCGCGTGCGCCAGCCCGTCAGGGCGCCGCCGCCCACCAAGTGGTCGGCTCGGCTCCGTAGAGCGAGCCCTTTTCGGGATGGGCGAGCCGCGTCCAGTAGGCAACCCATTCGGCCGGCGCGTGGAAGAGCGGCACGACATAGAATCCGGAAATCAGCACCCGGTCGAGCGCCCGCACCGCGGCGACGAAATTCTCCCGGTCGCGTGCGGAGAGAAGGGCGGTGATCATCGCGTCGATCGCCGGGCTGGAGGCGCCGGCGTAGTTGAAGCTCCCCTGCGTCTCGGCCGCGCTGGACGACCAGCGGAAATTCTGCTCAGAGCCGGGCGACAGCGAGGCGAAGGCGTAGTTGAAGCGGATCATGTCGAAGTCGAAGCTTTTTATCCGCTCCCAGTACTGGCTGGCATCGACCTGGCGCACATTCACCGTGATGCCGACGAGCTTGAGGACGCTGACATAGGAGAGGGCGAGGCGCTCGTCCGCGCGGCTCATGACGAGAATCTCGAAGCCGAGCGGCTGTCCCGTTGCCTTGCTCACCAGCCGGTCGCCCTGCCGTTCGTAGCCGGCCTCCTGGAGGAGGATAAGGCCCTTGCGCAGGTTCGCCCGGTCCCGGCCGCTGCCGTCGCTCCGCGGCGGATGCCAGCTGCCGTCCATCACCGAGGGCAGCACGGCGTCCGGGTAGGGGGCGAGGAGCCGCTTCTCCTCCTGCGAGGCCGGGCGCCCGACAGCCGAGAGCTCAGAGCCTTCGAAGAAGCTCGACGTGCGCTTGTAGGCGCCGAGGAAGAGGTTCTGGTTCAGCCATTCGAAGTCGAGGAAATAGCTGAGCGCCTCGCGCACCTTGCGGTCGGCGAAGACCGGCCGGCGCGTGTTGAAGATGAAGCCGTTCATCCCCTTGGGGATTCCCGTCTCGAAGGCCTCCAGCTTCACCCGTCCGTCCTCGACCGCCGGGAAGCGGTAGCCGGTCTGCCAGCGGCTCGGATCGGTCTCCGGCTGGTAGTCGAAGATGCCCTTCTTGAAGGCTTCGAAATGCGTATTGGAATCGCGGAAATACTCGATGCTGATCTCGTCGAAATTGTCGAAACCGCGCTTCACGGCGAGATTCTTGCCCCAGTAATCGGCGCGCCTCTTCAGCGTGACCGAGGTGCCGGGGCGCACTTCGGCGATCTCGTAGGGGCCAGAGCCCATCATCGGATCGAGGCTGCTTTTGGCGAACGCCTCGCTCGTCACCGCATGCTCTGGAAAGATCGGCGTTAGCCCGACGATCAGCGGAATCTCGCGGTCGGCGTCGTCGGTGAAGGTAAAGCGCACCGTCCGCTCGCCGGTCGCCTCCACGTTGGCGACGCGCTTGTACCAGCCTTTCGGGCGGCCATTGTCCTTGACGAGATGGAAGGAGAAGACGACGTCCTGCGGCGTCACGGGCTCGCCGTCCGCCCATTTCGCCTCGGGCCGGATGGCGAATTCCACCCAGGAGCGGTCGTCCGGCACGGTGACGCTTTCGGCGAGCAGCCCATAGAGCGTGAAGGGCTCGTCGCGGTTGCGCACCATCAGGCTTTCCCAAAGGTTGTTGCCCCATTCCTCGTCCCACAGGGCGCGCGCCGCCGTTCCCTTGATGATGAAGGGGTTGAGGCTGTCGAAGCTGCCGACCATGCCGTAGGAGATGCGTCCGCCCTTGGGCGCCTCGGGATTGGCGTAGGGAAGGTGGGTAAAGCCTGCCGGCAAGGCCGGCTTGCCATGCATGGCGATGGCATGCTGCGGCTGCGGGCTCTCGGCCCGGGCCGTCGCTGCTGCGAGCGGCAGGGAAGCGATCAGAAGCGCGGCCACAAGGGCGCGGAAGCGGCGAGAAGTCTCCGTCACGGATATCTCTTTACGATGCAGTTCGATGGTTTGCTGGATTGTGAATCGGACCTTGCGCCAATTGGCGTCGGCGTGCAATTGCGGGGCCTCTGGACATTGCAGCGGCCTGCCGACATGGTGTCGCCGCATTCTTCGGTCTTCCAACCGGACACGAATGATTAAGGCGCAAAGCGCCAAGCCAGTGCGAGGATCTTTTATGCATTTCTCTAAGGCGGCGACGGCATCGACCCGTGGGTTCGCACGTATCGCAGCGGGCCTTCTGGTGGCCTTTGCGGTCTCGCCCGCCTGGGCGCAGGACCAGCAGCCGGCAGCCGGCGATCAGGCCGCACCGGGCGAGACGCAGCAGCCCGACTGGGTGAAGCTGTGCAGCGAGAACCCGGCGAACAAGCAGGAAGTCTGCGTGACGACGCGCGAGCGTCGGGCCGCGACCGGCCAGCTCCTGGCGGCGGTTTCGCTGCGCGAGACCGAGGGCAAGAAGTTCCTGGTCTCTGCGGTGCCTCCGGGCATGCTCCTGCGACCCGGCATGCAGGTCCAGGTCGATGGCGGCACGGCCACCAAGGTGCAGTACTCGATCTGCTTCCCGAACCTGTGCTTCGCCGAGACGGAGGTGAACGACGAATTCATCGCCTCCATGAAGAAGGGCAGCCGGCTCGTCATCACGACGCTGAACCAGCAGGCGAAGCCGGTGAATTTCGACCTCAGCCTTTCCGGCTTCACCGCCTCCTACGAAGGTCCGGCGATCGATCCGAAGGAGCTGCAGGCCGAGCAGCAGAAGCTTGAGGACGAGCTGAAGCGCAAGGCCGAAGAGGCGCGCAAGCAGCTGATCGAGCGCCAGCAGCAGAGCACGCAGCAGCAGCAGTAGCGGGGGAGGCTCGCCGCGGCGCCGAAGAGCGCTCGGCGGCACCTGCAGGCAAGGCCATATCCGGGCTCTCGCGGTTCGCCGCGAGGGCCCTTTTTGCGTCCGCCTGTCCCCGGCGGGAAAACGTCCCTGCGAAAAAATCCCGCGTCAGGCCCGCCGCACGAGCGCGGCAAAGCAGCCGGGCTTGGCATAGTGCAGATGCCCATAGGCGACCGCCTCGTTGCCAAAGGCGCGGGCGAGGGCGGCTGCGAGCCGCGCGCCCTCCACCACATCGGCATCGACCATCATGTGCGCGTCGTCGAAGAGACGGATGGAGATCAGCCGGGAGCTGAGGGCCGGGGGGATTTCGTCCGGTCTCGGTGTTGCCTGCTTTGCACCCTCGCGCACGAAGATCGCATGGCTTGCCCTGTAGGGCGTCTCGGCGGGCTGATGCGTGTAGTTGAGCAGGAGCACCGTTTCGCCGACTTCCGCGTCGGAAAGGCTCACACGGCATGGCGTCCCGGGCGAGGTATCGACGACCATCCGCCGGATGTTGCGCGCCCTCAGCTCCGCATCGGAAAGGGTGAACAGCTCTGCGAACGGCTCTTCGCAAAGAGCGTGGATCTGGAAGGTCATGCGCCGGAACTCCGTGGTGATCGGACGTCCCGGATGTGCCTTTCCCCGGCCGCAAGCCACCCGATTCCCGCTCTGTCACGGGTTGGGAGCGCCGCCCGGCCACCTTTCTGATGGCGGACCTGCAGCGCCTGTAAGGGCAGACTTGACTTTTAGCTTAGGCTGCATTTCTTTGCATGGTCGTTAAATCCGGCCATTCCCGAAATCTCCGTGTCCCGACCGAACCTGACCGATCGAACAAGGCTTGCCATCGGCAGGACGCTTTCCGGCGAGCGCAAGGGCCCGTTCGCGAGCCTCGTCTTCGCCGGGCCCGCCGTGATCGCCTCGATCGCCTACATGGACCCCGGCAACTTCGCCACGAACATCCAGGCGGGCGCCCGCTACGGCTACACGCTCCTCTGGGTCGTCGTGATGGCGAACCTCATCGCCATGCTCTTCCAGGCGCTCTCGGCCAAGCTCGGCATCGTCACCGGCCGCAACCTCGCGGAGATGTGCCGCGACCGCTTCCCGCTGCCGATCGTCATGGTCATGTGGGTGGTGAGCGAGATCGCGGCGATGGCGACCGACCTCGCCGAATTCCTCGGCGGAGCGATCGGGCTGGCGCTCCTCTTCGGCATGCCGCTCCTCATGGGCATGGCGGTGACGGCCATCGTCACCTACGCCATCCTCCTCTTCGACCAGCGCGGCTTCCGGCCGATGGAGCTCATCATCGGCGCGCTCGTGCTGCTGATCGGTCTTTGCTACCTGGTGGAGATGTTCATCGCGCCGGTGAACTGGGGCGAGGCGGGGAGGGGGGTCATCTTCCCGCAGATGCCGGATAGCCAGGCGCTCCTCATCTCGGTCGGCATCGTCGGCGCCACGGTGATGCCGCACGCCGTCTACCTTCACTCGGGCCTCACCCAGGACCGCGCCGTCGCGCGCTCCGAAGACGATCGCCGCCGGATCCTCAAATACTCCAACCGCGAGGTGATCGTCGCGCTCGCCATCGCTGGCGGCGTCAACATGGCGATGGTGATGATGGCCTCCGCCGCCTTCCATCTCGGCCATAGCGAGGTGGCGGAGATCGAAAGCGCCTACCACACGCTGACGCCGCTCCTCGGCGCCGCCGCGGCCGGCGTCTTCCTCGTCTCCCTGATCGCCTCCGGCATTTCCAGCTCGGTCGTGGGCACCATGGCGGGCCAGACGATCATGCAGGGCTTCGTCGGCTTCCGCATCCCGATCTGGCTGCGCCGCCTCGTCACCATGGTCCCGGCCTTCGTCGTGGTCGCCCTCGGCGTCAACGCTACCCAGGCGCTGGTGATCAGCCAGGTGATCCTCTCCATCGCCCTGCCGGTGCCGATGATTGCCCTCGTCCTCTTCACCCGCAATCGCGAGATCATGGGGGCTTTCGTCAATCGTCCATGGATGGATGCCGCCGCCATCATCGGCTCGATCGTCGTGCTCTCGCTCAACGCTGTGCTTCTGGTGCAGACCTTCGGGGTCGACCTGCCCGGGCTCTAGATGGCCGGCAGCAGGCTCAGTGCGGCGCCTCGCGCATGTGGTACTGGCCGTTCTCGAACGAGGTGAAGAACTCCGGGATCTGGGGATGCCGGACCGGTTCGCCGCTGTCGTCCGGCACGAGGTTCTGCTCCGAGACATAGGCGACGTACTCCGTCTCCGCATTCTCGGCGAGCAGATGATAGAACGGCTGGTCCTTGGCCGGGCGCATCTCGGCGGGGATGGCCTGGTACCATTCGTCGGTGTTGCTGAATATCGGATCGACGTCGAACACGACGCCCCGGAAGGGGAAGAAGCGGTGTTTCACCACGTCCCCGACATTGAACTTTGCAGACCGTATAGCGCTCATGTCTCAACCTTTGGCGGAAACATCGTGCGGCCCGCAAGAATGTCAAGCTGCGGGCTCAGGCGCCTGGCGGAGCGACGTTCTGTCCCTTCCAGCGGTCGTGCACCCACATCCATTCTCCCGGCCTCTCCCGGATCCAGCCTTCGAAGGTGGACTGGATCGTCTGGGTCAGGACGGCGACGTCGGCCGTCGGATCGTCGCTCACCGGATAGGCGAGCTCGGTGGCCTCGACGGTGAAGCGGGCACCCCCGTTTCTGACGACGCGTCCTGCGACGATCGGCACTCGCAAGCGGCGTGCCACCATTGCCGGGAACGGATTGGCCGTCGTCGGCGCCCCGAAGAACGTCACCGGAATGCCCTTGCCCTCGCGGTGATCGGCCAGGATGGCGACGGCCTTGCCGGCGCGCACATGCGCCATCACGCGGCGCGGCGTGGAGTGGGTCTTGGACAGAAGCCCCCCCGGAAACACCCTTCGCCGCATGACCGTGATGTAGGCGTCTGAGAGCGGGTTCTTCAGCGCCTGGTAAAGGCCCATCGTCTCCAGTTCGGCCGGGATGGCGAGGGCGGCGATCTCCCAGTTCGCCGAATGGGAGCCGACGACGACGAGACCCTCGCCAGAGCTCCGGACGCGCTCCAGGAGCTCTGGATCGATCTTCACCTCCACCCTCTCGCTGCCGGCGATCCGGTCCGCGCTGAAGGTTTCGGCAAAGGTGCGGCCGAGATTGTTCCACTGCCGGCGGGCGATCTCTTCCCGCTCCGCGGTGCTCATTTCGGGAAACGCGATGGCGAGGTTCTTCAACACGCGGGCGTGCCGGCGGGTCCTGGGGGCGAAGATCTCCCACAGCTTTCCCATCATCGACGAGGCGACTTCCGCCGGCAGGGCCCGCAGGATCGAGGCCGCGCCGATCAGCACGGCATGCTCCAGCCGGTAGCGCAGCTGCCGCATCGTGGAGGTGGATCGGCGGGGTGACATCGCTCGGACCGCTGGAAAGGACCTGCAATTGACGCGGCGGGGTCAAACCGTCTAGCCCGCAGGGCAGGCGGAGGGTTACCCAAGCTCGCGACCGGATGCAACCGCGCCGGCCGGCGCCCCGCGCCGTCACGGGCAGCGTCACAAAGGCAGAACGGGGAGGGGGCCCGCCGCGATGAGCAATGTGATCGGCCTCGCGCTGCCATTCTTCGGGCTCATCTTCCTCGGCTTCCTCGCCGGCCGCATCTGGCGCGAGGAGGAGAAGGCGCTCGCCTGGCTCAACATCTTCGTCATCTATTTCGCCCTGCCGTCGCTGTTCTTCCAGCTCATTTCCCGCACCCCGGTCGAGCAGCTGGCGAACTGGAACTTCATTTTCGCCACCACCTTCGCCACCTACACGGCCTTCGCCTTCGCCTTCGCGTATGCGGTGCTGACCAGCGACGGGCGCATCCCCGAGGCGACGGTGCAGGGCCTCGTCGGCGGCTACGGCAATGTCGGCTATATGGGCCCGCCGCTCGCCCTCGTGGCGATCGGGCCGGCGGCGGCCGCGCCGGCCGCGCTCGTCTTCTGCTTCGACGTGACGCTGGTCTTTACCCTGGCGCCGCTGATGATGGCGCTGTCGGGCGCGAGCGATCAGCCCTTGAGCCGCACACTCCTCGTCATCCCGCGCAGGGTGCTGCTGCACCCCTTCATCCTGGCGACGATCGTCGGCGTTCTCGGCGCCGTCTTCCATATCCGCCCGCCCGAGCCGCTCGACCGGCTTCTGACGCTTCTGCAGAACGCCGCCGCGCCCTGCGCGCTTTTTGCCCTCGGGGTGACGGTGGCGCTGAGGCCGCTGAAGCGGGTGCCGGCCGAACTTCCGGTGCTCATCGCCATCAAGCTGATCGTCCATCCGGCGATCGCCTGGCTGCTGCTCACCTGGATCGGCGGGCTCGACCCGACCTGGATCTATACCGGCGTGCTGATGGCCTCGCTGCCGCCCGCCGCGACGATCTACGTGATCGCCACGCAGTACCATACCTACGTGCTGCGGGGCTCTTCGGGCATCCTCCTCGGCACCGCGGCCTCGGTGGTGACGGTGAGCGTCGTCCTCTACCTGATCAGCAACGGGCTCCTGCCGCTCAATCCTTTCGGCAAGTGAGCCTCAGATCTCCCGGAAGCTGCGCGCCAGCCCCTGATGCATCAGGAAGCGGCGGAACGGCGCGAAGCCGCCGGCGGCCGAAAGGGCCACGGCACGCAGCGCCTGCACGGGCAGCATGCCCGTCAGCAGCGAGCGGTTGAGGAGGTCGACGGCGAGCGTGCGGCTCCTGACGTCGCCCTGGCGCAGGCGGTGGAATTCCTCCGCCGTCTCCTGGCCGAGACGGCCGCGATGGGTGACGAGCAGCGATTGCAGCGCCTCCACGTCGCGCAGGCCGAGATTGAGCCCCTGCGCGCCGATCGGCGGAAAGACATGCGCCGCCTCGCCGATGAGGATCGCCCGGGAGGCGGCGAAGCGGTCGGCGAGCCCGACGGAGAGCGGATAGCTGGCGCGCGGCGCGGTGAGCCGCATCTCGCCGAGAAGCGAATGGGAGGCGCGCTCCGCCGCCGCGACGAAGTCGTCTTCGGGCAGCTCGGCTAGACGCGTCGCCTCCACCGGCCGCTCCACCCAGACGAGGCTGACATTCTCTCCCGGCATGGGCACCAGCGTGAAGGGCCCGTTCGCCTTGTGGAACTCCGTCGAGATGTTGCGGTGGTCGAAGGCGACGGAAAGCGTCGTGACCAGCGCCGCCTGCGCCATGCGCGAGCGCCGCATGCCGATGCCCGCCCGCTCGCGCACGAGCGAGCGGCTGCCATCGGCGCCGAGGACGAGATCGGCGGCCAGATGCGCCCCGCTCTTCGTCGTCAGCCTCGCCTCGTCCTCGCCGAAGGCGAGTTCGGCCGCCGGCTCCTCGAACTGGGTGATGCGCGGATTGTCGCGGGCAAGGCCGGAAAGCGTCTCCACCAGCCGCCGGTTGGCGATGTTGTAGCCGAAGGCCTCCAGCCCGATCTCGGAGGCCCAGAAGATCACCTCGGGCGCCCGCAGCAGCCGGCCCGTATCGTCGATGAGGCGCATCGCCTTGAGCGGGGCGGCTGACTGGGCGAGCGTCTCCATGGCGCCGAGAGAGGTCAGAAGCTCGACGGCGCCGGCAAAGAGGGCCGCCGTGCGACCCAGCGGAAAATCGGCGGGCGGGGCGAGGATCGCGGTCTCGCGGCCCGCCGCGGCCGCCACGAGGGCTGCCGCCCAGCCGGTCGCGCCGCCGCCGACGACGCAGACCTCGAACTTTTCGCTTCGTGGCTTTCTCGCTCTCATGATCCGTCCGTTTTCCCGCAAAGCATCGCTTGGCAATCATTTATTGCCGCAATTGGCAACCTTCCACGCCCGAGGCATCTTTCCTTGAAGATAGGTCCTGATATCTGGAGGTGTGGCGGTGCCACCCGTGCAAAGAGCTTGCATCTGTGCCCGCAAAAAGGGCAATGCCTCGCCTGCGGGTTCCCGCGCGGGGTGGATTCGGCGAACCATCTGGGCAAGCTCCGGCGCAGGACGATGGAAAGCCGATCTCAAGGGGATGAGGAGCCGCGTGTCTTGAACGGAACGAGGCCTGTGGGGGCCAGCGAGCACCGCGACCAGGCGCGCCGCCGTGCCTCGCTGTTTCTCATCCATCTTCTGACGGCGAGCGGAGCCGCGCTGGCGCTCCTGGCGACGCTTTCCGCAAGCCAGGGCAACTGGCGCGCCTGCTTCATATGGCTCGGCATCGCCCTCGTCGTCGACGCCCTCGACGGACCGATCGCGCGCAAATACGACGTCGGCACGCATCTGCCCCGCTGGGACGGCAGCGCCCTCGATTTCGTCATCGACTACACGACCTACGTCTTCGTGCCGGCCATCATCCTCGCCAGCGGCTGCGGCCTCGGCACCTTCTCCGGCATCCTCGCCGCCGGCGTGGTGGCGGTCACCGGCGCGCTCTACTTCGCCGATACGCGCATGAAGGAGCCGGACAATTCCTTCCGCGGCTTCCCGGCCGCATGGAACCTGGCGGTCTTCGTCATCTTCGCCATGCGGCCCGAGCCGTGGATGACGCTGCTCGTGACGGCGCTCCTGGCGGTCGCCACCTTCCTGCCGATCAACTTCGTCCACCCGGTCCGGGTGACGAAATGGCGAACCCTGACGCTTGTCATGATGGTGGTCTGGATGCTCGCCGCCACCATCCTTCTGATCGGCGGCTTCGGCGACAATTTCTTCGCCGAGACTGTCCTTCTCGTCGCAAGTTTCTATCTTCTCTGCGTCGCCGGAGTGCAGCAGCTTCTGGCCCGTCTCTGACCGGGAGCCCCACGCTTGCTTGAGCTTCTGACGGACCCGCAGGCCTGGGCAAGCTTCGTGACGCTGTGCGTCATGGAAATCGTCCTCGGCATCGACAACATCGTCTTCATCTCCGTCGTCGTCGCCCGGCTGCCGGAAGAGCAGGCCAAGCGCGCCCGCCAGATCGGCCTCGGCCTCGCGCTCGTCTTCCGCGTCGCGCTGCTTCTCGTTCTCTCCTGGCTGATCGGACTGACGGCGCCGGTCTTCTCCCTCTTCGGCGAGGAATTTTCCTGGCGCGACCTCATCCTGATCGGCGGCGGCCTCTTCCTGCTCGTCAAGGCGACGAAGGAGATCCACAACGAGATCGAGCACGAGGAAGCGGACCTTACCCGCAAGGCCGGCTCGAGCTTCGCCGGCATCATCGCGCAGGTCGTCGTCATCGACATGGTGTTTTCGGTCGATTCCATCATCACGGCGATCGGCATGGCCGAGCATGTGGAGGTGATGATCGCCGCCGTCCTGGTCTCGATCGCCGTCATGTACGTGGCCTCCGGGCCGATCGCCAGCTTCGTCAAGCACAACCCGACGACCAAGATGCTGGCGCTCGCCTTCCTGCTTCTGATTGGCGTCGCGCTGATCGCCGACGGCCTGGGCTTCCATATTCCGCGCGGCTACATCTACTTTTCCATGGCGTTCGCCGCGGGCGTCGAGATCTTCAACGTCATGGCTCGGCGGCGCCGGAAAAAGGCGGCGGGCCAGGAATCGGGTGGAGGTGGCTCATGACGACGGTCGTGCGCATACATGAGACCGGCGGACCGGAGGTCCTGAAGGTCGAGGAGATCGAGATCGGCGAGCCTGCCGAGGGCGAGGTCAAGGTCCGCCATGCCGCGATCGGCCTCAACTACATCGACACCTATTTCCGCTCCGGCCTCTATCCTGCGCCGAACGGCCTGCCGCTCGTCCCGGGAGGCGAGGGGGCGGGCACCGTCGTCTCGGTCGGGCCGGGCGTCGACGGCTACGCGCCCGGCGATCGGGTCGCCTATGTCGGCCCGCCGGGCTCCTATGCCGGCGAGCGCCTGATCGCGGCGAAAAACCTCGTCAGGCTGCCGGACGGGATCGACTTCCGCACCGCCGCGGCCATGATGCTGAAAGGCCTGACAGCGCAGTATCTCCTGCGCCAGACCTTCAGGGTGGAGGCGGGCCAGACAATCCTCTTCCACGCCGCCGCGGGCGGCGTCGGGCTCATTGCCTGCCAGTGGGCCAAGCATCTCGGCGCCACCGTCATCGGTACCGTCGGCTCGCCGCAGAAGGCCGAGCTCGCGCGCGCCCATGGCTGCGACCACGTCATCGACTACCGCAAGGAGAACTTCGTCGAGCGGGTCAGGGAGATCACCGACGGCAGCCTCTGCGAGGTCGTCTACGATGCCGTCGGCAAGGACACCTATCCGGGCTCGCTCGATTGCCTGAAGCCGCGCGGCATGTGGGTCTCCTTCGGCCAGTCCTCCGGCCCGATCGCCGATTTCAATCTGGCGCTCCTCGCCCAGAAGGGCTCGCTCTACGCCTGCCGGCCGACCCTCTTCACCTACATCGCCGAGCCGGCGAACCTGCGGGCGATGGCCGACGACCTCTTTGAGGTCGTGGGCTCGGGCGTGGTGAAGATCGAGGTGAACCAGGAATTCGCCCTGACGGACGCGGCCGAGGCGCACCGGGCGCTCGAGGGCCGGCGCACCACGGGCGCGACGATCCTCGTCCCGTAGGCCCGGCGGCCTCCAGGCCAAAAAAAACCGGGCCTTGCGACCCGGTGAAGTGACTGGAGGGAGGAACTCTCGAAAAACTCAGCAGGCGGCCTTCGTCAGGAAGGTGGCGCGCGCTTCGAAGCTGTGCTCGGGCTCGCCGTTGACGCAGGCGCTGAGCGCAACCAGCTCGACGCGCTGATCGACGGAGGCCACACGCTCGGCCGTCTTGGTGACGCTGTGGCCGTAGCCGTAACCGGCGGAGGCGGGCTTCGGCAGGATCATGGAAGCCACGATCAGCGCGGTCGCCAGCATCAGGGTGGCGAAAACCAGGGCCGTGGCGGTGAAGATGCGGTTTTCCATCTGTCTGGCTCCTCGGCCCGTCGGGCCCGTCTCGTCTGCGTTGAAAAGACACTAGGCGAGGGCAGGCGGGGAAAATGTGCGCTCGGTCACACAGCCGGCAGAGCCGCGCGAAAGGCGGCTCAAACGCTCCCGTCGGGGACGGCGACGACGGCGAGACAGTCGCCGAGCCGCGTCAGGCCGGGGAAATGGCGAGAGGCGAGAATGCCGTCGAGGCCGGCCCGGTATTCGCCGGGCCGCAGGTCGAGCCGATCGACCGGATGCACGTAAAGGAGGGGATCGCCCTTCTTCACCTTCGCGCCGAGATCGACGAGCGGCTCCACGAAGCCCTCCGCCTCGGAGAAGCAAAAGCATTCCGGCCCCGGCATGTCGAGCGCGACGGAGGGGCTCTCCTCCCGCTCGCCGGCCAGAATCTCCATGTGCTTCAGCACGTTGCGCACGCCGCGCTTGGCGATCCCGGCGCTCGTTGAGGTTGCCGTGCCGCCGCCGCCGAGCTCCGTCGTCACAAAGATCTTGCCGAGCGCCTCCACCTCCGTGTCGAGCATGCCGACATTGTCGATTTCCAGCATCGTCATCGAATAGGGAGCCGAGAAGGCGTCGCGCGCCTCTCGGCAGCGCCGTTCCTGTTCCTTGTTTTCCAGGACGTGGCAGGCCGCGAAGGGCAGAAAGTCGAGCGTCTTGCCACCCGAATGGAAGTCGAGCACGAGGTCGGCCATCGGCACGAGAACCCGCAGCACGAAATCGGCGATCTTCTCCGTCACGCTTCCGTCCGGGCGGCCCGGAAAGGTGCGGTTGAGGTTGAAAGCGTCGATCGGGGAAAGCCGCGTGCCGGCGCGGAAGGCCGGATAGTTGAGGAAGGGCACGATGATGATGCGCCCGTTGACCTCCTCCAGCGTGATATTGCGCGCCAGGTCGGATAGCGCGATCGGTCCCTCGTACTCGTCGCCGTGGCTGCCGCCGGTCAGGAGAGCCGTCGGCCCGAACCCGTTCCGCACCACCGTGATCGGGATCATCAGGTTGCCCCAGGCCGATTCGTTGCGGCTCCAGGGAAGGCGCAGGAAGCCGTGCTGGATTCCATCCGCCTCGAAATCGACGGTCGGGGCAATGGGGTTCGGTATCATGCCGTCTCCTGGGGGGCTTTGGCGTGGGCCGCATCTCGCTATTGTACACATCATCGGCGATACTCTCGGCCAATGCAGCTTGAGGCCATCTACCCGGCGCACCGCGCCGTGTCCGGTGTCGCCATTCGCCCACCGCGGGTCCCGGCGCCGATCCCCTCCGGCGGGGTGAAGCGCTCCGGCCTCCGCCGCGAGGGCAGGGGCCACCGCATCGAGGGACTCGCCGAGCCCAAAGACCTCCGCGCCGCCCACAAGGCTGCCTGAAAGGATTGCCCGTCATGAACAAGCACCTCATCGCCAACGATCTGGAGACGCTCGACCGGGCGCATGTCTTCCACCCCTCCACGCACCTGGCCCAGTTCGCCCGCGGCGAGGCGCCGAGCCGCATCGTCACCGGCGGCAGGGGCTGCACGATCGTCGACCGCGACGGCCGGGAAAGCCTCGACGCCTTCGCCGGCCTTTACTGCGTCAATGTCGGCTACGGCCGCGACGAGATCGCCGACGCAATCCACGCCCAGGCGAAGAACCTTGCCTACTATCACGCCTATGCCGGCCATTCGAACGAGCAGGTGATCCGCCTGTCGGAGCGCATCGTCTCGCGCGTCGGCCTCGGCATGCAGCGCATCTACTGGGGCCTTTCCGGCTCCGACGCCAACGAGACCAACATCAAGCTCGTCTGGTACGTGAACAACGTCCTCGGCCGCTCCGAGAAGAAGAAGATCATCGCCCGCCAGCGCGGCTATCACGGCTCGGGCATCATGACCGGCAGCCTCACCGGCCTGCCGCTCTTCCACAACGCCTTCGATCTGCCGCGCCCGCCCATCCTGCACACCTCCTGCCCGCATTACTGGCGCTTCGCCCGCGAAGGCGAGAGCGAGGCGGAGTTCTCGCAGCGCATGGCCGCGGAGCTGGAAGAGCTGATCCTCGCCGAGGGCCCCGAAACCGTCGCCGCCTTCATCGGCGAGCCGGTCATGGGCACCGGCGGCATCATCCCGCCGCCGGAAAACTACTGGCAGGAGATCCAGGCGGTCCTGAAGAAATACGACATCCTCCTCATCGCCGATGAGGTCGTCACCGCCTTCGGCCGCACGGGCGCATATTTCGGCTCGCACACCTATGGCATCGAGCCAGACCTGATCACCATCGCCAAGGGCGTGACCTCCGCCTACCTGCCGCTCTCCGGCGTCATCGTCGGCGAAAAGGTCTGGCAGGCGCTGGAAAAGGGCACCGACGAGCTCGGCGCCATCGGCCATGGCTGGACCTATTCGGCCCATCCGACCTGCGCGGCCGCCGCCAACGCCAATCTCGACATCATCGACCGCGAAGACCTCACCGGCAATGCGCGCGACACCGGCGCCTATTTCCTCAAGCGGCTGAAGGAGACCTTCGAGAGCCACGAGCTCGTCGGCGAGGTGCGCGGCGTCGGCCTCCTGGCGGCGCTCGAATTCACCGCCGACCGGCAGACGAAGGCGCCCCTCGATCCTTCCCTGAAGGTCGGCATGAAGGTCGCCGGCGCGCTGTTGGAGGAGGGCGTCATCGCCCGGGCGATGCCGCATGGCGAGATCCTCGGCTTCGCCCCGCCGCTCGTCATCTCCCGCGAGGAGGTGGACAAGGTGGTGAACGCCACCAGGCGCGCGGTCGACCGCGTCGCTTCCGGCCTCTGAGGAAGCTCCGCGGATGGACGCCGCACGCCCCATCAGCCGCGGCGCCCGGCCTTGCGCTCCGGCATGCTCCTTGCGTGGGACCATCGGACGGGAACTGTGACCAAAAGCCGGCGACGCAGCCGGCGAGACGGGTGAGCGGATCGAGAGAAGGGTTCGAGGATGCAATTCGGTGAGAACAACACCCCCTTCGGCGAGGCCGAGTTCGCGGCGCGGCAGGCCGCCGCCCGGGAGGCGATGCGGCGCGAGGGGTTCGACGCCATCCTCCTCTGCGACCCCGCCAACATGAACTACCTGACCGGCTACGACGGCTGGTCCTTCTACGTCCATCAGGCCGTCATCCTCGCCCTGGAGCTCGATTCCCCGCTCTGGATCGGCCGCAACCAGGACGTCAACGGCGCCCGTCTGACCACCATCCTCAGCGACGAGAACATCCTCGGCTATGCCGACGACCATGTGCAGTCGCTGGTCAAGCATCCGATGCAGGTGATGGCGGCGGCGCTTCGCGAGCGCGGCCTCGCAAAGGCGCGCATCGGCGTGGAGGCCGACTGCTACTACTACACGGCCCGTGCCGACGCCGTCCTGAAAGAGGAGCTGCCGGAGGCGGAGATCGTCGATGCCGGCATCCTCGTGAACTGGCTGCGCTCGGTGAAGTCGGAGGCCGAAATCGCCCTGATGCGCGAGGCGGCGCGAATCACCGAGCGAATCATTGAGGCCGCGGTCGAGGCCATGGCCGACGGCGTTCGCCAGTGCGACGTGGCGGCGATCATCCAGGCGACCGGCACGCGCGGCATACCGGGGGAGGGCGGCTATGGCGGCGATTATCCGGCGATCGTCCCCCTGATGCCCAACGGCGTCGGCACCTCCTGTCCGCATATCACCTGGCGCGACGAGCCCTTTTCGGCAGGCACCGCGACGACCATAGAGATCGCCGGCGTGCGCCACCGCTACCATGTCCCGATAAGCCGAACCGTCTTCCTCGGCACGCCGCCGAAGAAGATGCTGGAGGCCGCCGACATCATGGCCGAGGGCATCGAGGCGGGCCTTTCGGTGGCAAGACCCGGAGCGACCGCCCACGACGTCTGGCACGCCTGGAACAGCACCATCGAGCGGCACGGCATCGTCAAGGAATCGCGCTGCGGCTACTCCATCGGCCTCAACTATCCGCCGGACTGGGGCGAGCGCACCCTGTCGATCCGCAAGGGCGACGAGACGGTCCTGAAGCCCAACATGACCATCCACTTCATGCCCGGATTGTGGATGGACGATTGGGGAATGGAGATTTCGGAGCCGATCCGCATTTCGTCGAATGGTTCGGAGACCTTCTGCGCCTTCTCGCGCGAGCTATTCGTCAAGTAGATGAAAGGCTTACGTCGCAGCCGCATGGCATAGGCCAGAAAGGTTGCAGGCGTTCGAATCCCGGTATTCTGGCCATCGCGGGTTGCATTTGAGGCGATTTCTTGGAAAGGTGAGGGCATAGAACAAGCACTGCCTGCGGCACGCCGGGGAAACGGCGGCCGTGGGCCAAGAGGTGGTAAACGGCCCCATCTCGTCAAAAACAAGCGGGAACAGCAGCAGGATCGGCGCGGCTTCCTCCAGGGCCAGGCCGACGAGGCAGAAAGGCATCCATGCAGCATGACAGCGGCACCGGAAACGGTGCCGAAGATAGCGCATACGTGCGTTTCGAAGACGTTCAGAAGAGCTATGACGGTGAAACGCTCGTCATCAAGAACCTGAACCTCGCGATCAAGCGGGGCGAATTTCTGACCATGCTCGGCCCATCCGGCTCGGGCAAGACGACCTGCCTGATGATGCTGGCGGGGTTCGAATCGACCACCCACGGTGCCATCTGGCTGCACGAGCAGCGCATCGACAACGTGCCGCCCCACAAGCGCGGCATCGGCATGGTCTTCCAGAACTACGCGCTCTTTCCCCACATGACGGTGGCGGAAAACCTCGCATTCCCGCTCAAGGTCCGCGGCATGGGCAAGAGCGAGACCGAGGAGCGCGTCAACCGCGTCCTTTCCATGGTGGAGCTGCCGCAGATGGGCGACAGGCGCCCGGCCCAGCTCTCCGGCGGTCAGCAGCAGCGCGTCGCGGTCGCCCGCGCTCTCGTCTTCGAGCCGGACCTCGTTTTGATGGACGAGCCGCTCGGCGCGCTCGACAAGCAGCTGCGCGAGCAGATGCAGTTCGAGATCAAGCATATCCATGAGAGCCTGGGCGTGACCGTCGTCTACGTCACGCACGACCAGAGCGAAGCGCTGACCATGTCGGACCGCGTCGCCGTGTTCAACGACGGCATCATCCAGCAGCTTTCCACGCCGGAAGTGCTCTACGAGGCGCCCGACAACGCCTTCGTTGCCCAGTTCATCGGCGAGAACAACCGCCTCCTCGGCGAGGTGGTGGAGCGCACCAGCGACACGGAGATCCGCGTCAAGCTGGAGACCGGCGAGACGATCCGTGCCCTGCCGGTCAACATCGACGCTTCGACCGAGCGCACGACCCTGTCGCTGCGCCCCGAGCGGGTTCAGATCAACCCGCCGGAGGGCTCCATGCCCAACGTCCTGACGGGCAAGGTCGCAGAGGTCATCTATCTCGGCGACCACATCCGCACACGCCTTGCCGTGGCGGGACATGACGATTTCATCGTGAAGATTCCCAATGCGTCCGGCCATCCGAGCCTCAGCGAAGGCGAGGCTGCGAGCCTTGGCTGGACGATCGAGGATTGTCGGGCGCTCGACGCCTGACAGAGCGCGCCAGACCGTGGCGCCGCTGCCCATCGGCAGGCAGTTACCCCAATTGCCGCACACAAGCTCCCAAACGGGACCAAAACCAAACCGGAGGTAGTTCCGAATGAAGCGTATTCTTCCCATTCTGGCCGCAACGGCCCTCATACCCGCCGCGGCCCTTGCCGCCGAAGGCGACCAGCTGACCATCGTTTCCTGGGGCGGCGCCTACACCAATTCCCAGGTGAAGGCCTATCACGAGCCCTACAGCGAAAAGACGGGCACGGAGATCTTCAACGAGGACAAGTCCGCCAACGCGCTTGCCGGCATCCGCTCGCAGGTCGAGGCGGGCAACGTGACCTGGGATGTCGTCGACATGCTGCAGGCCGATGCCCAGCGCGCCTGCGACGAGGGCCTGATCATGCGCATCCCGCATGACGAATGGCTGGCCCCGGGTCCGGACGGCGCCAAGCCGACCGACGACTTCATCGAGGGCACGCTCGGCGAATGCTTCGTGCCGCAGATCCTCTACGCCACGATGTTCGCCTACAACACCGACGCCTTTCCCGATGGCGGTCCGAAGACGGTGAAGGACATCTGGGACCTGGAGAAGTTCCCGGGCACCCGCGCGCTGCAGAAGATCCCGCAGAAGAACCTCGAATGGGCCCTGATCGCCGACGGCGTGCCGGCCGACGAGGTCTATGACGTGCTGGAGACCAGGGAAGGCCAGGACCGCGCCTTCGCCAAGCTCGACGAGATCAAGGACAACGTGATCTGGTGGTCGGAAGGCGCCCAGCCGCCGCAGATGCTCGCCGACGAAGAGGCGGTGATCGCCACCGCCTATAACGGGCGCATCTTCAACGCGCAGGTCAACGAGGACCAGCCCTTCAAGATCATGTGGGACCACCAGATGTTTGAGGTCGATGGCTGGGTCGTGCCGGTCGATCAGGGCGACGACAACCTCAAGCTGATCAAGGACTATCTCTACTTCGCCACGGACACGCAGCGTCTCGCGGACCAGGCGAAGTACATCTCCTACGCGCCGGCTCGCAAGTCGTCCGTGCCCGAGGTCGGAATGCTCGAGGGCACCGAGATCGACATGAAGCCGCACATGCCGACCAACCCGGAGAACTTCAAGACCGCGGTGCAGTTCAACACCGAGTTCTGGGCCGATTACGGCGACCAGCTTGAAGAGCGCTTCAACGCCTGGCTCGCGCAGTAAGCGCCAGAGTTGAGACCCGGCCGGACGCCCCTCGGCGTCCGGTCATCCCTGGGCCGGAACTGGGTATTGGAACATGGCGGACATCACCGCGGACGGCTATTCACCCGCGCGCGACGAAGAGGACGAGGCGCAGGACAAGGCCCTGACGACGGCCGACGGCACGCCCCTCAAGATATCGCTTCGCCGCTCGCAGGCCCGCCAGCGCCGCCGCGCCTTCTATCTGGTCGCCCCGCTTCTCGCCTTCCTGGTGGTCACCTTCGGCTGGCCCATCGCGCAGATGACCTTCCGCTCCATCCACAATCCGGAAGTCGCCAACTACCTGCCTGAAACCTCCGCCGCGATCGCGGACTGGTCGGGCGACGACGTGCCGGACGAAGAAGTCTTCGCCGCCATGGCGCGCGACATGAAGACGGGCGTGGAAGACCGCACCATCGGCCGCGCGGCCGCCCGCATCAACCGCGAAATCCCCGGCGCCCGCAGCCTCGTCATGAGCACCGCCCGCGATGTGGAGGAAATGTCGCCGCCCTACAGGGACGCCTTTCTGGCAGAGGACGAGGACTGGGCGGATCTGGAATTCTGGCGGCTGATCAAGCGCGAAACCCGCATCCTGACGCCCGCCTACTACCTTCTGGCGCTCGACTTCGAATACAACACCCGCGGCGAGATCGTGGAACGCCCGGAGGTCTACCAGGTCTACCGGCTCCTCTTCTGGCGCACGGCCTGGATGAGCATGGCGATCACCGGCCTGTGCATCCTGCTCGGCTATCCGATCGCCCATCTCTTGGCGACCTTGCCCCTGCGCAAGTCCAATCTCCTGATGATCCTGGTCCTTTTGCCTTTCTGGACCTCGCTCCTCGTGCGCACATCGGCCTGGATCGTGCTTCTCCAGCAGCAGGGGGTGATCAACGACCTTCTCGTCTGGGCCAATATCGTCGGCGACGACGGGCGCGTGCGCATGATCTACAACCAGATCGGCACGATCATCGCCATGACGCACATCCTCCTGCCGTTCATGATCCTGCCGCTCTACTCGGTGATGAAGACCATCCCGCCGAGCTACATGCGCGCGGCACGCTCGCTCGGCGCCACGCAATTCACCGCCTTCACGAAGATCTACATGCCGCTCACCATCCCGGGGCTGGCGGCGGGCGTCCTGCTCGTCTTCATCCTGGCGATCGGCTACTACATCACGCCGGCCCTCGTCGGCGGCGAGAGCGGCATCTTCATCTCCAACCTGATCGCCCAGAACATGCAGGGCTCGAGCGCGCAGCTGAAGCTGGCCTCCGCGCTGGCGACCATTCTCCTGGTCGCGGTCCTCGTCTTCTACTGGCTGTTCAACAAGCTGATCGGTGTCGATCGGCTCAAATTCGGCTGACGGGAAGGACATCCTCATGGCACTTCCGACCTATGCCGGAACCGGCGAGCGCGTCTGGTACTACACCTATCGGGTGATCTGCGCGCTCATCTTCCTGTTCCTGATCGGGCCGATCATCGTGATCGTGCCGCTCTCCTTCAACGCGGAGCCGTACTTCACCTTCACCAAGCAGATGCTGTCGTTCAATCCGCAGGGTTATTCGCTGCGCTGGTACGAGGCGCTGCTGTCGAGCGAGGAATGGCTGCACTCGATCCGCAATTCCTTCTTCATCGCGACATCCTCGGCGATCGTCTCCACCACCCTCGGCACGCTCGCCGCCCTCGGCCTCAGCCGTCGCAACATGCCGTACCGCGCCTTCATCACCGCGGTGCTGATCTCGCCGATGATCGTGCCGCTGATCATCACCGCGGCGGCGCTCTTCTCCTTCTATGCGCGGCTCAACCTCGCCAACACCTTCTTCTCCATCATCATGGCGCATGTCGTGCTCGGCACGCCCTTCGTGGTGATCACGGTGACGGCCTCGCTGTCGGGCTTCGACCAGCAGCTGGTGCGCGCCTCGCAGAGCCTGGGGGCGAACCAGGTGACCACCTTCTTCAAGATCATCCTGCCGCTGCTCCTGCCGGGCGTCATCGCCGGCGCGCTCTTCGCCTTCATCACCTCGCTCGACGAGGTCGTGGTCGTGCTCTTCCTCGCCGGCCCCGAGCAGACGCCGATGACGGTGCGCATGTTCTCCGGCCTGAGAGAGGAGATAAGTCCGACGATCCTGGCGCTCGCCACGATTCTCGTCGGCATCTCCATCCTGCTCTTGTCCACGATGGAGCTCCTGCGTCGGAGTTCCGAGCGCCAGCGCGGCATGACGCCCGGCTGATCGCCCGGCACGCGGATACAAGAACGGAGGCGCCGTAGCGCCTCCGCCTTTGTGCGCGCACCCTCCGGGAATGCCTGCCCGAAGCCCTCCGTCAGAGCCTGGCAACCGCCTCAGTGGCCGTTGACGGTAATCTTCTTGCCCTTCGGCTCGGCCTCGGGCGAGCGCGGAACTTCCACCTTCAGGACGCCCTTGTCGAAGCCGGCCGTGATCTTCTCGGCATCCGGCTCGAAGGGCAGGGCGAAGCGGCGCATGAAGGTGCCGTAGGAGCGCTCCACCAGGTGGTACTGGCGCTTCTCGTCCTTCTCTTCCTTCTCCGCCCTGTGCTCGGCCTTCAGCGTCAGCACGCCGTCGGCGAGGTCGAGGTCGATGTCCTTCTCGTCGATCCCCGGCAGCTCGGCCGTGATCTCGATGCCCTTCTCCGTCTCTGCGACGTTCACTTTCGGCGACAGGAAGCCGCTCGCGCCGGCATAGGTGCCCGGCAGGCTCCAGTCGCGGGTGAAGTCCTCGAAGACGCGATCCATCTCGCGCCGCATGGCGGTGAAGGGGTCTGTCTCAGCGCCGCGCGCCAGAGCGGTTGGGCGGCCGAACGGGATAAGCGATTTGATATCCATGGCGTCACCTCTCAGCTGCTCGTGGCCGACGCCGTGACCTCCGCACCGGCCACATAGGTTCCGGCGAATATGTGGATATCGCCGGCGCGCCGTTCAAGTTGCGCCGCGCCGGCAGCAGGCGATTTTGCGTCTTTCCTCAGCCGAGCTCGCCGAGCGCCAGCGTCTTCGTCTCCAGGAACTCCTCGATGCCGAAGACGCCGCCCTCGCGGCCGATGCCGGACTGCTTGTAGCCGCCGAAGGGGCTGCCCTTGGCGAGCCCCGTATTGTTGACACGCACCATGCCGGCTCTGAGCTGCCCGCCGACGCGGCGCGCCCGCTCGGCGTCCGACGTGCTGAGATAGGCGGCGAGCCCGTAGGGCGTGTCGTTGGCAAGGCGGATCGCCTCGTCCTCCTTCTTGAACGGCGTCATGGCGAGCACCGGCCCGAAAATCTCCTCGCGCCAGATCTGCATCTCCGGCGTCACGTCGGCAAACACGGTCGGACGGGCATAGTAGCCCCGGTTGAAGCCCTGCGGCCGGCCAGCGCCGCCGGTGACAAGACGCGCCCCGCCGGCAATCCCGGCCTCGATCAGCTCTTGCACCTTGTCGAACTGCGCCTGCGAGACCAGCGGGCCGATATGCCGGCCTTCCTCGGCCGGATCGCCGACCCTGGTGCCCTCGGCGGTCGCCTTGGCGATGCCGATCGCATCCTCGTAGACGCTCTCCTCCACCAGCATGCGGGTGGGGGCGTTGCAGGACTGGCCGGTATTTTCCATGCAGTGGCGCACGCCCTTCTTCACGGCGCGCTCCAGCTCCGCATCGGCGAAGATGATGTTCGGCGACTTGCCGCCGAGCTCCAGCGCCACGCGCTTGACCGTATCGGCCGCCGCCTTGCTGACGGCGATGCCGGCGCGGGTCGAGCCGGTGAACGACATCAGGTCGATGCCGGGATGGGCGGACATCGCCGAGCCGACGCCGGCTCCGTCGCCGTTGACGAGGTTGAAGACGCCCTTCGGCGCGCCGGCCTCGTGCATCATCTCGGCGAAGAGCATGGAGGAGAGGGGGGCGATCTCCGACGGCTTCAGGATGACCGTGCAGCCGGCGAGCAGCGCCGGCACCACCTTCAGCGTCACCTGGTTCATCGGCCAGTTCCACGGTGTGATGAGGCCGCACACGCCGACCGGCTCGCGCAGGATGCGCTCGTTCGGCACGTCCGGGCGGAGCGGGCGGTCGAATTCGATCTCCTGGACCGCGTCGAGAAAGCCTTCCATGTGCCAGATGCCGGCGCCGACCTGGTCGGAGAGGGCGAACGAGATCGGCGCGCCCATCTCGGTGGTGATCGCCTCCGCCATCTCCCCGGCGCGGGCCTTGTAGATTTCCAGAAGCCTCTTGATAAGGCCGACCCGGTGGCCGAGATCGCTCCGCCCCCAGCTCGCAAAGGCTGCCCTTGCCGCCGCCACCGCCTTGTCGAGGTCCTCCTGGCTGCCGAGCGAGATCGTCGCCGCCGGCATCTCATTGGCCGGATTGATCAGCTCGAACGGGCGGGCGACAACGGGAGCGACCCATTCGCCGTCGATGTAGAAATCGGTCTTTGTCAGCATGGGTTCCTCCGATGGAAACGGGGCGCGGCGAGGCGAGGCCCCGTCTGAAGCAAGCCCTATTCTTCGTCAAGATCGAGGCCTAGATCGGCCCATGACGGAGCAAGCGCGCGCAAACCGGCACGACATGGGTCCCGGCAGACGTCCGGAAACTGGGGACGATCCGGAAAGGCAGCTTTGGCGCCGCAGAGAGCGATAGCGGAAGTTCCAGGCGGCAAGCCGGCACGTCAGCTCGGCACCCTGTTATCATCAATTGGAGAGCGAGCTGTCTATCCTGGAAACATTCGTTCTCGCGAGTGGTCGCACGAACATCGCGCCTAGCATTATGGACGAGCTCAATCTAATCTTTCGACATCGGGAACGAACCAAAGCGAGTTCGAGATTATCCCTTTCCCTTGATCAAAAAGTCCGCGAGCCTCTGATATTGATCACCGCCCACACGTTCCTCCGGAGCAATAGCCGCCTTAATGAAATTGCGGATGTCCTCAATATTGCTTTCGGCGAGAACCACGAGCAGAGCGGCAATCGATTCCTTCCGAGATTTTTTTACGACAAATTTCTTACCGGTGAGATCCCCAATATTTCGAACCGCCTCATTAGTTTTTAAAACCTCGCCTGCCTGAATAAGCTTCTCAAACTCGCGCAAAATACCAAATTTCTCCGGATCACTATTCTCAAGTCTCGAAATCGCTCTAGATTTAGTTTCAGACGAAGATTGCCTAGTCGACGGTATCTCCGACCTTTTCGAATCACGAGAGGGGCGTTTCTGCTCGTCTTCAACGTAGTTCAGAAGAATACCTTCTCGACCACTGCCGCGCAGAATCTTGACCGCAAGCCTTAATTCAGATTTTGAATATTCTTCTAGGATCAAGGCTATCTTAAGCGCCGCCGCACGCTCTTTTCTCATAACACACCTACCGACAACAGAAATTTATTTGCTACTTCCCCAAATTCACTTTTGACATAGTCTCTAGCATATTCTGTAAGAAATATCGGCTTTCCCGAACGCGAGCCTGCCGGATAAGAATCCGAATGATAGGCAACATCAGATAATACGGGCCAATCGTACGTATTCGCGAGAGATATTACGTCGCTGCGAGATTTGATTTGCTCAGGTGGCGTGTTACTGCGTCGCATGTCGTTAAAAATTACGCTCGAGATATCAAGTTGCTGATCCTGATTCATCAACTTGAACTCTTGTAAAGACCTAGCCAAAAGCGGAAAACCGATCGTGGCCAAAAACTCTGGCTTTACCGGAACGACAACATACCTGCTTGATCGGTAGGCGGCCGTTGTCAATATGGATTCAGTCGGCGCACAATCTATGAGAATAAGATCATAATTTTTACTAACGCTCGCCAAAAATTTGGGAAGGAGGTGAGCCTTTTCAGTTGGATTTTTGAGCGTCCACGATAACTCAAGTCTAGATGGTATTAAGTCAAGAAGACTTCCGTCGCTCCACCTGTGCAGGTGGTGTATTACATTCGCGGGATCTATCGGAGTCGGCGCTCCATTTTCGGTCTTGGGTGAAGAAAACTGTTCAAAAATATCCATAACCGTCGCGCGTTCGCTACTCAAATACTCCAAATAGCGTTCCGCCCCCATGAAGTACTGACTCAGGTTGGCCTGGGGATCTAAGTCAACGGCCAGGACTTTGAGATCGGCCTGCCATGCAGAATACCAAGCCAGATTAAAGGTGAGTGTTGTTTTACCAACTCCTCCCTTCATATTGATCATCGAAACCGAAACCGTCATCGTGCCCCCCGGAAAAAAATGCAGCTTCGTTTGCAGTGCCCTATTCCCAATATTGGAAACCAAACCTTAGGCCGGACCCACCCTGGCACCTGCGTCGGCAGACTGCAATGCGTGAAATAGCCCATTGGGACAAGCGTTGGGGCAGAAAGCGAAGGTAGCTTTCAAGGACGGTTCCCGATGGCTTTGACAGGTGTTCTTTCGGCAGCTGTATATCCAAGGCGAAAGCGCCCCTCGAACTCGACAATGATTTCGTGAGCGGCAACTATCGCCTAACCGCAAAGATATGGGACGGAGGTGCATATGAAAAGTCCTGCCCCACCACATCACGCCGAACCTCTGCACGCCGACACTGTGCGGCTGAACTACCGGCATGCCCCGGAAGGCAACGGCACCACCGGCCAGATGGGCGTCAAGAACATCGTGTCCTAACTTAGTGTCCGGCGAATCTTCACCCGAGGTGGCGGATGGGGTGGGATTCGAACCCACGAGACGGTCTCCCGCCTGCCGGTTTTCAAGACCGGTGCCTTCAACCGCTCGGCCACCCATCCATCGGCGCAAGAGATGGCAGAAGCCGGCCGCGAATTCCACCCTGTCGGCCGCGCTGCGGCATTCGCGGCGCCCGCCTGCGCCGCCGTCTTCGAATTTCCCAGGGGAAAGCCTAGAGCGCGACGCGGCCCGCGGCGTTGAGAAGCTGTGAAACGAAGGAGAAGTCCTTGCCCGCCGTCGGAGTCGTGCGCGAAACGAAGTCGAACACGCGCCCGTCCTGCAGGCCGTAATTGGCGAGCTGGGACACCTGCTCGTTCTCGTCGAAATAGACGGCGAGCACGCGCTGGTCGGTGACGCGCGGGTTCAGGAAAGCCACGGGCCGGCTTGCGGTCTGCGAGATATAGTAGAATACCTCGCCACCGAAATCGGCGGTGGTGGAGGGCGTCCCGAGCGCGATCAGAACCTGTTCGCGGCTTGCCCCGACGGGGACCTGCTCCATCGCCAGCTCGTTGACCACATAGCCGCGGTGCTGGGTTTCCCCGATGCATCCGCCGAGCGGAAGAACGGCAGCGGCGCCAAGAAGGAGAGCGAGAGCGTGTGTTCTGGTCATGGTCGTCCCGTTGAAGCCCCGCTTGCTAGCGGGGTGATTGCGGCAATGCAATGGCCTTCGCAAGAGCCTGGCACGGCGGCAGCGCCTTCGGGAGCGGGGCATTTCCCCCGCAATCTGCGATGAAAGGCTTCTTCGCACGCTTTTCCGCGCCCAGGCAGACGCCGGCCGAAACCCTCTTTGCCGCCGTCGTGAATGCCTCGCGCCAGCGCGCGCTCTACGAGGAATATGGCGTCGCCGATACCGTCGACGGCCGTTTCGAGATGCTGGCGATGCACCTGTTTGCCTGCGTCCACAGCCTGACGCGCGGGCCGGACCCCGATCCGGAACTGGCGCGCGACACCGCGGAGGTGTTCGTCCAGGAGATGGACGCGACCTTCCGCGACCTCGGCGTCAGCGACAAGCGCATTCCGCGGCGCATGAAGGCCATCTTCTCCACCTATGGCGGGCGGCTTGGCGCTTATGGCGCGGCCCTCTCCGGCGAGGGCGAGACGCTTGAAGAGGCGATTTCACGCAATATCTTCGAGGCGGAAGCCGATCCCGCTCTGGCGGATCGGCTGGCGGCCTATCTGCGCGGCGTGCTCGCCGCGCTCGAAGCCGCGCCGGGCGCCGCCTTCAGGCAGGGCAGGCCGCCGTTTCCGGCCCCTGAAACCCTCCTTCCGGCGGGCACTCCGCCAGAAAGCGTGCAGGAAGAATAAGCGACATGACCAGGATTTCCTTCTCAAAGCCCCTGCGGCTTGCCGAGATTCCGCAGGCCGGCCGCGAACTCCATGCCGAGGCGAGCCCGCCCGAGCTCCTGAAGATCGCCGACCAGCTCGGCGTGCCGTCCGTGGAGAGCCTCGCCGCCGAGCTTTTCATCAAGCCGATGGCGGGCGACAATTACCGGCTCGCCGGGCGCATCACGGGTGAGGCCACCCGCAGCTGCGTCGTCACGCTCGCCCCCGTGGCCGAAACGATCGACGAGGAGATCGCCGTCACGCTGCGCCCGGGCAGGCCGGACGAGAAATCGGGCAGGGCCGAGCCCGGCGAGCGCGCCTCGCGCCGGGCGGTCGAAATCTCCGTGGACAGCGAGGAGGATGCCGAGCCCTATTTCGGCAACGAGGTCGACATCGGCGATCTGCTCGTCCAGTACGTGGCTCTCGGCCTCGATCCGTATCCGCGGGCCGAGGGCGCTGCCTTCGGCGAGCGAATCGAGGACACGTCGGAGCGTCAGTCGCCCTTTGCCGCGCTCGAGGCGCTCAAGGGTCGGCGCAACTGACGCAGCCCTCGACCATTTCCTCCAAACGGCTTGTCATCGAGAGGCGAGTGAGTATTGTCCCGCGGCCCGCGAAACGACCACAATAAGGCGATGCCCACACCGATTACCATTTCCCTCGATGCAATGGGCGGCGACGCCGGGCCGGGGATGGTGATCCCGGGAGCTGCCGTTGCGCTCAAGCGCCGGCCGGATCTTTCCTTCATCCTCTATGGACAGGAAAGCGAGGTGAAGCCTCTGCTCGATCGCTATCCGGAAGTGGCGCAGCGCTCCAGGTTCGTGCATTGCGAAGTGGCGGTCCGTATGGACGACAAGCCGAGCCAGGCGCTGCGCGTCGGCCGCTGGAAGTCCTCCATGTGGCGCTCCATCCAGGCCGTGCGCGACGGCGAGGCGGCGATCGCCGTATCGGCCGGCAACACCGGCGCGCTGATGGCGATGTCGAAATTCTGCCTGAAGACGCTGCCGGGAATCGAGCGCCCCGCCATTGCGGCCATGTGGCCCACTCTGCGCGGCGAAAGCATCGTCCTCGATGTCGGCGCGACGATCGGCTCCGATGCCAAAATGCTCGTCCAGTTCGCCGTCATGGGCGCGGCGATGGCCCGCGCGCTCTTCGGCCTCGACCGGCCGACCGTCGGCCTCCTCAACATCGGCGCCGAGGAGGTGAAGGGCGTGGAGGAAGTGCGCGAGGCCGGTGCCATCCTGCGCGAGCTCGACCATCCGAATTTCCATTATCACGGCTTTGTGGAGGGCGACGATCTCGGCAAGGGCACCGTGGACGTCGTCGTCACGGAAGGCTTTGCCGGCAACATCGCGCTGAAGACCGCCGAGGGCACGGCCCGTCAGATTTCCGAATATCTCCGCGCTGCGATGAGTCGCACGCTCGCCGCCAAGATCGGCTATTTCTTCGCGCGCTCCGCCTTCCAGCGCCTGCGCGAGAAGATGGATCCGCGCAAGGTCAATGGCGGCCTCTTCCTCGGCCTCAATGGCCTTGTGGTGAAGAGCCACGGCGGCACCGATGCGGAGGGTTTTGCAAGTGCGGTCGAGCTCGGCCGCGACATGGTGCTCGGCGACCTCACGCGGCAGATCGCCGCCGATCTCCGCCTGAGTTTCGGCAGCGACGAAGACAGGGCGGCGGAAGGGACACAGGTGGCGCCGGCATGATGAAATCGGTGGTAACGGGCATCGGTAGCCATCTCCCCGAAAGGATCCTGACAAACCGCGAACTGGAAAGCATCGTCGCCACTTCGGACGAATGGATCGTCCAGCGAACCGGCATTTCCGAGCGGCGCATCGCCGCGGAAGGCGAGATGACCTCGGACCTCGCCGTGAAGGCGGCCGAGAAGGCGCTCGCCGATGCCGGCATGACCTCGGCCGACATCGACATGATCGTGCTGGCCACCTCCACCCCTGACCAGACCTTCCCGGCGACCGCCTGCACCGTGCAGGACCGGCTCGGCATGCACCACGGCTACGCCTTCGACCTGCAAGCGGTCTGCTCCGGCTTCATCTTCGCCCTGGCGACCGCCGACGCGCATCTGAAGGCCGGTCTCGCCAGGCGCGCGCTCGTGATCGGGGCGGAGACCTTCTCGCGCATCCTGGACTGGAACGACCGCACCACCTGCGTCCTCTTCGGCGATGGCGCCGGCGCCGTCGTTCTGGAAGCGCAGGAAGGGGAGGGCGCGCGGGGCGTGCTCTCCTGTCACCTGCGCTCCGACGGCATCCACCGCGACAAGCTCTATGTCGATGGCGGGCCGAGTTCGACGCAGACGGTCGGCCATCTGAAGATGGAGGGCCGCGAGGTCTACAAGCATGCCGTCGCCACCATCGCCGACGTGATCGAGGATGCCTTCGCCGCCACCGGCGAGAGCGCTGAGACGATCGACTGGTTCGTCCCGCACCAGGCCAACAAGCGGATCATCGATGCGAGCGCCAAACGGCTCGGCATCGCGCCACAGAAGGTGGTGACGACGGTCGAGCGTCACGGCAACACATCGGCCGCCTCCATCCCGCTGGCGCTGGATGTCGCCGTGCGCGACGGAAGGATCGGCAAGGGCGATCTCGTCCTGCTGGAAGCGATGGGCGGCGGCTTCACCTGGGGCTCCATCCTGGTGCGCTGGTAGGTCCGCGCGCCGCAATGTTGACCTTATTCGGACAGGCGAATACCGTGCCCACAGATGCTGAGGAGGCCTGCGTGGAGGCAACTGAAACGCGCCCTGGCGGCCGTACGATAACTCGTGCGGACCTGGCGGAGGCAGTCTATCGTGAGCTCGGTCTTTCAAGGACGGAATCGGCCGCCATGGTCGAGATGGTCCTGGCCGAGATCTCCGACACGATCGTGGGCGGCGAGACCGTGAAGCTCTCCTCCTTCGGCTCCTTCTTGGTACGCAGCAAGGGCCAGAGGGTCGGGCGCAATCCGAAGACCGGCAAGGAAGTGCCGATCCCGCCGCGCCGGGTGACGGTGTTCAAGCCCAGCAACATCATGAAGCAGCGCATCAACGACGCTCTTGCGGCGAGCGATGCCGTGACGGCGGGCGACGGCGAAGCGCCGGGCGCGACGCCTTGAGCCTTCCTGGCGCCTCGCCTTGAGCACGAAGTCCCCGGACGCATTCCGCACGATCAGCGAGGTCGCGGAGGATCTCGATCTTCCGCAGCACGTCTTGCGTTTCTGGGAAACGCGCTTTTCCCAGATCAAGCCGCTGAAGCGCGGCGGCGGGCGGCGCTACTATCGCCCGGAAGACGTCGATCTTCTGAAGGGCATCCGCCTGCTCCTCTATGGCGAGGGTTTCACCATCAAGGGCGTGCAGCGCCTGTTGAAGGAAAAGGGGCTGCGCTTCGTCGTGGCCGTCGGCCAGACCGGTAACGTGGAAACCGTCGCCCCGGCCGACATGGAGGGCGATGCCGCTTCCGCGCCGGCCCAGGCGCCCTCTGCCCGCGCCGCATCCGAGGCGCAGGCCCCGGAAGAAGAGGGGCCGCTTTTCGCCGCCGCCGACCGCGACCGTCTCAAGGCCATCCTCGGCGAGCTTCAGGAAGCGCGCCGCATCCTTGAGGAAGCCGGCCGCGAGGGCTGAGCCCGCCGCGGCTGCAATCAGCCAGCTGAACTGAGCCAGTCGGACCGGGCCCGTCGAAACGAGCCAGCCGAAACGAGCCAGTCGAACCGCGAGAGACTGCGGTCTGATTCTGCGGATCTTTAGGGAAATTGTCGGGGCAGGATGGTCGGAGCGGCGGGATTCGAACCCACGACCTCTTGCGCCCCATGCAAGTGCGCTACCAGGCTGCGCTACGCTCCGAGCGCGGCGGACTATAGTGATGGCACTGCCCCGGCGCAATGCGATTGGAGACCCTTTTCCAACTGTCGCTCCGCACCTGCGACAAGCTGGCCGGAACGGCTCCTGCAACGCCGCTTTTATGCCTTGTGCGACGGCCCATTTTGCCCCCCAGCGCCGCCCGCCGATCAGGCAAAATTAACCATTGCCGCGTCTAACTCTCGGCCGTCTTTCTTCCGCATGGGACCGTTGGCCGATGCATGCAGCCGCCGACCGTGCAGGGCTTTATCCGACCCAGGTGAGGAACTTCGTCTTCTTCCTCGCCGTCATCGCCATGAACTACACGCTGTCCCGGCCTTCGCCGGTCGACTTCCTGTTCATGTCCTCGCTCGTCCTGTCCGTCTTCGTCCTGCAGAAGGTGCGGCTCACCTTCTTCATCTTCTTCACGCTCCTCGTCTTGTGGACCGTGTCGTTCTGGGTGGCCTCGATCCCCTTCATCGGCGAGCCGGAAGTGGCGCAGGAGGGCTTCAAGAAGACCTTCGTCGTCGTCCTGGCGGTCACCGCAGGCTACGTCTCCATGGATTGGGGTCCGCGCCAGCTCCACACCTTCATGCGCGTCTATGTGCTCTCCTGCGTCATCGCGGCCTGCCTCGGCATCGTCGGCTTCGCCCTCGGCATCGAAGCGCTCCTGTGGGACGGGCGGGCGAAGGCCTTCATCGACGATCCCAACATGTACGCCTCGTTCCTGTCGCCGGGCGTGATCATGTGCCTCTACATGATGAACCAGCGGATCGGCCGGACGGTTCTCTTCGGCCCGGCGCTGGTCATCATCGCCCTCGGCATTCTCGTCTCCTTCTCGCGCGCCGCCACGGTCGCCACCTTCATCTGCGCCAGCGGCTACATCGTGTTTCTCAATCGCGGCCAGCTGATGCGGGTCGTCGCCTGGGGCTTCGCCATCGCCCTCTTCGCCGGCGTCCTCATGTCTGCCGCCTTCGTCAGCTCGCCGGAATTCGCCAAGAAGTTCGAGCAGCGCGCCACGGTCGCCGAATCCTACGACGAGGGCCGGGAAGGGCGCTACGGCCGCTACGCCCGCTCCATCCCGATGATCCTGCACAACCCGATCGGCATCGGCATCCTGCAGCAGGACAAGATCTTCACCGAGCCCATTCACAACATCTTCCTGAGCTCGTTCATGAATTACGGCTGGGTGGCGGGCTTTTCCTTCCTCACCCTCTTCATCCTGTCGCTGCTTCTGGGCATCGCCAACTACCGCACCACCCGCCATCCGGCGGCGATCGCCGTCCTCATGTGCTATCTCGGCCCGCAGATGTGCGCCTCGCTGCACGAGGGCGAGCACTGGCGCCATTTCTGGCTGATGCTGGGGATCTTGTGGGGTTTCAACGCCGCCAACTACCGTTCCGCCGTCCCGGCCCCCGAGCCCGAGCCCGAGCCCGAGGCGAGAAAGCCGCGCCCGGCGGTCGGGCCGCGCCTGACCCTGGCGGATCTGCGCTGAGCCCGGCCCTTCCTGAGCAGCGCGCCTAGTAGGCCGCCTCGTCGTTGAACAGCCGGAAGGGCGTCAAAAACAGGATGTAGAGGTCGAACAGGACCGACCAGTTCTCGATATAGAACTGGTCGTACTCCACCCGTCGCTCCAGCTTCTCCTGCGTATCCGTCTCGCCGCGCCAGCCATTCACCTGCGCCCAGCCGGTGATGCCGGGCTTCACCCGGTGGCGGGCGAAATAGCCGTCCACCACCTGCTCGTAGAGCTGGTCGGCGGCCTTGGCCTGCAGCGCATGCGGGCGCGGGCCGACGAGCGAGAGATCCCCCTTGAGAACGTTCACCAGCTGCGGCAGCTCGTCGAGGCTCGTACGGCGGATGAAGCGGCCGACGCGCGTGATGCGCGGGTCGTCGCGCGTCACCAGCCGCGCCGCGTTGGCGTCGGTCATTTCCGTGTACATGGAGCGGAACTTGAAGACGCCGATCAGCTCGTTGTTGAAGCCGTAGCGGTGCTGGCGGAAGAAGACCGGCCCACGGCTGTCGAGCTTGACGGCGATCGCCACCGCCAGGAGCACCGGCGAAAGGAGGATCAGCGCAAGGCTTGCGATCGTCATGTCGAAGAGCCGCTTCACCACCGAATCCCAGCCGGCGATCGGCTTGTCGAAGAGGTCGAGGAACGGCACCGAGCCGATGAAGGAATAGGAGCGCGGCCGGAAGCGCAGCCGCGTCGTGTTCGCCGCCAGGCGGATGTCCACCGGCAGCACCCAGAGCTGCTTCATCAGCTCCAGCAGCCGGCGCTCGGCCGTCAGCGGCAGCGCCACGATCAGAAGGTCGATCTGCGCCCGCCGGCCGAACTCGACCAGTTCGTCGATGCGCCCGAGCCGCGGGAAGCCTTCCTGCACGGCGGGGGCGCGCTCGCCGTCGCGGTCGTCGAAGATCCCGCAGATGCGGATGTCGTTGTCCGGCTCGGCGTCGA
Organism: Afifella sp. IM 167; assembly: GCF_020144925.1. GTDB lineage: Bacteria > Pseudomonadota > Alphaproteobacteria > Rhizobiales > Afifellaceae > Afifella. Next base: position 377,300 of record NZ_NSLC01000002.1, read on the forward strand.
GCGCATGGATCAGCGAAACCGCTTCCGGGCCGCCGCCGACGAGAACGGCGCGGCGCTCCAGAAGGCCGTTGCGCGTCCATTCGCGCACCAGGCGCGCCAGCATCAGCCGCGCGATGCCGAGCATGCAGAAGCCGCAGATGAACCACACCGCCAGCCACAGGCGGGAAAAATCCTCGCCCGCGCGGAAGAAGAAGAGAACGAGGCTGAAGACGCCGAACACGGCCGCCCAAAGCCCGGCGGCCTTGCCGACATAGCCGAGCGGGCGCCGGTAGGCGTCGAGGTTGTAGCCCTTGAAGGTGCCGATCAGCGAGACGGTGAGGGCGGGCAGGACGACGAGCGGCAGATAGTAGTGAAGGGCATAGTTGCCCACATTCGGCACCACGTAGAAAACGTGGATAAGAGCGCCGATCGCAAACAGCGTCGAAAAATCGATGAAGCGCAGGAAGGCGGCGAGGAAGGCCACCGAAACCGGCCGATGCCGGAGATTGGCCGCAACGCGCGCTGCCGCCAGATTGAGAGCCGATCGCTGAACGCCCGGCAGAACCTCGCCGGACGCCTTGCGCGTCTCGGCTTCTATCATGGCCATGGCCGCACTTTCCCGCTGTATATCCCATCATCCAGATGCGGGCTCAGCCGATTTTATTCAATCTTTTCCGTGGGCTACGGTTAACCAAAAGCAGCTTTCCGGCCGCGGCCGATGCGCCCTCCGCGCAGCGCGGAAAGGGTTGCCGATCTGCCACAGTTCCGCGCCGAATGGGGCGAGGGGGGTCCTGCTGCCCCAGCTTTGTCATATTCTGGCGTGAGGACCGAAGCTTACAGGGCAAGGCCGCGCCCCGAAAAGGCGACAAGCCGGGCGGCGCGGAAGAGGTGTCAGGCAGGGTGGGCGCAGCGTCTGTGTTGCGTCCGTCGGCCTCGATCTTAGGGGAAGAGCAGGGTGGAGCCACAAAAGCGCCGACCACGCCTCACCATCGCGATCGCCATCCTGGCTCTTTCGGGCCTTTCGGCAGGTTGCGTTTCGACCGAACAGCAGCAGGCGGGCATGTCGCTCGGCCTCGCCGAATCCCCCGGCGCGAGTGCCGCCGCTGACGAGGCGCCCGACGAGACGGTGCTCGCCTCGCTCAGGGCAGGGGCCGTGCGCAAGCTCGGCAAGGCCTACAAGGTCGCCGGCCGCGTCTACAAGCCCAGGCACAACGACGCCTATGCCGCCACGGGTCTCGCTTCCTGGTACGGCGATGCCTTCGACGGCAAGCTCACCGCCAACGGCGAGATCTTCGACATGGCCATGCTGACGGCCGCACATCCGACGCTGCCGCTGCCGAGCTATGTCAGGGTCACCAATCTCGACAACGACCGCTCCGTCATCGTGCGCGTCAACGACCGCGGGCCGTTCCATTCCAATCGCCTCATCGACGTCTCCAAGCGCGCCGCCGACATGCTCGACTTCAAGCATGCAGGCACCGCCAACGTGAAAGTGGAGTATGTCGATCAGGCGCCGCTGCAGAAGGACGACAGGGAGTTCCTGCTCGCCTCCTATCACGGGCCGGAGCTGCCGAGCGGCCCGGATCCGGCGGATGCGGCCGCCAACATGATGGTCGCCTACGCGGCGGAGGCCCCGACCACCGACGCCAAGGAAGTCGCCGAAGGCTTCGGCGAGGCGGTGGACCCGACAGAGCTCGCCGCCGGCACGCCTTTCGATCCCTATTCCGCGCTCGCCGCCGGCACCGAGCTGGCCTCGGCCGGCATGGAAGCCACCCCCGCGCCGCAGGCCGCCAGCTTCGTGCTGCCGCAGCCGGCGCCCGCCCGTCCGGCGCTGCGCAGTTCCTATCTGCCGGAGGCGCGTATCGACGATGCCTTCGCCGCGCTCGATGCCGTGATGGGGCAGGGCGGCTAGGCAACGCCGCGCGCAAAAACGTCCCCGCCGACCCTCCCGCCGTTGATTCTGCCGCCCAGCCGCGCTTTATGAGGGCCGCGGACGGAACCGAAACAAATCGGAAATGCGCGGGATCATCTTGCAGGCACGCAGCTTTCTTCTTCGCCTGATCGGCACGTTCTTGCTGCTGGCGCTGCCTTTCCAGGCCGCCGCTCAGGATTTCGACACCAGCGCGCCCTTCGCCGTGCTGATGGATTACGACAGCGGCACGGTCCTTCTCGACAAGAATGCCGACGAGCCCATGGCTCCGGCCTCGATGGCCAAGCTGATGACCGTCGAGTACATTTTTCACGAGATCCGGGAAGGCCGGCTGTCGATGGATGACGAGTTCGTCATCTCCGAACATGCCTGGCGCTACGGCGGCGCCTCTTCGGGCGGCTCCACCATGTTCGCCAAGCTCGGCTCGCGGGTGAGTCTCGGCGATCTCTTGCGCGGCATCATCATCCAGTCGGGCAATGACGCGGCCATGGCCGTGGCCGAAGGCATCGCCGGCTCGGAAATCGCTTTCTCCGATCTCCTGAACAAGCGGGCGAAGGAGATCGGCATGACGAACTCCACCTTCCGCGACGCCACGGGCCTGCCGGATCCGGACATGCGCGTGACGGCGCGCGATCTCGCCATCCTCGCCCGCCACATCATCGCCGACTATCCCGAGCTCTACAAAATCTTCGCCGAGCCGGAATTCACCTGGAACAACATCACCCAGCGCAACCGCAACCCGCTGCTGCGCGAGGGGATCGGCGCCGATGGCCTGAAGACCGGCCACACCTCCGAATCCGGCTACGGTCTCGTCGGCTCGGCCGTCGCCAACACCCAGCGCCTCATCGTCGTCGTCAACGGCTGCAAGAACCCGCGCGAGCGGGCCGCCGAGGCCCGCAAGCTGCTGGAATGGGGCTTCCGCTCCTTCCGCCAGATCACCGCCTTCAAGGAAGGCGAGGTGGTCGCCGAGGCGAGTGTCTTCGGCGGCACCAAGGGCGGCGTCGAATTGAAGGCGAAGGGCCCGATCCGCATTCTCGTCTCCCGCTCGTCCACCGAGCCGCTCAAGGCGCGGGCCGTCTACGAAGGCCCGATCGAGGCGCCGGTCCCGGAAGGCGTGCGCGTCGGCAGCCTGAAGGTCTGGGAGGGCGACCGCCTCATCCAGGAGACGCCGCTCTATACGGCCGAATCGGTCGAGGTTGGATCGCTGCACAGGCGGGCCTTCGACGCGCTCGGGGAACTCCTCCTCGGATGGCTCTGACGGGGCCGCAGCGCGGGCTCTTCATCACGCTGGAGGGCGGAGAGGGCTGCGGAAAGTCGACGCAGGCCTGGCGGCTCCTGGATTTCCTGAAAGAGGCCGGCCGCGAAGTCGTCATGACGCGCGAGCCCGGCGGAAGCCCCGAGGCGGAGACCATACGCCAGCTGCTTCTCGCCGGTCTGGTGAAGCCTTTCGGGCCGGACGCGGAGGCATTGTTCTTCGCCGTCGCGCGCCGCGACCATGTCGAGAACGTCATCCGGCCCGCCCTGGGGCAGGGCACCTGGGTCATCTCCGACCGCTTCGCCGATTCCACCAGGGCCTATCAGGGCACGGCCGGCGCCTCCTCCGACAAGCTCGACCGGCTGGAGGAGATTGCCGTCGGCGAGACGCGTCCCGACCTCACCCTCATCCTCGACCTCGATCCGCGCGAGGGGCTTCGCCGCGCCGCCCTGCGCAGCATCGCCGACCGCTTCGAGGCGGACGGGCTGGAGATCCATGCGGCCCGCCGCAAGGCCTTCCTCGACATCGCCGCCGCCGAGCCGGGACGCTGCGTGGTGATCGACGCCTCGCGGGGCGAAGAGGAGGTGGCGGCATCCATCCGCGCCGCCGTCGGCGAAAGGCTCGGCATTTCCGGGCCGGCGAGCTAGCCATGGCGAAGAAGCCCGCCGCCGAGGAGCGTCCTTCGCTCGACCGCCTGCCGGGCGTGCCGCTGCCGCAGGAAAGTCCCTTCCTCTTCGGCCATGAGGAAGCGGAACAGCAGCTCCTGACGGCCTATCGCGGCAACCGGCTGCATCACGGCCTTCTTCTTTCCGGCCCGGTGGGCGTCGGCAAGGCGACGCTTGCCTTCCGCCTCGCTAAGTTCCTGCTCGCCCATCCGGACCGTGCCGCGCCTGACCTCGCCGAAATCACCGACCTTTCCATTCCGGCGAACCATGCGCTGCACCGCCGGGTCGGGGAGGGGGGGCATCCGAACGTCCTCCACCTGCAGCGCCCCTGGGACGACAAGCGCAAGACTTTTAAGACCGTCATCTCGGTCGAGACGATCCGGCGCATCGTGCCCTTCCTCGGCACCACGGCGGGAGAGGGGGCCTGGCGCATCGTCATCGTCGACGGCGCCGAGGAGATGAACCGCAGCGCCGCCAACGCGCTCCTGAAGGGCCTGGAAGAGCCGCCGCAGGCGACGGTCTTCGTGCTGGTCACATCGCGACCCGGCCAGCTCCTGCCGACCATCCGCTCGCGCTGCCGCTCGTTTCATCTCGGCGCCCTCGACGAGGCGGCGATCGCCCGCGTCTTCGAAAAGGTCGGCGCCGAAAAGCCCTCCGGCGGGGATCTGGCCACCGTCGCCGTGCTGGCCGGCGGCAGCGCCCGGCGGGCGCTGGAGCTCGCATCCGGCAACGGTCTCGGCCTCTACCGCGCCATTGCCCGCGCCTTCGCCGCCACCGATCATGCGAGCATGCAGGCGGTGGCCGAGCAGGCGGCCGCCGCACGGGGCGCGGCCTGGGCGGAATTCTCCGATCTCGTCGGCGGCTATCTCGACCGGCGCGTGCGCCGTCTGCCGGAGCCGGAGGAGGGGGCTTCGCCGCCCTCCCTGCCGCTTGCCAGGTGGGCGGAGCTATGGGAAAAGGTGGCCCGACGCTCGGCGGAGGTGGAAACCTTCAATCTCGACCGCAGGCAGTTCGTGCTCAACGTCTTTGAGACCGTCGCCGAAGCCGCGCGCCATCCCCACCGCCCCATTTTCATGTGATCGCGGACCCAGAGCGATGACCGCCAAGCCGACCTTTTACATCACGACGCCGATCTTCTACCCGAACGGCGTGCCCCATATCGGCCACGCCTACACGGCGCTGGCATGCGATGCGCTGGCGCGCTTCCAGCGCCTCGACGGCAAGGACGTCTTCTTCCTGACCGGCACCGACGAGCACGGCCTGAAGATGCAGCAGACCGCCGCCAAGGAAGGCGTCACGCCCGCCGAGCTCGCGACCCGCAATTCGCAGGTGTTCCGCGATTTGTGGAAGGCGCTCAACGTCTCCTATGACGATTTCATCCGCACGACCGAGCCGCGCCACCACCGCTCTTCGGAGGCGATCTGGCAGCGCATGGCCGACAATGGCGACATCTATCTGGACAAATATTCCGGCTGGTACTCCGTCCGCCAGGAAGCCTTCTTCGACGAGAAGGAAACGACGGTGGGCGAGGATGGCGTCCGTCGCGAGCCGCTGGGCTCGCCCGTCGAATGGGTCGAGGAGGAGAGCTACTTCTTCCGCCTGTCGGCCTACGGCGACAGGCTGCTGGCCCATTACGAGGCCAATCCGGGCTTCATCGCACCGGCCGAGCGCCGCAACGAGGTCGTCAGCTTCGTGAAGTCGGGCCTGCGCGACCTGTCGGTGTCGCGCGCCACCTTTGACTGGGGTGTGCCGGTGCCGGGCGATCCGCGCCACGTCATGTATGTCTGGGTCGACGCGCTGACGAACTACATCACCGCCGCTGGCTTTCCCGACGAGAACGCCCCGCGCTGGCGCTACTGGCCCGCGGACATCCACATGATCGGCAAGGACATCGTGCGCTTCCACGCCGTCTACTGGCCGGCCTTCCTGATGTCGGCGGGCGTCGCCCTGCCGAAGCGCGTCTTCGCCCACGGCTTCCTCTTCAACAAGGGGGAGAAGATGTCGAAATCCGTCGGCAACGTCGTCGATCCCTTCGCCATCGTGGAGCATTACGGCCTCGACGCCATGCGCTACTTCTTCCTGCGCGAGGTCTCCTTCGGCCAGGACGGCTCCTACAGCCACGACGCCATCGCCGGGCGCATCAACGCCGACCTTGCCAACGACCTCGGCAATCTCGCCCAGCGCTCGCTGTCGATGGTCGCCAAGCATTGCGCCGCTTCCGTACCGAAGCCGGGCGCCTTCTCCGAGGCCGACACCGCGATGCTCGCGGCCGCCGACGCGCTGCTGGAGCGCTGCCGCGCCGCCATGAACGAGCAGGCGATCCACCAGGCGCTGACCGCCATCTGGCAGGTCATCGGCGAGGCCAACCGCTACTTCGCCTCGCAGGAGCCCTGGGCGCTGCGCAAGAGCGAGCCGGAGCGCATGGCGACGGTCCTCTACGTCACCGCCGAGGTGGTGCGCCAGGTCTCGATCCTCGTCCAGCCGGTGATGCCGGCTTCGGCCGAAAGGCTTCTCGACCTTCTCGGCGTGCCGGCCGGATCGCGCGATTTCTCCAGCCTCGGCGAGGCAGGGCGTCTCGTCCCTGGCACCGCGCTGCCGCCGCCTGCCGGCGTCTTCCCGCGCTATGTCGAGGGCGAGGCAACGGCGGGGGCCGCCTGATGCTGGTCGACAGCCACTGCCATCTCGACTTTCCCGATTTCGACGCCGAGCGCGACGCGGTCGTGGAGCGGGCGAGGGGGGTCGGCATCGCCCGCATGGTGACGATCTCCACCCGCGTCGGTCAGTTCGAGCGCGTGCGCGCCATCGCCGAGGCCTATGACGACGTCTACTGCTCGGTCGGCACCCATCCGCACAATGCCGACGAGGAGCCGGACGTCACCACCGACGATCTCGTGCGGCTTGCCGAACACCCGAAGGTGGTCGCCATCGGCGAGGCCGGGCTCGATTATTTCTACGATAACGCCTCGCGCGAAGGACAGGCGAGGGGGCTTCGCCGCCACATCGCCGCGGCGCGCCAGACCGGCCTGCCGCTGGTCATCCATGCGCGCGACGCCGACGACGACATGGCCGCGATCCTGAAGGACGAGACGGAAAAGGGCGCCTTCCCGGCGATCCTGCACTGCTTCTCATCCGGGCGCGCGCTCGCCGAAACGGGGATCTCCCTCGGCCATTACGTCTCCTTCTCCGGCATCCTCACCTTCAAGAAGTCGCAGGAGCTGCGCGACATCGCCCGCGACCTGCCGGCCGATCGGCTCCTGGTGGAGACGGACGCGCCGTACCTTGCGCCGACGCCCCATCGCGGCAAGCGCAACGAGCCGTCCTTCGTCGCCAACACCGCGGCGATCCTCGCCGAATGCCGGGGCGTCTCCGCCGAGGAGATCGGCGAGACGACGAGCGCGAACTTCTTCCGCCTCTTCTCCAAAGTGCCGCGGCCCTGACGTGGGCGATATTCTGCGCGTGCGGATCCTCGGCTGCGGCTCCTCGCCCGGCGTGCCGCGCATCGGCGGCGACTGGGGCGAATGCGACCCGTCCGAGCCGAAGAACCGGCGCCTGCGCTGCTCCATCCTGGTGGAGCGCATCCGGCCGACGGGCGAGGCGACGCAGGTCCTCGTCGACACCTCGCCGGATCTGCGCGAGCAGGCGCTCGCCGCCGGCCTGACCAAGCTCGACGGCGTCCTCTACACCCATCCCCATGCCGACCACATCCACGGCATCGACGACCTGCGCGGCTTCGTCATGACCATGCGCCGGCGCGTCGACATCTACGCCGACCGGCCGACCATGGACCGGCTGGAGGAGGGGTTCGGCTACTGCATCAGGACGCCCGAGGGCAGCGAATACCCGCCGATCGTCAACGCCCATCTCATCGAGGCGGGCACGCCCGTCGTCATCGACGGCCCGGGCGGCCCCCTGACCGCCCTGCCTTTCCCCCAGGTGCACGGCTCCATTCCCTCGCTCGGCTACCGCTTCGGCAGCTTTGCCTATTCGCCCGACGTCTCGGCGATGACCGGCGCCGCGCTCGCCGCGCTGGAAGATCTCGATGTCTGGATCGTCGATGCGCTGCGCTACAAGCCGCATCCCTCGCATTTCTCCGTCGAGGAGGCGCTCGGCATGATCGAGTCCCTGGCGCCGCGCCGCGCCATCCTCACCCACATGCATGTCGACCTCGACTACCACGCCCTGAAGCGCGCGCTGCCGGCCCATGTCGCACCCGCCCATGACGGCCTCGTCATCGAGCTGCCTTTCGTGGACGGGCCTTCCTAGCCCTGGATTGCCGGCGCGGAAGCGATATCTCCGCCGGGCGGAGGCCAGCAACGAGCCGACCCGGCAACAAGCCAGAAACGAGAAGGGCGCCCATGCCACGTCGAAAAGATAGAAGCTTTGCCGTCATCGGTCTCGGCACCTTCGGCTCCACCGTCGCCTCCGAGCTCGCGCGCTTCGGCAACCATGTCATCGGCATCGACATCAACGAGCGCCCCGTCGCCCGGCTCGCCGACGAACTCGCCGAGGCGCTGATCGCCGATGGCCGCGACGAGGAGGCGCTGCGCGAGGCCGGCGTCGGCGCCTGCGACGTCGCCGTCATCGCCATCGGCGAGGACATCGAGGCCAATGTCCTGTGCACGATGAACGCCAGGCTCCTCGGCGTTTCCACCATCTGGGCGAAGGCGACGAGCCGCACCCATCACCGCATCCTCACCAAGCTCGGCGCCGACCGCGTCATTCAGGCGGAGCACGAGATCGGCCAGCATATCGCGCAGATGCTCTACAACCCCCTGGTGCGCGACTATGTGAGCCTCGGAAACGGCTATCACATCGTCGATCTGCGCGTGCCCGAGCAGCTCGATGAGACGACGATCGGCGCGCTGAAGCTCGCCGAGGAGTTCGAGGTGCGCTGCCTCGGCATGATGCGCAACGGCGAATACAATGCCTGCAGCGATGCCGGCACGATCCTGCGCACCGACGACAAGCTCCTGCTCCTCGGCCGCCGCGACAACCTCAGAGCCCTCGGCGACAGCCTCTGAGACCGCTCGGCATGGCGCTTGGCTTTCCGACCCTCTTCGGCCGCCGCAGCATCGCCTTTCCGCCCCCGGCGGTGCTGGCGGCCCTTTATGCCGGCCTCGTCGTCGCCGGCACGCTGGCGCTCAAACTGCCGTTCGCGGCGAGGGGGCCGACGAGCTGGGCGGAGGCGGTCTTCACGGCCACCTCGGCCGTGACCGTCACCGGCCTTTCCCTCCTCGATACCGGCAGCCATTTCACCTTCTTCGGCCAGCTCGTGCTCCTCGTCCTCATCCAGCTGGGCGGGCTCGGCCTCATGACCTTCGCCGTCCTCGTCCTCTCGATGCTCGGCCTGCCGATCGGCATGTCGCACCGGGTCTTCCTGCGCGAGGAGCTGAACCAGACCTCGCTCGCCGATCTCCTGCGCCTCGTGCGCGAGATCCTGCGCGTCGTGCTCGCCTGCGAGCTCGTCGGCATCGCGCTCCTGGCCTTCGTCTTCGTTCCGGAATTCGGCTGGCGGGGAGGGCTCTGGCAGGCGACCTTCCACGCCGTTTCGGCCTTCAACAATGCCGGCTTCTCGCTCTTTCCCGACAGCCTGTCGCGCTACGTCCTCGATCCGCTGGTCAACCTCGTCATCCCGGCGCTCCTCGTCATCGGCGGCATCGGCTTCATCGTCATCTCCGACGTCGCCAGGAAGCGGCGCTGGCGTCACTACACGCTGCATAGCAAGCTGATGCTGGCGACGACGGCCGTTCTCATCCTCTGGTCGGTGGCCGCCTTCGCCGTCCTCGAATGGTCGAACCCGGCAACGCTCGGCCAGTATCCGGGCATCGCCGACAAGCTGATGGCAAGCTGGTTCCAGGGGCTGACGACGCGCACGGCCGGCTTCAACACGCTCGACATTTCCGCCATCCACGACGCGACGGCGCTCATGTTCATGTCCTTGATGTTCATCGGCGGCGGCAGCACCTCCACGGCCGGCGGCATCAAGGTGACCACCTTCATCGTCCTGATGCTCGCCACCGTCGCGTTCTTCCGCCAGCGGCCCAACCTCAGCGCCTTCGGCCGCAGCCTCGGCCGCGAGGAGGTCATGAAGGTACTGGCGCTCAGCATGGTCAGCGTGATGGTGGTGATGGCCTCGATCTTTATCATCTCGCTGTCGCATGACGGCGATTTCCTCGATCTGGCATTCGAGGTCACCTCGGCCTTCGGCACCGTCGGCCTGTCGCGCGGAGCGACGGCGGAGCTCGATGGCCTCGGCCGCGCGGTCATCATCGCCGTCATGTTCATCGGCCGCGTCGGCCCCTTGAGCCTCGGCTTCTTCCTGGCGACCAAGGTGCCGCCGCGCGTGCGCTATCCGCCGAGCCGGATCTACCTCGGCTAGAGCTTGCCGGGCGGCGCCGGCAAGGCCTAAGACACGGGCCGCAAAGGGAGAATGCACATGGCAGATGATAAGGTGGCTGTCGTCACGGCCGGCGGCAGCGGCATGGGAGCCGGCGCGGCGCGCAGGCTCGCCGAGGAGGGCTACAGGCTCGCCATCCTCTCATCCTCCGGCAAGGGCGAAGCGCTTGCGAAAGAACTCGGCGGCATCGGCGTCACCGGCTCCAATCGCTCCGAGGACGACCTGAAGCGCCTTGTCGAAGGGGCCATGGAGGCCTTCGGCCGCATCGACGTCCTCGTCAACAGCGCCGGCCACGGGCCCAAGGGCGAAATCCTGGCGCTCACGGACGAGGACTGGCACGAAGGCATGGAGGTCTATTTCCTCAACGTCGTGCGCCCGACACGCCTCGTCACGCCGATCATGCAGCGGCAGAAATCGGGCTCGATCGTCAACATTTCGACCTTCGCCGTCTTCGAGCCGGATCCGATGTTTCCGGCAAGCGGCGCGTTCCGGGCGAGCCTCGCGGCCTATACGAAGCTCTTCGCCGACCGCTACGCGCCCGACAATCTGCGCATGAACAACGTCCTGCCGGGCTTCATCGACAGCCTGCCGGAGAAGGAGGATCGCCGCGAGCGGATCCCGATGGGCCGCTACGGCACGGTGGAGGAAGTCGCGGACCTCGTCGCGTTCCTTGCCGGAGATCGCAGCAGCTACATCACGGGGCAGAACATCCGCATCGACGGCGCACTGACGCGCTCCGTCTAGCTCGGCGGCATCGCCGCACGGCACGGCGCCGTGTGGAAGGGCCGAGCGCCCGAACGACGAAAGAAAAGGACGAGGAAAATGCGGCCGGAAACGAAAGCCCGGAAATCCGGGCTTTCGTAGGTCCATTACGTTCCATAATGCATCTTATGCGAATCACGGATATGGATGCAGCCAGCCGCAGGCATCGTCCCCTCGCATGCAGGACGGCGCAAAAATCCATCCCCGATGTCGTCAGAGCGCGATCACGTTCTGGGCGACGCAGCACGTTCCGCCGGCAGCACGTGCCGGTGGCAGCACTTAGCAGTGCCCGTCGCCTCCGAGGCGCGTGAGCGTCCGTTGGCCGTTTACGCCTCGGAGCCGCCCGCCGCGTCCCGATTGCGCGCGTATCGTCTTGAGAGCGGAAATGGCGGCAGCCACGCCTCGCGGCGGACCGTCCAGAGCTCATAGGTCGGCACCAGCTGGTTCGGCACATCCAGAGCCCCGAGATGGACCTCGACCTCGCCCCCGCTGCGCGCAAAGACCGACGAGCCGCAACGCGGACAGAAATGCCGCCCGGCGTAGTCGCGCGTCTCTCCCTCGATCGCCACCGCGGCTTCGTTGAAGATGGCGGCGGCGTAGAACAGCGCGCCGTGATGCTTGCGACAGTCGAGGCAATGGCAAAGGCCGACGCGGTCCGGCTGTCCGGTCGCCACAATTCTGACGTCCCCGCACAGGCAGCCGCCGGTGAATCGGTCCATGTCTCGTCTCCGCTGAAATTGTCCGACAAGGCGCGCTGGCGGCGCCCTCATCCGAGAATGTGCCATACAATCTCGCTTCCCGCGCGCCGGCCAGCCCTGTTGAAAGCGCCCTGCCGCCGATGGCGCGGCGGCGGATCCTGCGCTAAGGCGAAACCATGCAATCCGATGCCCGACCGATCGACCGGCTCCTCGCCATCATGGCGGCGCTGCGCCATCCCGAGACCGGCTGTCCATGGGACGTGAAGCAGGATTTCGCATCCATCGCGCCCTACACCATCGAGGAAGCCTACGAGGTCGCCGACGCGATCGAGCGCGGCGATATCGAGGACCTGCGCGACGAGCTTGGCGACCTCCTGCTGCAGGTCGTCTTCCACGCCCGCATGGCCGAGGAGCAAGGCGAGTTCGGCTTCGAGGACGTGGCGACCGCGATCTCCGAGAAGATGGTTCGGCGTCATCCGCACATCTTCGCAACCGCAGATGCCGACACGCCCGACGCGGTGAAGGTCCGCTGGGAAGAGATCAAGGCCGAGGAGAAGGCCGAGCGCCGCGCCCGCCGCTCCGCGCGCGGGCTTTCGGACGTCCACGGGCATCTGGCCGGCGTGCCCCGCGGGTTTCCGGGGCTCCTGCAGGCGTTGAAGCTGCAGGCGAAGGCGGCCGATATCGGCTTCGACTGGCCCGATGCCGCAGGCGCGCTGCAAAAGCTTCACGAGGAAATTGGCGAGATCGAGCAGGAGCTTGGCGGCGAGAACTGCGACCCGGACCGGCTCGAGGAAGAAATCGGCGACGCCCTCTTTTCGCTCGTCAACCTCGCCCGCAAGCTGAAGGTGGAGCCGGACAAGGCGCTCCGCCGCACCAACGAGAAATTCCGCAGCCGCTTTGCGGCGATCGAGGACGGTCTGAATGCCGCCGGCACGACGCTCGGCGAGGCCTCGTTGGAGGAGATGGAAGCGCTCTGGCAGGCCGCCAAGCCCCGCAGGCCGGCCGACTAGCCGCCCCGACAGGCGTCTTGTTCAGGCTTATTGTATAGACAATTGGACGCCGCCCTTCGGAGCGGTGCGAGCGTCTATCGCGGAACCGAGATGAGACGCACGCCGCCGCCGCGCGCCCGTTCCTGCAGCTGCTGCAGCCGGCCGCTCGGCAGCCGCACGGTCAGGCTCGACGTTCCCGTCTGCGGGTCGTCCCGGCGCGACAGGACCTCGCCGTTTTCGTAGAGCCAGGCGGCTTCGCCGGAGCGCGCCGCCTCGAACATCACCTCCACGACCGCCCTTCCCTCGAACAGCCGCTCTTCCAGCAGCGCCAGGAGGTTTGCGAGCCCCTCGCCCGTCAGTGCCGAGGCGACGACGGTGTTGTGGCTGCCCTCGGCCTTCTTGCGCAGCGCGTCGGCGGCGCCGCGCTCCAGAAGGTCGATCTTGTTCCACACTTCGACGAGGCGCGGATCGGAGGGCTCGATTCCGAGCTCGGCGAGTACGCCGGCCACGTCCTCGGCCTCCGCCTGGCTGTCCGGCGAGGCGATGTCGCGCACATGCACGATGAGGTCGGCGTCGATCACCTCCTCCAGCGTGGCCCGGAACGCCTCCACCAGCGTCGTCGGCAGATCGGAGATGAAGCCGACCGTGTCGGAGACGATCAGCATCTCCCCGTGCGGCAGCGCCACGCGCCGCATCGTCGGATCGAGCGTCGCGAAAAGCTGATCCTGCGCGGTCACCGAAGCGCCCGTCAAGTGATTGAAAAGTGTGGACTTTCCGGCATTGGTATAGCCCACGAGCGCAGCCACGGGATGCGGCACCTTCTGGCGCTTCGCCCGGTGGACGTTGCGTGTGTTGCGCACGCTCTCGAGCTGCTTCTCGATGCGCCGGATGCGGTCCTGGATCTGCCGGCGGTCGGCCTCGATCTGCGTCTCGCCCGGTCCGCCGAGGAAACCGAAACCGCCGCGCTGGCGCTCAAGATGCGTCCAGGAGCGTACCAGCCGGCTCTTCTGGTAATTGAGGTGGGCGAGCTCCACCTGCAGCGTGCCCTCCTTGGTGTGGGCGCGCTCGCCGAATATCTCCAGGATCAGGCCCGTTCGGTCGAGGATCTTGACGTCCCAGGCGCGCTCCAGGTTGCGCTGCTGGATCGGCGAGATCGGATGATCGACGATGACGAGGCCGATCTCGAGCGTGCGCACGACGACGCCGATCTCCTCCACCTTGCCGGCACCGAAGAGAGTCGCCGGCACCGGCTTGCGCACCGCGATGGAAAGCGCGTCCGCCACTGTCAGGCCGATCGCCTCGGCAAGGCCGATCGCCTCGGCCCGGCGCGCTTCCGGCGGGCGTACCGAACCGCCCTCCTCCGGCCCACGCAGTTCAGGCAGGAGGACCAGCGCCGTGGCGCTGTCGCCCCGACCTTCGGGACGCTCGTCGGCGAGTTCCTTGCGGTCCTGTGGGTGCAATGGCTAGCCGTTGTCCTCGTCGGGCTCGAAGAGCTGTACGGGCTGGTTCGGCATGACGGTGGAAATGGCGTGCTTGTAGACAAGCTGCGAATGTCCGTCCCGCCGCAGAAGCAGGCAGAAGTTATCGAACCAGGTAACGATGCCCTGAAGCTTGACCCCGTTTATCAGGAATACCGTCAATGGTGTTTTTGACTTTCGGACGTGGTTCAGGAACGTGTCCTGCAGGTTTTGGTTCTTGTCGCCCATAAGTTCTTCCGACCTTTATTGTTGTTGCGCCGCAGCCGCAGATTGCCTGCTTTGCCGCCAGCTGTCACCCCTTGGACGGGCCAATTCGAATATAGGAGCGCCTTACAGCGCTTCCAGTTCCGCGACCTCGTGGAATCGTGCTCTGAGGGCGCTCGTGACGGAGCCCGGCTTGCCGTTGGCAACGCTCGCCCCGTCGATCGAGACGATGGGCATGACCAGCGTCGTGGCGGCCGTCATGAAGGCTTCCTTCGCCTCTTTCGCCTCCTGCGGCGTGAACTTGCGTTCCTCGATCCGGTAGCCGTCGCGCCGCGCCACTTCCTCGACCGTCTTGCGCGTGATCCCGGGCAGGATTCCCGTGCCGTTCGGCCGGGTGACGAGAGCCCCGTCCTTCGTGACGATCCAGGCCGTCGTCGCCGCGCCTTCCGTCACATAGCCCTCGGCATCGACGAACCAGGCCTCGCGTGCGCCGGCTTCCTTGGCCGCCTGCCGCGCCATGGCGTTGGGCAGAAGGCCGACCGTCTTGATGTCGACGCGCTCCCAGCGGTTCTCCGGGACGGTGATGACGGCGGTGCCCTCCTCCGCCATCCGGTCCGCTTTCGCCCGATCCGCCGCCTTGGCCGTGACCACGATGGCGGGCCGCACCGAGGCCGGCGGAAACACATGGTCGCGGGGAGAAACGCCGCGGGAGATCTGCAGGTAGACGAGGCCGTCCCTGACCCGGTTGCGGCGTACCACTTCGCGCAGAACGATCCGCAGCGCCGCGCGCGTCATGGGCATGGCGATCTTCAGCTCCGAGAGCGAGCGTTCCAGCCGGTCCAGATGGCCCGTCATGTCGACGATATGGCCCTTGTAGACCTCGCAGACCTCGTAGACGCCGTCGGCGAACTGGTAGCCGCGATCCTCCACATGCACGCTCGCCGCCCGGTGCGGAACGTACCGGCCATTCACGTAAGCCACTCTCGACATTGAAACAGCTCCTAGCCCTGAGGCATCGGCAATAGGGCGGAAGCCGGAGCGGAACAAGGCCCCCTGGCGCCGCCCAGATCCGCGAAAAGGTAGGGGGCGGTCCGAAGCCTCGCCTAGAAGTATTCGAGGCTGACGCGGGCCATCTGCTCGACGCGGTGCACCTGGTCGGCGGCCGCGAAGATGACCAGCCGGTCGCCCTTGCGGATCTGGCTCGCGCCGCCCGGCACGATCACCTCCCCGTCATGCAGGATGGCACCGATGCGGATACCCTTCGGCAGGTCGAGCTCGCTGAGCGGGCGCCCGACCAGCGGCGAGGTTTCCAGCGCCTCCGCCTCGATCACCTCGGCCGCGCCGTTCTGGATCGTGTGGACGTTGCGGATGCGCCCGCGCCGCACATGCTGCAGGATGCGCGAGATCGTGACGGCCCGCGGATCGACGAAGGCGTCGATGCCGATCGAGCGCACCAGCGGCGGGAAGGCCGGGTCGTTGAGAAGGCTCAGCGTGCGCCGGCAGCCGAGGCGTTTGGACATCACGCAGGACAGGATGTTGACCTTGTCGTCGTTGGTGACGGCGATCATCGTGTCGGCGTCGGCGATGTCGGCCTCTTTCAGGATCACCTCGTCCATCGCCGAGCCGTGCAGCACGACCGTGCGGTCGAGCGCCTCGGCGATATGCACGGCGCGGTCGCGGTCCGCCTCGATCACCTTGATCTTGGCGCGCGAATTGCGCTCCTCCAGATGATGGGCGACGTAATGGCCTATGTTGCCACCGCCTCCAATGACGACGCGGGAGCCGAGGGTGTCTTCCTTGCCGAAAATCGTCAGCGTCCTCTTCACCCGCCCCGTGTCGGTCATGACGTAGACGAGGTCGCCGACCATCATCTGGTCGGCCGAGCGCGGCACGAACAGATGCCCGGCCCTGAAGATACCGACCACGGTGGCGTTGAGGTCAGGAAAGAGCTCCGTCAGCTGGCGCAGCGGCGTATCGATCACCGGACAGTCCTCGCCGCAGGCGATCCCGAGTACCGTCACCTTGTCGTCGGCGAAGGCGATCGTCTCCACCGCGCCGGGCTGGGCGAGGCGCCGCAGCACCATCTCGCCCACCTCCACCTCCGGCGAGATGATCACGTCGATGGGCAGATGATCGCGCGAGAAAAGGTTGGACCAGTGCTTGGCGAGATAGGTCTGCGAGCGGATGCGCGCGATCTTGGTCGGCAGCGAAAACAGCGAATGCGCCACCTGGCAGGCGATCATGTTGACTTCGTCGGAGAAGGTGACGGCGATCAGCATGTCCGCCTCGTCCGCGCCTGCCCGCGCGAGCACGTCGGGATGCGAGCCGTGGCCGACGAAGCCCCTCACGTCCAGCGTGTCGCGGATGGCGTTCACGAGGCGTGGCGACTGGTCGATCACGGTGACGTCGTTGTTCTCGGTCGCCAGCTTCTCGGCAATGCCGTAGCCGACCTGCCCGGCGCCGCAGATGATGATACGCATGAAAGTCCCTTGCCCCTGACGGGGGTGCCCGTTTCGCCGCCCTTATACGCCGAGGCTCTTCAGCTTGCGATGCAGGGCGGAGCGTTCCATTCCCACGAATTCGGCGGTGCGGGAAATGTTGCCGCCGAAACGGTTGATCTGGGCGGAAAGATACTCCCGCTCGAAGACCTCGCGGGCCTCGCGGAGCGGCAGCGACATGATGTGCGCCGAGCCGTCGGAGGGCGTGGCCGGCAGGATCTCGCCGATCTCCGGCGGCAGCATCGCCGCGGTCACGGTCGCCTCCTGATCGCCCTGCGTCAGGATCATCAGCCGCTCGACGTTGTTGCGCAGCTGACGCAGGTTGCCCGGCCAGTCATGCGCCTGCAGCACCGCCATCGCGTCGTCGGCGATCATCCGCACCGGCAGGCCCGATGTCTGCCCGAGCTGCGCCATGAAGTAGTCGACGAGTTCGGGCACATCCTCGCGCCGCTCAGCCAGCGAAGGCACCCGGATCGGCACGACCGCAAGGCGATGGAAGAGATCTTCGCGGAAACGCCCCTCCTTGATCTCGCTTTCAAGGTCGCGCGACGTCGATGAAAGGATGCGCACATCGACCTTCACCTTCTTGCCGCCGCCGACGCGCTCGAAGGTCTGGTCGACGAGGACCCGCAGGATCTTGGACTGCGTCTCGCGCGGCATGTCGGCGATCTCGTCGAGATAAAGTGTACCGCCATGGGCCTCCTCCAGCGCCCCGACCCGCCTGCCCTGCCCATTCACCGCCTCCGTGCCGAAGAGCGCGATCTCCATCGTCTCCGGCATGATGCTGGCGGAGGAAAGGACGACGAAGGGCGCGTTCGCCCGGCGCGATCCAGCATGGATTGCCCGCGCGACCCGCTCCTTGCCGGCGCCGGAGGCGCCGAAAATCATCACCCGCGAATTGGTCGGCGAGACACGCTCCACCGTCTGGCGAAGGTGATGCATGATGGAGGACGAGCCGACGAGATCGATGCTCTCGCCCGAGCGATGTTTGAGCTCGGCGACTTCCTTCTTGAGGCGCGAATTCTCCAGGGCTCGCTGCGCCACGAGCACCAGCCGGTCGGCCTTGAACGGCTTCTCGATATAATCGTAGGCGCCGCGCTTGATGGCCGAGACGGCGGTCTCGATGTTGCCGTGACCGGAGATGATGACGATCGGCAGATCAGGGTGATCCTTGTAGATCATGTCGAGAAGCGCCAGCCCGTCGAGCCGGCTTCCCTGCAGCCAGATGTCGAGAAAGATGAGGCCGGGTCGCCGCTCTGCAATCACCTCCAGCGCCTGATCGCTGTTGGCCGCCGTGCGCGTGCCGTGTCCTTCGTCTTCCAGAATGCCGGCGACGAGTTCGCGGATATCTGCCTCGTCGTCCACGACAAGGATGTCGGTAGACATCGTCAGTTTGCCTCCTGTACAGCGCGCTCATCCGGCATTTCTGCCGATGCCGCAGCCGCTTGGTTGCTGTGCGGAAATTTCAGTCGGACGCAGGCGCCCGGCGCATCGACGCCAACAGCCCTGGCGTCGAGAAGTTCGATGGACCCGCCGTGCTCCTCCATCACCTTGCGCACGATCGCAAGGCCGAGGCCGGTGCCCTTCTGGCGGGTGGTGATATAGGGCTCCAAGAGCTTCTCGCGGCCCTCTTCCGGCAGTCCCTTGCCGTTGTCGATCACATCGACGAGAGCATGGTCGCCGCCGTTGGTGACCCGCACGCGGATTTCGCCGCCGACGCGGCCGCCGCCCTCCGCCTCGATGGCGCCTTCGATCGCCTCCGTGGCGTTCTTGACGATGTTCGTCAGCGCCTGGGTGACGAGGCGATGGTCCACCGGCGCTTCCACCGGCTCGTCGGGCATGTCGAGTGCAAAGCCGATATTGGGGTTGCCGACCTCCTGCAGGAACACGGCCTCGCGAATGAGCTCGCGCAGGTCGCGCGATTCCATCACCGGCTTGGGCATGCGCGCGAAGGCGGAGAACTCGTCCACCATGCGGCGGATGTCGCCCACCTGGCGGATGATCGTCTCCGTGCACTGATCGAAGACCTGGCGGTCCTTTTCTTCTTCCATGCGCGGGCCGAAGCGCCGTCGGATGCGCTCCGCCGAGAGCTGGATCGGCGTCAGCGGATTCTTGATCTCGTGGGCGATGCGGCGCGCCACATCCGCCCAGGCCGAACGCCTCTGCGCGGCGACGAGGTCGGTGATGTCGTCGAGCGTCAGGACGAAACCGTCGCGCTCGGCATCGCTCGACTGCTCCACCGTCACCTGCACGTTCAGCGTCCGCGGCTCGCCTTCGCGCGTGACGGTGACCTGATCGCGCGCCGTGCCCCGGCCGCGGCCCGAGACTTCATCGAGAACGCGCGAAAGATCGGGAACCACTTCGGTGATCTGCCGGCCGACGAGCCCGCTATCCCCCTCCCCGAGCGCCTCGATGGCCGGATGGTTGGCAAGCGTCACCACGCCCTCCGGATCGAGGCCGATGACGCCGGCAGAGACGCCCGAGAGAACCGCTTCGGTGAAGCGGCGGCGTTCGTCCAGCTGGCTGTTGGCGGCAAGAAGTGCATTGCGCTGAGAGCGAAGCTGCCCGGTCATCCGATTGAAGGTCGCCGAGAGAAGGCCGAGGTCTCCGGCCTTCTCTTCGACCGGCACGCTGACGTCGAGATTGCCGGAGGAGATATCGCTCGCCGCGCCGATGAGATGGCGGATGGGCTGCACGAGCCGATTCGCGAATCCGAGTCCGATCCAGATCGCCGAAAGCAGGACGACGAGCGCCATGCCCACGAACAGGATCGCGAATGCGACCTGCACGCCGAAACGGTTCTGCTGCAGCTGGCCATATTCGGCGGCACTTTCTTCCGTCAGGCGCACCTGGCGCGTGACTTTCGGGTCCAATGGCCTTGCAAGGTAGAGATAGACGTCATCGAGGCTTGTGAGCTTCAACACACCGCCGACGAGGTTCGTCGTGCCAGGCGCAATCAGCGCCGGCTGGCCCTGATCGGCATCCTCGAAGACCTGCGCCGGAGGCGGCGGCACCTTGAGGTTGGTGCTCGTCGTGCCCTCCACGATCGGCGTGCGGTCACGCCGGATGAGCGCGATCGCCGAAAGCCCCCTCAGCTCGGCCTGGTTGGACAAATAGGCCGCAATCGCCTGCTTGTTGAGCTCAAGGTCCGGCGTAACCCGGTTGAACTCGCTGGCGATGGCAAGCAGGTCGATCGCCAGGATGCGGCTGTGCTCCTGCACATAGGCCTGCGCCACTTCGCGCGAATTCTCGATGATCGCCGTGGTCCGCTCGGCGAACCAGCGGTCGAGACCCTTGTTGAGGGTGATCGAGGCAATTCCGGCCGTCAGGATGGCCGGCAGCGCCGCGATGATCGAGAAGAGCGCCACGATGCGCACATGCAGGCCCGCGGCCGCCCTGCCCCGCCGCCGGGCGATCCAAAGACCGGTCGCCTCGTAGACGACGGTACCGAGGAGAAACAGCACCACGACGCCGTTGAGGAGCCCCGCCGCCTTCACCACGGCCGGAGTCGGCTCGATCGAGGTCTGCCCCGTCAGAACGAGAAAGGAACCGATGGCGCTGGTCAGAGCCAGGAGCACCGCCAGCAGCCCGACCATCCTCGCGATGCGGTTGCGCTCGCGAAGACCCGGGCGGACGCGCCCGGGCGGCAGTTCGGAGGATGTGGCGAGCGTCATGAATGAGGGCCGGACTGGCTGATCGTCTGAGTTCAGAGACGTGACTAATATGTCACAAAAACGACGCTCTGACAGCAGAAGAGCAACACTTTATCGTGGGCCCCTCACAACCAGAATTTGAAGGTCGCGAATTTTCTTCCGCAGCGTGTTGCGATTAAGACCAAGAAGCTCGGCTGCGCGGATCTGATTGCCGTTGGTTGCACCAAGCGCTGCCCCGATCAGCGGCACCTCGATTTCCCGCAGAACACGATGATAAAGGCCCGGGGGCGGCAGGGCGTCTCCGAACTCATTGAACAGGTTCGTCATGTGCCGCGCCACGGAATTGGAAAGGCTCTCCTCCTCCGGCGCGCGCCCGCTGTCTTCGAAATCGCCGACGGGATCGAGCTCGTGGCGGATGAGATCTGCGGTGATCGTCTCCTGTGGATAAAGCGCCGTCAGGCGGCGGATGAGGTTCTCCAGCTCGCGCACATTTCCCGGCCATCGATGCCGCTTCATGACCTCGAGCGCGTCGCCCTCGATGGTTTTCGCCGGCAAGCCCTCGCGCTCCGCCTCGACAAGGAAGTGGCGCACGAGGTCTGGAATGTCGTCGGTTCGCTCGCGCAGCGGCGGCAGGCGGATCGGCACGACGTTGAGGCGGAAGAAAAGGTCTTCGCGAAAAAGACCCTGCCGGATGAGGTTCTTCAGGTCCTTGTTGGTGGCCGCGACGATGCGGACATCCGTGCGGATCGCCGTCCGCCCGCCCACGGTCGTGTATTCGCCCTGCTGCAGCACGCGTAGAAGACGCGTCTGCGCATCCATCGGCATGTCGCCGATCTCGTCGAGAAAGAGCGTGCCGCCTTCGGCCTGCTCGAAGCGACCGGCCGAGCGATGCTGGGCCCCCGTGAAGGCGCCGCGCTCGTGGCCGAAGAGCTCCGATTCGATCAGCTCACGTGGAATCGCCGCCATGTTGACGGCGACGAACGGCCCCTTGCGGCGCTTGCCGTAATCGTGGAGCGCCCGCGCGACGAGTTCCTTGCCGGTGCCCGACTCGCCGAAGATCGTCACCGTGAGGTCGGTCTGCATCAGCCGCGCGAGCACACGGTAAATGTCCTGCATCGCGGCCGAGCGGCCGACGAGCGGGATGGCATCCTCTCCAGGGTCGCGCTCGGCCTGGATGCGCGAATGCGGCTCCGACAGCGCCCTTCCGATCGTGGCGATCAGTTCCTTGAGGTCGAAAGGCTTCGGCAGGTAGTCGTAGGCCCCCCTCTCGGAAGCCTTGATCGCCGTCATGAAGGTGTTTTGGGCGCTCATGACGATGATCGGCAGCTCCGGCCGGACACGCTTGATGCGTGGCAGGAGCTCGAAGGCGTTCTCGTCAGGCATGACGATATCGGTCACGACGAGGTCGCCCTCGCCTTCCGCGACCCAGCGCCAGAGGGTCGCCGCATTGGAGGTCAGACGGACCGTGTAGCCGGCCCGCGAAAGCGCCTGGTTCAGGACGGTACGGATCGCCGTATCGTCGTCGGCGACAAGGATCGTGCCCTGTGTCACGAGGTTCCATCCTCCTTGAGGTCCAGCTCGTCCGACGCCTGTTCGAGCGTCGGCATGAGAATGCGGAACATGGTGCGGCGCGGCTGTGACTCGCACTCGATAATGCCTCCGTGATCTCCGATGATCTTGGCCACGAGGGCCAGTCCAAGACCCGTGCCATTTGCCTTGGAGGTGACAAAGGGATCGAAGAGATGCGGCAGGAGGTCGTCGGGCACGCCGGGCCCGTTGTCGATCACCGAGAATTCCAGCGGAAGGCTGACGCGCGAGCGCGCCCCCGGCACCGAAAGCCGGATGCCGGGACGATAGGCCGTCCGGAAGGTGATCTCGCCGTCGCCCTGTTCCGCCAGGGCTTCGGCGGCATTTTTCACGAGATTGATGAAGACCTGCAGGAGCTGGTCGCGGTTGGCCAGGACCGGCGGCAATGAGGGATCGTATTCCTCGTGAATGCGGATCCCGCGCGCGAAGCCGGAACTTGCGAGCGTCTTCACGCGCTCCAGCACGCGGTGGATATTGACCGGCTCGCGCTCGATGGGACGCGCATCGCCGAAGGTCTCCATGCGGTCGACGAGACTGGCGATCCGATCCGTTTCCTCGCAGATGAGACGCGTCAGCGCCCGGTCTTCCTGCGAGGCCGTGCCTTCCAGGAGCTGCGCCGCGCCGCGGATGCCCGAAAGCGGGTTCTTGATCTCATGGGCAAGCATGGCCGCAAGCCCCGTCACGGTGCGCGCCGCGCCGCGATAGGTCAGCTGGCGGTCGATCTTCTCCGTCACGGAACGCGGCAGCAGCATCAGGGAGACGTTGCCGTCGGTGACGGTGACCGGTGAGGCGTAGATGTCGACCATCTTTTCCGAGCCGATACGCGGCGAGCTCATGTCGACGCGGTATTCGGTGATCGCCGCCCCGCGCTCACGCACCTGCTCGATCAGGGGAAAGAGGGGGCTGCCGAAAGGCACAAGCCTGTCGAGCCCGTCGCGCGCCATGACGGGCGCACTCGCGCCGAAGAAGATCTCCGCCGCCTGGTTCGCCGACAGGATCGCATTGTCCTGTCCCACGACGAGAATCGGGTGGGGAAGCGCGTTGAGGATCGCGAGAGCCGGAACTCCCTCCTCGCGTCCGTTACGTTCGCTGTTGGCCATCAGGCCGCCTCGCGCATCTCGGCCCCGGCACAGGGGCTGGCGGAGACGAAGATGGCGGCAAGTTCGCCACGCACCTTTGCCGGCGAGGCCTCGCGCATCATCTTCGCGCGCGCCGCCGCCAGCGAACGGTCGGCCTGAAGTCCATCGAGATACCAGCCGAGATGCTTGCGGGCGATCCTGACGCCCGGCACCGTCCCGTAATGGGCGAGGATCATGTCGTAGTGCTCCAGAACGAGCTCGCCCAGCCGGGCGCCCTTGGGGGCGGCAGCCGGCCTTTCGCCGACGAGGATGGCGCCGGCCTGCCCGGGCAGCCAAGGCTTTCCGTAGGCGCCACGCCCGATCATGACGCCGGCGGCGCCGGAAGCGGCGAGCATCGCCGGCGCATCTTCCGCGCGCGTGAGGTCACCATTGGCAATGACGGGGATGTCGACGGCCTCCACCACGCGGCGGATGGCCGACCAATCCGCCCTGCCCTTGTAGAACTGGCAGCGGGTGCGCCCGTGCACGCTCACCATTTGAACGCCGGCAGCCTGCGCGCGCCGCGCCAGTTCGGCGGCGTTGAGACTGGCATGGTCCCAGCCGAGCCGCATCTTCAGCGTTACCGGCACGCTTGCATGTGCCACCGCCGCCTCAACGAGCCTCAGCGCCAGATCGAGGTCGCGCATCAGATGCGAGCCCGCAAAACCGCCCGTCACGCGCTTGGCCGGACAGCCCATATTGATGTCGATGATATCGGCGCCGGCTGCCTCCGCGACACGCACGCCCTCCGCCATCGCCTCTTCGTCGCGGGCGGCGAGCTGCACGACATGGACGGGCAGCCCCTCCCCTTCGGCCCGCAGCCGCGCCTCCTCGCTGCGCCGCTGCACAGCGTCGCACGCCACCATCTCGGAGAAGACGAGACCCGCCCCGAAGCGCGCCGCCAGCCGTCGGAACGGCAGGTCCGACACGCCGGACATGGGCGCCAGAAAACCGCGATTTGGAATCGACAGGCCGGCGAGCTTCAAGCTATCGGTGATGGTGTCGGCGTCGGGCAATGATGAAAAATCCGGCAAAAACTTTGCTGCCAACTATCTAATCAGATGTGTGGCGAGAGCAAGTGCGACAAGGGGATAAGCGCCGGCTGGGTAAACCGGCCTTGGGGGAATGGCAATGACCGGGGCAGCATGACGGAAATGCGGAGCTATGCGGCGCTCATCGTCGCGGCGGGCAGCGGATCGCGCTCCGGCCTCTCCCTGCCGAAGCAATACGCGCGTCTCGGCGGCATGCCGGTGCTGCGAAGGACGCTGCTCGCCTTTTCGGCAAACCCGCTCGTGTCGTCGATCCTCTGCGTCATCCAGCCGGCCAACCGCGATCTCTACGAGGAAGCGGCCGAAGGCATCGACAAGCTCGGCGAGCCGGTCGCCGGCGGCGACAGCCGGCAGGCCTCCGTGCGCCTCGGCCTGGAGGCCCTCGCCGCGGACGCGCCCGATTACGTTCTCATCCACGACGCGGCCCGCTGTTTTGTTACCCCGGACGTCATCGAGCGGGTCGTCGCCGCTCTCGACGAAAAGACCGGCGCCGTGCCCACCATTGCCGTTTCCGACACGCTCAAGCATGTCGAAGGCGGTCTCGTGACCGCCACGATCGACCGGGCGCGCTGCCGTGCCGTGCAGACGCCGCAGGCTTTTCCCTTCGCCCCCATCCTTGATGCCCATCGTGCGGTAAAGGATCGGAGCGACCTCACCGACGATGCGGCGGTCGCCGAGGCGGCAGGTCTCGCCGTCCGCTCCGTCGAGGGCGATGAAAGGAACGTCAAGCTGACCACCTCCGCCGACTTTTCCCGCGCTGAGCGCCTGCTTCAGGGCACGAGCGAAATCCGCACCGGCCAGGGCTACGATGTCCATGCCTTCTGTCCGGGCGACCATGTCACCCTGTGCGGCGTCGAGGTTCCGCATGAGCGCGCCCTCCTCGGCCATTCGGATGCCGATGTCGGCATGCACGCGCTGACGGACGCCCTCTACGGCGCCCTCGGCGAAGGCGATATCGGCCAGCATTTCCCGCCGAGCGACCCGCAATGGAAGGGCGCCGCCTCGGAAATCTTCCTGCGCGCCGCGGCCGAGCGCGTCGCCGCGCGCGGCGGGCGGATCATCAACGCCGACGTCACGCTCGTCTGCGAGGCGCCGAAGATCGGCCCGCACCGCGCCGCGATGGGCGAGCGCCTCGCCGCCATCCTCGGCATCTCGCCCGGCCGCGTGAACGTCAAGGCGACGACGAGCGAGAAGCTAGGCTTCACCGGCAGGAGCGAGGGCATTGCGAGCCTGGCGACGGCGAGCGTCGCGCTACCGGGAGAAGACGATGGCGCCTGAGAGCTCGTTCCAGGCGCGCGCCGCCTCGCTGCTCGACATCTGCCGTCAGCGCGGCCTGATGATCGCCACGGCCGAATCCTGCACCGGCGGCGGCCTTGCGGCCGTGCTGACGGAGATCGCCGGATCCTCCGAGGTCTTCGAGCGCGGCTTCGTCACCTATTCCAACGCCGCCAAGATGGAGCTTCTCGGCGTGCCGGCGGAGATGATCGAGCGGCACGGTGCCGTCAGTACGGAAGTGGCGCGCGCCATGGCCGAGGGAGCGCTCGCGCATTCGCACGCCGGCCTCTCCCTCTCCATCACGGGTGTCGCCGGCCCCGGCGGCGGCACGGCGGCAAAGCCGGTCGGCCTCGTCTGCTTTGCAGCGGCCCTCAGGAGCGGAACCGTGATCGACGTGGAAAAGCGCTTCGATGCCGCGCTCGGACGCACCGGCATCCGCCGCGAAAGCGTCGCGACCGCGCTCGACATGCTGGCCGGGCTCGCGCGCAAGGCCGGATAAAGCGGCACTGAAAATGGGTCAGGCGCGCGTCGGCGCCACGCCTTCACGCCCGTAGAGCGTGTCGGCGCGCCGTTCGAAGGACGAAGCGAAAGTGCGAAAGACCCGGTCGAACATCGCTCCCATCACGGCGGCGAGCGTGCGGCTCTTGAACTCGTAGTCGATGTAGAAATGGATCTTCGACTGGCTCTCTCCGAGCGGCTCGAAGTTCCAGACATTCTCCATCGTGCGGAACGGCCCGTCGAGATAGTCCGCGCGGATGGAAAGATCCTGCCGGTCGAGCGTCACCTTGGAGGTGAAGGTCTCGCGCAGCATCTTGTAGCCGACGGTCATGTCGGCGACGAGGATCGTCCTGCCCTCGATCTGCTTGCGCCCGCGCACGTGCAGCCTTTCGCAGAACGGCACGAATTCGGGATACTTTTCCACATCGGCGACGAGATCGAACATCTCGGTCGCGGAATGCTCAACGATGCGGGACGTCTCGTGATGGTGCATGCGGATGGGGCTCAGTCGCTCAGCGCGGCGCGCGCCTTGCGCAGACGCTCGAAATCCTCGCCTGCATGGTGCGACGAGCGCGTCAGCGGGCTCGCCGAGACCAGCAGGAAGCCCTTCGCATAGGCGATCGCCTCATAGTTCTTGAAAGCTTCGGGCGTCACGAAATCCTTCACCGGGTGGTGCTTTCGCGAGGGCTGCAGGTACTGGCCGATGGTCAGGAAATCAACCTCAGCGGTTCTGAGGTCGTCCATCAGCTGAAGCACCTCGTTCCGCTCCTCGCCGAGACCGACCATGATGCCGGACTTGGTGAACATCTGCGGATCGAGTTCCTTCACGCGCTGCAGGAGCCGCAGCGAATGGAAGTATCGAGCCCCCGGCCGAACGGTGAGATAGAGCGCCGGAACGGTCTCCAAGTTGTGGTTGAAGACGTCCGGCTGCGCTTCCACCACCGTCTCCAGCGCGCCCTTCTTGCGCAGGAAGTCGGGCGTCAGAACCTCCACCGTGGTCTCCGGCGTGGTCGCCCTCAGCGCCTTGATGACCGCGGCAAAATGCGACGCGCCGCCATCGGCAAGGTCGTCCCGGTCGACGGAGGTCACGACGACATGCGTCAGCCCCATCTGCGCGACGGCATCGGCAAGGTGCTGCGGCTCATCGGGATCGACGGGTCCCGGCATGCCGGTGCGCACGTTGCAGAAGGCGCAGGCGCGCGTGCAGGTGTCGCCCAGGATCATGAAGGAGGCGTGCTTCTTCTCCCAGCACTCTCCCATGTTGGGACAACCCGCTTCCTCGCAGACCGTGACCAGCTTGCCGGAACGCACGATCTCCGCCGTGTCGCGATAGCCGCGCGAGACCGGCGCTTTGACGCGAATCCAGGCGGGCTTGCGCTGGATCGGCTGATCCGGCCGGCGCGCCTTCTCCGGATGGCGGGGCCGCGCCGCAAGCTCCGGCCGGCTCTCTGTCATCACCTCCGCGGCGCTACTTCCGGAAGGCTCGATTGTGTTGATGAGCGTGACCAAGGGCTACTTTCAGCTGCGCCCGCGAATGGCGCGATAGAGGAAGATGAGAATGCAGGCGCCGACGATCGCGACAACCAGCTGGGCGTACCACACCGGCTGCGTCATGATTCCGAGGAGACCCAGCACCCAGTTGAGAGCGAGCGCGCCGACAATGCCGAGCACGATGTTGGTGAGCAGGCCGTGATCGGCCCGCATGAGCTTCTCGGCAATCCAGCCCGCCAGGCCGCCGAGGATGATGGACATCAAAATTCCCATGCCGTTCATGGTTCAGCTCCCCTCATTGTTGCCGTCCGAGCCCGCCCCGGGCCCGAGCTTCATACGTGGATAACGCGTCCATACGCGTCAAGCACGCTCTCGTGCATCATCTCTGAGAGCGTGGGATGCGGGAAGACCGAGTGCATCAGCTCTTCCTCGGTCGTCTCCAGGTTCATGGCGATCACGAAGCCCTGGATGAGTTCCGTCACCTCTGCGCCGATCATGTGCGCGCCGAGGAGTTCGCCGGTCTTGGCGTCGAAGATGGTCTTGACGAGGCCGTCGGGCTCGCCGAGCGCGATTGCCTTGCCGTTGCCGATGAAGGGAAAACGTCCGACGCGAATCTCGCGCCCCGTCTCCTTCGCCTTCTTCTCCGTCAGGCCGACCGAGGCGACCTGCGGCTGGCAATAGGTGCAGCCCGGAATCTTCAGCTTGTCGATCGGATGCGGCTTCAGCCCCTTGATGGCTTCCACGCAGACGACGCCCTCATGCTCGGCCTTGTGGGCAAGCATCGGCGGGCCGGAGACGTCGCCGATGGCATAGACGCCTTCCACGTTCGTCTTGCCGTACGCGTCGGTGACGATGAGACCGCGCTCCGTCTTTACTCCGAGCTTGTCGAGGCCGAGGCCCTCTACGTTGCCGACGACGCCGACGGCGGAAATGACCCGCTCGAAGGTCTTCTTAACCGCCTTGCCGTCCTTGGTTTCGATGGTCGCGGTGACCTCGTCCTTGCCCTTCTCCACCTTGGTGATCTTCGCCTCGGTGTGGATCGTGATCCCCTGCTTTTCAAAGCGCTTGCGCGCCAGTTGGGCGATCTCGGCATCCTCGACGGGCAGGATCTGCGGCAGCACCTCCACGACCGTCACTTCCGATCCGAGGAAGCGGTAGAAGGAGGCGAACTCGATACCGATCGCGCCAGAACCGATGACGAGCAGCGACTTCGGCAGCTTTTCAGGCACCATCGCCTCGAAATAGGTCCAGACCAGCTTCTTGTCGGGCTCGATGCCAGGCAGCGTCCGCGGCTTCGTGCCGGTCGTGACGATGATGTGCTTGGCCGAATAGGTCCCCTCCCCCTTGGCGCCCTTCGGCGCGGGAGACTTCGACGGCGAGACGGCGACCTCGCCCTTGCCGGAAAGCTTCGCCCAGCCCCAGATCACATCGACCTTGTTCTTCTTCAGAAGGAAGCCGACGCCCTGGCTGAGCTGACCGGCAACGCCCCGCGAGCGCTTGACGATAGCCTCGATATCAAAGCCGACATTGTCGGCGGAAAGGCCGTAATCCTTGGCATTCTGCATGTAGTGGAAGATCTCGGCCGAGCGCAGCAGCGCCTTCGTCGGGATGCAGCCCCAATTGAGGCAGATGCCCCCGAGATGGCTTGCCTCCACCACCGCTGTCTTGAAGCCGAGCTGCGCGGCGCGGATCGCCGTCACATACCCGCCGGGGCCCGCGCCGATGACGATCACGTCATAGGCGTTATCGCTTGAATTCTTCTCGGCCATTCTGCCTCGCGCTCTGCCGTTCGGGGCCGGCACGAAGGGCGCACCGGCAAGTGAGGCCGCACCCTAGCGGTCCCGCCCGTCCGATCAAGCACAAGGGCGGCGGAGGCTGCCATGCACTTCCGCCGCCCATGGCCGTTTCGGCCGATCAGCTGTCGGGCAATGCATAGGCGATGATGGAATCGCCCGTCTTCGTGCCGAGCGAGCCATGCCCACCCGCAACGACGAGAAGATACTGCTTGCCGTCGACAGCATAGGTCATGGGCGTCGCCTGCCCGCCCGCGGGCAGCCGGCTTTGCCACAGCTTCCTGCCGGTCGTGGCATCGAAGGCGCGCACGTAATAGTCGAGCGTGCCGGAAATGAAGGCGAGGTTGCCGCCCGTCAGGACCGGCCCGCCAAGGTCTGGAACGCCCATGTTGAAAGGCACCGGTACGGGCGCGCGGTCCCGCACCGTGCCGTTCTGATGCATGTAGGCGATCTCGCCGGTGGTCAGATCCGCGCCCGCGACATAGCCCCAGGGCGGGGCCTGGCACGGAAGGCCGACCGGCGAGGTGAAGGGCTTCAGCACCGCCGCATAGGGGGCGCCGTAATTCTCGTTCAGCCCCGGCTTGCCATCCGAAACATAGTTCTTTTCGTCATTTTCGCGCGGGATCAGGCGCGAGATGAAGGCAAGATAGGAGGGCGTTCCGAACATGATGCCCCGCTCCGGATCGACGGCGATGCCGCCCCAGTTGAAGGCGCCGAAATTGCCTGGATGGACCAGGCTGCCGTTGACCGAAGGCGGCGTGAAGCGACCCTCCCAGCGGTACTGCTTGAACCGGATTCGGCAGACCAGCTGGTCGAACATCGTTGCACCCCACATGTCGCGCTCTTCCAGAAGAGGCGGCTTGAAGGAGAGAGCCGAGGTCGGCTGAGTTTCCGACACGGTATCGCCTTGTGCGGCACCTTGGGGGGCAGGCTCCTCCGTGACCGGCAGGATCGGCTCGCCGGTCTCCCGGTTGAGGACGTAAATGTCTGCCTGTTTGGTGGCCTGGACGATCGCCGGCACCGTCTCCCCATCGATATTGAGGTCGATCAGCGCGGGCTGGGAAGGTACGTCCATGTCCCAGAGGTCGTGATGAACGGTCTGGAACACCCATCTCAGCTTGCCCGTCGCAATGTCGAGCGCGACGATCGAGGAAGAGAACCGTTCCGTCTCGGGCGTGCGGTTGCCGCCGAACTGGTCGGGAGGCGCATTGCCGAGCGGCACGTAGACGAGGCCGAAATCGGGATCGGCGCTCATCGTTGTCCAGGAATTGGGTGAGTTCGCCGTGTAGGTCTCGTCATCTGGGATCGGCGTCGTCTCGTCCGGATCGCCCGAATCCCAGTTCCAGAGAAGATCGCCCGTATCCACGTCGTAGCCCCGGATGACACCGGAAGGCTCGGTCGTGGAGACGTTGTCGTTGACCGACCCGCCAACGATGATGACACCGCGGGCGATCGTGGGCGCTGAAGTCGAATAGTAGAAGCCCTGCTGCGTGTAGGGCATGTTCTTCCACAGATCGACATGGCCGCCATTGGCGAAGCTCTCGCAGACTATGCCGGTCTCGGCATTGAGGGCGATCAGGCGCGCATCGGCGGTCGGCAGGTAGATGCGGCGCGGGCATTCTTCCTGCATCGCGGCGGCCTTACGTTCCGATTCGCTCAGCTCCGGCTCGGCCGGCACGCTCGTCGCCGGCGCGGCCTGGTCGGCAGCGGGGGGCGTCTCTCCGCCTTGCGCGAGGTTGGGTTCGCCGACCGGTGACGGTGCCGACGGAATCGCCGATTCGGCAGCCGGAAGCTCTGCCTCCTGTGCCGTGCCGCTCTCGGCCATCACCTCGGATTCAGCCGATGCATCCGGCGTCTGCGCGGTTGACGGCGCGGACTGTGCGGCACTTTCCGTGCTCTCCGCCTGCCCGGCATCGGAGGGCGCGGCGCTTTCGGCCGAGGTAGATTCGGAGACCGCGGTCCCGGTACCCTCGCCGTTTTCGCCGCCGGTCACGCTCGCCGCGGAAGCCACTTCCTCCGGCACCTGGTAATAGGAAACGCCCCGGCAGGTCTGATGCTGGCGGCTGATATCCTCGCCGACCTTGGGGTCGAAGCGCCACTTCTCCTCGCCGGTCTTCGCATCGAGGGCGATCGCGAGATTATGCGGCGTGCAAAGATAGATGGTGTCGCCGATCTTGAGCGGCGTCACCTCGTAGGTCGTTTCGTTCGGGTCGCCTTCGCGCTTGGTGTCGCCTGTGTGATATTCCCAGGCGACCTCAAGCTGGTTGACGTTGTCGGAGTTGATCTCGGCGAGCGGCGAGTAGGTCTGGCCGTATTCGGTACGTCCGTAGGCCGGCCAGTCTTCGTCCGGCACGTCCGGCCCTTCCCCGGCCGGCCCCTCCGCGGCATTCGCCACCCTTTCCGTCGGCAGCGAACCAGCGATGTCGTTGGAGGGCGTCCACAGCGCATAGGCCGCGACACAGAACGCAAAGACCAGCGACACGGCGAGCGGGATGCCGGCGCCCCGCCAGGGGGCGGGCTTCGTCTCACCGTAGCGCACCAGGGGGCGGGTGACGAACGGCAGCATCAGCCACAGGCCGATCAGGACGACGATGTCGCCGCGGGGAGCGAGCTGCCACCAGTCGAACCCGACTTCCCAGATGGCCCAGATGAGCGAGCCGAAAATGACGGCCGCATAGACCCAAAGCGCCGCGACATTGCGCTTGAACAGGAGATAGCCGGTGAGAAGAAAGCCAAACGAAACAATGAGATAATACCAGGAGCCGCCGACCGCGATAAGCCAGGCGCCCCCGATGGCGAGCACTAATCCCAATAAAGCAATGATGATGCCGGTGATCGTCGCGGCCAAGGGTGCCTCCTGTCGGTGATATGCTCACCAACACGGAAAGCCGGCTTCGGTTTCGTCAAAGGCCGCGCAGATCCGCGATTGTTCGGGCGATGGCGGCCCCACCCGCCCACCGAGCCCGGCCTACATGCGAAAGACGCCGAAACGCGTTTCTTCCACGGGCGCCTGCAGGCAGGCATGAAAGGCGAGCGAGAGCACATCGCGCGTCTCCGAAGGCAGGATGATCCCGTCGTCCCAGATCCGGGCGGTCGCGTAGTAGGGATTGCCCTGCGCCTCGTAGGTCTCGCGGATCGGCGCCTTGAAGGCCTCTTCCTCCTGTGCGCTCCAGGCGCCGCCTTCGGCTTCGATGTTGTCGCGCCGCACCGTGGCGAGAACCGAGGCCGCCTGCTCGCCGCCCATCACCGAGATGCGCGCATTCGGCCAGGCGAACAGGAACCGGGGCGAATAGGCCCGCCCGCACATGCCGTAATTGCCCGCGCCATAGGAGCCGCCGATGATCACGGTGATCTTCGGCACCGCCGCCGTCGCGACCGCCGTCACCAGCTTGGCGCCGTCCTTGGCGATGCCGCCGGCCTCGTACTGCGAGCCGACCATGAAGCCGGTGATGTTCTGCAGGAAGAGGAGCGGGATCCGCCGCTGGGCGCAGAGTTCAATGAAATGCGCGCCCTTCAGCGCCGATTCGGAAAACAGGATGCCGTTATTGGCCAGGATGCCGATCGGCACGCCGCCAAGATGGGCAAAGCCGGTGACGAGCGTTGCCCCGTAGAGCGGCTTGAATTCGTGAAAGCGCGATCCGTCGACGAGGCGGGCGATGACGTCGCGCACGTCGTACTGGCGCTTGAGGTCGACCGGCACGAGCCGCTCCAGGTCGCTCGAGGGATAGGCGGGCTCTTGCGGCTTGATGAGCGCGATATCCGGCGCCGCGGCCGGGCCGAGATGGGCGACGATCTCGCGCGCGATTGCCAAGGCATGCGCATCGTCGATGGCGAGATGGTCGGCAACGCCGGACTTTCTCGCATGCACCTCCGCCCCGCCGAGATCGGTGGCCGAGACCACCTCCCCCGTCGCCGCCTTCACCAGCGGCGGCCCGCCGAGGAAGATCGTGCCCTGGCTTTCCTCGCCGGTGCCGCGCACGATCACCGTCTCGTCGGACATGGCCGGCACATAGGCCCCGCCTGCCGTGCATGAGCCCATGACGACGGCGATCTGGGCAATGCCCCTCGCCGACATGTTCGCCTGGTTGAAGAAGATGCGGCCGAAATGCTCCCTGTCGGGAAACACTTCGGTCTGGTGCGGCAGGTTCGCACCGCCCGAATCAACGAGATAGATGCACGGCAGCCGGTTCTGCAGGGCGATTTCCTGGGCCCGCAGATGCTTCTTCACCGTCATCGGATAGTAGGTGCCGCCCTTGATGGTCGCATCGTTGGCGACGATCATCACCAGCCGGCCACTGACGCGCCCGATGCCGGCGATGAGGCCGGCGCCGTGGATGGCGTCCTCGTACATGCCGTTTGCAGCGAGAGGCGAAAGCTCCAGGAAGGGCGCGCCGGTATCGAGAAGACGCGCCACCCGCTCGCGGGGCAGAAGCTTGCCGCGCGAAACGTGCCGCTCGCGCGCCTTTTGTGTGCCGCCGAGCGCGGCCTCGTGGCGGCGAGCCCGAAACGCCTCGCAAAGCTCGGCCCAGGCCGCGCCGTTCCCCTGCGCATCCGCCGGCGGTCGGCCCGCCTTCAGCAGGCTCATGCGCCGCCGCCTGCGCCCTTCTGCGGCTTCGGCGCGGGCGCTTCGACCTCGCCGCCGGCCTCCTTCCAGGCGGCGAAACCTCCGACGATATGGGCGACGGGCGAAAGTCCCATCTCCTGCGCCGTCCGGGTCGCCAGCGCGGACCGCCAGCCGGCTGCGCAGAAGAAGATGAAGGTCTTGTCCTCGGAGAAGACCGGCTTGTGATAGGGGCTCTCAGGATCGATCCAGAATTCCAGCATGCCGCGCGGGCAGTGCTCGGCGCCCGGGATGGTCCCCTCGCGCTTCAGTTCGCGAATGTCGCGCAGGTCGATAAGAACGACCTCGCCCGCATCGCGTCGCGCTATCGCCTCTTCCGGCGTGAGGTTGGTGATCGACGTTTCGGCATCCTGAAGAAGCTGCCGGTAGCCCTTGGTGATCGTCTGCGCCATGCGTCCTCCCGCTTTTGCGGCGGAGATTAGCCCGGCGCGCAAGGCGAAGGAAAGGCACTCGCCGGGGGTTGCCCTCGGAGCCCCACACCGCAAAGCAAAAGGCGCGGATCTTGCGACCCGCGCCTTGTTCAACAGCCTTCCAGACGAGTTAGCTTACGGCGACCGCCGTAGCACCACCACTGACGATCAGCGAGATCACCAGAAGCAGTCCCGCACAGACCGCAAAAGTGACCACAGCCGCCCGCCAGCAGGACGGCTCGTTCAAATCGGGCATGCAAATCCCCTTTTGTCCCCGGAAGTTCAGGGCCTCCTCAGCGCCCCGGAACTCCCGAAAAATTACAGACTGTTACGGACGCCTTCAAGACACTTTGACGCGTATTTGCCCCAATTCGGCCCAGTTGTGGCTCCTGAGCCTCAGCTCCCATCCTTGCCGGAAGCTTGCGTCTCGCTTCAAAGCCCTTTCCGTTTCCCATTTCTGCGGTCTCCGAAAGAGCGCCGAATCACAGGCATTGCCTGGGGGAAAACAAAAATCCGTCCGTGAAGAACATCCGTCATGGCAGAACGGACCGCCATGCGAGGCTTACGCCGGCCGCCATCGAGCCGGTAGGATTGCCTTAAGGCTTGCGGCCCCGAGGCGGCGGGAATGTGGCGATGTGCAGTGCAAAACGCAAGCACCGATCGCGCTTCAGCCACAGCTTCGCGGCATAGCTGATATCCCTCCAAAGAATACCTGAAATATCGTTGTATTTCATATGCTTACGATAGACCGGAAACCGACCGATACGCCCTGTGAAGGTTAATCGGTCGCACTTTCGCCGCCCTCGCCCGGCCCTCCCCCCGCGCCGGGCGCGGATCCTGCCGGCTCGGTGCGCAAGGGCCCCTGAAAGATCACCTCGCGATGCGGGAACGGGATCGACACGCCAGCCGCCTTGAAGGCGTCCCAGCAGGCGAGCAGCACCTGCCCGCGCACATTGGTGAGCCCGTTCTGCGGGTCGCGAATCCAGAAGCGCAGGATGAAATCCAGCGAGGAATCGCCAAAACCCGTCAACCAGCAGACGGGCGGCGGCCCCGGCTGCACCCGCTCCACGCTCTTGGCCGCCTCGATGGCAAGCTTGCGCACTTCGTGAGGGTCGGAGGAGTAGGCGACGCCGAAATGGACGTCGAGCCGGATCAGCGTGTCGGTGAAGGACCAGTTCACCACCTGCTGGGTGATGAAATCCTCGTTCGGAATCAAAAACTCCTTGCCGTCCCGCGTCACCACCGAGACGAAGCGCGCCCGAAGCTCGCGGATCCAGCCGAAGGTCTCGCCGAGCGAGATCGTGTCGCCGGGCTTTATCGACTTGTCGAGCAGGATGATCATCCCAGAGATGAAGTTGGAGACGACCTTCTGCAGGCCGAAGCCGATGCCGACGCCGAGCGCGCCGGAGAAGACGGTGAGCGCCGTGATGTCGATTCCGAGCGCCGTCAGCGCCGTCGCGCCGGCCGCCACGACGAGGCTGAACTTGACCACCTTGCCGAGGAGAACCCTGAGCGTGGGGGTGAGATCGTTCGCCTTCTCCAGCCGTTGCTCGAGGAAATTGCCGGCAACGACGGCAGCCCACAGAAGCCCTGTGAGGAGCAGCGCGGCCTGGATGAGAAAGAGAAGCGAAAGCCGGAAGGTGCCGAGCTGCAGCGCCGCCGAATCGAGAAGCAGGGTCGCCTCGTCGAGGAAGCCGGTGATACGCAGCGCCACGTAGATCCATGCAATGACCGCCACGAAGCGCGCCAGCATGCGGTTGCGGATGAGCCGCGAGACGATCGAGATGACCACCCAGGCGCCCACGAGCGAGGCGGCGATCTCCACCATGTAGGTGCGGCTCGGCCAGGTAAGCGAGCGCATCACGACAAGGATCGCCAGCAGCACGAGCGACATGACGATCCAGCGCGTCCGCCTCAGGACGAGCGCCAGGAAGCGAAGGAGGCGCGGCTGACCTCTGATGGCGCGCACCCGCCCCTCAAGTCGCCGCTCCACGATGCGGCCCAGGAGGAGGCTGCCGACGACGGCGGCGGCGATGATGGCGATCTGGATCAGCGTCCAGGGACGCACGAGGAGGCCGATCCACTGAAAGAGCGCCGTCTCAGCCTCGCCGAGCATTGCCGCGACCTCAGCTTCCTTGAACCACTCCACCAGCCGCTACCTCTCCTTGAGCACCGAGACACTCTAACGTTCTTGCGGACAGGGACGATCCAGCCCGGCTCGCCCTCGTCCGGAGTACGGGCGGCCGCTAATCGGTCTGCGGTCCCGGAAAAAGGCTGCTGACGCGGCCGGTTAGCCGATAGGCGAGAAGCCCCGCCCATTCGCGCGCAGCGATGTCGGTCCGCTCAAGGCCAGCGCCGATCCGCGAGAACGGCAGCAGCCAGTCATCGGCGGCAGCGCGGTAGTCGACCGGATAGGCGGTGACGGGAAAACCGGCCGCGCGGAAACAGCCGATGGCGCGCGGCATGTGGTAGGCGGAGGTCACGAGCCACCATGTCTCGTCCGGCTTCGGCTCCACCAGCCTCTTGGAGAATCTGGCGTTCTCCGCGGTATTGCGGGAATCGGGCTCCAGCTCCACGCGACCCGGCGCAAGGCCGAGGTCTTCCGCGACCGACCCGATGAGGCTCGCTTCAGATTCCGGGCTGTCGAGGACGAGGAGGCCCGTCCCGCCTGAAAAGACAATCCGCGCTTTCGGATAGGCACGCGCCAGCTCGATCATCGCGAGCACGCGGTCACCGGCTTCCGTCAGCTCCAGACCGGAACCGCGCAACGAGCTGACACGATCGGAGAGCGCGCCGCCAAGAATGATGATGCCGTCCGGCGCCGGCGCATCGGCCGAGGGACGTTCGAAGCGATTCTCGAGCGGCAGGATCAGCCAGTTTGCCACCGGTCCCCAGCCGCAGGCGGCAAGGAGAACGAGCGAGGTGGTGAGCGCCGCCCCGCCGAAAAGCCTGAATCTCAGAAGAAGGAGCGCCCCGCCGAGGAGGGCGAGAACGAGGAGAGCGTTGGAAGGGGCGAGAAAGAACCCGCCGACCTTGGAGACGATAAAGAACATCGCTCTTCCTTCGAAAAAGCGCGCGGGGAAGAAGCGATGCCCGATTCAGCCGCGCCGGCCAAGCGGCGCGGCCGGTACCGGCGACAAAGCGGCCTCAGGCCGCCTCGTCCCATTGCGGAGCCCAGTCGGGATCGACCTCGCGCCCATCCGGCCGCGCGAGGCCCGAGATCCGGCCCATTTCCTCCGGCGTCAGGGCGAAGTCCTCGATATCGATGTTCTCGCGCACCCGTTCCGCGTTTGAAGAGCGCGGGATGGCAATGACGCCCTCCTGCTGGACGTGCCAGCGCAGGACGACCTGCGCGGGGGTCCTGTCCTTCTCCTCGGCGATTTCCATGACCACCTTTTCCTCCAGCACCGAGCCTCGCGCGATCGGCGCATAGTCGGTCATGGCAAGGCCATGCTTGCGGCAGGCCGCGTGCACGACGCGCTGGTCGAGATAGGGATGATGCTCGACCTGGTTGGCAACGAGCGGTTCGTCGGCGTGGCGCATCGCTGCCTCGAGCAGCGGCGCGGTGAAATTGGATACGCCGACATGCCTTGCCAGCCCCTGCTTCTTCGCCTTGCAGAGCGAGCGGATCTGCTCGTCGAAGGGAATGTCCGGGCTCGGCCAGTGAATGAGGAGGAGATCGACCTGATCGAGGCCGAGGCGCTTCAGGCTCTCCTCGGCCGAGCGCTGGAAGTCTCCCTCGCGCAGCTGGTCGTACCAGACCTTGGTGGTGACGAAGATGTCGTCGCGCGGGGTGACGTGATTCTTCAGCGCGTCGCCGACGGCCACCTCGTTCTCGTACGCCGCCGCGGTATCGATATGCCGGTATCCGGCGTCGAGCGCGACTTCCACCATATGCCGGCATACGTCGTCGCGCAGCCGCCAGGTGCCGAAGCCGATGGCCGGGATCTCTGCGCCATTTGCCGATACGGTGAGTGTCATGGCTGCTCCTTCGTGGCGTTTCCGATGATGGCCGGAAAACTGGTGCGGTGCGGGAGCGGTTCCATCATCCGGTCGGACGGCGGGGA
Source organism: Afifella sp. IM 167 (assembly GCF_020144925.1). Lineage (GTDB taxonomy): Bacteria > Pseudomonadota > Alphaproteobacteria > Rhizobiales > Afifellaceae > Afifella. The sequence goes on from NZ_NSLC01000002.1 coordinate 415,717, forward strand.
AAAGGAAGAGCCGCCCGAGGGCGGCTCCGGTTCTCATCCGCAAGGATCGTTTCCTCAGCCGTCCTGGCCCGGCAGGGTCAGCACCGGCGGGGGCGTGGTGTCCGTGCTCGCCGGCAGGATCGGGTATTCGACCTGCGGCTGCTCGCCCGTCAGAGCGTGCAGGAAGGCGACGATCGCGTCGACTTCCTCTTCGGAGAGCTCGGTGCCCAGCTGGGCGGTCGCCATCACTTCCACCGCCTGGCGCAGGCTCCAGACCTGACCGGAATGGAAGTAGGGCGCGGTCAGCGCGACATTGCGCAGGGAACCTGCACGAAAGACGTACTCGTCCGAGGCCGTCTGGGTCACGGCAAAGCGACCCTTGTCGGCGCGCGGCAGGATGTCGGCGCCGGGCTGCTCGACGACGCCGAACGGGAAGTATGCCTGACCACCGACATTGACGCCCGAGTGGCAGGTGGCGCAGCCCTTGTCCATGAACAGGGCAAGGCCTTCCTTCTGCTGGTCGGTCATGGCGTTCGTGTTGCCGTCGAGGAATTGATCGAAGGGCGAGGCCGGAGTGACGAGGGTCACCTCGAAGGCCTCGATCGCCTTGGCGACGTTGTCGAGCTTGACCGGGTCGTCGTCACCGGGAAAGGCCACGTCGAACAGGTCCTTGTAGTCCTCCATGCTGTTCAGGACCTCGAGCACCCGCTCCGGCGTGGAGTTCATCTCCACCGCGGCCTGCATGGGGCCGACGGCCTGCGCCTTCAGGTCTTCCGCGCGCCCGTCCCAGAACTGGGCGATGTTGAAGACCGCGTTGAGCACGGTCGGCGCATTGCGCGGGCCGCGCTGCCAGCCGTGTCCGACGGAGGTCGGCTGCAGATCGGTGCCGCCGAGGCCGAGATTGTGGCAGGTATTGCAGCTCAGAAGGTGACTGGAGGACAGCCGCGGGTCAAAATAGAGCATCTTGCCGAGCTCTACCTTCTCGCGGGTAATCGCATTGTGTTCCGGCGCCTGGACCAGCGTCGGGATGGGATCGAAAATCTCGTTGGCCTGGGTCATCAATTGGTCGTCGGCAGCCTGCGCTGCCGTGCCGAGACCGGCAGCCATCAGGAGCGAGACCAGCAAGCGGTTCATCGCGCTCTCCATGGTTAGGGAGTGCCGCGAGAACATCGAGCGAACCGCGAATCGGCGACCGTTTCGCTGCGGTTTGGAGTATATCGCCCGCTGATCCTCGCGACCTCTCATTGCCTCAAGGTCGCGTGCGAAGTCTCGCGCCGCAGCTCGCCGTCAGATTTGACTTAGATCAATTCTAAACTAGAAGGACGATTCTGTCGCATCCAGAAAACGCCCTTCAGCACTGAGACTAGCTCTGATGCCCCTCGGCGGCGGCAAGAGCGGCCGCCTCCATCTCATGATGGTCTTCCGCCGACTGCACCTCGATGAAGAGCCTCAGGATCCGCGGGAAGCGCGACTTGATCTCGATCTCAAGATCGTGGATCGCCTCTTCGACCGCCCCCGCCGTGAGGTCGTTCTCGAAATCGATCGAGACCGCGAGAAGGATGTCGTTCGGTCCGCGATGCAGCGTGCGGATCTCGTTGATCGCGCTGACAGCGCGGTGCTTTTCGATGATCTGGCGAATCGCCTGCACGGTCTCCGGATCGGCCGATTCGCCGATGAGGAGACCTTTCGTCTCGATGGCCAGAAGCAGCGCCGTCATGCCGAGGATGAGGCCGATGCCGATCGAGGCTGCCCCGTCGAGCCAGGGCATCTCCAGATAGGCGGCGAGCGTCACGCCGATCAGGGCAACGAAAAGACCGAGCATCGCCGCCGTATCCTCGAAGAGCACGGTGAAGACCGTCGGGTCCTTCGACTGGCGAATCGCGGAAAGGAAACTCCGTCCGTTGCGGCTCTTCTGGAACTCCTTGTAGGCGATCGTCCAGGCGACACCCTCGAACACCATCGCCAGGACGAGGACGATGTAGTTCACCATCGGGCTGCTGATCTCGTGCGGATCGATGATCTTCTGCACGCCCTCATACATGGAAACGCCCGCCCCGACCGCGAAGATCAGGATCGCGACGACGAAGGCCCAGAAATAGATTTCCGATGCGTAGCCGAAGGGATGCGCCCGGTCGGCCGGCCGCTTCGAGCGCCGGATACCGTAAAGGAGGAGACCCTGGTTGCCGGTATCGACCAGCGAATGGATGCCTTCCGAGAGCATGGCGGAGGAGCCCGTATAGGCCGCAGCCGCGAACTTCGTCACCGCGATCAGCGCGTTGCCCACGAGCGCGGCATAGATGACCTTGTTCGAACCCGACGCCATATTTCGCTTTTCCTTCTGTGCTGCGACTGCCACCTCTTGCGATCCGAGGCCCGAGCGTCAACATTCCCGACCATGAAGCGTTGCATTTTCACGTGTCGCACCGGAGACGGGCGATGAAGCCGGTCCGCGTCGTGGGCGGCGGCCTCGCCGGCTCTGAAGCCGCCTGGCAGATCGCCTCGGCAGGCCTTCCCGTCATCCTCACCGAGATGCGCCCGCTCACCGGGACGCCCGCCCACAAGACGGACGGGCTGGCAGAGCTCGTCTGCTCCAATTCCTTCCGCTCCGACGATGCCGAGAACAACGCCGTTGGCGTCCTGCATCAGGAGATGCGCCTGGCCGGCTCGCTGGTCATGGCATCCGCCGACAGCCATCAGCTTCCGGCGGGCTCGGCCCTCGCCGTCGACCGCGACGCCTTCTCCGCCGCCGTCACGCAGGCGATTGCCGCGCACCCGCTCATTACCGTGGAGCGGGGCGAGGTGAACGCCCTGCCCGCTCCCGGCGAGAGCGTCATCATCGCCACGGGCCCGCTGACGAGCGATTCGCTCTCGGCCGCGATCCGCGAGGCGAGCGGCGAAGACCAGCTCGCCTTCTTCGACGCCATCGCGCCGATCGTCCATCGCGACAGCGTCGACATGGACACCGCCTGGTTCCAGTCGCGCTACGACAAGCCGGGCCCAGGCGGCGACACCGCCGCCTATCTCAATTGCCCTCTTTCGCGGCCGCAATACGAGGCCTTCATCGACGCGCTGCTTGCCGCCGAAACCGCCGATTTCCGGGACTGGGAAAAGGACACGCCCTATTTCGAGGGCTGCCTGCCGATCGAGGTGATGGCAGCCCGCGGCCGCGAGACGCTGCGCTACGGTCCGATGAAACCGGTCGGCCTCACCAACCGCCACAAGCCGGACGAAAAGCCCTGGGCGGTCGTTCAGCTCCGCCAGGACAACCGGCAGGGCAGCCTCTTCAACATGGTCGGCTTCCAGACCAAGATGAAATACGGCGAGCAGGCGAAGGCCTTCCGGCTTATCCCGGGGCTTCAGAACGCCGAATTCGCCCGCCTCGGCGGCATCCACCGCAACACTTTTCTGCGCTCGCCAAAAATTCTCGACGCCTCCCTGCGCATGAAGGCCGCCCCGCATATCCGCTTCGCCGGCCAGATCACCGGCTGCGAGGGCTATGTGGAATCGGCGGCGGTCGGGCTGATGGCCGGCCGCTTCGCCGTTGCCGAGGCACGCGGCGCCGAGCCGGCGCTGCCGCCGGAGACGAGCGCGCATGGCGCACTCCTCGCCCATATCACCGGGCGCAGCCTTCTCGACCCGGACGCCGACTTCCAGCCGATGAACGTCAATTTCGGGCTTTTTCCGGAGATCGAGACGCCGCAGGCCGATGCGGAGGGCAGGAAGATAAAGGGCAAGGAGCGGGGCTTTGCCCGCAAGCGCATCCTCGCCCGCCGCGCCCTTGCCGATTTCGCCGCCTGGATCGAGAGGAATGGCCTGAAAGAGGTCGCCTGAGGCCTTTCGGCCCCGCGGCCGCTTAGCCTTTGAGGGCGGCGATCGCGATCCGGCTCAAGATGGCAAGCGCCGGGGCTCTCGGCACGGCCTTGGCGAACGCGGCAGGGTTCTGCCGCTCCCGAGAAATCAGCAGCCTCGCCGCCGCGAGCGGCAGAAAGGCCGGCCGTGCCTCGCGACCGACATCGGAAAGCGCTGAGACAGCCTTCTGCCGGTGCGCCTCGGCGAGCGCTGCCAACTGCTCGATCGGCCCCGCTAGGCGGGCTGGCTCGGCCCGATAGGCCGCCTCCGCCGAAAGACCGGCTCCTTCAAGCATGTCGAGAGGTATGAGCAGGCGTCCCCGCGCCCGATCCGCCGAAAGCCTCCACAATCCCGTCGCGAGCCCGTAGGCAATGCCGGCATGGCCGGCGGCCTCCGCAAGCGCCTTCGCCTCGCCCCCGAGCATCAGGCCGGCGAGCTGAAAGAGGCTCGATTGCGTTTCCCCGAGCCGGCCTTCGAGTTCCGTCCGGTCGGCCGGCGGATCGGCATAGAGATCGGCCTGGCGCGCCTCCGTCAGCGCCGCAAGCGCCCGTTCGTCGAGGTCGCAAGCCTTGAGGGCGCTCGCCAGCCGGTCGATGATCGGCGCCCCGCTCGCCGCGCCGGAGATCCCCGTCGCGAGCGCGTCGCGCCACCAGGTGAGTCGGATTTCCCCGAGCGCCGGCTCCTTGACGATATCGGCGACCCGCTCGGCCTCCACCGCGAAGGCATAGAGCGCCAGAAGGTCCTCGCGCTTGTGCGCCGGGGCGAAAAGCACCGAATAGTAGCGCGGCAGATCGCGCTCCTTGACGGGTGCGGAGAGATTGGGATCGGGCTCGGCCATCACGCCGACCTAGCGTCTCAGAACGCTTCGTCGACGGCGATCAGCGCCGCTGCGACGGCCCGGCTTTCCTGCAGCAGGATATTGAAGGTCCGCGCTGCGGCCCCCGTCGGCATCACTTCGGGCGAAAGGCCGAAATCCATCAGCCGCTTCTTCAGCTCCGGTGGGAGCGGCACCGGGTTGCGCCCGGTGCCGACGAGAAAGACGTCAATGTCGCGCGCTTCCTGCAACAGCGGATCCAGCGTTCCGATATCGATCTCCTCGGGACGGGTGACCGACCAGGCGAGGATGGCGCTCGGCAGGAGCAGGATGGAGCCGCGATGCGACATGCCGGCGAAACGGAAGCCGCCATTGCCGTAGGCGTCGATCGGCGCGCGCCCCGGAAATTTGCCGCCTGGCTGAGCGCCGCCCTGCCCTTCCTCCGCCATCAGCCGGAGGCGCTCTCGTCGGCGGTCGCCGGCTTGCCGACCTTCTCGGAGCGCAGGTTGAAGTAGATGAGGATCGGCGCCGCGATGAAGATCGACGAATAGGTGCCGATGAAGACGCCCCAGATCATCGCCGCCGTGAAGGAGCGGATGACCGACCCTCCGAAGAAGAACAGCGCAAGGAGCGCGATCAGCGTCGTGGCGGAGGTCAGCAGCGTGCGCGACAGCGTCTGGTTGATCGCCAGATCGATGAGATCGTGGATCTCCATCTGCTTGAATTTGCGCAGCGTCTCGCGAACGCGGTCGAAGACCACCACCGTATCGTTCAGCGAATAGCCCACGATCGTGAGAATCGCCGCGATGGATGAGAGGTTGAACTCGATCTGCGTGACCGCGAAGAAGCCGATCGTCAGGACCACGTCATGCACCAGCGAGGCGATGGCGCCGACGGCGAATTGCCATTCGAAGCGGAACCAGATGTAGAAGAGCACGCCGATCATGGTGACGAGCACGGCGATCGTGCCCGTCTCGGCGAGTTCGCCGGAAACGCGCGGACCGACCACTTCCACCCGCCGATAGGTATATTCGTCCTCGCTCAGGACGTTCTGCACCTTGCGAACGGCCTCCTGCTGCGCCTCCTCGCCGCCCGGCTGGGTGACGAGATGGATCAGGACGTCATTGGGGGTGCCGAAGCCCTGCACCTCGAAATCACCAAGGCCCAGCGGCGAGAGCTTGGAGCGGATGTCGGCGATATCGGCGACCGCCGACTTGCTCTGGACTTCAATGAGGGTGCCCCCCTTGAAGTCGATGCCGAGATTGAGGCCGACGACGAAGAACAGAATAAGCGAGGCCGCCATGGCGATCAGCGAGGCGGGAAAACCCCACCGCGCAAAGCGCATGAACGGGACTTTTGTGTCGTCGGGAATGAGACGGATGGGCATGGCTGGGCTCAGATCGGCACGGTTTTAGGGCGCTGGTTGCGCACCCAGACGGCCACGATGAAGCGCGTCAGGATGAAGGCGGTGAACATCGTCGTCAGGATGCCGAGGGCGAGCGTCACGGCGAAGCCGCGAATCGGGCCGGAGCCGAGGGCAAAGAGCGCGAACGCCGCGATCAGCGTGGTGATGTTGGCGTCGAGGATGGTACCGAGAGCCCGGCTGAAGCCGGCCTCGATGGCGTTGATGGCCGATCGGCCGAGCCGCGATTCCTCACGTATGCGCTCGAAGATGAGCACATTGGCGTCGACCGCCATGCCGACCGTGAGCACGATGCCGGCGATGCCAGGCAGCGTCAGCGTCGCCTGCAGGATCGTAAGCAGCGCGAAGAGCAGGACGATATTGGCGATAAGGGCGATGTTGGCGAACACGCCGAACAATCCGTAGACGAGCACCATAAACACGATGACCGCGGCCGTGCCGATAAGCGCGGCCATCTCGCCGGCAGCGATGGAATCGCGGCCGAGACTGGGTCCGACGGTGCGTTCTTCGACGATGGTCAGATCGGCCGGCAGCGCGCCGGCGCGCAGAAGGACCGCCAGGTTCTGGGCGCTCTCGACAGTGAAGTTGCCCTCAATCTGTCCCGAACCTCCGAGAATCGGCGAGCGGATGACCGGCGCGGTGATCACCTTGTCGTCGAGCACCACGGCGAAGCGCTTGCCGACATTCTGCTGCGTCAGCTGGCCGAAAACGGAGCCGCCGCGCGAATTGAACCGGAAGGTGACGATCGGCGTATTGGTCTGCTGGTCGAAGGCCGGCTGGGCATCGACAAGGTCGTCGCCGGAGAGCCTTGCCCGCGATTCGATGAGGATCGGCCCGTCGCTCGGATCGGCGGGCTGGGCGATCTCGCAGCCGGCGGGCGGGCGGCCCTGCTCGGCGGAGACGATGTCACCGTCCGGGCATTCCAGATGGAAGGTCATCTTCGCCGTCTGTCCCAACACGTCCTTGAGCCGGCGCGTGTCTTCAAGTCCCGGCACCTGCACGAGAATACGGTCCGTTCCCTCGCGCTGGATGGTCGGCTCGGTCGTGCCGAGCGCATTCACGCGGCGGCTGAGAACCGAAAGGCTCTGCTCCACCGCCGAGCGCGTGCGCTCTTCCAGGCCCGCTTCCGTCAGGGTCGCGGTGATGGTCTCCCCGTTCCGGCTGAGATCGACCTCGCTCACGGAGCCCTGGCCGAAAAGGCCGGACTGGATGGGCTGCGTCAGCGGCTGCAGGAGCTGCATGACGCGGTCGCCGTCGGAGGCCTCCCGCAGCGTGAAGGAGACGCTTTCGCCCCGCCCCCGCAGGTTCCGGTAGCCGATGCGCTCGTCGCGAAGGGTCTGCCGGATGTCGCCGGTCAGCGTCTCCAGCCGGTCCTTGATCAGCGAATCGCGCTCCACCTGCAGAAGGAGATGCGCGCCGCCGCGAAGGTCGAGGCCGAGCACGATCTGCCGCTGCAGGAAGGAAGGCCAGGACTGGACGGTCGAGGCAGGGAAGAGATTGGGAAGGTCGATGACGATGCCGGCAAGGACGACAAGGACGATCAGCGTGACCTTCCAGCGGGCGAAATAAAGCATGAAGCGGGGCGTCCCGGGAGGTGTCGGGCTTTAGGAATCAGAGCCGGCTACCGGCTCCGACTTGGCACGAACCTCATAAATGAGGCCTCTTTGCGCCCGCACCTTCACGCCCTCGGCGATCTGCAGTTCCAGCTCGGTGTCGTCGACCACTTTCGTGACCTTGCCGATGAGGCCGCCGCCGGTGACGACCGTGTCGCCACGCCGGATCGCCTTCAGCATCTCTTCCCGCTTCTTCGCCTGCTGGCGCTGCGGACGGATGATGAGGAAGTACATGATCACGAAGATCAGGAGGAAGGGCAGAAGCGAAATCAGCATCTCGCTGCCGCCGGCGCCTGCGCCCTGGGCATAGGCCGGAGTGATAAACATGAAGGCCTCGGGTTTTTATGTTTGCGGCCCCTTAGATGGGGGTCCAAGTCGGCGCGGACTATAGCTTCGGCGCGCACCTTTGCAACCGCCTGTGAACCTCGGTTTCTGGCGCCTGGCAGCCATGGCTTCCTCGGCGGCGAGGCACATGCTAACCGCACGGGCTCTCAGGAAAGAGCAAGAGTCCCGTGTCGAAGGAAACATCGAAGAAGCTCGCCCCGCTCCTGGAGCGGATCGCCAGTGCCCTGGAGCGCCTCGCCCCTGACCCTGTCCCACCGCTCGATCTCGACGCGGCGGACGCCTTCGTCTGGGAGCCGGTGCCGCCGCGCCTCCAGCCGGTAGCGAAGGTCAACCGGCTGGAGATCGGACTGTTGCAGGGGATCGATCGCTCCCGCGATACGCTTCTCGACAACACCCGCCGTTTCGCGCAGGGCTTTGCCGCGAACAATGCGCTCCTTTGGGGTGCCCGCGGCATGGGCAAGTCCTCGCTCGTCAAGTCGGCTCACGCGCAGGTTTCTTCCGAGCACCCGCAAGCGCGCCTGAAGCTCGTGGAGATCCATCGCGAGGACATCGCCACCCTGCCGGAACTGATGAACCTCATTCGCGGCCGACCGGAGCGCTTCATCTTCTTCTGCGACGATCTGTCGTTCGATGCCGACGACACCTCCTACAAATCGCTGAAGGCAGCTCTGGAGGGCGGCGTCGAAGGCCGTCCGGACAATGTCATCTTCTATGCCACCTCCAACCGGCGACACCTTCTGCCGCGCGACATGATCGAGAACGAGCGCTCGACCGCCATCAACCCTTCGGAGGCGGTGCAGGAGAAGGTCTCGCTATCGGACCGCTTCGGCCTCTGGCTCGGCTTCCACAATTGCGACCAGGACAAGTACCTCGCCATGGTGCGGGCCTATGTGGAGCATTTCGGTCTCGGCGTCGCGGAGGAGGAATGGCGGCCGCAGGCGCTGGAATGGGCGACGACGCGTGGCGCGCGCTCGGGCCGGGTCGCCTGGCAGTTTATCCAGGATCTTGCCGGCCGCGTCGGCAAGCGGCTCTAGCGCGAAAAAGAACGCGCAAAGAAAAGGGGCGGCCGAAGCCGCCCCTGTCTCGATCCCTGGATGGAAATTCGGCCCTAGGCCGAGGCCATGTGCTCGACCGGATTGACCGGCGTCGCTCCCTTGCGCAGTTCGAAGTGGACCTGCGGGCTGGTCACGTTTCCGGTCATGCCGGACTTGGCGATGATCTGGCCACGGCGGACCGTATCGCCGCGTTTCACTTCGATGGCGCTGTTATGCGCGTAGGCCGAAACCCAGCCGCCCTCGTGGCGAACGAGGACGAGGTTGCCGTAGCTCTTCAACTCGTTGCCGGCATAGATGACCGTCCCGTCCTCGGCCGCCTTGACGGCCGTGCCTTCCGGAACGGCGAGGTTGATGCCGTCGTTGCGCTCGCCGTTCGGCTTGGTACCGAACTCGGCGATGATGCGGCCCTGCACCGGCCAGCGGAAGCCCGTCGCGGCGGGTTGCTGTTTGGCCGGGTTCGTGGAGACCGGCGTCGCAGCCGGGCGATTGCCCGCATCGGAAGAAGGCGGCGTATAGCTCGCCGGCTGTTCCTGCCGGCGCGGCTCTTCGGCCTGAGGCGCCGGGTTGCTCTGCGGATCGACGCTGGCGACCTGCGTGCTGCCCCCGTTCGGAATCACCAGGCGCTGGCCCGGGCGGATCGCGCCGTCGTCGAGATTGTTGGCGCGGGCGAGTTCGCTCGTGGTCAGGCCGTGATTATGGGCGATCGTCCAAAGCGAATCGCCGGACTGCACCGTGTAGGAACCGCCTGCCGAATTTCCGGCCGATGCCGTCACCGGCTGCTGGCGCGGCGCGGCTGGCCGAGCCGCGGGGGCGCTTGCCGCCGGTTGGGTGCTGCGCTGCACCGGACGGCCGTTCTGGTCGACCTTCAGCCTTCCCAGAGGCTTGGGCATATCGCTTGGGGCGTAGGGCTCCGGCGGCGTGTAGGCGCGCGGTGCGGATGCCTGCTGCTGCGGATAGGGCGTCGGCGCACTGCCTCCGCTCGGCCCCTGGTAATTGTAGGCGGTCTGGTAGGAGCCTGAGGGCGGCGGCAGCGGCTGCGACCGCACTGCCCCCCCGCTGGCGAGCTGGGTCGGCTGGTAGCTGGGTGTCGGCTGGCTGGCGATGACCTGGCGCTGATTGGCCGTAGAGCCGGTGTAGACCGGCTCCATCAGACGCACCGCGTCGGCGCTGCACCCCGCTCCGAGACCTGCCAACAGGGCAAGCGCACTGATACGGGTGGACCAGAAGACAAGACGGGCGGACGGGGGATACTGCCTCATTGAGGAAACTCGCGACTCCAATGGAATGCAGCCACGATCAAAAAGCATTAACATTGAAAAGGAGTTAAGAGCCGACCGAAAGTGCGGGCAATCTGGCAGACGCAACAGCTAGAGATTGCGCGCAACCCCTTCCACCAACGGCACGAATCGCACCGCGCCGAGATCGCGGGTTTCGACCGTCGTTCCCTCTTTGCGAAAGAAAGTCAGGCGCTGGACGCTATCGGCCGGCCCGACCGGCGCAATCAGGATGCCGCCGTCGACGAGCTGGGCGACGAGTTTTGCCGGCGCGGCGGCCGCGGCCGCCGTGACCAGGATACGGTCGAACGGCGCCTGCGCCGGCCAGCCCTTCGATCCATCCGACACGACGCCGGTGATGTTGGTGATGCCGAGTTCCTGCCAGCGCGCCTCGGCGCTTTCCAGGAGCGTCCGGTAGCGCTCCAGCGTCGTCACCCGCCGCGCGAGCTTGGCAAGGATTGCCGCCTGATAGCCCGACCCCGTGCCGATCTCCAGCACGTGGTGGCGGTCCTCCACCTCCAGCGCCGCCGTCATCATCGCCACCACCGAGGGGGCGCTGATCGTCTGCCCGCACGCGATCGGCAGCGGCCGGTCGAGATAGGCCTCGCCCCGGTATTGCTCCGGCACGAACACTTCGCGCGGCACCGTCTCGATCGCCGCCAGAACCCGCCTGTTGGAGATCCCGAGCTCGCGCAGCTTGAGAATCATGCTCGCCAGCCGGATGCGGGCATCCGGATCCGGTTCAGGCGGCACGATGTCGCTCACGAGCCCGGCGCCTGCGCGCGGTTGCCGGGCGGAGAGGCGAAATGGTCGAGCAGCTCCTGGCGCGTGCGCTCATGCGTCATGTCGAGCGACAGCGGCGTCACCGAGATGCGCCCCTCGGCCAGCGCTGCAAGATCGGTCTCGGGCGGCGGATCCATGATCTGATGCTTGAAGCCGATCCAGTAGTAGGGCCGGCCGCGCCCGTCGGCCCTCTCCTCGATGCGGATCCAGTCCGGCACCCGCCTTCCCTGCCGCGTCACCGAGACGCCGGCGACCTCGCCCGCGGGCCGATCCGGAAAATTGACGTTCATCAGGACGTCCGGCGCGATGTCGGCTTCGAGCGCCCGCCGGATGATGTCGGCTCCATGGGCGAGCGCGCAGTCGAAATGCGGATGCTCGACCGTCTCGCGCCCGAAGGCCTGCGACAGCGCGAAGGAGCGGATGCCGAGAAGCGTGCCCTCGATCGCCCCGGCGACGGTGCCGGAATAGGAGACGTCGTCGGCGATGTTCTGGCCGCGGTTGACGCCGGAGATGACCAGATCGGGCTTTTCGCCGAGCACCTGCTTCAGCCCCATGATGACGCAATCCGTCGGCGTGCCGCGCACGGCGAAATGCCGTTCATCCACCTGGCGCAGGCGGAGCGGGTCGCTCAGCGTCAGCGCATGGGCGACGCCCGACTGGTCCGTCTCCGGCGCCACCACCCAGACGTCGTCGGACAGCGAGCGGGCGATCTTTTCGGCGATTTCCAGCCCCGGGGCGTGGATGCCGTCGTCGTTGGTGACGAGGATCTTCATGCGCCGATCCGCTCCTTGCCGCCGAGATAGGGCCTCAGCACTTCCGGCACGGTGATCGTGCCGTCCGGGTTGCAGTAATTCTCCATCACCGCGATGAGCGCCCGCCCCACAGCCACGCCCGAGCCGTTGAGCGTATGGACGAAGGCCGGCTGCTTCTCGCCCGCCGGGCGGTAGCGCGCATCCATGCGCCGCGCCTGGAAGTCGCCACAGACCGAGCAGGAGGAGATTTCCCGATACGCCTTCTGGCCGGGCAGCCACACCTCAAGGTCATAGGTTCGCCGCGCGGCAAAGCCCATGTCGCCGGTCGAGAGCACCATGACGCGGTAGGACAGGCCGAGCTTCTTGAGCACCGCCTCGGCGCAGGCCGTCATCCGCTCGTGCTCCTCCACGCTCTTTTCGGGCGTCGTGATGGAGACGAGTTCCACCTTGTTGAACTGGTGCTGGCGCAGCATGCCGCGCGTGTCGCGCCCGGCCGAGCCCGCTTCGGAGCGGAAGCACGGCGTCAGCGCGGTGAAGCGCAGCGGAAGCTCCTCTTGCGAAAGGATGCGTTCGCGCACGAGGTTGGTGAGCGGCACCTCGGCGGTCGGGATCAGCCACAGCCCGCTCGTGCCGGCCCCGCCCTCCTCGGCGGCGGAGACGGCATAAAGATCCTCGGCGAATTTCGGCAGCTGCGCTGTGCCGAAGAGAACCTCGTCGCGCACCAGCACGGGCGGCGCCACCTCGGTGTACCCATGCTCGCCAGTATGCAGGTCGAGCATGAACTGGCCGAGCGCCCGCTCCAGCCGGGCAAGCTCGCCCTTCAGCACCACGAAGCGCGAGCCGGAAAGCGTCGCCGCCGCCTCGAAATCCATCAGGCCGAGCTTCTCGCCGATCTCGAAATGCTCGGCCGCATCCGCGTTGACCTGAGGCTCGCCGAAGCGCCTGAGTTCCACATTGGCGCTTTCGTCGGGCCCGACGGGCACGTCGGCCAGCGGCACGTTGGGGATCGTCGCGAGCACGGCCTGAAGCTCGGCTGCGATCTCCCGCTCCTTGGCCTCGCCTTCCTGCAGAAAGCTCTTCAGCTTGGCGACCTCGTCGATCAGCTTCTGCGCCGCGGCCTCGTCGCCGGAGGCCTTCGCCTTGCCGATCTCCTTGGAGGCGGCGTTGCGGGCCGCCTGGGCCTTCTGCAGCTCCTGCACATGCGCCTTGCGGCGGTCGTCCATGGCGATGAGGCGCTCCGCCGCCGGCTCCTCGCCGCGATCGGCGAGAGCGCGGTCCAGCGCCTCCGGATCCTTTCGAATCCACGAAATGTCGAGCATGTCCTGCGGAACCTCCGGTCGGCCGCCCATCGGACGGTCCAAATATCGTGTGTGGCCGCGAACGGCCTAACGCAACCGGTGACGGGGTCAAGCCTCGCCGGGCGCCGGCGGTCCGGCCGGCGCCCTTCGCCGCGAAGAGCGGTCTAGAGTTCCGCCTGCGCCTCGCGCGTCGCGGCGCCCTTCAATTCGACCCGGCGCACGGCCCAGATCGAAATCTCGTAGAGGATGAGCGTCGGCAGGGCGAGGCCGATCTGGCTGATCGGATCGGGCGGCGTCAGCACCGCAGCCGCGACGAAAGCCAGCATGATCGCCCATTTGCGCTTCGCCCTCAGCGTCTTGGCATCGACGATCCCGACCCGGCCGAGAAGCGTCAGCACCACCGGCAGCTGGAACACGAGGCCGAAGGCGAAGATCAGCGTCATGACGAGCCCGAGATACTCGTTCACCTTGGGCAGGAGCTCGATCGAGGCCTTCCCCTGCCCGCCCGCCTGTTCCATCGACAGGAAGAAGCCGAGGGCCAGCGGCATGACGAGGAAATAGACGAGCGCCGCGCCGATCAGGAAAAGGATCGGGGTCGCAATGAGATAGGGATAGAAGGCCTGCCGCTCGTGCTTGTAGAGGCCCGGCGCGACGAACTTGTAGAGCTGGTTGGCGATCACCGGGAAGGAGATGAACACCGCGCCGAAGAAGGCGAGCTTCATCTGGGTGAAGAAATATTCCTGCGGCGCCGTATAGATGAGGCGGATGTTGCGCTCCGTCCCGGCCGCCCGTTCATAAGGCACAATCAACAGGTTGAAGATCGTGTCGGCGAAATAGAAGCAGACAATGAAGGCGATCACCACCGCGATCACCACCTTCAGAAGGCGCGACCTCAGCTCGATCAGATGCTCGATGAGCGGCGCGCGCGAAGCCTCGATGTCGTCTTCGCCGGGTCCGGCCGGGTTCTGGGCGTTCATGCAGCGTCGCTCTTCGGTCCGCTACCGGACGTGACCGGCTCTTCGCCTTCCACTCCGCTCGCAGTCGGCTCGGGCGCAGCGGCGGCGGGCACACTCGCCTCGGGCGCTTCCGTCAGCGCGGAAGGAACGGGCGGCTCAGCCGGCTTCGCGGATTTGCCGGCAGGCGTGTTGACCGCGCTCTCCACGTCCTTCTTCAGGTCGGCGAGAGGGTTCATCTTGGAGATCGACTGAAGGGTCTTCTTGGTATCCTCAAGATCGGCCTGTCGCTCGGCGTCGCGCAAGGCGTCGTCGAACTGGCGCTTGAAATCGTTCGCGGTCCGTCGAACCTGCCCCATGGTGCGGCCGACAGTCCGCAGCATGCCTGGCAAATCCTTGGGACCGACCACGATAATCGCCACGCCGGCGATAACTGCGATCTCCGTCCAACCGATATCGAACATGGAACCTACCGAGGCCGCTTGCGGCCGCCGAAATCAGCCGACGTTCTGCTTTTTCTCGGCCGGCTCGACGGTCGACGCCTCGTTGTGCTCGATCGTCTTTGACGTGTGCTGATCGGGCGTCTCGTCCTCGGCCATTCCGGCCTTGAAGCTTTTGATGCCCTTGGCGACGTCGCCCATCAACTCGGAAATCTTGCCGCGCCCGAAGAGGAGCACGACGATCACCGCGATGATCATGATCTGCCAGAAGCCTACAGACATGGCTTGAACCTTTCGAAACTCGTCACTGTCGGTTGCGAAGGACTATCGCAAATCGCTGTAGGGCCATCAACCGACGGGCTCAGCCTCTAGCGGGAACACCAGGGCGTCCCGTGCATCGAAGCCCACCGTCACCTCGGCGCCAACCGCCAGCGTTTCCTCCACACGCGCCCGCGCCGTGATATAGGCATCAAGTTCCTGCAACGCCACATCGAATTGCTGAACCTCGCCGAGAAAGCGGCGGCTGACGATACGGCCGCGCGCGCCGGCGGACGCGCCGTTGGCCGGGCGAAGCCGCACGCCCTGCGGCCTGATGGCCACCACCGCCTTCGTCCCTTCGGCGAGCCCGGGGGCAGGAAAGCGCCCGGCCGGGGTCACGGCCTCGCCCGCCGAAACCGTCGCCTCGATCTCGTTGAGGGCGGAGAAGAACCGCGCCGCGAATAGCGTTTCCGGAGACCGGTAGAGGTCTTCCGGCCGCCCCTCCTGGACGATGCGGCCTGCCCGCATCAGCGCAATCCGGTCGGACACCGCCATCGCCTCTTCCGGATCGTGAGTGACGATGAGGGCGGTGGCTCCCGCCTCCCTCAGCACCGCCAGCGTTTCGCTGCGCACCGATTCCCGCAGGCGCGAGTCGAGACCGGAAAAAGGCTCGTCCATCAATAGGATGCCCGGCCTTGGCGCAACCGCTCGGGCGAGCGCGACACGCTGCTGCTCGCCCCCCGAAATCTCGTGCGGAAACGCCCTGGCGAGATGCGAGAGGCCGACCCGTGTCAGCGCGGCGGCGGCTTCGGCGGCGCGCTCGGAGCGTGACAGGGCCGCCAGCCCGAACATCACGTTGTGCAGCACCGTCAGATGCGGAAACAGCGCGTAATCCTGAAAGACGAGGCCGACGCTTCGCTTTTCCGGCGGCAGCATATCGGCCGGCGAGGCGACCTCGCGCCCGTCGATGGTCACGCGCCCGGCGCTCGGCGCCTCCACGCCAGCGGCGATGCGCAGAAGCGTCGTCTTGCCGCAACCCGACTGGCCGAGAAGCGACACGACTTCCCCGGCCCCGATCTGAAGATCGACCGAATCGAGCGCGGTCACGGGCCCGTAATGCCGCTCCACCCCCTCGAAGCCGAGGGAGGAAGCGATGGTTGCGGCGGCGCGCCTGCGGCGGACCGGCATCGGCTGGGGAGCGGACATTCCGGCCGGATTAGGGAATTGCCGGCAGACGCGCAAGCATCGCGGTCATTCGCGGCGCGTGCTCACCCGTCCTCGTCCAGGAAGTCTTCGGTCGGTGGCTCCCCGAAGGGCGGCTGCGCGTCGAAGCCTGGCGGGATGGTGGCGTTGAGCAGCCCTGCCGCCTTCAATTCGGCAAGGCCCGGCAGATCGCTGATCGCCGACAGGCCGAAATGATCGAGGAATTCCGTCGTCGTGCCGAAGGTGAGCGGCCGTCCCGGCGTGCGGCGCCGCCCTTTTGGCCGCACCCAGCCGGTCTCCAGAAGGACGTCGAGCGTGCCCTTGGAGGTGGAGACGCCCCTCACCTCCTCGATTTCCGCGCGCGTCACCGGCTGGTGGTAGGCGATGATGGCTAGCGTCTCGAGGGCCGGGCGCGACAGCTTCTTCTCTTCCTGCCGGTGCTCCTCGAGGAGAAAGCCGAGATCAGGCGCGGTGCGGAACGCCCAGGCCTCGCCCGCCTGTTTCAGGTTCACCCCGCGGCTTGCGTAGGCCGTCTGCAATTCGTGCAGCAGCGCATCGATCTTCACGCCCTCCGGCATCTTCGCCGCAAGCTCCGCCGCGCTCAGAGGTGCGGCGGCGGCGAAGAGGATCGCCTCCAGCATGCGCAGATGCAGCCGCCGGTCCTCTGGCGAAAGGCTGGTGACGTTGCTGGAAGCGACGAAGAGATCAGGCACTCGCCTTCTCCTTCGATTTGCGGCGGATATAGAGCGGCGCGAAGGTGGATGCCTGCATCAGCTCGATCTCGCCCTCGCGCACCAGTTCCAGGCTTGCCGAAAGGGCGCTGGCGCGGGCCGTGGCGCGCATGTCGGGCCGGGCGAGATACTCGGCGAGATACTGGTCGATCGGCGTCCAGGCGGTGCTCGGCCCAATGAGGCGCATCAGCCGCTCGCGCGCTTCGGCGAGCGGGATGACGGTGCGCTTCTTCAACTGGATGCTGCTGGCGAAATGCCGGGCGCGCTTGGCCGCATAGGCAGCGAGAAGATCGTAGAGCCCCGCCTGCCAGCGCGTCTCCGACGTGCCGGGCCCGGCGAGCGCCTCGGGCATGCCGCGCGCGAAGAACTCGCGGCCGAGCTTTTCCCGCGCCGTCAGTTCGGCGGCGGCCTCGCGCATCGCCTGCAGCCGTTTCAGCCGGAACGCCAGCCTTGCGGCCAGCGCCTCGCCCGTCGGTTCGTCCGGCGGCTCCGGATCCGGCAGGAGCAGGCGCGACTTCAGGTAGGCGAGCCATGCGGCCATGACGAGATAGTCGGCGGCGACCTGGAGATGCAGGCTCCGCACGCTCTCGATGAAGGCAAGGTACTGTTCGGCAAGCGCCAGAACGGAAATCTTGGTGAGATCCACTTTCTGATTGCGTGCCAGTGCCAGAAGAAGGTCGAGCGGGCCTTCAAAGCCGTCGACATCAATGAGAAGGACTTCGTCCTCGCCGGGAGCGGGCGCGGCATCCTCCTCGAAGAAATCTGCTTTCCCGCTCACGAGGTCCCCATCGCCAGAAGGGCTTCGAAACGCGCCTCCAGCGCCGCCCGGTCGACCGCCTCGGCCGGACGCATCGCCTCGGCAGCGCGCGCTGCGCGCGCCAGGGAGGCGCCCGAGAGCTCCGGCGCGGCGCAGGCGACGTCCCGCATCTCCGCCATGTCCCCATTGCAATGCAGAACGAGATCGCACCCCGCCTGAAGCGCCAGGCGGGAGCGCTCCGAAAAGCCTCCGGAGAGAGCGTGCATGGAGATGTCGTCGGTCATCAGAAGGCCGTCGAAACTGATTCGCTCGCGAATGATCCTAGCAATCACCGCCGGCGATTGCGTCGCCGGACGCGCGCTATCCACGGATGAGAAGACGATATGGGCGGTCATGCCGAGTTCGGCCTCGCTTGCGAGCGCCGTGAAAGGCTTGAAATCGAAGGCCGCAAGCTCCTCGACGGCCGCGTCCACCTCCGGCAGGGCGAGATGCGTATCGAGCGTCGAGCGCCCGTGGCCAGGCAGGTGCTTGATGACCGGAGCGACGCCGGCCGCCTTCAATCCGCAGATCGCGGCACGCCCGAGCGCCGTCACGACCTCGGGGCTGCGCCCGTAAGCGCGGTCTCCGATGACGCCGCTGCTGCCGGCCTGAGGAATGTCGAGGAGCGGCAGGCAATCGACATTGATGCCGAGCCCGGCAAGATCGAGCCCGATGAGCTGGGCGCCGAGACGGGCAGCCTCCAGGCCGGCCTCCGCGTCGCACGCGAAGATCTCGCCGAAGGTCGCGGCCGGCGGGTAGCGCCGCAGGATCGGCTCCCGGATGCGCTGCACCCGGCCACCTTCCTGGTCGATGAGGATCGCAAGGGACGGATCGTCGAGCGCTTCGCGGATATCCGCGCACAGGCGCCGGATCTGCTCCGCCTCGGCGATGTTCCGGCCGAACAGAATGACGCCCCAGGGCCGCTCGGCCTTGAGGAAGGCGCGCTCCTCGGGCAGGAGCACCGTGCCGGCGAGGCCGCAGATGAAGGCCTTTGCCGGCATTCAGGTCCTGGCGAAAGTCGCGGCGCGGCTCAGCGCGTCACGAAGCACGAGCCGCCGGCGCTTTTCAGGTTCTCGCAAAGGGAGATGGCCGCATTGCGGTCGGCCATCGGCCCGATCTGCACCCGGTAGAAAACGCCTTTGTCGCCAAGATCGGCCTCGCGCACCAGCGGCTCCTGATTGGCAAGCAGGGAGGGGAAGCGCCGCTGCAGGCTGGAAAAGGCCGAACGCGCCTGATCGGCGGTACGCTGCGAGCTCACCTGAACCTTCCAGCCCGAAGGATCGGCCGTCGTAACGGCCGGCTGGGCGGGCGCCGCGGCGGGCTGCGGCGCTGCCATCTGCGGCTGCGTCGCGGCGGTCGGCGCGGCAGCCGTCGTCGTGGTGGTTGGAGCCGGCGCGCTCATCGCGGGCGGCGTGGGCCGAGGTGCGGGAAGGCTTGCGACCTGCGTCGTCTCGGACGGCGTCGGCGCCATCAGCTCATTGCCGGTCTGAACCGGCGCCGGGCTGGAGCCGAGCGTGTTGCCGGATTCCACCGCCGCGTCGGAGCCGACGCGCACGCTCTGCACGCGAACGGGCTGCGGTTCGTCCGCGGGCGCCGGACCGGCGATTTCCGTCGGCTCGGAAGACGCGGCCGCGGCCGGCTGCTCTGAATTCTGAACGATGGTGCCGTCCGGGCGAACGATGACGGTGCGCACCTTCTTCGGCCCGATCGGAGTCACTTCCGGGCCGAGTTCGGGTTGCTGCGCGTCGTCGGAGATGCGCGCGGAGATCTTGCCGTCATCCTCGCCGCCCTGCGCATTCGGCAGGACGATGCGCGCGATTTCCCGCGGCTCTTCATTGCGGTCGACGAGCTGTTCGTCCGTGTTGCTCTCGCGGCCCGAGACGCGGTCGAACACGGCCTGGCCGACCTGGTCGCCCTCGCTGTCTCCGGCATTCTCGACCGCCACCTTGACCGGCTCGCCATCGGCGCTGATCACCGGCACGGAGCCGGGCTCGCCGTTTTCCTGGCCTCCGAGCATGGCAAACACGCCGCCACCGATGACGACGACGCCGAGAACGCCCGCAAGCGCCATCAGTCCCTTGCGTTTGCCCTTCTTGTGCGGCCGCTCCTCGGCTGCGAGCCCATCGAAGCCATCGCCGTCGGCATCTGCCGGAGTCACCAGCGCTTCGTCGGTCAGGAACGGGAATTCGGCGCCAAGAGCCTCGGCCTCCCGGCGCTCGTCGTCTTGCTCGTCGAAATCAGGATCGGCGGCTTCGAAATAGGGCTCGCGCTCCGGCTCATAGGCAGCTTCCTCGCCCTCGTAGGGTGAGGCCTCATAAGCCTCGGGCTCATAGGCGCCCGGCTCATAGGCGTCCGCCTCGCGATCATAGGCTTCCGCCTGGTAGGTCTCTTCTTCGTATGCGGTCTCGTATTCCGTCGGGGGCACCGCGGGGGCTTGCGGCTGTCTCTGGCCGTGCCAGTCGACATTCTCGTTGCCGAGGCCGCCGCCCAGCAGCGCCTCGAAATCATCCCCGCTCTGCCGCCCGTAGCGGCTGCTCACCCGCGGCTCGGGGGCCGGCTGGCGCGAGGTGGAATAGCCGGCGTCACGCTCCAGCTCGTCGGCGAGCGCGGCCAGGATGTCGGCGTCCTGTGGGTCGTAGGTGGCGGACGGTGCCGCCTCGGGCTCCGGCTCGACCGGCGGAATGACATGCCGCTCTTCGGGCTGCCAGGAGACGAAGCGCGGCTCCTCGGGCGCCGGCCGCGGCTCCTCGCGCTGTTCAGGTCGCGCGCCGAAATGGGATGCGCGCTCTTCGGTCCGGCCGGTAGGCTCCCTGCCCGTTTCGGCGGGCTCCTCGCGGTTCGTCTGCTCGAATTCGCGCATCAGCTCCGCTTCGAGCTCGGAGGAAAAGGCGTCGAAGCCCGGTTCCCGCCGCTCCTGCGCGGTGGGCTCCCTGCCCCTCGATGACGGGCTGAAATAGTCTCCGTCCTCGCTGACGATGCGGGCGAGTTCAACGAGGGGATCGTCTTCGTCGTGTTCGCCGGGCCCGTAAACCTGGTCCGAGCTTCCTCCGGAAGACTTCGGGCGATTATCCGCCATCGAGCAAACCTTACGCGTTGTTGCGGTAACGTCGCGCCCCGCCGGATTTAGCGCATCTCCTCGGGTGCTTCGACCCCGAGAACGGCGAGGCCGGCCCGGATCACCATTCCAACGGCAGTCACGAGTGCGAGCCGGGCATATGACGTTTCTACATCATCAGGCTTAATGAAGCGTAATTGCGGCGCTTCCTTGCCTTTGTTCCAGTGAACGTGGAAGGCGCTGGCCAGATCGTAGAGGTAATAGGCGACCCGATGCGGCTCCCTGCTCTGTGCCGCCGCCCGCAGCAGACGGGGCCAGTCGCACAGAAGCTTGACCAGCTGAAGTTCCCCCGGATCTGAGAGCCTTGAAAGGTCGGCGGCCGCCAGCGACGCGGCATCTCCGGCAAGATCGGGGAGTTCCTCGCCGAACTGCCGCCGCACCGAAGCCGTGCGTGCATGCGCGTACTGCACATAGAAAACCGGATTGTCTTTCGACTGTTCCGTCACGACCTTGAAGTCGAAGTCGAGCGGCGCGTCGGCCTTGCGCGTCAGCATCATGAAGCGCACGGCGTCGCGTCCGACCTCCTCCACGACCTCCTGCAGCGTGACGAGGTCGCCTGCACGCTTCGACATGCGCACGGGCTCGCCGCCACGGAACAGGCGCACGAGCTGGGAGAGTTGCACTTCCAGCGCCGCGTTTCCTTCCGACACGGCCTTCACTGCCGCCGTCATGCGCTTGACGTAGCCGCCGTGGTCGGCGCCCCACACATCGATCATGTGGTTGAAGCCGCGCGCGTATTTGTCGAAATGGTAGGCAATGTCGGAGGCGAAGTAGGTGTAGCCGCCATCCGCCTTCTTCAGCGCCCGGTCGACATCGTCGCCGAACTGGGTCGCCCGGAAGAGGAGCTGCTCGCGCTCGTCCCAGGCCTCGTCGTCGCCCTCCTGCCCCTTGGGCGGCGGCAGCGTGCCCCAGTAGACGAGATCGCGCTCTTCCAGCCAGGCGATGAACTCCGCCACCCGGTCGCGCCCGTTCGCCGTCAGCGAACGCTCGGAAAAGAAGACGTCGTGGCGGATGTCGAGGCTGGCAAGGTCCTCGCGGATCGCTTCCAGCATGGCCTCAATGGCGAAGGCGCGCACCGTCGGCAGCCACTCGGCCTCGTCCTGGCTCTTCAGCGCCTCGCCGTATTTTTCCGCCAGCGCCTTGCCGACCGGCACGAGATAGTCGCCCGGGTAAAGCCCCTTCGGTATCTCGTCGACGGCCTCGCCGAGCGCCTCCAGGTAGCGCAGATAGACCGAGCGGGCGAGCACATCGACCTGCGAGCCGGCATCGTTGATGTAATATTCGCGCGTCACCTTCTCGCCGGTGGCGGCGAGAAGGTTGGCGATGCCGTCGCCGACGACGGCGCCGCGGCAATGGCCGACATGCAGCGGCCCGGTCGGGTTTGCCGAAACGTATTCGACGTTCACCGCCTCTCCGCTGTCCGGCACGCTATAGCCGTAGCGATCCCCCGCCTTCAGGATGGCGACCAGCTGGTTCGCCCAGAAGGCCTGCGACAGCCGCAGATTGAGAAAGCCCGGCCCGGCGACCTCCGCGCTTTCCACGTCCGCGTCGTGCGCAAGCTCGGCGCCGAGACGGGTCGCGATATCGCGCGGCTTCATGCCGAGCGGCTTGGCGAGGATGAGCGCGGCGTTGGAGGCAAGGTCGCCATGCGCCGCATCGCGCGGCGGCTCGACCACGATCCGCGCCAGAATGTCGTCGGCAAGCGAGGCGGCTTCCGGAACGGCCTTGCCGAGGGCGGACCGGATCCGCGCCGCAAAATCATCAAAAAGGGTCATGCGAGATCTTTTCCATCGCCGCGCGAACGGCGGGCTTTTCGCCGAAAATGTCGATGCGCGGCCTAGCCGAGATCGGGAGTTCGGTCAAACAGGCGGCGATGCTCGGCAAGTGCGTAGCCGTCGGTCATGCCGGCGATGTAGTCGCCGACGCGCCGGCAAAGTCGGCGGTCGTCGCCTTCGCCGAGCCCCGTCTGCCACTCGGCCGGCAGAAGCTGCGGCGCCTTCGTGAAGCGGGCAAAGAGCGAACGGATCACCTCGCCTCCGGCCTCGACGCGCGCCATCACTTCGGGGTGGCGATAGAGCCGGGCAAAGAGGAAGCGTTTCAGCTCCTTCTCTTTGCTGGCGACCTCCGCCGAAAAGCCGACAAGGAAGGAAGGCGCCGCGGCCACCGCCTCCGGCGTCCCGACCGCTCCGTCCTCCAGTCTCGTCGCGGTCTCGGCGATCACGTCGAAGATCATCACCGTGATCAGGCGGCGAACCAGCTCGGCGGCCTGTCGCGAGGGCTCGAGGTCGGGATACTCCGCCTCGATCGCAGCGAGGATGCCGGCTGTCAGCTCCACCTCGCGAAGGTCGTCCAGCGCCAGAAGCCCCGCGCGCAGGCCGTCGTCGATATCGTGCGCGTCGTAGGCGATATCGTCGGCGATCGCCGCGACCTGCGCCTCCCCCGGCGGCTGCGCGGTGAGATCGAGCGCGAGCGCCGTGTGCAGCCCGGCGACGACGGCCGGCGGCTCGTCGTTTCGGTAGGGGCCGTTGTGCTTGATCAGGCCGTCGAGCGTGCCGAGGCTCAGATTGAGTCCGTCGAAGCGCGGGTAGCGGCGCTCCAGCTCGGTGACGACGCGAATGCTCTGGACGTTGTGATCGAAGCCGCCATGCGCCCCCAGCACCTCGGCGAGCGCCCTTTCGCCGGCATGGCCGAAGGGCGAATGGCCGAGATCGTGGGCAAGCGCGATCGCCTCCGTCAGGTCCTCGTCGAGACCCAAAGGACGGGCGATGGAACGCGCGACCTGCGCCACTTCCAGCGAGTGCGTCAGCCGGGTGCGGAAATGGTCTCCCTCCGGGCGCACAAAGACCTGCGTCTTGTGCTTCAGCCGCCGGAAAGCGGTGGAATGCACGATGCGGTCGCGGTCGCGCTGGAAGGGCGAGCGCAGCGGATCGGCGGCCTCCTCGTGAACGCGCCGCGCACCGGCCTCCAGATCGGCCGCATACGGCGCGCGCCACCGCGCGCCGCCCCTCAGAAGATGTTCCGGCAGAACCCGCGTCATCTGTCCGTAGAATTGACTTGTACCCCGGGGCTTCTTAGCTACCGGTGAGGCACAGGAGCAAGGCATTCGCCATGACCGAACACGCGCACACGACGATTGAGGAAAGCGCGGCGCCCGCTGCGGGCGGCGCCCCGGTGGTGCTGACGGAGCGCGCGGCCAGACGCGTCGCCAAGATCCTGAGTGCCGAGCCGGCAGGCACCGCGCTCCGCATTGCCGTCGAGGGCGGCGGCTGCTCCGGCTTCCAGTACCGCTACGATCTCGTCCAGGAAGAGCCGGCGGCGGACGACCTCGTCCTTGCCCGCGACGGCGCGACGGTGCTCATCGATCCGATTTCCATTCCCTTCCTCGACGGAGCCGAGATCGATTTCGTCGACGATCTGATGGGCCAGTCCTTCCAGATCCGGAACCCGAACGCCACGTCGTCCTGCGGCTGCGGCACCAGTTTCGCCCTCTGACGATGTCGGCCTCGAAAATGAATCCGGCCGCTGCCGGCGCGCCGGCATGCTGAAGGTCGCCACCTGGAACATCAATGGCGTCAAGGCGCGGCTCGATGCGCTGACCGCCTGGCTGTCGGAGGCCTCTCCCGACATTGTCTGCCTCCAGGAGATCAAGTCGGTCGACGAGGCCTTTCCGCGCGAACCGATCGAGGCGCTCGGCTACAATCTCCAGACCCACGGACAGAAGGGCTTCAACGGCGTCGCCATCCTGTCGAAGCGGCCGCTGGAAGATGTGACGCCCCGCCTCGCCGGTGACGATTCGGACGAGCAGGCGCGTTTCCTGGAAGCGGTGGTGTCAACGAAGTCAGGCGTCCTGCGCGTCGCCTCCGCCTATATGCCGAACGGCAATCCGCTCGGCGGCGAGAAATTCGCCTACAAGCTCGCCTGGATGGAGCGGCTTCGCCTCTGGGTCGACGAGCGCATGGAACTCGAAGAGCCCTTCCTGCTGGCGGGCGACTACAACATCATCCCCGAGCCGGAGGATGCGCGCCATCCCGAGCGCTGGACGGACGATGCCCTCTTCCAGCCCGAAGTCAGACGCGCATGGCGCGAGCTTCTCGCGACGGGTCTGACCGACGCCATTCGGTCCGTCAGCGACGATCCGGGCCTCTACACCTTCTGGGACTATCAGGCCGGCGCCTGGCAGAAAAACAACGGCATCCGCATCGACCATGTGCTGATGTCGCCGGAAGCGGCGGATCGCTTCGCGGGCGCGGGCATCGACAAGCATGTCCGCGCCTGGGAAAAGCCCTCCGACCACGTTCCGGTCTGGGTCGCCCTCGACCTCGACTGAGCCGGCCTCACGCCTTGTCGGCGAGATTCTCCAGCTTCTTCAGCATCGTATCGGCATCCTCGCCATAGGCGAGCGTGCCGACGAACTTGCCGTCCTTGTCCATGAGGAAGACTGAGGCCGTGTGGTCGATGGTGTAGCCGTCGTCGGTCGGCACGCGCCGGTAGTAGATCTTGTAGGCCTTGGCGACCTGCTCGATCTGCTCCTCCGTGCCCGACAGGCCTCGGATGCGCGCGTCGAAAGCGGAGGTGTAACGCTTCAGATCCGCCGGCTTGTCACGCTCCCAGTCGACCGAGACGAAGACGAAGTTCAGCTTGTCGGCCTCCGTGCCGAGCCGCTCTATCAGCCCGGTCAGCTCGTAGAGCGTCGTCGGACACACGTCCGGGCAATAGGTGAAGCCGAAATAGACCACCGTCGGCTTGCCGAGGAGATCGGCCTCCGTGACCGTCTTGCCGTCCTCGTCCGTCAGCGTGAAGGGACCGCCGATATCGGCGATCCCCATCTGCTGGCGCAACCCCTCCGGCGCTCCGGGCTGGAGCAGGGCAAAGCCCACGGCTCCCGCCGCCCCGATCGCAACCCCAAGCGCGGCGGCAATGCCGATGACGCGAAGGCGGCTCACTTCGTGTCTCCCCCGGCCTCCATGCCCTCGCCGGAGCCGTCCATCTTCATTTTCATGTGGGTAGAGGCCCCATCGGGACCGGGCGCGCCGACCGGAGCGACGACCATTTCCACATCGAGCGGCCCGGCCTTCTCAAAGGTCAAGGTCACCGGAACCGGAGCGCCTTGCGCGATGGGGCCGGAGAGATCGAGGAACATGACGTGCAGGCTGCCGGGCTTGAGTTCGACCGTCTCGCCGGCGGGGACGGGGATACCGTCCTTCATCTGCCGCATCTTCATCACGCCGCCGGTCATGTCCATCGTGTGAAGCTCGGCCCGCCCGGCAATCGGAGAGGCGGCGGAGACGAGGCGATCGTCTTCATCGCCCGTATTGGTGATCTTGAGGAATCCGCCACCGGCCGAGGCCGAGGGCGGCGTCGCACGCGTCCAGGGCGTGTCGATCTCGATCTTGCCGACGCTGTAATCGGCGGCAAGGGCGGGGGTGGCGGCGGCGATCAGCGCGGCCGCGAGGACTTTCGAAAAAATACGCATGTCGTTTCTCCAATGAGCATGTCTTGAGGCCCGCTGCGCAAGCGGCGGGCGAGTTGAGAGCGTCAGAGGAGAATGGAGGGCGGCCCGGTCGCGTCGGCCGCAAGACCGAGCGAGGCCGGCATGGCCGGCGTGACGATTCGCTGCGCCGCACTCCGTGTCCGCGACATCGACGGCACATCGAAGGACGGACTGTGCGGCGCCAGCGCTGCGCCGACCGCGCAGGCGGCCTGGCAGAGCGCATCGCAGCAGGAGCGATCAGCCCCGATGGGAAGCCGGGAGCGTCCGGCATCTGCCTCGTCGGCCTGCACCCGATGCTGCGAGCAGAGGATGAAATCGGGCACCGGCGCGCCGTTCGCCATGGCGCCATGTGCCGTGGCAACGACGATGCCCTGAAAGAGAAGCGTGTAGACAACGATCGCCGCGACGAGCCCGCCGGAAAGCCGATCTGCCTGGAGACGCCGGAAGAAGCGCATAGCCTGCTTTTCGGCTCGCCCGGACGAAAACACAAGATGGAAAACGTGATCTTTGAGGTCAGGGTTTGCGGGCGCGCCAGCGACCCCTCACCGAACCGCCGGATACCGGCTCGCCACAATTCGTGCTATGGTGAGACATGGTGACACGGCAACGCCTCGTACTCGCCCTTGGCCTGTCTGCAGCTTCCCTTCTCGCGGCGGAGGCGGCGCATGCCGGCAGCGACTGCACCTGTCGCGCGAAAGGCGGCGTCACCGCCCGCGAGGGCGATACCATCTGCATCGCAACGCCCAACGGCCAGCAGATGGCCCGCTGCGAGAAGGTGCTCAACAACACCTCGTGGAAGTTTTTGAACACCCCCTGCCCCTCGGCGTCGAACGGTTCGCCGGCCACCTGGCCGCACCCGGTACAAAGCGCCCGCCTGAACCTCGACCCGCGATAAAGGCCCTTCCTTCGCCCGGAAGCGCCGCAGAACCGGGAAGGCTTGAGGCCTATTTGGTCGGCGCGGGCTCGCTCTTGGAAAGCCAGTCCTCGGCAAGCGCCATGGCCGTCCGGCGATCGTTCTCGCTTGCGGCAGCGAAAGCCTGCTCGTGCAGCGTCTGGATCTCGTCGTCCCCGTGGATGCTGTTGCGGGCGATCGAAAGCCACATAAGGCCCTTCACCGCATTGCGGCGAATGCCGACGCCCTCAAACAGCAGCCGCCCGAATTCGGCCTGCGCCAGAACATGGCCCTTGTCGGCGGCAAGCTTCAGCCACCGGGCCGCCTGGCGATCGCTGCGCTCGCCCCCGCGGCCGTCGAGATACATCATGCCGAGCTGATACTGCGCCTCGGGATCGGCGAAATAGGCGGCGGCGTAAGTGTAGAAGCGGCGCGCCCTGCCCTCGTCGGCCACCACCTTGCCGACGATGCCATCGCGAAAATAGCCGGCGAGCGCAACGAAAGCGTCTGACACGAAGCGGGCATCGGAGCCGCGCGGATTGCCGTCGGCATATTCGTTGGCGATCTTGGAGAAGATCTGGAAGGCGTGCGCGTCGTCTTCCTTGACGCCGTCTCCGGTCGCGTAGATGCGGCCAAGCTTCCACAAAGCGGCCGTATGGCCCTTGTCGGCGGCGTAGGAGAGCGCCTCGATGGCGGCGGCCGTCTGGCCTTGCTTGTAGGCGAGATAGCCGGTGCGGAACGCGTCGCGCGCCGACATGTCAGGATCGAAGGCGAACGCCGGCGACGTCATCGCCATGGCCAGAAATGCAGCAGACAGAACCCTACTGGTCCGCATAACACACCGTTTCGGCCGCTCCGCCCGGATGGGTGACGGCCCCTTTCCTCGCCGATCCGACGGTCTGTGCGTATTTCCACAGAGCGCCGGACTGATAGTCCGTTTGCCGCGGCGTCCACGCCTCGCGCCGCCGGTTCAGTTCCGCCTCGTCCAGTTCGACCTCGATCGTGCCCGCCACCGCATCGATCTCGATGATGTCGCCGTCCTTCAACAGGCCGATCGGCCCGCCGACCGCGGCTTCGGGCGAGACATGCCCTATGCAGAAACCGCGGGTCGCACCGGAGAAGCGCCCGTCGGTGATGAGGGCCACCTTGTTGCCCATCCCCTGGCCGTAGAGAGCCGAGGTGGTGGAGAGCATCTCGCGCATGCCGGGCCCGCCTTTCGGGCCCTCGTAGCGGATCACCAGCACGTCCCCTTCCCGGTATTCACGGCGGCTCACGGCGGCAAAGCACTCCTCTTCCGTGTCGAAGCACCGCGCAGGACCCCTGAAGTGCAGTTTGGACATGCCCGCGACCTTCACGATCGCGCCGTCGGGGGCGAGATTGCCGGAGAGGCCGACCACGCCGCCTGTGGGGCTGATCGGATTGTCTGCGGGCCGGACCACGTCCTGCTCGGTGTTGAAGGAAACCTGTTCCAGATTTTCGGCAATTGTGCGGCCGGTAACGGTCATGCAATCGCCGTGCAGATAGCCGTGATCGAGCAGCGTCTTCATGAGGAGCGGGATTCCGCCAGCCTCGAATAGGTCCTTGGCGATGTATTTGCCGCCGGGTTTCAGGTCGGCGACATAGGGCGTGCGCTTGAAGATCTTGGCGACCTCGAAGAGATCGAAATCGATGCCGCATTCATGCGCGATCGCCGGCAGGTGAAGTCCGGCATTCGTCGAGCCGCCCGAAGCGGCGACGACGGTCGCGGCATTCTCCAGAGCCTTGCGCGTGACGATGTCGCGCGGGCGGATCTGGCGGGCGACGAGGTCCATGATCTGCGTGCCCGCCGCGAAACAGAAGCGGTCGCGAAATTCGTACGGCGCCGGCGCCCCAGCCGAATACGGCAGGGCGAGGCCGATGGCTTCGGAGACGGTCGCCATTGTATTGGCGGTGAACTGCGCTCCGCAGGCGCCTGCGGAGGGACAGGCAACCTGCTCCAGTTCGTCGAGGTCGGCGTCGGAATATTCGCCCGTCAGATGCTTGCCGACGCCCTCGAAGACGTCGAGCACCGTAACCTCCCGGCCGCGGAAGCTACCCGGCAGGATGGTGCCGCCATAGATGAAGATCGACGGCACGTTGAGGCGCACCATCGCCATCATCATGCCCGGCAGGGACTTGTCGCAGCCGGCAAGGCCGACGAGCGCGTCGTAGCAATGCCCGCGCATCGTCAGCTCGACGCTGTCGGCGATCACCTCGCGCGAGGCCAGCGAGGCCTTCATCCCGGCATGGCCCATGGCGATGCCGTCGGTGACGGTGATGGTGGTGAATTCGCGCGGCGTGCCGCTCGCGGCCGCAACGCCCTTCTTTACCACCTGCGCCTGACGCGACAGGGAGATGTTGCAGGGAGCGGCCTCGTTCCAGCAGGTGGCGACGCCGACGAAGGGCTGGTCGATCTCCTCGCGGGAAAGACCCATGGCGTAATAGTAGGAGCGATGCGGCGCGCGCGACGCACCCTGCGTCACATGCCGGCTGGGAAGCTTCGATCGGTCGAAAGTCTTCGCGTCCACTGCTCTCTCGCGCCCCGTACGCTGATGCGTTGCGTGTCTCCCGGCGAAACCATGGCATCGATCCCGAAACAGAACCTTACGCCGGGCTGGCCCCTGCTCTCCGCATGATGAGAACAGCTTTTGTGGAGCCAGACTGTGAGCCCCCGCACACTTCTCGCCTGCGCTCCGTTTATGACTGAAACGTGGCGCTGTTAACGTCGGTTAACGCGACGCATTCCAGTCATCGGGCATTGTTGCGGATCGGTCACAATGTGGCAGCGCGGCATCGCACTGCAACATGAAAACCGCCTCCCGCGGGCGCGGGAGGCGCGGATGAAACACGATGCTTCGGGGGCTCAGGCCGTCTCGGCGATCCGGCCGAGAGCCGCCTCAAGCCGCTCGCGGTCGGCGACGTAATCGCCGCGCTTCTCGCGCTCTGCGGCAACCACTTCTTCCGGGGCACGGGCGACGAACTTCTCGTTGCCGAGCTTCTTGTCGAGCCGCGATATCTCCTGATCGACCCGCGCGATCTCCTTCGTCAGCCGGCTGCGCTCGGCGTCGAAGTCGATGATGCCGGCGAGCGGCAGAGCCGCCGTCGCCTCGCCGATGAGGAACTGCGCCGAACTCTTCGGCGGATGCTCGGCGAGCGACATGGCTTCCACGCGCGCAAGGCGGGCGATCGCCGTCTCATGGCGCTTCAGCCGCTCCTCGCTCGCCGGGCCGGCGCCCGAAAGGACGAGCGGCGTCTTGGCGCCTGCCGGCACGTTCATTTCCGAACGCACCGAGCGGATGGAGGAAACCAACGAGACGAGCCAGTTGATGTCCTCCGCCGAGGCTTCGTCGCAGAGCCTTGCCTGCGGCCAAGCGGAGAGCGCCAGGAGACCCCCCTCCTCGCCGGCAAGATCTTCCCACAGCGTCTCGGTGATGAAGGGGCTGAAGGGATGCAGGAGCTTCAGGATGTCGGAAAGGACGAGCGCCGCGACGGCGCGCGTCTCGGCGGCGGCCGCGCCGTCATCGCCGTCGAGCACCGGCTTGATGAGCTCCAGATACCAGTCGCAGAAGGTGTCCCAGACGAAGTGGTAGATCGCCGCCGCCGCGTCGTTGAAGCGATAGGAGGCAATCCCCTCCCCGACCGCCGTGACGGTCCGCCCGGCCTCCGTGAGGATCCAGCGGTTGACGGCGAGCCTGGCCGAGGCCGGATCGAAGGACGGATCCGGCCGGCACTCCTTCATCTGGCAGAAGCGCGCGGCATTCCACAGCTTGGTGCCGAAGTTGCGGTAGCCGGCGACACGCTGCGGCGAGAGCTTGATGTCGCGGCCCTGCGCCGCCATCGCCGCCAGCGTGAAGCGCAGCGCATCGGCGCCGAACTCGTCGATCAGTTCCAGCGGGTCGATGACGTTGCCCTTCGACTTCGACATCTTCGCCCCGTGCTCGTCGCGCACCAGGGCGTGGATGTAGACGTCGGAAAACGGCTCTTCCTTCATGAAGTGCAGGCCGAACATCATCATCCGGGCGACCCAGAAGAAGATGATGTCGAAGCCGGTGACGAGGACGCTCGTCGGATAGTAACGGGCAAGCTCGGGCGTCTCGTCGGGCCAGCCGAGGGTGGAGAACGGCCACAGCGCGGAGGAAAACCAGGTGTCGAGCACATCCTCGTCGCGCGTCAGCTTCACGCGGCTGTCGTAGTGGCGATAGGCGGCGGCTTCCGCCTCCTCCTCGCTGGCTTCCACGAAGACCTCTCCGTCCGGCCCGTACCAGGCGGGAATCCGGTGACCCCACCAGAGCTGACGCGAGATGCACCAAGGCTGGATGTTCTCCATCCAGTCGAAGTAGGTCTTTTCCCAGTTCTTCGGCACGAAGGTGGTGCGGCCCTCGCGCACCGAGGCGATGGCGGGCTTGGCCAGCGTCGCGGCATCGACATACCACTGGTCGGTCAGGAAGGGCTCGATCGGCACGCCGCCGCGATCGCCATGCGGCACGACATGGAGATGGTCCTCGACCTTCTCCAGGAGGCCCCGCTCGTCCATCATCGCCACGACGCGCTCGCGCGCCGTGAAGCGGTCGAGGCCGTGCAGCGCCGCGACGGTGGCCGCGAGCTCGGCGCTCTCGGGCACGCCGGCGAGGAAATCCTCGTTGTCCTCAAGAACGATGTTCGCCTCGACGTCCATGACGTTGATCTTGGCGAGGTCGTTGCGCTTGCCGACCTCGAAGTCGTTGAAGTCGTGCGCGGGCGTGATCTTCACCGCGCCGGAGCCGGCTTCCGGATCGGCATAGTCGTCGGCGACGATCGGGATCCGCCGGCCGACCAGCGGCAGGACGACATGCTTGCCGATGAGGTCCTTGTAGCGCTCGTCCTCGGGATGGACCGCCACGCCGCTATCGCCGAGCATCGTCTCCGGCCGGGTCGTCGCGACGGTGATGAAGCGGCCTTCCTCGCCTTCGATCGGGTATTTGAAGTGCCACAGATGGCCCTTCATCTCGACCTGCTGAACCTCCAGGTCCGAGATGGCGGTCAGGAGCTTCGGGTCCCAGTTGACCAGCCGCTTGTCCTTGTAGATCAGCCCTTCCTTGTAGAGCTGCACGAAGACCTTGAGGACGGCCGCCGACAGGCCCTCGTCCATGGTGAAGCGCTCGCGCGACCAGTCGCAGGAGGCGCCGAGGCGCTTCAGCTGGTTGATGATCATGCCGCCGGATTCGTCTTTCCAGCGCCAGACCTTCTCGACGAACGCCTCGCGGCCGATATCGCGCCTTCCCGGCTCCTGGCGCTCCATCATCTGGCGCTCGACCACCATCTGCGTGGCGATGCCCGCATGGTCCATGCCGGGCTGCCACAGAACGTCCTTGCCGCACATGCGGGCATGGCGCACGAGGATATCCTGCAGGGTGTTGTTGAGCGCATGCCCCATATGGAGCGAGCCGGTCACGTTCGGCGGCGGAATGACGATCGTGAATGTGCCGCCATCCGGCCTTGCGCCGGAACCGGCGCGGAAGGCATCGGCGTCAAGCCATTTCCGCGAAATGAGAGGCTCGACGCTGTGCGCGTCGAAAGTCTTGTCCAACATGGGAAAATCGCACCGTCAGCCCGAACGCGGGCGCATGAACCGGGGCGGTTAAACTGGGGCCGTGCGCCCCTGTCAACAAGGCCGAGCGCCAAGCGGCCATGCTGCCGCAGCCAAAAGCGACCGGAAGTCCGGCCCGTGAAGGATCGTCGCGGCGCTCAGCGGCGGCCGCGCGAAACCCGTTCGATCTCTTCCCGCACCAGCCGCTCCACCAGCGGAGGCAGATTCTCGTCGAGCCAGTCGCGCAGCATCGGCCGCAGCATGTCGCTGACGAGGTCTTCCAGCGTGCGCGAGTTCTTGGAAAGGATCGTGTTGGCGAGCGCGGAGAAGGCGCCCGCGACGGCTTCGTCCGAATCCGGCGACAGGAGCCGTTCATCCTCATGCGAGGGCTGCGCCTGATAGGCGGCGAGGCTGCCCCTTTCCGGGCTGGCATTCTGTGCGCCGGCGCTGGCGCGGGCCGTGGCATGGGAAGCGGCCTCGGGCGAGCGGGAGGGCTGCTCGAAGGCTGCAAAGCCCGCGTGAGGCGCGGGCTGCTCCCAGGCCGGAGCCGGCTCTTCGCGGGCGGGCTCGGGTTCGTCGTGGACAGGCGCCGGCTCCTTGTGATCCTCGACTGCGGCAGCCTCCGGCTGCGCCGGAGCCGCATGGCTGGTCGGGGTGTCGTCCCGGGGCGCGGGCGTCTCGACAGGCTCGTAGGGGGCAGGCTCGTCAGCGGCAGGCTCGGCGGCGACCGGCTCTTCGGCGGCCGGCCCGGCCATCGAGAAATCCGGAAAATCGTCGTCTTCCTCTACGGCTTCCGGCGCGGGTTCGGCAAAGGCTTCGGGAGCGGCTTCGTCGGCCATCTCCTGCTCCTCCTCGGGCGGGACGCGGAAGGACTTCGCTGCCTTCACCTGACCCTTGTCGCCGTCCTCGGAGATGATCTGACGGATAGAGGCGAGAATCTCCTCCATCGTCGGTTCGTGCGCCGCACTCGGATTGCCCATGACCCTATTTGTCCCCTGCGATTGCCGCCGGTGCGTCAGCACCACGAATCGTTTGGATTCTACATGAGCATCCAGGGGTTAAGAAAACCCTCAGAACTGCCTTTCCCACGCGAATTCCCCAGCCTCTCCACAACCTTGCGAAGGGGCCTCACCCGGCCGCTTTCCGGCCGGGCGGCGGCGCACGAAAGCCGTGCCGCCACCGGCAGCACGCCTGCGCAGCCGCCGACGGTACATCCGCGGATTCGCGATGGAGCTTCCGAGATGGGTGCCGGGCCGGGCGGTATCAGCGGCCGTCAGGCGTCCTCAGGCCGAACCACTTGTCCTTGACGGCCTCGTAATGGGCCTCCGCGCGGTAGCGCTGCACCGGAAGGTTGAGCGCGTCGGCGTCGAGCCGGCCGACGGCCGCCAGCACGGCGAAGGCTGCCACGATGCGATCGCGCTGGCTTTCGACGCGGGTCACCTTCGCCTCCAGGAGCGTGCTCTGCGAATCCAGCACGTCGAGCTGCGTGCGCTGTCCGACACGCTGCTCCTCGATCACCCCCGAAAGGGCGATGTCGGAGGCGGTCACCTGCGCCGTAGCGGCCAGGATCGCCGCATTCGTGGCTTCCAGCGTGCCCCAGGCCGCCACGGTCGAGGCGCGGACCTGATCACGAGCCACGTCCACCTCGATGCGGCGCTGGCCGAGCACCTCTTTCGCCTGACGCACGCGCGCCGAGACGATGCCGCCCTGATAGAGCGGTACGGAAACGCGGCCCACGATCGCTGCGGCCTCCGAATTGTCCGGGCGGCCAAGGCCGATCGTCTTCTGTGCCGTACCGGTGACGCTGACCGTCGGCAGCAACTCGCCTTCGACCTGCTTCACATCATAGGAGGCGGCGTCCATCGAGTACTGCGCCGCGATGATGGAAGGATGCGACGACTGCCCGAGATTGATCGCCTCGGCGAGCGAAGACGGCAGCTCCTTGCGGAACGGGAAGGTCAGGAAGATGCCGTCCGCCTCGTGGCCGATGACCTGCCGGTAGGTGGCCTTGCTGGCGACGAGGTTGGCCTGCGCCAAGCTGAGCTGCGACTGGGCGAGGCTGAGCGAGGCGCGCGTCTGCGCGACGTCCGTGCGGGTGTTCTCGCCGACGTCGAAGCGGTCCTGTGCCGCCTTCAGCTGCTCGTTGAGGAAGTCGAGATTCTGCTGACGCAGTTCCAGGAGGGCCTGGTCGCGCAGCACATTCATGTAGGCCTCGGCCGCATCGAGCAGCACGTCCTGCACGGTCGCCTCGAGGGCATAGCGGGACGCGTAAACGCCGGCCTTGGCGCCGCTCACGGCATTGCGGACCCGGAACCCCTGAAAGAGGTTCTGCTGCACCTGCACGCCGACCGCGAGGTCGGAGGTCGTATCGCTCGGATGCCTTCCGAAGGAATGGGCGCCGGCATAGGTGCGATCGATCTCCGAATAGGCGGAGATCTGCGGACGATAGCCGCCCTTGGCGATCGGCACGTTTTCGTCCGTGGCGCGCGTCTGGGCACGCTGGGCGTTGATCGTCGGGTTGTTCCAATAGGCGGAGGCCAGCGCCTCGGTGATGCTCTCAGCCCGCGCGGCGGGCGCCACCAAGGTGGCGGCGACGGCCAAGCCGGCAAGGAGATGAAGCGAGTTTGCGCGCACGTCGTCTACCATAAATAGAATCGGTTTAGCCAATCGAATTGTGAAGGCTTTTAGCATCCACCGCACTTTGTTTGTGGGTCCTGCCGCGCATCCGATTCGATTTGAAAAGCGTTGCGGCCCATCTGCAACACCCTGGGTGCGCCGCACCCGCTCAGAAGACGAATTCGCGCTTGCGCTGGAACCCCGGCAGGACGGGCGCCGCCGCATCGACCACGGCCCTGCCGCTGACATGCTCGCCCGTGCGGGTGAAAACCTTCATGCGGCCGAACTCGCCATTGCGCTCAACCACCGCGAGCCGGCCATCCTCGGCAAGCTGATCGAAGAGCGCCGACGGCACGATCTCCGCCCCGGCCGCGATGAGGATCGCATCGTAGGGCCCTTCGGCCGGATAGCCTTCCGTGAGGGAGCCTTCCACGACCGCGACGTTGTCGATCTTGAGGGCCGCCATGTTCGTCTCGGCGGCATGGCGCAAATCATCGTCCGGCTCGACCGCGACGACCGCCTCGGCAAGGCGGCCGAGCAAGGCGGCCGAATAGCCGCGCCCGCAGCCGAGATCCATCACCACCTCGTCCTTGGCGATCTCCAGGGCCTGGATCATGCGCGCGAGCAGCGCCGGCGCGACGAGCGTGCGCCCGGAGCCGTCGATCGGAAGCTCCATGTCGGAATAGGCGAAGGGGAGTTGCGCGCCGGTGACGAAACGCTCGCGCGGGATCTCCAGAAACGCATCGATCAGGGGGCGATCGGTCACGTCCCAGGTCCGCACCTGGCTGTCCACCATCCGTTGCCGCAGGATTTCGTTGTCCGTCATGCGTAAGACGACCTCTTGGAGCCTCTTCGTGGGGATGCTCTAGCGGCCGCAGCGCCGTCAGACAAGCGACGGCCGGGCAGCCACGCCGCCGATCGGGCGCAAGCGCCCGGTTTTGACGGATTTTCGGAAAGTCTGGAGGCCTCGCCCGGAATCGAACCGGGGTATACGGATTTGCAGTCCGCTGCGTCACCACTCCGCCACGAGGCCGGCGCGGCTCCCGTAGCAAAGGTTTGGGGAGCCGACAAGCTGGCGTGAAATTTGGGCAGGAAGTCGGACAGCACATTGGGTGGACGGCCCTCTCGTGCAATGAGCCGCTTCGCGCTATGGGGGCGCAGCAATGGGAGGACGGATGCGGCACGGTGGAGATCCGGCAGCCGGGGCAGCGCTTTACGGCATTTCGCGCAGCGACTGGCTCGATCTTTCGACGGGAATCAATCCGCGCGCCTGGCCATGGCGCGAGCGTGTCCGCCCAGAAGCGATCGATCTGGAGCGGCTCCCGGCCGCGGGCGAGACGAACGCGCTGATCGCCGCGGCGCGGCGCGCCTACCGCCTCGGCGAGGATGCGCAGATCCTGCCCGTGGCGGGCTCCGAGCTCGCCATCCGGCAGCTCCCGGGCATCGTCGATCCTGTCGCTTTTATGGATAGTTCCTATTCGTCCTATTCGGCCGCCTATGGCGACTCGCTGCGGCGTGTGAAGGAGCTTTCGGACGTCACCGCGGAAGAAAGCCTCGTCATCGTCAATCCGAACAATCCAGACGGCCGGCTCCTCTCGCAGCAGGCCATCGCCGGCTTTGCCGCCGAGCGGCCGGAGCGCACCGTCGTCGTCGACGAGGCCTATTGCGACGCCCTGCCGCCGCGCTCCTCGGTGCTGCCGCTCGCCGGCGCGGCTTCCAATCTTCTGGTGCTGCGCTCCTTCGGAAAGTTCTACGGCCTGCCGGGCCTGCGCCTCGGCTTCGTCATCGGCGCGGCCGGCCCGATCCGCGAGCTGAAGCGCCGGCTCGGAGACTGGCCCGTCTCGCAGGCGGCGATCGCCATCGGCGCGGCGGCGCTGGCCGACGGTGCGTGGCGGCAGGAAACGCGCGGCTGGCTCGCCGGACAGGCCGGCATGCTGCGCGCCGTGCTGAAGCGGCAGGGCGTCGCCTTTCGCGGCAATTGCCCGCTCTTCACGCTGGTGCGCCATCCGGGCGCCACGGTGCTGCATCGCCGCCTTGCCCAGAAGGGCGTGTGGACGCGGCGCTTCGAGGAGCGGCCCGACAGCCTGCGCATCGGCCTGCCGCCCGACGAGGCGGCGCTCGCCCGCTTCGAGGCGGCTCTGGAATACGCGCTCGCCGGAAGGGGCAAATGAGCCATCTGGCGATCCTAGTCCTCGGCCTCGTCGCCGACCGCATCCTCGGCGATCCGGACCGGCTATGGGCGGCGAGCGGCCATCCCGTCACCTGGTTCGGGCGGCTGATCGCCAGCCTCGATGCCGGCCTCAACGACGAGAGGCTCTCGCCCGGCGCGCGGCGCGGCCGGGGCATCCTCGCCCTCGCCCTTCTGCTGGCGATCGCGCTCTTCGCCGGCTGGTTCCTCCACCGGCTCGCCGCGAACCTGCCGCTCGGCTTCGCGCTGGAGGCCTTCTTCGTCTCCGTCTTCCTCGCCCAGAAGGGGCTCCTGGAGCACGTCGGCGCCGTCGTGGCCGGCCAGGAGAAGGGGCTGGAGGCGGCGCGCCTTGCCGTCTCGCGCATCGTCGGACGCGACGTCAGCGCGCTGGACCGCTCGGGCGTCAATCGCGCCGCGCTGGAATCGCTGGCGGAGAACTTTTCCGACGGCCTCGTCGCCCCGGCCGTCTGGTACCTGATCGCCGGCCTGCCGGGGCTGTTCGCCTACAAGATGCTGAACACGGCCGATTCCATGATCGGCCACAGGAACGAGCGCCACGAGGCCTTCGGCTATGCAGCGGCCCGCCTCGACGATTTCGCCAATTACCTGCCGGCGCGGCTGGCGGCCGGCCTCATCGCCCTGGCCGCCCCTTTGGTCGGCGGCAACACGCGCGAAGCCTTCAAGGTGGCGCGCCGCGACGCCGCCGCGCATCGCTCGCCCAATGCCGGCTGGCCCGAGGCGGCGATGGCCGGCGCGCTCGCCATCGCCTTCGGCGGCCCGCGCCGCTACGGCACCCTCATTGTCGACGGCGCCTGGCTCAATGGTGAGGGAAAGAAGGAGGTCGGGCTTGAAGAGCTCCGCCGCGGCATGCGCCTCGCCGACGCGGCATGGCTCGTCCTTCTGGCCATCCTCGCCTTCTCCGCAACGCTCCTCGGTCGCTAGCGCGCGGCGGCGATCTCCAGGATCAACTCGATCGACAGATGCGCCTCAAGATGGGCGGCAAGGGTCTCCAGCGCGTCCTCGACACCCTGTTCGTAGGAGAGCGCGCTGCCGGCCCCGAGGCCCTTGAGAAAGGCGCGGCGGAAATCGTCCGAGCCGAACAGGCCGTGCACATAGGTGCCCATCACCCTGCCCCCGTAGCCCACCGCCCCGTCCGGCCTTCCGTCGAGCCGCGCGAAGGGCTCGGCGAGCCCCGGCCCGGTGGTGGCGCCGACATGGATCTCGTAGCCCGAGAAGGCCGCCCCGCTCGGCGCATGCGTGCCGGTCACGGGGACAGTCGTCTTGTCGGCCGTCAGCCGCGTCGTCACGTCGAGGAGGCCGAGCCCGCGCACATTCTGCGCCGGACCCTCGATGCCTTCCGGATCGGCGATCAGCCGGCCGAGCATCTGGAAGCCGCCGCAGACACCGAGGACGGCCCCGCCCCGGCGCACATGCGCGGCAAGGTCGATGTCCCAGCCCGTCTCGCGAAGGGCAGCAAGGTCGGCGATGGTGGATTTGGAGCCGGGCAGGAGCACGAGATCAACGTCGCCCGGCAACGCCTCGCCGGGCTCCACGATGACGAGATCGACTTCCGGCTCCATCCTGAGCGGATCGAGATCGTCGAAATTGGCGATGCGCCCGAGCCGCGGCACCGCGACTTTCACCGAGGCCCCCTCGCCCTTCTGGCCCTCCTGAAGGCCGAGCACGTCCTCGGCCGGCAGCCTGTCGGCATCGGCAAAATGCGGCACGACGCCGAGGCCCTTCCAGCCGGTGCGCCGCTCGATCTCGCTGACGCCCTCATCGAACAGGGAAACGTCGCCCCGGAAGCGGTTGACGATGAAGCCAGCAACGAGATCGCGGTCGGCCGGATCGAGGACTTCATGCGTGCCGACGAGGCTCGCGATCACGCCGCCGCGCTCGATGTCGCCGACGAGAATGACCGGCACGCCCGCCTCCGCGGCAAAGCCCATATTGGCGATATCGCCTGCGCGAAGGTTGATTTCGGCCGGCGATCCGGCGCCCTCGACGACAACGATATCTGCAACTTCTGCGAGTCTGTTGAAGCTATCCATCACATGAGGGAGGAGCCCCGCCTTGCGGGCGGTATATTCGCGCGCCTTCATCGTGCCGATCCGTTTTCCCTGCACGATAACCTGCGAGCCGATATCGCTCTCGGGCTTCAACAGGACCGGGTTCATGTGCACCGACGGGGCGACACGCGCCGCCATCGCCTGGGTCATCTGCGCCCGGCCGATCTCGCCGCCATCGGCCGTCACGCCCGCATTGTTCGACATGTTCTGCGGCTTGAACGGCATCACGGTCAGGCCGCGATTGGAAAGCGCGCGGCACAGCCCGGCGACGATCAGCGACTTGCCGACATGCGAGCCGGTGCCCTGGATCATCACGGCGAGAGGCTTTTTCATCGGGAAAACAGAGGCTTGCGGCTCAGAATTCGATTCCGCGCTGGGCCTTCACGCCGGAGCGGAACGGGTGCTTCACCTGGGTCATGTCGGTGACGAGGTCGGCCGCCTCGACAAGTTCGTCCTTGGCGTTCCGCCCGGTGATGACGACGTGCTTCATCTCAGGCCTTTGTGCAAGCGCATCAAGCACTTCCTCGACGGGGAGATAGTCGTATCGCAGCACGATATTGAGCTCGTCGAGGAGGACGAGGTCGTGCTCGCCGTCGGCGATCATGGCCTTCGCCTTCTCCCAGGCGCCGCGCGCCGCCGCGATGTCGCGGCCGCGATCCTGCGTCTCCCAGGTAAAGCCCTCGCCCATCGTCGCCATCGTCACCTGGTCGGCGAACTTTTCCAGCGCCTGACGCTCGCCCGTCTCCCATTTGCCTTTGACGAACTGGACGATGCCGACCTTCATGCCGTTGCCGAGGGCGCGGAAGACGAGGCCGAAGGCGGCGGTCGATTTTCCCTTGCCCTTGCCGGTATGGACGATGAGAAGCCCCTTCTCGACCGTCTTCGTGGCAATGATCTTGTCGCGCGCGGCCTTTTTGCGGCGCATTTTCTCCGCGTGCCGGAGGTTCAGTTCCTCCTCGCTCAATTCGGCCTTGGTCATCGTTTCTCCCCGCCGGCGAGAAGCGCCAGCTCCCTGTGCACGGAATTGCGGTGCGGCACCCAAAGGCCCCGCTCGATCGCCTCGGAAAAGCGCTGGGCGATCTCCTTCAGCGCCGGCGCATTGTTCTCGGCGAGGAAGTCGCGCACATCCTCGTCTTCCAGATAGGCGCCGTAAAGCTGGTCGAAATGGTGGTGCTTCACCGCCGGCGTCGTCGCCGCGAAGGCGAAGAGATAATCGACCGTGGCGGCGATCTCGAAGGCACCCTTGTAGCCGTGGCGCATGACGCCGGCGATCCATTTCGGGTTCGCCGCCCGCCCGCGCACGACGCGCGCGAGTTCCTCGTCGAGGCCGCGAATGACGGGCCGCTCGGGCCGCGAATGGTCGTTGTGGTAGGCGCGCGGGGCGCTGCCCTTCAGCGTTTCCACGGCCGAGGAGAGCCCGCCCTCGAACTGGTAGTAATCGTCGGAATCGAGAAGGTCGTGCTCGCGGTTGTCCTGGTTCTGGACGATGGCGTCGGTGGCCTTCAGGCGCGTCTCCAGAAGGCCGCGGCTGCGCCCGCCCTCGCCTTCCGCGCCGCCCCCATAGGCATAGGACGACCATTCCAGGAAGGCCGAGGCAAGGTCGCCGCGCTTTTCCCAGATCCCCTCGTCGATCAGCGCCTGCAGGCCGGCGCCATAGGCGCCCGGCCTGGAACCGAAGACGCGGAAAGCCGCGGCGCGGCGCGCCTCTTCCTGCGAAAGGCCATCGGCCTGAAGCCGGCCGCTCTCCTCGCGGATGCGCGCCGCAACAGGATTGGCGTCGGCCGGCTCGTCGCGCTCGGCGACGGCGAGCACCGCCTGATGGAAGAGGTCGATCTGGTGCGGGAAGGCGTCCCGAAAGAGGCCGGAGATCCTGAGCGTCACGTCGATGCGCGGGCGCATCAGCTCGCTAAGCGGGATCACCTCGATGCCGGTGACGCGGCCCGAAGCTGGCTCCCATTGCGGCTTCACGCCGAGGAGCGCCAGCGCCTGGGCGATGTCGTCCCCGCCGGTGCGCATGTTCGACGTGCCCCAGACCGTCAGCGCCATCGCCGCCGGCCATTCGCCCTCGTCGGCGTAGTAGCGCTCTGCGAGAAGATCGGCGGAGCGCCGGCCGAGCGCATAGGCCGCCCGGGTGGGCACGCCGCGCACATCGACGGAATAGAAGTTGCGGCCGGTCGGCAGACAGTCGTCGCGCCCGCGCGTCGGCGCGCCGGACGGCCCCGGCGGTATGAATTTCCCAGAGAGCGCAGCGAGCGTCGCTTCGATCTCGCGCGAGCCGGAAGCGTCGAGGCGCGGGGCGATGTCCCCGGCGATGGTTTTGAGGACGGCAGCCGATTTCGGGCCGGGCTGCGCGACCGGCAGGGCCTGTTCCCTCCCCCCTTGCGGGCGAGGGTTAGGCAGGGGGTCGCCCGGGACTGGATTTGGATTACTCGCCGAAAGATCGAGTGACCCCTCCCCCAGCCCCTCCCCGCAAGGGGGAGGGGTGCCCTCCTGAGCTTCTGGCAAGGCCGCCACCAGCTCCGCCGCCAAAAGCTCCAGCCGCTCCACCGTGTCGCCCGTGGTGCGCCAGACGACATCGGAGAGCCGCGCCAGAGCCTTGGGCCGCGGCCCCGCCCAGGCCTCGTGGAAGGCGCAATCGAGAGGATCGAAGGAAAGGCCGAGATCGTCCGACAATGCCCTGAGGAGCGAAGCCTCCGCGGCCACGCCGGACTTGCCGGAACTGGCGCGCGGCACGCGCGCCAGCGCGACCAGCGTATCGGCCCTCAGGCGTCCCTCCGGGCTCTCGCCGAGGATATGCAGCCCGTCGCGGATCTGCAGCTCTTTGAGGTCGCAGATCTGCTCGTCGAGCTTCAGGATGATCTCCTCGCGCGCCGCGTCGGGCCTGAGGCCGAGGTCTTCCAGAAAACCGTGCCTTCCGGCAATCTCGGAGATATTCTCCGCGACCTCCTTCGCGCGCCGCTGGTCGGCAAGGTCGGCGGCGGCGTATTCGTCGATGAGGTATTCCAGCTCCGCCGCCGCGCCATGGCTTTCGGCGCGGGTCATCGGCGGCATCAGATGGTCGACGATGACGGCGGAGGCGCGGCGCTTGGCCTGCGCGCCCTCGCCTGGATCGTTGACGATGAAGGGATAGACGAGCGGGGTGGGCCCGAGCGCCGCCTCCGGGAAGCATTCTTCCGAGAGTGCCAGCGCCTTGCCGGGCAGCCATTCCAGGTTGCCGTGCTTGCCCATATGGACGAGCGCGTCGGCGCGAAATTCCCGCCGGAGCCAGGCGTAGAAGGCGAAATAGCCATGCGGCGGGACGAGCGCCGGATCGTGATAGGAGGTCTTCGGGTCAATGTTGTAGCCGCGCGCCGGCTGCACGCCGATGGCAAGGCCGCCGAAGCGATGGAGCGCAAGGCGGAAGGCACGCTCCTGCGATGAGAAGAAGGGATCCGCCTCCGGCGCGCCCCAGGCCTCGCTCACCTGCCGCCGAACCCCTGCCGGAAGGCTCTGGAAGAAGGCCTCGTAGGCGGAGAGCGAAAGCCGTTCGCCGCCGACCTTCTCGTCCATCGCCGCGAGCGCGTTCGTCGGCCCGGCAAGGATGATCTCCATCAGCGCCTCGCCGCTCTCCGGCGCGCCGGAGACGTCAAACCCCTCCGCCGCCATGGCGCGAATGAGATTCGCCGTGGAGGCCGGCGCGTCGAGGCCGACGCCGTTGGCGAGCCGGCCATCCTTGTTCGGATAGTTGGAAAGGACGATGCCGATGCGCTTCTCCGCGTTCGGCTTCTCCGCCAGCCTTGCCCAGCCAGCGGCAAGATCGCCGACGAAATCGACCCGGTCGGCGAGCGGGCGGTGCGTCATCGGCCGGCATTCGGTGCGCGGCTCGAAGGCCCCCTCCTCCTTGAAGGAGACGGCGCGGGTGATGAGGCGCCCGTCCACTTCCGGCAGG
The DNA here is from genome assembly GCF_020144925.1 of Afifella sp. IM 167. GTDB lineage: Bacteria > Pseudomonadota > Alphaproteobacteria > Rhizobiales > Afifellaceae > Afifella. The sequence continues at coordinate 459,166 of NZ_NSLC01000002.1, forward strand.
ACGACGTTCATGGTGAGGTCGGAGGGAGAGAGGCCGCGCGGATGCTCGCGCCATTTTTCCTCCGGCACGCCGGCGAAGGTCGCCTGCAGCACCGGCCGGCGGGCATCGTCGAGGACGGTGCGGCCGGATGGATCGCCGGCCTTGCCGAGCGCGAAGGCCGTGGCGTTGATGACGAGCGCCGGATCGCGGGCCGCAAATGTCTCCGCGACGAAGCGGGAATCGGCCTCCTGCTTGAGGCTGGAGACGAAGACGGGCAAGGGATCGAGCCCACGCGCGGCGAGTGCGGCGGCGAGCGCATCGACCGGCGCCGTCTGGCCCGATTGCAGGAGCGCCCGGTAGAAGACGATGGCGGCGGCGCGGCCATCGCCGCGCGGCATGGTCTCCGGCCGGTAGAGGCCAAACGCAGGAAGCGCCTCAGGCGGCTTCGGCATCGCCCCATGGCCGGCGAGATGCCCGGCAAAGCGCAGGAAATTATCGAAATTCTCCGCCCCGCCCTCGGCGAGATAGGACCACAGGAGCCGGCTTTCGTCCGCGCCGAGCGAGCCGGCGGCGGCAAGCTCGAAATCCCATTTCGCCTCGCCGGGCAGGAGCGCGACCCTGGCGCCGCTCGCCCGCGCGGCTTTGAGCGTCTCCTCGACGCCGTAGCGCCAGTAGCCGATGCCGCCGAGAAGGCGAAGCACGACGAGCCTGGCGTGCGCGAGCACGCTCTCCACGTAGAGGTCGACCGAATACGGATGGGCAAGGCCCATCCAGTTGGCGAGCCGGATCGACGGAAAATCGACGGGCAGCCGGTTCGCCGCCGCGGCGAGCCCGGCGATCTCCGTATCGGCGGCGGAAAGGACGACGATGTCGCCCGGCGACTGGCCGAGATCGACCGCCTCCGCCGCCGCGTCGAGCCCGCGGCTCTGCCCCCTCAGGATATGCAAATCAGGCTCCCAGAGCCTCCGCAACGGCGGCCTGATCGAGATCGGAAAGGCCGATCACGACGAGTTTCGGAAGGCTCGCGGCATTGCCGTTCGGCTTGTCGAACCAGGTCTCCAGCCGCTGCCCGACCGCCTGCACGGCGAGCGGCGCCGGCTTGCCGGAGATGGCGATGCGCCCCTTGATCCTGAGGACGCCCGGCAGGGCGAGCGCCTGCTGGACGCGGCTCTCCGCCTCCCCCTTGTCGGCGGCGGTGACGGAAAGGCTGAAGGAATCGAAATCGTCGTGCTCGTGCTCCTCGCCCTCCATCTCGTGGTGGCTGAGGCGGTTGTGGCTGTCGTCCTCCGCGCCGGCGCCGACGCCGAGCAGCACCTCCGGCGGGACGATGCCGCGCGAGGAACGGATGACGGAGGCCGGCTGGCGCTTGTCCTCGCCGATGCGCGCCTCGACCTTCAGGATCCCCGCCTCGTCGACGAGGTCGCTTTTGGCAAGGATGATGAGGTCGGCGCAGCGCAGCTGATCCTCGAAGAGCTCCTCGATCGGATCGTCATGGTCGAGCGAGGCGTCCGCCTCGCGCTGCGCCTGCACCCGCGCCTCGTCGCTCGCCATGCGCCCGGCCGCGACGGCCTCCGCATCGACGACGGTGACGACGCCGTCGACGGTGACGCGGTGGCGCACGGAGGGCCAGGCGAAGGCCTTCACCAGCGGCTGCGGCAGGGCAAGGCCGGACGTTTCGATGACGATGTGGTCGGGCGGGCTCTCGCGCGAAAGGAGGCTCTCCATGGCGGGCAGGAAATCGTCGGCGACGGTGCAGCAGATGCAGCCATTGGCGAGCTCGACGATGTCGTCCTCCCCGCAGGCGGGGCTGCCGCAATCGGAAAGGATGCCGCCGTCGAAGCCGGTATCGCCGAATTCGTTGACGATGAGGGCGATCTTCCGCCCCCCGGCATTTTCCAGCATGTGGCGGATGATCGTCGTCTTTCCGGCCCCGAGGAAGCCGGTGACGATGGTGGCGGGGATGCGCGCCGGTGAACTCATGGCCGGTGAACTCATGATGGTAGCTTTCCTTTGAAGGCCATCGGCAGGCCCGCCGCCATGAAGACGACGGTGTCCGCGACGGCGGCGATATCCTGGTTGAGGCGGCCCTGCGCATCGCGGAAGCGGCGCGCCAGCGCATTTTCCGGCACGATGCCGAGGCCGACCTCGTTGGCGACGAGGACGAGGCTTCCGCCCGCCTCGCCGATCGTCTGGGTCAGCTCCACGGCGGCCGCGTCGAGATCGGCGCCGCCGAGGAGAAGGTTGGTGAGCCACAGGGTAAGGCAGTCGACGAGGAGATAGGTGCCCTCGCCGCTTTCCCGCCGGATGGTGGCGGCAAGCTCGACGGGGGCTTCCAGGTTGCGCCAGGGCGGGCCGCGGCGCGACCGGTGCGCGGCGATCCGCGCCTCCATCTCCGCATCCTCTCCCATCTCGCCCATGGGCCGGTAGGTGGCGACGTAGACCGGCTCAAGGCCGCTCGCCGTCACCATCCTTTCCGCATAAAGGCTCTTGCCGGAGCGGGCGCCGCCGAGGACGAGCGTCGCGCCCGCGCTCATGGCCCTTCCGCAAGGCGCCGGTAGACGGCCCCGCCGGCAAGCCCGATGACGGACCAGGTGATGGCCGAAAGCACCAGCGAGACGGCGGCGAAATGCCCGGCGAGCTCGGCCGGCACGCCGCTCATCGGTTCGGGCGCCGGCGGCGCGCCGACGACATGCGGCACGATGAGGATGGCGACGCCCACGATGCGGATCGCCCAGTTGCCGGAAAGGAACATCGCCGCAAGGCCGATCGCCGTGGCGGCGGCCGTCGCCACCCACCAGAGCTGGCGCGCGGCGAGCTCGCCCGCGGCCGAGCCCGGCAGTTCCGGCGGCAGGCCGAGCGCCGGGGCGAGCGCGGTCGCCGCAAACGCCCCGAGGCCGAAGAGCAGCGCGCCGCGCGCCTCGATGCGCCGGCCGGAGGCGGCCATGGCGCCGAGGAGCATCAGCGCATAGCCGATGGAAAGGACGATGGAGGCCGCGCTCGTATAGAGCGTGCGCTCCAGCCCGTCTTCGGGGGCCCAGGCGGCGCCGGCGTGATCATGCGCCTCACCCTCACCATGCGTGGACATGGCGACGGCGGCGCCGTCGGGCGCGGCGGGAAGCCCGGGGGCGGCGGCAGCGGTCTCGTATTTCTCCGCTTCGAGGATGAGCGGGGTCGACACGAAATACTGGAAACTCGCCGCCACAAGCCCCGCGAGGAGCCCGGCCGCGGCCGCGCTCAGCACGATGTTGCGGAACATGGCTGCCTCAGTGGCAGGGAAGCGCGAAGGCGTGGCGCGTGTCGTGCGTGGAATTGTGCAGGACACTCGACCAGGCGAAGCCGGCGGTACCGACGATGAGGGCGCCCACGAGGAGCGCGGCGAGCGCGGGCATCATGGCCGAGCGCGCGGCTGCGGCCGCCTCGGTCCTGCGGAGCGTCTGGGTGTTGTTCATAGTCCCTCCCTGCCGTCCCACCGACGGCGCTTGGTGTCCTGCTCCGGCAGGTCTCCTGGCTTGCGGGTCACCGCCCAGCCCGCGCCTTCCCGTTGCCGGTGGCCTATCGCGGGTGGGCTCTCCGCTCACAGTTGCGGGGGCAGCTGCGGTTTGAGGACCCCTGCTTGGGTCGTCCCTACCGCATTCCCTTTTGATCCCCGGGCGCTTTGCGCCGTCATCGGGAACCGGAGCCTATTTTTGAATTATGCCGAATCGTCACGCCGGCGCAAGGCCGGCTCTGCCGGTCCTGGCTCCGGCCCGAACCCGGGGCCGGTGCTCGAGGCACCCGCCGCGGCGGACGCGGCCGCCTGCGTGCCGGAAGGCGAAGGCCGCGGGCCGACCTTCGGCGTCGCCCCGTCGAGCTTTCTCGCGAGCCCCGGATAATTGGTGTGGAACCAGACGGCGAAGCGCCGCCGCCAGCGTCGCACCAGCGGGATGTCGATGGAAAGGACGATAAGGCCGAGCGGCAGCATCCAGAAGCCGACCACCGGCAGGAACCAGAGGCAGCCGCCGAGAACGAGAAGCACGCCGAGCCCGACGCGCAGGAGCCGGCTCTGCGGCAGCGGCACGGAGCGCCCGAAAAGGTGCAGGCCGGCATTGCGGCGGTTGTCGTTTCCGGCGCGCGGCGGCCGTGATCGCTGGTTTGTCATTTTGCCACAAATGGGATGCGCGCCGGCGCTTGCAATGGCCGCTTCATCTGCTATATCGCCCCCCGATCCCCGGTAGCTCAGTTGGTAGAGCAAGCGGCTGTTAACCGCTGGGTCGCTGGTTCGAGTCCGGCCCGGGGAGCCAACCTTCCACACATCACGCACCGCTCGGGGCTACACTGGGCGTTACAAGAGACGCCGGTCAGGCGGCTCTGGGCTAGCGCTTGGTGGGGCGCTTCGCCGTGCCCACTGAACTGCCGAATTCCGCGCCATTCGAGATAGCGCGCAACTCAAAACGGCTAAAGCCGTCTCGATGGTTCGAATCCCTTGCTCTCCAGCAGACCGAGAAACGCAACCAGGATCGCCGCCTGCGGCCTGTCATTGGAGTTCGGTTTCATCGCGCGGACGGCCAGAAGGCCGTAGTGGTGGCCCATCCCGAAGGCGGCAACCAGCACGAAACCGAGCAGAAGCGCCATTCCTCATTTCCTTCATAAACAATACGCCGCCGCTGAATACGACCGTCCGACGCGAAGTGGGAACAGCTATCCTAGCCAAAGCATCCGGGCTGGCATCCAGATCGCCATGGCGATCATCATCAGGTTCTCGGTCAGCGAGACGAAGCCGAGCGGCACGTTGCTCGACCCGCCGACGCAGGCGCATTTGAGTTCGCGCTTGTCGATGTAGACGGCTTTGAAGACCGAGGCCGCGCCGACGGTGCCGATGACAAGCGCGACCGGCGCCGCGATCCAGATCAGCGTGCCCGCGATCATCAGGATGCCGGCCAGCGCCTCGCCGAACGGATAGACGTACCCGTACCGGACCCAACGGCGCGCCAGCAGGTCGTAGTTCAGGAACATCGTCGAGAAGCTCTCGAGGTCCTGCAGCTTCTGGACTGCGAGGAGGCACATGCTGATGGCAATGAACCACTCGAAGGCCCGGATGCTGAGCACGGTCCCGAACGCATACCAGCTGACTGCGAGCGCCATGAGGAAGGCGACGGAGAAGATCGCGATGACGGGCTGGTAGCTGTTCTCGCCTTCGTCCTTGACCTCCTGACCGAAATGCTCGCGGAGGTCGTCGTAGCCGCCAATCCGCTCGCCGCCGATGAAGGTCTGCGGCGTCGTGTCGACGCCGTGCTCCTTCTTGAACGCTTCTGTCGCGTCGCGCGTTTCGAGGTGATGGTCCTCGACCGTGAAACCCTGCCGCTCGAGCAGGTCCTTCGACTTCAGCCCGTAGGGGCAGAGATGGTCGGGCATGACCATCCTGTAGAGGATCGCGGTCTTGCCGCTCTGGTCCAACGCCATGGTGCCTCCTTCGGCGAAAACGTTCAACTTGGTGCTCAGCCCGCATCGCAACTGTAGAAGCCGCGGTAGCCGACGCTAAGCCCCTCATCGAGTTCGAAGACGAGCTCCGCGTTCTGGCGCCAGTCGGCCTCCTCGCCGAGAGGCTGCACGGTGATCGTGGTCCCAGGCGCCGAGAACGTCGCCGCACCCCCCTGCGGCTCACCCTCCGCCTCCAGCGAGATCAGGATTCCGTTCAGCCTCATCGCGGCCGCGCCGCCTTCGCTGGCCCAGAGGATCGGGTCGGTCTCCGGGCTGCGGTTGAACGTGCAGGGGGCGGTCGTCCCGAGCACGCGGTCGGCCTCCGCCTCCGGCATCGGCGCAAGGTCGAGCGTGCCGACGAGGGTATTCGAAAGCGCGTCTTCGACGCTGCCCGGCTCGGCCGGCGGGTCCTGGTAGATGCTCTCCACCACGTTCCCGTCCGACACCTCGGCGATCAGGTATCTCATTTCGGCGATCTCGCGCCGTTGCGCCTCAATGATCTCGTCGGCGAGCTTGCGCACGCGCGGGTCGCGGATTTGCGCGCGTTCAGAGGTCATGATGGCGATCGAGTGGTGGGGGATCATCGCTCGCATGTAGCTCGGGCCGGACACCGTGACCTGGCTGCGCACCAGCCAGAGCGTCAGGGCAAAGACGACGACCGCGCCTGCGAAGATCGCGATGTTGAGCGCTTTGTTCGAGTACATGCCGAGCATGTAGGCAAGCATGATGACGGCCATCGTCGCCCCCATCATGATCGCCATGTAGGTGCGCGTCTCGGAGAAGAAGACGTGCTCCCAAGCGTAGGTGTTGAGGTACATCAGGATGAACATCACCACTGTGGAGGTGAGTATCATCAGGCTGAAACGGATGTAGGACATGTCGCGACTTCCTGCTCGCTCTGCAATCTGCTTGAGGGCAACTGGGCGACCGCACCTGCAAACGCAGAACTTGGCAGGCGTTCGGCAACGCGGCCCGATACCCCAAGGGGGTATGGATTCAACACGCTCCTTCGTGTGAGGTTCCGAGGAACCCTCCCGGACCCAAGCCGGTTCTTCCGTATCGCAGGAAGAGATCAGTCCGACATGAAAGATCGAAAGCAAGCAGCCATCCAACGACTGGCGCGCCTTGAAGGACAGGTGCGTGGGGTTGCCCGCATGATCGAAGAAGATCGTTACTGCATCGACATTCTCAATCAGTCCCTGGCGATCCGGTCGGCCCTTTCGCAAGTCGAAATTCTGATCCTGCAGGATCATGCGGATGCCTGTGTGGACGATGCGATCCGCTCACAAGATCCCGACGCGCAGCGTCGCAAGTTCAAGGAACTGATGGAAGTTTTCGAGAGAGTCTGCCGGTAGCCATGATTTGTGCATAAACATCAAACATTACAGTCAGTTAGAGCGGAGAAGGTTGGATATCAGGCCCATCCCTCCGCCAGTACCCTAGAAGCCCGGAAATCAGGGCACTCTCAGCCTCCCAGACACTCTCAGTCATCCTCGCCCGATCGGCTGAGGGCCTCACCACGCCAAGGCGACTATTCTTCTGTCTCTGAGTCGGGTTTGTCGTGAGGCGGGAAGGGAGCGCCCACCTCCTTCAGTGCTCAAGTCAATTTAGCGAACAGGTTGGGATGCCCGTGAACGCCCTTTGGATCACGCTTTACGGTAGTGGGGGGCGGCTTAAGAAAGCCCGCGTTCAAGGTCGCGTATATAGAGGGTGAGTTGCATCTAGCGCGTTAGCTTATCTCCTCTCTTCGCTTCCGGCCTCGCTCGGTCCCCGACCGTCATGCGCTGCTACCAAGCATTGAGGACTGGCGTATTCCGGCCTCCAGACGCCGTTCGCCGCAGCCAGCACCCGAAGCTTCGCCAGATCCCTCTTACCCTTCTCGTCCTTCGTCGCCTCGGCCAAGGGCCGGTGTTATCTTCACCACACCAACCGCTCCATTCGCCATTGATCGAGCAGGCGGAATTCCGAGGAAGAGCTTTCAGAGCCTCTGCGCCGAAGACACAAAAAACGCCGGCCGGGTTTCCCCGACCGGCGTTTGTGATTCTCAGGCCGGAGCGGCTTTCGCCGCTCCGATCTCCCAAAAGAGTCCTCAGTGGGCGAGAACGGCGAGCAGCAGGAGAGCCACGATGTTGGTGATCTTGATCATCGGGTTCACCGCCGGGCCGGCCGTGTCCTTGTAGGGATCGCCGACCGTGTCGCCGGTGACGGCGGCCTTGTGGGCCTCAGAGCCCTTGCCGCCGTGATTGCCGTCCTCGATGTACTTCTTGGCGTTGTCCCAGGCGCCGCCGCCCGTCGTCATGGAGATGGCGACGAACATGCCCGTGACGATGACGCCGAGGAGCATGGCGCCGAGCGAGGCGAAGCCGTTCGACTTGCCGGCGATCAGGTAGATGGCGAAGAAGCAGACGATCGGCGACAGCACCGGCAGCAGCGAGGGGATGATCATCTCCTTGATCGCGGCCTTGGTGAGCATGTCGACGGCGCGGCCGTAATCCGGCTTCTCCGTGCCTTCCATGATGCCCGGCTTCTCGCGGAACTGCCGACGCACTTCCTCCACCACGGCGCCACCGGCACGGCCGACGGCCGTCATGGCGATGCCGCCGAAGAGGTATGGCAGGAGGCCGCCGAAGAGGAGGCCGACCACGACATACGGGTTGGAGAGCGAGAAGTTGACCGAGACGCCGTCGAAGAACGAGCCCGGCTCCGCATTGGCGGAGAAGAAGGCCAGATCTTCCGTATAGGCGGCGAAGAGCACCAGCGCGCCGAGACCCGCCGAGCCGATGGCATAGCCCTTGGTGACGGCCTTCGTCGTGTTGCCGACGGCGTCGAGCGCGTCGGTGGTGTTGCGCACCTCGGCCGGCAGGTCGGCCATCTCGGCAATGCCGCCGGCATTGTCCGTGACCGGGCCGAAAGCGTCGAGCGCGACCACCACGCCGGCGAGCGCCAGCATCGTGGTGACGGCAATCGCGATGCCGAAGAGGCCGGCGAGCGCGAAGGCCGACAGGATGCCACCGATGATCACCAGCGCCGGCAGCGCCGTCGATTCCAGCGAGATCGCCAGGCCCTGGATGACGTTGGTGCCATGGCCGGTGACCGAGGCGTCGGCGATGGACTGCACCGGGCGGTAGTTGGTGCCGGTGTAGTATTCCGTGATCCAGATGATGAGGCCGGTCACGGCAAGGCCGACGATGCCGCAGAAGAAGAGGTCGCCGCCGGTGAAGGAAAGCCCGGCGGGGGTGGAGAACTGCGTGCCCCAGCCGATCACCAGGATGACGATGCCGGCAAGCGCCACGGCCGAGAGGACCGCGGTGGCGATGAAGCCCTTGTAGAGCGCGCCCATGATGGAATTGTTGGCGCCGAGCTTCACGAAGAAGGTGCCGATGATGGAGGTAACGACGCAGCTCGCCCCGATCAGGAGCGGGAAGGTCATCAGCGTCGCGGCGTCGGCCCCGGAGAAGTAGATGGAGCCGAGCACCATCGTGGCGACGATGGTGACGACGTAGGTCTCGAAGAGGTCGGCGGCCATGCCGGCGCAGTCGCCGACATTGTCGCCGACATTGTCGGCGATGGTGGCCGGGTTGCGCGGATCGTCCTCGGGGATGCCCGCTTCCACCTTGCCGACGAGGTCGCCGCCGACATCCGCACCCTTGGTGAAGATGCCGCCGCCGAGACGGGCGAAGATGGAGATCAGCGAGGCGCCGAAGCCGAGGGCGACGAGCGCGTCGACCACGATGCGGTCGGTGATGCCGTGGCCGAGGACCTGCGTCAGAACCGTGAAGTAGCCGGAGACGCCGAGGAGCGCCAGGCCCGCCACCAGAAGGCCGGTGATGGCGCCCGACTTGAAGGCGATCTCCAGGCCGCCGCCGAGCGAGATCGAGGCGGCCTGCGCGGTGCGGACATTGGCGCGCACGGAGACGAGCATGCCGATGAAGCCGGCCGCGCCGGAAAGGATGGCGCCGATGGCGAAGCCGATCGCCGCTTCGAGCGACAGCAGGTACCAGGCGAGCGCGCAGACGACGACGCCGACGATGGCGACGGTGGTGTACTGGCGGGTCAGGTAGGCGAGCGCACCCTCGCGGATGGCGCCGGCGATTTCCTGCATGCGGGCATTGCCGGTATCGGCCGACATGACCGACTGGATCGCCCAGACCGCATATACAATGGATAGCAGGCCGCAGGCGATGACGACGTAAAGCAAGATCATGTAGTTTCCCCCGAGGGCGGACCGGCGGAGCGCCGGACGTGAATCGAGGCCCCTTGCACATCGGCATCGCCAAGCGCTGGAGCCTCACCTATCGCGGCGGGGTATTGACGAAAGAACAGGCCCCGTCAAGGGCTGGAAAGCTGAGCCGGAGGACAGCTTTAGCTTCGAACGGCGCGTCTTTTCTGCACCGCCAGAAGGATAAGCAGGCCGACCAGAGGCAGGGCCGCAATGGGGATCACCGTCCAGGCGACGGCCGACCAGCCGCCCGCAACCAGGATGCGGCCGGAGGAAAACGACGCAACTGCCACCGCCCCGAAGACGAGAAGGTCATTAAATCCTTGAACACGCTCGCGTTCTTCCGGCTCGTAGGTGGTCGCCACCAGCGCCGTGGCGCCGAGGAAGCCGAGATTCCAGCCGATGCCGAGGACGACGAGCGCGCCCCAGAAATGGAGGAGATCGATGCCCGTCAGCGCGATGGCGGCGCAGACGAGGAGAAGGATGAGACCGGCCGCCACGACCCGCTCCGAGCCATAGCGCGCGATCAGCGTGCCGGTGAAGAAGCTCGGCGCGAACATGGCAATGACATGCCACTGGATGCCGAGGAACGCCGCCTCCTCCGGCAGGCCGCACCAGACCATGGCGAGCGGCGCGGCCGTCATCATCAGGTTCATCAGCGCATAAGAGATGATGGCGCAGGCGACCGCGACGAGGAAGCGGGGCTGGACGAGGATCGCCGTCAGCGGCCGCCCGCCATGGCGCCGGTGTCCGGCGGCGGGGCGCGGCGCATGCAGCGTGGTGAGCACGAGGGCCGCCAGGATCATCAGCCCGGCCGCGGCGAGATAGGGCGCGGCGAAGGGCACGAGCGGCCAGGCATTCTTGGTATGGATGACGGTCTGCGGGCCGATGATGGCGGCGAAGATGCCGCCGATGAGCACGAGCGAGATCGCCTTCGGCCGGAAGGTGGGGCTGGCCGTATCGGCGGCGGCGAAACGGAACTGCTGCACGAAGGCGGCGGTGAAGCCCATCAGGAAGGCGCCGAGGCACAGAAGCGGGAAAGAGGCGAAGGCCATCGCGGTCGCTTCCAGGAGCGCCCCGCCCGCGCCGACCAGCATGCCGGCGATGAGGCCGAGCCGGCGCCCGAATGTCCGCTGCAGCAGCGCCGCCGGCACCGTGCCGATGGCCGTGCCGACGACGAAGGCCGTCAGCGGCAGGGTGGAGAGCGACTTGTCGCTGCCGAGCAGCATGTGGGCGGCGAGCGAGGAGATCGAAAAATTGATCGGCCCGCCGGCGCCGGCGATCGCCTGGGCTGTCGCCAGCACGATGACGTTGCGTTTGGCGGTGCGGTCGTCCACGAGGACGGGCTGGCCGATGCCGGCCTCCTCGGTCCCGATCGACGTCGTCTCGGCCGAATGGCTCACAAGGCTTCTCCATGCACGAAGGCGCGGCGCGTCAGCGCCAGTTCGGCGCCGCCCCGCACGAGGCGCGCCCTGCCCTCGCCCTGTTCCAGCGCGCCGATGCGCGCCACCGGAACGCCCGCCTCCCGCGCCGCCCGGCGGAAGGCTTCTTCCTTCGCCGCGGGGATGGCGGCAAGGATCTCGTAGTCGTCCCCGCCCGTGACCGCATCCTCGAAGGAAAAGCCGCCGAGCCTTTCGATGGCCGGATCGAGGGGAATCGCGTCGGCCTCGATGGTGGCGGCAAGGCCGCTCGCGGCGGCGAGCTTGTCGGCGTCGCCGGCAAGCCCGTCGGAAATGTCGATGGAAGCGCTCGCATGGCAGCGCACGGCCTCGGCGAGCGCGGTGCGCGGCAGCGGTTCGCGGTAGCGGGCGACGAGCCGGTCGCGCTCCTCGGCCGAAAGGTCGCCGCTTGCCCGTTCCGTGAGAAGGGCGAGCCCCACCGCGGAGCCGCCGATCGTGCCGGAGACGTAGAGCGCATCGCCCGCATGGCCGCCGGAGCGATGGACCATGGTGCCTTTGGCAACCGCCCCGATGGCGGTGACCGAGACGGTGATGCGGTCGGGCGAGCCGACGGTGTCGCCGCCGACAAGGTCGATGCCGTAGGCCTCCTGGTCGCCCTTCAGCCCTTCGCAGAAGGCTTCAAGCCACGCCTCGTCGCAGGCGCCGGTCGCCGCCAGCCCCATGAGGTAGCCGACCGGCCGCGCCCCCTTGGCGGCAAGGTCTGAGAGATTGACCCGCAGCGCCTTCCGCGCCACCGAGGCGGGCGGATCGCCGGGCAGGAAATGCACCCCCTCCGAGATCATGTCCTTGGTGAGGACCAGATCCTCGCCCGGCGCCGGCGCCAGAAAGCCGGCATCGTCGAGGAGGCCGAGCGCGCCCCTTCCGGCGAGCGGACGGAGATAGCGGTCGATGAGGGAAAGCTCGTCCAAGCCGGCTAGCTCGAAAGGGCCGGGTCGAACTCCTCCGGGCGCAGATCGTGCGCCACCTTGTCGAGGACGGCGTTGACGAGGCCCGGCTCCTCCTTCTCGAAGAAGGCATGGGCGACGTCGAGATATTCGGAAATGACGACGCGGGCCGGCACGTCGCGGCGCGAGCGCAGCTCGTAGACGCCGCAGCGCAGGAGCGCGCGCAGCGTCACGTCGAGGCGGGCGAGCGGCCAGCTCTGGGGCAGCGTCGTATGGATGATCGGATCGATGAGGCCCTGCTCCTTGACGACGCCGGCGACGAGAAGGCGGAAGAAGGCCGCATCCGCCGCCTTCAGCGTCTCCCCCTCCAGCTCTTGGCCGAGGCGGTAGGCCTCGAACTCCGCCACGACGCGCGGCAGGCTCGCCCCGCCGACATCCATCTGGTAGAGCGCCTGCACGGCGGCGAGCCGCGCGGCGCCGCGCTGGTTGGCGGCCTTCGATACGCTCGTGGGCTCAGCTTCCGGCAAGGCCCCACCTTCCTCTGAGTTCGGCCATCTCGGCCGCGGCGGCGGCCGCATCGGCGCCCTTGTTCTTCGATTCGACGCCCGCCCGCGCCCAGGCCTGCAGCGCGTTCTCCACGGTCAGGATGCCGTTGCCGAGCGCCAGGCCTTGATCGGTGACGAGGTCCATCACCGCGCGCGCCGATTCGCCGGCGACGATGTCGTAATGGCCGGTCTCGCCGCGGATGACGCAGCCGAGAAGCACGTAGCCGTCATAGTGCAGCCTTCCTTCCTCGGTCGCGATCAGCGCCATGGCGAGCGCGCCCGGAATTTCCAGGACGCCCGGCACGGCCACGCGGTCCCATGTGATGCCGCGCTTGTCGAGCTCGGCGGTGGCACCGCGAGCAAGCTCTTCGGCGAGGTCGTGGTAGAACCGCGCCTCGATAATCAGAAAATGGCTCATTGTCCGTTCGTGTTCGGGCGCTCATCCACCGCGCAGGCGGTCGAGGTAGCGCGCAACGAGGTCGATCTCAAGGTTGACGACATCCCCGGCCACGCGCTCGCCCCATGTGGTGACGGTGAGGGTGTGGGGAATGATCATCACGGTGAAGGTGGCCCCCGCGACGGAATTGACCGTCAGCGAGGTGCCGTCGAGGCCGACCGAACCCTTTTCCGCGATGAAGCGGGAAAGATGATCCGGCACGGCGAAGCGGAATTCGGCCATGTCGCCGTCGGAGCGGCGCTCCAGGATTTCCGCGATCCCGTCGATATGGCCGGTGACGAGATGGCCGCCGAGCTCGTCGGCGGCGCGCAGCGCCCGTTCCAGATTGACGCGCGTGCCCGGCTCCCAGCTGCCAATCGTGGTGCGCGCCAGCGTTTCGCTGGAGGCTTCCACCGCGAACCACGGCCTGCCGTTCGCCCCCTTCTCCACCACGGTCAGGCAGGGTCCGCCGCAGGCGATCGAAGCGCCGATCGAAACGGTCTCCGGATCGTAGGCGGTGGCGAGGCGAAAGCGCTTGCCCGCCGCAAGGTCGTGGGCGGAAACGACTTCGCCGATATCGGTGATGATGCCGGTGAACATCAGGCAGCTCTTTGGTAGCGGGTCAGGATGTCGGGGCCGAAGCGGCGCCTCGCGGCGCGAAGAAAGGCCTCGCTTGCGGTTATGGACGAAAGCGGCCGCTCCGCAAGGGCCGGGATGCCGCGCGGGCCGAGAACGGCGGCGCTCTTGAAGATCAGCGCCTCGTCGACGGCGTCCGCATCGAGGAAGGAGGCGGCGGTCCGCGCCCCGCCTTCGACGAGGAGCGAGGTGATTCCCTCGCGCGCGAGCGCGGCGAGAGCGGAAGGAATGGCGTGCGCGCCGGGCTCGATCTCGATCCAGCGTAGCGCATCGCCGCGCCGCGCCATTTGGGCGGCCAGCGCGCCCGCCGGCGCCTTCGGCGAGAGGAGCCAGGTCGCAGGGCCCGCGCCGAAGAGCTTCGCCCCGGCCGGCACGTCGCCCGAAGCGCTGAGGACGAGACGCAGCGGCGAACGGTGCTCCAGCCCGGGCAACCGGCAGGTGAGTTCGGGATCGTCGGCGCGCAGCGTGCCCGCCCCGACGAGAATCGCATCGACGCGCGAGCGCAGGGCATGGACGTGCCGGCGGGCGATCTCGCCGGTCACGGCGACCTGCCCCCTGCCCGCAATGCCGATCGCGCCGTCGGAAGAGACGGCGAGCTTCAGGGTAACGAAAGGCCTTTGCCGCGTGATGCGCGAGACGTGACCGCGATGGGCGGCGCGGGCCTCGGCCGTCTCGATCGAGGCCACGGCAAGACCCGCCCCTTCAAGAATCGCAATGCCGTTACCTGAAACGCGCGGATCGGGATCCGCCAGCGCCACGACGGCGCGGGAAAGACCCGCGGCGACGATCGCCTCGGCGCAGGGCGGCGTCCTGCCATGATGGGCGCAGGGCTCGAGCGAGACGTAGATGGTCGCGTCCCGGGCCCACTCGCCGGCCTTTGCAATCGCGATCGTTTCCGCATGCGGCCGGCCGCCGATCGCCGTGCGCCCGCGCGCCAGCACCCGGCCATCCCTGACGATGATCGCGCCGACGGCGGGATTGGGGTGGGCCTCGCCAAGCGAGAGCCGGCCGAGACGGATGGCGGCATCGAGGAAGCGGGAATCGGTTTCCCGGCCGTCAGACATCGTCCTCTTCGACGAGCGGCGGGCGGGGCGGCGCGCCGAGATCGCGCTCCTCGTGCACCCGGCCGGAAATCTCCGTCAGAAGCTCCTCGAAGTCCTTCGCCTCGCGGAAATCGCGGTAGACGGAGGCAAAGCGGACATAGGCGACGTCGTCGAGACGCCGCAGCCCCTCCATGACGAGAACGCCGATGTCGCTGGAGGGGATCTCCGCCTCGCCGCGCGATTCCATCTGCCGCACGATGCCGGAAACCATGCGCTCGACGCGGTCCGGATCGACATCGCGCTTGCGCACCGCCACCTGCACGGAGCGCATCAGCTTGTCCCGGTCGAACGGAACCTTGCGGCCCGATTTCTTGACGACCGTGAGCTCGCGCAGCTGCACGCGCTCGAAGGTGGTGAAGCGGCCGCCGCAATCGCCGCAGACGCGGCGCCTGCGAATGGCGTTGCCGTCCTCGCTGGGGCGCGAATCCTTCACCTGCGAATTGTCGGCCCCGCAATAGGGACAGCGCATCGGGCCTCGCTTTCCGTGTCCGTCCGGCCTGTCGGCCTTATTCCTGATAGATCGGGAAACGTCCCGTCAGCGCCGAAACGCGCTCGCGCACGGCCGTCTCCACGGCGCCGTTCGCCTCCTCGCCGTTCGCCTTCAGCCCGTCCAGGACCTCCACGATCATATCGCCGACCTCCTGGAACTCGGCCGTGCCGAAGCCGCGCGAGGTGGCCGCCGGAGAGCCGAGACGGATACCGGAGGTGATCGTCGGCTTTTCCGGGTCGAACGGCACGCCGTTCTTGTTGCAGGTGATCCAGGCCCGCCCGAGCGCGGCTTCCGTCGCCTTGCCGGTCAGGCCCTTGGGGCGCAGGTCCACGAGCAGGACATGCGTGTCCGTGCCGCCCGAGACGATGTCGCAGCCGCCGCGCACCAGCGTCTCGGCGAGCACGCGGGCATTATCGACCACGTTCTTCGCATAGGTCTTGAACTCCGGCTTCAGCGCCTCGCCGAAGGCGACCGCCTTGCCGGCGATGACATGCATCAGCGGCCCGCCCTGGAGCCCCGGAAAGACGGCCGAATTGATCTTCTTGGCGATGTCCGCGTCGTTGGTCAGCACGAGGCCGCCGCGCGGCCCGCGCAGCGTCTTGTGGGTCGTGGAGGTGACGACATGGGCGTGCGGGAACGGGCTCGGATGCTGCCCGCCGGCCACGAGGCCGGCGAAATGCGCCATGTCGACCATAAGATAGGCGCCGACCCGGTCGGCAATCTCACGGAACTTCGCGAAATCGATGACGCGGCTGTAGGCCGAACCGCCGGCGATGATGACCTTCGGCTTGTGCGTCTCGGCGAGCTCTTCCAGCTGTTCCTCGTCGATGCGCCCGTCCTGCTTCCTGACGCCGTACTGAATGGCGTTGAACCACTTGCCGGAAAGATTCGGCTTGGCGCCATGCGTGAGGTGCCCGCCCGCATCGAGGCTGAGGCCGAGGATGGTGTCGCCCGGAGCGGCAAGCGCCAGAAGCACCGCCTGGTTCGCCTGGCTGCCGGAATTGGGCTGCACATTGGCAAAATCGCAACCGAAGAGCTCCTTGACGCGCTCGATGGCGAGATTCTCAACCACGTCCACATGCTCGCAGCCGCCATAATAGCGCCGGCCGGGATAGCCCTCCGCGTATTTGTTGGTCAGCACCGAGCCCTGCGCCTCAAGGACGGCGCGCGAGACGATGTTTTCCGACGCGATCAGCTCGATCTCGTGCCGCTGGCGGCCGAGTTCGGCCTTGATGGCATCGGCGATCGCCGGGTCGCTCTCGCGAAGGGAAGCGGAGAAGAAGCGGGACGGCAATGCGGTCACGCGGGCGGCATCTTGCATGGGCGAGTTTCCGTTGGCTGGCGGCGGCCGGCGGCGCCTCGCACCCCGGTCCGGCTTTGGCCGCGCGATTAACACAGAAGCCGGGGGACGCAAAGCACGACGGCCGGCCCTCCCGCAAGCAATGGGAGAGCCGGCCGCCGGTATCTGGAACCGCAGCGCGCCCGCGCCGCGGCTTGCTTCCGAAAAAGCCTCAATGGGTGAGCGCGGCCGCGTCGAGGGCGATGAAGAGAGTCTCGCCGTTCGAATCATCGACGCCGTCATTGTCGGTGACGATGTAGCCCCTGCCCTCGCCGTCGAGCGCGAAGCCCTCGACCTTGTCGACCACGTAGCCATGGGTGGATTTGAGATCGGGCAGAAGATCGCGCACGAGCGTCTTCGTCACCACGGGAGGCGCTTCGCCGGGCGCGGCCGGCGCGATGCCTTCCAGCGAGACGGCGTAAAGCCGCTTGATCCGCGCCGCATCGCCGATCTGGTTGTCGCGCTCCAGGATGAGGAAGCGATCTGCGCCTGCGGCGGTGATCTCCGAAAGGCCGACCCATCCCTTTTCCGGCGTGTCGAGCGGGTAGTGGACGACGCCCCATTCCCCGCTCGCCGGCTTGTAGGAGAGAAGCTTCACCATGCCCTTTTCGTCGTCGCCCCATTCGCGCTGGACGGCGAGCCAGACGGTCTCGGCCTCGCCCTCGCCGGTGACGGCGACGCCTTCGAGGCCGAAGCGCACCGCCTGCGAAGCGAGCGCGTCCGGAAGCTCGATGTCGGCCTCGACGCTGCCATCGGCGGCGACCCGCAGGAGGCGGTTGGCCTTCTCCTTGTCGGGATTGCCTTCCGAGGCGAGCCAGAAGCCGCCCTCGGGCCGCACGGCGATGCCTTCAAGGTCGAGCTTTTCGGTCGGCGCGCCGCCCGTCGTCACCGTGACGGCCGAGACGATCTTGGCGGGCCTGGCGTTGGCGTCGATCGTGAAGATCCGGCCTTCGCCGTAGAAGCTGTCGGAGACGCCGTAGAGCTTTCCGGCCTCGGCCGGATCGGCGGCAAGCCCTGAAAGGGCGCCCCAGCCCCTTATGTCGTCGGAGGCCGTCAGCATCGGATAGGAGGCGCTCTCGCCGCCGCGCTGATAGATCATCACGCTGGCGCGGGCCCCGCCATCCTCGACAAGATCGGCCTCGTTCGCCGTGACGAAGAGGTTGCGGGAGGGAATGGCGAGAAGGCCTTCCGGCGCGATGCCCGAGGGCAGGACCTGCAGGAATTCCGGATCGCCCCCGGTGTCGCGATAGACGGCGACGAAGGAGGAGCGCTCCGTGCCGACGAAGATGAGCCGGTCCTTGCCGAAGGTGCCGACCTCGACGCCCTCCGGCTCCGTGCCCTTCTTTCCCGAGCGCTTTTCCGGGTAATGGCCGATGCGCATGGCGAGCCGTTCGATCGCATCGCCGGAATCGAAGAGCACGTCCCCGCCCTTCTCGAAGATGGTGAAGCCGCGCGAGCCGCCCTTGTAATCGCCCTCATTGGCGGTGACGAAGCGGTCCTCGTCGATCCACTGCACGCCGTCCGGCTCGCGCGCGAGCCCGGCGAGATTCCCGTCCGGGCGGATAAGCCCGTCCTTCTCCGTATCGATCCCCTCAAGGTCGACGGTGCCGGCCGAATAGCCGCGCAGCACCTTGCCGCTCGCGATGTCGACGACGGCGATGGCGTTGTTCTCCTGCAGCGTCACGACGGCCTCGCCCGCCTCGTTGATGTCGACGAATTCCGGCTCCGCGTCGTCCGGCGCGATCTTCGAGATGCCCGTGAGGTCGATCTCCTGCATGCCGTCGCAATCGGCCGCGCCGTCCCGGACCGGGAAGGTGACCAAAAGGCCGGTCGGGGCCTGCGGGATCTCGCCGTCATTAAGCTCCTCGTCGCGCTCATTCTCGATGACGACGGCGACCTTCGTGCCATCGGCCGTCATCGCCACCGAATCGGGCTGGCCCGGCAGCGCGCAGGTCGCCTCGATCTTCCCGGAGGCGATATCGACGACGGCGAGTTCGCCGGAAGGCTCTGTGTAGCTCCTGGACGTGACGACGGCGACGAGCGCCCTGCCCGCGGCGACCGCGACGGAGGTCGGCTCGCCGGGGAGCGCCACGAAACCGGCCGGCTTCGGCGCGGCGGGATCGGAGATGTCGATGATGCCGACAGCCTCCTGCTCGGCGTCGGTATAGACGAGCGTCATGCCGTCCTCGCTCGCCGCGATGATCTCCGCGACGGTCGCCTTCTTCGCGTCGCGGTCGGCCGGGAGGTTGGCGAGCACCGGAAAGGTGGCGATCCGGTTGAACATTTCGGTGCTCTGGGCTGCCGCCGGCAGGCTGCAGGCCGCGGCGAGCGCGATGACGCTGCTCGAGAGGAAGAGGCGCATTCTGTCTCCGCTACGAATTGGGGCTACGAATGGGGCCGGGTGCCGGCAAGGGCGGCGTAACCGCAGCGGAACCATTGTGCGAAGGACAGACGACACCGCGATGACATCCGCGGCCGAGGCCACGCAAGAAGGCGGGATGCAGGAAGGCGGCAGGCAAACGAAAGGCCCCGGCGCAATGCACTCGCGCCGGGGCCTGAAAGAACGCCTTCCAGCCGTGCCGCTTATTGCGGCAGAGGCGAGCCGATCAGCTCGGAGGGCTGGTTGAGGGCGACGTCGCCCGTCACCTGGTCGTAATTATAGATGTCGGGACGGAAGTGGACGACGCCGTCGCCGGTCGTCCAGGCGGTGAAATAGACCGTATAGAGCGCCGGCTTGTCTTCCACCTCGACGTCGAGACGTTCGCCGGAACGAATCACCTGGTCGACCCGGGCGCGGTCGTAGCCATTGCCGCGCAGGATCCAGGCGACCACCTCGCGCACATTCATGACGCGCACGCAGCCGGAGGATTCGAAGCGGTAGTCGGAGCCGAAAAGACCCTTGGACGGGGTGTCGTGCAGGAAGACCTGATAGGGATTGTGGAAGTTGAGGCGCACCGAACCCAGCGAATTGTCATCGCCCGGATCCTGCTTGAACATGTAGTTCACCGCCTCGTCCGTCTGCCAGTTGACCTGTGTCGGCGGCAGCTCCTCGCCCTGCTGGTTGAAGATGCGGATGTGGTTGCGCGTCAGGTACTGCGGATCCTTCTGCATCTTCGGGATCAGGTCCTTGCGGATGATCGAGCGCGGGACCGTCCAGTACGGATTGAAGTTGACCTGGTAGATGCGGCTGGAAAGAAGCGGCGTCTGCCGGTCGACCTTGCCGACGACCGCGGTGTGGCGCGAGATCACCACGCCGTTCTCGACGGCCTCGATCTGCGCGCCCGGCACGTTGACCATCAGGTAGCGCTCGGCCGGGCTCTTCATCTGCGCGATGCGCTCGCGATTCGTCTTCAGCTGCCCCAGCCGCACATAGGCCGGCACGTTGAGCGCCTCGAAAGTGCTCGGGCCGACGACGCCGTCCGCCGGAATGCCGTTGCGCTCCTGGAAGCGCACCACGGCGGCCTGCACGTAGGAATCGAAGGCATCGTTGGCGCCCGTCACCTGGCGGAGATCCCCCGAGGCGACCAGCCGCTGGCGCAGCGCCACGACATTCGGATGGCGCATGCCGATCTTCAGCACCGGGTCGGAGGGAACCTGATTCCAGCCGCCCGCATCGACCAGCCCCTGATACCACTCGATCGCCTGATCCATGGCCGACAGCGTATAGGGCGACAGGATCGGCACGTTCGTGGCCACGGTCGGCGCGGTGCGCGGGCCGTTGTCGAAGGTGTCAGCCCATTCCGACTGGTTGACGGGCATGGAAGTCTGCGCGGCGGCGGCCACGGGAAAGATCAGCGCTGCGGCGCAGAGAACGGGTCGCAGAAGCGAAAAAGCGCTCATTTCGGAAAGTGTGCCTCTTGTCGGTCGCTATTCGGGTCGTGCAAGGAACGCGAACAAGCCGTATCCCGGTTTACCATGTGAGCCCGCCCGCACCAAATGCGTGGCGGCCCTCAAGCACCCGGAATCGGCGCCCTGCCGTTCATGGGACTGGCGGCAAGCCGCAGCTTCCCCTTCCTTTTCATGGCTTTATGGCCAATCCATGGTGGCGGGCCGCCGCGCGCGGCCCCGAAGACGGCAAAAGGCCCGGTCGGACCGGGCCCTTCGCTCGAAGCCGTCTTCAAAAGACCATCACGAAAGGGAGAGCGGCCTGGAGGCTCCGCCCCCGCAAGAAAACCGCTTCTACAGGCGATAGAGGATCTGGTCGGTCCAGAAGCGCTCCAGCCGGTGCAGCGTCTTGTTGAGCAGCTTGAAGTCGTCCTCCGAGACGCCCCCGACCTTCTCGATGGAGGAGATGTGGCGGTCGTAGAGCCGGTTGACGATATCGGCGACGTCCTTGCCCTTCTCCGTCAGCGACACCCGCACCGAGCGGCGGTCGACGCGCGAGCGCTCATGATAGATGTAGCCGGCATCGACCAGCTTCTTCAGGTTGTAGGAAACGTTCGAGCCGAGATAGTAGCCGCGGGTGCGCAATTCGCCCGCCGTCAGCTCGGCATCGCCGATATTGAACAGAAGCAGCGCCTGGACCGAATTCACGTCCGACCGCCCCATCCGGTCGAACTCGTCCTTGATGACGTCGAGCAGGCGCCGATGCAGGCGCTCCACCAGCGTCAGCGCGTCAAGATAGAGGGTCTTAAGATCCTCCGGCTCGGCATCGCCCTGCTCGTAAGCAAGCGCCGTCCTCTCTGCAAGCAACATGGTGCCTCTCCGTTGTCAGCTTCCCTGGCGGCTGTTTTCTTTTTGCCACCCTTGCTTGCAGGATAGAGACCCAATTTGAATGGAGCTTTAAGCGTCAGGATGAATCAAACCTTGATCGCAGAATGGTAAATTTTCACATTTGTTTAGGTACTTGGCCCGAGAGGTAGGCGAATATCCCGGAGAAGTCGGTATCGCCTCCGCCCTGCGTGCAGAACAGGTTGTAGAGCGCCG
This sequence comes from Afifella sp. IM 167, assembly GCF_020144925.1. Lineage (GTDB taxonomy): Bacteria > Pseudomonadota > Alphaproteobacteria > Rhizobiales > Afifellaceae > Afifella. Next base: position 480,640 of record NZ_NSLC01000002.1, read on the forward strand.
CAGCGCCCGAGCCGAGGGGGATCGAGGCGCCGCTCTGATTGGCCGCCGCCTGGGCGAGCTTGAGGTCCTTCAGCATCATCGCCGCGGAAAAGCCCGGCCTGTAGTCGCGGTTCGCCGGCGAGGTCGGCACCGGCCCCGGAACCGGGCAGTAGGTGGTTAGCGACCAGCACTGGCCGGAGGATTTGGACGAGACGTCGAAGAGCTTCTGCCGGTCGAGGCCGAGCCGGTCGGCGAGCGCGAAGGCCTCCGAGACACCGATCATCGAAATGCCGAGGATCATGTTGTTGCACATCTTGGCGGCCTGGCCGGTGCCGGCATCGCCGCAATGCACGACGGTCTTGCCCATCACCGCAAAAAGCGGCTCGGCGCTCGCATAGGCGGCCGCCTCGCCGCCCACCATGAAGGTGAGCGTTCCAGCCTCCGCGCCGACCGTGCCGCCGGAGACCGGCGCGTCGAGCATGGCAAAGCCCGCCTCGCCTGCGGCGGCCGAAACGGCGCGGGCCGTGGCGACGTCGATGGTCGAGCAGTCGATGAGGAGCGCGCCCGCGGCGGCGTTCTCGAAGATGCCGCCGGCGCCCCGGTAGGCCTCGTCCACATGCGGGCCGGCCGGCAGCATGGTGAAGACGATCTCGGCCGCCTTCACGGCCTCGCCGATGCTGCCCGCCGCCCTGCCGCCGGCATCGGCGAAGGCGGCGACCGCCTTCTCGCTGATATCGTAGCCGGTCACCTGATGGCCGGCCTTGATGAGGTTGCGGGCCATCGGCGCGCCCATGTTGCCGAGGCCGAGAAATGCGATTGTGGCCATTGTTTCCTCCCGTCTTGTTGTGCTCCCGGCCAGGTCTCGCTTTCCTTTCCCGCTATTCCTCCCGGCGCCGGCGGCGCCAGTCGGAGAAGAGGAAGACGAGATAGAGGCCGAAGAAGGCCAGATGCACGATCACCCGGTTCTGGTGCGCGCCGTAGATGTCGGAAAAGAGCGTGTACATGGAGATTTCGGCGATCGCCGCGACCGCCCAGATCACCGGTCCCCAGACGGCGCCGATCCAAAGGCCGACGCCGGCGAGAAGGTTGAGGATGCAAAGGACGACGAGCGCCACACGCCAGGCCGGCTCCAGGGCGAGGAAGTGCCCGCCCTGGAAGGAGACGCCCATCAGCTCGCCGGCGCGCATCAAGCCCGCCGCCAGCAGGATCAGCGCCACGAAGCGCAGATAGTAGCGCGTGCCACGGCCGACAGAGGCGCTCTCGCTGACGAATTCGACGGCGTCGCTCATATGGCCTCCGGCAGCGGCAGCTCTTCATCGAGCGGCGCGAAATAGGCGTCGATATCGGCCTCGCCGACCTCCGCAAGGCTCGGCGGGGCCCATTTCGGGTCCCGGTCCTTGTCGACGATCTGGGCGCGAATGCCCTCGTAGAGGTCGTGGCCGCCGAGCACCCGATGCACGATGCGGTACTCCGTCCGCATCGTCTCGGCAAAATTGGCCTCCGCGCCAAGCTGCATCTGGCGAAGGGCGATCTTGAGGCTGGTCGGCGATTTCGTCCCGATGGCATCGAGCGCCTTCTGCCCGCGCTCCCAGTCCGGCCGCGCTTTCAGCCGCTCCACGATCTCCTCCACGCTGTCGGCCGAGAAGACCTCGGCAAAGCGCGCCGCATCGTCTTCCAGGTCGGATGGCCCGCCGTCTTCGGCGAAGCGCTCCAGGATGTCGTCGGTTTCCCCGCCCGCCGAAAGGGCCTCGATCAGCTCGGCAAAGCGCGCGCCCGCCGTCGCCTGCGTCGCCAGCCCCGCCCAGAGGCAGTCGGCACGTCCGATGCGCGCGCCCGTCAGGGCCAGCCAGGTGCCGGCGAAGCAGGGAACGCGCGGCAGGATGTAGGTGCCGCCGACATCGGGAAAGAAGCCGATCCCGACCTCCGGCATGGCGAAGCTGATCCTCTCGCCCGCAACACGGTGGCTGCCGTTGACGGAGACGCCGACCCCGCCGCCCATGACGATGCCGTCGATGAGGGCGATATAGGGCTTGGGGTAGGTGCGGATGGCGTGGTTGAGCCGGTACTCGTCGGTGAAGAAGGAAGCCGCCGGCGCCCTGCCCTCGGCCTTTGCCGCCAGCCCCGCATCGTAGAGGCCCTTGAGGTCGCCGCCCGCCGAAAAGGCCTTTTCGTCGCGCGAGCGGATGGCGACATGGGCGACCTCATCGTCCTTGGCCCAATCGTCGAGCGCGGCGGCGATCGCCAGCACCATGTCGTGGGTGAGCGCGTTGAGCGCATGGCCACGGTTGAGGCTGACGAGGCCGAGACGGCCGCGCTTCTCGCAATGAATGTCGGGTTCGGACAATTCTAGTCCTTCAGCAAGGAGCGGGCGACGATGACCCGCATGATTTCGTTGGTGCCTTCGAGAATCTGGTGGACGCGAAGGTCGCGCATGAAGCGCTCGATCGGGTAGTCGCGCAGATAGCCGTAGCCGCCATGCAGCTGCAGCGCCTCGTTGGCGATGGCAAAGCAGGCATCCGTGGCAAAGCGCTTTGCCATGGCCGCCGCGACCGTCCTGTCCGGCGCCTTCGCATCGAGCTTGGCCGCCGCTTGCCGCACCATCAGCCGCGAGGCTTCAAGTTCCGTCGCCATGTCGGCGAGGCGGAACTGCAGCGCCTGGAACTCGGCGAGTTTGCGGCCGAACTGGCTGCGATCCTTCAGATAGGCGATGCTGTGGTCGAGGCACGCGGCCGCCCCGCCGATCGAGCAGGCGGCGATGTTGATGCGCCCGCCGTCGAGCCCGGCCATGGCGATCTTGAAGCCGTCGCCCTCCGCCCCGATGAGATTGTCCGCCGGCACGCGGCAATCCTCGAAGATCACCTGCGCCGTCGGCTGGCTGTGCCAGCCGAGCTTGGCCTCCTGGGCACCGAAGGAAAGGCCTTTCGTGCCGTTCTCCACGACGATGCAGGAAATGCCCGAAGGCCCCTCCTCGCCCGTGCGCGCCATGACGACATAGATGTCGGAGCGCCCGCCGCCGGAGATGAAGGACTTCGTGCCGTTCAGAACGTATTCCTCGCCCTGGCGCACCGCCCTGGTGCGCAGCGAACCGGCATCGGAGCCTGCCTGCGGCTCCGTCAGGCAGTAGGATGCGAAATGCTCCATCGTCGCGAGTTTCGGCACGAAGCGCTGGCGCTGAGCCTCTGCCCCGAAGGCGTCGATCATCCATGTCGCCATGTTATGGATGGAGATGAAGGCCGCCGTCGATGCGCAGCCGCGGGACAGCCCCTCGAAGATGAGCGCCGCGTCGAGCCGACCGAGCCCGGAGCCGCCGACATCCTCGCGCGCATAGATGGCGCCGAAGCCGAGCCCGGCCGCTCGCCTGAGGACATCGTCCGGAAAATGCGCTTCCTCGTCCCAGCGACGCGCGTGGGGCGCCATTTCGTCGCGGCCGAAGCTTTCGGCAAGGTCGAGAAAGGAGCGCTGCTCCTCGGAAAGCTCGAAATCCATGATCGAGCTTTATTGGGCGCTTCCATGAGCGTCAATCAGCGCCCCCGCGGCACAGCCCCGCCATTCCCTTGGCGGCACATGCGTCGAGGTCTATGGTCGGCCCAACCGAACCTGGGGGTTCCGATGAACGTCTCTTTCCACAGCGACGCACTGCCCGACATCGACCGCATCACGGGTCGCCGCCGCATGCGCCGCAACCGCCGCACCGAATGGTCGCGCCGCCTCGTCCGCGAGAACCGGCTCACGACCGACGACCTCATCTGGCCGATCTTCGTCATCGAGGGCGAGAACCGGCGCGAGGCCGTGCCCTCAATGCCGGGCGTCGAGCGCTATTCGGTCGATCTCGCGGTCGAGGCGGCCAGGCGCGCCCGCAGCCTCGGCATTCCGGTCGTGGCGCTCTTCCCGAACACCGATCCGAGCCGGCGCGACGATGACGGCAGCGAGGCGCTGAACAGTGCCAACCTGATCTGCCGCGCCTGCCGCGCCATCAAGGCGGAAGTGCCGGAAGTGGGGCTGCTGACCGATGTCGCACTCGACCCCTATACGAGCCACGGCCATGACGGCCTGCTGCGCGAGGGGGAGATCGTCAACGACGAGAGCGTCTCGGTGCTGGCACGCCAGGCCCTCGTCCAGGCCGAGGCAGGCAGCGACATCGTCGCCCCTTCGGACATGATGGACGGGCGCGTTGGGGCCATCCGCGAGACGCTGGATTCGGCCGGCTATACGCATGTGCAGATCGTCGCCTACACCGCGAAATACGCCTCCGCCTTCTACGGTCCCTTCCGCGACGCCGTCGGCTCCGGAAAGATGCTGTCGGGCGACAAGAAGACCTATCAGATGGACCCGGCGAACACGAACGAGGCGCTGCGCGAGGCCGAGCTCGACATCGCCGAGGGCGCCGACATGATCATGGTGAAGCCGGGCCTTCCCTATCTCGACATCATTTCGCGCCTGAAAGAGACCTTCGGCATGCCGACGGTCGCCTACAACACCTCCGGCGAGTATTCGATGATCGAGGCCGCGGCCGCGAACGGATGGCTGGACGGCAACCGGGCCATGATGGAGACGCTGATCTCCTTCAAGCGCGCCGGCGCCGATTCCATCCTCACCTACTTCGCTCCGCGCGTCGCCGAGATCCTGAAAGAGAGTGTCTGAAGGACCGCGTGTGAGTTCTGACAGCCTCAGCCGAAACTTAGCATTTAGGCTAGCTTGCAAGCCGCCGGGAGTAGAACTCCATGGAATGGACAAAGACCGCGGCCTTCGCTGAGTTTGGCGCGGTCGCGTCAAACCCGGTTTGGAGCTGGTCAGCACGCAGCCCAGATGGCAGCGTGGTGGTCCTCACCTTTTGGAAGGACGCCCTCATCTATTCATCCGGTTCGGCTTTCTACGACGACACTGGCTGGGAGCCAGAGCAGATCAGTCAGGCGGGCAATCGGGAAAGAATGGAGAACATTCGCTGGGCGCTGGAACACCTCGGAGGCGTCGTCCGAGCGGTAATTGTTGAGGCGGAAGACCCACAGGCAAAGCCTCGGTCAATCAAGGTGTGTTTTCCCCAAAAGCAATTACGGATGCGGATCACGCACTTTGACCAAGAGACCGGAGAGTTCCGGGCGGAGTCGGTGGCAGGCTGATCCTTCCTTGATGTGCACCCACAGACCGAGGCGCTTCTCGCGAAAAGGCCGATTGCTCGGAGCTTGAAGCCACGCGGCGCGCTCCCCACCTGATTTGCAGCAGGAGGAACGCTTCATGTCCGCAGCCTACGACACCATCGATGCCGGCGGGCCGGCCAATCTCGATCCGGCCCTTCATCCCGAGCTCTACGACAATGTTCGCACGCGGCGGATCCTGGCCTTCTTCGTCGATGCGGTGATCATGTTCGCCCTGATGACGCTCGCCTTCGTCGTCATCACCTTCCTCGGCCTCTTCACCCTCGGCCTCGGCTTCATTCTCTATGCCATCGTCTGGCCGGTGGTGCCGATCCTCTACAACATGTTCACGCTCGGCGGCCCGAGCTCGGCGACCGTCGGCATGCGCATGGCCGGTGTGGAGATGCGCACATGGGACGGCGGTCGCATGTACAGCCTGCTCGCCGCCGTGCACGCCGCGCTGTACTGGTTCTCCGTGACGATCCTGACGCCCTTCATCCTGCTCGTTTCGCTGTTCTCGGCGAAGAAGCGGATGCTGCACGACATGGCGATCGGCACCGTCGTCGTGCGCTCCGACATGGTCTGAGCCGCACCTGTTATCATCCGGAGAGGCCCGCAAGGCCTCTCCCTCCAATGGACGCATTGTGAGCCTCCCGCCCCCCGCCTAATGTGCCGGCGAAAAGGGGTGGCATGGACGTTTCCAACTTACAGATGTGGCTCACCTTCGCGGTGATTGCCCTGACGATCATTGGCTTCTCGCTGGAGAGGCTGGCCATCGAAACGGTGGCGCTCGCCGCCCTGGTCGCGCTGACGTTGATTTTTGTGGTGGTGCCCGGACTTCTGGGCGTGCCGAGCCCGCTGGACCTGCCCGATCTTCTCCTCGGATTCGCCAATCCAGCCCTCGTCGCGGTTCTCAGCCTCATCGTCGTCGGCCAGGCCCTCTTTCAGACCGGCGCACTCGACCGCCCAAGCCGAGGCCTTGCCAGGGTGAGCGGGCTGAAGCCCTGGGCGGTCGTCGCCCTGCTCATCCTGTTCGCCGCCTTTCTCTCCGCCTTCCTCAACAACACGCCTGTCGTGGTGATGATGATCCCGGTGCTGATGTCGCTGGCGCGCGAGCGCCGCGTCTCGCCGGCCAGAATGCTGATGGCGCTCAACTTCGCCACCATCGTCGGCGGCACCACCACCCTGATCGGCTCCTCCACCAACCTGCTCGCCGCGCAGGTCGCCCGCTCCGCCGACATCGAGCTGCATCTCTTCGACCTGACCGTGCCCGGACTGGTCGTCGCCGCCTTCGCCCTGCCCTACGTGCTCTTCGTGGTGCCGCGCCTGTTCGCAGGCGTGCCGGCCGAGACGGAAAAGCCATTGAGCCGCAAGCAGTTCATCTCCGAAATCGTGCTGACGGAGAACCATCCGCTGGTCGGCATGCAATCGGTGGCGGGCCTCTTTCCCGGCCTGCAGGCCGTCAATATCCGTCTGGTCAAAAGGGGCGACGACGTGCATCTGCCTCCCTTCGAGGACGTGACGCTCGGCGTCGGCGACCTGGTAGTGGTGAGCGGCATTCGCGACGATCTCGCCCGCCTGCGCATCATCGGCGCGGAACGCGGCGAGGGCGGCGGTACGCTTTCGCTCGCCGAGGCGATCCTGGCCCCGGGCGCGCGCATGATCGGCCGCTCGCCCGAGGAGACGGGCATCGAGCAGAGCACGGGACTGCGCGTCGCCGCCGTCGAACGGCGCGGGCGCATGTCGCGCCAGGCCTTTTCCGAGATTCGCCTTGAGGAAGGCGACGTTCTCCTTCTTTCCGGCACCGACGATGCCTTCGACCGCCAGCGGGGAAATCGCGACCTGCTGGTGCTGGAAAAATCCTTCGCGCCCCTGCCGGCGCGGCGCGATGCGACACGCGCCATCGCGATCTTCGCCGGCCTCGTCGTCGTGGCCGCCAGCGGCTATGTGCCGATCGCCATCGCCGCGCTGACGGCCGCGCTGCTGATGCTGGTTCTCGGCTGCCTCAACGTCCGCCAGGCCAAGCGCGCCTTCGACGGCCGCATCTTCATGCTGATCGGTGCCTCGATCGCGCTTGCCGCCGCAATGGAAAAGACCGGCGGCGCCGATTTCCTCGCCACCGAACTCGTGCGCCTGACGGCAGGGGGCGGGCCGCACATTCTGCTGGCCGCCCTCTTCGCGCTGGTGGCCGTGCTGACCAACGTGCTTTCCAACAACGCCACCGCCGTCCTCTTCACCCCGATCGCGATTTCCGCGGCGGCCGAATCGGGCGCGCCGGCGCTGCCCTTCGTCATGGCGGTGATCTTTGCCGCCAACGCCTCCTTCGCCACGCCCATCGGCTACCAGACGAACCTTCTGGTCATGGGCCCGGGAGGCTACAGCTTCCGCGATTTCTTCCTCGCCGGGGCACCGCTAACCGTTCTTGTCTGGATTGTATTTTCGCTCTTTGCCCCATGGTATTATGGGTTCTAGGAGACGATGCATGACGCGGCCGGTTGCCGAAGCCCAACAATTCTATCTGACCGCCCCGAACCCTTGCCCCTACCTGGCGGGCCGGCAGGAGCGGAAGGTGTTCACCCAGCTCGCCGGCCCGCATGCCGGCGCGCTCAACGATATTTTGAGCCAGGGCGGCTTCCGCCGCAGCCAGACGATCGCCTATCGCCCGGCCTGCGACCGCTGCGCGGCCTGCGTGTCGGTGCGCGTCTGCGCCGACCTCTTCGTGCCGACGCGCTCCATGAAGCGGGTGAGCGAGCGCAACCGCGACCTCGTCTCCGAGTGGAAGGAGAATGAGGCCACCACCGACCAGTACTCGCTCTTCTACCGCTACCTCGAGGAGCGCCATTCGGGCGGCGGCATGCTGCAGATGACCGTGCTCGACTATTCGCTGATGGTGGAGGACAGCCACGCCCAGACGCATCTGGTGGAATACCGGCGCCGCACGCCGGACACGGCGGCGGGCAAGCGCGGCGACGGCGAGCTGATCGCCTGCGCCCTGACCGACGTGCTCGCCGACGGACTTTCGATGGTCTATTCCTTCTTCGATCCGCAGGCGAGCGAGCGCTCGCTCGGAACCTACATCATCCTCGACCACATCGAGCGCGCAAAGCGGCTCGGAAAGCCCTATGTGTACCTCGGCTACTGGGTCGAGGGATCCAAGAAGATGTCGTACAAATCGCGCTTCCGGCCGCAGGAGCGTCTGACGATGCGGGGCTGGGAGCGCTATACTTGAAGTTTCTCATCTGGCTGTGGCTCCTCGCCGCGGCAGGCCTGTCGGCGTTGAGCTTTGCAGGCTATTTCTCCCCCGACCTCGACGCCATCAACCACTTCCGCCCGTTCATCTTCGCCGCCGCCGCGCTCCTGGCGCTTGCGGCGGGGTTCGCACGGCAGCGCCCGATCGTGCTCGCCGCGCTCGTCCTGGCGGGCGTGCAGGCCTACTACCTCGTCGACGAGGTCTCGCCGATCATCGCCCTGCCCACCGCCAGCGCGCAGGGGCCGACCCTCAGGATGATCAGCTTCAACATGCTCGACCGGCGCACCGACGCCGACAAGCTCATGCGGCTGGTCAAGCGCGAGCAGCCCGACCTTCTCGTCCTCGTCGAGGCCTGGCCCAACGCCAACCGGACCATCGAGGAAGTTCAGAAGCTCCTGCCCTACCGCTTCGACTGTTTCGGCAAGATCGGCTGCGACCTCGCCATCTTGAGCCGGTTGCCGCTCCACGATCCGGTTGTCTGGCAGGCCGGTCCGGACGATCCGGAGGTGATGCAATGGACCTCGCTCGCCCACACCGAAGTGGTCAAGGACGGCGTGCCGATCGACCTGTGGGTGACCCACCTGCCGTGGCCTTTCCCGGCCTATCACCAGGAGCTTGAATTCGCGAACCTTGAGAAGCTGCTGGCCGATGCCGGCCCGAACACCATCCTTGCGGGCGACTTCAACTCCACGCCCTGGTCCTTCGCCATGCGCCGCTTCGATGCCAGCGTGCCGCTGAAGCGCGTGACCCGCGCTCTGCCGACCTGGCCGTCCGAAAAGGCGACCTTCCGCGGCCACACCACCGTGCCGGCTTTCGGCCCGGTGATGCCGGTCGATCATGTGTTTCTCGGCGCGGATCTCAGGGCCGTCGACATCCGCCGCGGCCCCTATATCGGCTCAGACCACTATCCCGTCATCAGCGAGATCGCCCTGCCGCGCTAGGCCGGGCGAGGTCAGGTCGCTGGCGAGAAGCGGTTCGACTTCGGGAAGCCCTGCGGCGCCATGCGGCCCGCCTGGGCGCGCTCGCCCAGCCATTCCGACAGGTCGCCGAAGGAGCGGGAATGGATGCGGCCCGCCGAATCCTCCCAGCTGAGCCCCTCCTCGCCCTCGAAGAAGCGCACGTCAGAAATCTCGCCGTCCTTGTAGCGTTGCAGCCGCACGCCCTTGCCGCGGCTCATTTCCGGAAGCTGGCGCGCCGGGAAGACGAGGAGCTTGCGGTTCTGGCCGATGACGGCGACATGGTCGCCGACCGCCGGCACGCAGATCTTCGCCTCGTCGGCGCCGGAGACGTTGAGCACCTGCCGGCCCTTGCGGGTATTGGCCACCATGTCCGGTTCGGCGACGACGAAGCCGTTGCCCGAGGCGGAGACGACGAGGCGCTTGGCCGCCGGGTCGTGGACGAAGACGGTGACGATGTCCTGGTCCTTGTCCATGTCGACCATCAGGCGCACGGGCTCGCCCTGGCCGCGCCCGCCGGGCAGCTTGGCCGCTTCCAGCGTGAAGGCTTTGCCGGCGGTGGAGAAAAGCACGATCTTGTCGGTGGTGTAGGCCGGGAAGGCGATCTTCAGCCGGTCCCCCTCCTTGAAGGTGAGCGAGCCGAAATCGGCCAGATGCCCGCGCATCGTGCGCAGCCATCCCTTTTCGGAGAGGATGACGGTGACCGGCTCGCGCTCGATCATCGCCTGCTGGATCTCTTCGACGTCGATCTCCGGCGCATCGGCGAAGGAGGTGCGGCGCCGCCCGAGCTCGGTGTCGGGGCCGAAGGTCTTGCGCACCTGGCTGATCTCGAAGGAGACGCATTTCCACTGCCGCTCTTCCGATTCCAGCAGGCCCGTCAGGTCGGCCTGCTCGGCGGTCAGCGCCTCGTGCTCCTTGCGGATCTCGAACTCCTCGAGCTTCCTGAGGGCCCTCAGGCGCATGTTGAGGATCGCCTCCGCCTGCACGTCGGTGAGATCGAAGGCCTTGATCAGTTCGGGCTTCGGCTCGTCGGTCTCGCGGATGATGCGGATCACCTCGTCGAGGTTGAGATAGGCGATGAGGTAGCCGCCGAGGATCTCCAGCCGGTGGGCGATCTTGCCCAGCCGGTGGCGCGTGCGGCGCTGGAGCACTTCCTTGCGGTGCCCGAGCCATTCCACGAGCACCTCGCGAAGGCTCATCACCTTCGGCACCCGCCCCTGCGAGATGACGTTCATGTTGAGCGAGAAGCGCACTTCCAGATCGGCGCGCTTGAAGAGCGATTCCATCATCAGGTCGGGATCGACCGTGCGGCTCTTCGGCTCGATGACGATCCGCACATCCTCGGCGCTCTCGTCGCGCACATCGCCGACGAGCGGGATCTTTCGCGCCTCGATCAGGCCGGCGATCTGCTCGATCAGCCGCCCCTTCTGCACCTGGTAGGGAATCTCGGTGACGACGACGACCCACGAGCCGCGCGCGCCTTCCTCCTTCTCCCAGCGACCGCGCACCCGCATCGTGCCGCGTCCGGTCTTGTAGGCCTCCAGCCGGTCGGAGACCGGCGAGACGATGACGCCGCCGGTCGGGAAATCCGGTCCCGGCACCAGCTCGATCAGCTTTTCGGGCGTGGCGTTCGGATGCTTGATGAGATGCAGCGCCGCGTCGCAGAGCTCGGCGGCGTTGTGCGGCGGGATGTTGGTCGCCATGCCGACAGCGATGCCGGCGGCGCCGTTGGCGAGAAGATTCGGAAAAGCGCCCGGCAGGACGACCGGCTCCTCGTCCTCGCCGTCATAGGTCGGGCGGAAATCGACGGCATCCTCGTCGATGCCTTCCAGGAGGAGGTTGGCGACCTCCGTCAGCCGCGCCTCGGTGTAGCGCATGGCCGCGGCGTTATCGCCGTCGATATTGCCGAAATTGCCCTGACCGTCGACCAGCGGATAGCGGACCGCGAAGCTCTGCGCGAGCCGCACCATCGCGTCGTAGATCGCCTGGTCGCCATGCGGGTGGAAATTACCCATCACCTCGCCGACGACCTTGGCCGATTTCTTGAAGCCGGAGCCCGGCAGAAGCCGCATCAACCGCATGGCATGCAGGATGCGCCGGTGCACCGGCTTCAGACCGTCACGCACATCCGGCAGCGCCCGGTTCATGATGGTCGACAGCGCATAGGCGAGATAGCGCTCCTCGAGCGCTTCCCGCAGGTTGACGGGAACGATGTTTCCGTCGTCGCCGCCCGGAGGCGGAATCACTTGCTTGCCCATGCGGACCTATGTGACCGATCGCGGGCGCCGCGACAATCGCAGCGTCCCGTGCTAGGCGAATCGCATGCCGCCAGAGCTCGACATCGAGGAGTTTTCCACCGCCGCCCCCATCGGCACCCGCCTTGCGGGGCTCGATCTCGGCACCAAGACCATCGGCGTCGCCATTTCCGACCCCGGCCAGACGATCGCCAGCCCCGTGACGACGATTCGGCGGGTGAAGTTCGGCAAGGACGCCGCCGCGCTCCTGGAGCTGTGCGCCAGGGAGAAGATCGGCGGGCTCGTCCTCGGCCTGCCCGTCAACATGGACGGGACCGAAGGGCCGCGCTGTCAGGCGACGCGCGCCTTTGCCCGCAATCTCCAGCCGCTCGCCGACATGCCGATCGCCCTGTGGGACGAGCGCATGTCCACCATGGCCGTCGAGCGGGCGATGATCGCGGCCGATCTTTCAAGGGCCAAGCGCGCCGAGCGGATCGACGCGGCGGCGGCCGCCTATATCCTGCAGGGCGCGCTCGACCGTCTGGCGATGCTCCGTCGCAAGGCGGCCGGCTGAGCGGAGAAAACCTCCTCACTGTCGTCCCAGGCGGATTTTACTGACCATCCACTCCCGAGCGGGCGAGCGCCTTTCGACCGAAAGGCAGCCCGCCAAGGCCAAGCTGGGCCGGTAGCGGAACGGAATGGATGCCAAGGTCGAGCCTTGGCATGACGACAGTCTCCGATGTCGAGCCGGCGACCGGGGCGTTGCCTTCCGGCTCGGCCCTCACGGCTCGGGAAAAGCGTAGTCGAGCAGCGCCTTCATGTTGAAGCGCCGGTCGAGCATGCCGTAGGTCGCCCGCCAGGGCCGGCCGAGACGCGATTCGATGAAGGCGTCGGCAAAGACCGGCGGGAAGTCGCGTCGGAGCGCCGCCGCCGCCGCCGTCAGGGCGAGCTGTTCCGTCAGCATCCGGGCGCTGCCCTCGTCCTCGCGCGACACGTCCGCGGCCGCCGCGAGCACTTCCACGGCGGCGCGGCCGTTCGGGCCGAGATCCTCTCGCAGGCTTTCAAGCACCGTAGGCAGACAATCGGAATCGCGCTCCAGGACGCGCAGGACATCCAGCGCCATGACGTTGCCGGAGCCTTCCCAGATGGCGTTGACCGGCGCCTCGCGCACCAGGCGCGGCATGACGCTCTCCTCGACGTAGCCGTTGCCGCCGAGGCATTCCATCGTCTCGGCGAGGAAGGGCTGCGCGCTCTTGCAGATCCAGTATTTCGCCACCGGGGTGATCAGCCTCGCATAGGCGGCCTCCTCGGGCCGGGCGGACTGCATGTCGAAGGCCTCGGCCAGGCGGAAAGTCAGCGCCACCGAAGCCGCAAGGTCGAGCGTGAGGTCGCAAAGGACGCGCTGCATCAGCGGCTTGTCGATCAGCTCCGAGCCCATCACGTGCCGGTGCCGGCAATGATGCACCGCCTCGGCAAGACCCGCGCGCATCAGCCCGGTGGAGGCCGTGGCGCAGTCGAGGCGGGTATAGGTGACCATCTCGATGATGGTTCTGACACCCTTGCCCTCCTCGCCGACGAGCCAGGCATGAGCCCCCTCGAACTCGGCTTCGGATGAGGCGTTGGAGCGATTGCCGAGCTTGTCCTTGAGGCGTTCGAGCCGGATGGCGTTCTCCGATCCGTCCGGCAGGATGCGCGGCATCAGGAAGCAGGAGAGCCCCTTTTCCGTCTGCGCGAGGACGAGGAAGGCGTCCGACATCGGCGCCGACATGAACCATTTATGGCCGGTCAGCCGATAAAACCCCTGATTGGTCGCCTCGGCCTGCGTGCGGTTCTGGCGCACATCCGTGCCGCCCTGCTTTTCCGTCATCCCCATGCCGATGGTGATGCCCTGCTTGTCGGAGGGCTTGCGGAAGGAGCGGTCGTAGGTGCGCGACAGAAGCCGCGGCCCCCATTCGGTCAGGAGATCCGGCGAATGGCGAAGCGAGGCGAGCGCCGCGTTCGTCATCGTCATCGGACAGATATGTCCGCATTCCGTCTGGGCCGTCATGTAGAGGCGGGCGGCGCGGGCCCGGTGACGCACCGGCTCCTCCTCGCCGCCGCGCTCCCAGACCGAGCAATGCAGGCCCGAGGCGACCGAGCGGCGCATCACCGCGTGATAGGCGGGATGGAAGGCGACCTGATTGATTCGCCGCCCCTGCGGATCGAAGCGCTCCAGCACGGGCGCCTCCTTGTTGGCGAGCCGGGCGAATTCGCGCGCCTCCTCCGAGCCCCAGAACCGCCCGACGCGCGAAAGATCCTCCCGAACGCCATCCGGAAAGCCGGAACATTCCAGATCGAGCAGCGGGTCCAACTGGAACAGGTCGATGTTCACGCGCGGCGGCGTCTGGTTGAACACCGCATGCGTGCCTTCCCGTGCAGGCTTCAGGTCGTCGGCCATCTCATCCAAGCTTTCATTTCAATGCCGGCAGCTTACGGTCGAATTTACCCACCATGCACCAAGCCCGGCGGCTCCGTCTCGCCGGTGCGTCGCAATCCCGGGGAAAATTCGTGTCCAATGCGTGAGCCGAGTTGCCGCCCCTGGCGTTTGCTCCTATAGCCCACCCTTTAATGACCGGTGTTCCCCCCTTTCCGCATCAGCACCTTCTCGGTATCGAAGGCCTGTCGCCTTTGGAGATCGGAGCCCTCCTCGATCTGGCCGAGGAAGAGATCGCCGTATCCAGGCAGATCGAGAAGAAGAAGCAGACGCTTCGCGGCCGCACCCAGATCAATCTTTTCTTCGAAGCCTCCACCCGCACGCAGTCGAGCTTCGAGCTCGCCGGCAAGCGCCTCGGTGCCGATGTCATGAACATGGCCGTCGCCGTCTCCTCGGTGAAGAAGGGCGAGACGCTGATCGACACGGCGATGACGCTGAACGCCATGCGGCCGGACATCCTCGTCGTGCGCCACCATTCGGCCGGCGCCGTGGAGCTACTTGCCCAGAAGGTCGAGTGTTCGGTCATCAACGCCGGCGACGGGGCGCATGAACACCCCACCCAGGCGCTCCTCGACGCGCTGACCATCCGCCGCCACAAGGGCAGCCTTCAGGGGCTGAAGGTGGCGATCTGCGGCGATATCCGACATTCGCGCGTCGCCCGCTCCAACATCATCCTGCTGCAGGCGATGGGCGCGCAGATCCGCCTGATCGCGCCCTCCACGCTCCTGCCGACGGCGATCGAGCGCTTCGGCGTGGAGATCTACAACGACATGCGCAAGGGCCTCGCCGATGTCGATGTCGTCATGATGCTGCGCCTCCAGCGCGAGCGCATGACCGCCGCCTACGTGCCTTCGATCCGGGAATATTTCCGCTATTACGGCCTCGACGAGGAGAAGCTGGCGCTCGCCGCGCCGGGCGCGCTCGTCATGCATCCCGGCCCGATGAACCGGGGCGTGGAGATCGACCCGCTCGTCGCCGACGGGCCGCAAAGCGTCATCCGCGAGCAGGTGGAAATGGGCGTCGCCGTACGCATGGCCGTGCTGGAGGCCCTCGCCCAGCACCTGCCCAACCGATAGGGCGTTCGATGCCTCGTCCCCTTCTTCTCGACAATGCCCGCATCGTCGACCCGTCCCGCGGCATCGACAGCCACGGCGCCGTGGTCATCTCCGACGGACGCATCGTCGCCGCCGGCCCGGAGGCCGCCAATCAGGGTTCTCCCGAGGGCTGGGAGGTCTTCGACTGCGGCGGCAAGGCGATCCTTCCCGGTCTTGTCGACATGCGCGTCTTCGTCGGCGAGCCGGGCGCGGAGCACCTGGAGACGCTGGAGACGGCGAGCCGGGCCGCCGCCGCCGGCGGCGTCACCACCATGGTGACCATGCCCGACACCGACCCCATCATCGACGATCCCGCCCTCGTCGATTTCATCCTGCGCCGGGCGCACCATTCCGCGCTCGTCAACATCCATCCGATGGCGGCGATCTCCAAGGGGCTCCATGGCGACGAGCTGTCGGAGTTCGGCCTGTTGAAGGATGCCGGCGCCGTCGCCTTCTCCGAGGGGCGCAAGTCGCTGCGTAGCGCGCAGGTGATGCGCAACGCCCTCACCTATGCCCGCGACTTCGATGCGCTCATCGTCCATCACACCGAGGATGCCGACCTTGCCAGCGCCGGGGTGATGAATGCCGGCGAGATCGCCACCCGCCTCGGCCTGCCCGGCATTCCGCAGGAGGCCGAGACGATCGTCCTTGAACGCGATCTGCAGCTCGCGCGGCTGACGCGGGGCAACTATCACGCCGCGCAGCTCTCCTGCGAAGCCTCGCTGAACGCCATGCGCCGCGCCAAACAGAGCGGTCTCGGCGTCACGGCAGGCGCCGCGATCGCGCATCTTTCCCTCAACGAGGGCGACATCGGCTCCTACCGGACCTTCTTCAAGATGTCGCCGCCGCTACGAAGCGAGGAGCAGCGCCAGGCGATGGTGGCCGGTCTTGCCGACGGCACGCTCGACATCGTCGTCTCGGCCCACGATCCGCAGGACGTGGAAGGCAAGCGCCGTCCCTTCGCCGAAGCGGCGGACGGAGCGGTGGGCCTTGAAACCCTTCTCGCCGTCGCCCTGCGTCTCGTCCATTCCGGCGAGGTCGGCCTGATGCGTCTCGTGGACGCGATGTCGACCCGGCCGGCGGCGCTCCTCGGCCTGCCCGGCGGCACGCTGAAGCCCGGCGCCCTCGCCGACCTCGCCATCGTCGACCTCGACGAGCCCTGGGTGGTGACGGAGGGCGCGCTGCATTCGCGCTCCAAGAACACCTGCTTCGAGGGGGCGCGGCTTTCGGGGCGGGTCAAGCGCACGCTGGTTGCCGGAAAGACCGTCTATCCTTATGCACATGCGGAGGGGCGGGCGACGTAGGCGAATCGCGCCGCCGCCAGCGGGGGTGACGAGCCGTGACGGCCGATCCGATCGACATGGTCCTGTCCTGGACGGCGCTCGCCGGCCTCCTCTTCGGCTACCTGCTCGGCACCTTTCCGACCGGCCTGATCCTTTCGCGCCTCGCCGG
The DNA here is from genome assembly GCF_020144925.1 of Afifella sp. IM 167. Lineage (GTDB taxonomy): Bacteria > Pseudomonadota > Alphaproteobacteria > Rhizobiales > Afifellaceae > Afifella. The sequence continues at coordinate 497,210 of NZ_NSLC01000002.1, forward strand.
CTTCGGCGACATCCGTTCGATCGGCTCCGGCAATATCGGGGCGACGAACGTGCTGCGGACCGGCAGCAAGAAGCTCGCCGCGCTCACCCTTCTCGGCGACGCGCTGAAGGCGACGATCGCCATCGTCCTGGCGCGGCGCTTCGGCTCCGACGCGGCGGCCCTTGCGGCCGCCTTCGGCGCCTTTCTCGGCCATTGCTTCCCGGTCTGGCTCGGCTTCAAGGGCGGCAAGGGCGTCGCCACCTATTTCGGCGTGCTTCTCGGGCTTTCCTGGCCGACGATGCTGGTCGCCGCGGCGATCTGGATCGGCACGGCCTTCGCCACCCGCTACTCCTCGCTGGCCGCCCTTTTGATGAGCGCGCTGGTGCCGGTCATCTTCTTCGTCACCGGGCATCTGGCGCTCGCCGAGCTTTTCCTGATTCTGACCGCGCTTTTGTGGCTGCGCCACCGCGCCAATCTCGCCCGGCTCCTGAAAGGCGCCGAATCGAAGATCGGGCAGAAATGACAGAGCCGCCGCGATGAGCGACCGGCACCGGCTGGGCGCCGGGTAGAATGACCGGGCCGGGGGGCGAGGGTCATGGGGGCGGCATCCGGCTGACGCCGGAGCAGAAGCGCGCCTGGCTGCGCCTCATCCGCAGCGAGAATGTCGGCCCGCAGACGTTTCGCTCGCTGATCAATCATTTCGGCTCCGCCGCGGCCGCGCTCGCCGCACTGCCGAGCCTTTCCGAGCGCGGCGGCGCACGGCGCACCATCCGCATCGCCAGCGAGGCGGAGGTCGACCGCGAACTGGAGGCGGCCGCACGCGCCGGCGCGCAATTCGTCGGCCTCGGCGAGCCGGACTATCCGCCCTGGCTGCGCGAGGCGGACCAGCCCCCTCCCCTGATCGCCGTGCGCGGCGATCCCGGTATTCTGAAACGCCCGGCGGTCGCGATCGTCGGATCGCGCAACGCATCCATCGCCGGCAAGCGCATGGCCTCGCGCCTTGCGAACGGGCTCGGAGAGGCGGGCTTTGCCATCGTGTCGGGCCTTGCGCGCGGCATCGACGCGGCGGCACACGAGGCGGCTCTTTCCACCGGAACCGTCGCCGTCTTCGCCGGCGGCGTCGACATCGTCTATCCGCCCGAGCACCTGCCGCTGCTGGAGCGCATTTTCGCCGCGCGCGGCGCCGCGATCAGCGAAATGGCGATGGGCTGGACGCCGCGGGCGCGCGATTTTCCCCGCCGCAACCGCATCATCGCCGGCATCAGCGTCGCCACGATCGTGGTGGAGGCGGCCGAGCGCTCCGGTTCGCTGATCACCGCGCGCCTGGCGCTGGAGCAGAACCGCGAGGTGATGGCGGTGCCGGGCTCCCCCCTCGATCCGCGCGCCGCCGGCGCCAATCGCCTCATCAAGCAGGGGGCACGGCTGGTGACGGAGGTCTCCGACATTCTGGAGGCGCTCTCGCCGATGCTGGAGGCGCCGCAGGAGGAGGGTTTCGAGCTTCCGGGCGAGAAGCCCCCGCCCCTGCCCGTCGAACCGGAAGGCGGCGAGCGGGCAAGGGTCGTGGAGGCGCTCGGCCCCGTTCCGGTCACGGTCGACGACGTCATCCAGGAGACCGGCCTGCCGGCCCGCCTCGTCAGCGTGATCCTGCTTGAACTGGAACTGGCGGGACGGCTGGAGCGTCATCCGGGCGGACGGATCTCCCTGCTTTTCTAGGAGGATCCAGGTTTTCTGCCGGGACCCAGCGCCGAAATCCTAGCGATCGAAGCCTGTCGCCTCGTCCCTCTCCCCGGTCTGCGACGCGGCATTCTCGCCTGTCGCCTCGCTCCAGGCTTCCAGAACGACCATCTCGATCAGATAGCTGAGAAACGGCAGCTCCGCTTCGTCAGCCAGCCGCCGCAACTGACTTGCCTCCACGGCAATTCGCTCTGCAACCTCCTGGCGCAATGCGCTCCCCCGGCAATCGCCCATGCATATGCACACGTAACACGCGTATCAGTATATACACTCGTCCTTTAGTTGAATCCGGCAGGCGCCGATAGCCGGCCGGCGAGCCGCTCGCATGCCGTCGCTTTGGATCGCCGGCCTTGACCCGGCCGCTCCGGCAATCCAAGTGAGGCAACCGCACGGCGCCCCTTCCCCGCCCAATGGAGTAGCATTCAATGGATCTCGTGATTGTCGAATCGCCCGCAAAGGCGAAGACGATCAATAAGTACCTCGGCTCGGACTATCAGGTCCTCGCCTCGTACGGGCATGTGCGTGACCTTCCCTCCAAGGACGGCTCCGTCCGCCCGGACGAGGACTTCGCCATGTCCTGGGAGGTGGCCGACAAGGCCAAGAAGCGCCTTGCCGACATCGCCGAGGCGGCCAAGTCCGCCGACCGCATCCTGCTCGCCACCGACCCCGACCGCGAGGGCGAGGCGATCTCCTGGCATGTGCTGGAAGTCCTGAGATCGAAGAAGGGCCTCAAGGACAAGCCGGTCGCGCGCGTCGTGTTCAACGCCATCACCAAGAGCGCCGTGCAGGAGGCGATGGCCAATCCGCGGCTGATCGACGAGGCGCTGGTGGAGGCCTATCTCGCCCGCCGCGCCCTCGACTATCTCGTCGGATTCTCCCTTTCGCCGGTGCTGTGGCGCAAGCTGCCGGGCGCCCGCTCGGCCGGCCGCGTGCAGTCGGTGGCCCTGCGCCTCGTCTGCGACAGGGAAGGCGAGATCGAGCGCTTCCGCGCGCAGGAATACTGGTCGCTCGCCGCCGAGCTCGCGACGCCTTCGCACGACACCTTCACCGCGCGGCTCGTCGCCGAGGACGGCAAGAAGCTCACCAAGCTCTCCATCGGCGACGAAGCCGATGCGAACCGGCTGAAGACGCTTCTCGACGGCGCTTCCTATTCCGTCGCAAACGTCGAATCGAAGCCGCACAGCCGCAATCCGCAGCCGCCGTTCACCACCTCGACCCTGCAGCAGGAGGCGCAGCGCAAGCTCGGCTTCGACGCCAGCCGCACCATGCAGGTCGCCCAGCGCCTCTATGAGGGCGTCGATATCGGCGGCGAGACGATCGGCCTCATCACCTATATGCGTACCGACGGCGTCGACATCGCGCCCGAAGCGCTCGCGGCCGTGCGCGGCCTCATCCAGTCGGATTTCGGCGCGCCCTATCTGCCCGAGCAGGCCCGGCGCTATTTCGCCAAGGCCAAGAACGCCCAGGAGGCGCACGAGGCGATTCGCCCGACCGATCCCGCCCGCCTGCCCGCCGATGTCGAGCGCCGGCTGGACCGCGACCAGGCCCGCCTCTACGAGCTCATCTGGAAGCGCACCATGGCGAGCCAGATGGCCTCCGCCGAGATGGAGCGCACCACGATCGAGGTCGAGGCCCGTTCCGGCGCCGCCACGCTCGGCCTCAGGGCCACCGGCAGCGTCGTGCGCTTCGACGGCTTCCTCGCCCTCTATCAGGAGGGCCGCGACGAGCCGGAGGACGAGGAAGGCGGCCGCCTTCCGCCGGTGAAGGCCAGGGACGCGCTGGACAAGAAGGCCGTCTCGGCGAGCCAGCATTTCACCGAGCCCCCGCCGCGCTACACCGAGGCCTCGCTGATCAAGAAGATGGAGGAGCTCGGCATCGGGCGCCCCTCCACCTATGCGCAGACCATGACGGTGCTGCGCGACCGCGGCTATGTCCGCCTCGACAAGCGCCGCCTCATGCCGGAGGACAAGGGCCGGCTGGTCACTGCCTTCCTGGAGAGCTTCTTCCGCCGCTACGTGGAGTACGACTTCACGGCGGACCTTGAGGAGAAGCTCGACATGATCTCCGCCGGCGAGCTTTCCTGGCAGGCGGTGCTGCGCGATTTCTGGCGCGACTTTCAGGCGAACCTCGACGACATCAAGGAGCTGCGCGTCTCCGAAGTGCTGGAGGCGCTCAACGAGATCCTCGGCGATTTCGTCTTCCCATCGCGCGAGGACGGCAGCGATCCGCGCATCTGCCCGAGCTGCGGCGACGGCAAGCTCTCCCTGAAGCTTGGCCGCTACGGCGCCTTCATCGGCTGTTCGAACTATCCCGAATGCCGCTACACCCGCCAGGTGACCGAGCCGGATCCGGAGAGCGCGCTGGGCCAGCAGGCGATGACGGCCGAGGGCGTCATGCTCGGCGACGATCCGACGACGGGCGAGCCTGTGACGCTGCGCTCCGGCCGCTTCGGGCCGTATGTGCAGCTGGGAAGCGGCGACAAGCCGAAGCGCACCAGCCTGCCGCGCGGCTGGGAGCCGGAGGCGATGGACCTCGACAAGGCCCTGCAGCTCCTCTCCCTGCCCCGCGAGATCGCCCCGCATCCGGAGACCGGCAAGCCGATCACCGCCGGCATCGGCCGCTACGGTCCCTTCGTCTCGCATGAGGGCAAATACGCCAACCTCGACAATGTCGAGGAGGTGTTCACGGTCGGCGCCAACCGCGCCGTCTCGCTGCTGGCCGAAAAGAAGAAGGGCCGCACCGGGGCGAAGGAGATCAAGGGGCTCGGAGAGCATCCCGATGGCGGCGCCATCCAGGTGATGGAAGGCCGCTACGGGCCCTACGTCCACCACGGAAAGATCAACGCCACCCTGCCGAAGGGCAAGGATCCGCAGAACCTGACGCTGGAAGAGGCGCTGGAGCTCATCGAGGCGAAGGCGGCCAAGGGCGGCAAGACGCCGGCGAAGAAGACGACGACGAAGAAGGCTGCGACGGCGAAAAAGCCGACGAAGGCAAAGTCGACCAAGTCGGCATCGACGAAGGCGAAATCGGGGCCGGCCAAGAGCCGGACCAAATCCGAAGGCTGAACTTGACGAAGAAGAAGCAGACCAAGGCATCTTCCAGCCTGCCCAGTCAGCAGGATATCCTCGACTTCGTCCAGAGCGCCGACTCCAAGGTCGGCAAGCGCGAGATCGCCCGCGCCTTCGGCATCACCGGCGCCGACCGTATCGGCCTGAAGCGCATGTTGCGTGACATGGCGGAGAACGGCCTGATCGCATCGCCGAGAAAGGCGATCCGCCGTTCCGGCACGCTGCCGCCGGTGACGGTCTTGCGCGTCGTCGACGTCGACGAGGATGGCGACCTCATCGCCCTGCCGACAGAATGGGACGAAGCGGAGGGCGATCCGCCGCGGGTGCGCCTCCTCCTGCCGCCGGTCGGCAAGCGCGCCGGCAAGCCGGCGCCGGGGCCCGGCGACCGGGTGCTCGCCCGCATCGAGCCGCCGGCGGGCACGCGCGGCTACCAGGGCCGGATGATGAAGCTCCTGGAGCGCGTTCCCGAACGAACGGTCGGCGTCTTCCGGGCCGATCCGGGCGGGCGCGGCGGCGGCCGCATCGTGCCGGTCAACCGCAAGCAGCGCGAATACGTCATCGCGCCGGCCGATGCCGACGGCGCCGAGGACGGCGAGCTCGTCGCCATCGAGCCGAGGCCTAAAAGCCGGCTCGGCCTTGCCTCCGCCCGCGTCAGCGAGCGGATCGGCAACGTGACCTCCGAAAAGGCGATCAGCCTGATCGCGCTCGAAGAAAACAACATCCCCTATGTCTTTCCGCAGCGCGTCCTCGCCGAAGCGGAAGAGGCAAGCTCCGCCGGCATGGCGCATCGCGAGGACTGGCGCGACATGCCGCTCCTCACCATCGACCCGGCGGATGCGCGCGACCACGACGACGCGGTCCATGCGCGCCCCGATCCCGACCATGAGGGCGGCTTCATCGTCACCGTCGCCATCGCCGACGTCGCCTGGTACGTGCGGCCCGGCTCGGCGATGGACAAGGAAGCCCTCAAGCGCGGCAATTCGGTCTATTTTCCGGGCCGCGTCGTGCCGATGCTGCCGGAGCGGATCTCCAACGACCTCTGCTCGCTGCGCGAGAACGAGGACCGGCCGGCGCTCGCCGTGCGCATGCATTTCGACAAGGCGGGCCGCAAGACGCGCCATCGCTTCCATCGCGTGATGATGCGATCGGCCGCCGCCCTTTCCTACGAGGAGACGCAGGCGGCGATCGACGGCGAGCCGAACGAGCGCACCGGCCCTCTGCTGCAGGACGTGCTGAAGCCGCTCTGGGACGCCTATGCGCTGCTGCATGCCGGCCGCGAGGACCGCGAACCGCTGGAGCTCGACGTGCCGGAGCGCAAGGTCGTCCTCGACGAAAGCGGCGCCATCGACCGGGTTTACGTCCCGCCACGCCTCGACGCGCACAAGCTGATCGAGGAGTTCATGATCCAGGCGAACGTCGCCGCCGCCGAGGAGCTGGAAGGCAAGAACTCCCCGCTCGTCTACCGCATCCACGACGAGCCTTCCTTCGACAAGCTGGAGGCGCTGCGCGACTTTCTCGGCTCCCTCGACCTCAACCTGCCGAAGAAGGGCGCCCTGAAGCCGGCGGAGTTCAACCGCATCCTCAAGACCGTCGCCGACACGGCCCATTCCATGCTCGTCAACGAGGTGGTGCTGCGCTCGCAGAGCCAGGCGCTCTATTCCACGCAGAACATCGGCCATTTCGGCCTCAATCTGCGCCGCTACGCCCATTTCACCTCGCCGATCCGCCGCTATGCGGACCTTCTCGTCCACCGGGCCCTCATTTCGGCCCTTTCCTTCGGCGATGGCGGGCTCGGCAACATGGACGAGAAGGCGATGGAAAAGGTGGCGGCCGACATCTCGCTGGCCGAGCGGCGCGCCATGGCCGCCGAGCGCGACACGCTCGACCGGCTGGTCGCCGCCTGGCTCTCCGACAAGGTCGGTGCGCGCTTCTGGGGCCGCATCCGCGGCGTCACCCGCGCCGGCCTTTTCGTCGAGCTGGAGGAGACCGGCGCCGACGGCTTCGTGCCGATCGGCACGCTCGGTTCGGAGTTCTTCATCTACGACGAGGGCCTGCACCGCCTGACCGGCGCCGACAGCGGCACGATGTACCGTCTCGGCGACCGGGTCGAGGTGCGCCTGGTGGAGGCGACGCCCTTTGCCGGCGACCTGAAGCTGGAGATGCTGAGCGAAGGAACCAAGGGAGGCGGCGGCGGCAGGAAGCGCGTGCGCGGGCCGACCATGCGAAGGCGCCCGCCGGGCGGCGGAAGACGGGGACGGAAATAGAAATGCCAATCGAAGCGACCAAGACCAAGCGGCCGGTCTTTTCCGCCATCCTGGCGGGGCTGACGACACGCTGCCCGGCCTGCACCAGGGGACCGATGTTCACCGGATTCCTCAAGGTGCGCGAGGCCTGCAGCCATTGCGGCGAGGAGCTTCACCATCATCGCGCCGACGATGCGCCGCCCTACTTCGTCATGCTCGTCGTCGGCCATGTCATCGTCGCCGGCGCGCTCGCGCTGGAGCTTGCCATGCATCCCCCGCTCTGGCTGCACATGGTGCTCTGGCTGCCGCTGACGCTCCTCCTCTCGCTTGTCCTCCTGCGTCCGTTCAAGGGCGCCGTGGTCGGGCTGCAATGGGCGCTGCGCATGCATGGCTTCGATCCCGATTCACCCGAAGCCTCCGACAGGTCGGTCGACGGCGCCTGGCAATGACCAAGCCCTTTTCCTTCTCCGAGCCGGTCGGCGAGAAGCGAAACGGCGCAATCCGCCCCAAACCCGCCGCAACGCTGATCGTGCTGCGCCGCGAGGGAGCGACGATGCGCGTCCTCATGGGCCGCCGCTCCGATCGCCATGTCTTCATGCCGGGCAAGCTGGTCTTTCCGGGCGGGCGGGTGGAGCGCGCCGACTACCGCGCCCCCGCCGCAAGCGAGCTCGATCCAGAGGTGGAGGCCAAGCTCGCGCTCGGCACGAAGCGCGCCGGCGAGGGCCTCGGCCGCGCCCTGGCGCTGGCCGCGATTCGCGAGACCTTTGAGGAGACCGGCTATCTGATCGGCGAGAAGACGCGCGCCGCGCGGCCGCGCTCGCGCCATCCCTCCTGGCGCGCCTTCCACGAGGCGGGCTACCTGCCCGATCTGGCGCCGGTGCGGCTGGTGGCGCGGGCGATCACCCCGCCGGGGCGACCGCGCCGCTTCGATGCGCGCTTCTTCGTGCTTTTCGACGATGGCGGCATGGAGCGCGTGGCCACGACCGACCGCGAACTCCTCGATCCCAGATGGCTCACCTTCGACGAGGTGGACGAGGCGGATCTTCCCCTCATCACCCGCCGCGTCCTGGCCGATCTAGCCGGCCGCCTCTCACGCGATCCCGAGCTCTCACCGGGCGGTAGCGTTCCCTTCCATTTTATGCATTACGGACGGGGCAAAATCGCAATTCTGTAGGAGCGGGAGGTTGGCCCTCAACGGCGCCATAAAACGGCGGCTCGTCAGATGGGGCCTGACCCGGGGCTCGATCGCGGCGATCTCCACGATGATCTCCGTGGGCATCGCCATCAGCCTGCTTTCGCCGCTGCTCGCCCTGACGCTCGCCGAGCGCGGCATCACGGAGCGGACCATCGGCCTTCTGATCGCCGCGCTGGCCGCCTCCGCCCTCTTCGCCACACCCTACGCCCCGCATATCGCCAGGCGCTTCGGCACGGCCAACACCATCGCCGCGCTGCTGCCGCTGTCGGCCTGCCTCATTCCCTTCGCCTATTACGTGACGGATCTGCACGTCCTCTTCGTGCTTTTGTTCGGCTACGGCATGTGCGTTTCGGTCTCCTTCGCGCTCTCCGAATTCTGGATCAACGCGGTGACGCGCGAGGGCAAGCGCGGCCTCATCATGGGCATCTACGCCACGGTGCTCTCGATCGGCTTCGCCCTCGGCCCGATCATCATCGCCGCGACCGGCATCGGCACGCCCCTGCCCTTCTTCATCGGCGCCGGGCTCTTCGTTCTGGCCGCATTGCCCGCCTGGAAAGCGCGCGACGTCTCGCCCGATTTCAGCGAGAGCCCGACGCGGGGCTTCGTCTCCTACATCTTCGCCGTGCCGATCTCCACGATCGGCGTCTTCGTCTTCGCCATGGCCGAATCCTCCGGCTTCGCCTTCCTGCCGCTATGGGGCCAGCATCTCGGCTACTCGACCGCCGTCGTGCCCCTGCTGGCCTCCGCCATGACGCTCGGCAACGTCGCCCTGCAGATCCCGCTCGGCCTCGTCTCGGACCGCATGGACAAGCGCCTCATCCTTCTCGCCTGCGGCCTCTTCGGCGCTTTCGGCATGCTGATTGCCTATTTCGTCGCCGACAGCTGGTACTGGCTCATCCTCGTGCTCTTCGTCTGGGGCGGCGCTTCGGCGGGCATCTATACGGTCGGCCTTGCGCATCTGGCTTCCCGCTTCCGCGGCGGCGATCTGGCGGCGGCCAATTCCGCCTTCGTCTTCTGCTATGCGCTCGGCATGATGATCGGCCCCCTCAGCGTCGGCGAGGCGATGGACCGGATGCCCTCCGCCGGATATCCGCTGGTGATCGGCGGCGCTTTCGCCCTTTACGCCATCGTCGCAGCCGCCCGGCTGGTGCGCTCCAGGGCATGAAGGCGCGCGGCTTGGGCCGAGGCACCTTGACTTCGCAGCCTCAAGCGGTCATTTGACCTTCAAATTCCCGCGCTTATGCAAGGACGAGACCGATGGCCAAGGCCACGACAATCAAGATTCGCCTGGTGAGCGAGGAAGGCACCGGTTCCTTCTACGTCACCAACAAGAACGCCCGCACCATGACCGACAAGATGGTGAAGCGGAAATATGATCCGAAGCTGAAGAAGCACGTGAACTTCAAGGAAGCGAAGATCAAATAGCGGCAACCGCCTGCGGGGCATCAAGGCCCCAGCAAAAAAGAGGCGCCCCGAGGGGCGCCTTCATTTTTGGGCTTGGTGCCCGCTCTCTTCTCTTGAGCGGAAGATGAGTGGCCGGCCGGCCGCGACATTCGAGGAGGCCACGTGTCGCAGCCGGACCGGCCGACCCCACGGACCCAGGAGATGCGGCGGACCTGAGCATATCCATGGGGTTTCCGCCGGAGGCAAAGCCTCACGCCTCCGGTGTCGAGGGCAATTCACTCCAAGCTGCGTGCGAAATCCAGTATTTGGTTCACCATTGGTAAACCACGACGGGCAAATGCGTATCAAAATGATACAGCCCCGTTGTGACCCCTTGGAAACGCTGGGGAAGCCTGCCCCGCGCCGCATGTGCGCGCCGGCGGCGATGGCGCCCGATCGCGCGCATTCCGTTTGACGGTTTGAGATTGCGCGTCAGAATAGCGCGGCCGGCGCTGCCTGACGTTGCCGCTTCAAGGATGCGGGCCGGCCATTTCGCTGAATGGAGGCGTCGAGGCCATGATCGACGGGTCCGCTCCGTCTTCCACGGCCCCGCCCGGAGCGCCGGAGGCCGCGCGCCAGGGCGCATTCCGCTTCTACGACAACCGTCAGAAATACCTGATGTTCGTCACCACCTGCTCGGAAAAATGGGCGGTGGCGGAGCGGGTCGGCCTGGAGATCGACCATATCGAGCCGCGCCCGCCGGCCCTGCGCCTCTTCGATGCGGGCATGGGCGACGGCACCGTGCTGACGAGCGTCATGCGCGAGCTGCACCGCCGCTTCCGGCATGTGCCGTTCCTTATCGCCGCCAAGGAGATTTCGCTGGAGGACGTGCGGCTCGGCCTGGAAAAGATGCCCGACCGCTTCCACGAGCATCCGGCGACGATCCTCGTCCTGACCAATCTCCCCTACACGGCCGCGCCCTGGCTGACGCCGCGCTCCGACAGGGCGAAGGAAGAACTGAGCTGGATCGAGGTGGCGCTTTCGGGCGACAGCTCCCACGATTTCCACGAGCAGATCAAGGACCTGCAGCCGACGCTCGCGGCGAACTGGCAGGCGAAGGCCAGCCCGAAGACCGGCAATCCGGTCTACGTCACCCCGGCGGTCCTCGTCCTCTACCGCCAGGACCAGCGTTTCGTGCTCGACCAGGCGCTGCCGCGCCGGGAGGAGGCGCGGGCGGACTACGACCTCGTCATCGCCTCGCAGCCCTACCGCGCCCGCATGCCCGACGACTTCAAGGTGGAGAAGGTGCTCGCGCCGCTGACACGGGCGCTGGCGCCGGGCGGCAGGCTGCTGGCGATCCATTCGCATGGCCACGATCCCGGGCTGGAGATCATCCGCCGCGTCTGGCCGGGAGAGGACCCGTTCCGCTCCACCCGGCACGGCCTGCTTGCGACGCTGCGCGCCGAGCTGGGCGAAAGGCATCCGGACCTTGAATATCTCCCCTACCCCGACGGCCGGTCGATCTTCCGCTACGACATGCACACGCTGCCGAGCGAGGTGAGCAGCGGCATCGGCACCTCGACGCTGCTGGCCGCCTGGAACGCGGCGACCTATGTGGCGCAGATCGAGGATGAGCGGCTGGAAGAGGCGATCTCCGGCACGGCCTATCTGAAGGCGACCCGCGATGTCCTCAGCGAGTATGGCGGCCTCTGGTTCTACGACGAGTCGTTCGTCGTCGCGCGCCGCCGGGGGGCGGAGATGCACACGCATCCGTGAACGAGTTCTTGGGCGGCGGCGACAAACGCGCCGGAAGCCTCTGCGATGACAGCTGTTTGAAGCAACTGTCCCGCTCGCCCTTTACGCTTTCGAAACCTTTCATTTCGGGGAATTTCGCGGTTGTGCGTTTTCGCACGGAACTTACTGCCGGGTTAACGAATTATCCCGGCGTACTTTCCGGAGGCGAAGGCAATGTTCAGTCTGACGAGGGGTTGGGGGCGCAACGCAGCGATCGCCATTGCAGGCCTCGCCGCGACGGTGCTCGTCGGCACGGCGCAGGTGAACTCCCTGAACGCTCCGCTTCCGCACAACCTGCCGCAGGCGGCTCCCAAGGCCGATCGGCTCGACCTCGTTTCCTACCATCCTCAGACCCCCTCCCTGAACGACGACCAGCGCTCGGCCGTGCAGAACGCCGTCGAGACCTTCGTCTGGGGTCTGTCCAACAAGGAGCCGAAGGTCGTCTGGGCTTTCGCCACCGAGTTCGAGCAGAGCCGCTTCGGCACCGAAGAGGCCGCCTACAGCTTCTTCTCCAAGATCCATCCGCCGCTGGTGCACGCCAAGCGTATCCAGATCGACAGCGTCTTTACCGACGGCGAGCTGACCCGCGTGAACACCTATGTGCGCGATCGCATCGGCATCCAGTGGGCAGCGGATTTCGCCCTCTATCAGGACGATGCGGGCGACTGGAAGATCGTCGATTGCAAGCTGTCTCTGGCTCCGGGAGTGTTGATCTGATGCAAGAACGCCGCGCTCGGGCGGTCGCCATGCAGGCGAAGGCCCGTGATTTCCACTACGCGATCGTCTCCACCGGGGTCATGACCGCGCTGATCGCAGCCGCGACCTACCTCGGCTCGCTCGTCCGCTAGGACCAAGGCTTTTCGCGAAAGGGCGACGGATCATCCGTCGCCCTTTTGCCATCCCTCACGAACTCCCTCGACATAGTCGCCGTACCTGCCCTCGCCGATCGCCTCGCGCGCCCCGGCCATCAGGCTCTGGTAATAGGCGAGATTCACCCAGGTGAGCAGCATGGCGCCGAGCGTCTCCTGCGTGCGCACCAGATGGTGAAGATAGGCGCGGGAATAGTCGCGCGCCGCCGGGCAGTCGCTTTGCGCGTCGAGCGGGCGCGGATCGACCGCGTGCCTGGCGTTGCGAAGGTTCACCCGGCCGAAACGGGTGAAGGCATGGCCGTGCCGCCCTGCCCGCGTCGGCATCACGCAATCGAACATGTCGATGCCCCGCCGCACCGATTCCAGGATGTCCTCGGGCGTGCCGACGCCCATCAGGTAGCGCGGACGATCCTCCGGCAGCGCCGGCAGCGTCTCCTCCAGCACCTTCAACATCACCGCCTGCGGCTCGCCGACGGCAAGACCGCCGACCGCATAGCCGTCAAAGCCGATCTCCGTCAGGCCGCGCGCCGAGGCGAGCCTGAGCTCGGCAATGTCGCCACCCTGCACGATGCCGAAGATCGCCTTGCCGTCGACCGGCACGAAGGCGGCCTTCGAGCGCTCGCCCCAGCGCAGCGACAATTCCATCGCCCGCTTCACCTCCGCTTCCTCGGCCGGAAGCCGGAGGCATTCGTCGAACTGCATTGTGATGTCGGCGCCCAGGAGCCGCTGGATTTCCACCGAGCGTTCCGGCGTCAGGCGATGCGTCGAGCCGTCGATATGCGAGGCGAAGGTGACGCCGTCCTCGTCGAGCTTTCGCAGCTTGGCGAGCGACATCACCTGGAAGCCACCGGAATCGGTGAGGATCGGGAACGGCCAGCGCATGAAATCGTGCAGGCCGCCGAGATCGGCGACACGCTCAGCCCCCGGCCGCAGCATCAGATGGTAGGTGTTGCCGAGGACGATGTCGGCGCCGAGCTCGCGCACCTGGCCCGGATACATCGCCTTCACCGTCGCCTGCGTCCCGACCGGCATGAAGGCGGGCGTGCGGATCTCCCCGCGCGGGGTCGCGATGACGCCCCGGCGGGCATTGCCCTCGCGCGCCAGAATGGAAAAGGAAAAGCCGCTCATTCGGGTCTCAGGGAAGGCGTCGCCGGCGCCAGCAGCGAAGCGTCGCCATAGGAGTAGAACCGGTACCGCTTTTCGATCGCATGGGCATAGGCCGCCTGCATGCGCTCCAGACCGCAAAAGGCCGAGACCAGCATGAACAGCGTCGAACGCGGCAGGTGAAAGTTGGTCAGGAGGCGGTCGATGGCCCGGAAGCGGTAGCCCGGCGTGATGAAGATGTCCGTCTTGCCCGAAAAGGGCCGCACGGTGCCGCTCGCGTCGGCCGCGCTCTCCAGGATCCTGAGCGCCGTCGTACCGACCGCGACCAGCCGGCCGCCCCGCCGGCGCGTCTCGTTGATCGCCTCGGCCGTCTCAGGGCTGACCTCGCCCCATTCGGCGTGCATGACATGGGCCTCCGTCGTCTCGCCCTTGACCGGCAGGAAGGTGCCGGCGCCGACATGCAGCGTCACGAAGCGGCGTTCGATCCCGCGCGAGGCGAGGCGATCCAGGAGTTCGTCGGTGAAATGCAGACCCGCCGTCGGGGCGGCGACGGCCCCCGCATGCGCGGCATAGATCGTCTGGTAGTCGGTGCTGTCTTCCCCGTCCGGGGCGCGCTTTGCCGCGATGTAGGGCGGCAGCGGCATCGCCCCGCGCGCCCGGATCGCCTCGTCGAGAACGGAGCCCTCGAAGGCGAAGGCGAGCGTGATCGCGCCCCCCTCGCCTTTCGCCTCGACGCTGGCCTCCAGCATGTCGAGGAAGCACGCTTCGCCCTCCCCGCCGAAGCGCAGCCGGTCGCCGACCCTGAGCTTGCGTCCGGGCCTTGCGAGCGCCAGCCACCGTGCCCCGTCGAGGCGCTCGATCAGCGTCGCCTCCACGCGCACCTCCGGACCGCCCTCTTCGCGCGCCAGCCGGCGCCCGGCGAGCCTTGCGGGAATCACGGCCGTATCGTTGAGGATCAGAAGGTCGCCGGGCTCCAGAAGCTCCGGCAGGTCGCGCACCTGAAGGTCGTCGAAAGGGCCTTCGGCGGGCACGCAGAGCAGCCGCGCCGCATCGCGCGGGCGCGCCGGCCGGAGAGCGATGAGCTCCTCCGGCAGGTCAAAGTCAAAGGCATCTACACGCATCGTCTGAGGGCGCCCCGAAGCCGCCGGCAGGAAAGGCGCCGAAGGCCGGGCGCCGGAAGGTCAGGCGTCGGCCGCGACCTTCATCGAGGTGATGGTGTCGGGATCGCGCGGCGGCTCGCCCTTGTTGATCTGGTCGACGACGTCCATGCCGTCCGTCACCTCGCCCCAGACCGTGTACTGGCGGTCGAGCCAGGGGGCCTCGGCAAAGCAGATGAAGAACTGGCTGTCGCCGGAATCGGGGCTCTGCGCCCGCGCCATGGAGACGGTGCCGCGCTTGTGCTTCTCGCTGGAAAACTCCGCCTTCAGCTTCTGGCCGGAGCCGCCCGTTCCGGTGCCGTTCGGGCAGCCGGTCTGCGCCATGAAGCCGTCGATGACGCGGTGGAACTTGACGCCGTCGTAGAAGCCGTCGCGCACCAGCTCCTTGATGCGCGACACATGGGTCGGCGCAAGGTCCGGCCGCAGGGCGATGGTGATCTGCCCCTTGCTGGTTTCCATGACGAGTGTGTTTTCTGGTTCTGCCATTTCGCTCTCCCGGTGTTTCTGGATTTACTGGTCGGCCGCCACGCGCATGGAGATCAGCTTGTCGGGATTGTCGACCGTGCCGTTCGCCGAGCGGCTGCCCTTCTTGATATTGTCCACGTATTCCATGCCGTCGACCACCTCGCCGACGACGGTGTACTGGCCGTCGAGGCCCGGCGCGGGCGCGAACATGATGAAGAACTGCGAATTGGCGCTGTCCGGATTGCTGGAGCGGGCCATGCCGACCACGCCGCGCACGAAGGGCTCGCTGGAGAATTCTGCCTTGAGGTCGGGCAGATCCGAGCCGCCCATGCCGGTGCCGGTCGGATCGCCGGTCTGCGCCATGAAGCCGTCGATGACGCGGTGGAACGGCACGCCGTCGTAAAAGCCCTGCCGCGCCAGCGTCTTGAGCCGCTCCGCGTGGTTCGGCGCCAGGTCGGGGCGCAGCCGGACGGTGACGGTGCCGTCCTTCAGCTGCAGCAGCAGCGTATTTTCCGGGTCGGCGCTCTGGGCGAAGGCGGAACCGGCGAGCGGCGCGGCGCAGAAGGCGACCACGAGAAGCGTGAGCGCGGCGAGGCGTTTCAGCATGTTCGGAAAATCCTTGTTGGTTCGGCGCGGACGGCGCTCATTCCTTCTGGCGCGCAACGGCCTGGCGGACCGCGTCCGCCGCCGAGGCCGGCACGAAAGGACCGATATCGCCGCCCATGAAGGCGATCTGGCGCACGAGCGTGGCCGTGATGTGGCGGTGATGCGGGCTCGCCGGCACGAAGACGGTCTGCAGCCAGTGCGCCATCGTCAGGTTCATGCCGACCATCTGCATTTCGTAATCGAGATCCGTCCCGTCCCTGAGGCCGCGAATGAGGATCGTCGCCCCGACCTCGCTGGCGAAATCGACGACGAGATTGTCGAAGCTCCGGACCACCAGTTCCACGCCTTCCGTTTCGGCGAGCGGGCCCGCCACCTCCTGGATGAGGGCGATGCGCGTGTCGAGGTCGAGAAGGCCCGTCTTGGTCGGATGCCGCCCGATCGCCACGACGACCCGATCCACCAGCGCGAAGCACGCGCGCAGGATATCGATGTGCCCGTTGGTGAGCGGGTCGAAGGAGCCGGGATAAAGACCTGTGCGCGCCATCCGTTTCGCTTATCGTTCCGCGCCGCGATCCGCAACGCCGGAAAGGCGCTCAGCGACGGCTGAGCGCCATCCAGATGCCGCCGCCGACGAGGCAGGTGCCGCCGAAGAGCTCCACCAGCCGCACGTTGCGGCGCGACAGGAGAAGACCGGTGCGGCCGGCGGCGAGCGCATACATGCTGTCGAGGAAGGTGGCGACCGCCATGAAGATGGCGCCGAGAAGCATCATCTGCGTGACCGTGTTGCCGGCCGGGTCGATGAACTGGGGAATGAAGGCGCCGAAGAAGAACAGCGCCTTCGGGTTCGACCAGATGACGATGAAGCCCTGCAGGAAGAAATTGCGCGTCGCCCTGGCCGTGTCGGCGCTGCCGAGCGTGCCGTCGGAGCGCCACAGCTTGATGCCGAGCCAGATGAGATAGGCCGCGCCCGCCAGCTTCAGCCAGAAGAAGGCCTCGCCGAGAAAGACGACGACCGCCGACAGGCCGAAGGCGAGGATCGCCACCATGATGGCGAGGCCGGCCTGGGTGCCGGCGACGTTGAGGAGGCCGGCGCGCGCCCCGTGGCGCATGGAATTGGCGATGATCACCGTGACGGTCGGGCCCGGCACGATGACGATCGCGATGCAGGCGGCGAGATAGGTGAGAAAGGTCGAAAGCTCGATCATCCACGCCCCCTCCTTTACGGGGCTATTCGGCCGGCGGCTCCTCGTCGGGCCCGCCGGGGCCCTCTCGCGGATCGGCCCCGTCCTGCGGGCCGGCCTCATCCTGAGGGCCGGCCTCGTCCTCGCCGTCCACTTCGGCGATCTCGTCCTGCGCGCTCGCCTCGGTGATCCGCTCGACCGAGACGACTTTTTCGCCCTTGGCGGTCGAAAAGACAATGACGCCCTGCGCGGCCCGGCCGGTGATGCGGATGCCGGCGACCGGCACGCGGATGAGCTGGCCGCCATTGGTGACGAGCATCAGCTGGTCGCCGTCCTCGACCGGGAAGGAAGCCACGAGCGGGCCGTTCCGGTCGTTGACGACCATGGCGATGATGCCTTTGCCGCCGCGGCCGGAGATCCGGTATTCGTGCGAGGAGGTCTGCTTGCCGTAGCCGTTCTGCGAGACGGTGAGGATGAACTCCTCCGCCGCGCTCATCTGCGCATAGCGTTCCGGCGACAGCGCCCCCGGCTCGGCCGCCATCTCCTCGGCGTCCTCGGCGACATCTTCCGCCTCGCCGTTCTCCAGCTCGCCGGCGACGGCCCGGCGCATCTTCAGATAGGCGCTGCGCTCTTCGGGCGTCGCCGAGAAGTGCCGCAGGATCGACATGGAGATGACCCTGTCGCCCTTGCCGAGGCTGATGCCGCGCACGCCGACGGAGGAACGGCCGGCAAAGACGCGCACATCGGTGACCGGGAAGCGGATCGACTGGCCGAAGGCGGTGGTCAGCAGGCAGTCGTCGTCCTGCGAGCAGGTCCACACGCCGACGATCGCGTCGCCCTCCTCCAGCTTCATCGCAATCTTGCCGTTGCGGTTGATGTTGACGAAGTCGGCGAGCGAGTTGCGCCGGACCGTGCCGCCCGTGGTGGCGAACATGAGGTCGAGGCGCTCGAACTCCTTCTCGTCGTCCGGCAGCGGCAGGATCGTCGTGATCGTCTCGCCTTCTTCCAGCGGCAGGATGTTGACGAGCGCCTTGCCGCGCGCCTGCGGCGCGGCGAGCGGCAGCCGCCAGACCTTCAGCTTGTAGACGATGCCGCGCGAGGAAAAGAACAGCACCGCCGTATGCGTGTTGGCCACGAACAGGCGGTTGACGAAATCCTCCTCGCGGAAGGACATGCCGGAGCGTCCCTTGCCGCCGCGCCGCTGCGCCCGGTAGGTCGCGAGAGGCACGCGCTTGATGTAGCCGGCATGGGAGACGGTGACGACCATGTCCTCGCGCTGGATGAGGTCTTCGTCCTCAAGGTCCGCGCCGCCTTCCTCGATCTGCGTCTTTCGGGGCGTGGCGAACTCTTCCTTGATCGCGCTGAGCTCCTCCTTGACGATGGCGAGGATGCGGGCGCGCGAGCCCAGAATCTCCAGGTATTCCTTGATCTCCTCGGCGAGCTTGTTGAGCTCGTCGGCGATCTCGTCGCGCCCGAGCGCCGTCAGCCGCTGCAGGCGAAGCTCGAGGATGGCGCGCGCCTGCTCTTCGGAAAACCGCACCGTCCCGTCTTCCAGCACCAGGTGGCGCGGATCGGCGATGAGGCGCACCAGCGGGGCGACATCCTTTGCCGGCCATGCCCGCGCCATCAGCTGCTCGCGCGCCGTCTGAGGGTCGGGCGCGGAACGGATGAGGGCGATGACCTCGTCGATATTGGCGACGGCAAGGGCGAGACCGACGAGGACATGGGCCCGGTCGCGGGCCTTGCCGAGCAGGAACTTGGTGCGCCGGCCGACGACTTCCTCGCGGAAGAAGATGAAGCTGGCGATGATGTCGCGCAGGCCGAGCTGCTCGGGCCGACCGCCGTTGAGGGCGACGAAATTGCCGCCGAACGTCGTCTGCAGCGGCGTGAAGCGATAAAGCTGGTTGAGAACGACGTCGGCGACGGCGTCGCGCTTCACCTCGATGACGACCCGCACGCCCTGCCGGTCGGATTCGTCGCGGATGTCGCTGATGCCCTCGATGCGCTTCTCGCGCACCAGCTCGGCGATCTTCTCGATCATCGCCGCCTTGTTCACCTGGAACGGCACCTCGGTGACGATGATGACTTCGCGGTCGCGAGAGCTCGTCTCGATCGCCACCTTGCCGCGCATCAGGATCGAGCCGCGGCCGGTCTCGTAGGCCGAGCGGATGCCGCCGCGCCCGATGATGACGCCGCCGGTCGGAAAATCCGGACCCGGGATATATTCCATCAGGTCCATGCTGGTCAGCGACGGATCCTCGATCAGCGCCACGCAGCCGTCGATCACCTCGCCGAGATTGTGCGGCGGGATGTTGGTCGCCATGCCGACGGCGATACCGCCCGCGCCGTTGACGAGGATGTTCGGGAAGCGGGCCGGCAGGACGACCGGCTCGCGCTTGCGCCCGTCGTAGTTCTCCTGGAAGTCGACCGTGTTCTTGTCGAGGTCCGAGAGCATCGTCTCGGCCGATTTGTCGAGCCGGCACTCCGTGTACCGCATGGCGGCCGGCGGATCGCCGTCGAGCGAGCCGAAATTGCCCTGCCCGTCGACGAGCGGCAGGCGCATGGAGAAATCCTGCGCCATCCGCACGAGCGCGTCATAGATCGCCTGGTCGCCATGGGGATGGTAGTTGCCCATGACCTCGCCGACGACGCCCGCGCATTTGCGGTATGCCCGGTTGGAGGCGATGCCCATCTCGTTCATCGAATGCAGGATGCGCCGGTGCACCGGCTTCAGCCCGTCGCGCACATCGGGGAGCGCCCGGCTGACGATGACGCTCATCGCATAGTCGAGATAGGAAGTGCGCATCTCCTCGGTGATGGAGATGGAACGGATATCGCCGCCGCGGCGCCCGTCGGAGGGGGTAATCGGATCTGCCAAGGAAAGAATCGATTGCTGTGGAAGTTGAACCCCGTTTTACCCGGAATCGGCGCCGAAGCCAAGCAAGGCGCGGGATCAATACACGTTTGAAATCAACGGCTTACAGATAAGTTTAGCGAAACGGTGTCGGCACGGCGCGCCGGGCAGGCGAATTCGGCCGCGATCGCTGCCGCGATCGACGCGCCGCCGATGGGCGATTGCGGGCGAATAGCGGGGCCGTGACGCGGTTTGCAGAGGCGCGCGCGGCCTGTATGCCATCTCCATGGATCAGCTGATCACCGCCTTCGTGACGCTCTTCGTCACCATCGACCCGGCCGGGCTCGCACCGCTTTTCATCGCCCTGACCAGCGGCATGGAGGCGCGCGAGAGACGCCGCGTCGGCTTCAGGGCCGCGATCATCGCCTTCGTCATCCTCGTCCTCTTCGCGCTTGCCGGCACGGCGATCCTCGCCCTTTTCGGCATCACGCTGCCGGCCTTCCGCATCGCCGGCGGGCTGCTGCTCTTCGTCATCGCCTTCGAGATGATTTTCGAAAAGCGCGCCGAGCGCCACGAGCGGACGACGACGCGTCTGTCGGCCGACGAGATGAGCCATCTGGCAGTGTTTCCGCTGGCGATCCCGCTGCTGGCCGGCCCGGGCGCCATCTCCGCCACCATCCTTCTGGCGGGACAGATGTCCGGCTTTGCCGGCAAGGCGGAGCTCGTCGGCGTCATCGCCGCCATCCTGGCCATCACCTTCGGGGTCTTCGCCCTCGGCGAGCGCATCGAGAAGCTGATCGGCGATACCGGCCGCATGGTGATCTCGCGGCTTCTGGGCGTCATTCTCGCCGCCCTCGCCGTGCAGTACGTGGCGGACGGCATCGTCGCCTTCGTCAACGCCCCGGCATGAAAAAGGCCGGCCGCACAAGGCGGCCGACACAAAAAAAGACCGGCCGCTCAAGGCGGCCGGCCTTTTCCTTGATTCAGTTCCTGAGGGCTTACGCGGCGTGGCGCTGCGTATGGCGGCCCTCGGAAATCTCCTCGGCCATCTTGGCGCAGAAGGCCGGCAGATCGCCCGGATTGCGGCTCGTCACGATGCCCTCGTCGACGACCACTTCCTCGTCGAGCCAGTTGGCGCCGGCATTGACGACGTCGGTCTTGATCGACTTGTAGCTCGTCATGTCGCGGCCCTTGGCAATGCCCGTCTCCACCAGGAGCCACGGGGCATGGCAGATGGCGCCGATCGGCTTCTTCTGCTCGAAGAAGGCGCGCACGAAGGCCAAGGCCTTGTCGTTGGCGCGCAGGATATCCGGATTGATCTGGCCACCCGGCAGCACGAGCGCGTCGTAATCGTCGGCGCTGACGCCGTCGAGCTTGCGATCGACCGGTACCTCGCGGCCCCAGTCCTTCTTGTCCCAGCCACGGATCGCGCCTTCCTCAGGCGAAACGACATGGACCTCGGCGCCCGCGCCGCGCAGCTGCTTGAGGGGCTCCTCCAGCTCGGACTGCTCAAAACCATTGGTGGCGAGGATGGCGACTTTCTTGCCGGTGATGTCGTGCATCGAAAATCTCCTTCTGTTCGAATTGCCCGCCCGTCTGTCTTGGGTTGTTAACGGAGGGCCGGCGGCGAACGTTCCGTCTTTTTCCCTTTCGCCGGCTCAGCTATCGTGACGGCATGCGACTGATTTTCCCGCTTTTTCTGGGCGCTTTGCTCCTCGCCGGATGCGCCACGCATTCCTCCTCCACGCACGGCGCATGGGGGGACTGGTACGCGGCGCGCGGCGCGCGCGCTCCAAAAGGAGAGAAGGTCTATGTCTGCCATGCCTTCGGCTGCCTGAGGACGAGCCCGGTCACCTTCTCTCCGGCCGAGCTGAAGCGGATATCGGCGCCCTTCCGGCGCGCGGGCTCGCCGCAGGCGGAGCGCCAGGCGATCTCCAAAGCGGACCAGATCTACGAAGAGATCGTCGGCGCCCGGATCGGCACATCGGCCGACCGGGGCGGATTTGAGAAAATCGGCGGGGGCGACCCGACGCAGATGGACTGCATCGACGAGGCGACGAACACGACGAGCCTTCTCATCCTTCTCGCCGAACGCGGCATCCTCAAGCACCACAGCGTGGAAAGCCCGGTCGCGCGGGGCTTCTTCCTCGACGGGCGCTACCCGCATGCGACGGCGGTGGTCGCCGAGGTGGAGAGCGGGCGGCGCTTCGCCATCGATTCATGGCCGATCGCCAATGCCGAGCCGCCGGTGATCATGCCGCTCGAAAAGTGGCTTTCCGCGCGCGGCGGTTCGTAAGGGACCCCGACAAAAAATGCCCTGACAAACGAAAGCCGCCGGCAGGGGCGTGCCCCGCCGGCGGCTTTCGAATTGGAACCGGCCTTGCGGGCCGCGAAGTCAGATAAATCAGAAAGCTGCTTCGCGGGCGACGCGGCGGATCTCGCCGGGAGTGATGCCGATATCATGCAGTTCACGCACGGAAAGACCCTGAAGCTCCTTCACGGTGCGCTGATAGCGGCGCCAACGGCGAAAGCGACCCAGAAGGCCCTTTGCGGACGTGTGCATCATAAACCTCGATCAGACAGAAGTGTCGTTCGGACTGTGTCGTTATTGACGAGGCGGATATAGCCATGCGCGCGCGGATTTTGCAGTGCACAATACGCATGGCTGGGATGCCTTAAAAGCGGGCAACCTGCACAATTTATTCACACATCAAGCTCGCCTCAGGCGGGAAACTGCACGCTAGAAGCGACCTTCGTCCGGAATCGCAAGCACGGTGCCGCAGGCCTTGCAGTGGACTGCATCGATTTCGTGCCGCTTCAGACCGCATGTCGGGCAGGTGAAGCGCACCTTGCGCGGCTGCAGGAGCACCTGCACGAGGCGCAGGAATAAAGTTACGCCGAAGATCATGATGATGACGGCCGTCAGGCGCCCGACGGTGCCGGAGAGCGTGATGTCGCCAAAGCCCGTCGTCGTCAGCGCCGTGACCGTGAAATAGAGCGCATCGACATAGTTGCCGATCGCCTCGTTGCGCCAGTGCTGCGTCTCGTAGACGAGGCCGGTCATGACGAAGAGGAAGACGGCGAGATTGACGATCGCGATGATCGGCTCCTCGTTGCGGCGGAAGACGCGGCTATCGGCCCTCAGCCTCTCCATCAGCTGGTAGGTCCTCAAGAGGCGCAGCGTGCGCAGGATCCTGAGGAAGCCCGCCCCCTCGCCCACGATCGGCAGGAGAAAGGAGACGATCGAGATGACATCCGCCCAGGTGGAAAGGCGCAGGAACTCCCGCAAAGGCTTATGGGAGGCGTAAATCCGGGAGATGAAGTCGGCGAGGATCACGACGCCGAAGACAATGTCGATGGATTCGATCGTCTGCGAGCGCGGCATGAAGGATGTGCCGATGATGAAGAGCACGGTGAAGACGTCGAAGGCGAGAAGCGCATAGCGGAAGCGGTGCGCGCCCCCCGAATTGCCCTCATAGAGCGCGCGCAGCCTGGCGCGCAGGCCCGACGGCTTCTTGGGCGGGCTTCGCCTTGCCTTCGGTCGCGCCTCTCCGGCTGCGGTGGCCGCGGGCGTTGCGGCCGATCCAGTCTCCTTGGTGCTCATCGGCCAGACTTGCCACAGATCGGCGCCGGGGCACAGCTAGGGCACGGAATCGTCCCCGAGCCGCTCAACCAGCATCTCCAGGATCGGCGCCTGGCCGGGCAGGATTTTCCGGCGCGCTTCCTTGAGAGTGAACCAGCCCCCGCGGTCGGCTTCCGGAAAAGCGGCCATCTCGCCCGAATGGGGCGGCCATTCCATCTCGAAGGCATTGCTGGCAAAGCCGGCGAGATCGAAATCGCCCTCCACCGCAAAAGCGGTGACGAGCTTGGCGCTCGACTGGCGAAACACACCGAGCGGCAGCGCCTCGCCCTCGGGCGCGCAGCCGGTCTCCTCGAAGAATTCGCGCCTTGCCGCCGCAAGCGGCTCCTCGCCCGGCTGCACCACGCCCTTGGGGATCGACCAGGCGCCCTCGTCCTTCCTCGCCCAGTACGGCCCGCCCGGATGCACGAGCAGCACCTCGATCCGCCCGGAAGGGCGGCGGAACATCACGATGCCGGCGGAGCGTTGGGGCATGGCGAGCGACTTCGATGGGATCCGAGTGTCGGTCCGATCGAAGAAAGAAGTCAAATCAGCGCAGCACGACCCTGGGTAGAACTCCCTTAAATCTCTGCCGTCAAAGCTCGGCGCATGGCAAATGCCCGTCCTTCGCTCGTCAACGGCTGCGTCCGCCTCGGCGCGGCATATCTCGCGCGCTACTTCCTGCCCGCGAGTCTCGCCGCCATGCCTCTCATCCTGGCCTTCGCCCTCCTCTGGGCCGCCGACGAGGGCCGGCTGGTCGAGCGCGCCGCAAAGTATGCGCATGTCGGCCTTCTCCTGCGCTTTGCCTCCGAGCGCTTTCTCGACCTCCTGATCGCGGGCCTTGCGGTCGTCATCGTGGTGATGACGATCCGCGCCATCGTGGAACGCGCCGATGCGCGCGGCAGCTATCTTGGCGGCATCGCCAGCTCGATGCGCTCGCCTCTCCTGCCGGTAGCCCTGCGCTCGAGCTGGATCGTCTTCGCCCTTCTCGGCGCGCTATGGGGGCTGCTGCATGTCTCGGGAGCCTTTGTCGCCGAGGGCGGCCCACAGGGTGTGCTCGCTCTGCCGCTTGCCCTCCTCCTGATGCCGCTCTCCTTCGGCGGGCCTCTCGGCCTGCTGGGTGCCGTCTTCGTCATCGGCGCCCTCTTTCTGATCCTCGGACAGCTCGGCATCTTCACCGTGCGCAACACGCTGATGCATTCCGGCGCCGACGAGGCGGCAGAGGTCCCGGTCTTCCGGCCCGGCCTCGACCGGCCCTTCGCCATGTTCCGGCTCGTCCTCAATCTCGCCTGGCTCTACGGCATCCCCTTCGTGCTTCTTTCCCGGTGGCTGCCCGAAAAGATTTTCGGGGCGCAAAGGATGGCAAGCATCGCCGATGCCGCCGGTCCGGCACAAGCGCTACTGACGCTGGAATTCCTGCGAAACCTCTATTCCGGCGGCATGATCGGCGTCGGGCTCGTCCTCGTCGCCCTCGCCTGCGTGGTGATGTGGACGAAAGCGGCCGAAGTGGCGCTTGGCGGCGAAGAAGACGCCAGGCCTCGCCCGGAGACGGTCGACCGGAACCGCGCCTGGCACGACCCGGCCCGCCCCCGCGAGATCGTCCGCGGCCAATCTGCCGGCTTCGGACGCCGCATGCGCTGAGACGGCGGCAGCCGGCCTCCTACTCCGCCGCCTCTTTCGCCGCGGTCTTGCCCCGCTCCAGGATCGGCTTCAGGAACTGGCCGGTATAGGAGCGCGGCTCGGCGACCACTTTTTCCGGCGTGCCGGAAACGACAATCTCGCCGCCCCCGTCGCCGCCTTCCGGGCCGAGATCGAGGATGTGGTCGGCCGTCTTGATGACGTCGAGATTGTGCTCGATCACCACCACCGTGTTGCCCTGCTCGACCAGCTCGTGGAGCACTTCCAGGAGTTTCGCCACGTCGTGGAAGTGCAGGCCCGTCGTCGGCTCGTCGAGAATGTAGAGCGTGCGGCCGGTGGCGCGCTTGGAGAGTTCCTTGGCGAGCTTGACGCGCTGCGCCTCGCCGCCCGAGAGCGTCGTCGCCTGCTGGCCGATATGCACGTAATTGAGGCCGACGCGCGAAAGCGTCTTCATCTTGTCGCGCACCGCCGGGATGGCGGCGAAGAACTCCACCCCCTCCTCCACCGTCATGTCGAGCACGTCGGCGATCGACTTGCCCTTGAAGGTGACTTCCAGCGTCTCGCGATTGTAGCGCTTGCCGTGGCAGACGTCGCAGGTGACGTAGACGTCGGGCAGAAAGTGCATCTCGATCTTGATCAGGCCGTCGCCCTGGCAAGCCTCGCAGCGCCCGCCCTTGACGTTGAAGGAAAAACGCCCCGGCTGGTAGCCGCGCGCCTTCGATTCCGGCAGGCCGGCGAACCATTCGCGGATCGGCGTGAAGGCGCCGGTATAGGTCGCCGGGTTGGAGCGCGGCGTGCGCCCGATCGGCGACTGGTCGATATCGATCACCTTGTCGAGGTGTTCCAGCCCCGCGAGGCTCTCAAAGGGCGCCGACTGCTCGCGCGCGCCGTTCAGCCGCCGCGCCACCGCCTTGTAGAGCGTGTCGACGAGAAGCGTCGACTTGCCGCCACCGGAGACGCCGGTGACGCAGGTGAAGGTGCCGAGCGGGATCTCCGCCTTGACGTTCTTCAGATTGTTGCCGGTGGCGCCCGCAAGCTTCAGCCACTTGCCCTTGCGCGCCTTGCGCCGCTCTTCCGGCACCGGGATGGCGAGCGCGCCCGAAAGATACTTGCCGGTGAGCGATGAAGGGCTTGCCATGATGTCGGCGGGCTTGCCCTCGGCGATCACCTCGCCGCCATGGATGCCCGCGCCGGGGCCGACATCCACGACATGGTCGGCGGCGAGGATCGCATCCTCGTCATGCTCGACGACGATGACCGTGTTGCCGAGGTCCCTCAGATGCTTCAGCGTTTCCAGGAGCCGGGCATTGTCGCGTTGGTGAAGGCCGATCGACGGCTCGTCGAGCACGTAGAGCACGCCCGTCAGCCCCGAGCCGATCTGCGAGGCGAGCCGGATGCGCTGGCTCTCGCCGCCCGACAGCGAGCCGGAGCCGCGCGACAGGGTCAGATAGTCGAGGCCCACATCGTCGAGGAATTTCAGCCGCTCGCGGATCTCTTTGAGGATCCGCACGGCGATCTCGCTCTGCTTGTCGGTGAGCTTTTCCGGCAGCTCGGCAAACCAACGGTTCGCCTCGCGGATGGAGAACTGCGAGATCTCGCCGATATGCAGCCCCGCGATCTTCACCGCCAGCGCCTCCGGCTTCAGCCGAAAGCCGCCGCAGGCCGTGCACGGCGCGGTCGACATGTACTTGCCGATCTCCTCGCGCATCCACGCCGAATCGGTTTCCTTCCAGCGCCGCTCCAGGTTCGGGATGACGCCCTCGAAGGTCTTCTTCGCCTGATAGGATCTGAGGCCGTCATTGTAGACGAAGGCGATCTTCTCCCGGCCCGTGCCGTAGAGGACGGCCTTCTTCGCCGCCTCCGGCAGACTCTCGAACGGCTCCGTCAGGCTGAACTCGTAGTGGCGCGCGAGCGCTTCCAGCGTCTGCAGGTAATAGGGCGAGGACGATTTCGCCCAGGGATCGATCGCCCCGCGGCGAAGGCTGATGCCGGGATCGGGGACGATGAGGTCCGGATCGATGCCGAGTTCGGAGCCGAGCCCGTCGCAGGTCGGGCAGGCGCCGAAGGGGTTGTTGAAGGAAAACAGCCGCGGTTCGATCTCCGAGATCGTAAAGCCGGAGACCGGACAGGCGAATTTCTCCGAGAAGGTGAGCCGGTCCGGCGCGTCCTTGCTCTCCGGCTTGTCGGCGAATTCGGCGACCGCGATGCCGTCGGCGAGCTGCAGCGCCGTCTCCAGCGAATCGGCGAGCCGCGAGGCCGCGTCCGCGCGCACCACGACACGATCGACGACGATGTCGATGTCGTGCTTGAACTTCTTGTCGAGCGCCGGCGCGTCGACGATCTCGGTGAAGGTCCCGTCGATGCGCGCGCGCTGGAAGCCGCGCTTCATCCATTCGGCAAGGTCCTTGCGGAACTCGCCCTTCCTGCCGCGCACCACCGGCGCCAGCAGGTAAAGCCGCGTGCCCTCCGGCAGGGCGAGAACGCGGTCGACCATCTGGCTGACCGTCTGGCTCTCGATCGGCAGGCCCGTCGCCGGCGAATAGGGAACGCCGATGCGGGCATAGAGGAGCCGCATGTAGTCGTAGATCTCGGTGACGGTGCCGACCGTCGAGCGCGGATTGCGCGAGGTCGTCTTCTGCTCGATGGAGATCGCCGGCGACAGCCCGTCGATCTGGTCGACATCGGGCTTTTGCATCATCTCCAGGAACTGGCGCGCATAGGCCGACAGCGATTCCACGTAGCGCCGCTGGCCCTCGGCATAGATCGTGTCGAAGGCGAGCGAGGATTTGCCCGAGCCCGACAGCCCGGTCATGACGATCAGGCTGTCGCGCGGCAGGTCGAGATCGACGTTCTTCAGATTGTGCTCGCGCGCCCCGCGCACGGAAATCGTCTTCAGGGGATCGCTCATGCCCGTCCCGGATGTGGCGCCGTGGCGCCGGCTGCGTGTGGTGATGGCGGCGGAATGTCTCGCCGGTCTCCTATCTAGTGCCTTTGCGCCGAGGTTCAAAAGGCTCCGCGTCAGTCCGAAAGGCTGACATTGCCATCGGCGTCGATCGGCCAGAAGGGATTGAAGGCGACTTCCCACAGATGCCCGTCAGGATCGGCGAAATAGCCGGAATATCCACCCCAGAAGACCTCCTCCGGCTTCTTCACGATCCGCGCCCCGGCCGCCTCGGCCTTGGCGAAGACCGCGTCCACCTCCTCGCGCGAGCGCCCGTTATAGGAGAGCGTGACCCCCGAAAAGCCGCTCCCCTGAACGTCGATGCCCACATCGGCGGCCAGCGCGTGGCGCGGATAGAGGGCGAAGACGAGGCCGTTGAGCGCGTAGAACGCGATCTCCTCCTCCGTATTGCCCCGCTTCCAGCCGAGCCCCTCCTCGTAGAAGCGGCGCGCCCGGGAAAGATCGTCCACCCCGAGCGTTACCGCGCTCATGCGCTGTTCCATCCATCCGCTCCCTTGCATCGTCGCGATGGCGAACATACAGTGAACATAAATTCGTCGCAAGCGAGGTTTGCAGGCGCGGCCCGCTTGGGGGACAAGGGGCGCAAGTTCGGCCGCGCACGAGAGCCTTCCCGGCACCGGGGCGCGGCGAAGATGGAACAAGGGAGAGTGTGATGGCGGGCAGCGTCAACAAAGTGATCCTGATCGGCAATCTCGGCGCCGATCCCGAAATCAGGCGGATGAACGACGGCCGGCCGGTGGTCAATCTGCGCGTGGCGACCTCCGAGAGCTGGCGCGACCGCAATTCCGGCGAGCGCCGCGAGCGCACCGAATGGCACCGCGTGGTGATCTTCAACGAGGGCCTCGCCAAGATCGCCGAGCAGTATCTGAAGAAGGGCTCCAAGATCTATCTGGAAGGCCAGCTGCAGACCCGCGAATGGGAGGACCAGTCCGGCCAGAAGCGCTGGACGACGGAGGTCGTGCTGCAGGGCTTCAACTCGGCGCTGACGATGCTCGACACGCGGGCCGGCGGCGGTGGCGGCGGCTACGACGCCCCGGATCGCGGCGGTCGTTCCGATTTCGGTTCCTCCGGCCCGATGGAGCGGAGCGGCGGCGGCGGCGATACTGGCGGCGGCGGCAATTTCCGCGACGAGCTCGACGACGAAATCCCGTTCTGATCGCTCAGGAGGGCCCGTACCGGCCCGCCTTTTCTTCGCCGTCCTTTTCCGCCGCGTCATCTTTTGCCGTGTCGTCTTCTGGCGCGTCGTCTTCCGCCACGTCCATTTCCTCCTCGAACGCACCTGCCTCGGCGATGCCGGCACGCGCGCGCTCGAAGAGCTTGTCGATAATTTCCTTGTCCGCCTCCTCCAGGGGACGGCGGCAGGCACTGGCCACGACGAGGCGAGCATGCTCCAGGTAGACCGCGCGCGCCTTGTCGCTGCGTGAGGAGGTGACGAGGTCGCCGAGCACGCTGAGGAGCGCGATGTTCATCGTATGCACATCCGCCCCCGCCTGGCGTAGCGGATGGAAGACCGTGCCGGCGATATCGTCGAAGCGCAGCACCTTCGGCACCAGAACGATGTCGCGCTTCTCGTCGAAGATGATCGGGGGCGTGAGGTCGCGTCCATCCAGTAGCGCAAACGCCGCGCCGATATGGTTGGCGCAGGCCACCGCCGTGAAAACGTCGTTGACGCCGGGCGACAAGGCCCGGAGCGCAATCTCCACCAACAGCTGGAAGCGGGCCGGAATGTCCTGATAGTAGGTCCGCGCCGCGCCGAGCATGATGGCATCGCGCACCAGGCCGGCGAAGTCCTCCGGCGGCTCGTCGAGATCGATGCGGGCGATCGGCTTGCGCTTGATGACGAAATCACCCGGCTGCACCAGGAGCTCCACGGTGCGGACCGCCGGATCGGCGCCGTTGGTGATCGCCGAATAGCTGATGAAAGTGACGTAGCCGTCCTTCTCGGCGAAGATCGTCGCGCCGTCCGGAGCCGACAGCACCGGCAGCCGCGGCTCCCGGTTCTCCTCGGCCTCCCGAACATTGCTCCGCAGCACGTCCTGCAGGTTGCCGGCGACCCGGGCAACGATGTGATCGACACTCACCTGGTCGGAGATGTGGTTGACGAAGACGACCAGGAAGGAGAGCGCGACCAGCACGAAGCCGATGGCGACGCCGATGGAGATGGTCCGCGTCTCGTTGAAGGTGCCGAGATAGTAGAGCGTCGTCAGCGCATAGGTGAAGGTGGCGAGCTGCATGCCGAGGGCGAGCCGCGTCAGCCGGTCCTGGCGGAAGTCCTGCACCAGCCGCGGCCCCAGCGTGGAGGCGGCGAGATTGCGGATCAACAGGGAGAGCGAATAGACGATCGAGGTCGCCGAAATCGTCGCCGCCGCGATCGTGCCCAGGATCGAGCGCGCCGTATCGGGCTCGATGCGGCGGAAGAAGGTGTGGCCGAGCAGATCGCGCAGGGCCTCCCACTGGTCGAGCTCGAGCGCCACCAGCGCCACGGCCCAGCCGCCAGCACCGATGACGAGCGGCACGAACCAGAAGCTTGTCAGGATGTCCTGGAAGCGCCGTCGCCAGCGCTCGAGGCGCAAAAGCCCCCGAATATCTATGAGCACGGTGTCTCCACCGGACGAATCGTCATGGCTCGGAAACTAGGGCGCTCTTCGCACAACGCTACGGCCGGCACCTCACGTCACCGGCAGCGGAAGAGCTTTTTGCGCCGAGGCGCGCTCCATCACCTCGCCGTAGTAGCGTTCGAGGTTGGCGGCCGGCTTGCGCTCGAGCGGCAGGTTCAGCCAGCGGTGCACGGCGGCGCCGATGGCGATATCGCCCATGGTGAAGGTATCGCCCGCCACGAAGCGATGGTCGCCCAGCCAGCTATCGAGGATCTTCGCGGCCGCCTCGCCCGCCTTGCGGCCGGCTTCCACCTGTGCCGGATCGCGCTCCGGCTCCGGCACACGGATCAGGGTGTAGAAGGCCGGGCCGTAGGCCGGCGAGAAACCGGTCGTCTGCCAGTCCATCCAGCGATCGGCGCTGGCGCGGGTGGGAAGATCGTCCGGCCAGAGCGTGCCGGCCCCGTGTTTGGCCGAAAGGTAGCGCACGATGGCGTTCGATTCCCACAGGATGAAGCCGTCGTCGTCGATCACCGGGACGAGTCCGTTCGGGTTCATCGCCAGGAATTCCGGCGTGTCGCTGACGCCATGGCCACGCCCGGCGAGGACGAGCTCGTATTCGATGCCGAGATCCTCCACGCAGAAGAGGGCCTTCTGCACGTTGATGGAATTCGGGCGGCCGTAGAGCTTGAGCATGAGGGGAGTTTTCCTTTCGGGGAGACTTCTTCTTGGGGGCGGAAAAATCAGGCGGTGCGCTGGAAGATCTCCCGCCCGATCAGCATCCGGCGGATCTCGCTGGTACCGGCGCCGATCTCATAGAGCTTGGCGTCGCGCAGGAGACGGCCGGTCGGATATTCGTTGATATAGCCGTTGCCGCCAAGGCACTGAATGGCGTCGAGCGCCACCTGCGTCGCCTTCTCGGCGGCGTAGAGGATCGCCCCGGCCGCATCCTGGCGGGTCGTCTGTCCGGCATCAGCCGCCCTTGCCACGGCATAGACGTAGGCGCGGGCCGCATTCATCGTCACATACATGTCCGCGAGCTTGCCCTGCATGAGCTGGAAGGAGCCGATCGGCTGGCCGAACTGCTCGCGCTCGTGAAGATAGGGCACGACGATGTCGAGCGCCGCCTGCATCAGCCCGATCGGGCCGGCGGCAAGGACGACGCGCTCGTAGTCGAGCCCCGACATGAGGATCTTCACCCCCTCGCCTTCCTTTCCGAGCCGGTTCTCCTCCGGCACCTCGCAATCGGCGAAGACGAGCTCCCCCGTCTCCGAGCCGCGCATGCCGAGCTTGTCGAGCTTCTGGGCGACGGAAAAGCCGACAAAGCCCTTCTCGATCAGGAAGGCGGAGATGCCGCGCGGCCCCGCCTCGGGATCGGTCTTGGCGTAGACGATGAGCGTATCGGCCTGCGGACCGTTGGTGATCCACATCTTGGAGCCGTTGAGAATGTAGCGCCCGCCCTTCTTCACGGCGGAGAGCTTCATGGAAACGACGTCCGAGCCCGCGCCCGATTCCGACATGGCGAGAGCGCCGAGATGCTCGCCCGAGACGAGTTTCGCGAGATAGCGGGACTTCTGCTCGTCCGTGCCCCAGCGGCGCAGCTGGTTGACGCAGAGATTGGAATGGGCGCCGTAGGAAAGGCCGATGGAGCCGGAAGCGCGCGAGACTTCCTCCATCGCCACGCAATGCTCCAGATAGCCGAGACCGGAGCCGCCCCATTCCTCCTCCACGGTGATGCCGTGGAGGCCGAGCTCGCCCATTTCCGGCCAGAGCTCGCGCGGGAACCAGTCTTCGCGGTCGATTCGCTCGGCGAGCGGCGCGATGCGGTCTCCGGCATAGGAGCGCACGCTGTCGCGCAGCATGTCGGCGGTCTCGCCGAGCTGGAAGTTGAGGGCGGGAAGGTCGTTGGCCAGCATGGGCTTTCCCTTGAGCGTTTCCTTTCGCGCAGGAGAAGATGCGCGGGCGCCGAGCGCAAGCCCTATTGCGCCATGCCCCGGCTTTCGGCATTCCGTTTCATGAATGTCATGGGCGCTCATGCCCGGCGGAGGCAGAGGAAGCGATGCAGACGCCATCCCCCGATTTCCATGCACGACCGAGCCACATTCCCTGGCCGCCGCTTATCATGGGGGGTGCGGTTCTCATCGGCGCGGCGCTCTCCTGGCTCGTCCCGATCCCGCTCGCACCGGGCCTGGCACAGGCTCTGCGCGCGATCGGCGTCGTGATGATGGGCTGCGCCGTCTCGCTCGACTTCTGGACCTTCCTCACCTTCCGGCGGCACATGACCACCGTCCGGCCGGACCGCTCCGCCTCGGCGCTCGCGACCGACGGGCCGTTCCGCTATTCGCGCAACCCCATCTATATCGGCAACACCGCCCTCATCTTCGGCCTCGGCCTCGCCTTCGGCAGCATCTGGGTGGCGCTGACGGCCCCTTTCGTCCTGGTCTTGATCGACAGGCTGGCTGTGCGCGGCGAGGAAAAGCACCTGGAGGCGCGGTTCGGCGAGCCCTACCGCGCCTACAAGACGCGCGTGCGGCGCTGGCTCTGACAGGCGCTCAGTAGATCGGCCAGAGGCCCGGCGTCGCCATTTCCAGGACATTGCCGGAAGGGTCGTTGAAATAGATCGAGCGCCCGCCCTTCGGCCATGCCACCTCACCCACGATCGCGATCTGGCGCGCCTGCAGGTGCCGCTTCCACGTGCCGTAGGCGTCCTTGGCGATGCGGAAGGCAAAATGCGCCGGCCCTTCCGAATGGTGACCGGGAATGACGCCGCCCGGCGTCTTCAGATCCTCGGTCGTATCGCCGCGCCGGAAAACCAGAAGCACCTCCGAAGGCCCCGCCTCGTAGGTCATCATGCGCGGCGAGACGGTCAGTCGCTCGAGGCCGAGCACGTCGCCGTAGAAGGCGTGCGAGGCTTCCAGGTCGTCGACATAGACGGCCGTCTCAAGGATGCCTTCGATTCGTGGGCTCATAGGGTATGCCTGTACTTCACGTATTCGGTGAGCTCGCCTAGCCTGTCATAGAGGGCGCGTGCAACAGCGTTGTCCGTCTCCGTCTGCCAGTAGACCTCGCTCGCACCCGCTGCGCCGGCGGCCGAGAAGACCGCCTCCATCAGGGCGCGGCCGACGCCGGAGCCTCTCGCCTCGGCGGCGACGAACAGATCCTCCAGATAGCAGCGCTCCGCCGTCGTCCATGTACCGGGATGGAAGAAATAGATGGCAAAGCCGGCCAGCCGGCCCTCCAGGAAGGCGCCGAAGGCGCAAAGCGGGCCGGTGGGATCGACGATCCGCCGCCAGGTCGTGTCGGTGACCTCGGGCTCAAGACGCGTGCCGTAAAAATCCAGATAGGCCTGCCAGAGAGGCGCGAAGGCAGCGCGGTCGGCCTCCGCCAGCGGCCGGACGTCAGGTGCCATCCGCTCAGCCTCCGGTGCTGCGCGCCAGCCAGCGCTCGAAGTCACGCTCCGAGCCGTTGAAGGCGTTGCGGTCGACATTGCCGGAAATGCCTTCCACGCGGCCCGTCGCCGTGAACTGCCAGATCAGGAACGGGCGGTCCTTGAAGCGCTCCTTCGGCTCGGCGGCGACGCTTCTCAGCCAGAAGGGATAGTTCCGGTAGCGGCCTTCCAGCACGTCCTTGTGGAAGGTGATGTCGGTATAGATGATCGGCTTCTTGCCGGTATGGGCCTCCATCGCCGCCAGCATGACGTCGATCTTGGCGAGCGCCTCCTCCTTGGAGATCTTGTGGCCGCAGGTCGCCGACTGGTGGTTCCATTCCAGGTCGAGCACCGGCGGAAGCTGGGATTTGTCCTGCGGCACCGCCAGCTGGTACCACAGCGCCTGCTCGGCGGCCGTCCGGCACCAGTACATGAAATGGTAGGCGCCGCGCGGCATGCCCGCCCGCGCCGCCGCTTCCCAGTTCTGGTAGAATTTCTCGTCGACGTGGTCCCCGCCTTCCGAGACCTTGATGTAGGCGAAGCGGATCCCCGACGCCTTCACGCGCCGCCAGTCGATGTCGCCCTGGTACTTGGAGATGTCGATGCCCTGGACCGGCATCTGATGCGCCCGCACCACCCCCGCATTCGGGTCGACATCCGGCAGATAGTCGATCGCGCCCCCGCCGCAGCCGGCCAGAAGGGCGGCCGCCAAAAGGGCCGCGCCGAAGCGGAGAAAAGGGTTTGCGCGCTGCATATGGATGATGACCTAAGCCCGTGCCGGGTTCGCCCCATTGGTGAAGCGTTAGCCTTTCCGGGGAGTTAATGGCGAGGGGGGCGCCGCGAATTCTCCTTCCCGTTGCACGAACGGCGCAGGAGCCGGCCGGCCGGCTCAGATGGCGAACCACCAGGCGGCGATGCCGAGGAAGGCGAAGAAGCCGACGACGTCGGTGACGGTGGTGACGAAGACCGAGGAGGCGATCGCCGGGTCGGCGCCGACCTTTTCCAGCGTCAGCGGAATGAGGATGCCGGCGAGGCCGGCGGCCACCATGTTGATCACCATCGCCGTGGCGATGATGCCGCCGAGCTGGAAGTCGCCGAACCACAGGCTCGCCACGGTGCCGATGATGATGGCGAAGAGCACCCCGTTGGCGAGGCCCACCAGCGCTTCCCTGGTGATGAACCGCAACGGGTTGATCGTCTCGATCTCGCGCGTCGCCAGCGCGCGCACGGCGACCGTCATCGTCTGGGTGCCGGCATTGCCGCCCATCGAGGCGACGATCGGCATCAGCACCGCCAGCGCCACCATCTGCTGGATGGTGCCGTTGAAGATGTCGATGACGGCGGAGGCGAGCACCGCCGTGCCGAGATTGATCAGCAGCCAGATGAAGCGCGAACGCACGGCGGAAACGAAGGTGTCGGAGATCTCTTCGTCGCCGACGCCGGCGAGGCGCTTGATGTCCTCGTCCGCCTCTTCCTCGATGACGTCGACGATGTCGTCGATGGTGATGACGCCGACGAGTCGGTCGTTCTCGTCGACGACGCCGACGGACAGAAGGTTGTAGCGCTCGAAGAGACGGGCGACCTCTTCCTGGTCGTCCGTGGCGGAGACCGAATGGGTCACCTCGCCCATCACCTCTTCCACGCGCACGGGACGCTTGGTGCGCAGGAGCCGGTCGAGCGGCACGGTGCCGAGGAAACGGAAGCGCGGATCGACGACGAAGATTTCGGTAAAATCGTCCGGCAGCCGGTCGTCCTCGCGCAGGAAGTCGATGGTCTGGCCGACGGTCCAGAAGGGCGGCACGGCAATGAAATGCGTCGTCATCCGCCGGCCGGCGGATTCTTCCGGGTAGTCGAAGGAACGCTCCAGCGCGATGCGCTCGGCCAGCGGAAGGGCGGCGAGAATCTCCTCGCGGTCCTCCTCCGCCATGTCCTCCAGGATGCCGATGGCATCGTCCGAATCGAGCTCGCGGACGGCCTCCGCGATCGCCGCGTTCGGAATGGCTTCCAGGATCTCGTCGCGGACGGCCTCGTCGACCTCGGTCAGCGCCGTCCAGTCGAAATCGGAACCGAGGAGCTCGATGAAAGGCTCGCGGTCTTCCCGGTCGAGCGCCTGCAGGATGTCGCCGAGATCGGATTCGTGCAGGTCGCCCGCAAGCTCGCTCAGGCGCTCGCCGTCGCGCGCCTCCACGGCCGCCGCGACAGCGGCGACATACGCGCCGTTGAGCGAGCCTTCCTCGTCGCGGACCGCCAGGTCGACGGGTTCCTCAACCTCTCGTTCGAGTGTCTCGGTTTCCATCTGCCATCCTTAGGTCGCGCGCCCGGGAGGGTCCAGAGCACCTGATCCGGGCGAGCCCGCCTGATCAGCGAAGGTGCCTGCGGGAAGACAACAAAAAAGGCGGCACGAAGCCGCCCCTTCTGTCGATTGGTGCGGTCGAGAGGACTCGAACCTCCACGGGTTGCCCCACAGCGACCTCAACGCTGCGCGTCTACCAGTTCCGCCACGACCGCGAAAATCAAACGCCGGCTCGGCCAGCGCGGCGCGTCATGTAGCAAAAGCCTCTGGGCGAAACAAGGCCGCCGATGCCGCTGGGAACCGCCGAATTCACAATTGTGTCGTGACGCACAGAACCTTTTGTCCCGCCCCCGCAACCTACGGACATAGCGACGGCAACGGGCCGACGCACAAACCGACAGGAGATGGATCATGAAGACCAGGTTCGTTCTTGCCGCGGCGGCCCTTGCCATTGGCGTCGTCGCGCTTCAGCCCGCCACGCAGGCCAAGGCCGGCGAGCTTTCGCCCACGCTGGTTGCCGGCGGCTGGGGCCCCGGCGGATGGGGTCCCGGTGGTGGTGGCTGGGGCCCGGGCGGAGG
>NZ_NSLC01000003.1 GCF_020144925.1 Afifella sp. IM 167
GCCGCCGATGAAGGGCCCGCGCCTTCGCCCCCCGCCGCCTAAGAGGCCGGAGAAGACCATGATGAAGAAGACGGCGAAGAAGAACATGGTGAAAAGCGTGGAGCCGATATCCTCTTCGGGGACGCGCTCCCTCGCCCGCTCCAGCCAGGCATCCCGGTCGCCGCCGAGGACGGCGACAATATCCTCCGTGCCGCGCTGGATGCCGCCGGGAAAATCGCCCGCCTTGAAGCGGGGGATGATGGAGCCCTCGATGATCAGCCTGGAGATGGCGTCGGTCAGCACCGGCTCCAGCCCGTAGCCGACCTCGATCCTCACCTGCCGCTCGTTCGGCGCGACGAGGAGGAGGACGCCGTTATCCTTGTCCTTCTGGCCGATCTGCCAGGCGCGGCCGAGATCGACGCCGTATTCTTCGATGGTGCGGTCCCCGAGCGAGGGGATGGTGGCGATGACGAGCTGGTCGGTGGTCTTGTCCTCAAGATCCTTCGACAGTGCCGTCAGCTCCGCCTCCTCTTCTGGCGAGAGGAGCCCGGCCTCGTCGACGACGCGGCCAGTGAGCTTCGGAAAATCCTGGGCAGCCGCCGGCAGGGCGGCCGCGATAAGGAGAAAGAATGCGAGGAGGAGGCGCAAGGCGCGGTGCGGGTCCCTGAGCCTCAGTTGGCCGGCTGCGGCGCGGCGCCGCCCGTGCCGAAATCGACCTTCGGCGCGTCGGCGTTCTCCGGCGCGGTCGAAAAGTTCGCCATCGGCTCGTAGCCGGAATAGAGCGTCATCGCCCAGAGCCGGCCGGGGAAGGTCTTCAGCTCGGTGTTATATTTCCGGACCGCCTCGATGTAGTCCCGGCGGGCGACGGCGATGCGGTTCTCCGTGCCTTCCAGCTGCGACTGCAGGGCGAGGAAGTTCTGGTTCGATTTAAGGTCCGGATAGTTCTCGGTGATGGCGAGAAGCCGGCCGAGGGCGGCGCCGAGCTCGCCCTGCGCCTCCTGGTAGCGGCGCATGGCTTCCGGATCGGTCGGATCGACGTTGAGCGTGGTCTGCGTCGCCTTGGCGCGGGCCTCGACGACCGAGGTCAGCACCTCGCGCTCCTGCTGCGCAAAGCCCTTCACCGTCTCTACGAGGTTCGGCACGAGATCGGCGCGCCGCTGGTACTGGTTCTGCACCTGGCTCCAGGCGGCCTTGGCCTGCTCCTCATAGGTCGGGATCGTGTTGACGCCGCAGGAGGATAGCAGCATCGCAGCGAGGAAGAGGGCGCCGAGGCGCAAGGCAAGGACGGGGCGCATTCTAGAAAACCTCCGGAAGGGTGCCGCGCGAAAGGTAGTGATGTGCCGCCACGGCGCAAGCGGCGAGTGGCCGGCCAAACGCCTCACGGCCGGTCAAAGCCCGGCCCGCCGGCCGGCGATCAGCCAGTAGACAAAGCCGCCGACGGCGCCCGCCCCGGCAAAGATGACGATGTCGCGCGGCTCGACCGGAGGCGGGGAGGCGATGCCGAGCACCACCGCCACGACGCCGAGAAGCGCGCCGAAGACGAGATGCAGGATCAATGAGCGCCAGCCGAAGCTCTCGGCAAAAAGCACCACAAGGAAGGAGGGGATGCCCGCGACGGCACCGACGACCAGGGCGGCGATGAAGGAGACGAAGCCGGCCTTGGCGGCGTATTCGGCGAGCGTCTCGCCTGCCTGGAGGGCGGGCGGCACGGAAAAGAAGAGCACCGCCGCGGCCGCCCAGCAGGCGGCGACGAAGGCGAGCGGAATGACGAAGAGGATGCGCCAGATCCGGGCCATGCCGGAAGGGTCAGGCCCCAGCCGCGACGGCGGAAACCGCCTCGCGCTCGCGCTTCTTCATCCGTTCCGATGCGCTCTTCAGCTGGCCGCAGGCGGCGAAGATGTCCCGCCCGCGCGGGGTGCGGATCGGCGAGGCATAGCCGGCCCGGTTCACCACCTCGGCGAAGAGCTCGATCTGGTCCCAGTCGGAGCATTCATAGGGGCTGGCCGGCCAGGGATTGAACGGGATGAGATTGATCTTGGCGGGGATGCCCTTCAGGAGCTGCACCAGCTCCCGCGCTTCGGCGAGCGAATCGTTGACGCCCTTCAGCATGACGTATTCGAAGGTGATGCGGCGGGCGTTAGAAAGGCCCGGATAGTTGCGGCAGGCGTGAAGCAGCTCGGCAAGCGGCCATTTCCGGTTGATCGGCACGATCTCGTCGCGCAGGTCGTCGCGCACGGCGTGCAGCGAGATCGCCAGCATGCAGCCGATCTCATCGCCGGTGCGGGCGATCTCCGGCACGACGCCGGAGGTGGAAAGGGTGATGCGGCGCTTGGACAGCGACAGGCCCTCGCCGTCGGCAGCGATG
Organism: Afifella sp. IM 167; assembly: GCF_020144925.1. Lineage (GTDB taxonomy): Bacteria > Pseudomonadota > Alphaproteobacteria > Rhizobiales > Afifellaceae > Afifella. The sequence goes on from NZ_NSLC01000003.1 coordinate 2,345, forward strand.
AGCAGCGCGTCGCGCACATTGTCGAAATTGTAGAGCGGCTCGCCCATGCCCATCATGACGATGTTGGAGACGAGGCGGCCTTCCGACGGCACGATGGCGCCCTGCGGCGTCGCCAGATCGGGAAAATCGCCGATCCGCTCGCGCGCCATCAGGATCTGGGAGACGATCTCGCCGGCGGTCAGGTTGCGCACGAGCTTCTGCGTGCCGGTATGGCAGAAGGTGCAGTTCAGCGTGCAGCCCACCTGGCTGGACACGCAGAGCGTGCCGCGGCCTTCTTCGGGGATGTAGACGGTCTCCACCTCGACCGGACGGCCGGCGCCTTCGGCCGGGAAACGGAAAAGCCATTTGCGCGTGCCGTCGACGGAGACCTGCTCGGAAACGATCTCCGGCCGCGCCAGGGTGAAGTTTTCGGCGAGGCTTTCGCGCAGGTCCTTGCCGACATTGCCCATCGCCTCGAAGGACGAGGCGCCTCTGAGATAGATCCAGTGCCAGAGCTGGGCCACCCGCATCCGCTGCTGGCGCTCGGGCACGCCAATGGAGCCCAGCGCGGCGGCGAGCGCCGAGCGGTCCATGCCGAGGAGGGACGGCTTTGCCGGAAATGCAGATTGCGCCGGGGCGGCCTGCCGCTCCGGCGTGAGGGTCTGGAGGCTCATCTTCATCATCTGGTGGTTCTGCCGGGCTCTTACCACAGGGCGCGGCGGACGAAAACGGGCCGGGCCCCGGTATCCGGGGGCTGGCCCGCTCGCCTGACGGTCTTCAGACGGCCCTTAGGTCGCCGAAGCCTTTCCCTACTTGCAGGTGGAGCTCACCTTGTCGCTCGCGGCCGTGACGCCGGAGAGGGAGTATTCGTAGCTCGTCTCGTTGCCGCGGCGCGACGTGCCGGTGATCTTCATCGATTTGCCCGCCTTCATCGCGGCGAAGAGCTCGGGCTCCTCGGCGGCGTTGAGAAGCCAGGCGCTGTCGCCCTTGGTGAACATGGTGAACTTCTTGCCGTCGATATCGACGGTCACCGTCGACTTGTCCTCGAAGGCATAGCCGACAACGAAGTTCGCCTCGTGAGAGATGTTCTCCGAGGGGCTGGTGCGCACGAAGAAGGCGACCTTGCCGTGATTGAGGCTGGAAGGCGCTTCCTTCTTCGGCACCGAATGAATGAAGCAGACCGTGCCCTTGTCGCCCGGATAACTCCAGGCCGTCCAATCGTTGAACTGCCCGAGGGAATTGGGCGTCTGGGCGTAGGCGGCCGTCGCGGCGATCAGAAAAGCGCTGGTGAGAATTGTCCGTAGCATGCCTGTCCCGCTTCAGATGGTTTGCAGTTGGTGCCCCCGCTCAAACGCAGGGCCGAGGCCCTTTGCGGCCCGTTCACAAATGGGTCGTCAAGGTTACTAAATCATGAACGCGCACCGCCTTGCCGCAATTCCGCTCGCGAATTGCCTTCAACAGGCGAGGCCGGCGTTGCGGCGACGGCGCGGCAAGGGTTGTTGTCGCAAAAGCGGCCAGATTTTGACGAAGCACTTGCAGGACGTTCAGGCGGCAAAGCCCTGTGCCCCGGTTTCTTCCGCCAGCGCCTGTCGCGCCGCCTCGCGATGCTCCTCGCGGATGGAAGAGGAAACGGCGGCGAGCGCGGCCGCCAGGATGGAGGCGTCGTCGAGGAAACCGATGCCGAGAATGACGTCCGGCACCAGGTCGAAGGGCGTGACGAAATAGGCGAGGGCGCCGATCACGGTCAGCTTGGCGCGCATCGGGGTGCGCGGATCGAGCATGGCGTAGTAGGCGGCCACCACCTCGTCCATGAAGGGAATCACGCGCAGCGCCTTCTTCACCGTCGGCCAGAAGGCGCGGCGAATGCGGGCTTCCTTGTCGGCGGCATCCTCAGGACCGAGGATTTCGATTTCAGGTATGCTGCGGGCCATTCTCTCTCCCTTTCCTCAGAGGGCAGGTAGGGCCCGATGGGCGCTTTCGCAAGCGCGCCGGCCCGGCTATGACGCTCGCCAACGAAGCTGAAGGGAGTGAGGCATGAAGCTCGACAGCAACCTTGCCGCCGTCGTCACGGGCGGCGCGTCCGGCCTCGGCGAGGGAACGGCGCGCATGCTGGCGCGCGAGGGCGTGCGCGTGACGATCTTCGACATGAACGAGGAGCACGGGATCCGGACGGCCGACGATATCGGCGCCGCATTCGTGAAGGTCGACGTCACCGACGAGGCGAGCGTGAAGGCCGGGTTCGAAAAGGCGCGCGAGATCAACGGCGTCGAACGGATCCTTGTCAATTGCGCCGGCATCGCTCTCGGCCGCAAGACGGTCTCCACCGACCGCAACAGCGGCGAGCTCAAGTGCCACGACATGGAATCCTTCTCCAAGGTGGTGGAGGTCAACCTCCTCGGCACCTACCGGGTGATCCGCCATTCGGCGCTCGCCATGGCGCAGCAGGAGCCGGTGACGGAGGACGGCTGCCGGGGCGTGATGGTCGTCACCGCCTCCGTTGCGGCAACGGACGGTCAGATCGGACAGGCGGCCTATTCGGCCTCCAAGGGCGGCGTCCTCGGCATGACGCTCCCGGTGGCGCGCGACCTCACCGAATACGGCATCCGCGTCTGCTGCATCCAGCCGGGGGTGTTCATGACGCCGATGGTCTCCACCATGCCGGAGAAGGTGCAGGAGGCGCTCGCCGCCGGCGTGCCCTTTCCCAAGCGCCTCGGCCGTCCGGACGAATATGCCCGGCTGGTGCGCTTCATCTGCGAGAGCGACTACATGAACGGCGAATCGGTGCGTCTCGACGGGGCGATCCGCCTGCCTCCGAAATAGATCGCGAGACAGGCCGGCGGCGCCGGTCGCCGCCTGAAGGAGACCGGGCCTTCAGAGATCCAGGCTGAGCGAGAGGCGGACCTTGTCGACCGGCAGGCCGGTGATCTCGGCGACGGCGCCGCGCGCGGCGTCGAGGATGCGCACGATCTGGTCGCGGGGGCGGCCGGCGACATCGGCGCCGGCGATGGCCTCGTCGGCGCCGTCGAGTTCCGCAAGGGAAAGACGCGCGGCCGGCTCATGGCCGGCCAGGATGCCGGATCCGGCGTGGCGCACATCCTCGTTCTCCAGGAGATCGAGCGCGACCCACATGCCGAAATTCTTCGTCAGGCGCTGGCCGGCGGCCTGGCGGGCCTTGTAGGCGGCCTGGAAATGGCTGCGCACCTCGTCGGCGCCGAGAAGGTAGATCTCGATCGCCTGCGGGTTCTCCACCCGGTCCACCGTGGCGATGATGACGATGTCGACCTCGTCGAGCGTCTTCCAGCCCGTGCCGGTCGGCGGAAAGGCGATCCAGCGATCGGCGGCGGTCCGAAGGCAGGCCCGGCGCTCCCGGCCGTTGCGCGAAATCAGCCAGTTATTGGCGCGGCCCCTGCCGGGCAGGCGTTCCATGCCGTAGCCCGCATCGATGAGAGCCGGCACTGCCGCGTCCCGCAGCCTCTGCCACAGTTGTCCCAATTCCGGCCCCTCGGCTATTCTTCGTTAAAGTTTTAGGAAATCTGTCGAATCCGTCGGCGGACGGCAAGGATCGTAGCGGCTGGAGGGTTAACCTTTCCTTCCCGGCTCTGTGGGCACGCCGGTATTGACCGGCCCGAGATGGGCGCGCGGGCAGACTTGCGAAAGATCTGGATGGCGCCGCGCGCGGGAAAGAACGTTAAGCATAGCTCCACATCTTATCTTAAATGCGAAGTCGGAGCATGGCGGCAAACGGGAGGCCACCATGGCTCTGGCGCGCAGGACCTTGCGGAAGGGTCGCGTCTTTTTCAGATTCGCGGGCATCGCCCGGCAGTATCGCAGCGAGGAGGAAGGCGTCGTCGCAATCCTCTTTGCGCTGGCGCTCATCCCGCTTCTCGGCCTGGCGGCTGGGGCCGTCGATTTCTCGCGCCTCAACACGATGAAGGCGGGCGTGCAGCATGCCGCGGACGCGGCGGCGATCGCCGGGGCGAAGGCGGCCCGGCTGGAGGGCGTCGACGCGATCGAGACGGCGCGCCAATCCTACTGGGCGAACGTCGCACGCCTCGGAATCTCGACAGCGCCCGAGCCGGCCATCACCCTCGGCGAGGGGCGCATCACCGTTACCGCCGATGATGCCCTGCCCTCCTCGCTGCTGCAGGTCGTCGGCATTCCGAGCCTCAGCTACCACGCGCTGGCAGCCGCCAATATTCCCGGCACCGCGAATGCCGAGATCGTCATGGTTCTCGACTATTCGACGTCCATGCAGACTTCGGGCAAGTGGGGGCGCATGAAAGATGCGGCGGAGAGCTTCCTCGCCGCCTTTGAGGAAAATCCCGACGCCGACGCCAAGATCGGCTTCGTGCCGTTCTCCGAGTTCGTCTACGCGCCCGTTTCGGGGCGCTATCTGCGCGGTCTCGCCTCGGCCGACTGGGCGAACGACTACCTCGCCTGCACCTACAACCGCGACTATCCCTATTCGGTGGAGGATGCCGAGCCGAACCCGGTGCAGGAGGCGAGCCGCTGGGCCTTCTCCAACTACCGGCTGGCCGACGGCGAGGAAGATACGCCGCCGGGGCAGATCGAGTGGCTGACGGAGGCTGAGCCGGGCAGCGAGGCCGAGGCGAAAGCGAAGCTCTGCGAGAACTACGACAAGTTCCAGCTCGTCCTTCAGGAATTGACCGACGATTACGGCATCCTGCGCACCCAGCTCGGCAAGATGAAGCCGATCCCCAATGGCGGCCTCACCAATATCTCGCTGGCCTCGGAGATGGGCTGGCATGTGCTGACCGACGTTCCGCCCTATGAAGAGGGCGTGGCGGCCGACAGCGCGGAAGGCAAGAGAACCAAGAAGGTGATGATCCTTCTGACCGATGGCGAGCAGACGGTGCCGGTACAGGGTCCCGGCGGCGACGTTTCCGTCGAGGCCGCCGATATCGTGACGCAGGAGGTCTGCACCAACGTGAAGGCCGACGGCATCGAGATCTTCACCATCGCCTACGATCTGGAGCCGGGGCCGGCGACGGACCTTCTGGTGAACTGCGCCTCGAGCGAGAAGAACTTCTACGCCACCGGGGCGACCGGCGACCTCAAGGGCGTCTTCCAGGACATCTTCGACCAGATCGCCGAGCGCATCCGCCTGGTGAACTGAACGGGTGAACTGAAGACATCGGGACAACAAGGTGCCAACGGGAGGCGCCAGACAAAAAGGCCGGGCGAAACGCCCGGCCTTTTCAATTCGCTTCCGGCGTGCCGGCAGATTGCGTCAGTAGACGCGCTTCTTCGGCTCGATATAGGGCACGTCGTTCGACATCGTGTAGGTGTGGACCGGCCGGTCCTCCAGCGTGACGCTGTGCGCCGCCTCGTCGAGGAAGGCGAGCGTGTGCTTCATCCAGTTCTGGTCGTCACGCTCGGGATAATCCTCGCGGGCATGGGCGCCGCGGCTCTCGGTGCGGCTTGCCGCCGATTCCATCGTCACCACCGCCTGGGTGATGAGGTTCTGGAATTCGAGCGTCTCGATGAGATCGGTGTTCCAGATGAGCGAGCGGTCGGAGACGGCGATGTCCTCGGCGCCGCGCCAGACCTCGTCGATGAGCATGCGTCCCTCCTCCAGCACCTCGCCGGTGCGGAAGACGGCGCAGTTCGACTGCATGACCTTCTGCATGCGGGCGCGCAGGGCCGCCGTCGGCGTGCCGCCCTTGGCGTTGCGGGCGCGGTCGAGGCGCGAGAGCGCCAGTTCGTCGGCGGCGGGCGCGATGTCGGGATGGCGCTCGTCCGGCATCACCGTCTCGGCGCAGCGCGCTCCCACGGCCCTGCCGAAGACGACGAGGTCGATCAGCGAGTTGGAGCCGAGGCGGTTGGCGCCGTGGACCGAGACGCAGGCCGCCTCGCCGACGGCCATCAGGCCCGGCACGATGCTGTCGGGATCGCCGCCGACCTTGGTCAGCACCTCGCCGTGATAGTTCGTCGGGATGCCGCCCATGTTGTAGTGGACCGTCGGCAGGACCGGGATCGGCTCGCGGGTGACGTCGACGCCGGCGAAGATCTTGGCGGTCTCCGAAATGCCGGGCAGGCGCTCGTGCAGCACGGCCGGATCGAGATGCTCCAGATGCAGCTCGATATGGTCGCTTTCCTTGCCGACGCCGCGGCCCTCGCGGATCTCGATGGTCATGGCGCGCGAGACGACGTCGCGCGAGGCGAGGTCCTTCGCCGAGGGGGCGTAGCGCTCCATGAAGCGCTCGCCTTCCGAATTGGTCAGATAGCCGCCCTCGCCGCGCGAGCCCTCGGTGATCAGGCAGCCGGCGCCGTAGATGCCGGTCGGGTGGAACTGCACGAACTCCATGTCCTGCAGCGGCAGGCCGGCGCGCAGCACCATGGCGTTGCCGTCGCCGGTGCAGATATGCGCCGAGGTGCAGGAGAAATAGGCGCGGCCATAGCCGCCGGTCGCCAGGATCGTGCGGTGGGCGCGGAAGCGGTGGAGGGTGCCGTCCTCCATGCACAGCGCCATCACGCCGCGGCAATGGCCGTCCTCCATCAGGAGGTCGAGGGCGAAATACTCGATGTAGAACTGCGTGGAGTGCTTCAGCGCCTGGCCGTACATGGTGTGCAGCATGGCGTGGCCGGTGCGGTCGGCGGCCGCGCAGGTGCGCTGCGCCGTGCCCTCGCCGTAGCGCGTGGTCATGCCGCCGAAGGGCCGCTGGTAGATCTTGCCCTCTTCCGTGCGCGAGAAGGGCACGCCCCAATGCTCCAGCTCGTAGACGGCTTCCGGCGCGTTGCGGCACAGATACTCGATCGCGTCCTGGTCACCGAGCCAGTCGGAGCCCTTGACGGTGTCGTACATGTGCCAGCGCCAGTCGTCCTCGCCCATGTTGCCGAGCGCGGCCGAGATGCCGCCTTGGGCCGCCACGGTGTGGGAGCGGGTGGGGAAGACCTTGGTGAGGCAGGCGGTCCGCAGGCCGGCCTGCGCGGCGCCGAGGGCGGCCCTCAGGCCGGCGCCGCCGGCGCCCACGACGACGACGTCGACCGTGTGGTCGATGACCGGGTAGGCCGTGCCGTTGCGGGCGGGCGCGCCGCCGGGCTCTCCTGCCCCGTTCGATTTTCCGTTCTGGCCGTTCGACGCCAAATCAGCCTCCAAAGGCGATGATCAGGATGGAAAGAATGCCGACGACGGCAAGGCCGCCGGTGTAGAGCGAATTGGCGATCCAGGCCGCCGCTTTCAGCCCTTCGTGCTGGAGGTAGTCCTCGATGACCGACTGCATGCCGATGCGCATATGCGTCGTGACGTTGTAGACGAGGGCGACCATGATCGCCGCCACGATCGGATTGCCGATGCGGGCGCGGGCCGTGTCGTAATCGGCGCCGATCAGCGAGACGACGATCAGGATGAAGGCGATCATCAGGGGCAGGTTGGCGTAGGCCGTGATGCGCTGGCGGATCAGGTGGGATTCGGTCCCTTCCTTCGCCGAGCCGAGGCCGCGGACCTGCGAGAGCATTGTGCGCATGGGTGATCCTATAGGGCGATGAGAACGGCGATCCAAAGGATGAGCGTCAGGCCGATGCCGCCGATCATGCTCGCCCTGGCCATGAGATCGACGGTGGGCTTGTCGAGGCCCATCGCCGTGTCCCAGATGAAGTGGCGGATGCCGCCCATGATGTGCTGCATCAGCATCCAGGTGAAGACGAAGAGCACCAGCCAGCCGAGCCATGTGCCGAAGAGCATGGTGGCGAAATCAAAGGCCTGCGGACCCCAGGCGAGCGATACCAGCCAGAAGGCGAAGAGGATGGAGCCGCCATAGAGCACCATCGCCGTGATGCGATGGGCGAGCGAGGCGGCCATGGTGACCGGCCAGCGGAAGATCTGCACGAAGGGCGAGAGGGGCCGCCGGCTTTCGGAAGTATCTGTCATCGAACGCTCCTTGATCCCTTCATAGCGTGCCCATGACGCGATGCAAACGCGGCCGGACGTAATTGCTGCACTGCGTCGTCATCGCGGGGGCGATCAATAGTCGCCGAGGCTGAAATCGGGTTTCGAACTTTCCTCGTCGTAGGTGCCCTCGACCTCCTTGACGATCGCCTGGGCGCAGATCGGCCGGTTCGCCTCAGGGCTGAAGGTCAGGGAAGGCGAGCCGTGCAGCGCCCAGCCCTGGTTGAGGGCCGCGGAGACACGCTTGCAGAAAGCGGGGTCGTCCAGCCCGGTCAGAAGACGGTAGAGTTTCATGTCCGATCCCTCTCGGTGATGACAGCGGCTTTCGCAAGTAGTCTTTCGGCGCTCTGAAGGTGGAGGCGCTCCACCATGCGCCCGGCCACGCGCAGCGCGCCCTTGCCGGCATTCGCCGGATCGGCGAAGGCGGCGCGGATGGCCTCGGCGTCGGCCACCTCCGCCTCGCTCGGCGCAAAGGCGGCATTGGCGGGGCCGATCTGGGCAGGATGGACAAGGCTCTTGCCGTCGAAGCCGAGCGCGCGCGCCTGCCGGCACTCGGCGCCAAGCCTGTCCTCGTCGTCGAGCGCGTTGAGGACCCCGTCGATGGCCAGCAGCCCATAGGCGCGCGCGGCGGCGATCACCGAGAGCATCCAGGGCACGAATTCCGCGCGCTCCGGGCCGGGCGTGACGCCGGTATCCTTGGCAAGGTCGTTGAGGCCGAGGACGAAGCCGGCGAGCGGCAGCTTCTCGGCAAGGGCCGCAATTTCCCGCAGGTTCAGGATCGCCTTCGGGGTCTCGATCATCGCAAAGAGGCGGACGCGGGAAAGCGCGTCGGCTTCCTCCAGCGCGGAGGCGACCGTCGCCAGCGTCTGCGGCCCGTCCACCTTCGGCACCAGGATCGCCTCGGCCCTGGCGGCAAGCGCGGCCAGGAGGTCTTCCGTCGCCCATTCCGTGTCGAGGCCGTTGATGCGCACGAGGCGGAGCTTTTGCGACGGCTCGGCGAGAGCAGCCCGCAGATTCTCGCGCGCCGTCTCCTTGGCATCGGGGGCGACCGCGTCTTCCAGGTCGTAGATGATGCCGTCCGCGGCGAGGCCGGGGGCCTTGGCGAGCGCGCGCTCCTTGTCGGCCGGCACATAGAGGAGCGAGCGGCTGAGAAGGATCTCGCCGGCTGGGGCGGGAGTGGCCGTCACGATCTAGCGGGTCGGAACGGGCGTATCGCCGCGGTAATCGTAGAAGCCTCGGCCGGTCTTGCGGCCGAGCCATCCGGCTTCGACGTATTTCACCAGAAGCGGGCAGGGCCGGTACTTGGAATCGGCGAGCCCCTCATAGAGCATCTGCATGATCGACAGGCAGGTATCGAGGCCGACGAAGTCGGCGAGCTGCAGCGGTCCCATCGGATGATGCGCGCCCAGCCGCATCGCCGTGTCGATGGCGTCCACCGTGCCGACGCCCTCATAGAGCGTGTAGATCGCCTCGTTGATCATCGGCATGAGGATGCGGTTGACCATGAAGGCGGGGAAATCCTCGGCCACGGCGATCGTCTTGCCGAGCGAAGCGACGAAGACCTTGGCCTTGGAAAAGGTCGAATCCTCCGTGGCGATGCCGCGTACCAGCTCCACCAGCTCCATGACCGGCACGGGATTCATGAAATGAATGCCCATGAAGCGCTCCGGCCGGTCGGTGGCCGATGCGAGGCGGGTGATGGAGATGGAGGAGGTGTTGGTGGCCAGCAGCGTCTCCGGATCGAGGATCGGGCAGAGCTCGGCGTAGATCTTGCGCTTGACGGTCTCGTCCTCGGTGGCCGATTCGACGACGAGATCGGCCGCGGCGAGCTTTTCCAGCCCACGGGTGGCGGTGATGCGGGAAAGGGAGCGCTTGCGCTCCTCGTCGTCGATCTTGCCGGAGGAGACCTGGCGGGCAAGGTTGCCCTCCACGGTCGCCAGCGCCGCCTTCAGCCTGTCCTCGGCGATGTCGTAGAGGATGACGTTGTAGCCTGCGAGCGCACAGACATGGGCGATGCCGGCGCCCATCTGGCCGGCACCCACCACACCGACCGTCCTAATCTCGTCCGCCATGGGTGTCTCTCTTAACGCGGTCTCTTGTCCGTTTGTCGAACAAACCCTGCCACGATCTAGAGTATCAAGCAGGCACAGGGAAAGGGGAAGCGTGCGGCGCAACAAAATCCGGGCCGGCGCGAGCCATCTTGCCGCGCCGGCCCGAAGGGTCAGCCGGCCTGCTTGTCCAGCTCGGCGGAAAGCTCCGGCAGGGCGGTGAAGAGATCGGCGACGAGGCCGTAATCGGCGACCTGGAAGATCGGCGCCTCCTCGTCCTTGTTGATCGCCACGATCACCTTGGAATCCTTCATGCCGGCAAGATGCTGGATGGCGCCGGAGATGCCGCAGGCGATGTAGAGGTCCGGCGCGACGATCTTGCCGGTCTGGCCGACCTGCCAGTCGTTCGGCGCGTAGCCGGCATCGACCGCGGCGCGGCTCGCGCCGATCGCGGCGCCGAGCTTGTCTGCCATCGGCAGCATCACCTCGTCGAACTTCTCCTTGGATCCGAGGGCGCGGCCACCGGAGATGATGATCTTGGCGGCGGCGAGTTCGGGGCGCTCGCTCTCCTGGATCTTGGCTCCGACATAGCTCGAAAGGCCGGGATCGGCTGGCGCCTCGATGGTCTCGACGGAGGCCGAGCCGCCTTCGCCGGCGGCGGAGAAGGAGGAGGCGCGGACCGTGATCACCTTCTTGGCGTCGCCCGACTTCACCGTCTGGATGGCGTTGCCGGCATAGATCGGGCGGCGGAACGTGTCGGGGCCGACCACCTCGATGATGTCGGAGACCTGCATGACATCGAGAAGGGCGGCGACGCGGGGCATGATGTTCTTGCCGTCGGTGGTCGCCGGGGCGATGAGCACGTCGTAGCCCTCGGCCAGCGAGACGGCGAGCGCCGCGACCGGCTCGGCGAGGCGGTGTTCCAGCGCCTCGCTTTCGGCGAGCAGCACCTTGCGCACGCCGGAAAGCTTTGCGGCCGCCTCGGCGGCCGGGCCGGCGTCCTTGCCGGCGACGAGAATGTCGACGTCGCCGCCGATGGCCGTGGCGGCCGAAAGCGCCTTGGCGGTCGCCTCGTTGAGGCTCTGATTGTCGTGTTCGGCGATCAGGAGAATGGTCATATCGGGCTTTCCTCTCAGAGCACGCCGGCTTCGTTCTTCAGCTTGTCGACGAGCTCGGCGACCGAGCCGACCTTGACGCCGGCATGCCGCTTCGGCGGCTCGCGCGTTTCCACGACCTGAAGCCGCGGGGCGGTGTCGACGCCGTAATCGGCGGCCTTCTTCATATCGATCGGCTTTTTCTTCGCCTTCATGATGTTCGGCAGCGAGGCGTAGCGCGGCTGGTTGAGGCGCAGATCCGCGGTGACGACGGCCGGCAGCGTGATCGCGATCGACTGCAGGCCGCCATCGACCTCGCGGGTGACCTCGGCCTTGCCGTCCTGAAGCTTCATCTCCTTCAGGAAGGTGCCCTGGGACCAGCCGAGAAGGGCGGAAAGCATCTGGCCCGTCTGGCTGCAATCGTCGTCGATCGCCTGCTTGCCCATGACGACCAGCTCCGGCTTCTCCTCTTCCACGATGGCCTTGAGGATCTTGGCGACGGCGAGAGGCTCCACAGCCTGCTCGGCCTCCACCAGGATGCCGCGATCGGCGCCCATGGCGAGCGCGGTGCGGATCGTCTCCTGCGACTGGGTGGGTCCGACGGAGACGACGACGATCTCTTCCACCGTGCCGGCCTCCTTGAGGCGGATCGCCTCCTCGACGGCAATCTCGTCGAAGGGGTTCATGGACATCTTGACGTTGGCGAGATCGACGCCGGAACCGTCGGCCTTGACCCGCGCCTTGACGTTGTAATCGAGGACCCGCTTGACCGGGACGAGAACTTTCATCGCGCATCACTCCACAAAGACGGCCTCCGGTTAGCCTTGCCGTTCGGCGCATGCAAGAGCGTGCCGGGTGGGAAAGAAGCCGTCGTCGCGCATCGGGGAGCGGGCGCACACGCCCTCTCAAACCCCTGTGAGACGCCTCGCCGGCGGTTGCGGCGTTCCCATATCCTCGTCCAAGCATTGCGGAGATTCCGCAAGGAAGAGGAAGATGCCATGCCGTTCAGCTTCAGAGCCTTCGTCACTTTCATCGCCGCGGCGGGAACCGCGCTCGTCCTTGCCGCGGGCGCGACGGGACCGGCGGCCGCCCAGGCGACGAGCGAGGCCGCGCCGCCCTCGGTGGATGCGCCGGGCGGGCTGAAGCGCGCCATCTTCGCCGGCGGCTGCTTCTGGTGCGTGGAGGCCGATTTCGACAAGGTGCCGGGCGTCAAGGAAACCATTTCCGGCTTCACCGGCGGGCATGTCGATCACGTCACCTATCATGAGGTCACCGCCGGCGGGACGGGGCACAAGGAGGCGGTGGAAGTGACCTACGATCCCGCCGTCGCCTCCTACGACAAGCTTCTCGACGTGTTCTGGCATTCCGTCGATCCCGTCGATGCGGGCGGGCAGTTCTGCGACCGGGGAGAGAGCTACAAGACGGCCATCTTCGCTCTCGACGATGCGCAGCTGAAGGAGGCCCAAGCCTCGAAGGAGGCGATCGCCAAGGATCTCGGCCAGTCGATCGTGACGGAGATCACGAGAGCGGGTCCGTTCTGGCCGGCCGAGGCCTATCACCAGAACTACTACCGGAGCCAGGACCGGATCCTGTCGCGCTTCGGCTACGTGACGAAGGCTTCCGCCTACAAGGGCTACCGCGAGGGCTGCGGACGCGACCGGCGGCTCAAGCAGCTCTGGGGCAAGGACTACCATCGCGGCATCCCGGCGAGCTGAGCGGGACGCCTCAGCGGTTGAGCGGTGGCGGCGAGAGCTTGCGGTCGAAGAGCGGCACCGCCTTGCGGCGCAGCGGCACGACGAGCACCGCGCCGATGGCGAAGCCGCCGATATGTGCCCACCAGGCGATCTTGGAGGATTCCGGCGTCGCCATGACGAGATTGGCGACCTGAAACACGAGCCAGGCGCCGAGCACCCACCAGGCGCGAAGGCGGAGCGGGATACGCCCGAAGGCGAGGATCCACAGCTTCACCTTCGGGTGCAGGACGAGATAGGCGCCGACGACCGCCGCCACCGCGCCCGAGGCGCCGATCAGGGGCGCCTCCGAGCTGCGCTCGGCGAGCGTGTAGATGTAGCCGGAGCCCGCCGCCCCGAGCAGATAGAAGAGGAGGTAGCGGGCATGGCCCATCGCATCCTCGATGTTGTCGCCGAACACCCACAGGAAGAGCATGTTGCCGCCCAGATGGATGAGGCTGGCATGCATGAAGGCGTAGGTGAGGAAGCTCAGCGCCTCGGGAATGACCACGAGGTTCGGAGGCAATTCGGCGATATCGTTCACCACCGAGGGGATGAGGCCGAAGGAAAGCGCATTCGCCTCCACGAGGGTGGCGTTGAGGCCGCCGGCGAGGAAGAAGCAGGCGACGTTGGCCGCGATCAGCGCGTAATTCACCCAGGCTCGCCGCACATGGACGAGCCGGTTGTCGTCGTGGATTGGCAGGAACACCGGGCGAAGGCCTAGCGGGCGTTCATCGGTTCTGCCCCGGCACCCAGAGGATATCCGCCTCACCCTTGCCGTTCACCCAGCGGCTGGCGACGAAGAGAAAGTCGGAGAGCCGGTTCATGTACTGGATCGCCGTCGGGCCGACCTTTTCCGGCTCGTGGGTGGCGAGGGCCACGACGAGGCGCTCGGCGCGGCGCGAGACGGTGCGCGCCAGGTGCAGCGCCGCCGCCGCCGGCGCCCCGCCGGGCAGAATGAAGGAGCGCAGGGGCGACAGATCGCGGTTCAGGTGGTCGATGTCGCGTTCCAGCCGTTCCACCTGGCTCGGCACAATGCGCAGCGGCTCATAATCGAGCGGTGTGCCGTCGTCGGGGCAGGCAAGATCGGCGCCGAGGTCGAAGAGGTCGTTCTGGATGCGCGCCAGCATGGCGTCGACCTCCGTGATCGCCTCGCCGAGGGCCGCGTCGAGATGGGAGCGGGCGAGGCCGATCACCGCGTTCGTCTCGTCGACGGTGCCGTAGGCCTCGACCCTCAGATCGTATTTCGGCCGGCGTTCGCCGGTGCCGAGGGCCGTCGTGCCGTCGTCGCCGGTCTTCGTGTAGATCTTGTTGAGAATGACCATTTCGTCTCCGCCGCACCGAGCGCGTGAACGGCTCTATAGGCCGAGGCGGAGGCGCCGCGCGAGGGGCGCGGCGGAATTCGACCGCAAAAAGGCCTCAGAAGCGGTAGCCGACCTTCACGCCCGCATGGGTAAGGCCGTCGTTCACGCCGCACAGGCCGGCATGCGAGGAATGGTCGACGGCGGCCACGACGACGAAGTTCCGCACGGCGACGCCGATGCCGGCGCTTTCGCGGAAGAGGGCCGAGCAGCCGAGGCGGGGGCCGTTGGCGGTCCTGCCGGTATCGCCGTTGTGCACGGTGCCGCCGAAAGTGCCTTCCAGGAACAGCCAGTCGGTGAGGTAAAGGTCCCAGGTGAGGCCGGCATAGACCTGGCTCGTGCCGCCGGACGTGGCGATCGTCGTGCCGATATGCGGGCGCGGGCGAAGCAGGAAGTCGGCGAACCGGTTGTCGAAGGGCGTCATTGGGTTGCCGAAGATCACTTCGCCGTTGAGGAAGACGCCCTCCTCGTGACGGGTGAGGCGCCTGCGCTCGTCGATGGCGAAGACGGACGGGCCGACGCGGACTTCCTCGATGAATTTGTAGGTGGATACGGGCTCGGGCGCGTAGACGATCTCTTCGCTCGGTACCGGCAGGTCTGCGGCCGATGCGGCGCCTTGGGCGAGCGCCAAGGCAAGCCCGAAAAAGAACAGGATTTTCCGCATTGCCGCCCCTTCCCCGATTAACGGAGATTTAACGGGGGGACTTAGAACCAGGCAACAAACCGAGGCGGTTGTTGCCCGCAGATCGACTTTATTTTGCCCGATTGTTGCGAACGGGGCACACCGGGCGAGATCAGTGCGTTGCGATCCACAGGCCGGACATCAGAATAATGATGGCGACGAACTGCAGGCCGACGCGCCAGCGCATCAATTGCTGCGAGCGGCTGGAGCTGCCGCCGCGCAGCATGTTCCACAGCCCCAGGAGCAGCACTACCAGGACGGCGAAAACCGCGACGACACCGAGATACTCCATGGGTGTAAACCTTCCTTGACGACAGCGCCCGGCTTACGACAGGCGGAGGATGGACGCAAATGGCGCGCTCTCAAGAGCGGTGCGCAAGGCTGAAGCGCGCGCCTCAGCCGGTCATCTTCACGGCGAGGCGGTGGAGGATGCCGCGGGGCAGGAAGCGGCGGCCGGCGCCGGCGATGCGCGTCTGCGAGGTGACGGGATAGTGTGTCTTCGGGCGCGGCGCCTCGCAGGCCTTCACCAGCACCTCCAGCATCGCTTCCGGGCCCAGCTGGCCGGCGGTGTTGCCGCCCTTTTCCAGCGAGGCGATGCGGCGGGCGTAGTAATCCCTGTGAACCGAATTTTCCGCATCGATGGTGCGGCGGAAGACCTTGAGCGAGTTCTCCGACATCTTCGTGGCGATCGGGCCGGGCTGAAGGCTGACGACGTCGATGCCCGAGCCGGCGAGCTCGATGCGCAGGGCGTCGGTGTAGCCCTCGACGGCGAATTTCGATGAGACATAGGCGGCCCGGTAGCCGAGCGCCATGACGCCGAGGACCGAGGAGGTCATGACGATGCGGCCCTTGCCCTGGCGGCGCATCACCGGAATCGCCCGGCGCGTCAGCTCATGCCAGCCGAAGAAATTGGTCTCGAACTGCTCGCGCAGCGCCGCGCCGGGAAGATCCTCCACGGCGCCGAGCTGCGAATAGCCGCCATTGTTGAAGAGCGCATCGAGGCGGCCGTCGGTCGCCATCAGCACCGCGGCAAGCGCGGAGACGATCGTGTCCTCGTCGCGGTAGTCGAGATAAAGGGCGCGCAGGCCCTCGGCCCTCAGCGCTTCCACGTCCTCGTCCCGCCGCGCCGTGGCGAAGACCTGCCAGCCGCGCCTCGCCATGCCGAGGGCGCAGTGGCGGCCGATGCCGGACGAACAGCCGGTGATCAAAATGGAACGGGTCATGGCGTCGGTCTTTCCGCGGATGATCGGTCGTGCCCGGGTCGGGCCGCCCTTCCTTGCCGTTTCGCTCTTGCGGATCAAGCCACTGTCCAATGCGCGCCATCGGCCTTATGCGGAGAAAGGCGAGAAGCGATCCCCCCGATGTCCGACACCGTCTTCATTGTCCTATCCATCTTCGGCCTGATCGGTATCGGCTATCTTGCCGCGCGCTCGCGGCTCCTGTCGGCGGAGACCGGCGACGCGCTCGCCGATTTCGTCTTCACCATCGCCATCCCGCTGCTGCTCTTCCGCACCCTGGCGCGGGCGGATTTTCATGGCGTCGATCCCTGGCGGCTGTGGCTTGCCTATTTCGCCGGCGTCCTCGTCACCTGGACGGTCGCCCATATGCTGGTGCGGCGGGTCTTCGGCCGCGATGCGCGCTCGGGCGTCGTCGCCGGCGTCTCGGCGGGGTTCGGCAACACCGTCCTCATCGGTATCCCGCTGGTGCGCGCCACCTACGGCGAGCCGGGAATGGTCGCGGTCCTCATCCTCGTCTCGGTGCATCTGCCGGTGATGATGGCGGCAAGCCTCCTCCTCAACACCTGGGCGCGCAGCCGGGACGGGCTTGCGCCGGAGGGCACGAGCCGCGCCGGCATGGTGCGGGGCTTCCTCCTGGAGCTGATCCGCCATCCGATCGTCCTCGGCATTCTCGCGGGCGGGCTGTGGCATTTCCTATCCCTGCCGATCCCGGCGCTGATGGGAGAGCTGGTCGACAGCCTCGCCGACATCGCCGGCCCGCTGGCGCTCTTTGCCTGCGGCATGGGGCTCGCGCGCTATGGCATCGCCCGCAACGTTCCGGCCGCCTCGGTGCTGGCGGCCATGAAGCTCGTCGTCATGCCCGCCGTCGTTCTCGTTGTCTCCGAGCTTGTCGGTCTCTCGCCGCTCTCGACCGCGGCGATGGTGCTCGTCGCGGCGAGCCCGACCGGCGTCAACGCCTTCCTCATCGCCAACCGCTTCGGCACCGGCGAGGCGCTTGCCTCCAACGCCACGCTGATCTCCTCGGCGGGCGGCGTCGCCACCGTTAGTTTCTGGCTCTTCGTGGTCCGCCTGATTACGGGCTAGGAAGGTCGAGGCTCGCCCGGATTTCCTGCGGCGTGGCGCCCGCGGCGCGCAGGTCGCGCAGCGAGGTGGAGCCGGCGGATTTCGCCAGCTTCTCCCCCTCTTCGCCGAGAATCAGCCGATGGTGCTGGTAGAGCGGCACGGGCAGCGACAGGAGCTGCTGCAGGAGCCGATGGACGGCCGTCGAGGGTTTCAGGTCCATCCCCCGCACGACATGCGTGACGCCCTGGAAGGCGTCGTCGAGGGTGACGGCGAGATGGTAACTCGTCGCCACTTCCTTGCGGGCGAGGATGACGTCGCCCCAGGCGGCGGGATCGGCGGGCACGCTCTCCTCTTCGCCCGAAAAGGGGTCGTTCTCGCGCCAGGAAAGCGCCGGCACGCCCGCGAGCGCCCTTTGCATGTCGAGCCGGAGCGCATGCGGCTTTCCCGAGGCGATCGCCTCGGCCCGGCGGGCCTGCGGCCAGTCCTTCTCGTTGCCCGGATAGAGCGGGGTGCCATCCGGATCGCGCGGCCAGGTGCCTTGCGTTCCTTCCTTCTCGGCGACGGCGGCGGCGATCTCCGCCCGGCTGAGGAAGGCCGGGTAGAGGAGACCGAGGCGGGAAAGCTCCTCGAGCGCCGCCCGATAGGCTTCGAGGCGGGCACTCTGGAAGAGCACATTCTCGTCGAAGGAAATTTGAAGCCAGGAAAGGTCTTCCATGATCGCCGCGACGAATTCGGGGCGCGAGCGGGAAGGGTCGATATCCTCGATCCTCAGAAGCAGCCGGCCGCCGAGCCTTGCGGCGGCGGATTCGTTGAGGAGAGCGCTATAGGCGTGGCCCAGATGCAGGAAGCCGTTGGGGCTCGGCGCAAAGCGCAGGACCGGCCCGCCGCCGTCAGATGCCCTGATCAAGCTTCACCACGTCGCTGACGCGCCGCTCGCGGTAGAGGAGATAGAGGCCGCTGACGATGATCACGGCCGCGCCGAGCGCGGTCGAGACCGGCGGCACGTCGCCGAAGACGAGGAAGCCGAGCGCCGTCATCCACAAGAGCTGGGTGTAGACGAAGGGGGCGAGCACCGGCGCTGGGGCGAGCTCGTGTGCCTTGATCAGGAACCAGTGGCCGAGGCCGCCGAGAAGGCCGGTGATCAGGAGCAGGAACCAGTGGAAGGTGTCCGGCACCTCCTTCCAGAAGGAGAGGCCGGGCGGCAGCATCACGAAGCCGGCGATCACCGCCGGCAGGATGATCAT
Source organism: Afifella sp. IM 167 (assembly GCF_020144925.1). GTDB lineage: Bacteria > Pseudomonadota > Alphaproteobacteria > Rhizobiales > Afifellaceae > Afifella. The sequence goes on from NZ_NSLC01000003.1 coordinate 20,692, forward strand.
GCTTTCGGCCGTCTCCTTGCCGGCGAGGCGGCGCGTCAACAGCACATAGCCGGCATAGCAGGTGGTCGCGGCGATCGAGATCAGCAACGCCGGCTGGAAAGCGCCGGGCACGGGCTTGATGATGAGAAGCGCGCCGGCAAAGCCGATGACGATCGCCGCCCAGCGGCGGGGCCCGGCCCATTCGCCGAGGAAGGGGCCGGCGAGCGCCGTGACGATGAATGGGGCGAGGAAGAAGATCGCTGCCGTTTCCGTCAGCTGGAGTCGCTGCACGGCGAGGAAGTTGAGCATCGTGGTGGCGAGCAGAAGGAGACCGCGCAGGACCTGCAGCGGCCATTTGCGCGGCAGATAGAAGCTCCAGGCCCGCCATGGCCGGAAGATCGCCATCGCGAGCAGAAAGTGGGTGAAGAAGCGCATCCAGACGATCTGCACGGGGGAGAGCACCTCGCCGAGATACTTCGCCGTGGTGTCGAGGCAGGCGAAGAAGAAGAAGGTGACGAGGATGAGGCCGAGGGCCTTCAGCCTGTGCGTGACGTCGGGTGCGGCAAGGGCCGATGGAGCGCTGGTCATCGGCTTCATGCAAAGAGCCTCGCGTGTGCGAAAGCAAGTCGTTTGATCGAGCCGGCGTCCGTGCCGGCCTTGGCGGCGGGCCGGGCATCCGCAGAGAAAGGCGTTGCACCGCTGGCCGCTTTCCTCTTCACATGCCGCTGCAACCGACCGGATTGTCGAAGGAATCGCGCAACATGCTTCGCCGCTGGGCCGAGCTGACCAGCCCCGAGATCGGCGCGCTCGATCGGGCGCGGACCGTCGCCGTCCTGCCGCTCGGGGCAACCGAGCAGCACGGACCGCATCTGCCGACGGGCACCGACACGATGATCGCCGAGGGTATCCTCGCCGAGACGGCCGGGCTCGTGGGGCCGGACGTGGAGATCGTCGTTCTGCCGACGCTCCCTGTCGGCGCCTCGCTGGAACATACCTCCTTCGCCGGCACGCTCTCCTTTTCCGCCGCGGGTCTGATCGACATCGTCACGGCGCTCGGCGGCGACGTCGCCCGGGCGGGCCTCGCCAGCCTCCTCATTTTATCCTCGCATGGCGGCAACAATCCCGCGGTGGCGGCCGCGGCGCTCGAACTGCGTGCCCGCCACCGGCTGATCGCCGTGGCGACCAGCCTGGCCCGTTTCGGCCTGCCGGAGGGGCTCGCGGAGGATCCGGAGCGCGCATGGGGCATTCATGGCGGCTTTTCGGAAACCTCTCTGATGCTGCATCTGAGGCCCGAGCTTGTCCGCCGCGAGGAGTGCAGCCTTTTTCCTTCCGCCCAGAGCGCGCTCTCGGCGAAGTTCGAGCATCTTCGGGCGCACGGTCCGGTGGGCTACGGCTGGATGGCGGAAGACCTGAACGCCTCCGGTGCCGTCGGCGATGCCGCCGCGGCGAGCGCGGCGGCCGGCGCGCAAATCGCGCGCCATCAGGCGGAGCGGCTTGCGGTCCTGCTTGCCGAGATCGCCGGTGCCTCGCCCGATGAGCTTCTGGCGCCCGGCCCCGGCTGATCCGCGTTCCGCAGGCGCTTTACGGATCGGGGCGCCTTTGTTTCAACTGGGATACTGGGTTTCAACTGGAATACCGGAAAAGCTCCACAATGGGCCGAATCAAGGCGGGCCAAATCAAGGCGGGCCAAATCAAGGAAGGGTCTTGAGCAACATGCGCATCGCCATCATCGGGGCTGGCATGGCCGGCCTTGCCGCCGGCCGCCGCCTGAAGGAGGCCGGCGCGGATGCGCTCGTGCTGGAGAGGAACGCGCAGCCCGGCGGCAGGCTCGCCAGCGTCGAGGTCGCCGGGGCCCTCACGGATGCCGCGGCGCTCTACGCGACGGCGCGCGAGCCGGCCTTCAAGGATTTCATGCAGTCGGCGGTCTTCTCCGGCCATGCGACGGGCTGGGCGCCGAAAGGCAGGTCGAGCGACGAGCCCTGGCTGATTGGTTTGCCGACGATGAACGCCCTTTCCGCCTTCTGTGCGGAAGGCCTCGATCTGCGTACCGGCACGGCGGCAGAGCGCATCGGCCATGCCAGCGAAGGCTATATCGTCCAGACGGCGGATGCCGGTCCCATCGGTCCTTTCGATGCGGTGATCGTGGCGATTGCCGCCCCCGCGGCCGGGCCGCTCCTGAAGGCGCATGGCAAGCCCTTCGAGCGGATCGGCGCGGTCGTGATGCGCCCGACGCTTGCCGGGGTTTTCGCCTTTTCGGAGCGGCTGCCGATCGATGCGGATTTCATCGCCGAGGCGGCGACGATCGGGGCGGCGGCGCGCAACGCCTCGCGCGCCGGCAGGGCGGGGGAAGAAGTGTGGATCGTCCATGGCTCAGCCGATTTCTCGGCCGGGCACTTCGAGGAGAGCGACGAGGCCGTGGCCGAGAAGCTGCTGGAAGGGCTCGGTGCTGCGGCCGGAAGCGGGCTGCCTGCTCCGGCGGAACGGCACATCCTGCGCTATCCCCAGGCACGGGTGGAGACGGCGCTCGGCGAGCCGTTCCTCGCCGGCGGGCGCGGCAGGCTCGTCGCCTGCGGCGACTGGTGCCTCGGGCCGCGGCTGGAGGCTGCCTTCATCTCCGGCACGGCAGCGGCGGAGGCCGTCCTTTCCGCACTCGCCGCCTGATGGACACCATCACCAGGCTCGGCGCCTTCGTCGCCGTGGTGGAAGCCGGCGGCTTTTCCGCGGCTGCGCGGGCGGAAGGCAAGTCCAAGGCGCTGATGTCGAAATACGTCGCAGAGCTCGAGGAAGAGCTCGGCGCGCGCCTTCTCTCGCGCACGACGCGCACGCTTTCGCTGACCGAAGCGGGCGAATCGGCGCTGGAGGAGGCGCTGGTCATCCTGGAGCGCGTCGGGGCGCTGCGCGAGAGGGTGGAGGCGACGCATTCGGCGCCGCGCGGCCGGCTTCGCGTCGCCCTGCCGCCCGTCATCGGCGAGTTCGACCTGTCGCGCGGCGTGATGGGCTTTCTCGCCGAATATCCCGATATCGAGATGGAGCTCAGCCTGGCGGATCGCTTCGTCGATCTCGTGGAAGAGCGCTACGATGTCGCCATCCGGATTGCGAGCCTTGCCGATTCCAGCCTGATCGCCCGCAAGCTCGCCGCCTTTTCCGTCGTTCTCGTCGCTTCGCCCGCCCTCATTGCCCGGTACGGAAGGCCGGAGCATCCGGGCGAACTCGCCTCGCTGCCGTGCATCATCGACACCAACATCGCCTCGCGACATCAATGGCCGTTCCGCATCGACGGAAAGCGCCAGTTCGTCGGGGTGTCGGGAAGGCTGACGGTGGATTCCCCGGCCGCGGTCGCGGCGGCGGCGCGGGCCGGTCTCGGCTTCGGGCGCGCCCCATGGGCGAGCGTGCGCGCCGATGTGGAGGCGGGCCGCCTCGTTCGCCTGCTCGACGAATACGAGATCGACGATCTCGGCGTCTATGCGCTCTACCCGCACCGCGAGCGCATGCCCGCCAAACTGCGCGCCTTCATCGACCACATGGCGGCCTGGTTCGACGCCGAGCGCCGGGCCGGCCGAGGCTATTGAAGCGACTCAGGCCGCCTGAGAGCGCCGTCTCGCGGCGGTAAGGCGCTCCTCGGCGAGCTGGTCGGCGATCTCGGCCGTGGTCCTGCCCTCCCGGCTTGCGCGGGCGAATATCGCCGCGAGCGTTGCGCCGATCGCTTCCACCTTTTCCGTCGCGCCCGTACTGGCGCGGCGGGTACCCGCGAGCGCCAGCGCAATCACGCCACCTGCGTTGATGGCATAGTCCGGGGCATAGAGAATGCTCTTCTCGGTCAGCCGGATCGCGTCCTCGCGCGTCTCGAGCTGGTTGTTGGCCGCGCCGGCCACGATGTCGGCGGAGATCTGCGGGATGGTGGTCCGGTTGAGGCCGGCGCCGAGGGCACAGGGCACGAAGATCTCGGCCCGTGCCGCATGCGCGCGGGCGGGATGCTCCACCATCGCATCCCATTCGGCGCGTGCGCGCTCCACGCGCGCCTCGTCGAGGTCGGAGACGATGAGGCGGGCGCCGCTGCGGGCGAGCTTTTCGGCAAGCCGCCAGCCGACATGGCCGAGGCCCTGCACGCTGGCGGTCAGTCCCTCCAGATCGCGCGCCCCGAAGCGGTGCTCGACCGCGGCGAGAATGCCGTGGAAGACGCCGAGCGCGGTGAAGGGAGAAGGATCCTCCACGCCGGAGCCCGGCGTGCCGCGCACATGGGCGGTCGACTGGGCCACCGACGCCATGTCGCGGGGCGAGGTGCCGACGTCCTCGGCCGTCACATAGCGGCCGGAAAGCTCCTCGATCGCGGCGCCGAAGGAGCGAAAGAGCGCTGGCGAGGGGGCGGTGCCGGGCTGCAGCGCGATGACCGCCTTGCCGCCGCCGAGGTTGAGGCCCGCTAGGGCGTTCTTGTAGGTCATGCCGCGCGACAGGCGGAGCGCGTCGGTGAGCGCTTCGGCCTCGCTCGCATAGCGCCAGACGCGGCAGCCGCCCAGGGCAGGGCCAAGGGTCGTATCGTGCAAGGCGATGAAGGCCGAAAGGCCGACCTGCGGATCCTCGACGCGAAGAACCTCCTCGTGCCGATCGTAGGCCGGGTGCTTTTCGAGCTCGGACGCGGCAATGTGGCGCAGATGCATTTTGGGCTCCTTTGCGATGCCACTGACATAGGCCCGAGCAACAGGAAGATTCGGTCGCGAAAGCGGCCATGTGCCGGAGGACGGCCGGCAATTTTTCGTCCCTTCGAAGGCGCGGGGAATAATCTTCCGCCGCGATGACGCCGCAGTTTGCGGGAAAACCCCACATAAGGGCGCTTTCACCGGGGCGAATCGGGAGACAATGCGACAATGCGTTCCATGACGCCTGAGCCTGGTGGTCCGTCTTCGCGCCTGTGCGCCGCCCTGGCGGGCCTCGTCCTCGGCGGCCTTGTCCTGTCCGCGCCGGCGCATGCCCATCCGCATGTGTGGGTCGACGTCGCTTCCGAGATCGCCTTCGACGATCAGGGGCGCATCGTGGCGATCCGCCATCACTGGCGCTTCGACGCCGCCTTCTCCGCCTATGCCGCGCAGGGGCTCGACACGGATGGCGACGGCAAGATGTCCGCCGACGAGCTGAAGCCGCTCGCGGAGGTCAACGTCTCCTCGCTCGCCGAATACAACTTCTTCACCGACCTCATCGCCGGCGGCGAGCCCGTCCCCCTTGGAAAGCCGGAGGATTACTGGCTGCAGCCGTCAGGCGACCGGCTTATCCTGCACTTCACGCTGCCGCTGAAGGAACCGCTGGCAACGAGTGCCCCGGTGACGCTCGAAGTCTACGACCCGGAATATTTCGTCGCCTTCTCGCTGCCGTCCGAGGAGGCCGTGCGTCTCGTGGAGGCGCCGGCCGCGTGCAAGCTCACCGTGACGCGCGGCGAGGAGCCGGATGCGAGCGCGGCGGCGATGCTGGCGACCATCGGCGCCGATCAGCGCGAGCTGCCGCCGGAGCTGAAGGCGCTCACCGACGGAACGGAGAACGCGGCGAGGATCGAATGCCCGTAAGGCGGGCGCTGGCGCTCCTCCTGGCGCTCGCGGCGCTTCTCGCCTTCCGCGACCTCGCCTTTGCGGCGACCTCGCCCTTCGGCGTCGGCTTGCCCGAACAAAGCGGGGCGGGGCTGATCCCGGCGATCGCGGCGCTGCAGCGGCGCTTCTACCAGGAGCTGACGGCCGGCATCGCCGCCATCAGCCGCGACGGCGCCGCCTTCTGGTGGCTCGGCACCGTCTCCTTCATCTACGGCATCGTGCATGCGGCCGGGCCCGGCCACGGCAAGGTGGTGATCTCCTCCTACCTGCTGGCGCATGAGCGCACGGCCCGGCGCGGCATCGCCATCGCCTTTGCCGCCGCGCTGGTGCAGGCGATCGTCGCGGTGGCGCTGATCGGCGTGATGGCGGCGATCCTCGGCCTGACGAGCTTTGCCATCACCGATACGGCGCGGTTTCTGGAGGCCGGCAGCTACGCCCTCATCCTGGCGCTCGGGCTTTATCTCCTCGCCCGCAAGTCACGCCCGTTCCTCGCCCGGCTCCGGCGCCGTTCGGCCGCCGTCTCGCTCGGCGCGGCGGCGAGCCATGCCGGGCATGACCATGCGGGGCATGACCACGGAAGACATGACCACGGGGAGCACGACCATGGCGGGCATGGCCATGGCGGGCACGATCACGGGGCGCATGCCGCCTGCGGCCACTCCCATCTTCCCGACCCCGAGACGCTCGAGAAGGGTGGCGCGAAGGCGGCGGTGGGCGCGATCCTCTCCGTCGGGCTCAGGCCGTGCTCGGGTGCGCTGATCGTCCTCGTCTTCGCGCTGTCGCAGAAGATCTTCTGGGCGGGCGTGGCCGCGACCTTCCTGATGGCGCTCGGCACGGGCCTGACGGTGGCGACGCTGGCGGCGATCGCGGTCGGCGCCAAGGGGCTGGCACGCCGCCTGATGGAGTCCGGGCGCGGCGGGGCAGGGCTCGTCATGCCGGCGCTGGAATGGCTCGGCGCCCTCTTCATCACCGCTTTCGGGGCGCTGATGCTTGCTGGCGCGCTCGCCTGAGGGGGGGCGCGCTCGCCTGGGGAAGAGGCCTATTCGGCCGCCATGCCGAGACGCAGAGACTGGCGGTGGCGGGCGGCCTCGGCGAAGGCGGCGAAGATCGCCTTCGACGGGGGATCTGTCTCGGCCCAGTATTCGGGATGCCACTGGACGCCGAAGGCGAAGCTCGCCGCCTCCGCGACCCGGACGGCCTCGATGGTGCCGTCGTCCGCCTCCGCTTCCACGAGGAGGCCGTGCGCCAGCCGGCGAACCGCCTGGCGGTGCAGGGAATTGACCCGAATGCGGTGCTTGCCGACGAAGGCGGCGAGGCGGCTGTCGTCGCGGAAGGTCACCTCATGGGCGAGGCCGAAGCGGGTGTCCTGATCGTCCGACTGGGGCGAGCGATGGTCGGCCCGGCCCTCTTCCTCCTGCACCTCGGCGATGAGCGAGCCGCCGAGCGCCACGTTGAGTTCCTGAAAGCCGCGGCAGACCGCCAGAAGCGGCACGCCGCGCTGCAGGAGCAGGCGAATGAGGGGGAGCGTGGTGGCATCGCGCGAATGGTCGAAGGGGCCGTGCTTTTCCTCCTCCGGCGTGCCGTAGCGGTCCGGATGGACGTTGGAGCGCGAGCCGGTGACGAGAACCCCGTCGGCCGCTTCCACCGCCGCGTCGAAATCGATGCGATCGGCCATGGAGGGCAGGATGAGCGGCAGGGCGCCGATCGAGGTGATGGCCTTCAGATAGGTCTCGGCGACGCAATGCCAGGCGTAACCGTCCGCCGGCCGCACATCCGCGGTGACCAGAATAAGGGGTGTGCCTCTTGCGCGCATCTTCGTCATCCTAGCTTTGGAGCCGGGTGAAAGTCAGCCCTCTCTGCGGCCCTCTTTAGCCCCTTCCAGGGCGCCGTCAAAAGCCCTCGCCGACACAGTCCGCCGCAGCCTCCGGCGCTGGACAGCTCCATGTGAACATGCAACTTTTCCGCCCCACAAAAGAACCCGACTGGGAGGGACAAGAATGGACCGTCGCTCGTTTCTGAAATCTGCCGGCCTTGCTACCGGCGCCGCTGCTGCGTCGAGCCTTGCGACGCCGGCGTTGTCGCAGAATCGCATGGAAGTGAAGTGCGTTACCTCCTGGCCGAAGAATTTTCCCGGCCTCGGTACCGCGCCGGAGAAATTCGCCGAGATGATCGGCAAGGCGACGGACGGGCGGATCACCGTCAAGGTCTATGGCGGCGGCGAACTCGTACCGCCGCTGAAGTGCAACGACGCCGTGCAGGAAGGCACGGCGGAGATGTATCACTCCGCCGACTACTACTATCAGGGCAAGCTGACCGGCTATTCCTTCTTCTGCGCGGTGCCGTTCGGCTTCACGCCTGCGGAGATCGACGCCTGGATCCAGTACGGCGGCGGCCAGGAGCTGTGGGACGAGGTCGGCGGCCAGTTCGGCATCAAGCATCTGCCGGGCGGCAATTCGGGCGCCCAGATGGGCGGCTGGTTCAAGAAGAAGATGGAGACCGTCGACGACTTCAAGGGTCTGAAGATGCGTATCCCGGGCTTCGGCGGCGACGTGATCAACGCGCTGGGCGGCACCTCGGTGACGCTGGCGGGCTCGGAGATCCTGCCGGCGCTGCAGTCCGGCACCATCGACGCGACCGAATGGGTCGGCCCCTGGAACGATCTCGCCTTCGGCCTCTACAAGGTGGTCAAGAACTACCATTACCCGGGCTTCCACGAGCCGGGCTCCATGCTGGGCTTCGGCATCAACAAGCAGTTCTGGGACGGCCTGCCTGAAAGCGACCAGCAGCTCTTCCGCGCTGCCGCGCTCGCCGTCAACAACAACACGCTCGCCGACTTCAACGCCAACAACAACCAGGCGCTGCAGACGCTGATCAACGATTACGGCGTGGAACTCGTGGAGTTCTCCGACGACATCTACAAGGAATTCGGCAAGGCGGCGAAGCAGGTCCTCGACAATGCCGGCAATTCGGATCCGCTCACCAAGAAGGTCTACGAATCCTTCCTCGACTTCCGCAAGAAGGCGGTGGAGTGGACGCGCATCTCCGACCAGACCTACGCCAACAAGCGCGCGTTGACGCCGTTCAGCTGAGCCTTCCCGGCGGGCCGCCCGGCGCGGCGGCCCGTCATCCTTTTTTCCGAGGGCGGGCCGGTGCCCGCCCTCTTTCGGCCGAAGGCGGATTGTTCTAAGCCGAAAGCACAACCCGGCGGCGATAACGCCCTGCGGACACAGAATCCGGGCCGGATTTCAAGAGTGGGACAGTGAAGGCCATCATCGCCGTCATCGACGGGCTGAACTACCATGTCGGCAGGGCCGTGATGTGGCTCGCGATCGGCACGGCGCTTGTTCAGTTCGCCACCGTGATCCTGCGCTACGTCTTCGCCATCGGCTTCATCCCGATGCAGGAATCCATCTGGTACATGCACGCCATCCTGTTCATGACCGGGGCGGGCTTCACCCTCCTGCAGGACGGGCATGTGCGCGTCGACATCCTCTACCGCGACGCCAAACCACGCACCAAGGCGATCATCGACCTGATGGGGGCACTCTTCCTGCTCCTGCCGGTCTGCATCGCCGCCTTCTGGCTCTCCTTCAGCTACGTCACCAATTCCTGGCGCATCCTGGAGCGTTCGACGGAGGTCAGCGGCCTGCCGCTGATCTTCGCGCTGAAGACCTTCATCTGGGTCTTCGCCATCCTCGTCGGCCTGCAGGGCATCGCCCTCGCGCTGCGGGCGATCGTGGCCCTGAGGGAGCACGACGAGAACTATTCCGCCGCCGGCATCCGGCCGGACAGCGTTCACTAGCCCGTGGCTGCGGCGACGGCCGACGGCAGAGTGTCATGATCGATCCCGTCATCCTTTGCTTTTTGATGTTCGGCGTCGCCTGCGCCCTTCTCATGGCGGGCTTTCCGGTCGCGTTCACGCTCGCCGGCACGGCGCTCGGCTTCGCGCTCGTCGGCTCGGCCCTCGACGTGTTCTCGCTGTCGCTGCTGACGGCCTTCCCGCAGTCGATCTTCGGCACGATGGTCAACGAGACGCTCGTGGCCGTGCCGCTGTTCGTCTTCATGGGCGTCATGCTGGAGCGCTCGCGCATCGCCGAGGAGCTCCTCGACAATATGGGCCGCATGTTCGGCACGCTGCCGGGCGGGCTCGCCTTCTCCGTCTGCATCGTGGGCGCCCTGCTGGCGGCCTCCACCGGCATCGTCGGCGCGACCGTCGTGACGATGGGGCTGATGTCGCTGCCGACGATGATAAAGCGCGGCTACGACAAGCGCCTCGCCTGCGGAACCATCGCCGCCTCCGGCACGCTCGGGCAGATCATCCCGCCCTCCATCGTCCTCGTGCTCCTCGGCGACCAGCTTTCCGTCGCCTACCAGAACGCCCAGTTCTCCATGGGCATCTTCTCGCCGGACACGGTGTCGGTGAACGACCTTTTCGCCGGCGCCCTGTTTCCCGGCTTCATGCTCGTCGGCCTCTATATCCTCTACCAGATCGGCTACGTTCTCGTGCATCCGAAGGGAGCGCCGGCCATCCCGGAAGAGGAACTGGGCGACCTCGCCGGCTTTGCCTTCTTCCGCCAGATCTTCCACGCGCTCGCCGCGCCGATTCTCCTCATCGTCGCGGTGCTCGGCTCCATCCTCATCGGCCTCGCCTCGCCGACCGAGGCGGCCGGCGTGGGCGCCATCGGCGCCACCATGCTCGCCGGCTACCGGCGCGACGAAAGCCGCGGCTGGCCCATCATCCTCGGCGTCCTATGCATGGCCGGGCTTCTCGCCCTGACCTATTCCTTCGACCTGCGCAGCCAGCGCTCGGTGGTGAGCGTCACCGAATGGGCCGCCATCGGCGCGGCCATGGTGCTCACCGTCGGCCTCGCCTTCGGGGTGATCGTCTCGCTCGTGCGCACCTTCACCTGGCGCGACCGGGACGGCGCGCGGGTGCTCGCCGCCGTCTGCCAGTCGACCATGTCGATCTCGGCGATGGTCTTCACGATCATCATCGGCGCGCGCATGTTCTCCATCGTCTTCATCGGGCTCGGTGGCGCCGACTACGTGGAACATGTTCTGGAGAACCTGCCGGGCGGGACGCTGGCGGCGATCCTGCTCGTCATGGCCATCATGTTCGTGATGGGCTTCTTCCTCGACTTCCTGGAGATCGTCTTCATCGTCGTGCCGATCGTGGCGCCGATCCTCCTGCAGATGGAGATGCCGGACGGCAGCTCGATGAGCCCGGTCTGGCTGGGCATCATGATGGCGATGAACCTGCAGACCTCGTTCCTGACGCCGCCCTTCGGCTTCGCGCTCTTCTACCTGCGCGGCGTCGCGCCGCCTGAGATCCGCACGATGGACATCTATCGCGGCATCGTGCCCTTCGTGATCATCCAGATCTTCGGACTGGTGCTCCTGTGGTACCTGCCGCAGGTCGCGACCTGGCTGCCTCTGGCGCTGTACGGGCGCTGAGGCGAGGCGATGACGGACCGCTTCGACCTCTCCGGCAAGGTGGCGCTCGTCACCGGCGCCTCCTCCGGTCTCGGAAAGCGCTTCGCCACGGTGCTCGCGGCGAGCGGGGCGCAGGTAGTGCTGGCCGCAAGGCGGGCCGAGCGGCTCGAAGAACTCGCCGCGTCGATCGCCGCGGAGGGCGGCGAGGCGCTCGCCGTCGCCTGCGACGTCACGGACCGAAAAAGCGTCGCCGCCGCCTTCGAAGCCGCCGAGGCGCGCTTCGGCACGGTGCGGCTCCTCGTCAACAATGCCGGCATCGCGCCGGGCGGCGCCGCGATCGACATGCCGGAGGATGCCTGGCGCTCGGTCATCTCGACCAATCTCGACGCGGCCTTTTCTGTGGCGCAGGAAGCGGCGCAGCGCATGGCCAAGGCGGGCGGCGGCGGGGCGATCGTCAACCTTGCCTCCATCCTCGGCTTCACGGTGATCAAGGGCGTGGCGCCCTATGCCGCTTCCAAGGCCGCCATCGTGCACCTGACCCGGGCGCTGGCGCTCGAATGGGCGCGCTACGACATCCGCGTCAACGCCATCGCGCCGGGCTGGATCGAGACGGAAATCAACGCCGATTTCCTCTCCGGGGCGGCGGGCGATGCGATCCGCAAGGCCAATCCGATGCGCCGCTTCGGCGAGCCCGCCGATCTCGACGGCGCGCTCCTGCTCCTTTCTTCCGAGGCCGGCCGATACATCACCGGCACGACGATTGCCGTCGATGGCGGCCAGAGCCTTTCAGGCAGCTAAGCGAAAACCGGGCGGCTGGGGCGAACCGGCGGCATTTTTTGCGCGTTTTGCAGCATCGACCCATCGGGAGACAGAACGATGCCAGCGCAGTCGAAAGCCCAGCAGAAAGCCGCCGGCGCGGCCCTTTCCGCCAAGCGGGGGGAGACGAAAAAATCGGAGCTCAAAGGCGCATCGAGAAGCATGTATGAATCGATGAGCGAAAAAGAGCTCGCGGACTTCGCCGAGGGGCCCCGCAAGGGCAAGCCGGAGCACAGCTCCAAGAGCTGAGGGCCGACGCGCCTTGCGGCCGGGCGGCCGAAAGGCGCGTGCATGCGAAACGATATCCTTTTCGCGCCGGCATGGGGCCGGCGCCTGGCCTTCGGGGCGTTCCTCCTCATGGCGGGCCTGCTGGTGGCGGGCTGCGCCGATGAGAGCGACAAGCCCTATCTGAGGCTCGCCGGCGGCGGCTTCATCTTCAACTACCGGATCTCCGAAATGCATTACGGCGTCGTGCTGGCGCCGGAGCGCGCGCTGCCCGAGGGCGGCAAGGTGGAAGCTTCCTTCGAGAACCCCGCCGGCGGCGGGCCGATCGTCCTTTCCGCGCCGGTGACGGGGACGGAGAAGAAGTTCGTCTTCGACACGCCCGCTCTGAGCGGCACCAAGAAGGACAGGCCCTATCACGTCGCCATTGTCCTGATGGGCCCCGACGGGGCCGAGCTGCAGCGCATCGAGAAGGATTTCACTTCCTCCGTGGAGCAGGCGGACATGCCCGACCGGCCGCTGACCGTCGGCCCTGGCTACACGCCGAACGTGACGGGGCAGAAGGAAGCCTTCACGAAATAGCCCGGCCGCACCTCGCGCCCACTCGGGGTGCGTGGGCGCGGCAAGTCCGGCATATCTTCCGAAACGCTCCGCTTATGGGGGCCAAACGAGACAAATCTCTCCCGGAACAAGAAAAGCGGGAATGGATTTTCTCCGCGCCTGCGACAAATTTTCCCGAGATCTGCTAATCTCGGCCAAAGGCGCCGGGCGGGAGGGACGATGGTCTCGGGACCGACGAGATTTGCCGAGCGGGAAACGCTCAGAGCTGTCAGCCTGGAAGACAAGTACGACCTCGGCAAGGACGAGGTCTTCCTTTCCGGCACGCAGGCGGTGGTGCGCCTCCTCCTCATGCAGAAGGAGCGCGACCGGCGGGCGGGGTTCAACACGGCCGCCTTCGTCTCCGGCTATCGCGGCTCGCCGATCGGTGGGCTCGACCAGCAGCTGTGGAAGAGCGCCAGGCTCCTCACCGAGAACGACATCCGCTTCCAGTCCGGCCTCAACGAGGATCTGGCGGCCACGGCCGTCTGGGGCTCGCAGCAGGCGGAGCTGAGGGGCGAGGGCCGCTACGACGGGGTCTTCGGGCTCTGGTACGGCAAGGGGCCCGGCGTCGACCGTTCCGGCGACGTCTTCCGCCACGCCAATTTCGCCGGCACCTCCCGGCATGGCGGCGTGCTGGCGCTGATGGGGGACGACCATACCTGCGAGAGCTCGACCACGGCGCACCAGTCGGAATTCGCCTTCGTCGACGCCATGATGCCGGTGCTCAACCCGGCCGGCGTGCAGGAAATCCTCGATTACGGCATCACCGGCTATGCGCTGTCGCGCTTCGCCGGCGTTTGGGTCGGGCTGAAATGCATCAAGGACAACATCGAATCGACGGGTTCGGTCGACGGCAGCGCCGGGCGGGTTCAGATCCGGCTGCCGGAGTTCGACATGCCGCCGGGCGGGCTCAACATCCGCCGCGGCCTGCACCCTCTGGAGCAGGAAGCGCTGTTGCACGACTACAAGAAGGCGGCGGCGATCGCCTTCATCCGCGAGAACCGGCTCAATCGCACCGTCATGGGCGGCGGACGGCAGGCGCGGCTCGGCGTCGTCTCGCTCGGCAAGAGCTGGCTCGATACGCGCCAGGCGCTCGACCTTCTCGGCATCGACGAGGTGAGGGCGGCCGATCTCGGGCTGCGGCTGATGAAGGTCGCGGCGCCCTGGCCGCTGGAGCCGGAGGGGATCCGCGCCTTCGCGGAGGGGCTTGAGACCATCATCGTGGTGGAGGAGAAGCGCTCGCTGGTCGAGACGCAGATCAAGGAGCAGCTCTACGGGCGGGCGGGCGCGCCGATGGTCCTCGGCAAGAAGGACGAGGAAGAGCGGGTCCTGTTCACCGCCAAGGGGGCGCTGGAGGCCAACGACGTCGCCATCGCCATCGGCGAGCGGATCATGCGCCATGCGCCGGACGAGGCGATCGCCGGCCGGCTCGGCAGGCTGAAGCGGGCGCAGAACGTGCTTCACTCGACGCAGAGCGTGGCGGTGCGCACGCCGCATTTCTGCGCCGGCTGCCCGCACAACACCTCCACGCTGGTGCCGGAGGGCAGCCGCGCCTATGCCGGCATCGGCTGCCACTACATGGCGCAGTGGATGGAGCGCGAGACGGACGGCTTCACCCAGATGGGCGGCGAGGGCGCCAACTGGATCGGCGAGGCGCCGTTCTCCAGCCGCGAGCATGTCTTCCAGAATCTCGGCGACGGCACCTACAACCATTCCGGCTACCTGGCGATCCGGGCCGCCAAGGCCGCCGGCGTCAACATCACCTACAAGATCCTCTACAACGACGCGGTCGCCATGACCGGCGGCCAGCCGAACGAGGGCGGCCTCACCGTGGAGGTGATCGCCCGGCAGGTGGCAGCGGAAGGCGCCAGCCGCATCGCGCTCGTCACCGACGATCCGCATAAATACCCGAAAGGCACCAGCTGGCCCGAGGGGATGACGATCCACCACCGCTCCGAACTCGACGCCGTCCAGCGCGAAATGCGCGAGGTGAAGGGTCTTTCCGCCCTCATCTACGACCAGACCTGCGCGGCCGAGAAGCGCCGGCGCCGCAAGCGCGGCCTCGCGGAGGATCCGGACCGGCGCGTCTTCATCAATTCGCTCGTCTGCGAGGGCTGCGGCGACTGCTCGGTGAAGTCGAACTGCGTCGCCGTGCAGCCGCTCGAAACCGAGTTCGGTCGCAAGCGGGTGATCGACCAGTCGAGCTGCAACAAGGACTATTCCTGCCTTTCCGGCTTCTGCCCCTCCTTCGTGACGGTGCATGGCGGCGTCCTGAAGAAGGGCGTCGGCGTCGACCGGGCCGCCCTGCCGGAGGTGCCGGAGCCCGTGATCGAGCCGGTGGAGCGGGTCCGTAGCCTCCTCATCACCGGCGTCGGCGGCACCGGCGTGGTGACGATCGGCGCCGTGCTCGGCATGGCGGCGCATCTGGAAGGAAAGGGGATCGGCATCATCGACATGGCCGGGCTCGCCCAGAAGGGCGGCGCCGTCACCACCCATATGAAAATCGCGCCCAGCGCCGAGGACATCCATGCGATCCGCGTCGGCGCGGAGGAGGCGGATACGGTGCTCGCCTGCGATATCGTCGTCGCCGGTTCGCAGAAGGTGCTCGCGGCGATGCGGCCGGGCGAGACGAAGGTCTTCGCCAATACCTACGAGGCCTATCCGGGCGATTTTACCCGCGACGCCGACTTCACCCTGCCGTCGCGCCGGCTCAGGAAGACCATTGAGGACCGTCTGGGCGAGGAGCGTGCCGGCGAGGGGCGGGCGGGCGCAGAGCTGGCGCATTTCGTCGATGCGCAGGGACTGGCGAGCGCTCTCTGCGGCGACGCCATCGCCTCCAACATGTTCATGGCCGGCTATGCCTGGCAGATGGGCGGCATCCCGCTTTCCAGGAGCTCTATCCACGAGGCGATCGCCCTCAACGGTGTCGCCGTGGAGATGAACCTCGCCGCCTTCGAATGGGGCCGGGCGAGCGCCCATGACCGGGCCGCGGTCGAGAGGGCGGCGGGCATGGCGAAGCCGGCCGGGCACGGGCTCGACGAGCAGCAGGGGCTGGAGGCGCTGCTCGAGCGGCGCGCCGAATTCCTCACCGGCTATCAGAGCCGCGCCTATGCCAGACGCTACCGGCAGAAGGTGGAGGAGATGGCCGAGACGGAGGCGCGCCTTGCGCCCGGCGAGAGCGGCCTTGCCGAGGCCGTCCTCCATTCATTGTTCAAGCTGATGGCCGTGAAGGACGAATACGAGGTAGCGCGGCTCTTCACGGATGGCAGCTTCCGGCGCGAGCTTGCCGGCACCTTCGAGAGCTATGCGAGGCTCGACTTCCACATGGCGCCGCCGGTTCTGGCGCGGCGCGACGCCAAGGGCCATCAGAAAAAACAGAGCTTCGGGCCGTGGATGATGCGGGTCCTGAAACCACTGGCGGCCATGCGCTTCCTGCGCGGCACCTTCGCCGATCCGTTCTCCTATCTCGCCGAGCGGCGGTGGGAACGGCAGCTTCTCGCCGACTACCAGGCCGACCTTGCCGAGATCGCCGACGCGCTGTCGGGCGAGAACCACCACATCGCTGTGGCGCTCGCCTCCTGGCCGCAGAAAGTGCGCGGCTTCGGCCATGTGAAGGAGCATCAGGCGAAGGCGGCGCTCGCCGAGCGCGAACGGCTGCTCGCGGCGTTCAGGAGGCCGGCCGAGGCGCCGGCGCTGCCGGAGGCGGCCGAATAGGGCGGGCATTCTCCCCGCCCGGCCTTCAAGACTCTGAAACCATTCAGTCGCAGAGTGTAACCCGTGGGGCATCGGGCGGCGAGGCGAAAGCTGCTGCCGCATCTTTTCGAGAGGCGATGGGATTCTTTGCGAAAGCCGGGCGCGCTTGTGACGCGCATGAGGAGCAAGTCTGGAGACGGGAGCGCATGAGGATCATACGCAGTCTGGCGATGATCGCATTCGCGGCTCTGGTGGCCTACGCCATCAGCTTCAACACGAACCTGTTCGAGGCGCTCTACCATTACAGCCGCGCCCATGAGAGCTGGCAGCTCGACGAGGTCTTCGGCGGGCTCAGTCTCTTCGCCGTCGTGCTTCTCCTCCTTTCCATCTTTCGCGTCTTCGAGCTTCGCCGGAGGATCGTGCAGAAGGAACGTGCAGAGCGGGAGGCGGGCCGGCTCGCGCGCCATGACGCGCTGACCGGCCTTCCCAACCGGCGCCAGCTCTTCGAGGTCTTCGCGCATCGCAACGCGGTGCCCGATGGAGACGCTCCCTGCGCCGTCTTCCTCATCGATCTGGATCGCTTCAAGCCGGTCAACGACATGTACGGCCACCAGGTCGGCGACGAGGCCCTGTGCATCCTGGCCGAGCGGATGAAGGCGCTCCTCGACGGACATGGCTTCGTCGCCCGGCTGGGCGGAGACGAGTTCGCCGCGATCGTCGATCTCGCCCCCGATTCCCCAGAGCTTCTGCGCCTGGTGCGACAGCTCGCCGAAGCGCTTTCCCAGCCTATCCAGATCGACCAGATGCGGTTTTCCCTGGGCGCCAGCATCGGCGTTGCGGTCTATCCGGAGGATGGACGCGACGCCGATACGCTGCTGCGCAACGCCGACATCGCCATGTACCACATGAAGTCGCAGGGCCGGGGCAGCTTTCACTTCTTCCGCGCCGGCATGGATGCGGAGCTCCTGGAGCGCGTGACGCTGGAGAACGAGATTGACGGAGCGATCGCGCGCGGCGAGATCGAACCGTTCCTCCAACCCCTGATCGACCTCTCCTCGGGCAAGGTGCTGGGCTTTGAGATACTCGCCCGCTGGCAGCACCCGGAGCGCGGCCTTCTCATGCCGGACCTTTTCATTCCGATCGCCGAGGACAGCGGCAAGCTCGGAGCGCTCACCTCGCGGCTGCTGAGCGACGCGACGGCCGTCGTGGCCGGATGGCCGGGAAACTTCGTCCTTTCGGTCAATCTGGCGGCCAAACAGATCGTCGATCCGGACCTGCCGGCCATGCTGCTTTCGGCCGTCAGCGCGAGCGGCTTTCCTCCCTATCGGCTGCAGATCGAGCTGACGGAGAGCGCGCTGGTCGACAACATGTCCGAGGCGCGGGCCGTGCTCGACGAATTGCGGGCCTCGGGCGTGCGCATCGCGCTCGACGATTTCGGGACGGGCTTTTCCGGCCTCTATCATCTGCGCGAACTGAAGCTCGATTCCCTCAAGATCGACCGCTCCTTCATCATCGGCATGCTGGAGGACAAGGACCGGCAGGCGATCGTGGAGGCTGTGCTGCACCTTTCCAGGGCGCTCGGGATCGAGACGACGGCGGAGGGCGTGGAGACGCCGGAACTCGACAAGCGTCTTGCCGATCTCGGCTGCCAGATCGGACAGGGCTTCTACTACAGCCGCCCGGTGCCGCTGGCCGAAGCCGAGGCGCTGCTGCGCTCGACCCGCGAAGCGCGGATCAGCGCATAGAGCTTCCAGCGACGGGCGAGAAGCGAACGGTTCTATGCCGCGAAAGCGCCGACCGCCTGGAGCAGCGTGCCGAGGAGAAGGAGCAGGAGGCCGATCTCGCCCGAACGGCGCACGTTCATCTCATCGATCGTTTCGCGTTCCGGCATCTTCGCGCCGGGCTGACCGGGAAGCGCGATCTGCGGCAGGCCGTACCGGAAGAGCAGCAGAATCCCGACGAGATTGAAGATAACACCGAAAAAAGTGGCAACCATGCTTGCCTCCGATCCGAGTGCGGCCGGAGGCGCCGGAAGGTGGCTGCAGTCCGGAGGCGAGCGCGGGAGAAAGAGCGCGCTCGCCGATCCGGCCCGCCAAGGCGCTCGTATCGGGACAGGACGGTCCCCGTTCCTGCCCTCGCCGGCGCCCGTTCGAACACCCCCCGTGGCGTCCATCCGGCCGAGACAGAACTCTAGCGCGCCTTCGCCCGGCGCGGCAGCGGACAGTTTGTCTCTGGCAGGACGGCGCGCTCGTGCCGGCACGCCCTGATCGTGCGTGCGCCGCATATCGCCGGGGCACTATCGTCGGGGGCATCGCTCCCACAGTATGAACGGCCGCTTCGTTCCTAATAATTTGTTTAATGGAAACTTATTGCGCCGTTTTGACACGAAGTAGCCGGCTAATGGCGAGGCTATCCTCTCTCCTCTATCGATCTGGCAGGAATTCATCGACCGCAGAACTTTCGGGAGGTCACCATGGAAAGCTACGCCAAGTGGTTCAGTGACGGTTTCAACGCTCTGGTGGAGAAGAAGGACGAGGAAGCCCTGCGCAAAGTCGGCAAGGCGATGAAGGAAGTTGGCCTCACCTTCAAGCAGGCCGGCGTCAACGTGCCCGGCGTCCGGGCCGACTGCTCTTCCGATTCCGGCGGGGGCGGCGACTGCTCCGACAATTCCTGTCTCGTCAACAGCGGTGGCGGGGATTGCGGCAACGAATCCTGCCTCAACGCCTCCGACGGAGGTTCTTGCGGCTCGGACGTCTGCAGCTCCTGCGCCAGCTCGGTCTAGGTTTTTCGGGCCGCGCCACCGGCGAACGCCGCACTGCAGCGTTTCGGGCGCCGCGTTTCGGGCGCCGCGTCCCGACCGTCTGGCGGCGGCGCCTTCCCGCCACGAGAAGGCCCAGACAACGAGGCCCGCATGAAGAGGGCTTGTCATGCGTATCTGCGAACCGGAAGCGGTGCCGCGGCTCAGCCGCTTCTTCTTCATGCGGCGAGAAAGCGACAAGATCGCCTTCGCCTTCCTGCCGCATCAGAGCCTGAGGACGGGCGTCCTGCATCCGTGCGAGGCGGTGGGGCTGGCGCTGATCGACGGCCGGCGGAACTGGCGCGAGGTGTTGGCGGCGCTCGCCCTCGTATCCTCGGAAGAACCGGAGGCAGCGGGAGCCTTTCTGGAGCGGCTTCTCGGGCGGATCGATCCGCGCCGGGAGATCGTTACGGAGGCCGTTTCCGAAGACGGCGCCTGCCGGCGCTACGAGCCGCAGGATTTCGTTCTGGCGGCGAACCGGCTCGACCCTTCGAGCCGGTTCGAGGCGCCGTTCGCGATGATCCTGAAGCCCACCTCGCGCTGCAAGACGAATTGCCTCTACTGCTACGCTCCGCGCCAGGATGCCGGCCGCAGGCGGGAAATGTCGCTGGAGCGGATCGCCGACATTCTGCGGCAGGCCTGGCAGGCCGGGGTGCGTCAGGTCAATCTGTGCGGCGGCGACGGCTTCGCGCGCACCGACTTCCTCTCCATCGTCGAGGAGGCGGTCGCCCTCGGCTTCGTCACCGACGTTTCCACCAAGGTGCCGCTGACGCCGGCGCAGGCGGCCCGTCTCGCCGCGAGCGGCCTCGACTACCTGCAGATCTCCATCGACAGCGCCGATCCGGCGATCTCCGACAGGATGGTCGGCCGCCGGGGCCACCATGCGGCGCTGGTGGAGAGCATCCGGGCGCTTCGGGCCGCCGGGCTCTACGTGCGCACCAACACGGTGGTGACGCGCCACAACCTTGCGACGATCGCGGCCACGGTGGACATGCTCGCGGGGCTCGGCATCACCGAGATGAAGATCTCGCCGGCTTTCGCCTCCCACCACACCGGCAGTGGCGAGTACGTCCTCGACGAGAGGGAGGCGGCTTGCCTTGAGAAAGAGATATCGCGCCTCAAGGCGCAATGGGCCCCGCGCGGCGTCGACATCCTCTACGGCCGGCTGAAGCCGGCCGAGGCGATGGGCGCGCAGGAGAAGCGCCGCTTCTGGTTTTCCGGGCGCGGCGCCTGTTCGGGCGGGCGATCGGCGATCTTCGTCACGCCGGAGGGCAAGGTGACCCTGTGCGAGCAGGTGCCCCACCATGCGCCCTTCGTCGTCGGCGACCTCGCGCACCAGTCGCTCATGGATGTGTGGAACAGCGCGGCCGCGCGCGCCATGGCCTATCCGCCGCGCGAGAGCTTTGCCGGGACGATCTGCCACGATTGTCCCGATTTCGAGCGCTGCGCCGTCCAGCGCGGCCATTGCTTCCGCGATTCCTGGTTCGCCTCCGGCAGGCTGTGCGGGCCCGGCCCCTATTGCCCGCATGGCCCGGCGGGCGGGGAAGCGGGCGATCCCGCGCCGCGGGCCTCAGCCCGCCTCGACGATGACGAGCTCGCGCTCTGAGGCGCGGGCGGCGATCTTCACCGCCGCCTGGTAGGCGGGGGAATCGTAGCATTCGACGGCCTTCTCGAAGCTCGGGAAGACCGCCACGGTGTTCCAGGGCCGATCCGTTCCCTCCATCTGCCGGTAACGGCCGCCGCGGGCGAGGAACTTTCCGCCATGGGCGGCAACCGCCTCGGCGGCCATCTTCCGGTAAGCGGCGTATTGCGCCTCGTCCGTGACGGTGACGTGGGCGATCCAGTAAGCCTCGCGTGCGCTCGGCATCGCCGCCTCAGTTGCGGTAGAGCGGCAGGTGCCGCTTCGGCCGGCGCAGCGCATCGCGGCGATAGGGCTCGGAGAGCACCTTTCCGTCGATCATCACTTCCAGGACGACCGGAGCCTCGCTCGCAAAGGCCTCGGCGAGGGCCGGGGCGATCTCTTCCGGCCTGGTGATGCGCTTTGCCACCGCGCCCATGTTGCGGGCGATCTCGGAGAAGGAGGGGTTTTCCAGCTCCGTCCAGAAATAGCGCTCGTCGAAGAAATCGTACTGGTTGCGCCGCTCGGCGCCGTAGACGTTGTTGTTCATGAGGATGGCGACGACGTTCACCTTCTCGGTGACGGCCGTCATCACCTCCTGCAGCGTCATCGACCAGGCGCCGTCGCCGATGATGACGCAGACGGGATCGTCCTTTTGCGCCATCTTGGCGCCGATCGCCGTCGCATAGGAGACGCCGATGCCGCCGAGGGAGCCGGCGCCGAGATACCGGCCGGGCTTTTCCGGGCGCAGATAGGCCGCGGCCGTGCCGCAGACATTGCCGATGTCGAGAACGGCGGTGACGTTTTCCGGCAGGGCCTTGGCGATCTCCATGACGGCGCGGCGCGGATGCATGACCTCGCCGTCGATGTCGGACATCTCTTCCAGCTCCTTCGTCCAGGCGTCTTTCTCCGTCGCGACGGCGGCCTTCACCGCTCCGACGTCGCGGGAGATCGCGGCGCCGCTGAGAGCCTCGACGAGCTGCGCCGTTACCTCGGCGGTGTCGCCCAGAAGGCCGAGGGCGATCGGCTTCTGGGCGCCGAGCTCCATCGGATCGTGCGAGTTCTGGATCAGCTTCGCATCCTCGGGGAAGAAGTCGATCTCGTACTGGGTGTTGAGGCCGAAGGCGTTGAGCCGGGTGCCGAGCGCCAGGATGGTATCGGCCCGCGAGACGACGTTCATCGCCGCCTTGGAGCCCTGATAGCCGATCGGGCCGAGGCCGAGCGGATGGTTCATCGGGAAGGCGTCGTTGTGCATGAAGATGGTGGCGACGGGGGCGCCGAGCATCTCGGCGAGCTCGGCCACCTTCTCCGCCGCGCCGGAGCGCACCACGCCGAGGCCGGCGAGGATGACCGGGTTCTTCGCTTCGGCCAGCATCGCGGCCGCCTTCTCGATCTCGCCAGCGGGGGCGCCGCCGCGGCGCCCGTCTGTGCGGTACTGGTGCGGGCGAAGCTCCGGTTCGTCCCACTCGGCATAGAAGTAGTCGCGGGGAATATCGACCTGCGCCGGGCCGCCGAGCGCCCAGGCGGCGCGGAAGGCGGTGCGGATCGCCTCGCCGATGCGGTCGCCGCGCTCCACTTTCACCTGATGAACGGTGACGGAGCGCAGCATGTCCATCTGGTCGATTTCCTGGAAGGCGCCGGTGCCCATCAGCGTGCTCGGCACGGCGGGGGTGATGACGACGACCGGGGTGTGGTTGAGTTTTGCGCTGGCAAGGCCGGTGACGAGGTTGGTGACGCCCGGCCCGTTCTGGCCGATGCACACGCCCGGCACGCCCTTTGCGCGCCCGTAGCCCTCGGCCATCAGCGCGGCGCTCTGCTCGTGGCGCACCTGCACGAAGCGGATGCCGGCGCGGTTGAAGATGTCGAGCGGATCCATGAAGGCCGAGCCGACAATGCCGTAGATGACCTCCACGCCCTCAAGGCGCAGGGCCTCGGTGAACGCCTCGCTCCCGGTCATGCGTCTCGTTTTCATGTTTTCTCCGTGGGTTGGGCGGTGTGGGGGGGCGCCCGGGGTCAGGCGCGGCGGTCCTCGATGATGAGGTCGCTCGCCTTCTCGCCGATCATGATCGCCGGGGCGTTGGTGTTGCCGGAGACGATCTCGGGCATGATGGAGCAGTCGGCGACGCGCAGGCCCGCAATGCCGTGCACGCGCAGCCTCTCGTCGACGACGGCGCTGGGGTCGCGGCCCATGCGGCAGGTGCCGGTCGGGTGGTAGATGGTCGTCGCCGTGTCGCGGACCCATTCCAGCAGCTCGGCGTCGGTGGAAAGCGCGTCGCTCGGTGAATGGGCGCCGACGATCTTGCCGGCGAGCGGCTCGTGGCGCGATATCTCGCGGGCCATGCGCACGCCGGCGACGATGGTCCGCCGGTCCGTCTCGGCGGCCAGATAGTTCGGATGGATGGTCGGATAGGCGGTGGGATCGGCCGAGGCGAGGCGGATCTCGCCGCGACTTTCCGGGCGGAGCTGGCAGACGGAGACGGTGAAGGCGGGGAAGGGGTGGACGCCCTTGCCGGGGCTGTCGGCCGACCATGGCTGGATGTGGAACTGCACGTCGGGAGTTTCGAGCTCCGGGCGCGTCCTGAAGAAGCCGATGGCGAGGCTGGAGGCCATGGCCATCGGGCCACGGCGCTTCATGGCGTATTCGAGCGCGATCCGGCCGCGGCCGAGGAGCGAGCGCACCTCGTTGTTCAGCGTCGGCTCGTTGCATCTGTAGACGAGGCGGGCCTGCAGATGGTCCTGCAGGTTCTTGCCGACGCCCGGCAGGTCGCGGACGACCTCGATGCCGTGGGCGGCGAGCTGGGCCGCCTCGCCGATGCCGGAGAGCATGAGGAGCTGCGGGGAGTTGATGGAGCCGGCCGAGAGCACGACCTCGCCGCGCACGCGCACCGTCTGCTCGCCGCCCTCCGCATCGCGAAAGACGACGCCGGCAACGCGGCGGTTTTCAACGATCAGGCGCGTCGTGCGGGCGCGGGTGATGATCCTGAGATTCGGGCGGGACTTCGCTGGCCGCAGGAAGGCGACCGCCGACGAGCAGCGCCAGCCGTCGCGCGAGGTGAGCTGGACATAGCCGACCCCTTCCTGGGTGGCGCCGTTGCAATCGGGATTGAAGGGGTAGCCGGCATCCTGCGCGGCCGCGACCCAGGCGTCGCAGATCGGGCGCGTCAGCCTCAGATCGGTGACGGAGAGCGGGCCGCCCTTGCCGTGGAAGGCGCTCTCGCCGTGCTCCTGATCCTCGGCGCGGCGGAAGAGCGGCAGCACCTCGTCCCAGCTCCAGCCGGAATTGCCCATCTGCGCCCAGCGATCGTAATCCTGCGGCTGGCCGCGCACATAGACGAGCCCGTTGAGGGAGGAGGAGCCGCCGAGAACCTTGCCGCGCGGCCAGTCGATCGAGCGGCCGTTGAGACCGGGATCGGGCTCGGTGCGGTAGCACCAATCCACCTTCGGATTGTGCATCGTCTTGAAGTAGCCGACGGGGATGTGGATCCAGAGGCTGGAATCGGGGCCCCCCGCCTCCAAGAGCAGGACCTTCACCGAAGGGTCGGCGCTGAGGCGGTTGGCAAGGACACAGCCCGCCGATCCTCCGCCGACGACGACGTAGTCAAAATCGAGATCGCCCAAAGCGTTCCCGTCCCTCTTTTGTCTTTTATAAGTCTTGCAAACTGTTTCTAATGCGCGTTTATTGAGCCTGCAAGCATCATTTTTTGCGCATCTGCGAAGGGGACGGGAACCTTGATCGGAGAGGGAGCGGTTTGCCGGGCAAGTGACAAGGCCTTGAAAACGGCTCGCTTTTTCCGCCCGTCCTCCGATTTCGCAACCGCGAGAAGCCTCGCGGGGCGCCTTCCTCGGCGCTTGTCGGACATGGCCCTCAGATCGGGCGGTCCGCGCCTGGAGGAAGTCTTTACCCAAAGCCTGCCCGCGGCAAGAAAAGACGGCGTGGGCGAGGGTTTTCCGGCGCGGGCAACGACCCGCTCCGGCACGGCAAAAATCACAAAAGCGAACAAAAAAACCCGGCAGGCCGCACGGCCGTCGAAGGGGAGGGAATGTGTCTATGGGGATGAGCGAGGCGAGCGAACGTCGCCTTCGTAGGGCAACCGAATTCCTCGACATACCGGGGCGGATCGTGGGCAAGGCGGCCGCCTGGCTGATCGTGCCGATGATCGGCGCGCTGGTCTACGAGGTGGTCGCCCGATACGGCTTCAACAGCCCCACCATGTGGGCCTACGACGCCACCTTCATGCTCTACGGGGCGCTGTTCATGCTCGGCGCGGCCTATACGCTCGGCCAGGACCGGCATGTGCGCGCCGACTTCCTCTTCAACGTGCTGCCGCCGCGCTGGCAGGGGGTCATCGACGGCGTGATGATCCTCTTCCTGTTCTTCCCGGCGATGTTCTTCTTCACCGAGGCGACCTTCATCTATGCGCGCACCTCCTGGATGCAGGGCGAGCGCATTCCCACCAGCCCGATGATGCCGATCATCTATCCGCTGAAGGCGGTGATGCCGATCACCGGCGCGCTGCTGCTCGTCCAGGGCGTCTCCGAGCTCCTGAAGAGCTGCTACTGCATCGCGGCGAACCGGCCGTTCCGCGACGGGGGCGTCGATGTCTGACCCCGTCCTCGGCCTCGTCTCGCTCGCGGCCATCTTCGCCGGCATCCTGACCGGCTATCCCATGGCCTTCACCTTCATCTTCGTCTCGCTGGTGTTCGGCTACATGGGCATGGGCGACCGGGTCGTCGGCCTCATGCAGTATCAGTTCTTCTCGCTGATGCGGAACACGACGCTCGCCGCGATCCCGCTCTTCCTGTTCATGGGCTTCGTGCTGGAGCGTTCGGGCCTGATGGACCGCATGTTCCGGGCGCTGCGGCTCCTGCTCGGGCGCCTGCGCGGCTCGCTCTATCTCATCGTGCTTCTCGTTGCGACGCTGTTCGCCGCGGCCACCGGCATCGTCGGCGCCTCCGTCACGGTGCTCGGCGTCATGGCCGCGCCGATCATGCGGGAGACGGGCTACAACACCCGCCTGTCGGCCGGGGCGATCGGCGCCGGAGGCACGCTCGGCATCCTGATTCCGCCCTCGATCCTGCTCATCGTCATGGGTCCGGTCGTCGGCGTGCCGGTCTCCGACCTCTTCACCGCGGCCATCGTGCCGGGCCTCGTGCTTGCCACGACGTACATCGTCTACACGCTCGTGCGCAGCTACATGAACCCGGAGCTCGGGCCGCCGCTCACCAGCCAGGAGCTCAGCGAGACGAGCTTCGGGGAGAAGATGCTGGAGCTCCTCCTCGGCATCGTGCCGGTGATGGTGGTGATCTGCTTCACGCTCGGCGTCATCATCGCCGGCATCGCCACGCCGACCGACGCGGCCGCCTGCGGCGCGCTCGCCTCGCTGGTACTGGCGATCGCCTACCGGCGCATGACCTGGAAATCGTTCAAGCAGTGCGTCTTCCAGACGCTGCTCCTGTCCTCGATGATCATGTTCCTGCTCGGCGCGGCGAACTTCTTCGGCGCCGTCTTCTCGCGGCTCGGCAGCGCCGACCTTCTGACGGAATACCTTCTCAGCCTGTCGCTGCCGCCGACGGTGATGCTGCTCATCATCCTCTTCATCGTCTTCCTGCTCGGCTCGCCGCTCGAATGGATCCCGATCGTGCTCGTCATCGTGCCGATCTTCCTGCCGACGATGGTGGAGATGGGCTACGACCCGCTCTGGTTCTCCATCCTCGTCGCCGTGACGCTGCAGACCTCGTGGCTGACGCCGCCCATGGCGCTGTCGGCCTACTTCCTGAAGGGCGTCGTGCCGGAATGGAAGATGGGGGACATCTATCTCGGCATGACCCAGTTCGTCTTCCTGCAGCTCCTCGTGGTGCTGGCCCTGGTCATGTTCCCGCAGATCGTCCTGTGGCTGCCGAACGCCCTGCAATAGGGGGCGCCGCAGATTATTCGAACGAGAAAGGAGGAAGCCGGACTGAAAAGAAGAAGAAACAGAGACCGACAACAGGTTCAAAGAGAGGAAATCCCAGTGATGACGAGATTCACGCAGGTCCTTGCCTGCGGCCTTCTCGGCGCTGCCGTCGCTTTCGGCAGCCCGGGGGCCGCAAAGGCACAGGACAAGACCTACGACCTGAACATCCAGACGGCCGTTCCCAATTCCAGCCTGTACTTCAAGCTCGTCGAGGAGTTCGGCAAGAGCCTGGAAGACATGTCGGGCGGCCGGCTGAAGGTGAACGTCCTGCCGGACGGTGCCGAAGTCGCGGCGTTCGAGATCCTGGACGCCGTCAGCAACGGCGTCGTCAATGCGGGCTATTGCTGGCCGCACTACTGGTCCGGCAAAAACTCGGCCTTCGTGCTCTTCTCCAACGTGCCGGCGAGCACCGGCATGGATCAGCAGAGCCTGATGTCATGGTACTACGCCGGCGAGGGCTTCGATCTCTACCAGGAGCTGCTGCAGGAGGTGATGAACCTCGACGTCGTCTCCTTCCCGATGGAGCCGATGGGCCCCGATCCGCTCGGCTGGTTCGCCAAGCCCTTCGAGAGCATGGACGAGTTCCGCTCGCTCAAGTACCGGGCGCCTCCCGGCATCGCCGGCCAGACCTACAACGCCATGGGCGTGCCGGCCGTCGCCATGCCCGGCTCGGAGCTCGTTCCGGCCGCCCAGCGCGGCACGATCGACGCGGCCGAATGGATCGGGCCTGCCGACGACCGCAATCTCGGCCTGTCGAAAATCTGGAACTACTACTACCTGCAGGGGCTGCACCAGCAGACCGATGTCGGCGAACTCCTGATCAACAAGAGCTTCTTCGAAGGTCTGCCGGACGACCTCAAGGCGATGATCCGCACGGCCGTGCTGGCGAACGCCATGCAGACCCAGGCGACGAACCTGAGGGAGAACTCTCTGGCGGTGAAGGAGTACGAGGAAGGGGGCATCCATGTCCTCGATACGCCGGACGAGTATTACCAGATGTTCATCGACGCGCAGAACGAGATCATCAAGAAATATCTCGACGAGAACGCGTTCTTCGCCAGGGTGTACAAGTCCCAGGAAGACTTCGCCAAGCTGGTCTATCCCTACCATTCGCGCGTGCAGAAGTTGCACAGCGAGGTGGTCCAGGGCGCGGAAAAGGTTCGCCAAGGCCAGCAATAGGCTCAGCTGCAAGGCAAGGGCCGGCGGCCGGGAGCCGCCGTCCCCTTTTCTCCCGACAAACGGTTCGCCGGCGTTGCCGGCGGGCCGGCCCGGGGTCGGCTTTCGTCCGTTGGCCCGGATGCCGCGCCACGCTTGAATTCAGACGCGCTTTTGGCAAATAACGCGGTTGTCGGGCTGAGGCAGCGCCGATGGCGTTCGTTTCCCGGCCGGGTCTTGCGCGAAATGGAGGGCCAGCCCGGCAAGACGGGCGCGGTGCAAGCGGGAAGGGCGAGACATTGAATTCTGCTGAAGCGGACAAGAAGGACGCCATTCCGCCCAATCTGCGGCCTCTCGTGCTTTTGGAAGAGATCGCAAGGGCCGGCGTGCCGGTGACGCCGACCAACATGATGGATCGGATCGATCTGCCGAAGCCGACCGTGCAGCGGCTGTTCGCGACGCTGGAATCGCACGGCTTCCTGCAGCGCGAGCTGAACGGGCGCAGCTATACGCCCGGCCTTAGGCTGCGGCGCCTCACCACCAACGTCTTTTCCTCCATGCGCATGCAGACCAACATGGTCGGCATCCTGCAGGCGCTCGCCGAGCGCATCGGGGAGACCTGCAACGTCGCCGCGCCCGATCGCGCCGGCATGATCTATATCGAGCGCGCGGAGACGAAATGGCCGCTGCGCATCCAGCTGCCCATCGGAAGTGCCGTGCCGTTCCACTGCACGGCGAGCGGCAAGGCCTATCTGTCGACGCTCGGGCGCGCGCGCCTGGAACGCCTTCTCGGCAACATGCGGCTGGAATCGTATTCGCCGAACACCATCACCGACCGCAGGAAGCTGATGGAGGAGCTTCAGCGCGCCGGCGAGGAAGGCTGGGCGCAGGACAACGAGGAATTCATCGAGGGGATGATCGGCATCGCGGTGCCGATCAGCGACCGGCAGGGAAAGATGTTTTCCACGCTCTCCCTGCACGCGCCCTCGCAGCGCCTCAGCCTGAAGAGCGCGCAGGCCCATGTGCCGCTGCTGCGCGAGACGGCCGAAAGGCTTTCCGAGCTGGTGATCGGCGAAAGCTGAGCGCGCTCAGGCGCCGCCCTCGCGGGCCTCGCCGTTCGGCGAAGCGGCCTCGATATCCGGGGCGCCATCCGGGGCGACGATGCCGAAGCGGTTGAGCTTGGCGTAGAGCGCCTGGCGGCTGAGGCCGAGGACGCGCGCCGCGACCGTGCGGTTGTTGCCGCTCAGCTGCAGCGCCGTCTCGATGCACATCTTCTCGATCACGTCCGTCGTCTCGCGCACGAGATCCTTCAGCGGCACGCGGCCGATCATGTCGATCATGCCTTCGGCGGCCCGCTCGATGCCGCTCTCCTCCGCCGTGGCCGAACTCTCCGCCGAAAGGGCACGCATGACGAAGCCGTAGCCCGGCGGCGTTCCGTCCGCGATGAAGACGGCGGAAAGATCGACGCCCCGGCCAAGGCCGTGGCCCATCCGGATGGTGGCGGCGAAATGCTCGATCCGGCCATGGCCGCGGATATTCTGCAGCAGCACTTCCTTCTGCAGCGGGCTCCAGCCGAAGAAATCGTGCACGGGGCGACCGACCGCGAGCGCGGCGCTGGCGATGCCGGAAAGGGCGAGGAAGGAATCGTTCGCCCACAGGATGCGGCCCGTCTCGTCGGTGAGGAGAACGGCTTCCACCGCGCCGCGCACCAGCGAAACGAGAGCGAGGTCGGCTTCGTCGGCCGTTTCGCGCGCCGGCGAAAGGCGCACCATGACCAGGCGAAGGTCGCCGGCCCGGAAGAGCTCCGCGGAAAGGGCGAGGCACTCGCCGCCCATGGAATCGGCCGTCGCCGAGACCGGCCTGCCGGAAGCTAGCACCTGCGCCAGGAGCGCCGTCATCCTTCGCCGCTCGGCGCGCCTGAAGAAGGAGGAGAGCCGGCTGCCCTCCAGATCCTCGCCCGGCTGGCCGAGGAGGCCGGCGGCGCGCGGATTGGCCTCGCGGATGCGGCCTGTTGCCGCATCGATCGTCACGATGGCGTCGGAGGCCGTGTCGAAGAGGAGACGGTAATGCGCCTCGGCCTTGCGCAGGCTCGTGGCGTTGGCATCGAGAGACTGCTGGTGGGCGAGGAGCTGCGACTGGAGCTCCGTCATCGGCCGCAGGTCGCGGCCGACGAGCACCACCCGGTCCTCATCGCTCATGCGCGCGGCGGCGTACTGAATCGGAAGAGTCGCGCCCGCATCGAGGCTGTGCTGGACGCTGTAGTGGGAGGCGACGCGCCCGTTACGCGCCGCGCCGAGCATCTCCCTGAGGACGGGGCGGCTGGTGCGACGGACGACCTCGGCGATAGGCCGGTTGCGCCAATGGGCGATGCTTTCCGCCAGGCGCCGGTCGAGATTGTGCGTCAGATCGACGATGACGTCGTCGCGGTCGACGACGATGGCGAGATCGGAGATCGCCGACAGAAGCGCCGCCGCGGCCGCCGCATCCACATGCGTCAGCTTCAGGGACTGGTTGGCGTGCTTCAGGATCGTCATTTCGCGGGCAGGTTGAGCGGGTGCTTCGTGCGCTCCCGGCAGAAGGGAAATCGTATCGCCCCGTTTTGCATATCGTGTTGCGTGGCTTACAGTTTCCCGATCGTTTCCCTTCCGTGAGCGAATGTCCAGTGCCGTGTTGAAGCACCTGTCGCCGCCGCGCTACATTCGCAGGGCTGCAGGCCAGCTGGCCGGCTCTCCGGGGGGAGGGCGGCCGATATCCAGGAGACCTAGTTGACCATCTTCCTGAGGGAAAGGCACGAGGCCGAGTCGTTCCGCTTCGTGCTCCGCAGGGAGACGAGGGAGCAGCATCTGGCCCTGGACCAGCACGCCGCCTTTGCCGAGCTGCAGGAGGGCGTGCTCGAACTCGGTCGCTACCGCCGGCTGATGGCGGCGCTGCACGGCTTCTATCTCGGTTTCGACCCCGCGGTGGCGCGCGCCTGCGCGGCCTATGGGCTGGAGCGGCGCGGCTTCCATTACGCGCCGCGCGCGCCGATCCTGGCGCAGGATCTCGTCAGTCTCGGCGGAAGCGAGGGGATCCCGCGGGCGGGGATGGCGATGCCGGCGGTCGCCTCGCAGGCCGAACTCGCCGGGCTTCTTTACGTCTCGGAAGGCTCCATGCTGGGCGGCTCGATGCTGTGCGCCGCCACGGAGACGATGCTCGCGGAGGCCGGCGCGTCGGGCAATGCCTACTGGCGATGGTGCCGCGAGGCGGGCGCGCCGCGCTGGCGGGCGACCTGCGGCATCGTGGAGGCGCTTTCGAGCGAAGAGGCGGCGCGCGCGGCGATGATCGCCTCGGCACGGGCCGCGTTCCGGCGCTTTGCCGCCTTCCTGGCGGACGTATAAGGACAGACAGAGAAATGGTCCTCAACCGCGCCGTCGACCTCAGCTCCTGCGATACCGAGCCGATCCACATGATCGGGGCGATCCAGCCGATCGGCGCGCTGGTGGCCGTAGACGCGGCGACGCTGACGATCGAATACGCCAGCCGCAATACCGAGGCCTATTTCGGCCGGGACTGCGCCGATCTGCTCGGCCGGCCGCTGTCCGACCTCCTCGGGGCGGACAATTGCGCCGAGCTCCTCGCCCAGCCGCTCGGGCCGACGATGCCGGACCTGTTGCGCCCCTGGTTCATGGAGGTGACGCAGCCTGACGGCAGCGCCGCGGGGCTGGAGTGCTATCCGCATCAGCATGAGGGTCGGATCATCCTGGAATTCGTCGCGCCGAAGAACGGGCTGGCGGCGATGTGGGAGGAGGATCTGGTGCGCCAGCGGATCATCTCCGAGCTGATCCGGCCGCAGACGATGACCGAGCTCGCCAGGACCGGGGCGCAGATCATCCGCGAGGTGACAGGCTTCGACCGGGTGATGATCTACCGCTTCGCGGAGGACAAGCACGGCGAGGTGATCGCGGAAAGCACAGTCCGGGAGGAGAGTTTTCTCGGGCTGCACTATCCGGCCTCCGACATTCCCGACCCGGCGCGCCGGCATTTCGTCCTCAACGTCATCCGCACCATCCCGGACATCAACGCCGAGCCGGTGCCGATCCTGACGCGTTCCGGGTTGGCGGCCGACGCCTCCTCGCCGCAGCCGCTCGACCTCACCTATTCGAAGCTGCGCGCGGTGGCGCCCGTGCATGTGGAATACCTCAACAACATGGGGGTGAGCGCTAGCCTGTCGATCTCGCTGATCTCCAACGACGAGCTGTGGGGGCTGGTCGCCTGCCACCATTACGCGCCGCTGCAGCTCAGCTGGAGCCGGATGCGCTTCTGCGAGCTCCTCGGCGGGACGATCTCGGCGCTGCTGCAGAGCCTGGAGAACACGGTGCAGCTGCGCGGCAGCATCCAGGCGGAGAAGACGGCCTTCGCCATCGAGAGCGAGGCGCGGGCGGGGCGGCCGCTGCGCGAGGTGATCGAGGCCCATGGCGGAGAGCTGATGGAGCAGCTCTCGGCGGAGGGGATGATCCTGCGCCTTGCCGGCGAGACGGTGGCGATCGGCAAGGTTCCGGCCGCGCCCTGCGACTGGGCGCCGCTTTCGGAGGCGCTCGTCAACGGCGTGGCCACCTCCGACCAGCTGCACGCGCTTCTGGGCCATGACGCCGCCGGCGGCGAGCTGGCCGGGGCGGCGATGATGGAGCTGTCGGAGGACGGGTCGGACTGGCTCGTCCTGGTGCGCGAGGCCTATGAGCAGACGATCCGCTGGGCCGGCAAGCCGGAGAAGCTGGAGCGGCGCGCGCCCGACGGCACGTCGCGGCTCTCGCCGCGCGGCTCGTTCGCGCTGTGGCTGGAGGAGCGGCGGGGGCGCAGCAAGCCCTTCACCGCCATGGACGGCGAGATCCTGCGCATCACGCGACGGGTGCTTTTCGCCATGAACAGCCTCGACCGCGAGCGCGCCGCGACAGAGGCACGGCGCAAGGCGGAAGCGGAGGAGGCGCGCCTGCGTCTCGTCCTGCTCGATTCGGCGCGCGACCGTTCGATGGGCGAACTTGCCTCGGCGCTTGCCCACGAGCTCAACCAGCCGCTCTCGGCCGTCACCAACTACGTCAATGCCTGCCGCCAGGAGCTGCGCAATTACGGCATCACCATCCCGGAAGAGGTTGCCGGGCTGATGGACAAGGCCGTGTCCGAATCCTCGCGGGCGGCCGACCTTATGCGACGGCTGCGCAACTTCATCGGACAGGGCGAGATCGCCAGCGAGCCGATCGTCCTGCACACCGTCATCCGCCAGGGGGTGGAACTGGCGCTTGCGGCCAGCCGCGGCGCGCCGCCCGAGGTGGTCTTCGACTTCGAGCCGGGGCCGGTGCCGATCAGCGCCGATCCGGTGCAGATCGGCCAGGTGGTGCTCAACCTGGTGCGCAACAGCCTGGCGGCCATGGAGGAGACGGCCGAGCGCGTCCTGACGATCTCGACGCGGCGGATCGGCGGCATGGTGGAGGTGTCGGTGGCCGATACGGGCAGCGGCATCGCGCCGGAGGTGGAAAGGACGCTGTTCGAGCCGTTCCACAATTCCACCACCAGCGGCATGGGGATCGGGCTCTCGCTGTGCCGCTCGATCGTCGAGGCGCATGGCGGGCGCATCGGCACGCGGCCGGCCGAGAAGGGCGCCGTTCTGGTCTTCAGCCTGAAGGTGCAGGAGGACGCGGATGCATAGCGCCGCGACCGGCAAGCTGGTCTTCATCGTCGACGACGATGCCTCGGTGCGCGATTCGCTCGCCGCGCTCCTGAGGGCCCACGGCTTTCGAACCGCCGCCTATTCCTCGGCGGAGGAGTTCCTGCAGCGCGCCAATTTCGCGCGCGCGCTCTGCGCCTTCATCGATCTGCGCATGGAGGGGATGGGCGGCATGGAGCTGCACGAGACGATGATCAAGCGCGGCATCGACATCGCGGTGATCATCCTGACCGGCCATGGCGACATTCCGCTGGCCGTCGAGGCGATGCGGGCTGGCGCCATCGACTTCATCGAAAAGCCCGGCTCGGAAAGCCAGATCCTCGGCGCCATCGATACTGCGGCAAATCTTCTCGCCCAGCGACCGCAGCCGGCGGTGCCGCCGCAGGTGGTCGCCGAAAGGCTGAGCCGCCTGACCCTGCGCGAGCGGGAGGTGCTCGACCATCTGGTCCTCGGCATGACCAACAAGAGCATCGCGGGAAAGCTCGGAATCAGCCAGCGAACGGTGGAGATTCATCGGGCGCGCATCCGCGAGAAGCTGGAGGCGCGGGGCCTTGCCGACCTTATCCGCATGATGCGCTGAAGGGCGGAGCCGTCGTCTCCGCGTGGCTGTCATGCGGTAACGACGTAGCGGAATTACCGAAATAGAAGCGGTCGATCCACAGGCCTAAACTCCGTCCCCATAATGAGCTGCCGGCATGCGAAGCGTCGTTATTGACCGGTATGCATGGGGTGCGGGCAGGGCAGCCCGCCTTGGGTGATGGAAGAACAATTCGAGGGTTCGCGTGAGCGGTCGAAGCAACGCCACTGCCTAGTGGTCGCGCTCTCGGACGAGCAATACGCAGCAGCCGAAGCCTGGCGCTCGGCGAACGGGATCGAAGATCCTTCGGAGGCCCTCGGCGAACTCGTTCGCCTCGGCCTCCTCAGCGAGATCGCAAGGATCTACCGTCACGTCTGAACGCCTTCTGGTGAACGCCTTCTGGTGAACGCCTTCCGGCCTCGCCGGCGCTCGCTGGGCGATGATCGGCGTCGATTCCCGTATCCAATGCCATGAGCCGCGATGCCATGGGTCGGGCTGCTAGGCTCGCTTCAGACCCCGCATTGCCTGTTTCATGCGGCGTGGCAGCCTTGCCTTTTTGAGCCGACCGTGGCCTGCCACAGCCTGCAATGCTCGATACCGGCCGTGTCAGTCCAACGAACTGACGGCGGCGCCGCGGCAATCCCCAGATCGTAGCCGCCACCGACTCCGCGCTCCTCGCGGGGCCCCGGCCTGATGTCCCGGAAAGAGACGGTTGAATGCGCGATCGGCACGCCGACCGCAATTTCCCGGCGAGGCGCCGGCGGTGCTCCGATCCGACTGCGCGGCGAGGTGGAGGGGCAGGCCGACCGTGAAACTGCAACACCACGAAATTTGATTGACAGAATATTCGAAGTAGAAAAATAATCGACAAAATTTTCGAACGGAACGAGTCGATGGCCACGGACGATTTTTTCACCAGCTCGAAGGCGGCGCCGTTTTGCGGCCCGGACAGGAGCCCGCTCTACAAGCCCCTCCCGCGTCTTTACCGCGACCTGCGCAAGCTCAGCGTCTTTGCGCGCGGCGACATGGAGGGCATTCGCAAGGCATTGCCGGCGGAATTCGAGCCTGCCTCCGACATCGTCGAATTCTTCGTCATGCATTGCCCGATCGTCCACGACGATGCCGACCCGATCATGGGGCCGCGCGCCTACAGCGAGGGGGGCGTGGTGCTCGGCGCGCGCTACAACGGGATGCTCGGCGGGCATGTCGCCTACGAATTCGTGACAACGGACGATGCCATGTGCGGCGGCCGCGAGATCCTGGGATATCCGAAGAAATTCGCCGAGGTCGATCTGGCCGAGGACGGCAAGACGATCGAAGGGACGGTGCGCCGCCTTGGGCGGGACCTCATCGTCGCCTCGTTCGAAGAGACGGAGGCGCCGGTGGAAAAGCCGGTGCTGCAGCCGCGCCTGCAGGTGAAGCGCATCCCCCGCGCCGACGGAAAGGGCTACGACGTCAACCAGGTCATCACCATCCAGGTCGGCAGCGCCAACATCCTGGAACGGCGGGTCGGCAAGGCGACGCTCTCGGTGGGCGGTCATCCGCATATGGATCCGCTGTTCGAGCTGGGCGTCAGGGAAATCGTCGGAGCCGAGTTCATCGTCGGCGAGTTCGACCTCGGCTATGGCGAAGTTCTGCAAGATCTCCCGAGGGGCTGAGGAAGCCGGGCTCCGCCAACCTCCCGAAAAGGTGGGGGTGGGAATCGGGCGTCTCGATGGCTGGATGGACTGAAGCGCGTCGTGGGAGCCGGGAGCTCTAGTCGCGCTTCACCCGGCTGGTGATCCAGAACAGGACTGCCGGCTCGGGCCCGGGGTTGCGGCAGTAGTGCACGGTATCCGTCAGGTAACTGTAACTGTCGCCCGCCTGCAGGAGGAACTTCCTGTCGTCGATGTAGAGCTCAAGCTCCCCGCTGAGCAGATAGCCGTCTTCGCGCTTCCTGTGGGCGGAGCGACGCCTCGGGGTGGCCGCGCTCGGCTGAAAGACCGAGCGCATGACTTCGATCTCCCGGCCGAGAACGGGGGAGAGGACTTCCGTCAGGATGCCGCCCTGCTCGTGCACGCGGTGCGACCCGCTGCGCTCGATCAGGCCGCTCTCTTCGGCGGGACCAGGATTGCGTTCGCTGAGGAGCCACGCCACGGGCACTTCCAGCGCCTGGCTGATGGCGTACAAATCCCGTAGCGAGGGCTCGGCGAGCCCGCGCTCCAGCTTGCTGATATGGGCGACCGAGCGATCGACGCGCTCCGCCAGGGCTTCGATGGTCAGGTTCTTCGAGCGCCTAACCTGCCGGATCTCGCCGCCGATGGAGGCGATCGTGCGAACAGGGAAAGCCCTTTCGCTGGCGTTTCCTGTGGCGTGGCCGGTCAATGGCTTCTCCGCGGCACGATCCAAACCGAGCGAACGATCCTCGAATCGGGGTTTCCGTCGACATTATCCATACCACGCCCCCTTTCACGCTTCGACATGCGGCGCGATTTCCGAGTCCGACTATAATGCTCAGAAATTTCATTGACAGAATTTTTCTTGGAGACATTATATTTCGAGAATTTTCCAAAAGCGTGTCTGCCTGCCCGCCGGAACGCTGACCTTTCGTCGCGCCCTCGGAGAGCTTCGATGCCACAAGGATTTGACGTCTCCCGCCTCTATCGCCGTCTTCCCTACGGGACGACCGTGCCCGCCCGCTGTCCCGGCCTGAAGACGATCGCGTTCGACTGCCGCGTGAAGGGCGACTGGCTGGAGAGGAATATCGCGGACACGCCCTTCGACCTCGTGGACAACCGCGTCCTGATCGCCGCCGCCGACTTCAGCAATCACACGGCGTTTCCCTTCCATGACGTGATGGTGCTGGCGCCGGTCGAATACACATCAGATCGCGGTGAGGCGATCCGCGGCGGCCATCCGATCGTCGAATTCGAGACGAACAACCGCTCCGTTCTCGGAGGTCGCGAGAAATGGGGATACCCGAAGCTTCATTCAGGCATCGCCTTCGACAACGGCGAGGACGGCGCCGTCCTCGTCACCGTGACGATGGGAACGCGCAAGGTGATGGAGCTCTCCTGGCGGCCCGATGTCGAGGCTCCGTCCGGGAGCGAGGCGGCGGGGGTGCTGCAGCTCTGGCCGCATCTTCTCCTGCGCATGCTGCCCGATCCGTCGCGGCCGGGCATGGACCTCGTCGAGGTCCTGCGGCGCGATACCTCCGAGGACCTGACGGTCCTTGAAGAGAGGACCGGCAGCGGGAGGCTCGCCTTCGGGCCATGGCCCGAGCACGAGATCGACTATTGCGGCCTGGCGGAGCTGGAAATCGAGGAGGTCATCTCAGCCCGGATGACCGTTTGCGACTGGGTGTCCAGCGAGAAGAACGGCTGGGCCCGGCTGGTGGAGAGGCTGTCGTAAGCAATGAAAAATCAAGAGGAGAACAGGTGATGAAAATTCGGTCCCCGATGAGCCGCCGGCCGCGAGCGAACGCCGCGGCGCTGCTCGCGACCCTTGTGGCGGCATGCGTTTCCGGCGCGGGCGCCGCCTATGCGCAGAGCGCGCCCGAGGGCGCCGATCCGGCGCTTTATGCCAAGATTCCCGATGCCTATCGGGACGGTCTGACGGCCGTCTACGACCCGCAATATCCGCCAAGCTACTATATCGACGAGGGCGGCGAGATGGCGGGCTACGTCCTCGATTTCCAGAAGGCGGTGGCCACCAAGCTCGGCATTCCGATCAAGGCGGAGCAGGCGAAGTTTTCCGGCATCGTCGCGGGCATTCTCGGCGAGCGCTACGATACCTCCGCCTTCCACAACACGCCCGAGCGCCAGGAGAAGATGGACTTCGCCAACATCACGCGCACCGGCACCTCGGTGATGGTGAAGGCCGGCAACACGGCGGATATCGACCTCTACAAGCTGTGCGGCCACAAGGTCGGCACGACGCAGGGCGGCGAGCAGTTCCTGGAGCTCCTGCCCAAGCTGCAGGCCAGATGCGAGAGCGAGGGCAAGGAGAAGATCGAGGTGATGGTCTTTTCCGGCCCGAACGAGGGCAGCCTCGCCGTCAAGACCGGCCGCATCGATGGCTGGCTGGGCGACGCGCCCTATACCGGCTACATCGTGAAGCAGAGCAAGGGGACTTTCGAGAAGACCCCGACCTCGGACGTCTCCGGCTTTTCGGGCTTTGCCTTCCGCAAAGGCGACCCGATGGCCGAGCTTTTCAAGGCGGCGCTCGCGGACATGATGGACGACGGGACCTATCAGGCGATCATGGAAGACTGGAAGATCTCCGAACTGGCGATCGAAAAGCCCTGAGCGACGGACCGCAGGAGTAACCGACAGACATGAAGTCGACCGCCGCTGCGCCTTCCCGGACGGGCCCCGGCACGCCCGGGGAGGCGGACAGAAGTGCGCTGACAATCGTCCGGCGGCCGCAATACGGCCGCTGGGCGGCCAACGCCGTTCTGGCCCTTTTGGCGATCGGCATCATCGCGTCGGCAGTGCTCAATCCCAACTTCCAGTGGGACATCGTTCTCAAGTACCTGACGAACAGGACGATCCTTTCGGGTTTGTGGGTGACGATCGAACTGACGGTGATCGCGATGAGCCTCGCGATCGCCCTCGGCGTGCTGCTGGCCCTGTTGACGCTTTCGGGCGATGCGTGGCTGAAGACCTTCGCGGCCGCCTATATCTGGCTGTTCCGCGGCACGCCGCTGCTGGTGCAGCTGATCTTCTGGTTCAATATCTCGGCCCTTTATCCGGAGATCAGTATCGGCATTCCGGGCGGTCCGACCCTGTTTTCCTTTTCCGGCAATTCCATCACGCCCTTCATGGCGGCAGCCATCGGCCTCACTCTGCATGAGGCCGCCTACATGTCGGAGATCGTGCGCGGCGGCGTCCTTTCCGTCGGCCACGGGCAGGGCGAGGCGGGGCTGGCGATCGGCATGACGCGGCTCAAGGCGTTCCGCCGGATCACGCTGCCGCAGGCCCTGCGCGCCATCGTGCCGGCGACAGGCAACCAGGTCATCCTGATGCTGAAGACGACCTCGCTGGTGAGCGTCATCGCCTTGCCGGAGCTGCTCTATTCGGCGCAGATCATCTACGCGCGCACATTCGAGATCATCCCGCTCCTGGTGGTGGCGAGCCTCTGGTACCTGTTCATGTGCACGCTGCTTTCCATCGGGCAGCATTTCCTCGAACGCCGCTTCGGAAGGGGCTTTCAGCAGCCCGGCGGAACGATCTAGCGAGCACGGAAGCCAGTCCCAGATGCAGGATATCGCAACAACCGAACAGCCGCCCATGGTGCTCGCCGAATCCGTCACCAAGTCGTTCGGCAGCCTGAAGGTGCTGAAGGGGATCGATCTGGAGGTCGGTCGGGGCGAGGTGTTTTGCCTGATCGGGCCGTCCGGCTCGGGCAAGTCGACCTTCCTGCGCTGCGTCAACCATCTGGAGGCGATCGATTCGGGATGGCTGTCGGTCGACGGGGATCTGGTCGGCTACCGGCGCGAGGGGAACCACCTCATTGAGCTCGGCGGGCAGGAAGCCGCCTCGCGGCGGGCGCGCATCGGCATGGTGTTCCAGCATTTCAATCTCTTCGCCCACATGACGGCGCTGAAGAACGTCATGGAAGGCCCGGTCACGGTCCGGCACATGAAGAAGGCCGCCGCGCGCGAGCTGGCGCTGGAGCTTCTGGCAAGCGTCGGGCTGGCGGACAAGGCCGATGCCTATCCGAGCCAGCTTTCCGGCGGGCAGCAGCAGCGGGTGGCGATCGCCCGCGCCATGGCGATGGAGCCCAAGCTGCTCCTGTTCGACGAGCCCACATCGGCGCTCGACCCGGAACTGGTCAGCGAGGTGCTCGAAGTCATGCGCAACCTTGCAAGCGGCGGCATGACCATGGTCGTCGTGACCCATGAAATGGCTTTCGCGCGCGATGTCGCCGACCGGATTGTGTTCATGGATCAAGGCGTCGTCGTGGAGCAGGGAACGCCCTCGGAGGTGCTGAACGCACCGCAGGAGGCGCGCACGCGCGCCTTCCTCGCCAGCGTCGGCTAGGCCGCCTCGAAAGAGGATCCTTCCGGGCCCCGGCCGACAGGGACGGACGCGCCGGCGTCGCCCCGCAGCGTCCTTTCCTCCACGTTTTCCCCCGCAAATGGCCGGCTTTTGGGCGCCCGGCAGGCCGGTCGTGGGACCTGGTCGAGGGCCCGCTTGACATGGTTCTAATTAATTGCTTTCGTAAAACAATCAAATGAGCGAAGGGCTGTCGATGGCGAAACCGCTGGCTGCACAAGTGCTTAGCAAGCTCCTCTCGCGCGGCCCCCTTTCCCGTTCGCAGCTCTCCAAGCTCACGGGGCTCAATCCCGCCACCGTCACCCGCCTCACCCAGAAGCTTCTCGACAGCGCCTTCATCCAGGAAGGGCAGGAACTGATCGAGCGCGGCCAGCCCGGCCGGCGCGCCATCGAGCTCGACCTGCGCACGGATGCCCATTTCGTCGTCGGCATTGCCATCAACGCCTATGAGCAGAGCGTGGCCATCGCCGACCTGAAGGGCCAGCTCGTCGCCAGGCGTCCCGTCTCGCGGCTCAGCCGGCCGGATCCGGACGAAACGCTGCGCGCCCTCGGCGCGGCGGCGCTGGAGCTGATCGCCGAGCGGGGCATCGCCAAGGAGAGCGTCCTCGGCTGCGGGGTCGCCTGCGCCGGCGTCGTCGACACCTCGGCGCTGCGCGTCCTCTCCTCGCCCGATATCGGCTGGTTCGACACGCCCGTCGCCGGCCCGCTGCAGGAAAAGCTCGGCGCGCCGGTCTTCCTGGAGACGATGCAGAACGCGCTCAACCTGACCGAATGCTCCTTCGGCCAGGCGGCCGGCGCGCAGAACGCCTTCCTCGTTTCGATCCAGCTCGGCATCGGCGCCAGCCTGATCCTCGACGGGCGCCTCATTCGCGGGGGGCGCAGCGCCGCCGCCACCTTCGGCCATATGCCGGTCGCGGGCGTGGAGGAGCTGTGCAATTGCGGTCGGCGCGGCTGCCTTACCACCATCGCCTCGGGCTATGCCGTGCTGCGCTCGCTCGGTCTCGTCGACCGCTATCGCGCGCCGCAGCCGCACGACCCGGCCTATGCGACGCTGCTGACGAGCACGCTGCATGCGGCGGAGGCGGGGGACCGGGACCTTTCGGCCGCGCTCGGCCAGGCGGGGCAGAATCTCGGCCGCTCGCTGAAGGCGGCGATCGCCCTTGCCGCGCCCGACGTCATCACCCTTTCCGGGCCGCTCGCCCATTCGAGCGCCTATCTCGGCGGCGTCAAGCGCATGCTCGGCCCGACCAGCCACGACCCGTTCGGCTGGGAGGGCACGCTCTACGTCAGCGATACCGACCTTTCCGCGGCGGCCGCGCGGCTCGCCCTCGAGCGCTTCGTCTACCGCCAGGACGACCAGGCCTGGCAAGAGCGGGAGGAGACCGAAATATCGGCGCTCCCGATCCCATCGCAAAACCTGGTCACCACCCAAGCTCCATCAGAGGGGAACTGACATGCGAGCCCAATTTTCGTTGAGCATCATCCGAAAGGCCGCCGGGGCTGCGCTGTGTGCGTTCGCCCTCGCCGCTCCAGCCGTGCCGGCACAGGCGCAGGACGCCTATCCCGAAAAGCCGATCCGTCTCGTCGTGCCCTACGGGCCGGGCGGGGCGACGGACCTCGCCGCACGGGCGCTGGCGAGCGTGCTGCCGGAATTCCTCGGGCAGGGCGTCATCGTCGTCAACGTGCCGGGGGCCGGCGGCGCCGTCGGCGCGCAGCAGGTGGAGGAGAGCGAGCCGGACGGCTACACCATGCTGATGACCGCGATCGGGGCCAATGTGCTGCGCCCGGCGCTCAGCCCTGACCTCCCCTACAGCTACGACGATTTCGACTATCTCGCGCGCACGCAGATCAATCCGAACGTGCTGATCGTCAAAGCCGATTCCTCCTACAAGAGCTTCGATGACTTCGCCGCAGCGCTGAAGGCGGAGGGCGCCAGCTTCAAATACGGGACGGCCGGCGCGGGCAACGTCACGCATCTCGGTCCCAACATGCTTTTCGGCGAGCTCGGCCTTCCGGCCAGCGTCGGAACGCCGGTGCACTACGATTCGGACGGCGCGGCGCTGCTGGCCCTCCTCCAGGGCGAGGTCGATTTCGCCCAGGGCAATCTCGCTTCCTTTGCCTCGGCGCTGCAGAGCGGTGCCGTGCGCGGCCTCGCCATGACGACGCCCGAGCGTGTCGAGGGCTTCGACGACATCCCGACCTACACCGAAGTCGGCCTGCCGGAGGTCTCGATCGTCGGCTGGCGTGGCGTCGCCGGCCCTCCGGGACTGCCGAAGGAGGTCGAGGACGCCTGGCAGGCGGCGCTGGCCAAGACGACCGAGGCGAAGTCGTGGATCAGCCTCGTCAAGAAGCTCGGCGACGAGCCCGGCTACATGCCGAAGGAAGCCTACGACCCCTTCGTCAAGAAGGACTACGAGCGCTACGTGAAAATCGCCGAAGAGATCGGCCTTCGCAAATAAGCGCCCGATGCGGCGCCCGCCCCGGCGGGTGCCGCTCCCTCCCGGTCCCCCCAGAATTCGAAGGACGGAAGAGATGAGCTTTCGCCGAACGCGCGAGTTTGCCGTGCCGGTCGCGCTCCTGGGCGTCTGCGCCATCCTGGCGGGCTGGCTGATCCCCTCGCATGTCACCGTCGTCGGGGGTGGCAACGGGCTCAGTCCGCGCTTCTTTCCCTATGTCCTCACGGCGGCGCTGGCGCTTCTGGCGACAATGCAGCTCGCCAGTCTCTTCAGGGGGGAGGCCGGCGAGGAGGACAGCGAGGTCCGCAGCCCGGTTCTGGAGGCGCCCGACTATGTCGCCGCCCTGTCGCTCTTTGCCTATTTCGCGGCCATCGTCGTCATCGGGATGGTGCCGGCGAGCTTCCTCGCGCTCGCCGCCTACATGCGCTGCTTTCGCGTGAAGAGCTGGTGGAAGGTGCTTGTCTACGCCGCCGCCGTCACGGCTGTTCTAGTCGTCTTCTTCCAGGTTGCCGCCTCCGTCCAGCTGCCGCGCGGCATGCTCGGCCGGGCGCTCTGGTGAGCGGGACATAGGAGACCTCCGATGGATGTTCTCGACCTCATCGGCGCCGTCACCGGCTATTTCGGCGCCATCGGCTC
This sequence comes from Afifella sp. IM 167, assembly GCF_020144925.1. Taxonomy (GTDB): domain Bacteria; phylum Pseudomonadota; class Alphaproteobacteria; order Rhizobiales; family Afifellaceae; genus Afifella. Next base: position 63,937 of record NZ_NSLC01000003.1, read on the forward strand.
GGGCCTGTGGGCTGGCGCGCATCTCTTCTTCACGCTCTCGAACCTCCTCGCGGTCTTCGGCGGCGTAGCCATCGGCTGCCTGTTCGGAGCGCTGCCGGGCCTCAGCATCACGCTGTCGGTGGCGCTGGTGATGCCGTTCACCTTCAACATGGACCCGCTGACAGGGCTCTCGCTGCTGACCGCCGTCTATGTCGGGGCGATCTACGGCGGCTCCATCTCGGCGATCCTGTTCAATACGCCGGGCACGCCCGCGGCCGCCTGCACGACGCTGGACGGCTACGCCCTCACCCAGAAGGGCCAGGCGGGCAAGGCGCTGCACATGGCGAACTGGGCCTCAATGGTCGGAGACCTGACCAGCACCATCCTCGTCATCCTCGCCTTTCCGCTGCTTGCCAAGGTGGCGATCTACTTCCGCTCGCCGGAATATTTCGCCCTCATCGTCTTCTCCATCACCGTGGTCGGTGGGGTGGCGGGCCGCTCCATGCTGCTCGGGCTGATCGCCGGCATCCTCGGCTTCCTCTTCTCGACCGTGGGCATGGACCCCGTGCAGGGCTACGGGCGCTTCGACTTCGGCTCTCTGGAGCTCCTCAGCGGCTTCAGCTTCGTGCCGCTCCTCATCGGCCTCTTCGCCGTTCCCGAATTCATGCGCCAGTTTGTCCGCTCCGGGCGCTCCGACGCATCGGTCGCGATCGCGGCCGAGACCGGCGCGGGCGACGACAACCATCTCACATGGCGCGAGTTCAAGGCTTCCTTCCGGCACATGGTGCGGGGCGGCGTGATCGGCCTCATCCTCGGCGTCATACCGGGCCTCGGCGCAACGCCGGCCGCCTTTCTCAGCTACGAGCAGGCGCGCCGCAATTCCCGCCATCCGGAAGAGTTCGGGCACGGCTCGCTGGAAGGCATCGCCGCCGCCGAAGCGGGCAATAACGGCGTCAACGGCGCGACACTCGCCCCGCTTCTGACGCTCGGCATTCCCGGCGACGTGGTCACCGCGGTGATGCTCGGCGCCCTTTTGATTTTCAACCTGCAGCCCGGCCCGATGCTCTTCGTCACCCACGCCGACCTCATCTACGGCCTCTTCTGTGCGCTGCTCGTCTGCGACGTGGCGCTGCGCATCGTCGGCATCGCCTTCATCCGCGTCGGCCGCTACGTGACGCGGGTGCCGACCGGCTACGTCTTTCCCCTGATCCTCGTCCTGTGCGTCTTCGGCACCTATTCCATCAACAACAACATCTTCGACGTTTTCGTCATGCTCAGCTTCGGCATCGGCGGGCTGGTGATGGAGCGCGTCCGCCTGCCGGTCGTGCCGTTCGTGATCGCCTTCGTGCTCGGGCCGATGCTCGAGAAGGGTCTGCGCCGCTCGCTGGTCATTTCGGACGGCGATCCGATGATCTTTCTGCACAGCCCCATCGCCGTCGGCTTCTTCATCCTGACGATCCTCGCCATCGTCACGATCGTTCGAAGTCGACTGGCGCCGCCGAATTCATCGAAAGCCTGAACCCACGATTTTCGCCAAACCGGGCAACCGCCAAGAACAAGCCAATCGAAAGGTCGACCGAATGCAATCCGACGCCCGCGAAGCGCCGCTTTTTCGTTTTGCCATCATTTCAGACACGCATATCCGGCCGCAGGAGAGCGACGATTCCTCGCCCTGGACGGTCAATTCCTATGCCAATGGCCGGGCGCGGCGCACCGTCTCCCTGCTGCGTGCCCTCGATCCGGAATTCGTCATCCATCTCGGCGACATGGTGCACCCGCTTCCGTCGCTGCCGAGCTATGCCAGCGCCGTGGCGGAGGCGAAGGAGATCTTCGCGCCGCTGGAGGCGCCGCTGCACCTGATCCCCGGAAACCACGACATCGGCGACAAGCCGATGCCGGGCCTGCCGGCAGCGCCCGTCGATGCGGCGAGCGTTGCCGAATTCCGGAAGAATTTCGGCGAGGACTACCGTTCCTTCGAGCACAAGAGCTGCCGCTTCATCTTCCTCAATGCGGAGATCATCAATACCGGCCTGCCCGACGAGGCCAAGCAGAAGGCCTGGCTGGAGGGCCTGCTCGCCGAACCCTATGGCGGACGCTCCTTCGTCTTCATCCATTATCCGCCCTTCATCCATTCGCCGGACGAGCCTTCCAACTACGACAATCTGGACGAGCCGGGCCGTTCCTGGCTGCTCTCCCTGCTCGCGGGCAAAGTGGAGGCGGTGTTCGCGGGCCATGTGCACAACTTCTTCTACAACCGGCACGAAGGCTTCGATTCCTTCATCCTGCCGGCACTTTCCTTCGTGCGGCAGGATTATTCGGAGCTCTTCCGGGGCGGACCCGGCAAGGAATTCGGGCGCGACGATGCCGGCAAGCTCGGCTTCTTCATCGCCGATGTCTTCGCCGACCGGATCGCGCTCCGGCTGGTGCGCACGCAAGGCATCGAGGAGAGCAAGGAAGAGGCGGCGGCGGGGCCTGCCGCAGCGCCGCTGCTTGCCGGCGGCAAGGCGCCTGCCGCCGCGCTCGGCGTGCATCTGCGCCACAACTGGGCCGAGGTGGTGAAGCTTCCCTATAACGGGCCGATGGACGAGTTCCTGCGCAAGGAAGCGCGGAACGACTACCACCTCCTGGCGCTGATGGAAGCCGGGACGAGGATGCTGCGTATCCCGCTGCGCGACCTCGAAGACCCGGCCTATCTTGAAAGGATCGGCGAGCTGCACCGCATGGGCTTTCGCTTCACGGCGTTCCATTTCGGCCTGCCGGGCGAGCGCCAGATCGCGCTCCTGGAAAAGCATGCGGGCCTCGTCGACACGTTCGAGACCATCATTTCCTGGAAGGACCGCGAGGCCTTCCTTGAGGGAGCGGCCGGCTGGCGCGGCCGCCTGTCGGCCCGGCTCTCGCTGACCCGCGTGGAGAGCTCGGCCGAGAAGAAGGTCACCGGCACCGCCTTCTCGCATTACGTCAGCTACGGTTTCGGCGAAGCGGCGTTCGCGGATGTGGAGACTTTCGCCCGCGCGGGCGAGGCATCGGGGCTCGTCGACGCCTACGTCTTCAGCCTTGCCTGGGCGGATCCGCTCGCCGAAACGGTGGCGTCCCTGCGCGCCAGGGCGGCGGCGATCGGGACGAAGGCCGATATCAATATCCGCCTCGCCTCGGAAAATCCCGCCGAGCTGATCGACGAGCCGGCTGCCGTCGCCGGGCGCGTCGCCGAAGCGGTGGCGCTTGCGCATGCCTATCCGGACACCGCCTTCTTCCTCGACACCTTCATCGACATGGAGCGCGGCTATTTTCCGCGCCTCGGCCTCTACGACCGGCGGCTCAACCCCACACTGGCCGGGCAGGTCTACCGCAATCTCAGCATTCTGCTCGGCGATGGCGAGGTGCGCCTCGGCGAGGCGCAGGAGAGCGATGCCTCGCGCCTGCTACCCCTCAGCTTCGGCAAGGGCGCTGCCCGTCTGGTCCTGCCGAAGCCGGCCGTGAAGGACCACGCCGGCGCAAAAGGCCGGTTCCTGCCCCAGACCGGCTGGAGCGAGGCGATCGACCTTGCGACGGGCGAGACGATCAAGAGCGGTTCGGGCGGAGCGGAGCGCGGCGCGGCCGGCGGGCCCGTCCTCATTATGGATTAGGCCGGATCGTAGCCGAGCGCGGATTCGGGACAGACGGATGAAGGCGGGGCGACCGGCCGGCGTGGCGGCCGGAGCTTCGCCCGTCTCCACGCGCTGCTGGCCAGGCGCCGGCCCGGCCGCCAGCGGGTCTGGCCGCCGGCGGTTCCGGCGGCGAAATCGACAATGAAATCAGTGAGTAAATGGTGGGCGCGACAGGGATTGAACCTGTGACCCCTACGATGTCAACGTAGTGCTCTCCCGCTGAGCTACGCGCCCTTCCAAAGGGGTGCCGTGCGAAACGGCCCGGCGGATATATCGCCTGACTTGTCCGCACGCAAGGGCGGGAGGAACCTCTTTCGGGGCACCGCCGCCGCAGGCGGGCTTCAGGCCGCCATCAGCCGGCCGACCTCGTTGACGAGGTCGCGCAGATGGAACGGCTTCGACAGGATCTTGGCATCCTGCGGGGCGGCCATATCCGGGTTGAGGGCCACGGCCGCAAAGCCCGTGATGAACATGATCTTCAGATCCGGATCGAGCTCGGTCGCCTTGCGGGCGAGCTCGATGCCATCCATCTCCGGCATGACGATGTCGGTCAGAAGCAGGTTGAAGGGCTCGTCGCGCAGCCGCTTGTAGGCGGAGAGCCCGTTATCGAAGGCGACGACGTCATAGCCGGCGTTCTCCAGCGCCTTCTGAAGAAAGCGACGCATATCCTCGTCGTCCTCGGCAAGAAGAATTCGGCCCAACATGCGTCCCCAGCTACGTCCGTCCTCGTTCAGTCCCTTGTGCGCCCAGTGGGTAAATATCGGGTAAGCGCCGCGGACACAATCGCAACGGGGGCGATCGCGGCGCTGTGGCGGGGCGCGAGGCCGCATCGGCCTGTGGACAGGGGGCGAGAGCCCCGGCAACATGGGCGGCCAAGGCCAGACAGATTCATGAGCGAAAGCACGCCTTCCATGTCGGAAACGGACCCCGAGCCCCTGCCGCTGCGGCCCTTTCGCATTCTGGGGCCGGCCGAGCCGGCAACGCCCTTCCTGTTCTCCTCGCCGCATTCGGGCCGCTACTACCCGCCCGGCTTCCTGGCGGCCTCGCAGCTCGACCCGCTGGCGATCCGCCGCTCCGAGGACTTCATGATCGACGTCCTCTTCTCTTCGGTGGTGGAGCGGCGCGCGCCCCTGATCTCGGCCGTCTATCCGCGCGCCTATGTCGACCTCAACCGCGAGCCCTACGAGCTCGATCCGAAGATGTTCCGCGAGCCGCTGCCGCCGCGCGCCAACGGACGCTCGCTGCGCGCCGCCGGCGGACTCGGCACGATCCCGCGCATGGTCTCGGAAGGACGGCTCATCTATCCCGGGCCGATCGCGCTCGGCGAGGCGCTGATGCGGATCGAGACGATCTACCATCCCTTCCACGACGTGCTGCGCCGCCGCCTGGCGGAGACGCTGGCCCAGTTCGGCACGGCGGTGCTGATCGACTGCCATTCCATGCCCTCCTCGGCCCGCAACGCGGCGCCGGGGCTCAGGCCCGATTTCGTCGTCGGCGACCGCTTCGGCTCAAGCTGCGCGCCGGAGCTGACGGAATGCGCGGTGAGGGTGCTGCGCTCGCTCGGCTATTGCGTATCGCGCAACAAGCCTTATGCCGGGGGCTACATCACCGAGCATTACGGCCGGCCCTCCTTCGGGCTGCATGTGCTGCAGCTGGAGGTGAACCGGGGGCTCTACATGGACGAGGAGGCGATCCGGCTTCATGAGGGCTTCGAGCCGCTGAAGCGTTCGCTCGGGGTTCTCGCCGGCGAATTGATGGGGCTGCGCATCGAGCCGCCCGCGGCGCTCGAGGAAGCCGCCGAATAGGGCCGCGCCTATACGCGCAAATGGCGGAAAACCGGGATTTTCGGGAGCCAGAAAGAAAAAAGGCCGCACCATCGGTGCGGCCAAGTCTAGGGAGGAAACGCCCAATGAGGGCTGCGATACAGCGTATCGCAATGCACAAAATATGCTGCTTTGCACAAGATGCAAGTACCCCGGAGCCACATTGGCCAAAAGACTCGCCCATGGGGGGGCGCGAATGCGGCCTTTCGGCCAATGTCGTTTCCCTAACTAACTGAAGTTCAATCGTTTTTTAGCTAACTTGCAAATTGGCAACTCTGCTATGCAATCGCCTGAAAATTTCCTTCCCTTCCTTGCAAGGCTCGCCGAGGCCTCCTCCGAGGTGATCCTGAAGCATTTCAGGGCCCCACTTGACGTGGACGACAAGGGAAGCCGCGAGGGCCGCGGCTTCGACCCCGTGACGGAGGCGGATCGCGGGGCGGAGGCGGTGATGCGCGAGCTGATCCGCAAGACCTATCCCGAGCACGGCATCGTCGGCGAGGAATTCGGCACGGAGGGCGAGGGGCGCTCGCATCAATGGGTGCTCGATCCGATCGACGGGACGCGAGCCTTCATCTGCGGGCTGCCGCTCTGGGGCAGCCTCATCGGCCTGATGATCGACGGCAAGCCCGTCTGCGGCATGCTCTCGCAGCCCTATCTCGGCGAGCGCTTCTTCGGCACGGCGAACGGCGCCTTTTTCGAGCGCGGCGGCGAGCGGCGGCCGCTCCGGGTCCGCGCCTGCGGCTCGCTCGGCGAGGCGATGGTCTCCAGCACCGATCCCGATCTCTTCGTCGGCGAGGAAGCGGCGGCCTTCCGCCGTCTTTCCGGCGCGGCGCGGCTGACACGCTACGGCTACGACTGCTACGCCTACGCCATGGTGGCGGCGGGCTTCATCGATTGCGTGGCCGAGAGCGGGCTGAAGGCCTACGACATCGTGCCGCTCGTTCCGATCATCGAGGGGGCGGGCGGGGCCGTCATCTCCTGGGACGGCAGCGGGCCGGCCCTCGGGGGCCGCGTGCTGGCCATCGGCGACGCGCGACTCAAAGGACCCGCCGTCGAGCTCCTTCAGGTCTGAAGGGCTTCGCTCCACCTTTTCGCCGTGTCGCCGACGAAGGCGTCGAAGGCGGCCCAGAAATCGTCGCGGAAGCGGTCCGCCTCCTGCAGGATCTCGTGACGGGCACCGGCGATGCGCACGCTGCCGACCGTCTTGGTGCGCAGCGCGAATTCCTCGATCGCTGAGTTGGAGACGACACGCTCGTCGCCGGCAAAGGCGATCAGGACGGGCAGGGGCACGCGCTCGGCAAAGCCCGGCTCGGCGATATACTCCGCCGCCCGCAGCGCCGAATGCACCCAGGCGAAGGTCGGGCCGGAGAGGCCGAGCGAGCGGCTTTCGCGGATGACGGCCTGGTTGCGCTCGTAGCGGCGCGAGCTGCCGGTCACGGGATTTCCCTCGAAGGGATCGAGCTGGACGAGCTGGCCGCGATGGCGGCCGGCATAGACCTCGCCAAAGCCGAGATAGTTGAGCGTGCCGGTGATGCGCGCCAGCGATTTGGTGCGCCGGCCGGCAAGGCCGAGAAGGGGGGCGGTGAGCACCATGCGCTCGACCTGCGTACGGGCGCGGGCCGCATAGAGCAGCGCCACGGCGGCGCCGGTCGAATGGGCAAGAATGTTGAAGGGCGGCGCGCAGCGGGCGAGCGCCACTTCCTCCATGATGGTCTCAAGGTCGACGAGGTATTCGGAGAAATCGTCGACATGGCCCTTGAGCGGATCGCCGAGGCTGCGGGTGGAGCCGCCCTGGCCGCGCCAGTCGAAGGTGGCGACGCCGAAGCCGCGGCGGCGCAGATCGTGGACGGTCTCGAAATATTTCTCGATGAACTCCGCCCGGCCCTGAAGGAGCACGACGGTGCCCTTGCGCTGCTGTCCCTGGGGAGGCCACCAGGCGGCGCGAAGCTGTTTGCCGTCGGGCGTCGGCACCATCGCGGTGCGGGCGCCGGCGGGAATCGGATTCTGCGGGGTCTCGACGAGAATCGGCAAGCGAGGGCCTTCGGCCGAAAAGACTATCCGCCGCTGATAGCGGCAGAGCGCCGCGCCCGCAATCGCTGCCTGTGCAAACGAAGCGAGGCGGACGAAGTGAGCCGGCGGCCCCGAAAGGGGACCACCGGCTCTTTACCGGACACCGGAGGGGGCGTTAGCGGCGTCCGATATTCCTGAAAAAGCGCTTAGCGGTTGCGCGGTCCGCCATGGTGGCCGCGGCGATCCCACGGGCTGCGATCATGGCCGCGCAGCGGGCGCAGGCTGACGATCTCGCCGCTGTAGGCGTTGACGGAGACCTTCACCGGGGCGCCGCGGCGGGCGCGGGCGGTGAGCTCGTAGACCCTGCCGCGGGTGTCGAGGAAGCGGATCGGGTCGATGCCCTGGCGGCGCAGGATGTGCGAGATGCGGCGCGGCGAGAGCCGCTCGGCGCCGCGGCGATGGCGATCCTGGCGCCAGCCGTTGCCGCGCCAGTCGGCATGAACGGCGGAGCCGCTCTGCGTGAAGGAAAAGGTCACGCCGGCGGCATTGGCCGGGGCGGTGAAGGACAGGGCCGAAAGGGCGAGGATGCCGGCGGCGGCGAAGGGAGCGAGTTTCATGGCGTTTCTCCTGGGCTGTCGGGGCAGCGCCCCTTCAAGACAGTGCGGAGAATAGGAAGAGGCGACTGAACCGACCCAGAACCCGGCGTTCATTTTCAGTTCAGCGCGCAGCAGAAGCGCGTATTCATTGTTTTCAATGACTTAGCAGGGCTTGAACGGCGAAAAGCGAATTCCCATTTTTCTGATGCGGGGTGCCGACAGGGCCCTGCCGGCGCCGGCGGATACGCTTTCGACGATGAAGCCGCGGCGCTGATCTCTCAATGTCGCTTCATCAAGGAGGACTTATCATGCGTCAGTTCGATCTCAGCCCGCTCTATCGCTCGACCGTGGGCTTCGACCGGCTGTTCAACATGCTCGACACGATGTCGGGCCACGAGAATGGCGGGCAGACCTATCCGCCCTACAATATCGAGCGCACCGGCGAGAACGCCTACCGCATCACCATGGCGGTTGCCGGCTTCGGCGAGAAGGACATCGACATCGAGTCGAAGGAAAACATCCTCACCGTCAAGGCGCAGCGCAACGACGAGAACGAGGGCCAGGAGCGCGAGGTGCTTTATCGCGGCATCGCCGCGCGTTCCTTCGAGCGCCGCTTCCAGCTCGCCGACCATGTCGAAGTGACGGGCGCGACGCTGGAGAACGGCCTTCTGCACATCGATCTCGTGCGCGAGATCCCCGAGGCCATGAAGCCGCGCAAGATCGCCATCGGCACGGCCGGCGAGAAGCGGATCGACGCCGCGGTCAACAAGGCCGCCTGAGGTCGCCCGAGGCCGGAAGGGTTCTTGAGAACGAAGGCGCCCCGCGGGGCGCCTTTTTTCTTGTCCGCGTTTTGTCCGCTCCGGCGCCGGCTCAGCGCGGCAGCGAGGTCTCGCCCATCAGGAATTCGTCGATGGAGCGCGCCGCCTGGCGCCCCTCGCGGATCGCCCAGACGACCAGCGACTGGCCGCGCCGGACATCGCCGGCCGCGAAGACCTTGTCGAGCGAGGTGCGATAGCTCGTCTCGTCGGCGAGGATGTTGGTGCGCCGGTCCTGCTTCAGGGCTCCGCCGAGCTCCTTCATGAAGGTATCTTCCGCCGGGCCGGCAAAGCCGATGGCGATGAAGGCGAGATCGGCCTTCAGGATGAACTCCGTGCCTTCGATCGGCTGGCGCTTTTCGTCGACGCGGGCGCATTTGACGCCGGTGAGGACGCCGTTCTTGTCGACGAATTCGAGCGTCGCGGCCTGGAATTCGCGCTCGGCGCCCTCCGCCTGGCTGGAGGAGGTGCGAAGCTTCGTCGGCCAGTACGGCCAGACGGTCCCCTTTTCCTCCTTCTCCGGCGGGCAGGGGCGGATGTCGAGCTGGGTGACCGAGATGGCGCCCTGGCGGAAGGCGGTGCCGACGCAGTCCGAGGCGGTGTCGCCGCCGCCGACGACCACGACATGCTTGCGGCCGGCCCAGATGTCGTCCGGGTGGTCGATCTCGGGCACCGGCTCGCCGTTCACGCGCCGGTTCGACTGCACGAGATAGGGCATGGCGTAATAGACGCCCTTCAGCTCCATGCCGCCGATGCCCGGATCGCGGGGACGTTCCGCGCCGGCGGCGATCAGCACAGCGTCGTGCCCGTCGATCATCTCGCGCATCGGATGGGTGACGCCGACATTGACGTTGTAGTGGAAGGTGACGCCCTCGGCCTCCATCTGCGCCACGCGCCGGTCGATATGGTGCTTTTCCATCTTGAAGTCGGGGATGCCGTAGCGGCAGAGCCCACCGGCACGCGGCTCGCGCTCGTAGATGTGCACCTCGTGGCCGACGCGCACCAGCTGCTGGGCGGCGGCCATGCCGGCCGGACCTGAGCCGATGACGGCAACGCGCTTGCCGGTGCGCGCCTCGGGAGGCTGGGGCTGCACCCAGCCTTCCTGCCAGGCCTTGTCGGCGATCGCCTCCTCGATGGTCTTGATGGTGACCGGCACGTCTTCCAGGTTCAGCGTGCAGGCCTCCTCGCAGGGGGCGGGGCAGAGCCGGCCGGTCCATTCAGGGAAATTGTTGGTGGAATGGAGATTGCGGGCGGCCTCTTCCCAGTCGTTCTGCCAGACGAGGTCGTTCCAGTCGGGGATCTGGTTGTGCACCGGACAGCCGGTCGGCCCGTGGCAGTAGGGGATGCCGCAATCCATGCAGCGCGCCGCCTGCCGGCGCACTTCCGGCTCCGGCAGCGGCAGCACGAATTCCTTGAAATGCCGGATGCGGTCGGAGGCCGGCTGGTAGCGCTGCTCCTGCCGGTCGATCTCCAGAAATCCCGTAACCTTCGCCATACCCGTCCTACCCTCTGTCGGCGCCTACGGCGCCCCTTTTCGCGCCTGCCGTCGCGCCCTTTCCCGCTCCGCCCGCCCGCGCCGGCCAAGGGCGGCTGCCCGCATGCCGGCCTGCCCGAGGCAGGAGCCTGATGAAATTGCCCTTCGCCTGAAACGGGCAAATGCCCGCATGTGCGCTATTCGGCGGCCAGCTGCCGCGCCGAGCCCATGCGGCGCTCCTCCATCTCGACGAGCGCGCGGCGATACTCGACCGGCATCACCTTGACGAATTTCGGCCGGTACTCCGACCAGTTCTCCAGGATGTGCCTGGCGCGCCCGGAGCCCGTGTAGTGGTGATGGTTGGTGATCAGCGTCAACAGGCGCTCCTCGTCATGCGCGTTCATGTTGGAGGAGACGTTGACGCGGCCGTGCCATTCCATGTCGCCGCCATGGTGGTGCAGCTCTTCCAGAAGCGCCTCTTCCTCCGGCACCGGCTCGAGCTCGACCATGGCGAGGTTGCAGCGGCGCTCGAAGGTGCCGTCCTCGTCGAGCACGTAGGCGATGCCGCCCGACATGCCGGCGGCGAAGTTGCGCCCGGTCTCGCCGATGACGACGACGATGCCGCCGGTCATGTATTCGCAGCCATGGTCGCCGCAGCCTTCCACCACCGCGATGGCGCCGGAATTCCGGACCGCGAAGCGCTCGCCGGCGACGCCCGAGAAGTAGCATTCGCCCTCGATGGCGCCGTAAAGCAGCGTATTGCCGACGATGATGGCGTCGGCGGGATCGACCTTCAGATCCTCCGGCGGCCTGACGATGATGCGCCCGCCGCAGATCCCCTTGCCCACATAGTCGTTGGCGTCGCCCACGAGGTCGAAGGTGATGCCGCGGGCAAGGAAAGCGCCGAAGGACTGGCCGGCTGTGCCGGTCATCTTCACCACGATGGTGTCGTCCGGCAGACCGCCATGGCCGTAGCGCCGGGCGACCTCGCCGGAGAGCATGGCGCCAACGGAACGGTCGAGATTGGCGATTTTCGTCTCGATCGCGACGGTCTCGCCGCGCTCCAGAGCGGGCTCGGCCTCGGCGATCAGCTTGCGGTCGAGGACGTCGTCGATCGGATGGACCTGGCGGCGCGTCCAGCGGATCTCTTCATCGGGCGCCTCGGGACGCTCGAAGAGCTGGGAGAAATCGAGCCCCTTGGCCTTCCAGTGCTCGATCAGCGGGATCACGTCGAGGCGGTCGCGCTGGCCGACCAGTTCGTCGAAGCGGCGCACGCCCATTGCGGCCATGATCTCGCGCACTTCCTCGGCGATGAAGAAGAAGTAGTTGATGACGTGCTCGGGCTTGCCGCGGAAGCGCTTCCTGAGAACCGGGTCCTGCGTGGCGACGCCGACCGGGCAGGTGTTGAGGTGGCACTTGCGCATCATGATGCAGCCGGCCGAGATCAGCGGCGCGGTGGAGAAGCCGAATTCGTCGGCGCCGAGAAGCGCGCCGATGACCACGTCGCGACCGGTCCTCAACCCGCCATCGACCTGCAGGGCAATGCGCGAGCGCAGGCCCTCATGGACGAGCGTCTGGTGGGTCTCGGCAAGGCCGATTTCCCAGGGCAGGCCCGCATGCTTGATGGAGGTGAGCGGCGAGGCGCCCGTGCCGCCGTCATAGCCGGAGATGGTGATGTGGTCGGCACGCGCCTTGGCGACGCCCGCCGCCACCGTGCCGACGCCGACTTCGGCGACGAGCTTGACGGAGACGTCGCCGGCCGGATTGACGTTTTTCAGGTCGAAGATGAGCTGGGCGAGATCCTCGATCGAATAGATGTCGTGATGCGGCGGCGGGGAGATGAGGCCGACGCCCGGGGTCGAATGGCGGACCTTGGCGATGACCGCGTCGACCTTGTGGCCGGGCAGCTGGCCGCCCTCGCCGGGCTTGGCGCCCTGCGCCACCTTGATTTGCATCACGTCCGAATTGACGAGATATTCCGTCGTCACGCCGAAGCGGCCGGAGGCGACCTGCTTGATGGCCGAGCGCTCCGAATCCCCGTTCGGCTTCGGGACGAAGCGCTCCGCCTCCTCGCCGCCCTCGCCGGTGTTCGACTTGCCGCCGATCCGGTTCATGGCGATCGCGAGCGTCGTATGCGCCTCGCGGGAGATGGAGCCGAAGCTCATGGCGCCGGTGACGAAACGCTTGACGATCTCGGCCGCCGGCTCGACCTCGTCGAGCGAGACGGGCTCGTAGCCGAGCGCCTCGGCCTCGCGGATGCGGAAGAGCGAGCGGATCGTCAGCCGCTTGGCGGCTTCGCCATCAACCATTTCGGAATAGGTGCGGAAGCGCTCGAAGCCCTCGCCGCGCACCGCATGCTGGAGCTGGGCGACCGCGTCGGGCGTCCAGACATGGTCCTCACCGCGCATGCGGTAGGCGTATTCGCCGCCGACCTCGAGCGAGCGGCGCAGCACCGGATCGTCGCCGAAAGCGAGGTTGTGACGGCGCACCGTCTCCTCGGCGATCTCGGCAAGGCCGACGCCTTCGATCATCGTCGCGGTGCCGAAGAAGAAGCGGTCGACGAAAGCGGAGGAAAGGCCCACCGCGTCGAAGATCTGCGCGCCGCAATAGGACTGGTAGGTGGAGATGCCCATCTTGGACATCACCTTCAGGATGCCCTTGCCGACCGACTTGATGAAGCGCTCCACAACCTCGCGCGCATCGACGACATCGGGGAACTCGCCGCGCTCGTGCATCTGGGCGAGCGTCTCGAAGGCGAGATAGGGATTGATGGCCTCCGCGCCGTAGCCGGCCAGCACCGCGAAATGATGCACCTCGCGCGCCTCGCCCGTCTCCACGACGAGGCCGACGGAAGTCCTCAGCCCCTTGCGGATCAGGTGATGGTGGACGGCGGCCGTCGCCAGCAGCGCCGGCATGGCGATGCGCTGGGGGCCGACCAGCCGGTCGGAGAGGATGATGATGTTGTAGCCGTCGAGGACCGCCTTCTCCGCCCGCTGGCAGAGCTTGGCGATGGCGTCTTCCATGCCTTCGGCGCCCTGGCCGGCATTGTAGGTGATGTCGAGCGTCTTGGTCTGGAAGTGGTTGTCGGCGATCTCGCCGATGCCGCGGATCTTCTCCAGATCGGCATTGGTCAGGATCGGCTGGCGGACCTCCAGGCGCTTCCGCTCCGAAAGGCCTTCCAGGTCGAACAGATTCGGCCGCGGCCCGATGAAGGAGACGAGGCTCATGACGATCTCCTCGCGGATCGGATCGATCGGCGGGTTCGTCACCTGGGCGAAGTTCTGCTTGAAGTAGGTGTAGAGCAGCTTCGGCTTGTCGGAGAGGACGGAGATTGGCGTATCGGTGCCCATCGAGCCGATCGCCTCCTGGCCGGTCACCGCCATCGGCGCCATCAGGATCTTCAGATCCTCCTGGGAATAGCCGAAGGCCTGCTGGCGATCGAGGAGGGCGGCGGCCGTGGCGGGCGCGCGCGAGCCGACTTCCGGCATGTCCTCCAGGACGATCTGGGTGCGGGCGAGCCACTGGCGATAGGGGTTCGCCCTGGAAAGGCGCGCCTTCAGCTCGGCGTCGTCGACGATGCGACCCTTTTCGAGATCGATGAGGAGCATGCGCCCGGGCTGCAGGCGCCATTTGCGGATGATGGAGCTGTCGGGCACCGGCAGGACGCCGGCCTCCGAGGCCATGATGACGAGGTCGTCCTCCGTCACCACATAGCGGGCGGGGCGCAGGCCGTTGCGGTCGAGGGTGGCGCCGATCTGGCGCCCGTCGGTGAAGGCGATTGCGGCCGGCCCGTCCCAGGGCTCCATCAGGGCGGCGTGGTACTGGTAGAAGGCGCGCCGCTTCTCGTCCATCAGCGGGTTGCCGGCCCAGGCTTCCGGGACGAGCATCATCGCCGCATGGGAGAGCTCGTAGCCGCCCATGGTCAGGAATTCGAGCGCGTTGTCGAAGCAGGCCGTGTCCGACTGGCCTTCGTAGGAGATCGGCCAGAGCTTCTCGATATCCTCGCCGAAAAGCGGGGAATCGACGGAGGCCTGGCGCGCCGCCATCCAGTTGACGTTGCCGCGCAGCGTGTTGATCTCGCCGTTATGGGCGACCATCCGGTAGGGATGGGCGAGCTTCCAGGACGGGAAGGTGTTCGTCGAAAAGCGCTGGTGGACGAGCGCCAGCGCGGAGGCGAAGCGCGGATCCGACAGGTCCTTGTAATATTCGGCGAGCTGGTGGGCGAGGAACATGCCCTTGTAGACGGCCGTGCGCGAGGAGAAGGAGGCGATGTAGAAGCCTTTGTCCCGCCCGTCGCTCTCGGCGAAGATGCGGTTGGAGATCACCTTGCGCAGAATGTAGAGCCGGCGCTCGAACTCATCGCCGGAAAGCCCCTCGGCGGCGCCGACGAAGAGCTGGCGATGCACCGGCTCGGCGGCCCGGATCTTCTGGGCCTGGGAGAGCGAGGAATTGTCGACGGGCACGTCGCGCCAGCCGAGGACCGTCTGGCCCTGCTCGGCGACGACGGCTTCCGCGGCCTCTTCCAGATGCTGGCGGAGGTCGTCCTCCTGCGGCATGAAGAAGACGCCGACGCCGTAACGGCCGAGCGGCGGCAGGGAAAAGCCCGACGCCTCCGCCTCTTCGCGGAAGAAGGCGTCGGGAAGCTGGATCAGCATGCCTGCGCCGTCGCCCACCAGCGGATCGGCGCCGACGGCGCCGCGATGGGTGAGGTTCTCCAGGATCTTGATGCCGTGCTCGATGATGGTGTGCGAGGCGCGGCCCTTCATGTCGGCGATGAAGCCGACGCCGCAGGCGTCGCGTTCGCCGCGCGGATCGACGAGGCCCTTGCCCGCGGCGCCGGCGGCTTTCGCCATGCGCTCGGCCCGGCCCGCCGCGGCTTTCGCCCGGCTCTGCCTCTCGCCTGTGAGATCACGGGTCTTCAGCGTCACGGCCTGCCTCCGCCTCTTTGCCCCCTGCCGTCACCTCATCCGGCGCCGGCATTTCGGGGCACCCCATCCGTTCGGGTCGCACTCCTTTCGGAGATGCGGCTCGAGCCATCGGCCCTTTCGGACCTTACGCTCATCTTATCCTGAATCCGCGCCCCGCGTTGAACGGCCGCCGCCCATAAGGGCCGGCGCGCAATCTGGAGCGTCGATCCCTTGGCGTCGGCTTTGCCCACGCCAACTAGGACAGGACACCTGTCCTATTTAACCAACCATGTCAAATTTTGCCCTGCTCGGCAAGTCGGCGCAACCGGGCGGCCAATGTTGCCGCACGAAATGCAAGTCTTCACGGGTTTCGCTCCCCGCCGTGATTGGGCGTCAGCGCGGACTCACGCCGAACTGTTGGGAGTTGAGTTTCGCCTCGCGGCACATTCGGCCACCCTCCCGGCGCGGTGACACGACGTCGCCGCTCAAGGGAATATAGGGAGAATGCCGATGTCATCCACCACCAGGACCTTCACTTCCAGCGCTCTTGCCGGCGCCGTGCTCGCCGCGGCGAGCCTTGCCGCCGCGCCGGCCCTTGCCCAGGACGGCAAGGAGAAGTGCTACGGCGTCGCCATGGCCGGGCAGAACGATTGCGCGGCAGGGCCGGGCACCACCTGCCAGGGCACCTCCAAGGTCGATTACCAGGGCAATTCCTGGAAGTACGTGGAAGCCGGCACCTGCGAGACGATGGAGCTTCCGGGCGACCGCATGGGCTCCATGAAGCCGCTCGACCGCGACCTGCCGCAGGGCTGAGGCCCGGCCGCCAAAGGACCGCAAGAACCCGGGAGGACCGCCATGCCCCTTTCTCCGAGGAGCGAACCTGCGCTCGCCGCCCGCCTGCCCGAAAGGGCGGGCGTCGGCCTGAAGCTCGACCACGTGAAGCAGATCCTCGAGGAGAAATCCGAGATCGGCTTCTTCGAGGTGCATCCGGAGAACTACATGGGGGCGGGCGGTCCGCCGCATCACTATCTGAGCGCCATTCGCGAGCGCTATCCCCTGTCGCTGCACGGCGTCGGGCTTTCCATCGGCGGGGCGGGACGGCTCGACGGGGCGCATCTTCAAAAGCTGCGCGCCCTTCTCGACCGCTACCAGCCGCAGAGCTTTTCGGAGCATCTCGCCTGGTCGACGCATGAGGGCCATTTCCTCAACGACCTTCTGCCGCTGCCCTATACGCAGGAGACGCTCCGCCTCGTCGCGGCGCATGTCGAGGAAGCGCAGGAGCGGCTCGGGCGGAAAATCCTGATCGAGAATCCGTCGACCTACGTCGCTTTCTCCGCCTCCGACATGGACGAGGTCGATTTCCTCGCCGAGCTCGCCGGCCGCACCGGCTGCGGGCTGCTGCTCGACGTCAACAACGTCTATGTCTCGGCGACCAACCACGCCTATTCGCCCGAGGCCTATCTCGACCGCTTCCCAGTCCATCTCGTCGGCGAGATCCATCTAGCCGGCCATGCCGTCGACGAGGACGAGAGCGGCGCGCCGCTCCTCGTCGATACGCACGACCGCTCTGTCACCGACGCGGTGTGGACGCTCTACGAGCGCGTGATCGCTCGCGTCGGGCCGGTCCCGACGCTGGTGGAATGGGATTCGGAGCTGCCCGACTGGCCGGTCCTCGCCGCCGAGGCGGCGCGGGCCGAGGCGATTTTGTTCAGCGCCGGGGAGGGCCGCGATGCGCGCCGCGCCGCTTCCTGAGCTGCAGGCGGGTTTTGCCGCCGCCCTCTTCGACCCGGACCTGCCGGCGCCGGCGGGGCTGACCCCGACGCCCGGCCGGAACGGTCCGGACGGCAAGCGCTTTTCGGTCTACCGCAACAACGTCGTCGTGTCGCTGTCGCGAGCCCTGCGCGATGCTTATCCGGCGCTCCGGCGCATGCTCGGGGACGAATTCTTCGCGGCGATGGCGGATGTCTATGTGCGCCGGCATCCGCCGAAACGGCCGGTTCTTCTCGATTACGGCGCGGAGTTGCCGGAATTCCTGGAGACATTCGCGCCGGCCCGGCGCCATCCCTATCTGCCGGACGTGGCGCGGCTGGAGCGGGCGCGGCTTCGGGCCTACCACGCCGCCGATGCGCGGCCCTTCACGCTCGCCGGCCTTGCCGCCCTGCCGGAAGAGGCGCTCGGCGCCCTTCGCCTGCAGCCGCATCCGGCGACGCAGCTCCTCATCTCGCGCTATCCGGTCGTTACCGTCTGGTCGATGAACGCAGGCCTCACGGAGCCCGCGCCGGTCGATTTCTCGCGCCGCGAGGCGGCGCTCGTCACCCGGCCCGGGCTGGAGGTGGAGACGCGGCGCCTCAGACCAGGCGGGGCGGATTTCTCCCAGGCGCTGCTTGCCGGCGCGCGGCTCGGCGAGGCGGCCGAGGCGGCCGCGGGCAAAGCCGGTTTCGACCTTGCCGCCAACCTTGCCGATGCGCTCGGCGCCGGGGCGTTTCTACCCCCGCCCGCCGCCTTCCCGCCGATACCGCCCGAAAAGCGAGGCTGAGCGATGCCCGAAACCGAGAGCGATGCCCTGACTGGTCGCTCCGCCGAGCTTGCGCTGGCGCCGGCGCGCTTCTTCGAGCGCATCCCGATGAGCTTGGTGCAGCTCGTTCTGCGATTTGCGGCGGCGATCCCGTTCCTGAAATCCGGCATGCTGAAATGGGAAGGCTTTCTCGACCTGTCGGACGTGACGATCCTCCTCTTTCGCGAGGAGTTTCGCCTGCACATCTTCGGCGCGACCTATCCGTTCCCGGCGCCTGTCGTCATGGCCTGGGCCTCGGCCTGCGCGGAGATCGTGCTTCCCTCGCTGCTGATCCTGGGGCTCGGCACGCGCCTTGCCGCGTTCGGCCTCCTCGGCATGACGGCGATCATCCAGCTGACGGAGCCGGGGGGCTGGGCGAATTTCCATCTCCCCTGGGCGGCGATGCTCATCGCCGTCCTCGCCTACGGGCCGGGCAGCGTCTCGCTCGACCGGATCCTGGGGCGCGCCCGGCGCTGAGGAGAAAGGCGCAGGCGCCGCCACCATTGCGCGGCGGGAAACATCGGCCTAATGCCGCAGCATGCGATCTGCGGGCGACGATCTCAGCGGCGAGGCGCGCCGGACACCGAGCAACCAGAGCTCGATCGTCGCCAAATGCACGCAGATCCTCGACATCCTCTCCAATGCCGGAAGACCGCTGAGCTTCGCCGAGATCGTCGCCCGCTCCGGTCTGGTGAAGAGCTCGGCGCACCGCATCATCGCCATTCTGCTGACCGAGGGGCTCGCCGAGCATGACGAGCACGCCAAGACCTACCGGGTCGGTCCGCGGCTGATGGGCTGGGCGCTGCGAACCTGGCACAGTTCCGACCTGCAGCAGGCCGCGGCCGACGAGCTGGACCGCCTTTATGAAGCGACCGGCCATAATGTGGAGCTCGGCGTGCGCTCGGGCGAGCGCGTCCTCTATCTTCGCACCTTCAACAGCTATCCGGTGCGCTACGCCTCCAAGGCGGGCGACCATGCCCCGCTGCATTGTACGGCGATCGGCAAGGCCCTCGTCGCCTTTCTGCCGGCAGGCCAGCGGGCCGAACTGATCGCCCGGCTGACGTTCGAAAAGCACACCGAGTTCTCCATCGGCGATCGCGCCAGTTTCGAGGCGGATCTCGCCGAGGTGAGGGAGCGTGGATATGCCATCTGCGACCGGGAGGAATCCCTGCAGGTCTGCGGGCTCGCCGTGCCCGTCTACGATTTCGAGCGATCCGTCCACGGCGCCTTCTGCCTGTGGTCGCTGACCGAGCGGGCGGAGATCGGGACGCTCCGCGGGTTCGCCCCCCTTCTCCTGGAGACGGCCGAGAAGATCTCGGCCCGTCTCGGCTACCGCCAGGGCTGAAGTCTTCCAATCCGCTTTCTCGAACGGGCCGCCTGCGGCGGGCCGGTGTTGACTCGTGCGCCGGCTTCCTTTCACTATTGCAATACGAGAGTAATGTTCTGCAATACGGAACTTTGATGACGATAATGGCCTCCTTCCGCCCGCGGCAAGCGTCCAGCCGGTGACGGACACCCGCCCTTCTTCCAAGCGCGAAGGCCCGTTCTGGCCCGTCACGGCCGTCGAGCGGGCGGCGGGTACGCCGCTTCAGGGCGATCTCGACTGCGATGCCGCAATCGTGGGCGCCGGCTTCACCGGCCTGCGGGCGGCGCTTCGTCTGGCGGAGGCGGGCGCGAAGGTCGCCGTCTTCGAGGCCGGCGAGGTCGGGCATGGCGCCTCGGGGCGCAGCGGCGGCCAGGTCAATCCGATGCTGCCGGTGCCGCGTCCGGAAAATCTCCTCAAGGCGGTCGGCCGCACCTATTTCGAACGGCTTGCCGAGGTCTCGCTCGGCTCGGCCGACGAACTCTTCGATCTGGTGCGGCGCTACCAGATCGACTGCCAGGCGCGGCAGAACGGCTGGCTGCGGGTCGACCATAGCCGCGGCGCACGCGAGCGGGCCCGCGCAGCCGCTCTCGAATGGAACAGGTTCGGCGCCGGCTTCGAATTCGTCGACGGAGACCAGGTGCGCCGCATGACGGGATCGCCGGTCTTCGATTCCGCGACCCTCGCGCCCCGGGGCGGGGCCGTGCAGCCGCTCTCGCTGGTACGGGGGCTGGCGCGGGCCGCCGAATCGGCAGGCGCCAGGATTTATGTCCGCTCGCCCGTCACCGAGCTGAGGCGGGTGGGGGAGCGCTGGGCGATGACGGCCGGGGGGACGGCTGGGCGCCACCGGGTCGCCGCCGAAAAGGTGATCCTCGCCACCAACGGCTATACGGACGGCCTGCTTGCGGGTCTGAAGCAGTCGATCCTGCCGCTCACGCCGGTGCAGATCGCCACGAGGCCGCTCGGGGAGGAGGAGATCGGCCCGGTCCTTCCGGGCGGACAGACGATCTCCGATACGCGCCGGCTGATCATGTACGGGCGCCGCGAGCCGGATAACCGCATCGTCTATGGCGGGCTCGGCTTTCGCCGGCTCTTTGCCGGCGTCGGCGGGGTCGAATGGCTCCTGAAGGACGTCGCCCGGGTCTTCCCGTCGATCCGCCCGGAAAGCTGGCGCTTCGAATGGGACGGGCAGATCGCCGTCACGGCCGACCGCGTGCCGCATTTCCACGAGCCGGCGCCGGGCCTCCTCGCAGGTCTCGGCTACAACGGCCGCGGCGTGGCGATGTCGCTCGTGATGGGGCGCGTCCTTGCCGAAAGGGCGCTCGGCGCGGAGGCCGCGAGCCTGCCCTTCCCGGTCTCGCCGGTCCGCGCCATGCCGTTCCGCGGCATCCAGTTCTTCGGCCATAACCCCGCAATGCGCCTGATGCGGCTGATGGACAGTGCGGAATTCAGAGCGAGGTGAGGCCGTGCCTCACGCCTTCCGGCCCGGCGCCGAAAGGCCTTTCTTCTGCCGGCAGGTCCCGCCGGCAAGACCGCCCGGGTGAGCCGGGCCAACAAGAAACGTTCGAGGGGAACAACCGAAAGGAGAAAGATCGATGCTGAGAAGAGCTCTTGCATGTGCAGCTGCGGGCCTCGCCCTGATGGGCACGCCCTTGGTGGCGAGGGGCGCGGCGGCCCAGGACCTCGACAAGGTCACCGTCGCCTACTTCCTGGAATGGCCTTCGCCCAACCTGATGTACAAGGCCGACGGCCGCTTCGACGAGGAAATGGGCGTGCCGGTCGACTGGCGCTCCTTCGGCAACGGCAACGAAATGGCCTCCGCCATGGCCTCCGGCAGCGTTCAGATCGCCTATTCGCAGGGCCTGGTGCCGTTCGTCGTCGCCGTCACCAACGGCGTGCCGCTGAAGCTGGTCAGCGCGGCCGTCTCCTACGCGGAGAACGACAATTGCGTGGTGCGCGAGGATGCCGGCATCACGCAGGAGAACGCCAAGGAGTTGGAGGGCAAGAAGGTGGCCACGCCGATCGGCAACGTGACCCACTACAAGCTCCTCAAGACGCTCGACTATCTCGGCGTCGACGCGAGCAAGGTGAACCTCGTGCAGATGAACCCGCCGGAAGGCGCGGTGGCGCTGGAGCAGGGCCTCGTCACCATGGCCTGCGGCTTCGGCGGGGCGCTGAAGCGGATGAAGGAATCCGGCCATGTGCTGATGACCGCCAAGGAGCAGGAGGATATCGGCATCCGCGTCTTCGACATCGTCTCGGTGACGGAGGACTTCGCCGAGAACCACCCGGACCTCGTGGTGAAGTTCCTGCAGCTGACGGAGGACGCCAACGATGCCTTCAAGGCAGACCAGGAGAAGTACCTGCCGATCCTTGCCGAGCAGTCCGGGCAGGACCTTGCCGATTCCCGCGAGATGGTCGACCTCTTCGAGTTCCCGAGCCGCGACGAGCAGCTTTCCGAGGCCTGGATGGGCGGCAAGGTGCAGGAGTTCATCAACGAGGTCGCCGATTTCTATGTCGAGCAGGGCCAGTTGAGCTCGCGGCTCGACGATTACAGCTCCACCATCGATACGAGCTTCATGGAAAAGGTCGAGTAGGCGCCTTCCAGGTTCCAATCGACAAAGACGGCGCGGCGGCTCCATCGGGGCCGCCGCGTGCCGTTCTGGTGCGCCTGACGGCGGATTTGGCCGGGCAGGAATGGATCGGGGCGTCGAACGCTCCTTCATGCCCGGAGCGGAAACGCTTGCGCGGCAGGGTGCCGGCGTCCTATGCGCCGGGCATGCAGTTTGCGAGTGACAATTGGTCGGGCGCTGCGCCCGAAATCGTGGAGGCGATCGCACGCCAGGCCGCCGGCCATGCCGACGCCTACGGCACGAGCGCCCTCGACCGCGCGGTCGAAGACCGCTTCAACGCCCTCTTCGAGCGGGAGGTGGCGGTGTTCTTCGTCGGCACCGGCACCGCCTGCAACGCGCTGGCGCTCGCGGCGGTCGCAAAGCCCGGCGGGGCGATCTTCTGCCACCGCGAAAGCCATATCGTGGAGGACGAGTGCGGGGCGGTCGAGTTCCACACCAGCGGCGCCCGGCTGATGCAACTCGACGGCACGCTCGGCAAGATCGCGCCGGCGGAGCTGGAGGATGCGCTGCGCCGCTTCCAGCCGGGCTTCGTGCATGCCGGCCAGCCGATCGCGCTCTCCGTGACGCAGGCGACGGAGGTCGGCACCATCTACCGGGACGCCGAACTCGACCTCCTGTGCTCGCTGGCGCGGGGCAGCGGCATTCCGGTCCATATGGACGGGGCGCGCTTTGCCAACGCCCTGGTGCGGCTCGGCAGGACGCCGGCCGAGATGACCTGGAAGCGCGGCGTCGACATCCTCTCCTTCGGGGCGACCAAGAACGGCTGCGTCTCGGCCGAGGCGCTCGTCTTCTTCGATCCGCAGATGGCGTCCGAGTTGCCCTTCCTCAGGAAGCGGGCCGGCCATCTCTTCTCCAAGACACGCTTCATCGCCGCCCAGTTCGAGGCCCATCTGGCGGGCGATTTGTGGCTCGACCTTGCCCGCCACGCCAACCGGATGGCCGAAAGGCTGCGCCAAGGGCTCGCCGCGACGGACAAGGCGCGCCTCGCCTGGACCTCGGAAACGAACGAGACTTTCGCGCTTCTGGACCGAAAGGCGGCCGAAAGGGCCCGCGCTGCCGGCGCCGTCTTCCTCGACTGGAACCGGCCGCATGGCCTCAAGCTCGACTTCGGCGAGAACGAGATCCTCGTGCGCCTCGTCACCAACTTCCAGACGGGCGAAGACGAGATCGACCGTTTCCTGGAAATTTTCGGGGCCTGAGGCGGGCTTTCTCCCGGCCGTGGGGCGGCGCTACTCCGGCCGCGGCCAGGTGTAGTCGTCGATCCGGCCGGAAGGAGTGGCGGCGCCGGCGATCGCCTTTTGCGTGAGGGCCTCGACGACAGGCTGATCGCCCTCCGGCTCCTCGCCGGCCTGCCCTTTTCCGGTCCCGGCCTCTGCGGCGGGCTCGCCGCCGGTGCGCTGGCTCTCCGGCGGTGCCGCGCCGGCAGCCTCGGCGGCTGCGGAGGTGATTTTCGGTCCCGAGGCCGGCTTTTCTTCCGCCGGCTTCTTCTCGGAGAAGGTGGAAAGCCCCGATGCGGGGCCGGTGATGACCGCGTCGATCGACATCATCGGGCTGATGGCCGGGACGGCGGCCGGGCCGCCCTCCGCCTCCGGTTCCAGCGAGGCGAGGAAGGCGCCGCCGGTCTTCAGGACGTCCTGCAGGTCGCGCTCGACGAAGAAGGCGAGCTTGCGCTGGCCGGCCGAGGTGAAGTTGAGCCCGTCGCCGACGCGCAGCTGACGGTTCTGGCCGTTCATATCGGGGCCGGAGGAGACGTATTTGCCCTCGTCATCGGCAAAGCCGTTCCACACGTCGATGAACTTCACCGGCGAGTTCTCCAGCGTCTCGCGATAGATGGAATTGAAGGCGGAATAGTCGCGCGAGAGGGTCGAGGAAGAGACGGGAACGAGACCGACCCAAAGGCCCGGCTTTTCGCTCGTGGCGATGACATTGGCGAGCGCGGCCACACGGTCGGCATATTCCGCGTTCCAGGCGTCGCTGCGCAGCCCAGTCTTGCCGATCGCCTGACGGTCGTTGCCGCCCAGCATCACCACGATGGCATCCGGGTTGTTCTCGGCGATCAGCTCCGGCAGCTTTGCCGGCCAGTCGTAGAAATCGTCGCGCACGAGGCCGGAGGAGCCGTTCGCCGCCTGGACGATGGCGATGTTCGGGTTCTCGGCGAAAGCCGCCTCCAGACCCTTGGCGAGGCTGCGGGCGAAGAAATCGCCGATCACCATGACGCGCTTGGCGTCCTCGGCCTTGTCGACGGTGAGCACCTTGACCGTCGGCTCGCGCGGCGTCGTGCGGCGCACCGTGGAGCGGCGCGGCGTCGTGCGGCGGATCTGCTCGCGGGGGCGCGCGTCGCGGCGCTGGCGGGCATTGGGATCGCGTGGGCCGAAGAGGAAGCGGAAGAGGGAGGGTTGGCGCTCGTTCTGGGCAAGGACGATCGGCTCCTCGGCGATCGCGGGCGCCGGCAGCGCCACGAACTCCATAGCCAGAACGGCCAGGGCCGCCGAAATAATCGCAAAAAGCCGCATCAAACGCTCCCGCGGGGGCCATTCGCCCGCCATCTCTCGCCCCCGAAAGCCGAACCGGATTCTAGTGCTTCCGGCGCCGCCGTCAAAGGCGCATGGCGCGATCGCCCGCGGAGCGTCAGGCGGCCTTGGCGGGCAGGCGCCTTTCGAAGGCGAGGGCGTGGCCGAGCATCGTGTCGAGCAGCGAGTATTGCGGCTGCCAGTCGAGGTGGGCGCGGATGCGCGACACGGCGGCGACGAGGACCGGGATGTCGTCCGGGCGAGGCGCGCGGGCACGCACGTCGAGAACGCGGCCGGCGAGACGCTGGACGACGTCGATCACCTCCAGGACGCTGTGGCCCTCGCCGGTGCTGCAATTGAGCCTGAGGCTGGCGCCGCCGGCCCGCAGATGCCTGAGGGCGGAGAGATGGGCCGAGGCCGCGTCCTTCACGTGGATGTAGTCGCGGATGCCGGTCCCGTCCGGCGTATCGTAGCCGGTGCCGAAGACGGCGATATGGTCGCGCCGCCCGAGTGCGGCCTGCAGCACGATCTTGACCAGGTGGGTGGCGCCGATGGTCGCCTCGCCGGAGCGGCCGGCCGGATCCGCGCCGGCGACATGGCCGAGGCGGAGCGTGACATGGCCGAGGCCCCAGGCAAGGCTCGCCTCGTCCAGCATGTGCTCGACGGCAAGCTTGTAGGCGCCGTAGGGATCGGTCGGCGAGGTCGCGTCCGTCTCCTTTACGGGCACATTCTCCGGTGCGCCGTAGACGGCGAGCGAGGATGGAAAGACGATGTGGCGGACGCCGTTTGCGACGGCGGCGGCGATGATCTCGCGCGCCTTGATGGTGTGGTCGAGATAATAGGCGGTCGGATCGGCCACCATATCGGGGGCGGAATGGGCGCCAGCCAGATGCAGGACCGCGTCGACGCTCCGGCTGCGCATGACATGGTTGAGCAAAAGGCGGTCGCCGGCATCGCCGACGATGAGTTCGGCGTCATCGGGCACGGCCCAGTCGAAGCCGGTCGAAAGGTTGTCGATGACGACGACCTTCTCACCTGCATCCAGAAGCTCAAGTACCAGCTGGCCGCCGAGATAGCCGGCGCCGCCAGTCACCATGACGCTCATTGCCCGTCCTCTTTGCGCGCGTCCCTTCACGCCCGGCCGTGCCGCGGGTCCGCCCGATCTCTCGTTCGGGTCGCCTGCTAGACTTCCGCCGGAGGATCATTCTAAACGGACGGGTGCCCGCCACGTACCGCGAGAGGTGACATTGGTTAACCGCATCAGAAAGGCCGTCATGCCGGTGGCCGGTCTTGGAACCCGATTCCTGCCCGCCACCAAGGCCGTGCCGAAGGAGATGCTGACGATCGTCGACCGGCCCGTCATCCAGTATGTGGTGGACGAGGCGAAGGAGGCCGGGATCGAGCACATCGTCTTCGTCACCGGCCGCGGCAAGTCGACGATCGAAGATCATTTCGACATCCAGCCGGAGCTGGAAGAGACCCTGAAGAGCCGCGGCAAGAATGCCGAGCTGGAGATCCTGGCGGCCGACCTGCCGCCGGCGGGCGGGGTTTCCTTCACCCGCCAGCAGGCCCCGCTCGGCCTCGGCCACGCCATCTGGTGCGCCCGCGAGATCGTCGGCGACGAGGCCTTCGCCGTCCTCTTGCCGGACATGCTGATGCGCTCCAAGCCGGGTTGCCTGTCGCAGATGGTCTCCGCCTACGAGAAGCATGGCGGCAACGTCATCGCGCTCGAGGAGACCGTTCCGGAGATGGTGCACAAATACGGCATCGTGGCGCTCGGCGCGGAGGACGAGACGGGCGTCGAGATCACCGGCATGGTGGAGAAGCCGAAGAAGGAGGACGCGCCGTCCAACTTCTACATTTCCGGGCGTTACATCCTGCAGCCGGAGATTTTCTCGCTGCTGGAAAAGACCACACCCGGGGCGGGGGGCGAGATCCAGCTCACCGATGGTATGAAAGCGCTCGCCGAGACGCAGCGCTTCACCGGCGTGCGCTTCACCGGCACGACCTTCGATTGCGGCGCCAAGGCGGGATTCCTCGCCGCCAATGTCGCTTTCGGCATGGAGCGCGAGGACATCGCGGACGACTTCAAGGCGGAGCTGAAGAAGCTCGGCCCCGACTGGCTGAAGGGACTGGTTTCGTAGTTTCCCTTGTCGGGGCCCAAAAGGTCCTTCGGTGCCTGGAGGAAAGACCGCTCCTAGCGCTTGAGGCGCAGGCGTACCGTGAAGGTGTTCGTGTCCCGGCGATCGCCGGGATCGGTCTCGACGCGCTCATAGGTGTAGCGGCCAACGAGGGCGGCGTAACGATTGAGGTTGTAGGCAAGGCCGCCGAAAGCCGACCAGGTCGTCTCCTGCAGGTCCGTGCCGATGTAGTCGCGATAGTCGAGGCCGAGGCCGGCCTCGGCGGTCAGGCGGTAGCCGAGCTGGCGCTCGGCGGTGAGATCCGCCGAATAGGTGACGGAGCCCGATGCGCCCGGGATCGTCGTGCCGTCCGCCGTGGTTGCGAGGTCGAGGCGCAGTTCCGTGAGGCGCCGCGGCGACCACATCAGCGCAGCGGCCAGAACCGGCGCATCGAGGCTCTTTAGCCGGGCGTCGTCGTATTCCTGGTGCCGCCAGCCGGCCGAGACCTCGCCCTGCAGT
Source organism: Afifella sp. IM 167 (assembly GCF_020144925.1). GTDB lineage: Bacteria > Pseudomonadota > Alphaproteobacteria > Rhizobiales > Afifellaceae > Afifella. The sequence goes on from NZ_NSLC01000003.1 coordinate 90,884, forward strand.
TTCGGCGAGAGGTCGAAGATGAGACCGCCGGAGAGCTCCCCATAGGTGGAGGCGCGGCGATAACCCGCCGAATCGACACTCTGATCGTAGGCGATGGTGCCGAGGCGCGCCTGGGCGAAGGGCTCCAGCGCCCCGGAGAGCTGATAGCTCGCGCGTGCCGTCGCCGAGATGTCGGTGCGGTTGCGATCCTCCTGGCTGATTGTCCCGCCGCTCGCCGTGTTGAAATCTTCGTAGATCTCGCGCTCCGCCTTGCCACCCAGCGAAAGGCCGAGCCGGTTCATCCGGTGCGTTCCGGTCAGCGAGGCGTCGAAGGTCTGGCGCGCCGGGCGTTCCACGGCCGCCGCGGGCGTCTCCGGGTCGGTGAAGGATTCCAGCGCATAGGCGTAGCCCGCCTCTGCGGTCAGATCGGTGTCGCGGGTGATGTCGAGGCGACCGCGGAAGCGGGCGGTGGCCTCGCGGTCGTCGAAGGTGTCGTCGGGATAGAAGCTCGCTGTGCCGCGCAGGTCGAGGCTCACCTCGTGGCGGCTCCAGTCGGAGGTGAGGTTGAGGGTCGGCTCGACCAGGGCGCCGGTCTCCCAGTTCTTCTTCGTGTCACCATCCGGATTGTCGGAGACGATGACGCCGGTGTCGATGGTGGGGCGCAGGATGAAGGTGCCGACGCGGATGCCGGGCGCGGCGAAGGGATCTTCCTCGTCCGCCTGCTTGCGGGCCCGGCGGAGGAGGCGCCGGCCGTCGACGACGGGGCCGGTTCGCGCGTCGGCGCGCGGGGCCGTCACGGGCGTCGGTCCGGCAAGCGGCGGGCCGAGGGGCTCCTCGCCGGTCGGACCGGCGAGCGGGGGTCCTATCTCGGCATCGGCGCGTGGATAAGGGGCGCCTGGCGGGGGCGGCGGCGCCTGTGGCTCTTCGGGCGCGGCGGGCTCCAGGAGGTCCTGATCGGCCGGATCGGAGGTGCCGCGCATCATGAAGTCGACGGGCGCATCGGAGGTGGAGCGGCCCTGGGCGAGCGCGTTCGCTGCCGGCAGCGCGAGAGCTGCGGCGCCTGCGATGATGACGGCAAGGCTGCGGCGCATCCGGCTTTCCCGTCCCGCAACCGCGCGGGACATGCCGTCCCGCGATGCGGGACAGCCTTACCGAGGGGTAAAGCCTTATGGTTAACAGCCCGTTAGAGACGGGAGCCGTGGAGGCGGCGCGCCGCCGTTGCCGCCATCAGGCGCCGGCAGGCTCCACGAGCAGCGTCGTGCCATCGGCACCGACGATGCGGATGCGCGTGCCGGCCGGTGCGTCGGGCCCGTTCACCCGCCAGACGCTGTCGTCGATGTTGACGCGGCCGGCACCCTCCACGATCGGCTCCGAAAGGGTGAAGGTGCGGCCCCTCAGCCGCTCGGCGCGCAGGTTGAGGGCCGGATCGTCGCTCGGCGCGTCCTTCATGCCGTAGAAGCGGCGGCCGAGGATCGCGGCGACGACGGAGAGGATGCCGAAGCCGAGGATCTGAAGCTGCCACGGCCAGTCGACCAGGACAGCGCTGATGCCGATGACGATCGCGGCGACGCCGAACCAGAGGAAGAAGAAGCCGGGCGCCAGCACCTCCACGCCGAGAAGGACGAGACCGAGCACCCACCAGGTCCAGCCGCCCAGCGAATCGATGATCTCGACGATCATTGCCCGTCCTCACCGCCTGTCGGCCCGGTATAGACGGCGCCGGGCCCGCCCGGAACGGCGCCGGGGATCGGTCCCGGCATTGTGGAGGAGCCGGTGCGGGGCGTCGGCGGCACGGAGCGGGGCGGGCGCGGAAGGCCGCCGCCGCTGGAACCGCCTGAGCCGCCACCATTGCCGCCGCCGCCATTGCCGAAGGCTTCGCGGGCGATCTCGCCGATGCCGCCCAGAGCGCCGATGACGGAGGCAGCCTCCACGGGCATCAGGAAGGTCTTCTGGTTCGGCGAATCGGCGAAGGCCTTCAGCGCGCCGATATATTCCTGCGCGACGAAGTAGTTGATCGCCTGCACGCCGCCCTTGGAGATGGCTTCGGAGACATAGGCCGTCGCCTTCGCCTCGGCCTCCGCCTCGCGCTCGCGGGCCTCCGCATCGCGGAAGGCGGCCTCGCGCCGGCCCTCAGCCTCCAGGATCTGCGACTGCTTCTCGCCCTCGGCCTTCAGGATCGCGGATTCGCGCATGCCCTGGGCCGTCAGGATCTGGGCGCGCTTCTCGCGCTCGGCCATCATCTGCCGGTTCATGGAATCGATGAGATTGCGCGGCGGATCGATGTCCTTGATCTCGATGCGGGTGATCTTGACGCCCCACGGCCCGGCCGCGGCATCGACCACCTTGAGGAGCCGGTCGTTGATCTCGTCGCGATTGGACAGAAGCTCGTCGAGGTCCATCGAACCCATCACCGAACGGATGTTGGTGAGCGTCAGGTTGATGATGGCGTTTTCCAGAAAGTTGACCTCATAGGCCGCCCGGGGCGCATCCATGACCTGGAAGAAGGTGATGCCGTTGACCGTCACCGTGGCGTTGTCGCGGGTGATGACCTCCTGGCTCGGCACGTCGAGCACCGTCTCCATCATGTTCATCTTGGCGCCGACGCGGTCGATGAAGGGCACGATCAGATTGAGGCCGGGCGACAGGGTCCTGGTGTACCGGCCGAAGCGCTCGATGGTGTAGTTGTGGCCCTGCGGGACCGTCTTGACGCCGGAAAAGAGAACCAGGGCGATCAGGACGACAAGGACGATGACCGCGATGTCGAATCCGCCGAGCAAGGGCATTGAGGCCTCCTAGCGGGCCCCCCTGGCCCGGATCTGCCTGATATGGATGCCGAAGACGCCGCGCACAATGAATCCGGCGCGCCAGCCTAGCCGATTCCTTAATCCGAAAGGAGAGTGGGGCGGCTCTGCGTCTGGGTGCATGGAAGACGCCGGTTGTCGTCAGGCCATGGCATCCATGTCCCGGCCCCTCGTGGAGAGCCCGAGGAATGGATTGCCCGGTCAAGCCCGGCAATGACGAAAGTGAGGGTGCGTGCCGGGTCAGGGCCGGCGATGACGGCAGAGAAGAGCGGTGCGCGGGCCCCTAGATCCAGCCCTGCAGCTCGCGCATCACCACGGTCTTGAGGACATGCATGCCGCCGGCGGAATCGTTGAGGCAGGGGATGTGGCTGAAATTCTCCCCGCCATGCTCATGGAAGGTCTCGCCGACGCCGATGGCGATCTCCTCCAGCGTCTCCAGACAGTCGGAAACGAAGCCCGGATTCATGATGGCGATCGACTTGACGCCTTCGCTCGCAAGGCGGGCGACCGTCTCGTCGGTGTAGGGCTGCAGCCATTCCTCGGGGCCGAAACGAGACTGGAAGGTGGTCAGGAGCCGTTCGCGCGACACGCCGAGGCGCTCGGCCAGAAGGCGCGAGGTCTTGTGGCAGTGGCAGTGATAGGGATCGCCCTTCTCGAAATAGGATTTCGGCAGGCCGTGATAGGAGCAGATGAGAATCTCGGGGGTGAAATCGAGCGTCTCGTAATGCGTCTCGACCGACTGGGCGAGGGCATCGATATAGGCCGGCTCGTCGTGCCAGGGCGGGGCGGTGCGGATTGCCGGCTGCCAGCGCATCTGCTTCAGCGCGTCGAAGGTCTTGTCGTTCACCGTCGCCGTCGTCGTGGCGCTGTACTGGGGGTAGAGCGGCACGATCAGCACCTTCTCGCAGCCCTTCTCCTGCAGCGCATTCAGTCTCTCGGCGATGGGCGGGTTGCCGTAGCGCATCGCCCAGTCGACCTCGAGCCGCTCCTCGGCGGCGAATTCGGCGGCGAGCTTCTCGCCCTGGCTGCGCGTGAAGGTGCGCAGCGGAGATTCGTTCATCTCCTTGTTCCAGATGGTCGCGTAGGCCTCGCCGCTCTTCTGCGGGCGGGTGGAGAGAACCATGCCGTTGAGGATCGGCCACCACAGGAGGCGCGGGGTCTCGATGACCCGCTGATCGGAGAGAAACTCCTTCAGGTAGCGGCGCATCGGCCAGTAGTCGGTGCCGTCCGGGGTGCCGAGATTGACGAGAAGGATGCCGATGCGGCCGGCGCGGACCGGCGGATGGTCGGCCGGCAGGACCTGCTCCTTCATGCCTTCGCGGCGGGAGCTGGATGCCGAGGTGTCGTAAGGTCGATCGACCAGGCCGGATTCTCTCGTCTTGGCGTTCGGGCGGAGGAAGGCGCTCATCGTATGGCGGTCTGCTAGCGGTCCTGATCGGGTGCGGCGGTGAATGTCACCGGGCGGCGTAAAAATTCTGGTAGCACAAAGCCGTGCGTGGCGCATTCGTCCCGCGCATCAGCCTGGAACCGGTGTAAAGTGGTCTCAAAACGGAGGGGTCAAGGCAATGAATGACATGTTGCGATGCTTTGCCGCGTTCGCGGTTGCCCTGCTGGTGCTGGTTCAGCCGTCGCCATCGCGGGCGGAGACCGTGCCGGTGACGTTCCTGCTCGTCAACGACGCCGACCAGATGGCGGGCTCCGACGAGGTCCGCGGAGGGTATGCCCGCATCGCCGCGGTGGCGAAAGAGGAAAGGGCAAAGGGCGGCCACGTCTTTCTCGTGCATGCGGGCGATGCGATCTCGCCCTCGCTGATGGCGGGCTTCGACAGGGGCCAGCACATCATCACGCTGCTCAACATGGTGAAGCCCGACATCTTCGTGCCCGGCAACCATGAATACGATTTCGGCGAGGACATCTTCCGCACGCGCTTCGCAGAGGCGGAATTCCCGGTCCTGGCCGCCAATCTTTCCGGCGCCGACGGCAAGCCGGTCGGCTCCATCCGTCCTTCCGTGATGCTGGAGGTGGAAGGGGCGAAGATCGGCGTCGTCGGCCTGACGGCCGAGGATTCCTATGTCAAGTCGAGCCCGGGCGCGCTCAAGATCGGACCGAGCCTGGAGGCCGGAAAACGCGAGGCGGAAGCGCTGCGCCAGAAGGGCGCCGATTTCGTCGTGGCGGTGGCGCATGCCGGGCGCGCACTCGACCAGGAGCTCTTCCGCAGCCGCGCCTTCGACCTCATCCTCTCCGGCGACGACCACGACCTGATGGTCTTCTTCGACGGCAAGACCGCCATGGCGGAATCGAAGGAGCAGGGCGAGTTCGTCACCGCCGTCGACGTGATGCTTTCCATCCAGGAGGAGGACGGCAAGCGGAAGGTCTCGTGGTGGCCGGGCTTCCGCCCGATCGACACGGCAGGTGTCGTGCCGGACGCCGAGGTGCAGGCCAAGATCGACGAGTTCCAGGCCGATCTGTCGAAGGAGCTCGACGTTACGGTCGGCAAGACGACGACACCGCTCGACAGCCGCCGCCCGGCGGTGCGCACCGCCGAGGCGGCGATCGGCAACCTCATTGCCGACGCCATGCGCCTTGCGGTGAAGGCGGACGTCGCGGTCACCAATGGCGGCGGCATCCGCGGCAACCGCGTCTACGACGCCGGCACGCAGCTCAGCCGCCGCGACATCCTGACGGAGCTGCCCTTCGGCAACCGTACCGTGAAGCTGGAGATCAGCGGCGCAGGCATCCTCAAGGCGCTGGAGAACGGCTTTTCCAAGGTCGAGGAAGGCGCCGGCCGCTTCCCGCAGGTTTCCGGCATGGTGGTCGAGGTGGACCTTCAAAAGCCGGCCGGGAGCCGCGTCGTCGCGGTGCAGATTTCCGGCGAGGAGCTCGATCCGCAGAAGACCTATACGCTCGCCACCAACGACTTCATGGCGCGCGGCGGTGATGGCTACGAGGCCTTCGCGGCGGCGAAACCCATCCTCAACGAGCGCGACGGCAAGCTGATGGCGAGCGACGTCATGTCGTTCATCCGCGCCGCGGGCGAGGTGGCGCCGAAGCCGGAAGGGCGGATCAGGGTCAAGGGCTGAGGCGGCGCTCAGTCGTATTTGCGCTCGTCGGAAATCACCTTGCCGTCGTTGGGCAGCGAGCCGGGGGCGACCTCCTCCACCTCGCCGCGCAGCTTGGTGATCTCCGTGAGGGCGGCGGCGATTTCCTCGGTGGAGCGGATGTCGCCCTCGCGGCTCGCCTCCACCATCAGGATCATCCGGTCCCGCTCGTTCTCGCGCAGGACAACGAGCCGCGCCTTCGCCACTTCCGGTCGGCGCTTCAGGAGCTCGGCGATCTGCACCGGATCGACGAACATGCCCTTCACCTTGGTGCGCTGGTCGGCGCGGCCGAGCCAGCCTTTGAGACGCATATTGGTGCGCCCGCAAGGGCTCGTGTCTGGCATCACCGCCGAAAGGTCGCCGGTGGCAAAGCGCACCAGCGGATAGGCCGGGTTGAGCGTGGTGACCACGACCTCGCCGACCTCGCCATCCGGTACCGGATCGCCGGTGCCCGGACGGACGATCTCCACGAGCACGCTCTCGTCGACGATCATGCCGGGGCAGACCTCGCCATCGGCGGTGCGGCCCTCATAGGCGATGACGCCGACATCGGCCGTCGCGTAGGCCTGCATGACGGAAATGCCGCGGGCCGCGTATGCCTCGCGCAGGCTTGGAAAAAGCGCGCCGCCGGAGACGAGCGCCCTTTTGAGGGAAGAGACGTCGGCGCCGGTTCCGTCCGCCTTTTCGAGGATCACCTTGAGGAAATCGGGCGTGCCGAGATAGCCGTCGGCCTTGAGAGCGGCAACCGCCGCGGCATGGGCCTCCGTATTGCCCGGGCCCGCCGGATAGACGGTGCATCCAAGCGCTCTGGCGCCCTCGTCCAGGATGAAGCCGCCCGGCGTCATCTGGTAGCCGAAGCAGTTGATGACCGTGTCGCCCGGCCGGAAGCCGGCAGCATGGAGCGCGCGGGCGGCATGCCATGGATCGGCGTCGAGGCCCTGCGGCTCCCAGATCGGGCCGGGCGACATGAAGACCCGGGCGCCTCTGAGGGCGGCTTTCGGCACGAAGCCGCCGAAGGGCGGGTCCTTCGCCTGCAGCTCCATCAATCGCGATTTCCTGAGGACCGGCAGGCGCGAAAGCACCGCTCGGTCGGTGACGGCGGTGGGCTCGATGCCGGCAAGGTGCTCGGCAAGGCCGGGCGCGGCCAGAAGCGCTTCGGTGAGGAAGGGCACGAAGCGGGCGAAGAAGGCCCTCTCGCGCTCCTCGCGCGGGCGCGTTTCCAGGATGTCGAAGTGATCGGTCATCGCTTGTGCCTCCCCTTTATCGCCGTGGTGCTGCCGTGGGGCAGAACAACTTTGCGGGCGCGCCCAGCCTCCTCCTTGACACTCCCGGAGGCCAGACCCTAAATGCGCCCCGCTCGCCGATGCGCCGCATTGGTCGCGGCGGGGCCGTAGCTCAGATGGGAGAGCGCTGCAATCGCACTGCAGAGGTCAGGGGTTCGATTCCCCTCGGCTCCACCAGCACCTTGCCGTGTCCGCATCCCGGGCGGCTTTTCCCCACAGCCAGCCTCGATGCCGCGCCCGCTCCGTGTGGACCCGCGCCCGGCGCGGCGGCATTCTTGCGGCAGTGCCGGGAGGGGTTGAGGGCGTGACGGTGGAGGCGGCGACGCAGGTCGAGGGGCACGATTATTACGGGCATGCGCGCCGCGAGATCCTGCCGTTCCTGCCGGAACGCTGCGGGCGGCTCCTTGATGTCGGCTGTGCCGCCGGCACGACGACGGGGGCGATCCGGACGCTGCGGCAGGTCGATTGGGCGGCAGGCGTGGAGCTCGATCCCGAGGCGGCCCGGCTTGCCCGCCAGCGGCTCGACCGCGTCGAGGAGGGGTTTATCGAGGAGGCCCCGCTGGAAGATTTCATCGCCCCGGCGAGCCTCGACCTCATCCTGTGCCTCGACATCCTGGAGCATCTCGTCGATCCGTGGGCGCAGGTGCGCCGCCTCTCGCCGCTGCTCGCCCCGGGTGGGCGGCTCATCGTCTCCGTGCCCAACATCCGCAACTGGAAATTCATCTGGCGGCTGCTGGCGAAGGGCGACTTCCACTACCGCGACGCCGGTCTCCTCGACCGCACGCATCTGCGCTTCTTCACGCGCGAGACCGCGAGCGAGCTTGCGCTGTGCGGCGGGCTCTCGCTCGTGGCGTGCCGCAACGCCACGCGCTATCGGCCGCTGGAGCTTCGGCGCCTGATCTCGCGCGCGACCGGCGGGCGGGCCGAGACGCTGCTCGCCAAACAGTTCATCGTCGTCGCGGAGGCCCGATGAGCGAAAGGCTCACCCTTCTCGTCGTTGCCTACAATTCGGCCGAGGCGCTGCGCTGGCAGGCCGCGCATTGCGCCCCGCTGCCGACGCTCATCGTCGACAATGCGAGTGCCGACGATACGGTGAGGACGGCCGAGGAACTCGGCCACAAGGTGCTGCCGCTCGATGCCAATATCGGCTTCGGACGGGGCATCATGGCAGGGCTGGCGGAGACGGAGAGCGAATTTGCCCTCATTCTCAACCCGGATGCGGCGATCGACGCCGCCTCCCTCGCCGAGCTGCTTGCCGCCGCGGATCGCTACCGGGACTGCGACCTCTTCGTGCCGCGGATCGTCGACGAGGAGGGCGTCGTCTTCTTCCGCTACGAGACGAGCTTCGAGCCGCGCCAGCGCCATCGCGCACCGCCGGAGGGGGAGGCCTGCGTGCCGGTGATCTCGGGCGCGGCGATGCTGGTGCGCGTTTCGCCCTTTCGCGCCTTTGGCGGCTTCGACCCGAAGATCTTCCTCTATTTCGAGGAGGACGAGCTGTGCTTCCGCTACCGGGCGGCGCGGCGGCCGATGGTCTACGTGCCTTCGGCCGCGGTCCTGCATCTGCGCGACAAATCCTCCGAGCCGAGCACGACGACCAGCGCCATCAAGGACGTCTCATTCGGCTGGTCTCTCGCATATGTGATGGGACGCCATGGACGCGGCAGCAGGCCCGCCACCCTTCTCGGCATGGCGGTCAAGATGCCGCTCTATCTCCTTTCCGGCCGGAGCGAGCGCTTCAAGCGCCAGAAGGGCCGGATCGCCGGTTTCCTGACGGCTCTGAGGGGGCGTCCGGCCCCCTTCATGCCGCCAGAAGGCTGAAGCCGCCAACGGCGTCTGCCGCTTCCCGAAACGTCTCGCCACCTCCAGCAAGGTACTGGAGTGCCGTCATTTTTCCGGTGACGGGAGAGGAACCGGCCGGATGAGGCCGTGTTCCTGTCATGAAAGTCACCGGGAACGGTCTTCTCGACCCGACCGCCGACAGGGAGGTACTGACATTGGTGCAGGACACATTGCTCTATCAGCTCGCACAGGCCGGCAAGGCCCAGCGCGTCTACATCGCCACGAAGCTCAGGGAGATCGATCTCCATCCGGGGCAGGACGCCGTGCTGATGCTCCTCAAGGACAAGGGATCGGTCTGCCTTTCCGATGTCGGGCTGCTGCTCGCCATACAGCCGCCGACGGTCACCAAAATGACGGTGCGCCTGGAGCGCGGCGGCTATCTTTCGCGCCGGACCTCGCCGCAGGACCAGCGCAAATGCCTGATCGAGCTTACCGAAAAGGGCGAGGATAAGGTGAGCGAACTGGAAGACCTGTGGCGCCGGGCCGACGAAGAGGCGATGAGGGCTGTCTCACCGACGGTGCGCGCGTTTCTCGGCGAGGCGCTTTCGGATCTCGAAAGCGTGCTCTACCGCAAGGCCGGGCGCTGGAAGGCCTCCGGCAAGGAGACGCCGCGTGCTTCGCCGAAGCGTGAGCCGGCGCGTGCCGAGCACAACGACAACAGCGGTGTTTCGCTGCGCGAAGGCGCCCTTTGACAGGCCCGCTCCGGTCACGCAAAGTCCCCGCGCCTGGTGCGCTCTAAGGGGAAAGAGATGATCAGACCGAGGCCGAGAACTCCCGGCTCCGCAATGACTCGACCTCCCGCAAATTCCGCTGGAAAGGATGACGATCTGAGGCAGCGTCTTGCCCGTCTGGGCGAAGAGGTCCTGGCCGAGGACGTGCCCGAGCGGCTGCTGCAGGCGCTCGCCCAGCAACCGGACGAAAAGCCTGTCGAGCCCGCCGATCCTGTCTCCGGTCACAAGAAGGGCGCTGGCGAGGAGAAATAGCCGTCGTCAGTTGGCGTTGCCCGCGCCCTCGCGCTGCGGCGGCGCGATGAGCTGGGCAAGGCGGGTGCGGGCGCGCGAGACGCGCGAGCGAACCGTACCGATCGGCACACCCAGAAGCCGCGCCGCCTCCTCGTAGGGCACGCCCTCCACCGCCGTCAGAAGCAGGATTTCCCGATGTTCGGCGGAAAGGAGCGCGAAAGCGGCTCCCACCTCGCCGAGAGCGACGACCGATTCCTGTTCCGGCTCGGTATAGGTGCGCGGATCGTTCTGCAGATCCGTCTCGACTCGGCGCCGGTTGGCGCTTTTTCTCAGATCGTTCTTGTAGATGTTGCGCAGGATTGTGAAGAGCCATGCCTTGAGATTGGTGCCGGGCTGGAAGCGGTCGAACGATGAGACGGCCCGCACCAGACATTCCTGGACAAGGTCGTCCGCCCATTCGGCATCCTGGACCAGATAGCGTGCGAAGCGACGCAGATGCGGAATGAGTTCCTCAATCTGACGGCGCAGCTCGGCTGGAATTGCCCCCTTGGCCATCCTCCCCTTCGACTCCCGCTTCGATGAGGCTCCCGAAAGCCTCACTTGACCATGATTCCGGCACATTGGGGGCACAGATTTCCCGCAGCCGATTAGCTGGCTATGGGCTATCGCCGCCTGTGTTCGTTGCTGCGATCTGCGTCAGATGGTATTTCTACGCATCCTTGATGGTCGCATTCATCAACGGTGAGCCCCGGGGAGGGTTTCCATGATCGCTTGCGTTTCTCCTGAGGTGAAGGTGGCGATCGCAAAACTGCGCCGCTACGCCTTCTGCCTTTTCGGTTCTCTCGGACATGCCGATGCCGCCGTGGAGGAATGCCTGCGCCGCGTCGATCCCGGCGCGCTGGAAGCCGGCGACGACATCGAGATCGATCTCTTCCGCGCCTTCGGCCGCATCGCGGCCGGCCATGCCGCTCCCGAATGGCTGAGCAACAGCCGTTCGATCGACGAGGAAGCGCTGCACGGCGCGGTCCTGCGCCTGCCGCTGGCCGAGAGGCAGGCCCTGACGCTGAACGAAGTCTGCCACTTCACGCCCTCCGAGACGGCCCGAATTCTCGGCATCGACGAGGCGCGCGTGGAAAGCCTCGTCGCCGGGGCCTACGGTCTTCTCGCCAGCCCGGGCCTTTCCGCGCTGATCATCGAAGACGAGCCGCTGCTCGCCCAGAACATCTCGGAGATCGTCAGCCGTCTCGGCATCCGCGTCGTGGGCATGGCGATCAACGAGAAGGAAGCCATCTTCAAAGCGGCGGAGACCAAGCCCGGCCTCATCCTGGCGGATGTGCGCCTCACCCAGGGCAGCGGGCTCAACGCCATCAGCACGATCCGGCGCTTCCACGCGCCGCGCGTCGCCTATCTGACGGCCTTCCCCTCCGAGGTGCTGCGCGCCAGCGGCCAGTCGGAAGCGCTGATCGTCGCCAAGCCCTTCAAGGAAGGCGCGGTCGAGGCGGCGGTGCGTCAGCTCGCCGGCATGACGGCAGCCGCCTGAGAGCGCCTACGCCGCCGCGGGCGGCATCATGATGCGCAAGAGCTCCACCAGCGCCCGCTGATCGATCGGCTTGGGCAGGAACGGCGCGTCCGCCAGATCCGCCTCCAAGAAGTCCGAGGGTCGGTGGGCACTGGCGATGAGATAGGGCACGCCCTTTTCCTTCAGGTCGCGCGCCACGGCATCAGCGATCTCGTCGCCGAGATTGAGATCGAGAAGCGCCACGCCGAAGGTCTCTTCCGCCACCATGCGGCGCGCTTCCGCCACCTCACCGGCGATGCCGACGACGGGCCAGCCGGCCGCTTCCACCGCCTCCTGCATGATGGACGACAGGAGCGGCGAATCCTCCACGATCAGGACGCCGCGGCCGCTGGCGGGAAGATAGGCCGCCGGGGCCTCTTCCAGTTCGGGGGCGCTGGCGGCCGGCCTGCGCTCGCCCGAGCGCGTCTTCGCGGCGGGCTTTTCCTGCGGCAGGGGCAGCGTGAAGCGGCATGACATGCCGTCGGAGGAAAACACCAGCTGCGGCTCGCCCTTCAGCTCCGTGCGCAGCATGGCCCGGATGACGAACATGCCGAATCCGTCGGGCCGGCGTTCGCCGGGCGCCGCACCGCTCTCGCTCCAGGCGAAGTCCAGCTGGCCGTCCGCGTTGCTCCACGTGATCTCGACGCGGCCGCCCTCCGATGCCAGCGCGCCGTGGCGGGCGGCGTTGCTCGCCAGCTCGTGCAGGATGAGGCCGATACTCTGCACCAGTCGCGGCTCCAGGAGAATTTCCGGACCGTCGATCTCGACCTTTCCCGCGGCGGAGGAGGAATAGGGCTCCACGATACGGTTGACGAGGGTGCGCAGGCCCGCGCCGACCCAGCCGGAGCGGCTCAGAAGTTCGTGCGACTGGGCGAGCGTATCGATGCGGCCGCGCAGGGTGCGGATATAGCTCTCCACCGTATGGGTCCCCGAACGGCTCTGGGCGGCGATGGCGCTGATGTTCGCGAGCATGTTCTTGACGCGGTGGTCGAGTTCGGCGAGCAGCGCCGTCTGGCGCCGCTGCACGTCGATCAGCTCGCTGATGTCGGACGCAAAGCCGAAGAGGCGGCGGGGTTCGCCGTCGCGATCAAAGGTGACATAGCCCCGGTCCCAGACGTCGATCCAGCGTCCGTCCTCATGCCGTGCCCTGAAGGTCGCCTCGAAGCTCTCCCTCTCTCCCGCCTTCAGCTCCCGGCGGATTTCCAGGATCGCGGGCCGGTCTTCCGGATGGATGCGGGCGGTCCACCATTCCAACAGGTCCGCCCCTTGCGGCCCGGGAGCGCCGATCAACCCGTCGAAGCCTTCGTTGGTGTGCACGATGTCCGTCGCCAGATCCTGTTCGTAGACGAGGCCCGTGACGGCACGGATCGACAGGCGGTAGCGCTCCTCCGCATCGGCGAGGGTCTGGCGCGCCATGCGGGCGGTAGTGATGTCGTAATTGACGCCGTAGGCCCGCGCCTTGCGTCCCCAGAAGACCCTTTCGGCCGCGGCGGCGATCCAGCGGACTTCGCCGTCCGGACGCAGGGTGCGGAACTCGGCGCGCAGGGGCGTGCCATGCTCGGCCATCGCCGCCGCCTCCGCGGCGATGCGCTCGCGGTCCTTTGGGTGAACGCGGCCGAGAAATTCGGATTGCGGGACCGGGCCCTCCCGCTCTTCCATGCCGTAGAGTTCGAACATGCGTGCATCGCCTTCGACGAGGTCCGTCTGCGGGTTCCAGACCCAGGTGCCGATCTCGGCACTGTCCAGAGAAAGCCGCAGGCGTTCCTCCTGCTCTTCCAGGCGCCGCTCGACGCGCCGCCGCTCGATGGCGACAGCGAGGATGTTGGCGACCGCCTGGACGAAGCCGACATCCTCCTCGCCGAAACGCTCGCTCTCGCAGGCATGGACGCCCAGAACGCCCCAGGGCCGTTCCGGCTCGCCGATGGGCACGCTGACGCCGCTTCGCACGCCGTGGTCGGCAAAGAGCTGCGAGGCGCGGAAACGGCTCTCCTCTTGAAGATCGCGAATGACGACCGGCTTGCGGCTCACGAGGGTGAAGCCGGCCTGCGAATTGTCGCCGCTCTCCACATAGGCCTTGCCGACGAGGCGCGCGTTCCAGCCCTCCCCGGCGACGAGGACGAGGCCGCGCCCGTCAGGCTGCAGCTCCAGAATCTTGCAATAGTCGCAGCCGAGCGCGTGCGAGGTGCGCCTTGCCGCGACGGCGAAGAGCTCGTCGAGGCGCATGCCGGCCAGCGCGGCGTTGCCAAGCTCGGCGACGGCGCGCTGCTGCTCCTCGCGGCGGGCGAGGATCTCGGCGGGGCCACGCGCATCGGCGACTTCGGTGGCCCGCTCGGCTTCGAGGGCGGCAAGCCGCTCCTTCAGAGTCTCGTTCTCACGGCGGAGTTCGGCGAGCGCCGCGCTCCCTAAGGGTCTGTTTTCGCTCGCTTCGCCCATTTTCACGCAACTGGTTCGGGGAAAAGGGGCCCGGAGAGATTCCGGCCCGTCCATCTCATCGCCGTCAACGGGCGAAAGGCGCACTGGTTGCGATAAGATCCTGCGCCGGACAAAGAAACGAAAGGCCCGCTCCCGGGTGGGGAGCGGGCCTTTCCTGTCCTGGCGTTCTACTTGGTCAGGCTCGCCTTCACAGCCTCAAGGCCTTCCTTGCCGTCGAGCGTCTTGACGCCGTCAAGCCATGCGTCGAGCGTGTCCGGATGGGCCTTCAGCCAGGCGGCTGCGGCATCCTTGGCTTCCTCGTTGTCGTTGAGGATCGCGCCCATGATCTCGTTCTCCATCGCCAGCGTGAAATGCAGGTTCTTCAGGAGCTGGCCGACATTCGGGCATTCCTCGACATAGCCCTTGCGCACATTGGTGAAGACGGTGGCGCCGCCGTAATTCGGGCCGAAGACGTCGTCGCCGCCGTCGAGATATTTGAGGTCGAAATTGGCGTTCATCGGATGCGGCTCCCAGCCGAGGAAGACGATCGGCTCGTTGCGATCGACGGAGCGGCGCACCTGCGCCAGCATGCCCTGCTCGGAGGATTCCACCAGCTCGAAGCCGGAAAGGCCGAAAGTGCCGTTCTCGATCATGTCGAGGATCAGGCGGTTGCCGTCATTGCCCGGCTCGATGCCGTAGATCTTGCCGTCGAGCTCGTCCTTGAACTTGGCGATGTCGGCGAAGCTGTGGAGGCCCTTCTCGTAGGTGTAGGCCGGCACGGCGAGCGTGTACTTGGCGCCTTCCAGGTTCGCCGGCTCCAGCGTCTGGACCGAGCCGTCCTCGCGATAGGGGGCAATGTCGCCCTCCATGGTCGGCATCCAGTTGCCGAGGAACACGTCGATATCCTTGTTCTTCAGCGAGGCGTAGGTGACCGGGACGGAAAGGACCTTCACCTCCGGCTCGTAGCCGAGGCCGTCGAGCACGACGGAGGCGAGCGCCGTCGTCGCGGTGATATCGGTCCAGCCGACATCGGAGAAGCGCACCTGCTTGCAGGCGGCGTCCTGCGCGAGCGCCGCGCCACCGAGGCCGAGCGCCATGAGGCCGGCGCCGAGCGTTGCTGCAAGTGATCGTCTGATGAGCGTCATCTTTGTCTCCCGTGTCGTTTTCAGATGTCGAGCCGCCATGTCCGGGCGGGCGCCCGGACGGCCCCGAAATCTGTCTCGGAGGTGGGTGCGGCGGCGTTCCGCGGCATCGAACCATCATTGCCGGACGATGGCAACGTTATGTTGATTGACTGTTCAATCAAAAACCCGCAGGTGGGCGGTGAGAGCGATACGCAACCAGCGGGAGGCAAGAATGCCCCGGATCGGCATGGAGCCCGTGCGCCGCAAGGCGCTCATCGACGCGGCGATCGACGCCATCCACCAGGACGGCATGGCGCATGTCACGATGGGCACGATCGCCCGGCGCGCCGGCGTTTCGGCGGGCCTCGCCCACCATTATTTCGGCGGCAAGGAGAAGCTGCTCCTGGCGACGATGCGCCATCTCCTCTCCGAGCTCGGAACGGAGATCGAGCAGCGGCTGAAGCAGGCGGAGACGCCGCGCGCGCGCATCAGTGCCATCATCGAGGGCAACTTCGCGCCGTGCCAGTTCCGGCCGGCCGTCGTCTCGGCCTGGCTCGCCTTCTACGCCGCGGCCGAGACCGAGCCGGAAGCGCGCCGGCTCCTGCGTGTCTATCGCCGGCGGCTGGAGAGCAACCTCGTCCACGCCCTGCAGGATCTGACGGAAAGCCGCGCCGAGGCGGGGGAGCTTGCCGAGACGATCGCCGCCCTCATCGACGGGCTGTGGATCCGCCATTCGCTGGCGGAGGGCGAGGCGGCCCCGGGCGGCGCCACCCGGCTGGTGGAGAACGTGGTCGAGGCGGCGCTTGCGCCGCGCCGGAGCGGGCGGGCGAAGGGCTGAGGCGATGGGCGAAGCGGATTTCGTCATCATCGGCGCCGGCTCTGCCGGCTGCGCGCTCGCCGCCCGGCTTTCCGAGGACGGCCGGAACGAAGTTCTCGTGGTGGAATTCGGCGGCAGCGACCTCTCCCCCTTCATCCAGATGCCGGCCGCCTTCTCGGTGCCGATGAATACCGCGCGCTACGACTGGGGCTACCGCACCGAGCCGGAGCCGCATCTCGGCGGAAGGCGGCTCGCTTGCCCGCGCGGCAAGGTGATCGGCGGCTCTTCCTCCATCAACGGCATGGTCTTCGTGCGTGGCCATGCGCGCGATTTCGACGCCTGGGAGGCGATGGGGGCGCAGGGCTGGTCCTACGGCGACGTGCTTCCCTATTTCCGGCGCATGGAGACGAGCCATGTCGGCGCCGAGCCCTGGCGCGGGCGCGAAGGGCCCCTCCATGTCACCCGCGGCTCGCTGCGCAATCCGCTCTACGCCGCCTTCATCGAGGCGGGCGAGCAGGCGGGCTATCCGCTGACGGCAGACTACAACGGCGCGGCCCAGGAAGGCTTCGGGCCGATGGAGATGACGGTCTGGCGGGGGCTGCGCTGGTCGGCGGCGAACGCCTATCTGAAGCCCGCCCTGAAACGGGCGAACCTTTCCCTGATGAACCGCACGCTGGTGGAGCGGATCGTCTTCGAGGGAAGGCGCGCCGTCGGTATCGAGGTCATGCGGGACGGACGGCGCGAGACGATCCGCGCCAGACGCGAGGTGATCCTTTCCGCCTCGGCGATCAATTCCCCGAAGCTCCTGATGCTGTCGGGCATCGGCCCTGCCGCGCATCTCGGCGAAGCCGGCATCGAGGTGATCGCCGACCGGCCGGGCGTCGGGGCGAACCTGCAGGACCACCTGGAAGTCTACGTGCAGCAGGAATGCACGCAGCCCGTCTCGCTCAACCCGCATCTATCGATCGTCGGCAAGGGACGGATCGGCCTCAGATGGCTCGTCAGCCGGGCCGGGCTCGGCGCGTCCAACCACTTCGAGGCCTGCTCCTTCATCCGCTCGGCGCCGGGCGTGGAATATCCGGACCTGCAGATGCACTTCCTGCCGGCCGCCGTGCGCTACGACGGCAAGGCGGCGGCGAAGGCGCATGGCTACCAGATCCATATCGGACCGATGCGCTCGCCCTCGCGCGGCGAGGTGCGGCTTGCCGGATCCGACCCGGCCGCGGCGCCCAAAATCCGCTTCAACTACATGAGCCATGAAAAGGACTGGGCCGATTTCCGCGCCGCCATCCGCCTGACGCGCGAGATCTTTCGCCAGCCCGCCTTTGCGCCCTTTGCGGGGCCCGAACTCGCGCCCGGCGCGGAGGTCGATAGCGACGAGGCGATCGACGCCTTCGTGCGCGAGGAGGTGGAGAGCGCCTACCATCCCTGCGGCACCTGCCGGATGGGCGCGGCCGATGACGCAAACGCCGTCGTCGATCCCGAATGCCGGGTGATCGGTGTGGAGGGGCTGCGCGTCGTGGATTCGTCGATCTTCCCGCAGATCACCAACGGCAATCTCAACGGACCCTCGATCATGGTCGGGGAAAAGGCCTCCGACCTCATTCTCGGGCGGGCGCCGCTGCCGCGCGAGAATCTCGATCCGGTGCTTTCGGCGAACTGGCAGGTTTCCCAGCGCTAAGCCGTTCTGCCGCTTTGCCCGCAATTCGGCTACACTTGCCGAAAAGCGGGAGGCGGCATGAACCTTTCTCTTCGGCCGGGATACCCACCGTCATGAGCCCGATCGCTTCGGCTTCCCTCTCGCAGGATGCGAGCGACGAGGACCTCGTGCGCGGCATCGCGCGGGGCGAGCGGGCTGCCATGCAGACGCTCTTTGCGCGCCATCAGGTGAAGGTGTTCCGTTTCATCTTCCGGATGGTCCGCGACGAGGCTCTCGCGGAGGATCTGACGAGTGACACGTTTCTCGACATCTGGCGCCAGGCAGGCCGCTTCGAATTCCGCTCGCAGGTCTCCACCTGGATCCTGGGCGTCGCCCGCTTCAAGGCGCTGTCTTCACGGCGCAAGCGGCGCGAGGCCGGCGCGGAAGACGACGAGATGGCGGCCGTTCCCGACACGGCCGACGATCCCGAGCTCACCGCCCAGAAGGCCAGCAAGGCCGACCAGCTTCGCGCCTGCATCGACGGGCTCACCGAGGTGCAGCGCGAGATCATCGACCTCGTCTACTACCAGGAGCGCTCCATCAAGGAGATCTCCGAGCTTCTCGGCATCCCCGAGAACACCGTCAAGACACGCATGTTCAACGCCCGCAAGCGGCTCTCCGAGCTGATGGCCGAGGCAGGTATCGATCGAGGATGGCCATGAGCACGAACAACCAGGCAATGGACCGGGAGGAAGCGGAAGCGCTGCTTCCCTGGTATGCCGCCGCGCTCCTCGACGAGAGCGAGGCGAGGAAGGTCGCGGAGCTTCTGGAGACCGATCCGGGCCTGGCGCGCCAGCTCGCCCTCATCGAGGAGGACCGGCTTGCGGCGATCTCCGCCAACGAAGTCCTGCCGATGCCCGCAGCGGGGGCGGGCGAACGCTTCATGGCGCGGCTCGATGCGGAAGAGCGGCTCGCCCATCAGCGCGGCGGGGCCGGCGCCGCAACGCCCGGGCTCATGGCGCGCTTCGGCGGCTTCTTCCAGTCGCTCTCGCCGCGCCAGGTCGCCTTTGCCGCCATCCTGCTCGTCGGCGTCGTCATCGGCCAGGCGGCCGTCATCACCGGCCAGATGGCCGGCCAGGACGGGACCGGCGGCTTCCGCACGGCCTCCAGCGAAGGACCGGCCGCGGCGGCGGGTCCGGTCTTCCTCGTCGCCTTCCAGCCGGAGGCCTCCGTGGCGGAGATGGCGGGCTTCCTTGCGGCGCACGATGCGCGGATCGTCGGCGGGCCGCTGGCGGGCGGGCTCTTCCGCATCGAGGTGGCGGCGGCCGAGGGTGAAAGCGAGGAAGAGCTTCTGGCGCAGCTTCGCGAGGATGAAAGCCTGGTGCGCACGGTCCTGCCGGCGAACTAGCCGGCGTGCGGGGGGCGAGCCTCCCGCCATGTGCCCTGGCGCACATTCAGAACCTACCTGATCTGACAGGCTCTCAGGCGGCGCGGGAAGCGTTCCGCGCCGCCAGCGTCGCCTGCAAGGGAGGAAACGATGCGCCTCAAGCCCCTCCTCGGACTTTTCGCCGGCCTCATCGCCGCGAGCCCCGCGCTCGCGCCGTCTGATTCCCTCGCCCAGCAACGCGGGGGCTACGACCAGGTCCGCCCGCCTCAGGGCGGTGGAGGAGGAGGCCATTTCGGCGGCGGATTTGGGGGCGGCTTCGGCTTCACCTTCGTGCCGCCGCCGATGATCTACGCCCCCCCGCCGCCGCCCGTCTATTACGAGCCGGCGCCCGAGATGCGGCCCTACCGGCCGCAGCGTGCGAGGCCGGCGCGCCGGGTCAGCTCCAATCCGAAGCCGGCCGTGCGCCAGGTCCGGACGACGCCGCGCGCCACCCCCCGCGCCACCTCTCGCCCCGGGCCACGCCAGGCCGCGCGCGCGCCGGTGCGGGGACCGACCCGTATCTCCGGCATGCCGCCGGCGGGCGAGAGCCGCTTCGTCGCCGACGAGGTGGTGGTCCGCTACAGGCCCGGCACCGCCGAGACAAGCATTCGCGACATCGCCGGCTGGGTGCGGCTTGAAGAACTCGCCCGCCGCGATTTCGCCCTCGTCGATACCAGCGTCTATCGCTACCGCGTCGGCGGCGGCCGCTCCGTGCGCGAGGCGATCGCCGCGTTGGAGGTCGATCCGCGCGTCGCCTTCGTGCAGCCGAACTATCTCTATGCCTTGCAGGACATGGAACTGGCCGGCCTGCCGCGCACGCGACCCGCCCACGATCAGTCGGCGATGCAGTATGCGCTCGACAAGCTGCGTCTGAGGACCGCGCATGAGAGCGTTCGCGGCTCGCAGGTGCGGGTCGCAATCATCGATTCGGCGATCGAGACGGAGCATCCGGAGCTCGACGGAGCCGTCACTGAGAGCCTCGATGCGCTGGAAGAGGAAGGGCGCGGCGCGGCAGATGCCCACGGCACCGGCATTGCCGGCATCATCGCCGCCCGCGGCTCGCTGGAAGGGGCCGCGCCGGAGAGCGAGATCGTCGCCGTCACCGCCTTCCGCAAGGACGCCGGCGGCAACACGGTGGGCTCGACCTTCGATATCGCCAAGGGCTTCGACTTCGCCAGGGAGAAGGATGCCCGGATCGTCAATATGAGCTTTGCCGGCCCCGCCGATCCGCTGCTTTCCGATGTCGTGGAGGCGGCGCTCGACAAGGGCATGATCCTCGTCGCGGCCGCCGGCAATGCGGGAGAAAAATCCCCGCCGCTCTACCCGGCCGCCTATGAGGGCGTCATCGCGGTGACGGCGACGGGCGCCGACGACAGCGCCTTCGGACTGGCCAATGCCGGCGACTATGTGACGCTGGCCGCGCCGGGTGTCGACATCCTCGCCCCGGCGCCGGGCGGCAGCTACCAGGTCTCCTCCGGCACCTCCATGTCGGCCGCCTATGTGAGCGGTCTGCTTGCGCTGATGCTGGAGCGCAGGCCGGATCTGTCCGCGAGCGAGGCCGTGACGATCCTCGAAGAAGCGAGCCTCGATCTCGGCGCGCCCGGACGCGATCCGCGCTTCGGCGCCGGTCTGCCGGAAGCCGACAAGGCGCTTGCGGCCATGCCCCAGCTCGTGGCGACCGGCCGCTAGCTTCTCCTGCCCGGCTGGCCGCGCGCGCCCTGATGCGGGCGCGCGCGGCGCTTGATTTGCGCACAACCGCAGCTACAGTGCCCACAATCAAAAGGAACGAGCGCAGACAAAAAGCGCCGTCCGAGGGTGAGGAAACGGCTTGATGGCGGATGGTGTTGCCGCGGCGGATGCCGGGCACGACACTTTTCCCAAGCTATTGCTGCGTAACGCGGAAATCCGCGGCGAGCGCCCGGCGATGCGCGAGAAGGATCTCGGCATCTGGCAGACCTGGAGCTGGAAGGATGTCCTTGCGGAGATCCGCGCCTTCTCCGTCGGCCTTGCGCAGATTGGCCTGAAGCGCGGCGACAAGGTCGCCATCGTCGGGCAGAACCGGCCGCGCCTTTACTGGTCGATGTGCGCCGCGCAGGCGATCGGCGCCGTGCCGGTGCCGCTCTATGCCGATTCCGTCGCCGAGGAGATGGCCTTCGTGCTCGCCCATGCGGAGGTGGTGGCGGCGATCGTGGAAGACCAGGAGCAGGTCGACAAGCTTCTGTCCGTCGCCGCCGAGGTGCCGCTGCTGAAGACCATCGTCTACGACGATCCGCGCGGCCTCAGGGATTACGATCCGGAGCATCTGTTCTCCTTCGAGCGCGTGCAGGAGAAAGGTAGGGAGCACCTTGCCGCCTCGCCGGGCGCGAAGGGCGAATGGGAGGCCGGGATCGGCAGGGGCAAGGGCTCCGACCTTGCCATCCTCCTCTACACCTCGGGCACGACGGGCCGGCCGAAGGGGGTGATGCTCTCCTTCGACAATCTCGTCATCTCGGCGGAGAACGGCAACCGCTTCGACCATCTGGGCGAGAGCGAGGAGGTCGTCGCCTACCTGCCGATGGCCTGGGTGGGCGACCACATCTTCTCCTATGCCCAGTCCTATTGCGCCGGCTATTGCGTCGCCTGTCCGGAAAGTCCGGAGACGGTGATCCAGGACCGGCGCGAGCTCGGCCCGACCTACTTTTTCGCCCCGCCGCGCGTCTTCGAGAATCTCCTCACCATGATCATGGTGCGGATGGAGGATGCCGGGCGGCTGCAGTACCGGATGTTCCACGCCTTCATGGCGCTGGCGCGCCGCGTCGGCGAGAAAATCCTCAATGGCGAGAAGGTGCCCGCCAGGGACCGGCTCCTCTACCGGCTCGGCGAAATCCTCGTCTACGGGCCGGTGAAGAACCGGCTCGGCTTCTCCCGGCTGAAGGTCGGCTACACGGCCGGCGAGGCGATCGGGCCGGAGATCTTCCGGTTCTACCGTGCGCTCGGGGTCAACCTGAAGCAGCTCTACGGGCAGACGGAAGCCTCCGTCTACATCACCATGCAGCCGGACGGCGAGATCCATGCCGATACGGTCGGCACGCCGGCGCCGCAGGTGGAGATCAAGATCGCGGAAAGCGGCGAGGTGCTCTACCGCTCTCCCGGCGTCTTCCTCGGCTATTACAAGCAGGAGGAGGCGACGGCTGCTACCAAGACCGCGGACGGCTGGGTGCATACGGGCGATGCCGGCTTCTTCGATGCGGCGGGGCACCTGAAGATCATCGACCGGGCCAAGGATGTCGGCAAGCTCACCGACGGCTCGCTGTTCCCGCCGAAATACGTCGAGAACAAGCTGAAATTCTATCCCAACATCAAGGAAGCGGTCGCCTTCGGCGCCGACCGCGACATGGTCTGCTGCTTCGTCAACATCGACCTCACCGCCGTCGGCAGCTGGGCGGAGCGCAACAACATCTCCTATGCGAGCTATCAGGAACTCTCCCAGCACCCAGAGGTGATCGGGCAGGTGAGGGAGCATGTCGACCAGGTGAACCGGGATCTTGCCGCCGAGCCGATGATGGCGGGCGCGCAGATCCACCGCTTCCTCGTCCTGCACAAGGAGCTCGACGCCGATGACGGCGAGCTGACGCGCACCCAGAAGGTGCGCCGCTCCTTCATCGCCGAGCGCTACGGCGAACTGATCGAGGCGCTCTACGACGGCTCCGAAATGGTGCATGCGCGCACCGAGGTCACCTTCGAGGACGGGCGCAAGGGCATGATCGCGGCGGATGTGAAGATCATCGAGATGACGGTCCACGAGCCGATGCGCGCCGACAGGCCTGCGCTGGCGGAGGCAGCCGAATGAAACGAGCGGACGGGGGCGTTCCGGCGGGAGGGGGAGAGCGCGATGCGCGTTGATGCGGAAGGCGGAGGGCCGGGCGCGGCGCCGAAGAAGGGGGAGGAGCGCATCACCGGCGAGGTGCTCCTGTCGATCGACGACATCTCGCTCTCCTTCGGCGGCGTGAAGGCGATCTCGCATGTCTCCTTCGACATCCGCAAAGGCGAGATCCGCGCCATCATCGGCCCGAACGGCGCCGGCAAGACGTCGATGCTCAACGTCATCAACGGCTTCTATCACCCGCAGGAAGGCACCATCACCTTCAAGGGCGAGACGCGCGCCAAGATGCGCCCTTACGTGGCGGCGAGCCAGGGCATCGCCCGCACCTTCCAGAACGTCGCCCTCTTCAAGGGCATGTCGACGCTCGACAACATCATGTCGGGCCGCTCCCTGAAGATGCACCGGAATTTCTTCTGGCAGATGCTCTGGTTCGGGCCGGCGCAACGCGAGGAGATCGCGCATCGCCGCCGGGTGGAGGAGATCATCGACTTCCTGGAGATCGAGCACATCCGCAAGACGCCGGTCGGCAAATTGCCCTACGGGCTGCAGAAGCGGGTGGAGCTCGGCCGGGCGCTCGCCATGGAGCCGGACCTCCTCCTCCTCGACGAGCCGATGGCCGGCATGAACCTGGAAGAGAAGGAGGATATGAGCCGCTTCATCATCGACGTTTCCGACCAGTTCGGCACGACCATCGCGCTGATCGAGCACGATATGGGCGTCGTCATGGACCTTTCCGACCGCGTCGTCGTCCTCGACTACGGTTCCAAGATCGCCGACGGCACGCCCGACGAAGTGCGCGGCAACCAGAAGGTCATCGACGCCTATCTGGGGGTCGCGCATTGATGAACGCGCTCTACGCCGTCCTTGTCGATCCCTTCATGCAGATGGCGGCGCAGCCCGACTTCCTGCTGCAGGTGCTGTGGGAGGGGCTCGTCGGCGGCATCCTCTATGCGCTCATCGCCCTCGGCTTCGTCCTCATCTTCAAGGCCTCCGGCGTCTTCAATTTCG
Organism: Afifella sp. IM 167; assembly: GCF_020144925.1. Classification (GTDB taxonomy): domain Bacteria; phylum Pseudomonadota; class Alphaproteobacteria; order Rhizobiales; family Afifellaceae; genus Afifella. Next base: position 114,692 of record NZ_NSLC01000003.1, read on the forward strand.
CGCAGGGGATCATGGTGGTCTTCGCGGCGCTGTCGCTGGTGGGCCTTTACGAGGCGGGGGTGCCGGCCTGGCTGGCGCTCATTCTCGCCATCGCCATCATGGGCGTCCTGGCGCTGGCCGTCGAAGGCCTCGTCATGCGCCATCTCGTCAACCAGCCGGAGATCATCCTGCTGATGTCGACGATCGGGCTCACCTATTTCCTGATCGGCTTCGGCGAGTTCATCTTCGGCGGCGAGCCGAAGGTGATGATCACGGAGGAACTCGGCCTGCCGACCGGCTCCACCGTGCTGGAGCCCGCCGGTCTCGGGCGCGACGGTGGGCCGGGCCTCGTCATCCTGCAGCACATCGACATCGCCGCTGCGATCATCGCCATCGTCATGGTGACGGTGCTCGGCATCTTCTTCAACAAGACCCGCATCGGCCGGGCGCTGAGGGCCGTCGCCGACGATCATCAGGCGGCGCTCTCCGTCGGCATCTCGCTCAACCAGATCTGGGCGATCGTCTGGTTCGCGGCCGGCATCGTGGCGCTCGCCACCGGCATCATGTGGGGCGCGCGCTCGGACGTCTCCTTCGCGCTGGAGATCGTGGCGCTGAAGGCGCTGCCTGTCCTCATCCTCGGTGGCTTCACCTCCATCCCCGGCGCCATCGTCGGCGGCCTCATCATCGGCATCGGCGAGAAGCTCGGAGAGATCTACTGGGGCCCGCTCGTCGGTGGCGGCATCGAGAGCTGGCTTGCCTACGTTATCGCCTTGATCTTCCTTCTGTTCAGGCCGCAAGGTCTGTTCGGTGAGCGGATTATCGAGCGGATCTGACATGCAGGCTGACGAAAAGATCAAGAAACAGGTCGCGGCGCTCTTGCCGGAAAGGCGACGGCGCGCGGATCTCAGCGGACGCTGGCAGGTGGTCCACCGGGTCACCCATTCGGCGCTCGGCCGCTATGTCGGACTGGAGATGCAGTTCGACATCCGGCTGCGCCAGGAGGGCGCGCGGCTCTCTGGCGAGGGCGTCAAGTATCGCGTGGGCGAGGAGCTGATCGCGCGCGAGGAGGCATCGGTGCTTGAGATCGAGGGCCGGCTGGAGGGCGAGCATGTGCGCCTCAACATCGTCGAGCGCTCGCCGGCCAATCCGGAGCGCTGCATGAGGGGGGCGATCGATTGGGAGATCGTCCGCCCGGAGCTTCTGGCCGGCACGTTCCAGGTCGAGGCCGCCGACAGCTCCGGCGGCTCCAGAGCCGTGCGGACTTCGCTATGAGCGCCCCGGTTCACAAGAGTCGGCTCGGCGCCGTCGTCATCGACTGCCGGACGGAGGACCTCGCCGAGGCGGCGCGCTTCTGGTCGGCCGCCTTCGGCTACGAGCCGCAGGGCGAAGAGGCCGATCCGAGATATGTCGGCCTTTCCGTGCCCGGCGACGAGCCGCGCATCATTCTGCAGGCCGTCGAGCACGAAAGCCGCGTCCATCTCGACATCGAGACCGACGACAAGGAGGCGGAGGTGGAGCGCCTGGAGCAGCTCGGGGCGAAGAGGGTTGCGGCGGTGAAGGGCTGGGTGGTGATGGAAGCGCCGACCGGCCATCGCTTCTGCGTGGTCGGCCCGCAGCGCAAGGATTTCGCCGGCGCGGCGACCACCTGGTTTCCGCCGGAAGCCAATATCGAGCAGGACGCCTAGGCAATGACCGCAAAGGACGCCTGATGCTGTATCGCGAGGCCGGCCAGTTCAAGACGTCCTATGCCGCCGACCAGGCGGTCTTCCCTTTGCGGGAGGACCGGATCGGCCTTGCCGCGACACTCTTCGCCGCCTTCGTCCTCGTGCCCGTCTTCGCCGACGACTTCTTCCTCTCCTCGATCATGATCCCGTTCCTGATCTTCGCCTGCGCGGCGATCGGGCTGAACATCCTGACGGGCTATGCCGGCCAGCTTTCGCTCGGGACGGGCGCCTTCATGGGGGTGGGCGCCTATGCGGCCTACAAGCTGACGAGCATCTTTCCGGAGACGAACATCGTCCTCCTGGTGCTCGTTTCCGGCTTCTTTTCGGCGGCGATCGGCATCGTCTTCGGCCTGCCGTCCCTCAGGATCAAAGGGCTCTACCTCGCGGTGACGACGCTCGCCGCGCAGTTCTTCCTGGAATGGTGCTTCATCCGCATTCCCTGGCTCTACAACTACAATTCCTCCGGGGCGATCGAGGTGCCGCAGCGCGAGGCCTTCGGTATCATCGCCTCTGGGCCGGCCGCCTCGGCGCTGACGCGCTACTTCATCGTGCTCGCCATCACGCTTGCCGTGACGGTGCTGATGAAGAACGTCATCCGCGGCCATATCGGCCGTTCCTGGATGATGATCCGCGACATGGACATCGCCGCCGAGCTGATCGGCATCCGCCCGCTCTATGCCAAGCTTTCGGCCTTCGCCGTCTCGTCCTATATCTGCGGCCTCGCGGGAGCGATGATGGTGTTCTTCTGGCTGGGGGCGGCCGAGCCCTCGGCCTTCTCCATATCCCTCTCCTTCCAGATTCTCTTCATGGCGATCCTCGGCGGGCTCGGCTCGCTGATGGGCTCCTATTTCGGCGCCGCCTTCATCTGGATCCTGCCCGTCGTCATCCGCTTCGCGTTTCCCGCCCTCGGCATCGACATCGGGGCGGAGACGGTGCAGCACCTCACCTTCATGATCATCGGCGCGCTGATCATCTTCTTCCTCATCGCGGAGCCGCACGGCCTCGCCCGGCTGTGGGCGATCGGCAAGGAGAAGCTGCGCGTGTGGCCATTCCCCTACGGGTAGTATCGCGCAGGAGGATGCAATCGCCGTTTGACGGCGCAAGGCCAGAAGCTACCATCGGGCTGCGGACCGGGCCCGGCACATGGGAACAAGGTCCAAGAAAACGACGGGCAAAGACCCGAATTGGGAGGAAACCAATGATGCTCAGGAAGCTCGCCTTCGGCGCGGCTTGCGTCGCCCTTTCCGGCCTTGCGGCCGGTGCGGTTACGCAGGCCAATGCCCAGGACAGCATCTACGTCCAGCTGCCGACCTACCGGACCGGCCCCTATGCCGGGTCAGGCATTCCCATCGCCAACGGCATGGCCGACTACCTCACCATGCTCAACGAGCGCGATGGCGGCATCGGCGGCGTGAAGATCACCTTCGACGAATGCGAGACCGGCTACGACACCCAGAAGGGCGTCGAGTGCTACGAGGCGGCGAAGGCCAACAACACTGTCGTGTTCAATCCCTGGTCGACCGGCATCACGCTGCAGGTCATTCCGAAGGCAGCCGTCGACAAGATCCCGATCCTGTCCATGGCCTACGGGCTTTCCGCGGCGGCGGAGGGCGATGTCTTTCCGTGGGTCTTCAACCCGCCCGATACCTATTGGGACGGCCTTTCGGCCATCATCAAGGATATCGGCGAGCGCGAGGGCGGCCTCGACAACCTGAAGGGCAAGAAGATCGGCTACCTCTTCCTCGATGCCGGCTACGGGCGCGAGCCGATCCCGCTCCTGGAACAGCTTGCCGAGAAATACGGCTTCGCCGTCACCCAGTACCCGGTGGCGGGCAAGGAAATGCAGAACCAGTCCTCGCAGTGGCTCAATGTGCGCCGCGACAACCCGGACTACATGATCATGTGGGGCTGGGGGGCGATGAACCCGACGGCGGTCAAGGAAGCCACCAAGATCCGCTATCCGATGGACAAGTTCTACGGCGTGTGGTGGGCCGGCGGCGACGACGATGCGCGCGCCGGCGGCGCCCAGGCCAAGGGCTACCGCACCCTCAACTTCCACGGCACGGGCGCGGATTATCCGGCCCTGCAGGACATCAAGAAGCTCGTCGTGGATGCCGGCAAGAGCCAGGTGGAGGCCGATAAGTTCGGCGACAATCTCTATAATCGCGGCGTCTACAACTCCATCCTGATGGCGGAAGCCATCCGGACCGCCCAGGAGATGACCGGCAAGACGGCGATCACCGCCGAAGACATGCGCGTCGGTCTGGAGAACCTCAATATCGACGAGGCGCGGATCAAGGAGATCGGCCTTGAAGGCTTCATGAAGCCGGTGAAGGTCACCTGCGAGAACCATTCCGGCCACCATCAGGTCTACGTCCAGGAATGGGATGGCGAGAAATGGGTCGCGGCGAGCGACTGGTTCGCGCCGATGACGGATGTGGTGGAGCCGCTGCTGAAGCAGGCCGCCGAGGATTACGTCAAGAGCAACGCCCCCTGGCCGGAGCGCCAGGCGGAATGCGCCACGCGCAGCTGAGAAACCTGGGCGGCGGCCGGACCGATCCGGCCGCCGCTCTCCAGCCAGCGAGCCGGAGGGCGTTCTGATGGCGGCAAGCGAGAGCCGGGCCCGTGGCGACACGCTCGCCGAAAAGGCCGCGGACCCGATCCTCAAGGTCACCAATGTCGAGGTGATCTACGACCACGTCATCCTGGTGCTGAAGGGCGTCTCGCTCACGGTGCCGCAGCGGGGCGTCGTCGCGCTTCTGGGGGCCAACGGGGCGGGCAAGACGACGACGCTGAAGGCGATCTCGAATCTTCTGAGGGCCGAGCGGGGCGAAGTCACCAAGGGCACGATCGAATTTTGCGGTGAGCGGGTGGAGAAGCTGACGCCGAACGCGCTGGTCAATCGCGGCTGCATCCAGGTGATGGAAGGCCGGCATTGTTTCGGGCATCTGACGGTGGAGGAGAACCTTCTGACCGGCGCCTATACCCGCAAGGACGGCTGGGGCGCGGTCAAGCGCGACATGGAGCTCGTCTATTCCTATTTCCCGCGCCTCAAGGAGCGGCGCTCCAGCCAGGCCGGGTATACGTCCGGCGGGGAGCAGCAGATGACGGCGATCGGCCGGGCCATGATGGCGAGGCCGAAGATGATCCTCCTAGACGAGCCCTCCATGGGGCTCGCGCCGCAGCTCGTGGAAGAGATCTTCGAGATCGTGAAGGAGCTCAACGCCAGGGAGGGCGTCGCCTTCCTGCTTGCCGAGCAGAACACCAACGTGGCGCTGCGCTATGCCACCTACGGCTACATTCTGGAATCCGGCCGCATCGTCCTCGACGGTGAAGCCAGGGCCCTGCGCGAGAACGAGGACGTGAAGGAATTCTACCTCGGCATCGGCGGAGAGGGGCGCAGGAGTTTCCGGGAAGTGAAGCACTACAAGCGCCGCAAGCGCTGGCTCGCCTGAATTTTCTTCTCCAGCGACCTTCCGGCCGCGCTCTCCCCGCACCCTGTCTGCCGTAGCGTTAACCTTTGGCTAAGCATGGCGGGGAATTCCCCCCGACAAATTGAAACGTATTTGATTCAATTTCCGTTGTCGTCCTGAAGGAGCAAGGTCATGGGCGACGATGCAAGACTTGTGATGCTGATGCGCGAGGTCTACGAGCCGGGCAATCCGGCCCGCCGGACGGCTGCAAGCGCCCTCATCCGGGCGCTCCGCCAGAGGCGCAATCTTGCCGCCGAGAGCGAGCGCATCGCCCGCGAGGTCGGACTGACGGCCGGCGAGGCCGGCGTGCGGGAAGTCCGTCGTCTCTGCGATCTGGTCGCCTGAGCATTTTTTCCAGCCGCGAGCTGAAACCATTCTGAACTCCCTCCCGTAGAGGCGGACATGGCCGGCCTTTCAGGAGAGTTGGGTCGGGTCCAACCCAGGGAGTTTCAGTTCATGTCGAATTTCAAGAATCCGGTTCGCTTCGGCCTTGCAGGCGTTGCCCTCGTCGCGCTTCTCACCGCGCCGGCGCTGGCCCAGTCGCCCGTCACGGTCGGTGGAGCGCCGATGTATGCCGACAAGACGATCACCGAGAACGCGCCGAACGCCGACAACCTGACGACGCTCGTCGCCGCGGTGAAGGCGGCCGGCCTCGCCGGCACGCTCGACGGTGAAGGGCCTTTCACGGTCTTCGCGCCGACCAACGCCGCCTTCGAGAAGCTGCCGGCCGGCACGGTCGAGACGCTCCTGAAGCCGGAGAACGAGGCACAGCTCAAGCACATCCTCACCTATCACGTGGTCCCGGCCAAGGCGACGTCCGAGGCCGCCATGCAGATGGTCAAGGATGATGGCGGCGCCCACAACGTGACGACCGTCTCCGGCGACACGCTGACCCTCAAGATGGACGGCGGCAAGCTCATCGTCATCGACGAAAGCGGCAACGGCGCCGTCGTCGAGCAGGCCGACGTGATGCAGTCGAACGGTGTCGTGCACGTCATCGACACGGTGCTGATGCCGAAGATGTAACTCCGGCACATTGAGGTTCGACCGGGCGGATCATCTGCCCGGTTGAATGAGAGGCGGTCCCAGGCCCCCCGGATCGCCTCTCTTTTTTGCCCGGCGACCTGCGTGTCGCCGCCGCTTCCCACATTCCCCAAAACCTTCAGCCTGTCTCCGGCGCCCGCATGCCTGCCGCATTGTGGCGCGCATACTGGCACGTTCAGCGCGACGACGGGGTTGTCGCTGAGGCCGGCCCGCATCTTCGGCAGGTTGTCGTCTGGGATGCGAAAATTTTTGCAATGGTGCGGTTGGGCAATCGCCGCCTGGCGGGCGCGCCGATGGGCGAACGGACGTCGCCCAGTTGATCCGCTTCGATTTGAACGCCGCTATTTCGGCTCGGCGATCAGCTTGCCCTGGTAGATGACCGGCCCGGTGGCGCTGCCGGTCGGCGAGCCGCCTGGCGGCTCGACGCTGACGGCAATGGCGGCTTCGCCGATGCGGGCGAACTCGCTGGCGCTGACCTTCAGCGTCTTGGCGTCCTCACGCTCCTCCAGAATGCCAATGGAGCGCGGGCTGCCGCCTTCTCCGCCGACATACCAAAGTTCCAGACTGTGATCGGCGGGAACGTGCGCGGCGAGCGAGCGGACCGTCACCGTGCCGGCATCGGTGTCCACCGTGACGATCATGGCGGGCTGTCGGCCTTCGGTATCGACCACCGCGACGTAGCGGTCGGTCGTCCCGGCGGCCTCTTCCCGGCCCGTGGGCATAAAGAAGTCGGGCCGGACGATGACCGCAAGGGCAAGAGCGGCCGCAAGCGCGGTCGTCGCCATGGTCGCGCCGCGCCAGACGGCGAGGCTGCGGCGCAGGGATATGATCTCGGCGCTCGGGCGTTCGCGGTCTTCGGTGCGGAACCTCGCCGCTGGCGCGGCAGGCACGGCTGCTTCGGATCCAATTCTGTCGGAGATACGTTCCCACAGATCGGCGGGCGGCGCTTCGGAGGGGAGGGCGGCGGCAAGCGGCGCGAGGCGTGCCTCGATGGCCGCAACCTCCGCGGCCAGATCCGGCTCGCGGGCGATCCGCTCGGCAAGGCGCGCGCGCTCGTCCCCCGGCAATGTGCCGAGGACGTATTCAGCCGCCGCCATGCGCGTCGCGTCGTCCATCAGTCGCCTTCCAGGCATTGGAACAGTGTCTTGAGGCTGCGATGCAGCCAGGTCTTGATCGTCCCGACGGGGCGAGCATAGCGCTCCGCCAGCTCCTCGCGCGAGAATCCATAACAATAGGCGAGGACGACCGTGTCGCGTGCCTGCTCCTCCAGCCCGTTGAGGCAATGCCTCAATGCACGCGCCTCGACCGGATCGCCGGCCGTGATGCCGCCGTCCAGATACTGGAGGATGTCCTCACCCGTCTCCGTCTCCGTCACGCTGGCCTTCCCGAGGCGATCCTCCTTGGAGCGCAGCCTGTCGATGGCGGCGTTACGGGCAATCGCGATCATCCAGGAAAGCGGCGCGCCGGCCTTGCGGTCATAGCTTGCCGCCCGCTCCCAGATCTTCAGGAAGGTCTCCTGCAGGGTATCCTCTGCAAGGGTTCTATCCTTCAGGATACGGAGCTGGACGCCAAAGAGTTTCCCCGAGACGGCCTGATAAAGCGCCTCGAAGGCCGCGCGTTCGCGCGCGCCCGCTCTTTCGAGGAGGACGGCGAGGCTGTCTCTGTCGTCGGCGGGCGTTTCGGACACGGGCGGTTGGAGCACTCTTTCAACTTGTCGTCGGGAATCTGGCCTGTTTCGACCCCTTCGACAAGGGCGTGCGTTCCGGCACGCACAGGTTGTTGCGTCCATCGGCGCCGCGGCGGCGTCGTGCCTTGCAGGCCGGCGGCGCGACAGCTACATGGGCTTGATTGAACACCAGCCCGCCCGGGATTTACATGCGCGCCATTCTCGACGTCATTCTCTTGATCCTCAATCTCTACACTTGGGTGATCATCGCCAGCGCCATCTTCTCGTGGCTCTATGCGTTCAACGTCGTCAATCCGCGCAACCAGGTCGTGGAGGTGATCGGGCGTGCCCTCTACCAGCTGACGGAGCCGGTGCTGCGACCGATCCGGCGCTTCGTGCCGGCCTTCGGCGGGCTCGACCTTTCGCCGATCATCGTGATCCTGATCATCTTCCTGCTGCAGCGGATCATCATCTACTACCTCTATCCTGCGGTCTTTTGAGCGCTGCCAGGCCCTGGCGCCCCTCGCCCGAGGGGCTCACCCTCACCGTGCGGCTGACGCCGAAGGCCGCCAGGGATGCGGTGGAAGGCATCGAGGAGCTTGCCGACGGCACGGCGGTTCTCAAAGCGCGCGTGCGCGCCGTGCCGGAAAAGGGCGCCGCCAACAAGGCGCTTCAAGCCCTTCTCGCCAAGAGCCTCGGCCTGCCGAAGAGCGCCGTCGCCGTCACGGCCGGCGCAACGAGCCGGGTGAAGACGCTCAGCCTTGCCGGCGAGGCGGAAGAGATCGAAAAGCGGCTGGAAACCTTCAGAGCCTGAAGGAGAAGACCGCGACGGGCATGCGCCGGTCGCCGAACATCGTCTGCGCCATGGAGCGGATACGGCCGCCGCGATGCTCGTAGAATTCGAGCGCGCGCTGGTTCTCCGTCAGCGCCCGCACGATCAGGCGGGTGAAGCCGCGCTCCTTCAGCGTCCGGCAGGTATCATCGAAGAGAAGGCAGCCGCCGCCGATGCCCTGGTATTCCGGCAGGAGATACAGCTCGTAAATCTCGGCTGTGCGAGCGTGGGAGCGCTGGCGCGCGAGCCCGAAGGTGGAATAGCCGGCGATGACGCCGCCGACTTCCAGGACGAGGACGTTGCGCCGTTTGCCGATCACCTCGACCCAGTGGGCCGGGCCGTGGCGGGCAATCATCTGGCGGAGCGCGACGGCCGGCAGGATACCCGCATAGGCTTCGCCCCAAGAGCGCTCATGCACATCCGCGATCGCGGTTGCGTCTGAATGCTGCGCGTACCGGACATCGATGACGAGAGCGCTCATGGGCGAAGCGTAAGACGGTTCGCCCCTTTCGGGCAATCGCTCAGAGCATATCAGGCTGCATCTTTTTTCGCCCGCTCGGCGCGCTTGCGCTCATGCGGGTCGAGGATCGCTTTCCGGAGGCGGATCGAGCGTGGCGTCACCTCCACCAGCTCATCGTCGGAGATGTAGGAAAGCGCCTGCTCCAGGGAGAGCCGCATCGGCGGCGTCAGCAGGACGGCATCGTCCTTGCCGGCCGAGCGGATGTTGGTGAGCTGCTTGCCCTTCAGGACGTTGACCTCAAGGTCGTTGCCGCGCGAATGCTCGCCGACGATCATGCCCGGATAGACGTCTTCACCCGGCCCGATCATCATCGAGCCACGCTCCTGCAGATTGAACAGCGCGTAGGCGACCGAAGCGCCGCTGCCGTTGGACAGGAGAACGCCCCGCTGGCGGGTGGGGATTTCGCCGCGCCAGGGCATGAAGGCGTGGAAGACGCGGTTCATGATCGCCGTGCCGCGCGTGTCGGAGAGAAGCTCGGGCTGATAGCCGATGAGCCCGCGGGTCGGCACATGGAAGACGAGGCGAGTGCGCCCGCCACCGGAGGGGCGCATCTCGATCATCTCGCCGCGGCGGGTGGAGAGCTTCTCGATGACGACGCCGGAATGCTCGTCGTCGACGTCCACCGTCGCTTCCTCGATCGGCTCAAGTGTCTGGCCGTCCTCGTCCCGGCGCGTGACGACACGCGGCTTGCCGATGGTCAGCTCGAAGCCTTCGCGCCGCATCGTCTCGATCAGGATGGCGAGCTGCAGCTCGCCGCGCCCGGCCACCTCGAAGGCGTCCTTGTCGGCCGCTTCGTCGATCTTGAGAGCGACATTGCCCTCCGCCTCGCGCATCAGGCGCTCGCGGATGACGCGGCTCTGCACCTTGTCGCCCTCGCGCCCGGCGAGCGGGCCGTCGTTGATGCGGAAGGACATGGCCAGTGTCGGCGGATCGATCGGCTGGGAGAAGATCGGCTCGGTGACGGAGGGGTCGGCGAGGGTATCGGAGACGGTCGCCTCGCTCATGCCGGCAAGCGCCACGATGTCGCCCGCCTCGCCGAGGTCGATCGGCTGGCGCTCCAGGCCCCGAAAGGCGAGAACCTTGGAGATGCGGAAGGTCTCCACGGTATCGCCGTTGCGCGACAGGGCGCGCACCGTCGTGCCGGCCTTGACGGAGCCGGAGCGGATGCGCCCGGTCAGGATGCGGCCAAGGAAGGGATCTGCCTCCAGCGTCGTCGCCAGCATGCGGAAGGGGCCTTCGTCGATCTGCGGCGCCGGCACATGCGTCAGCACCAGATCAAGCAGCGCGGAGATGCCTTTGTGATGGCCTTCCGGCGTGTCGGCCATCCAGCCCTGCTTCGCCGAGCCGTAGAGGACGGGGAAGTCGAGCTGCTCGTCGGAGGCGCCGAGGGCGGCGAAGAGATCGAAAACCTCGTTCAGCACCTCGTCGGGGCGCGCATCGGGCTTGTCGACCTTGTTGATGACGACGACGGGCTTGAGGCCGACCGCGAGAGCCTTGGTCAGCACGAACTTCGTCTGCGGCATCGGTCCTTCCGAGGCGTCGACGAGAAGAAGGGCGCCATCCACCATGTTGAGGATGCGCTCCACCTCGCCGCCGAAATCGGCATGGCCCGGCGTGTCGACGATGTTGATGCGCTGGTCCTGCCAGAGGAGCGAAGTCACCTTGGCAAGGATGGTGATGCCGCGCTCGCGCTCCAGGGCATTGGAATCCATGGCGCGCTCGGCCACGCGCAGGCCTTCCCGGAAGGCGCCGGTGGCCTTCAGGAGGACGTCGATGAGGGTCGTCTTGCCGTGATCGACATGCGCGATGATGGCGATATTGCGTAGTGTCTTGGTCATGGGGGTCGCTTGTTGCGCCCGCCCCTTACTCTATTCGGGCGGACGAAAATAGGGGCATTCGTGCTCAGGGGCGCTTCAAAGCGGCAACTTGAACAGAATCGGTTCGACTTTCGGCGATCGCCTTTACCGACCATTCAGCCTTCCGGAAGCTTTCGCCTCCAAAGGCTCCGATTTTAAGCAATTCCCGCTTTTTCGGGGTCAGGATCACCGCCAGATAAGAAGCCAAGATGGCGTCGAACAGGCAGATGGCAAGCAGGATCAGGAAACGAGCGAAGCGCCTCGGTCGCGACGAGGGCGGTTCGACCGCGCTCGAATTCGCGATGATCGCGCCGATTCTCTTCCTCCTGATCATGGGCGTCATCGAGATCGGCATGTTGCTGACGGCCCGCGGCATTCTGGAGCACGCCACCTATGTGGCGACCCGGCTCGGGCGCACCGGCTTCGTGGAGAGCAAGTCCACCCGCGACGCCACGATCCGCAAGGAACTGCGCGACAGGGCAGCGCTCTTCCTCGATCCCTCGAAGGTCCATATCTCCAGCGTCGCCTATACCGGCTTCGACAAGATCGGCGATCCGGAGCCCTTCACCGACGCCAACGGCAACGGCGCGCGCGACAACGGCGAGAACTTCACCGACGTCAACGGCAACGGCAAGTGGGACGCCGACCAGGGTGCGAACGGCTACGGCGGCGCCAAGGAGATCGTCGTCTACGACGTCACCTATCCCTGGACCTTCTTCACGCCGATCGTCGGCCGCTTCTTCCCGCAGGGAGGGCTGACGCTGGAGGCCCATGCCATCGTGAAGAACGAACCCTACTGATCCGCGCCATGAACGTTTCCCTCGCCCGCCTGCATCGTCTCGCCCGCCGCCTCCTGCGGCGGGAGGAAGGCCTTGCGGCCGTCGAATTCGCGCTCGTGGCGCCGTTCCTGCTGTCGCTGCTCTTCGGTACCTTCCAGCTCAGCCAGTACCTCGTCGCCAACCAGCGGGTCGAGAAGATGGCCTTCACCATCACCGATGCGATCTCGCGCGATCAGATGATCACCGCGGGCATGGCTTCGGAGCTCTTCCAGGCGACCGGCCAGCTGATGGAGCCGCTGAGCTTCGGCACGAACGGGGTCGTCGTCCTCAGTGCGATCCAGCGCGGCGACACGGATTATCCAAGTTACGGAAAGATCACCTGGCAGTGCGAAGGCGGCGGTTCGCTGGCGAAAACAAGCAAGTTCGGCAAGGTCGGTGACTACGTGCCGAAACTGCCCGGCGGCCTCGATCTGGAGAAGAAGGATGCGGTGATCATCGCCGAGGTCTTCTACCGCTATGTGCCCACAGTCAGCCTCCTCTCCTTCGGCGAGCGCGACATCTACAAGTACGCCCTGTTCCGTCCGCGCCTCGGCCAGCTGACCTCCGCCGCGGGGTGTTGAGATGAGAAAGATGCTTCAGATGAACATCGTGCGCCGCTACCTGCGATCGGAGGAGGGTGCGGTGCTGCCGCTGATCGGGCTCGCCATCACCGTCCTCATCGGGATGATGGGGCTCGCCATCGACATCGGCCGCGCCCAGATCGTCCACGCCAAGCTCCTCAACGCCGCAGATGCGGGCGGTCTTGCCGCGGGCGCGCGGCTCAACTCGTCGATGTCGGGCACACTGCAGCAGGAGGTCGAGAAGTACGTCAAGGCGAACTTCCCGGATGGCTACGTCGATTCCCACGTCACCAGCGTGACGGCGAGGGCCAATTCCACCGATACGACGATCAACGTCACGGCCGAAGCCACGATGCCGACCACCTTCGTGAGGCTGTTCGGCTACAAGACGATCACGGTGAAAGCGACCTCCGAGATCACCCGCGAAATCGGCGGCCTGGAAGTCGTTATGGTGCTCGACAATACCGGCTCCATGGGCGGCTCCAAGCTCAGCTCGCTCAAGAGCGCGGCGAAGGATCTCGTCGAGATCCTTTTCGGCGACAACAGTTCGGAGCACCTTTTCGTCGGCCTCGTACCGTTCTCGCAGGCGGTCAATATCGGCACCACCCACAAGACCTGGCTCAACATCGACGTCGACGACCAGAGCAAGATCGACTTCGGCCAGTCGGTCGGCGGCAGCTGGGGCGGCTGCGTGGAGGCGCGCCTCGACGGAGACGACGTGACCGACGAGCCGCCGGTCGTCGACGAGACCGTCACGCCCAAGGTCGACACCCGCTTCACACCCTATCTGTGGCCGGACGGCTCGGACAACGACTGGAAGAACGAGTCGCCGACCGGGCATTACGAGAGGCGCTGCACCATGGAATGGTTCGGCTACTGCTTCCGCTACGAGAATGTGTGGGTTCAGGACGGGGCGTCCACCACCTACAACACGCCGTTCTCCACGAATCGCGGCCCGAACAAGAGCTGCTCGCAGCCGGTCACGCCGATGACCCAGAGCGAGACGACCATCACCAATGCCATAAACGGCATGCAGGCGGTCGGCAATACACACATCAACCTCGGCGCCGTGTGGGGCTGGCGCATGCTGTCGCCGAAGTGGCGCGATTTCTGGGGCGGGGAGATGACGGCGAACAGCCTGCCGCTCGACTACAACAACGAGCTGATGGACAAGGCCATCATCATCATGACCGACGGCGACAACACCTGGGGCACCGACTACTCGGCCTACGGTCCGAGATCGGAAGCGCGCCTCGGCACGAGCAACACGGGCTACGCCGCCGATGAACTCGACGACCGGCTGGAAGAGGTGTGCACCGACATGAAGAATGTCGGCATCATCGTCTACACGATCGCCTTCGGTAACCCGGGCAACTCGACGAAATCGATGATGCGCCGCTGCGCCACGCAGAGCGACTTCTTCTTCGATTCCCCCTCCTCCTCGGACCTCTCGGCGGCTTTCAAGGAGATCGGCGATTCGCTCTCCAACCTGCGCGTCAGCCGCTAGCGTTCATTCCAGCATTCCGCCGGGCATTGCGCTCTGGCTCGGCGCATGCCCGAACCGCCTGGAATACGCGCGTGAAAACGCGGCGGCGCTGCCGAAGCCGACCGCAGCAGCAACGGATTTGACGCTCTCGCCGGAGCCGAGTCTCGCCCGGCCCAGGACCAGGCGCCAGCCGTTCAGATAAGCGCCGGGTGATTCGCCGACGATCTGTTTGAAGATCGCCGTGAACTGTCCGCGCGACATGCCCGAAATGGCAGCGAGATCGGCGATCTGCCATTTCCTTGCCGGCTCGTCGTGCATTGCGATCAGGCTCGCAGAGAGCCTTGGATGGGCAAGCCCGGCGAGCAAGCCGGCATCGACCGTCCCAATCGCGATGGCCTTGCGGATGGCCAGCACGACGACGACCTCACACAGCCGTGCCTGGACGGAGCTGCCTCCGCACCGCGCGGTTTCCACCTCCGCGGTGATCAATTCCGCAAGGCCGAGCAGTTGCGGTTCCTCCGCCAGCGAGACGCTCACTTCCTCGGGCAATGCTCCGATCAGGGGATTGGCGCTGCCGCCAAAATCCACCCTGGCGGCGGCACACAGTTTCACCCCCTGCGGCAGCGTCTCATTGGAGCGCGCCCGATAAAGGAGGTGGGTCGGACGGCCCGCGCAATCTGCGTCGATGATCAGCAAATTTGCCGCCCGGGCGGAGCCGCAATGCGTCGTGCCGAGCGCAAAGGCTCTGAGAAAAGCCGTCAGCCGGTCATGCCTTATGCCGATATTCGGACTTTCGATCATGTAATCGAGCTTTATTTTGATCAAGAAGGACATACGCTGGCAGCGCGGGGCAAACAAGACCGGTCCCAGGACGACGAAAGAGAAAGCATGACCCAGAGTTCGGCTGCCAAGTTCGACCATTCACGCGCAGACGAATATGCCCGCCAGAGCCGGATCGGCCTTGCCGGATATGACGCCTGCCATGAACTTGCCGCCTGCATGCTGGCGGCCGCGCTCGGCGAGCCACGGCAGGCACGAATCCTGGTTGTCGGGGCCGGAGGAACGGCAGGCGAAATCGTCTCCGCGGCACGGCTGGAGCCGGAATGGTCCTTCGTGGCCGTCGATCCATCGCCGCCGATGCTGGAGCTGGCACGGACACATCTGGCCGAAGCGGGCATTTCCGGGCGCGTGGAGACCGTCGTCGGCGCCGTATCCGATCTGGATCCTGCCGCGTCCTTCGATGCGGCGATCATGATCGGCGTCCTGCACCATCTGCCGGGCGATGCGGCGAAGCAGGATATTCTGGCCGAAATTTCGGCGCGGTTGAAATCCGCGGCGCCGCTGGTCATGGCGGGAAATTATCGGGCCTACGCCTCGCAGCCCCTGCTCATGGCGGCCTGGGCGAACCGCTGGCGCATGAACGGCGCAGAACCTGATGAAGTCCGCTCCAAGATGGGCAAGCTCCTGCAGGGCGCGGAGCCGCCAGGATCCGAAGAAGCGGTGTTCTCGCTGCTGGCGGATGCGGGCTTCGAAGAGCCGGTTCGCTTCTTTGCGAGCCTTTTCTGGGGTGCATGGCTGGCGCGGCGCACCTCGCAGGCCGCCTCCTAGCCCGCGGAACAAGAGATCACTGCGGCAGGAGGGGGCCTTTTTCCTGCCGGTCGCCCGCCGCGGCGGGGCTTGCGGAAGCGGTGCGGATCATCATCAGCTCGCCGACATTTTCGGACGTGACGTAGCCGACGAAGCGGCCACCCTCGGTCGTGCCGGCGACGGTGATGCCGCCTTCCGTGACGCCGACAGCCGGGACGGAGCCGTCCTGCAGGCGTTTCAGCGCATCGCTCAGCCAGGCGCTTTGCGGCACCAGCGGAATGTTGCGCGTCATGGCATCGAGCACCGGGCCTTCGCGCCCTTCCTTCGCCAGGAGGTCGATGAGGCTCTTGCGGGTGAGGATGCCGCGCAGGCGGCCGCCGCCGTCGACCACCGGAAATTCGTGCTGCGTCGTCTTCAAGAGGAGGTCGGCCGCATCGCCCGCCGTGGCGTTCGGCGCGAGGGCCGAGAAGCGGGTGATCATGGCGTCGCGCACACGCACGCCCCGAGCCACGTCCTGCAGGCCGACCGACTGCGCTTCGGCGGTGGCGGCGAGATAGATGAAGATGGCGATGAAGAGCAGGAACGGATTGCCGAACAGGCCAAGAAAGCCGAAGCCGAAGGCGAGCGCCTGGCCGATGCGCGCAGCGAGCTCCGTCGCCTTCACCCGGTTCATGCGCATGGCGAGCACGGCCCGCAGTACCCGTCCGCCATCCATCGGGAAGGCCGGGATCAGGTTGAAGAGGGCGATGAAGAGGTTCACCGAGGCGAGCCGGGCGAGGAAGGAAAGCTGCGGATCCTCCAGTCGGGCGAGTGCCTCAGGACTGACGGTGGCGCCGAGAACGAGGATGAGGATCAGCGCGAAGACGACGTTCACGGCGGGGCCGGCGAGAGCCACCAGAATCTCCTCCGACGGCTTTTCCGGCATGCGCTCGAGGCGGGCAAGGCCGCCGATCGGCAGGAGGGTGATGTCGGGCGTGCGGATGCCATAGCGGCGCGCGACGAGGGCGTGGCCGAATTCGTGCGCCACGACGCAGGCGAAGATCGCCAGAATGAAGAGGACGCCGTCGGCCGCCGCGGCCGCGCCGCCCGTCTGGTAATGCGCCACCCCGATCCACGCCAGAAGCAGGAAGAAGGTGACGTGGATGCGGATCTCGGAGCCGAAGAGACGGCCAATCGGGAAGGACCAGCTCATGAAAACTAGATGGCGATCGCGGGGGCCGGCCGCAACGGCAAACCGCCCCGGCGCCGCGGTTTTGCGGGCGTCGCCGCCTGCGGAAAAGGCGGCACGCGAGGCGCCCGAACAAGGGCGCTGCGGGAGGGCGGCAGACGAGCAGCAGGCGGACGTTTAGTCGGCGAACCGTTAATTCCGGCATTTCACATTGAATAACGCCAGCGTGAACTAGTTGCGGGCCCAAGCCATTCGGAGGGCACCATGACGACATATGCAGGCACGCCGCGACGAGGCGCGGGCTACTGGGCGACCGTCGCCCTGGCCATACTCGTTCTCGTTTTCGGGCTGCCGATCTTCCTCGGCGGGGTCTATCTGATCACCCTTGGAGGCTCCTGGTATTACGCCATCGCCGGGATCGGCCTCGTCCTGACGGCGTGGTTTCTCTTCCGCGCCTCCATGGCCGCCCTGTGGGTCTACCTTCTCACCTACGCCGGCACACTCGTCTGGGCCTTCTGGGAAGTGGGAACGGATTGGTGGGCGCAGGTGCCGCGCCTCGTGGCGCCGAGCGTCGTCCTCGTTCTCGTGCTGCTGACGATCCCCGTCCTGGCGCGCCGCCCGCATCCGACCCGCGACGCATAGAGGAACGCCCGACATGACACGCCTTTCGCATGCTCTCGCCCTCGCGGGCGTCATCGCCCTTTCCGCCGTCCTCAGCCCCGGCCCGCTCTCGGCCCAGCAATCGGCAGAGCCTGACACCAGCCCGACGCCGGAAGCCTCCGACACGCTTCAAGCCCCGGGCGCGCCTGTCGAACCGGCCGGGAGCGCTCTCGACGAGCAGGAGCCCGGCGGCGCCATGCCGGCCGGTGCGATGCCGGAATCCGGCGAGGCGAGTTCCGTGCGGGCCGCCCGGAAGCAGCGCGAGGCGGGCACCGACTGGCCCTTCTGGGGGGCGGGGCCGCAGGCCGACCGCTATTCGCCGCTCACCCAGATCACGACCGAAAATGTCGGCAAGCTCGAAAAGGTATGGACCTATCGCAGCGGCGACATGCCGACGGGCGATGCCAAGGGCAAGTACTCGCCGGAGAACACGCCGCTCAAGATCGACCAGACGCTCTATCTCTGCTCGCCGATGAACATCGTCATCGCGCTCGATGCGGGAACGGGCGAGGAGAAGTGGCGCTACGACCCGAAGGTCTCCACCGACGCGATCCCCTATGGCGCGACCTGCCGGGGTGTTTCCTATTACGAGGTTCCGGACGCTGCCGCGGGCGAGGCCTGCGCGAAGCGGATCATCGAGGGAACGCTCGACGCACGCCTCATCGCCGTCGATGCGGAGACGGGCGAGCCCTGCGCCGATTTCGGCGAGAACGGCTCGGTGGATATGTGGCAGGGCATCGGCAAGAAGGTGCCGGGCTGGTACGCCGTCACCGCGCCGCCGGCCATCGTGCGCGGCATCGCCGTCACCGGGGCGCAGGTGAAGGACGGACAGGCCGAGGACGCGCCTTCCGGCGTCATCCGCGGCTACGACGCCGTCACCGGCGAACTCGCCTGGGCCTGGGACCTCGGCGATCCGGATCTGACCGGGGCCCCGCCGGAGGGCGAGACCTATACGCGCGGGACGCCCAACATGTGGACGACGGCGACGGGCGATGAAGAGCTCGGCTACGTCTATCTGCCGCTGGGCAATTCCGCCGTCGACTATTGGGGCGGCAACCGCTCCGAGGAGGAGAACGAATACTCCTCGTCGCTGGTCGCCATCGACGTCGCCACCGGCAAGCCGGTCTGGCACTTCCAGACCGTGCATTACGATCTGTGGGATTACGACCTCGGCTCGCAGGTCTCGCTCGTCGACTTTCCGAAAGACGGCGCAAGCGTGCCGGCCATCATCCTGCCGAGCAAGCAGGGCGACATCTACATCCTCGATCGGCGCACCGGCGAATCGCTGGTGCCGATGGAGGAGATCGACGCGCCGAAGGGTGGCGTGGAGCCGGAAAACCTCGCCGCGACGCAGCCGGCGTCGGGCTATCACGCGCTGCCGCGGCCGGATCTTCAGGAAAAGGATATGTGGGGCGTCACGCCGCTCGACCAGCTCGTCTGCCGCATCCAGTTCCGGCTCGCCGCCTATGACGGCATGTACACGGCGCCGACGGCCGACCGGCGCTGGATCGAGTATCCCGGATACAACGGCGGCTCCGACTGGGGCAGCCTCGCCGTCGATCCCGAAAAGGGCATCATCGTCGCCAATTACAACGACGTGCCGAACTACAACCGGCTGATCCCGCGCGAGGAGGCGAACAGGCGCAACCTGAAGCCGATCAACGAAGAGACGCCCGGCGGCGGGGGCGGCGGCAAGGCGGAAGGGGCCGGCGATCCGCAGGCCGGCTCGCCCTTCGGCATCGACGTCAATGCCGGCTGGCGGGCGCCGTGGACCGGCATTCCCTGCAAGCGGCCGCCGCTCGGCGGCATCCGGGCGGTCGATTTGGCGACGGGCAAGACGCTCTGGGACCGACCGCTCGGCACGGCGCGGCGCAACGGGCCGTTCAACATCCCCTCCTTCCTGCCGATCAGCATCGGCACGCCGAACAACGGCGGCTCGGCGGTCACGGCCGGCGGGGTCGTCTTCATTGCCGCGGCGACGGACAACCTCATCCGCGCGATCGACCTTGAGACGGGCAAGACGCTCTGGTCGGACGTGCTGCCGGCCGGCGGCCAGGCGACGCCGATCGTCTACGAGGAGGGCGGCAAGGAGTATCTCGTCATCATGGCGGGCGGCCACCATTTCATGGAGACGCCGATCGGCGATTACTGGATCGCCTACGCCCTGCCGGATGGCTGAGGGCGCCGAAATCGTTGAAACGAAAAAGCCCGCCGAGATGCTCGGCGGGCTTTTTTGTCGTGCTGGCGGAAGCGATCAGCTGCGGTCGCGCTTGCCGAGGGTCCTGAGGCGCAGGGCGTTGAGGCGGATGAAGCCGGCGGCGTCCTTCTGGTCGTAGGCGCCGCGGTCGTCCTCGAAGGTGACGAGTTCGTCGTTGTAGAGCGAATAGGGGCTCGCCCTTCCCACGACGATGACGTTGCCCTTGTAGAGCTTCAGGCGGACGGTGCCCTCCACCTTCTCCTGGCTGCGGTCGGCGAGCGCCTGGATCATCTCGCGCTCCGGGGCGTACCAGAAGCCGTTGTAGACGAGCTCGGCGTATTTCGGCATCAGCTCGTCCTTGAGATGGGCGGCGCCGCGGTCGAGCGTCAGCGATTCGATCGCCCGGTGCGCGGCCAGCAGAATGGTGCCGCCGGGCGTTTCGTAGATGCCGCGGCTCTTCATGCCGACGAAGCGGTTCTCCACGAGGTCGATTCGGCCGATGCCGTTGTCGCGGCCGAGATCGTTGAGGGCGGCCAGCAGCTCGTGGGGCTTCAGGGCCTTGCCGTCGATGGCGACCGGGTCGCCCTTCTTGAAGGCGATCTCGATCACCGTCGCCTTGTCCGGCGCCTCCTCCGGCGAGACGGTGCGCTGGAAGACATAGGCGGGCGGCTCCTCGTTCGGATCCTCCAGCACCTTGCCCTCGGAGGAGGAGTGCAGGAGGTTCGCATCGACCGAGAAGGGGGCCTCGCCGCGCTTGTCCTTGGGCACGGGGATCTGGTTCTTCTCGGCAAAATCGATGAGGTCGGTGCGCGACTTGAAATCCCATTCGCGCCAGGGGGCGATCACCTTGATGTCCGGGTCGAGCGCATAGGCGGTCAGCTCGAAGCGTACCTGGTCGTTGCCCTTGCCGGTGGCGCCGTGGGCGATCGCGTCGGCGCCCGTCTCGTGGGCGATCTCCACCAGCCGCTTGGAAATGAGCGGCCGGGCGATGGAGGTGCCGAGCAGATAGACGCCTTCGTAGAGCGCGTTCATGCGGAACATCGGGAAGACGAAGTCGCGCACGAACTCCTCGCGCAGATCCTCGATGTAGATCTCGCGGATGCCGAGCATCTCCGCCTTCTTGCGCGCCGGCTCCAGCTCGTCGCCCTGGCCGAGATCGGCGGTGAAGGTCACCACCTCGCAGCCATAGGTGACCTTCAGCCACTTCAGGATGATGGAGGTGTCGAGGCCGCCGGAATAGGCGAGCACCACTTTCTTGACGTCGGACATGTCGCTGCTCGGGAAGAGGGTTTCGGTCGGGCGCGCACTATAGGCAGGGGCCATGCGTGCGCAAGGCGTCACGCCGACCTTGCGCAGCGGCCCGTTCAGGCGGCGCGCCGTTTCTCCCGCGCCCTGCCGGCCTTCCAGAGAAGGTATCGCAGGAAGCGACCAAGACGGGCGATGCCGGCCTCGATGGCCCGGTCGAGAGCGGGCTGGAAGCGCCTCAGCACCGGCTCCTTCACAAGCAGCATCACGAGCAGCGTGACCAGCCAGGCGATCAGCACGTCGCTGAGGAAGTGCCCGCCCATGGCGACGCGGCTCCAGGAAGCGGCAGCGGCGAGGAGGATGGAGGCGAGGAGCACCGGCGCGCGCCATGCCTTCGGCACGACGAAGACGAGCGCCACGAGCCAGAAGGCGGAGGCCGCCTCGCCGGAGACGAAGGAGCAGTTGGACAGGCAGCTGCCGGAGAAATCGCCGACACGGGCGAAGAGAGCGTCGCCGCCGAATTCGGCGAGATGGCGCGGACGCGGCCTTCCCGAATGTGCCTTCAGGATGCCGTTGACGATGAGGCCGGGACCGAGGGCGAAGACGGCGTAGAGAAAGAGCGGGATGCGCGGGGCGATGAGGAGCCGGCTCTCAGGCCAGACAAGCTTGAAGACAAGCGGCAGGCCGACGGCAAGCGCGACGAGCGCCTCCACGATCCGGGCGAAGTTGCGCACGAAGCGGGCCGTGCCGTCGCTCGTGCCGACGAAGGCGCCGTCCGCCCAGAAGGCGCGCGAGACGGCAAGGTCGAGAACGGGCAGGGCGGCGAAGACGAGAGCCACGACGAGGAGAGCGGCGAGGGCGGCGAGCACCGGTTGCCGCTTCGCGCGGGAAAGGGCACGGGCGAGCGGTTCGGGCAGGGAGGCTTTCGGCAGGCGGGCGCGCATCCAACCCTGATGCGCAGGCCGGGCGAGGGTGGTCAAGCACCCGTTGCGAGAGCCCGGCGGGCCTGCTCGCATTTTGTCTCGCGCGCAAGAAACAGGTGGCGCGCGCGCTCCTCACGCGGCATCCATGGCGGTGCAGGAGCATGCTCATGGAATTCATCCCTTCCTTCGGCGTCATCACCGCTTTCACGCTCGCCGCGGCGATCCTGATCGTCACGCCCGGTCCGGACATGACGCTCTTTCTGTCTCGGGCGCTGATGCAGGGCCGGGCTGCCGGGCTTGCCGCCATGATCGGCGCCTCCTCCGGCATCGTGGTGCACACGATGCTTGCCGCCTTCGGCCTTTCGGCGCTGCTGGCGGCCTCTCCAAAAGCCTTTTTCGTGGTGAAGGTCGCCGGCGCGCTCTATCTCCTCTTCCTCGCCTTCCAGGCGATCCGGCACGGCTCCGCACTGACGCTGGAGACGAGGACGGGGCCGCGCCAGTCGCTCTGGCGAAGCTGGGCCGCCGGCCTCGGCATCAACCTCCTCAACCCGAAGATCGTCCTTTTCTTCGTGACCTTCCTGCCCCAGTTCGTTTCCGTCTCCGATCCGCATGCCGGCGGCAAGCTCGCCTTCCTCGGCTTCTACTTCATCGCGCTCGCCATCCCGTCCTGCGGGGCGATGATCCTGGCGGCGGCGGAGTTTTCGGCCGCGCTGAAGCGCTCGCCGATGATCTCGCGGGTGGTGGACTATCTCTGCGCCACGATCTTCGGGGCCTTTGCGATCCGGCTCCTGATGACGCGCACGAGCTGAGGCCTGCCTCGTTCATGGGCAATGTCCCGGAGCTTGAGACGCCGCGGCTCTTTCTGCGGCCCCTGGCGGTGGAGGATGCGCCCGCCATTCAGCGGAGCTTTCCGCGCTGGGAGATCGTTCGCCATCTCAACGCCGTCGTTCCCTGGCCCTATCCCGAGGATGGCGCGCTCGCCTATCTGCGCGATGCCGCGCTGCCGGCGATGGAGGAGGGGCGGGAATGGCTCTGGTCGCTGCGGCCGAAATCTGAGCCCGACGAGCTCATCGGCGTCATCGGGCTGAGGGATGCGGCGGAGGACCAGCGCGGTTTCTGGCTGGCGCCGGAATGGCAGGGCAGGGGCCTGATGGGCGAGGCGGCGGACGCCGTGACGGAGTACTGGTTCGAGGTGCTGGAGCGGCCGGCCATGCGGGTGTTCAAGGCGATCGGCAACGAGGGATCGCGACGGATCTCCGAGCGCCAGGGCATGCGCCGTGTCGCGCTGGTGGAGCGCGACTACGTCTGCGGCCGCCTGCCGACCGAGGTGTGGGAGATCAGCCGGGAGGAATGGCGCCGGCGGCGCGCCTGAGGCCGCCTCAGCCTCCTGCCTCTTCGGCGAGCCGCGCCTTCAGCCAGTCGAGGAAGACCTGCACCTTGCGCGGCACGCGCCGCGCCTCGGGGAAGACGACGTAGTAGCTCCAGTCGGATGTGGCGAGAGCCGGGAAGGGCTGTACGAGCCGGCCGGTGGCGAGCTCTTCCTGAAAGAAGGCCGGCTCCAGGATCGCAACGCCCTGATCCGCCATCGCCGCGCGGGCGGCCAGATGCTGGGAAAGAAGCTGAAGACCGGGGCGCGCCGCGAGGTCGCCGGCTTCTGCGCCGGCGGCGGCGAACCATTCGACCCACCAGGGATCCGGCGGATCGATGATGGGCAGCGTCAACAGGTCGGCCGGCTTGGGGGCAGGGCCGAGGCGGGCGGCAAGGCCCGGGCCGAGCATCGGCGAGAAGCGGATCGGCAGCACCCAGTGGGCCGCGAGGCCAGGCCATTTGCCGGCTCCGACCCGGATGCCGAGATCGATCTCCTCGCGGGCGAAATCCGTGAGGTGGTGGCTGGTATCGAGCCGGACGGCGATTTCGGGATGGGCGAGCTGGAAGAAACCGAGACGCGGCACCAGCCAGGTCGTCGAGAAGGTGGCGACGGCGCTGATGGAAAGCACTTCGTCCTGGTTCTGCTTCAGGCTCGAGAAACCCTCGCGCAGCTCGGCGAGGGCGCGATCCACCACAGGTGCGAGCCGGGCGCCCGCCTCGCTCAGCTCCACGCCGCGCGCCTGGCGCACGAACAGGCGCGTGCCCGCCCATTCCTCCAGAAGGCGGATCTGGTAGCTGACGGCCGCCTGCGTCATGGCGAGCTCCTCGCCCGCCGCGGTGAAGTTGAGGTGACGGGCGGCGGCGTCGAAGACGCGGATGGTGGAGAGCGGAGGGAGTGGAGGAGCCATTAAACAGCCTTATGTCGTGATCCGGATTATTCGTTGGACCGGACGGGCGTTCAAGAGCAAATATTCCCCCACAAACCTAGAAAACAGGTGTTCTCATGGCTCCCGACACGCTCGTCGGCGGGCGGTCGCTGCCGCTCGTCCATATCATCCGCAAATGGCTGGGCCTGCCCATCCGGTATCGGCGCACCAGCACCCGGTTGCGCTGGGAAGAACTCAGCGAGGCGCGCAAGCGCGATCTCGGGCTTGCCGACGGGCGCTTCCACCTGAAGCGCGATGCGATGCGGGACTGAGATCTTCCGGGGCTAGGCCGCCAGCGGGTAGGCCTCTTCCACGATATACGGCCCGCCGCCCCTCGATGCGCGCGAGGAGAGCAGGACGAAGCGCCCGACCTCGAAGGGAGGCGTACGGAAATCGCCCCTCAGGGCCAGGTAGGTGGCGACGTCGGCCTGGCTCGCCGTCCTGAGGCGCGCCAGCGTGACGTGCGGGGTGAACTTTCGCCGCTCCGGTTCCAGGCCAAGGCGCTGAAGGCGCCTTTCCTGTTCGGCCTGCAACTCTTTCAGTTCCTGAACGGCGGAAATGCCGGCCCAGAGCGAATGCGGCTTCCGCGACCCGAAGCTTCCGAGGCCCGACAGGGCCAGCTTGAAGGACGGGCGGGAGATCTGCGCCAGCGTGTGGGCGACCTCGTCGGCAACGTCGTAGGCGACATCGCCGATGAAGCGGAGCGTCACGTGATAGTTCTCGGGATCGATCCAGCGGGCACCCGGCAGGCCGCCGCGCAGGAGGGAAAGCGAGAAGGCGATGTCGGAAGGAAGCTCCAAGGCGGTGAAGAGACGGGGCATGAGGGGTCTCCTCTGTCGCGGGCAAAGGCCCTGGACATGCCGGACGGCGAATCACCTCACCAATCCGCTGGACAGCATTCTAGCGGCACGTGCTTCAGGGGAAAGAAGGGGCAAGAAAAAAGGCCGGTCGAACCGGCCTTTAAAGGTGCACCTCTGGGGGATTGAACCATACACGGAACAATACCGGGCGACGGAGAAACGGGGCTGGGGGCAAACCGCCTCGCCGCCGCGCCGGATAATGAGGCAGTCTCCATTCTGCCCAGGAGAGTGGCACCGCAAGGGCCGAATTCCGGCGAGAATATGATTTTTCTCGTCGCCAGAGCGGGGCCCCTATGGCGCGTCTTTGCCGCGGAAGCGCGAGCGACCCGACGCGCCCGCCGGCCCTTTCGGCCTTGCCACCTCCGGCTCCTTGCCGCTTTAATGTAAGGTCAGTCAGGAGGGCGCTTTGAGCGAGACAGAAGACTGGTCTACGACCGCGCTGCGGGGCTCTTCCGCAGCGCGCCGAAATAGCGTGAAAGACTCCGTCGCGTTCCATCGGACGGAGCTCGACGTCATCCTCAGGGTTTACGGCAAGCGCGTGGCGGAAGGCGAGTGGCGCGACTATGCGATCGACCACCTTTCCGACCGTGCGATCTTCTCCATCTTCCGGCGTACCAGCGAGATGCCGCTCTACAAGGTGGAGAAGGTGCCCTCGCTCGCCCGCAAGCAAGGCGCCTACCGGGTGGTGGCGACGGGCGGCACGATCCTGAAGCGCGGGCACGACCTCGCCCAGGTGCTGCGCATCTTCGACAAGCCGAAACTGAGGCTGGTGGCGGGCTAGAGCCTTTAGCCGGTGCGCCTCAGGCCGGTGCGCCGGGCTCGCGATCGGGCAATGTCCGGTCGCCCTCGCCGAGCGCCTTCTGCATCCATACCGTATCGAGCCAGCGGCCGAACTTGTAGCCCGTCCCCTTCATGATGCCGGCATGGGAAAAGCCCAGCGCGGCGTGGAGGCCGACGGAGGCGGAATGGTTGGAGCCGTCGCCGATGACGGCGACCATCTGGCGGAAGCCGCGCCGCTCGGCCTCGGCGACGAGGGCCGCCAGCAGGATGCGGCCGACGCCCTGCCGATGGGCGGCGCGATCGACGTAGATCGCATCCTCGACCATGAAGCGATAGGCGCGCCGCGGCCGGAAGGGGCCGGCATAGGCGTAGCCGAGGATCTTTCCGTCCTCATGCGCCACCAGATAGGGATGGCCGCCCGCCGTGAGAGCGCGCATGCGGGCAAGCATCTCGGTCTCGTCCGGCGGCGTGAGCTCGTAGCTTGCCGTGCCGGTCGCGACGGCGTCGGCATAGATGGCGGTGATGGCGGGAATGTCCGCTTCGGTGGCGGCGCGGACGGCCGGCTCTTGGTGCTGCATTTCAGCGCCCATAGCCCAGGAGGCCGGCCAGCGTCGATAGCCGCGTTGTCCCGGGCCTCGGCACAACGAAAAACGGCGCCCGAAGGCGCCGTTCCGGAGGTCTTCTGCGACCTGCCTTAGTTCCGGTTGCCCAGGAACTGCAGCATGAACATGAAGAGGTTGATGAAGTCGAGGTAGAGCTGCAGGGCGCCCATGATGGAGGCGCGGCCCGCGGCCACCGTGTCACCCGAGACGTAGTCGTAGGTGTGCTTCAGCCTCTGCGTGTCGTAGGCCGTCAGGCCGGCGAAGATCAGCACGCCGAGCGCGGAGATGGCGAACTGCAGCGCCGAGGAAGCCAGGAAGATGTTGACGATCATCGCGATGATGATGCCGATCAGCCCCATGACCAGGAACGAGCCCCAGCCCGACAGGTCCTTCTTCGTGGTGTAGCCCCACAGCGAGAGGCCGCCGAAGGCCGCCGCAGTGATGAAGAAGGTCTGGACGATGCTCTGGCCGGTGAAGACCAGGAAGATCGTCGACAGCGACATGCCCATCACCGCCGCGAAGGCGAAGAACACCATTCTCGCCGTGGACGGCTGCATGCGGTTGATACCCGCGGAGAAGCCGAAGACGAAGAGAAGCGGGGCGAACATGATCAGCCACTTCAGCGGGCTGGCATAGACCGCCTGACCGAAGCCGGTCAGGGTGCCAGCGCTCTGGTCGACCGCGAAATAGAATGTGGCGAAGGCCGCAACGCCAGTGATGGCGAGGCCGAGTGCCATGTTGTTGTAGATGCCGAGCATGAAGGCGCGCAGACCCTCATCGATCCCGGCACGGGATACGGTGCTCGAGCGATCGACAGTCTGATACTGCCGGTCGTATTCAGCCATGGAATCCTCCTCCTGGGGTGCTTCGCTCACGCACTACCGGAGCGTCGGAGCGAATATGGCAATGCCTTGAGGCAGCCACAAGGCCTGAACCGTGCGACAGCCTTAACATTCGGCAAGGTCGCGGCCGCCGCGCGGCGGCTGCAATCCGCTTCACAGATTGCGCAAATAGGGCGCCGGCCGGACCGACAGGATGCGCCAGGTGCCGGCAAGGCCGAGCCCCACCGTGACGACGAGGGCGATCAGCGCGGAGGCTGCCGCGATCCACGGGAAGTGGGTGAAGTCGAAGTCCATCAGCCCGGAGATGACGAACCATGCGGCGCCCGATCCGGCGGCGAGAGCGAAGAGACCGGTGGCGAGGCCGAGGAGCCCGTATTCGAGCGCGAAAGCCGAGAGAAGCTGCCGCCTCGTGGCCCCTAGTGCCTTCAGGATGACGGCGTCCTGGCGGCGCTGTCGATGACCGGCGGCGAGCGCTCCGGCGAGCACCAGCATGGAGACGAGGAGGGCGAGCGAGGCGGCGATGCGCACGGCGAGCGCCAGCTGCCTGACGACCGAATTGACCGCTTCGATGGCATCCTTGACGCGCACCGAGGTGACCCCCGGAAAGGCGTCGGTCACCTCGCGCAGGACCGTGCCGGAGAGCGCTTCCGGGCTCCCCTCCGGCAGGGTCAGAGTGGCGAGATGGGTGTGCGGCGCTCCCGAAAATGTGTTCGGCGTAAACACCATGACGAAGTTGATGGCGAGCGATTCCCACTCCACCGAGCGGAAATTGGCGATCCTCGCCGTCAGGTTCCGGCCGAGCACGTTGACGGTGACGGTGTCGCCGAGCTTCAGGCCGAGCCCGCGGGCAAGCTCTCCGTCGAAGGAGACGAGCGGCTCGCCGGAATAATCCGCAGGCCACCATTCGCCTTCCTCCAGCTCGGAGTTTTTCGGCATCTCGTCCGAATAGGTGATGCCGCGGTCGCCGCGCAGCACCCAGCGCGCCCCTTCTTCCGCCTGCACCTCGGAGGCCGGCACGCCATTCAATTCCACGAGGCGTCCACGCAGCATCGGCACGGTCTGGACGCGCCCTTCCGGCGCGACTTCTGCCAGAAGATCGAGGAAGGGCTGGCGCTCGGCGCCCTGGATGTCGACGAAGAAGAAGTCCGGTGCTTTCTCGGCGATGCGGCCGGTGAGCTGGCTGCGCAGGTTCGTGTCGATCAGGGCGAGCGTGACGAGCAGCGTCAGGCCGAGGCCGAGGGAGAGGACGACGCTCGCCGTCAGCGCCCCCGGCCGCTGGATGTTGCGGATGGCAAGGCGCAGGGTCGTGGAGCGGATGGTGCCGGCATTGCGCGCCGCCGCCATCACCGCGATGGCGATGACCCGCAGGATCAGGAAGGCGATGACGACGCCGAGGACGAAGAAGAGCGCCACCTCCTGGTCGACGGAAAGGAGGATGGCGATCCCCGCAAGGGCGAAGAGAAGGACGAGCTGGGCGATGCGGATCGACCATGCCGGCTTTGCGTCGAAATGCGCCGCCCGGTCGGCAAAAAGGCTCGCTGCCGGCAGATCCCGCGCCCGCCCCAGCGGCCAGAGCGAGAAGGCGAGCGCGACGAGGAAGCCGTAGAGGGCGGCGAGCACCAGTTCGCGCGGATAGAAGGCGGGCACGGCGGCCACCGGCAAAATGTTCTTCAGCCCGGCGATGGCGGCGAAAGGCAGCGCCGCGCCGATGACCAGCCCGACGGCGATGCCGAAGGCGGCGAGGATGAGGATCTGTAACAGATAGGTACGGAAGACGAAGCTCCGCGGCGCGCCGAGGCATTTCAGCGTCGCGATGGCCGGCCGCTTCAGGTCGACGAAGCTCGCCACGGCATTGGCGACGCCCACGCCGCCGACGACGAGGGCGGTGAGGCCGACCAGAGTCAGGAACTGCGCGAAGCGGGTGATGTTGTCGGTCAGGCGCGGCGAGGCGTTGTCGCGTGCGCGGATGCGCCAGCCCGCATCGGGAAAGCGCGCCTCGGCCGCCTCGCGGATCGCCTTCAGCCTCTGGTCGGAGGCGCCGGGCAGGATGAGGCGGTATTCGTAGGTGACGAGGCTGCCGGGGCGCACGAGGCCGGTTTCACGCAGCGTTTCACGCGAAACGAGGAGCCGCGGGCCGAAGCCGATGCCGTCGGATAGCCGGTCCGGCTCGAATTCCACGACGCCGCGGATCTGCAGCGTCGCGCTGCCGAGCGCGATCCTGTCTCCCGGAACGAGGCCGAGGCGGTCCATCAACTCGGGCGCGGCCACGGCGCCGGGCATGCCGTCCACCCTTGCCAGCGCCCCGCCGAGGTCGCCGCCCCCGCGCAGCTGCAATTCGCCGAGGTCGGGATAGGAGGGGCCAACCGCCTTCAATTCCACCAACGTCTGGTCGGCGCCGTCGAGCCGGCGGGCCATCGCCCGCATATTCGCGACGAGGGAGGGCTCGCCCGCAGCCTCTTCCTTCAGGAAGGCGTATTCCTCGGGCGAGGCCTCGCGGTGGATCAGCGAGAAGGAGATGTCGCCGCCGAGGATGGTGCGGCCCTCATGGGCGATGCCCTCCGTCAGGGCGCGCGAGACGGAATTGACGCCGGCGATCGCCGCCACGCCGAGGGCGATGCAGGCG
This sequence comes from Afifella sp. IM 167, assembly GCF_020144925.1. Classification (GTDB taxonomy): domain Bacteria; phylum Pseudomonadota; class Alphaproteobacteria; order Rhizobiales; family Afifellaceae; genus Afifella. The sequence goes on from NZ_NSLC01000003.1 coordinate 144,452, forward strand.
AGAAAGACGTAAAAGCCGGAAAACCCGCCGCGCAGTTCCCTCGCGGCGAAGCGGAGCGGCGTCGGTAGCGCGCTCATGCGGGAGTTTCGGCCATCGGGCGCGCGGCGGGGCGGGCCGCGCCCGCCGCTTCCGGCTCGATATGGCCGGCGGTGATGCGCACGGTGCGGTCGCAGCGGGCGGCCAGCTCGCGGTCATGGGTGACGAGAAGGAGCGTGGCACCATGCTCGCGCGAGGTCTCGAAGAGAAGGTCGGCGATCTCGCGGCCGGTATCGCCGTCGAGATTGCCCGTCGGCTCGTCGGCGATGAGGATGGCCGGCTCGGTGACGAGGGCCCTGGCAATGGCGACGCGCTGCTGCTCGCCGCCGGAAAGCTGGGAGGGATAGTGGGTCAGCCGCTCGGCAAGGCCGACCCGCGCCAGCATCGCCTCGGCGCGCTCGAACGCCTCGTTTTCGCCGGCAAGCTCCAGAGGCACGGCGACGTTCTCCAGCGCCGTCATCGTCTGCATCAGGTGGAAGGCCTGGAAGACGAAGCCGATCTCCTGGCCGCGAAAGGCGGCGAGCGCGTCCTCGCTCATGCCGGAAAAGTCATGGCCGGCGATGACGACGCGGCCTCGGTCGATCCGCTCCAGGCCGGCGACGACCATCAGGAGCGTCGACTTGCCGGAGCCGGAGGGGCCGACGAGACCGACGACCTCGCCGGCGGGGATCTGAAGGCTCGCCTTGCGCAGGACGTGCACCTCGGCGCGCCCGCTGCCGAGCGTCAGCTCGGCGTCTTCGATGAGAATTGCCGGTTCAACCAAGTTTCCCAAGCCCTATATCCGCCCCTCGGTCCAAGGCAGCGGATATGGTGCAGGCCTCATGACATTCAAAGCTTTGCCGGCGCTTGTGCTCGGCTTCGTGATGACAGCGATTGCGGTTTCGGCGGCATGGGCCGGCGAACCGGTGAAGATCGTCGCCTTCGGCGACAGCCTGACGGCGGGCTACGGCCTTGCGCCGGGCGAAGGCTTCGTCGACCAGCTCCAGGCGCGGCTCACCGATGAAGGCATCGAGGCCGAGGTCGCCGATGCCGGCGTCTCCGGCGATACCGCGTCCGGAGGGCTGTCGCGGCTCGAATGGTCGGTGCCGGAGGATGCGGATGCCGTCATCGTCGAGCTCGGCGCGAACGACGCGCTGCGCGGCGTCGATCCCGAGGTGACGCGCCAGGCTCTGAGCGAGATCGTCAGCCGGCTGCAGGCGCGCGGCCAGAAGGTGCTGCTTGCCGGCATGCTCGCGCCGCCGAATATGGGGCCGCAATACGGGACGGAATTCAACGCCATCTACCCCGATCTCGCCGAAAAGACGGGCGTGCTCCTCTATCCCTTCTTCCTGGAGGGGGTTGCAGCCGATTCCGCCCTCAACCAGGCGGACGGCATCCACCCGACGGCCGAGGGGGTGAAGGTCGTCGTCGACGGCATCCTGCCGAAGGTGAAGGAGCTCGTGGAAGAGGCGCGGAAAGCGAAGGGCTGAAGCTCAGCTTTCGGCGTGGTGGTGGGCGACGGCGGCGCCGAGCACTTTTCCGGGGCCCGCGTTGGTTTCCACCTGCAGGATGACGGCGCAGCCGTAGCCCGGCCCGGCCATGATCTCGTCGGAGGGCAGGGAGATCGCAAGCGGCTTGCCGTCCCACAGACCTATGGGCTGGTTCGATCTGACCACGTTGCGATAGACGACGGTGCGGCCGCGATTTTCGCCGCCGCGGATGGGCACCGTTTCCTCCTGACGGAAAGTGAGGAGACGCACGGCGACCTGCCGGCCGGCGGGGGCGACGCCCGCCGCGATGCGGATTTCCAGACGCGCGTCGGTCTTGTGCATCTCGATGCCGACGGGAAGGCTCGCCGCGGCGATGGCGTGGCTGACCGCGGAGCGATTGGAGCCGACGAAAGCCTCTTCGCCGTTTACCACCATCTGCGGGGTATAGACCTTGCCGTCGCCGCGGGCGGCGGCATAGGCGCGCTCGCGATCCGAATTCTCCGGCCGCGCCAGCGTGTCCTTCCAGCCGAGATAGTCCCAGTAGTCGACGGGCAGGGAGAGGGCGATGACCTCGTCCCGGTCGGCGAGATCGGCGAGAAAATGATCCGCCGGCGGGCAGGAGGAGCAGCCCTGGCTGGTGAAAAGCTCGATCACGGCCTTGGGCTCGTGGGCCGAAGCGGCGGATGCGGAAAGGAGCGCGCTGAGAAGAGCTGCGGCCAGGAGAGGCGGCAGGCGGACGAGCGGGAGGCGTGGGCGCGGTGCGTGCATGACGGTGCGCAGTATCGCCTCCCCCCTTCGCCCTACGACTCACAAGGGGGTGAAGTGACACCCTTGTGAGCGCAGGTGATTTTGGCCTCCGGCAAAGGTGTGCCGGAGACACGCAAACGTGTCAGGCGGCGGCCTGCTCGTTGACGAGATTGCGCAGCACGTAGTGCAGGATGCCCCCGTGCCGGTAGTAGTCGAGCTCGTCCTCGGTGTCGATGCGCACCAGGAGCGGCACCTCCTCGATGCGGCCGTCGGCGAACTCGATCTTCGCGGTCACTTCGCTCTGCGGGCGTATGTCCTTGAGGCCCGCAATGGAGACCTTCTCGTCGCCCTTGATGCCGAGATCGTGCCAGGTCTTGCCGTCCTTGAAGACCAGCGGCAGGACGCCCATGCCGATGAGATTGGAGCGATGGATACGCTCGAAGCTCTCGGCGATCACGGCGCGCACGCCGAGAAGGCGCGTGCCCTTCGCCGCCCAGTCACGCGACGAGCCGGTGCCGTATTCCTTGCCGGCGAAGACCACCAGCGGCACGCCTTCCTCCTCGTAGCGCATCGCGGCCGTGTAGATCGGCAGCTCCTCGCCGGAGGGATAATGGCGGGTCATGCCGCCCTCGACGCCTTCCAGCATCTGGTTCTTGATGCGGATATTGGCGAAGGTGCCGCGCATCATGACTTCGTGGTTGCCGCGGCGCGAGCCGTAGGAGTTGAACTCGATCGGCCGGACCTGGTGCTCGACCAGATACTCGCCGGCCGGGCTCTCGCGCTTGATGGCGCCGGCCGGGGAGATGTGGTCGGTGGTGATGGAATCGAGGAAGAGCCCCAGGATGCGGGCATCCTCGACGTCCTCCACCGGCTTCGGCGACTTGTCCATGCCCTCGAAGAAGGGCGGGTTCTGCACATAGGTGGAAGAGGGCGGCCATTCGTAGGTCATGCCGCCGCTGACCTCGATCCCCTGCCAGTGCTTGTCGCCCTTGAAGACGTCGCCGTAGCGTTCGCGGAACATCTGCTCGGAGATGACGGCCCGCACGATGTCGGCGACTTCCTTCGCCGTCGGCCAGATGTCCTTGAGGTACACCGGATTGCCGTCGGCACCCTCGCCGAGCGGCTCCTCGGTGATGTTCTTGCGCATCGTGCCGGCGAGCGCATAGGCCACGACCAGCGGCGGCGAGGCGAGATAGTTCGCCCGCACGTCCGGATTGACGCGGCCCTCGAAGTTGCGGTTGCCGGAAAGCACCGAGCAGGCGACCAGATCGTTTTCTGCGATGGCCTCGGAGATCGCCTCCGGCAGCGGGCCGGAATTGCCGATGCAGGTCGTGCAGCCATAGCCGACGAGGTCGAAGCCGAGCGCGTCGAGATCCTCCTGCAGGCCGGATTTCGTCAGATAGTCGGTGACCACCTGCGAGCCGGGAGCGAGAGAGGTCTTCACCCAGGGCTGCACCTTCAGGCCCTTCTCCTTCGCCTTCCTCGCGACGAGGCCGGCAGCGATGAGGACGCTCGGATTGGAGGTGTTGGTGCAGGAGGTGATCGCCGCAATGACGACATCGCCGTCGCGGATATGGAAGTCCATGCCCTCCACCTGATAGGAGGGGATGTCCATGACGCCTTCGGCGCCCTCATCCACATAGCGGGATTCGGCCGAGCTCTCGGGCACCTCGTTGGAGCCCTTCTTGCCCCCCCTCAGTTCGCCGAGCGCCTTCTGGAATGCGTTCGCCGCATCGGTCAGCGGCACGCGGTCCTGCGGACGCTTCGGGCCGGCGAGCGAAGGCACGACCGTGGAGAGGTCGAGACTCAGCGTGTCGGTGAACTCCGGATCGGGCACGTCGTCGAAGCGGAACATGCCCTGCGCCTTGGCGTATTCCTCCACCAGCTTGACGCGGTGCGGATCGCGGCCGGTGGCGCGCAGGTATTTCAGCGTGTCGTTGTCGATCGGGAAGAAGCCGCAAGTGGCACCGTATTCCGGGGCCATGTTGGCGATCGTCGCCTGATCTTCCAGCGAGAGGTTCGAAAGGCCCTCGCCGAAGAATTCCACGAACTTGCCGACGACGCCCTTCTTGCGCAGCATCTGGGTGACGGTCAGCACCAGGTCGGTCGCGGTCGTGCCTTCCGGCAGGCGGCCGGTCAGGCCGAAGCCGATGACCTCGGGGATCAGCATGGAGATCGGCTGGCCGAGCATGGCGGCCTCCGCCTCGATGCCGCCGACGCCCCAGCCGAGAACGGAAAGGCCGTTGACCATCGTGGTGTGGGAATCGGTGCCGACGAGCGTATCCGGGAAGGCGAAGGTCTCGCCTTCCTCCTCACGCGTCCACACCGTCTGGGCGAGGTATTCCAGGTTCACCTGATGGCAGATGCCGGTGCCCGGCGGCACGACGCGGAAGTTCTGGAAGGCTTCCTGGCCCCAGCGCAGGAAGGTGTAGCGCTCCCCGTTGCGCTCGTATTCCATGTCGACGTTCTTGCCGAAGGCTTCCGGGGTGCCGAAATAATCGACCATGACGGAGTGGTCGATGACGAGGTCGACCGGAACGAGCGGATTGATGACCTTCGGGTCGCCGCCGAGATGCGTCGTGGCGTCGCGCATGGCGGCAAGATCGACAACGGCGGGAACGCCGGTGAAGTCCTGCATCAGCACGCGCGCCGGCCGGTAAGCGATCTCGCGCGAGGAGCGATGCTCCTTCAGCCATTCGGCCACGGCGCGGATATCGTCGGCCGAGACGGTGCGGCCGTCCTCGTGCCGCAAGAGGTTCTCCAGCAGCACCTTCAGCGAGAACGGCAGACGGGAAATGCCGTCGAGGCCGTTCTTCTCTGCATCGGGCAGGGAGAAATAGGTGTAGGCCTGCCCGTCGACCTCGATCTGTTTTCGGGCGTTGAAGCTGTTCAGAGATTTTGTCACGGAAAGGCTCCCTCGATCGCCGGCGTCAGAGCACGGGCAGTCGAAATGCCAATGCTGCGCGCACGGTGCGGTTCCGGCGTGGTTTTTCTGGAAGCCGACGGAGAGGAGCGCCTGCCGCCGCCGGTTGCCGGGCATATAGAATATTCTGTAAGCGGAAGCCAGCCGCCTCGGCGGCGTTCGGAAAAAGCAACGCCAGAGAGGCGCTCTTGCCTTCCCAGGATTTCTTTCCCGCGGTGCATGTCGCCGCCGAAGCGCTCGCCTGCGAGCGCGGCGGCCGGCCGATCTTCCATGGCGTCAGCTTCGAACTCTCCGGCGGCGAGGTGCTGGCGATCGTCGGTCCGAATGGGGCGGGCAAGTCGAGCCTGTTGCGCGTCGTCGCCGGGCTGCTGCATCCGGCCGGCGGGCAGGTGCGCATTTCGGCGGGCGATGCGGAGGAGGGCAAACTGCATTTCCTCGCCTATGGCGACGGGCTGAGGAGCGTCTTCACCGTGGAAGAGAACCTGAAGCTCTGGTCGAAGCTTTATGGCGGGGCGGCCGATGCGGGCTCGATCCACGACGCGCTCGAGGAAGTCGGCCTCGCCCATGCCATGCATCTTGCGGCGAGGGCGCTTTCGACCGGGCAGCGCCGCCGCGCCGGGCTCGCCCGCCTTCTCCTGTCGCGCCGGCCGGTCTGGCTTCTCGATGAGCCGACCTCCGGCCTCGACAAGGACGGCGAGGCGATCCTCGGGGCGATGATGAGCGCCCATCTGGCCGCGGGCGGGGCGATCCTGGCGGCGACGCATCTTGCCCTTCCGGTGCCGCCGACCCGGACCATGGAGCTTATATGAGCGCCTTCTCCGCCATCGTCGGCCAGACGGTCTCCGCCTCCTTCCGAGCGGGAGGAGGCGCGCTGACGGGCCTCCTCTTCTTCCTGACCGTGGTTTCGGTTTTCCCGTTCGGCGTCGGGCCGGACCTCAACCTTCTGTCGCGCATCGGGCCGGCGGTGCTGTGGATCGGCGTTCTCCTGTCGCTGCTCCTCGGGCTCGACCGGCTGTTCGGCCAGGACCGCGAGGACGGGGCGCTGGAGTTGATCATGGTCTCCGGCGAGCCGATGGCGGTCTATGTCTTCGCGCGCGCCTGCGGCTACTGGCTGGCGCACGGCCTGCCGATCGTGCTCGCCGCGCCAGTGCTGGGCCTCATCCTCAACCTGACGCCGCTGGCGCTCGGCGCGGTGACGCTGACGCTGCTCGCCGGCTCGCCGGCGCTCGCCATGATCGGTGCCGTCGGCGGGGCGCTGACGGCGGGTCTGGCGCGGGGCGGCATGCTGGCGGCGATCCTCGTCCTGCCGCTTTCCGTGCCGGTGCTGATCTTCGGCGTCGCGGCGGTCAACGGGGCGCTGGCGGACCCCGATCCTTTCCTGGCGCCCTTCCTGATCCTCACCGCCTTCACGCTTTTCTCATCGGTTCTGGCGCCGATCGCGGGCGCAGCGGCACTTCGCCTCGGACTGGATTGATCTAGCTCATGGTAGGCAGGGCTCTCGCATGAGAGCAGGTGACAATTGCTGTCACTCTAGAATGGTCCTAAGTTCTCGCCATGGGTGCCATCTCAAGCCTCGCCAATCCGACCCGGTTCCTGTCCTGGTCGTCGCGGCTCTTGCCGATCGTCTCCGTGCTCGCGGCGGTCACGCTTGCCGTGGGTCTCTACCTGGCGCTCGTGGCCTCTCCCGCCGACTACCAGCAGGGCGACAGCGTGCGCATCATGTACGTGCACGTGCCCGCCTCCTACCTGGCGATGATGTGCTACGTCGTGATGGCGGCCGCCGCGCTCGGCACGCTCGTCTGGCGCCATCCGCTCGCCGACGCCTCGGCGCGGGCGGCAGCGCCGATCGGAGCCGCCTTCACCTTCCTCGCCTTGTTCACCGGCTCCGTCTGGGGCAAGCCGATGTGGGGAACATGGTGGGTCTGGGACGCGCGGCTGACCTCCGTGCTCGTGCTCTTCATCATGTATCTCGGGCTGATCGCGCTGTGGCGCGCCTTCGACGATCCGACGCGCGGCGCCCGGGTCGCCGCCGTGCTCATCCTTGTCGGCTTCATCAACATCCCGATCATCAAGTTCTCGGTCGACTGGTGGAACACGCTGCACCAGCCGGCGAGCATCGTGCGCATGGACGGACCGACCATCGATCCTTCGATGCTGTGGCCGCTGCTCGTGATGATCGCCGCCTTCACCCTCGTCTTCCTGGCGCTGCATCTGGCGGCCATCCGGGCGGAGATCTATCGGCGCCGGGCGCGCACCACCGAAATCATGATCGCGGCGCGGCCCGCCTCGACCGCGGCGCGCTCCGTCGCGGCCTCGCCGGCGGGCGTTCCCCCGCAGGCAGCCGGTTGAGGACGCCATGACGCATCTTCCCTTCATCATCGCCGCCTACGGAGCGACGGCCCTCGTCATCACCGGCCTCGTCGTCTGGGTGAGCCTCGACGTGCGGGTGCAGAAGCGCCGCCTGGAAGAGCTGGAAAAAGCCGGGCCGCGGCGGCAGAGACAGCAGAGACGTCACGGCATCCAGGCGTGAGAGCAGGATCATGAGCCAGAAGAAGGAAAGCCGGGACGAGCGCGCGTCCGGAGGCGAAGCCGTTCCGGCGAAGGCCTCGGCGATGCGCTTCTGGCTCGTGCTGCCGCTGGTGGCGTTCCTGGCGCTCGCCGGGCTCTTCTACGCCCAGCTCGGCCACGACGCCTCGGAGATCCCCTCCGTCCTCATCGGCAAGGAAGTGCCAGATTTCGACCTGCCGCCACTCTTCGATGACGGCAAGGGCGTTTCCAGGGCCGATCTTCAGACCGGCGTCCATCTCGTCAATATCTGGGCGTCCTGGTGCGTGCCGTGCAGGGCCGAGCACCCGATCCTGATGCAGCTTTCCGAAGACAGCCGCTTCGACATCTTCTCGATCAACTACAAGGACAAGCCCGAGAACGCCCGCCGCTTCCTCGGCACCCTCGGCAATCCGTTCGACCGTATCGGAACGGACGAGAAGGGCCGCTCGGCCATCGACTGGGGCGTCTATGGCGTGCCGGAAACCTTCATCGTCAAGGACGGGCGCATCGTCCACAAGCATGTCGGGCCGCTCAACACGGAAGCCTTCAACACCGACTTCCTTCCCGCGCTCGGCCGGGCCCTCGGCGAGGACCTGACGCAGAAGCCGGACGAGCCGACGAGCTGATCGCGCCGACGAGCTGATCGCAATGCCGGGCGGCGCTATCAGGCCCCGCCGTCGCGCGCGACGCGCCTATTCCTGCGCCTCGTCCGTGGCGCGGCGGATTTCCGCCGTCAGCCCCTCCGGCAGGCCGAGACGGGCGGCCAGCATGTCGAGATAGGCCTTCTCGGCCGGATGGTCGGGATCGATGGCGAGTAGCGAGGCGGCATAGAGCTCGGCGGCGGCCTCCTCGTTGGGGGTTTTCTCCACCAGATCGTCGATGGAGAGCGGCCGGCGCATCTCGTCCACGAGGGCGCCCTTTTCTTCCGGCTCGAGATCCAGCGCATCGATACGGGCGAAGATCGCCTCCTGCTCGCGCGGGTCGATGTAGCCGTCGGCCCTTGCGGCCGCGATCATCGCCGAGAGCATGAGGCTGGCGCGCTCGTTCGCCTCGCGCCCCTGCGGCTGGAAGGCCGTGCCGGCAGGTGAGGGCAGTTCGGCCGGCGCCTGATGCGAGAGCTGCGGCTGATTCTGCGGCGCCGCGCCCGCATTCTTCGACCGATCGTTCTTTGCCTGATGGTTCTGCCAGGCCTTGTAGGCGAGGCCCGCGACGAGGGCCATGCCGCCATATTTGGCGGCCTTGCCGGTCAGCCTGCGGCCGCGCTTGGAGCCGAGGAGATAGGTGGCGAGACCGCCGGCGAGTGCGCCCTTCAGCGCGGCATCGCGGTCACCGAAGAAGCCGCCGATCTTCTCCTGAATCGAGCCCTCCTGTATCGAGCGGGCACCGGCCTCTGCAGGCTGGCGCGCGCCCTTCGCGCCACCGGTGCTTCCGGCGCCCAGGAACTCGTCGAGAAGCTTCTGCGGGTCGAACATCAGGCGGGTCCTTTCTTGGTCGTCACATCCGGACCCGGATATCGGAACGCGCCTGCCGCCGCGCAATCGCGGCCCGCACCGGCGGCGATGACGAAGCCGTTATTTGCCGCCGCCCAGCGGCTCCGTGGCATGGCGGTTGATCAGCGGCATCTGCGTCAGGGTGAAGACGATGGTCAGCGGCATGATGCCGAAGACCTTGAAGCTCACCCAGAAGTCGGTGGAAAAATTGCGCCAGACGACCTCGTTGAGGATGGCGAGGGCGAAGAAGAACAGCCCCCAGCGGAAGGTGAGCTTCCTCCAGCCCTCCGCGTCCAGCCGGAAGACGCTGTCGAAGACGTAGCCGAGCAGGGAGCGGCCGAAGACGAGCCCGCCGAGGAGCACCGCGCCGAAGAGCGCGTTCACGATGGTCGGCTTCATCTTGATGAAGACGTCGTCGTGCAGGAAGAGCGTCAGCGTGCCGAAGACGAGGACGACGACGCCGGTGACGACCGGCATGATCGCCAGGCGCTTCGTCAGGATCCAGGAGGCGGCGAGCGCCACGGTGATCGCCGCCATGAAGGCGGCCGTCGCCACGAAAATGTCGAAGCGGGCATTGGCGAAGAAGAAGACGACGAGGGGCCCGAGCTCGAGAGCGAGCTTGACCAGCGGATGCGGGTGGTCGCGCTTGGGGTCGTCGAGATCGCGCTCGAAGAGTTCGTGATCGTCCTTGTCGCTCATAGGCGGGCTATGTGCGGAGTGGCCGATGCGATGTCAATCGTGCCCCCCGCCACGCCTCAGAGCCCCGCAATGGCGCGGGCGAAATCCTCCGCCTGAAAAGGCTGGAGATCGTCGACGCCTTCCCCCACGCCGATGAAATGCACGGGCAGGGCGTGCTTTGCCGCAATGGCGACGAGGATGCCGCCGCGCGCCGTGCCGTCGAGCTTGGTCATCACGAGGCCGGTGACGCCCGCCTTCTCGCCGAAGATCTCCACCTGCGACATGGCGTTCTGTCCGGTCGTGGCGTCGAGCGTGAGCAGCGTGCGGTGCGGCGCGCCCGGATCGTGTTTCTTGATGACGCGCACGACCTTTTCCAGCTCCGCCATCAGCTCGGCGCGGTTCTGCAGGCGCCCGGCCGTGTCGATGATAAGGACCTCGGTGCCGGCCTTCTTCGCCGCCTCCATGGCGTCGTAGGCGAGGCCGGCGGCATCGGAGCCCTGTTCGCGGGCGATGACCTCGGAGCCGGTGCGCTCGCCCCAGATCTTCAGCTGCTCGATGGCGGCGGCGCGAAAGGTGTCGCCGGCGGCCAGCATGACGGAGCGGCCCTCGGCGCGCAGCTTTGCGGCGAGCTTGCCGATCGTCGTCGTCTTGCCGGAGCCGTTGACGCCGACGACGAGGATGACGAAGGGCTTCTTGGAGCCGTCGATCGCAAGCGGCACCGCCACCGGAGCGAGAGCCTTTGCCACCTCGTCGGCCAGGATCGCCTTGATCTCTTCCTCGCCGACCGACTTGTCGTAACGCTCCTTCGCCAGCCGCTCGGTGATGGCGCTCGCCGTCTGGACGCCGAGATCGGCGGAGATGAGGACGTCCTCCAGTTCCTCCAGCGTCTCGTCGTCGAGCCGGCGGCGGGTGAACGAGCCGGTGATGCGCGAGGTGATCGAGGTGGAGGATTTGGAGAGGCCGGCCGTCAGCCGCTGCAGCCAGCCCTGGCGCGTCGCTCCGGCGGCGGGCGCCGGCTCTTCGACCTGGACGACCTCCGGCTCAAGCTCTTCGGCTCCGGAGTCCAGGGGTCCGTGCTCCAGGGCCTCGGATTCCAGGGGTTCGGCGGGCTCGGGGGAGCGGCGGGCCTCCGGTCCGGGCGCTGCGAGGTCCGTACGCGGGGGCTCCGCTTCATCCGGCCGAGATGGCGCTCCCGGAAAGGCCGGCTCGCGGAAGGGCTCTTTCGCGCCGGCCTCGTCCTGGCCGGCCGGTTCGTCCGCCTGGGGCGTCTCTTCGTCGAGCGCCTTGCCCCCAGCCTTTTCTTGGGCCCCGGCCTTCTCTTGGGCTTCGACCTTCTCCTGCGCCTCGGCTTCTTCAGCCTCGGCCGCTTCCGTCTCGTTCTCGGAGGGCTTTTTCTCCTGGCCGAAGAGCCGGCGGAAGAAACCCTTGCTTTCCTTTGCCATCACGCTGCCTGAGCCAGTCTCTCGGTGGTGAGCGCGCCGCTTTCGACGCCGGCGATGCGGGCCGTCAGGATCTCTCCGGCCTCGCCCCCCGCAATGCGGGCGAGGGCGAAATGCTCGCTGCGGGCCGAGCCTTCCTTCTCCACCAGAAGCGAGCGCACCTTGCCGACCTCGCCGAGAAGGAAGGCGTGCTGTGCCGCATCGCCCGCCTCGCGCAGGCGCCGGGCGCGGTCCTTCACTTCCTCGCGGGCAAGCTGGGGCATGCGGGCCGCGGGCGTACCGTTGCGCGCCGAGAAGGGGAAGACGTGCAGGAAGGTAAGCCCGCAATCTTCGATGAGACGGATGGAGTTTTGGAACATCTCCTCCGTCTCGGTGGGGAAGCCGGCGATGAGATCGGCGCCGAAGACGATGTCGGGGCGCAGCCGCCGCGCCTCCTCGCAGAAGCGGATGGCGTCGTCCCTAAGGTGCCGGCGCTTCATGCGCTTCAGGATCATGTCGTCGCCGGCCTGGAGCGAGAGATGCAGGTGCGGCATCAGCCGCTCCTCCTCGGCGATGGCGCGCATCAGTTCGTCGTCCGCCTCGATGGAATCGATGGAGGAAAGGCGCAGGCGCGTCAGCTCCGCCACGTTCTTCAGGATGGTGCGCACCAGGCGGCCAAGCCGCGGGCTGCCGGGCAGGTCGCCGCCCCAGGAGGTGAGGTCGACGCCGGTGAGCACGATCTCGCGGTAGCCGGCGGCCACCAGGCGGCGCACCTCCTCCACCACCGGGCCCATGGCGACGGAGCGCGAATTGCCGCGTCCGTAAGGGATGATGCAGAAGGTGCAGCGGTGGTCGCAGCCATTCTGCACTTGGACGAAGGCTCGGGTGCGGCCCTCGAAGGCGTCGACGAATTGCGGCGCCGTCTCTCGGATCGCCATGATGTCGGAGACGACGATCTTCTCGGCAGGCGGCAGGTCGAGCGGCGAGCGAGCGACGCGCGCCCAGGCGGAACGCTCCGTCTTCTCGGCGTTGCCGAGGACGAGATCGACCTCCTCCATGGCGGCAAAGGTCTCGGGCTCGGTCTGCGCGGCGCAGCCGGTGACGACGATGCGGCGGCCGGGATTTTCCCGCCTCGCCCTGCGGATCGCCTGGCGCGCCTGTCGCACGGCCTCGGCCGTGACGGCGCAGGTGTTGACGATGATGGCATCGTCCATCGCCTCGCCGGCCTCGCGCCGCATGATCTCCGACTCGTAGGTGTTGAGCCGGCAGCCGAAGGTGAGGATGTCGAGGCTCATCCGGTCGCCGCCTCCCCGGCTGCGTCGGACCGCCTCCAGGCGCCGCTCTGCGCGTCGAGGAAACCGGAGAATTCAAGCTCGACCGGGCCGGTCATCCAGATGTGGTCGCGTTCGTCCCAGCGGATGAGGAGATCGCCCCCGGGCATGGAGATGGTGGCGGCCCGATCGGTGCGGCCGGTGCGGGCGGCGCAGACGAGGCTCGCGCAGGCGCCCGTGCCGCAGGCCCGCGTCAGGCCGGCCCCGCGCTCCCAGGTGCGGATGGTGATGGCGCTTCGCCCGGTCACATGCGCCACGGTGATGTTCGCCCTTTCGGGGAAGATCGGGTGGTTCTCCAGCATCGGCCCGAAGATCTCGATCTGGTGGGCGTCGACGTCCTCGACCCAGAAGACGGCGTGCGGATTGCCGACATTGACGACGGAGGGCGAATGAAGGACCGGCGCGTCGACCGGGCCGATCTGCAGTTCGATGGCGCGCGTGTCGTGGAATTCCTCGGCGAGGGGGATCGCCTGCCAGTCGAAACGCGGCTCGCCCATGTCGACGGAAATCGTGCCGGTGCCGTCGATCTCGGCGAGGAGCAGGCCGGCGCGGGTCTGGATGGAGGCGGTTCGCGCGCCCGTCTCGGCCATGACCAGCGATGCGATGCAGCGTGTGGCGTTGCCGCAGGCGGCCACCTCGCCGCCATCGGCATTGTCGATGCGCATGAACACGTCGGCGCCGGCCGGCGAGCGCTCGATGGTGATGAACTGGTCGAAGCCGATGCCGGCGGCGCGGTCGGAAAGCTTGCGGATCACCTCCGCCGACGGGCGCATGCCGCCCCTTCTCGCATCAACGACGGCAAAGTCGTTGGCAAGTCCGTTCATCTTCAGGAAAGGCGTCTCGTTCATCGGCGCCTATATGGGCGAAAGATCGCCGAAACGCCAGAAGGGCCTCGTTTTCCGCCCGGCGCTTAAGGCCGCGGTCTTGCTCATTTTGGTGCGTGATGGAGGAGCCGGGGCGCACCAGGCGCATACGGGCAGCCTGTGGGCGCGGAACCTTCGCACCCTCCGCCGATTGTCGGCGAAAGGGAGACCGATGCTGCAGCGAAGCCAGAGCCATGCCCATTCCAGCGCGACGGAGCCAATCGATCCGCGCGGCCGCCTTGCCAACACGCCGAGCGAGATCCCGCCGAAAGGCTGGCGCGACATCCTGTGGCGGGTCAGCCAGGAGATCGGCGAGGACCGCGTCTCGCTGGTCGCCGGCGGGGTCACCTTCTATCTGCTCCTGGCCGCCTTTCCCGCCCTCGGCGCGCTCGTCTCCATCTACGGGCTCTATTACGATCCTGCCAATCTCGCCGCCCAGCTCCAGTCGCTTCAGGCGGTGATGCCGCAATCGGGCATGGACATCCTGCAGGAGCAGCTCACCCGCCTCGTCAGCGCCGAATCCGCTTCCCTCAGCTTCGCCTTCCTGTTCGGCCTTGGCCTGTCGCTGTGGAGCGCCAACAAGGGCGTGAAAGCGCTCTTCCAGGCGCTCAACGTCGCCTATGAGGAGAAGGAGAAGCGCTCCTTCGTGCTTGTGAACGCGGTTTCGCTCCTGTTCACTTTCGGCTTCATCGTCCTCGTCATCCTTTTCCTCAGCGCCACCGTCGTGGTGCCGGCCGTCCTCACCTTTCTCGGCCTGAAGGAGGGCTGGATCGTCGCGATGATCCGATGGCCGATCCTTTTCCTCGTCGCCGCCGGGGCGATCTCCACGCTCTACCGCTTCGGGCCGAGCCGGCCGCCGATGCGCTGGCGCTGGGTCTCCTGGGGCGGGACGATCACGGCGCTCGTGTGGATCGCCGCTTCCATCCTCTTTTCCTGGTACATCTCCAATTTCGCCGACTACAACGCCACCTACGGTTCGCTGGGCGCCGTCATCGGCATGATGATGTGGATCTGGGTCTCGGTCTTCGTGCTTCTGGCCGGGGCCGAGCTCAATGCCGAGATGGAGCACCAGACGGCGCGCGACACGACGCTGAGGCCGGAAAAGCCGCTCGGCATGCGCGGCGCGCATATGGCCGACACGATCGGCAAGGGGCTCGACGGCTCCGGCGGCGGGGCCGGCATCGATCTCTTCGGCTCGCGCCAGCCGCTGGCGAAGGGCGCGGGCTTCAGCCTCGGCGAACTCATCACCATCGGCATTCCGTTCGTGCTTCTCGGCATCCTCCTGACGCCGGCCGGAAAGGCCAGGCCGCGGCCCGGGAAGGCGAAGTCCCGAAAGGCGAAGCCCGGAAAGGCGAAGAAGGACAAGAAGGCGGACGACGCCCCGAGCACCTGGCAAACGCTGAACCTGTGGGCGGAGCGGGCGGAGCGCCTGATGAAGTGAGGCGGTGCGGGCCAAGCTTGACTTGCCCGCCCCCAGAGCTTACCTCACCGCCACTCTTTTAAAGAGCCAGAATTCACGCCGCCGACCGGAACGGGATTCCGGAGGTCACCACCCGTCAGCGAGGTTTCGCCCGCGGGTGCAATCTGCATTGGACGCCTGAGAGCATCATGTTCGATACCCTCTCCGATCGCCTTTCCGGCATCTTCGACAAGATCACCGGGCGTGGCGCGCTTTCCGACAAGGACGTCGCCGAAGCGCTGCGCGAGGTGCGCCGGGCGCTGCTGGAAGCCGACGTCGCGCTGGAGGTCGTCAAGACCTTCACCGACAAGGTGCGCGAGCGCGCCGTCGGCGCGGAAGTCGTGCGCTCCGTCAAGCCGGGCCAGATGGTGGTCAAGATCGTCCACGACACGCTCGTGGAGACGCTCGGCGCCGAGGCTTCGGAGATCAGCCTCCACGCCGCTCCGCCGGTCGCGATCATGATGGTCGGCCTGCAGGGCTCGGGCAAGACGACGACCACGGCGAAGATCGCCAAGCGTCTGTCGGAGCGCGACAAGAAGAAGGTCCTGATGGCCTCGCTCGATACGCGCCGTCCGGCCGCGCAGGAGCAGCTGAAGATCCTCGGCGAGCAGATCAGCGTCGCCACGCTGCCGATCGTCGCCGGCCAGGGGCCGGTCGATATCGCCCGGCGCGCCCAGAACGCGGCGAAGCTCGGCGGCTACGACGTCGTCATGCTCGACACGGCCGGCCGCACGCATATCGACGAGCCGCTGATGATCGAGATGGAGGAGGTGAAGCGGGCCACCAACCCGCATGAAATCCTCCTCGTCGCCGACGCGCTGACCGGCCAGGACGCCGTCAACGTGGCGCGCTCCTTCAACGAGCGCTGCGCCGTCACCGGCATCGTCCTGACCCGCATCGACGGCGACGGGCGCGGCGGCGCCGCGCTTTCCATGCGCGCCGTCACCGGCAAGCCGATCAAGCTCATCGGCACCGGCGAGAAGATCGACGCCATCGAGGCCTTCCATCCCTCGCGCATCGCCGACCGTATCCTCGGCATGGGCGACATCGTCTCGCTGGTGGAAAAGGCCTCCGAGCAGATCGATCAGGAGAAGGCCCTCCGCACCGCCCAGAAGCTGAAGAAGGGCGAGTTCAACCTGGAAGATTTCGCCGAGCAGCTGCGCCAGATGGAGAAGATCGGCGGCATGTCCGGGATCATGGGCATGATGCCCGGCATCGGAAAGATGAAGAAGCAGGTGGCTGCTTCCGGCATCGACGACCGGATCATCAAGCGCCAGCTCGCCATCATCTCCTCCATGACGAAGGTGGAGAAGGAAAAGCCCGCGCTGATGAACGCCTCGCGCAAGAAGCGCGTGGCGGCCGGTTCGGGCGTCGAGGTGCAGGACGTCAACAAGCTCCTCAAGATGCACCGGCAGATGTCGGACATGATGAAGAAGCTCGGCCGCAACAAGAAGATGGCCGGCCTGTTCGGCGGCGGCGCGCAGCCCGATCCGGCGATGCTGGAAGAAATGCAGAAAAGCGGCGGCATGCCGGGCGGGATGGGCGGCATGCCCCCCGGCATCGGCGGCATGCCTTCAGGATTTCCCGGGCTGCCGGGAATGGGTGGCGGCGGGTTCCCCGGCCTGCCGGGCCTCGGAAGAGGCAAGAAGAAGTAATTCGAACAGACCAGGAAGACCGACATGAGTGTGAAACTGAGACTGGCCCGCGGCGGCACCAAGAAGCGCCCGTTCTACCGGGTCGTGGCCGCCGACGAGCGGGCCCCGCGCGACGGGCGCTATATCGAGCGCCTCGGCACCTACAACCCGCTCCTGCCGAAGGACCATGCCGAGCGCGTCGTCCTCAATACGGAGCGCGTCCAGTACTGGCTCTCCCAGGGCGCCCAGCCGACGGACCGCGTGCTGCGCTTCCTCGATGCGGCCGGCCTTGCCAAGCGCCCGGCGCGCAACAATCCGAACAAGGCCGAGCCCGGCGCCAAGGCCAAGGAGCGGCTGGAAGCTCGCCGCCAGGCCGAGGAAGACGCCAAGGCTGCCGCCGAGGCACCGGCCGAGGAAGCCGCTGGCGAAGAGGCCCCGGCCGAAGAGGCCGCGGAATAGTCTCCGCGGCGTGAAAGGCGGGTCGGCGTCATGTCTGAACAGCGCGGCCTTCTCCTCGTCGCGCAGATCGGCCGGCCCCACGGGGTGAAGGGCGAGGTCCGGGTGAAGTGCTTCACCGCCGACCCGCTCGCCCTTGCCGATTACTCCCCGCTTACCGGCGAAGACGGACGGCGCCTTGCCGTCGTCTCGCTGCGGCCGGACAAGGGCGACATGGTCGTCGCCCGCTTCCAGGGCGTCGGCGACCGCAGCGCCGCCGAGGCGCTGGGCGGGCTCGGGCTCTATGTGCCGCGCGAGGCGCTGCCGGAGGCGGAGGAGGACGAGTTCTACCATGCCGATCTCATCGGACTGGAAGCCCGCTCGCCCTCCGGCGAGCGGCTCGGGCGCGTCCAGGCCATCCACGATTTCGGGGCCGGCGACGTCCTGGAGGTGAAGCCGCCGCAGGGCGCGAGCTTCCTTCTCGCCTTCACCCGCGAGAACGTGCCGGAGATCGATCTTTCCTCCCGTTTCCTCATCCTCGATTTGCCCGAGGAGGTGGAAGTGCGCGAAGAAGGGGCGGGTAGCGAAGAGGAGACCCCATGATCAGCGTCGCCGGCCATTTCCGACTTCCCGAGGGTACGCAGGACGCCTTCCTGCCGCATGCGCGGCGGATGCTGGCCGCCACCCGCCACGAGGAGGGCTGCCTCCTCTACACCTACGCGTTCGACGCGGAGGACCCGCATCTCGTCCGCGTCTACGAGGAATGGGAGAGCTGGGATCATCTTGCCGCCCATGGGCAGGCGCCGCATATGGCGATCTGGCGCGCCGCGCTCGGCGAGATCGGTACCTACGACCGGTCCATCAAGGCTTTCGAGGCGGGCGAGGCGAAGGCCGTCTGAGCGCCGAGATGGGTTTTTCCGCCAGCATCCTCACTCTCTTTCCCGAGATGTTTCCAGGTCCCCTCGGCCTTTCCCTCGCGGGCAAGGGGCTGAAGGAGGGAATCTGGAGCCTTGAGGCCCGCAATATCCGCGAGCACGGGCTCGGCACGCACCGGATGGTGGACGACACGCCGGCCGGCGGCGGGCCGGGTATGGTGATGCGCGCCGACGTCATCGCCGCTGCCATCGACGCCGCCTCGCCGGAAGGCGATTCCCGCCCGCGGCTGCTGATGAGCCCGCGGGGCAGGCCGCTCGACCAGAGGCGCGTGCGCGCTCTCGCCGAGGGGCCGGGGGCTCTGATCGTCTGCGGACGCTTCGAGGGTGTCGACGAGCGCATCATCGAGGCGCGCGGGCTGGAAGAGGTCTCGCTCGGCGATTTCGTGCTTTCCGGCGGCGAGGTGGCGGCGATCGCGCTCCTCGACGCTGTGGTGCGGCTCCTGCCCGGCATCATGGGCAAGGAAGCCTCCGGCGAGGAGGAGAGCTTTGAGGCGGGCCTCCTGGAATATCCGCATTACACCCGCCCGGCCGAGTTCGAGGGCCGCGCCATACCCGCCGTGCTGACCTCCGGCCATCACGGCGAGGTGGCGAAGTGGCGGCGCGCCGAAGCGCTGAGGATCACCCGCGAGCGCCGGCCGGACTTGCTTCGCGAGGTCGCGGATCAGCCCGTGACGAAATAGTAGACGGTCAGGAAGAGGCCGACGGCGATGACGAAGCCGCGTACCCAGGCCTGCGGGAAGCGGCGTGCGGCGGCGACGCCGAGATAGCCGCCGATGGCGACGGCGATCAGCATCACCCAGGCCGCGCTCCACGCGATCAGCCCGCCATTGACGAAGACGATGATGGCGATGATGGCGATGACGACGGAGAGCAGCGTCTTGATGGCGTTGAGGCGGTGAAAGTCCTCGCCCTCGGTGAGGCCGAGCGAGGCGAGCATCATGATGCCCATGCCGGCGCCGAAGAAGCCTCCGTAGATGGCGACGAGGAACTGGATCGCCCAGGCGACAAGGGGAGAGGCGTGCATCTGCCGCGCCTTCAGCGCCCTGGTGATGCGCGGGCCGGCGGCGAAGAGGGCCGTCGCGGCGATCAGGAGCCAGGGCACCATCGCCCGGAATTGCGGATTGTCGAGCGCCAGCAGGATCAGAGCGCCGACGAGGCCGCCGAGGGCGGAGACGATGAGGAAGGGAAGCGCGGCGCGGCCGATCACCTTCAGTTCGCGGCGGTAGGCGAGGGTGGAGGTGACATAGCCCGGAAACTGGGTGATGGAGCTCGTCGCATTCGCCGTGATCGGCGGCAGGCCGACGAGGGTCAGGGCGCCGAAGGCAATGAACGTGCCCCCGCCGGCGACGGCATTGATGGCGCCGGAGACGAAGCCGGCGGCAACCAGGATCAGGATCTCGAAAACAGACATGTATGGGCAAAGGCTCCGATTGCGGGGCCGCAATCTCTAGCCGGTTCGCGCCGAGGCGGAAACCGTGCGGGCTGGCGGGGGGCGCGAAGGGGCACTCGCCGGCGCTCCTCCTGTCACAGCCACGTCATTTTGCAGCCCCGGGGCGTCGACAGGCGATGCGCTTCGGTGTATATGGCCGCCAACTTTCCGATCCCAGATACGAAACAAAGCCGCGAGCCGGCCGTTTCGTCGCGGAGCAATCCGTCGAAACAGGCGCACGCGGGCGGCAAGAGGTTTGAGAGATGAACGCGATCCAGGAGATCGAGCAGGCCGAAATGGCCGGCATCGTCGAGAAGCGGGTCATTCCCGAATTCGAGGCTGGCGACACGGTGCGCGTGCATGTGCGCGTGACGGACGGCAACCGCACGCGCCTGCAGGCTTATGAGGGCGTGGTGATCGGTCGTTCCGGCGGCGGCGTCAACGAGAGCTTCACGGTGCGGAAGATCTCCTACGGCGAGGGCGTGGAACGCGTCTTCCCGATGTGCTCGCCGCTGATCGAGAAGCTCGAGGTGGTGCGCCGCGGCAAGGTCCGCCGTGCCAAGCTCTATTATCTGCGCGGCCGCCGCGGCAAGTCCGCGCGCATCGCCGAGGATGCGCGGGTGCGCGCCAAGCGGCTCAATGAGGCAGCCCGCGAAATCGCGGCCGCCGAGCGCGCTGAAGCCAAGCAGGCGAAGGAAGCGGCCAAGGCCGAGAACGCTGAAGCGTAAGCCAAAAGCCTGAATTTTCGAAGAATTTTCCGAAAGGCGGCCTGCGGGCCGCCTTTTTTATTGCTTTGCACAAGAGCTCCGCTGCTCTGCACAAGACCTGCGTTTTTCGCATAGCAGCTATCGAAAGTAGTATTGTAAGCCCCTCAGAGGACCGATAGCGACGGCAACGGCGAACATGCGTCGCCCAATCGCGGTTCGCCGCCAACGAATTGAATATCGGGAGGGACTGAACGTCCATGAGCATCATCGACAAGAAGAGTCTGACTCGCCGCACGCTGCTGAAAGGCTCCGCTGCGGGCGCAACTCTGCTCGCCACGCCGTATTTCTTCACCAAGGGCGCCTACGCCGCCGAGTATTGCAACATGCCTGGCGGCGATACCGTCACGCTGGGCTTCAACGTGCCGCAGACCGGCCCGTATGCGGATGAGGGCGCCGACGAGCTGCGCGCCTTCCAGCTGGCCGTGAAGCACCTCAACGGCGAGGGCGACGGCGGCATGCTGAACACCTTCAAGCCGTCCAATCTCAAGGGCAACGGCATCCTCGGAAAGAAGGTCGCCTACGTCACGGGCGACACGCAGACCAAGTCGGATGCCGCCCGCGCATCGGCCAAGCGCATGATCGAGAAGGACGGCGCCCTGATGATCTCCGGCGGCTCCTCGTCGGGCGTCGCGGTGGCGGTGCAGTCGCTCTGCCAGGAGACGGGCGTCATCTTCATGGCGGGCCTCACCCACTCCAACGACACGACCGGCAAGGACAAGCGGCGCTACGGCTTCCGCCACTTCTTCAACGCCTACATGTCCGGCCAGGCGCTCGGCCCGATCCTCGCCCAGGAATACGGCAAGGACCGCAAGGCCTATCACCTGACCGCCGATTACACCTGGGGCTGGACGCAGGAAGAATCGATCAAGAACGCGACCGAGAATCTCGGCTGGGAGACCGTTGCGGCGGTCCGCACGCCGCTCGGTGCCGGCGACTTCTCGCAGTATCTGACGCCGGTGCTCAATTCGGGCGCCGACGTCTTGATCCTCAACCATTACGGCGCCGACATGGTGAACTCGCTTCGCCAGGCGGTCCAGTTCGGCATGCGCGAGAAGCAGGTCAACGGCAAGGACTTCCAGATCGTCGTGCCGCTCTATTCGGAGCTGATGGCAATGGGCGCCGGCGAGGCCGTGAAGGGCATCCTCGGCACCGCCAACTGGAACTGGCAGCTCGACAACGACGGCACCCGCGCCTTCGCCAAGTCCTTCGGCGAGGAATACGGCCAGCCGCCGTCCCAGGCTGCCCAGACCTGCTACGCGCAGACCCTGCTTTATGCCAATGCCTGCGAGACGGCCGGCGAGTTCACGCCGCCGGCGGTGATCAAGGCGATGGAAGGCTTCGAGTTCGACGGCCTCGGCAACGGCCAGACGCTCTATCGCGACGCGGACCACCAGTGCTTCAAGCCGGTGCTCGTCGTGAAGGGCAAGGAGAACCCGGAGAACCAGTTCGACATCCTGGAGGTCGTGGAAGTCGTGCCGACCGAGAAGGTCATGTACGACCCGTCGATCTTCGGCGGCGAGCTCGGTCCCTACGAGGTCCAGGGCTGCTGAGCCTGAAACTACGGACGGCCGGTCGCCCCTGGCGGCCGGCCACCTCCCACCTGATCTTCTTCAATCGGCTCGCCCGTTAACCGGGTCGGAGTGGACATGGACGCGATCGTTCTTCAGATTCTGAATGGCCTCGACAAGGGAGCCGCCTATGCGCTGATCGCGCTCGGGCTGACCCTCGTCTTCGGCACGCTGGGCGTCGTCAACTTCGCCCATGGAGCGCTCTTCATGCTCGGCGCCTTCTGCGCCGTCACCATGCAGTACCTCCTCACGCTCTCCACCCGCGTCAAGGACGAGAGCATCACCTTCTTCGAAGCCTACAAGGAAGTGCCGTATCTGGAGGGCTGGTTCGGCGACTGGGGCCGGATGATCATCGACTATTCGGTGCCCATCTCGATCCTGTTGACCATCCCTGTGATGCTGATCTTCGGCGTCGTGATGGAACGCGGCCTGATCCGCTACTTCTACAAGCGCAGCCACGCCGAGCAGATTCTCGTCACCTTCGGCCTCGCGATCGTGCTGCAGGAGATCATCAAGGCCGTCTTCGGCGCCAATCCGGTGCCGATCCAGGCGCCCTCCGCGGTGGCGGGATCGGCTTCCATCGGCGAATGGTTCGGCCTTGGTCCGGCGATCTCCTATCCCTGGTGGCGCCTGGTCTACCTCACCTTCTCCGTCGTCGTGCTCGCCGGCGTCTTCGCCTTCCTGCAGCTCACCACTTTCGGCATGACGGTGCGGGCGGGCATGCGCGACCGCGAGACGGTCGGGCTCCTCGGCATCGATATCGAAAAGCGCTTCATCATCGTCTTCGCGCTCGCCGCCATCGTCGCGGGCATGGCGGGAACGATGTACGCGCCGATCCTCGCTCCGAACTACCATCTCGGCATGGACTTCCTGGTGATCTCCTTCGTCGTCGTCGTGGTCGGGGGCATGGGATCGCTCGGCGGCGCCGTCCTCGCCGGCTTCCTTCTCGGCATCCTTCAATCCTTCGCTTCCATGACGGAAGTGAAGGACATCTTTCCCGGCATCGACCAGATCATTATCTATCTCGTCGCGGTGGTCATCCTGCTCGTGCGGCCGCGCGGCCTGATGGGCCGGTCCGGCATCATGGAGACGTGAGCATGAGCGCGCCAACCACCGCCGCGGAGCGCAAGAAGGCGATCTCCGACCCGGATTTCGACGTCTCCACCCGGCAGCTGCCGCCCCGGGGGCCCGAAACCAAGCCGATGACGAATGTCGACAAGGACTGGCTCGCCATCGTCGCCTTCACCGTCATCGTTCTGGGCATGCCCTGGTGGCTGCAGCCGCTGGGCGCGGCCTATCCGGACCTGATGCAGAAGTTCGCGATCTACGGGATCTTCGCGCTCGGCTTCAATCTGCTGTTCGGCCTGACGGGCTATCTCTCCTTCGGCCATGCCGCCTTCCTCGGCATCGGCTCCTATGCCGCCGTCTGGTCCTTCAAGCTGTTCACGATGAACATCATCCCGGCGGTGCTGTTCGCCATGCTGGTGGCGGCCGTCGCGGCGGTGTTCATCGGCTTCATCAGCCTCAGGCGATCGGGGATCTACTTCTCGATCCTGACGCTGGCGCTCGCCCAGATGTGCTACAACCTCGCCTATTCGGTGCTGACGCCGATCACCAACGGCGAGACGGGCCTGAGGGTGCTGCGCGACGATCCGCGCGTCCTCGACGCGATGACGGGCACGGAGCGCACCGGCTCGCTGATCGGCTCGCTCTTCGGCGAGAAGATGGTCGGCTATCCGGGCTTCTATCTGTGTGCCGTGCTCCTCATCATCGCCTTCTACATCGCGCTCAGGATCATGCGCTCGCCCTTCGGCATGATGCTGCGGGCCATCAAGTCCAACCAGCACCGTATGATCTATACGGGCTTCAATCCGCGGCCCTACATGCTGACGATCTTCGTCGTCTCGGGCATGTATTCCGGCCTTGCCGGGGCGCTGCTGGCCATTACCGACCCCCTGGCAGGGGCGGAGCGCATGCAGTGGACGGCTTCCGGCGAGGTGGTGCTGATGACCATCCTCGGCGGCGCGGGGACGATCTCCGGGCCGATCCTCGGCGCGGGCATCATCAAGTATTTCGAGAACATCTTCTCGGCCCTCAACGACAGTGCCCTGTCCTCGGCCTTCTCTTTCCTGCCGCCGGCGCCGAGGGAATTCCTCGTCACCATCGTCAGTCCCTTCGTGGGCGAAGGCTGGCACCTGACGCTCGGCATCCTGTTCATGGTGATCGTCATCTTCCTGCCGGGCGGCATCATGGAAGGCATTCGCCGGATCTGGAAGCTGGTGACCCGGCGCGGGTCCTCGAGCTCGAAGACCGAAGTGCAGCCGGCGGAGTGAAGACATGAGCAACGCCGTCCTGCACGTTTCCAACGTCCAGAAGAGCTTCGGGGGCCTTCGCGCTCTCACCGACATCGACCTTGAGGTGGAGCAGGGCAAGACCCACGCCATCATCGGCCCCAACGGGGCCGGCAAGTCGACCCTTCTCAATGTCTGCATCGGCCGCCTGCCGCCCGATTCCGGCAAGGTGATCTTCGCCGGCCAGACGATCACCGGCCGCGCGCCCTACGAGATCAACCAGCTCGGCGTGGCGCGCGTCTTCCAGACGCCGGAGATCTTTCCGGACCTGTCGCTGCTGCAGAACGTGATGGTGCCGGCCTTCGCCAAGCGTGACGGCACGTTCCGCATGAACGCGCTCTCCTCGCTGGAGAAGGAAAAGGAGCTGAGGGCGGAAGCGGAGCACCTTCTGGAAGAATTCGGTCTCCTGCATCTTTATGCCAAGCAGGCCGCCTCGCTGTCGCGCGGCGACAAGCGCCGGCTGGAGCTCGCCATGTGCCTCATCCAGCATCCCAAGCTCCTGCTCCTCGACGAGCCGACGGCGGGCATGTCGCGCCACGACACCAACCGCACCATCGATCTTCTGCAACGGATCAAGGAGCGGGGCATGACCAAGGTCATCATCGAGCACGACATGCATGTCGTCTTCTCTCTGGCGGACCGGATCTCCGTCCTTGCCCAGGGCAAGATCATCGCCGAGGGCGCCCCGGACGAGGTTCGCGGCAATCCGAAGGTGCAGGAAGCCTATCTCGGAGGAGCGCATTGATGAACGCGATGACGACGTCGGCCGAGCCGGTGACGCCCACAGAGGCGGCGAATGTGCCGGCCGAGACGCCGGCACAGCCCTACTTCGTCGCGCGCGACCTGCACGCCTATTACGGCGAGAGCTACATCGTGCAGGGCGTCAGCTTCGAGGTGCACGAGAAGGAAGTCCTGGCGCTGCTGGGCCGCAACGGCGCCGGCAAGACCTCCACGCTGCGGACCATCGCCCGGGCGCCGAGCCCGGAATTGAAGACCGGCGAGATCTGGCTGAACGACCTGCCGCTGCACAAGATGGTCTCGCACCAGGCGGCGCGGGCGGGGGTCGTGCTGGTGCCGGAGGATCGGCGCATCATTCCGGGCCTCACCGTGGAGGAAAATCTCGTCTTGTCTCGCATCGCCGAGCCCTGCGGCTGGGAGCTGGAGCGCATCTACGAGCATTTCCCGCGGCTGGCGGAACGGCGCGGCCAGGAGGCGACGACCATGTCGGGCGGCGAGCAGCAGATGCTCGCGGTCGCCCGCGCGCTCGCCCGCGACCTCAAGCTCCTCCTCCTCGACGAGCCCTATGAGGGGCTTGCGCCTGTGATCGTGCGCGAGATCGAGAAGATCGTCGCCGAGATCAAGGAGCTCGGCATCACCACCATCATCGTGGAGCAGAACGCCATCGCCGCGCTGCAGCTCGCCGACCGGGCGATCATCCTCGACATGGGCGAGGTGGTCTATGAGGGCACCGCCAAGGAAGTGCTGGAGAACGAGGATCTGCGCCACGAATATCTGGCGGTGTGACCCGGCCTATCGGGCCTGCGTCACCGCGATGATCGGGCCGACCGGGAAGAAGCCCCCGAAGCGGCGGATCCCCGGCGCGTAGATGGCGGAGATCGAGCCGTCGAGGAAGAGAGCGTCCTTGCAGCCGATCTTCTCCTTAAAGAGCCCGGAAAATTCCCAGAAGGTCACCGGCCCGTCGGAGATGGCAAAGACCGCTTCGCCGCGCGGCGTGACGCAGACGCCGTTGCGCAGCTTGGCGCTGTCGCTGTGTTCCAGGAAGCGCGGATGGCGCTTGCCGCCGACGAGGAGCATCGGGCCGGACTGGGTGGCGAATTCGGCCGGCGGCTTCCTGCGCAGAAATTCCTTCGTCTCCATCACGCCCGCCTTGCCCTGGCCGATCCAGAAGACGCCGTTCGGCAGCATATGGAAGTTGCCAGGCCCTTCATGGGTGTTGGCCGGCTTCAGCGTGCGGCCTTCTTCCATATAGAGCCCGACCGGCTGCAGCCTGTCGTCGTACATGCCGCCGTTCATGGCGAAGACGAGCTCTTTTCCCTCCTTCTCGACCGCCGATTTCAGCGCCGAGAAGGAGCCGTAGGGCTTGCCGGAAGCACCGCTGAGGTAGGTGCGCAGCGCCGCCCGCGCCGGATCGAAACGGCAGACGGAATAGGCGTTCTGCCCGTCACGCAGCGTTTCGCAGGCGGCGGCGCCGGCCGCGGCCGGGGCGAGGCAGGCGATGGCGGAAAGAAGAAGGGCGGTCAGACGCATCGGCATCGGTTATCTCCCGGCCAGGAAAATGTCACCCGCGCCGCCCGAGAATTGTGAGATGCCGGCACCCTTGCTATATGGAGGCCCATGTCGCCGCAGGGAAATTTCCCGGCGCGGCCGCGGCAAGTCGCGGTCGGCGCCCGCACCACGCTCGCCTTTGCGGCGATCGGCGACCATCAGCGCCTGCCCTGGCGCTTCTTTGCGCGTCTCTTCGCCTCCGACGGTTCGCTTATCGGCGGCTGACAAAACCGCCGCCAACCGATCCTTCGAACGCCATTTTCCGAAAGCCGAGAGACATGAAACCGAGAACACTCTACGACAAGATCTGGGACGACCATCTGGTCGACACGCAGCCGGGCGGCACCTCGCTGCTCTATATCGACCGCCATCTCGTCCATGAAGTGACGAGCCCGCAGGCCTTCGAGGGCCTGAGGATCGCCGGCCGCCAGGTGCATGCGCCGGACAAGACGCTCGCCGTCGTCGACCACAACGTGCCGACCACCGACCGCTCCAAGGGCATCGACGATCCGGAATCGGCCGTGCAGGTCGGCGCGCTCGCCAAGAACGCCGCCGATTTCGGCATCGAGTATTACAACGAGCTCGATAAGCGGCAGGGCATCGTCCACATCATCGGGCCGGAGCAGGGCTTCACCCTGCCGGGCATGACGATCGTCTGCGGCGACAGCCACACTTCCACGCATGGCGCTTTCGGCGCGCTTGCCCACGGCATCGGCACCTCGGAGGTGGAGCATGTCCTCGCCACCCAGACGCTGATCCAGTCCAAGGCGAAGAACATGCGCGTCACCGTCGACGGCAAGCTGCCGGATGGCGTGACGGCCAAGGATATCATCCTCGCCATCATCGGAGAGATCGGCACGGCCGGCGGCACCGGCCATGTCATCGAATATGCCGGCGAGGCGATCCGCGCCCTGTCCATGGAAGGGCGGATGACGGTCTGCAACATGTCGATCGAGGCGGGCGCGCGCGCCGGCATGATCGCGCCCGACGAGACGACCTACGCCTATATCGCCGACCGGCCGCGGGCGCCCACGGGCACCGCCTGGGACATGGCCAAGGCCTATTGGGAGAGCCTTCCTTCCGACGAGGGCGCGCATTTCGACCGCGAGGTGCGGCTCGACGCGGCTTCGCTGCCGCCGATCGTCACCTGGGGCTCCTCGCCGGAGGACGTCATCTCGGTTCTCGGCGCGGTGCCCAATCCGGACGACATCGCCGACGAGAACAAGCGTGCCTCCAAGTGGCGGGCGCTGAAATACATGGGCCTGACGCCGGGCACCAAGATCACCGACATCACGCTCGACCGCGTCTTCATCGGCTCGTGCACCAACGGGCGGATCGAGGATCTGAGGGAAGCGGCGAAGGTGGCCGAAGGCCGCAAGGTCGCGGACAGTGTCCAGGCGATGGTCGTGCCGGGCTCCGGCCTCGTCAAGGCGCAGGCCGAGGCGGAGGGGCTCGACAAGATCTTTCTCGCCGCGGGCTTTGAATGGCGCGAGCCGGGCTGCTCCATGTGCCTGGCCATGAACGCCGACAAGCTGGCGCCTGAAGAGCGCTGCGCCTCCACCTCGAACCGCAATTTCGAGGGACGCCAGGGCTTCAAGGGGCGCACGCACCTCGTCTCGCCGGCCATGGCCGCGGCGGCCGCGATCGCCGGTCACTTCGTCGACATCCGCGAATGGGACCGCCAGGGCTAGCCGGGCGCAAGGGAAATGCGGAAAGGGGCCGTTTCCGGACGGCCCTTTTTCTTTGTCTCGCTTGCATGCCTTTTTCGGGGCCTGTGCCGCGGGACCCATGCCGCAAGGCTCGTGCCGTAGCGCGCTTGGCGGGGCTTGAGCGGGGCCTTAGGCTCGCATCCGGGCAGGCGAAGGAGCACATGCATGCCGCAGGAGCGGGACGAGGCGCGGCGGCGCGAGGCCGAGGACGCGCTGAAACGCGTCAGCCGGGACAGCGAGTCGATCGGGACCTCCTCCTTCGCGCGGGCGGCGGGCCAGGCGAAGGGGCACTTTTCGGGGGCGGACGCCCCGCAACAGGACCGGATCGAAGTCTGGGGCCGGCGCGTCGGCCGCGGCCTCGCCCTTGTCTTCGTCCTGTGGCTTCTCTGGCATCTTGTGAGCACCTATCTCTTGCAACATGCATGACGGTTTTTCTTCCGCTGCCGCCTTCGGTCGCGGCCCCGACCTTGCCGAGTTCGAGCGCCTCGCGGTGGCGGCCTACGACGCCCTGCCGGCGGAGTTCCGCAGGCTTACGGGCGATATCCAGATCCGCGTCGCCGAAGCCGCCGACCGGGATGCGCTCGACGAGCTCGACATCGACGACCCGCTCGATCTTCTCGGCCTCTTCGAGGGGATCGGCCTGGCCCATGGCGGGGCGACGCCCTACACCGGCGCCCTGCCCAACCGGGTGTGGCTCTACAGGCGGGCGATCCTCACCTACTGGCGCGAGAACGAGGAGCGGCTGGAAGACATCATCACCCATGTCCTCATCCACGAGATCGGCCATCATTTCGGCCTTTCCGACGACGACATGGACGAACTCTACGAGGGCGAGTGAGGCCGCGCCCGCTTGACGCCCGCAACGCTCCGACGCATGAGAAGCGGCGAAAGGAAGCTGCCATGGAAAAGTTCACGACCCTGACGGGCGTTGCCGCCCCCCTGCCGATCGTCAATGTCGACACCGACATGATCATTCCCAAGCAGTTCCTGAAGACGATCAAGCGCACCGGCCTCGGCGCCTCGCTCTTCTACGAGCAGCGCTTCAACGAGGACGGCTCGGAGAACGAGGATTTCATCCTCAACAAGCCGGCCTATCGGAACGCCAAGATCCTGGTCGCGGGCGACAATTTCGGCTGCGGCTCCTCGCGCGAGCATGCGCCCTGGGCGCTGCAGGATTTCGGCATCACCTGCGTGATCTCCACCTCCTTCGCCGACATTTTCTACAATAACTGCTTCAAGAACGGCATTCTGCCGATCGTCGTCAGCCCCGAAGAGCTGGAAAAGCTCATGGACGACGCGTCGCGCGGCTCCAATGCGACCCTGACGGTGGACCTGGAGGCCGAGGAGATCCGCGGCCCGGATGGCGGCCGCATTCCCTTCAAGATCGACGCCTTCCGCCGGCACTGCCTCTTGAACGGCCTCGACGATATCGGCCTGACGATGCAGAAGTCCGAGGCGATCCAAGGCTATGAAGGGCGGATGAGCGAGAACCGGCCCTGGGTCTAGGTTGCGACGGCTCCGGCCGAAGCGGGAAATTTCTGGCCGTTTTTTCAGATGCTTACGAAATTGTGAGCGGCCCGGCCGGGGCCGGCGGGATTCTCATCGCGTCCGAATCCGTTTAGACAGGCGCTGCAACCAGCCAGCGGAGTGCAGGATGCGGACTGCAATCTTCGGTGGGCACAAGGTGGCGATCGCCCTGGCGCTTTGCGCGGGTCTCGCCCTGCCGGCGCCCGCCCTCGCGGCCAGCTTCTCGGCCTGTGTCGACACCCTGACGCGCCAGGTCGTGGCGGAAGGGGTCAGCCGGCGCGTCGCCGAGCGTGCGCTCGGTGCCGCGCGCTACGACGAAGAGGTGATGCGCAAGGCGCGCGCCCAGCCGGAATTCAAGACGCCGATCTGGGACTATATGGGCTTCCTCGTCGACGAGCAGCGGATCGCCGACGGCCAGACCATGATGCGGCGCTACGACCGAGTCCTGCGGGAGGCCGAGCGGCGCTTCGGCGTCAACCGCTACGTCATCGCGGCGATCTGGGGCGTGGAAAGCAATTACGGTCAGGATGCCGGCGACGACTTCCTGCCGCACGCGCTCGCCAACCTCGTCTGCGGCGGGGTGCGGGCCAAGTTCTTCCGCGGCGAGCTCGTCGCGGCCCTTGAGCTTGTCGACCGGGGCGACCTGGAGCTCGAGGAGCTCTACGGCTCCTGGGCCGGCGCCTTCGGCCAGACGCAGTTCATTCCCTCCACCTATCGCCGGCTCGCCGTCGACGGCGACGGCGACGGCAAGCGCGACCTGGTCAAGTCGGCGGCCGATGCCCTCGCCTCGACGGCCAACTATCTCGACAAGGCGGGATGGCGGAAGGGCGAATCATGGCTGATCGAGGTGAAGGCGCCCGACAGCTACAAGGGGCCGACCGGGAGGGGGCGCAAGGCGAGCCTTTCCACCTGGGCCAAGCGCGGCATCGTGCGGGCCGACGGGGCGCATCTTGCCGGCGGGGCGCAGGCGGGCCTTCTCCTGCCGTCTGGGCCGAAAGGGCCGGGCTTCCTCGTCTTCCGTAACTTCGATGCGATCTATTCCTACAATCAGGCGGAGAGCTATGCGCTCGCCATCTCGCATCTGGCCGACCGGCTCGCCGGCTATCCGGGGCTGCGGACCGCCTGGCCGACCGACGATCCGCCGCTGTCGCGGGCGCAGCGCTTCCAGCTGCAGAGGCTCCTGCTCGCCAAGGGCTACGATGTCGGCGAGGCGGACGGGAAGATCGGCCCGCAGAGCCGGGCCGCCATCGAGGCGGCGGAGAAGCGCTTCGGCATGCCACCGACCGGCCGGCCGGGCGGCAAGATCTACCGGGCGCTTGGCGGGCGCTGAGCGTCACGCTCGTCAGGTCGTCGGCGCCGGGGTTCGTCACAAACGGGTTCACACGACAAGCAGAATTGTCACCTTCCCCTGCGGATGCTAGGCATGGCGTGGCCAAGGGGAAGAGGCCATGGTTTCGATCCGCAGTGTGCTTGCACTGTCGCTCGCAGGGCTGCAGCTCGTCGCCATAGCTGCAGTCATTCTGCCGTTCTACTTTACCTCCGAGCGGGTTCTTCTTGACCACGCGCGCGTCCTCATGCGCGACGTGGCGCATAACACGATCAACCACGCCATCGGTTTCCTCGCTCCTGCCGAGGCGGCGGCCGACCTTTCGCAGCGTCTCGCCCGCCAGCAGGTGGTCTCCAGCGAGAACGAAGATGCGATGGAGCGCTACTTCTTCGAGCAGCTGCGTTCGCACGACCAGTTCGCCGGCATCTTCTACGGCAATACCGAAGGCGACTTCGTCTATGTGAACCGCGACGCCTCCCTCGGCCGGCCGGCCTATCGGGCAAAGACGATCGAGAACCGGCCGGAGCGGCGCAGCGTCGATCTCGTCTGGCGCGACGACGCCTATTCCGTCATCTCGCGCCGCTCCGATCCGCAGGACCGCTACGACCCGCGCACCCGCCCCTGGTATGGCGGGGCCGTGGAGGCGAAAGGGGTCGCCTGGACCGATCCTTACATCTTCTTCTCCTCGCGCGAGCCGGGCATCACCGTCGCGACGCCGGTGACGAGCGAGGCGGGCGAGCTGAAGGGCGTCGTCGGCATCGACATCGAGATCTCGGCCCTCTCGCTCTTCCTCTCCAGCCTCAAGGTCGGCGAGCATGGCGGCGCCTTCATCGTTTCCAATTCGGGCGACGTCATCGCCTATCCGGATCCGGCGAAGATCAAGATGGCCAGCGAATCCGGCGAGGCGCTGCGTTTTGCCCGCATCGACGAGCTCGACGATCCTCTCGCCCGGGCGGCGGCCGCCTCGTTCCCGGGCCTCGGCAAGGCCGGTCCGTCGGCGCAAAATTACTCCAGCTTTCGCTACGGCGGGGAAGATTATCACGCCGTCGCTTCCTCGCTGCCGGGCACGCGCTGGCCCTGGACGGTCATCACCTACGTGCCGGAGAACGACTTTCTCGGTGCCATCAAGGAGAGCCGGCGCAACGGTTACGTCCTCGTCGTCTGCGTCGCGCTCCTGACTGGCCTTATCGGGCTCCTCATCGCCCGCTCCATCACCCGGCCCATCGGCCAGCTCTACAGCCAGGCGGAAGACATCGCCGCTGGCGACCTCAAGCCGATGCCGCCTCTGGCGACGCGTTACAACGAGCTTCACCGCACGGGCCTTGCCTTCTCGCGCATGACGGAATGGCTGCGGCGCGAGCGCGATGCGAACGAGACGCTGACCGGCGACCTGCGGCAGGCCTCGCGCGAACTGGAGGCGCGGGTGGAAAAGCGCACGGCCGAGCTCAACGCGGCCAATGCGCGGCTGAAGGAGGAGGCGGAGCTGCGCGCCGCGCAGGCCGAGAGC
This sequence comes from Afifella sp. IM 167, assembly GCF_020144925.1. Classification (GTDB taxonomy): domain Bacteria; phylum Pseudomonadota; class Alphaproteobacteria; order Rhizobiales; family Afifellaceae; genus Afifella. The sequence continues at coordinate 176,888 of NZ_NSLC01000003.1, forward strand.
CTGAAGAAGGCGAACGCCCAGGCCGAGCTTCTCGCCCGCGAACTGAACCACCGGGTCAAGAACGTCTTCGCAGTGGTCTCGGCGGTGCTTTCGCTCGGGGCGCGTTCGGCCGAATCGGCCGACGACCTCGCACGCACGACACGGCGGCGCATCGATGCCCTCTCGAAAGCCCACAGCGTCACGCAGGGGCATGGCTCGGCCGCCGCGGCGAGCGATCTCGGCCGGCTCGCCAAGCTGGTTCTCGCCCCTTATGTGCGCGAGGATGCGGACCAGGTCAGCGTGACGGGCGAAGCGATCAAGATCGACAACGACGTGGCGACCGCCCTCGGCCTCATTCTGCATGAACTTGCCACCAACGCCGCCAAATACGGGGCGCTCAGCGTTCCGGAGGGTCAGGTCGAGCTTTCCTGGCAGAGCGAGGGCGCTGAGGATAACCGGCAGCTCACCATCGTCTGGCGGGAGCGGGGCGGGCCGAAGCCGATCGCGCCGGGGCCGGACAAGCATGGCTTCGGCACGCAGATGGTGCAGCAGATCGCCGCCCAGTACCGCGCCAGCTACGAAATCGACTGGCACGAGGAAGGGCTGACGGCGATCCTTCGCCTGCCGCTGTCAGAGGCAGAATCGTCACACGAGGCGGCCTGATGGCACCAGCTACGTTCTTATCGGCTCCGGCAGGGCCGGGGCGTCTTGCCTCCATCCATGCGAGCGGCTAGCTCAACGAACCCCTGAAGACGGAAGAACTGATGACGCACAAGCTCCTGCTCCTCGCCGGCGACGGTATCGGCCCTGAAATCATGGCCGAGGTGAAGGCCCTCATCGACTGGATGAACGCGGAGGGGATCGGCTCCTTCGATTGCGAGGAGGGTCTCGTCGGCGGCTCGGCCTACGACGCGGAGGGTGTGGCGGTCTCCGAGGCCACCATGGCGACGGCGCTCGCCTGCGACGCGGTGCTCTTCGGTGCGGTCGGCGGGCCGAAATGGGACGGCGTTCCCTACGACGTGCGCCCCGAGGCCGGGCTCCTGCGGCTGCGCAAGGATCTCGGCCTCTTCGCCAATCTGCGTCCCGCCATCTGCTATCCGGCGCTCGCCGACGCCTCCTCGCTGAAGCGCGAGGTGGTGGAAGGTCTCGACGTCCTCATCGTGCGCGAGCTGACCGGCGGCGTCTATTTCGGCGAGCCGAAGGAGATCACCGATCTCGGCAACGGCCAGAAGCGCGCCGTCGACACGCAGGTCTACGACACCTTCGAGATCGAGCGGATCGTGCGGGTCGCCTGCGACCTCGCCAAGACCCGCGACAAGCGCGTGACCTCGATGGAAAAGCGCAACGTGATGAAGTCGGGCGTCCTTTGGAACGAGGTCGCGACCGCGGTCGCCGCGCGCGAATATCCCGAGATCGCCTTCGACCACATGCTGGCGGATGCCGGCGGCATGCAGCTGGTGCGCTGGCCGAAGCAGTTCGACGTCATCGTCACCGACAACCTCTTCGGCGACATGCTGTCGGACGTCGCGGCGATGCTGACCGGCTCGCTCGGCATGCTGCCGTCGGCCTCGCTCGGCGCGCCGGATGCGCATACCGGCCGGCGCAAGGCGATGTATGAGCCGGTGCACGGCTCGGCTCCCGACATCGCCGGCAAGGAAGTGGCGAACCCGATCGCCATGTTCGCTTCCTTCGCCATGGCGCTGCGCTATTCCTGCGGGATGATCGAGGAAGCCGGCAAGCTGGAAGCGGCGATCGCGGAGGTGCTCGACGAGGGCCTGCGCACGCGCGACATCCTTCCCAGACAGGGCGCGGAGGGTCTGACGGAGGTCGGCACCAAGGGCATGGGCCAGGCGATCCGCGAACGCTTCCTGGCGATGATGCAGGCCGGCTGAGATCGCTTGCGGGCGGCTTCGGCCGCCCCGCCCCTTAGCTTCCGAGGGCGGCGACGTCTTCGGCGGCCGCCTCCACGCTCCAGCGTCCCGGCTTTACCGGCCCGGCCGGGGCATCGCCGATCAGCCTCAGGAATTCCGCGCGCGGCACGGTGTCGAAGCCGAAGCGCGCCACCGCGTCGGACGGCCTCTTGTTGTCGATCAGCGCAAAGCCCCAGCGGTTGAGATGCCAGGCGAGGAAGGCGAAGCCGACCTTGGAGGCGTTGTCGATGCGGAAGAACTGCGATTCGATCGTGAAGCAGCGTCCCGTCGCAACGCCGTAGCCGCCGCCGATCAGCGCGCCGGTTTCGTCCCAGACCTCGAAGGAATGCGCGTCTCCCGCCTCGTGGAGGGCCTGGAAGGCGCGCATGATCTGCGGCGTGATCCAGGTGAGCGGCGTCTGGCCGGGGCGCGGCTCGGCGCAGGCCTCCATCACCTCGCCGAAGGCGGTGTCGAAGGTGACGCGCCACCTGTCCTTGCGGATATGGCTGCGCAGCCGCTTGGAGAGATGGAAGTCGGAAAGCCGCACGATGGCGCGCCGCGAGGGCGAAAGCCATTTCGGGGCGAGCACGTGCGACAGCGGATAAAGGCCGCGCCGATAGGCCTCGCGCAGCGTCGGCACGGAGAGGTCGCGCGCGACTGCGACCGCGCCGGTCGGGCTGAGACGCGGCGCATCGGGGGCGGGCAGGCCCGGATCGGACGATATGAGCGCTTGAAGATGAGCGAGCCCGATGCGCGCGGCGCCGAGCGGGCCGTCGTTCTTCAGGCTCCAGGCGATGCCGAGAAGCCAGCGGCGCGTCTTCTGTCCGGCATTCTCGGAAAAGGCGGGCGGGCCGGCCGGCATGGCGGCTCTCTCGGCCAGCGCGTCTGCGTTCATTGCCTTCTTCCCTGCTCTCGTCCGGTGGCGCGATCCTGGCAGGCCAGCCTCAAGCCTTGGTTAAGTTGTCGCAGCGGAAGGGGAAAAGCGGCTTCAATAGCTTGTGATTGACTTTGGCTCGCCGCGCGATAAAACGCGCCCACCATGAGCAGAACGGCTTTCACCCGGTTTTCCGGGACCAAGACGACCGGCTGACGCTCCGCCCCGATCTCTCCCCGGGGCGGGGATGAGATGCTTTGCACGGGGAGAGAGGAGCAGGACATGGGTTACAGGATCGCAGTCGTCGGCGCGACCGGCAATGTCGGGCGGGAGATGCTCGACATCCTCGACGAGCGCGGCTTTCCCGCGGACGAAGTTGTGGCACTCGCCTCCCGCCGCAGCCAGGGCACGGAAGTCTCCTTCGGCGACAAGACGCTCAAGGTGCAGGCGCTGGAGAACTACGATTTCTCCGGTATCGACATCGCGCTGATGTCGGCGGGCGGCACCGTCTCCAAGGAATGGTCGCCGAAGATCGCCGCCAAGGGCTGCGTTGTCATCGACAATTCCTCGGCCTGGCGCACCGATCCGGATGTGCCGCTGATCGTCCCGGAGGTGAATGCCGATGCGGTCGCGGGCTTCACCAAGAAGAACATCATCGCCAATCCGAACTGCTCGACCGCACAGCTCGTCGTGGCGCTGAAGCCGCTGCATGACCGGGCGAGGATCAAGCGCGTCGTCGTTGCCACCTACCAGTCGGTTTCCGGCGCCGGCAAGGACGCGATGGACGAGCTCTTCAACCAGACGCGGGCCGTCTTCGTGGCCGATCCGGTGGAAGCGAAGAAGTTCCCCAAGCGCATCGCCTTCAACTGCATTCCCCATATCGACGTCTTCATGGAAGACGGCACGACGAAGGAGGAATGGAAGATGGTGGCCGAGACCAAGAAGATTCTCGACCCGAAGATCAAGCTGACGGCGACCTGCGTGCGCGTGCCGGTCTTCGTCGGCCATTCGGAGGCCGTCAACATCGAGTTCGAGGAAGAGCTTTCGGCCGACGAGGCGCGCGAGATCCTGCGCGAGGCGCCGGGCTGCCTCGTCATCGATAAGCACGAGCCGGGCGGATACATGACCCCCTACGAGAGTGCCGGCGAGGATGCGACCTACATCTCGCGCATCCGCGAGGATTCGACGGTTGATTACGGCCTTTCCCTGTGGGTGGTCGCCGACAACCTCAGGAAGGGCGCGGCGCTCAACACCGTGCAGATCGCCGAGCTTCTGGTGAACCGCAAGCTCCTGGAGAAGCAGAAGGCGGCCTGAGCCGCATGCGCCGGCCGCGCCTTCTCGTCACCGGCTTCGGGCCTTTTCCGGGCGTTCCGGAAAATCCGAGCGGCTGGCTGATGGAGCGGCTGTCGCTGCCCGATGGGCTGAAAGGCATCGCGGCCGAAGCGCGGTTCGCCGTCCTGCCGACCGACTGGCAGGCGGGACCGGCCGCCTTCGAGGCGCTCTGGCAAGCGCATTCGCCTGACATCGCGGTCCAGTTCGGCGTCAGCCGGCGCGCCCGCGGCTTCGAGCTGGAGCGCCTTGCGCGCAACCGGGCCGAGCCGGCGCTCGCCGATGCCGCCGGAAAGGCGGCGCCTTCCTGCCGCGTCGATCCGGAAGGGCCGGAGACCTGGCGCGGCTCCCTGCCGATCCGCCGTATCCGCAATGCCCTTGAGGCCGCCGGCCATCCGGCGGGTCTTTCCGACGATGCCGGCCTCTATCTGTGCAATGCGCTCTATTACAGGGCCGGCCGGCTCGCCTCGCAGGCGGGCCGGCTTTCCATGAACGGCTTCGTCCACCTTCCCTTCCTGGAGGGGCAGACCCCGCCCGCTGCGACGGAGAGGCCTGAGGCGGAGACCGCTCCGGCCTTCGCCATGGCGCATGAGGCGATGGCCGCCGGCGCGAGGCTCATCCTTGAGGTCGCCGTCGAAGCCTGGCGCGAGCGCGCCGAAGAGGCCGCGTGAAACGGGCTTCCTATTTCCGCTGCCAGTTCTGCGTCTTGCAGAAGATCGCCATGGCGCAGCCCTTCAGCTTCATCTGCGTGGCGGAGGTCAGCGTCACCGACCCGGAATAGGTCTTGTCGTCCTCCGGGTTCATGATCGTGCCCTTGTAGGAGCCGTTCGAGCCTTCCATGCGGCCGATCTCCTTGCCCTTGTTCGGGCCCGAAGCGACCTTGAGGCAATAGGCGCTGCCGCAGGCAGAGATGCGCACCGTATTGCCGCTCTCGGCGACCCAGTTGCCCACGATCGGATCGGCGGCGAGCGCCATGCCGGGCCATGCGGCGAGCAGGGTGACGGCGACCATCTTCTTCCAGTTCATCGGCGTTTCCTCCTGTTATGGCGGAAATAGAACGCGCCGGGCGGCCGAGCGCAACGGGGATTTTCAGCCCAAAGCGCCGGAAAACTGCGATTCCCGGGGGTGACGTTACGGCCGCGTGGCGACGGCGGGCGCGCCGGCAAGGCGGCGCAACTGCACGCGAGAGAGGTTGGGTCGAACGAGCGCCTCCTGCGCCTCTGCGAAGGCAAGATCCGGCCTGCCGAGTGAGGCCGTCACGGCAAAGACGTCGTGCGTGGCGGCGACCGCATAGGGCAGGGCCTCCTGCGGCGGGGAGCCAAGCAGGCGCCGGCCGAGATAGACGGCGCAGAAGAGGTCGCCGGCGCCCTTTGCCGGGGTCTGGGCGAGCGGGTGCTCGGCAAGCAGCGTGGCGCCGCCGGAAAAGAGAGCCGCGGCGGTGCGTCCGCGCATCAGGGCGGGGGCGGAGGTGACGATGAGTTCGGCCGGACCCAGGTCCGCAGCGGCGGCGGCGATCGCGGCCATTTCGGGGCTCGGACCAAGACCCGCCAGAACGGAGAATTCGAAGAGGTTCGGGGTGGCGATATCGGCGAGCGGCAGAAGCGCGCGGCGCTGCGCTTCGACGACCTCTTGCGGCAGATAGGCCTCGCCGGCATCGCCGAAGACCGGGTCGCAGAGATAAAGGAGCCGCTCATCGCGGCGCTTCAGCTCTTCGATGAAGCTTGCAGCGAGTTCCGCTTCCGGCCGTCCGCCGAAATAGCCGGTGACGACCGCGGAGGGCGGGCGCGCCTTCAGCCGCTCGGCGACGTTTTCCAGGAGCTCGGCGAAATCTTCCGGCGAGGGGCGCAGCGGGCGGACCCGGCGGTGGGCGGGATGATGCGGAAAGATGATCGTCGGGATTTCGACGGTCTCGATGCCGAGACGCTCCAGCACGAAACTGATGATGCGGTTGCCGACGGCGCCGATCGCGACATGGCTCGAAATGGTGACGACGGGCCCCGGCACCGACATGATGGCTGATCCTCTGCGAAAACTCAGCCGCGGGCAGCAGGCTCCAGCCTGCGGGCGACGAATCGGGAAATTTCAGCGGATCGGGAAGGCAGGCGCAAGCGCGCCCGTGCCGGCACATGCGCCGGGGGCGTGAGGAAAGGCGAGCCGCCCCGGCGCAGAGAGGCTGCCGGGGCGGTCTTTGAAGGTCCGCAAGCTTCGGCCGTCAGAGGAACTTGCGGCCGCGCCGCTGGCTGGCGATCCGGTCGGAGCGCCGGCGTATCAGTTCGGCGTTGGGATCGCTCGCAAGCGGCATCGCCAGGGCGCTGTCCACGTCGAAACGGGTGAGCCCGATATCGCTCAGCATGTGGTCGTCGAGTGCTGCGAGCCGATAGGCGGCGCGCCGGCCCCTGATGGCACGGGCGAGACGCGTGGCGGCGGTGACGGCCGGGCCAATGAGCGCGGCGAGCCTCGCCGCAAGGTCGTCCGTGCGCGGCGTGTGCAGCGTCGGATTGGGTGAAAGCCGTTCAAACATCTCAAGTCTCCGTCTGGGGCGGGGGAACCCCTTCCTTGATGGCGATGGGCGGGTGCGTCGTCGCCATGGCCGGAGATTTGAACCTTCCCTATTGATCAATCAAACGAAAAGGTCTTACATGTTGAATGAGAAAAATTGAACGAGGCAGAAATCGATGCATCCTGTTCTCGACGCCGACCTCCTGCGCACTTTTGTCGCGATCGCCGACGGCGGCAGCTTCTCCGTCGCGGCGGACAAAGTGGGCCGCACGCCTTCCGCCATCTCCATGCAGGTGAAGAAGCTGGAGGAGATGGTCGGTCGCCGCCTCTTCGAGCGTGACTCGCGCAAGGTGTCGCTGACGCCCTTCGGCGAATCGATGCTGCCGGATGCGCGCAAGATCCTGGAAATGCACGGCGAGCTCTGGGGACGGCTGAAGACCCCGGACCTTGAGGGCGTCATCACCGTGGGCACGCCGGACGAATATGCGAGCGCCTTCATGCCGCGCGTGTTGCGCAGCTTCGCGCGCACCCATCCCGGCGTCCAGGTGAACGTCATCTGCGATATTTCCACGAAGGTGCGTGGCTGCCTGGAACGGGGCGAGATCGACGCCGGCCTTGTCACCGATTCCGACGTCAGCAACGTCGCCTATTACCGCCGGCAGGTGCATGACGAGCCGCTGGTCTGGCTGGGCGCGCGGGATGGCACGGCGCATGCGCGCCGGCCGCTGCCGGTCGCTGTGGCGAACCCGACCTGCGAATGGCGGCGCCGGTCGGTCGCCGCGCTCGGCAAGTCGGGGCTGCGCCACCGGATCGCCTATCAGAGCGCCTCGGCCGCCGGCCAGATCGCGGCGATCGCGGGCGACCTCGCCGTGGCGCCGCTGCCGGTCTCGCTTGCCAAGGGCGACCTGGTGGCGCTCGGGCCGGAGACCGGCCTGCCGCGGCTCGGCACCTATGCGATTTCCTTCATCGCCCGCGACGAGACCGATCCGCTGGTGATGGCGCTCGCCGACCATGTGGCGACGAGCTTCGCTCCGGCAGGCCAGGCGGGGCTGGAGCAGGTGGCGGCGTAGCCTCTCCTCAGGAGGCGGGCGGCGGCTCCTCGGACGGCGCTTCCAGCGTCGTCGGCGAGGTCTCTTTCAGCGCCGCCTCGATCAGGGCGCCAGCGTCGCCCGAATCCCATTCGGCCGGTCCGTTCATGTGGCCGATCAGGCAGCCATTGCCGTCGACAAGCGCCGTCACCGGCAGTCCGACGGCAAGGCCCTTCGCCTTCATGTCGTTGAAGATCTTCATCGTCCTGTCGGTGTAGAGCGGCAGGTTGTCCACACCGATCTCCTCCAGGAACGTGCGGGGCCGGTCGATGTCGGAGCGGTCGATGTTGATCGGCACGACGGCGAAGTTCTCATTTCCGTGCGTGCCCTCCAGCCTGTCGAGCGCCGGCATCTCCTCGCGGCACGGCACGCACCATGTGGCCCACAGATTGACCAGCTTCAGCTGGCCGGAGAAATCGGCGAGCGTGCGGGTCTGGCCGACCTGGTCGGTGAAGGAGAGCGCGCTGAGGTTCTCCTGCCGCGTCGCCGGAATGAAGGCGGCGACCTCGCCCTTCACAAGCGGATCGATCGCCTCGGCGGCGTCGAGGGCCGGGCGACAATCGCCCGCGGCGACCACCGTCTTCTCATTGCCATTCTGGGAAATCCCGTATAGGGCGACGGCAGCGCCCGCGGCGATGAGAATGGCTGCGGCAAGGGCGAAAAAAACTCGTTTCACGGGTATCAACTCCGAAATCCTGTCACTCAAGCAACGCGATCTTGCAAATGTCGAACCGCATGTGGGGCGGCCGCTTCTCCGAAAGCCCGGACGCCATCATGGAAGAGATCAACGCCTCGATCGATTTCGACAAGGCGCTCGCGGCGCAAGACATCGCCGGCTCTCAGGCACACGCCGCCATGCTCGCCAAAGCCGGCATTATTTCGACGGAGGACGCGGATAAGATCATCGCGGGCCTCGCCGAGATCGGCCGCGACTTCGCCGAAGGCCGTTTTAAGGTCTCCCGCAGCCTGGAAGACATCCACATGAACGTGGAGGCGCGGCTCGCCGAGCTGATCGGCGAGGCGGCCGGAAGGCTGCATACGGCGCGCTCGCGCAACGACCAGATCGCCACCGACTTCAAGCTCTATGTGCGCGAGGCGCTCGACGAGCTCGACCGGCAGGTGGTGGCGCTGATGCGCGCGCTCGCGGCAAAGGCCGAGGCGCATGCCGGCACGGTGATGCCGGGCTTCACGCATCTGCAGAGCGCCCAGCCCGTCACCTTCGGCCATCACTGCCTTGCCTATGTGGAGATGCTGGCGCGCGACCGCGGCCGGCTGGCCGATTGCCGGGGGCGGCTCAACGAATGCCCGCTCGGCTCGGCCGCGCTCGCCGGCACGGCGTTTCCGATCGACCGGAAGATGACGGCCGAGGCGCTCGGCTTTGCGCGCCCGACGGCGAACTCGCTCGACGCCGTCTCCGACCGCGACTTCGCCATGGAGGCCCTCGCGGCGGCCTCGATCTGCGCGGTGCACCTGTCGCGCCTTGCCGAAGAGATCGTCATCTGGTCGTCGGCCCAGTTCCGCTTCGTCAAGCTCTCCGACAAGTTCACCACCGGCTCCTCGATCATGCCGCAGAAGCGCAATCCGGACGCGGCCGAGCTGGTGCGCGCCAAGGCGGGGCGGATCGTCGGGGCGCTGAACGCGCTCATCATCGTCATGAAGGGCCTGCCGCTCGCCTATTGCAAGGACATGCAGGAGGACAAGGAGCCGGTCTTCGACGCGCTGCCTTCCCTGTCGCTCTGTCTTGCGGCGATGACCGGAATGGTCGGCGACATGAAGCCGAACGAGACCGCCATGCGCGAGGCGGCCGGCGTCGGCTTTGCCACGGCCACCGACCTCGCCGACTGGCTGGTGCGCGAGGTGGGCATGCCTTTCCGCGAGGCGCATCACGTCACCGGCCGCATCGTCGCCGAGGCGGAGGCGCGCGGGCTCGATCTCGGCGAACTGCCGCTGGAGGTCATGCGCAAGGTGCACGAGAAGATCGACGCCAGCGTCTTCGACGTTCTCTCGGTCGATGCCTCAGTCTCCAGCCGCAGAAGCGAAGGGGGCACGGCTCCGGAAAATGTTCGCGAGCGGGCGCGCCACTGGCGCACCCTCCTCGAAGAGGCGCCGAAAGAGGCTGCGCAGCCGGGCGAGAGCCCGGTATAGTCAGCCCGCTCCGAGGAGTTTCTCAATAATGGCCTTTCTTCGTCTCGTCATCGTCCTGACGCTCGCCGCATCGGCGGTGACCGGCTGCGGCCGCCGCGGGGCGCTCGAGCCGCCTCCCGGCGCTGAAAACAGCATCGTGCCGAAAAGCGATCCAGGCGCCGGGCCCTCGCAAACCGACACGGTCGGCAATGTGGAGACGCTGTCGGAGGAAGGCAGGGTCGCGGCCGAGACCCCGACGAGCGCCGAAGAGGAAAAGCGCGCGCCGAGCGATCCGAGCGGCCGCCGCTTCATCCTCGATCCGCTGATCTGACAGAAAGGCGCGCGCCCCGGCAAAGGGGTCGCCGCGCGGGACATCCATGCACCATTTCACCTATCGCGAGGGCGTCCTGCACGCCGAGGACGTGCCGGTCACACAGATCGCCGAGGCTGTCGGCACGCCGCTCTACTGCTATTCGACGGCGACGCTGGAGCGCCATTACCAGGTCTTCGAGGAGGCCTTCAGCGGCCTCGATCACCTCATCTGCTACGCGCTCAAGGCCAATTCCAACCAGGCCGTGATCGCCACGCTCGCCCGGCTCGGCGCCGGGGCCGACGTCGTTTCGGAGGGCGAGCTGCGCCGCGCGCTCGCCGTCGGCGTGCCGCCGGAGAAAATCATGTTTTCCGGCGTCGGCAAGACGGCGCATGAGCTTTCCTTCGCGCTTTCGGCCGGGATCTTCTGCTTCAACGTGGAATCGGAAGCCGAGCTGCGGCTTCTCTCGATGCTCGCGAGCGAGGACGGGCGGACCGCGCCGATCAGCCTCAGAATCAATCCGGACGTGGATGCCGGCACCCACGAGAAAATCTCCACGGGGCGCAAGGAGAACAAGTTCGGCATCCCGGCCGCGCGGGCCCGCGAGATCTACGCCGAGGCGCGGGACCTGCCAGGCATCCGGGTGATCGGCATCGATATGCATATCGGCAGCCAGATCACAGAGCTTGAGCCGTTCGAGGCCGCCTTTGGGCGGCTTGCCGCTCTCGTGCGCGAGCTGCGCGGCGACGGACACGACATCGAGCATATCGATCTCGGCGGCGGGCTTGGCATTCCCTATCACGAGGAACGCGTCGCCCCGCCGCTGCCGAAGAGCTATGCGGAGACGGTCCGCCGCCACATGAGCGACCTCGACGCCAAGATCATCTTCGAGCCGGGCCGCCTGATCGCGGGCAATGCCGGCATCCTCCTGACCGAGGTGATCTACGTGAAGGAGGGCGAGGACAAGAATTTCGTCATCGTCGATGCGGCGATGAACGACCTCATCCGCCCGACGCTCTACGACGCCTACCACCGCATCGCGCCGGTGCGCGAAAGCCAGGCGGAGCGAATCACCTGCGATGTCGTCGGACCGGTCTGCGAGACGGGCGACTTCCTGGCGAAGGGCATCCAGCTGCCGCGCCCGCAGCCCGGCGACCTGCTCGCCATCTTCTCGGCCGGTGCCTACGGAGCCGTGCAGGCCGGCACCTACAACACCCGCCGGCTGGTACCGGAAGTGCTTGTGCACGGCCAGGACTACGCGCTGGTGCGCGCCCGCCACAGCTACGAGGAGCTGATCGCCTGGGACCGTGTCCCCGGCTGGCTCCAGCCGTCCGAGGGCATCTAGTCCCCCCAGGGAGCAGGACGATCGTCATCACAATGGCGTGTCGTCGCGGCCTTGATGCGGCCATGCTTGCCGCTTGTCCTTTCCGGCAGGCGGCGCTCCGCTATAGTCTTGAAACGTTCCGGCGATGATCCGCCGCCGTGAGGCGCGGCCGCCGGGACGCACATATTCCGGATCGGGGCGCAAGGCGGAAGGAGCCGGCGTGGGCAAGGCCGAGACGAGCGACAGCAAAGCGGGCGTCCGGAGCGAGGTCTCCGAGCGGCTGGGCGGCGTCGTCCGACGTGCGCGGCTCGCCCTCTTCTGGGAGGCGTTCTGGCCGCGCCTCGTGCCGCTTCTTTCCCTCGTCGGTCTCTTTGTCATCCTCTCCTGGTTCGGCCTGTGGAGCGGCGTCGCGGATCTCGTCCGTGCCGGTATTCTCGCGCTCTTCGGCCTCGGCTTCCTCTTCTGCCTCATGCGCGTGCTGCGCACGCCGTGGCCGGACGAGGCGGCGGCGCTGCGGCGCGTGGAGCGCGCCTCCGACGTGCCGCACCGGCCTGCATCGGGCCTGCGCGACAATCTCTCGGCGGTTTCCGACGGCCCGGCCGCCACCGCCCTGTGGGCGGCGCATCAAAGCCGGCTCCTCGCCTCCCTGTCGCGCCTCAAGGCCGGGTGGGCGCATCCCGACATGGCGCGCCGCGATCCGAACGCCTGGCGCTTTGCCGTGCCCGTCCTTCTCGCCGTCGCCTTCTTCGCCGGCTGGGGCGAGCACTGGCCGCGGCTCGTCGATGCCTTCCGGCCCGTCTCCACCGAGCTCGTCGCGACGGCTCCGGCGCGGATCGACGCCTGGATCGACCCGCCGGCCTATACCGGTGCGCCGCCCGTCTACCTGTCGCGCCGCGAGGGCGCGGTGGACGGAGGGGAAGCAACCAGCGGCGAGCCCGTTTCCGTGCCGCAGGGCAGCAAACTGACGATCCGCGTCGTCTCGCGCGAGGCGCCGCAGGTGAGCCTCGATACGGCGGGCGAGGTTTCCATGCTTTCTTCCGACGCGGCGGAGGCTGCGGGCGAGGCGCCTGCCGCGCAGGGCGAGAAGGCGAAGGCGGCCCCGAAGGCCGCGGATGCGATCCGCAGCTATTCGGCGATCCTGGAAACGGACGGCTCGGTGGCGATCGCCGCCGGCAGCAGCGGCGCGCGCTACGCTTTCCGCATCATCCCTGACCGGCCGCCGACGATCAGCCGCGGCGCTGTGAAGGTGAACCGCTCCGGCTCCTTTTCCATGGAATTCACCGTTGACGACGATTACGGCGTCACCGGCGGCTCGGTCACCTTCCGCCCGAAGAATGAGCAGGAGGACGGGGCGCGGCCGCTGGTCGAAACGCCGACCGTGCCGATCCGCATCGCGCGCTCGCGCGACAAGGAGAAGGAAGCCTCCGGCAAGGCCTATGCGCGGCTGGAGGAACATCCCTTCGCCGGGATGGAGGTCCTCGCCGACGCGGTCGTGACAGATGCGGCGGGCCAGGAGGGTCGGCCGCCCGACGACGGCACGATGACGCTGCCGGAGCGGCCTTTCCGCAACCCGGTCGCCCGCGCCCTCATCGAGCAGCGGCGCGACCTCGCGCTCGACGCGCGCCGGCAGAGCCGGGTCGCTTCCGTGCTCGATGCGATGATGCTGCGGCCCGACCGGTTCATCCAGGATTCGTCGATCTACCTCGGCCTCAGCGTCGCCTATCATCGCCTCCGCGGGGCTGAGACGGACGACCAGCTGCGGGACGTGCTTGCCTATCTTTGGGACATGGCGGTCCTCATCGAGGACGGAGAGCTTTCGGCCGCGCAGCAGCGGCTGGCGGAGGCGCGCGAGGCCCTGGAAAACGCGCTCGCCGAGGGTGCCTCTGAGGAGGAGATCGCCCGCCTGACCGAGGAACTGCGCCAGGCGATGAACGAGTTCATGCGCTCCATGGCCGAGCAGATGGCGCGCATGCCGCAACAGCAGCTGATGCCGATCGATCCGAACGCGCAGATGATGTCGCAGCAGGATCTCGACCGCATGCTCGACCGGATCGAGGATCTTGCCCGGCTTGGCGAGAACGATGCCGCGCAGGAGCTTCTCAGCCAGCTTCAGGAGATGCTCGACAACATGCAGATGGCCCAGCGCATGCAGCAGCAGATGCAAAGCGGCGAGATGGGCGAAATGATGCAGCAGATGGAAGAGCTCGGCCGGCTGATGCGCGAGCAGCAGAAGCTGATGGACGACACCTTCCGCCTCGACCAGGGCCAGCGGCCGACGCAGCGCGGCCAGCAGGGCCAGCAGGGGCAACAGGGCGAGCTATCGCCGTCGGAGATGGCCGAGATCATGCGCCAGCTGCAGGAAGGGCAGGGAGACTTGCATCAGGGCCTGCAGGCGCTTCTCGATCAGCTGCAGCAGATGCAGCAGGGTGGCCAAGGCGAGAACGGCCAGCAGCCGGGCCAACCCGGCGCGGGCCAGCAGGAAGGTCCGGGACAGGGCGAGCGCGCTCTCGATCGTGCCGGCCGCGCCATGGGTGACGCTGCCGGCTCTCTCGGCCAGGGCGAGACGCGGCAGGCCTACGGCCAGCAGGGCGAGGCGCTGCAGGCGATGCGCGAGGGCATGCAGTCGATGATGAACGAGATGCTGGGGCAGCAGGGCCAGGGCGGCCAGCAGCGCATGGGTCGCGGGGGCATGCCGCGGGGCCAGGTCGATCCGCTCGGCCGGCCGCAGCGCACCGACGGCCCCGACCTCGGACAGAATGTGCGTGTGCCCGACGAGATCGACGTGGAACGCGCCAGGCGCATTCTCAACGCGATTCGCGAGAGGCTGGGCGAGCGTTTCCGCCCGCCCTACGAGCTTCAGTATCTGGAGAGGCTGCTCAACCGGGATTGAGCGAGGCCGTTTTCAGTGGGCCGGTCCCGGCGACCGGCCGGCAGCCCTGTCAGGCCGCCTTGGGCTTTTCCGCCCCGGCCTCGCTGACGGCGCTGCGGATTTCCTGCAGCGTGAACGGCTTGGTCAAGACGTCCCGGATGACCTTCTGCAGGTCGTCGGCGCGTTCGCGCTGGTCGGCAAAGCCGGTCATCAGCAGGATCGGCAGGCCGGGCCATTTGCGGGCAGCGCTATGGGCCAGATCGATGCCATCCATGATCGGCATCTTCACGTCGCTGACCAGAAGATCGAAGCAGCCGTCGCTCTCCATCAGCCGATCCATGGCTTCCAGACCGTCGCACGCCGTCTCGACGGCGTGACCGTCCAACTCCAATGCGCGGCTAACGAAAGCTCTCACCGAGTCGTCGTCTTCCGTCAGGAGAATACGCATTACACTTCCCCGATCATTTCCCCCTTCCGTTGTCTTCAACGACGCCGACATAGGGGAGTTCGCGATGTGCATGGCCCGCGTCCATGCCGTAACCGACTACAAAATAATCGGGACAGGTAAATCCAACGTAATCGGCCGCGATTTCCGTCTTGCGGCCTTCGGGCTTGTCGATCATGGCCGCGATCTCGACCCGGTGAGCGCCGCGCGTGAGCATCAGATCGCGCGCAAATCTCAGTGTCAGGCCCGAATCCAGGACGTCGTCGACGAGCAGAACATCGCGGTTTTCCACGGGGCAACCGATATCGCGCAGAATGCGCACCTCGCCGCTCGTCTTCAGGCGTGCGCCATAGGAAGAGAGCGAGATGAACTCGATCTCCATGGCCACATCATTGAGGGAAAGCGCGCGCGCAAGATCCGCTCCGAAGACGAAACCGCCCTTGAGGACGATGACGGCGAGAAGGTTTTCCGGCCGCCGCTCGGCGATCTCGGCGGCCATGGAAGTGATTCGCGCGGCGATCTCCTCGGCGCTGTAGAGCGGGCGGATGCCTTCGCGATGGGGCGCGCTCACGAAGCCGGCTCCGGCCAGCGGCCTTCGACTTTGCCGGCGTTGCCGGCGCTGGCGACGGGAGCTGGGGCGGCGGGAACCGATTCGGCCACCTTTGCGATCCGATCGAAGCGCAGATGCACGGCCTTGGCGTTCGCGGGGGCCTCGCCAAGCGCATAGGAGAAGGCAACGCTGCTGCCGCCTCCGATCGCCTCGGCGGGCGGGGTGATGCGCATATGGCCGAGCTCGCTTCCGCCTGCGCCGATGAAGGTTACGGCGATTGGCGACAGGATGCGGGGGGAAGCGTCCCTGCTGACGATATGTCCGGTGAGAAGCAGGGGAGAGCCGGGCTTGGGCAGGACGCGGCCGACGGTAACGTCCTCGAAGATGACGGGATCGAGGGCGACGGGAAGACCGGCAATCGCGTAGAGGCCGGCAAGGTCCGGCACGGCCTCGACGAGGGCCGGGCGGGCGAAGACGGCGCCTGCCAGGAAGAGGATCGAGACAAGGGCGGTAAGAAGCTGGAGCGCGGTGCGCGGCCCGGATCTGCCAGTATTTGAGGCCCTGGCGGCCCGGCTGGAGCGGATTTTCGTCGCTTCCAGGTCAAGGAAGCACGCGCCTTTGTCTTTCTCCTGCGGGCCCGTGCCGCGTGTCCAGTGGCCTTTCGGTTCGAAGGCGCTCCCGGCGGTGCGTGCGGTGCCGGCGCGCGGCTCGGGCTGCACCCGGATCGGCTCGCCCGCATCGAGCGGCTCCGGTACCGGGCCGATGCCCGCGCCGCCTCTGCTCCTGAGCGGCTCGCGGCTTCCTTCTGCGCCGTTCGCTGCCTTCCAACTCTCGCCGCAATGACCGCAGACGATCAAATGCGAGCGCGCATCGATCTTACCGGCCTCGATGAGCTCGGCAGTGCCGCAGCCGGGGCAGGTGAGAAGATCGACATTGCTGGCGTCATGCGCAGGCCTGCCGGAGAAATGCCCGGAGGCGGATCGCTTGTCGCCCGCGTGGCATTCGGGCATGCAGGGCTCCGTTAGCTTGCTTAGCGCTTTCTTGCCGAACATCGTTAACACCGGCTTAACGCCCGGATGCGATGGAAGAACCTCCAGCTTCTTGGCAGAGCGAATGGACGAACATCCGCCAGGCGATTCGCCTCTCATCCGTTTCGAGAATGTCGGCCTGCGCTACGGGCTCGGCCCGGAGATCCTGCGCGACGTCTCCTTCGCCATCGGCCAGCGCTCGTTCCAGTACGTGACGGGCCCTTCCGGTGCCGGCAAGACCTCGCTCCTGCGCCTGCTTTTCCTGTCGCTGCGGCCAACGCGCGGGCTCGTCGAGATCTTCGGTCAGGACGCGGCGACGGCGGCGCGCCCCAGCGTGCAGGTGCTCCGGCGGCGAATCGGCATCGTCTTCCAGGATTTCCGGCTTCTGGAGCATCTGACGACCTACGAGAACGTCGCCCTGCCGCTGCGCGTCCTCGGCCAGGCCGAATCGACCTACCGCAACGACGTGATGGAACTGCTGGAATGGGTCGGCCTCGGCGACAAGATGTGGGTGCATCCGCCGGTGCTGTCGGGTGGCGAGAAGCAGCGTGCGGCCATCGCGCGGGCCGTCATCACCCGGCCGGAGATCCTGCTCGCCGACGAGCCGACCGGCAATGTCGACCCGCCGCTCGCCCGCCGCCTCCTGCGCCTTTTCATCGAGCTCAACCGGCTCGGCACCTCGATCGTCATCGCCACGCACGACCTAGCCCTGATGGACCAGTATGATGCCAGACGTCTCATCCTCAATGCAGGTGCTATTGAAGTCCATGACGTCTGAGGAGCATCCGATCCGCAAGCGGGTCAGGCGCGCACGGGCGGCCCGCCGCCGCGCCCCGGCCGCCGCCGCGCCGGCGCGCGAGATCGGCGCCGATGGCCTGGCGCCGCGCGAGGGTGCGCAGGGCGGGGCCTTCGAGGAGCCGCGGGCGGTCAATCCGATCGTGCCGCCGCGCTCGGTCGCCGGGCGGGCGCTCCTCGTCCTCGTCGCCATCATGAGCTTTCTTGCCTGCCTGTCGGTCGCCTCCGTCTCGGTCGTCTCCGACCGGGCGCGCGGCTGGCAACGACAGATCGCCGCGGAGCTGACCATCCAGGTCTCCACCACCGGCACGCGGGACATCGACGCCGCCCTCGCCAAGGCCCGCGGCATCGCCGAGGCGACGCCGGGGGTGCGATCGGCCGAAATTCTCGGCCCGGAGGAATCGGCGGGCCTTCTGGAGCCCTGGCTCGGCAGCGGCTTCGATCCGGCCGAACTCCCCATCCCGCGGCTCATCTCCGTGCGGCTCGACGGCGACGCGGATCTTGCGACGCTGCAGCGGCGCCTGCGCGACGAGGTCGAGGGGGCGAGCCTCGACGATCACGGCATGTGGCTGAAACGGCTCTCGCGCATGTCGCAGGCCGTCACGTTCGCCGGCCTCGCCGTCGTCGGCCTCGTCATGGCGGCGACGGCGCTTTCCGTCGTCTTCGCCACGCGCGGAGCCATGGCCGGCAACAAGGAGGTGATCGAGGTCCTGCATTTCGTCGGGGCGGAGGATGCCTATGTCGCCGGCGAGTTCCAGCGGCATTTCCTGCTTCTCGGCCTCAAGGGGGCGGGGCTCGGCGGCTTCGCCGCCATCGCACTCTTTGCCATCCTCTCCCTGATCGGCGGGGTGCAGGGGCCGACGCCGGAGGAGGCGCAGCTGCGAAGTCTGCTTGGCGGGCTGACGGTCGGCCCGCCCGCCTATATCGGCAGCGTCGTCACGGTCGTGGCGATTGCCGTCATCATCGCCGGCACCGCCCGGTTCACCGTGCGGCGCACCCTTGCCGATATCGGCTGAGATCGTTGCAAATCTCAAAGAAGCGAGCGAGGAAGATGGCCTCGTTGTTCGGCGACGGAGGAGCCGGATGGCCCGGCAGAGCCTGACGGAAAAGCTGGAGGCGCGCGGCATGGGCCGCAGGCGGCCGCCGCTCGGGCGGCGTCTCGTGCGAAGCATCGTCTTCGGCGCGGCGATCTTGTGCGTCTTCTTCGTCGGCGGCTTTCTGATCTTCGCCCAGCAGATCGCCTCCGCGCGCCCGCCGGCCTATCCGAGGGCCGACGCGATCGTGGCGCTCACCGGCGGTTCGGCGCGCATCGAGGGCGGCGTGGAGCTGCTGCAGCAGGGGGCGGGAAAGCGCCTGCTCATCTCCGGCGTCTATGCCCAGAACAACAAGCAGTCGATCGCCGCGGCGCTTTCGGGAGAGAGCGAGGATCTGTTCCGCTGCTGCGTCGATCTCGGCAAGACCGCCCGCGATACGCGCGGAAACGCGGAAGAAACGCGCGATTGGGCGCGCCTTCACGGCTACACCTCGCTCATCATCGTCACCAGCGCCTATCACATGCCGCGCTCCATCGCGGAGCTGAAGCGCGAACTGCCGGGGGTTCGGCTCGTGCCCTATCCGGTGCGCCGGCCGGGGCTCGATCTTGGGGACTGGGCGCAGCGCAAGGAGGTCTTCCGCATCCTCTTTGAGGAATATCTGAAGTTCATCGTCGCCTTCATCCGCCCCGCAAGCAGCTGATTCGTCTGGCTTAAGCTCCTTCTGGCGCGTGGCGCTGTCGGTTGCGGCGGGCGCCTGCGACATTCCATCCTCTGGCACTCGCGCAGAGGGAGTTACATTCAAACATTAGAATGTAATGGATGGAGGCAAAGGCATGAGCGAGGTCACCGCCGCCGGGCACAGCCGGCTCGCCCATTTCCCGGTGAGCTTCTTTGCCGTCGTCATGGGCCTTTCCGGCCTCACGCTGGCGCTGCGCGCCAGCGAGCATGCGCTGCGGATCCCGGGCCAGGTCTCCACCTGGGCGCTCTATGTGACGGTGGCGGTGTTCGCCGTCATCGCCGTCCAGTATCTCCTGAAGCTTGTCCTGCGCCCCGCCTCGGTGGCGGAGGAATGGGCGCATCCGGTGCGCATCGCCTTCTTCCCGGCGATCTCGATCTCGCTCCTGCTCATGTCCACGGCGGCCATGCCTCTGGCGCCGGAGATCGCGCGACCCGTCTGGCTCTTCGGCGTCGCCGCGCAGGGTATCCTGTCGCTCTCCGTCATCACCAACTGGATCGGCCACCGCACCTTCCAGCAGGTGCATCTCAACCCGGCCTGGTTCATTCCCGCGGTCGGCAACATCATTGTGCCGCTGGCCGGCGTGCCCTTCGGCTATGTGGAGGTCTCCTGGCTGTTCTTCTCCGCCGGCCTGGTCTTCTGGGTCGTGCTGCTGACGCTGGTGATGAACCGTCTCATCTTCCACGATCCGATGCCCGGGCGGCTCCTGCCGACGCTGGTCATCCTGATCGCCCCGCCCGCCGTTGCCTTCATCGCCCATACGCGGCTGGCCGGCGAGGTGGATTCCTTCGGCCGCATCCTGATCAATGTCGGCTATGTCTTCGCCGCGGTCGTCCTGGCACAGGTGCCGAAGCTCCTGCGCCTCGATTTCGCGCTGTCCTTCTGGGCGCTTTCCTTTCCGGTCGCCGCGCTCGCCGTCGCCTCGCTCGTTTTCGCCGAGGAGACGGGGTCGGAGCCGCACCTTTACGTCGGTCTCGGCCTGGTGACGCTGCTGGCCGCCGTCGTTGCCGGTCTCGCTGTGCGCACCGTCGCCGCGATCGCGGGAAATGAGCTCTGCCAGCCGGAATGAGCCTGCCGGTCCGAGCGCGGCAAGAAAGGGCCGTGCGGCTCGGCCGGCTTGACTGACGGGCGCGCTCGGGCCACTCGAAAGCCCCGTTTCAGCCGGGTCAGGCCATGTTCGCGCGCACGCTCCTCTTCAACGTCGTCTTTTACGTCAACTTCGCCGTCCAGGCGCTGCTCTTCTCACCCTTCCTGCTCCTGCCGGAACGCTACGGCACCTGGGTGACGAAGTTCTGGACCGCTTCCTCGCTCTTCTGGCACCGGCTCATCACCGGGATCGGCGAGGAGACGAAGGGGCTTGAGAACATCCCCCAAGGCGCCTGCATCGTTGCCTGCAAGCACCAGTCGACCTGGGAGACGATGCGGCTCGTCTACATGTTCGACAAGCCGGCCTACATCCTGAAGCGGGAATTGATGTGGATCCCGCTCCTCGGCTGGTACCTGAAGAAATACGGCCATATCCCCGTCGACCGGGGCAGCCGCTCCAAGGCGCTGGCTTCCATCGTCGTGCATGCGCGCCAGCGCAAGGCGACGGGCTACCAGATCCTCATCTTCCCGGAAGGCACGCGCCGGCCGCCGCTCGCCGAGCCGCATTACCGCTACGGCGTCGTGCATCTTTACAAGGAACTCGGCCTGCCGGTGGTGCCGGTGGCGCTCAATGCCGGCCTTTATTGGCCGCGACGCTCCTTCGCTCACGTTCCGGGGACGGTGCGCGTGCAGGTCTTGCCGCCGATCGAGCCGGGGCTGGAGCCTTCGGCTTTTGCCGTCCGCCTGGAGGCGACCCTTGAGGAAGCCACCAACAAGCTGATCGAAAAGGCCTTCGAAACGGATCCGGCGACGCGGCCTCCCGGCTGGGCCCCGAAACGGGACGAAGCGGCCGAGGCGGCGGAGCCGAAGCTCGCCTGAAGTGTGTCTCAGGCCTCCTGTCGCCCAAGTTCGGCGGCGAGCCAGAAAAGGTGGCTGTCCCTCATGCCGCTGTCGCGCAGATGCTCCACCGTGCTCGTGACATAGTCGCGGTTCGGCCCGGATTTTCCCCGCGCCCGACGTACGATCTCGAGCTGGCGGACGGGGTCCAGAACGCCGGCATATTGCTCGTGCGTGCGGTCGACGAGGAAGGTGAGGGCGGTGTCGCGCTCTCCGCCTTCAAGGAGGATCGGGCGCCATTTCTCCGCATAGACCATCGTCACCTGCTCGCGGGCTCGCAGATAGGCGAGCACTTCCTCGCGGTTCTCGCCACGTACGCGGAAGGCGAGGCCGCGGCAGCTTCCGCCGCGGTCGAGACCGAGAACAAGGCCGGGCCTTTCGGGCGTGCCGCGGTGCACCCAGGAAAAGACGCAGAGCGAGCGATGGGCACCGATGAGGCGGGCGGGCTCGGCGCGTTCGTGCGCAAAGCCCGGGTTCCACATCAAAGAGCCGTAGCCGAAGACCCAGAAATCGGCGTATTCGGGAGATTCAAGCATATGCGCTCCGGCTAGCAGGTGCCGCCTTCGGCCGCAATCGGAGCGAGGGAGAACCTATGGGACGCCTCGTCACCATTCTTGTCGCACTCCTCATCCTGATCGCCGTCCTCTGGTCTGCGGGCTGGTGGGGGCTTGCTTCCTATACCGAGAGCCAGGTCGACGCCTTCATCGCCGGACAGGCGGAGGGGGAGGTCGCGATCACCTGCCCGAACCGCTCCGTCGGCGGCTATCCCTTCCGCCTGAAGCTGCGCTGCGAGGGGCCGGTGCGGCTCGTCTCGGCCGACCTGGAAGCGGAAGCGCCGGCGCTTGCCGCCGTCGCCCGGGTCGAAGAGCCGAGCCAGGTGGAAACCGAGCTGCAGAGCCCGCTCAAGCTCTCCACGCCCTTCCTCGCCGAGCCGCTCACCATCACCTGGGAGCAGGCGTTGCTGAAGAGCGGCCTCACCGAGCCGCGCTTCTCCTTGCGCCTGGTGCAGGCTGCCGCGGGGCAGGGCGGGTTCTCCGCTTCGGCGCTGTCGGGCTCCGGCGCGCTCGGGCCGGCCGATAGCGCGGGCGATACCTCAGTCGAGATTGCTCTTTCCGACCTCACCTTGTCCCAGGGCAGCCTGTCGCTCCCGAAGAGCGACCTCGTCATCCGGGCGGAGATGGCGGGCGAGCCGCAAATGCTGCTGGCGGGCGCGCCGCAATGGCGGGTGAGCGGGCTCAACGCCCGACATCTTTCGGCCGAGCTCAAGGTCGAGGGCGCGCGCATCCTGGTGGATGGGCCGGTCGAGGTGGATCCGAACGGCATTCTGTCGGGCCAGCTCGACGTCACCGTGACCGGGCTCGACGTGATCTCCGGCAAGGTGGCGGATCTGCCGGACGGGCTGCGCGAGCCGGCTCAGCTGGTGCTGGCGGCCGTCGGGGGGCTCGGCGTGCCGACCGAGGTGGACGGCGTGCCGGCGCGCCAGCTCACGATCAGCGTGGAGAACGGCAAGGCGCGCGTCGCCTTCCTCAATCTCGGCCGGGTGCCGCGCCTTTACTGAAGGCTCTCCGCTTCAGCTTTTCTTGTGGCGGCCGAAATCGGGATCGGCCGTTTCCTGACCGGCCTCGATGATGCCCCGGCGGATGGCGCGCGTGCGCGTGAACAGGTCGAAAAGCGCGTCGCCGTCGCCCCAGCGGATGGCGCGCTGCAGGGCCGTCAGATCCTCGTTGAAACGGCCGAGCATCTCCAGCACCGCCTCGCGGTTGTTGAGGAAGACGTCGCGCCACATCGTCGGATCGGAGGCGGCGATGCGGGTGAAGTCGCGGAAACCGCCGGCGGCGAACTTCATCACCTCCGATTCGGTCACCTCTTCGAGTTCCGCCGCCGTGCCGACGATGTTGTAGGCGATGAGATGCGGCACATGCGAGGTGATGGCGAGCACCATGTCGTGGTGCCGGGGATCCATCGTCTCCACGCTGGAGCCGAGCTTCGTCCAGAAGGCGGCGAGCTTTTCGACCGCGGCCGGATCGGTGCCGGCGGGCGGCGTGAGGATGCACCAGCGCCCGTCGAAGAGCTCCGCAAAGCCCGCTTCGGGACCGGAATGCTCCGTGCCGGCGATCGGATGTCCGGGCACGAAATGGACATGCGCGGGCAGAAGCGGGGCCATCTCGGTGACGACGGCGTTCTTGACCGAGCCGACATCGGTGACGATGGCGCCCTCGGCCAGATGCGGGGCGATCGCCTCCGTTACCGCGCCGACGGCGCCGACGGGAATACACAGGACGACGAGGTCGGCGCCCTTCACGGCTTCGGCCGGATCGGTCGTGTAGCTGTCGCCGAGACCCAGTTCCTCGGCCTTCTTCACCGTTTCGGCGCGCCGGCTCTGCACGGCGATGGTCCCCACAAGGTTCTCCTTGCGGGCGCGGATGGCGATCGACGAGCCGATGAGGCCGATGCCGATAAGAGCTACTTTCTCGAACATCATAAAGCTCAGGCGAGGAAGCCGGCGAGTGTCTCGACCACCTTCCGGTTCGCCGCTTCCGTGCCGATGCTCATCCTCAGCGCATTGGGAAAGCCGTAGCCGGCGACGCGGCGCAGGATGCAGCCCGCCTCGCGCAGCGCCTTGTCGGCCTCCTCGGCGCCCTTGCCCGGCGTTTGGGAGAAGTGGATGAGGAGGAAGTTGCCGACGCTCGGGGTGACGGTGAGGCCGAGCTTTTCGAGCTCCACCGTGACCCAGGGCAGCCATTTCTCGTTATGGGCAACGCCCGCCTCGACATGTGCCCGGTCGGCGATCGCCGCGGCGCCGGCCGCGAGCGCGGGAGCGGAGACGTTGAACGGGCCGCGCGTGCGGTTCATGGCGTCGATGACGGAGGCCGGTCCGTAGCCCCAGCCGATGCGCAGCGCAGCGAGGCCGTGGATCTTGGAGAAGGTCCGCGTCATCAGGACGTTCGGCGCCTCGCCGGCGAGCTCCACGCCGCTCTCGTAATCGTTGCGCCGCACATATTCGGCATAGGCCGCGTCGATGACGAGAAGCGTCGAGGAAGGAAGGCCCACATGCAGGCGCTTCACCTCGTTGAAGGGGATGAAGGTACCCGTCGGGTTGTTGGGATTGGCGAGATAGACGAGCCGCGTCCTCTCCGTGACGCGCTCAAGGATCGCGTCGACGTCGACGGTGAGGTCCTTCTCCGGCGCCACCACCGGCGTCGCGCCGGAAGCGAGGATGGCGATCCGGTAGACGAGGAAGCCGTGGGCGGAATAGATCGCCTCGTCGCCGGGCGACAGATAGGTCTGGGCGGCGAGCGTGATCAGTTCGTCGGAGCCGTTGCCGCAGATGAGCCGGTCGGGGTTGAGCCCGTGGGCGGCGCCGATTGCCTCGCGCAGCTTCCGCGCCGAGCCGTCGGGATAAAGGTGCAGCTTGCCGGCGACGGAGCTGAAGGCCTCGACGGCCGCGGGACTCGGTCCGAGCGGGGTCTCGTTGGAAGAGAGCTTGAAGCTCTCACGGTCCTCGGCGCCCGCATCGCCCGGCACATAGGCGGCGATGTCGAGGACGCCCTTGCGGGGGCTGACGGCACTCATGTGGTCTCTTCTTCGCTTTCTTCCGCCTCCGCCGCGACGAAGCGGATCGGTGCGGCAAAGGAGCCGAGGATGACCGGCTCCGAAAAGGTCGCTCCGCGCCTGGCGCCTTCGGCGACGAGTTCGTCATGCGTCAGGGCGTCCGGAATCTCTGCAAGAATCTCCTCGCCGCCATCGACCGTCTCGCTGGCGATGACGCGGCCGTTGAAGGCGGCAAGCGTCCTGGCGAATGGCCCGGAGGCCTGCATCCGAACGAGCCGAATATCGGCTTCGGTGGAGGCGGCAAGGCGCGGACCCGCCACATAGGCCTCGGCCTGGACGGGATGGTCGGGCGTGATGATGAAGGGCAGGCGGGCGAAGATCTGGATGTTCTCGTCCGGGCCGATCTGCCGCCACCAGCCGCCGCTGGAATAGGGGGAGAAGATGGCGATGAAACCCTCGTCGGCGCGCAGCTTCTCCACCGCCGCCGCGTCCGATCCGGCCTCCTCGGCGGGGACGGAAAAGCCGAACTGGAAGCGCACCAGATCCTGGAAGGCGGCCCGGTCCGGCGCCTCGGCGATCATGATGTGGAAGGGCGCCTGCATCGCCGTGAAGGTGGAGATCACCTCGCGCCAGATGTGCTCCACCGTGGCCAGCGGCAGGATGCCCTCATGGCGCATCACGAGGCCACGCATCATCAGCGCCTCGCGGTCCGGCCGGAAGGCGGCCGCCGGCGCGCCGATACCCTTCAGATGGATGAGCTGGTCGATCACCGCGCTGCGTTCGATCAGCAGGCGGTGCATCTCGGCGTCGATCGCGTCGATGCGCTGGCGTATCTCGGCCAGTGCTCCAGGGGCCTTGGCGCTCATGTCGTGGTCCGATCGGGGGCGAGGCAGTTCAGGCCCGCTCCTTAGCGAGCCGCGAAGCACGACGCAAAGAAAAGATTGACAGGAAAGAGCCGGCCTTCCTAAGCCGCTCCCCCACAAAGGATAGTGCCACCGATGGATGCCGGCGCGCCAAACCACGCCTCCGCAGCCGCCCAGCAGGCGGAATGCCCGTCCAGCCTTTGCATGCGCCTTGCGGAGACGCTGCCGCTCGACGCGGGCGACGCGCTGGCGGGCTTCCAGCTCGCCTACCAGATGTACGGCGAGCTCAACGCCGACAAATCCAACGCCATCCTCGTCTGCCACGCCCTGACGGGCGACCAGCATGTGGCGAACGAGCACCCCGTGACCGGCAAGCCCGGCTGGTGGTCGCTGATGGTTGGCCCCGGCCGGCCGGTGGACACGGATCGCTACTGCGTCATCTGCGCCAACGTCCTCGCCGGCTGCATGGGCTCGACTGGCCCGGCCTCGAAGAATCCGGCGACGGGCGGGCCCTACGCGCTCGACCTTCCGGTCATCACCATCCGCGACATGGTCCGCGCGCAGGCCCGGCTGATCGACGAACTCGGCATCGAGAAGCTCTTCGCCGTCATGGGCGGCTCCATGGGCGGCATGCAGGTGCTGCAATGGGCGGCGAGCTATCCCGAGCGCGTCTTCGCCGCCATCCCGATCGCGACCGCGGCGCGCCACACCTCACAGAACATCGGCTTCAACGAGGTCGGCCGCCAGGCGGTGATGGCCGATCCCGACTGGTGCGGCGGGCAGTACCTCGCCGAGGGCAAGAGCCCCCGCAAAGGCCTCGCCGTCGCGCGCATGGCCGCGCACATCACCTATCTTTCGGAAAGCGCCCTGCACACCAAGTTCGGCCGCCACCTGCAGGACCGGGAGGCGCTGACCTTCGGCTTCGACGCGGACTTCCAGATCGAATCCTATCTGCGCCACCAGGGCATGACGTTCGTGGAGCGCTTCGACGCCAATTCCTATCTCTACCTGACGCGGGCGATGGATTATTTCGACCTCGGCAAGGATTACGGCGGCCGCCTTGCGGAGGCCTTCCGCGGCTCCAGCTCACGCTTCTGCGTCATCTCCTTCACCAGCGACTGGCTGTTCCCGACCTCGGAGAACCGCTCGATCGTGCATTCCCTCAACGCCTCGGGCGCCAATGTCTCCTTCGTGGAGATCGACAGCGATCGCGGCCACGATTCCTTTCTCCTCGACGAGCCGGAGCTGTTCCGGACCGTCTCCGGCTTCCTGCGCGGCGCAGCGCGCGTGCGGGGATTTGCGGCATGAACCAGATGGAACTCGCCACCATGGCCGCCGATCCGGAGCGCGTCGACCTCAGGGTCATCGCCTCCTTCGTGGCGCCGGGCTCACGCGTCCTCGATGTCGGCTGCGGCGACGGGGCGCTGCTGAAGCTGCTGGAATCGGAAAAGGGCGTCGACGGGCGCGGCATCGAACTGTCGCAATCGGGGGTCAACCAGGCGGTGGCGGAGGGCCTCTCGGTCATCCAGGGCGACGCCGACCGTGACCTCGCCACCTATCCGGACGCCGCCTTCGACTTCGCCATCCTCAGCCAGACGCTGCAGGCGACGCACAATCCGCGCACCGTGGTGGAAGACCTTCTAAGGATCGGCAAGCGGGCGATCGTCTCCTTCCCGAATTTCGGCCATTGGCGCATCCGCATGCAGTTCATGAGCTACGGGCGGATGCCGATCACCTCGAACCTGCCCTATAGCTGGTACGACACGCCCAACATCCATTTCTGCACGATCAAGGACTTCCTCACGCTGACGCGGGAAGTGGAGGCGACGATCGAGGACGCGGTCTGCCTGTACGGCGACGGTCGCCGGCTGACGCAGAACGCGCCTTGGACGATCTGGAACCTCCTCGGCGAACAGGCCGTCTTCGTGCTCAGCCGTCGTCCCCCGAATACGCTCTGAAGCGTGCGGCGCGGCTGGCGTCGACCATGCCTATCCCGGGCTGCAGAGCGGGTTTCAGGGCCGAGGAGAAGCGCCGGCTCGACTTCGCCTTGATCGCCGGCATCGATGATTTCTGCGCATAGACGCAGGTGACGCCCGAAAAGGCCGGCCAGATGCGGCGGCCGATCTTCTCCATCGCCGGCGAGAGGCTGAGCAGCGAGCGATGCCGGCTCGGCCACATATGGAGCGCCGTCGACCAGGACAGGACGGTAAAGCCGGTATCGCCGAGCAGAGAGCGGAGCTGGCTGCGCGAATAGGGCCGGCCATAGCCGAAGGGTGAGGTGTCGGAGCGGGCCCAGGCGCCCTGCCGGTTGGGCACGACGATGAAGACGCGACCGTTGTTGGTGAGGATGCGGCGCAGCTCGGCCATGAATTCGGGCGGGCGCGAGGAGGTCTCGAGCGCATGGACGAGGATCGCCAGGTCGATCGCCGAATCAGGCAGAGGCAGGGCGGTCTCCTCCACCAGCGCGGTGGCGGATACGCCGTTGCCCGGCCAGTCGATGACGCCCTGGGCGGCGGGCATGAAGGCGAGGATCCGCTCGGCGCGGCCGAGCTGCGGGCCGAGATAGGGGGTGGCGAAGCCGAGACCCAGGATGCGGTCGGAAGGCGAGACGGACAGGGTCGCATGCAGAACCTCGCGGATGTGACGCGTCACCATCCGGCCAAGAAGGCCTGCGTAAAAGTCCCTCAGCTCGGCGACGTCAACATGCATCGGATCGCCCTTGAACCCGTTTGCCCCGCCTGGCCGCATCTGCGACAAGCCGTCTGGCCTGTCGGGCGGCATCCCATTCTTGCCACGGCTTCATGACGCCGAATATCGCCCTATACTGCGCCCGACGCCAACCCAATCACACCAAACCGATGCCAATCCAAAAGGAGACAGTCCTTGGCGGCACTCGAAATCGTTCAACTTCCCGCCCGTTCCGACAATTATGCGGTCCTGGTGCATGACCCCGAGACGGGCGCGACCGTCGCCATCGACGCGCCCGAGGCCGAGCCCATCATCGAAACGCTCAAGGCGCGCGAATGGGTCCTCACCGACATCTTCGTCACCCACAAGCATTTCGACCATGTGGAGGGCGTGCCGGCGCTGCGCGATGCCTATTCCGCCCGCACCATCGGCCCGCGCAAGAGCGCGGCCGCGACCGGCCTCTACGACAAGACCGTCGGCGACGGTGAGAGCTTCCAGTGGGCAGGCCGCAAGGTCGAGGTGATCGCGACGCCCGGCCATACGCTCGATCATGTCGCCTACTACGTGCCGCAGGACGGGCTCGCCTTCGTCGGCGACACGCTCTTCGCCCTCGGCTGCGGGCGGGTCTTCGAAGGCTCGGCGGAGGAGATGTGGGCCTCGCTGAAGGCGCTGCGCGATCTGCCGGACGAGACCATCGTCTATTGCGGCCACGAATACACGCTGGCGAACGCGGAATTTGCGGCCAGCATCGATCCGCAGAACGAGGTGCTCATCGCCCGCAAGGGCGAGATCGAGGCGCTGCGCGCGGAGGGCGAGCCGACGCTGCCGACGACCATCGGGACGGAGAAGGCGACCAATCCGTTCCTGCGCGCCGACGATCCGGAGCTGCAGCGTGTCCTCGGCATGGAAGGCGAGGAGCCGGCCGCCGTCTTCGCCGAGATCCGCCAGCGCAAAGACCGCTTCTAGCCATGTCGTGCGGGGGCGACGACGAGGGCGGGTTCAACGCGCGCGAGGTGATCGCGCTCCTGGGGCTGCAGCCGCATCCGGAAGGCGGGCATTTTCGCGAGACGTTCCGCGATGCGGGCGAACATGATGGGCGCTCGCATGGCACGGCGATCTACTTCCTGCTCGCCGCCGGCGAGCGCTCACACTGGCACCGGGTCGATGCGGCGGAGATCTGGCACTTCTACGCCGGCGCCCCGCTTGCGCTCACCGTCGCGGAGGCGCGCGGCCAGTCGGAGCGCTGGCTCCTTGGACCGAATCTTGCCGCCGGCGAACGCCCGCAGCATGTCGTGCCAGCCGGCGCCTGGCAGGCGGCCGAGAGCCTCGGCGCCTGGACGCTCGTCGGCTGTACCGTGGCGCCGGGCTTTCAGTTCGAGGGCTTCGAGCTCGCGCCAGCCGATTTCAGCCCTCCCGACTGAGCGGCGAGACGGCTGCCGCGGGCGGCGATCAGCGCGCCGGCGGTGATGAGGAAGGCGGCGAGCGCGATCTGCGTCGTCAGCACGCCAAAGCCGGCGAGGATGAGGATCAGCGTCGACAGGAGCGGGGCGGCGTAGCTCGCCACGCCGAGGAACTGGATGTCGCCGCGCTTGACGCCGATATCCCAGACATAGAAGGCCGCGCCCACCGGCATCAGGCCGAGGCCGAGGACTGCGAGCCATTCGCTCCCGCTCGCCGGCCAGACGGTGGTCTCGAAAAGAAGATGCGCGATGGCGGCGAGGATCGCCGTCGTGGCGCAATAGCCGGCGACGATGCCGGTCGGCACGGAGGCGAGCCTGCGCGCCGCCACCGAATAGCTCGACCAGGTGAGGGCGCAGCCGAGCGCGGCCCCGTAGCCGAGAGCGTAGCGCATGTCGAAGCCGACATCCTTGCCTCCGGTGACGATCAGGGCCGTCCCACAAAGGCCGAGAACGGCGCCGACGAGGTGATACCAGCGCAGCTTCTCGCCCGGCAGCAGGGCCGAAAAGACGACGATGAGCAGCGGCCAGAGATAGGCGATGAGGCCTGCCTCCACCGGCGGGGCGTTGCGCAGCGCGGTAAAATAGAGGGCGTGATAGCCGAAAAGGCCGGCCGTGCCGAAGATCCAGACCCCGAAAGTCTGGCGCAGGTCGCCCCAGCGCCCCTTCGCGGCCACCCAAGCAAAGCCGATCGCTGCGCCGAGCGCGAAACAGAGCGCGGCGAGCTGGAACGGCGGCACATTGCCGCTCGCCGCGGTGAAGAGGGCGAGCAGCGCCCACATCAGAATGGCCGTGAAGCCGAGCAGGGTCGCGAGCGAGCGGGACATGGGGTCTCTAGCGCCGGCCGAAGGGCAGGCGAAGCTGGCGGCGCATCATCCAGCTCTCCTTGTAGTCGGTGATTTCGTCGTCGATGGCGCGGTTGAGCTCCGCCCCGTACTGGAAAATGAGCGCCTGGATATAGAGAAAGAACATCAGCGCGACGATTCCGCCCAAGCCCGCATAGGTCGCCGAATAGTTGGCGAAGACGGAGACGTAGAAGGAGAACACCCGGCCGGCGACCCACCACAGTCCGACGGTGATGATGACGCCCGTCGCCATGACGCGCACCCGCCGGTGGTTGGCCGGCAGGAAGACGTGCACGGAGGTCAGCATGGCCACCATGACCAGGAAGAGGAGCACCTTGCCGCCGGTCGCGAGCAGCTCCTGGTAGAGGCTCTGGTCCGGAAACCAGGCGCGCAGCACGGCGAGCCAGATCGGCAGGGCGACGGCGAGCGCGGAAACGACGATCAGAAAGAACATGCCGAGGAAGACGAAGACAAGGCTGCCGCCGTAGCGCTCCAGGAAGTGGCGCTGGTCGGTACAGCGATACGCCTTGTTCAGAGCCTCGCGCACGGCTTCCACGGCGCCGGTGATGGAGACGAGGGTGACGAGGAGGCCGATGGTGATGAGGCTGCCGTTGCGGCCGGCGAGGACGCGGCGCACCTCCGGTTCGATGGTCTTGACCATGTGCTCGGGCATGACCTGAAAGGCCTCACGGGTGAGGTAGTCGGCGAGCTCGTGACCGCCGATCGCGCCGGCGAGCGCGATCAGGAAGAGAATGAACGGAAAGAGCGCGAAGATGAGCGAGAAGGCGATGGCGCTCGACAGCATGATGCCGTCATGGCGCAGCAGCCCCGTGATGGCGTTGAAGTTGACGCGCCAGAGGAAGCGCAGCACCCGCCAGCCCCATTCCAGGAGCCAGCCCAGCCAGGATTGCTCTGCGCCGCCAGATATCATGCCGCTCTTAACCACGAGCGGCGACGCTCATAAAGGACCCGGTCGCCACAACGGCTGTCGAATGGCTGAACGGGGGCCGGTCAAACCATGTACTGGCCGCCATTGGCGGTGAGCGTGGAGCCGGTGATGAAGCCGGCCTCGTCGGCGACGAGGAAGATCACGGCTCGTGCGATCTCCTCCGGTTCGCCGAGACGGCCGACCGGGATCTGAGGCAGGATGTGCTTGTCGAGCACCTCCTGCGGCATGGCCGTCACCATCTCGGTGGCGATATAGCCGGGGCAGATGGCGTTGACGGTGATGCCCTTTCTCGCGCCCTCCTGGGCGAGGGCCCGGGTGAAGCCGATCTCGCCCGCTTTCGCGGCGGAGTAATTGACCTGGCCCATCTGGCCCTTCTGGCCGTTGATCGAGGCGATGTTGACGATGCGGCCGAAACCGCGCTCGCGCATGCCATCCCAGATCGGGCGGGTCATGTTGAAGAGCGAGCCGAGATTGGTGTCGATGACGGCGCGCCAGGCTGCGCTGTCCATCTTGTGGAACATGGCGTCGCGGGTGATGCCGGCATTGTTGACGAGGATCTCGACCGGACCGAGTTCCTCCTCGACCTTGGCGATCCCCTCCGCGCAGGCCTTCTCGTCGGAGACGTCCCATTTGAAGACGGGGATTCCCGTCTCTTCCCTGAAAGCGTTCGCCTTCTCGTCGTTGCCGCCATAATTGGCGGCGACCTCGTATCCGGCTTCCTTCAGCGCCTTGGCGATGGCGGCGCCGATTCCGCGCGTGCCGCCGGTGACGATTGCCGTTCTGCCCATTTTTCGTCCTCCCCTGTGCCGCCGGGGGTCTCTGGCGGACCGCCTCGGCAGATTGCTCGTCCAACGCGTAGCGAGCGTGACATTGCGGGGCGGAGGATCCGCCCCTCGGTTCTGCGTCCCTTCCTCCTGCCCCCGCGCGCCTTCGTCACATCCTCCCCAAAAGGGAGGGTCTTTCAGGCGAAGCGGTAGCTCAAGGCCGCTCCACGCACATGGCAATTCCCATGCCACCGCCGATGCAAAGCGTGGCGAGGCCTTTCTTGGCCCCACGGCGCTGCATCTCGAAAAGTAGGGTGTTGAAGATGCGGGCGCCGGAGGCGCCGACCGGATGACCGATGGCGATCGCGCCGCCGTTGACGTTGACGATCGACTTGTCCCAGCCGAGGTCCTTGTTCACGGCACAGGCCTGCGCGGCGAAGGCCTCGTTGGCCTCCACGAGGTCGAGGTCTTCGGCCGACCAGCCGGCCTTCTCCAGCGCGCGGCGCGAGGCCGGGATCGGGCCCGTGCCCATGATCGCCGGATCGACACCGGCCGTCGCCCAGGAGACGATGCGGGCGAGCGGGGTGATACCGCGCTTTTCCGCCTCCGCCTCGCTCATGAGCAGCACGGCCGCGGCACCGTCGTTGATGCCCGAGGCGTTGCCGGCCGTCACCGAGCCTTCCTTGTCGAAGGCGGGACGCAGCGACTGGATCTTGTCGAGCGTCGTGCCGGCGCGGATGTACTCGTCGTCTTCCACGACCGTGTCACCCTTGCGACCCTTGACCGTGACGGGAACGATTTCGTCCTTGAAGCGACCGGCCTTCTGGGCGGCCTCGGCCTTGTTCTGCGAGGCGACTGCGAAGGCGTCCTGCTCCTCGCGGGTGATCTGCCACTGGCGGGCGACGTTTTCCGCGGTGACGCCCATATGGTAGCCGTTGAAGGCATCCATCAGGCCGTCCTTCAGCATGGTGTCGACCATCTTGTAGTCGCCCATCTTCACGCCCTGCCGCAGATGGGCGGCGTGCGGGGCCATGGACATGGATTCCTGGCCGCCCGCCACGATGATCGCGGCATCGCCGGTGGCGATCTGCTGCATGCCGAGCGCGACGGCGCGCAGGCCCGAGCCGCAGAGCTGGTTGAGGCCCCAGGCGGTGGTCTCCTGCGGGCAGCCGGCGGCCATCGCCGCCTGGCGGGCCGGGTTCTGGCCTTCCGCGGCGGTGAGGATCTGGCCCATGATGACCTCGTTCACCTCCTCGCCCGAAACACCGGCCCGCTCCAGGACGCCCTTGATGGCGACGGCGCCGAGCTCGTGGGCGGGCATGGTGGCGAAGGAGCCGTTGAAGGAGCCGACGGGCGTGCGTGCGGCGCTGGCAATGACGATGGCTGACAAGGGTAACCTCCTCGGGATGGAAGGCCGCGGGCGCCCCTTTCCGGGTGTTGTGGTCCGCGGCAGCTTTGCTTCGATAAAGAGCGCGCCGGCCCTGCCTGTCAACGTCGGCGGTCTTCGGAAACGCGGCAATCCGGCGCCGCTTCGGCAGTGCAAAAAGAATTTGGCAAGCCCGGCTCATTCTCCTTATCCTGCCCGACAGTTTCGCCGGGAGGAAGAAGGCGCTCCTGTCCTGCAACCACAAGGGAGGGCCGAATTCGTATGAACAACACCGCGCCGACCGTCATCAAGAAATACGCCAACAGGCGTCTTTATCACACCGGGACGTCCACCTACGTGACGCTCGAGGATCTCGCGCGCATGGTGAAGCAGGGCGAGGACTTCACCGTCGTGGACGCCAAGAGCGGCGAGGACATCACCCGCGCCGTCCTCGGCCAGATCATCTTTGAGCAGGAGAGCAAAGGGCAGCATCTGTTGCCGATCGCCTTCCTGCGCCAGCTCATCCGCTATTACGGCGACAGCATGCAGGCCTTCGTGCCGAGTTATCTGGAGACGTCCCTTTCGGCCTTTTCCAAGGACCGGGACAAGCTGCGCGACCAGATGAGCCGGGCCTTCAAGGGCGATGCCTTCGGCGTCATGGAGGAGCAGGCGCGGCGGAACATGGAGATGTTCACCGAGGCGATGCGCATGTTCACGCCCTTCACCGGCGCGGGCGGAGGTGCGGGCGCCAATCCCGCCGCGGGTAACAGGGCGAGCCCGAAATCGCCGGAAGCGCAGGCACGCGAGATCGAGGCCCTGCGCACGCAGCTGCGCGAAATGCAGCGCACCATCGATACGATCGCCGGCGACGGCAAGGAATAGCCGCCGGGGAAGGGGCCTCCGGCCCCGACATCTCGGCCTAGCCGCGGTCGGGGGCGTGCGAGATCAGCGAGAAGCCGGCTCTTGCAAGGCGCTCCGCCTCACTGGCGCCGGGCACGCCGCTGACGAAGCTTTCAAGCCCGAGGGCGGAGAAGAACTCGGCGCTTGCCCGCCAGGCGGCATCCTCCGCTTCGTGGTGGGCGAGGCGGAGGCCGGCGAAGTCCATCCCGACATGCTCCACGCCGAGGCTCTTCAGCCCGCTCGCAGACCAGAAGCGTCCGTCGAACGAGCTGACGGCGAGACCGCAGCCATGCCCGGCCGCTTCCGCGAGAAGAGCGCCGATCCGCTCTCCCTGCGCCACCAGGGCGGCGAAGGGAAAGGCGAGAATCAGGCGGCCGGCATTTGCCTCTTCCTCGCCCATGACGCGGGCCAGATTGGCCATCCACACCTCGTTGCCGAGGGCGCCGGTCGAGACGGAGAGCCAGAAGCGCCGCCCCGGGGTGGCGGCGAGCCTTTCGCGTGCCAGATAGAGAAGGCGCATGTCGACGAGCTGGGAAAAGCCCAGCCCCTCGGCGCGGGCGATCGGCTCGTCGGCAGGCTTCATCCCGCCCGCTTCGGTCATGATCGTCGGGGCGAGCCGGTAGAAGGCCGGCTCTGTCGATTCCGGATGGCGCGCGGGCTCCTGCGAGAGCAGGAAGCGGCCCTCGCGAAGGGCTTCGAGAAGTTCTTCCACCTCGTCGCTGGTCGACGGGGCGGTGATCGGGGGAAGCGCGATGCCGCCCCGGTCGAGGGCGAGATGGCCGCCGCCCGCTTCCTGGGCGCGCGAAAGAGCACGCCGGGCCGCATCGAGGCACTGGCGCAGGCTCTCCGCCTCGCCGCCCTTGAGCGATACGGCCCCGACGGAGGTGACGGGCAGGAGGACGCGGTCGCGCAGCGGCACGGAGGCGCCCTTCAGGCTCTCGGCAAGGCGCTGCAAGGCGGCTTCGGCCTCGCCCGGCTCGACGCGATTGAGGACGATGGCGATCTCGCCTTCGGCCAGCTTGCCGATGAGGTCGGTCTCGCGCACCGTCCGCGACAGGGCGAGCGCGATGGCGTTGAGGATCGGGTCGATGACCTGTGGCCCGTAGGTCTCCGTCGCGAGCTTCAGATTGTCGATGGAGACGAGGGCAAAGACGAAGGGCACCTGGTAGTGCCGCGAGACGACGAGCGTGTCCTCCAGGAGGCGCAACAGATCGGCGCGGTCCTTCAGGGTGCGGCTGGCCGGCTCCGGGGCAGCCTCGCTGTCCTGGCGCGGCTGGACGCGCACGGCACCGCGTGCGAGCACCGGCTCGCCGGAATGGCCGGCATACCAGCGGCCGCGGTCGCGCACCCAGATGCGGTGGTGTCCGGAAGCGTCGTCGCAGTTGAGGGCATAGGTGAGGTCGTAAGGGACGCCCTGGCCGTAATCGATGGCGATGGCGTTGCGTACCGCCTGGGTGCGGTTCATCAGGCTGTCGGGATCGACCAGCGCGTCGAACCGCTTGCCTGTGGAGATGTCCTTCAGTTCGGGAATGCCGAGCGCCCTTGCGGCATTGCTCGCCCAGCGCAGCCTGTCGCTCACGAGGTCCCATTCGTAGACCGTCTCGCCGATCTCCGTCAGAATCGCCTGCGCCGTCGCGCCCGGCGCCGGGCGATCGTCATCGGCGTCGGCGTTCATCACGGGCGTCAGATCCGGCACATATGCGCTTGCCGGATCCACCTCTTTTTCCGCACCCCTTTTGGCCAAGCTGTCCGTCCCCGCTCCCACCACCAGGGCGCATTGTGGCAAAGCCTGATAAATCCGCGGTTAAGACGGTTTTCTGATCCGGCGGGCGAGACGGCGAGGCAGGCGGCGGTGAAAGCCTGTGCCCCGTCACGTTCTAGAAGCCGAGGGCGCAACCGTCCTTGCGGGGGTCGGAGGCGCCGATCAGGAGATGGCGCGCGGGGTCGGCAAGCACCATCTGGCCGCCGCCGAATGGACCGGCCGCTGGCTTCACGTCGTGGCCGAGCGCGACGAGGCCTTCCGCCGCGCTTTTCGGCATGGCGGTTTCGACCAGGATCGAATCGGCATCGAAGAAGAGGCGCGGACAGTCGATCGCCTCCTGCGGGTCGGCGCCGTGATCGAGCATGTTGGCAACGACATGGGCGTGGCCAAGCGCCTGATAATGGCCGCCCATCACGCCGAAGGCGGCGATGGTGCGGCCGCCCTCGCGCATCAGCGCGGGGATGATGGTGTGCATCGGCCGCTTTGCTGGCCCGTATTCGTTCGGATGGCCCGCTTGAAGGGAAAAACCGGTGCCGCGGCTGTGGAGCGTCACGCCGCTTTCAGGCGCCACGATCGCCGAGCCGAAGCCCTGGAAGAGCGAGGCGATCAGCGAGACGAAGCGGCCCTCGGCGTCGGCGACGGCGCAATAGACGGTGCCGGAGGGCGGCGGGGGGACGGCGCGGAGAGCCGGGTTGCGCCGCGAAGGGTCGATCTGGCGGGCGAGGCCGTCGACAAAGCCGTCCTCAAACAGCGCCGCCGGTGGCGTGGCGAGGAAAGCCGGATCCGCCAGCCAGGCGTCGCGCAGGCCATAGGCGAGCCGTGCGGCTTCCGCCTCGATATGCAGCCGTTCGGCCGAGAGCATCGGATGGCGCGCGAGATCGAAGCGCTCCAGGATCGCGAGGATGAGAAGGGCGATTGCGCCCTGGCCGTTCGGCGGCAGTTCGACGATCTCGCGGCCCCGATAAAGGCGGGAGACGGGCTCCACCCATTGCGCCTCGGCACCGGCAAGGTCTTCCAGTGTCAGCGCGCCGCCATGGGAGGCGACGGCGGCGACGATGTCCTCCGCGACCGGCCCCGCATAGAAGGCTTCCGCGCCTTCCCCGGCGATCCTGCGCATCGTGGCCGCGAGCGCCGGGAAGCGGACGATGTCGCCCGCGCGCGGCGCGGTGCCGGTCGGCAGGAGATGTCGGCGGGCGCCGGCGTCGCGGTGCAGGCGGGGCGACAGGCTCGCCCAGTCATGGGCGACGCGCGGTGCGACCGGAACGCCCTTTTCGGCAAGCTCGATGGCGCGGGAAAGGGCGGTATCGAGGCCGAAGCGGCCAAAGCGGTCCAGAAGGGCGGCGAAGCCGCGGATCGCACCCGGAACGGTGACCGCTTCCACATGGTCCGGTCCGATGGTGGTGATCCCGCGGGACCTCAGCCGCTCGGCATCGGCCGCTTTCGGGGCGCGGCCGGAGGCGTTGAGGCCATGGATCGATCCGTCCGGCTCGGAGACGAGGGCAAAACAATCGCCCCCGATGCCGACCATATGCGGCTCGGCGACCGCGGCGACGGCCATGGCCGCCACCGCCGCATCGGCGGCGTTGCCGCCGGCGCGCAGACAGGCGATCGCCGCTTCGCTCGCAAGCGGATGCGAGGTCGCCACCATGCCGTTCGTCGCATAGACCGGCGAGCGGCCGGGGCTTTGGAAATCGCGCAAGGCTCAGACCTCACGGCACCACGAAAAAGGGCCGGCGCGCGGCCGGCCCTTCTTGGAAACCCTTGAGGCGCGGCGTCAGACGCCCGCCTTCGGCTCGAGGACCTGACGGCCGCGATACTTGCCGGACTTCAGGTCGATATGGTGCGGACGGCGCAGTTCGCCGGAATCCTTGTCTTCCAGATAGGCCGGCGCCTTGAGCGCATCGGCGGAACGGCGGAAGCCGCGCTTCATCGGCGAGGTTTTTCTCTTTGGGACGGCCATTTCGTGCTCCGTGAATGTCGAGGGGGCATCTGCCCAAAGCCAAGGGGCCCGCCGAGGGCAGGCAATGGCTGTTTGGCCGCGATATAGCTTCAAAGGCGCCGCTTGACCAGCGGGGGCGGTGAAAAATTACTCTTTCAGGCATCCGACATGCGGGCCGGCGGCGGCGGCGCGCCGGGCGAAGAGACGGGCAAGGCCGGCGGTGACCGGGCCGGGGCGCGCCGCATCGCGCAGATCCGGGGCGGGAAGGGTGGCGGCAAGGCGCCCACCCTCGGCGCGGCTCAGCGCCGCGGCCGGCTTGCCGAAATAGTGCCGCGCGGCAGCCTGCGCCCCATAGACGCCCCGGTCCCATTCGACGACGTTGAGATAGATTTCCAGAATGCGGCGCTTGGAAAGGATGGCGTCCGCATAAAGGGCCAGGGGAAACTCCAGCGCCTTGCGGATGTAGGAGCGGCCCGGCCAGAGGAAGAG
This sequence comes from Afifella sp. IM 167, assembly GCF_020144925.1. GTDB lineage: Bacteria > Pseudomonadota > Alphaproteobacteria > Rhizobiales > Afifellaceae > Afifella. The sequence continues at coordinate 215,339 of NZ_NSLC01000003.1, forward strand.
GTTCTTCACCAGTTGCATGGTGATGGTGCTTGCGCCGCGCAGTTCGCCGCCCTTTCGCGCTTCCTCGATGGCGGCGCGCAATTCACCGAAATCGATGCCGATATGGCGGCAGAACTTGGCGTCCTCGGCCATGAGGACGGCGTTGACGAGATGCGGCGAGATCTCCTCAAGCGGAACCCACTGCTTCTCGATCGGCGCGCCGCCGAGCCGCTTCACCACCATCAGAGCGGAGACGGGCGGGTTGACGGCACTGTAGATCGGGATGAGAAGCAGGGGCATCAGGGCGAGAAAGAGGAGGGCAAAGGCGAGCTTCTTCAGCCAGTTGCCGCGTCGACGCGATGGTTGCCGCCGTTCCGCGCCTTCGGGTCCCTGGGGCGTCGTGCCGCCTTCTCCGTTCATTGCCGCGGTCTCATTCCTGTCTTCCAGCCCGTCCTGCCTTAGCGAAAACCATGCTGACGACAAGTGAGACAAATCCAGGCCGCTTCCTGCCGCGCCACGAGGCCTTCGTCGCCAGACTGAATGGCGAGCTCGACCGGCTGATGGACGAAAAGCGGCTTTCTGCCGTCGGGCGCGCGCCCGAACGGCTGGTGGCGGCGATGCGCCACGCCCTTCTTGCCGGCGGCAAGCGCCTGCGTCCCTTCCTGATGGCGGAGAGCGCCGCCCTGATCGGGGCCGATAGCGAGCCGCTGACGGCCGGCGCGGCGGTGGAGTGCCTGCACACCTATTCGCTCGTGCATGACGATCTGCCTGCCATGGATGACGACGACCTCCGCCGCGGCCGTCCGACCGTCCACCGCGCCTTCGACGAGGCGACGGCGATCCTTGCCGGCGACACTCTGCTCACCTTCTCCTTCCAGCTCCTGGCCGAGGCCGGGACGCATCCTGACCCCGCCGTACGGGTGGAACTGGTGCGGCTTCTTGCGGAGGCGACGGGCGCGGGCGGCATGGCGGGCGGACAGATGCGCGATCTGGCGGCCGAGCATTGCCGCCTCGACGCGGAGGCCGTCAACGAGCTGCAGGCGATGAAGACTGGGGCGCTGATCGCGGTCTCCTGCGAGATGGGCGCGGTCTTCGCCGGCGCCGGGGCCGAGGATCGCGAGGCGCTGCGTCGCTTCGGGGCGGCGATCGGACTTGCCTTCCAGATCGCCGACGATCTCATCGACACGCAATCCTCCGCCGAGATCGCCGGCAAGGCGACCGGCAAGGACGCGGCCGCCGGCAAGGCGACGCTGGTCTCGCTGCTCGGTCCGGAGGCGGCGCAGGATCTTCTCGCCCGCACGATCGGCGAGGCGGAGGCCTGGCTGGAGCCCTATGGCGAGCGTGCCGAGGTGCTGCTGGCGACAGCGAAGTTCATCGCCCAGCGCAGTCACTGATCACGGCGACACCAATCACGGGCGCTGACCGGGCCCGTCCCTTTCTGCGGCGCATCAGGCGTTGATCGGCGGCGTGCCGCCGTGCTCGTCCTCGATATGGGCGGCGACGATGTCTCCAAAGCTCGTCTCGGCCTCAAAGCCCAGATCGCGGGCGCGCTTTGCCTCGAATGCCCGGGGCCAGGCGGAGACGATCCTGGCGATCTCCTCGTTCGGCTCGCGGCGGATGAGGGCGACGGCCTTCTCGCCCGCGACTTCGCGCAACGCCTCGATCTCTTCGCCGACCGTGGCGCTGACGGAGGGCATCACCAGCGAGCGGCGGGTTCCGAGGGCTTCCGTCTCCATGGTTGCGGCATGGAGGAAGAAACCGGTTGCCGCGCGCGGGCTGGCGAAGACGTGGCGGAGGTCCTCGCCGACGGGCAGGATCGCCGGCTTGCCGGCGAGCGGCTCGCGGATGATGGACGAGAAGAAGCCGGAAGCGGCCGTGTTGGGCTCGCCGGGCCGCACGCAGATCGTCGGCAGGCGAAGCGCCACGCCGTCGAAAAAGCCGCGGCGGGTGTAATCGCCCAGGAGCAGTTCGCCCATCGCCTTCGCCGTGCCGTAGCTCGTCAGCGGGGTGAGGGCGAAATCGTCGTCGATGACATCCGGCAGCGGCGCGCCGTAGACGGCGACCGTGGAGGCGAAGATGAGGCGCGGCGCATAATTCGCCTTGCGCACCGCCTCGAAGAGGCCGCGTGTGCCGTCGAGATTGGCGCGATAGCCCTTTTCCATGTCCGCCTCCGCGCCGGCCGAGGCGAGGGCGGCGAGGTGGAAGATGACGTCAGGCTTCTCGGCCATGACATGCTCGACGAGAACATGGTCGGCGATGTCGCCCGCCACGGGCAGGACAGCGGTCTCCTCCGAGCCGAAGGAAGGCGGGGTTTGAAGATCCTGCAGCGTCAGTTTCAGGACCGGCCGGCCACCGAGCGTGCCGTCGGCGACAAGCCTTTCGGCGAGCTTGCGACCGAGCATGCCGGCGGCGCCGGTGATGAGGACGTGCATGAAGGGCTCCCTGAAGGTTTCGGCGGCCCGGGGTGAAGGGGAAAGGCCGCTCCGAAGTTCCTTTCTTGCCGTAAGGACCGGCTCAGTCGTCGTCGCCGGGGGCGGTGGAAAAGGCGCCGTTGAGAGTGGAGGAGGAGGCCGCCTTCTCATAGGCGAAGCGCCTGTGCGTCAGGGCGTTCGCAGCATCCAGAAACGCCCCAAGGGCGACCTTTGCCAGTCCCGAGCCGATGGAGACGCGGCGCACGCCGAGCTTTTCCAGCGCATCGATATCGTTGGATATGCCGCCGATACCGCCGAGCACGTTTACCGGCACGGAGACGGCGCCGACGATCTCGCGCACTTCCGCCTCCGTGGTGAGCCCCGGCACGTAGACGACGTCGGCGCCTGCCGCCTCATAGGCCTTCAGGCGTCGCACCGCCTCGCCGAGCGGATCGGGGTTCTTCGTGAAGAAGACCTCGCAGCGGCCGGTGAGCACGAAACCGGAGCCGGATTTTTCCGCTGCCTCCTTCGCGGCATCGAAGCGACGGAGCGCCTCTTCGAGCGGATAGAGATCGCCATTCGCCTGGTCCATGTCCTCGACCGAGCAGCCGGCAAGGCCCGCCTCGATCGCCTGGCGGATGGTCTCGCCGACCTCGGCGGGCGTTTCGCCATAGCCCGATTCGAAATCGCCGTTCACCGGCAGGGGGCTCGCAGCCGCGATGGTCCGCGCATGCGCGATCGCATCGGCTCTTGAGACCGCGCCGCTTGCATCCTGCCGGCCGAGCGTCCAGGCGAGGGCGGCGGAGGAGGTGGCGAGCGCCGCAAAGCCGAGATCGGCGAGAAGACGCGCCGTTCCCGCATCCCAGGGATTGGGCATGACGAAGAGTTCTCGGCGCTCGTGCAGGGCGCGGAAGGTGGCGGCGCTCATCGGGTCGTTCCTTGGTTGTGCCGTGCGCGATCGCGCGTCAGGCCTCAGTGATTGTCGCGCGGATAGGCGTGATGGGCGACATCGCGGTACTTCACCGCCGGCTCCAGCACCATGCCGTCCTCCAGCTGGGCGACCATGCCCCGCTGGATTTCCTGCCAGGGCGTCTGGCTCTGCGGCACGTAGGAGAGACCGCCGTTGGCGAGCTGCGCCTTCAAAGCGGCGCGGCGGCTCTCCAGCTCCGTCTCCTCGATCAGGATGTCGGCGCGCCGGGTGTTCAGGTCGATGCGCACCCGGTCGCCGGTCTTCAGCAGCGCAAGGCCGCCGCCCGCCGCGGCTTCGGGCGAAGCGTTGAGGATCGAGGGCGAGCCGGAGGTGCCGGACTGGCGGCCGTCGCCGATGCAGGGCAACTCGCTGATGCCCTTCTTCAAGAGCTCGTCCGGCGGCTGCATGTTGACGACTTCCGCGGCCCCCGGATAGCCGAGCGGGCCGGCGCCGCGAATGACGAGAAGGGTGTTCTCGTCGATGCCGAGCGAAGGATCGTTGATGCGGTCGTGGTAGTCCTCGCGTCCGTCAAAGACGACGACCTTGCCCTCGAAGGCCTCCGGATCGTCCGGGTTGGAGAGGTAGTGGCGGCGGAAGCTCTCGGAAATCACCGAGGTCTTCATGATGGCGGAATGGAAGAGGTTGCCGGAAAGGTTGAGGAAGCCGGCATCCTTCAGGATCGGCTCGCCGAAGGGGCGGATCACCTCGCGGTCCGTGGCGAAACGGCCCTCGCAATTTTCGCGCATCGTCCGGCCGTTCGCCGTCATCGCATCCGGGTGGGGCAGAGCGTCCGCCGCGATCAGCTCGGCGATGACGGCCGGCACGCCGCCGGCGCGGTGATAGTCCTCGCCGAGAAAGCGGCCGGCCGGCTGCATGTCGACGAGGAGGGGAATGGCATGACCGACCGTCTGCCAGTCCTCGTTGGTGAGCCTGATGCCCAGATGCCGGGCGATGGCGTTGAGGTGGATCGGGGCGTTGGTGGAGCCGCCAATGGCCGAATTGACGACGATGGCGTTCTCGAAGGCCTCGCGCGTCATGATCGCGGCGGGCAGAGCCTCCTCGCCCACCAATTCCACGATGCGCCGGCCGGAAAGATAGGCGACCTGGCCGCGCTCCTTGTGGGGCGCCGGTATGGCAGCCGCGCCCGGCAGCGTCATGCCGAGGGCCTCGGCGAGGGAGTTCATCGTCGTCGCCGTGCCCATGGTGTTGCAGTGGCCGATGGAGGGGGCGGAGGAGGCGACCATCTCGACATATTCGGCCAGGTCGATCTGACCGGCGGATTTCAGCTTGTTCGCCTCCCATTTCATCGTGCCGGAGCCGGAGCGCTCGTTCCTGTACCAGCCGTTCAGCATCGGCCCGCCGGGAAGGGCGATCGCCGGAATGTTGACGGTCGCCGCCGCCATCAGCAGGGCTGGCGTGGTCTTGTCGCAGCCCGTCGTCAGCACGACGCCATCGAGCGGATAGCCGAAGAGCGTCTCGACCAGGCCGAGATAGGCAAGGTTGCGGTCGAGCGCCGCCGTCGGGCGCTTGCCGGTTTCCTGGATCGGGTGGACGGGAAACTCGAAGGCGATGCCGCCGGCATCGCGGATGCCCTCGCGCACGCGCTTGGCGAGCTCGATATGGTGGCGGTTGCAGGGTGCCAGATCGGAGCCCGTCTGGGCGATACCGATGATCGGGCGGCCCGACTGCAGCTCCTCGCGGGTGATGCCCCAGTTGAGATAGCGCTCGATATAGAGCGCCGTCATGTCCGGATCGTCGGGATTGTCGAACCAGATCTGCGAGCGCAGCTTCACTTGGGTTCCGTGCTTGGCGTCGAACGACATCCGGTCCTCCCTCTTATCGCTCCGCCGAATATGCCCACGAGGCGCGACAGGTCAAAGGCGAGAGCGCCGATGGATAGAAACCCGGGTGCCGCACATGCGGCTTTGCTGCCCCAGGCCCCTCCTCTACAAAGGCACCGATTTCAGCCAGACGACATCGAAAGCGCACGCATATGACGCTCAGGACGATCGCCGGCTTCGACCGGATCGGAGAGGAAAACGCCTTCGCCGTGCTGGCGCGCGCCAACGCGCTGACGGCGCAGGGCCGCGACATCATCAATCTCGGCATCGGCCAGCCGGATTTTGCGACGCCCGGGCATATCGTCGAGGCGGCGGTGAAGGCGCTGCGCGACGGCGAGCATGGCTATACGGGCGCGACCGGCATCCTGCCGCTGCGCGAGGCGGTGGCGCGCTGGACCGAGCGGACCACCGGCGTGGAGGTGTCGCCGGAGCGCGTCGTCATCGTGCCCGGCGGCAAGGTGACGATGTTCTCCGCGATCCTCATGTTCGGCGAGCCCGGCGCGGACATCCTCTATCCCGATCCCGGCTTTCCCATCTATCGCTCGATGATCGAGTTCACCGGCGCGCGGCCTGTGCCGATCCCGATCCGCGAGGAGAACGGCTTTGCCTTCTCGGCGGAGGAGACCCTGTCGCTGCTGACGCCGCAGACGCGCCTCGTCATTCTCAACTCGCCGGCCAACCCGACGGGCGGCGTGACGCCGAAGGCGGAGATCGACCGGCTCGTCGCTGGCCTCGCCGAGCGGCCCGACATCGCCATCCTGTCGGACGAGATCTACGACCGGATGGTCTATGACGGCGAAGAGCATGTCTCGCTGCTCACCTATCCCGAAATCCGCGACCGGCTGATCCTCCTCAACGGCTTTTCCAAGACCTGGGCGATGACGGGCTGGCGCCTCGGCTGGTCCATCTGGCCGGACGCGCTCTTCGACAAGATGCGCAAGCTCGCGGTCAATGCCTGGTCCTGCGTCAACGCGCCGGCGCAGTTCGCCGGCATCGCGGCGCTGGAAGGCCCGCAGGACGAGGCCGAAGCGATGGTCGCCGCCTTCGACCGACGTCGGAAAGTGGTGACGGGACTCCTGAACGACCTGCCGGGCGTTTCCTGCGTCACGCCGAAGGGCGCCTTCTACGCCTTTCCGAACATCTCGAAGACGGGATGGAAGGCGAAGCCGCTCGCATCGGCGCTCCTCGAAGAGGCCGGCGTTGCGCTCATCGGAGGCCCGGATTTCGGCGTCAACGGCGAGGGCTATGTGCGCGTCTCCTACGCCAATTCGGAGGAGAACATCCGCACGGCGCTGGAGCGGATCGGCGCCTTCCTCAGCGCGTCGTGACGATCTCCGGCCCCATCAGGGATGTCGGCAGCCAGGTGGAGATCCACGGCACGTAGGTGACGATCACCAGGAAGAGGAGAAGGATGCCCGTGAAGGGCATGGCCGCCTTCACCACCCGTATCAGGTCCATCCCGGTGATGCCGGAGGTGACGAAGAGGTTGAGCCCGATCGGCGGCGTGATCATGCCGATCTCCATGTTGACGATCATGATGATGCCGAGATGGATCGGGTCGATGCCCAACTGGATGGCGATCGGGAAGACGACCGGCGCCACGATGAGCAGAAGGCCCGACGGCTCCATGAACTGGCCGCCGAGAAGCAGCAGAAGGTTCACCGCGATCAGGAAGGTGAACCAGTTGAAGCCGGCGCCGAGCATCCAGTCGGTGATTGCCTGCGGGATGCGCTCGGAGGTGAGCACATGGGCAAAGAGCAGCGCGTTGACGATGATGAACATCAGCATGATCGTCGTCTTGCTGCTGTCGACGAGCACCTTTCGCGTGTCCGGGTGAAAGCAGGCGGCCGGAAAGCGGACGAGCATGTCCTTGAGGCCGCGACCCCAGATCGGGATGCTCGCCAGAAGCGCGCGCGGCGCCCCAGCGCCTTCGCGCCAAGCGAGGTAGGCGACGAGGGCGAGACCGGAGGCGCCGAGCGCCACGAGCTGGCGCTCCTCCAGAGGCGTGTCGGGAGCGAGGAAGAAGCCGAAGATCAGGATGAGGGCGCAAAGCGTCAGCGCGTAGACGAGGCCGAAGAAGCCATTGCGCGCCGCGTGCCCGTCTTCCTCCGTCACCCAGTCCCGACCCTTCAGGGGACCCATGTCGCGGTAGATGAAGAGGGCGACGAAGAAGGCATAGACCGCGGCCACGGCCGCCGCCTCGGTGGGCGTGAAGGCACCCCCATAGATGCCGCCAAGTATGACGACGATGAGGAAGAGGCCGGCGGCCGCATCCTTGCCGGCATGCATGAACTCTCCGAAGCCCGGGAAGGGCTGCGGCTGCAATTTGCGTATGCGGGCGTTGATGTAGATGCCGATCATCAGCATCACGCCGGCGAGAATGCCGGGCAGGACGCCGGCCAGGAACATGCGGCCGACCGAGACATCCGTCGCGGCGGCATAGACGACCATGACGATGGAGGGCGGGATCAGAATGCCGAGCGTGCCGGCATTGGCGATGATGCCGGCGGCGAATTCCTTCGAATAACCGCTCTGGCGCATCGCCGCGATGGCGATGGAGCCGATGGCGACGACGGTCGCCGGCGAGGAACCGGAGAGCGCGGCGAACAGCATGCAGGCAAGCACCGAGGCCATCGCGAGGCCGCCGCGCAGATGCCCGACCGTGGCGACGGCGAAGCGGATGATGCGCCGCGCTACGCCGCCCGTCGACAGGAAGGCGGAAGCGAGGATGAAGAAGGGGATCGCCAGCAGCGTGTAGTTCTGCGAGGCGGTGAAGAGCTGCAGCGCCACCGAGGACATGGAATCGCTGGAGAAGAACGCGATGACGATGACGCTCGACAGGCCGAGCGATATCGCGATCGGAACTCCCAGAAAAAGGAAGGCGATGACGAGGATAAAGAGGATGCCTGATTCCATCGGGATGTGCTCGTTGGGGCTTTAGCGCCGGTGGTGCCAGTGCAGCCTGTGGGAATCCTCGATCGATTCCTCAAAGGGCTCCAGGTGTTCGTAGTCGTCGTCTTCGGGGTCCGGTGGATCGTCGCCGGGCGGATCGTCATCGGGCGGGTCGTCGTCCGCGGCGATGCCTTCGTGCTCGGCAACGAGCTCCTCGGCCTCGTGAGCGGCGACGATGAGGTCGCGCCGCCCGGTGATGATGGCGAACATCGCCTGCACCGAGCGCAGCGCCAGCAGGAAAAGGCCGACGGGCAGGATGAGATAGGCGATCCAGCGCTGGACGCGCTCGGGCGCGCCGAAGCTCTCCTGCACCCAGACGGGATAGCGTAGGTCGTCGAGGCCGAGCGGCAGCTTGTAGAAGCGGATCCAGTAATCGACGGCGCCGCCTCGGGAATTGGCGCCGAGATACTGCAGCCAGTCCGATTCCAGCAGGATGACGGCGTAAAGGACGGTGGCCAGCGCGCCGAAGACGGCGGCGACGCGGAAAAGCGGGCGCGGGAACATGCGGATGAAGGCGTCGACGCCGAGATGGGAGCCGATCTTCACGCCATAGGCCATGCCGAAGAGGATGAGCCAGGCAAACAGGATGCGGGTGAATTCCAGAGCCCCGGTCCAGCCCGAATGGAAGATGTAGCGGGCGACCACCTGGGTGAACTGGGTCAAGGTCATCGCGGCCAGCAACAGCGCGATGAAGCCCTCCTCAAGCGATGTGACCCAGCTCTTCTTGCGCATCAGAGCCCTCCCCAGGCCCTTTCCGGATAACAGAGAACCGCGGGGCCGCAAGCATTCTGCGATACTTGCGGTCCCGCGGAAATCTTTCTGTCAGGCATATCCCGCGCCTTCCGAGAAAGGCGCGGGCAAAGTCGCCGATCAGCTGTTGCCGGCAGCAACCGCCGCGTCGATCACGTCCTGGCCGACATCGTCGCGGAACTGGTCCCAGACCGGCTTCATGGCATCGACCCAGGCCTGACGCTGCTCGGGCGTGAGCTCACGCACCGTGCCACCGGCCGTGATGATCTTCTGCTTGGCCTCTTCGTTGATCTCCTCGGCGCGCGCATTGTACTCGTCGCTGACCTCCTTGAAGATCGACAGGAACTGCTCGCGCACGTCAGGATCGAGACCGTCGAGCCATTCCGTCGAGGTGACCGCCAGATAGGTCAGAAGCTGGTGGTTGGTCTCGGTGATGCCGTCCTGCACCTCGAAGAACTTTTGGGTGTAGATGTTGGACCAGGAATTCTCCTGACCGTCGACGACACCCGTCTGCAGGGCGCCGTAGACTTCCGAGAAGGCCAGCTTCTGGGCATTGGCGCCGAGCGCCTCGATCATCGCCTCGGCGACGTCGGAGGTCTGGATACGGAACTTCAGACCCTTGGCGTCGGTCGGCGCGATCAGCGGCTTGTTGGCGGAAAACTGCTTCAGGCCGTTGTAGATGTAGCCGAGGCCGATGAAGCCCTTGTCCTCGATGGCGTGGAGCAGCTCCTCACCCTTTTCGGAGTTGGAGAAGTTGTTCACGGCCTTCATGCTCGGGAACAGGAACGGAAAGTCCCAGATGCGGAATTTCTTGGTGTAGGCCTCGAACTTCGACAGCGACGGCGCGGCAAGCTGCACATCGCCGAGAAGCAGGGCTTCCATCACCTTGTCGTCGTCGAAAAGCTGGGAGTTCGGGAAAACCTGCATGCAGGCCTTTCCGTCCATCTCCTTGTTGACGCGCTCGGCGAGCGCGGCGGCCATTTCACCCTTCGGATGGCCCTGTGCCGCGACGACGTGGCTGAACTTGATGACCATCTCGCCGTCGTCGCAGCCTTCCTGCGCGAAGGCAGGCGCGGCGCCGACGAGCAACGCTGCAGCGGCAATACCGCCGATAAACTTCTTCATTGGATTCCTCCCTCAGGACCAACTCAAACACAAAGCGTAAAAGCGAGGCCCGGGGCAAGTCTCCCTGCCCGCGGGCCTCTCCCCTTCGCCCTAAGTACTTATACGACTGGGGATTGTGGATTGGCCAGCCCGGTTGTCGCAGCCCTACTAACGTCTCATACGCTTGGGGATGGACGAAAGGTGGAGCCCTTTTCAGGCCGGGGTTGTGCGCTCGGGGGTTGCGGCGGAGGGGGCGAGGGCGACACCCTTCACCTGCGCGTAGACGAGCATGCCCTCGGCAAGCGCCAGATGGTCGAAGGAGCGCAGGGTGACGCGCGAGAGGAGCCGCGCACCGCTTCCATCCTCGCCGAGGCCGAGCACGATCAACCTCTCGTGCGGTCCGACCGGCCGATGGGCGAGGATGCGGGCCGGCAGGATGTTGATGATCGTGGTGCTTTCCGGCGGCTTGCGCGCGAGGCTGACGTCGCCCGCGCCGACCCTGAGGCGCCGTGGCGTGCCGGGCCGGCCCGCCGGGGAGGGGATGACGATCTCGCCGCCGTCTACAGCAAGCGTCGCGATGCCATAGGCGGGGTCGTAGCCGGTGACGATCGCATCGAGACTGACGGCCGCCTCGCGCGAGGTGGCGAGCGGCAGGGCGGGATCGCTCTGCAGCTCGGAGAGCTTTCCCGAGGCGATCACGCGGCCCTCCTCCATCAGGACGAGATGGTCGGCGAGGCGCTCCAGCTCGCCGATGTCGTGGCTGACATAAAGCACGGGGATGGCGAGCCGCTCGTGCAGCCGCTCCAGAAAGGGCAGGATTCCGTCCTTGGTCTGCCGGTCGAGGGCGGAGAGGGGCTCGTCCATGAGGAGAAGCCTGGGCTGGGAGAGGAGAGCCCGGCCGATGGCGACGCGCTGGCGCTCGCCGCCCGAGAGCCTGGCGGGCGAGCGATCCAGAAGATGCCCGATGCCGAGGAGTTCGACGACCTCTTCAAGGCCCGTGCCCTCGCCTGGACGGGGAGGGCGGCGGCGCGGGGCGCCGTAGAGAATGTTGCGGCGGACGGAAAGGTGCGGAAAGAGGCTCGCTTCCTGGAAGACGTAGCCAATCGGGCGGCGATGTGCCGGGCGAAAGGTCGCAGCGTCCTGCCAGACCTCGCCGGCAAGCGATAAGTACCCTTCCAGGCGCTGGAGCCCCGCCGCGCAGCGCAGCACCGAGGTCTTGCCGCAGCCGGATGGCCCGAAGATGCCGATGACGCCCCGCGCCGGGACGCAGAATGCGGCATTAAGCGCGAAGCCGCCGAAACGGCCGGTGAAGGCGAGGTCGATGGTGCCGGGTTCTTCCATGCCGCCCTCAATCGCCCGAGCGGGCGACGCGCTTTTCGACGATCGTCATGGTCAGGATGACGATGAAGGCGAAGGCCGCCATGCCTGCGGCAAGAAGGTTCGCCTCGCCCCATCTCAGCGTTTCCACATAATCGTAGATGGCAACCGAGAGCACCTTGGTCTCGCCCGGAATATTGCCGCCGATCATCAGGACGACGCCGAACTCTCCAACGGTATGGGCGAAGCCGAGAACGGCGCCGGTCAGGAAGCCGGGGCGGGCGAGCGGCAGGGCGACGCTCCAGAAGGCGCGGGCGGGCGAGGCGCGCAGCGTCGCCGCCACTTCCATCGGCCTTTCGCCCATCGCCTCGAAGGCGTTGCGGATCGGCTGCACGACGAAGGGCATGGAATAGATGACGGAGCCGATGACGAGCCCCTCGAAGGTGAAGGCGAGAGTGCGCCCGCCCCAGAGGCCGGCGAGCGCCCCGCCCGGCCCGGAAGGGCCGAGCGCCACGAGGAGGTAGAAGCCGAGAACCGTCGGCGGCAGGACGAGCGGCAGTGCGACGACGGTCGCGACCGCCTCCTTCCACCAGGCCCGCGAGCGGGCAAGCCACCAGGCGATCGGTGTGCCGATGAAGAGCAGGATCGCCGTCGTGATGGCCGCCAGCTCGACGGTGAGGCGGATCGCCGAGACCGTCTCGGAGGAAAGGACCGGCACGGGCAATCAGCTTCCGGCGGCGGTGCCGTAGCCGTATTTCTCGATGATGGCGCCGGCTTCCGGGCCCCTCAGGAAATCCAGAAAGGCCTTCGCGCCGCTGCTTTCCTCACCCTTCTTCAACAGGACGGCATCCTGGCGGATCGGGGTATAGAGATCGGCGGGCACTTCCCAGCGCGAGCCTTCGCTCTTGCCTGCGATTTGCGACAGGGCCACGAAGCCGAGCTCTGCATTGCCGGTCTGCACAAACTGGAACGTCTGGGCGATGTTGTTGCCCTGGACGATCTTCGGCTCCAGGGCGGCGTAGACGCCGATCGCCTTCATGGCCTCGACGGCGGCTGCGCCGTAAGGCGCGGTCTGCGGATTGGCGATGGCGAGCTTGTCGAAATCGCCCGCCTTCAGCGTCTCCTCCCCCGCGATGAGGCCCGCGTCGGTGCTCCACAGGACGATCTTGCCGATCGCGTAGGTGAACTCGGTTCCCTCCACCCCGTAGCCTTCCTTCACGGCCTTGACCGGGCGCGCATCGTCGGCGGCAAGAAAGATCTCGAAGGGCGCTCCCTGGCTGATCTGGGTGTAGAGCTGGCCGGTGGAGCCGAAGGACAGGATCGCCGCCTCGCCGGTCTTCTCCTTGAAAGCGGCGGCGATCTCCTTGGCGGCCTCGGTGAAGTTGGCGGCGACGGCGATATTCGTGTCCGCCGCGAGCGCGGCCTGCGCGCCGGAAAGGACAAGGGCGGCAAGGCCTGCCGCGAGCATTCTCAAAGGCTTCATTTGGTCCCCCAGATGGTCAGTCGATTGCAAGGATGACATGTGCCGCGTCGAACAGGGCGCAGGCGGGCTTTCCAGGCTCAAGTCCCAGCTTGGTCGCGCTCTCGGCGGTGATGGTGGCGGCCAGGCTCTTGCCGCTGCCGATATCGAGAACGACCTCGGCGGTGACCTCCGAGCGTGTCATGCGCCGGATCGTGCCGGGCACGCAGTTGCGCACCGAGATGCTCGGCCCTTCCAGGCCGGGCGCGATGATGACAAAGGGCGCCTTGATGAGCGCAATCGCCTCGCGCCCGACGCAAAGGCCGAGCTCCCTCACGCTCTCCTGCGTGACGAGAGCGTGGATCGTCGTTCCCTCGCCAAGCGCAAGCGCCACCTCGGCGGAGAGTTTGTCGGAGCGGATGTCGGCTATGGTGCCGCGGAGCGCGTTGCGGGCGCTGGTCTTCATGAGCATTCCCGAGACGAGGTTGAGCGGCGAGATGCCGGTGCCGGAAAGATGCGGCTCGAGCGAGCGCACGACGCGCGCCATCTCGGCCTCAAGGCGGTGATAGGCCTCGATGACCTTGACGCCCGTCTCGGTGAGGCTCGCCCCGCCGCCCGCCTTGCCGCCAGTACGCTTTTCGAGAAGCGGCTGGCCGAAGAGGTTCGCCATGGCGTCGAGCGCGTCCCAGGCGGCCTTGTAGGTGAGACCCGCCGCCTTGGCCCCGGCGGTGATGGAGCCCTCTCGCGCCACTGCCTCCAGAAGTCGAATCCGCTCGCGCCCCACGGCCGGGGAATCCACGCTCCGCAGCGTCACGAGGGCTTCGATCTCCATCGTCTCGGGCCTCATCTAACGTCGTATAGTCAGGCTATATAGCGAGCAGATAGAGAAGGCCAGTACGACGAACGGGGGAGAGCGATGAAGCTCAGTGCACGCAACCAGCTGAAGGGAAGGATCGTGGCAATCGTGAAGGGCGCCACCACCACGCATGTTCGGATCGACACCGGCGGGGCGATCGTCACTTCGGCGATCACCAACGAGGCGGTGGAGGAACTCGGCCTTGCCGAGGGGCAGGAGGCCTATGCGGTGATCAAGGCTTCCGACGTGATGATCGGCATTGCCGATCCGGCCTGACATGAAAAAGGGCGAGGCCGCCGGCCTCGCCCTTCAATTCAACGCGATAAGGCGCCGGCATTCTACAACATGAAGAAGCTGCGCAGGGAGTGCAGCGCTCCCCGGCGCTCCTCGCTGCGGCGAGCGGGGGCAGAGGTGGTGCCCGGCAGCTTGGTGGTGACCATCGCCTCCTTCTCCGGTCGCTTCGGCGCCACCGCATTGGGCGGCTTGCCGCTCGCCGTCGGGGCGGAGGAACGGCCAAGTCCCTTGTCCGCGCGCTCTTCCAGAGCGTGAAGGATGGCTTCGCACCAGGCCTGCGCCGTGCCCTTCTTGAGGCGGGCGAACATCGCGTCCCAGCGCTGCTTGCGCTCCTCCAGCGGCATGTTGAGCGCCTGCTGCAGGGCGCGGGCCAGCGAGGCCGTGTCGTAGGGATTGACGATGAGCGCCTCGGGCAGCTCCTTCACCGCGCCGGCAAAGCGCGAGAGGACGAGGACGCCCGGATCCTCCGGATCCTGCGCGGCGACGTATTCCTTGGCGACGAGGTTCATGCCGTCGCGCAGCGGCGTCACGAGGCCGACGCGGCTCGCCCGGTAGATGCCGGCAAGGGCCCGGCGGGTGAAGCCCCGCGTCATGATGCGGATCGGCACCCAGTCGAGCGCCGAATAGGCGCCGTTGATGTGGCCGGCGAGCTCCTCCAGCTCGCTCCTGAGGTCGGAATAGGCCTCAAGGTCGGAGCGAGACAGCGGCGCCACCTGCATCAGGCTGACGCGCCCGCGGTTCTCCGGATAATCCTGCAGGAGCCGCTCGAAGCCGCGGAAGCGCTCCGGGATGCCCTTGGAATAGTCCAGCCGGTCGACGCCGATGATCTGCTCACGGCCGCGCAGCAGGACCTTCAGCTGCGCCTCGTGCTCCTTCGCCTCGTCGGAGACGGCGAATTCGGCGAAGCTCTCGGTGTCGATGCCGATCGGGAAGGTGGAAGCGCGGAAGATGCGGCCATAGGCCGTCAGCTCGTCGTTCTCGCCCTCGCTGCCGCCGAGCTCCTCGACGACGTAGCGGGCGAAATTGCGCCGGTCATTGTCCGTCTGAAAGCCGATCACGTCATAGGCGGTGAGGGCGCGAATGAGCGAATGCGAGTTCGGCAGCGCCGTCATGATTTCCGGGCTCGGGAACGGCACGTGAAGGAAATAGGCCATCGGCCCGTCAAAGCCGGATTCGCGCAGGCGCTCGCCGAGGGGAATGTAGTGGTAGTCGTGAACCCAGACCATGTCGCCGGGCTGGGTCTGCGGCATCAGCCTTGCCGCCATGCGCTCGTTCACCCTGCGATAGGCGTTCTCGTAACGCTGGTCGAACTCGGCGAGATCGAGACGGTAATGCAGAAGGGGCCAGAGGGTGCGGTTGGCGTAACCGGCGTAGAACTCCTCGACGTCCTCTGCGGTCAGATCGATGGTGGCGAGGCGTACCTTGCCATGCTCCTCGACCTTCATCTCGCCGAAGGTGCCCTCCGAGCTCTTGTCGCCGGACCAGCCAAACCAGATGCCGCCACGCGAGCGCAAAGCATCGCCGAGGCCAACTGCCAAACCGCCGGCCTTGCCGCCGTCTGTCAGCGGGCCCACGCGATTTGATACAACGATCAGTCGCCTCATGTGACTGGTGCTCCCTCCCCGAGATTCGGTGTCTCGATCTTCGACTTCTTTTCGTCTGGCAAAACCCGGAAGGCATCCTCCCGGTTCCTCGGCCAGTCACGAATCTTCACTTCGCCACCTCCTCGAGCCAATGGTGCACCGCCGGCACATCGGCCAGTCTGTAAGCCGCTTCCGTTTCCCCGCTTCCAACCTTCACGCCGAAGCCGCCACGGCCCGCGGCAAAGCGAAATCCGTCTTCATCCGTGGTGTCGTCGCCCAGGAAGACGGGAGCACGCCCCGCAAAGGGCGGACGGGCCATGAGGCGCTCGATCGCTTTTCCCTTGTCGACATTATCGGGCCTGATCTCGACGATAGCATGACCCTTGACGAGGCGAAGACCGCCAAGGCCGGCAATCGCCGCCTCGCCGAGCTCTCCGGCGCGGGTCTCCGCTTCGGGTGCGGTGCGATAGTGGATGACGAGGGCGGCGCCCTTGTCCTCCACCTTCAGCCGGTCGCCCTCGCCGATCTCCTTCGACAGCCTCTCGCGCGCCACCGCCATCGCCTCGGGCGGCGGCGCGGCCTCGATCCCTTCTCCGGGATGGAAACGGATCTCCTGGCCGTGCACGCCCGCGGCGGGGAAGGCGAGGGGGGCCAGAAAGCGGTCGATGGAGGAAAGTGCCCGACCGCTGACGAGGGCGACGGCGCCATCCTGGCGCACTTCCAGCGCCTTCAGGCGCTCCACGGTTCCCGGCTCCAGGCGGATGCCGTCTGGGTCGTCGGCAAAGCCGACCAGCGTGCCATCGAAATCGAGGAAGAGGGCGTGTCGGGACTTATCGAGCAACGGCGGTTCGGTAAGATCACGCATGGAGAAGGTGTAGGCCGATTCCGAAATTGCGTCAAACTTCGCTGCGGTGCAGCACAGTCGGCGCGCTCCCTCCCACAGCAAGGCGCAAACAAAAAGCCCGCGGGAGGAAAATCCCGCGGGCTTGTGTCTCAGCCTAGCTAAACTTCTACGAGCGCGACGGCTCGCAGAGGCAGGATCGACTATTCGTCGCCCTTGTCCTTCTCGTCGGCGTTGCGCTTCTTCAGCGCGGCACCCAGGATATCGCCGAGCGAAGCGCCGCTGTCGGTCGAACCGTACTGAGCGACAGCCTCCTTCTCCTCGGCGATCTCCAGCGCCTTGATCGACAGGGTGATGCGACGCGCCTTCTTGTCGATATTGGTGACGCGGGCATCGACCTTCTCGCCGGCCGCGTAGCGCTCGGGGCGCTGCTCAGAGCGATCGCGCGACAGCTCGGCGCGGCGGATGAAGGCCGTCATCTCGGTGTCGGCGAGCTTCACCTCGATGCCGCTGTCCTTCACCTCGACAACCTCGCCGGTGACGATGGCGCCCTTGCGGATGCCTTCGACGGCCTCGGCGAAGGGATCGCCCTGCACCTGCTTGATGCCGAGCGAAATCCGCTCCTTGTCGACGTCGACCTCAAGGACGACGGCCTTGACCATCTCGCCCTTCTTGTACTCCTCCATCGCCTCTTCGCCCTGGCGGTCCCAGGAGAGGTCGGAGAGGTGCACCATGCCGTCGACGTCGTTGTCGAGGCCGAGGAAGAGACCGAACTCGGTCTTGTTCTTGACCTCGCCTTCGACGGGCGTGCCCACCGGATGGTTCTCGGCGAACTCTTCCCACGGATTGCGCATGGCCTGCTTGAGGCCGAGCGAGATGCGGCGCTTCTGCGGATCGACCTCGAGCACCATCACCTCGACCTCCTGGGAGGTGGAGACGATCTTGCCGGGATGGATGTTCTTCTTCGTCCAGCTCATCTCGGAGACGTGGATCAGGCCCTCGATGCCCGGCTCCAGCTCCACGAAGGCGCCGTAATCGGTGATGTTGGTGACACGGCCGGTGAACTTGGCACTGACCGGGTACTTCGCCTCGATGCCTTCCCAGGGATCGGCTTCCAGCTGCTTCATGCCGAGCGAGATGCGGAACGTCTCCGGATTGATCCGGATGATCTGCACCTTCACGGTCTCGCCGATGGAGAGGATCTCGGAAGGATGGTTGACGCGCCTCCAGGCCATGTCGGTGACATGCAGGAGACCGTCGATGCCGCCGAGATCGACGAAGGCGCCGTACTCGGTGATGTTCTTGACCACGCCGTCGACGACCTGGCCTTCCTTCAGCTTGGCGACCAGCTCGGAGCGCTGCTCGGCGAGCGTGTCCTCGAGCACGGAACGGCGGGAAACGACGATGTTGCCGCGGCGCTTGTCCATCTTCAGGATGCGGAAGGGCTGCGGCGTCTGCATCAGCGGGCCGACATCCTTCACCGGGCGCACATCGACCTGGCTGCGCGGCAGGAAGGCCACGGCGCCGTCGAGGTCGACCGTGAAGCCGCCCTTCACCTGGTTGAAGATCTGTCCGGTGACGGTGTCGTTCTTCTCGAAGGATTCTTCCAGACGAATCCAGCTCTCCTCGCGCCGCGCCTTCTCGCGCGACAGCATGGCCTCGCCGAGCGCGTTTTCCACGCGCTCAAGATAGACCTCGACCTTGTCGCCGGGCTTCAGCTCGCCGTCGCGGCCGCGCACGCCGAATTCCTTCAGCGGCACCCTGCCTTCGACCTTGAGACCGACATCGACGAGGGCGACGTCTTTTTCGATCGCCACCACCGTACCTTCGACAACCGTGCCCTCCTGGACGTCGCTGTCGGCAAAGGATTCTTCGAGAAGGGCCGCGAAATCCTCGCGGGTCGGCTGCGGAACAGCCTGCTGCATACTGGCCATCAATGCTCCTGTTGGGGCCCCGGGCGGCGCGCTTTTCGTCAAACCGCTCGCGGGATCAACGCCGTGGTTCGTGTTTCAACCGGCCGTCCCGGCCCCCGCTGCATCAGCGGTCGGCGTTTGGGGCAAGGAACGGCTCTGCTCGCTCCGCGAGGCTTTTGGGATACGCCAGAAGGGCGCAACCCTTCAGGAAGGGCTCGCCCGGTTCTCGGCCGAAACGGCTCGATCGACGATCGCGACAGCTGCGCGGAATGCCGCTTCTATAGTCATTGCGCTGGTATCGATCAAGTGTGCGTCGTCGGCGGGGCGGAGCGGCGAATCGGCCCGCTCCATGTCGCGGGCGTCGCGGCGCTTCAGGTCGGCAAGCACGGCATCGAAGTCCACCGCCTGTCCGCGGCCGACAAGTTCGTCGGTGCGGCGGCGGGCGCGCTCCTCCGGCGAGGCGGTGACGAAGAGCTTCGCCGGTGCGTCGGGAAAGACCACCGTTCCGATGTCGCGCCCGTCGAGAACCGCCCCCGGAGGGCTGGCCGCGAAGTCGCGCTGGCGGGCGACGAGGGCGCGGCGAAGCTCGGGAATGACGGCAATCCTGGAGGCCGCCTCGCCGATCTCGTGGGCGGCGAGCCGGTCGCGGTCCATGGCGCCGAGGTCGAGCCTCTCGGCGGCCGCGACCGCCCTTGCGCCGTTCTCGCCAAGGCCGCCTTCCTCCAGGAGAAGCGCGGCGACAGCGCGGT
Source organism: Afifella sp. IM 167 (assembly GCF_020144925.1). Taxonomy (GTDB): domain Bacteria; phylum Pseudomonadota; class Alphaproteobacteria; order Rhizobiales; family Afifellaceae; genus Afifella. The sequence continues at coordinate 234,358 of NZ_NSLC01000003.1, forward strand.
AGGTGAGCCCGGTGTCGAGATGCTTCAGCCCGTAATGGGCGGCGAGCCTTCGCGCCAGCGTGCCCTTGCCGGAAGCGGCCGGACCATCGATGGCGATGACGAGGGAGCGGCTCATTTCGTGTCCCCCGCGGTGAGCTCTGCCCCGCCGATCGTGCCGCCGAGCCCGGCGAGAAGCTCGGCAAAGCCCGGAAAGGACGTGGCGATCATCGCCGCATCGTCGACGGTGACCGGCTTTTCGGCGGCAAGGCCCATCACGAGGAAGCTCATGGCAATGCGGTGGTCCATGTGGGTGACTACGGTGCCGCCGCCGGGCACGCGCCCGCCGGTGACGGCGAGGCTGGCGGCGCCCTCCTTGCAGGCAACGCCGTTCGCGGTGAGCCCGGCGGCGACGGCGGCGAGGCGATCGGATTCCTTCACGCGCAATTCCTCAAGCCCGTACATCAGCGTGACGCCCTCGGCAAAGGAGGCGGCGACAGCGAGCACCGGGTATTCGTCGATCATCGCCGGAGCGCGCTCCGGCGGCACCTCCACGGCCTTCAGCCGCGAGGCGCGGGCGCGGATGTCGCCGAGGCGCTCGCCTCCGGTCTCGCGCTCGTTCTCGATCGAGATGTCCGCCCCCATCTCGGCCAGCACTTCCAGGAGGCCGGTGCGGCGCTCGTTGAGGAGAACGCCTTCGACGGTGATGTCGCTTTCCGGCACGATGAGTCCGGCGACGATGAGGAAGGCGGCAGAACTTGGATCGGCCGGCACCTCGACCTCTTGCGGCGTCAGCTCCGGCAGGCCCTTCAGGCGGATGACGGTTTCGCCGTCCTCGCCCCGCGCGACATCGATCTCGGCGCCGAAGCCGGCGAGCATCTTCTCGGTGTGGTCACGGGTCGGCACCGGCTCGATCACCGTGGTCGTGCCGGCGATGTTGAGGCCGGCCAGAAGCACGGCCGACTTCACCTGTGCCGAAGGGACAGGCACGCGATAGGCGATCGGCGCCATCGGATCGGCGCCGCGCAGCGAAAGCGGCATGCGATCGCCCGAACGGGCGATCACTTCCGCGCCCATTTCGCGCAGGGGATCGAGGACCCGTCCCATCGGGCGGCGGCAAAGGGAGGCGTCGCCGAAAAAGGTGGAGGCGAAGGGATGGGCCGCGGCCATGCCCATCGTCAGGCGGGCACCGGTACCGGCATTGCCGAAATCGAGAGGCGCCTCCGGTTCCAGCAGGCCGCCCGTACCGAGTCCGCTAACCGACCAGAGGCCCTCGCCCCTGCGCTCCACGCTCGCCCCGAAGGCCCGCATGGCAGCGGCCGTGGAAAGCACGTCGGCGGCTTCCAGAAGCCCGGAAATGCGCGTTTCGCCGATCGCCAGCGCGCCGAGCATCAGAGCCCGGTGGGAGATCGATTTGTCGCCAGGCACCCGGATGCGGCCACGGAGCGCGGAGGAGGGGCGCGCAGTCATCGGGCGGGCTGGAAGGTCGGACATCGGCATGGTTCCCAGGGGGCGCCGGCCCGCCTCCTGCCGGCCGATCGCGGCGCTTCGGTTAGCATCCTGTCCGGCCGCGGTCATCCCCGTGCCGCGCGGCAAGTGGGACAATCCAAGAGAAGCCGTTTGACAGGGGGCGGGCCGGCGGCTATCGGGACCGGCGATTTTCTGACAGGCAAGGATTTGCGAAGTGGCCAAGCCGGAACTTGGAACCAAACGCGTTTGCCCGGAATGCGGCACGAAATATTACGATCTCAACCGCGATCCGATCATCTGCCCGCATTGCGGCGTCGTCTATGAACGGACGGCCCGCGAGAAGGCGGCCGAGGCTGCCGCCGCCGAGGCGGAAGAGGAGGAAGTGGAAGACGTCGTCGAGGATGATGACGAGGAGGAAGAGGATATCGACATCGAGGTCGTGTCCCTTGAGGATGCGGACGACGATGACGAGGATTCCGACACCGAGAAGGGTGCAGGTCCCGATACCGCCGACGACGACAGCGAAGACGACGACGTTCCCGAGATCGATGAAAGCGACATCGAGATCGAGGAAGAGGATGACGACGACACCTTCCTCGACGAAGACGAGGACGGGGATGACGACGTTTCCGACATCCTCGGAGATGTGGACGACGACGAGGAGCGCTGAGCGGCCGCAGAAGGCCGTTCGAAAGACGCGCATCGCGGGACTTGCAAAAGGCAAAAGTCGCGCCTAGTTTCCGCCCGCTTCGGCCGGAGGGCACATGTCCCCGGCCGATCCAACTGCTCCCGCAGGCTACAGGCTGCGAGAGCCGAAGAGGCCGGCCCTTCTGGGCCGCCCATCCCAAGATCAGGGGCCGTAGCTCAGTTGGGAGAGCGCGTGAATGGCATTCACGAGGTCAGGGGTTCGATTCCCCTCGGCTCCACCATCTTTCCTCCCGGATACCGGCGGAGACCGCCTGACGCCCGCAACGTGAAGCACCGCCGGCGGTCGCGCCCGACGCGATGTTCTGCCGTCAGATCCCCTTCTCGCGCATGAAGCGGCCGACGGTCTCGAAGCAGACCTGCCAGGCCGGCTCGTCGTCGACAAGGATGTGGTTGCGGCTTTCCAGCGGCACGAAATGGGCGTCCGCAATGCCAGAAGCGACGGCGCGGCCCAACTCAAGCGGGATGCGCTGATCGTATTTGGCGTGCAGGACGATCGTCGGGGCCTTCACCTGTGCCAGCCGGTGGCGGACGTCGATACGGCCGAAGGCGTCCTGGAAGCGCGCCGCATTGGCGGGCGATGTCGTCTGGCGCTGGAACTCGTCGAACCAGGCGAGATCTTCCGCGCTCGCCTCCGGCATGAAGGTCTGGGAGAAAATGTGCCGGTAGGCGGGGTTGTCCGTGCCCCAGCCGACCTCCGTCAGCGTCAGTACCGCCTCGCGCCGCGCCTGCTCCTCCGGGCTCGCCAGATGTCGCCAGCCGGCCGCATAGCCGCCGAGAAGGACAAGGCCGGTGACGCGCTCGGGATGGCGCACGGCATATTCGATCGACACCGCGCAGCCCTGTGAGATCCCAAGGAGCGGGAAGCGCTCCAGGCCGAGCTTGTCGACCACTGCCTCCAGATCCTCCACGAAGGCGTCGAAACTGAGGTTTGCCACATCCCAGTCGGAGAGGCCGCAGCCGCGCTCGTCGTAGCGCACGAAAGTGCGATGGCGGGCGATCTCGGCGAAGCTGCGACCCCAGATCGGGCTCGACCAGTCGAATTCGAGGTGATTGAGCCAGTTGGCCGCCTTCAGGATGGGCGGGCCCGTGCCGAGGGTGGCATAAGCGATCTTGGTCCCGTCCGCGACCTCGCAGAAGCCGATCCTTTGCGCCTGCAGGGCGCGCGCACGTGCCTTGGCGGCGGGCGGATCCCTGTGCCGGAGCCCGGATCGTTCTGCGACGGCAATTGCGGCTCCGCCGCCTGACAGGCGTTTCTTGTCTGCGGCAGCCGGGTGGCCTGGCCATGCCTCGGCGCCTTCCGGATCGGCGTTGCGCCAGAGCCGCTCCCATTTCTGCGCGGCCGGAGGCGTCAGATCGGCATGGGTCGCCAACTGGCGAAGGAGGGAGATCCTCGCCAGCCTCGCATCCTCGCGTTCGGCCGTCAGCCATGATTCGAAGGCGTCGTCGCCTGCACCGTCGAGCCCGTCGAGAAACACCGGGTCGAGCCGGTGGACCATCGCTTCGAGTTCCTCGACCGGAAGCGGTATGTCGCGCTGGCGCAGCCGCGCACGGATATCCCTGATGTCGATGTGGACGTCGGCGGTGTCGAAGCAGACCCGCTCGCGATCGGCGACGATGCGGTGACGTTCATCCGTGTCGACCACCCGGCGCAGCTTGCTCAGCGCCCAGCGCAAAGCCGCCTTGGGGTCGTCCGGCAAGTCCCAGAAGAGCTCGCAGAGGCGCTCGCGCCGATGCGGCCGGCCGGTGGCGACGAGGAAGGCGAGGAGTGCGCGGGCCTTCCTGGAGGCGGGAAGCGGAACTTCCTTTCCCAACGAGACGACACGCAACTCGCCCAGGAGGGAGATTTCGAGATCTCGGCGCATCCGCGGTCCTGACCCTCGAAAAACAACGCCCCGTCCAACGCAATACCACTGGCCCGACAACGCTGACAACAACGGGCGAGGCAGACACCGCCCCCAGTAAAGGAACGCCACCAGCCCTCGGCCCAATGACCGAGCGAATGTGGCGTTGCCGGCATCCACATGTTTCGGAGAGCAAGATGAACCAGCACGTCGCTGTCGAGGGGCGAAGTTCTGCCGTCGTTCCGCCGACACGGCTGGATGGGGCGGATGAGAAGCTCGCCGCTCGGCAGCGACGTGGCGCGATTCCCCAGGGTCTTTGTGGGATCCGACAGATCACCCCGGTGCCGGTTCGCATCCGGTGAAGTGAGCAGTGGCGCTGGAACGCAAGTTCGGACGCCATCCAAACCAAGCAAGACAAGCAAGAACAGTTCGAAACGCCGGTCCGTCCGTGCGGCTTCCGCCGCGCAATCTGGCCCGGAGAAAGCAACGATTCTCGAAAGGAAACGTCATGCAGATGCACACTCTTCAATCCCTTGAACGCGTTCATGGGCTCGGTGCGGCCACGAGATCCCGCCGTTCGCCTGCGACGGGCGTGTTCCCAGCCTTGCGCCCGGTCGGTGGTTGGCTCGGCCGCGCCTTCGATCGATGGCAGGCGATCGGGCAAGCGAGACAGGACTATCGGCATCTCCTGTCCCTTCCGGATTATCTGCTGCGCGACGTTGGCCTCACGCGCGACGATGTCGCCGAGGCTCTTGATCGGCAGGGTCCGTATCTGAGGCCGTGGTCATGATCTCCGCTCTGCTTTCCCCGGAAGCGCCGGCGATCTTGACGGGTCTGGCGGCGGCCACGTGCCTGTCGGCTGCTCCCGCATTCCGAAGCCGCCAGCTTGTGCTGATCGCACAGCTCGGCGCTGCGTTGTGTTTTGCAGCGCATTATCTGTGTCTTGGCATCACCGTCGCCGCCGCCGTCAATCTGCTGGCATCGGTGCAGACCTTTGCGGCGATCTTTTCGGCGCGAAGCGCGACCCTGAACCGCCTGGGCTACGCACTGATCTGCCTGATGGCCCTGGTCTGCCTCGCACTGTGGCAGGGGCCAGTCTCTGCGCTGAGTGCCATTGCAACGATCCTCCTCGCGCTCGCCCGCATGCAGATCGACGAGGTGCGGCTGCGAGTTCTTCTCCTGGCCGGCGGGGTCTTCTGGGTTGCGCACGATCTCATCGGCGAGGCGTGGATCGCGCTTGCCGCCGATATCGGCGCCATCTCGACGGGCGCGGTGATGCTGGCCTCGCTCTTTATCCGGGTCAGGATCGAGTGGCGCCCGCCAGCCCTGCCAGCGCCCACGGCAAGCGCCGTCTGAGCGGCCCTACCCGGAGCCGGTGAACCGCCCGTCAGAGCCTCGCCGGCTCCTGACAGAGAAAACTCCGTGACGTTACCGTCTTGCCGGTTGCGGCGTGCCCGGCCGGCGGATTCTCCCCGAGAGGAAAAACCATGCAGATGCAGCGAGCCCAGACCTTCGAACGCGTCCATGTGCTCGGCGTGATTTCCCATCCGTACCTCTTGCTCGCCGAGAGCGGCATTTCGTCCGTGAGCGAGGTGGGCGGATGGCTCGGCCGCGCCTTCGATCGCTGGCAGACGGCGAGGCGAGCGAGACGGGACTATCGGCTGCTCCTGTCGATGCCACACTATCTCCTGCGCGATATCGGCGTGATGCGTGCCGATGTCGCTGAAGCGCTTGACCGCCAGCGGCTTTTGGGCGGGCCTTGGTCGTGATCTCGGCCATTCGCCGGCCGCCGGCCGCCGGCGCCGACGATTCGGCGCCTCGCCAAGCACGCGCCTAGCTGCGGCTGGAGAACTTGCCCGACAGAACGTGGCTGGAGCCCGGATAGACGAAGCTTGCGAAGGTGATCATCTCCTTGCCGCGCCAGGTCCGGCGCTCGACCGAAAGGCAGGGCTCGTCGGGCCGCATCGCGAGGAGGCGGGCGGCCGTCGCACCGGCGCGAATGGCTGCGATGCGGTGCTCGCCCTCGGTGAAGGGCACGTTCGCCAGCAGCCAGGGACCGGGCGGGTCGTGGTCGAAAGGGCCGTGAAGCGCTTCGGGAACGACGGCAAGATTGATCCAGCGATCCTCCAGGACGGCGGGCCGCCCGGCGGCCAGATGGCGGCAATTGAGATGCAGGACCGGCGTGCCGGCTGAAACGCCGCTCGCAAGGCTCATCATCGCCGAGACCCGGCTTTCGCGCCTCAGGAGGAGTTCGTAGCCGTAGGTCTCGCCGCGCGCTTCCGTCTCGCGGCGAATGTCGCCGATGGAGGTCACGGCATGTTCGCCGGCCCGGATGGCGACGAAGCTGCCGGCGCGGCGGCGGCGGGCGATGAGCCCCTGATCGGCGAGTGCCCGCAGCGCCCGGTTCACCGTCATCCGGGACGCCCCGAAGACCTCCATCAGTTCCATCTCGGGCGGCACGCGCTCGCCCGGCTTCCAGACGCCCGAGAGGATCGGGGCGGCGACGGCGCGGCGGATCTGGTCGTGGAGGGGCCCAGTGCCGTCGAGCTTCAGCGGGGCCCTGCCCACCGGCGGGTTCATGACACGAGCCTTTCCATCGTTGCGGAGAAGCGGGCGCGCACTTTCTGACGGTCGCGGTGGCGGCCGGCCTCCACCAGCTTCTCGCCGCCGACATAGACGTCGGCGATGCATTCACGCCCGCCGGCGAAAAGGAAGGAATCGAGGGCGGCGTCGCCCGCCTTTCCGGCCAGGGCCGGATGCGCCGCGTCGAGCACCACGATGTCGGCGCGCATGCCGGGCTCGATCCGGCCGATGGCGCGCGAAAGAGCCGCGGCGCCGCCGGCGCAGGCGCCTTCGTAGAGGATGCGGCCGGTGGAGCTTGCGGCTCTGCCGAGGACGTTGCGCTCCCGGTCCCTGAGGCGCTGGCCGTATTCGAGGGTGCGCAGTTCCTCGGCCGCGTCGATCCGCACATTGGAATCGGAGCCGATGCCGAAGGCGCCGCCGGCGGCGAGAAAGCTGCGTCCGTCGAAGAGCCCGTCGCCGAGATTGGCCTCCGTCACCGGGCAGAGCCCGGCGACGGCGCCGGAACGGGCGAGCGCTTCCGTTTCGGCGGGGCTCATATGGGTGGCGTGGACGAGGCACCAGCCGAGGCCGACCGGCGCATTGGCGAGGAGCCATTCGACCGGCCGCGCGCCGGACCAGGCGAGGCAGTCGGCGACCTCCTTTTCCTGCTCGGCGGCGTGGATATGAATGGGCCCGCCTTCCGCGAGGGGAAGCACTTCGGCGAGCGTTTCGGGTGTGATGGCGCGCAGCGAATGCGGCGCGATGCCGAGCCGCGCATCGGGGAGGGAGGCAAGGTGCGCGCGGGAGGCATCGAGGAGGGCGGCGAAGCGCTCCGGGTCGTTGCCAAAACGCTGCTGCGCGGGTCCGAGCGGGGCGCCGCCGAAGCCGCCATGCATATAGAAGACCGGCAGGAGCGTGAGACCCATCCCCGTCTCTGAGGCCGCGGCGGCGATACGGCCCGCCATCTCGGCAAGGTCGTCATAGGGTGCGCCGCCCGGCGCGTGGTGGAGATAATGGAACTCGCCGAGCGCGGTGAAGCCGGCCTCCAGCATTTCCACGAAGGCCTCTCGCGCGATCGCCTCCACGTCGTCGGGGGTCAGCCGTTCCAGGAAGGCGTACATGACTTCGCGCCATGTCCAGAAACTGTCGGCCGCCTCGCCGCGCCGTTCCGCAAGGCCGGCCATGCCGCGCTGGAAGGCGTGGCTGTGGAGATTGGGAAGGCCGGGCAGTGCCATGCCGGCATAGGTCGCGCCATCCTCGCCCCCCGCTTCTACGGAGGCGATCGTTCCGTCCGGCGCGGTTTCCACCGTGACGTTTTCCACCCATCCGGCGGAGGTCAGCGCCTGTCCGAAACGGAGCTTGCCCATTGGCCGCATCCTCGCTTACTCTCATTTGTATAGACAAATGCCGCGAGCGAGGAAAGGCTGTTGGCCGACAGGGTCGATCTCATCGTGCGCAATGCACGAATCGCGACGCTCGATCCGCGAATCGGCGTGGGCACGCTCGGCATTCTGGAGCGGGGCGCTATCGCCGCGCAAGACGGACGGATCGTGCATGTCGGGCCGCAAAGCGAGATGCAGGCGCTCGAAGCCGAAACGCTGATCGACGCCGAAGGCCGCTGGGTGACACCCGGTCTCATCGACTGCCACACGCATATCGTCCACGGCGGCAACCGCGCCGGCGAATGGGAGATGCGGCTTGAAGGCGCGAGCTACGAGGAGGTGGCGCGCGCCGGCGGCGGCATCGTCTCCACGGTCCGGGCGACGCGCGCGGCGAGCGAGGAAGAGCTCGCGGCCTCGGCGCTGTCCCGCCTTGATGCGCTCCTAGCCGAGGGCGTGACCACCGTCGAGGTGAAGTCCGGCTACGGGCTCGATACGGAGAACGAGGCGAAGATGCTGCGCGCCGCCGGCCGGCTTGGCGCGCTGCGCGATGTTGCCATCGTGCGCACCTTCCTCGGTGCGCATGCGCTGCCGCCGGAAGCGGAGGGCAATACATCCGCCTATATCGACGCGGTCTGCGGCGAGCAGCTGCCGCGTGTCGCGGGCGAAGGGCTCGCCGACGCGGTCGACGGGTTTTGCGAGGGGATCGCCTTTTCGCCGGAAGAGATCGCGCGGGTCTTCGAAGCCGCGAAGGCGCATTCGCTGCCTATTCGGCTGCATGCCGAGCAGCTCTCCGATCTCGGCGGCGCGGCGCTCGCCGCCCGTCATGGCGCGCTCTCGGCCGACCACCTGGAATATCTCGGCGAGGACGGCATCGCCGCAATGGCGAAGGCGGGCACGGTCGCCGTCCTTCTTCCCGGCGCCTTCTATTTTCTCGGCGAGACGCAGAAGCCGCCGGTCGCAAAGCTGCGCGACGCGGGCGTGGCAATCGCCGTGGCGACCGACTGCAATCCCGGCACCTCGCCGATGACCTCGCTGCTCCTTGCCATGAACATGGCATCCACCCTCTTCCGGCTGACGCCCGAGGAAGCGCTCGCCGGGGCGACGCGCGAGGCGGCGAAGGCGCTCGGCCGTGGCGAGCGGATCGGCACCATCACGGCCGGCAAGGATTGCGACCTCGCGATCTTCGATATCGAGAGGCCGGCCGAGCTCGCCTACCGGATCGGCTTCAACCCCTTGCATCTTGCGATCCGCGGCGGCGCAATGCGTGGCGGCCGCGTGCCGGGGGCGGCATGAGCGCGGCATTGACGCTTCACCCCGGCCGCGTCCGCCTTGCCGAGCTGGAGGCGATCTACCGGGACGGCGTCGCGTCAAGGCTGTCGGAGGAATGCCGGGCGGCGGTGGAACGCTCCGCCGCAATCGTTGCGGATGCCGCTGCCGGCGGTGCGGCCGTCTACGGCATCAATACCGGCTTCGGCAAGCTCGCCTCCACGCGCATCGCGCCGGAGGACACGGCCCATCTTCAAAGAAACCTGATCCTCTCGCATGCCTCCGGTGTCGGCTCGCCGCTGCCCGACAACATCGTGCGCCTGATGATGGCGCTGAAGCTCGTCTCGCTGGGGCGTGGCGCCTCGGGCGTGACCTGGTCGATCGTGGAATGCCTGCAGGCGATGCTGGAAAAGGGCGTGACGCCGATGGTGCCGCGGCAGGGCTCCGTCGGCGCTTCCGGCGACCTTGCGCCGCTTGCCCATATGGCTGCCGCGATGATCGGCGAGGGCGAGGCCTTCTACGGGGGTGAGCTTCTCCCCGGCGGCGAGGCGATGCGGGCGGCCGGAATTGCGCCAGTCGTTCTCGGCGCCAAGGAGGGCCTTGCCCTCATCAACGGCACGCAATGCTCCACCGCGCTGGCGCTCGCCGGCCTTTTTGATGGCTGGCGGATCGGTCTTTCCTCGCTCGTCACCGGGGCGCTGACGACGGATGCGGCGATGGGCTCGGGCGCGCCCTTCCGTCCGGAGATGCATGCCCTGCGCGGCCAGCCCGGGCAGATCGCGGCGGCGGCGTGCCTGCGCGCCCTGATGGCGGGGTCGGAGATCCGCGAATCGCACCGCGAGGGCGACGAGCGGGTGCAGGATCCCTATTGCCTGCGGTGCCAGCCGCAGGTGGCCGGCGCCTGCCTCGACCTGCTGCGACAGGCCGCGAAGACGCTCGTCATCGAGGCCAACGCCGCCACCGACAACCCGCTGGTCATGGTGGAGACCGGCGACATCGTCTCCGGCGGCAATTTCCACGCCGAGCCGGTCGCCTTCGCCGCCGACCAGATCGCGCTCGCCATCGCCGAGCTTGGCTCGATCGCGCAGCGGCGCATCGCCATGCTGGTCAATCCGGCGCTCTCCTACGGCCTGCCGCCCTTCCTGACGCCGAGGCCGGGACTCAATTCCGGCTTCATGATCGCCGAGGTCACCTCCGCCGCGCTGATGAGCGAGAACAAGCAGCGGGCTAATCCCTGCTCGACCGATTCGACGCCCACCAGCGCCGATCAGGAGGACCACGTTTCCATGGCGGCGCATGCGGCCTGGCGGCTTATCCCGATGAACCGCAACCTTGCCCGCATCGTCGCGATCGAATGGCTGGTCGCCGCGCAGGGCGTGGAGTTTCGCGCCCCGCTCGCCACCTCGCCGGTCCTGCAGAGGGCCCTCGCCCGCCTGCGCGCGGCGGTGCCTGCCCTTGACGCCGACCGCTATCTTGCGCCCGACTTGGCGCTGGCCGCAGAACTCATCGGCGACGGCGCGGCGCTGACCGCCTGTGGCGAGGCACAATTTCCCGCGCTGGAGGAAGGCCCTTGAGCGATTTCGTGAGCGTCGGTCGCGGCAGCTCGCCCCTCATCCTTTCCATGCCGCATTCGGGTACGGCGATGCCGGCGGGGCTGGAGTCGCGGCTCGTCAGCCGCGAGCGCGGCATCGAGGACACCGACTGGTGGATCGACAAGCTCTACCAGCCGATCGCCCGCGATCTCGATGCGAGCATCGTGCATACCGCCATGTCGCGCACCGTGATCGACGTGAACCGCGACCCTTCCGGCGCCTCGCTCTATCCGGGCAAGGCGACGACCGGGCTGGTGCCGCTGGAGACCTTCGACGGAAGGCCGCTCTACCTTTCCGGCGAGGAGCCGGACCCGATGGAGATCGAGACGCGGCGCGAGCATTATTTCGCCCCCTACCATACGGCGCTCGCCAGCGAGATCGGCCGTGTGAAGCGGCGGCACGGCTTCGCGCTCCTTTACGATTGCCATTCCATCCGCTCGCGCGTGCCGCGCCTCTTCGAGGGGCTGCTGCCGGTGTTCAACATCGGCAGCAACGACGGCGCGAGCTGCACGCCGGAGGTGTCGCAGGCGATCGGCGATATCTGCCGCGCCTCCGGTTTCGAAACGGTGGTGAACGGCCGTTTCAAGGGTGGCTGGATCACCCGCCATTACGGCGCGCCAGAGGCAGGCGTGCAGGCCGTTCAGATGGAGATCGCCTGCCGCGGCTACATGGATGAGGATCCCCCCGCCTGGAACGCCAACAAGATCGAGCGCATGCGCACCATCCTGACGGAGGTCCTCTCCGCCTTCCTTGCTGCTGCGGCGCCCGCCCATACCTGAACCGATCGGCAGAGCAAGATGACCCGCCTCGACAACGCCAGAAAGATCCGCGCCCCGCGCGGCCCGGAGATCACCGCCAAGTCCTGGCTGACCGAGGCGCCGATGCGCATGCTGATGAACAATCTCGACGAGGAGGTTGCCGAAAGGCCCCAGGAGCTCGTCGTCTATGGGGGGATCGGCAGGGCGGCGCGCGACTGGGAGAGCTTCGACCGGATCGTGGCGGCGCTGCGGGAGCTGGAAGAGGACGAGACGCTTCTCGTCCAGTCCGGCAAGCCGGTCGGCGTCTTCCGCACCTTCCCCGATGCGCCGCGCGTGCTGATCGCCAATTCCAACCTCGTCCCGGCCTTCGCGAACTGGGAGCATTTCCACAAGCTCGATCGGGCCGGGCTGATGATGTACGGCCAGATGACCGCCGGTTCGTGGATCTATATCGGCTCGCAGGGCATCGTTCAGGGTACCTACGAGACCTTCGTGGAGGTCGGCCGCCAGCATTTCGGCGGCGAGCTTGCCGGCCGCTGGATCCTTACCGGCGGGCTTGGCGGCATGGGCGGGGCGCAGCCGCTCGCCGCCACCATGGCCGGGGCTTCCATGCTCGCCGTCGAATGTCAGGAGAGCCGTATCGAAGCGCGCCTGCGCACCGGTTATCTCGACGAGAAGGCGGCAAGCATCGAGGAAGCGCTGTCGATCCTGGAAAAGGCGAAAGCGGAAGGACGCGCCGTCTCCGTCGGCCTTCTCGGCAACGCCGCCGAGGTCTTTCCCGAACTCTTTTCGCGCGGCGTCATGCCGGATGCGGTGACCGACCAGACCTCCGCGCATGATCCGCTCAACGGCTATCTTCCTGCCGGCTGGTCGATCGCCGAATGGGAGGAAAGACGCGAGCGCGAGCCCGAGGCAGTGGAAAAGGCGGCGAAGCAGTCGATGCGCCGGCAGGTGGAGGCCATGCTCGGCTGGTGGGACAAGGGCGTGCCCGTCCTCGACTACGGCAACAACATCCGCCAGATGGCGAAGGAGGAGGGGCTTTCGCGCGCCTTCGACTTTCCGGGTTTCGTGCCGGCCTATATCCGCCCGCTCTTCTGCCGAGGCGTCGGCCCGTTCCGCTGGGCGGCGCTATCGGGCGATCCGGAGGATATCTTCGCCACGGATGCCAGGGTGAAGGAGCTGATGCCGGATGACCGGCACCTTCACAACTGGCTCGACATGGCGAGGGAGCGCATCCATTTCCAGGGCCTTCCCTCGCGCATCTGCTGGGTGGGGCTCGGGGACCGGCACCGGCTCGGCCTCGCCTTCAACGAAATGGTGGCATCGGGAGAACTGAAGGCGCCGGTGGTGATCGGGCGCGATCATCTGGATTCCGGCTCCGTCGCCTCGCCGAACCGCGAGACGGAGGCAATGGCCGACGGCTCGGACGCGGTTTCCGACTGGTCGCTCCTCAACGCCCTCCTCAACTGCGCCTCGGGCGCGACCTGGGTGTCGATCCACCATGGCGGCGGCGTCGGCATGGGCTGGTCGCAACATGCCGGCCAGGTGATCGTCTGCGACGGCACGCCCGAAGCCGCGCGGCGCATCGAGCGCGTCCTCTGGAACGACCCGGCGACGGGCGTCATGCGCCACGCGGACGCCGGCTACGAGGACGCGATCGAATGCGCGCGCGAAAAGGGCCTGAAGCTGCCGGGGATTTTGGGGTAGTTGGTGAAGCGCCGTCTTCAACAAGCCCGAATGAGAATGTTTTTTTACCAGCTGCCACGATCCTAGTGCACATGAACTCTCAGCCAGCTACCCATCCTATCACACGTGATGCGTGTATTCGCGCCCCGCTAGTTGCGTGGCTGCGCTCTCAACATCCAGATGATGGCTCTACCGAACTCCTTCAGGAGCTGAAGATGCCACGCCCGTCAGCGCGGATCGACCTAGCGATGGTGAACGGTGAGCTCGTCGGCTTCGAGATAAAGAGCGATGCTGACACTCTCGGACGCTTGAATGTTCAGGTGCCTGCTTTTTCGCGCTTTTTTGATCGCGTAAGCATTGTTACAACTCGAAAGCACCTTCGTGCAACACGCACAAGAATACCGCATTGGTGGGGAATAATTCTTTACGAAGGGAATTGCGGTGGTGAGTTCCGGGTTAAGCGATTGGCAAAACGTAACCGACGGGTTGATGTTCGCTCCCTGCTGTACGCATTATCCAAGCAAGAAATCGCTGAAGTGGGGAGGCGCGCCGGTTCTCCTATCGTGCACTCAATTACCAAGGATGCTATGGTCGAGTGTACGATTAGAGTGATATCTGAAAGAGATATTTGTGCTCATGTCCGCGACGTCATTCGCTGCCGCCCATCACTTCCTCGGCATACCTAATCTGGCGATGTATATGCATATTTATTTTTGCACCATGCCAGAACCGCGCAGACGAAGCGCCTTCGATATTCCCACTTTCGGCTGCCTCAAGTAGTTGGCTTCCCCAGCAGTCATTCTCTTTGTCACAGTTGGAGTCGCCTAGCACTTTCTTCGCTCCCTCGATCCAGCCCTGTGGATCTTGAGCATTTGGATGTTTGTAAGTGATCCACCCCTCGCGTAGGGAGTAAACAACTTGCGCTCTCCAATCGCCGGGCATGTAGGTGCTAGCTTTCTTTAGCCGGTAGTGCGCGCCGTAGTCGCCGAATAAAAAGGGAAACGTTTCGCTCGCTTGGCGCCAAAGCTCCCAGGAGTGAGATTCGTACAATCTGGGGGTTCCGTCGGGCGGCTGGGTGTAGGAGTCGCTCACGCAGACGGCATTCAATTGAAGAGTTTGGGAGGGCTCCATTTCCTCCATTACGCGAGCGATCGCGAGTTTAGCAAACTCTGCACGCTCGGCAATTCGTTGGCGTCCTTGTCCGCAATCAATAATCAGCAGCAATTGGAGAGGGGAGTCGAGAATCGCCGCAACCTGCCCCGCAGTGGCAAATACCGCCTCGTTGGTCTCTTGAGTTATCCTTAGCGCTAGATGCTCAAACCCCGCCTTGGCGAGTTGTGATGCTTGACGCAGTACCTGTTTGTCTTGGCTCTCAAGGTCCGTGAACTGCAAGACCGGCACGGCCTTCGGAAATTTTTCAACCAGTTGCCGCCAGTTGGCGAAGCCATCGTCCGGCGCCAGTAGGGAAGTAAGTGCCTGATTGTAAAGGTTTTGCGCTTCTTGAACTCTCTCAATCTTCGCATAATCCGGGTTTTGTTTCGGAACAAACGCTGGTGGCGCTCGGTCCTTCGATAGGTCGAGAACGAACGAGAGATCGCCAATCATAGATGTGGTTGCGCTCAACGTGTCATCGAAGGAGGCTTCGTTCTTTACTTGGCTTAGTTCGATGATCGGAAGGATGGCGTCTTTATCTTCGTCACTCAAATTGGAGTAGCCGATCTGCTCGGGCTCAGAGAGTTGTAGGCAAGGTAGATAGTGATATCGGGTGAGATCGACCTTCAGCATCACCGCTTCCTGGCATTATAGGAATCGTTTGTGATGATTATACTGAAGAAAAGTGCATTCTGTCGATGGAGGCAGTCCAAACCGCGTTAGCCCGCCTTGATCGCCTCGGCGCGGATTTCCTCCACCAGCCGCGCCTTCATCTCCATGAAGTCCGGGCTGGTCTTCATCGTGTAGTGGCGCGGATGCGGCAAGTCGATCGCAAGGTCCGCCTTGATGCGGCCCGGCCGCGCGCTCATGACCACGCAGCGGCTCCCCAGAAAGATCGCCTCCTCGATGTCGTGGGTGACGAAAAGGACGGTCTTCCTGTCCGCCTCCCAGATGCCGAGAAGAAGCTCCTGCATCAGGCCGCGGGTCTGGTTGTCGAGCGCCCCGAAGGGCTCGTCGAGCAGAAGAATGCGCGGATCGTTGGCGAGGGCCCTTGCGATCGCCGTGCGCTGCTGCATGCCGCCCGACAGCATCTTCGGATAGTGGTTCTGGAAGCCGCGCAGGCCGACCTTGTCGACGAAGGCCTCGACGATCTCGTGGCGTTCCTTCGCGCGCATGCCTTTCTGGCGCAGGCCGAAGCCGATGTTCTCGGCGACCGTCAGCCAGGGAAAGAGCGTGTAGGACTGGAAGACCATGCCGCGATCGCGGCCGGGCCCGTGCACTTCCTGACCGTCGAGCGTGACGCGGCCGAGGCTCGGGAAATCGAGGCCGGCGACGATCCTCAGAAGCGTCGATTTCCCGCAGCCGGAAGGGCCGAGGATGGTGATGAAGGAATTGTCCGGCGCATCGAGGGAGACGGGCTCCAGCGCGCGGGTCGGCGCGCCGCCGCGCATGCCTGGAAAGGTGCGCGAGACCTGCTCGACCCGAAGGGCCGCGTGTGGTCGCGGGTTCATGACCTGCTCCCCGTCATGAGAGGCTCGTCATGACAGGCTCCATGGGAAAAGGGCGCGGTTCGCCGCCTTGAAGGCGAAGTCGGAGACGAGGCCGATCACGCCGATGACGATAATGCCGAAGATGATCTGGCCGGTGTTCAGGAGCGCCTGGCTGTCGACGATCATGTGACCGATGCCCGACGATGAGCCGATCAGCTCGGCGACGATAACGTAGGTCCAGGCCCAGCCGAGGACGAGGCGCAGGATCTCGGCGATCTGCGGCGCGGCGGAGGGAATGAGGACGCGGCGCACGATGCCGGTATCGGTGGCGCCCAGCGTATAGGCCGCTTCCACGAGATCGCGGCGCGTGCCGCCGACGGTGACGGCGACCATCAGCACGATCTGGAAAAAGGAGCCGATGAAGATGACGAGGAGCTTCTGCGTCTCGCCGATGCCCGCCCACAGGATGAGGAGCGGGATGAAGGCGGAGGCCGGCAGGTAGCGGGCGAAGGAGACGAAGGGCTCGAAGAAAGCCTCGATTGGCTTCCAGGCGCCCATGGCGATGCCTAGCGGCACGGCGAGAACGGCGGCGAGGATGAAGCCGCCGAGGACGCGCCAGACCGTCATGCCGATATCGTAGGCGAAGCCGAATTCGGTCATCAGCCGCCAGCCTTCCACCACCATGGTGAAGGGATCGGCGAGGAAGGTGCGCGAGACGAAGCCGCCGAAGGTGGCGAAGGACCACAGAGCGACGAAGAAGGCGAAGAAGGCGATGCCGAGCAAGACGCGCATGCCCGGCCCGACGGGCTGGAGCGGGCGCATGGCGCGGCGCGTGCGCCGGGCGAGGCTCAGCGTGGCGGGGGCCGGGATGTCTGGGCTGGAAGAGGCCGCGCCGGGGGAGGCTGCCTGACGCTCCCCCGGCGCGGTTTCAATGCTTGAACGCGGCATGAAAGATCAGCTTTCCGCCGCTATTGGGTGACGAAGCTCGGATCGACCAGGTCCTCGATCGGCGGAATCTCCTTGATGACGCCGATCTTCAGGAGAAGCGGGCCGGCCTTTTCGTTGAATTCCTGGATGCCGCCGTCGAAGAAGGCCTTGTTGGCCGCCGCATCCTGCCATTCGAGGTAGGAGGCCGAGTTCTTGAACTCCTCGCCGGACTGCTTCACGTTCTTGCCCATGATCTCGTAGGCCTTGTCGGGCTCCGACTTGATGATCTCGAGGGCGGCGTAATAGCTCTGCACCAGTGCCTTGCCGGCCTCGGGGTACTCCTTGAGAAAGTCCGGCGTGCAGCCGAGGGTGTCGGTCACAACCGGATAATCCAGCGTGGTGGCGATGATCTTGCCGGCATCCGGATTGTTGCGGACCGTGGAGAGGTAGGGCTCGTAGGTCATCGCGGCGTCGTTCTGACCGGCGACGAAGGCCTGCGCTGCCGCGGCCGGCTCCAGATTGGCGATGGTCACGTCGTCGAGGGTGAGGCCGTTCTCGTTCAGCATCCAGGCGAGGACGAAATAGGGCGATGTGCCGGGCGCGGAGGCCGCGACGGTCTTGCCCTTCAGATCGGCGATCTTCTCGATGTCGTTGCGGACCACCATGCCGTCGGCGCCGTGCGACATGTCGAGCTGGACGATCTGCTTGATCGGCACGCCGTTGGCGTTCCAGATCAGGAAAGTCTCCACCGTCGTCGCCGCGCACTGGATATCGCCGGAAGCGATCGCCAGATGCCGGTCCTTCTGCGGGATCATCTTGATGTCGACGTCGAGGCCGTTCTTCTCAAAGAGCCCGGCTTCCTTGGCGAGCGTCAGCGGCGCGAAGCCGGTCCAGCCGGACATGCCGATCGCCACCTTGGTTGCGGCGGCCGCGGGTCCGGCGGCGATGAGAGCGGCTGTGAGCGCCGCGGCTGCGAAGCAATTTCCCTGCATGTTCCACCTCCGTCTTTTTCTATGCGCGCAAGCAACGGCCATAGCCCGTGCCCAGCAGGGAGGCCAGCCGCATTTTTGTGCGCCTCGGCAAACTCTTGCTTAATTGAATAGACAATTCAAGCCGAGCTTCGCTCCCCTCCTTGGCGGCCGCGCAAGAGGCCGGCCCGGCGCGCCGATTGGCCGCTCCTCGCGCTCTATTCGATCCACAGACCCCGCTTCCTGTGCCAGTCCTCGAGGGAGGCTTCCGGATAGTGTTCGAAGCAGGCATCTTCCGGGCCGACCTGCGGGACGACCCAGTCGGGCTTGAAGGCGAGCATCAGGTGGACGCTTTGCGGCGGGGTCGGCAGTTCCGTGTCGATGGCCGAAGCGAAGGGGTGAACGAGTTCCGGCCAGGTCGGGTCGTAGAGCCAGAGTGCGGTCCCGCAGCGTCGGCAGAAATTGCGCTCGCCCGTGGAAAGCTCGCAGGCTCCGTCTCGCTCGATCTCCGCCCGGTAGACGGAGACCGCGTCGTGGCCCGATACCTCCAGGGAGGCCGCCAGACCGCCGAGATTGATGGCATAGCCGCCGCCTCCCGCCGTCTTGCGGCAGATGGAGCAGTAGCAGCGCTGGTAGGGCACCGGCGTATGGCTGTGGAGCCGAAAGTGCACGGCCCCGCAGCGGCAGGAACCTTCAAGCTTCATCGGCATGTTCATTCTCTCCTTTTCTTCTCGCTTCGAGAGCCTGTCCGGGTGGGCGCAGGGCGCGGGACGGCGTTCCAAATCGCGCGATCGCCGCCAGAGCGTGTCGCCGAAGTTGAGCCGGCACAGCATAGCCGCTGTCTCAAAGCTTGACGGAATGGCCCGGGATGCCTTTATTTCCGCCGCATTTCGCTCTCTGTCGCCTTGCAAGTGCTGCCGCAATCATTTCATAACGGTAGCGTTGCACCACCCCCCAAAGGGCGTAACGGGACGGCCGAGGTCGGCGAGTGATGCGCCCGATCGCCCGTTTGTCTCATTCAGGATGACCCCATGTCCCTCGTCGCCAATACCGCTCCGCACCTTCCCTATCTGAGGCGCTTCGCCCGCGCCCTCACCGGGGGGCAGAAGAGCGGGGACGCCTATGTCGTTTCGGTGCTGGAGGCCCTGGTCGCCGATCCCGACTCCTTCGATTCGGAGAACGATCCCCGCGTCGAGCTGTTCAAGGCTTTCTGCCGCTACTGGAACTCGGTCGACATCAACCTCAAGGAAGAGACGATCGATCCGGAAGGCGATCCTTCCGTGCGCCGGCTGGAGGCGATCACGCCGCTGCCGCGCCAGGCCTTCCTGTTGATGTCGGTGGAAGACTTTTCCGCCGGCGAGACCGCCGAGGTCCTCGGCATCTCAGAAGATGAGGTCTCGCGGCTCGTCGACCAGGCCGGCCAGGAGATCGCGGCACAGGTGGCGACCGATGTCCTCATCATTGAGGACGAGCCCCTGATCGCCATGGATATCGAGACGCTGGTGCGCACGCTCGGCCACCGCGTGACCGGGGTGGCGCGCACCCATTCGGAAGCCATCCAGGCCGTGAAGGAGCGTCAGCCGGGTCTCGTCCTTGCCGATATCCAGCTCGCCGACGGTTCCTCGGGGCTCGATGCGGTGAACGAGATGCTGCAATCCTTCTCGGTGCCCGTCGTCTTCATCACCGCCTATCCGGAGCGTCTGCTGACGGGTGAGCGCCCTGAGCCGGCCTTCCTCATCACCAAGCCGTTCCAGCCGGATACGGTGAAGGCGGTGATCAGCCAGGCGCTCTTCTTCGAGCGCCGCGCCGGCTAACGCCCGCCCGTTTTCCAATTCTGTTTCAGCGCACGCCGGGCCTGAAGTCCGGCGTTTCGCTTTTTGGGAGAGACTTATCTCCAAAAAGGCCAGCCGATTCAGTCGGTTCTGGCTTGGCTCCAAAAAAATATCGTTCCCGCCAACTTTTTTCGGAACCTTCGCGGAGCCCCACCGTTATCGGGGACAAGCGAAAGTTACGGAAACGGCGGGCGCGCCTCCTCTTCCCCCCCTTTGCCCCAGCGTCCGCCGTTTCCGTCAACTGCCGCGCCGCCCGGCAACTCCGGGGCGACAGTGGCAAAGGCGGCCTCCCACCCCGGGAGGCCTTCTTTTTTGTGCGGATCGATCTGCCATCCGCTTCAGAAATATTCCCCCATGATCAAAAAAGGCCTTTCGCGCCGCGCAGCTGCGCGGCAAAACTTCACGCCTGCAGTCGGGAACCGGCGTTCCCGGCTCACGTTGTGCCAGCGATACTCGCTCGCTAAAGATCACTCCATGGTTTTCCGGTGCCACTGTCCGTGACGACACCCCCGCGTGACAACGCTCAGCGCGACAAGGCAGGCAAGGCGGTCGGGGTCAGCCATGTCGCCAAGGCCGCGCTCTGGGAGCGCTGCTCGAAGGTGCTGCGCGGCTCTCAGATCTCGCTCTTCTCCCAGGATGCCGACGGCCTGTTCAACTGGGTGTTCAACGCGCCGGAGGGCCTCAGCCCATCGGCGATCCTCGGCAAGGGCGACGCGGATGTCTTTCCGGCCGAAACGGTGGAGAGCGTCGTCGCCGCCAAGCACGAGGCGAGGAAGACCGGGGAACTGCAGCAGCTCGAAATTTCCCTTCCGCTCGATCCCGACACGCCCCGCTGGTACGACATGCTTCTCGTGCCCGAATTCGGCGAGGACGGGACCGTCGCGGCGACGATCGGCGCCTTCATCGACATCACCGAGCGCAAGATCCAGGAAGAGCATCTCCGCATCGTCATGCGCGAGCTCGCGCATCGCTCGAAAAACCTGCTCGCCGTCATCCAGGGCATCGCCCGGCAGACGGCTGAGAATGCGAGTTCCACCGACCAGTTCGTCTCGCGCTTCAATGGCCGCATCTTCTCGCTGTCGCGCGCGCATGACGTGCTGACGGAGGCCGACTGGCGGGGGGCGCGCATTTTCGATCTCGTGCGCTCGCAGATCGCGCTCTATGCGGAGACGCGCCTCAGCCAGGTGGAGCTTTCGGGCGTCAATGGGTTCCTCCGGCCCAATGCGGCGCAGTATCTCGGCCTTGCTCTGCACGAGCTGACCACCAACGCCATCAAGTACGGGGCGCTGGGCTCCGACGAGGGACGGGTTGAGGTCGCCTTCGAGAAGGTGGAGGGCGATCATGGCCGCTATCGCTTCTCCTGGTGCGAGCGCAACGGCCCGCCGGTGAAACAGCCGAAGGCGAAGAGTTTCGGCGTCGTCATGCTGTGCGAGGTGGTGCCGACGACGGTCGGCGGCGCGGCGGATCTCGAATTCGAGCAGGACGGGCTCTGCTACGAGCTGACGCTCGCCAGGACTCAGCTTATTTCCTAGGACGCCGCTTGCGCCTTGAGGCCTTGAACCTCTCCCGGATCGGGGGAGGCGGCGAACGGCGCGGCAAGCCTTGCGCGGCTCGGCGGAGGCGGACCGAACAGGCCGCAGGGCGGGCCGATTGAGGCGGCGGCCCTTAATGGCCTAGACAGAGGGCCCTAGATAGGCTCCGAGCGGCCCGGCTGCCGGGCGCTTCCAGCAAAGGACCGGAAATGGACCAGACGGCGCTTCCCGCCATCGACCCGAAGCTTTTCCGCTCCGTCATGTCGCGCTTTGCCAGCGGCGTCACGGTTATCGCGGCCGAGACGGATGCGGGCGTGCGCGCCATGACGGCGAACGCTTTCCTGTCGGGCTCGATGAACCCGCCGCTTGCCGTCGTCGCCGTCGCCAGAAAGGCGCGCATGCACGCCGTCATGGAAGCGGCCGGCCGCTATACGATCAGTTTCCTTTCCCGCGAGCAGGAACCACTCAGCAATCTCTTCGCCGGCCGGCCGGCGGAAGACGTGACGAGCGAGTTCATCGATTTCCACGGCGCGAAGGTGCTGAAGGGCGCGATCGCCCATATCCTCGCCGATCCATACGACCGGCACGATTGCGGCGACCATTCGCTCTTCCTCGGCCATATCCGAGCCATGGAGGCGTTCGAGGGCGAGCCGCTCCTCTACTACGCATCAGCCTACCACCACCTTGCGACCGAGCCGGAGGGCGCGGCGCACAAGGTGGCGGATTTCTGGTAGGAGCCGGCCAGGCAGCGATCCACCGGCGGCCGCCCTCGCTTCCAGCCTTTCCAGCTCGACGCGGATCTCTTCCAGCATCCGGTCGCAGGCTGCCTCGTGACGATATGCGCCGGCCAGCCGGTAGGCTTTCGCGGCCGTCTCGAAGGCCTTCTGCGCCTCGGAAAACTCGGCGATGCCGTGCTTCATCCTGGCGAGCGAAAGGAGACACGTGGCCAGCCGCCATTGCTCCTGTGCCCAGTCATAGGGCGACTTGTCCGGATCGTGGATTTCGAGAACCGCGCGATAGGCCGCCACGGCGTCCGTTAGTTTCTGCGGGCTCTTCTCGATTTCTCCGATGGCGCGCAGGCCTTTGGCGATGCTGCCTTGGCTCTCCGCCCATTCCACGGGCATTTCCTCGCGCGGCCGCTCCTCCAGCGAGCGATAGAAGGCCGCGATTCCCTCTCGCACAAGGCGCGTGCTGCGCCTCTGCTGGCCGAGGACGCAAAGTGCGACGCCGAGGTTCATCTCCGCCATTGCCCAGTCGAGCGGAACGCGATCGCGCGTCCACTCTTCCTGGGCGCGGCGATAGGCGGAGATTGCTGCCTTCAGATGCCGCCGGCTCCGCTTCTTCTCGCCGAGAAGACGCAATGCAAGGCCGAGGCTGTTCTGGGTCGCAGCCCAGGAAAGCGGGTGCGTTCCGCGCCGCTGGACCCGCAGCGCTTCGCGGTAACAGGCGATCGCGAGGTGGAGCGTCTCCGGATCGTCCTTCCATTCGGCGAGCCGGCACAGCACGTTGCCGACATTGGCGTGCGTCGCGGCCCAGCGCAGGGGCAGCCGTGAGCGCGGCCATTTCTTCAACGCCTGGCCATAGACCTCGACCGCCTCGACAAGAAGGAGGGGGTCGCCCTTCCTTTCGGCGAGGTGCTCGAGCGCGTGACCGAGTGTGGTGTTCGCCTGCGCCCAGGCGAAGGGGGCCCGCTCCGGTGGCAGATCGGCGAGGACCTTCCGAGCGATCCTGACGGCTTCCTCGATCGGCTCGGCGGTCGGTGTGTTCCTGCCGAGCCGCTGGAGGATGTGGGCGAGCGCGATCTGCGCCGTTGCCCATCGGACGGGAGCCCGTTCGGGGCGATACTCCTCCAGCGCCTCGCGAACAGATGCTGCCGCTTCCTCCAGCCGCGCTGGTCCTTCGAGCTCCGCCATCAGCGCAAGGGCCGTGCCGCATTCCAGCTTCGTCTCGGCCCAGTCGAAGGGGACGAGGTCGCGTCGTCGTTCTTCGAGCGCCCGGCCGAAGGTCGCGACAGCTTCCTCCAGAAGCGCCGGGTCGTTCTCGTCCTGGCCGAGGTGCCGAAGGGCGATGGCGAGGGCATTGAGCGTGCCCGCTCGCTGGAGAGGAACGGCTTCAGGGTCGAGCCCGTCGAGCGCGTGGCGGTACGAGGCGAGGGCCAGGTGATGGCCGTTGATGTCGTCCGTCAGGCGCGCGACCAGCGCGGCCGACTGACCAACGGCATGCAGAAGGCCGGCGCGCTGCGGGTTGGAGAGCGATCCCGGCATCGCCTCGCATAGCGCCTTCAGCTGGAGTGTCTGCGGCAACAGCCAGTCGAGGAGGAGGGGAACGTCGTCCTGTCCGGCGAGGGTAACGCGGGTCAGAGCCATGTTGACGAGGAAGGGCGCGAGGCCGGCGTCGAAACCGGTCGGCAACTCGACCGTGCCAAGCTCGTAGCGATCCATTCCGAAGTCGCGCCCGAGGAAGTTGATGGAGAGGCATCCCGCGGCCCGCTCCACCCGGCCGAAGACGAGGACGTCTGCCTTTCGCGCACGCAGAAGCTCCTGCGCCTGCCTCTCCATCTCGATGCGGCCAGCGAACTTCCACCCCGCCGGGGCGGAGATTCGTGCGACTTTCAGCACGGGTATCGATGAAAGGGCCTCGGCGACCAGAGCGGTCTGCCCACCCTCCGTATCCCCGGCGAGATCGGCAAGGATCAGCCTGAAGCCCCGTCGGCGCCGCATTGTCCGGCCAATCGCGGCCTTCGAGGTGTCGAACAGACGCTCCAGCCACGGCCTTAGCCGGGCGAAGACCCACGAAAGCAAACGCGCGGCGATCGACCACGCGAAGCTGAGAATGAGAAAACCCGAGAAGAAGAAAACCCCAAGATGCGTTATCGCGCTTGCGGGATCGAAAGCAGGAGTGTCCACAACCACGCCCCCCGGCTGTTGCAATAGCCGGAACAATAAGAGAACAAATTGGCGGGGGCAAGTGAAAATGCGCGGCAGGGTTGCATCCTTCGCGCAGCCTGCCTGCGGCGCCTTTTCTCTCCTGCCTGCTTGCCTCTTGCCGCGGTTTCGTGAAAACGGAGGCCTGCAATTTTGCTCGCCATTGCCCGCAAGGAGCGCACCCATGTCCGTCTGGCCCGTCCACGGCACCATCACCGGCCCCGTCGTCATGATCGGCTTCGGCTCGATCGGCCGCGGCACGCTGCCCCTGATCGAGCGGCACTTCGAATTCGACAAGGATCGCTTCACGGTCATCGATCCGGACGATGCCGACCGCCGCCTCCTCGACGAGCGCGGCGTCACCTTCCTCCAGCAGGAGGTGACGCGCGAGAATTATCGCGAGCTGCTGACGCCGCTCCTCACCGAGGGCGAGGGGCAGGGGTTTTGCGTCAACCTTTCGGTCGACACCTCGTCGCTCGACATCATGAAGCTCTGCCGCGAACTCGGTGTCCTCTACATCGACACCGTCGTGGAGCCGTGGCCGGGCTTTTATTTCGACCGCGGCATGGACCAGGCGATGCGCACGAACCACGCGCTGCGCCAGACCGTGCGCGACGAGAAGGCGAACAACCCGGGTGGCACCACGGCCGTCTCCTGCTGCGGCGCCAATCCCGGCATGGTCTCCTGGTTCGTCAAGAAGGCGCTCACCGACATCGCCGAGGCGACCGGCCATGCCTATAGCGAGCCTTCCCAGGACGACCGGATCGGCTGGGCGAAGCTGATGCGCGATGTCGGCGTGAAGGGCGTGCATATCGCCGAGCGCGACACGCAGCGCGCCAAGCATCCCAAGCCCCTCAACGTCTTCTGGAACACCTGGTCGGTGGAAGGCTTCATTTCCGAAGGCATGCAGCCGGCCGAACTCGGCTGGGGCACGCACGAGACGTGGCAGCCGGCGAATATGCGCCACCAGAAGACGGGCTGCCAGTCGGCGCGCTTCATGCTCCAGCCGGGGGCGAACACCCGCGTACGCACCTGGTGCCCGACGCCCGGCTCCCAGTACGGCTTCCTCGTCACCCACAATGAGAGCGTCTCCATCGCCGACTACTTTTCGGTCGGCGAGGGGCTTGAGCCGGAATTCCGGCCGACCGTGCACTACGCCTACCATCCGGCGAACGATGCGGTGCTGTCGCTGCACGAGATGTTCGGCCAGGCCGGAACCGCGCAGCCGGCGCATCACATCCTCGACGAGAACGAGATCGAGGACGGCATCGACGAGCTCGGCGTCCTTCTCTACGGCCACGCCAAGAATGCCTACTGGTACGGTTCGCGGCTTTCCATCGAGGAGACGCGTGACCTCGCCCCCTACCAGAACGCCACCGGCCTGCAGGTGACTTCGGCGGTGCTCGCCGGCATGGCCTGGGCGCTGGAGAACCCGCAGGCGGGAATCGTGGAGACCGACGAGATGGATTTCCGGCGGTGCCTGGAAGTCCAGCTTCCCTATCTCGGACCGGTCGAAGGCCACTACACCGACTGGACGCCCTTGAGCGACCGGCCGGGGCTCTTTCCGGAGGATATCGACGAGAGCGACCCCTGGCAGTTCCGCAACGTGCTGGTGCACGACTGAGCGGACGCCTCTCGACGTAGGGATCTAGGCGCCGCGCGCCTCCTTGCCGAGGCGTATGGCGGTCTCGCGGGCCGCCGCGAGCGCCTCGTCGAAGCGTGCCTCGAGCCCTTCGTCGATGCCGCGGCAATGGTTGGCGACCTCCGCGCCCCATTCGACATATTCGGCAAACCGCTCCGCCGACCAGCCTTCTGGAGGAGAAGCGGCGACTTCGGCGAGGTTGCTTGTCTTGTCGGCAAGCTCGATCAGGCGGACGGGGCGGGAGGCCGTGGCAACGTGCTCCACCTGGCGGCGCATCCGTTCGGCGCGCGGCAGGCTCTCGTCGTCGGTCATCTCGTCCACCCAGCCGGCGACGCGCTCGCCGAAGAGATCGGCTATCTCCTCGCGGCTGGCGCCGCCCTTTTCCACCGTGCCGTGCAGGATCGCCGCCACGATCACGTCGGCGGCGGCGCCCTCGATGTTCTCGGCGAGAAGCGCGGCGACCTCGGCGACATGGTCGATATAGGGCGCGCCGACAAAGCCCTTGCGCGTGGCGCCGCTATGGCAACGCGTGGCATAGGCGAAGGCGCGGGCAAGAAAGAGCGTGTCGGAGGATGGGCGCGGCATGGGACTTGAAGCGAGGTACTCCGGCCTGCCCCTCTATTCAAGGAAGATGCGCACGCGGGCGGCCTTGCCCGCCCGGTCGAGCACCATCAGATCGGCAAAGCCGGGCCCCTGGGGGCGGAGGGTGATCTCGCGGCGAAAGGCGGTGCGCTGCACGGGCCTGCCGTCGAGGAACCAGGTGAAAGGCGGGGCGCCGTCGCGCAGCTTGATCGCCAGCGGCTGCGGCGCGCCGCCGGAAAGGCCGAGATCGATGCGCGCTCCGTCCGGCGGATAGGCGATTTCGGGGGCGGGCGTGGCGGCCTCCTCCCCGCGGCCGGCAAAGCGCAGCGGTGGCGGCAGGGCAGCGCTCCGCGCCTGAAGGATGCCGGCGGGCGGCGGCGGCATGCGCCGCGTCGGCCCGAGCCGCGAGAAGGCTTCCAGCATGATCGGAGCGGCGGCCTCGATGCCGACCAGGCCCGGCACCGGGGTGGCGTCGGCGCGGCCCGCCCAGACGCCGACGACATGGCGGCCGTCGAAGCCGACGGCCCAGGCGTCGCGATAGCCCCAGGAGGTGCCGGTCTTGAAGGCGATGTTGTCGGCCCTGGCGCCGAGCGGCGTCGGGGCGCCGGACAGGATGTCGGCGACCTGCCAGGCAGCGGCGGGGGAAAGGATGCGGCCGAGCTCCTGTCTCGGCGCGGCCGGATCTAGGCGGAGCTTCACCGCCTCGCCGCCGCGGGCGATCGCCGCCGACAGGGTGACGAGATCCTCCAGCGTGACGCCGAGCCCGCCGAGGCCGATGGCAAGCCCCGGCGGGGAGATGCCGGAAAGGGCAGGGCGCACGCCAGCGCGGCGCATGCGGGCGAGAAGCCGCGTCGGACCCACCTCTTCCAGGAGCGTCACCGCCGGCACGTTGAGGGAGAGCTGCAGGGCGCGGCGGACGGTGACGGTGCCGCGGTATTCGCCGTCGAAGCTCGCCGGGGCATAGCCGGCATAGGCAGTCGGCCGGTCCTCGATGAGGCTTTCCGGATGCGCGAGGCCGAGCTCGAAGGAAAGCCCGTAGATGAGCGGCTTCAGGCTCGATCCCGGCGAGCGCTCGGCCCTGGTCATGTCGATGAAGCCGGCGCGGGCAAAGCCGAGCGGATCGGCCGAGCCGACGGAGGCGAGGATCTCGCCGGTGCCGTGGTCGGCGGCGAGGATCGCCACGCTGACGCGGGGGCCGAGGCTCTTTGCGGCTCTCGCCGCCAGACGTTCCAGACGCTGCTGCAGGCCGGCATCGATGGAAAGGCGGATTTCCTCCGCCGCGCCCGGCGCCGAAGCGGCGCTTTCGTGGGCTCTTTCAGCGGCTTCAGCGGCGACGTGAGCGGCGAGCATGGGGAAAGGTTTTCGCGCCGAGGGGGCGGGCGAGCCGATCGCCTCCTTGGCCACCTCGATGCGCAGCGCGCCGGCCCTTGCGGCGCGGGCGAGCACCCGGTCGCGCGCCTCGCGGGCCTCTTCGGCGTGCCGGTCCGGCCGGCGCGCCTCCGGCGACTGGGGAATGGCGACGAGGAGGGCGGCCTCGGCGGCAGTGAGGCGGCCCGGCTCCTTGCCGAAATAGGCGAGCGAGGCGGCCCTGACGCCCTCGATATTGCCGCCATAGGGCGCGGCGAGGAGATAGAGGCCGACGATCTCGTCCTTGGAGAGACGGTTCTCCAGCGCCCGCGCCAGCAGGATCTGACGGAGCTTGCCGGCGAGGCTGCGCGTGTTCTCGCCGGAAAGGAGACGCGCCACCTGCATGGTCAGCGTCGAGCCGCCGGAAACGATGCCGACGCTCGTCACGGCCTGCCAGCCGGCGCGGGCGAGGGCGCGAAGATCGACGCCGTGGTGCTCGTCGAAGCGCCGGTCCTCGTAGGTCTTGAGAAGCCGGAAGAAGACCGGATCGACCTGGTCTCTTCCGACCTTCAGCCGCCAGATGCCGGTCCCGATCGGAAAGGGGCGCAGCAGCGTGCCGTTCCGGTCGACCACCAGCGTCGAGGTCGCAAGGTCGAGGTCGGGCAGATCCACGGAAACGACGGCAAGACGGAGCCCGGCCGGCGCGGCGAGAGACATCGCGCAGGCCAGCGCAATCCCCGCCATGGCCGGTCGTGCGAGGCCCCGCCTGATCGCGCGCCTCATCGCGCGTCTCTCTGGGCCCGGCTCAGCGCAGCGGCCCCTCCACATGGACGCGGCCGCTGTTGGTGCGGGCCCTCAGCTCCGGCCGGTACATGTCCTCGATGGTGGCGGCCGGATGGGCGAAATCTCCCGGCGAGACGGCCCGCACCACATAGGCGAGGCTGAAGCGCGTGGCGTTGCTCTGCGAGCGCTCCATTGCCGCGATGAAGCGGTCGGCACGGAACTCGGTATGCGCCGGCTCGGTGGAGAGATCGAGCCAGTCGAGCGCGCCGACATCGCCGCCGCGCAGGATGTTCGGATTGTCGATCTCAAAGCCCGCCGGCAGCGGGTCGTCGAGGATGAGGTTGCCGGAGCCGGCGGCATCGGCGGTGACGGTGAGAACCACGACCAGCCGATCGCCCTGCGCCACATTGGCGGGATCTACCGGCTCGCCCTGAAGCGTGTAGGTGGCGCGCTCGATCATGTAGCCGTTGCCGGAAGCCGGCTCGGAGGTGAGCGAGCGCCCGGTGGCGCTGATGGCCACATCGACCGGCGCTGCGCCGCGGTTCTCGACCGAAAGGCCGGCGCGGATGGCAGCTTCGTCCACTTTCTTCGACATCGGCCCGTCGAAGCGCTCGCCGCCGACGGAAAGCTCCGGCCGCACGGCCCCCTTCATCAGGGCGTTGGCGGCAAGCAGCGACCAGGCATCCTCCTGCGTGGAAGTGCGGCTCTGGGCCTGGCGCTCGTCGGCGACAAAGCTCGCCAGAAGCGGCAGGTCGACGCTGTCGATATCGCTTTCGGAGGCGAGCGTCAGGATCGCCGCCCCATCGCGCAGCCGTGAGCCGTAATCGAAGCGGAAGCCCTCGTCGTTGACGCCGCGCAGGTCTGAAACCGCGCGGCTGAAGATCGAACTCGACAGCGAGCGGTCGCCGTAGAGCGCCAGCGCGGCACCGATCTGCGCCTTTGCCAGCGGCGTGACGAAATCGTCGAGTTTGGTCTCGGCGTAGTAGCGCAGGTCGCCGATCGCCGCCCTGCCATTCTCGGCGAGCACGTAGAGGGCATAGGCGATGTCCTCGCCGGCATCGGAGAAGTCCGGAGCATAGGCGATGCGGTTCTTCAGGTTGTCGAGGGCGATGGAAAAGGCCGTCTCCGGGACGGTGTAGCCGGCACGGCGGGCGCGGCTCAGGAAGTCGGTGACGTAGGAATCGAGCCAGAGATCGTCCGATCCCGGCCGCCAGAGGCCGAAGCTGCCGGACGAGCTCTGATAGGCGAGGACGCCCTCGATCGCCTTCTCGATGCGCTCGTCCGCCGCCTTGTCGCGGGCCATGCCGAGCGCGTCGGAGACCTCGTTGAGGTAGACGAGCGGCAGGGCCCGGCTCGTCAGCTGCTCGGCGCAGCCATAGGGGTAGCGGTCGAGCTTTCGAAGGATCGCCGGCACGTCGAGCCGGCCGGCGCCGTAGGCGGAGACGCGAAGCCCGGCCGAGCCCGGCTTCAGCCCGTCGAGGATCGATCCGTCGAGATCGACCGAGCTGCCGGGCGCAAGGCTGATGAAGGAGGTGCGCAGGATCTCCGGCTCGCCGTCGCGGACGGTGAGGGCAAGGCTCTTTTCAAGAACCTCGCCGGCCGGCGTCGTCAGCGCCACGGAGAGCGTCGCATCGCCCTCGGCGATCGCGTCCAGAGGGACGAGAAGCTGCTCGCGGCCGCCTTCGGCGAGCTCGGTCGTCAGCGGAGCGGAAGCGGGCCGCACGACGTTTTCGTCGCTGCTCGTCACCGTCACCGAGACCTCGCCGGCGGGACCTTCCGCATGGGCGATATCGAGGGCGATGCGCGAGGTGTCGCCCGGCGCCATGAAGCGGGGAAGGGCGGCGGAGACGACCACCGGATCGCGGACGAGAACGTCCTTCTCGCCATGGCCGACGCCCTTCTCGCTCCAGGCGAGGGCCATCAGCCGCACGGTGCCGTTGAAGTCGCCGACGGGCACGTCGAAGCTCGCCTTGCCGTCCGGGCCAAGGCGGACGACGCTGGAATGCCAGGCAACGAGCTCCTCTGTCGGGGCGGGGCCCTCGAAGCGGGCGAGGGCTGCGTCGCCGCCGGTGCGCACGCGGCCCGGCGCGCCGGCAAAGCGGTCGATCAGCGCCGAATAGACGTCGCGGATCTCCATGCCGAGCCGGCGCTGGCCGAGATAGAAGGCCTCCGGATCCGGCGTTTCGAAGCCGGTGAGGTTGAGGATGCCGAGATCGACGGCAGCTAGCGTGACATAGGCTTCGTCGCCTTCGGCGAGGCCGGCGATCGAGATGCTCGCCGCAAAGGTGCCGCGAGGCTTTGCCTCGGAAGGCGCCTCAAGAGAAACGTTGAGGCGCTGCGCCTCGTTTTCGACGCTCGCCCAGGAAAGGCCGAGGGCGCGGGCCGGCATGCGTTTTTCGGCGATATCCATCGGCCGGTAGAGGGCGGCCGTCACATAGGCGCCGGGCCCCCAATCCTCGGTGACGGGCAGCTCGATCTCGGCCGAGCCTTCGGAAACCTCGACGGATTTCGTCGCGATCAGCCGGTCGTCGATCACCATCACCTGGGCGATGCCGGCAAAGCGCGGCTCAAGATGCACCACCGCCGTCTCGCCGATGCGGTAGCGCTCCTTGTCGAGCGAGAGTTTCAGAAATTCCGGCGTTTCCAGCGTCTTCGGCGCGGCATACCAGCCTGCCTCGAAGGTGAAGCTTGCCGGTAGGAGGTCGCCGCTCTTCGAGGCCACTTCGATCTCGTATTTGCCCCATTCGACCGGGGCGGAGATGGCGGCCGGCGCCTCGACGCCGACGCGCGCCGTGCCGTCCGAGACATGGCGGCGCGTTTCCAGGACCTCGTAGTTCCATTCGCCGTTGGAGCGGTACCATTGATAGTCGCGGTCGACCTTCGACAGCGTCCAGGTCAGATCCTCTGCGGCGATGCGCTCGCCCTCAGGCGAGATGGCTATGACGCTGAAGGCCGCGTCGGAGTTATCGTCCACCTCGCCCTGGAAAGCTGGCCTGATGCCAATGCGCGGGGCGTTGCCCTCGACGGGGAGCTTCAGGCTGCGCTCGACGGGGCGGCCACTGGTGTCGACAACCCGGATATTGATCGCCGCCTCAAGGGGCCTGGATGAGACCATTCCGTCGGGCAATGTCGGGCGGAAATCGAGCCGGCCCTCCCCGTCGGTGACGAGGCCGCCCTGCGGCTCGCGCAGCGTCTGGAATTCCTCGTCGGCTAGCCCGAAGCGGTAGCCGGGGAAGGCCTCGATCGTGTCGCTGGCGGAAACGATCGCCTCGCCCTCGGCGTCGAGACCGGAGGCGGGCGCGCCGTAGAGGAAGCGCGCCTCGGCCGTGATCTCGGGCGGGCTTGCCGGATCGATCGCCTGCGCTGCGGTCTGAAGCTCGAAGTCTAGGCGCTCCGGCTCGAAATCCTCCACGAAGAAGCTCGTCTCGGCCACCGAAGCGCCCTTCGGGTCGGTGTAGATGGCGGCCCGCCACTGTCCGCGCATGGCGTTCGCCGACAGATCGATTTCGGCAAGCGCCCCGCCGAGGCCTTCATCCTCCAGGAGGATACTTCGATCCTCCTTGCCGTCCGGTCGGAAGAGCTTTGCCGTCAGCGGCAGGTTCGCGATCGCCTCGGAGCGGCCGTTGCGGGCGAGCGTCGTCAGATAGACCGTTTCGCCGGCGCGGTAGATGCCGCGCTCCGTCGTGGCGAAGACATCGACCGGGCCCGGCGCGGCGCGGCCTTCGACGCCGCGGTCGGTGAGGTCGAAGGCGGGTTTCGACAGGTCGAGGAAATTGTAGTCGCCCGCATCCGTCTCGGCGACGAGGATCGCCGGCGCCATGCCGCCGGTGCCGCGCACGAGGCCCGGGGCGAAGCTTGCCTGGCCGGAAGCGTCGGTCGCGGCTTCGGCCAGAACCTCGTTGTTCTTCGCTACGAGGCGGAGCTTCGCGCCTTCCACGGGCGCGGCCGTACCGAGGGCGCGCAGGCTCGCATGCAGGCCGTCATTGCCCGAGAGCGTGGCGATGCCGAGATCGCTTGCCAGAAACCACTGGGTCGCCTCGGGAGTCCAGCTCTCCTGCTCGTTCCGGGCGGAGGCGCGGAGGACGTAGATGCCCGGCTGAAGCGTGGAGACGAGCTCGCCGATCGGGATCGCCGTGACGACCTCCCGGTTCAGCGTGTTCTCGACCTCGACGGCGCCTTTCCAGATCTTCTCGCCCTTGGCGTTCTCGATCTCCTCGGCCTGCCAGTCGCGCAGCTGACTGAGGAAGAGGTCGTCGCGCATCGTGCCGGCGATGCCGCGGTCGGGGATGAAGTAGAGCTCTGCCTCGATCTGGTCCGTATTGACCGTGGTGACGGGAAGCGTGGCGCTGCCGCCGGCGGGCACGACATAGGCGTTGCCGGAAAAGCGCGCCGAGGGGGAGCGGTCGCGCACGTAGATGCCGAGCTCGGCGGTCTTCTGCAGTTCCTCGCCATCGGCGGAGGGCAGGCCGGCGCGGGCACGGATATGGTAGCGGCGGCCATGGGCAACGCCGGAGATGCAGATCTGCGAACCGGAGGCCTCGACGGAGAGGTTGTCGCCGTTCTCCACGAAGATGAAATCGGCGAGGTCCGTGCGGATCGCGGGCAGGGCGTCGGAGAAATTGAGGCAGATGCGCGGATTGGCGGCGTCCGAATCGACCTGATGGTCGACAATGCGGAAGCCGTGCTGGGCGAGCGCCTGCTCATAGGCGGCGCGCACATCCGGCAATTCTTCCAGGGCAAGGCTGCCGCGATAAGCCTTGATCGCCGGCTTCCACTGATCGCGCGCGCCGAGCGAGCGGGCGAGAAGGGCGAGGGCGGCGGCGCGCTCGCGTGGCGCATCGGCATTGAGATAGGCGTTGACGGCGGCGGCGGTGCGCTCCTCCTCGAGCCGCTGGCGGACCTGCCAGTCGTCGGAATTCGCCTGTGCGGCGAAGGCGGCCAGCCGCAGCCACAGGTCGGGGCGATCGGGCGCGATGCGCAGTCCCGCCTTCATCCGCTCGGTGGCGAGGAGATAATTGCCGCCGGCGGCGGCGTTCTCCGCCTCCGCGAGCGTCTGGTCGAGCGAGAAGCCGGAGGGGCCCTCCTTCAGGCTGCCGACGAGCCGGCGCGCCTCGTCGAGGAAGCCGGCGGGCAGGAAGGAGAGCTCGGCGGTGCGCATTTCCGCCAGCGAGCGGGCATTGACGGCGCTTTCCACGACACGGCCGGAAATGGCGCTGCCGACGGCGCGCAGCTCGCCGACGCCCTCCTTCAGGAAGCACCAGC
Organism: Afifella sp. IM 167; assembly: GCF_020144925.1. Lineage (GTDB taxonomy): Bacteria > Pseudomonadota > Alphaproteobacteria > Rhizobiales > Afifellaceae > Afifella. The sequence continues at coordinate 268,040 of NZ_NSLC01000003.1, forward strand.
CGGCGGAGGTGTTGTAGGTGAAGGCCTTGCAGCGATCATCGGCGAGGCAGGCGGACTTGCAGGCCGCAAGCCCGACATCCTTCACGACGTCGTAATCGGCGCCGAAATAATCGGCGCCCTCCGTGACGAGAAGGTTCTTTTCGGCCGCGGCGGGCGGGGAGAAGAAGGCGGCGGAAAGGGCGAGGATGCCGGCGCATGCCGCCGACAGAATGGACGTTCCGGTGCGCATCTGACGCTCCCAGTTGAACCGCCCCACCCCGGCGCGGACCATACTGGGCGAGGCGGGGGCGGTAAAGGCGGATCGGGTTTCGGGCGGCGAAAGGCGGGTTGGGCTCAGGCGCGGGCGCCGTCGGGCAGCTGCGTCCAGTAGTCGCGATCCATATGGGCGACGCCGTCCTCCAGGCGGTCGATGACCTCGGCGAGCGAGACGTCGACGGCATGCAGGTAATCCGCCCAGTCGCGGAAATGCTGCAGCTCGGCCTTGCCGTCGCTGATTCCCTTGAGCGCGATGGTGGGGATGGCGAAGAGGTGGCCGGCGCGCATCACGGCAAAGCCCTCCATGTCGACCATCTCGGCGTCGATGGCGTCGTAGGCCGCGCCGGAGACGATGTTGGAGCCGGTGGAAAGGCGTGCCGCCTCGACCCCCGATATCTGCTGGGGGATCGCCACCTCGGCCGGCAGATTGAGGAACGGCGTGCGGCCCTTCTCGAAGCCGAGCGGCGAGGCGTCCATGTCGCGGAAGGAGATGGCGCTCGCCTGGTAGACCTCGCCCTGTTCCAGGAGCCGGGAGCCGGCGCTGCCGATCGAGACGAGAAGGTCGGGCTTGTCTTCCGCGCCGAGCCGCGAAAGCCAGGCGGCGGTGCCGATACCCGCCTCGACGGGGCCGACGCCGGTGATCAGCGGGTGGATGCGCGCCTTCAGTTCGGGCCCGTATTCCTGCACCGTGGCCATGACAAAGAGGAGGCGAAAGCCCCCCACGGTCTCGATCCTGGCGTCTGCCACCCTATGTCCCCCGTCTCCGTTAGCCTTTCCGACAGTTTGACAGGAAAGGCGTTTCCCTTAATCACGGCTCCAACATTATGCACCCCGGCATGGCAATCTGCCACGGGGACCAACGAGGGGAAGCGTCATGAGCGATCGCGTCGATGCCGGCGGCCTGAAGGTGGCCCGCCCGCTCCACGATTTCATCAACAATGAAGCACTGCCGGGCACGGGTATCCGTCCCGAGCATTTCTGGGAGGCGTTTGCCGGGATCGTTCGGGACCTGACGCCGAAGAACCGCCAGCTCCTCGCCGTCCGCGAGGACATGCAGGAAAAGATCGACGAATGGCACCGCGCCCGGCGCGGCAAGGGCTTCTCGCTGGAGGCGTACAAGGAGTTTCTCTCCCAGATCGGCTACATCGTGCCGGCGGGCGAGGTCTTCTCCGTGGAGACCGACAACGTCGATCCGGAGATCACCACGATCGCCGGCCCGCAGCTCGTCGTTCCCGTGTCCAATGCGCGCTACGCACTCAATGCGGCGAATGCCCGCTGGGGCTCGCTCTACGACGCGCTCTACGGCACCGACGTCATTCCCGACAACGATGGTGCCGAGCGCGGCTCGAGCTACAATCCGAAGCGCGGCGAGAAGGTGATCGCCTGGGGCCGCGATTTCCTCGACGAGAACTTTCCGCTCAACGGCGACAGCTGGCGCCATGTCGCCTCCTTCGCGGTGGAGGAGGGGCGCCTGCGCGTCGCCGGCCATCACGGCAGCAATGCCTGGCTGAAGATCGCCGACCAGTTCGAGGGCTTTCGCGGCCCGGCCGACAAGCCGGAGGCGATCCTCCTCGTCAACCACCACATGCATGCCGAGATCGTCATCGACCGGGCGCATCCGATCGGGCGCACCGACACGGCCGGCATTGCCGACATCGTGCTGGAATCGGCCGTCACCACCATCCAGGACTGCGAGGATTCCGTCGCCGCCGTCGACGGCGAGGACAAGACGCTCGTCTATCGCAACTGGCTCGGGCTGATGGACGGCACCCTCACCGCCACCTTCCAGAAGGGCGGCGAGCAGGTGGAGCGCCGGCTGGAGGAAGACCGGCACTACACCGCGCCGGACGGTTCCGGCTTCAGCCTGCCCGGCCGGGCGCTGATGCTGGTGCGCAATGTCGGGCATCTGATGACCACGCCGGCGATCCTCGACGAGAGCGGCGAGGAGGTCTTCGAGGGCCTTCTCGACGCCATGGTCACCTCCATGATCGCCCTTCACGATGTCGGCCCGAACGGGCGCGGCGCCAACAGCCGCACGGGCTCGGTCTACATCGTCAAGCCGAAGATGCACGGGCCGGACGAGGTCGCCTTCTCCAACGAGATTTTCGGCCGCGTCGAAGATGCGCTCGGCATGCCCCGCTACACGCTGAAGATGGGCATCATGGACGAGGAGCGCCGTACCACGGTCAACCTCAAGGAATGCATCCGCGCCGCCAAGAACCGCGTCGTCTTCATCAATACGGGCTTCCTCGACCGCACCGGCGACGAGATCCACACCTCGATGGAAGCCGGACCGATGATCCGCAAGGGCGACATGAAGGAAGCGGCCTGGATCAAGGCCTATGAGGACTGGAACGTCGATGCGGGCCTTGCCTGCGGGCTGCGCGGCAAGGCGCAGATCGGCAAGGGCATGTGGGCGATGCCCGACCTGATGGCCGACATGCTGAAGCAGAAGATCGGCCACCCGATGGCCGGCGCCAACTGCGCCTGGGTGCCTTCGCCGACGGCGGCGACGCTGCACGCCATCCACTACCACAAGGTGGACGTGCTGGAGCGCCAGGAGGCGCTGAAGAAGCGCGCCAAGGCGAAGCTGGAGGACATCCTTTCGATCCCGCTCGCCGAGCGGCCGAACTGGACGCCCGAGCAGATCCAGGCCGAGCTCGACAACAACGCCCAGGGCATCCTCGGCTACGTCGTGCGCTGGATCGACCAGGGGGTGGGCTGCTCCAAGGTGCCGGACATCAACGATGTCGGACTGATGGAGGACCGGGCGACGCTGCGCATTTCCTCCCAGCACATGGCGAACTGGCTCTATCATGGCGTCGTCAGCGAGGAGCAGGTCGAAGAGACCTTCGAGCGCATGGCCAAGGTCGTCGACCGCCAGAACGAGGGGGACCCGTCCTACCGGCCGATGTCGGAAGACTATACGGCGAGCGTCGCCTTCCAGGGCGCCAAGGATCTGGTGTTCAAGGGACGCGAGCAGCCCTCGGGCTATACCGAGCCCATCCTGCACCGGCGCCGGGCCGAGGCGAAGGCGAAGCACGCCGGCTAGGCCGTCCCGCATTCAAGCAGGCACGCCGGTTCGCCGATGAAACCGGCGTGCATTTGAAGTGTTCGATCTGCCTGAGTAAGAGGGCAGGGAGAATTCCGGCTTGGAAGGCATGCTCGAGGGGCTCTGGCAAGTCGCGGAGCCGACGCATCTGCCGATGAGCGCGATCGCCGGCCGGCTGGCGCTTGCCGCGCTCCTCGGCTCGCTGCTCGGCTTCGAGCGGGAATGGCGCGACAAGCCGGCGGGCCTTCGCACCCATATGGTGACTGCGCTCGCAGCGGCGACGTTTGCCGTCCTATCCTGCGAACTGATCGAAGCCTACCGCGATGCGAGCGACGTCGTGCGCTCCGATCCGATTCGCCTCATCGAGGCGGTCACGAGCGGCGTGGCCTTTCTTGCCGCCGGCGTCATCCTGCATGCGCGCGGCCATGTGAGCGGGCTGACGACCGGAGCCGGCATGTGGCTCGCCGGCGCGATCGGCACGGCGGTGGGGCTTGGCCATGGCCTGATCGCGGCGCTCGCCACCGCCATCGGCCTGTTCATCATCATTGTGCTTCGGAATGTCTCGGCGGCCGTGTCGGAGGAGAACGGCGGCAAGGGTCGGGACGGGGTGTCCTGAGGCCTCACGAAAAAGGGGAGGCCGGAGCCTCCCCTTCGATTTCCGGCAAGGGGACGGAAGCCTTTCGGCTCACATCTCCTTCATCTTGTCGGTGACGGCCGTGGTCGTGGCGCCTTCCGGCTCCTTGGTGATGACCGGGTCGGAGCCGCCTTCCAGCAGCGTCTTCACGGTGCGCTGGTAATCGTCCATGTCGAGCGTGCCGTCGGAGCCTTCCGTCAGCTTGTTGATCTCGCCCATCATGCGCTTCTGGTGCTTTTCGGTCTGGGCGCCGGTCTCGTCGTTCTCCAGAACGATCTCGGCGGCCTCGTCCGGGTGCTCGCGGGCATAGTCCCAGCCCTGCATGGAGGCCTTCACGAAGCGGGCCATCTTGTCGACGAAGGCCTCGTCCTTGAGGCTGTCTTCGAGGACATAGAGGCCGTCCTCCAGCGTGGCGACGCCCTGATCCTCGTATTTGAAGACGACGAGCTCGTCCTCCGGGATGCCGGCGTCGATGACCTGCCAGTATTCGTTGTAGGTCATCGTGGAGATGCAGTCGGCCTGCTTCTGCAGCAGCGGATCGACGTTGAAGCCCTGCTTGATGACCGTGACGCCGTCATCGCCGCCGGTGGTCGGGATGCCGAGATGGCTCATCCAGGACAGGAACGGATATTCGTTGCCGAAGAACCAGACGCCGAGAGTCTTGCCCTTGAAGTCCTCCGGGCTCTCGATGCCCGTCTCCTTGCGGCAGGTCAGCATCATGCCCGACTTGGCGAAGGGCTGGGCGATGTTGACGAGCGCCAGCCCCTTCTCGCGGGCGGCGAGCGCGGCCGGCATCCAGTCGACGATGACATCGGCGCCGCCGCCGGCGATCACCTGCTCGGGGGCGATGTCCGGGCCGCCGGGCTTGATCTCCACGTCGAGACCGGCCTCGTCGTAGAAGCCCTTTTCCTGGGCGACGTAATAGCCGGCGAACTGGGCCTGCGTGACCCATTTCAGCTGCAGGACGACCTCGTCCGCGGCCGCGGCCGGTCCCGCGGCAAGGCCCGCCGAAAGCGCCAGAGCTGCCAATACCTTCTTCATACCGTTCTCCCTCTCTTTTGGGGCGCCCGCCTCAATGTCGATAGGACGGGTGCCAGAATGTGAAGGCGCGCTCGATCATGGCGACGATGCCGTAGAAGAGCGAGCCGGCGATGGCCGCGACGGTGATCTCGGCCCAGACCATGCCGATGTTCATCCGTCCGACTTCGGTGGAAATCCTGAAGCCCATGCCGACGATGGGCGTGCCGAAGAACTCGGCCACGATCGCGCCGATCAGGGCGAGGGTCGAGTTGATCTTCAGCGCGTTGAAGATGAAGGGGAGCGCTGCCGGCAGGCGCAGCTTGACCAGCGACTGGGCATGGGTGGCGGCGTAGGTGCGCATCAGGTCGCGCTCCATTCCGCCGGCCGCCGAGAGCCCGGAGACCGTGTTCACCAGCATCGGGAAGAAGGTCATGACGACGACGACCGCGGCCTTGGACGGCCAGTCGAAGCCGAACCACATGACCATGATCGGGGCGATGCCGATGATCGGCAGGGCCGAGACCATGTTGCCGACCGGCAGGAGGCCGCGCCTGAGGAAGGGCACCCGGTCGACGAGAAGCGCCACGAGGAAGCCGGAACCGCAGCCCATGACATAGCCGGCGATGACGGCCTTCAGGAAGGTCTGGCGGAAATCGGCCCAGAGGATGTCGAGCGAGGAGGCGAAGCGCACCGCGATGTCGCTCGGCGGCGGCAGGAGCACCGTCGGCACGCCGGCGCCGCGCACGATGCATTCCCAAAGGATGAGGAGCCACAGACCGAAGACGACCGGCACGGAGAGCGAAATGAGACGGGCGCGCAAAGACCCGCTGCCGGCGCGATGGGCGAGGCCGCGCATCATCTGCACGGCCATCACGCCGGCGGAGGCGAGCAGCAGCCAGTAGCCGAGGCTCGCTTTTCCCTCGACGGGGGACAGATTGGCCAGGATCAGCAGGAAGGCGGCGATGGTGACCGCGCCGACCAGGACAAGGCGCAGCGCGGGCGGGCGCGGAATGCCGAGCGCCGGAATGATGAGAAGGAGCGCCGCGGCAAGGAGCGAGGAGCCGGCGACGATGCTGCCGCCGGTCGCCACGGGCATTGGAATGGCCGTGAAGGCGAGGAGCGCCGCCGGATAGGCGAGGACCGGCGCGCGCGCCGGCGTCAGCGGACCGGTGCTGGAGCCTGTCGCCATGTCGGCCGCCGCCCCGTTCATTCGGCGATCCCCATGCGCTTCAGCACCAGACGGTCGGCGAAGCCGACGATGGTGACGAGGATCGCGGCCATGAAGGCGGCGACGAGGAGCGCCGACCAGATCTGCACGGTCTGGCCATAGTAGGAGCCGGCGAGGAGCCGGGCCCCGAGCCCGGCCCTGGCGCCGGTCGGCAGTTCGCCGACGATGGCGCCGACGAGCGATATGGCAATCGCGACCTTCAGCGAGGCGAAGAGGAAGGGCATGGCCGAGGGCAGGCGCAGCTTGACGAGCGTCTGCCAGTTGCTCGCCGAATAGGTGCGCATCAGGTCGAGGAGCATCGGATCGGGGGAACGCAGCCCCTTCACCATGCCGACCGCGACCGGGAAGAAGGCGAGATAGGCCGAAACCGTGCCCTTGGCGAAGATCGGTGCGACATCGAGCGAGCCGAGCACGACGACGATCATCGGCGCGATCGCCAGGATAGGGATCGTCTGCGAGGTGATGATCCAGGGCATCAGGCTGCGGTCGAGGGTCCTGGAATAGACGATGCCGACGGCGAGCACGATGCCGAGAAGGACGCCGATGCCGAAGCCGGTCAGCGTCGAGGAGAGGGTGACCCAGCCATGATAGACGAGGCTCCGCTTGGAGGTCGGGTTCATGGCGAAGGTGGTCTTCCAGATCTCCGCCGCGACCTGATGGGGGGCGGGCAGGACCGGCCGCTCCTGCGCCCAGGTGGCGCCCATGAAATCCGTGACCGAGCGCTCGATTTCGGCGCGCCGGTCGCGGTCGATCTGTTGCGGGGCGTTGAGGTAGACCGCGCCCGCGTACCAGAGGATGACAAGCGCGGCGAGGACGGTGAGCACCGGGCCCGTCTTTCCTGCAAAGATGCGCTGGACGAATATGCGCGGCGACAGGCCGACGCCGCCGCCGGGCTCCGCGATGGGCGCAGTGGAGCTCATTTGCGCACCCCGCCCATCTCAATCCTCATAGGAATGGCCTGCCCGAAGACCCTCGCGCACGCGGTGGGCGAGGGCGAGGAATTCCGGCGTTTCGCGGATGTCGAGACCGCGATCCTTCGGCAGGCCGGTCTCGATGACGTCGTAGATGCGGCCGGGGCGCGGCGACATGACGACGATCCTCGTCGACAGGAACACGGCCTCGGGAATGGAATGGGTGACGAAGACGATGGTCTTGTTGGTCTTGGCCCAGAGCTGCAGGAGCTGTTCGTTGAGGTGATCGCGGACGATCTCGTCGAGGGCGCCGAAAGGCTCGTCCATCAGCAGGAGGTCCGGCTCGACGGCGAGGGCTCTGGCGATGGAGGCGCGCTGCTGCATGCCGCCGGAGAGCTGCCAGGGAAACTTGCGCTCGAAGCCCGTCAGGTTGACGAGTTCCATGTTGCGCTTCACCCGCTTTGCCCGCTCCGCCTTGGGCAGGCCCATGATCTCCAGCGGCAGGGCGATGTTGCTGGCGATCGTGCGCCAAGGATAGAGGGCGGCCGCCTGGAAGACATAGCCGTAGGAGCGGTCGCGGCGGGCGGCGTCCGGCGTCTCGCCGTTGACGGAGATGAGGCCGGAGGTCGGCTGTTCCAGATCGGCGATGACGCGCAGCAGCGTGGTCTTGCCGCAGCCCGACGGGCCGATCAGCGAGACGAACTCGCCGCGGCGGATCGCAAGATCGATGCCCGACAGCGCCTGGACCGGCCCATCCGCCGTCTGGAAGGTGAGCGACAGGTCCTCGATGGCGATGACGGAACCGGTCGCGGAGGCCGGCATCTGCGGCCGCGCGGCGGCCTGACTGGTCACCTGTTCGCTCATTTACCCTTGCTCTCCCCGGCGGCTCTCAGTCGCCCCTGAAACCAATGTCAGGCCGTCTCTTCAACCCTTCCGCACTCCTGCAAGAAAGAGGCCGCGCGCGAGGCGCCGCCCGGATCCAGACGAAGCCTTACCGCGAGAAAACCGCCAAGTCCGATACGTGTGTGCTGCTGTAGGGCCAGTGTACCGTACGGCTGGCTTTTCCGTCCCAATCCCAACCGTGGACTTCCATTTCGAGTGCTGCCATGTGGCCGAATGCGTTCATCAGGCGATCATCTGCCTGCAAAGCAGCCTCAAGATCGTCGTCTAGCAGAGGCAGCAAGGGGGCGAGCGCAGGCTTGCCCTTCTCGCTCGCGAGGATCATCGCCGCGAAATTGCATTCGATGAGCAGCGCTAGGCGACGGCCTTCAGGAGAAGTGCAGGCCTTTGCGTATAATGAGTTGAAGGCGTCTGCCGCCCTCTGACTGATTCCTGAAGCCATTTTTCAAACCCCCGCCGGAATGCCCGAGCGCTCCACCTTGCGCGGAGCGACGAGCTCCTTCCAGGTCGACAGCGCCTTGTTCGTCGGCGGATTGGCCGGGCGCTCGACGAAGCGGCCGTCGCCCGTCTCGGCCTTCACCTCGCCCTCCTCGAAGGCGACGCGGCCGCGCGACAGCGTCATCTTCGGCAGGCCGGTGACTTCCAGCCCCTCGAAGACGTTGTAGTCGATCGCCGAGGCCTGGGTCCTGGCCGAAATGGTCTTCGTCGCTTCGGGATCCCAGATGACGATGTCGGCGTCGGCGCCCTCCAGGATGGCGCCTTTCCTCGGATAGATGTTGAGGATCTTGGCGATGTTGGTGGAGGTGACGGCGACGAATTCGTTCATCGTCAGCCGGCCGGTCCGGACGCCGCGGCTCCACAGGAGCGGCATCCGGTCTTCCAGGCCGCCGGTGCCGTTCGGGATCTTGGTGAAATCACCGACGCCCATGCGCTTCTGCTCGGTGGTGAAGGCGCAATGGTCGGTGGCGACCACCTGCAGCGAGCCCGCGGCAAGGCCGGCCCAGAGCGAATCCTGGTGCAGCTTGTTTCTGAAGGGCGGCGACATGACCCGGCGGGCGGAATAATCCCAGTCGGCGTTCTGGTATTCGCTCTCGTCGAGGACGAGGTGCTGGATCAGCGGCTCGCCGAAGACGCGCATGCCCTTCTGGCGGGCGCGCCGGATCGCCTCGTGTGCCTGCTCGCAGGAGACGTGCACGACATAGAGCGGCACGCCGGCCTGGTCGGCAAGCATGATGGCGCGGTTGGCGGCCTCGCCCTCCACCTCCGGCGGGCGCGAATAGCCGTGCGCCTCCGGGCCATTGTTGCCCTCGGCCATGAGCTTTTGTTGCAGGGCGGCGACGATGTCGCCGTTCTCGGCATGGACGAGGGGCATCGCGCCGAGCTCGGCGCAGCGCGAGAAGGAGGCGAACATCTCGTCGTCGTTCACCATCAGCGAGCCCTTGTAGGCCATGAAGTGCTTGAAGGTGTTGATGCCCTCGGCGACCACCTTCGGCATCTCGTCGAAGACCTTCTTGTCCCACCAGGTGATGGCCATGTGGAAGGAGTAGTCGGTGCGTGCCTTGCCGGCCTTCTGGTACCAGGCCTGCAGCGCCTCGATGAGGCCTTCGCCCGGCGAGGGCAGGCAGAAATCGACGGCCATGGTGGTGCCGCCGGCGAGCGCCGCGGCCGTGCCGGAATCGAAGTCGTCGGTGGAGAAGGTGCCCATGAAGGGCATCTCCATATGGGTGTGCGGGTCGATGCCGCCCGGCATGACGTAGCAGCCGGTCGCGTCGATCACATGGTCGGCGTCGTGGGTGAGGTCCGGGCCGATGGCGACGATCTTCTCGTGCTGGATGAAGATGTCGGCCTTGTAGGTCCGGTCGGCGGTGACGATGGTGCCGCCCTTGATGAGTTTGGTCATTGTTGTGCTCCCCTGAAAACCGCGCCCAACGTTACCGCCGGCATAGGCTTTTGCCGTTCCGTCTTCGCGCGTCGTGATGCGTTTTGGCTCGTCCTGCCGACCCCCACCCTCATTCCCTCCCCACAAGGGGGAGGGATGACCGCGCAGCGAAGCCCAGCTCCTTCGGTCGAGGCTGTGCCGGTAGCTCCCCAAGGTAGCGGAGGTTGGTGCGGTATGGCCGGATGTCTTTGATCATGCGATCCCCAGCTCCCGCAGGATTTCCTCCACACATCCATCGAACGCTTCGTCGATCTCCACAGTCGAGAAGCGCAGGATGCGATATCCTTGGGTCTTCAGCCATGCATCTCTCGCCCGGTCCCTGGCTGCGTTGCTGCTTTACAGATGCTGATGGCCGTCCACCTCGATGACAAGCCTTTCGGAGTGGACGGCGAAGTCGGCAATGTACGGGCCTATCGGTGCTTGCCGGCGCACGTGAACGCCATGGAGCCTGCGAAATTCGCGCAGCTCGTTCCATAGCTTCCTCTCGCCGAGCGTCATGTCTCGCCGGAATGCGCGAGCCTGGCCGATCGTCCTTGGTTCGATCGCCGAGGGAGTCATCGGCACGAACCGGCAAGTACGGGTTCCGCGCCACGTCCACGCTTTCCAGGAGACATGCCTGAAGGGTGCGCACGGGCACGGGAGGCAAGCGCGGGAGAAGGATCGACGGGCACGGCACATTCCCCTCCCCCTTGTGGGGAGGGGGTAGGGGTGGGGGTCCCGGATAGTCCGTTCGTGCCTGCAAACTGGATCATCGACGCTCCGTGAGCTCACGCTCGACGATGGTGGAGCAAGGACCGTCAGCTCACGATCTCCGCCGTTTCGACCACTGCATGGAAGAGGACGTTGGCGCCGGCCTCGGCCCATTCCTTGGAGATGTCCTCCGCCTCGTTGTGCGACAGGCCGTCCACGCAGGGGCACATGACCATGGTCGTGGGCGCGACCTTGGCTGCCCAGCAGGCGTCGTGGCCCGCGCCGGAGACGAGGTCCATATGCGAATAGCCGAGGCGTTCGGCTGCCGCGCGGACCGTCTTGACGAGATCGGGCGTGAAGGTGACCGGATCGAAATGGCCGACGGCCTCCACTTCGCAGCCGACGCCGAGCTCCTTGCAGATGGCGGCGGCCTCCTTCTCGATGCGCGCGCGCATGCCGTCGAGCTTTTCCTGGTCGACCGTGCGGATGTCGACGGTGAAGACCACCTTGCCGGGAAGCACGTTCCTGGAATTGGGCGAGAAGTTCGCCTGGCCGACGCCGCCGACGGCGTTGGGCTGGGCGTCCATCGCGACCTTCTGCACCATCTCCAGGATCCGGGCCATGGCGAGGCCGGCATTGACGCGCATCGCCATCGGCGTGGAGCCGGTATGGGCTTCCTTGCCGGTGAGGGTGAATTCCAGCCACCACAGGCCCTGGCAATGGGTGACGACGCCGATGTCCTTGCCCTCGGCCTCCAGGATCGGCCCCTGCTCGATATGGAGTTCGTAATAGGCGTGCATCTTGCGCTCGCCGACCTTCTCCTCACCCTTCCAGCCGATGCGCTCCAGCTCCTCGCCGAAGGTCTTTCCCTCCGGATCCTTGCGGGCATAGGCGTAGTCGACCGTCAGCGCCCCGGCGAAGACGCCGGAGGCGAGCATGGCCGGCGCAAAGCGCGCGCCTTCCTCGTTGGTCCAGTTGACGACGACGATCGGGCGCTTCGTCTTCACGCCGAGGTCGTTCAGCGTGCGCACGCCCTCCAGCGCGCCGAGGACGCCCAGAACACCGTCGTAGCGCCCGCCGGTCGGCTGGGTGTCGAGATGGGAGCCCACATAGACGGGCAGGGCCTCGGGGTCGGTGCCTTCGCGGCGGGCGAACATGTTGCCCATCTCGTCGACGCCCATCGTCAGGCCGGCCTCGTCGCACCAGCGCTTGAACAGTGCGCGCCCCTTGGCATCGTCGTCGGTCAGCGTCTGGCGGTTGCTGCCGCCGGCCACGCCGGGCCCGATCTCGGCCATTTCATGGATGGCGCTCCACAGACGGTCGCCATTGATCCTGAGATTGGATTCCACCTCGTCCCCCTCACCGTTTCCGGCCTCGGTGCCGCGCCTGCGGAAGGCGCCCGGAAAGCCCGGAAAACTTGACTAAATGGTCAAATTACACGCTATGTGGCGTCGATTTTCCGGTCAAGGCGAAAAGCTTGACCGGATGCCTGCAAAACAGGCAGGCATGCCGAATGGGCGGGAGGGAAGATGCTGGACAAGGGCGTGCCCGCGCCGAAACCGACGCGGATACAGGCCGCCAAACGTGCCCAGATCCTGAAGGCCGCCCTCGCCGTCTTTTCCATCGCCGGATACCGCGCCGCGACGCTTGACCGCATCGCCGAGGAGGCGGGCCTGTCGAAGGCGAGCCTCCTCTACTATTTCGCCGGCAAGGAAGCGGTGTATGTCGCCGTCCTGGAAGACACGCTCGCCTTCTGGCTGGAGCCGCTCGCCGCGCTCGACCCCGATGGCGATCCGCTGGAAGAGATCGGCCGCTACATCACCACCAAGCTGGAGATGTCGAAGAAGCGCCCTGCGGCTTCCCGGCTCTTCGCCAACGAGATCCTTGCCGGCGCGCCGGCGATCGGGCGCTTTCTCGAGGGACCGCTAAAGGACCTCGTGGACCGCCAGACCGCGGTCATATCCGGCTGGATCGACGAGGGACGGCTCGCGCCGGTCGATCCGCGCCACCTCCTCATGATGATCTGGGCCGTGACGCAGCATTACGCCGATTTCGACACGCAGGTTCAGGCGGTCCTCGGCCCGGGCGCGGCGCGCAAACGCTTCTCGGTGGCGCGCGAGACGGTGCTTTCGGTGCTTCTAGAGGGTCTGAAGCCGCGCGGCTGAGGGCGCGGCCGCCTCCGGATCGCACGCCCCGCCTGCAAATGTCTCTTCTTTCGGCCCCGCAGGGCCTCTGCGCCTTTGTCTTGCAGGCCGGCGCGCTATCTCTCGTCGGGAACGCAAAGACGGGACCGCCTTGCCAGAAGCCTTCATCAACCGCATCGCGACCGCCGTGCCCGCCCACGAGGTGCATCGCTTCTTCCTCGGCTTTGCCGCCGCGCAGCTGAAGGACGATCCGCGCAAGCGCGCGGTCTTCTCGCGCATGGCCGACAAGGGCGGCATCGAACACCGGTATTCCTGCGTCGCGCCGGCCGAGGATCCGGAGGGGGCCAAGGTGGATGCCGGCGGGATCTTCCTGCGGGGCGACTTTCCCGGAACGGCACAGCGGATGGACCTTTACGAGAGCCACGCGCCGGATCTGGCGATCGAGGCGGTGGAGCGGCTCGACCTCGGCGCCGAGCGCGAGCGCGTCACGCATCTCGTCGTGACGAGCTGCACCGGCTTTTCGGCGCCCGGGATCGACCTTGAAATCGTCGCCCGCTGCGGCCTGTCGCAATCCGTCGAGCGCACCCTTGTCGGCTTCATGGGCTGCTACGCGGCGCTCAATGCGCTGAAGCTCGCCCGGCACATCGTGCGCTCCGAACCGGAGGCGCGCGTCCTCGTGGTCAATATCGAGCTGTGCACCCTGCATCTGCGCGACACCGTGGAGCTGGAAGAGCTTCTCTCCTTCTGCCTGTGGGGCGACGGCTGTGCAGCCGCACTCGTCAGCGCCGAGGAGGCGGGGCTGCGTCTCGACAGTTTCAGGACGCTGCTCGCCGCCGACAGCCGCGAACTGATGAGCTGGCGCGTGCGGGACGACGGCTTCGACATGGTGCTTTCCGGACGGGTTCCCGCGGTGATCCACGAGACGCTCGGACAGCACCGGGGTGAGGTGCTCGGCAATACCGCGGTCGGCGACATCGACCTGTGGGCGGTGCATCCGGGAGGGCGCTCGGTGCTCGACGCGGTGGAGCGTGCGCTCGAGCTCGGACCGCAGGCGCTCGCAGCCTCGCGGCAGGTGCTGCGCGAAAACGGCAACATGTCCTCGGCGACCGTGATGTTCGTGCTGGAGAAGATGCTCGGGGACGCCAGCGGCGGCGAGCAGGGCTGCGGCATGGCCTTCGGGCCGGGGCTGACGGCGGAGACCATGCGCTTTCAGGCGACCGGACGCGCCGCGTGAGCCCGCTTGCGCTCAGGCGGGTCGAGCCGGAACTCCTCGATTCGCTGCCGGTGGTCGATCAACGGGCGATCGCCTCGCGGCGGGACCTTGCGCGCGTCAACGCGATCATGGGACAGGCGCGGATCGCCGCGCGCCTTCTGCGTGACAATCTTGCCCAGCCGCCCAAACGTATCCTGGAAATCGGCGCGGGCGACGGCAGCTTCATGCTGAAGCTTGCCGAGCGGCTGTCGCCGCAATGGAAGAATGTGGAGGTCGTGCTTCTCGACCGCCAGCACCTCCTCAGCGACGAGCGCTTCGCCGCCTTTTCAGCCCTCGGCTGGCGGGTGCGCCCGCTCCAGGCCGATATCTTCGAATGGACGGCACGGGCGGAGGAGGAGCGCTTCGACGCCGTTACCACCAACCTCTTCCTGCACCATTTCTCCGATACGGAGCTGCGCCTTATCTTCGAGCGGCTCGCCATGATCGCGCCGCTCCTGACGGCGACGGAGCCGCTGCGCTCCGGCGTGGCGCTCTTTGGGACGCGCATGCTCTGGGCGCTCGGGGCGAACGAGGTGACGCGGCACGACGCGGCGGCGAGTGTGCGGGCCGGATTTGTCGGCAACGAGCTTTCGACGCTCTGGCCGGAGGAGCCGGCCTTCGAGACCTTCGAGCGGCGGCGAGGCCTCTTCACCCATACCTTTGTGGCACGGCGGGCCGGGCGCCGGCGATGACAGGGCCGGCCGCCTACGACGCGATCGTGCTCGGCGCCGGCCCTGCCGGCTCGACTGCCGCCATTGCGCTATCGCGCCGGGGCTGGAAGGTGGCGCTCATCGAAAAGGCGGAATTCCCGCGCCGAAAAGTCTGCGGCGAGTTCGTCTCCGCCACCAGCCTTGCCGTGATCGAGCGGGTCGGCCTCGGCGGGGAATGGCGGGCGATGGCCGGACCGGAGGTTCGGCGCGTCGCTTTCTTCGGCGGCGAGCGCGCCGTCGCCGCGAACATGCCGGCCGCAGGCGGAAGGGGCTTCGGGCGGGCGCTCGGACGCGACGTTCTCGACGACCTTCTGGCGCGCGAGGCGGAGCGCGCCGGCGCCACGCTTTTCCAGCCCTTTCGCGCCACCGCCATCCGCCGGGAAGCGGAAGGACAGGCCGTGACGGTCGTTTCGCGGGAGCGGGAGGAAACGCTTCTGGCGCCCGTCGTCATCGCCGCGCACGGCTCCTGGGAGCCCGGCGGCCTGCCGAGCCAGCTGGAAAAGACGAACCGGCCCACCGATCTCCTCGGCTTCAAGGCGCATTTTTCGGGGGCGGAGCTGGCTTTCGACCTCATGCCGCTGCTCGTCTTTCCGGGCGGCTATGGTGGCATGGTCCGGGCCGATGGTGAGCGGCTTTCCCTTTCGCTCTGCATCCGGCGGGACGCGCTGACGCGGCTGCGACAGCAGGCGGGCGGCGGCCCGGCCGCCGACGCCGTGCACCGACATCTCCTCGCCTCCTGCCGCGGCATTGAGCAGGCAATCGGCGGGGCGGAGCTCATCGGGCCCTGGCTCGCATCCGGGCCGATCCGGCCGGGCATGCGCCCGCGCTACGCTGACGACATCTTCCGGATCGGCAACGCCGCCGGGGAATCGCATCCGATCATCGCGGAGGGGATCTCGATGGCGATGCAATCGGCCTGGCTTCTCGCCGAGGAACTGGGCGCCATCGATCCGTCAAGCCGCGCCGAGCGCGCGGCCGCGGGCCGGGGCTATGCGCGGCGCTGGCGCGGGCAGTTCGCGACGCGCATCCTTGCCGCCTCCGCCATTGCCGAACTCGCCCTGAGGCCGGCGGGCGCGGCCGCGATGGGCCGGGCTGTGGAGGCGCTGCCGGCGCTCCTCACCCTCGGCGCGCGCCTTTCCGGCAAAACGAAGGCGCTTGCAAAGATGCCAGATGGCCGAGCGAGGATGTGCCGGATGCGAGCCAGCTGAACCCCTCTACAGTTTTCGGGATATGCCGGCCTGCTTGAGCACGGCGTTTGCGGTGTGGCGCGAGGCCACGGTCACCGCCACGGTGAAATGTCGTTGCGAAAGGGGGCTGTACCAGACTTCATGGCTGCCCGTCCCTTGCCGTACGAAGCGACAGCCGCTGGCTCTGAGTATCTTCGCCAAATCCCGGTAGTAGTTTCCCATCGCCGTCGCCCCCGATCGCGATGAGCCAGGAGAACCTTACGCTGCCGCGGAAAGGCTGCTCCGGACGTGGGCCGTCAGATGATACTCGATCCGTGCCTGGGCTTCGACGTGATGCCCGTTCGCCTTCAGGAGTTGGGGTATGAGCGCCTCGATCTCCGCGACAAGCGTGTCAACGCTACGTGCCTCGACCACCAGCCCCGGGACGTCCTCGCTGACTGCGACCCAGACCTTTGCCTCGGCGTCCCAGTCCGCCGTTACCTCGATCGCATTGGTCGAGCTTTCAGTCATCCGTCGATCCTCGCTCGCGATCTTCCGAGAATATCACGACGGGACAGCAAACGCAGCGGGGCCTGGAGGCTATTCCGCCGCGTCGGGGACGATCTTTTCGATCCCGGCGTCGGGCCTCGCCATCGGGTTGTTCGGATGGCTCGTCCAGTTGCCGTACTCGGCCGGAATCGGCTTCTTCGTGCGCGGATCGTATTCGGCGATCCGCTCCATGGTGATGCAGTCCTCGACCGGGCAGACGTTGACGCAGAGGTTGCAGCCGACGCATTCGGCGTCGATCACCTCGAAGTGGCGCACACCGTCCACGGTGTGGGTGATCGCCTGGTGCGAGGTGTCCTCGCAGGCGATGTGGCAGCGCCCGCATTTGATGCAGAGCTCCTGGTCGATGCGCGCCTTGGTCACGTAGTTGAGGTTCAGATACTGCCAGTCGGTGACGTTGGGCACGGCGCGGCCGACGAAGTCGTCGAGCTTTTCAAAGCCCTTCTCGGCCATCCAGCGCTCCAGGCCCTCGACCATCTCGCGGACGATCTTGAAGCCGTAGGTCATCGCCGCGGTGCAGACCTGCACGTTGCCGGCGCCCAGCGCCATGAACTCGGCCGCGTCCTTCCAGGTGGTGATGCCGCCGATGCCGGAGATCGGCAGGTTGCGGGTTTCGGGGTCGCGGGCGATCTCGGCCACCATGTTGAGGGCGATCGGCTTCACCGCCGGGCCGCAATAGCCGCCATGCGAGCCCTTGCCGTCGATGGTCGGCTCCGGGGCGAAGAGGTCAAGATCGACGCCGGTGATGGAGGAGATGGTGTTGATCAGCGAGACCGCGTCGGCGCCGCCCTTCTGGGCCGCCCTTGCCGGGTAGCGGATGTCGGTGATGTTCGGCGTCAGCTTGACTATGACGGGCATGCGGGTGTGCTGTTTGCACCAGCGGGCGACCATCTCGATGTATTCCGGCACCTGGCCGACGGCCGAGCCCATGCCACGCTCCGACATGCCGTGCGGGCAGCCGAAATTGAGCTCGATTCCATCGGCCTCGGTCTCTTCCACGCGGCGCAGGATGTTGACCCAGTTCTCTTCCTCGCAGGGCACCATGAGCGAGACGACGACGGCCCGGTCCGGCCAGTCGCGCTTGACCTGCTTGATTTCGCGCAGGTTCACTTCGAGCGGCCGATCGGTGATGAGCTCGATGTTGTTGAGGCCGAGGAGCCGCCGGTCCGGCCCGTGGATGGCGCCGTAGCGCGGGCCGTTGACGTTGACGATATGCGGGTCCTCGCCGAGCGTCTTCCAGACCACGCCTCCCCAGCCTTCGCGGAAGGCCCGGACGACGTTGTATTCCTTGTCGGTCGGCGGCGCGGAGGCGAGCCAGAAGGGGTTCGGCGATTTGATGCCGAGGAAGTTCGAAGAAAGGTCAGGCATGGCGCTTCTCCTGTCCGGCCTCAGCCCATCAAGGCGCGATGGATCGATTCCGCCGCCACCTTGCCGTCCTCGACGGCGGCCACGGTGAGATCCTCGCCACCGGCGATGCAATCGCCGCCGGCCCAGATGCCGGCGAGCGAGGTGCGGCGTTCCTCGTCGACGCGGATGCGCCCGGCCTCGATGGCGAGCGCCTCGGCGGCGCCGTCGATCGCGGCGGGGACAAAGGTCTGGCCGATCGCCTTGAAGACCATGTCGGCGGCGAGCGCGAAGGTCTCGCCGGTGCCGACGAGCCGGCCGGCCTCTTCGCGGGTTCGCTCCAGCTCGATGCCGGCCACATGTCCGTCCTCGGCAATGAGCCGCTTCGGCTTCGCCCAATGGCGGATGGTGACGCCCTTAGTCTGGGCGAGTTCCTGCTCGAAGCCGGAGGCCTTCATCGCCTCGGGGCCACGGCGGTAGACGATGGTGACTTCCTCCGCGCCGAGGAGCTTCGACTGCACGGCCGCGTCGACCGCCGTCATGCCGCCGCCGATGACGACGACGCGGCGCCCGACGGGCAGGGATGAAAGATCGACCGTCTGGCGCAGCTCGGCGATCCAGCCGACGGCGTCCGCCGAGCCGGAGGCGTCCTCTCCCTCGGCGCCGAGCGCGTTGACGCCGGCAAGGCCGAGCCCGAGGAAGACGGCGTCGTAATCCGCCTTCAGGCTGTCGAGGGTGACATCGCGGCCGAGCGCCTTGCCGGTCTCAATGGCAATGCCGCCGATCTTCAGGAGGAAATCCACCTCCTTCCGGGCGAAGCCTTCCGGGGTCTTGTAGGCGGCGATGCCGTATTCGTTGAGGCCGCCCGGCTTCTCGCGTGCTTCCAGGATGGTGACGTCGTGGCCGCGCATGGCGAGCCGGTGGGCGCAGGAAAGCCCGGCCGGCCCGGCGCCGACCACGGCGACGCGCCTGCCGCTCGGGGCGGCGCGCTCGAAAGGCTGCTCGCCCGCCGCCATCATCGCATCGGTGGCGAAGCGCTGCAGGAAGCCGATCTTCACCGGCTTGTCCTCGGCGAGGTTCCTCACGCAGGCCTCCTCGCAGAGCGTCTCGACCGGGCAGACGCGGGCGCACATGCCGCCGAGGATGTTCTGTTCGAAGATCGTTTCGGCCGCGCCCTTGGGATTATGCGCCTGGATCTGGCGGATGAAGAGCGGGATGTCGATGGAGGTCGGACAGGCTTGCGTACACGGCGCGTCGTAGCAGAAGTAGCAGCGATCGGCCTCCACCAGCGCCTCGTGCGGCGAGAGCGGCGGATGCAGATCGGAGAAGTTCTTGGCGTAGGCTTCGGCTTCGAGGCGACCGGCGCGGATGTCCGGTTGACCGACCGGAATGGATCCGGACAAGCCCGACGAGTGTTCGTTCACGGCCAGTTCCCCCGTGAAAGCTGCTGTTCCCGGAAGGAAGAATGCGCATTTTTGACCGAACGGTCAATTTTTCTCTGTGCTGAAAATGCGGGCGCCGCAGGAGAGACGTGCCTCTCTATTCGGCGGAAGGCGGTTCGGCGAAGGTTTGTGCGGTGTTCGCACTGTCCGCAGGAAATCCCATCTCGAACTGCTCCAGCATGGCGAGGTACTTCACGCGCGTATCCTGGGTGAGCTGATAGAAGGCCAGAAGCTCCTTCCACGGCCCGAGCAGATCCTTGTAGGCGGCCAGCACGGCGACCAGCGCGCCGAAGGAGAGCGTGCCGGCGATCACCAGATAGCCGCCGACGGCGTAGAAGAAGAACGGCGTCAGCTGGTGCAGGAAGTTGTTGAGGAACTTGATGACGTATTTGCGCTGCGCCAGGCGGTAGCGGATCTGGAAATTCTCGTGGAGCCGCTCGTCGAGCGCGGCGAGGTGCGTGGCGCTGCCCTGCGGGTCGTCATCCTCCAGCGAGACGGCGCTCGCGGCGAATTCCTCGGCGATGCGGCGCGTGCTCTTCAGCCGCTCCAGCCCCAGCCGGTTGACCCGCTTCTGCAGGCGCGAGATCAGATAGCCCTGCAGCGGATAGAGCGCCACGGCGGCGAGACCGAGCCGCCAGTCCTGCACGAAGATGAAGAGGAAATAGACGAAGAGCGTGCCGCCCTGCAGGGCGGGCGTGGCGAAGGCCTCCCCGATGAAGTAGCCGATCGGCTGCACCTCGGCCGTCACCGTCGGGATGATCTCGCTCGGCCTTGCCTGCGGCCGGTCGGAAAGCCGCGCCGCCAGCGCCTTCCTGAGGAGGATCGCCCGCAGACGCTGCAGGAGGCGCTCGCCCGTCAGGTTCTTGGTGATGTTGATCCAGTACTTGATCGCGTTGTTGACGATGACGAGGCCGAGGAAGGCGCAGGAGAGGAGGAAGAGATATTCCACCTGCGAGAATTCGTGGCCGAAGACGAGCTTCGGGAACGCCTCGCCGGCGTCGAGGGCGCGATTGACGATCTGCTTGGGCAGTTCGAGCGTCAGGTAGAGAAGCGGCAGCGAGGCCGCCGAAAGCGCCACGATGAGAACCTGCCGCCGCCAGGAAGCCTTCAGCACATAGCCGAAGAGCGTCGGCTCCAGTTCCGGCCTCTCCTCGATGCCCGGAAGGGCGGAGAGGTTGGCCTGCCTCACCGCATGATCTCGTGGAGCGCCGGATAGACCTTGCGCCAATGCGCGTAGCTGTCGCGATAGGCGTGGGCGAGCGCCGGCACCGGTTCGATCGTGGCGGAGATCGGCGGCACGGTGAGGACGGAGGCGGGATCGGCGCCCTCCGCGGCGATGAGGCCGAGGCGGGCGGCACCGAAAGCGGCGCCGTAATCGCCCTCCGCCGGCACGTCGACCGGGGCGTCGAGAACGCTTGCGATGATGGAGAGCCAGGTTTGCGAGCGCGAGCCGCCGCCGACCGCGAGATAGCGCGGAATCGACGTGCCGGCCGAGGCGAGGGCGGCCTGGCAATCGGCGAGGGCGAAGGCGACGCCTTCCAGCACCGCCTGGGTCAGCGTGTTGCGGTCACTTTCCTGGGCAAGGCCGACGAAGGTGCCGCGCGCGGCCGCATCGTTATGCGGCGTGCGTTCGCCGGAGAGATAGGGAAGGAACAGGACGGGCGCCGGATGCGCCGGCGTGGGGCCGAGCTTGTCGATGAGGCCGGGGCCGGTCTCCTTGAGAACGCGGCCGAGCCATTCCAGCGAGGCGGCGGCGGACAAAATGACGCCCATCTGGTGCCAGACGCCGGGGACGGCATGGCAGAAGGCGTGGACGGCGCTCTCCACCTTCGGGGCGAATTTCTCCGTGGCGGCGAAGACGACGCCCGAAGTGCCCAAGGAAACGAAGGCGGTGCCCGGATGGGTGATGCCGAGACCGCAGGCGGCCGAGGCGTTGTCGCCGCCGCCGCCGGCCACCACGACGTTGCCGCTCATCCCCCAGCGCCGGGCGAGCTCGGGGCGCAGCGTGCCGGAGACCTCCGTGCCTTCCACGAGGCGCGGCATCTGCCGCTCCTGCATGTCGGTGGCGGAAAGCAGCGTGCCGGACCATTTGCGGGCCCCGACGTCGAGCCAGGATGTGCCGGAAGCGTCGGACATTTCGGAGACCGCCTCGCCGGTCAGCCAGAAGCGGACATAGTCCTTCGGCAGGAGCACCTTGTCGGTGGCGGAGAAGTGTTCGGGCTCGTTGTTTTTCACCCAGAGGAGCTTCGGTGCGGTGAAGCCCGGAAAGACGAGGTTGCCGGTGAGTTCGTGGAAGCGGGGATCGGCGTCGAGGAGCCTTGCTTCTTCCGCCGCGCGGCCGTCGTTCCAAAGGATCGAGGGGCGCAGCACGGCGCCGTCGCGGCCGATCAGGGTGGCGCCGTGCATCTGGCCGGAAAGCCCGATCGCCCTGGCGGCGGAAAGCGCCGCGGCGTTCTTCTGCTTCAGCCTGTCGAAATTCGCCTCGACGGCCGCGATCCAGTCGGCCGGGTTCTGTTCCGACCAGCCCGGATGTGGGCGCAGAACCTGAAGCGGCGAGGATGCCTCGCCGACGACCTGCTGCTCCTCGTCGATCAGGATCGTCTTGACCGAGGAAGTGCCGATATCGATGCCGAGATACAAGGAAGGCCCCCATTTTGAAGAGGGCCTTCTTGTAGCTGCCGAGCGCCTGCCGGTCGAGGCGGCAAGGCGCGGGTCTTCGCTGTCTCGGCCTTGCCCGCCCTCAGGCGAGGACGGCTGATTCCGGCTGGCTCGTGTCGAAGGCGACCGCGGCGAGCGCCGCTTCCAGCGTCGCGACCTGTTCGACCGAGAGCGGCAGGAGGGGCGGCCTTGGATTGCGCCAGGAGCGCGTGCCGTAATGGGCGGCGAGCGTGTGCTTCAGCGCCGGGATCATCGGCACCGTCTCGTAGGCGCGGCGCACCGCGGTGATGCGCTCCTGCAGCTGATCGGCTTCCGCCTCGCCGGCGCGGTCGATAAGGGCGCGGGTGGCGGTGACGTTGACGTTCGCCGTGGCGCTGATCGCCCCGGCGCCGCCGGCGCGCATGTTGGCGAGCAGGCTCGTCTCGGAGCCGGAGAAGATCTGCAGGCCTGGAAACTGCAGGATGAGCATCTGGGTGTTGGCCCAGTCGCCGGAGGAATCCTTGAGGCCGGCGATCACGGGCCCGAAGGCCTCGACGAGACGGTTCACCAGCGAGGCGCTGATGCCGATCTGCGACTGCGGCGGGATGTGGTAGAGATAGATACGCAGCGAAGGCTCGCCCACCGCCTCGATGACGGAGGCGAAATGGCGGAAGAGCCCGTCCTCGGAGACGCCCTTGTAGTAGAAGGGCGGCAGCATGAGGACGCCGCGGCAGCCGGCCGAAGCGGCCTGGCGCGTCAGCTCCACCGTCTCGGGAAGGTTGCACAGGCCGGTGCCCGGCATCAGAGAGGCCGCCTCGATGCCGCCCTCCAGGATGGCGTCGAGCAGCCGGCGCCGCTCCCGCGTCGAGAGCGAGTTGGCCTCGCTGGTCGTGCCGAAGGGCGCGAGCCCGTGCGCGCCGGAGGCGAGCAGCGTGCGGCAATGGCGCAGAAAGGCCGGGGCGTCCGGCTCGAGCTGCTCGTCAAAAGGCGTTGCGACAGGTACGTGAATTTCCGGCAATGGCGTCGTCCGAAAGCGTGAAAGAGGGAAGGGCACAGGTTCGCAATTTTCCGAAAGGATTGCTACACCCGGAAGACACGCAATTGCCGCGCCTCAGGCCCATGACCACACCCTGCATCATCACCGTCGCCATCACCGGATCTCTGCCCAGGAAGGAAAACAATCCGGCGGTTCCCATCACGGTGGAAGAGCAGGTCGCCTCGACGCGCGAGGCCTTCGAGGCGGGAGCGACGATCGCTCACATCCATGTGCGCAACGACGACCAGTCGACGACGTCCGATCCGAAGCGCTTCGCCGAGCTGCAGGCGGGCCTGAAGGAAGCCTGCCCGGGCATGGTGCTGCAGTTTTCCACCGGCGGGCGCTCCGGCCAGGGCGCGGAGCGGGGCGGCATGCTTCACCTGAAGCCCGACATGGCCTCGCTCGCGACCGGCTCCTGCAATTTCCCGACGCGCGTTTACGAGAACCCGCCCGACCTCGTCGAAGAGCTCGCTTCCAGGATGAAGGAACATGGCGTCAAACCCGAGATCGAGGCCTTCGACCTTTCGATGATGTACCAGGCGGTGCGCATGGCCGAGGAAGGGCTTCTCGTGGCGCCGCTGCATGTGCAGTTCGTCTTCGGCGTGAAGAACGCCATGCCGCCCGTGGAGCAGGCGCTCGACTTCATGGTCTCCGAGCTGAAGCGCCTGATGCCGGAGGCGACCTGGGTCGCGGCGGGGATCGGCCGCCACCAGATCGAGGTCAATCGCTGGTGCCTCGAAAAGGGCGGGCACTGCCGGACGGGCCTTGAAGACAATGTGCGCTGGGACAAGAACCGGCTCGCCGCGTCCAACGCCGAACTCGTCCAGCGCGTCGCCGATCTCTGCCCGCAATACGGACGTCATCCCGCGAGCGTGGACGAGGCCCGGGCGCTTCTGGGGCTGAACTGAGGGGGCGCACGACCGGCCTCTGTCTTCACCAGAGGGTACTGAGCGCGCTGTCGCTACCGCCGGCCTGACCCCGGCGATCCATCTCTCGGCTGTAGAGGCGTGCCGCAACCGTCATGGGATGGATGCCAGGGTCGGGGCTGGCATGACGACAATCTGGGATTTCCCGATTGCTGCCGCCGCGATGTTGGCCCGATTGCGGCGCCGTGCAGGCGGCACTAGCATCCCGCCAAAACGAGAGCGGAAGAATGCTGCCGAAACGGGAGGATTATGCGGCGCTGAGGCGCGATTTCGCCTGGCAGGTGCCAGCGCGCTTCAACCTCGCCGCTGCCTGCGGGACGAGCGCGGGACGGGCCGACAAGGTCGCGATCATCGAGGCGCGCGAGGGCGAGGCACGCCAGGTCACCTTCGGCGAGATCGAGCGGCAGGCGGCGCGTCTTGCCAATGTGCTGAAGGCGAAGGGCCTCAAACGCGGCGAGCGGCTGGCGATCCTGCTGCCGCAGATGCCGGAGACGGCGCTCGCCCATCTCGCGGCCTGGCGGCTCGGCGCCGTCACTGTGCCGCTCGCCATGCTCTTCGGCCCGGAGGCACTGAACTACCGGCTCTCCGATTCCGGCGCGGCGGGCCTGGTCACGCTCTCCTCCTGCCTGGGCAAGGTCGCCGAGTACCGGGAAGGGCTCTCCGATCTGCGCTTCGTCCTCACGGTCGATGGGCCGGGCGAGGGAGCCGAGGATCTCACGGCCCTGATGGAGCGTGCGTCGGAGAGCGGGGAGATTGCCTCCACCGGGCCGGACGATCCGGCTGTCATGGTCTACACCTCCGGCACGACCGGCCCGCCCAAGGGGGCGCTGCACGGCCACCGGGTGCTCCTCGGCCATCTGCCGGGTGTCCAGTTCTGCCATGAATTCCTGCCGCAGCAGGGCGACCTTTTATGGACGCCGGCCGACTGGGCCTGGGCCGGCGGGCTCTTCAACATCCTCCTGCCGGCGCTCTATTTCGGCGTGCCCGTGGTGGCGAGCCGGGCGCAGGGCTTCGATCCGGAAGCCGCGCTCGCGCTCATGGCGCGGCATGGCGTGCGCAACGCCTTCATCCCGCCGACGGCGCTGAAGATGCTGCGGGCGGTGCCCGATCCGGCGGGCTACGGCGTCGATCTGCGCACCCTCGGCTCCGGCGGGGAATCGCTCGGGCGCGAGGCGCATGAATGGGGCAGAAGCGCCTTCGGCCTTTCGATCAACGAATTCTACGGCCAGACGGAATGCAACTATGTGCTGTCCTCCTGCGGGGCGATCGGCGTCTTCTCGCCGGGCGCCATCGGCAAGGCCGTGCCCGGCCATGACGTCGCGATCGTTGGCCCGGACGGCAAGGTGCTTGCCGCTGGAGAGCAGGGGCAGATCGCCGTGCGGGCGCCCGACCCGGTGATGTTCCTGGAATATTGGGGGCGGCCGGAGGCGACGCGCGAGAAATACATCGGCGACTGGCTGACGACGGGCGACCAGGGCGTCATGGACGAGGAGGGCTACGTCTCCTTCGTCGGGCGCGACGACGACGTGATCACTTCGGCGGGCTTCCGCATCGGGCCGGGCGAGATCGAGGATTGCCTGATCGGTCATCCGGCGGTGCAGCTCGCCGCCGCGGTCGGCAAGCCCGATCCGATGCGTACCGAGATCGTCAAGGCCTATGTCGTGCTCGCCGATGGCTACCGGCCCTCGGAGGCGCTGGCCGCGGAGATCGGCCGGTATGTGCGCGAAAGGCTCTCGGCGCACGAATATCCGCGCGAGGTCGCCTTCGTTGAGGAGATGCCGCTGACCACGACGGGCAAGGTGATCCGCCGGCATCTGCGCGAGGCGGCGCAGCGCGAGGCGGAGGCTGGAGAAGCGCGCTGAGGCGCGGGCTTTGCCGCTGAGGATTTCGCCGCGCCCGAGGCTCAGCCCTTGAAGCCGCCGCCTTCCAGATAGGCCTTTTCGGCGGCACTGGAGCGCCGGCCCAGCGCCTCGTTGCGATGCGGGAAGCGCGCGAAGCGGCGGATGATCTCGCGATGGCGCAGGGCATAGGGCAGGGTCGCGTCGCCATCGGCGAGGGCATGCGAGAGCACCACGCAGCGATCCTGATCGGCGAGGCTTTCGGAATGCATGAAGGGCATGACGAAGAACTTCTTCACGTCCGGCGGCACCTTGCCGTCGAAACCATCGGCCAGCGCCTGATCGGCGATGCGCCGAGCCTTTGCGTCCGCCCGGTAGGCGGCAGCGCTGCCGCGATGCAGATTGCGGGAGAACTGGTCGAGGAGGAGGACAAGCGCCAGGGCGCCCTCCGGCTTCTCGGCCCAGCCGTCGAGCTCGCCGTCGGCGGCCGCGCGATAGGCCTCGGCGAAGCGGGAGCGGATCTCGGCGTCGAATTCGTCCGAGGCGGAGAACCATTTCTCCGGCCCGGCCTCGCGCCAGAATGAAACGATGTCGGCCGGGCGGGTCTCCATCGGCTCAGAAACGGATCTGGCCGGAGGTGATGACGCCGTAAAGTTCGCTGTCGATGGGCACATAGGCCTCCTTGTCCGGATGCAGCACATAGAGCGGATCGTCGATCTCGTCAGGGTCGAAGCCCTCGCGCACAAGGTCGATCTTGCGCTGCTTGAAGGTGCCGGTGACGTCCATCGCCTGCTGGACGCGCACGAAGATCGGCCGCGCGTAGCGGGGCAGCTGCTTCGTCACATGGGCGTAGAAGCCGGAAAGGTCGAAATCCTCCTCCACGACGAGCGAGACCATGCCGGCCCGGCCTTCCGTGCCCGGGATCGTCACGCCGAAGACATTCGCCTCCTTCACTCCCGGATAGACGGTGAGGGCCTCCGAGACCTCGGAGGTGGCGACGTTCTCGCCCTTCCAGCGGAAGGTGTCGCCGATCCGGTCGATGAAATAGACGTAGCCGAGGGCGTCCTTCTTCATCAGGTCGCCGGTGCGGAACCACATGTCGCCCTTCTTGAAGACGTCGCGCAGGATCTTCTTCTTCGTCGCCTTCTCGTCGGCGTAGCCCTCGAAGCGCTGGCTGGGCTTGGACGGATCGTCGAGGATCTCGGAGATCACCTCGCCGACCTCGTTCGGATCGCACTTGATGCAGAAGCCGTCCGGCCCGCGCATCGGCTCTTCGGTATCGTAGTCGAAGCGCACCACCTCGGTGACGAAGCGCTTTTCCGCCCATTTGGGGATGCGCCCGACCGAGCCCACCTTGCCGTCGAAGTTGAAGAAGACGGCATTGCCCTCCGTGGAGGCGTACCACTCAAGGATCTTCGGAATGTGGAAGCGGTTCTTGAAGTCGAGCCAGATATCCGGCCTCAGCCCGTTGCCGCAGGCGAGGCGGAGCTTGTGGCGGTTCTCCTTGGGATGCGTCGGCGAGTTGACGAGGTAGCGGCAGAGCTCGCCGATATACTGGAAGATGGTGCACTCGAAATCGACGACGTCGTCCCAGAACTGGCTCGCGGAGAAGCGCTCGCGGATGACGACGCTGGCGCCGGCCGTCAGCGCGGCGGCGGAGGCGACGCAGCTTCCGGTCGTGTGGTAGAGCGGCAGACAGACATAGATCCGGTCTTCCGGCTTCATGTCCATGGCGCCGTGGAAGCCGAAGGAGATGGCGAGCACGCGGTAATGATTGATGTTGGCGGCCTTGGGCATGCCCGTCGTGCCCGAGGTGTAGATGAAGAGGCAGCGGTCAGCGGTCGTCAGCTTCGGCTTCTCGCCGTCTGCGAGGTTGCCGGTGTCCATCTCCGCGAGCACCGTGTCGAGGCGCTGCCAGTCGGAGACGGGACCGTCGAAGGCCCAGTATTGCGGGCCGGGATTGAGCTGCTTCTCACCGGTGCGAAAGGCGTCGCCCAGAGCGGCATCGACGATGACGTGCTTCGGCTCCACGATGTTGACGCAGTTGGCGAGCACCGGGCCGCGCAGATGCGTGTTGAGGCAGGCGGTGACGCCACCGGCGCGGGCGATGCCGAGCCAGGCGGCCATGTAATCGAGCCGGTTCGGCATCATCAGGGCGACGCAGTCGCCTTTCTTGATGCCGGCGGAAAGCGCCCAGCGCGCATACTGGTTGGCGCGCTCGTTGTACTGGCGAAAGGTCCACCGCTCCGTCTCGGAGAGGAGCGCCGGGCGGTCGGCGAAGCGTTCCGCCAGCTCGTCCGCAATGTCGGGGAAGGTGCGGTTCTTGTTCTTCGCCGCAGGCGTTACCTTCCTGAGCGTTCTCAGCGCGCCGCGCAGATAGGCGATCTCGCTTGTAATTCTGTTGATGAAGCCCATTCGTCTCCCCCGCGGCCCGGCAAGGCCACGACCATCTTGTTGCTTGCTTGTGGTGTCGCATAGGACGGAACAGAGGGAAAGTCATGACGCCACGGAAGCGGCGGGAAACGGGGCATAGTCTTGGGTGAAAAAGACGCTGGGGAGCCGGCCGGGATGCTCGTCATCGACGTGCGCGGGATGAAATGTCCGCTGCCGGTCCTGAAGACGCGCAAGCGCATGGAGGGTCTGCCTGCCGGTGCGCAGGTGGAAGTCGTGGCAAGCGACCCGATGGCACGGATCGACATCCCGCATTTCTGCAACGAGAACGGCCACCGCCTCATCTCCGCCGAGGAGGAAGCGGGCGTGACGCGCTATCGGATCGAAAAGGGCGGCTGAGTTGCGCCCGAAGAACCGGGGTCAGGGCTGCGGGCGAGGCCGCGGCAGGAGCGAGGGCGGCGCGACAAGAAGGCTCGCCGGATCGACGATCGGCTCGGGAGCGGCCTCCTTCGGCGCGAAGGCCGTGGCGTATTGCGGGCTCACGGCCTGGATAATGGCCGGGCGCGGACGCGGCAGGACGCCGATATTGGCGACGATGACGCGGCGGGCGAGCTCGTCGGTGCCGGAACCGTCGACGCCGCCCGCGGCGACCGCCACCACCTGGCGCTTGCCGCTGCGCGGGCCGATATGGGACGGCTTGAAGCCCTCGCCGGTGTCGATGAGGATCGGGCCGCCCTTGATCGCCTTGTATTGCGGATGCTCGGGCGAGGCGGCGACCTGCTTGCCGCCGCCGCAGACCACGGGGCGCATGTTGCCGGCCTGCGCATAGGAACTCCCGGACGAGATCTTCGTGATGTCGCCGCGGCTGCCGGCAAAGAGGCCGATGCCGCGGTCGAAGCCCTGCTCCAGCAGGGCGGCGGCGCGCTCGGCCCGGTCGACGGCGTTGCGCGCGCCGAGGACGACGGCGATCAGCTCGCGCCCGCCACGACGGGCGGTCGCCACGATGTTCCAGCCGGAATCGCAGATATAGCCGGTCTTCATGCCGCTGGCGCCGCGGAAGCGGCCGAGGAGAAGGTTGGTGTTTCGCCGCACGGCGCCTTTGACCTGGATCGCCTCGATGCTGAAATAGTGCTTGTAGCGCGGAAACTCCGACATGATGGCGCGCGTCAGCA
Source organism: Afifella sp. IM 167 (assembly GCF_020144925.1). Classification (GTDB taxonomy): domain Bacteria; phylum Pseudomonadota; class Alphaproteobacteria; order Rhizobiales; family Afifellaceae; genus Afifella. The sequence continues at coordinate 297,294 of NZ_NSLC01000003.1, forward strand.
GGGCGAGGTCACGGGCGGTCGTCACCTGGCGGGTATCGTGCAGCCCGTGCGGATTGACGAAGCGCGAGCGGCTCATGCCGAGCCGGCGCGCCTCCAGGTTCATGCGCAGGATGAAATCGTCGAAGCCGTTGCCGACGGATTCGGCGATCGCCATCGCCATGTCGTTGGCCGAGCGCGTCAGCATCACCTTCAGCGCGTTGTCGACGGTCAGAACCTCGCCCGGCTTGAAGAAATGCGAGGCATAGGCCTGGCCGTAGGCGGTCTTCGACATGACCACGGGCGAATCGAGCGTGATCTCGCCCGCCTTCAGCGCCTGGAAGACGACAAAGGCCGTCATGAGCTTGGTCGTGGAGGCCGGATACCAGGGCCTCAGCGCATCGTGCTCGGCATAGACGTCGCCGCTCTGCGCATCGACGAGGACGTAGGGGCCGCCGAAGTCGAGCCCAGTCGCGGCCGAGGCCGGCGCGGGCAGAAGGCTGGCGAGCACGAGCATGGTCCATGCCGCGAAGGCTGCGAAAAGCTTTCGTCTCAAAGCTCGGCCTCGTTGCTTGAGTGGAGCGACGTTCGGATGATCGTCGCTGCCTACCATATTCGCCCTCTGCGGCACAAACAGGGCATTCGGGGCGTATCGTCAAGAAGTCGTAAGACGAGCGGGCTATGCATCCGCAAGGCGAGTCCCTAAGGTCGGCCATGTCCAAGATCAAGACGGCATAAGCCGGGAGGAAACAGCATGATATCGAGGCGTTTTTTCACACGTTCGTTCGCCGCCCTCGCCGCGGCGGGGATGATTTCCGGCGGTGTTCTCGCGCCGGGCGAGGCCCGCGCGCAGGACGCGCAGGACTATCTCCTCGCCACGGCCTCGACGGGTGGGACCTACTATCCGGTCGGGGTGGCGCTGGCGACGCTCGTCAAGGTGAAGCTGCAGCCCAATGACAAGATCGGCCTTTCGGCGATCAACTCCGCCGGGTCGGGCGAGAACGTCAAGCTCCTCGGCGACAACGAGGTACAGTTCGCCATCCTGCAGGGCCTTTACGGCGCCTACGCCAAGAAGGGCTCGGGGCCGCTGAAGGAGGCGGGGCCGCAGGAAAACCTTCGCTCCATCACCATGCTCTGGCCGAATGTGGAGCATTTCACCATGGCCGGTGACCTCGTCGATACCGGCACGATCGCCGACGTCGCGGCCGCCAAGGGCAAGGCCGTCAATCTGGGGGCGCAGAATTCGGGCACGCTCGGCTCCAACCGGACCATCCTCGGCAATCTCGGCTACGACATCGATACCGATTTCCAGCTCGTCTATTCCGGCTACGGACCTGCCGCCGAGGCGCTGCAGAACGGCCAGGTGGTGCTGATCTCCACGCCCGCCGGTGCGCCGGTCTCCGCCGTCACCCAGGCCTTCGCCAATATGGGGGGCAATATCAGGGTCCTCGACTTCACCGACGAGGAGATGGCCAAGGCGAACGGCGAATACGAGGATCTGTGGACCCGCTACACGATCCCCGCCGGCACCTATCCGGGGCAGGAAAAGGACATCAACACGATCGCCCAGCCGAACTTCCTCGCCGTGCGCGACGACGTGCCGGAGGAGACGATCTACAAGATCACCAAGACGATCTACGAGAACCTGCCTTTCCTGCAGAGCATCCATCCGGCGACGAAGAACATGAAGCTGGAGGCGGCGATCGCCGGCCTGCCGCTGCCGCTGCATCCGGGCGCTGCCCGCTACTACGAGGAGCAGGGCATCGATATTCCGGACCGGCTGAAGGTCGCGGCGCAGTAGACGCCACGGCTGGGGACGATCATGAGCGGGCGCGGAGAATGGCCGCGCCCGACGCCGCCGTGCAGCCGAATGGGGCGCCGCCATGAGCGCTGACAAGCCCGACCGCGAGGCTGGGGCCGCTCCCCGAGGGGAAGCGGGTCCGGCCACGCCGCCCGACGGGGAGGCTTCGCTCGACACCGCCGCCGCTTCGAGCCCCGTGGGGCTCGGCAAGGACATGGAGGGCGAGAGCGAGGCGCATATGCGCTCGCTTCCGGGCTGGCCCGGCCGCGCCTTCGCCGCCATCGGCATCCTCGTCTCCGCCTTCCATATCTGGGCGAATATCGACGGGCGCGTCAGCATGCTCTGGCTGGTCGGCCTGCATTTCGCCGGCTTCGCCTTCCTCGCCTGCCTGCGCTATCCGCTGAAGATCGGCCGGTTCGTGGCGCCGATCTGGCTCGACGCGATCATCGGGGCGGTCATCGCCGGCTCGACCGTTTTCATCGTCGGCTCGGAGAACGCCATCTATGCGCAGGGGGTGCACCTTTCGCCCGAGCACTGGGCAGCGGCGATCATCACCATCCTCGGCGCCATCGAGCTGACGCGCCGCACCACCGGACCGATCATCCCGACGATGATCGTCCTCGCCCTTGCCTATGTGTCCTTCCTGGGCGCGCATATTCCCGGCGTCTTCCGCTTCGCCGGCCTTTCCTTCGAGACGGTCATCTTCCGCTCGATCTTCGGCGACGACGCCATGTTCGGCACGATCGGACGGATCTCGGCGACCTTCGTGTTCATGTTCATCCTCTTCGGCGCCTTCCTGGTGCGATCGGGCGCGGGCGATTTCATCATCGACCTCGCGCGGGCGCTTGCCGGCCGCCTCGTCGGCGGGCCGGGTTTCGTCGCCGTCTTCGCCTCGGGCCTGACCGGCACGATCTCCGGCTCGGCGGTCGCCAACACCGTCTCGACCGGCGTCATCACCATCCCGCTGATGAAGAAGTCCGGCTTTCCGGCGCGCTTCGCCGCCGGCGTGGAGGCCGCCGCGTCCACGGGCGGGCAGTTGATGCCGCCGATCATGGGGGCGGGCGCCTTCGTCATGGCCTCCAACACCCAGATTCCCTATCTCGACATCGTCTCTGTCGCGGCGCTGCCGGCCATCGCCTATTTCCTTACCGTCGCCTTCTTCGTGCGCATCGAGGCGAAGAAGCGCAACATCACCGGCGTCGACGACGAGACGAAGAGCGCCTGGCAGGTGCTGAAGACGGGCGGCCCGGCCTTCCTGATCCCGGTCGCGACGCTGCTCTTCCTGCTCATCAAGGGCTTCACGCCGGTCTACGCGGCCGGCTGGGCGATCCTGTCCGTCGTCCTCGCCTCCTGGCTGACGAAGAACCGGATGGGGCCGCGCGCCATCCTGGAGGCGCTGGCGCTCGGGGCGCAGAACATGATCATGACGGCGGTGCTGCTCATCGCGGTCGGCCTCATCGTCAACGTCATCGCCATGACCGGCATCGGCAACACCTTCTCGCTGATGATCTCCGACTGGTCCGGCGGCAACCTTCTGATCGCGCTCGCCCTAATCGCGCTCGCCTCGCTGGTGCTCGGCATGGGCCTGCCCGTGACGGCCGCCTATATCGTGCTGGCGACACTCTCCGCCCCGGCTCTGCAGGGGATGATCGAGAACGGCTATCTCGTCGACCTTCTCGCCCACGGCACGCTGCCGGAGGCGGCGCGCGCCCCGTTCATGCTCGTCGATCCCGACGCGATGGCGAAGCTCGCCGCGCCGATGGGGCGGGAGGCGGCCGAAAAGTTCATCGCCGCGACCCCGAACGAGGTGCTGCAGCTCGTCCACGGACAGGCCCTCGATCCGGCGCTCGTCACCGCCGCCCTGCTCTCGGCCCATATGATCATCTTCTGGCTGTCGCAGGATTCCAACGTCACGCCGCCCGTCTGCCTGACCGCCTTCGCGGCCGCGGCGATCGCCAGGACCCCGCACATGGCGACGGGGCTGACGGCCTGGAAGCTCGCCAAGGGGCTCTACATCGTGCCGATCCTCTTTGCCTACACGCCCTTCCTCTACGGCTCGGTGCCGCAGATTCTGCTCGTCTTCGCGCAGGCGGTGATCGGCTCCTATGCCGTTGGGGCGGCGTTCGAAGGGCATATGGAGGCCCCGCTCAACTGGCCGCTGCGGATCCTCGCGGCGATCGCTGGCGTCGTCGTCCTGTGGCCGGGCCTGCCGGTCGCGACCGCCATCGGCGCGGCGCTCACGCTCGGGCTTCTGGCCTGGACGGTGAGGGCCGACCGGCGAAGCGCGGCGGCCCTTCAGACCGCCTGAGGCGTCCCCGTCCCGCGGCTGAGGCCAAGGCGCACATCCGGGCCGGCGGCGCAAAATTTCCCTTGGCGCGACACCGTTCCCTGCCCCACATGCCGGCGACAAAGGGAAACGGGAAAAGGATTTCAGACATGCGCCGGATCGTCGTCACGGGCCTCGGGGCCGTATCGCCGCTCGGCTGCGGCGCCGAGACCGCATGGTCGCGCCTCGTCGCCGGCCAGTCGGGCCTGAAGCCGCTGCCGGAATGGGCCGAGGCGCTGCCGGCCCGCATCGCGGGCATCGTGCCGGACATCGCCGACGACGCCGAGGGCGGCTTCGACCCGGACCAGGCGGCACCGGCCAAGGACCGGCGCAAGATGGACCGCTTCATCCAGTTCGCGCTGATGGCTTCCGGCGAGGCGCTCGCCCATGCCGGCTGGGCGCCGGCGAACGCCGCCGAGGCGGAGCGCACGGCGACGGTGATCGCCTCGGGCGTCGGCGGCTTTCCGGCGATGGCGGACGCCGTGCGGCTCACCTCCGAGAAGGGCCCGCGGCGGCTCTCTCCCTTCACCGTGCCCTCGTTCCTGGCCAATCTCGCCGCCGGCCACGTCACCATTCGCCACAACCTCAAGGGACCGATCGGCACGCCGGTGACGGCCTGCGCGGCGAGTGTGCAGGCGATCGGCGATGCGGCGCGGCTCATTCGCGCCGGCGAGGCGGAGATTGCGCTGTGCGGTGGGGCGGAGGCCTGCATCGACATCGTCAGCCTCGGCGGCTTTGCCGCCGCGCGCGCCCTTTCCACGAGCTTCAACGACACGCCGGAGCGCGCCTCGCGGCCCTTCGACCAGGCGCGCGACGGCTTCGTCATGGGCGAAGGCGCCGGCATGCTCGTCATCGAGGACCTGGAGCACGCCAAGGCCCGCGGCGCGAGCCCGATCGCGGAGATTGTCGGCTACGGCACGAGCGCCGACGCCTACCACATCACCTCCGGGCCGGAGGACGGCGAGGGCTCGCGCCGGGCGATGGAGGCGGCGCTGAAGCAGGCGAAGCTCCAGCCGGGCGACATCCAGCATCTCAACGCGCATTCGACCTCCACGCCGGTCGGCGATCTCGGCGAGATCGCGGCGGTGAAATCGGTCTTCGGCACGGAGGGCAAGATCGCCGTCAGCGCCACCAAGTCGGCGACCGGCCATCTCCTCGGCGCGGCCGGCGGGCTGGAAGCGATCTTCACCATCCAGGCGCTGCGCGACCAGGTGGCGCCGCCGACGCTCAACCTGGAAAATCCCGATCCGGCCGCCGAGGGCGTCGACCTCGTTGCGCTCGTCGCCCGCAAGATGGCAATGGAACACGCCATCTCGAACGGCTTCGGCTTCGGCGGCGTCAACGGCAGCGTCATCTTCCGGCGCTGGTCCTGACCGCCGGCCTTCCGCGGGGCGGCGCGCGCAGGCCCTGCAGGAGGCAAGAATGGTCGAAAACAGCACGAGGCATGTCGGGCCCGAGGAAGCGCTCGCCGAGCTGAAGACGCTCGGCGGGCTCAAATTCCTCAAGGCGATCCAGGAAGGGCGGCTGCCGCAGCCGCCGATCGCGGACCTGATGGGATTTCGCCTCGCCGAGGTGGAGGAGGGGCGCGCCGTCTTCACCGGCACGCCGGACGAGCGCGTCTACAATCCGATCGGCTCGGTCCATGGCGGCTATGCGGCGACGCTCCTCGATTCGTGCATGTCCTGCGCGGTGCATTCGCAGCTCCTGCCGGGATTCGGCTACACGACGCTGGAGTTCAAGGTGAACCTCCTCAGGCGAATCTCGGCGCAGACGGGGCCGGTGCGGGCGGAGGGCAAGGTCGTGCATCTCGGCCGGCAGATCGCCTGTTCCGACGGGCAGATCATCGACGGCGAGGGCCGGGTGCTCGCCCATGGCACGGCGACCTGCCTCGTCTTCGCCTTCGACCGCGGGCCATCGCGTGCCGGCGCATAGGCCGAGAGGCGACTTGCCACGGCCGGGCGCGCGCCACTAGCATCGCGCGAACCAGCGAGACACATATGCCCATCATCAATTCCCTTGCCGAGGCCGCGGACGAGATCGCCCTTTGGCGCCGCGACTTCCATCGCCATCCCGAACTTCTCTACGAGGTGCAGCGCACGGCCGGCGTCGTTGCCGCCAAGCTCCGCGAATTCGGCTGCGACGAGGTGGTGGAGGGGATCGGCCGGACCGGCGTCGTCGCCGTCATCAACGGCCGTGACGCGGGCGCGCGCACGATCGGCCTTCGGGCCGACATGGACGCGCTGCCGATTCTGGAGGAGACCGGCAAGCCTTGGTCCTCCGAGACGCCCGGCAAGATGCACGCCTGCGGCCATGACGGGCATACCTCCATGCTCCTCGGCGCGGCGCGCTATCTCGCCCAGACCCGCAACTTCCAGGGAAGGGCGGTGCTGATCTTCCAGCCGGCCGAGGAAGGCGGGGCGGGCGCCCGGGCGATGATCGAGGACGGGCTGATGGAGCGCTTCGGCATCCAAGAGGTCTACGGCATGCACAACATGCCCGGCCTGCCGGTCGGCCGGTTCGCCATCCGCAAGGGGCCGCTGATGGCGGCGGCGGACCATTTCGAGATCCATATCGAGGGCAAGGGCGGGCACGCGGCGAAGCCCCATGGCGGCGTCGATCCGGTGATGGTCGGCTCGCAGATCGTCAATGCGCTGCAGACGATCGTGTCCCGCAACGTCGATCCTTTGGCGAACGCCGTCGTCTCCGTCACGACCTTCCATGCCGGTGACGCCTTCAACGTGACGCCGCAGCGGGCGGTGCTGACCGGCACGGCGCGCACGCTCGATGAGGCGATGCGCGATCTCGTGGAGCGGCGCATGGGCGAGATCGTTGCGGCAATCGGCTCCGCGTTCGGCGCGACAGCGCGCTTTCGCTACCTGCGCAACTACCCGGTGACGGCCAACCATCCGGAGCAGACGGACAAGGCGGTCGCGGTGGCGCAAGCGGTCGTCGGCGAAGCCCATGTCGATCCCGACACCGTGCCGATGATGGGCGCAGAGGATTTCTCCTTCATGCTGGAGGCCCGGCCGGGCGCCTTCATCTTCATCGGCAACGGCGACAGCGCGGGGCTGCATTCGCCCGACTACGACTTCGACGACGGGGCCATCGCCTATGGGGCGAGCTACTGGGGCAGCCTCGTGGAACGCCTGATGGCGGCGTAGTTAATCGGGCGGAACGGCCGGGCGCGGCTGGCGTTGATCCGGCAGCACGCGAACCGAAATCCAAACACATCAAGGGCCTTTCGTGACCCAGCGCTTCTCCACCGAAACTCGATGGGGCGCGCGCCTTCTTGAGGAGGGCGGCGCGCTCTTCCGCCTCTGGGCTCCCGCGCAGCAGGAGCTGACGCTCCGCCTTGCGGGCGCCGACCATGCCATGCAGCCGAAGGGCGATGGGTGGTTCGAAATCGCCGTACCGGACGCGGCGGCCGGCGCCGACTACCAGTTCGTCCTTTCCGACGGCTTCGCCGTGCCCGATCCCGCGGCGCGGGCGCAGGCGGGCGACGTGCACGGGCCGAGCCGGCTCGTCGATCCCGGCGCCCATGCATGGCGGGCCAGCGACTGGCGCGGCCGGCCGGAGGAAGAGGTCGTCATCTACGAACTGCATGTCGGCACGTTTTCCGCCGAAGGCGATTTTGCGGGCGTGGAGAAGAAGCTCGACATGCTCAAGGAGACGGGGATCACGGCGATCGAGCTGATGCCCGTCGCCCAGTTCGCCGGCAATCGCGGCTGGGGCTATGACGGCGTGCTGCTCTACGCGCCGCATCCGGCCTATGGCGGTGTGGAAGGGCTGAAGCGCCTCGTCGACGCCTGCCACCGGCGCGGCCTGATGGCGATCCTCGACGTCGTCTACAACCACTTCGGCCCGGACGGGAACTACCTGCACATGTACGCGCCGGATTTCTTCGACAAGGAGCGCCAGACGCCCTGGGGCGCCGGCATCCGCTACGACGATCCGGCAGTGCGCGACTTCTTCATCGACAACGCCATGATGTGGCTCGGCGAATACCAGTTCGACGGGCTGCGCTTCGACGCCATCGACCAGATCAAGGGCGAGGGCTCTGAAACGCTGCTGCCGGAGATCGCCCGGCGCGCAAGATCGGCCTTCCCCGACCGGCATCTCTTTCTGTCGAGCGAAGACGACCGCAACATCGTCTGGCTGCATGCGCGCGAGGAGGCCGGCCGCCCTGCACTCTTGACGGCGGAATGGAACGACGACTTCCACCATGCCGCCCATTGTGCGGCGACGGGCGAGCGGGAAGGCTATTACACCGACTATGCCGACGATCCGGTCGGCCATCTGATGCGCATCCTGGCGGAAGGCTTTGCCTATCAGGGCGAGACCTCGCAGCACTGGAACGGGCCGCGGGGCGTTGCGAGCGCCGGGCAGCCGCCGACCGGCTTCGTCACCTTTCTGCAGAACCACGACCAGGTCGGTAACCGCGCCGATGGCGAGCGCCTCGGGGTTCTCGCCGATCCGGTGATGCTGCGGCTTCTCCAGGGCGTGCATCTCCTGTCGCCGCAGCTGCCGCTCCTGTTCATGGGAGAGGAGTACGGCGAGGAAAACCCTTTCCTCTTCTTCACCGATTTTCAGGGCGATCTGGCCGATGCCGTGCGCGAGGGAAGACGGCGCGAGTTCAAGGCCTGGGCGCGGTTCTCCGACCCGCAGGCGCGCGCCGAGATCGCCGACCCGAACGATCCGCAGACGTTCGAGCGCTCCCGCCTCGACTGGGAGCGGGCCGACAGCGCCCGGGGCCGCGCGATGCGGGATTATGTGCGCGAGCTTCTCGCCGTGCGGGCGCGCGAGATCGTGCCGCGCCTTGCCGGCATGCGGGCGATGAACGGCGAGGCGGAGCGTCTTGCCGACAAGGCGTTCCGCGTCGCCTGGCGGATGGGCGACGGGGCACGAATGACGATGTGCGCCAATCTCGGCAGCGGGCCGGCGCCGACGAAGGGACTTTCTCCCGCCGCGCCGGTCTTCGTTTCCGGGCCGGGCGTCGGCGCCGAGCTTCGCGACGGGCTGGTGCCGCCGATGTCGCTCACCCTTTTGATGGAGGCGGCCCATGGCTGAGGCGAACATGCCGGAAGGCGTGCCGCAGGCGGCCATCCCGGGTGCGACCTATCGGTTGCAATTCCGCGAGGGAATGGACTTTGCCCGCGCCGCGGAGCTGGCGCCGTATCTGAAGCGTCTCGGCGTCACCCATCTTTATGCCTCGCCGGTCTTCACCGCCGTGCCGGGTTCGACGCACGGTTACGACGTCGCCGATTTCGCCGAGATCGATCCCGTGCTCGGCGGGCGCGAGGGCTTCTCGGCTATGGCGGCGGCGCTGCGCGGGCAGGGCATCGGGATCCTCCTCGACCTCGTGCCGAACCATATGGGCGCCTCCACCGCCAATCCCTACTGGGCGGACATCCTGGAATGGGGCGTGGAGAGCCTCTTCGCCGACATGTTCGACATCGACTGGACGGCGCCGAAGCTGCTGGTTCCGGTGCTGGGCGAGCCCTATGGCGAGGCGCTGGAGGCCGGCAAGCTCGGCCTGGCCTTCGCGCCGGAAGAAGGCGGCTTCCGCTTCACCTACTATGAGCTCTCGCTGCCACTCGGCCCGCAGAGCTATGCCCGCATCCTCGGCCTGATCGAGGGGCCGGAATTCCAGGAGCTCTCGCTCGCCTTCGCCACCTCGGCCGCCGATGGCGCGCCCTACCTCAAGCAGCGCCTTGCCGAGCTTGCCGCCGATCCCGACCAGCTCAGCCGCATCGAGGCCGGCATGCGCGAAGTCGCTTCCGACAGGGACGCGCTGCACGAGCTGCACGAGGCCCAGGCCTGGCGCCTCTCCCACTGGCGCATGGCGCGCGAGACGCTCACCTATCGCCGCTTTTTCGAGATCGCCGATCTCGTTGGCGTGCAGGTCGACCGCCCCTCGGTCTTCGACGCCACGCATGCGCTTTTGCGCGAGCTCACCGAGGCCGGCGAAGTGAACGCGCTCAGGCTCGACCATATCGACGGGCTTGCCGATCCGAAGGCCTATCTCGCCCGCCTCGGGGAGATCGAGGAGGCGCCCTATGTGGTGGTCGAGAAGATCCTCGGCCCCGAGGAGCTTCTGCCCGCCAGCTGGCGCTGCGCCGGCACGACCGGATACGAGTTCGCCCGTTCCGTGACGGCGGTGCAGGTGGATGCGCATGGGCTGGAAGCGCTCGACGCCGCCTGGCGCGATGCGACGGGCGAGGATCGCGATTTCGACGACCTTCTCGCCGCGACGAAGCGCACCACGCTCACCTACAACCTCGCCGGGGAGCTCGCCTTCCTCACGGAAAGCGCCCGCGAGATCGGCGAGGGCGATCCCTCCACCCGCGACTTCGGGCCCGATTCCTTGCGCCGCGCCATCATCGAGATGGCGGCCGCCTTTCCGGTCTACCGGGCCTATGTCGACCATTCCGGCCCATCCGACCAGGACCGCAAGCTGGTGCTGACGGCGGGCGAAGTGGCCAAGACCTCCTCGGTGGTGGAAGACCCGGAAGTGGTCGACTTCCTCGTGCGCATCCTCCTCCTCGACCTTTCCGACCCGGAACTGGCGGCCAAGGCGCTCTATTTCGCGCGCCGCTTCCAGCAGACGACCGGGCCGATCATGGCCAAGGCGCTGGAAGACACGCTGTTTTATCGCTTCAACCGGCTGATCGCCCTCAACGAGGTGGGCGGCGAGCCGGATGCGGCCGGGCCCGAGGCCTTCCACGAAGCGATGGAGGTGCGGCTCGGCACCCAGCCCGCCGGGCTTTCGGCCACGGCGACGCACGACACGAAGCGCGGCGAGGATGCGCGCGCGCGCATTGCCGCCGTCTCGCAGATGGCCGGGGAATGGACCGAGGCGGTCGCCCGCTGGAACAGCATGCTCGCGCCTCTCATCAAGGAGGTGGAAGACGGTGCGGCGCCGGAGCCGAACATGGTCTGGCTCTTCCATCAGGCGCTGCTCGGCGGCTGGGAGGCGGATCTTTCGCCCGAGGACCGCCCGCGCGTGGAAGCGCTCGGCGAGCGGCTTGCCGCCTTCACGCTGAAGGCCGTGCGGGAGGCCAAGGAGCGCACGAGCTGGACGGCGCCGAACGAACCTTACGAAACGGCGCTGACGGATTTCGTGAAGGGAGCGCTTTCCCGGCCCGACTATCTCTCCGACTTCCTTTCCGTCACCCGCCCGCTGTTTGCCGCCGGCGCGGTCAATTCGCTCGCGCAGCTTGCCCTCAAGCTGACCGCGCCCGGCGTGCCGGACGTCTATCAGGGGACGGAGCTCTGGGATCTTTCCTTCGTCGATCCAGACAATCGCCGTCCGGTCGACTTCGCCCTCAGGGTGCGGATGATCGGGGAGGCGGAGAGCATGGATTTCTCGGCGACGCTGCCGCGCTGGCGCGAGGGCCTGCCGAAGCTCTGGCTGATGCAAAGGCTCCTTGGCCTGCGCGCGGAGCACCGCGATGTCTTCCTGACCGGGAGCTACGAGCCGCTTGCCGTCGAAGGCCCGATGGCGGCAAGGGTGCTCGCCTTTGCCCGGCGGCAGGGAGACAGGACACTGGTCGTCGCCGTGCCCCGCCTGCCACTCGACCTCATCGAGGAAGGGAGCGGGCCGGTGCTCAAGGCGGAAGCCTTCGCCGGCACGACGATCCGCCTGCCCGAAGTGGCGGCGCCCTTTGAGAATCTTCTGTCCGGCGGCACGCATGCCGGTGGGGATCGGATCGGGGCCGGCAAGGTGTTTTCGGGCGGTCCGGTCGCAATCCTCGCGTCGATACCTTAGGGAATTTACCGGGCCGAAGGCCGCGCCATCGCATGGCGGGGCCTGCGTGTCTGCTTAACCATCCCTCGGCGCCGGCGCAGGCGAATGGAACCCGCGCCATACCGCCGGTGTTCTGGTGGGGTGAGATCGTCTCAAGATAAGAGATTTCCGGGTAATCGGAACATGGAGAGGACAGGAATGAAAATCAGGACCATCGCCATCGCCGGCCTTGCCGCGCTCAGCATCAGCGCCTGCACGCAGACCGACCAGAATACCGCGACCGGCGCTGCTGTGGGTGGCGTTGCCGGCGCCGTCATCGGCGGTGTTGCGACGAATTCGGTGGGCGGCGCGGTCGTCGGCGGCGCCATCGGCGCGGCTTCCGGCGCCATCATCGGTTCGGTCGCCAGCCGTCCGGGCTACTGCTACTATCGCGACCGCAACGGTCGCCGGTACACGGCGGAGTGCCCCGCCGGCTACTGATCGGCGCAGGATCGAAGAAATCACGGGCCTCCGGCGCAAGCCGGGGGCCTCTTTGTTTGCGTCACAGAACGCCGACCGCTACAAAATCGGCTCCTGCCGCCGAACCTTCCCGAGAGCCGTCCTTGCGCAAAGTTTCCAAGCTCCTCGTTGCCAACCGTTCCGAAATCGCCATCCGCGTCTTCCGCGCCGCCAACGAGCTGGGGCTGCGGACGGTCGCGGTCTATGCCGAAGAAGACAAGCTCGCCCTTCACCGCTTCAAGGCAGACGAGGCGTATCTGATCGGCTCCGGCTCCCACCTTGCCGCGCAGATGGGGCCGATCGAATCCTACCTTTCCATCGAGGAGGTGATTCGCGTCGCCAAGGCTTCCGGCGCGGACGCCATCCATCCGGGCTACGGCTTCCTTTCCGAAAGCCCGGAATTCGCCGAGGCCTGCGCGGCGGCGGGCGTCACCTTCATCGGTCCCTCGCCGGAAACGATGCGCCGGCTCGGCAACAAGGTCTCGGCGCGCAACCTCGCCGAGGAAGCCGGCGTGCCGGTGATGCCGGCGAGCGAGCCGCTCGGCGAGGACGAGGCCACATGGAAGGATGTGGCGGCGAAGATCGGCTATCCGGTCATGCTGAAGGCCTCCTGGGGCGGCGGCGGGCGCGGCATGCGCGTCATTTCCGACGAGGACAGCCTCGTCGGCATGATCCGCCAGGCCAAACGGGAGGCGAAGGCCGCCTTCGGCAAGGACGAGGTTTACCTGGAAAAGCTGGTGGAGCGCGCCCGCCATGTCGAGGCGCAGATCCTCGGCGACCGGCACGGCAACCACGTGCATCTGTTCGAGCGCGATTGCTCGGTGCAACGGCGCCACCAGAAGGTGGTCGAGCGCGCCCCGGCCCCCTACCTCAACGATGCGCAGCGCGATGAGCTTTCAACCTATGCGCTGAAGATCGCCAAGGCGGCCGACTATGTCTGTGCCGGCACGGTGGAGTTCCTGCAGAACGCCGATACCGGCGAGTTCCACTTTATCGAGGTCAATCCGCGCATCCAGGTGGAGCATACCGTCACCGAGGAGGTGACGGGCATCGACATCGTCAAGGCGCAGATCCGGCTGATCGAGGGCGAGCGCATCGGCGACCCGAAATCGGGCGTGCCGGCGCAGGAGAAGATCTTCCTCAACGGCAACGCCCTGCAGTGCCGCATCACCACGGAAGACCCGGAAGAGAACTTCATCCCCGATTACGGGCGCATCACCGCCTATCGCGGCGCGACCGGCTTCGGCATCCGCCTCGACGGCGGCACGGCCTATTCGGGCGCCGTCATCACCCGCTTCTACGATCCGCTGCTGGAGAAGGTGACGGCCTGGGCGCCGACCGCCGAGGAGGCGATGAAGCGCATGCACCGGGCGCTGCGCGAATTCCGCATCCGGGGCGTGGCGACCAACCTCACCTTCCTGGAAAACATCATCACCCACCCGGATTTCCGGGCGAACACCTACACCACCCGCTTCATCGACGAGACGCCCGAGCTCTTCGAGACGATGAAGCGGCGCGACCGCGGCACCAAGCTGATCACCTACATCGCCGACGTGACGGTGAACGGGCACCCGGAGACGCGCTCGCGCCCGCGCCCGCCGGAGGGTGTGCCGCCGCCCGTGCCGCCGCTCTTCGACAAGCGCGAGGTGCCGGCGGATTTCCTCGGCACCAAGGCGCGGCTCGACCAGGAAGGCGCGGCAGGCCTTTGCCGCTGGGTGCGCGAGCAGAAGAAGACGCTTTTCACCGACACGACGATGCGCGACGGCCACCAGTCGCTTCTGGCGACGCGCATGCGCACGCACGACATCGCGGCCATCGCGCCGGCCTACCAGGCCGGCATGCCGGAGCTCTTCTCGCTGGAATGCTGGGGCGGGGCGACCTTCGACGTCGCCATGCGCTTCCTGACCGAAGACCCGTGGGAGCGTCTCGCCCGCATCCGCGAGGGCGCTCCGGACATCCTGCTTCAGATGCTCCTGCGCGGCTCCAACGGCGTCGGCTACACCAACTATCCCGACAATGTGGTGCGCTTCTTCGTCAAGCAGGCCGCCGACGCCGGGGTCGACGTCTTCCGTGTCTTCGACTGCCTCAACTGGGTCGAGAACATGCGGGTCGCCATGGACGCGGTGCTGGAATCTGGAAAGATCTGCGAGGCGGCGATCTGCTACACGGGCGACCTCGACGATCCGGAACGGGCGAAATACGACCTTTCCTACTATGTCGACCTCGCCCGGCAGCTGGAAGCGGCCGGCGCGCAGATGATCGCGGTGAAGGACATGGCGGGCGTCCTGCGCCCCGCCGCGGCGAAGACGCTTTTCACGGCGCTGCGCGAGACGACCGATCTGCCGCTGCATTACCACACGCACGACACCTCCGGCATTTCGGCCGCCTCGGTGCTGGCGGCCGTCGATGCCGGCGTCGATATCGTCGATGCGGCGATGGATTCGGTCTCCGGTCTCACCTCGCAGCCGGCGCTCGGCTCGATCGTGGAGGCGCTCGCTTCGGGGACGCGGGCGAGCGGGCTGTCGCGCGAGGCGATCCGGCGGATCTCCTTCTACTGGGAGGCGGTGCGCCACCAGTATGCGGCCTTCGAGAGCGACCTGAAGGCGCCGGCCTCGGAGGTCTATCTGCATGAAATGCCCGGCGGGCAGTTCACCAATCTCAAGGAGCAGGCCCGCGCGCTGGGGCTGGAATCTCGCTGGCATGCGGTGGCGCGCGCCTATCACGACGTGAACCTCCTCTTCGGCGACATCGTCAAGGTGACGCCCTCTTCCAAGGTCGTCGGCGACATGGCGCTGATGATGGTGAGCCAGGACCTTTCCATCGGCGACGTCATCGACCCGAAGCGGGACATCTCGTTTCCCGAATCCGTCGTGCAGATGATGCGCGGCGAGCTCGGCCAGCCGCCGGGCGGATGGCCGGAGGCGATCCAGAAGAAGGTGCTGAAGGGTGAGGAGCCGATCACGGTGCGCCCGGGCTCGCTGATGGGCGAGGCGGACCTTGAAGCCGAGCGCGCCAAGGCGGCCGAGGCCTGCGAGGCCGAGATCTCCGACACCGCGCTCGCCTCCTATCTCATGTACCCGAAGGTCTTCACCGATTTCGCCGCCGCGCAGGAGACCTACGGGCCAACGGAGGTTCTGCCGACGCCGATCTATTTCTACGGCCTGGAAGCCGGCGAGGAGACGCTGGTGGAGCTGGAGCGCGGCAAGACGATGGTGGTGCGCTGCCTCGTCGTCGGCGAGCCGGACGAGGACGGCCAGGTGCGCGTCTTCTTCGAGCTGAACGGACAGCCGCGCGTCGTGCGCGTGCCGGACCGGCTGCACGGCGCGGCCGATGCGGCAAGGCGCGCCAAGGCGGAATCCGGCAACGCCAACCAGGTCGGCGCGCCGATGCCCGGCGTCATCTCGCAGGTGCAGGTCAAGGCCGGCGAGAAGGTGACCTCCGGCGATGTCCTCGTCTCCATCGAGGCGATGAAGATGGAAACGGCGATCCACGCCGACCGCGACGGCACGATCGAAGCCGTCTTCGTCAAGTCGGGCGATGCAGTGGACGCCAAGGATCTGCTCGTGACCTACGAGGCGGAGGGGGAGTAGGGGCGCGCTCGCGCTTCTGCCTGCCGATAGCTCACCCTCACACGGCATTTCTCGCCTTGCAGTGCCTGCCGACTTCTCCCTTCGAGGGAGAGGTTGGCGCGGCGGCCTGCGCTGTGCGGTAGCCATTCGGCGCCGAACCGAGCGCCGACCTTGAAAAGTAAAATGATCGTTTTACATGCGGCGGCATGATCGATCGCGACGCCATCATCGCTTCCGCCGAGGCCGTCCTCGATAGAGAAGGCTTCTCCGCCACCGGCATGGACCGGCTGATCAAGGCGGCCGGAGTTTCCAGTCGCACGCTCTACAAGCATGTCGGCGGGCGCGCCGGGCTCATCCTGGCGGCGCTCGAGGCACGGGAGGAGCGCTTTTTCGCCGCCGTGCGGTCGGATGGCGTCGAGGAGCTCTTCCGCTCTCTCGCCGAATGGGTCGAGACCGAGGGCGCCCATGGCTGCTTCTTCCTACGCGCTCTCGGCGAGGCCGGCGCGAGCGATCCGTCGATTGCCGAGCGGGTGAGAGCGCACAAGGAGGCGACGGCGGGGCTGATCGAGGCGTGCGTCGCGAAGGATCTCGGCCGCGAGGACGCACTCCTTGCCGCCCAGATCCTCGTCCTCCTCGAGGGTGCCACCCATGCTGCCGTCTACCGCGGCGCGAGCGCTGTCGAGGCCGCCGGCGAGGCGGCGGCCACCCTCCTCGAAGCGGCCCGGGGCGGGCCGGAGCGGGCCGGTGGATAGGCGCAACCTCGCCCTGACGGCGAGCGGCTTTTTCCTGATCGCCGTCTGCTACGGCCTCGCGCGCTTCGCCTTTGGTCTCTTCCTTCCGGCGATCGCGGCCGACCTTTCCCTCTCGGCCTCCTTCAGCGGCTTCATCTCCGGCGGCTCCTTCTTCGGCTACTGCCTCGCCATTGTCGCCTCGGCCGGGCTGACGGAGCGCTTCGGCCCACGCTTCGTCGCCGGCCTCGCCGGCTGCATCGCGGCGACCGGCATCTTCGGCATCGCGCTGGCGCCAGGCAGCGTGATGCTCGCCGTGGCCGTCCTCTTTGCTGGCATGAGCACCGGCCTCGCATCGCCGCCGCTCGCGGCGGCGGTCGCCCAGCAGCTGCCACCCGAACGGCAGGACCGGACAAACACGCTGATCAATGCCGGAGCGAGCGGCGGCGTTGCTCTCTCCGCCCCGGCGGCGTTCCTCCTCGGCGGCAACTGGCGGCTCGCCTTCGCGATCTTCGCAGCCGTTGCCCTCTTCGTGACGTTTGCGGTCATCCTGTCGACGCCGCGAAAGGCACCGACTTCCGACGACCGCGCGCGAGGCCTTCCGACCGTCAACGGCGATGTGAAACGCCTGGTCGTGGCGGCCTTCCTGATGGGGGCCGCCAGCACTGCCGTCTGGTCCTTCGGCGGAGAACTGACGCGCCGGATGCTCGGCTGGACGAGCGGGGAGGTCGGCAATCTCTGGCTCGCCATTGGCGTTCTTGGCCTTTCGGGCGGCGCTTGCGGCCAGCTCGTCCGGCGCTTCGGCCTCAATCGGGTGCATGGCGCCTTCCTCATGATGCTGGCGGCGGGAAGCCTCGTCGTCGCGACCGCGACGAGCCCGGCGATGGCGCTCGCCGGCGGCGGCGCCTTCGGTGCCGCCTACATGATGCTGACCGGCGTCTATCTCGTCTGGGGCGTGCGCGCGCTGGCGGACCGGCCCGCGACGGGCATCACCATCGGTTTCCTGGCGATCGCCGTCGGCCAGGTGGCGGGGGCGCCGGCCTTCGGCCTTCTCCTCGATGCCACTGGGCCGATGGTCGCCGGCATCGCGTTCGCGCTGGTCGCCCTCTCGGCCTGCGCCTTCCCGCGCCGGCCGGTCGCCGCGTCGCGGGCGGCGTGACTCCAAACCCTCTCTTCTTGTGGGAGAGGGCGGTCGACGGAGCCGACCGGGTGAGGGGAAGGCCTCGGCGCGGCGTGGGCGGCGGCAGGCGCAAGGCCTCAAGTCCGTCATGCCAAGGCTTGACCTGGCATCCATTCCGTTCCGCTATCGGCCGGGTTGGCGCGGCGGTTTTTCTCTCTTCGTGAGGTGCCGCACCGCCCGGGAATGGATGGCCGGGTCGAGCCCGGCCATGACGACAAGCGGGTCCGCGGACGGTTCAGCCTTGTGCCTTTCCGATTACCTCCCCATCTCCCCCGCGATCTCGGCCAGCGCCGCGCGGTGGTGCTCGGCCGATTCCTCGGAAAAGCAGCAGAGGATGATCTTGTCGAAGATTCCCGGATGGCCCTTGGCGTAGCCGGCGCAGGTGCCGATGGCGATCTCCGCCGCATGGTCGGCCGGAAAGCCGTAGACGCCGGTCGAGATCGCCGGGAAGGCGACGGATTTCAGCTCCTCGGCGCGGGCGATGTCGAGGGAATGCTTGTAGGCGGAGGCGAGAAGTTCCGCCTCGCCGTGGCCGCCGCCCTTCCAGCGCGGGCCGACCGCATGGATGACATGGCCGGCGGGCAGCTCGTAGCCCCGCGTCAGGCGCGCCTCGCCGGTCGGGCAGCCGCCGAGGGCGCGGCATTCTTCCAGAAGCTTCGGGCCCGCGCGCCGGTGGATGGCGCCGTCGACCCCGCCGCCACCAAGGAGGCTCTGGTTGGCCGCGTTGACGATGGCGTCCACCTCAAGCGTGGTGATGTCGGCGACGATGACGGAAATTTCCGTCTCGCCAATATCGAGGCTGTCCATCTTCGCGACCTCACCCGTTTGTTCCAGTAAAAGCCCCTGCCATCCGCCCGTCTACATTGCCGTCCAGCCGCCATCGATGGAAAGCGGCACGCCAGTGATCTGCGCCGCGGCATCGGAGCACAGGAAGACCGTCATCGCCGCGACGTCGCTCACCTTGACGAATTCCTTCGTCGGCTGGCGCTCCAGGATGACCTCGCGGATCACTGTCTCGCGGTCCTTGCCGTGGACCTTCATCTGGTCCTCGATCTGGCCGTCGACCAGCGGGGTGTGGACGTAGCCGGGGCAGATGGCGTTGCAGGTGACACCCGCCTCGGCGAGCTCCAGAGCGACGGTCTTCGTCAGGCCCAGAATGCCGTGCTTGGCCGAGACATAGGCGCTCTTGTAGGGCGAGGCCGTCAGTCCGTGGGCCGAGGCGATATTGACGATGCGGCCCCAGCCCGCCTCGCGCATGCCGGGCACGGCCGCGGCGATGGTGAAGAAGGCCGAGGAGAGGTTGATGGCGATGATCTGATGCCATTTCTCGGCCGGAAACTCCTCCACCTTCGCCACATGCTGGATGCCGGCATTGTTGACGAGGATCTGGACCGGGCCGATCTCCGCCGCCGCCTCGACGAGGGCGCGGCACTCCTCTTCCTTCGACATGTCGGCCTTGACGTATTTCGCCGTGACGTCGTGCGCCTTCGCGATGTCCTCGGCGATGGCGTGGTCCCCGGCGGTGTCGGTGAAGGAATTGACGACGACATTGGCGCCTTCGGCGGCGAGGGCCTTTGCGATGCCAAGGCCGATGCCGGAGGTGGAGCCGGTGACGATGGCGGTCTTGCCCTTGAGCATTGTTGTCTCCTGAAATCGCTTCGTTGAAGGGAAATTGCGCCATGGCGCCGGCGTTTCCAAGGGATCTGAGGCGGAATCGCGCGGCGATGCTCCGGCATGGATGGCCGAGGCATGGATGCATCGCCGAGTTCGGCCGGCCATGTCCGCATGGGTTGCGCTGGCGCGCGGCACACGCAGGCGTGGAACAAGCGGGCCGCGTTGGAGATTGTTGATTCCAGTCAGTTACTTGAGTCGCCCCATGCCAACCGCAAGACCCGTCTGGAAAGGCCAGCTCCGCCTTTCGCTCGTTTCCATCCCGGTGGAGCTCTATTCGGCCACGAAGACCTCCTCGAAGATCTCTTTCCGGCAGATCCACGAGCCGTCGGGCAAGCCCGTCAGCTACCAGAAGGTGGTGGCCGGCATCGGCCCGGTCGACAAGGACGAGATCCTCAAGGGCTTCGAGTACGAGAAGGGCAACTATGTCCTCCTCTCCGAAGAAGAGGTGGAGGAGGTGAAGCTCGAGACGAAGAAGACGCTGGAGCTGACGCAGTTCGTCGGCGCCTGCGAGATCGACCCGATCTATTTCGACAAGCCCTATTTCCTCACCCCGCAGGACGATCTGGCCGAAGACGCCTTCCGCGTGGTGCGCGACGCGCTGCGCAAATCGGAGAAGGTGGGGATCGGGCAGCTGGCGCTGCGCGGCAAGGAATACCTGGTCGCCATCAAGCCCTGCGGGACGGGGCTGCTCCTGGAGACGCTGCATTACGAGGACGAGATCAGGAAGTCCGATCCCTTCTTCTCCTCCATCGGCAACGAGAAGGCGGACGAGGATCTTCTCGGCGTCGCGACCGAGCTGATCGAGCGCAAGACGGCCCCCTTCGACGCCGGCGCCTTCAAGGACCATTACGTCAAGGCGCTGCGCGAGGTGATCGACGCCAAGCTGAAAAAGAAGAAGCCGAAGACGGTGGAGGCCGACGAGGCGCCAAGCGGGCGCGGCGGCGACAACGTCATCGACCTGATGGCGGCGCTGAAGGAGAGCCTGGAAAAGAGCGACGGCGGGAAGGCAAAGGGCAGCCGGGGCTCCAGATCCGCGCCGAAATCGGGCGCGAAATCCTCCGGCGGCCGGTCTACCTCGACGAAATCGTCCTCCGGGTCCTCGTCGACGAAATCGAAGACCGCATCCGGGGGCGGCAGGCAGCGCAAATCCGCCTGAGGCGAGCGACGATGGCGAGCGCCGATCTTCTCAAGACCTACCGGACGAAACGGGACTTCGCCAAGACGGCCGAGCCTTCCGGCGAGGCGGCGGGCGAGGAGGGCCATTCCTTCGTCGTGCAGAAACACGATGCGCGCCGGCTCCATTACGATTTCCGGCTGGAACTCGACGGCGTCTTGAAGAGCTGGGCCGTCACCAAGGGGCCGAGCCTCGATCCCGGCGAGAAGCGGCTGGCGGTCCGCACCGAGGACCACCCGCTCGATTACGGCACGTTCGAGGGGACGATCCCCAAGGGCGAATATGGCGGCGGCACGGTCATGCTCTGGGACCGGGGAAGCTGGGAGCCGCTGCACGATCCGCATCAAGGGCTTGAAGAGGGCAAGCTGCATTTCCGCCTGCACGGCGAGCGCATGCAGGGCGGCTGGGCGCTGGTCAAGATGCGCGGCGGCAAGAAGGAAACCCGCGAGAACTGGCTTCTCATCAAGGAGCGGGACGAGGTGGCCGACGAGGAAGACCCTCTGCTGACAGCGAACGAGGTGAGCGTTTCGACCGGTCGGAAGATGGAGGAGATCGCCAAGGGTGCGGCGCCCAAGAAGACGGCGGCCAAGAATGGGCCGGCGAAGAAAACGGGGGCAAAGAAGATGGGGGCGAGCGGGACGGCGAAAGGCGGGGCGAAGCCGGGCCAGGCAAAGGCAGGCAAGCTGCCCCGGTTTCGCGCGCCGGAGCTTGCGACCCTCGTCGACCGGGTGCCGGAGGGGACCGGCTGGGTTCACGAGATGAAATACGACGGCTACCGCCTCGTCGTCGCGCTGGGGCAGGGCGGGCCGAAATTCTATACCCGCTCCGGGCAGGACTGGACGGCGAAATTTCCGGCGCTCGCGAAAGCCTTCGCGCCGCTTTCCGGCATCTCTGCGCTTCTCGACGGCGAACTCGTCGCCTTCGACGAGAAAGGCCGGACCGACTTTTCCTCCCTGCAGAAGGCCATCGGCGAGGGGGGTGAGGTTGCCTTCTTCGCCTTCGACCTTCTGGAGGTCGAGGGCGAGGACGTGACGGGTGAGAAGCTGACGGAGCGCAAGGCGCGGCTGAAGGCGCTTCTGGAGCCGCTGCCCAAGGCTTCCGCGATCCAGTATTCGGAGCATGTGCGCGGCGAGGGTGAGAAGGTGCTTTCCGCCCTTTGCGCCGGCGGGCATGAGGGCGTCGTCTCCAAGAAGGCCGATTCCACCTATGTCTCGCGGCGCTCCAAGAGCTGGCTGAAGACCAAGTGCACGAAAAGGCAGGAATTCGTCATCGGCGGCTGGTCGGAATCGGCCCGGCGGACGGGCTTTTCCTCCCTCCTCCTCGGCACCTTCGAAGACGGAAGCCTCGTCTATCGAGGCCGGGTCGGGACGGGGTTTTCCGAGGACGATCTGGAGCGGCTTTCGGCGCGTCTCAAGAAGCTGGAGAGGAAGACGCCCGCCTTCGCCGAGGTGCCGCCCGAGGTGAAGAAGGGCGCGCATTTCGTCCGCCCCGAACTCGTCGCCGAAATCGCCTTCGCCGAATTGACCGGCGAGAAGATCCTTCGCCATCCTTCCTTCCTGGGGCTGCGCGAGGACAAGGAGGCCGGACAAGTGAGCCTTGAAAAGCCGGTCCCGGCCAAGAGCGCCGGAAAAGCCGCCGCCGCGCCGAAGAAGAGCGCCCGCTCCACGCCAGCCTCCGGCGACGGAGACGCGGTCACGATTGCCGGCATCCGTGTCTCATCGCCCGAGCGGGTCGTCTTTCCGGGCCAGGGCGTCACCAAGCGCGATCTTGCCGAATATTACGCGGCGGTCGCCGAGAAGATGCTCCCCTATGTCGCCGAGCGGCCCCTCAGCCTGGTGCGCTGCCCCCAGGGCCGGGCGAAGAAATGCTTCTTCCAGAAGCATGATTCCGGCGGCTTCCCGGCCGAGATGAAGCGCATCGAGATCACCGAGGGCTCCGGCGACAAGGAGCAGTACTTCTACGTCGACGACGCGGCTGGCCTCGTCGCCGCGGTGCAGATGGGGGTGATGGAGTTTCATCTCTGGGGCTCGCGGATCGATGCCATCGAAAAGCCGGAGCGGCTCATCTTCGACCTCGATCCCGACGAGGGGCTCGATTTCGCCGACGTGAAGAGAGCTTGCCTCGATCTCAAGGCCCGGCTCGAAGAGATGGGGCTGAAGAGCTTTCCCATGCTGACGGGCGGCAAGGGCGTGCATGTCATCGTGCCCCTGACGCGGCGGGCGGAGTGGCCCGAGGTGAAGGCCTTCTGCCGGGGCATGGCGATGCGGCTCGCCGAGGAGGCGCCGGAGAAGTACGTCGCGACGATGTCGAAGGCGAAGCGCAAGGGGCGCATCTTCGTCGACTATCTCCGCAACGAGCGCGGCTCGACGGCGATCGCGCCCTATTCGACCCGCTCGCGCGAGGGCGCGCCCGTGGCGGCTCCCGTTACCTGGGACGAGCTTTCGCAGGCGAAGGCGGCCAATATCTACAATGTGGAAAGCCTGCAGCGGCGCCTTGTCTCGCTGAAGAGCGATCCGTGGGAGGGGTATTTTTCGACCCGCCAGTCGCTGACGAAGGCGATGCTGAAGGCGGTCGGGGCCGAATAGAGACCCTTGCGGATTGCGGCAGCTTCCGCCAAGCCCGCCTGATGGACCTCATTCTTGCCATCGATGCCGGCGGCACTTCCTGCCGGGGCCGGCTTTCCACCCTGGAGGGGGAGGTGCTCGCCAAGGCGGAAGGCGGGCCGGCCAATCCCTCTACCGACCTTTCCGGCGCCGTCGCCAGCATCGAGGCGCTGATCGGCCAGCTTGACCGCATGATCGAGCCGGCGCCGCGGCGCGCCGAAACGGTGCTGGCTATCGCTGCCGCCGGGCTGGTGGACGACGCACGGCGCGCGGCCTTTCTCGATGCCTTTTCCGGCTTTGCGCGCGTGGCCGCGGTGACCGACGGCTATGCGGCGCTCGTCGGCGCCTCGGGCGGCAAGCCGGGCACGCTCCTTTCCCTCGGCACCGGTGCGGTGGGGCACCGCCTCTTTGCCGATGGCACCTCGCTGCAGCGCGACGGCTGGGGATTCCTCGGCGGCGACCGGGGTTCGGGCGCCTGGCTCGGCAGGCGGGCGGTGGAACTTTCCCTGAAGAGCTTCGACGGGGCGGCGGCGCCGAGCCTGATGGCGACGCGCATCGTGGAGCGCCTCGGGGGCGAGGAGGGGGCGATCCTTGCTTGGCTGCTCTCGGCCGGGGCACGCGACTTCGCGGCGCTGGTGCCGGAAGTCGTCTCCGCAGCGGAGGCGCATGACGAGGCGGCGCTGGCACTGATCGATGCGGCAGGCGAGGAGGCGGCCGCGCTTCTGCGCGCCCTCGGCCCCGAACCCGGGGAGCCCGTCTATTGCGTTGGTGGACTTTCGGCGATCCTGGGGCCGCTGATCGAGGAAAAGACCGGGCAGGCCTTCTCCGCCCCGCAGGGGGATGCGCTCGACGGGGCGCGGCTCGTGGTGCTCGGCGCGGCGCCGAAGGAGGTGCGCGGATGAGACTTGAAGGCTCCATCCTGACGCCGTCCGGCTGGATCGCCGGCGAGCTTCTCGTCGCCGATGGGCGTATCGCCGGAACCGTCGGACGCCCCGTCGGCGAGGAGGCGCTTCAGCCGCCCTTCATCCTGCCCGGCTTCATCGACTGCCATGTCCATGGTGGAGCGGGCGCGGATGCGATGGAGGGCGAGGCCGCCGTGCGCAAGTTGGCGGCCTTCCACGCAAGCCGCGGCACGGTGGCGATGCTGCCGACGACGATGACGGCCAAGAAGGCGGAGATCGAGGCGGCGCTCGCCGGAATCGAAGCGGTGCGCAGGAGGCCGGGCTCCGGCGAGGCGGCCGTGCTCGGGGCGCATCTGGAAGGCCCGTTCATCAACCCCTGCAAGCTCGGGGCACAGCCGGCGGAAATGCTCGATCCCGATCCCGTCCTTGCCGCCGAATGGTGCCGGCGCTTTTCCATCCGGGTCGTGACGCTGGCGCCTGAGAGGCCGAACGGCGAAGCGTTGGTGCGCCTGCTCGCCGAGGCGGGCGTCAAGCCGCAGATCGGCCACAGCCTCGCCACCGCCGATGAGGCGCGATCGGCCCTCCAGGCCGGCATTGCCGGCTTCACCCATCTCTTCAACGCCATGTCCGGCACGGATCACCGCGCCCCGGGCGTCGCGGCCGTGGCGCTCGCCGAAGGCGAAAGCGCGGAGCTGATCGCCGATCTTCACCATGTGGCGCCCGACATGATCCGCGCCGCGGCGCGGGCGATACCGGGGCTCTATGCCATCACCGACGCGACCTCGGCCGCCGGCATGCCGGACGGGCAATACCGGCTCGGGGCGCAGACCATCGTGAAGCAGGGCGGGCGCGCCACGCTGGCCGACGGTGAGACGCTCGCCGGCTCCGTGCTGACCATGGATGCGGCGTTGAAGAACCTCGTCGCAATCGGTTTTTCGCTGCGCGAGGCCTCCGACATGCTCTCGGCGCGGCCGGCTTCCTATCTCGGCCTTGAGGATCTGGGCGCCATCTCGGAAGGCGCGGTCGCCAGCCTCGTCGTTCTCGACGAGGCGCTAGCCCTCGCCGAGGTCTTTCTGGCGGGCGTGGCTCTTGATGGGACCGCCTGAGGCGTCCTTTTCGGCCGCAAGCGTCGCCGCGAGGCCTTCCCGGTAGGTCGGATAGGCCAGCCGGACGCCGAGCTCTTCCTTGATCTTGTCGTTCTTGACGCGCTTGTTCTCGCCCCAGAAGGAGAGCGCCATCGGCGACATCTCCGCCTCCTCGAAACGGACCTCGGGCGGCGGCTCCATGCCCAGAAGGCTGGCCGCATAGGCGATGACATCCTGCGGCGGGGCCGGCTCGTCGTCCGTGCCGTTGAAGATGCCGACGGCCTGCTGGGTGAGCGCGGCGGCCGCGATTGTGCCGATATCGGCGCCGTGAATGCGGTTGAAGACCTGGCCTTCCTTGATGATGCGCCGGCTCTTGCCGGAGCGCAGCTTCTCGAAGGGGCCGCGGCCCGGCCCGTAGATGCCGGACAGGCGGATGACGGAGACGGGAATGCCTGCCTCCTCGCCGAATTCGAGCCAGCGCTCCTCGGCCGTCCGGCGCTGGCGCGAGCGCTTCGAAACGGGATTGCATTTGGTGGTCTCGTCCACCCATCCCCCGCCGTGGTCGCCGTAGACCCCGACGGTGGAGAGATAAGAGATCGCCATCGGCTCGGCCTCCGCGAGCGCCTGCCGGAAGACGTTGAGGACGGGATCGCCATCCTCGCCGGGGGCGATGGAGACGAGGACATGGCTCGCCTCTGCGAGGGCGTCCTCCACGGCGCCGTTGTGCGGCGCGCCGGGCACACCGTCGAAGATCAGCGGCATGGCGCCGAGATCTGCGAGTTCACGAAGCCGCTCGGCGCTTCGGGTCGTGCCCCAGACACTCTCGGGCTGGAGCGCGTCGATGGTATTTCGGGCCGAGAAACCGAGCCCAAAGCAAAAGAGACTGATGGTCAATGCTAACCGCCCTGTCCGGTGATCGCGGGCCCCGGATCGCCCTTCATCATGGGTGAAGCGCCGTGGCCGTCACCCGGTGGATTCTCTCGTATTGTCATAAATTTACGCGCTTGTCCCGGTCTGCCATGCGCGGTGGACGGCAGAATCCGTCTCCTGCGACAGCCTGTGCGTCGCCGGAGGTTGGTGAGCAGATGCGGAGCCCGGGAGCGGGCTTATGCCGTTTCGCCTTTATCGCGTGGTTCGCGCAGGACGAGCCTTTCGACTTCGAGCGTTCCGATCGAAAGATGCCGGATGCGGGCCTGCCTGACAGCGAGACGCTTGATCGCGATCGCGCCGACGGCCAGCGCTCCGATCGCCAGGGTTCCGAGGAGAAGGGCACCAACGCTGCCGGCGCCGACGGCGGCGGCGGGCATCGCGAGATTGCGGCGACGCCGACGATCATCGCGGCCAAATTCGATCACGTCTCGGTCTCTCATGGATCGATCTCCTCCGAAAGGCTGTCCCATTCGCGGCGCACCAGCGAATCGGCTTCCTCGTCCCGATGCTGCCGGCGGGCAGCACGCGCCGCCGTCCGATCGAGCCGGCCGAGCGCCCAGATGGCGGCGCCGCGCACCAGCGCGCTTGCATCGTCAAGATGTGCTCCGGCTTCGGGCGCGAGATCGGCGTCGCCGGAATTGCCGATCGCGATCAGGACGTTGGAGATGAACTTGTCGCGGCCGATGCGCTTCACCGGCGAGCCGGAGAACTTTTCGCGGAAGGCGGCATCGTCGAGGCGGGCGAGATCGGCGAGCGGCGGGGCGGAAAGGTCCGCGCGGGCCTTCAGCTTCGCCTCGGCCGCCTCGGAGGCGAACTTGTTCCACGGGCAGACGGCGAGGCAGTCGTCGCAGCCGTAGATGCGGTTGCCGATGGCGGCGCGGAATTCGCGCGGCACGAGACCCTTGTGCTCGATGGTGAGGTAGGAGATGCAGCGCCGCGCATCGAGCCGGTAGGGCGCCGGGAAGGCGTCGGTCGGGCAGACGTCGAGGCAGCGGCGGCAGGAGCCGCAATTGTCCTCCTCCGGCGCGTCGACCGGCAGTTCGGCGGCGCAGAAGAAGGCGCCGAGGAAGAGCCAGGAGCCGAAATCGCGCGAGACGAGGTTGGTGTGCTTGCCCTGCCAGCCGATGCCGGCGGCCTCCGCAAGCGGCTTTTCCATGACCGGGGCGGTGTCGACGAAGACCTTGATCTCGTCGGGCAGGCCGAGGCGGCGCGCCTCGGCCGAAAAGCGCGAGCCGATCCGCTTCAGCGCCCCCTTGATGAGGTCGTGATAGTCGCGGTTGCGGGCATAGACGGAGATCGTCGCCCGGTCGCGGCGCTGAAGGCCGGCCAGCGGGTCTTCATCGGGCCCATAGTTCATGCCGAGCATGACAATGGAGGAAAGGTCCGGGAAGAGGGCGGCGGGATCGGCGCGGCGGGACGCCGTATCGGCGAGCCAGTCCATGGTGCCGTGGCGGCCTTCCGCCAGCGCCGCGAAGAGACGGGGCCCGGCCTCGCCGAGGCGCTCCGGCGTGGTCACGCCGAAACAGGAAAAGCCCTCCTCGGCGGCGAGCGCCTTGAGACGGGCTTTCAGGCGCCCGGCGCTCAGAAGTCGAGATCGGTGTAATGGGCCGGCGGGGTCACGCCGCGAATCTGATCGGCGAGGAGAGGACGGAAGGACGGGCGGGACTTGATCTTGACGTACCAATCCTTGGCTTCCTCGGTCTCCTGCCAGGGCACTTCGCCGAGAAAGTCGGCGACCGAAAGGGCCGCGGCAGCGGCAAGGTCGGCATAGCTCATCCTGTCGCCGGCGAGCCAGCTGCGCTCGACGATGAGATGGTCGATATAGCGCAAATGTGTGCGGATGTTGGCCCTTCCGGCCCGCAGCAGGGACGAATCGGGCGAGGAATCCATGCCCAGCCGCGACAGCTCGCGCTTGATGACGCGCTCCTCGGCCAGATAGATCGTCACTTCCTCGTTGAACTTCGTCAGGAACCATTCGAGCAGGCGACGCACCTCGGCGCGGCGGTCGGCGCTCGCCGGCAGGAGGCGATGCTCGTCCAGCGCGAAGCCGCGCGTCTCGTCGAGATATTCCGAGCAGGCCCAGACGCCGACGATCGGCGGGCCGTTGTCCTCGATCATCACCGGCAAAGTGCCGGCGGGGTTCATCAGCAGGAATTCCTCCCGCCGCTCCCACGGCCTCTCCTCGATCAGCTCGGGCGTGAGCTCGCATTCGCCGAGCGCGAGGCGAACGAAGCGGGAGGGGGCGGAAAGAGGATGGTGGAAGAGCCGGATCATCAGCTGGCGTGTAACTCAATAATGCAAACGAAATGGGAAAAAGCGAAGGAGCGTGCTAGGAGCCGGTGCCCCAACCACGATTCGAAGGGCCGATGCCATGAAGGGCCAATCGGGCGAAGGTTGGGCAGCTTAAAAAGGCTAGGGGAAGAGGCTTGGATCTCACGACTTTACTGGAGGCCGCCTTTCTCGGCCTCATCGAGGGACTGACGGAGTTCATCCCCGTCTCGTCGACCGCACACATCCTTCTGGCCGGCCACTTTCTCGGTTTCGAATCGACGGGCAAGACCTTCGAGGTGCTTATCCAGCTCGGCGCGATCCTGGCGATCCTGTCGGTCTATTTCGCCCGGCTGTGGCGCGTCGCCATGGCGCTGCCCACTGATCCCAATGCCCGCCGCTTCGTCATCTCCATCCTCATCGCCTTCCTGCCGGCGGCGGTGATCGGCGTGATCGCGCACGATTTCATCAAGAACGTCCTCTTCGAGACGCCGGTGCTGATCTGCGTGACGCTGATCGTCGGCGGGGTGATCCTCGCCTATATCGACCGGCTCGACCTCAATCCGGTGAATCACGACGCCATGCGCTACACGCCCTGGCTCGCCTTCAAGATCGGGCTCTTCCAGTGCCTTGCGATGGTGCCGGGCGTGTCGCGCTCGGGCGCCACCATCGCCGGCGCGTTGCTGATGGGCTGCGACAAGCGCTCGGCGGCGGAGTTCTCCTTCTTTCTCGCCATGCCGACCATGGCCGGCGCCTTCGCCTACGACCTTTTCAAGAACCGCGAT
Organism: Afifella sp. IM 167; assembly: GCF_020144925.1. Taxonomy (GTDB): domain Bacteria; phylum Pseudomonadota; class Alphaproteobacteria; order Rhizobiales; family Afifellaceae; genus Afifella. Next base: position 326,540 of record NZ_NSLC01000003.1, read on the forward strand.
CTGCTCTCGGCGAACGATGCGCTGATCATCGCCGTCGGCTTCGTCTGCGCGTTCATCGCCGCCGTCTTCGTGGTGCGCTCGCTGCTCGACTTTGTCTCGCGCCACGGCTTCACGCCCTTCGCCTGGTGGCGAATCGCGGTCGGAACGGCAGGCCTCATCGGCCTCTGGCTGGTCGGATAGGATTTGCGGGGCTGGCTGGCGGGCCGGCCTCGCGAGCCTCAGCCCTGATAGCGGGCCGTGAACTGGCCGTGGCTGCGGAAGCGCACGAGATAGGTCGGCAGGATCAGTTCCAGCGCCGAAGGCTCGATGCCGAGGCCATCCAGCGTTCGGCCCTCCGCCTTCGCCTCATCCGAGACGACGTTGTCGAGTTCGAGCTGGCGGACCTGGTCGGGCGTCAGCGGCGCGTTCGGCAGGAACTTGGTGAAGTTGCTCATCGCCTTGGCAAAGCCCGTCGGGATCGAGACGATCTTGCGCCGGCGGTTGATCGTGCGCAGCATCAGTTCCATGCATTCGCGAAAGGTGAGGACTTCCGGGCCGCCGAGCTCGTAGACGGCGCCGCGCTGGGCCTTGCCCTCCAGAGCGCGTGCCACGGCTTCGGCGACATCGCCGACCCAGACCGGCTGAAAGCGCGTCGTGCCGCCGCCGATCACCGGCAGAACCGGCGAAAGGCCGGCCATGCCGGCGAAGCGGTTGAAGAAATCATCCTCGGGGCCGAAGACGATGGAGGGGCGCAAGACGACGGCCTCCGGCGCGTGCTCGAAGATGCCGGCCTCTCCCTCGGCCTTGCTGCGGAAATAGGGGATCTGCGAGGCGGCGTCCGCCCCGATCGCGGAAATGTGGACGACGTCCTTGATGCCGGCCTTCTTCGCCGCCTCGGAAATGGTGCGGGGACCGGAGGCCTGGATGGCGTCGAAGCTCTGGTTGCCGGACTGGACGAGAATGCCGACGCAGTTGACCGCGGCATCGGCGCCTTCCAGCGCCTGCTCCACCGACCAGGGATAGCGAAGGTTCGCCTGCACGGCCCGGATCTGGCCGACCGTGCCGAGGGGCTGCAGGAAGCCCGCGAGGTCGGGCCTTCGCACGGCGACGCGGATGCGCCAGCCGCGCTTGGCAAAATGGCGGACGATGTGTCGGCCGACGAAGCCTGAGCCGCCGAAAATGGTGACGAGGCGCGTCGGTTCGCTCGGTGCGGGCACGGGTCAACTCCTGCAAGGAATGCGCGCTTCTTCTTAGCGAAGCTGGTCTCAGGGGCAACCATATAGGGCGCGGGAGCGGCCGCCAGCAACGCCCGAAACCGGCCAAAGGCTAAGGCGCGGTGAAGCCGCGTCTATTTTCCATCGGCCACGGCGGAGCGGCGATACGCTTCATAGCTCACGAGGCCGGTGGCGATCGCCAGGTTGAGCGAATCGGCCTTGCCGCGCATCGGGATCAGGAGAAGCTCGTCGCAGGCCCTGGCGAGGCTCTCGGTCAGCCCCTGGCGCTCGTTGCCCATCAGGAGAATGACGGGGGCGGAATAATCGGCGCCGCGAAAATCCTGTGTGGCGGAAAGATGCGTGCCGAGGATGCGCGCGCCGTTCGCCCTGGCGGCGGCGAGGAAGGCGGTCTCGTCCGCGAGCGCCAGCGGCACATGGAAGAAGGACCCCATCGAGGCGCGCACCGCTTCCAGCGAGAAGGGGTCGCAGCATTCGCCGACGAGCGCGATGCCGGCGGCGCCGACGGCGTCGGCCGTGCGCAGGATGGTGCCGAGATTGCCGGGATCGCGGATGCGGTCGAGACCGATCCAGAAGCCGCCGCCGCCAATCTCTTCCGGTTTGGCAAGGCGCTTCCTGAAGACCCCGATCACCGTCTGCGGGTTTTCCCGGTGCGAGAGCTTTTCCAGCACCTTGTGGCTGACGGCTAGGATGCGGCCGCCGCGGGCCTTGACCTCTGCCGCGGTCTCGCCGACCGGGCCCTCGGAAAGGCTGTCGGCGGAGGCGATGAGATCCTCCACCACGAAGCCGGCGAGGAGTGCGTCGCGCACCAGCTTCAGCCCCTCGCCGAGAAAGCGGCCGGTGCGGTCGCGCTCCTTCTTCATGGAAAGGGCGCGCAGTTCCTTGACGATCGGGTTCGCCGGGCTGTCGACCCGGTGGAAAGCGCCGGGGGTGCCGCGCTCGCTCATTTCGGCTTCTCCGCACGGCAATAAAGCGAGGTCGGCAGCGACTTCGCGCCGCCCTCGCCGACAAGCACCATCTCGCCGGACGTCACCGGCCCGCCGACGATGTCGGCGCAGAGCTGGTGGAGCGCCAGATAGGAGGCGCGGATCGCATAGGCGGTCAGAACGAGCGTGCCGCCCGGCTTCAGGCAGGCGGCGCAGAGCTTCAGCATTTCGGGAAGATCCTCGAAGAGCCGCCAGGTCTCGTTCTTCGGCCCGCGGCCGTATTTCGGCGGATCGAGCAGGATCATGTCGTAGGCATTGCCGCGGCGCACCTCGCGGGCGGCGAACTTTCCCGCATCCTCGCACAGCCAGCGGATCGGCTTTTCCTCCAGGCCGGAGAGAGCCTGGTTCTCGCGCGCCCAGGCGATGGCCTTCTTCGAGGCATCGACATGGGCGACCTCGGCCCCCGCCTCGGCGGCGACCAGGGAGGCGATGCCGGTATAGCCGAAGAGATTCAGGAGCTTCGCGCCGTGCGCGCTCCCGAGTTTGTCGGAGACGAAGCGCCACTGCGCCTCCTGCTCGGGAAAAACGCCGACATGGCGGAAGGAGGTAAGGCGGCAGCGATAGCGCAGCGCCCCGTGGCGGCAGGTCCAGTCAGGCTCTTCCTGCCTCTGCTTCCAGCGCCCGGCGCCTTCCTCCTCCACATCGCCCGTAAAGACCGCGTCGGCCTTTGCCCAGGCGCTTTCGGGCAGCGAAGGCGCCCACATCGCCTGTTCCTCCGGCCGGTCGAGCAGCTTTGCGCCGAAGCGCTCCAGGCGCCGGCCGTTGCCGGAATCGACGAGGGCGTAGTCTTGCGGGCCGTCGGAGGCGAGGACCTCCGGGCGAAGGGATTTTGCGAGCTCGGACACGTCAGGCGGCGGGCGCTTCGATCAGCGTTCCGGCAAGGCTCGCATCGCCGAGCGCGAGGAAAAACGGGTTCTCGAACGGGCGCGGCCCGCCCTCGTTGGGGCGGCCGTAGAGAAAGGGGGTGCCGTCGAGCTTGACGACCTTGCCGCCGGCTGCCTGCAGCACCGCCTGGCCCGCGGCCGTGTCCCACTGCATGGTCGGGCCGAGACGCGGATAAAAATCCGCCTCGCCTTCCGCCACCAGGCAGAATTTCAGCGAAGAGCCGATGGAGCGGCTGTCGATGCAGCCGCAGCGGTCGAGAAAGACCGCCGTCTCGGGCGACAGATGCGAGCGGCTGGCCACGGCCACCGGGGGCTCTTGCGCCGCGCGCACATGGATCGGCAGGAAGGCGCCGACCGTGCCGGTGCGGGCATCGGCCTCTGCCGAGAAGGCCTTGCCGCCGGCGCCGCAATAGAGCGTGCCGAGCGCCGGGGCGAAGACGACGCCCGCCACCGGATGTCCGTCCTCGATCAGGGCGATGTTGACGGTGAACTCGCCACTGCCGGTGATGTATTCCTTGGTGCCGTCGAGCGGATCGACGAGGAAGAAGCGGTCGCCCGTCTCGGGCGGGCCATGCGCGGCACAGGCCTCCTCGGCGACGACCGGAATGTCTGGAAAGGCTTCGCGCAGGAAGGTGTCGATCACCTTCTCGCTCGCCCGGTCCGCCTCCGTTACGGGGCTCTCGTCGGCTTTCGTCTCGACCGACAGGCCGGCATCGTAGGATTTCAGGATGGCGCGGCCGGCGGCGAGCGAAGCTTCCACGAGCGGCTGCAGAAGGGGGGGGAGGTGACTGAGCGACATCGGCTCCTCTTAGCCTTTCCGTTATGGCCATGAAATAGCCTTCCGGCGGGTCTCATTGCCAGTTGAGTATGAACGGGGCTGTGTGCACAATCGCGCGCAAGCAACAAATGCGGGCCGAAGGGCTCGGCCACGGGGAGGCTGAATGAAACTTACCGGCGAATACCAGATCCCGGCGCCACGCGAGCGGGTCTGGGCTCTGCTCAACGATCCGGACGTGCTGAAGGAATGCATGCCGGGCTGCGAGATGCTGGACACCACCGAGAGCGGCGGCTTCGCCGCCCGGGTGACGACCAAGATCGGGCCGGTGAAGGCCACCTTCAACGGATCGGTCGACCTCAAGGACATCAACGCGCCGGAAAGCTACCGCATCGAAGGCGAGGGACAGGGCGGCGTCGCCGGCTTTGCCAAGGGGCATGCCGACGTTCACCTCGCCGAGGAAGGCGGGGGCACCAAGCTCAGCTACGACGCCGACGTGCAGGTGGGCGGCAAGCTCGCCCAGCTCGGCAACCGCCTCGTCGGGTCCACCGCCAAGAAGCTCGCCGACCAGTTCTTCTCCTGTCTCGCCGAAAAGGCCGGGGCGGGAGCGGCCTCGGCCGCAGCGAGCGCGCCCGTCGCCGACGAGCCGGTCGGGCTGCCCGGCGAGACGGTGCCGCCCGCTGCGACCGGCGTTCCGGAAGTGGGCGCGGCCGCGGAGGCGTCGCCCGCCGAGCCGCATCCCGCGCCAGCGGCGCATGAGAGCGGTTTTTCGCATGCCGCGCACGAGCTGGAGCATGCCGCCGAGGAGGCGGAGGAGGCCGTGGAAGAGCGCGCCGCCGGAGGTTTTCTGGGCGGGCCGTTCATGTGGGGCCTTCTCGTCATTCTCGTCATGATCGTCGTGTGGGCCGTTCTTTCCTAGGCCGCCCGCCGCACCATAACAAAGACATTCAAGGGAGGAATTTCATGGTCACGGTTACGATGACGGTGAATGGCCGTCAGGTGTCCAAGGAGGTGGAGGACCGGCGGCTCCTCGTCGATTTCCTGCGCGAGGATCTGGGTCTCACTGGCACGCATGTCGGCTGCGACACCTCGCAGTGCGGGGCCTGTGTCGTGCATCTCGACGGCAAGGCGGTCAAATCCTGCACCGTGCTCGCCGCGCAGGCGGACGGCGGCAGCGTCAAGACGATCGAGGGGCTGGCGAACGGGGCCGATCTGCATCCCCTGCAGGCGGCGTTCAAGGAGCATCACGGCCTGCAATGCGGTTTCTGCACCCCGGGCATGATCATGTCGGGCGTCGACCTCATCGAGCGCCATCCGGACGGGCTCGACGAAAAGACGGTCCGCGTGGAGCTTGAAGGCAATATCTGCCGCTGCACCGGCTACCACAACATCGTCAAGGCGATCCTGGCCGCCGCCGAAGAGATGCGCGGCGGCATGCGTCAGGCTGCCGAATAGGACGATCGGGAACTAAAGGCCTGGCGAAAGAAGAGGCCGGCAAGGCCCCCTTCGACCCGGCCGAAGGGAGGAAAGATGACAGTTGAGGGCATCGGCGCCCGGGTGGCGCGCAAGGAAGACAAGAGGTTCATCACCGGCAAGGGCCGCTATGTCGACGACATGGCCGTGCCCGGCATGAAGCACGCGGCGTTCGTGCGCAGCCCGCACGCGCATGCCCGCATCGGCTCCATCAACGCCGAGGCGGCCAAGGGCATGCCGGGGGTGATCGCCGTCCTCACCGGCGGGGAGATGGCGGCCGACGGGATCGGCAACCTGATCTGCGGCTGGATGATCCATTCCAAGGACGGCTCGCCGATGAACATGGGCGCCTGGCCGGCGCTCGCTTCGGAGACGGTGCGCTTCGTCGGCCAGGCCGTCGCCGTCGTCATCGCCGACACCAAGGGTCAGGCGCGCGACGCCGCCGATGCGGTGGAGGTCGCCTGGGAAGAGCTGCCGGCGGTCTCCGACGTGACCAGCGCGCTCGCCGAAGGCGCGCCGCAGATCCATCCGGAAGCGGCGGGCAACCTCATCTACGACTGGGAGATCGGCAGCAAGCCGGAGGTCGACGCGGCCTTCCAGGGCGCGGCACATGTGTGCCGCATCGAGCTCACCAACAATCGGCTGGTGCCGAACGCCATGGAGCCGCGCGCGGCGCTCGCCCAGTACGACGCGGCGGACGACCATTTCACGCTGTGGACGACCTCGCAGAACCCGCATACGGCCCGGCTCGTCCTGTCCGCCTTCTACAACGTGGCGCCGGAACACAAGCTGCGCGTGATTGCGCCGGATGTCGGCGGCGGCTTCGGCTCCAAGATCTACATCTATCCCGAAGAGATCGTCTGCCTGTGGGCCTCCAAGAAGACCGGAGAACCGGTCAAGTGGACCGGCGACCGCTCGGAAGCCTTCCTCACCGACGCGCATGGGCGCGACCATGTGACGGTCGCCGAGATGGCGTTTGACGCCAACAACAAGATCCTCGGCTTCAAGATCGACACGATCGCCAATTTCGGCGCCTACATGTCGCTCTTCTCCTCGGCGGTGCCGACCTATCTTTATGCCACGCTCCTGTCGGGCCAGTACGACATCCCGCTCATCCACTGCAACGTGCGGGCGGTCTATACGACGACGGCGCCGGTCGACGCCTATCGCGGGGCGGGCCGGCCGGAAGCCACCTATGTGGTGGAGCGGATGATGGAGACGGCGGCGCGCGAGCTCGGCGTCTCGCCGGCGGAGCTGAGGCGCACCAACTTCATCCGCGAATTCCCGCATCAGACGCCGGTCATCATGATGTACGACGCCGGCGATTACGACGCCTCGCTTAACGCGGCGCTCGCGGCCTCCGACTATGACGGCTTCGGCGCGCGCAAGGCGGAAGCGGAACGGCGCGGCAAGCTCCGCGGCATCGGCATCTCCTGCTACATCGAGGCCTGCGGTATCGCGCCGTCCAAGGCGGTGGGCTCGCTCGGCGCCGGCGTCGGGCTGTGGGAATCGGCGGAAGTGCGTGTGAACCCGGTCGGCACGATCGAGGTGCTGACAGGCTCCCATTCGCACGGCCAGGGCCATGAGACGACCTTCGCCCAGCTGGTGGCGAGCCGCCTCGGCGTGCCGCTCGACAACATCTCCATCGTCCATGGCGACACCGACAAGGTGCAGTTCGGCATGGGAACCTACGGCTCGCGCTCCGGCGCGGTCGGCATGTCGGCGATCTCCAAGGCGATCGACAAGGTGGAGGCGAAGGCGAAGAAGCTCGCGGCCCATCTCCTGGAAGCCTCCGAAGGCGATATCGAGATCGCCGACGGCGAGGTGCGGGTCGCCGGCACGGACAAGAAGCTCGGCTGGCACGAGGTCTGCCTCGCCGCCTACACGGCGCACAACCTGCCGGACGGCATGGAGCCGGGCCTCAAGGAGGGCGCCTTCTACGACCCGACCAACTTCACCTTCCCGGCGGGCGCCTATGTCTGCGAGGTGGAGATCGATCCCGATACCGGCCACACCGACATCGTCTCCTTCGTGGCGGCCGACGATTTCGGGCGGATCATCAATCCGCTGATCGTCGAAGGCCAGGTGCATGGCGGCATCGCCCAGGGTATCGGCCAGGCGCTGCTGGAAGGCTGCGTCTACGACGAAGGCGGGCAGCTGATCACCGCCACCTTCAACGACTACGCCATGCCGCGGGCGCATGACCTGCCTTCGTTCAACGTCTCGACGACGGAGACGATCTGCCCCTCCAACCCGCTCGGCATCAAGGGCTGCGGAGAGGCCGGGGCCATCGGCTCGCCGCCGGCGGTCATGAACGCCATCACGGACGCGATCGGAAACAACGACCTCAGCATGCCCGCCACGCCGGAAAAGGTGTGGCGCGCGCTCCGCGCAGCGGGCGGCGGCATGCGCGAGGCGGCGGAATAAGGAGAGCTCATCCATGTACCCACTTTCCTACAGGCGCGCTTCCAGCGTCGACGAAGCGCGGCGGCTCTTCCAGGAGGCCTCCGACGCGGCCTATCTGGCCGGCGGGCACACGCTGCTGCCGACGATGAAGCAGCGGCTTGCCGTGCATGACGTCCTGGTCGACCTCACCCGCATCGAGGCGATGCGCGGCATCTCCGTCTCCGGCGACACGCTGACGATCGGCGGCGGCATGACCCATGCCGAGGTATCGGAATCCTCCGAGGTAAAGGGCGCGATTTCCTCGCTTGCGGCCATGGTCGGCTCCATCGGGGATGCCCAGGTGCGCCACCGCGGCACGATCGGCGGCTCGATCGCCAACAACGACCCGGCGGCCGATTATCCTTCGGCGGCCCTGGCGCTGGCGGCGACGATCAAGACCGACAGCCGCGAAATCGCGGCCGATGACTTCTTCACCGCGCTCTACGAGACGGCGCTGGAGGAGGGGGAGATCGTCACCGGCGTTTCCTTCCGCATTCCGGAGACGGCGGGCTATGCCAAGTTTCGCAACCCGGCCTCACGCTATCCGATGGCCGGCGTCTTCGTCGCCAAGCACAAGGACGGCTCGGTGCGTGTGGGCGTCACCGGCGCCGGCATGGAAGGTGCTTTCCGCTGGCACGAGGCCGAAGAGGCGCTCGCCGGCAACTTTTCCGGCGAGGCGCTCGCCGGCATCAGCCTCGATCCGGGAATGATGATGGGCGACATCCACGGCTCGCCGGAGTACCGGGCGAACCTTGTGGCGGTGATGGCCGGGCGCGCGCTCGCCAATCTCGGCTCGGCCGAAGCGATCATCTGAGTGCCGTAAGGCATGCCCGCGTCTTGGCGGCGGGCAGGACGAGATAAAGGCGCCGCGGCCCGGGTGGGCTGCGGCGCCTTTTGCTTTCGTCGCGGATCGCCCTAGTCGCAGATCATCCGGCGCTGGATCACGTAGCCGCCGATCTGGCGATTGTAGACCTCGACATTGCGATAGCGGCAGTTCGGCTCCAGCGTCGTGGCGCGGCGGAACGAATTGTTGAAGAAGTGGGCGTTCGGATTGCGGATGATCAGCTCCAGCTTCTCGTCGGGGCCGTCCCATATGGTGCGGCTCTCCGCCTCGGCGCTGGCGGTGAAGGTGGTGGCCGCGATGGCGGCGGCGATGGCGATCATGACATAGCGGCGCATGGTTTCTCCTTGCGGTCGGCCCGCATTTTTCGGGGGCGACGTGCCGGCCCGGCTGCAATGGGTGCCGTTCTATGCGAGCCTGATCCGCGCCTCTGTGAACCGCGTCACGTTGGGCGAAAGCGTCCTTGCGCGGCTGCGCCGCCCGCAAGAGGGGCTGCTGCCCGTTGACTGGCCGGATGCGCCCAACTATAGCATGCCGCAACCACGCGGCCGCTTTGGCCGCGCTTTCTGTTGGGCAGAGCTTTTTTCTGTCCGCAGACCTTGAACACCACGGAATTGAACGGACGGTACGGACCCATGGCCAATACACCTTCGGCCAGAAAGGCCGCTCGCAAGATCGAGCGGCGCACGGCAGAGAACAGGGCGCGGCGCTCGCGCATCCGCAGCTATCTGCGGAGCGTGGAGGAGGCGATTGCCTCCGGAGATTCCTCCGCCGCCCAGGCGGCGTTGAAGCAGGCACAGCCGGAACTGATGCGCGGCGCCTCCAAGGGCGTGATGCACAAGAATACGGCCTCGCGGAAGATCTCCCGCCTCGCCAGCCGCGTGAAGGCCCTCGGCTGACACGTCTTCGGGGCGGCCCGCCGCCCCGCCTGCCGCTTCCGAGCGAATGAGGGCGATCCGCCCTTGCGCATGACCGGTGTGCTTGGCGCGCCGGCCCTCATGCTGCGCCGATGCGGCGCTTTCCAATCGAGCGAAAACAAGCAGCCTGCACAGGCCATGCAGCCGCGTGATCGCGGCTGTCGGCGCATGTGCGGGCTGCCTGACTCTAGCTGCTATCTTGCCTCTTTTCCGAGGCGGCACATCATGCGCGTAATTCCCGGTATCCACACCGTGCGAAAGGTCGCGACACGCCCAGCCGGACGTTGCGTCCCGCGCCACCTTCCCCTGAGTCCGGTTGCCCCAAGCTGTCAGAAATTTGGCCATATTAACAATTCGTTAGGAACAAGACGCGGCATCGGACCCGGATTCGCGCCGGCATCGGCGAGTCAAGCCCGCCGCGCCGCGAAGGTTTTTGAAGCCACCTAATTTGCTGAGCAAAAGACGCACATTTTGCCCAACTTCCTGCGACTCCAAGGGCTTGTGCGCCGGCCTTGGCAAGAGGTGCCGAAACGGCATTCCGGCGGCGTTGGCGCTCCGTTCTCGCCCGGCGAAATTGGGATGTTGCCCACCCCGGCCAGCTATGGTTTCTAGACCTCACGACGGGGCGACCCGAAGCCTCCGAAAAAGGTGACATCGGCCACGCCGGGACTCCGTTCCCGGCGGGTGGAAGCTTTTGCCTTCGCCCAGCCGAAACGGGTCGCAACGTCGTGGCGTGGGCTTTTCAGGCCGCGTCTCATTCAAGGCTGGGATCTCGTATTCTGGACATTCATCGACCGGGCCTTTGCCCGGCGAGCGGGGGAGTTTGTGTGCACGCAGGGGCCTATCAAGGGGATGTTCTACCAGAGGATGCATGGCGCGCCCTCCAGGAGAATGCCGTCATGATAGACGTGCGCACGCGGGCGGAATGGACCTTCGTCGGTCTACCCGACCTTTCCAGCCTCGGCGGGCGTCTTGTGCTCGCCGAATGGCTGAGCTTCCCGGACAACCAGACCGACCCGGCCTTTGTCGACAAGCTCTCCGGGGCACTCGACGAGGCGAAGGTGGACAAGGGCACGCCGCTCTACTTCCTCTGCCGCTCGGGCGTGCGTAGCGCGTTCGCGGCGGCAGCGATGAGCGCGGCGGGCTTTGCCCCCTGCTTCAACGTTGCGGGAGGGTTCGAGGGGGAACGGGACGCACTCGGCCATCGCGGCCACCTGAACGGGTGGAAAGCGGCCGGGCTGCCCTGGTCTCAATCTTAGATTGTGAAAATGGCGTGCGCCGGATCCGGAGCGCGCCCTGGCGGACAAGGAGATGCGGCGGATGTCTGCAGAAGCGGCAAAAGTTGTGAAGGAGCAGATAGTGGCGGACGGAGAGAGCGCGGAACGTGACTTTCAGGAGGGCTGGTCGCGCGTGAAGAAGCGCCTCAACGTGGAACTCGGCGACGATGTGTTCTCGTCCTGGTTCAGCCGGATCGAATGCGACGGCGTTGCGGCCGGCGTCGTCACTCTCTCGGCGCCCACGCAGTTCCTCAAGAGCTGGATCAAGAGCCATTATACCGACCGTCTGGTCGAACTGTGGAACGCCGAATACGGCGAGGTCCGCCGCGTCGAGGTCGTGCGGCGGAGCGCGCTGAAGATTCCGGCGCAGATGAAGCTGGTTCAGTCCCAGCCCGTGGAGACCGTGCCGTCCGCGCAGGTGGAAGCCGCCGACGAGCGCTTCGCCGGCTCGCCTCTCGATGCCCGCCTCACCTTCGGGAGCTTCTGCGAAGGCGCCTCCAACGATGTCGCCTTTCGCGCGGCCCGTGCCGTCGCCTCGGCGCCGGAGGGCTCCACGCCCCTCTACAATCCGCTCTACATCCATGCCGGCGTCGGTATCGGCAAGACGCATCTCCTGCAGGCGATCGCGCATGAATCGCGCAACCTCAATCCACGCCGCCGCGTCGTCTACCTGACCACGGAGCGCTTCACCTCGCAGTTCGTGACGGCGCTGCGCGACCGCACGGCGCTCGACTTCAAGGAAGTGCTGCGCTCCACCGACCTCCTGCTTATCGACGACATGCAGTTCCTGACCGGGCGCTCCACGCAGCAGGAATTCTGCCACATGCTGAATTCGCTGCTGGATTCCTCGCGGCAGGTGGTGGTGGCTGCCGACCGCGCCCCGGGCGAGCTGGAAGGCCTCGACGAGCGGGTCCGCTCGCGCCTCAAGGGCGGCGTCGTCGTCGGCATGGGCCGTCCGGACGCGGGGATGCGGCGCAAGATCCTGGAGATGCGCTATGCGGCCGCGCGCGAGCGCGATCCGCGGCTGTCCATTCCCGAGCAGGTGCTCGATTATGTGGCGCGGATGGTGGTCAGCAATGGCCGCGATCTCGACGGTGCGCTCAACCGGCTGGTCTGCCGGGCGCAGTTTTCCGATGCCCCGATCACGGTCGAGGCGTGCGAACTGGCCGTCGCTGACCTCGTCGGCGATCGGGAGCCGAAGCGCATCCGCATCGAGGACATCCAGAAGATCGTGGCCCGCCACTACAATGTCAGCCGCCAGGACCTCGTCTCGGCACGGCGCACGCGGACGGTCGTCAAGCCGAGGCAGATCGCCATGTATCTGGCCAAGACCATGACGCCACGCTCCTTCCCGGAGATCGGCAAGCGCTTCGGCGGAAGGGACCACACCACGGTCCTGCACGCCGTGCGCAAGATCGAGGGCCTTGTCGGCGCGGACCAGAAACTGTCCGACGAGATCGAGCTCCTGAGGCGGCTTTTGCAGGACTGAGAGGATCAGGTGGGGACCGGCCGGCGGAAAGCGCCGGCCGGTCTTGTGTTTTGTCGTGAGGCGCGCCAATTTGGCCGCCCGCTGCGCCGGCGCCTTACTTCGCCGGCCGGACGGATCCCCGCCTGAAGCGTCTGGAATGCCGCTATGAGAGTTGCGATCGAAAGGGCTGCCTTCCTGAAAGCCCTTGCCCCCGTGCATCGCGTCGTGGAACGGCGCAACACCATCCCGATCCTGTCGAACGTGCTGTTGCGCGCGGGCGAGGACGGCATGGTGCTGAAGGCGACCGATCTCGACCTGGAAGTCTCCAACAAGGTGCCGGCCATGGCCGAGCAGGCCGGCTCGGCGACCGTGCCGGCGCACATGCTCTACGACATCGTGCGCAAGGCGCCGGAGGGCTCGGAAATCGAGCTGGCGACCGGCGATGGCGGCACGATGAAGCTGAAGGCCGGGCGCGCCCGCTTCGACCTGCAGATGCTGCCGGACGCGGATTTCCCGGATCTCGATCCGGGCACGCTGCCGGTCTCCTTCACGCTGGCGGCCGGCGAGCTGCGCCGGCTCATCGAGCGCACGCAGTTTGCGATCTCCACCGAGGAGACGCGCTACTATCTCAACGGCATCTTCTTCCACGTGGCCGGCGAAGGGCCCGGGCAGATGCTGCGCGCCGTCGCCACGGACGGCCACCGTCTCGCCAAGGCCGAGATCGCCGCGCCTTCGGGCAGCGCCGAGATGCCGGGCATCATCGTGCCGCGCAAGACGATCGGCGAGATGCAGCGGCTTCTGGAGGATAGCGACACCGATGTCGCGGTGGAGCTTTCCGACACGAAGATCCGCCTGACGGCCGGGCCGATCGTGCTCACTTCCAAGCTGATCGACGGCACCTTCCCCGATTACGAGCGCGTCATCCCCTCCGGCAACGACAAGGAGATGACCGTCACCAAGGACATCTTCAAGAACGCCGTCGACCGGGTCTCGACCATCTCTTCCGATCGGGGCCGAGCGGTGAAGCTGTCGCTTTCGGACGGCAAGCTCGTGCTCACCGTCAACAACCCGGATTCCGGCAGTGCCACGGACGAGATCGACGTCGAGTATGCGGGCGAGCCGCTCGAGATCGGCTTCAATTCCCGCTATCTGCTCGATATCGCCGACCAGTTGACGACCGAGGAGGCGCGCTTCGAGCTCGCCGATCCCGGCTCGCCGACGCTGATTCGCGAGAAGAACGGCGGCGAGGCGCTCTACGTCCTGATGCCCATGCGCGTGTGAGCGCATGACGCCGCCGCCTGCGACACCGCAGGAGGTCGCGCTCGCCTCGCTGAGGCTCACCGATTTCCGCAACTACGCATCGGCGGGCCTTGCCATCAATGCCGGTCTCGTCGTGCTGACCGGGCCGAACGGGTCGGGCAAAACCAATCTCCTGGAAGCGGTCTCCTTCCTGTCGCCTGGGCGGGGGCTGAGGCGCGCGCGGCTCGCCGCGGTCTGCCGCACGGACGGGGCCGGCGGCTGGGCCGTGGCCGCCGAAATCGACCGGGGCGGGGAGCGCACGCGCCTCGGCACCGGCCTTCGCGCCGGCGGTCCGGAAACGAGCCGGGAGGTGCGGATCGACGGCGCCGGCGCGCCAAGTTCCGAGGCGCTTCTGGAATATTGCCGTATCCTGTGGCTGACGCCGGCGATGGACGGGCTCTTCACCGGCACGCCCGGAGACCGGCGCCGCTTCCTCGACCGGCTGACGCTCGCCGTCGATCCGGGGCACGGGACGAGGGTGCGGGCCTTCGACAAGCTTCTTTCCAGCCGCAACCGGCTCTTGGAAGAGGATGCCTCGGCGCGTTGGCTCTCGGCGGTGGAGGCGGAGCTCTCGGCCGCCGCGCTCGCCGTCTCCTTTGCCCGGCGCGAAACGGTCTCGCTCCTGGCCGGTCTCATCGCCGGCTACGAGGAAGGCCCGTTCCCGGTGCCGGGGCTGGCGCTCGAGGGCGAATTCGAGGAGGAGCTGGTGGCGGGCAGCTCGGCCGCCGGGGCGGAGGATGCCTACCGCGAGAAGCTGGAAAGCGGACGTTTCCGCGACCGGGCGGCCAGGCGCACGCTTTTCGGGCCGCACCGTTCCGACCTGTCCGTCAGCTTTGCTCTGAAGGGTACGCCGGCGGCGCTCTCATCCACCGGCGAGCAGAAGGCGCTGCTTCTTTCCATCATCCTCGCCGAGGCCGAGCTGGTGGCGCGCGTGGCGGGCATGAACCCGATCCTCCTCCTCGACGAGGTCGCCGCCCATCTGGATGCCGGCCGCAGGGCCGCGCTTCTGGCGCGATTGCGCGATCTTGGCTGCCAGAGTTTTTTGACCGGGACCGATCGCGCGCTATTTGAATCGGCAGGACAAGAGGGCCAGTTCGTGGAGGTCGCGGACGGCCGTCTCGGCTCGGCCTGATGGTGTGGCCAAAATCGGCGGAAAGCCTTCATTTGCGCTGCCGCAATCCCCATCTATAAGTGTCCAGAACCTCCAACAGCGATTCGAAATCCTTCATGACGGACACATCCGGGACCCCGCGCATCCGCATCCCCTCCGATTACGGCGCCGGCTCGATCAAGGTGCTCAAGGGGCTCGACGCAGTGCGCAAGCGGCCGGGCATGTATATCGGCGATACCGACGACGGCTCGGGCCTGCATCACATGGTCTACGAGGTGGTCGACAACGCCATCGACGAGGCGCTTGCCGGCTACGCCTCGGAGGTCTCGGTCACGCTGAACGCCGACGGCTCCGTCACCGTCATGGACAACGGCCGCGGCATCCCGACCGACCTTCACCCGGAGGAGGGCGTCTCCGCCGCCGAGGTGATCATGACGCAGCTGCATGCGGGCGGAAAATTCGACCAGAATTCCTACAAGGTCTCCGGCGGCCTGCACGGCGTCGGCGTCTCGGTCGTCAACGCGCTCTCCGCCTGGCTGAAGCTGCGGATCTGGCGCGACGGGCAGGTGCACGAGATGCGCTTCTCGGATGGCGTCGCCGACAGCCCGCTCGTGGTGGTCGGCGAGGCGGGCGATGAGAGCGGCACGGAAGTCACCTTCATGCCCTCGACCGCCACCTTCACCATGACGGAGTTCGACTACGACACGCTGGAGCACCGGCTGCGCGAGCTCGCCTTCCTGAATTCGGGCGTGAAGATCCGCCTGACCGACAAGCGGCATGCGGATGTGCGCGAAGAGCTGATGGAATACGAGGGCGGGCTGGAAGAGTTCGTGCGCTATGTCGACCGCTCCAAGAAGCCGCTCATGCCGACGCCGATCGCCGTCTACCACGAGCGCGACGGCATCACCGTCGAGGCGGCGCTGTGGTGGAACGACAGTTACCACGAGACGGTGCTGTGCTTCACCAACAACATCCCCCAGCGCGACGGCGGTACGCATCTGGCCGGCTTCCGCGGGGCGCTGACCCGGCAGGTTTCCGCCTATGCGGAGAATTCCGGCATCGCCAAGCGCGAGAAGGTCTCGCTGACCGGCGACGATTGCCGCGAAGGGCTTTCCTGCGTCCTCTCGGTGAAGGTGCCGGACCCGAAATTCTCCTCCCAGACGAAAGACAAGCTCGTCTCCTCGGAAGTGCGGCCGGTCGTCGAAAGCGTCCTCAACGAGGCGCTTTCCACCTGGTTCGAGGAGCATCCGGGCGAAGCCAAGATCGTCGTCAGCAAGGTGGTGGAGGCAGCCGCCGCGCGCGAGGCGGCGCGCAAGGCCCGCGATCTGACGCGCCGCAAGGGGGCGCTCGACATCTCCTCGCTGCCCGGCAAGCTCAAGGATTGCTCCGAACGCGATCCGGCCAAGTCCGAGCTCTTTATCGTGGAGGGCGATTCGGCCGGTGGCTCGGCGCAGATGGGCCGCGACCGCGGCTATCAGGCGATCCTTCCGCTGAGGGGAAAGATCCTCAACGTGGAGCGCGCGCGCTTCGACAAGATGCTCTCCTCCGACCAGATCGGCACGCTGATCACGGCGCTCGGCACCGGCATCGGCAAGGAAGAGTTCAACCCCGACAAGCTGCGCTATCACACCGTCATCATCATGACGGATGCCGATGTCGACGGCGCCCATATCCGCACGCTGCTCTTGACGTTCTTCTACCGGCAGATGCGCGAGATCATCGAGCGCGGACACCTCTTCATCGCCCAGCCGCCGCTCTACAAGGTGACGCGCAACCGCTCCGAGCAGTATCTCAAGGACGAGCGGGCGCTGGAGGACTACCTCATCCGCGGCGGCCTCGACGAGACGGTGCTGACGCTCGCGAGCGGCGAGGAGCGGGCCGGCGAGGATCTGCGGGCCGTCATCGACGAGGCGCGCCTCCTGCGTTCGGCGCTGGAAAGGCTGCATTCGCGCTATAACCGCGGCGTGGTCGAGCAGGCGGCCCTTGCCGGCGCGCTCAATGCCGAGCGTATGGCCACACCGGCCGAGGCCCTGAAGATCGCCGCGCTGGCGGCCGAAAGGCTCGACCGGATGGCCGACGACACCGAGAAGGGCTGGACGGGCGAGGTCCGCGACGGCGGCATTCTCTTCCAGCGCACGCTTCGCGGCGTCACGGAAGTGGTGCGGCTCGATTCCGGCCTCATCGGCTCGGCCGACGCCAAGGCGATCGACCTGCATGCGGCCAAGCTCGCCGCCGTCTTCGAGGAGCCGGCGCGGCTGCGGCGCAAGGAGGTCGACAGTGTCATCTATGGGCCGATCGAACTCCTGGAAGGCGTCTTCAGCGTCGGGCGCAAGGGGATCGCGCTGCAGCGCTACAAGGGTCTCGGCGAGATGAACCCGGGTCAGCTCTGGGAGACGACGCTCGATCCGGACAGCCGCTCGCTCCTGCAGGTCTCCGTCAAGGACGCCGATGCGGCGGAGATCATCTTCTCCGGCCTGATGGGCGACGATGTGGAGCCGCGCCGCGAGTTCATCCAGACGAACGCGCTCAACGTCGCCAATCTGGACGTCTGACCGGGAAATCGTCGCAGGCCTTTTTCGGGCCGAGCCGGGCGCCTATCTCCGCCTCGAGGTGACGATCATCGACGAGGCGTAGACGTGTCATTCGGTCCCATCCAACGTCCCGGACGCGATCCGGAGCGCGAGGCAGAGCGGCTTCGCGCCCGCTTTGCCGCCGTCTCGCGCAGCGTGGCGCGCGAAAGGCGGCGACCGATGCGGCTCAGCTGGATGGCTTTGTGGGGCATCGCCGCGGCGCTCGGCTTTCTGACCGTGTTCCTGTTCGACCGGATCGGTTCCTAGAAGCCGGCGGCGGCAGGCTCACGAAGAGGGACCCGTGCCCGCCGCCGCCTCGCCGGCGCGATGCACGGGCGCGCCGGTTTTCCGCGAATGTGGATCAAGGCCGCTTGCTAAAGGCCGAAGAAGCTCCTCACGCCCGACAAGAAGCCCTTCTCCTCCCGCACCAGACGCATGCCGAGATTCGTCGGCGGCCTTCCGACCGAGCAGGCGCCGCTTTTCGGATCGCGGATGAAGCTCGTCAGATAGGCCCGGTGGGCGCCCTCGGCGATGCGCACGCCGCAATTGTCGTGGCGCGCGATCTGGCCGGTCGCCGGGTCGATGCGGCTGCGCGCATAGCAGGTCGAGGTCCATTCCCAGACATTGCCGGAAAGGTCGAGAAGGCCGTGCTCGTTCTCGCCGAACGTGCCGACCGGCTGCGCCCTTGCCTCCTCGGGCTCCCTGCGCCTTGCCTCCTCGTCGTAGCGGGAGAGCCAGCGCTCGGCCGGATTGTCGGGGCTGCCCTCCTGGAAGGCGTCGTCGACGGCGCGCGTGCCGGCGAACAGACGCCATTCGCGGTCGCTCGGCAGGCGCCAGACCTCGCCGGTACGCCTTGAAAGCCAGGCCGCGTAGGTGTTCGCATCCTCGAAGCTGATGCCGGTCGCCGGCAGGTCCGGCTCGCCCGCCGTGTCGAGGGCGCGGCAGGCGCCCGCCGAGACGCAGGCGCCGTATTCGCCGCGGGTCACCTGCCGCCGCATGACGAAGAAGGGCACTTCCGGGCTGAAGGTCACGACGGGCGCGTTGACCGGCATGTTGCCTGAGAGAAACTCTCCGGCCTCGCGGTAATCGGTGCTGAGGCCATCGATCCGCTGCTGGGGCACGTCGGATATCTGTGCGGCGGCGACAGGTGGGAGCGCGACGATCGCGAAGCCGGCAAGGGCTAAGATGGCGGCAGGGGCGTATAAGAAGCGCATCATCGTGCTCTGAAAGAGAAAGCGGCCCGCCGGGGGGCGTTGGCGGACCGCTCGCGTCGGCCTCAGCCGACGATGGGACCGGGGGCGCTCACCTGGGTCATCAGGTCGTCGTTCCAGTCGCCTTCGACTTTCACATGACCCGTGGCTCCGAGTTCGGCCGCTTCGATCAGGTTGTGGTTCACATAGGCGTAGATGCCGGGCTGGCGGAAAGTGTAGATGGCCGCCGCCGCGCTGCCACCGCGCACGAACCAGGTCTCCTGGTCCTTCTGCGGGGCGTTGGCGAACTTGCCGGTCTCCCAGACCCAGTCGCCATGGCCGCCGATGAGGTGCGGACGGCTGTCGCGGTTGGCGCAGGAATGGATGAAGAGCACCGTCTCGCCGACCTTCGCCGGCATGGCGCTTTCGCCGGTGAGGGCGCCGACCTTGCCGTTGAAGACGACATGCGTCGGGATGAGGCCGCGCATGACATCCAGCGTGTCGGAATAGGACTCGCCCGGGCTGTCGTAGGTCATGTAGTTCCCGTCGGCGTCCTTCGGGATGTAAAGGTCGAACTCGCCGATCGTGTAGACGCGATCGTAGTGCAACGGCTTTCCCTCGCCGTCCTTCAGACCGTCGCGCGGCAGGACCATGACCGTTCCGCTCATGCCGGAGACGACGTGCCAGGGCACCATGCCGGTCGGGGCGCAATGGTAGATGAAGACGCCCGGACGGAAGGCCTTGAAGCGCAGCACCGTCTGTTCGCCGGGGTTGATCAGCGTCAGCGCACCGCCGCCGAGGGCGCCAGTGGAGGCGTGGAAGTCGATGTTGTGGGGCATGGTGTTGGTCTCGGGATTGACCAGCGTCAGCTCCAGATAGTCGCCCTCGTGCACGACCATGGTCGGGCCGGGCATGGAGCCGTTGTAGGTCATGGCCTGGAACTCGGTGCCCTGGTCGTCGACCACCACCTTCTTTTCCTCCACAACCATCTTGAACTCGACGATCCTCGGCCCGCCCTTGGCGACCTGGTCGTGGGCCATGACATGCGGCGGGGTGACGAGTTCGCCCTTGATGCGCGGCAGATCGCCGGCCGGCGATGCGGCGGCGAGGCCGGAGGTCGCGCTGCCGGCGGCGCGCGCCGGACCGCTCACCATCAGCGCCGCGGTGGCGGCGGAAGCTGCGCCGAGCAGGGCGTTGCGACGGGTGATCATGGTCTTGTTCCTCTTCGTGCGGGTCATCATCGATGGGCGCACTCAACACCCGATGGCCTTCATGCTCGTTGCGAAAAGGCAAATAACGCGGAGAACCTCGGGCAATTCCGATCGGGCTCCGGCGAATAGGAGAGGCGCCGGCGCTTCTTCTTTGCGCCCCGACAACGAAGCGCCCGCGCCCGCCGCGTAAGGCTTGTCCATGTCACCAGAGGGGTGGCGGGGAGCGAGCCCGTGAAAGTAGCCAATGCCACCGGCGGCAACGCCGTTCTCGACCTGCGCCAGACGCCTTGCCGGCAGCGGCCTCTTTCCGTCTTCCAGGTCTTCGACCGGCTCGCGCCGGGCGAGGCCTTCGAGGTCGTCAATGACCACGATCCGATGGGGCTCTTCCACTATCTGCAGACGGCGATCCCGGGCGATTTCACCTGGGATTACCTCGTTCGTGGGCCGCAGGAATGGCGCGTGCGGATCGGGCGGGCATGAAGCCCGTGCCCGGTGCGGGGGAGGCGGGCGGATTTTTCGGCGCTCCCTTCCGTCCCTTCTTTCTCGCCGCGTTGATCCTCGCCGCGTGCGCCATTCCCGTCTGGACCAGAATGTATCTTTCCGGTTTCGGCGAGGTCGCCGGCATGCCCGCGCTCGCCTGGCACGCGCACGAAATGGTCTTCGGCTACCTGCCGGCGGCGATGGCGGGTTATCTTCTCTCGCCGGCGCCGGGAAGTGGGGCGAAGCCGGCCATTTCCGGCTTGCCGCTGGCGCTTCTCCTTGTGCTCTGGTTCGCCGGACGGCTCCTGCCGCTCGTCCTGCCCGCAGCAGGAGCGGTTCTCGACGCGGCCTTCCCGCTCGCGGTCACGGCTTTCCTCCTGCGCGCCATGCGGGCTGGCGAAAGCCGGCTGACCCGCCACGGCCTGGCGCTCTTTCCCTTGATCGCAATCGCCTCGCTCACGCACCGGCTTGTTTGCTTCGATCCGCAGATGGCCGCGACGCTCGCTCGGCTCGGCGTTGCCATCGGGGCTCTCCTGATTGCGGCCGTCGGCGGGCGGATCATCCCGGAGGCTACGCGGGCGGCGTTGCCGGCGAGGGAGCGGGCGAAGGTGGCGGAGCCTTACCGGCGCTTCGACATCCTCGTGCTCCTCGCTGCCGCGCCGGCGCTCGGCGCATGGGTCCTGGCGCCCCAATCGCTGGCGGAGGCGATTCTCTTGCTCGCGGCGGGTGCTCTCCATCTCGCCCGCCTTGTGCGCTGGCGCGGCTGGCGGGTGCGCGAGGCGAAGGTGCTTGCCCTTCATGCCGGCTATGTTTGGCTCGCCGCCGCGACGCTGCTTGCCGGGCTTTCGGCCGAACCCTTCGCGCTCGTGCCGGCCGATTTGGCGCTGCACGCCTTCGCGGCGGGGGCGATCGGCACGATGACGATGGCGGTGATGGCGCGGCTGGCGGTGCCGGCGGCCCTGGGTGCGCCTGCCCGGCTGGCGCTGATTTTCGTCCATCTTGGCGCGGTGCTGCGCGTCTCGGCAGTGCTGCTGAGCGGCGCCTACCTGCCGCTGCTCGTCGCCGGGGCCTTTTTCTGGTCGCTGGGCTTTGCGATCTTCGTCCTCGTGCTGTTGCCGCCACGCCGCAGGCGAAGATCCGCCCCGGATGCGGCCGGCGCTCACGCGATTGTGGGCGCTCGTGAGCACTGGCGGCGGCCAATCAAGGTCCCACACGGTAGTCGCGGGCGCGTCGCGGACTATCCTTCCGGGCAAAGCTTCAGACTTTGACCTTTAGGGAGGAGATGATGCATCTCAATCGGCGCACACTCATGCTCGCCTCCGCCGCCGGAGCGGCGCTGGCGGGATCGACATTCGCACGGAGCGGCGGCGCCCTGGCGCAGGACGGCGTGGCAAAGAAGGAGGACATGGCGCGCATGGCTGCGGCCGGACCCGACGAACAGCTTCCCGGCGCCTATCGCTACAGGATCGGCGATTTCACCGTCACGGAGATCACCGACGGCATGGCGGCGCGCCCGCTCGACGACAGTTTCGTCGTCAATGCCGGCCTATCCGACGTGCAGGCGGCGTTGCGGCAGGCTTTCCTGCCCGAGGACAAGCTCTTCATCCCCTTCACGCCACTGACACTGCGCACGGGCGAAGACCTCATTCTCTTCGACACCGGCTTCGGCGAGAAGGGTCCGCCGACCGCTGGGCAGCTGAAACGCGGCATGGCGGCGGCCGGCATGGATCCGGCCGATGTGACCAAGGTGGTGATCAGCCATTTCCACGGCGACCACATCATGGGCCTCACCACCAAGGACGGGCAGCCCGTTTATCCGAACGCCGAGGTGTTCGTGCCCGAGCCGGAATACGCCTTCTGGATGAGCGACGAGAACAAGGCGAACCCCCCGGACGGGCGAAAGGGCAATTTCGACCTCGCGCAGTCGATCTTCGGCGGGCTCGACGACCGTCTCACGCAGTTCAAATGGGACGAGGAGTTCCTGCCGGGCATCACGGCTGTCGATGCGCGCGGCCATACGCCGGGACACACGGTCTTTGCTATTGAATCCGGCAACGAGCGGATGATGTTCCTCGCCGACACGACAAACCATCCGGCGCTCTTCGTGCGCCATCCGGACTGGTCGGCCGTCTTCGACCAGGATGCCGACCAGGCCCGCAAGACCCGCCACCGCCTTCTCGACATGGTGTCGGAGGAGCGGATGCGGATCGCCAGCTACCACTTCCCGTTCCCCGCGACCGGCCACATCGCCAAGGAGGGCGAGGGTTATCGCTTCGTGCCGGCGCAGTGGATGCCGGTGCTCCAGGGCCAGAGTTAAGCGGGACGCAACAAGGCCTTTCCCACACCGGGAAAGGCCCATTCCTGCGGGCTCTACAGCAGAAAATACTCCGCCATCTCGTTGATAAGACCGCGCTGGAAGGCACGCTGGCGCTGATTCGGCTGCTGGCCGCCTATGCGCTCCTCGAGCGGGTCGGGGGCATGAATCGCCGAATGGGTCATCTCCTCGAGCACCTGGTGGCCGCAGAAGGGGACGTGCACTTCGGAATAGCCTCCTTCGTGCATCAGGACGAGCCGGCCGCCGCAGAGCTCGCGGGCGGACTGCATCAGCATGCGCGTCATGCGCCGGAACGTGGCGGCCGAGGCCATCATCCGCCCGAGCGGATCGACGCCGGAGGCATCGAAGCCGCAGGCGACCACGATCGCGTCCGGGCGATAGCGCGCCAGCGCCGGCCGCACGATGCGCTCGAAGGCGTAGAGATAGGCGTCGTGTCCGCCGCCCGGCAGCAGCGGCACGTTGATGTTGTAGCCCTCGCCTTCGCCCTCGCCGCGCATCTCCACGCCGCCGGAAGGCCGGGGATAGTTGTTCTCCTGGTGGAGCGAGACGGTGAGCACGTCCTTGCGGCGCCAGAAGATCGCCTCGGTGCCGTTGCCGTGATGTACATCCCAGTCGACGACCGCGATGCGTTCCGCGCGCCGTTCGGCAAAGGCCGTCTCGACCGCGACGGCGATGTTGGCGAGCAGGCAGAAGCCCATCGGACGCGCCGGCAGGCAGTGATGGCCCGGCGGGCGGCAGAGCGCGTAGGCATTGCCGGTCTCGCCGCCCAGGACGGAGCGTAGCGCCTCCACGGCGAGGCCGGCGGAGAGCGCCGCGATCTCGAAGCCGCCGGGGCCGAAGGGCGTGCGCTCGCCGAGCTCGCCGCCGCCCGCGTCGCTCAGGCGCTTGAATTCGCCGAGGTAGGCGAGGTCGTGCACCCGGCGCAGCATCTCGTCGGTCGCCGGCAGCGCGGAGCGCACGGCCAGTTCGTCCTTAAGCCCGGTGCGTTCCAGGAGGTTGACGAGCCGGCGCTTCGATTCCGGGCTTTCCGGCAGGCCGCCGATCATCGGCTGTACGAGGCCGCCGACCGGAACCAGAAAGGCGTAGTCGCCGCCGCCGTGCCAGAAGCACTGCTCGTCTGTGAAAAAGGCGGTCCGGGCAGCGGTCATCGACATGACTTACGGCTAGCGCGCCGAAAAATGTCAGACAAGCAAAGAGAAGATGAAGTCCGAGGGCCGATGTGAGGCGCAGGTGCTTAGCCCGCTCAGAGGCTGCCGTCTCCGCCGCGCTCCCGCTTCAATGCGCCGCGGGCCTTCTTTGCCTTCAGTCGCCTTTCCTTGGAGGCACGCGTCGGGCGGGTCGGCCTTCGCGGCTTCGGCTTCGGGGCGGCCTGGCGGATGAGGGCGACGAGACGCGCCAGCGCATCGGCGCGGTTGCGCTCCTGCGAGCGCTGGGTCTCGGCCCGCAGGACCAGCACGCCCTCCTTGGTGAGGCGCCGACCGGCGAGGCGAACGAGCCGCTGCTTCACGTCCGGCGGCAGGCTCTGCGAGGCGGATACGTCGAAGCGCAGCTCCACGGCGCTCGCCACCTTGTTGACGTTCTGCCCGCCCGGGCCGGAGGCCTGCACGAAGCGCTCCTCGATCTCGCTCTCGGCGAGATAAATCTGCTGCGTCACACGGATCATGGAGAAGCGTTGTCTTCCGCCGGCTCGAAGTTGGAGGATCCCGCCATAGATGCAATCGGTGTCATCCAATTGCCAGAGTGCCTTGCGGGAGAGAATGCCAGCCTTCGACCCGATCCGTAAGATGTTGCTGTCTGCCCTCCTTCTGGCTCTCCTGGTGCCGGCTGCGGCGCCGCCGGGCCATGCGCAGATCGGCCCGGATGCCCCCGCGGCCGAGACGAGCGGCGCGGCGCAGGGCGAGGTGCTGGTCGAGCCGCGCGCCGGCGACAGCGCCATCGAGGCGCGGCTGCGCCGCATCCTCCAGGCGAGCGAATGGTTCCGCGATCCGGCCGTGCGGGTGAGCGAAGGCATCGTCTTCCTCGACGGCGTCACCCAGACGGAAGAGCGGCGCGAATGGGCCGGCAGGGTCGCCAGGACGACGCAGGACGTCGTCGCGGTCGTCAACCGCATCGAGGTGCGGCCGGCCGCCGAATGGGACTTCACCCCGGCCTGGGAAGAGGTTCGCCTGCTCGCGCTGAAGGGCCAGAGGGCGCTGCCTCTGCTGGTCCTCGCCCTCCTCGTTCTGGCCGTGACCTGGCTGGCGGGACGCCTCG
This sequence comes from Afifella sp. IM 167, assembly GCF_020144925.1. Lineage (GTDB taxonomy): Bacteria > Pseudomonadota > Alphaproteobacteria > Rhizobiales > Afifellaceae > Afifella. The sequence continues at coordinate 351,266 of NZ_NSLC01000003.1, forward strand.
TGGCCGGGGCGGCCCGCTGGGCGTTCGGCCAGCGCATCACCACGCCTCTCCTCCTGACGATCGTGGCCAGGGCTTTCGCCATCCCCGTCGTGCTGATCGGCCTCTATCTGGTCCTGCAATTTGCCGGACTGACCCGGCTCGCGGTGACGCTCCTCGGCGGTACCGGCCTTGTCGGGCTGGTGATCGGCTTTGCCTTTCGCGACATCGCCGAGAATTTTCTGGCGAGCCTGCTTCTGAGCGTGCGCAATCCCTTCAAGATGGGCGATCTCGTCAAGATCGGCGGCGAGACTGGCATCGTGCGCAATCTCAACATGCGCATGACGCTTCTCTTCACGCTGGACGGCAACCATGTGCAGATCCCCAACGCCACCGTCTACAAGAGCGTCATCACCAACTTCACCAGCAGCGCGAGCCGGCGCACGGATTTCGTCATCGGCATCGGCTACGACGCGCAGACGAGCGAGGCGCAGTCGATCATCAGCGGCGTGCTTGCCGCGCATCCGGCGGTGAAGGCGGAGCCGATGCCGCTCGTCCTCGTCGACGAGCTCGGCTCGGCCACGGTCAATCTGAGGGTCTATTTCTGGTTCGACGGAAAGACCTATTCGCCGATCAAGCTGCGCTCCGCCGTGATGCGGCAGATCAAGGAGGCCCTGTTAATGCGCGGCATTTCGATGCCGGACGAGTCGCGCGAGGTCATCTTCCCGCAGGGCCTGCCGGTCTACCGCATGGACCGGCCGGAAACGGCAGGGGCGACCCGCCCGCATGCCCCCGCCCGCGAGGCGAGGCCGACGCCGGCGGTGGCGGTCGAAGGCGAGCATTCCGCCGCGGAGGGCGGGCTTGCGAACGAGGATATCCTCCGCGAGGAGGAGGCCAGCACCGAGCCGGAAGCCGAGGAAAATCTCCTGGCGCGCGAGTGAGGCTGCGCCCCCGCCTATCGGCCTGCGTCTAAGCCTGAGCCTTCACAAAGGCGTCGAAGGCCTTCAGCGCAGCTCCGCCGTAGACGACGGAAGGTCCGCCGCCCATATGGATGGCGACGCCGATCGCCTCGGCGACTTCGTCGCGGGTGGCTCCGCATTCCAGCACAGACTTGGCGTGATAGGCGACGCAGCCATCGCAGCGCACGGCAACCGCGATGGCGAGCGAGATGAGCTCCTTCGTCTTCGGCGACAGTGCCCTGTCCTCCGATGCCGCCTCGCCGAGGGCGCCAAAGGCCGCCATCACGCCCGGCACGGCTTCCTGCAGAAGCTCGATGCCGTCCATCACCTCGCGGGTGATCTCGGGAAAGTTCTTGCCCATCCTGCCGCTCCTTTCCGCAACCGGTGCGCACGAATGTGCGCTCCGACCATGATCGGCCGGCCGGCGGCAGGCGCGTTGACAGAGGTCAATGGCAGGGGGTTGGGGCGGCGTTTGGTGGCAGGGCCAGCGGCAAAAGGGCGGGGTTCAATTGCCGCCGCGACAGGCAAAGCCGGCGCGGCCGGCAGAAGATCGCGCCGGCCGCAAAGGCCTATGCGGCGGCCAGCAGGCAGAGCCGGCAGCTATAGCCTTCCTTGCGATGGTAGGGCGCCTCGACTAGGCCGTTAATGCGCAGCGTTCCGGCTGCCTCCATCGCCTGCAGATGCGCGGCATAGCCGTCTTTGTCCCACACATCCTCGTGCACCGTGAGGACGATGGGTGCCTGCGGCTTCACCACCCGTGCAAGATCGGCGATGGCCTCGGGGCCGACATGGCCGCTGGTGAAGACCCCGACGCTGATCGCCGCGTCGTAACTGTCCGGCGCGATGTCGAGCGGCTGCGTCATATCGGCGACGGAAAGGCTACTGTAGACCTCCTTGCCGGCGGCGACGTCCAGCATGCCCTCTGAAAGGTCGATCCCATCGATCCTGGAGACGCCCCGGCGCTTCAGTTCCTCGCCGACGAGGCCGGTGCCGCAGCCGGCGTCGAGGATGTGCGCCTGTGGCCCGACGCGGTCGGCGAGCGCGGCCGCGGCGATCGCCGGGGCGACGTAGCCCATGCCCTGCGTCGTGTCCTCGTCGTAGCTCTTCGCCCAGTCGGCATAGACGCTGCGGGTCTCTTCCAGATCGCCGCCCAGCGCATAGACGCGGCGCAGCAGTGGATTGTCGGCCATCGGGCCCTCCTCTTCGTGCCTCGTTCGCCATGAGGAATAGGGGGCAGGGCCCGCGATGGCAAATCCGGCAGGGTTCGGCGGAGCGCCTCAAGCAGAAGGCGCGCCGCGCGCCTTTCTGCGGGCGCATGAGGATCACATCACCCTCCACAAGCTGCGGCACGGCAAACCGCTGACGGCTAGCGACTTTGCCGAGCTGGAGGCGATGCTCCTCGACGCCGGTATAGGGAATGCGGGCGCGGTCGCAATGGCGAAAGAGACGAGCGACGGTTTCGGCACGCTTCGTGCGCTCGCTCGTCGGCCTCGATCGCGGCGCGGTGAACGCCGCCTTCTCTGACTTTGTTGCCACGGGCACGGCAGACGTGAACCAGATAGAGTTCATCGACATGGTGATCGAGCATCTCACCCGGCAGAGTGTGATGTCGCCGGAGCTTCTCTACGAAAGCCCCTTCACCGACGTCGCGCCGAGCGGCCCGGAGGAGGTGTTCGACATAAAGCGCACAGATCGGCTTCTTGAGGTGATCAAGGAGCTTAATGCGACCGCGGTGGCGTAACAACGAACAGTGTCAACTGCGCCTTTAGATGAAGCAGGGACAAGGCGCCATCAGCAGCGGGATTGAACGAACGCCCTCAATTCGTGCGAGGCCGTGAGACCGAGTGGATCTGCCACCAGTCTCCGTCAGCATTGCTCTCGCCGTTCTTGTCGCACCGCAGGGGCTGCAGGAATGTTTTGGGAGCATGCGCGAAGTCCAGTTGCATGAAAAAGGGAGCATCGTTTTGATCGAGATGAAGGAAACGAGGCCAGGAGCCTGCTTCAAGGCCTTTGGATTCTTTTGGCGACGTGAGCACCAGGAAGATGCTTGCCTGTGCGTTCGGTCCAGTCTCTTTTCCCGACAGCTTGGGCCAAGCCTGTCCGAATTCCCGCAGACGTTGCCGCTTGCTGTCGATCTGCGAGTTCGACCACGCTCCTTCGAACTTGGCCTCGATCAAGATTGCGACGTTGTCGAAGGCGACGATCATGTCGAAGTCTTCCTGTGAACCGCGGATCAGCCGACTGCGCTTACCCTCATTGGTCACATGCATAGTCGGGTTTTCGTGTGGCGCTTCCGTGGTTCTATCTGCGCCGAGGTAGAAGTAAACGAGGGCGGCGAAGAACCAGTCGATGTGGTAGTCCATTGCCCACCACGCATCACACGGCACGTCTCGACCGATTTTCGCCGACAGCTTTGCCTGGAAATCCTGAGACAGCGGAACTTCCGCGCCAGCACTCCCGAGCGCATCGCGAAGGAGCCAGTAGCGCTCTTTTCGATTGAATGCTTTCAGGACTTCGGCCAAGGTCGTACTCAATCGCCCCTCCCGAGCAATTTTGGTTGCTTTCTTGCTAGCATTGCTCCGCCTCAAGCTGAAGTGGCTGCTTCCGCACGCGGAATGCGGACAGCGCTCTGCCGTGACGGAAGCAATAGCCAGCGTTGCTTCAGCGTGGGAGCATATAACGCACGGTGAATGAGGCAGATTGGCCGCTATCGGTCTCAAACACGATCTCTGCGTTCCCCTTGCGAAACTCCTCGCGCATGACGTTGCAACAGCTAGGCATGCTGTGCTGCTTTCCCGATTCTGGGGGATAGCCCCCGATCTTCCGGTGAAGCTCCCCTGCATTCACCTCCATATGAGGCCGCCCCTGCTCGGTCGCGCGTTTGACTTGCGCGGAGAGCTCGTCACGAAACTCGCCGGGTGAAGGCATGCTGGTCTCTCCCTTTCTTCCCCGAGAGAGTATGTATCGGCGCGCGCACGTTGTCGCCCGGCGACACATTTGCGGTGCACCTGGCGGATTCGAACCTGTGGCACACGCCGATGGAGCTTTCGTGCAGCATCGCTTCTTCCCATGCAGGCACGGTCCTGCTGCGACGTTGCAGCAGCCTCTCTCATCCGCTACATGGGCGGAGCGCGGCACCCGTAGCTCAGCTGGATAGAGCGCTGCCCTCCGAAGGCAGAGGTCACAGGTTCGAATCCTGTCGGGTGCGCCATTTCATAGGACGAGATTCGAACTGAGCTTGCCTTGCCTCTCCAACGCCGGCACGTTGGGCAATGTGCCGTTGCTCGCGTTGGTTCGGTCAGGTCGGTTTGATCTGAGCTTGATCCTGGCGAAAGCCTTTCCTCTGGACGATCCTAGAACCGTAACTAACGCTGGCGGGTTCGGGATGGTGGTCGTCTCGTCCTTACGGCGAGCGATCAGGCGCGGGGGCCTCAACTGCCGGCCAGCAACCCCGACCGGATCAGGCTTTCAGCGGTGGCGACGATGGCCTCTTCGCGTGGGCGCGGCGTCCAGCCAAGCAAGCGCATGGCCTTTTCGCTGGTTCCGTTCAGATTGAGGCCCAACAGGGGCACCGCTCCTCGCAACGCCGGGTCCTTGAGCGCGCCCCGGCGCACCTCCGCATCGGGCAGGACGCGGGTGGATACCTTGTCGGCAGCCGGTCCCATACTTTGCTTCAGCACCTTTGCCACGTCGGCCAGCCACATGCTTTCACCGGCGATCGCGAGAAAGCGTTCACCCTTGGCGGCCTCCTGGGTCATGGCGCGCATATGCAGGTCAGCCACATCCCGCACGTCGACAAAGCCGGAATTGATCTTCGGGTTTCCCGGCTGTCCATCCATGATGTTCCTGATCAGGCGGATGGAGTGCGAATAGTCGGCGCCGAGTACCGGCCCCAGCACCGCGACCGGATTGACGACGGACAGCTCCAGGCCCTGTCCTTCACGGGCAATGAAGTCCCATGCGGCCCGCTCCGACAATGTCTTGGATTTCTGATAGGGCCAGACATTCGTGGCTGTCAGGTCGCTCCAGTCTGTCTCGTTGAAGGGTCGATTCATCGGCCCGTGCCCGGCGCAGATCGCGCCGAAGGCCGAGGTCAGCACCACGCGTTTGACGCCGGTATCCCGTGCCGCGCGAAGCACCCGCAGATTTCCGTCCACCGCCGGCCTGATCCACTCGTCTTCGGTCGTCTGATCGCCCGTCGGCGTCGGCGAAGCCCCGTGCATCACATAGGCGCATCCGGCGGTCGCTTCCGCCCAGCCCGCGTCGGCGGTGAGATCGGCGACGACGAACGTCAGCCGATCGCCCGGCTCCGCGCCGCCCAACCTGAGATGGTCACGCACTTCCGCTTCCCGCCCCAGCGAACGCACGGTGGTCCGTACGCGATAGCCGGCCTCCAGCAGCGCCAGGATGCAGTACTGGGCTATGAAGCCGGTCCCGCCTGTTACCAATACCGACCGGGTCATTTCGCGCTCCGTTGCGATAAAAGTCTACAGGCGTATACTCAAGCTAAGCAGGAAAGTCTACAGCCGTAGAGTTATAGGATGACAGGCGAGACCCGACCACGAAAACGCGATGCCACCGCCACGCGAGCGGCAATCCTGGCCTCGGCGCGCGAGGTCTTCGCCCGTTCGGGATATGATGGGGCCGGCCTGCGCGAGATTGCCGCCGGAGCCGGCGTAACCGCCATGCTGGTGCGCCGCTATTTTGGCGACAAGGAACGGCTCTTTGCCGAGGCCATAGCGGCCGCCAATTCCGCACCCATCATTGCCACGCAAAGCGTATTGAAGGGCGAGCATCCAGGCGCAGCCATAGCGGAGGCGCTCGTTCAGCTTACCGCGCCCGGAGCCAAACCGCTCGACGGCTTTCTGATTTTGTTGAACTCGGCATCGAGCGTCCGCGCCGCACAGATCGGCCGCAAGGTCATTGAGAGCGCCCCTCAGAAGACCGTTGCGGCCCTGCTGGAAGGCGAGAACGTCGAGCAGCGGGCCGCGCTGATCCTTTCCCTTGTCGCCGGATTTCAGATGATGCGGCAGGCGATCGGTCTCGGCGCCTTGGCCGATTCCGATCCAAGGGTTCTGGAGGACCTGCTCACCCCGTTGTTCGAGCGCCTGGTGAAGGAAAGTTGATCGGACGTGGACTGCGCGCGGCGCCCGCGGGTGGCGCGGGTGCTTTAAATGCCGCCCAGTTCCGGCTGGCATACGCTTGGGCCGGATGGGCTCCGAGATTACCCGCGCCTCTCGCGGGTCCTCGTTGCCTAAAGCGCCCCTTCCCGCGCCGCCTGATAAACGGTCGCCACGACCGGCCGGAAGCCAAGTCTGCGCGCGAGCGAAGCGTCGACATGAAGGTGCCAGGGGTTCTCCATGGCTTCGGCCGATGGATCCATCTCCGCGCCAACGAGCCCGACGAGTTCGTAGATCGTCGTGGGTGCTTCGTCGGATATATTGACGATCCGGGCGTCGAACGCCCCGGCCAGCGCCAGCTTCATTGCCGTGGCAATGTCGCGATGGTGTATTGTGCTCACCCTGTTGGCCGGGTGAAAGCCGAAGGTGCCGAGGTGGCTTGGCAGCATCTCCAGATGGCCGTCCCCGTCCCCGTAAACGAACGGAAAGCGAAGGATCGCCCAGTTCAACCCGCTGTCGCGCAACAGCTTCTCGGCTGCGACCTTGCTGGCGGGATAGGCCTCTTCCGGCCCGACGCTGTCGCTCTCCCGCGCCGGGCGCGCAGAGCGCCTGTCGTAAACGTTGGAGGTGCTTGCCATGATGAACCGGGCATCCGGCGCGTGAGCCTTCGCCGCCGCGATGAGGCTGCGCGTGCCCTCCAGATTGGTTTTCCAGATCAGGTCGGCATCGGACGTGCGAAACACCGCCGCGAGATGAATGATCGCCGCCACGCCGGCGACGGCGTCCGCCAGTGATGCGGGATCGAACAGGTCTCCTTGCACGGCCGTTGCGTGCGCAGGGCCCTGCTTGCCCGTACGCATGAGAGCGCGGCAGTCTTCTCCGGCTTCCGTAAGACGGGGAATCAGGCGCTCACCGACCAATCCGGTTGCTCCGGTGACTAGGATCGTCATGGCATGTCCCCCTTCAGGCGCCGTTGCAGGCGTTCGGTGGCGGTTCTCAGCACCCGCGCCGCGGTTTGAATGTCGGTTTCGGAAAGGCCGCCGAACGCCGCATCTCGGATGAAACCGAGGTCAGGGAGTTCCTTCCACAGAATGGCGCCTGCAGCGGTCAGGCGAAGCAGCTTCTGGCGCTGATCGACCGCATCGGGAATCTGCTCGACCAGACCCTTCTTGACGAGCGCGGCGATGACGATGCTCATCGTCGCGCGCTCGACCTGAAGCAGCCGGGCAAAGTCGCGCTGCATCGTCGGGCCGGCCGTCGCCAGGCGATGCAGCACATAATATTGGGTCGTGCCAAGGCCATGCGGCCGCAGCGCATCTTCCATCAGAGCGCGCCCGGCGAGGTAGCAGCGCTTCGCCCAAACGCTGAGCGAGCCGACGCCATCCTCATCGAAGTTGTTAGCCATCTGACAACCTTGTTAGATAGCAAACAATATGTCAAGGACGCCGTCGCGAACCGGCTGCCACGTTCCGTCGGAGAGAGACCGCCTCACCATATGTCGCTGGCGCCGATCGCCATCAGACCGCTGCGGGGAAAACAGGGCGTGACGGTCATGATCGCTCTCCGTCGTCACCTCGCGGAAGAGGATGCCGCGGAGTTCACTGCCCGGCCCCCGGCTGGGGAGCATGCGCGGCGTGTTGTCTCATGACGCGTTCGCCGCGTGGACGAGAACGCGCAAAAGCTGGCAGCCCCTGTCCTGAATGCCAGTCGTTCTGGAAGGTCTGACTCGTTTTTTGAGACGAGTTCGTATCGAGAATGGCTTAAATATTATGTCGAAACGCCACATATTGGCGAATTGTCTGACGATTTTGGGTCTCATATCCTTACGGCAACTGTATAGTCTCAATCTTCACGGCGTTGCGCTGGTGTGAGGACTTGCAATATGCTGGCGGCGGTATTCGTCATGTGCCGATGCCCGGCCGGCCGCTTCGCTCCAGTCAGTGCATTTCGGATCGCCTCCCGTCCGCGCGTTTCCGATGGCGCCCTCGATCCGGTGGCCAGATGTGTCGGCCTCATCTTGGAAGAACCGCTCAATGCAGCAAAGAAAGCTCGGTCCGTTCACGGTCTCGGCCATCGGCCTCGGTTGCATGGGGCTCTCCCACGCTTACGGCGCCGGCGTCGACCGGCGGGACGCGGCCGCGCTCCTCAACCGGGCACTGGAGATCGGCTATGCGCTGCTCGACACAGCGGGGATCTACGGATTCGGCGACAACGAGAGCCTGATCGGCGAAGTGCTCGGCCCGCGGCGCGACGAGTTCGTGCTGGCGACCAAATGCGGGGTCCGGCGTGACCGGGCAGGCCGGCGCATGATTGACGGAAGACCGAAGAGCCTCAAGGCGGATTGCGAGGCGAGCCTCAAGCGCCTGCGGACCGACGTCATCGACCTCTGCTACCTGCACCGCTGGGACAAGAACGTGCCGATCGAGGATTCGATGGGCGCCCTTGCCGAGCTCGTCACCGCAGGAAAGATCAAGACGATCGGTCTTTGCGAGGTGTCTGCCGCGACGCTCCTGCGGGCGCATGCCGTGCATCCCGTCAGCGCCGTGCAGAGCGAATACTCGCTGTGGACGCGCAATCCCGAGATCGCCATGCTCGCCGCGTGCCGGCAGCTCGATATTACGTTCGTCGCCTTCGCCCCCCTCGGCAGGGGCTTCCTGACCGGGGCGCTCAGCAATCCGGACGCGCTTGCGGACGGAGATTTGCGCCGCTCCATGCCCCGGTTCCAGGCCATTCACTTCTATTCCAACCTGGCCCTCATCGATGGATTGCGTGAGATCGCCGAGGCTGCCGGGTGCACGATGGGGCAGCTCGCGCTCGCCTGGCTTCTCGGCAAGGGCGACGACATCGTACCCATACCGGGAACGAGCAGCCTCGCCCACCTGGAAGAGAACCGGGCAGCGGTCGATCTCGATGTGCCGCCCGGCACTTTTTTGCGCCTCGACCGGCTGATCAACGAGGATACCGTCGCCGGCGAGCGCTACGCTCTGGAGATGCTCCGCGAGGTCGATAGCGAAGCGTTTGCCAATCAGCCCGGGAGCTCATGAATCGGCCGTCATTTCGCCTCAGTTCTGAATTGTCTGACAAAAGAACGACATGATCCGGAACGTTGGCGAAGACGGAGAGGTGATATGGCCGATGGGCCTGAGGCCGAGGACGATCCCGATGGTTTTTCCGACCGGCGCTCGAAAACGGCGCTCGATCTGCACCATTACGCCCCGGTGCATCTGATCAATCTCGGCAACAAGATCGCTAGCATTGCGTCCGCCTATTACCGGCCGCGTTTCGGCATCGGGGTCACGGATCTGCGCATCATGGCGCTGCTCGGCAATCGGCCATGGATCTCGCCGCGCGAGATCGCAGAAGCGACCGGTCTCGACAAGGGGGCCGTCAGTCGCTCCGTGCATGGCATGCGCCGGCGGGGCCTGATCGAGGTACGCTCCAATTCCGGGGAGGTGCATCGCCAGAGCGTCGCGCTCACCGGAGAGGGCCTCAGCCTGCACGACGAGATCGTGCCGGTGGCGCGCGAACGGGAGGAAAGCCTGTTCGAGGCTCTGGACGACGGGCAAAGGCGCGAGCTCATGTCGCTCGTCGGCCGGCTGGAAGCGAGCCTTTCCGGGCAAGCGGCAACCGCGGGGCGCCGGCGCCGGCCGACACGCGAGTGAGGCGCCCTCCACACGGCGCATTTGGAAGACCTTCGTGACGCGAACGGCGTAGGGGGCGAAAGCCGCTTCTGCTGAAATCGCACGATGCGGCCCGGCCAAGACGGACGGGCTGTGCGGCCGCGACCAGCCGGCGGCGCGAAACCCGTGGAGTGTTTTCGATGTACCGCCTTCGTCTCTGGTCGGTGCGCCATGCGCGCGGCCTCGAACGGGTCTACAAATGGGTCGAGGGCGCCATGGTGGGCCTCGATCCGGTCTTCTCGCGCCTCGGCTATGCGCGTGTGGAAAGACCGGTGGCGCTGGTGGAGCGAAGCGTGAAGACGCTGCTCTTCGACTGCGAGATGTGCGGCCAGTGCGTGCTTTCCTCCACCGGGATGTCCTGCCCGATGAACTGCCCGAAGCAGCTTCGCAACGGCCCCTGCGGCGGGGTTCGGCCGGGCGGCTATTGCGAGGTGAAGCCGTGGATGCGCTGCGTCTGGTGCGACGCCTGGGAAGGGGCGCAGCGGATGAGGAACGGCGCCTGGATCCACGAAGTGCTGCCGCCGGTCGACCGCTCTCTCAAAGGCTCTTCTTCATGGCTGCGCGTGGCGCGCGAGAAGGCGGCCGAGCGGGGGCATTCCGAAACGAAGAGCCGGGCACGGCGGATCGTGGCCAAGGCCTTCGCCGGGGCGCGGCGGAACGAGCCGGCCAGCGCGCCGCTCGCCGAGGAACCGCAGAGCGCGGTCAACCGGGAGGCGCAGCGTTGAGCGTCGATCCGAAGGACTTTTCGCCCGGCCTCAACGAATGGGCGCCGCCGCCGGAGGGCTATTCGTCCGGCAGCCGGCTGGAGAGGGTCTTGCGACAGGGGCGCTTTGCCGTCACCGCCGAGCTCAATCCGCCAGATTCGGCCGATCCGGAGGATGTCTTCGAGGCGGCAAGGCCGCTCGCCGAGGTGGTCGACGCCATCAACGCCACGGACGCGTCCGGCGCCAATTGCCACATGTCCTCGATCGGCATCTGCTCGCTGCTGACGCGCGCCGGCTACGGCACGATCTACCAGATCTCCTGCCGCGACCGGAACCGGATCGCCATCCAGGGAGATGTGCTCGGGGCGGCGGCAATGGGCGTGCGGAACGTGCTCTGCCTGACCGGCGACGGCGTCGGCGTCGGCGATCAGCCGGGCGCCAAGCCGGTCTTTGACCTCGATTCCATCTCGCTCCTGCGGGCGCTGAAGACGATGCGCGACGAGGGCGCCTTCCTTTCGGGACGGAAGATCAGCCGCCCACCGCCCCTCTTTCTCGGCGCGGCCGAAAATCCGTGCGTGACGCCCGTCGAATGGCGGCCGGAGCGGCTCGCGAAGAAGATCGAGGCCGGCGCGGAATACATCCAGACCAACTACATCTTCGACATGCCGGTCTTCGAGGCGTTCATGGCCCGGGTGCGCGATCTCGGCCTCGACAAGAAGGTCTTCATTCTCGCCGGCGTGGGTCCGCTCGCCTCGCCGCGCGCGGCCAGGTGGATGCGCTCCAATGTGCCGGGAATCCATATCCCCGAGCATGTGATCGAGCGGATGGAAAAGGCGGAGAAGCCCGGCGAGGAAGGCAAGCGGATCTGCATCGAGCTTATCCAGCAAATCCGCGAGATCCAGGGCGTCGCGGGGGTGCATGTCATGGCCTATCGCCGCGAGCACCAGGTATCGGAAATCATTCTGGAATCGGGCGTGCTGGCGGGAAGGCGCCCGGTGGCGCGGCGAAGCCGGGTCCAGGGGCAGGGGAGGCCGGCGGGCGAGCCGCGCATGGAAGGCTAGTTGCGGGCGCCAGAACGATCCCAAAGCGAAGAGGCCGCTGAGGGAGCAGCGGCCTTTCGCCGGTCTGGAAGCGCCCGGTGCCGGGGACCCGGTTGTGGGCGTGGGGTTTCAGGCAGGGTCCGCGGCAGTTGTGCGGCTGCCGTGACACCGGGCGTTCCAAGACCTTGCGAGCTAGTCGCAGCGGAGATCGTCTCCGCCTCTCCCTAATAGGTGTTTTTGCTTTGGCCCTGTGTGTGTTTGCTCACACAACGCCACGCAATGTTGAACACCGTTAATGAAGCAAGGCTGTCGGGCGCGGAATTGTCGTTATCGCCGGGCCCGCCCGTCGGCGGGTCCTGCGCGAAAAGGGGCTGGTCGGGGAAAGACGAAGAGGGCTAGCCGAGGGTCAGCCGGTTGTCCTCGGTCAGAACGATGCGGAGCTTTTCGAGCGCGCGGCTTTCGATCTGGCGAACGCGCTCCTTGGAGATGCCGAGTTCCTGGCCGAGGGCCTCCAGGGTCGCCCCATCATCGGCCAGCCGCCGGCGCTTGACGATCTTCAGCTCCCGCTCGTTGAGGACGGACAGAGCCGAGTAGAGCCAGCCCGACCAGCGTTCGCCATCGATGTGGTTGCCGACTGTCTCGTCCTGGAGCGGTACGTCCGAGGCGATGAAGTCCTGCCGGTCCGCGCTCGATCCGTCCGATTCGATTATCGGGGCGTTGAGCGAGGTGTCAGGACCCGAAAGCCGGGAATCCATCAGCGCGACGTCGTTCTTGGACACGCCGATCGCCTTGGCGATCTGGTCGTAGAGTTCGGGCGCGTCGAGCGTCTCGGCGCCGCGCGAAAGCCGGGCCCTCAGGCGTCGCAGGTTGAAGAAGAGAGATTTCTGCGCCGAGGAAGTGCCGCCGCGCACGATCGACCAGTTGCGCAGGATGTGATCCTGGATCGAGGCCCGGATCCACCACGTGGCGTAGGTGGAAAAGCGCACCTCCCGTTCCGGCTCGAAGCGTGCCGCCGCCTCCAGCAGGCCGACATGGCCCTCCTGGATGAGGTCGTTCATGGAAAGGCCGAAATGGCGGAAACGCGAGGCGATCGAGATGACGAGGCGCATATGCGCCGAAGTGAGGCGGTGCAGGGCCTGCTGGTCCTGCTTTTCTTTCCACGCGACTGCGAGGTTGCGTTCCTCGTCGCGTTCGAGATAGGGCGCCTTCATGGCCGCCCGGACTATCTGGCGTCGTGAGTTGCTGGAATCGTTCATGCCGACCTTCCCGCCTTTGCCGCTCCCCCGGGGGTGAATCTCCGCCTAGCTTATAACTCCTCTAAACAGAAGCTAGCATCCCATAAACAAAAACCCGACCTTGCGGTCGGGTTCCCGTGTTCACGAAAGCGTTCACAAAAAAGCGGGGCCGCCGCTGCCGGCGGCCGCATGCCTGAGAGGAATCAGGCCGCCTCCTCGCGGGATTCTTCTTCCTCCTGCGCGCGCTTGCGCTTCGGGCTCGCCTCGATCAGCTTTTCGACCTTGCGCTGGGCCTCGGTCTCGGAGGTCTTCTCCACCGCGGCCACTTCGCGGGCCATGCGGTCGATTGCGGCCTCGTAGAGCTGACGCTCGGAATAGGAAGGCTCAGGCTGCGCCTCGGAGCGATACAGGTCGCGGACCACCTCGGAAATGGCGATCAGATCGCCGGAATTGATCTTCGCTTCGTATTCCTGGGCGCGGCGGCTCCACATCGTGCGCTTCACGCGGGCGCGGCCCCGCACGGTCTCAAGGGCCTTGGCGACGGTCGTCTCGTCCGCCAGCTTGCGCATTCCGACGGAGCCGGCCTTGGCGACGGGGACGCGCAGGGTCATCTTGTCCTTGTCGAAGTCGATGACGAAGAGTTCCAGCTTCATGCCGGCGACTTCCTGCGTCTCCACATCCACAATGCGGCCGACGCCATGGGCCGGGTAAACGATGCTCTCGTTGGTACGAAAGCCCTGGCGCTTCACCGTCTTCTTCGTTGTCATACGCGTGCGACTCCTGGGTTCGAAAAGCGCAGTATCGCCACGGGCGCTGCAGTGCCGAGGGCGTGATGCTGCACGGAAGGACCTTTCTGATAAAACGGCCACCCCGCTGCCGGGCGCAGCGAGAAAATACGTCACCGTCGTTCCAAGCCGGAATTAGATCGGAACACGAGCAAAGTCCGATCCGCGACAGATAGCGCAAAATGCGCCCAAAATCAAGGATTTGTTACAAGCGCCAAAGCCCCGTCGCGGCGACCGTCGGTGCCGCGGCAGGGTGGAAAGTCCAGAAAGATCAGGCTTTTGCCCGGTGAATCAGTCGCCTTCGCCGGGCTCCGGAGAGAAGTACTTCTCGTACTTGTCGGCCTCGCCCTCATGCTCCTTGGCGTCGGACGGCGGCTCGCGCTTGATCGTGATGTTCGGCCATTTCTCGGCGTATTCGGCGTTCACCGTCAGCCACTTCTCAAGACCGGGCTCGGTGTCGGGACGAATTGCGTCGACGGGGCATTCAGGTTCGCATACGCCGCAATCGATGCACTCGTCCGGATGGATGACGAGCATGTTCTCGCCTTCATAAAAACAGTCGACCGGGCACACCTCGACGCAATCGGTGAATTTGCATCGGATGCAGTTGTCGGTCACGACGTAGGTCATACTCAGCTCCCGTCAGGCCTTGCGTTGGCGGCCTAATGGCTTTTTTCGGGCTGCGCAAGGGCGGCAAAGCCGCGCCTTCGATTTCCGCCAAGGTGCTCAGTTTGGAGCGGATTCCGCTTCACCTGTCATCCTCGCGCGGCGCCTGCCGCTTCATGGCGATGATCTTGCGACGATCGCGCGGGTCGGGGCGTTTGGCAGGGGCGCCAGAGCCCGCGGCGAACCCTTCTGCGCCCTTTTCCTTTCCGCTCGCGACGGGTTCGGAGAGGTCGTCATAGAGGGTCTGCGCGATCGCATAGCTGCCCCGCTTTGACGCGATGGCTTTGACTTCCGCCACCTTCACCTGCCGGGAGAGGGCGAGCGTCAGAACGTCTCCGACCCGCACCAGGCGGCTCGGCTGGGTGACCTTGTCGCGATTGAGGCGCACGTGACCGTCCGTGACCAGCTTCTGCGCGGCAGAGCGGGTACGGGCGAAGCGCGCATGCCAGAGCCAGCGGTCGAGCCGCTGCGAGGCGGCTGGCCCGTCCGGCTCCGTCGCCATTCGGCCGCGAGGGCTCAGCTCTCGGAAGAGCCGAGCTTTTCCTTCAGCGCGGCAAGTGCCGCGAACGGGCTGTCGGGGTCGGCACGTCGCTCGCGCTCCTGCCGCTTGGGCTGCTCGGGGCGCGGCGGGCGCTGGCCGTGCTGTGGCTTGCCGTGCCGCTTCTTGCCGCGCGGCCCGCCACGGCCCTCCTGTTCGCCTTCGCCCTGGGCCGGCCGGTGCGGACGGGCCCGCTTGGCAAAGCCGCCCTCCGGACGCTCGGTCCGCTGCTGCTGCCTGCCGGCGTTGCGGCCGGCACCGGCACCCTGTCCGGCGCGGCGGGGGCCGCGATGCCCGAGGCCCTGATAGCGCCAGATCTCGAGGAAGGCAGGCTCTTCGCTTTCGGCCGTTTCGCTCGGGACAGCCTCGTTTTCGCCAGCCGCGTCTGCAGCCGACTCGCCTTCGCCAGCCGCGTCTGCAGCCGACTCGCCTTCGCCCGTCTCACCTTCGCCCGCATCTGCCGCGGCAGATGCTTCATCCGCCGGCTGTGGCTCTCCCTGAGACGCCTTTTCCGGTGAAGGCTCTGCCACCGTTGTCTGCCCGGCGTCGGCGCTGGCCTCTGCGGTCGTTTCGGCCGCGGATTCGGCCGCTGTCGCGGTCGTCTCAGAAGCCTCCAGGCTCTCGCTCACTTCGGCGACTGCGTCGGGCGTCGATGACGGCGCCGGGGCCTCTGAGGATGGGGCTTCGGCCAGTGAGGCTTCGGCAGACGGAGCTTCGGGGCTCGCGTCGTCCGACGGGCCGGCCTGCGGGGCTGCCTGTGCCGCTTCGATTTGCGTCACGGGGGGCAGGGGGCGGCGTTCGACGCGGTAGCCGAGACCCTTCAGGATGACCGCCATGTCCTCGCCGGAGGCGCCGAGCAGGGAGGTCATCGCCGGGGTGACGGTAAAGCCGCCACCCTCCTCGATGGCGCCGACGGGCCGGTCGCCCTCGCGGCCGGGCTTCCAGGTGAGCGCCGGACGGATGAGGTCGGCGAGGCGCTCCAGGATGTCGATGCGCACGGCGCGGCGGCCGAAGGTGCGATAGCCGAAACGGCGGTAGATAGCGGCATCGATCGTCGGGTCGATATTGACGGAGGTGCGGCCGGAAGCGGAGACGGAGGCCACTTCGGCAATTCCTTCGCGGTCCTCGCGGCCAGCATGGACGGCCTCGAGCTCGGCCAGCAGCCCGCTCGGGGCAGGCTTCAGGAGCGCCGGGACATAGATATGGTAGGCGCCGAAGCGCACGCCGTGGCGCCGCAGCCCGGCGCGTTCATCCTGGCCGAGCGAGCGCACCTCTTCCAGGACGTCGCGGCGGTCGAGGATGCCGAGGCTTTCCTTCAGCCGATAGGCAAGGCCGCGCGTCAGGCCGGCGAGGCTCTCATCGGCCTCGATATCGATCAGCGGCTTCACATGGGTGGCGATCTGGCTGTTCAGCCAGGCGGAAAGCCGCGCCTCGACGCGCTCGCGGGCCGGGCCGGAAAGCTGCTCGTCGGCCAGCAGCAGAAGGCGCGGTTTCAGCGGGTCGGCCTGGCCGGTGAGCCGTGCGACCGGCTCGCCGTGCCAGCGGATGGTGCCGCCGGAAGCGAGGACGAACGAGCCGTCCTCCGAACGCGCCAGGCGCTCGGCGCGCTCGCCGACCGCCGTCGACAGGGCCTTGGCCGCAGCCGCGCGCACCGTCTTGGCGTCCGATCCTTCCGCTTTCGCATCCGGGGTGAAGCGAAAGCCGATCAGGGTGCCGACATGCTCGCCCTCGACCAGCACGTCGCCGGCGGGGGTGATGTCCGCCTCTAGCATGGTATTCTCCTTCAGCCGGCGCATCAGAACGCTGGTTCTGCGATCGACAAAGCGTTTTGTGAGCTTTTCGTGAAGTGCGTCAGAAAGCCTATCCTCAACACTGCGCGTTTCGCCACGCCAATGTTGAGGGTCGGCGAGCCAGTCGGACTGGTTGGCCACAAACGTCCAGGTGCGGATTTCCGCAATCCGCGCGGAAAGCGTGTCGATCTGGCCGTCCATGCGGTCGGCGCGCTTGACCTGCGGAGCGATCCAGTCCTGCGGCACTGCGCCATCGTCACGCACATGGCGGAAGATGGAGCCGATCAGCTCGGCATGCTGGGCCGGCGCGATTCGCCGGTAGTCGGGTAGACGGCAGATATCCCACAGGCGTCGGACCGCATCCGGGCTCGTCAGCCGGTCGGCGATCTCCTCGTCGCGCAGCAGCAGCTCGAAGGCGATCTGATCCGCCGCCGGCGGCGCCTTGGTCAAAAGCGGATGCTTCGGCGCTTCGTCGAGCGATTCCCGCAAGGCGGCGGGCGAGGAGAAATCGAGCCGGTCGTTGCGCCATTGCAGCACGCGAACCGGCTCGAAACGGTGCGATTCCAGCGCTTCCACCAGCGCGTTGTCGAACGGGGCGACCTGGCCGGTGACGCCGAATGTGCCGTCGCGCATGTAGCGGCCGGCGCGGCCGGCGATCTGGCCGAGCTCGGCGGCCGTGAGCGGGCGGTGCTGATAGCCGTCGAACTTGCGGTCGGCGGCGAAGGCGACATGATCGACGTCGAGGTTGAGGCCCATGCCGATCGCATCCGTGGCGACGAGGAAGTCGACGTCGCCCGACTGGTAGAGCTCCACCTGGCGGTTGCGGGTGCGAGGGGAAAGCGCGCCGAGAACGGCAGCGACGCCGCCGCGCTGGCGGCGGATCAGCTCGCCGATGGCGTAGACCTCGTCGGCCGAGAAGGCGACGATCGCCGAACGCTCCGGCAGGCGGGTCAGCTTCTTCTGGCCGGAATAGGCGAGGACGGACATGCGCGGGCGGGTGACGACGTGCACGCCCGGCAGCAGCCCCTCGATGACGCCGCGCATCGTCGAGGCGCCCAGAAGCAGGGTCTCCTGAGAGCCGCGCATGGTCAGGATGCGGTCGGTGAAGACATGGCCGCGTTCCAGATCCGCCGCCAGCTGCACCTCGTCGATGGCGACGAACGCCGCGTCCGTGTCCTGCGGCATCGCTTCCACCGTCGAGACCCAGTAACGCGGGTTCGGCGGCAGGATCTTCTCCTCGCCGGTGATGAGCGCCACCTGATCGGCGCCGGCGCGATCGGCCACGCGGCCATAGACCTCGCGCGCCAGCAGCCTCAGCGGCAGGCCTATGATGCCGCTCTCGTGGCCGAGCAGGCGCTCGATGGCCAGATGTGTCTTGCCGGTGTTGGTGGGCCCGAGAACGGCTGTGACGTTGCGGGCGCTCCAAAGGCGCGGATTTCCGGTACTGGCGTTCATGAAAGGCAGTGGCTCGTTGCGAGTGATCGGCGGCTTCGGGCGGTCGGTTGCGTCTGGCTCAGGCGCTCGGCTGCGACTCGAACGACTCTTGAACAAAGACGGATCGAATCGGTGACTCGGACGGATTCAGGATTCGTTCCACAGCTTCCCTCGAAGAGCTTGTAAAGGGGCTTGTCTCGGCAAGTGGCATGGGCGAGCCAACCTTGCAAGGCGTTACCGGAACGCGAACACGCCGCACAGCGCGGCCGGGCCCGCCGTCAACACCTGGCCATTTTGACGAACGAATCGCCGACGAATCGGCAGAGACGCCGAGTTCCCCGTCTGTTCGAACAGCATATTGGGAGCTGGCGAAGCGTGCCACAAGATGTCGGCGTGCCGCGCTGAAGGCATGCCGAGGATTGTTGCGGCTCCGAGGCCGTTCCTTAACCATTTGTGCCATTTCGGGACATTCAGTTGATATAGACCCGTTCCGCCTCGGCCTCGATCACGCCGATCGTCGTCGGCACCTTCGCCTTGACCGGCACGAGCAGGCCGAGCTCCTCGATCGGGGCGAGCCAGACCTCCATGCCAGTATTTGCCGCCATCTCGGCGACCGTCTTCTTGCCGGAGCGGTGTCCGGCGATCGGGGTGTAGCGCACCTGGCAGACGACGGCGGGTCCCGAGTAGTTCTTGCGGCCGCCGGAAAAGCGCTCGGTGCGCAGGAAGCGCATCGTCAGATCGAAGCGCTGCTGGTCCTCGAAGATCGGCGCGCGGTTGTCACAGAGGGCCTGGCCGGAGCGGCCGGCGATAGGCATGACGAGCGCGGTGATGGGGTCGAGAACGCCCTTTTTGTCCGCCTCGCGCACCGGGACGCGGTCGGCATACTCTTTTTCCGGCTTCGAACCCTCGCGGTGGTGGTCGGTGAGGCGGCCGGCGGAAAAGTCGAGGCTCACCGTCTCGTCGTCGTCCTCCTCGCGCCAGCGCCGCCAGTAGTGGCGTGCCTCCGGCGCCCCGTTCTTCATCACGCCGTCGGCGTTGAAGGCGATGCGCGCGTCGGAAAAGACGCGGGTGATGCCGGTCGCCTTCGCCCGGCCATCGGCCCGGTAGGTATTGTCTTCCATGTGGAGGTTGGCGACGACCTCACCGAAGGGAATGCCCATGAGGCTCGCCCCGTAGCGCACGGTGAGGGAGCCGGCCTCCGCGGGGGCGGCGAGAAGCGCGGCGACAAGGGCAAGGCAGAGGGCCGGGAGCGGCCGAAACGTCTTGTGCATGCGAGGTCCTGGCTCGGTCCGGTTCGATCCTGGCGGTTCGGCTCGGCGCCTCGCTTGGAGCGCTAGGCGGAAAAGCCGGCGTTTTGTTGTCTCGCCGCAGCCGGCTTCACAAAGCTGGTTGCGGCCCTTTCCGCCTTGATGTGTGGTCGCTGGCGGCTGAATGCGAGCTGAACCCATTTCCCAGCCGTCATGTGCGGCTGCGGCAGGGGTGGGGGCGCGCGCTGCGCGCGACAAGCGCGCCAGAAATGCCCGCTCCCGCTTGACCCCTCGCACCGCAATCCCTATAGGAGCGCTTTCGGAAAAACAGGGCATTTCGTGCCGCTGACGCCGCTTGAAAGAGCGCGACCGGCCAGCCCCCCAGACCAGAACGAAGAGGTTTCCCATGGCGCGCCGTTGCGAGCTAACCGGCAAGGCCGTCCTGTCCGGCAACAATGTGAGCCACGCCAACAACAAGTCCCGGCGTCGGTTCCTGCCCAATCTGTGCTCCGTCTCTCTTCTGAGCGACGCGCTCGGACGGCCGGTGCGCCTGCGCATCTCCGCCGCTGCGCTGCGCAGCGTGGAGCATCGCGGCGGTCTCGACGCCTTCCTGACGAAGGCGAGCGCGGACGAGCTTTCGCCGAAGGCGAAGCTGTTGAAGCGCGAGATCGCCAAGAAGACGGCCGAAGGCGAAGCCGCGGCCGCGTGAGCCGCGAAGTCATGCTTCTCGTTGCGAGGAAGAGGGGCTTTCTCGTCGGCATCGCCGCCATGGCGGCGGTGGTCGTCGCCTCCAACATCCTCGTCCAGTACCCGGTGCATTTCACTGTCGGCGGCTTCAACCTCGCCGACCTTTTGACCTGGGGCGCCTTCACCTATCCGCTGGCTTTCCTGGTCAACGACATGACCAACCGGGCGCTCGGCCCGCGTGCGGCGCGGCTCGTCGTCCTGGTCGGCTTTGCGCTCGCCGTCCTCCTTTCGGCGATGCTGGCGACGCCACGGCTTGCCGTAGCCTCCGGCTCGGCCTTCCTTGCCGCCCAGCTTCTCGACGTCGGCATCTTCCACCGGCTGAGGACGGGTCGCTGGTGGCGCGCCCCGGTCGTCTCCAGCCTCGTCGGCTCGGCGCTCGACACGGTCATCTTCTTTTCTCTCGCCTTTGCCGCGGGCCTTGCCTTCCTCGGCGCCAACGACGCCTTCGCCATCGAGGCGGCGCCGCTTCTCGGCCTCTTCGCCCTCGACGTGCCGCGCTGGGTCTCCTGGGCGATCGGCGATTTCTCGGTAAAGCTCCTGATCGCCGCCGTGGCGCTCGTGCCCTACGGGCTCGTCGTGCGCATGATCACGCCATGGCAGGCTGGGGGGCAGCCGGCCGCGCACGCCGCCGGCGAAGCGGCGCGCAGCTAGACTTTCATTTCTCTTGAAATCCGCCTCAGGCGGCGCGGCGCGGGCCCCGCTCGCGCGGCTTTGCCCTGGCATCGTCCTCGAAGAGCTCGGCGAGCTTTTCCGTCATCGCCCCGGCCAGTTCCTCCGCATCGACGATGGTCACGGCGCGCTTGTAGTAGCGCGTCACGTCGTGGCCGATGCCGATGGCGAGAAGCTCCACCGGGGAGCGGTTCTCGATGTCGGCGATGACATGGCGCAGGTGCTTTTCCAGGTAGTTGCCTGAATTGACCGAAAGGGTGGAATCGTCGACCGGCGCGCCGTCGGAGATCACCATCAGGATGCGCCGCTGCTCGGGACGGCCGAGAAGGCGCTTATGCGCCCATTCCAGCGCTTCGCCGTCGATGTTTTCCTTCAGGAGCCCCTCGCGCATCATCAGCCCGAGATTGCGCCGCGAACGGCGCCAGGGCGCGTCGGCGCTCTTGTAGATGATGTGGCGCAGATCGTTGAGGCGGCCCGGATAGCCGGGCTTGCCGGCGCGCAGCCATTCCTCGCGTGCCTGGCCGCCCTTCCAGGCGCGGGTCGTGAAGCCGAGGATCTCCACGCGCACGCCGCAGCGCTCGAGCGTGCGCGCAAGCACGTCGGCACAGACGGCGGCGACGGTGATCGGGCGACCGCGCATCGATCCGGAATTGTCGAGGAGCAGCGTCACCACGGTATCGCGGAAATCGGTGTCGCGCTCCTGCTTGAAGGAAAGCGGCGCAAAGGGATCGGTCACCACCCGCGACAGGCGCGCGGGATCGAGCATGCCCTCTTCCAGGTCGAAGTCCCAGGCGCGGTTCTGCTGGGCGAGCAGACGCCGCTGCAGGCGGTTGGCCAGCCGCGCCACGGCGCCGGCGAGATTGACGAGCTGCTTGTCGAGATAGGAGCGCAGACGGTCGAGCTCCTCCGGCGGACAGAGGTCCTGCGCGGCGACCTCCTCGTCATGCTTGGTCGTATAGACCCGGTAGTCGCTGACGGGGGCGTTGCGGCCGTCGAACTCCGGGCGGCGCGCATCGGCCAGCGGATCGGCGTCGGCGCTCTCCTCGCTGTCGACGAACTCCTCGGAGGTCTGGTCGGCCTGGTCGCTCTCGCCGGTCTCGTCCTCCTCGCCGGAGAGCTCGGTCTCCTGCGGCTGCGCGGAGGCCTCGTCGTCTTCCTCGGCCTCGCCGCGGGCGCCTTCGTTGGTGTCCGAGGCGTTATCGGAATCGTCGCCGGTCTCGTCCTCCTCGCTTTCGGAATCCTGTCCCGCGTCGCTGCCCATGTCGAGAGAGGCGAGGAGCTCGTGCAGACCCTTGGCGAAGGCGGACTGGTCGGAAACCTTCTGCGAAAGGGCATCGAGCTCGGAGGCGGCGCGCTCCTCGATGAAATCTCGCCAGAGATCGACTACCTTTTCGGCGCTCTTCGGCGGGGCCTGGCCGGTCAGCCGCTCGCGCATCATCAGGGCGAGCGCGTCTTCCAGCGGTGCGTCGGCACGCTCGCTGATCTCTTCGTACTGACCGCGGTGGTACTTGTCCTCCAGCATCGCGGCGAGGTTGGCCTTGACGCCCGACATGCGCATGGCCCCGATCGCCTCGCAGCGTGCCTGCTCGACGGCATCGAAGACGGCGCGCGCCTGCTCGCCCTGCGGGGCGAGGCGGCGATGCGCCTTGGCGTCGTGGCAGGCGAGGCGAAGCGCCATCGCGTCGGCGAGGCCACGGGTGATGGCGACGTCGCCGGCGGCCATGCGCCGGGACGGCTCGGGCAGGCGCACGCGCTGGCCCATGAGCTGCGGGCGGTCGGACGCGAAGACGACCTCCAGCTCGCGCTC
This sequence comes from Afifella sp. IM 167, assembly GCF_020144925.1. GTDB lineage: Bacteria > Pseudomonadota > Alphaproteobacteria > Rhizobiales > Afifellaceae > Afifella. The sequence goes on from NZ_NSLC01000003.1 coordinate 373,663, forward strand.
GTTCGCCACCGCCTTCAGGCAGGCGGTGAGAGCGCGCTTGAAGGGCTCAGTCGGCGATTCCTTGCTCCGCCCGGAACTCATGCGAACCTCAGCTCAGCACCACGTTGGCGGCCGATTCCGGCAGCTCGCGGCCGAAGCAGCGCTGATAGAACTCGGCGACCAGCGGCTGCTCCATCTCGTCACACTTGTTGAGGAAGGTGACGCGGAAGGAGAAGGCGAGATCGTCGAAGATCTCCGCGTTCTCCGCCCAGGTGATGACCGTGCGCGGGCTCATGACGGTCGACAGGTCGCCGTTCATGAAGGCGTTGCGCGTCATGTCCGCGATGCGGACCATGCGGCTCACCTGCTCGCGGCCTTCCTTGGTGCGCAGGCGCTGCACCTTGGCGAGGACGATGTCGACCTCGTTGTCGTGCGGCAGATAGTTGAGCGTCGTCACGATCGACCAGCGGTCCATCTGGCCCTGGTTGATCTGCTGGGTGCCGTGATAGAGGCCCGACGTATCGCCGAGGCCGACGGTGTTCGCGGTGGCGAAGAGCCGGAAGGCCGGGTGCGGGCGGATGACCCGGTTCTGATCGAGCAGCGTCAGGCGGCCGGAAACCTCCAGAACGCGCTGGATGACGAACATCACGTCCGGGCGGCCCGCGTCGTACTCGTCGAAAACGAGGGCGGTGTTGGTCTGGATCGCCCAGGGCAGGATGCCGTCGCGAAATTCCGTCACCTGCATGCCGTCGCGCACCACGATCGCATCCTTGCCGACGAGGTCGATGCGCGAGATGTGGCTGTCGAGATTGACGCGCACGCAGGGCCAGTTGAGGCGCGCGGCGACCTGCTCGATATGGGTCGACTTGCCGGTGCCGTGGTAGCCCGTGACCATGACACGGCGGTTCCTGGCGAAGCCGGCAAGAATGGCGAGCGTCGTCTCACGGTCGAAGAGATAATCCTCGTCGACATCGGGCACATGCTCTTCGGCCTGCGAGAAGGCGGGCACTTCCAAGTCTGAATCGATGCCGAAGACCTGCCTCACGGAGACGGTCATATCCGGCACGGAGGTTGCCTGCTCGGCGGCTTCCTGCATCATGAATTCCCTTCCAGCGGCGCGGGGGAGCGCCGACGTTTTCCTGCGGGAGCTAAACCCCGCACCTAACAGAAACCGACGCTCTTGAGATAGGAGTAAGCTTGGATGACCTCTCGCAGCTTGTCCTCCAGCGATCGGTCACCCCCGTTAGCGTCGGGATGATGGCGTTTTACCAGGGCCTTGTAGCGTGCCTTTACTTCCTCGGGGCGTGCCGTGTCGTCAAGGCCCAGCGTGGCGAGCGACTTGCGCTCCATGTTGCGCACGGAGCGGCGCGGCTCTTCCGTCGGGCGGGCTCTGAAGCCGTCGCCGAAGAGGTTGAAGGGGTCGTCCGTCTTGCCCGTCCAGCCGCGCTTGGTGCGGCCGGTGGCACGCTGCGCCTCGTCGTCCCGCGCATTGGAGCCCATCCGCCAGGTCGGGCGATGGCCGACGGTGGCGGCCTTCTGAAAATTCTGAATGGCGCTGTCGTCGAGCCCCGCGAAATAGTTGTAGGACTTGTTGTAGGCGCGCACGTGCTCGAGGCAGAACCAGAAGTACTCGCCTTCCGCCTCCCGGCCCTTGGGCGCGCGGTGGCTCGCGGCCTCCTGGCAGCCATCCGCATCGCAGATGCGCTTGGCAGGCTCCGGCGCCGGCCGGGTCCCCTTGCGGGTTCTGATCTTGTCGAACAGGTCCGATTCGAGCTTCATGAAACAAATATGCCTGTCAGAGGGTGGCCTCTCAAGGCGAGCGCCTTCGATACCAGCTAGGTCAGATTGTGAGTGAGACGATGATGGTCCGAGAGAGAATGGAAGCCAAGCTCAATGAAGCCTTTGCACCGGAGGTGCTCGCCGTCACGGATGAATCCCACCTGCATGCCGGACATGCCGGCGCGCGTGAAGGCGGTGAGAGTCATTTCCGCATCCATATCGTGTCGAAGGCCTTCGAAGGGAAGGGGCGGCTTCAGCGCCACAGGATGGTCAACGAAGTGCTGGCCGACGAACTGAAGGAACGGGTGCATGCGCTCGCGCTGCGAGCCGCCGCGCCGGGTGAGGAAGCGGCCGCCCCTCGGCAAAACTGAAAGCACGCCCGCCGCATTCAGGCGGGCGCGCCCACCAGCGCATTGGCCGCGGCAACCGGGGTCACCCGGATCTGGCTGATCCGGTTGCGGCTCTTTCTCAGCACCTTGAAGCGGAAGCCGTGGAAGGTGAATTCCTGCCCGGCCTCGGGAATCGTCTGAGCCTCGTGGATGACGAGGCCGGCCATCGTCGTCGCTTCCTCGTCCGGCAGGTTCCAGTCGAAGGCGCGGTTCAGGTCGCGGATCGGCACCGTGCCCTCCACGATGATGGAGCCGTCGGGCTGCTGGCGCACGCCCTGGATATCGATGTCGTGCTCGTCGGCGATCTCGCCGACGATCTCCTCCAGGATGTCCTCCAGCGTGATGATGCCCATCACCTCGCCGTACTCGTCGACGACGAGGGCGAAATGCACCTTGCGGCGCAGGAACTCGTTCAGCTGCGCCTGCAGCGAGGTCGTGTCCGGGACGAACCAGGGCTTGGCGGCCACCGACATGATGTCGAGGGCGGAAGCCTCTCCCTTCGCGTCGGCGAGGGCGCGCAGAACGTCCTTGGCGTGCAGCACGCCGACAATGTTCTCCGTCTCGCCGCGCCACAGCGGCAGGCGGGTGAAGGAGCTGTCGATCACCTGCGCCACGAGTTTTTCCGGCGGCTCGTCGGCGTTGAGCGCCTGCATGGCGGTGCGGTGGACCATGACGTCGGAGACGTCGAGCTCGTTGAGGTCGAGCAGGCCGCCGAGCATGTCGCGCGCGCCCTTCTGCACGCTGCCTTCCTTGTGCAGCAGGTCGACGGCGCCGCGCAGCTCCTCGTGGCCGGAGATAAGCATGTTGCCGCTGGCGTTGACGCCGAAGAGGCGCAGGAGCGCCGAGACGAGATGTTCCACCGCGGAAACGACGGGGGCGAAGACCTTCACCGCGAAGGTCACGTAAGGGCCGACCGTGAGCGAGAAGCGATCCGGCATGGTGATCGCCCAGGTCTTCGGCAGCACCTCGGCGAAGACGAGGACGAGGACGGTCATGACGAGCGTCGCCACGGCAACGCCCGGGTCGCCGAACACCCGGATGAAGGCCGCCGTCGCCAGCGCCGAGGCGAGGATGTTGACGAGGTTATTGCCGAGAAGCAGCGAGGAGATCATGCGCTCCTTGCGATCGATCAGCCTTCCGACGACGCTCGCCCGCGGCTCTCCGCCCTTCTCCAGCTGATGCATGCGCGCGCGCGATGCCGCCGTCAGGGCGGTTTCGGACCCGGAGAAGAAGGCGGAAAGGAACAGCAGGATAAGGATGGCGAAACCGATCGCCCAGAGCCACATGAGGCTATTCTCCAAGTGAGGATGCGTGGGTACGCGCGGATGTTTCCAGTTCCGCCGCCAGGAAGGCGCGGACCGCATCCGGGTCGACGTCCTCCGCTATATAGGCACGACCGACGCCGCGCGTCAGGATGAAGGTGAGGCGGCCGCCCTTCACCTTCTTGTCCTGCGCCATCGCTTCCATCATTTCCGCCGGCGTGAATGCGCCGGGAATGTCGCAAATGCGGGTCGGAAGCCCCGCCGCCTCCAGGTGTCTTTCGACACGATCGGCGTCCTCTTGCTGGCACAGGCCCTCGGCGGCGGAAAAGCGGTGGGCGAGCGCCATGCCGACGGCGACGCCCTCGCCATGGATGATGCGGGCGGCGTCGTAGCCGCATATCGCCTCCAGCGCATGGCCGAAAGTGTGGCCGAGATTGAGGAGGGCGCGGCGCCCGCCTTCGCGCTCGTCGGCGGCGACGACGCGGGCCTTCGCCTCCACGCTCCTGCAGATGGCGCTCTCGCGCGCCTCGCCGCCGAGGAAGATGGCCTCGCGGTTGTCCTCCAGCCAGGCGAAGAATTCCTCGTCGTCGATGAGGCCGTATTTCGCCACTTCGGCGTAGCCGGCGCGGAATTCGCGCCCGGGCAGGGTGTCGAGCGTGTCGGTGTCGGCCAGGACGAGGCGCGGCTGGTAAAATGCGCCGACCAGATTCTTGCCCTCAGGCGTGTTGATGCCCGTCTTGCCGCCGACGGAGGAATCGACCTGGGCAAGGAGGCTTGTCGGGACCTGGACGAGATGCATGCCGCGCCGGGAAATGGCGGCGGCAAAGCCGGCCAGGTCCCCGACGACGCCGCCGCCGAGAGCCACCACCACGTCGCCGCGCTCCAGCTTCGAGCGCAGAAGCTCGCCGACAACGCCCTGAAGCACGGCAAAGCTCTTGGAACTCTCGCCGGGGGCCACGACGATCTCGATCGTCTCGATGCCCTCCCCCTCAAGCGATGCCCGCACTGGCTCCAGATAGTGCGCGGCCACGTTGCGGTCCGTGACGATGGCGGCGCGGCCGGCGTCGAGCCTGGTGGTCACATGCCGGCCGATGCTGGCGATGAGGTCCGGGCCGACGATGACGTCGTAACTGCGCGGCCCGAGATCGACGCGCACGCCGCTCATGGCTCTTCTCCTTGTTCGAGCCGCAGCTTCAGGGCGGCGACGATGTCTCTCACCACCGTTGCATGCGGCGTGTCGCGGGAATGGACGGTCAGGTCGGCGAGCGCATAGGTCGGCTCGCGCCGGGCCAGAAGCTCGGCGAGCGCGGCCTTGGGGTTCGGCCGGTTCAAAAGAGGCCGGCTCGACTTGCGGCGCACGCGCTCGAACAGGACGGCGAGATCGGCCTTCAGCCAGACGGAGATGCCGCGTTCGGCGATCGCCTCGCGCGTCTGGGGATCCTCGAAGGCGCCCCCGCCGGTCGCCAGCACGGCCGGGCCGGAGCCCAGGAGGCGGCGGATCACCTTCCTCTCGCCTTCGCGAAACTGCGCCTCGCCGTAAATCTCGAAGATTTCGGGAATCGTCAGGTTGGCCGCCGTCTCGATCTCCTGGTCGGCATCGAGGAAGGGCAGGTCGAGAGCCGTCGCCAGACGCCTGCCGACGCTCGTCTTGCCCGCGCCCATCATGCCGACGAGCACGATATTGCGGTCTTTCAGCAACGAGGAGACGCACCGCGCGGCGGCGTCCCGGCCGTCTCCAGCGTCTTCCTCTGTTTTGCCCTCGGTCTGCAACATTCCTCGATCCAGCTGGCAGCGGGCCCGCTATAATGCCTTCGCCCGACCGGCGCATCCCTTGAAATGACCGTCGGTGGAGCGGTAAGGGGATGCGGCAATACAGGCGGTCCGGATGCCGAGTCTCTTTCGATTTCTTTTTGTCATCGCTGTTCTCGCCGGCATCGTCTATGGCGGCATGCTGGCGCTCACCATCCTCGTGGAGCCCAATCCGCGCGAGATGAGCGTGCGCATTCCGGCGGATCGGGTCAATCAGTGAGCGCTCCGGCCGCATCGGCCGGAGGCAGCCGCAAGGGTGGCGCGGGGCGAGACCGCCTCGATCTGGAAAGCTTTCTGGAAATGCTCGCCGCCGAGCGTGGGGCGGCGCAGAACACGCTCGCCGCCTATCGCCGGGACCTTTCCGACTTCATGGAAGAATGCGCGGGGCTGAGGCAGGCCGAGGCGGGTGATGTGCGGGCCTATGTCTCCGGGCTCGCCCGCCGGGGCATGAGCCCTGCGACCCAGAGCCGGCGCGTCTCGGCGCTGCGCCAATTCTTCCGCTTCCTCGTCTCCGAAGGGCTGCGGAGCGACGACCCGACGCTGTCGCTCGAGCGGCCGAAACCGCGGCGCGGGCTGCCGAAGAGCCTCTCGGTCGGCGAGGTGGAGGCGCTGCTATCGGCCGCGCGGGCGGAGGCGGAGAAGGACGGGCCGCCGGCGCGGCGGCTTGCCGCCCTGCGCACGCTGGCTCTCCTGGAGCTCGTCTATGCGACCGGCCTTCGCGTCTCCGAACTCGTTGGCCTGCCGGCGAGCTCGGCCCGGGGGGAGCGCCCCTTCCTCATCGTCACCGGCAAGGGCGGCAAGGAACGGCTGGTGCCCCTCAACGAAGCCTCGCGCGCGGCCATGCAGGCCTATCGTGCGGCGCTGAAGGAAAGGAGAGGCGAGGAGGGGCGGTATCTGTTTCCCGCCGATTCCGCCTCCGGGCATTTCACCCGCCAGGCCTTCGGGCGCTGCCTCAAGGATATCGGTATTGCCGCCGGGATTTCGCCGGCGCGGCTCTCCCCGCATGTGCTGCGCCACGCCTTCGCCAGCCATCTTCTCGCCGGCGGCGCGGACCTGCGCGCCGTGCAGACGCTGCTCGGCCATGCCGACATCTCCACCACTCAGATCTATACGCACATCCTGGAAGAGCGCATGAAGGAACTCGTCGGCACGCATCATCCGCTCGCCAGGGCTGTGTGAAGCGGCAAGAGGGAACGGACGCGGCTTTCGTGCGTCGACACTTCGCCTGCTTGACTTAGCGAAGGGCCATCGCCAGTTTGCGCCCACTTTCAGGGATATATCCTCCGTTCCATGCGTCACTTCCTCGATTTCGAAAAGCCGGTCGCCGATCTGGAAGGCCAGATCCAGGAGCTGAGACGGCTGCAGGAGAGCGACGACAGCGTCTCCACCGGCGAGGAGATCTCCAATCTGGAGACCAAGGCGAAGGAAGCGCTCAAGGGCCTCTACGCCAAGCTGACGCCCTGGCAGAAGACGCTGGTGGCGCGCCATACCGACCGGCCGCATGCGAGCCATTACATCGACGCGCTCATCACCGATTTCACGCTGATGGCGGGAGACCGCAAATTCGCCGAGGACCGGGCGGTGCTTGCCGGGCTCGGGCGTTTCCGGGGCGAGCCGGTGGCGATCCTCGGCCAGGAGAAGGGCGCCGACACCAAGGCGCGCCTGACGCACAATTTCGGCATGGCGAGACCTGAGGGCTACCGCAAGGCCGTGCGGCTGATGGAACTCGCCGACCGCTTCTCGCTGCCCGTCATCTCCTTCGTCGATACGGCTGGCGCCTATCCGGGCATCGGGGCGGAGGAGCGCGGCCAGGCCGAGGCGATCGCCCGCTCCACGGAGGCCTGCCTGGCGCTCGGGGTGCCGAATGTCGCCGTCATCATCGGCGAGGGCGGCTCGGGCGGCGCGATCGCGCTCGCCACGGCCAGCCGGGTCTACATGCTGGAACATTCCATCTATTCGGTGATCTCGCCGGAGGGCGCGGCCTCGATCCTGTGGCGCGATTCGGCACGGGCCGAGGAAGCGGCGACGGCGATGAAGGTGACGGCGGAGGACCTTCTCAATCTCAAGGTCATCGACGCCATCGTGCCGGAGCCGCTCGGCGGAGCGCACCGCGACCCGGGCGTTGCGATCGCCGCGGTCGGCGACGTGATCGCCGCGGCGTTCGCGGAATTTGCCGGCATGTCGAAGCACGACGTGAAGCTGAAGCGGCGCGAGAAGTTTCTCGATATCGGCCGTAATCTCGGCTGAGGGCGGTCAAAAAGGTCGAGAATGCCGCCAATTCGCGGCAAGTGCGCAACACTGGCGCAAAAAGTGACGCATTCGACAGCAAATCGCCGCATTTGCTTGGCCTAAACCGCCGGCAAGTTTACCTCTTGCACAGACCTCGCATGAGACAAGGGCAAAGGCTCGGCGGGTGAAAATGGTGTCTATGACGATCTCACGCTTCATGCGCGCCGCGACCTTCATGGTCGTGGGCCTTGCAGTTCTGGCGCTTGCCGGCTGCAACGATTTCGAGGGCATGGCCAAGCATCTGCGGCCGCTCTCCCATTCCATGAAATCGCTCATCGCCAAGAAGGGCATGAGCGAGAACAGTCCGATCCTCATCCGCATCTTCAAGGAAGATTCGGAGCTGGAGGTCTGGAAGCAGGAAAAGGAATCGGGCCGCTACGCGCTGTTGAAGACCTACGACATCTGCAAGTGGTCCGGCCGTCTCGGCCCGAAGCAGGCCGAGGGCGACCGCCAGGCGCCCGAGGGCTTTTATACGATCACGCCGGCGCAGCTGAACCCGAAGTCCTCCTACTACCTGTCGTTCAATCTCGGCTATCCGAACGCCTATGACCGGGCGCATGGGCGCACCGGCTCGCACCTGATGGTGCACGGCGCCTGCTCCTCGCGCGGCTGCTATTCCATGGACGACGAGCAGATCCAGGAGATCTACACGCTGGCGCGCCTTGCCTTCCAGGGCGGCCAGAGGTCCTTCCAGGTGCATGCCTTCCCGTTCCACATGACGCCGCAGAACCTGGCCAAGTACCGCCGCAACGAAAACTACGCCTTCTGGAAGCGGCTGAAGGAGGGCAACGACATCTTCGAGCTGACCCGCCAGGAGCCGAAGATCGCCGTCTGCTCCGCCGACTATGCTTTCGGCACGGAGACGCAGGCCGGCATGAGCTACTCGCCGACCGCCTCCTGCGCCCCGAAGGTGGACGAGTCGCTTCGCCTTGCCGTCGCGGAAAAGCGTGAGCGCGATGCCCAGAAGGAAGAGGAAATCGCCGCGCGCATGGATGACCGCGATTATGCGCGCGTCGCCGTCGCGGACCTGATGCGCGACCCGCGCCAGAAGAACGAAGTGCCGCAGACGCTGATCGCCCTTGCCAAGCCGGGCGGGCCGACGTCTCTGCCGCCGGCGGCGCGCGTCGGCCCCGCCGATGCCGCCCAGCCCGCGCCGGTGGTTCAGCCGCAGGAGACCGCGATCGCCTCCAAGGAGACGAACCCGGAGGCGGATGCCACCGTTCCCGAAGCGCGCCCGGAGGTCTCCGCGACCGCCTATGCGCCGGAGAATTCAGGCGACGAGGGCCTTCTGACCCGCCTGATCAAGAAGGTCTGGTAGCGAGCGGCCCCCTGCGGGGCCGCATCCCACTTTCCCAGTTTCATTCGCCGGGCCGCCTTGGGCGACGTGGTTGCCACGCGGTCCGAACGCAGCCGGGCCGGCTCCCCGTCAGGTGGATCTCTTCCGAACGGCCGGCCCGTCCGAGCGGTCGGCGAGGAAATCCGCATCGGCCTCCACCTTTAGCTTCCTTGGCTTCTTGGCAGGCGCCAGATCTTCGCACATGGCCGCCGCCTCGGCCGCCACTTGGCGCGCCCGCTGCGGTGCGGCGCCGGCCCAGGCGAAGAGCTCCACCGGCTCTGAAAAGCCGCGCAAGGTATGCTCGCCGAGCCGCGTCCAGTATTGGGGCGCGTGGTCGGCCACCTTGCGCACCGCGAGAGCCGGCACGCCAAAAACCTTGGTCATCGACTGGACGCGGGCGACCTGGTTCACGATCGGGCCGATGACGGAAAAGGACAGCCGCGAGGCGGTGCCGATATTGCCGAACATGACGTTGCCGCGTGTGAGGCCGAGGCCGTAATCGAGCTCCGGGCCGCCCTCGGCGAGGCGCATTTCGTTGAGCTCTGCCAGCTTGGCGAAGCCGGCTTCCACGGCGCGGCTCGCCGCTTCCGCGGCCTCGTTCTCCGTCTGGAAGACGTCGAGGGGAAAAATGGCGATCACGGCGTCGCCGATGAAGTTGAGGATGTCGCCGCCCTCTGCCTCGATCGTCGCGGCCACGCAGTCGAAATAGGCATTGAGGAGGTCGATGTAGTCGCTCCTCGCCATCCTCTCGGCCATCGCAGTGGAATTCCTCAGATCGCTGTAGAGGATGATGGAAGGGATCGTCTCGCCGTCGCCGCGGTGGATCTGGCCGCCGAGCACGCGCGGGCCGGCGCGGTGGCCGAGATAGGTCTCCGCGATGGTGCGCGAGATGCGCGACTGGATCATCACCTTCCCCGAAAGGGCAAAGCGGTCGGAAATGCGCTGCAGGGCCGCGATCTCGGCATCGGAGAAGCCGCCGGGGCGGGTGCAGCAGAAGGAAATGATGATGCCGCCGCGAAAATGCTCGGTCTTGGTGCCGGGGATGGCGAGGTCGATGGAGAAAACGAGATAGTCGGTGAAGCCGCGCTCGACGAACTCCTCCAGGATCGGAAAGTCGACGAGCTTGTTCGGTCCGTCGAGCGCGCGCCGCATGATGTCGGCGCCCGAATCGAGCATCGCCTTCAACGGACTGCTCTCCCAAGCGGGGCTGATACCTTCTTCCGGTGTGCGGAAGGCGAACTGCTCGAAGGATATCTCGCGGCCCTTCTCCCAGATCACCGACTCGACCTGGAACAGCGGGTGGAGCGTCGTCCAGTTGACCATGGCGCGGCCGATCGGAATGCCGATCGTGAAGATGCGCTTGCACATGCCCTCGAAGAGCTCGGTCGCGTCGGGCTCGCCGAACGCCTGCTCGACCAGCCAGGAGGTGACGCTGTCGACGAGGGTGGATGAGGACATGGGGTGCCTTTGACGTTGCGGACCGGCCGGAGCCGCCCGCATTCGGGTTACGCATTCACGACCTAGGGTCGCCGGCGTGAAGAAACAGTCATGCGGGGCAGAATGAGGGCGCGGCCAACGCCCGTTGAAGGGCCTGGAGCCCGGATCCCGGCGGCTCCGATCTCGGCGGTCGGAGCCGGCGGCGGGATCGGAGCGCTCCGTTGGCGGCGGAAGGCGCCGTTCAACTAGCTCAATCGTGAGCTGCCCGGCTGCCTTCCAGTGAGGCGGTCGCTTCGCCGCGATCCGTCGTTCGGCGCCTCAGACGAGCGCTCCGTGGCAGTGCTTGAACTTCTTGCCAGAGCCGCAGGGGCAGGGCGAATTGCGTCCGACCTTGCCCCAGGTGGAGGGATCGTTCGGGTCGATGAGCCCGGCACCTGCCTCTTGTCCGGCCGGGCTTGCCGCCGTCGCGGCCGCCGCTCCCGCCCCGACGGGCAACGCACCGGCGCCGCCGCGCGGGGAGCTGCCTTCCATGGCGGCGAACTCGTCCTCGCCCGTGGTGGCGTCGACATGATGGGCGACGACGCCTTCCGGCGGGGCGAGGGTGGATTCCAGCGGCTGCTCCTCGCGCAGCTCCACATGCATGAGCTGGGCGGTGACGACGCGCCGCAGCTCCGAGAGCATCGCCTGGAAGAGTTCGAAGCCCTCGGTCTTGTACTCGTTCAAGGGATCGCGCTGGCCGTAACCGCGGAAGCCGACCACCGAGCGCAGGGCGTCCAGCTGGGCGAGATGCTCGCGCCAGAGCTGGTCGAGCGTCCTCAGGAGGATCTGCTTTTCCACCATGCGCATGAGTTCGGGGCCGAAGCGGCTCGCCTTGCGGGCCAGCGCCTCGTCGGCGGCCTTGCCGATGCGCTCGCGCATCGCCTCGTCGGCGATGCCTTCCTCCGCGGCCCATTCCTCCACCGGCAGGTCGAGGTTGAGCATCTCGCGGACTTCCTTCCTGAGGCCCTCCACGTCCCACTGCTCGGCATAGGCGCGCTCGGGGATGTGGTGCGAGACGAGCTCGTCGATCGTCTCGTGGCGCATGTCCTTGACGGTCTCGGCCGTATCTTCCTGCGTCATCAGCTCGATACGCTGCTCGAAGACCACCTTGCGCTGGTCGTTCATGACGTTGTCGAACTTCAGGAGGTTCTTGCGGATGTCGAAGTTGTGCGCCTCGACCTTGCCCTGGGCGCGCTCGAGCGCCTTGTTGATCCAGGGATGGACGATCGCCTCGCCCTCCTTCAGGCCGAGCTTGGTGAGCATGCCGTCCATGCGGTCGGAGCCGAAGATGCGCATCAGGTCGTCCTGAAGCGACAGGTAGAACTGCGAGCGGCCCGGATCGCCCTGGCGGCCGGAACGGCCGCGAAGCTGGTTGTCGATGCGGCGGCTCTCGTGGCGCTCGGTGGCAAGAACCATCAGGCCGCCGGCCTTCAAAGCCTCCTGCTTCAGGCGCTCCACATCGGCGCGGATGGCCTTTTCCTTGGCGTCCCGCTCGGGTCCTTCCTCGACATCGGCGAGTTCGGCGGCGATGCGCATGTCGACATTGCCGCCGAGCTGGATGTCCGTGCCGCGGCCGGCCATGTTGGTGGCGATGGTGATCGCGCCGGGCTTGCCGGCCTGGGCGATGATGTGGGCTTCCTGCTCGTGGTGGCGGGCGTTGAGAATGTTGAAGTCGGTGATGCCGCTCTTCTTCAGTCGCTCCGCCAGGAGCTCGGATTTCTCGATGGAGGTGGTGCCCACGAGAACCGGCTGGCTGCGCTCGCGGCAGTCGCGGATGGTCTCGATGATCGCCTCGTACTTTTCTTCCACGGTGCGGAAGACCTGGTCGTCCTCGTCGACGCGCGCGACCGGCACGTTGGTCGGGATCTCCACGACGTCGAGGCCATAGATGTCGAGGAACTCGTCGGCTTCCGTCAGGGCCGTGCCGGTCATGCCGGCAAGCTTTTCGTAGAGGCGGAAGTAGTTCTGGAAGGTGATGGAGGCGAGCGTCTGGTTCTCCGGCTGGATCTTGACGCGCTCCTTGGCCTCCAGAGCCTGATGCAGGCCCTCCGAATAGCGGCGGCCTTCCATCATGCGGCCGGTGAACTCGTCGATGATGACGACCTGGCCGTTCTTGACGATGTAGTCCTTGTCGCGCTGGAAGAGCTTGTGGGCCTTCAGCGCATTGTTGAGGTGATGGACGACCGCGACGTTCTCCACGTCGTAAAGGTTGTCGCCCTTCAGAAGACCTGCCGTCTCCAGCAGACGTTCGGCATGTTCGGTGCCGTCCTCCGTCAGCGTCGCGGAGCGGACCTTCTCGTCGATCTCGTAATGCTCGGGCTGGAGCTCCGGGATGATGGCGTCGATCGCCTGATAAAGGCCCGACTTGTCCTCCACGGGCCCGGAGATGATCAGCGGCGTGCGTGCCTCGTCGACCAGGATGGAGTCCACCTCGTCGACGATGGCGTAGTGGTGGCCGCGCTGCACCATGGCCGCGAGGTCGTATTCCATGTTGTCGCGCAGGTAGTCGAAGCCGAATTCGTTGTTGGTGCCGTAGGTGACGTCCGCCGCATAGGCGGCGCGCCGCTCGTCCTGCGAAAGGCCGTGCACGATGACGCCCACCGAGAGGCCGAGGAAGCGGTAGACGCGCCCCATCCATTCGGAGTCGCGGCTGGCAAGGTAGTCGTTGACGGTGACGACATGGACGCCGCGTCCCGTCAGCGCGTTGAGGTAGACCGGAAGCGTGGCGACGAGCGTCTTGCCCTCGCCGGTCTTCATCTCGGATATGGCGCCCTCGTTCAGCACCATGCCGCCGACCAGCTGCACATCGAAATGGCGCTGGCCGAGCGTGCGCTTGGCCGCCTCGCGCACGGTGGCGAAGGCCGGCACGAGAATGTCGTCCACCTTCTTGCCGGCTGCGAGCTCCTCGCGGAACTGGACGGTGCGGGCGGCGAGTTCGGCGTCACTCAGCTTTTCCAGCTCGGGCTCGACGGCGTTGATCGCCTCGACCGTGGAGCGGTACTTTTTGACGCGCCGGTCTGAAGTGGTGCCAAAGACCTTGCGGCCCAAACTGCCCAAGCCCAGCATTTAGGTAATCCTTTTTCGTCGGCGGCGAATACCTGATAACGGGCGACCGACCGGCCGCCTCAAGCCATCGTAACGGTGCGGAGGAACAGGCCATCAGCCTTCTGCCCGGCGCCCCCCGCTTCTGGACGGCAGGCGGGAGGAGAGATAAGAACGGACGGGAATCATGTCAATCAGCGGCGCCCGGCGCCGTGCACCGCGGTGCGCCTACGAGGAACTCTCATGCATATCTTTATCACGGCGCGCGGGAACGGCTGCATCGCGAGCCCCGTCGCCGCCTTCGGGCTCGCTGCCGCACTCGTTTCGCTCCCGCTTCTGGTCTCCGCGCCGGCCATGGCGCAGGAGCCGGTCGCCAAGGTGGGCGAAAGGCTGATCACCGAGGATGAGCTCTCCCAGGCGGCGAACGATTTCTCCGACGAGCTCGACCGCGTGCCGGGACCGCGCCGCCGCTCGGTGCTCGTCGACGTCCTCGTCGACATGGAGCTTCTGGCCAAGGCGGCGCGCGAGAAGGGCCTCGATAAGACCGCCGATTTCGAGAAGCGCCTCGACTTCCTGAAGACGCGCGCCCTGCGCAACGAATATGTCGAGAAGGAAATCGTCGGCGCCGTCACCGACGAGCAGGTGAAGGCGGAATACGAGAAGCAGATCGCCGGCTTCAAGCCGGAGGAAGAGGTGCATGCCCGCCATATCCTCGTGACCACGAAGGAAGAGGCGGACGCGATCATCAAGCAGCTCGATGAGGGGGCTGATTTCGCCGAGCTCGCCAAGGAGAAGTCGACCGGACCCAGCGGGCCGCAGGGCGGCGATCTCGGCTGGTTCGTCAAGGGCCGCATGGTGCCGGAGTTCGATCAGGCGGTCTTCGCCATGCAGCCCGGCGATGTCTCCAAGGAGCCGGTGAAGACGGAGTTCGGCTGGCACGTCATCAAGGTCGAGGAGCGGCGCATGTCGAGCCCGCCGCCGCTGGAGGATATCTCCGAGCAGCTGCGCGGCGTCCTGGTGCGCCAGAAGTTCAACGAGGTGATGACCACGCTGCGCGACGCGACGCCGATCGAGGTCTACGACCAGCCGAAGGAAGAGACCCCGGCCGAGACCGGCACGGACAGTTCCGGCGAGGCCGCGCCCGAGAGCGCGCCGGCGCAGTAACCCAGGCAGGTCGCACCTTCTCCATGGCGAAAATCTCGCCGCTCGCGCCGAAGAGCCATGCCGAGCTGCCGCCGCTTGCCGGCGTCAGGCTCGCCACCGCCGAGGCCGGCATCCGATACAAGGGACGCACGGACCTTCTGTTGATGCGCTTCGATCCGCCGGCGGCGGTCGCCGGCGTCTTCACGGTCTCCAAGTGTCCCTCCGCGCCTGTCGAATGGTGCAAGGCGAACCTTGCACGCGGCCGCGCGGCGGGCCTCGTGGTCAATTCCGGCAATGCCAACGCCTTTACCGGCATGAAGGGCGCCGCCGCCACGAAGGCGAGCGCAGAGGCGGCCGCTTCCGCCCTCGGCTGCGCGCCGGAGGACATCTTCCTCGCCTCGACCGGCGTCATCGGCGAGCCGCTCGATGCGGAGCCGTTCCGCAAGCATCTGTCGCATCTGGCCGAAGAGGCGACAGAGGGCTGCTTCCGCCATGCGGCCGAAGCCATCATGACGACGGACACCTTCCCGAAGCTCGCCCACCGGACTTTCGAGACGGGGTCGGGCGAGACGGGGTCGGGCGAGACGGGGACGGGCACGGCGAACGTGCAGGGTATCGCCAAGGGCGCCGGCATGATCGCGCCCGACATGGCGACGATGCTCGCCTTCGTCTTCACCGATGCGGCCGTCGCGCCGGCCGCCCTCCAGACGGCGCTCGAAGCGGCCGTTGCCGGCAGCTTCAACGCCATCACCGTCGATGGCGACACCTCCACTTCCGACACCGTCCTCGTCTTCTCCACCGGCGAGCCGGGCACGAAGGGGGCGATCGCCGGGCCCCAGGATGCGGGCTACGAGGCCTTCGCGGCCGCGCTCGCGGATGTCTGCCGGGAGCTCGCCCATCTCGTGGTGAAGGACGGGGAGGGGGCGACCAAGTTCGCCGAGATTTCCGTCACCGGGGCGGAGAGCGACGCTTCGGCGAAGAAAATCGCGCTTTCCATCGCCAATTCGCCCCTGGTGAAGACGGCCCTTGCCGGCGAGGACGCCAATTGGGGACGTGTCGTCATGGCTGTCGGCAAGGCCGGCGAGCCCGCCGACCGCGACCGGCTCGCCATCTGGTTCGGGCCCTACCGGGTCGCTGCTGAGGGCGAGCGCGATCCTTCCTATTCGGAGGCGGCGGTGTCGGCCTACATGAAGGCGCCGGAACTTGCCCTCAAGGTCGATATCGGCCTCGGGACGGGCAGCGCTACGGTGTGGACCTGCGACCTCACGAAAGAATACGTCGCCATCAACGGCGATTACCGCAGCTGAGGACGTGGTGAAGCTGCTCCTCGTCGTGGCGGTCGCGCTCGTCGACAGGGACGGGCGGGTGCTGCTTTCCCGCCGGCCGGACCACAAGGAACTCGGCGGGCTGTGGGAATTTCCCGGCGGCAAGGTGGAGGCCGGCGAAACCCCGGAGGCGGCCCTTATCCGGGAGCTGGAGGAGGAACTCGGCGTCGACGTGAAAGCCGACTGCCTGGCGCCGCTCACCTTCGCCAGTCACGCTTATCCCAATCTTCACCTTCTGATGCCACTTTACATCTGCCGGCGTTGGTCCGGCCTGCCGAAGGCTCAGGAAGGCCAGCAGCTGCGCTGGGTTCGCCCCGCCAGCATGCGCGATTTCCCGATGCCGCCGGCCGACGAACCGCTGGTCTCGCATCTGATCGACTGGCTGTGAGGGGGAGATGCTCGAGGTGCGATTCTTCGAGGAATTCGCGGAGCGCTATCTGCGCGGCGAAAGCGGCGCCACAGCCGTCGAATACGCCCTCATCTGCGGAATCCTGATGGTGGCGCTCATCGGCATTCTCGGCGTCAGCGGCGCCACCTCCGGCCTCTACGACGTCTTCCAGCTCATCATCGACGCGATCAGCGGCGAGGGCTAACCCTCGTCCGCCTCGGTGTCGTTGCCGAGCAGCCGCGCCAGGCTGACATCGGCCGAGCCGCGTTTTGCCGGCTTTTGCTGGCTCTCGTGCGGGGCCCAGCCGGAAAGGGCGAAAAGCTCGAAGGTCGCCGGCACCTTCCCCTCATCATCGGCGTAGAGATCGCGGTAGGCCTCCGCCGCCCTCAGGATCAGGCCACGCGTCGCCGGGCGGCGCGAGCGCTCCAGAAGCGCGTTCGAAGCCCCCATCGCCTTCAGGTCGGCCATCAACGACAGCGGATCGCCGTAACGGACGCTCACCCGCTCGCGGTCGACGACCGGCAGCGCGAAGCCCGCCCGCTGCAGCAGCGCGCCGACGTCGCGGATGTCGGCAAACGGCGCGACGCGCGGGCTGACGCCCCCCGAAACCTCGCTCTCGGCCTGCATGAAAGCCTGGCGCAGTTCCATCAGCGTATCGCCGCCGGGAAAGACGGCGAGGAAGAGCCCGTCCGGCTTCAGCGCCCGGCGGGCCTGGATGAGGGCGCCGGGAAGGTCGTTGGCGTTGTGCAGGCCAAGAACGGAGGCATAGAGAGTTAGGCTCTCCTCGGCGAGCGGCAGGCGCTCCTCGTCGGCGACGAAGACCGGGCCGCGATGCCGCGATGCCGCTTCAAGGCTCTGCTCCAGCGCCACGATCTCCTCCACCTTGCCGCTCGCGGCAAGCGCTTCGGCGAGCGCCGGCCCCCTTCCATGGGCGGCGAGCGCCAGGGGAAAACTACGCTCCACCATGGTGAGGCGATCGACCAGCTCCTCCACCGCGCGATGCAGGAGATAGTCGGCGCCCTCGCGCGGGGATGCGGCAGCGCGCGCCTCGCGGCGGGCGATCAGCGTCTTGTCGAGAATGAGCGGGCCGGCCATGATCGATGTCTTAGGGCAGCAAGGCGGCGGGGTGAACCGGCGATGCGGGCCTTCAGCGGTATGGGCTCCCAAGGATCTGGCGACGGCGCAGTCCGTTCCGGCCATTGGCTCGGCGCGGCGCTGCTTGGCGCGGCGGACCTTCTCATGCCGCCGCTCTGCCCGGCCTGCCGCACGGCGGTCGGGGCGCATGACCGCCTTTGCCCGGCCTGCTGGTCGAGGCTGCGCTTCATCGAGCGGCCCTTCTGCCCGGTGCTCGGCGTGCCGTTTTCAGCCGATCTCGGCGAGGCGATCGTCTCGGCGGAGGCGCTGGCCGATCCGCCGCCCTTCCGCCGCGCACGCTCGGCGGTGCTTTTCGACGAGACGGCGCGGCTCCTCGTCCATCAGCTCAAATATCGCGACCAGCCGGGCGCGGCGGGGATCGTCGCGGCGCTGACCCTCCGGGCAGCGCGCGAACTCGCCGATAGGGCGGATCTCGTCGTGCCGGTGCCGCTCCACCGCTTTCGCCTCTGGCAGCGGCGCTTCAACCAATCCGCCGAGATATCCGCCCGCCTTGCCGCCGGGCTCGGCCTCGAACACGCGCCGATGGCGCTGATGCGCACGCGGCGGACACGCCAGCAGGTCGGTCTCAACGCCCGCGAGCGCGCCGCCAATATGCGCGGCGCCTTCTGCGTGCGCGAGCGCTTCCGCCCCCTCGTCGCCGGGCGGCAGGTGCTTCTGGTCGACGACGTCTACACGTCCGGCGCGACCATCAAGGCGGCCACGAAGGCGCTGCTGCGGGCACGGGCGGAAAGCGTCGACGTCGTCACCTTCGCGCGTGCCGGAATCGATCCGCTCGGCTGACCGGGATTGCCGGTGGCGGCCTAAACCGATGGTTCTGTTGCGAAAGCTGCGGCGCAGTCTATATCTGGCGCAATTCCCGGAGCGCCAAATGCCCAAGGTGACCATCTACACGAGACAGTTCTGCGGCTTCTGCTCGGCCGCGATCGGGCTGCTGCAGTCCAAGGACGCCGACCTCGAGGAGATCGACGCGACCTTCGAGCCGGAGAAGCGCCAGGAGATGATGACGCGCTCCAGGCGCCAGACCTTCCCCCAGATCTTCATCGGCGACACGCATGTGGGCGGCTGCGACGACCTCTTTGCCCTTGAAAGGAACGGGGAGCTCGACCGGCTCCTCGCCGCGTCATGACCTTCACCGCCGCCTGCCTGCAGATGCAGGCCACCAACGTCGTCGCGCAGAATATCGCCACGATCGACAAGCTTGCCCGCGAGGCGGCCGCCAAGGGCGCGAGCTACCTGCAGACGCCGGAGATGAGCAACATCCTGGAGCGCGACCGCGAGAAGCTCTTCGCCGCGATCTCGCCGGAGGAGGACGACGCGACGCTTGCCGCCTGTCGCCGCCTTGCCGCTGAGCTCGGCGTTCATTTCCATCTCGGCTCGGTGGCGCTGAAGGCGGGCGAGGGCAAGATCGCCAATCGCGGCTTCCTGATCTCGCCGCAGGGCGAGATCCTTGCCCGCTACGACAAGATCCACCTCTTCGACGTCGACCTTCCGAACGGGGAGAGCTGGCGGGAATCGCGCACCTATTCGGCGGGCGAGGAGGCGGTGCTCAGTGAATTGCCGGAAGGTCTCGTCGGGCTTTCGATCTGCTACGACGTGCGCTTTCCCCATCTCTATCGGGCGCTCGCCAGGCAGGGCGCCTTCATGCTGACGGCCCCCGCCGCTTTCACCCGGCAGTCGGGCGCGGCGCACTGGCACGTGCTCCAGCGCGCGCGGGCAATCGAGAACGGCGCCTACATGATTTCCGCCGCGCAGGCGGGCCTGCATGCCGACGGGCGCGAGACCTTCGGCCATTCCATCATCGTGGCGCCCTGGGGCGAGGTGCTTGCCGAAGCGGGCGGAGAGGGCGAGGCGATCGTCCTTGCCGAGATCGATGCGGAGAAGAGCGCGGAGGCGCGGCGCCGCATTCCCTCGCTCGCCAATGAGCGCGATTTCCGCCTGCCGCGCCCGCCGGCAGGGGCCGCGCCGCGTCTGAGGACGGCCTGATGATCCACTACGCACTCCGCTGCGATGAAGGCCACGCATTCGACGGCTGGTTCGCCTCCTCTGAAGCTTTTGAGACGCAACGGCAGGGCGGGCAGCTTTCCTGCCCGGTCTGCGGCGGCACGAAGGTCGACAAGGCGCTGATGGCGCCGGCCGTCTCGGCGAAGACACGCGGCGCGGAGCCTGACGAGGGAGCCGGGCCGGGCTCGTCGCCTTCAGGCAAGGCGCCCGTGGCCGCCATGCCCGCGCCCGCAGCCTTGCCGCCGCAACTTGTGGAGGCTTTGCGGGAGGTTCGGCGCCTGGTTAAGGTCCACTCCGAATATGTCGGCGACAAATTCGCCGAAGAGGCACGCAAGATCCATTACGAGGAAGCCGATCCGCGCGGTATCTATGGCGAAGCGAGCCCGGAAGAGGCGAAGGCACTGAGCGAGGAGGGCATCGAGTTCCACCCGCTGCCCCTGCTGCCGGAAGATCTGAACTAGCTTTTCAGGGACGCGAGTCCCCATCCAGGGAGGCCGCTATCGGCGGGCATCAGCATCACGGGCATTCTCATGGCGATCATGGCCATGAAGGGCACGCCCATCACGGTCATGGGCATGGGCACGGGCATCACGGCCACTTGCATGGCGCGGGGGGCAACGAGAAGCGCGTGGCGATCGCCGCTTTGCTGACCGGCGGCTTCATGTTCGCCGAGGCGATCGGCGGCTTTCTGTCCGGCTCTCTGGCGCTTGTTGCCGATGCCGGCCACATGCTCACCGATTTCGCGTCGCTGGCGCTCGCCTGGTTCGCCATCCGGATTGCCCGCCGCCCGGCCGACTGGAAGCGCACCTACGGCTTCGACCGCTTCCAGGTGCTGATCGCCTTCGTCAACGGCATTGCGCTCCTTGCCCTGTGCGTCTGGATCGCCGTCGAGGCGATCCGGCGTTTCATGGACCCGGTGGAAGTCCTCGGCGGAACCATGCTGGTCATCGCGATCATCGGGCTTGCCGTGAATATCGGCTCCTTCCTCGTCCTGCACGGCGCGGAGGAAAAGAACCTCAACATGCGGGGCGCGCTGCTGCACGTTGCCGGGGACATGCTCGGCTCGGTCGCGGCCATTGTTGCCGCTGGCGTCATCATCCTCACCGGCTGGATGCCGATCGACCCGATCCTGTCGCTGCTGGTCTGCCTGCTCATTCTCAGGAGCGCCTGGTACGTGACGCGCGAGGCCGGTCATATCCTCCTCGAAGCCGCCCCTCCGGGCCTCGATATCCGGGACATGGAGCGCGATCTCGTCGACAATGTCGGCGGCGTCGTCGACGTCCATCACGTCCATGCCTGGGCGATCAGCGAGGAGCGACCGATGGTCACGCTGCATGCCCGGCTTGCCGAGGGCACCTCGGAGGAAACCGTCGTCCGGGCCATCAAGGCGCGCATCTCGGAGCGCTTTTCCGTCGACCATGCCACGGTTGAGGTGGAGCGCGGGCGCTGCGCCGACGAGAAGGCGGCGTAGGCATCCCGAGCCTTTTGATGTCGCCTTTCTGCGGGGAGCGTCGGGGACCGGTCGCGCCGATCCGCCGGGGAGCTTGAGTTAGCCGGCAAACTCCGTCCGCCTTGACGCGTGGAGAGGCGGAAGGATTATGAAGGCGCGCTTGTTCCGTCTTCCGGGGGTGACAATGGAAGCTCGGCGCGGTGGCTCCGCGGCGGAGAGCCTTTCGCACCAGGACATCGATATCACGTCAGAACTCTGGCGACGTGCGCCGGAGGGGGCGGATTCCCTCGAGGAGGTGGGGGCGATGCAACGCATCGCCGACATCGTCAGCGCCGATCCCGACCAGGTCTATCAAGTCTGCGCGCAGGTGGCGCTGGAACTCAGCAGCAGCGACAGCGCGGCTGTGAGCCTCTGCGAGGATGGGCCGGCGGGAGGGGTCTGCCGATGGGCGGGCCTTGCCGGGGAGATCGAGGGCCTTGCGCTGTCACCGCTTCGCCGGGCGAAATCGCCTGTCGCGGTCTGTGTCGAGCGGGGCGAGGCGCTTCTTCTCAGACGGCCGGACGAGGCGATCTCCGAGTTAGGGGGCGGCCCGGTCTTGTTCGAAGCGCTTCTCGTGCCGTTCGGCGCGGCAGGCAGCGGCCTGGAAGGCGCCATCTGGGTGATGGCGCGTGAGGAAGCAAAGCGCTTCACGGCAGAGCATGCGCGCATGCTGGAGCGGGTCGCGCTCTTCACCACGACGACGCTGCACCTTGCCCAGGTCGCCAGGGTTGCGATGAGCCGGGCCGAGGAAAGCGACCTGCGCTACCGCGAGCTCGATCACCGCATCAAGAACATCCTGACGCTCACCGTCAGCCTGCTGCGCCGCCAGATCAGCGAGACGCCGGTGCCGGAAGCGCGCGAGGCGATCGAGGCGGCAAGTGCCAGGGTATCTGCGCTCGGGAGCCTTCATTCGCTCGAAGGGGAAGGCACGTCCGGGAACCTGGAAAGCATCATTTCCTCCATCGGCAAGGTGCTGGTGGAGCCGGACGAGCGCTTCCGCCTGCATCTCGACGTGGAGCCAGTGGCCATCGCGCCGCACAGGGCCGCCACCGTTGCC
Source organism: Afifella sp. IM 167 (assembly GCF_020144925.1). Classification (GTDB taxonomy): domain Bacteria; phylum Pseudomonadota; class Alphaproteobacteria; order Rhizobiales; family Afifellaceae; genus Afifella. The sequence goes on from NZ_NSLC01000003.1 coordinate 395,582, forward strand.
CTCATTTTGAGCGAACTCATCATCAACGCCATGAAGCACGCGCTGGGGGAGAGGGAGACCGGAACGATCACGGTCCGTCTTGCGCGGGGCGATGAAGGCGAGGCGATTCTCTCCGTTTCCGACGACGGCGAACCGCTGCCCGGCGACATCAAGGGTACGCCGTCCGGCATGGGTCTCGGCCTTCTCGACCAGCTGGCGCGCCATATGGGCGGGGCGATGCAGGTCGAGAGCGAGCCGAAGACCTTCAGCGTCCGTTTTCCCGTCGACTAAATCGCCTGCCACGTCTGCCCGGCGACCTAGCCGGACTGCCCTTTCGCCTTCCGCAAGCATGTTCCGGGTCAGATGTCGGGCGGCACGCAGGGGCGAATCCGCGTTGCCCGCGCTCTTGCCATCGAGCCCTGCATTCCAATCGAGCCGCGCCTTCTTCGCCCGGTCGCTTGCCGGCGGGGCTTTGCAGCCTATCATGCTCTGAAATTTGCAGGAGCGCATATGCCCGAAATCATCCCCGGCGCCAGAAGCTGGGACCACAGGCCGGCCGAGATATGGGCCGACGGCGTGGTGCATGTGCTCGGGCTGGTCGGGGCGACGGCAGCGACCGTCGCGTTGCTCGTCGTTTTCCTCGGTGAGATGCCGGCCGGCGAGCTTGCGGCCGTGGTCATCTATGTGGCGACCCTCGTTCTCGCGATCTCCGCTTCGCTTGCCTACAATATGTGGCCGGTGAGCCCGACGAAGTGGCTGCTTCGCCGTTTCGACCATTCGGGAATCTATCTCCTCATCGCCGGCACCTACACGCCCTTCGCCTTCAAGAGCGGCGTCTGGTGGCTGCTGATCTTCGTCTGGACGCTCGCCCTTCTCGGCGTTTTCGCCAAGCTCTTCCTGCCGGGGCGGTTCGACCGCTTTTCCATCGGCATCTATCTCGCGCTCGGCTGGAGCGGGCTTTTCGCCATCGGCGAAGTGACGAGCACGCTCTCCCCGCTCGTCCTGTGGCTGGTCGTCGCGGGCGGCGCCACCTACTCGCTTGGCGTGCCCTTCCATGTCTGGGAGCGGCTGCGCTTCAGAAACGCCATCTGGCACGGCTTCGTCATCACCGCGGCGGGCATCCACTTCGCCGCCGTCTGGGCGAGCTGCGCGGCGACGATCGCCGTCTGAGGCAAAAGTGCCGCCTGCCTCCGCTCAAGATGGTGGCCTTCAGCCCTTGCGGGTTTGAAAGAGCGGCGCGTCCCGGCTAGAAGCGGCGGCGAATCCGGGCGGCCGCTCATTTCCTCACCTCAACCGATGCGGCGCGGCACGGCTCCTGCATGGGGCGTTGTGGCGCCCTCGCCGGCATGTCGCGGGAAGGGGCCAGACTCGGGGCTTTCACCGGCGGCCGCCAGGACAGAGAAGAGAACGCTCACCTTATGGATTTTTCCGCCCTTCTTGCCGGCCTCGACCCTGTCGCCTCGGGTCTCGTCGTCCTGTGCATCGTCGGCGTCACCGGCCTCGCGCTCGGTTCCGTTAAGGCCGGATCGGTGTCGCTCGGCATCGGCGGCGTCCTCTTCGCCGGTCTCTTCTGGGGCCATCTCGGCTTTTCGGTCGATCCCGAGGTCGGGCATTTTCTGCGCGAATTCGGCCTCATCCTCTTCGTCTACTCGATCGGCATCGAGGTCGGGCCGGGCTTTTTCTCCGCGCTGCGGCGCTCGGGCCTCAAGCTCAACGGGCTCGCCGTTCTCCTCGTCTTCCTTTCCGTCCTCGTCGCCGCCTCGCTGCATCTCGTCGTCGGGGTGCCGCTGCCCGTCACGCTCGGCCTGATGTCGGGCGCGACCACCAACACGCCCTCGCTCGGCGCGGCGACGCAGATGCTGACCAGCGTCGGCGCCGGCCCGGACGCGGTGTCGAGCCCGGCGCTCGGCTATGCGGTTGCCTATCCTTTCGGCATCATCGGCATCCTCATCACCATGGGGCTCGTGCGCTTCGTCTTCGGCATCCGGCCGGAAAAGGAGCATGCCGATTTTGAGGCCGAGCGGGCGGTGAACCGGCGCGGGCTCGAAACGATCAACATCAAGCTCACCAACCGCAACATGGACGGGCTCACCATCGGCGCCCTGCCGGGGCTCGCCGAGATGGACATCGTCGTCTCGCGCATCATGCGCGACGGGGTGGTGGAGATCGCCTATCCGGAGACCGAGGTGAAGGTCGGCGACCTTCTCCTTCTTGTCGGCCCGGGCGACAAGCTGCCCGGCATGGTGCGCATCCTCGGTACGCGCGCCAAGACCGACCTCAAGGCCGTCGCCTCCGACGTCATCTGGAAACGGCTCGTCGTCACCAATTCGCATGTCTACGGGGCGAGCCTTGCCAGCCTCGACCTGCTGCACCGCTACGACGCCACCATCAGCCGGGTGACGCGCTCGGGCGTGGAGCTGACGCCGGGCGGCAACCTGCGCCTCCAGTTCGGCGACATCTGCACGGTGATCGGCCATCCCGACAATGTCGACCGCGTCGCCGTCCTCCTCGGCAACCGCCAGCAGGCGCTGCAGCAGGCGCAGATCCTGCCGATCTTCCTCGGCATCGCGCTCGGCGTCCTTGCGGGCTCCATCCCGCTCGCCATGCCGGGGATGCCCGCGCCGGTGAAGCTCGGCCTTGCCGGCGGGCCGCTCATCGTCGCCATCATCCTGTCGCGGCTCGGGCATATCGGCCCGCTCGTCTGGTTCATGCCGACGAGCGCCAACCATGTCCTGCGCGAAATCGGCATCATCCTCTTTCTCGGCATCGTCGGCCTCAAGGCCGGCGAGAGCTTCGTGCCGATCCTCGTCGATGGCGACGGGCTCTACTGGCTCGGTTACGGCGCGCTGATCACCATCATCCCGCTCCTCATCGTCGGCCTCGTCGGCCGGCTGGTGCTGCGAACCAACTATCTCTCGCTATGCGGCGTGCTCGCCGGCGGCATGACCGATCCGCCGGCGCTCGCCTTCGCCAACGCCATCTATCCTTCCGAGGCGCCGGCGCTCGCCTATGCGACCGTCTATCCGCTGGTGATGGTGCTCCGGATCCTCGCCCCGCAGGTGCTCATCCTCCTCTTCTGGTTCTAGGCCCGCCTGACCCTCTCCCCTTGAGGGAGAGCGTGGCCGGCGGAGCCGGCCGGGTGAGGGGGGTGCTTTCCACACGCAACGGGCCGGCGAGCGGGACGATTTCTCTTCCCGCCGGACACAAGGCCGCGCCGCGCCTTCCTGAAGAATGAGGTGTTTCGCCGGGCGGCCGGGTTTGCTTCACTCGGCGGCCGGCAACCACCCCTCAGGCGACATGGCCACCACCGACCTCGCGACCCGCGTCTACGATCACACCTGGAAGCTCGATCCGATCGTGCGCTCGCTGCTCGACACGGATTTCTACAAGCTCCTGATGCTGCAGACGATCTGGTCGCTGCACCGGGAAACGCAAGTCACCTTCTCGCTGATCAACCGCACGCAGCGCGTCCGCCTCGCCGAGGAGATCGACGAGGGCGAGCTGCGCGCCCAGCTCGACTATGCCCGCTCGCTGAGCTTCACGAAAAAGGAGATGATCTGGCTCGCCGGCAATTCCTTCTACGGAAGGGCGCAGATCTTCGCGCCGGAATTCCTCGCCTGGCTCGCCGATTTCCGCCTGCCGGAATACGAGCTTGCCACCGTCGACGGCCAGTTCGAGCTCTCCTTCGCCGGGCCCTGGACGCATACGACGATGTGGGAGATCCCGGCGCTCGCCATCGTCAACGAGCTGCGCTCGCGCGCCGCGCTGAAGAAGATGGGCCGCTTCGCGCTCGATGTCCTCTATGCCCGCGCCAAGGCCAAGCTCTGGGACAAGGTGGAGCGGCTCCGAACCCTGCCGGAGCTCCGCCTTTCCGATTTCGGCACGCGGCGGCGGCATTCCTTCCTCTGGCAGCGCTGGTGCGTGGAGGCGCTGAAGGAAGGGCTCGGCGCGGCCTTCATCGGCTCCTCCAACGTGCTTCTCGCCATGGACGCGGACCTTGAGGCCATCGGCACCAACGCCCACGAACTGCCGATGGTGGAGGCGGCGCTGGCAAAAAGCGACGAAGACTTGCTTCAGGCGCCCTACCGCGTCCTGAAGGACTGGGAGACGCTCTACGGCGGCAACCTCCTCATCGTGCTGCCCGACGCCTACGGCACCACGGCCTTCCTGAGAAACGCGCCCGACTGGGTCGCCGACTGGACGGGCTTCCGCCCCGATTCCGCCCCGCCGATCCCGGCCGGCGAGGAGATCATCGCCTGGTGGAAAGAGAAAGGCCGCGACCCGGCCGAAAAGCTCCTCATCTTTTCCGACGGCATGGACGCCGACACGATGGAGGAAACCTATCGGCATTTTGCGGGGCGCGTGCGGCTTTCCTTCGGCTGGGGCACCAACCTCACCAACGATTTCCGGGGCTGCCTGCCGGAGCCCTCAAGGGCGCTCGACCCGATCTCCATCGTCTGCAAGGTCAGTGCGGCGAACGGCCGCCCGGTGGTGAAGCTCTCCGACAACCCGAAAAAGGCGAGCGGGCCGGAGGGCGAGATTGAGAGGTATCTGAGGGTGTTCGGGGGGAGTGGAAGGGTGGAGAGAGAGGTGGAGGTTTGAGGGAGCCGCTCTGCGCCCGTTGCGCAGTTTGATCGTGGGTTCGGATACTCCAAGAAAGGCCCCCAGTCGCTCGGTAGCGAATGCATTGACGAGTGGACAGAGGCCGATGTTCTAGTGAGCTTGAAGTTAGGAGGAGCCGTTGGTTGGAAACAAGACGAAGACCGAAGGTGTGGGAACCGTCGCAGAGGAGGAGGCCGACCGGTTTCCCTGCGTGCTGGCCGCACCCCGGAATTTCCACCTATTCGTGCAGGACGACGATGACGTCTGGTCGCCAACGCTCGATGAAATCAATGCAGGCACCTACGATGCACTCAAGCTCAAGCGGGTGTCATTCTATCTGGACGTCGGGCTTCCGCACGGAAACCCAATGGCGTTCGCTTTCGACGGTTCGATGATTATCCCCCGTAACCCGCACCTGCGCAGCGCTGACGACGCAATGGATGAGTTCAATCGTGTTGTGGGGGCAATGGTTATCGGGGGGCTCGGGCTGGAGCAGGTTTGCTCGGGTGATTTGGCATTCGGGTCGCTCTACGCAACGGGCTACTTCCGGTACGAGCAGCCGCACGGCCTCCTGCCGACACTTCACCAAGCTTGGGGCGAGGCGAGTGCTGGCGGCTACCTCAACATCGCCTTGCTAGATCCGCCGCGGATCACCAAAGGCGAAGTCCAGGCCGCGATGGCCTCTGGCAAGCCCGTGCTCGATACGGCGCAGAGAATGGACCCCGCTACCCTGGTCATGGCCGTTAGCCACCACGCTGCGGCCGAATACCGTAACTCGTTGCTCTATTCTTGGCTAGTTGTGGAGCAGTTGATAGGACAGATTTGGGACGATGTGTTTATTCCGGCGAAGGCCGCTAGTTTTCAGGAACGTATTGGTCAGCTCCGCTCTAGCGCCCGCACGCCAGCCGTGCGGATCGAGTTTCTTGCAGAGGCCGGCCTGATTGATCGCAAGCTATATCGCTATGTCAAGCGGGCGAGGAATGCGCGGAACGAGCTGATTCATAAGGGCTCGAAGCCAGATCAGGACGATTCCTATTTCTCGCTCGTCGCCTTGACGCAGTTCCTCGAGCTAATCTGTAACGAACGCGGTGTCGGGTTCGAGGGGAAGTCGCTTCTACAAGGCGTCGGACGGAGGCGAAAGCGCCAACAAAGCCAAGGTGTTATGAGCGCTGAGAAGGCGAATTGGCCGAAAGTGAGTCACTGGCGGCCTTTGAAGCCGATCCCAGGAGAAAACAGCTGGACGGGCGAATACGAGAGGCGCCCCGGCATAGCGCTGGTTCGGACGCTCCGATGACTGTTTTGATCTGCAAAGATTTGAGATTTTCGTGTTGCGCTGGCCCGGCTGTTGTAGCGCTACAGGTGGGCGATCCGGGTTGGGCGCTCGTAGATGACAGTAGCGTCTGCGGCGGATGGTCTGCTGCTCGGATGCTTTAGCATCAATAGCCCGACTGCGAGCTCATGGTCGTCGTTTGTTAGACAACCGTTTGTGGTTTTACTCAGTTGCAAAAAGGACTGATAAAATCCAGAACGTGCCTCGCTGGAATAGCTGAATTTGCTTTCTCGGTGCCACCCTGATGTTGGGTCTCAAACGAATTGACTACGACACCCAGACATAGCCCCGCCTCGTCCAAGACCGGCCCGCCGCTATTTCCCGGTGAGACGAAATTTGAAATGATCAATCGATCTTCACCATGATAAGTATTAACAATCGCATTTAGCTCTCCACCATGAGCGAGCATATATGACGAGTCGGTGGTAGCGATACTTGGGTAACCGAGTGTAATTGTGCGACTTAGTACAAGTGGAGTGCCGATTGGAAATATTGGAGGGGGATTTCTCTCACACTTAACTTCAATAAGAGCCAAATCTAATTTCGGATGTAGAATCCATTTGCCGCTTATCGGCGTGTAAGTGCATCCGTCGATCTCATTAAATCCAACGAATTCTATTTTTTCTTCGGAGTCAATGTTATGCTTTGCGCTAACTATGACGAATTTTTTTCCCGAGGTGTTGGTGGTTGTAAGAAAGCCGGTTCCTGTATATTCATTTCCATCTTTACAAACGTACACGGCAGGAACGCTTCTGCTGTATTTCCTAGCTATATAGCTGGGTCCAAGAAGAACATTATCGAGGATATTTAATTGTAGAAATTGTGCAATTCGATCCTTGTTCCACATGTGATCCACCAAAGCAAGACCGCCGAACATAGACTGGTCGAGAACAAGCCCCCAATCTATCAGTCGTCTGAGTAAAGGCATCAGCGTGGCCGTGTTAATACCGCTCCCGTCTCCGCACGCGTGCATAAGAAATAGTATATCTTGAGTGTGAAAGTGTCTCATCTCAAGAAAATACTTACGTTTCTCGAAATGTGGCGTTTTTCTTAATTGTTCATTTACAAGTTTGATGTATTCATCATCTTGAACAACGATGCCAGCGAGTTTTAATAGTGCTTTAACTTCTTTCGGTGGATTATTACTTATTTCATCCAGTATTCTTGCAACCATTTTATTTTCCCTTCCGATTTTCGGCTCCTTTGACCATTATTATTATCTCATTCAGAATATATTATTGATATATCACTGATATTCAACGCACGTTTGATCATTGTTCTGCATTTTTTTTTGGACTGCGCCGGCCTCGACTAAATGTTGGCAATACGCCGCTTGACGTCTCGCTGAACTACCGTCGATCACTGCTTTGTAGCTGCGATGGATGACAATTTGGTCAGTCCCGTTGTGGCTGCGGAAATTGTATAGTGAGGCTATTTGCTACGCGTGCGCTATATGAGCCTCAGGCCTCCTCCCGCCTTTCCTCAATCACCGCCTCTCCTACGTCATCGCCTTCCTGCAGGCCGCCAAACCGCTGAGGGGGACGCTGCGCTCCGGCGCCTCGTCCGGCGGGCGGCCTGAAAGCACCGCGGGGCTGCCGCCTGTCGCTCTTCCTCCTCTGCGGTGTGGCCTCCTAGAACATGCCGGCGGCGACGCCGACGTCGTGGCCGCCTTCCAGGATCATGTCGAAGGCCACGTAGACGATGACGAGCAGTCCGACATAGGCGATCCAGCGGTAGGTCTGCAGCAGGCCGGCAACGATCGAGGCGGCGATGCCCATCAGTGCCACGGAAAGGACGAGGCCCGCCGCCATCACATAGGGGTGCTCGTGGGCGGCGCCGGCGACGGCGAGCACGTTGTCGAGCGACATCGATATGTCGGCGAGGATGATCTGGATAATCGCCTGGCGCAGCGTCTTGTCGCCGCGCGCCCCTTCCGCCGCCGCCTCCTCGGCGCCGGCGCCCGGCACGGCGCTCTCGCGCCGGCGGCGGCGCCTGTCCTCCTCCAGCTCGCGCCAGAGCTTCCATGCGACCCACAGGAGCAGGATGCCGCCTGCGAAGAGGAGGCCGATGACGGTCAGAAGCTCCACCGCCACCAGCGCGAAGCAGATCCTCAGCACCGTCGCGGCGGCGATGCCGACGGCGATCGCCCGCACGCGCTGCTTCGGCGGCAGGCCGGCCGCCGCCATGCCGACGACGACGGCGTTGTCGCCGGCAAGCACGATGTCGATCATCACGACCGTGAGGAAAGACCAGATTTCCGGTGGAAGGCTCACATTGTTTCCCGGGCCGGGGGAGGGCCGGCCAGCGCGTCTTTTTCCGGCGGCGGGGCCCGGCGCTTGTGCCGGGATTTTACGCCGCGGCCTTTTTCTCCGCCAGCATCATGTAGTTGACGTCCATGTCGCGTGAAAGCTGCATGCGATCGAAAAGCGGATTGTAGGTGACGCCGGTCTCGTCCTTGATGGTGAGGCCCGCCGCGACGAGCTGCTCGGCAAGCTCGGAGGGGCGGATGAAGCGCGAATGGCTGTGGGTGCCGCGCGGCAGCCAGCGCAGCACGTATTCGACGCCGACGATGGCGAGCGCAAAGGATTTCAGCGTCCGGTTCAGCGTGGCGAAGAAGATGAGGCCGCCGGGCTTTACCAGCGCAGCGGCGGCGGCGACGTAGCCCTCCACATCGGAGACGTGCTCGATCACCTCCATGGAGAGGACGACGTCGAAGCTCGCCTTCTCGGCGGCGAGGTCCTCCGCGCTCGCATGGCGGTAGTCGATGACAAGCCCCGCCTCGGCGGCGTGGGCCTTCGCCACCTCGACATTGTTGGCCGAAGGGTCGACGCCGGTGACGGTGCCGCCGAGGCGGGCCATCGGCTCGGCCAGAAGCCCGCCGCCGCAGCCGACATCGACGAAGGTGAGGCCCTTGAAGGGCTCCTTGCCGCCGCGCGGGCGGCCGAAATGGGCGGCGATGTGGCGGCCGATGTAATCGAGCCGGACGGGATTCAGCTTGTGCAGCGGGCTGTTCTTTTCCCCGCCCCACCAGTCGGAGGCGCTCTGCTCGAATTTTGCGACCTCTTGCGGGTCGATACTGGAATGGGGCTGGGGCGCGCTGGTCTGGGCTCGGCTCATCGTCTCGTCCTTCAATCGGTCCCAAGAGAAGGTGGCGGCCCGCTGCGAAGTCAAGGCTTTCGGCTGCGGCGTTTTTTGGGGCGCGGGGGAGAGGAGGGGGCGCCGTGATCGCAGGGGGCGATTGCAGCGGGCGATTGCAGGGGAGCGATTGGGGGCGAGCGATTGCGGGCAGGGCCGTTCCCCGCTAAAAGCACGCGCGCCGGCCGGGCCGGCTTTTCTCCAATCCGGGCTTTCCAGGCGAATCTTTTCGAAAATGTCCCGCCTCGTCATGAAATTCGGCGGCACCTCCGTCGCCGACCTGGAGCGCATCCGCAACGCGGCGCGCCACGTCAAGCGCGAGGTGGATGCCGGCAACGAAGTCGCCGTCGTGGTCTCGGCCATGGCCGGCGAGACCAACCGGCTCGTTTCGCTCTGCCGCGAGGCCTCGCTGATGCACGATGCGCGCGAATACGATTCCGTCGTCGCCTCCGGCGAACAGGTGACGTCGGGCCTGATGGCCATCGTGCTGCAGTCGATGGGCGTCGATGCGCGCTCCTGGCTCGGCTGGCAGATCCCGCTCCGCACCGACGCGGCGCATTCGGTGGCGCGGATCGCCGATATCGACTGCCGCGCCCTGATCGAGCGGATGGGCCGCCAGCAGGTCGCCGTCGTCGCCGGCTTCCAGGGCCTGGCGCCCGACAACCGGGTGGCGACGCTCGGGCGCGGCGGCTCCGACACCTCCGCCGTGGCGCTCGCGGCCGCGCTCGGGGCGGAGCGCTGCGACATCTATACCGACGTCGACGGGGTCTATACGACCGATCCCAGGATCGTCGCCGGGGCCAGGCGCCTGCCCAAGGTCGCCTTCGAGGAGATGCTGGAAATGGCCTCCCTCGGGGCGAAGGTCCTGCAGGTGCGCTCGGTCGAACTTGCCATGGTGCACGGGGTCCGGACCTTCGTGCGCTCCTCCTTCGACGATCCGGACGCGCCCCAGACCGGCCCGGGCAACCTGCCGGTCGGCACCCTCATCTGTGACGAGGACGAAATCGTGGAAAAGCAGCTTGTCACCGGCATCGCCTATTCCAGGGACGAGGCGAAGATCACGCTGCGGCGGGTGGAAGACCGGCCGGGCGTCGCCGCCGCCATCTTCGGGGCGCTCTCCGACGCGGCGATCAATGTCGACATGATCGTGCAGAACGTCTCGGAAGACGGGCGCACCACCGACATCACCTTCACCGTCACCACGGCCGACTACGAGCGGGCGCTGCACCTCATCGAGAATCTGCGGACGCAGGTGAAGATGGAGAGCGTCACCGGATCGGCGGACGTTGCCAAGGTCTCCGTTATCGGCATAGGAATGCGAAGCCATGCGGGTGTCGCTGCGGAGGCCTTCAAGGCCCTCGCCGCCCGCGGAATCAACATTCAGCTGATCACGACCTCGGAGATCAAGATCTCCATCCTGATCGATGCGGCCTATACCGAACTTGCGGTGCGCACCCTCCATTCAATATACGATCTGGACAAGACCTGACGGCCGCACATCCGGCCTGGCGCGGACGGCCCGGGGCGGACGGGCTTTCGGCGCCCTGGGGGCCAGCAGCCCGCATGCCCCGCTGAGGGGCCGAGCGAGGATATGAGGGGGTTCATCCCGCAATGCGCGAGACGCTTGCCGGACCGAGAGTGCTGCTCAGGCGGCTCCGCGAAGTCATGGCGGATCCGATCGGCGCACAGGAACGCCTCGACAAGATCGTCCGGCTGATCGCGTCGAACATGGTGGCGGAGGTGTGCTCCGTCTACATCCTGCGCGCCGACGGATCGCTCGAGCTTTTCGCCACCGAGGGCCTTCTGGCGAGCGCCGTCCACCGCGCCACTTTGCGCGTCGGACGCGGCCTCGTCGGCCTCATCGCGGCGGAAGCGCGGCCGCTCAACCTGCCGGACGCCCAATCCCACCCCGCCTTCGCCTACCTGCCGGAGACGGGCGAGGAGATCTACCACTCCTTCCTCGGCGTGCCGGTGCTGCGCGCCGGACGCACGCTCGGCGTGCTCGTCGTGCAGAACCGCTCGCACCGCTCCTATACCGAGGAGGAAGTGGAGGCGCTGCAGACGACGGCGATGGTGCTCGCGGAGATGTTCGCCGCGGGCGAGATCGAGGATCTCGCCACGCCCGGCGCCGATCTCGACCTCAACCGGCCCTTCCGGCTGGAGGGTGCCGTCTTCGCCGACGGCATCGCGCTCGGCCATGTGCTTCTGCACGAGCCGCGGGTGGTCGTCACGCAGCTGATCGCCGAGGATGTCGACCACGAACTGGCGCGGCTGGAAGACGCCATGCGCAGCCTGCGCCTTTCGGTCGACGACCTTCTGGCGCGCGGCGTGGAAGCCGGTCAGGGCGAGCACCGCGACATCCTGGAAGCCTACCGCATGTTCGCGCAGGATCAGGGATGGGTGCGGCGCCTGCGCGAAGCGGTCGAGGCGGGCCTTACCGCCGAGGCGGCGGTGGAGAAGGTGCAGAGCGACATGCGCGCGCGCCTGTCGCGCAGCACCGACCCCTATCTGCGCGACAGGCTGCATGATCTCGACGACCTCGCCAACCGGCTTCTGCGAACCCTGATGGGGCGCCCGCACGGCCCGGCCGGCACACTGATGCCCTCGGACGCCGTCATCGTGGCGCGCAACATGGGCGCGGCCGAACTGCTCGACTACGATCGCGAGAAGCTGAGGGGCCTCGTCCTGGAAGACGGCGCGCCGACCAGCCATGTGGCGATCGTTGCCCGGGCGCTCGGCATCGCCACGGTCGGCCAGGTCGACAATGCCGTGGGACTCGCCGAATCGGGCGATCCGATCATCGTCGACGGTGAGACGGGGGAGGTGCATCTGCGGCCTCCCGGCGATATCGAGCTTGCCTATGTCGACAAGGTCCGCTTCCGGGCGAGGCGGCAGGAGCAGTTCCGGCGCCTGCGCGAGAAGCCCTCGGCCACCAAGGACGGCACCGACATCACGCTGATGATCAATGCCGGGCTGATGATGGATCTGCCGCACCTGACGGAATCGGGTGCGGCGGGGATCGGTCTCTTCCGCACCGAGCTGCAGTTCATGATCGCCTCTTCCTTCCCGCGGCTCGGCGAGCAGGAGGCCTTCTACCGCGAGGTGCTGGAGGGGGCGGACGGCAAGCCCGTTACCTTCCGCTCGCTCGATGTCGGGGGCGACAAGGTGCTCCCCTATATCCGCACGCATCCGGAAGAAAATCCGGCGCTCGGCTGGCGCGCCATCCGGCTCGGCCTCGACCGGCCCGCCCTGTTGAAGACGCAGATCCGCGCCCTGCTGAAGGCCGCTTCGGGGCGCACGCTGCGCCTCATGTTCCCGATGGTGACGGAGATTTCCGAGTTCGAGCGCGCCCGCCAATGGGTGCGGAACGAGCAGGAGCATCTGACGCGCCACGGGCACGCCACCGCGGACAAGGTCGAGCTCGGTGCCATGCTGGAAGTGCCATCGCTGCTCTGGCAGCTCGACGAGCTCCTGGAGACGGTCGACTTCCTGTCGATCGGCTCCAACGACCTCTTCCAGTTCCTGATGGCCTCCGACCGCGGCTCGACGCGTCTCGCCGGGCGCTTCGACGCGCTTTCGCCCGCGTTCCTGCGGCCCCTCAGGAAGGTCGCGACAAAGGCGCGCAAGGCGCAAAAGCCCGTCGCCGTCTGCGGCGAAATCGCCGGACGGCCGCTGGAAGCGATGGCGCTTCTGGCTATCGGCTATCGCAGCCTTTCCATGTCGCCTTCCGCGATCGGCCCTATCAAGGCGATGATCCTTGATCTCGACCTCGACCGGCTTTCGCAGCGCCTCAATGCCATGCTCGACGGGGCGGTGAGCGCCTCGGAGGTGCGCACCGAACTTCGCGCATGGGCGAACGCAGAGCGCATCCCGGTCTGAGCGAAAATCGCCTATATCAGTGACATGATACCGAGAGACCGACTGGACGCCCTCATCGCACGGCGCGCGCAAATCACCGCCGAGCTGACGAAATCGCAGGAGCGCGACGCCTTCGTGCGCCTGTCGCGCGAGCTTTCCGAACTGGAGGAAGTGGCCGACAAGGCCGAGGCGCTGAAAGCCGCCGAGGCGGAGCTCGCCGATGCGCGCACGCTGATGGAGGACCGATCGAGCGAGGCGGAGATGCGCGAACTCGCCGAAATGGAGGCCGATGAGCTTTCTGAGCGAATCGAGGCGCTGGAGGATGAATTGCGCATCCTGCTCCTTCCGCGCGACGAGGCGGATGCGGGCAGCGCCATCCTGGAAGTCAGAGCGGGAACCGGCGGCGACGAGGCGGCGCTCTTCGCCGGCGATCTCTTCCGCATGTACTGCCGCTATGCGGACCTGAAGAAATGGAAGGTGGAGATCCTTTCCGTCTCGGAGGGCGATGTCGGCGGCTACAAGGAAGTCATCGCCTCCATCTCCGGGCGCAGCGTCTATGCCCGGCTGAAATTCGAATCGGGCGTGCACCGGGTACAGCGCGTGCCGGAAACGGAAGCGGGCGGGCGCATCCATACCTCGGCGGCGACGGTCGCCGTCCTGCCGGAGGCGGAGGATGTCGACATCGATATCCGCCAGGAGGATCTCAGAATCGATACGATGCGGGCCTCGGGCGCCGGCGGACAGCACGTCAACACCACCGATTCGGCTGTCCGCATCACGCATCTGCCGACCGGCATCGTCGTTACCTCGTCGGAAAAGTCCCAGCACCAGAACCGGGCCCGGGCCATGCAGGTGCTGAAGGCGAGGCTCTACGAGATGGAGCGCGAGAAGGCGGACAGCGAGCGTGCCGCGGCCCGCAAGACGCAGGTCGGCTCGGGTGACCGTTCCGAGCGCATCCGGACCTACAACTTCCCGCAGGGGCGGGTGAGCGACCACCGCATCAACCTGACCCTTTACAAGCTCGACAAGGTGCTCGCCGGCGAAGCTCTGGACGAGCTCGTCGATGCCCTCGTTTCCGACGACCAGGCGAGCCGGCTGGCGACCATGGAAGCGGAGCCGGCGTGAGATCCTCGGCCTGCCGCGCGCAATGACGAGCCGCGGGGAGGCGCTCGATCTGGCGCGCCGTCTGCTTGCCGGGGCGGGGGTCGCCGATCCGCGGCGCGATGCGCGAAAGCTCCTTGCCGCAGCGCTCGGCATCGACGATGCGGAACTGATCGCCCGGCCGGAGACAGAGATCCGCGAGGACGAAGAAGCGCGCTTTTCGCTCCTTGTGAAACGCCGCGCGGCGCGCGAGCCGGTCGCCCGCATTCTCGGCGAGACCGAGTTCTGGGGCATCGCCCTGGAGGTGACGGCGGACGTTCTTCTGCCCCGGCCGGAGACGGAACATGTCGTGGAAGCGGCGCTTGCCTGGCTCGGTCAGCGCCGGGATGAAAGGCTTCGTCTCGCCGATCTCGGCACGGGCAGCGGGGCGATCGCCATCGCGCTCCTTTGCGAACTGCCCGAGGCCGAAGCGATCGGCCTCGATATCAGCGCGAAAGCGCTCTCTGTCGCACGGCGGAATGCCGGGCGGAGCGGTGTTTCGGAGCGGTTTCATCCCGTCCAGGGCGACTTTTCTTCCCTCAAAGGGCCTTTCGATATCGTCGTCTCCAACCCGCCCTATATCGCGAGCGGCGAGATCGCCGGGCTAATGCCGGAAGTGCGGAGCCACGATCCGGCCCAAGCGCTGGACGGCGGCGAGGACGGACTTGCCGCCTACCGGGCGATCGCAGCGCGGCTGCCGGCCCTCTTGAAGACAGGCGGCGCGGCCTTTCTGGAGGTGGGGGAGGGACAGGCGGAAGCGGTCGAGAGACTTCTCGGCGAGGCGCGCCTCGCTGCGCTTCCGACCGTGACCGATCTTGCTGCTATTGGGCGGGTCGTGAGCGGCGAAACGAAGCCGGCTAGCTTGTCCGAAACTGGCGGAGGGGGTTTCCGCATTGCGAAAAAAGCACTTGGAAAACCTGACTGATATCGCTAGGTTCAGGCTGCGATCCGGGGCACATCGCCGAAACGAGCGTCCTTGGGACAGGCGGAGTTATCGCCCCCTTGCACGGATCGACTGCTTAAGTCTTCGCACTGACGAGTACGTTTCTCGAACAGTTTCGACTGAAACGGAGCTCGTGCGGATGGGGGCTGTCAGCCCCGGCAATGCCGGGGTTGAGCGGGAGCACGGGTGTCAGCTCAAGATCGTGGACGCATAGGCGATCTGAAACCAGCGAGAACGGTTTATGAGGCATAACCAGAACAGGCGGTCGCGGGGACGCAACCGCAAGGGGCCTAATCCTCTTTCCAGAAGTTACGAATCGAACGGGCCGGATGTGAAAGTGCGCGGGACGGCCCAGCACGTCGCCGACAAATACACCCTCCTGGCCCGCGATGCGGTCTCTTCGGGCGACATCGTTGCGGCCGAGAACTATCTGCAGCATGCCGAGCACTACAATCGCATCCTGATGGCCGCGCAGGCCCAGCAGCCGCAATTCCAGGAATCGCGGAACCAGGACAATCAGGACGACGACGACGGCGACAACGACGATCCGCGTCAGATGAATGGTCATCGCCAGCCTTCGCGCGGCGACTACAACAACGACCGCGATAATGACCGGGACAACCGCTACCGGGACGAGCGCGACGACGATCGCGAGGAAAAGCGCGGGTCGGCCGAGGCTTCCTCTTCCTCCGACGACGAGGGCGAGGAGAAGCCGCGCAAGCCCCGCCGCGCCCGCAAGCCGCGCGCGCCGGAAGGCGAGAACAGCCCCGCCGAGGCGAAGGCTTCCCAGCCGAAATCCGACGAGGAAAAGCCCGCGCCGCGCCGCCGCGCCAAGATGAAGCCGGCGGAGGCTTCCGAGGGCGATGCGACCAATGACGGCGCAGCTGCCCTGGCGGCTTTCCCCGATTAAGGCTTCGAACCTTGTGAAGAGTTCAAGGCGCGGGTTCTTCCCGCGCCTTTTTTCGTTTTGCTACCTTTAGGCTGCCCCCTCAGGCCAGCAGGCGGAATTCCTCGCCCCGGCGGATCGTGCCCGCCGTCTCTGCGGTGAGGTAGATGCCGAAATCGGTGTGGCCATAAAGACCGAGAAGCGTGCGGGGTAGCTGCATGTCGCGCGCCCCGTTCGCCGGATCGACATTGGTCGCAGCGCAGCGCTCGGTGCGTTTTGTGCCGCGAAGGCGGATGCCCGGCAGCTCCAGCGTCTTTCCGAGCCAGCCGAACTCGCAAAAGGCGGGCGCGGCGTCGATGACGAGGTTGGGGCGGAAGCGCAGCGGATCGATCGTCTGCCCGGTCCTTTCCTCCAACTCGCGCAGGCTCGTCAGGTTGACGAGATGGACGACCTTTGCCGCGACGTCTGAAAAGGAATGGCCGTCCGCCTGGAGCAGGCGAGGGGGGCCGCGCAGTTCGTCCGCGAAGGTCGCCTGGATCCATGCCTCGAGCGCCGCCCGGCCTTCGGGGGTTGCCGGCTGGCCTTCGAACCCCGGCACGCCCGCATCCTTCGCCTTCACCGAGAAGACGCCGCTCGCCTCGTCGTAATGGCTCTCGAAGGCGGCGAGGCGCTCGTTCTTCATCAGCATCAGAAAGCGGATCTTCGGCAGGTGCCGTGGATTGCGCGGATCGAAGCCGGAGGCGCCATTCTCGATCGCGAAGGCGCGGTCGAAGGGGATGGTGCCGCCCTTCTCAAGCCGCGCCTCGGCGAGCGGCTCGGGCGAAAACCCCTTGACGGGGTAGCGATAGAGAGCGGCGATTTTGGCGGTCATGAATATCCCTGGTGGAAGGCCAACGAACAGCGCTTTCGCTCCGGCGCGTCAAGCCGGCGTTGCCGTGCGATCAAATCCGCTCCGCAGCCATTGCGTTGCAAATCGGCCACAACCATATCAGCGACGAGCCCGGGGCGCTTCCCAAGAAGGCCCCAATCGAATGCCAGGCGTCGTCGCTCGCGAGACGCCGAAAGGGGTCGATCATGAACCTGGAAAAATACACCGAACGCGCGCGCGGCTTCATCCAGTCCGCGCAGACCTATGCCCTCGGACAGGGCCATCAGCAATTCACGCCCGAGCATATCCTCAAGGTGCTCCTCGACGACCCGGAAGGCATGTGCGCCGGCCTGATCGAGCATGCGGGCGGCCGCCCGAAGGAGGCGCAGCTGGCCACGGATACGGCTCTCGCCAAGATGCCGAAAGTCTCCGGCGGCAATGCGCAGCTTTATCTGGCGCAGCCCGTCGCCAAGGTCTTCCAGACGGCCGAGGAGATCGCGAACAAGGCCGGCGACAGCTACGTGACCGTGGAGCGGCTCCTGCTGGCGCTCGCCATGGAAAAGAGCGCGGCGACCTCCGACATCCTCGCCAAGGCGGGGGTGACGCCGAACGGCCTCAACGCCGCCATCAACGACATCCGCAAGGGCCGTACGGCCGACACGGCCTCGGCCGAGTCGGGCTACGACGCGCTGAAGAAATACGCCCGCGACCTCACCGAGGAAGCGCGGGCCGGCAAGCTCGACCCGGTGATCGGCCGCGACGAGGAGATCCGGCGCACCGTTCAGGTGCTTTCCCGGCGCACCAAGAACAACCCGGTGCTGATCGGCGAGCCGGGCGTCGGCAAGACGGCGATCGCCGAGGGGCTGGCGCTGCGGATCGCGCATGGCGACGTGCCGGAGAGCCTGAAGGACAAGAAACTGCTCGCGCTCGACATGGGCGCGCTGATCGCCGGGGCGAAATATCGCGGCGAGTTCGAGGAGCGGCTGAAGGCGGTTCTTTCGGAGATTGAGGCGGCGGCCGGCGGCGTCATCCTGTTCGTCGACGAGTTGCACACCCTCGTCGGCGCCGGCAAGGCGGAAGGAGCCATGGACGCCTCCAACCTCCTCAAGCCCGCTTTGGCGCGCGGCGAGCTGCATTGCGTCGGCGCGACGACGCTCGACGAGTACCGCAAATACGTGGAGAAGGACGCGGCGCTGGCGCGGCGCTTCCAGCCGGTCTTCGTCAACGAGCCGACGGTCGCCGACACGATCTCCATCCTGCGTGGCCTGAAAGAGAAGTACGAGGTGCATCACGGCGTGCGGATCACCGATTCGGCGCTCGTCTCGGCCGCGACGCTTTCCAACCGCTACATCACCGACCGCTTCCTGCCGGACAAGGCGATCGACCTCATGGACGAGGCCGCGGCGCGGCTTAGGATGCAGGTCGATTCCAAGCCCGAATCGCTCGACGAACTCGACCGGCGCATCATCCAGTTGAAGATCGAGCGCGAGGCGCTGAAGAAGGAGACCGACACGGCCTCCAAGGAGCGCCTGACCAAGCTGGAGAAGGAACTCGCCGACCTTGAGGAGGAGTCTGCCGCGCTGACCCAGCGCTGGCAGGCGGAAAAGGAAAAGCTCGCCGGCGCCTCGCGGCTGAAGGAGGAGCTCGACCAGGCGCGCTTCGACCTTGAGAAGGCGCAGCGCCACGGCGACCTCGCCCGGGCGGGTGAGCTTGCCTATGGCGTCATCCCGGATTTGGAAAAGAAGCTGAAGGAGGCCGAGGCCCGCGAGGCGGAGGCGAACGGCGCAGGTGAGGGGCTGGTGGAGGAGGCGGTGACGCCCGACCACATCGCCCATGTCGTGTCGCGCTGGACGGGCGTTCCGGTCGACAAGATGCTGGAAGGCGAGCGCGACAAGCTGCTCAGGATGGAGGACGATCTCGGCCGCCGGGTCGTCGGCCAGGCGGAGGCCGTGCATGCCGTCTCGACCGCCGTGCGGCGGGCGCGGGCGGGCCTGCAGGACCCGAACCGGCCGATCGGCTCCTTCATGTTCCTCGGGCCGACTGGCGTCGGCAAGACGGAGCTGACGAAGACGCTCGCCGACTTCCTGTTCGACGACGAGACGGCCCTCGTCCGCCTCGACATGTCGGAATACATGGAGAAGCACTCGGTCGCGCGGCTGATCGGTGCGCCTCCGGGCTATGTCGGCTACGAGGAGGGCGGTGCGCTGACCGAAGCGGTGCGGCGGCGGCCCTACCAGGTGATCCTCTTCGACGAGATCGAGAAGGCGCATCCGGACGTCTTCAACGTCCTCCTGCAGGTGCTCGACGACGGGCGGCTGACGGACGGCCAGGGGCGGACGGTCGATTTCCGCAATACGCTGATCATCATGACCTCCAATCTCGGGGCTGAGTATCTGACCGGCCTCAAGGAGGACGAGGACGTGGACGCCGTGCGCGAGCAGGTGATGCAGGTGGTGCGGGCGAACTTCCGGCCGGAATTCCTCAACCGCGTCGACGAGGTCATCCTCTTCCACCGGCTGAAGCGCCAGCAGATGGCGGCGATCGTGGCGATCCAGCTGAAGCGGCTGGAGCGGCTCCTGGAAGAGCGCAAGATCACCATCCATCTCGACGAGAGCGCCGTCGCCTGGCTCGCCGACAAGGGCTACGACCCGGCCTATGGGGCGCGCCCGCTGAAGCGCGTCATCCAGAAGTCGCTGCAGGACCCCCTGGCGGAGAAGATCCTCGCGGGCGAGGTGAAGGACGGCGCCGAGGTGAAGGTGACCGCCGGTTCCGACCGGCTCCTCTTCCACGTCACCGGCTCCAAGTCCGGCACGGAAGGCGAGACGATCGCGGCATAAGACGCGGTCTGCCTGCCATCGTCATGGCCGGGCTCGGCCCGGCCCTGCCATCGTCATGGCCGGGCTCGGCCCGGCCATGACGCCGCCCCCTTTTTCAGGGGCCCGAGCGCTCCCGGCTGCCCATCCCCGCCAGGCTCACCTTCAAGATATCATTAGGCTTGCCTGCCATGATGGGGCAACGCGCGGTCCCCCTGCGGCTGCGGGCAAAGGGAGAGATCCATGCAAAGGATGCTGAAAGCCGCCTGTCTGGCGGCACTGGTGGCGGCCCTCGCCGGACCGGCCTCGGCCGCGAGCTGCGGCAACGGGCCGGGCGGCTTTGCGCCATGGCTGGAAAGCTTCAAGCAGGAGGCCGTGCGCGCGGGAATCTCGCCGAACGTCGTCGCCTCGGCGCTGAACGGCGTCTCCTATTCCTCCAAGGTGATCAGCCTCGATCGCAACCAGCATTCCTTCAAGCTGTCGTTCGACCAGTTCTACAAGCGGCGGGTCTCCAACGCGATGATCAGCCAGGGACGGAGCCTCATCCAGCGCCATTCCCGGCTTCTGTCCGCCATCGAACAGCGCACCGGCGTGCCGCCGGAGATCATCGTCTCCATCTGGGGGCTGGAGACGGGGTACGGGCGCAATTCCGGCTCGATGGCGACGTTCCGCTCGCTGGCGACGCTCGCCTACGACTGCCGGCGCTCCGCCTTCTTCACCGGCGAGCTTCTGGCGGCGTTGAAGATCGTGCAGCGGGGCGACCTGTCGCCTGGCGAAATGCGCGGCGCCTGGGCGGGCGAGCTCGGCCAGACGCAGTTCCTCGCCTCCTCCTATCTGCGCTTTGCCGTCGACGGTGACGGCAACGGCCGGCGGGACCTCATCCGCTCCGTGCCGGACGTGCTGGCTTCCACCGCCAACTACCTGAAGGCCTATGGCTGGCAGGCGGGCGCGAGCTGGGAACCGGGAACGGCGAACTACAATGTGCTGCGGCAATGGAACAAGGCCGAGGTCTACGTGCAGACGATCTCGGTAATGGCTTCCAAGATGGCCGGCCGCTGAGCGCGGCTCTCAGCCGAGCGGGCCGCGGAAGATGAAGAAGGCCCCGAGTGCCACGAAGCCGAAGCCGACGAGGTGGTTCACCGTCAGCGGCTCCTTCAGATAGAGCGCGGCGAAGGCGACGAAGACGGTGAGGGTGATCACCTCCTGGATCGTCTTCAGCTCGGCCGCGTCATAGACCTGATAGCCGATCCGGTTCGCCGGAACGGCGAAGCAGTATTCGGCGAAGGCGATTCCCCAGGAGACGAGAACCACGATCCAGAGCGGCCGGTCCGTGAAGCGCAGATGGCCGTACCATGCGAAGGTCATGAAGACGTTCGACAGGGAAAGGAGAAGGATCGGGGCGAGCTGCGGGGAAAGGGTCATCCGGAGCCTTGCGGGGCGGTCAGGGAGCAGTCGGAGACGATCATGGGCTCCGGGCCGCTTCCCTCGCGCACCTCGCCTGTGGGCTTTGTGAGCGCGCGCAGGCTCAGAGGCCGAAGCAGCCGGGCAGGCCGGCGATCAGCATGGAGATGAAGAGCGCGTCCGACTGGATGAACCAGCCGAGAAAGGCCGCCGCCGCCACCGCGGAAGCGAGGACGATGGTAGCCGCGGCCAGCGATGTCGGTCCGTCGATCTTCATGAAGAGGTTTTCCAACGGCGACCATCAGCCGTCAAGCAGGGCCCGCAGCTTGGCAAGGGCATTCGCCTCGCTCTCGTCGAAGGAGATGGTGCCGGCGAGGCGGCCCTTCGCGTCGAGGAGAAAGATGGAGGCGGTATGGTCCATCGTGTAGTCGCCATCCTCCGTCGCCACCTTGCGGTAGTAGACATGGAAGTCGTCGAGCGTCTCCCGCACCTTTTCAGGCTCGCCCGTGATGCCCGTGATCCGCGGGTCGAAGGCGCCGAGATAATCGTGCAGCGGGCCCGGCTGGTCGCGCTCCGGATCGACCGTCATGAAGACGAATTTCATCTTCGCCGCCTTCTCGCCCAGAGCCTCCATCCAGCCCGCCATCTCGGCGAGCGTGGTCGGGCAGACGTCCGGGCAATGGGTGAAGCCGAAGAAGAGGGCGGTCGGCTTGCCGCGCAGGGCTGCTTCGGTGATCGGCGCACCGCCCGCCTCGGTCAGTTCGAAGGAGCCGCCGAGCGGCTGGCCGGCGGCAATCCCGCCGGCCTGGTCGCGCGTGGCGAGCCACATTCCGGTGACGCCGATGAGGGCGGCGGCTGCCGCCACCCACAACGCAATCAGGATGCCGCGTGGCACCATGTCTAACTCCCTGAACTGAACCTGTTGCGAACTGGACCCGTCTCGCGCTTTGGGCGTGCCCGCCCTAGCGCGACATGTCGGCGAGGCGGGAGGGCGAATCCTTGGCGATGAGCGAGTCGATCCGCTGTCGCTCCTTCTCGAAATCGGCCAGATCGCCGCCGGTGAGCGTGCGTCCGCGCGGCAGGCGGATCTTCATCGGATCGACGAAGCGGCCGTTGACGAGGATCTCGAAATGGCAGTGCGGGCCGGTGGAAAGGCCGCTGGAGCCAATATAGCCAATGACCTGACCCTGGCGCACCTTGGTACCGACGGCGATTCCCTTACCGATGCGCGACATGTGATTGTAGGTGGAGACGTAGCCGTTGGCGTGGCGGATCTCCACGCGCCGCCCATAGCCCGACTTCCAGCCCGCATGGATGATGGTGCCGTTGCCGGCTGCGAGAATCGGGCTGCCGCGCGGGGCAGCCCAGTCGACGCCGGAATGCAGCTTGTAGCGGCCCAGGATCGGGTGCTTGCGCATGCCGAAGGCGGATCGGAAGACGGCGTTCGGCACCGGCTTGCGCAACAGGAACTTCTTGGCGCTCTTGCCTTCCGGATCGTAGTAGGCGGCGACGCCGTCGTCCGGCGTGCGATAGCGGTAGAAGCGGTGCTCTTCGCCCCCGACGGTGAGCGAGGCATAGAGGATCTCCTTCTCCTCGTCGCCGGAATAGATCGCTTCGATCTGGTCGGAGCGGCCGGCGCGAGCCTGAAGGTCGACGTCGAAGGAGAAGATGCGCACGAGGCTCTCCACCATATCCTCGTCCATGCCGAGCTCCAGCGCCGAGCGCCAGATACCGGAATAGATGCTCGGCAGGGAGCTTGCCGGACTCTCGCTCTGCGCGCTGTCGAACATGTCGGCGTCGAAGGTCGGCTCGGAGGCGGCGACGTAGTTGCCGATGTCGGAAAGAGCCACCGTCGCCAGGTGCTGGCCGTTGGAATAGAGGCTGACGCGCACGGGGCGCACGCGCCCCTCGTCGTTGGGCGCCAGGCCGAGCCGCAGCTTCTGGCCGGCGCGGAAATCGAAGGAGTAGTTGGCGATCAGCGCCGACTGGATGGAAGCCGCCTCGTATTCGGTGGCGCCCTCGCTGCGCAAGAGCGCCGTCAGCGCGTCGCCGGTGGACACGGCGATGATCTTCTCCTCGATCTTCGGACCGCCCGCGCCTTCCTCGTTCTTTTCGATGAGGGAGACGTTCTCCGGCACGATGGCGATGGCGAGGTTGTTGAGGGCGAGCGGATCGGCACTCGTCTCGAAACGGCCCGGGTCCACATAGGGAAGAGAGGCGACCTCGACAGCGCCATCGGCCAGGAAGGGCGCGTTGGAGCGCACGATGCGCTCCACCTCGGCCGTCTTCAACTCTGTCTGCTCGTCGAACTCGCCGGAATCGACCGGAAAGGGATCGGTGCGAATGGTCACCTCGCCGTCGACATCGGCGCCGTAGATCGTCTCGGCGGCTGCGATCTCCGGTTCCGGTTCGCCATTGTCGGAGAAGAGGGCGAGGGCGTTGAACTTCGGGACCTCGGCGATCAGACCGTCGTCGACCGGGGCGGCGAGGCCGCGGCGCACAAAGACGAAGGGGCGTACCTTGATGTGCTCGCGATCGTCGATGCGCGTGACGGTCGAGACCTGGATGACGCGCTTCAGCTCGTTGCCGTCCGGCTCCAGCCGGATGCGGTCGCCCTTGCGGCCGACGGCGCCGCTGGTCATCGGCCCGGCATGCAGGGCGGCGAGCGCGGGCCGTATAATAGAGTGCGGCTTCCAGCCGATGGCGGCCTGGAGCGCGCCGCCGACGAGAATGACCGAAAAGATGCCCGTGAGGATGGCGCCGCCGAGCCAGCGCAGGCTGAGCCGGCGCCGGTCCGGCCGGCGCTTGAGGCTCAACAGATAAAGAGGCTCCTCGTCGCCGAGATCGATTGTCGGCTGCGGGCGTTGGTTCAAGAACGGATGCACCGTCTTATAATCCCTTCCCCCGGCGGCCCTTCAAGGAATTGCGGGCGCCTTGCGCAGCCTTCGGATAGGGGTCCAATTGTGACTGCTTCGTGACGTTTGGTGCCGCAAGCCCGGGGCCCTGTCAACGCGCACAGGCCAAAACCGCGGAAATCCGGGCTTTTCGGGCGGGAGCTGGAAAAAAATGCAGCTTCTGTCAGACCGGTGTTGACAGGGCCGAGAGGGCTGAATATATACCCCAACACCGGCGGCGAGGCGCACTTGTTGCTGCGGCTTCGCCGGTTGGTTCTCCTAAACTCCAGGGTTTATCCCGGCAAGACCGGTGACGCTCTGGCGGTCGTTCGAGAGATCAGACGACCGGGACGGCATTGTCGTCCGCTCTTTGACAATCTGGTTTTGAAGAAAGAGAAGCGTGGACGGCGATGTTTCGTCGGGCGCCGCCTCCCGTCAAAAGGAAGCGGTTGCCGGAAGAGACTTCGGCGGTCAACGTTTTCTCTGAGCTCACAATGTGTGATGGATGCTCCTTCAGGGGCGGACATCAGACTGTGTGACCTCGTCAAGACGTGCGATCAATAAAAGCCGATCAATGTTCTCATCCAACTTGAGAGTTTGATCCTGGCTCAGAACGAACGCTGGCGGCAGGCTTAACACATGCAAGTCGAACGCACTCTTCGGAGTGAGTGGCAGACGGGTGAGTAACGCGTGGGAATCTACCCAGTGGTACGGGATAACCCGAGGAAACTCGAGCTAATACCGTATACGCCCTTCGGGGGAAAGATTTATTGCCATTGGATGAGCCCGCGTCGGATTAGCTTGTTGGTGGGGTAATGGCCTACCAAGGCGACGATCCGTAGCTGGTCTGAGAGGATGATCAGCCACACTGGGACTGAGACACGGCCCAGACTCCTACGGGAGGCAGCAGTGGGGAATCTTGGACAATGGGGGAAACCCTGATCCAGCCATGCCGCGTGAGTGAAGAAGGCCCTAGGGTTGTAAAGCTCTTTCAGCGGGGAAGATAATGACGGTACCCGCAGAAGAAGCCCCGGCTAACTTCGTGCCAGCAGCCGCGGTAATACGAAGGGGGCTAGCGTTGTTCGGAATTACTGGGCGTAAAGCGCGCGTAGGCGGATTGTTTAGTCAGGGGTGAAATCCCGAGGCTCAACCTCGGAACTGCCTCTGATACTGGCAATCTCGAGTCCGGAAGAGGTTGGTGGAATTCCGAGTGTAGAGGTGAAATTCGTAGATATTCGGAGGAACACCAGAGGCGAAGGCGGCCAACTGGTCCGAGACTGACGCTGAGGCGCGAAAGCGTGGGGAGCAAACAGGATTAGATACCCTGGTAGTCCACGCCGTAAACGATGGATGCTAGCCGTTGGTGGGTATACTCATCAGTGGCGCAGCTAACGCATTAAGCATCCCGCCTGGGGAGTACGGTCGCAAGATTAAAACTCAAAGGAATTGACGGGGGCCCGCACAAGCGGTGGAGCATGTGGTTTAATTCGAAGCAACGCGCAGAACCTTACCAGCCCTTGACATCCCGATCGCGGTTTCCAGAGATGGATTCCTTCAGTTAGGCTGGATCGGTGACAGGTGCTGCATGGCTGTCGTCAGCTCGTGTCGTGAGATGTTGGGTTAAGTCCCGCAACGAGCGCAACCCTCGCCCTTAGTTGCCAGCATTCAGTTGGGCACTCTAGGGGGACTGCCGGTGATAAGCCGAGAGGAAGGTGGGGATGACGTCAAGTCCTCATGGCCCTTACGGGCTGGGCTACACACGTGCTACAATGGCGGTGACAGTGGGAAAATCCCCAAAAACCGTCTCAGTTCGGATTGTCCTCTGCAACTCGAGGGCATGAAGGTGGAATCGCTAGTAATCGTGGATCAGCATGCCACGGTGAATACGTTCCCGGGCCTTGTACACACCGCCCGTCACACCATGGGAGTTGGTTCTACCCGAAGACGGTGCGCTAACCCGCAAGGGAGGCAGCCGGCCACGGTAGGGTCAGCGACTGGGGTGAAGTCGTAACAAGGTAGCCGTAGGGGAACCTGCGGCTGGATCACCTCCTTTCTAAGGAAGATCCCTTACGGTCGTCTCTCACGAGACAACGCCGTTTCGGATCTCTTGGAACATGGCCGATCAGTCAGATCGGCCGATCAAACTAAAGGCGGGACGTCGCCGTCTTCGTTTCTCTTTCTTCGCAAAACGCGTGATCAGCGCTCGAGTGCTGGCCTGCCGGTTCCGCCTTCGGGTCATACCGGAGGAGGCTTCTCGTCTTTCCGGCCCTCTCGGGCGGATGGGGCGAGGGCCTGTAGCTCAGTTGGTTAGAGCGCACCCCTGATAAGGGTGAGGTCGGTAGTTCGAATCTACCCAGGCCCACCACCCTCCCATCACCGGTTCGGTCTACGCCGGCCGCCCTCGCGGCGGTGGCCCAAGGGGCCATAGCTCAGCTGGGAGAGCGCCTGCTTTGCAAGCAGGAGGTCGTCGGTTCGATCCCGTCTGGCTCCACCATTTCCTGTGGATTGGGCCTTGCGGGTGATCGCGTGTTTCGAAGGAAGCCAAGTTTCGCGGCGATGTGAGGGTTTGACCCGCATCGATCGCAAGATTTCTGACATCGTGAAGAGAAGATGTGTCCGGATGCACCCTCGGGTGTAGGCCCTCAAAAGCCAATTCCGCTCTCCGGCGGAGTTTACGGGCAGATCTCGTGTGACACTGGTCTTTCCGATCCATCCTTCCGCCTCATCAGCGGCAGGTGGATCGACTGTCCGCCTATGCTCCCTCTGACCGGGGAGCAGCTCTCAGGTCTTCTCCTGGTTCTTCAGGAGCGGATTGGGCGGACATTGATAATGAGAGCGATCAAGTGCTTTAAGGGCGTTCGGTGGATGCCTTGGCATGCGCAGGCGATGAAGGACGTGGTACGCTGCGATAAGCCGTGGAGAGCTGCGAACAAGCTTTGATCCATGGATTTCCGAATGGGGAAACCCACCGCTTCGGCGGTATCGTCATCTGAATACATAGGGTGACGAAGCGAACCCGGGGAACTGAAACATCTAAGTACCCGGAGGAAAGGACATCAAACGAGACTCCGTTAGTAGTGGCGAGCGAACGCGGATCAGGCCAGTGGCGAAGGTAAGCTAAGCAGAACCGTCTGGAAAGTCGGGCCATAGTGGGTGACAGCCCCGTATGTATAATGTGAACCTTCGTCCTTGAGTAAGGCGGGACACGTGAAATCCTGTCTGAACGTGGGGGGACCACCCTCCAAGCCTAAGTACTCGCGCATGACCGATAGTGAACCAGTACCGTGAGGGAAAGGTGAAAAGCACCCCAACGAGGGGAGTGAAATAGTCCCTGAAACTGGACGCCTACAAACAGTCGGAGCCCGCAAGGGTGACGGCGTACCTTTTGTATAATGGGTCAGCGACTTAGTCTAACGAGCAAGCTTAAGCCGATAGGTGTAGGCGCAGCGAAAGCGAGTCTGAATAGGGCGATAGTTCGTTGGATTAGACCCGAAACCGGGTGATCTAGCCATGGCCAGGCTGAAGGCAAGGTAACACTTGCTGGAGGGCCGAACCCACGTCTGTTGAAAAAGACGGGGATGAGCTGTGGCTAGGGGTGAAAGGCCAATCAAACTCGGAAATAGCTGGTTCTCCGCGAAATCTATTTAGGTAGAGCGTCGAATGAATACTCCCGGGGGTAGAGCACTGGATGGGCTAGGGGGACTCACCGTCTTACCAAACCTAACCAAACTCCGAATACCGGGAAGTACTGTTCGGCAGACACACGGCGGGTGCTAACGTCCGTCGTGGAGAGGGAAACAACCCTGACCACCAGCTAAGGTCCCCAAGTCATGGCTAAGTGGGAAAGGATGTGAGGATCCCAAAACAACCAGGATGTTGGCTTAGAAGCAGCCATCATTTAAAGAAAGCGTAACAGCTCACTGGTCTAAATAAGGGTCTTTGCGCCGAAAATGTAACGGGGCTTAAGCCATGCACCGAAGCTGTGGGTGTGCTTCATTCTTCGGATTGAAGTACGCGGTAGCGGAGCGTTCCGTAAGCTGATGAAGGGAGACCCGCGAGGGCTCCTGGAGGTATCGGAAGTGCGAATGCTGACATGAGTAACGACAAACAGTGTGAGAGACACTGTCGCCGAAAGTCCAAGGGTTCCTGCGCAATGCTAATCAGCGCAGGGTTAGCCGGCCCCTAAGGCGAGGCCGAAAGGCGTAGTCGATGGGAATGCAGTTAATATTCTGCAGCCTGGAGGTAGTGACGAATGCCGTAAGTTGTCTGTTCTTATCGGATTGAACAGGCCGCGATGGTGTTCCAGGAAATAGCTCCTCCTTATAGACCGTACCCTAAACCGACACAGGTGGACTGGTAGAGTATACCAAGGCGCTTGAGAGAACGATGCTGAAGGAACTCGGCAAATTACTCCCGTAAGTTCGCGAGAAGGGAGCCCGGTTTGTGGGCAACCATGAGCCGGGGGCACAGACCAGGGGGTGGCGACTGTTTAGCAAAAACACAGGGCTCTGCGAAGCCGTAAGGCGACGTATAGGGTCTGACGCCTGCCCGGTGCCGGAAGGTTAAGAGGAGAGGTGCAAGCTTTGAATCGAAGCCCCGGTAAACGGCGGCCGTAACTATAACGGTCCTAAGGTAGCGAAATTCCTTGTCGGGTAAGTTCCGACCTGCACGAATGGCGTAACGACTTCCCCGCTGTCTCCAGCATCGACTCAGTGAAATTGAATTCCCCGTGAAGATGCGGGGTTCCTGCGGTCAGACGGAAAGACCCCGTGCACCTTTACTACAACTTCACACTGGCATTTGTGTCGTCATGTGTAGGATAGGTGGTAGGCATTGAAGCCCAGGCGCCAGCTTGGGTGGAGCCGCAAGATGAAATACCACCCTTGAAGTCATGAATGTCTAACCGCGGTCCGTTATCCGGATCCGAGACAGTGTGTGGTGGGTAGTTTGACTGGGGCGGTCGCCTCCCAAATGGTAACGGAGGCGCGCGATGGTTGGCTCAGAGCGGTCGGAAATCGCTCGTTGAGTGCAATGGCATAAGCCAGCCTGACTGCGAGACTGACAAGTCGAGCAGAGACGAAAGTCGGTCATAGTGATCCGGTGGTCCCGAGTGGAAGGGCCATCGCTCAACGGATAAAAGGTACGCCGGGGATAACAGGCTGATGACCCCCAAGAGTCCATATCGACGGGGTTGTTTGGCACCTCGATGTCGGCTCATCACATCCTGGGGCTGGAGCAGGTCCCAAGGGTTTGGCTGTTCGCCAATTAAAGTGGTACGTGAGCTGGGTTCAGAACGTCGCGAGACAGTTCGGTCCCTATCTGCCGTGGGTGTAGGAGAATTGAGAGGAGCTGTCCCTAGTACGAGAGGACCGGGATGGACGCACCTCTGGTGGACCTGTTGTGGCGCCAGCCGCATTGCAGGGTAGCTATGTGCGGAAGGGATAACCGCTGAAGGCATCTAAGCGGGAAGCCCACCTCAAAACGAGTTCTCCCTTGAGAGCCGTGGAAGACCACCACGTTGATAGGCCGGGTGTGGAAGCGCAGCAATGCGTGAAGCTTACCGGTACTAATAGCTCGATTGGCTTGATCGTTCTCATTAATCAATGTCCGCCTGACAAGCTCAGGCGAAAGTCCAGTGTCACGCTGCAATTCGCCGGCCTGGTGGTCCTAGCGAGAGGCATAAAACCCGATCCCATTCCGAACTCGGCCGTTAAACCTCTCAGCGCCGATGGTACTTCGTCTCAAGACGCGGGAGAGTAGGTCGCTGCCAGGCCTGCCAATTGCAGCTACACGAGATCATCTTCTCTTTTCACGATGCCGGGCGCAGGTTCTCGAACGCGCTCGACGCCGGTCGCCGGCACTACCCAGACGTTGCGACCGAAGGACAACGCGGGGTGGAGCAGTCTGGTAGCTCGTCAGGCTCATAACCTGAAGGTCAGAGGTTCAAATCCTCTCCCCGCAACCAACATCACAGCCGCACCAAGGCCGTTCCTCACCGGAGCGGCCTTTTTTGCGTTCTGGCCCGGGTTTTCGCGGTGCGGGCGGCGCTTCGGATGTGCCGCGTTCCGCGCGGCCCGCACAGCGCCAGGCTCGTCGCACACCTTTTCTTAAAAGCCGCAGACCTAGCCTTGCGGCATGCGGATCAAAGCCTTCCTCCCAATTCTCGCGCGCCGGGCTCGTTCCGGGCGTCTTGCGCTACTGCTTGCGGGTGCGGTTCTTGCGGCCGGCGCGGCCGGGCCAGCCGTTCCCCAGAGCGCACCGGACGGGCTGTCTGGGCTTGCTCCTGGCGCCGAGGCCGAAGCCGCCGAGATCCTCGCCTCGCCGCTCGCGCCCGCGCCGACAACCTCTCCCCGCGAGACATTCGCCAGCTTTCGCGCCCTCGCCCAGCGGGCCTCCGATCTCCTCGTAGAGGCGATCGACCGCTCGGCGAACAACGATGCGATCTTCGACACGCCCGAGCTCAAGGCGCTGAAGGCGGCTGCCGTCGAAGAACTCGACAAGGCTGCCTCGACGCTCGACCTCTCCGGTGTCGCCCCGGCAAGCCGGCGGGCGGTCGGGATCAGCTCGGTGCTGCAGCTCGAAGAAGTGATGGATCGCATCCCGCTTCCGGTCCTCTCGGCCATTCCGGACGAGGCGGCGGTCGATGCGGGAGCGGCGCCCAACGGCTGGACGCTTCCCGGAACCGAGATCCGCATGGTGCGCCTCGAAGGTCCGGACGGGGAGCCGCGCTTTCTGTTTTCCGGCGACACCATCGCCCGGCTCGGCGGTTTCTATTCCGAGGTGCAGGCTCTCCCGCGGAACTCGGCGGACAAGATCGATTTCTACCAGTCTTTCGTCATCGGTCCCGGGCTCTCCATGCCGGTGGAGATCTACCGCTATATCCTCAGCCTTCCGCCCTGGATGCTGTCGGTGCATTTCGAGCAGGCCGTCTGGCAGTGGCTTGCCTTCGCCGGGCTGACTTTTGTCTTCGTCGGTCTGAGCTTCTTGGTTTTGAGATGGGAGGCGCGGCGGCCGCGCTCCATGAATGCTGCGATCCGCTCCATGCAAAGGATCGTTCCGCCGCTCTTCATCATCGGGCTTTTGGCGCTCTATCGCTGGATCAATGACGACGTCATCAATCTGACGGGGACCTTTCTCGCCGATGTCGAGCTTGCCTCCGTCGTGCTGCAGTCGCTCGCCTTCGCCGTCATCGCGGTGCTCGCCTTCAATGCCCTGGCGGCGGTCATCGTCTCGATGCCGAGAATCGGCAAGGAGACGCTCGATGCCAGCCTCATCCGGCTCGTGCTCAGGGTGCTGGGCATTGGCGTGGCCGGCTACATTCTCTTTCTGGCGGCGGCGCGGGTCGGCATCCCGCTCTACGGCATCATCGCTTCCCTCGGCGTTGGCGGTCTGGCGCTCGCGCTGGCCGTGCGCCCGACTCTCGAGAACTTCATCGGCGGCATCATTCTTTATGCCGACCGGCCGGTGAAGGTTGGGGATTTCTGCAAGTTCGGCGACAAGCTCGGCACGGTGGAAACGATCGGCCTGCGCTCCACCAAGGTGCGCGGCCTCGACCGGACGCTGATCACGGTGCAGAATTCGGAATTCGCGCAGATGTCGATCACCAACTTCACGCGGCGCGATTCCAACCTGATGAGCGTCACGGTCGGCCTGCGCTACGAGACGAGCGCGGAGCAGCTGCGCAACGTCATCGAAAAGACCGCCGAGATGCTGCGTGCCGACGAACGGGTGAAGCCCGATACGGTGCGCGTCTGTTTCCGCGGCTTCGGGGAATGGGCGCTCAACCTGGAGATCTGGGCCTATGTGAACTGCGCCGATTGGGGCCAGTTCCTGAAGATCCAGGAAGAGCTTTTCCTCAAGGTGATGGAGGTGGTGCACGGCGAGGGGGCCGAGTTCGCCCTGCCGGCGCAGACGACCTATCTCAACTCCGACAAGATGGCCGTTCGCCCTCCGGCCGAGGCGGGCGGCGCGCGCGCCCTGCTCGCGAAGGTGGCGGAGGCGCACTAACGCCTGCCAAAGGGCGGCGAGCGGGTCTCTCTCGGTGAGGGCAGAGGATGGGCGGGCAGCAGGTATTCCGTCATGTTGCGGCGCAGCATGATGTGACGTGCTAGGCATCCGCCCACAGCAACCGCATTCGCGCGAAGGGTGGGCCGCGCTCCTCGGGAGACGAGATGACCGACAGGAATGATCCGGTCGTACTGCGCCACCGCCATCTGGAACAGGTCGCCATGACGGCGCTCGAGGCCGGCCGCGTGCTGGTGGAGACCGGCGCCAAGGCCGACGTGGTGCGTCAGGGCATGGTGATGGTCGCCGAGGGGCTGGGCGCGGAGGAGATCTACGTCCGCATCGGCTTTGCCTCGCTCGCCATCACCGTCTCCTCCCGCGAGAACACCATCACCCGCATGCGGATGGTCGGCGCCCATGGCGTCAACCTTCGCCTCAACCACGCCGCGCGGCGCCTCTGTGCTCGGGTGAAGCGGGGCGACATGAACGCGGCAACGACGCTGAAGGCCTTCCGGCGGGTCGCCGCCGCGACGCCGCGCCATTCCTGGTACCTCGTCGCCATCGCCGTCGGGCTTGCCTGCGCCTCCTTCGGCCGGCTCCTCGGCGTCGACTGGCAGGCTTTCGTTCCGGTCCTGGCCGGAGGGACGATCGGGCAGGGGCTGCGGCATTTTCTTCTCAAGGCGCACACCAACGCCTTCGTCGTCGCGGCGATCGTCGCCTGCGTGGCCTCGGCGACGGCGGGCCTCGGCTGCGAACTCGTCGGCAGCCCGATGCTGCAGGCGGCGATGTTCTCCGCCGTGCTGCTGCTCGTGCCGGGGGTTCCCGTGCTCAACGCGCAGACCGACATCATGGAAGGCTATCCGACCATGGGCAGCGCGCGGGCGATGACGGTGGCGATGATCCTCGTCTTCATCACCGTCGGCGTCTGGGCGGCGCAGATGAGCCTCGGCGTCGCCGGACCGAAAGTGCCGCCGATCGCGCATGGCCTCGCGCACCAGGCCTTCTTCGGCGCCACAGCCGCCTTCGGCTTCGGCATCCTCTTCAATTTCGGCTGGCCGACGCTCGCCTGGGCCGCTGCGGCCGGTGCGCTGGCGCTCCTCGTGCGCAGCATCGGTCTCGATCTCGGCTGGAGCCTGGCCGCCGCCTCCTTTGTCGCCGCGGCCTCGGTCGCGATCGGGGTGCGCCTCGTCAACCTCCTGCCCGATCGCTGGGGACGCGCCGGCAACGTGCTCGCCGTCGCCGGCTGCATCCCCATGGTACCAGGCAGCGCCGCCTCGCAGGGCATCATGGGCCTCATGGAGCTGACGGCGCAGGCGCCGGTCGACGCGCAGGCGACGCTGATGACGACGGTCGAATACACGCTGAAGGCCGGCTTCACCATCGGCGCCATCGGCGCCGGCCTCACCATCGTAAGCTCCATCCTGAAGCGGCCGGATTTCCCGGCCTGAACGCTTAGCTCTCTTTCCTTCCCAGAGCCGCGCGGGTTTGCGCGGCGGCCGGATGGGTTTAGGAATGGGGCATGCGGCGAAGCGGCGCAGCCGGCTCTCGCCACTTTCCGAATAGGCTCTCATGTTTTCCAGACACATCAAGCTCCTCAGGACGGAGCCACGCGCCGTTGCCTTCGGCGCCTTCTCCGCCTTTCTTTCCAGCCCCGGCCAGACCTTCTTCATCGCCCTCTTCGTGGCGCCGATCGGTGCGAGCCTCGGCTACAGCGCCGCCGAGATGGGCGCGATCTATCTTGCCGCCACGCTTTCCTCGGCGAGCCTTCTGCCCTTCGTCGGGCACTGGATCGACCGGCTGGATCTCAGGGTCTATGTCTCCCTCGCCGTGGCGGGCCTGGCGCTCGCCTGCTTCTCCGCCTCCATCGCGATAAACGCGGCCATGCTCTTCGTCGCCTTCCTGCTGCTGAGGATGTGCGGACAGGGCTTGATGACGCATATCGAGACGACCTCGGTGGCGCGCTATTTCACGCTCGACCGCGGGCTCGCGCTGTCCGTCACCAGCCTCGGCTTTCCGGTCGCCATCGCGGCGACGCCGGTCGTTGCGGCCTTTCTCATCCATGGCTTCGGCTGGCGGCTGAGTTACGCCATCGTCGGCGTCTTCCTCCTCGTCGCGGCGCTGCCCGTCCTCGTCTGGCTGATCGCCGGCCACAGGCGCTTCTTCATGCCGGCCGAACGGCCTGCCGGTACGCTGGCGCCGCGTGCGCTCGACGGGATGAGGGCTGTGACGAAGACGCGCTTCTTCTGGCTCGCCGTTCCGATCCTCCTGTTCATGCCCTTCACCTCGACGGCGCTCACGTTTCATATCGAACCGGTGGGCATGGCGAAGGGCTGGTCGCGCGAACTCATCGCCAGCGGCTTCTCGACGATGGCGCTCGGCAATTTCTGCGGATTGTTTCTCTCCGGCTTCGTCATCGACCGGCTGACCGCGCGGCGCATGCTGCCGGTCATCAACCTTCCCTTCTTCTGCGGGATCGCGGTGCTTGGGCTCTATTCGGGCCCGGCGGCGCTGTTCGTCTTCTTCGCCCTGATGGGGATTTCCTCCGGGCTGGTGCAGACGACCTTCGGCTCGGTCTGGGCGGAGGTCTATGGCGTTGCCCGGCTCGGCACGGTCCGCAGCTTCGCGGCGATGCTGATGGTCGCCGGCACGGCGGCAGGGCCGGCCGTGCTCGGCCTCTTCCTCGATGCCGGCGTGCCGATCGGGACGATCTCGCTCGGCTTGATCCTCGCCGGGCTCGCCGCCACGCTGATGTCGCTGTTCGCGCTCACGGGTAGGATGCCCGTGCAGATTGAGGCCTCGCCGCGATAGCGCCAGGCCGCAAGGGGCGGCGCTGGGAGGGGTAGGCCATGGGCGAGTTCGAGCCGCAGGAACTGCAGGCGCTCGGTGCCGCGATGCAGGCCGAGCTTGCCGAGCTGACGGCCCTGGATGGCAATAGTGCGGAGGATCGCAAGCCGGTGGAACTCGACCAGCAGGGGGTCGGGCGCCTGTCGCGCATGGACGCCATGCAGGTGCAGGCGATGGCGATGGCTTCCGGTCGCCGGCGCACGCAGCGGATTGATGCGCTGAAGGCGGCGCTCGCCCGGCTTGAGTCTGGAGAATACGGATATTGCGCCATCTGCGAGGAGCCGATCGCGGTAAAGCGGCTGAAGGCCGATCCGGCCGCGCGGCTCTGCCTAGCCTGTGCGGCCTTTGAGGAAAGGTAGGGCCGGGCAGCGCCCGGCCCCGAGCCGCTTGGCGGGCCGGCAAGGCACGCCTTGATAAAAAGTCGGGCCGGGCGAGCCCGCGCCAGGGGGAAGTTGGCCCGGGCCCTCGGAGAAGGCCCGCCAAGCCCGGCCCGCAGGTATCAGTCTTCCTCGAAATAGCCGCGCTCGGCGCCTCGGTGACAGGCGGCGCAATTGGCGATCGAGCCGGCCTTCTCCAGCGCCCGCGGTGAGATCTCTCGGTCATGCTCGCGCTTGAACCAGGGAAGCTCGGAGATGCGCAGCGGGGGGTTCGCCATGTTGACGCCTCGCAGCGCGCGCGGGCGCCAGCCGCCGGCATCGGCGGCATTGGCGAGCAGATAGGCCTCGATATCGGCGCGGACCGCCTCGTCGAGGGCGGCGTTCTCGCCGAAATGGTTTTCAAGGTCGCCCATCACCGCCTTCCAGGATGCCTGCGGCAGGAAGCCGGCCGGATAGGCCATATGGCAGACGCCGCATTCCTCCTGCGTTGCCTGGTGGGTGACCGGGGCGACGCGGTGGCCCTCCCCCCGTCTGCCATCGGCGAGAGCAGGGGCGAGAGCGGGGGCGAGAGCGGCGCCGATGGCCGTGACGCCAAGGGCGAGAAGGGTGGCGAAAGTGAAGGCCGATCGGTTCATCGCGGTTTTCCTTTGTGCGGTTTAGAGGCTGGAGAGCCAGGCAACGATGTCCGCCTTCTCGCCCGGCGTGCAGGCGCGGCCGAGGACGCTGTCGCAGTTGCGGCCGAGCCATTTCTCGACCTTGGCGCTGTCGGTCAGCCGCTCGGGATTGGCCGAGGGCGCGAGCGGGTCGATCGCCTTGCCGGTGCGCGCCTTGCCGGCGGCACGCGGATCGTCGGTGTGGCAGGTGGTGCAGGAGGGTGTCTCCGGCTTGCCGCCCGAATGGTTGGCGAGGAAGAGCTCGCGCCCCCGCGCCGGGTCAGCGGCCGTGCCCGCTTCGGCGGAATAGCGGGCGAGAAGCTCGGCGGGGGAGGTGTCCGCCGCGAAAGCGGGGCTCGCCATGAGAAGCGCGGGCAGGATCAGAAGATGGGCTTTCATTGTTGGGTCTCCTTGTTGATGCGGGTGGGGGATGGGACGTCGATGGCGAAGGGGCTGAAGAGCCCGGAGGCCGCGTCGCGGTGGCAGGCGGCGCAGTTGGAGGCGCTGCCCACCGGTTTGGAGGCAAAGAGCGCTTCCGGCAGGTCCCCATGGACATGCTTCCAGAAGGGCGTCTCGGTCAGGGTGAATGGGTTGGCCTCGGCCGTGCGGGCAAGGACGTGGGCCGGCTTGGTGTCGGCCGTGCCGGCGGCATTGGCGAGGAGCCAGGATTCGATTTCGGCGGCGGTCTCTTCATCGAGCGAGGCGTTCTCGCCGAAATGGTCTTCGAGCCCGGCCATCAGCGCCTGCCAGGAGGCGGCAGGCAAAAGGCTCGGATGGTAGGCCATGTGGCAGGCGCCGCATTCCTCGGCATAGACGGGGTCGAGGGTCGCGACCGGCATCCGTGGGATCGGCCGGGAGGCAAGGCTCGCATTGGCGGCCAGAAGGATGGCGGCGAGGAGCGCCATGACGGCGGCCGCGGCCATGGCATTCGCCGCGACGGGGCGCGAGGGATGGTCGCCCGGCCGCGCTTCCTTTTCGCCGGTGAGCATGGAAGCGGCGAGATTTTCCCGGCTGCGGCGGCTTTCCAGAAGGACGCCAGCGACATGCAGCGCCACCATGGCGAGAAGGGCGAAGGCGAGGAGTTCGTGGACCTCGCCGAACCCATGGCCCGTGTCGAAGGAAACGAGCGAGGCGAGGGGACCGGTCTTCAGGACGCCGCCGAGAAGGGCGAGGCCGGTGACGGCCAGAACGAGGATCGCGGCCATGAAGGCCAGCACCATCGCCCCGCCGAGGGGGTTGTGACCCCGGTGGCGCGGCCCTTCCGAAAGATGCTCGAAGAGGGCGGCCGGGCGCGGGACGAAATCGGCAAAACGGGCATAGGTCGGGCCGCCGAAACCCCAGACGATGCGGGCAAGGACGAGGCCGGCGGCAGCAAGACCGGCGGCGATGTGCCAGCGGATCCAAGCGGCGTCGGCAAGGAAGCCGGTGAGGGCGGCGACCGTGATGGCGGCGACGAGCGACCAGTGAAAGAGGCGCACGAAGACGTCCCAGACCTTCACCCTGGCGGTGAGCATGACGGTTTCGGGATTTCTCTGCAGCATCGCGGCCCCCATCTCGGCCCGCTTCCTCGCGGGTCGGGGAGCACCATCGCAGGAGGTCGCTGACGGCGGCCTGATCCGGCCTGTCAGCGAAATGTCAGGCTGGCGGCGTGCCCGCTTCCGGCAGGAGGAGGAGAGCCTCCAGGCCCGGCTCGCAGCGCTTCAGGGAGAGAGATCCGCCTGCCGCCTCGGCGATCTCGGCGGCGATCGCAAGGCCTAGGCCAGTGCCGGGTCCGGTGGTATCGCGCGCGCCGCGCTGCATCAGCGCGGCGATCCGCTCCGGCGGGATGCCCGGGCCGTCGTCGCGCACGACGAGGCCGATCCGCCCGCCCTGCCTTGCCGCAGAGATCGAGACCGTCTCGCGCGCATGCCTTGCGGCGTTTTCGACCAGCGCGCCCAGCGCCTCGGCAAGGTCGGCGCGGTCGATGGCGGCGGCAAGGCCGGCGGGAACATCCGTCCGCCATTCGATCTCGGCGCCCTCGGCGGTGCGGCGGATGACGCCGACAAGGCTTTCCACGACGCCAGCAAGCTCGGAACGCGCGCCCTTGCTCTTGATGGCGGTGCGCGCCCGGGCGAGCTCGCGGTCGGCGTGCCGGCGCATCTGTCCCGCGATCTCCTCGATCGCGCCGGCGGCGTCCTGCCTTCCCGTGGCGCGCAGCCGGCCGGCTTCGCCGAGCAGGGCCTGGAGCGGCGTCTTCAGCCCGTGGGCAAGGTCGCCGGCGCGGGCGCGGGCAAGGGCGATCTCCTTCTCGCGCTCCTCCAGGAGCGCGTCGACCTCGCCGGCGAGCGGGCGCACTTCGGCGGGAAAATCGGCGCCGAGGCGGCGCGCGGCGCCGGAGCGCACGGAGGAAACGCGTGCCTCCACGGCCGCGAGGGGGCTGAGGCCGATGGCGATCTGAAGGCCGCCGGCCAGGATGAGGAAGAGGGCGAGGATCGCCATGTAGGGCAAAAGGTCGCCGAGGAAGTCGCGGCGCGCCGCCTCCAGCTCGGTCCGGTCCATGGCGACGGTGACCCGTGCCGTTCCGCCGCCGAGGCGTTCGGGCAGGGTGACGCTGCGTTCCACCGTCAGGAGCGGCTCACCGGAAGGGCCTGCGAGTTCGTGGACGTGCTTCTGCCCGTCGCTCAGCTCATCGGGCGGCAGCGGCAGGACATAATCCCACAGCGAGCGCGAGCGCAAAGTCGTCCCGCCCTCGACGATCTGCCAGTAGAGACCGCCGAGCGGACGCTCGAAGCGCGGATCGGCCGGCGTCCTGGAAAGGGCGAGCTGGCCGTCTTCCCCGCGTTCGAGGCCGGCGAGCACCTGGTCGAGCTGGACGGAAAGCTCGGCGAGGGCGCGGCGGTCGACATGGGCCGCAAAGAGCGCCGACAATCCGAAAGAGGCGAGCGCCAGCGCGAGGAGGACGGCGACCGCGCCGGCGAGGATGAGGCGGAGCCTGAGGGAAAGCCGCTTCAAGCCGGGCCGCTCCCGGCCTCAAGGAAATAGCCGAAGCCGCGCCGCGTGCCGACGATGCCCGGGCCGAGCTTGCGGCGAAGGCGCGTCACCAGCGCCTCGATCGCATTGGTGTCGCGCGAATCCTCGTCGCCATAAAGATGCTCCAGCAGCTCCGTCGGCGGCACGGCCCGGTCCTTGTGCAGCATCAGATAGGCGAGAAGCCGGTATTCGAGCGTCGTCACCGGCACCGGCACGCCCTTCAGCGCGACGGTCATGCGGATGGCGTCCAAAGTGAGGTCGCCCGAGACCTGCACGGCGGAGCCGCGCCCGGCGGAGCGGCGCACGAGAGCGCGTGCCCGCGCGACGAGCTCCTCCATGCGAAAGGGTTTCGGCAGATAATCGTCGGCGCCGGCATCGATGCCCTCGACGCGTTCGGTCCAGGCGCCACGGGCGGTAAGGACGAGAACCGGCATCTCGCGGCCGTTGGCGCGCCAGCGCTTCAGGAGCGTCAGCCCGTCGAGGCGCGGCAGGCCGAGGTCGAGGACGACGAGATCGTATTCCTCCGTGTCGCCAAGGAACCAGGCATCCTCTCCGTCGCCGCATGTCTCGACGCGAAAGCCCGCGGAAGAGAGGGCGGCAGCGAGGTCGGCGGCAATTCTCGGATCGTCCTCGACGGCGAGCGCGCGCATCGTCGGCTCCTCAGTCGCGCCGCTTGCGCGAACGCCCGTCATGGCCGTGCGGGCGGTCGCGGAGAACCTCGCCCGTTGCCGCATCGACGAGAATCTCCAGGATCTTTCCGTCCGGCCGGATCAGCTCCAGCTCGTAGACATAGGTCCCGTGCTTTTCCTCCAGATCGACCTCCAGCATCCTGGCTTCGTAGCGCTTCTCGATGGCGGGCAGGATATCGGCAAGCGAGAGCACCTCGCCACGCGACAGGGCCTCGCGGGCGCGGTCGTGGTCGTGCCCACGGCCATCGGCAAAGGCCGGGGTGGCAAGGCCCGGGACGGCAAGGAGTGGAATCGCCAGGACCGGGGCGGCCAGAAGGAATGAAAGTAGGAAGAGCGCACGCTTCATTGCCGCGATCCTAGCCCGGATTGGCTGACGCGCCCCTGACAGGCGGGAAGGCCGAGCGGATTTCAGGCGAGGCCGCCGCCATCCCAGGCGGAGGCGGAGGGCGGGCCGATCTGCAGGGCATCGACGGCGCGGCGCGCGATCTGATCGACGATCTCGCCGACGCTTTTCGGCTTCAGATAGAAGGCGGGGACGGGCGGCATGACGATGCCGCCCATTTCGGTGACGGCGGTCATGGCGCGCAGATGGGCGAGGTTGAGCGGCGTCTCGCGCGCGACGAGGACGAGGCGCCGGCGCTCCTTCAGATGGACGTCGGCGGCGCGCGAAAGAAGATTGTCGGCAAGCCCATAGGCGATGGAGGCCAGGCTGCGCATGGAGCAGGGGGCGACGATCATGCCGGAAGTCGGATAGGAGCCGGAAGCGATCGCCGCGCCGACGGCGTCGATCGGATGGGGGCGCAGATTGCGCGCCGAAAGGGCGTCCGGGCCGATCTCCTCGGCAAGCGTCTTCTCGCCGGCGCGGGAGACGACGAGCTCGACGGGAAAGTCCATGCCGGCGAGGATTTCCACGACGCGCAGGCCGATGGCGGCGCCCGAGGCACCGGTGATGCCCACGACGACGGGGGCTTTCATCCCGCTCTCCGGGCGGCCGGCTGCCTTGCGGCATATTTTCCCGAAAGGCCGAGGCGCGGCCAGAGCCTGTCCACCCGCTCCTCCACCTCGGGGCTCATCTTCAAGACGCGGCCCCATTCGCGGCTCGTTTCCGCGCCGATCTTGGTGGTGGCGTCGATGCCGAGCTTGCCGCCGAGGCCCGATTGCGGGGAGGCGAAGTCGAGATAGTCGATCGGCGTCGAATCGAGGACGAGAAGGTCGCGCGAGGGATCCATGCGCGTCGACAGTGCCCAGACCACATCGGCCGGGTTCGTCACGTCGATATCCTCGTCCACGACCACGACGCCCTTGGTGTAGCTGAACTGCGGCAGCATGCCCCAAAGCCCCATCATGACGCGGCGGGCCTGGCCCGGATAGCGCTTGTTGATGGAGACGATGGCGAGCCGGTAGGAGCAGGCCTCCGGCGGCAGCCAGACGTCGACGATCTCCGGCATCTGCTGGACGATGAGGGGCTTGGCCAGGTGGTTGAGCGCCTCGCCGATGACGGAGGGCTCGTCCGGCGGGCGGCCGGTATAGGTGGACAGATAGATCGGGTCGCGGCGATGGGTGATCGCCGTCACGCGCATCACCGGAAAATCGTCGACGGCGTTGTAGTAGCCGGTGTGGTCGCCATAGGGGCCTTCGGGCGCCGTCTCCTCGGCCGAGACGTAGCCCTCGATAACGATCTCGGCCTCGGCCGGCACCGGCAGCGGCACGGTGACGCCCTCGGCGACCTTCGGGCGCTCGCCGCGCAGAAGACCGGCGAAATCGAGCTCCGACAGCGTTTCCGGAATGGGCATCACGGCCGACAGGATGGTCGCCGGATCGGCGCCGATGGCGATGGCGACGGGCATGTCCTTGCCCTTCTTCGCCCAGGCGCGGTGGTGGGCGGCGCCGCCGCGATGCGCCAGCCAGCGCATGATCAGACGGTGCTCGTCCAGCATCTGCAGGCGGTAGACGCCGACATTCATCGGCCCCTCGCCCGGAGGGCGGGTGATGACGAGCGGCCAAGTGACGAGCGGCGCCGGCTCGTCCGGCCAGCAGGTCTGGATCGGCAGGCGCGCAAGGCTCGCATCGGCGCCGCGCAGCACCTCCGCCTGGACCGGGGCGTTCTTCACCTTGTCGAGGCGGGTGTTGAGCGCCGCCTTCAGCATCGGCAGGTGCGCGATGGCGTCGCGCAGGCCGTGCGGGGGCTGTGGGGAGCGCAGCGCCGCCAGGGCCTCGCCGAGCTCGCCGAGCCGCTCGCGCTTCACCCCGAAGCCGGCGGCGACGCGCTCGACCGTGCCGAAGAGATTGGTGACGACGGGCATTTCGGCGCGCTTGCCGGCCGCGTTGAGCGCATGGCCGAACTCCAGCACCGGGCCGCCGCAGGCCAGCACACGGCGCTGGATCTCCGTCACCTCGTGCACCATGGAGACGGGCTCGGAAATGCGCGCGACATCGCCCTCGCGCGCGAGATGGTCGAGGAAGTCGCGCAGCGTGCGGAAGGTCGGCAGGTCGCGGAAGGTCAAAGCATCACCCTTGCGCGATCGATGCGGCAGCGCGGCCGTGGCGGCTTTGAGCTAGATCAAGGACGCCCTGCTTTGTTCGGGGCGCAATGACGCCGTCATGCAGCCTGCCATCGATATCGTCGCCGTGCCGGCGCCGGTCCGCTTATTCCTGCGACCGCTGCCGCTTCTGCCGCTCCGCCTGATGCTGGAAAGGATGGTCCTCGGGCTCATCCGCCGGCGGCCGGGGCTTTTCGCGCGTCTCGACCACCATGCCGAGAAGACCTTCCTCATCGATCCGCTCGACCTTCCCTTCGTCTTCCGGCTGAAGCCGCGGCAGGACAGGCCGACGGTGGAGCCGCTGCGAAGGGGCGAGGAGGGCATGTTCGATGCGCGAATCGCCGGCCCGCTGGGCGCTCTGATGGGGATGATCCACGGCGCCTTCGACGGCGATGCGCTGTTCTTCTCCCGCGACATCGTGATCGAGGGGGACACGGAGG
Source organism: Afifella sp. IM 167 (assembly GCF_020144925.1). Taxonomy (GTDB): domain Bacteria; phylum Pseudomonadota; class Alphaproteobacteria; order Rhizobiales; family Afifellaceae; genus Afifella. The sequence continues at coordinate 437,987 of NZ_NSLC01000003.1, forward strand.
CGGTGCTGGCGCTGCGCAACGCGCTCGATGACGGGGAGATCGACCTGATGGAAGAGGCGGCCGCCGCCTTCGGGCCTTTCCGCCCGGCGATCGAGCCGTTCCTCAAGCGGGCAACGCCCATTGCCGAGCGCGTCACCGGCCTGCCGCTGCGCCGCGTCGACACAATGCAATTCTAGGGGCAATTCCAGGGGTCTCGATATGGATCGGCTCGAACTCGTCTGCCCGGCCGGCACACCGGCCGCGCTCCGCGCCGCCGTGGATGCGGGGGCCGACACGATCTATTGCGGCTTTCGCGACGAAACGAACGCGCGCAATTTCCCGGGGCTCAACTTCTCGCGCGAGGAACTCGCCGAGGGGGTGCGCTACGCCCACAATGCCGGCGTGAAGCTGCTCGTGGCGATCAACACCTTCCCGCGCGCGGGCGAGCCGGAAAAATGGCACGCCGCCGTGGACGACGCGGCGAAATACGGCGCCGACGCCGTGATTCTCGCCGATCTCGGCCTTCTCGCCTATGCCGCGGAAAAGCAGTCGCAGCTGCGCCGGCACCTTTCGGTGCAGGCGGCGGCCGCCAACGCGGATGCGATCAACTTCTACGTCGACACTTTCGGGGTGAAGCGCGTGGTTCTGCCGCGCGTCCTCACCGTGCAGGAGATCGCCGCCATCAACCGGCAGATCAAATGCGAGACGGAAGTCTTCGTCTTCGGCGGTCTCTGCGTGATGGCGGAGGGGCGCTGCGCGCTCTCGGCCTATGCGACCGGCCGCTCGCCCAACATGAACGGCGCCTGCTCGCCGGCGAGCCACGTCGTCTACCGCGAGGAAGGCTCCGACCTCGTCTCCAAGCTCGGCCCCTTCACCATCAACCGGGTGAAGCGCGGCGCGCCGGCGCCCTATCCGACGCTGTGCAAGGGCTGCTTCTCGGCCGGCGGATACGAGGGGCATGTCTTCGAGGATCCCGTCAGCCTGGACGCGGCGACGCTGCTGCAGGAATTTGCCAAGGCCGGCGTGACGGCGCTGAAGATCGAGGGCAGGCAGCGCTCGCGCTCCTACATCCAGACGGTGGTGCGCTCCTTCCGCGAGGCCACGGAGGCGCAGGCCAAGGGCCTGCCGATCATGGCGAACGAACTGAAGCGGCTCACCGAGGGCCAGACCACGACCGCCGGCGCCTACGCCAAGACTTGGCGGTGAAACTGGGGCGCTGAAACTGGGGCGCTGAGACACAGGAAAGGGTCACGACATTGACCGCACGCGCATCGCTCACCCTCGGGCCGGTCCTGTTCAACTGGCCGGCCGACAGCTGGAGCGACTTCTACGCCCGCATCGCCGACGAGGCGGAGGTCGACCGCGTTTTTCTCGGCGAGGTCGTCTGCTCCAAGCGCTCGCCCTTCTACGAGGACCGCATCCTGGAGGCGGCCGAGCGGCTGCAGAAGGCCGGCAAGGAGGTCTATCTCTCCTCGCTGGTGCTGGTGACGCTGCCGCGCGAGCGGAAGGCGATGAAGGAGCTCGCCGAGGGCGCCGAGCTGCCGCTGGAGGTCAACGACCTGACGATGATGCGCTATCTGGAGGCCGGCAAGGCGTTCGCCGTCGGCCCGCTCGTCAACGTCTACAACGAGGGCACGCTCGCCTGGCTCGCCGGGCGGGGGGCGCGGCTCGTCTGCCTGCCGCCGGAGCTGCCGATCGGCTCGGTGGCCTCGCTGGCCGCGGCCGGCGGGAAGGCGGGCATCGACACGGAGGTCTGGGCCTTCGGACGCGTGCCGCTCGCCATTTCCGGGCGCTGCTACCATGCGCGCATCCACGGGCTCTCGAAGGATTCCTGCCAGTTCGTCTGCGGCGAGGATGCCGACGGGCTGAAGGTGGAGACGATGGACGGGGAGGACTTTTTGGCCGTCAACGGCGTGCAGACGATGTCCTTCACGCATGCGAGCGTGCTCGGCGACCTGGAGGCGCTCGAGGCGGCGGGGGTCACCTCGTTCCGGCTGTCGCCGCATGACTGCGACATGGTCGAGGTGGCGCGGCTCTTTCGCGCCCGGCTCGACGGCAGGCTGGAGGCGGGGGCGGCGATGGAACGGCTCGGCGCGCTCCTGCCGGAGGCGCGGTTCTCCAACGGCTTCCTCTTCGCCGATTACGGGGCGGAGATGGTGGAAAAGGCCGAGCGGCAGGTGGCGTAGGGGCTACCAGTTCGCGCTGGCGCGCAATGTCGGCGCGCCGGTGGCACCTGCGACCCACAGGTCGAGGCCGGTTCCGGGATTGCCGTTCGCCTCGGCGGCGTTCAGCGTCACGTCGCTGCCGTCGAAGAGCGGCTTCACACCGCGGAAGGAAAAGCGCCGCGGCGCGGCGCCGCGCGTTTCTTCGGCCAGACGGACGAGCCATGTCGCCTGCAGCGGGCCGTGCACGACGAGACCCGGATAGCCCTCTTTCTCGATGGCGTAGCGGCGATCGTAATGGATGCGGTGGCCGTTGAAGGTGAGGGCGGAGTAGCGAAACAAAGTGACGGGATCGGCGGCGACATGGCGCTGCCAGCGTGGGGCCGGCATCGGCTCGCCCGCAGATCCGCCCTGCGGCTCTCTCTGCCGCTCGTCCCGTTCTCCTTCCTGTTTCTGGGCGGCGGGGGCCGGGCGCGCCGTCTCCTCAGCCTCGCGGTAGACGATGTCCTGGCGCTCCGTCAGGAGCGTGCCGCGCGCGCTTTCGATGACGTGGTCGACGGTGACGAAGCAGAGCAGGCCGCTCCGGCCTTCCTTCACGGCGATGTCGGAGACGGTGGAGGTGCGCGTCACCGTCTCGCCAACGAGAAGGGGCGCGGAGAAATCGAGCCGGCCGCCCGCCCACATCCGGCGCGGCAGCGGCACCGGCGGCAGGAAACCGCCGCGCGCGGGATGGCCATCCGGCCCGAGGGCGGAAGCCGGTGCGAGCGGCGGGGCAAGGCACCAATGGAGGCAGGGCGGCGCCTCGTCGCCTTCGGCAGGTTCGCCGGGAGCGTCGCCGAGCATGGCCCGGAAGGCTCCCACCAGCCGCGGGGTCACGATGTCCGCCGCTTTCTCCCGCCGACCGATCCAGCCGCGCAGATGCCCAAGATCAAACGTGGCGGGAGAGGTATTCTCGATCGCCATTTCTACTTCCTGAAGTTGCTTTGCCGACTAATAGACAAAAGAGGGATGCGGCGAAAACGCCAAAGGAGCAGATGCCGTTACGTCACGGCCGGTCGAACAGCTACGCCATATACAAAAAACATGATAAGCATATCCGAGCTTACGCGCCGGTTAAGCATAAACCGGGAGGTGTGAGCATATGGCCCGGAACCAGGCTCCGGGTCGGGGCGGGGGCCCGAACGTCTTCTCCGGACACGGCAATTGGCCGATCGTCCGGGAGCACGCGCGACCACATTCATTTTGCGTAACGTTACGTTACGTTCAGGGAAACCCCTCCCGAAGGCAGCGCCTGGCCGGGGGAGTAACCATGACGAGTCGCTTGGAGAAGGAGGGCGCTCCGCGACGGCATCAGGTGACGAGCATGTTGCGCCTGGCCATCGCCACGGGGGAGGTCGAGCCCGGCACCCGGCTGCGCGAGCGGGTATTGTGCGAGGAACTGGGCGTCAGCCGCACCTCGGTGCGCGAGGCGCTTCGCGAGCTCGAAAGCGAGGGCCTCGTCACCTCGATGCCGCATCGTGGAGCGATCGTCGCGACCTTCGAACGGCGCGACGCCGAGGACATCTTCGCCACGCGCGGCGCGCTGGAGGCTCTGCTTTTGCGCCAGTTCGCGGAGCGGGCGAGCGACCGGCAGATCAAGCAGCTCGGGGAGGTCGTGCGTGCGCTCACCGAGGAGCCGGAGAAGCACGACGTGGAGAGCTTCACGAGCCGCAAATACCGCTTCTATGAGATCGTCGCGGAAGGGGCCCGCAACCGGTCCGCCGCATCCGCCCTGAGGCCGATCTATGCGCGCGTGGCGCGCATCTGGTTCGCCGAACTCGTCCGCTCCGGCCGGATCGCCGCGTGCGCAAGGGAGGTGCAGGATATCTACGAAGCGGTTGCCCGTCGCGACGGGAAGGCCGCCGAGGAGGCCTGCATCCGCCACTACCAGAACATCATTGAGAATGTCGTGCGCGCCGCCGAGGCGCGCGAAGCGAACGTCAGGCCGCAGCCGGAGACGGGCGGAGGCTCGCTCGCCGCGGCACTGGCGCGCATCGCCGCCCGCGCCGAGTAACGAGGTCCTTCGCTGCTTCTTGAGTCAGGCAGCAAATTCCCGGCGGACCTTATCGGTGTCGGCGCCGAGCGAAGGCACGCCAGCCGGCTCCATTTCCGGACGGAGCGGGGAGGCGACGCTCATGAAACTGCCGCCGGGGATCGCCACTTCCATGCGCCGCAGCGCGGGGTGGCGCGAGAGCTCGGTGAGGCTCGATGCCTTGCCCCAGGCGAGCCCGCTTGCCTCCAGCCGGGCGATCATCTCGGCCCGCGTCTCCGCTGCGAAGACGGGGCCGATGATGGCGTCGAGCTCCGGGCGGTTGCGAACGCGGGAAGGATTGTCGGCAAAGCGCGGATCGCCGGCGAGATCCGGCCGCTTCAGGACCCCCTCGCAGAAGCGCCGCCATTCGCCCGGGTTCTGGACGACGGCGATCACGGCGCCATCGGCGCAGGCGAAGCTGCCATAGGGATAGATGGAGGCATGGCTGAGACCCATGCGGGGCGTGTCGCGGCCGCCATAATCGAGATGGAGCAGCGGCACCGACATGAAGTCGGCCATGACGTCGAACATGGCGATCTCGATCGCCCGGCCGCGGCCGGTGCCGGCCCGCTCGATCAGGGCTTCCAGGATCGCCGCATGGGCGCTCATGCCGGTGGCGATGTCGGCGACCGACACGCCGACCTTGGAGGGCGTTTCCTCGGTGCCCGTCACCGCGCAGATGCCGCTCTCGGCCTGGACCAGCATGTCGTAGGCCCGCATCTGCCGGTAGGGCGTCTCCTGGCCGTAACCGACGATATCAAGGGCGATCAGACGCGGATGGCGCCGGGTCAGCTCCTTGCTGCCGAGACCGAGCCGTGCCGCCGCACCGGGGGCGAGGTTCTGCACGAAGACGTCGGCGCGGGCCGCCATGCGGTGGGCCAGGGCGAGATCGGCTTCGTCCTTGAGGTCGAGGACGCAGCTCTCCTTGCCGCGGTTGAGCCAGGCAAAGTAGGCGCTCGTGCCCTTCACCGCGCTGTCGTAGTGGCGCGCCGTCTCGCCGGCCTCGCGCTCGATCTTGATGACGCGCGCGCCCGCATCGGCGAGCCGCACGGTGCAGACGGGCGCGGCGACGGCCTGCTCGATGGCGACGACGAGGATATTGGAAAGCGGTCCGGGCATCGCCGCCTCAATAGGAACGGGGTAGGCCGAGGACATGCTCGGCAAGATAGGACAGGATGAGGTTCGTGGAGATCGGCGCCACCTGATAAAGGCGCGTCTCGCGAAACTTGCGCTCGACGTCATATTCCTCGGCGAAGCCGAAGCCGCCATGCGTCTGCACGGCCGCCTCGGCCGCCGCCCAGGACGCCTCGGCGGCCAGCATCTTCGCCATATTGGCTTCCGCGCCGCAGTTTTCGCCGGCCTCGTAGAGGCGCGCGGCCTCGTGCACCATCAGCTCGGCGGCGCGCATCTGCGCATAGGCGCGGGCGATGGGGAACTGGATGCCCTGGTTCTGACCGATCGGCCGGCCGAAGACGACGCGCTCCCTAGCATAGGAGGTCGTGCGGTCGAGGAACCATTTGGCGTCGCCGATGCATTCGGCGGCGATCAGGATGCGCTCGGCGTTCATGCCGGAGAGGATATAGCGGAAGCCCTTGCCCTCCTCGCCGACGAGGTTTTCGGCCGGCACCTTCACGTCGTTGAAGAAGACCTCGGTGGTGGCGTGGTTCATCATGGTGCGGATCGGGCGGATGGTCAGCCCCGCTTCCTTCGCCTGGCGCATATCGAGGAGGAAGACGGAAAGCCCGTCCGTGCGCTTTTCGACCTCCTCCTTCGCCGTGGTGCGGGCGAGAAGCAGCATCAGGTCGGAATGCTCGGCGCGCGAGGTCCACACCTTCTGGCCGTTGACGACGTAGTGCTCGCCCTCGCGCCGGGCGAAGGTGCGGATGGAGGTGGTGTCGGTGCCGGAGGTCGGCTCCGTCACGCCGAAAGCCTGGAGGCGCAGTTCGCCCGATGCGATGCCCGGCAGGTAGCGCTGTTTCTGCGCCTCGCTGCCGTGCCGGAGCAGCGCACCCATGATGTACATCTGCGCATGGCAGGCGGCGCCGTTGCCGCCGGCATGGTGGATCTCCTCCATGATCGCCGCGGCCATCGAAAGCCCGAGGCCGGAGCCGCCGTATTCCTCCGGGATGAGCACGGCGAGATAGCCGGCCTGCGTCAGCGCGGCGACGAATTCCGCCGGATAGGCCCGCTCGCGGTCTAGGCGGCGCCAGTACTCGTCGCCGAAGCGCTCGCAGAGCTTGCGGATGGCGAGGCGGATTTCGCGGAGCGCTTCCTCCTGTCCTTGCCGGTGGGCGGCGGTGGGATCGTCGAGTGACATCGCTTGGCCTTGTCTTGTCGGGTCCGAGGGTTTCTTCTGGGACGAGAGCGGCGGCGGGGCGGCGCGCGCCGGATATCCGAGCCGGGCGCGGAAGGGCGGCAAGATGCCCCCGCGCCCTGGCCGAGGCAAGGCGATCGGGCGTCGCTCCCGGCAGGTCCCGCCTGAAGGCAGGCGGGCTGCGGGCAGGCGGGCGGCAGCGGCGGAGGCGAAGATGGCAGGCGAGACCGACAGGCTGGCGGGCTTTGTTGCGGGGCTCGGCTTTGAAGACATTCCCGCAGAGGTGGTGGGCCGGGCGAAGGCGCTGACGCTCGACCTCTTCGGCAGCGCCATCCGGGCGCGCGCGCAATCGGATTCCACGCCCGCCCTGCTTGCGGCGCTGAAGGCCCTCGGCATGGCGCCGGATTTCGGCGGGGAGTGCCTGGCGAGCGTTGCCGGCGACGCGCATCTTTATCCGCCCGCCGCGGCCGCGCTCCTCAACGGCGCCCTCGGCCATTCGCTCGATTTCGACGACACGCATGCGGCGAGCTCGCTCCACCCTTCCGCGCCGGTCGTGCCGGCCGCGCTCGCCGCCGCCGAGATGGTGGAGGCGAACGGGACGAGGCTGATCGCCGGTATCGTGGCCGGCTACGAGGTCGCCTGCCGGCTCGGTCTGGCGCTCGATCCGGCGGCACATTACGCCCGCGGCTTCCACCCGACGGCGACCGCGGGCACGTTCGGCGCGGCGGCGGCCGCGGCGCGGGTCTTCGGCCTTACGCCTCAATCGATCTCCAGCGCCTTTGGCATCGCCGGCAGCCAGGCGGCCGGATCGCTGCAGTTTCTCCAAAGCGGTGCCTGGAACAAGCGCTATCAGGTGGGCGCGGCGGCAATGAACGGGCTGATGGCGGCGACGCTGGCGCGCGAGGGATTTCAGGGCGCCGCCGAGGCGATCGAGGGGCGGCACGGCTTCCTTGCCGGATATTCCGACGGGGCGGATCCGGCCCACGCCGTCGCCGGGCTCGGCTCGCAATGGGAGACGATGCGCATTGCGGTGAAGCCCTACCCATCCTGCCGCTACACGCATGCCGCGCTCGACGCGCTGATCGCGCTGCGCGCCGAATACGGGCTTCAGCCGGGCCAGATCGAGAAGGTGGAGGTCGGGCTCCACAGGAACGGCATCGCGCTGACGGCGGAGCCGATCGAAGCCAAGCGCCGGGCGCGCAACATCGTCGACGGCCAGTTCTCCATGCCGTTCACCGGCGCGCTGGCACTCCTTCAGGGAAGCTTCGGCTGGGACGATTATGCGCGGCTCGGCGAGCCCCAGGTGGAAGCGCTCGCGGCCCGCTTCGATGTGCGGCGCGACGCGGCGCTGGAGGGCAGGGCGCATCCCTTCGGCGGGCGGGTCGCGGTGACCCTGACGAGCGGCGAGCGGCTCGAAAGGCTGGTCTGCGACCCGGCGGGTGAGCCTGAGAGCTTTCCCTGCGCGGCCATGCTCGCGCAGAAGTTCTCGGCGCTGGCGCGTCCGGTCCTGGGCGAGGCGGCGGAGATGCTCCGGCGGCGGATCGAGGCGCTGGAAGGGGCGACCGACATGCGTGGCCTGCTGCGTGCGCCCGGCCCGGGAGCGATCACCGCCGAATAGGGTCTCACCGCAGATCGCGATGCGTCAGGCCGATATCGTCCAGCTGGCGGGTCGACAGATTGCGCAGATGGCGCATGTCACGCGCAGCGCGCCTGTTGCGGGCGAGCTGGCCAAGCAGCACCGCCGCCAGACCAAGGCGCGCGACGGCGGCCGGGCGGGAGCGCCAAGCTGCGTCATGTGCTGCGAAGATGCGCGGTCGCATAATCCTCTCCTGTGCGTTTCGGAGCGGTCTGCTCCGGAAGGCGGGAGGCTATGCGCCGCCACGTGAAACGTGACTGTGAGGAAGCTCACTCAAGCGGGAATGGGAGAAAGGAAGAAAGCCGGCGCATGGCCGGGGAGGGAACGCCGCCTCAAACGGTGGTGCGCTGCATGCCTTCCTTGGCGGGGGCGTAGCGCGGATTGAGGTTGGCGGCGCGGGCGAAGGCGGCGAAGGCCTTCTGGCGATCGCCGAGCGCCTCCAGGGCGAGGCCCTGATTCGTCCAGGCGATGTAGGAATTGCGATCGCGCTTGACCGCCTCGTTGAAGTCGTCGAGGGCGGTCTTGTAATCGCCGAGCGCCATATAGCTCTGGCCACGGCCGTTGAACGGCTCGGAGGCGAGCGGCGACAGGCCGATGGCGGTGGTGAAGCTCTCGATGGCGCCGGTGTGGTTCTTCAGCGCCTGCTGGGCGAGGCCGAGATTGTGGAAGGCCTGCGGGTCGGTCGGATCGAGGCGGATGGCCTGCTGATAATCGTTCAGCGCCTCGTTGTAGCGACCCTGCTGACGATAGATCGTGCCGCGGCCGATATACGCCGTGGCGTAATTGGAATCGGCCTGGATGGCGCGCGAGTAATCGTTGAAGGCTTCCTGCGTATCGCCGCGAAGGCGATGGATCAGGCCGCGATTGGCATAGGCCGGCGCGAAATTCGGGTCGAGCTGAAGCGCGGTGTCGAAGTCCTCCAGCGCCCGCTTGTAGTCGCCCGCCTTGCCATAGGCCGCGCCGCGCACATTGTAGGCCGCAGGATCGCGCGGATTGCGTTCGATCACCGCCGTCAGCGAGCCGATATTGGCCTCCGAACCCGTGGCGGGATCCACATCCACCCGGTTCGACAGGCCTGCACCGCCCATCGACTGACAGGCGCCAAGCGTCAGCGCGAGGAGCGCAGCCGCTGGCCAGAATCGTGCCGATCGGGGCTTCATGGCCTGTATTCGCCTCAAGCTCTGGCGGTGAAAGAAATGAGCGGACCGATCAGCGGCCGCGGCGCTTGCCGGGGATGAGACCCTCGCGCTGCGCGCGCTTGCGAGCCAGCTTGCGGGCGCGGCGAATCGCCTCCGCCTTCTCGCGCGCCTTCTTCTCGGAAGGCTTCTCGTAGAAATTCCGCAGCTTCATCTCGCGGAAGATGCCTTCGCGCTGCATCTTCTTCTTCAGCGCTTTCAGCGCCTGATCGACATTGTTGTCCCTGACGACGACTTGCACGTTGATCCCGTTCCTTTCGTCCCGTTCCGGTCCCGCGGAAATCCGCGGCGTTCGCGTCGGGCCGGTGACGGAAGGAGCCAGCCACCGCAAAAGCCCGCATGAAAACAGATGGAGCGCCCGCTGTCGCTTTGCGACCGGGCGGAGCGCATATAGCTCTATTCGCCCGCTTTGTCCACCGGAGGCGCCGCGCCTTCTTCTGGCGTGCCCGAAGCTTCCGAAGAAGACGGAGCGGGATCTTCCGTTCCGCCCCGCGCATCCGCGCTGGCATCCTCGTCAGCATTTTCTTCAGCCTGGGGCACGGCATCCGTTTCGTCGGGTGAACCCGCCGCGGGCGCTTCCGGTTCCGAGGCGGACGCAGGCTTTTCCTCGCCCGGGGGAGCCGGCTGCGGGATACCGCCCGGCCAGTCGGCGACCCGCGCCTCGGCGGCCTTGCGGATGCCGGAGGGCAGGCCGAGGAGATAGCCTTCCATATCCGGCTCCTTGAGGCCGTGCGAGCGGGCGATCATGTACCAGCGGGCGGCCTCGACCTCGTCCTTCTCCACGCCGCGGCCATCGCGGTAGAGTTTTGCAAGGCGGAGCTGGCCGACGGGGTTGTCGGCGAGCGCGACCTGGCGGAGCCATGCGGCGGCGGCCTTCTCGTTCTTCGGCACGCCCTCGCCGTTGAACAGCAGGATGGCGTATTCGATCTGCGCGGCGACGTGGCCGGCGCGAGCCGCCTGCGCGTACCAGCGGGCGGCCTCGGCGGGGTTGGCGACGACGCCGACACCTTCCTGATAGAGCCCGGCGAGGGCGAACTGCGCATCCGCGTCGCCGGCGCGGGCGGCGTTGCGCAGATGCGCGGCGGCGAGCATGGCGTTCTTCTCCACGCCCTCGCCGCGCAGGAGGAGATAGGCGAGCTCGCGCTCGGCGACCGGGTGGCCGAGGTCGGCGGCCTTCTGGAAGAGCTCGGCCGCTTTCGCGTCGTCCTTCTTGACGCCGTTGCCCTGAAGGGTGAGCTGGCCGAGGGCGTAGAGCGCCTCGCGGTCGCCCGCCCTTGCGGCGAGATCGTACCAGCCGGCGGCCTCGGTGAAGTCCTGCTTGACGCCGATGCCGCGCGATAAGAGCTCGCCGAGCAGCGTCTGGGCGGAGGTACGGCCGGCCTTGGCCTGGTCGAGGGCGAGGGAGAAGGCGGTGAGAAAGTAGCCGCGCTGGAAGGCGCCGTAGGCGTAGTCCGGCGGGTCCTTCGGGGTGAGGCCGGCATCCTCCAGCGGCTGGTCGATGCGCTTTTCGAGCTTGCGCGCATCGACCTCCTCGGCCGGGGCGTCGGAGGCGGTGAGGCTGTCGTCGATGTCGGGCGTGGTGGGCAGCTTCGGCGGCAGAATGGGCGCGGCCTCGGGCGAGATCGGGCTCGGAAGGTCGGGCGTCGGCAGGCCGTTGCCGGGCGCTGCGGGCTCCTCAGCCCCGGCGCTGCCGGCAAGAAGGGCGGCGAGAGACAGGCTGGCCAGAAGCCGCCTCATGCGGCGACCTTTCCCCCGGCGAGGATTTCGGCGGCGCGGCGCATGGCGGCCTGCGGTCCTTCCGGGGCTTCCCAGATGGCGCGGCGCAGGGCGATGAATTCCGCCCCGCTGGCGGCGGCCTCGGACAGCGTCGCCAGATCGGCGCCGGCCATGATCACGGCCGGGATTTCCATCAGTTCCGCCCACCATTCGGCGAGCGCGACGGCCTTGTGATAGGGCGCGGAATGGGTGTCGCCCTCCGGCTCGCCGAAGAAGAGATAGTCGAGGTCGAGTTCGCCCGCCTCCATGGCGGCATGGCGGCTGCGCAGCTTGCCGGCACCGACGATGCGATTGGGACGAAAGCTCTCGGCGGCCGCCTTCAGATCGGGAAAGCCGGAGGAGATGTGGACACCGTCCGCTCCGGCATGGCCGGCGGCGCGGGTGAAGTTCTCCACGATCGCCGCCGCTCCGGCGGCCTGGACGACCGGCACGATGGCCCTGGCGCGCGCCTCCGTCTCGGGCTCGCCCTGCGATGCGGTGACGAGGACGGCCGAAGCCGGCGCGCCGGCGAGGGCGTCGGCCACGAGGCGTGCGCATTCCTCCGGCCCGACACCAGAGGGGGCGACGAGAAAGATTCTCTGTTCGACGGCTTCTTCGTTCATGGCTTTTCCGGAGGCGGCGCGGTGCGGCTACCGGCCCCATACCGTTTCCTCGTAAAGAAAAGGAGGCGCAAGGCCTCCTCAACTCTCAAATCGGGCGATTTTGCGCCGGCAGAGGGTCTCAGGCGACCTTCTTCTCTTCCGCTTCGCTCCACTTGCCGGTGGCGGCGAGCGCGTTCATGCGGGCGCGGTGGTTGAAGGCGCGCTGGCCGGCGGCCTCGTTCTCGCGCTTGCCGCCCCAGGCGCTGAGCGCGGCGGCCTGCAGGGCGCGGCCATAGGAGAAGGTCAGCTTCCAGGGAAGCGTGTCCATGGCATTCATCGCCGAAAGATGCGCCGTCGCCAGCTCGTCCGACTGGCCGCCGGAGAGGAAGGCGATGCCCGGGACGGCCGAAGGCACGGCCTCCTTGAGGCAGCGGACCGTCTTCTCTGCGACTTCCTCGACACTCGCCTTTTCGCCGGACTTCTGGCCGGGAACGACCATGTTCGGCTTCAGGATGATGCCGTCGAGCGCGACGGAAGCGTCGTAGAGCTCGTCGAAGACGGTGTTGAGCGCCCAGAGCGTGACGTCATAGCAGCGGTCGATGCCGTGCCTGGCCTTGTCGCCGTCCATCAGCACTTCCGGCTCGACGATCGGCACGATGCCGTTTTCCTGGCAAAGGGCCGCATAGCGGGCGAGTGCGTGGGCGTTCGCCTTGACGCAGTTCCAGGAAGGCAGGTCGCCGTCGATGGTGATGACGGCACGCCATTTGGCGAAGCGGGCGCCGAGCTCGTAATATTCCTTCAGGCGCTCGCGCAGGCCCGTCAGACCCTCCGTCACCTTCTCGCCCGGCGACAGGGCAAGATCCTTGGCGCCCTGATCGACCTTGATGCCCGGGATGGCGCCGGCCTCGGCGAGGACCTTGGTGAACGGGGTGCCGTCGCGAGCGCTCTGGCGCAGGGTCTCGTCGAAGAGGATGACGCCGGAAACCGTCTCGGCCGTCGCCTCGGCGCGGAACAGCATCTCGCGATAGTCGCGGCGGTTCTCCTCGGTCGATTCGAGTCCGATCGTATCGAAGCGCTTCTTGATGGTTTCCGTGCTTTCATCGGCGGCAAGGATGCCCTTGCCCTCGGCTACCATCTTGTTGGCTATGTCCTGAATACGTTCGCTCATGAACTCCTCCGCGCTGAATTGATCGGTGCGGTCTGGCTACTCCAATTGTCGAACGATTCAAACCTTCTTCAAAGCCTCGACGCCCGGCAAGGCCTTGCCTTCCATCCACTCCAGGAAGGCGCCTCCGGCGGTCGATACGTAAGAGAAGTCGTCCGCGACATGCGCCTGGTTGAGGGCGGCGACCGTGTCGCCGCCGCCGGCGACGGAAACGAGGCCCCCCGCCTTCGTCACCTCGGCCGCATGGCGGGCACAGGCCATCGTCGCCTTGTCGAAGGGAACGGTCTCGAAGGCGCCGAGCGGGCCGTTCCAGACGAGCGTCTCGGCCTTGTCGATCCAGGCGTTGACGGCGGCGATGCTCTCGGCCCCGACATCGAGGATCATGGCGTCCGCCGGCACGCTTTCGGCCGGAACCGTCTCGTTCTCGGCATTCGCCTTGAACTCGCGGGCGATGACGACATCGATCGGCAGGACGACAGCACAGCCGGAAGAGGCCGCCTCGGTCATGATGCGGCGGGCCGTCTCGGCGAGATCGGGCTCGCAGAGCGACTTGCCGACGGCGATGCCCTTGGCATTGAGGAAGGTGTTGGCCATGCCGCCGCCAATGACGAGGGCGTCCACCTTCTGCACGAGGTTGGCGAGGAGGTCGATCTTGGTGGAAACCTTGGCGCCGCCGACGATGGCCAGCACCGGGCGCTTCGGGCTGCCGAGCGCCTTGTCGAGCGCCTCAAGCTCCTCCTGCATGGCGCGGCCGGCATAGGCCGGCAGAAGATGGGCCAGCCCTTCGGTGGAGGCATGGGCGCGGTGGGCGGCGGAGAAGGCGTCGTTGACGTAGATGTCGCCGCATTTCGCCAGCGCGGCGGCGAAGTCCGCCTCGTTCTTCTCCTCGCCGGGATAGAAGCGGGTGTTCTCTAGAAGGACGATGCCGCCGTCGCCGAGGCTGGAGACGGCATGCTCGGCCGTCTCGCCAATGCAGTCGTCGCAGAACTCGACCGGCTTGCCGACGACCTGCGCCACATCGCCGGCGACAGGAGCGAGCGACATCTCCGGCACCCGCTTGCCCTTCGGGCGGTCGAAATGGGCCAGAAGGGCGACCTTGGCGCCCCGGTCCGACAATTCGCGGATGGTGGCCGCGACGCGCTCGATGCGGGTCGTATCCGTCACCCTGCCGTCCTTGACCGGCACGTTGAGGTCGACGCGCAGAAGAACGCGCTTTCCCTTGATGTCTCCGGCGTCGTCGAGCGTGTGAAACGCAGTCATGATCCTACCCCCCAGGCGATGTCCGATTTGGCGCGAACATACAGAGAGAAAGGCCGATGACAAGCAGCCCTCATGTCCCGGTGGGCGGGCCCTCCGAAGCCTCGGCCGCGGTCGCCGCCGCGGGCACCGCAGGTCTTTCGCTCGCGCCATCGGGCCCGGCGGGGCGTGTCTTTGCCTTTTTCTTCGGCCTTCGCGCGAGGAGACGGGCGATGCGGTCGCGCAGGCCCCCGGCGCTCAGCATCGTCATGGCGCTTTCGTGCTGCGACTTCGGATCGAGCGAAAGGCCGAGCGCGGCGGGCCGGCCCTCCTCGTCAGTGTCGCGGACGATCAGCTCGACTGGGCCGAGGAGGATACGGTCGCCGTATTCCGGCCTGCCGACGAGGCGCGAGGCGACGAGGCCGGAAAGGCTCATCGCCTTTTCTTCCTCGTCGAGATGGGCGCCGTAGGCCTCGGCGAGGGCCGAGGCGGGGCCGGCCGGATCGAGCGCGAAGTGCCCGAAGAACTCCGCATCCGCCGGATCGAGCTTCGCACGGCTGGCAAAGAGCCGGTCGAGCAGCGGGGGATAGCGGTCGGGAACGACGATGTAGACATAATCGCCCGGCAAGAGGCGGCCCACATCGGAAAAGGAGAGCGCCTGGCCGCCGCGAAGGATCAGAGAGGGGCGCGCCCAGCGCGGGATGTGCTCGCCGCGCGCGACGGGGCTGTCCTCGATCACCCGGTAGGTGATCAGCTCCTGGTTCTTCGCGCCGGGCAGCTCCAGCGTCATCTTTTCCAGCGGGCCGAGGCGGGGCGGCAGGACGAGGCCGAGCCGGCGCGCCACGGTGCCGACCGTCCAGCCCTGCACGACCAGCGAGGTCAGCACGATCAGGAAGGCGATGTTGAAGATGGCGCGGCCGTTTTCCAGGCCGCCGATCAGCGGGGTCAGCGCCAGCAGGATCGAGACCGCCCCGCGCAGCCCCACCCAGGAGACGAAAGCCGTCTCGTTGCGCGCGAAGCGGAAGGGGATGAGGCAGAGGGCGACGGCCAGCGGACGGCCGATGAAGATGAGAAAGAGGCCGATCAGGAACGCGTCGGCGAAGATCACCGGAAATTGGGAGGGCGTCGCGAAGAGGCCGAGGACGAGGAACATGATGATCTGGGCGAGCCAGGTCATGCCGTCCTGAAAGCGCATCAGGCGCGGAGCCGCCGGCAGGCGGGCATTGCCGGCGACGATGCCGGCGAGATAGACGGCGAGAAAGCCCGAGCCGCCGATGGCGCCCGCGGCGGCGAAGACCATCATCGACAGTGCCAGCACGAAGATCGGCATCAGACCGCGATCGAGCGCGAGCTTTTCGACCAGCCAGACGACGAGCCGCCCGCCGGCAAGACCGGCCGCCGCGCCGAGGCCCATCTGGAGGATGAAGCCGAAGAAGACGTCGCGGGCGAGGGCGTGGCCGTCGACCGCCTCGCCGGCCGCCACGACGGAGACGAGCGTCAGCGTCAGGAAGATGGCGATCGGATCGTTGGAGCCGGACTCGATTTCCAGCGTCGCGCCGACCCTCTCACGGATGGAGATGTTGCCGACGCGCAGCAGGAAGAAGACGGCGGCCGCATCCGTCGAGGCGACGATCGATCCGAGAAGAAAGCATTCGAGCCAGGTGAAGTCGGTGAGATACCAGGCGGCGACGCCTACGAAGCCCGCCGTCAGGACGACGCCGATGGTGGCGAGCGAGATCGCCGGCAGGGCCGCCTGGCGGAAGGCGGAGAAGGATGTCCGGAAGCCGGAATCGAAGAGGATGATGGCGAGCGCCAGCGAGCCGACGAAATAGGCGAGCGCAGCATTGTCGAAATCGATGCCGAAGCCGTCGATGCCGGCGGCGAGGCCAATGAGAAGGAAGACGAGAAGGAGCGGCGCGCCGAAGCGGAAGGCGATCAGGCTGGAAAAGGCGGCGACGAGCACAAGGCCCGTCCCGATCAGCGTGATGACGTAAACCGCTTCGTCCATAACCCTCTCGCGCGCTCGCCCTTTTTCTTGTCGCGAGCGGGGAGGGGGAAGGCAAGGCCTCGCCGCTGCAACTGGAGAAGGAAGCGTTCCGCCGGGCGCAAGGGCCCCGGCATCGCCCGTCAGGAAGAAGGATCGGGAAGGCGGCGAAAAAGGGACGGATAGTCGATGACGAGACCGTCCCCGTCGACGGGAAGCTCCGCCTCAAAGCTGCGGTCGGCGGCCTGATAGAGGTAGCGCGCCCCCGGTTCGAGGCAGGTGTAGATCTGCAGGTCGATCACCGGCTCGAAGCTGTCGAAGGGGACGTAGACCATCTTGAGGTCCGGCGAGCGCTCGCCGGCCTGGAGCCCGAGCCGGCGGATCGGCAGGGTGTTGGTGAAGGCGGAGCCGGCGAGGTCGACATCGATGGCGCCTTCCAGCCGCGGCAGCGCAAGCCCGGCCGCATCGGTCCAGTGGCCGGCGCCGTCGGAACGGATGTCGATGCTTCGTCCGGAAGCGGTCCGCAGGTGGAGGCTGCGCGTGCGCCAGGCCTCGTCGCAGGCGATATCGTAGGAGACGCCGTAAGGCACGCCGCCGCGCCCGCCGATGATGGTGCCGCGGGCGCGCACGCCGGAAGCGGCCGGCGCCAGTTCCAGATGTTCGAGGCCGATCGCCTCTTCGGGACGCCAGCGCGCGATGCGCGCCGGCACAGGGCCGAAGCCGCTCACCCGAAAGCGGGTGCTAGAGGGTCTTCGCCATCGCCACCGCCGTGTCGTTCATGCGGTTGGAGAAGCCCCATTCGTTGTCGTACCAGGACATGACGCGGCACAGATTGCCTTCCATCACCTTGGTCCCGTCCATGTGGAAGATGGAGGAATGCGGGTCATGGTTGAAGTCGGAGGAGACGAGCTTCTCGTCCGTGTAGCCGAGGATGTTCTTCAGCGGTCCGTCGGCGGCCTCGCGCACGGCGTTCTGGATCTCCTCGACGGAGGTGTCGCGCGAGGGGATGAACTTGAAGTCGATGACGGAGACGTTCGGCGTCGGCACGCGGATGGAGACGCCGTCGAGCTTGCCGTTCAGCTCCGGCAGGACGAGGCCGACGGCCTTGGCCGCGCCCGTCGAGGTCGGGATCATGGAGAGCGCCGCGGCACGGCCGCGGTAGAGATCCTTGTGGAGCGTGTCCAGCGTCGGCTGGTCGCCCGTATAGGAATGGATCGTCGTCATGAAGCCCTTCTCGATGCCGATGGCGTTGTTGAGCACATAGGCGACCGGGGCGAGGCAGTTGGTGGTGCAGGAGGCGTTGGAGACGACGATGTGGTCCGACGTCAGCTTGTCGTGGTTGACGCCGTAGACGACCGTGAGGTCGGCGCCGGTCGCCGGGGCGGAGACGAGGACGCGCTTGGCGCCGCCTTCCAGATGCAGCGCCGCCTTTTCGCGGGCGGTGAAGATGCCCGTGCATTCCATGACGATGTCGACGCCGAGCTCGCCGTGCGGCAGCTTGGCCGGATCGCGCTCGGCCGTCACCTTGATCGGGCCGCGGCCGACGTCGATCGTGTCGCCGGAGACCTTCACTTCGCCGGGGAAGCGGCCATGGACGCTGTCGTAGCGCACCAGGTGGGCGTTGGTCTCCACCGGGCCGAGATCGTTGATGGCGACGACTTCCAAATCGGTACGGCCGGTCTCGATGATGGCGCGCAGAACGTTGCGACCGATGCGACCGAAACCATTGATGGCGACCTTAACCATATCCCTCTTACTCCTGAAGCGTTCCATTCTCGTGAAGCCGCGCGATCGCCTTCTCGCAGATCGCATCGGCGGTTATTCCGAAGTGGCGGTAGAGCTCCTGATAGGGCCCGCTCATACCGAAGCCGCGCATGCCGACGAAGATGCCGTCGGTGCCGATGATGGGGTCCCACCCCTGGCGGATGGCCGCCTCCACGCCGACCCGGACGGGGGCCGTGCCGAGGATCTCCGCGCGGTAGATGTCGCTCTGGCGCTGGAAGAGCTCGAAGGAGGGGATGGAGACCACCCGCGTCGGATGTCCTTTTTCCGCCAGGAGCGATTTTGCCGCAACCGCAATGCCGACCTCCGAGCCCGTGGCAAAAAGGCTCACCTCGGCCTCCGCCCCGCCGCTCGCGGCGGCGATCTCGTAGGCGCCCCGGCGGCACAGGTTGTTCTCCTCGAATTCCAGACGGATCTGGTCGAGGTTCTGGCGCGTCAGGCTGAGGATGCTCGGGCCGGTGGTGTGCTCCAGCGCGATCTGCCAGCACTCGGCCGTCTCCACTGCATCGGCCGGGCGGAAGACGAGGAGGTTGGGGATGGCGCGCAGCGCGGCCAGATGCTCGACCGGCTGATGGGTCGGGCCGTCCTCGCCGAGGCCGATGGAATCGTGCGTCATCACCCAGATGACGCGCTGCTTCATCATCGCCGCGAGGCGGATGGACGGGCGGCAATAGTCCGAGAAGGTGAGGAAGGTGCCGGAATAGGGGATGAGGCCCTTGTGCAGCGCCATGCCGTTCATCGCGGCGGACATGCCGTGTTCGCGAATGCCCCAGTGGATGAAGCGGCCGCCGTAATTTTCCGGGGTAACCGACTTCATCGGCTTGGTCTTGGTGTTGTTGGAGCCGGTGAGATCGGCCGAGCCGCCGATCATCTCGGGCGCCACCGGGCAGATGCATTCCAGCACCAGCTCGGAGGATTTGCGGCTGGCGATGTTCTGCGGCTCGTCGGCGAACTGCTGCTTCACATCGAGGAAGGCGCGCTCGAGCCGGGCGGGCAGGTCGCCGGCCGTGCGGCGCTCGAACTCGCCGCGCTTTTCGGCCTCCAGCGCCTCGAAGCGTTCCTGCCAGGCCTTGCGCTGCGGGCGCGAGCGAAGGCCGGCCATGCGCCAGGCGTCGCGGATCTGATCGGGAATGACGAAGGGCGGCGAATCCCAGCCGAGCGACTTCCTGGCAGCCTCGATCTCCTTTTCGCCGAGCGGCGAGCCGTGGGCGGAGGAGGTGCCGGCCTTGTTGGGCGCGCCGAAGCCGATGGTGGTGCGCGCGGCGATCAGCGTCGGCCTGTCGGACTGCCTGGCATCGGAAAGGGCGCGGTCGATCTGGTCCGGATCGTGGCCGTCGATGCGCACGGCGTTCCAGCCGGAAGCCTCGACGCGGGCGACCTGGTCGGTGCAATCGGAAAGGGCGATGTCGCCGTCGATGGTGATGCGGTTGTCGTCGAAGACGACGATGAGGCGGGAGAGCTTCAGGTGGCCGGCGAGGGCGATCGCCTCCTGGCTGATGCCCTCCATCAGGTCGCCGTCGGAGCACAGCACATAGGTGTAATGGTCGACGACGTCGTCGCCGAACTCGGCATTGAGGATGCGCTCGGCGAGCGCCATGCCGACGGCGTTGGAAATGCCCTGGCCGAGCGGGCCCGTCGTCGTCTCGATGCCCGCCGCCTCGCCATATTCGGGATGGCCGGCGGTCCTGGAGCCCATCTGACGGAAGTTTTCCAGCTCCTCCAGCGTCATGTCCTCGTAGCCGAGGAGATAGAGGAGTGAATAGACGAGCATGGAGCCGTGACCGGGCGACATGACGAATCGGTCGCGGTCCGGCCATGCCGGATCGGTGGGATCGAATTTCATGTGCCGGGTGAACAGGACGGTGGCGATATCCGCCGCTCCCATCGGGAGCCCGGGATGTCCTGAATTGGCTTTTTGAACCGCGTCCATGGCAAGCGCCCGGATGGCATTGGCCATGGATGCGTGCTTGTCGGCCTCTGGCATTATCTCTTGTCCGGAAATGTCGTGTGCTGCTCGATCCAAAGTGAGGAGACGCCCCGCAACACCGCCCCCTTCGGCAGGCGGGGCGAGACATACACGCCTCTCAAGACGAGTCAACGTCGCAGGCCCGTTCCGGTTTGATGCCATGCAACGAGGCGGTTGACGCCCCTTTGAAGCGCTGCATAACCTCTTTGGTGCAATCCGTTGATTTTTCCCAAGTCGGATCCAAACCCGTGCCGGCTGAACAACTCGATCGTCCGTATCCGATGCCCACAGCTCCGCAAGCCAGCCTGAAGGCCCCGCGCCTCGCCGCGGCCAGCGAGAAACTGCAGCAGGCTCTCGCCGAGCTGGAGCGTGCCGTGGAGCAGCTGAATTCAGGCGGCGGCAAGAGCGAGGCGCTGGCCGCGCAACTGCACGATGTGGAGCAGGACCGGGCTCGCCTCGCGGAGGCGCTCGACGCCGCCAGCGGGCGTTCGGACCGGCTGGAGAAGGCACGCGCCGAGGTCAGCGTGAGGCTGGAGCGCGCGATCGGCGCGCTGCAGCAGGCGCTGGGCGGGGAATAGGACATGGCAACCGTTACCGTCACCATTGCCGGCCACCGCTATCGCCTCGCCTGCGACGACGGCCAGGAAGACCATGTCGCGCGGCTCGGCGAGCGTCTCGACGAGACCGTGCAGGAGCTGCGGGCCAGCGTCGGCGAGATCGGCGACCAGCGCCTTACCGTCATGGCGGCGATGCTGACCATGGACCGCCTCAGCGAGGCGGAGGAACGCATCGCGGCGCTGCAGGACGAGATCGCGGAGCTGCGCGAGGGGCGCAACGAGGCGCTGGATCGCTGCGAGGCGCTGGAAGCGGAGGTCAGCGAGGCGATGGAGCGCACCAGCGAGCGGCTGTCGCAGATCGCCCGGACGGTGCGCGGCACGGCCGCTTCGTGAGCCAAGCGGCAAGCACCTTTTCGTGATCCACGATCCGTTTTTCTACGCCCTGGCGGTTCCGGCCGTCATCATGATCGGGCTTTCCAAGGGCGGTTTCGGCGGGGCCGGAGCGATCCTCGGCGTGCCGCTGATGACGCTCGCCATCGATCCGGTGCGGGCCGCGGCGATACTGTTGCCGATCCTCGTCGTCATGGACATGGCGGGGCTGTGGGCCTGGCGCGGCATCTACGACAAGACGAGCCTCATCATCCTCGTGCCCGGCGCCGTCATCGGCATCGGCATCGGCTGGCTTCTCGCCGGCATGATCGGTGAGAACGAAATCCGCCTCATCGTCGGCGGCATCGGGCTCGCCTTCTCGCTGAACCATTACCTGCGCCGCAGCCTCGGCGACGGCGGGGCGCCGCACAATCGCGCCAAGGGCGCGTTCTGGGGTGCGGTCGCCGGCTTCACCAGCTTCGTGGCGCATGCGGGCGGGCCGCCCTTCCAGCTCTACATGCTGCCGCTGAGGCTCGACCCCCGGCTCTATGCCGGCACCTCGGTGATCTTCTTCGCCATCGTCAACGCGGTGAAGCTCCTGCCCTATTTCATGCTCGGGCAGTTTTCCGCCTCCAACCTCGCCACCTCGGCGGTTCTCCTGCCGATCGCGCCCTTCGCCACGTTCTTCGGCGCCTGGCTCGTCAAGATCGTCTCGCCGCGCTTCTTCTATGCGATCAGCTACGCGATGGTCCTCGTCGTCTCGGTCAAGCTGATCTGGGACGGGGGAACGGCGCTTCTCTTCGGGTGAAGCGTGCGCCTCTCCGGCGGAGCCCAGCGAAGGGGCGATTGAAAGCGGCGATTGAAAGAGGTGGGGGCTTCGGCTTTGATCTTCTCAAAAGAGGAAACGCCATGAGCCACCCCTACGATACCGACCTGCCGAAGACGCCGGCGAACCACCAGCCGCTGACGCCGCTGTCGTTTCTGGCGCGCACCGCCGCGATCTTCCCGGACAGGACGGCGATCGTCCACGGGAAGGGGAGCTGGAGCTACCGGGATTTCTACGGCGATGCGCGGCGCCTCGCCTCGGCGCTGAAGGCGCGGGGGATCGGGCGGGGTGACACGGTCTCGGTGATGCTGGCCAATACGCCGCCCATGCTGATTGCCCATTACGGGGTGCCGATGGCGGGCGCCGTCCTGCATTCCATCAATACGCGGCTCGACGCGGCCGTGATCGCCTTCCAGCTGGAGCATTCGGAGGCGAAGGTCGTCATCGTCGACCGGGAGTTTTCGGGCGTCATGGCGGACGCCCTCGCCCAGGCGAAGGTCAAGCCGCTCGTCGTCGATTTCGACGATCCGCACTACGAGCCTGCGAGCGGCGAGGACCCTGTCGCGCCGAAGGGCGCGGCGATCGGCAGCCTCGAATGGGCGGCGCTTCTCGCCGAGGGCGACCCTGATTCCTCCTGGACGATGCCGGCGGACGAATGGGATGCGATCTCGCTCAACTACACCTCCGGCACGACGGGCAATCCCAAGGGCGTCGTCTACCATCATCGCGGCGCGGCGCTGATGTGCTACGCCAACCAGGTCTCCGCCGATCTCGGCCGGCATCCGGTGTATCTGTGGACGCTGCCGATGTTCCACTGCAACGGCTGGTGCTTTCCCTGGTCGATCCCGCTGACGGCCGGCACGCATGTTTGCCTCAGATGGGTGCGGGCGAAGACGATCTACCATGCGATCGCCGAGCATGGCGTCACCCATATGTGCGGCGCCCCGATCGTCATGGGGGTCCTCATCAATGCCGGGCCGCAGGAAAGGCGCGACTTCTCCCACAAGGTCTCCTTCGCGACGGCCGCCGCGCCGCCGCCCGAGACGGTGCTTTCCGGCATGGAGGAGGCGGGCTTTGCCGTCACGCATCTCTACGGTCTGACGGAGACCTACGGGCCGGCGGTGGTCAACGAATGGCACGAGGCGTGGAACGATCTCGACGGCGCGGCGCGGGCGACGAAGAAGGCGCGCCAGGGCGTGCGCTATCCGGCGCTGGAGGACCTCGCCGTCATCGACCCGGAAACGATGCAGCCGGTGCCGGCCGACGGCGAGAGCCTCGGCGAGGTGATGTTCCGCGGCAATATCGTGATGAAAGGCTATCTGAAGAACCGCAAGGCGAGCGAGCAGGCGCTTGCCGGCGGCTGGTTCCATTCCGGCGATCTCGGCGTCATGCATCCCGACGGCTACGTGCAGCTGAAGGACCGCTCCAAGGACATCATCATCTCGGGCGGCGAGAACATCTCCTCGATCGAGGTGGAGGAAGTCCTCTACAAGCATCCCGCGGTCTCATCCGTCGCGGTGGTGGCCCGGCCGGACGAGAAATGGGGCGAGACGCCGGTCGCCTTCGTGGAGCTGAAGCCCGGCACGCAGGCGAGCGGTGAGGAACTGATCGCCTATGCCCGCGAGCGGCTCGCCCATTACAAATGCCCGCGCGACATCGTCTTCGCCGAGATTCCGAAGACGAGCACCGGCAAGATCCAGAAATTCCGGCTGCGCGAGATGGCGAAGGAGAGCTGACCCTCAGCCCAGGATGCCGGAATCGAAGACGAGCTTGGCGGCGATGAGGGCAAGCAGCACGAGGATCACCTGATCGAAACGCCGGGCATCGAGGCGATGGCCGAGCCAGCTGCCGAGGCGCATGCCGAGGAAGACCGGCAGGAGGGCGCAGGCGCTGAAGAGCGCCCGCTCGCCCGTCAGGACGCCGGCGAGCGCCAGCGAAGGGATCTGGGCGAGAACGAAGCCGGTGAAGAGCGTCGAGACGGAGAAGACGAAGGCCGGGCGGGCGAGGCGCATGGCGCTGATGTAGGTGACGCTGACGGGCGCGGAGATCCCCGTCGCGCCCTGCAGCGCCCCGGCGACGAGCCCGATCAGTGGCGCCAGCGGCCTGGCATGCTCCATGGAAAGCTGCAGCTGCGGCTGGAAGACCCGCAGGGCGATGTAGACCGCGATGACGATCGCAAGACCGAGCGAGAGCATCTCCGCCGGCAGGTGCGTCAGCATGAAGGTGCCGATGGCGATGCCGACAAGGGCGCTCGCCGTCAGCCCCGGCAGGAAGGCGAGACCATGCCGGTGATCGCGGAAGCGCCACATCTGCCAGGTGTTGGTGACGAGGATCGGCACCGTCAGGACGGCCAGCGCGTAGGGAACGCCGAGAAAGGCGGCAAGACCGGGTACGGCAATGAGGGGCAGGCCCATTCCGAGCGCGCCCTTGACCAGCCCGCCACCTGCAAGACACAGAAATATAATGATAATTTCGCTCAGCATGGGTTCGATCGAAGCTGCGGAAAGGGCTGAGACAACCGCCTTGGCTGCCGCTGGGGAAGGCGCGTGAGGCCCATCGCCGGGGGTGATTACACAAAAACCTGACGGTTTAGAGCTTTATTTAATATGCACCCGCGAAGATGTTGCGAGAGATCGCGACTGACAGGGTGATGGAGCAAGGACCGACCATCGATCGCCGGATAGAGCCGGACATCTACGCTTCGCTGGTGAATTCGCTTTTCAGCTCCATGCGCTCGCTTGTCGCCGGGGCCATCGGCGGAACGAGCGCAGCGCTGCTGACCGCGTACGAAACCGGTGAAGCGGCGCTCTATTGGTGCGCGGCGGCGATCGCCGCGGTCAGCCTGGCGCGCGTCGTGATCGGCATGCTCTTCCAGCATCGCAGCCACGGCAAGCGCCTCGTCGAGCAGCCGCATCTGTGGGACGTGCTCTACGGGATCGGGGCCTGCGCCTATTCCCTCCTTCTGGGCGTGTGGTGTCTCATCGCCCTCGTCTTTTCCAACGACGTCACCGCCCATCTCGTCGCCGTTTCCGTCACCATCGGCTATTCGTCCGGCATCGCCGGTCGAAACGCCGGGCGCCCGCAGCTCGTCTCCCTGCAGATCATCCTGTCCTGCATCCCGCTGGTTCTCGGCCTGTCGCTGCGCGGGGAAGCCTCCTATGTCGCCCTGGCGATCCTGCTCGCCTTCTTCTTCTGGTCGATGCGGGGCGTTTCGGTCTCCATCAGCCGGACGCTTCTCGCCGCGCTGCGTGCCGAAAAGGTCATGACGCTCCTGGCGGGCCGGCTGGAAGCGGCCCTCAGCAACATGTCCCACGGCGTGATGATGCTCGACGCGGAAGAGCGCGTGCGCGTCTACAACAGCCGCCTGACCGACCTGCTCGGCCTGCAGGACGGCGACGTCCAGGAAGGCATGGCGCTGCAGGACCTCGTGCGCACCTGCGTGCGCAAGGGCGTCTTCTCGCGCTCCGAGCTGAAACGCCTGCAGGGCGAGTTCAAGGTCGGCAAGGAAGTTCAGATCGTCACGAACGACCGGCGCACGCTGTCCATGACCGTCGAGGCCGCCAAGGATGGCGGCATGGTGCTCGTCGCCGAGGACGTGACGGAGCGAAAGCGCGCGGAAGCGCGCATCGCCTACATGGCCCATCATGACGACGTGACCGGCCTGCCGAACCGGGTGCTCCTGAAGGAGCAGCTGGAGGAGGCGCTGGAAGAGGCCGTCCAGGAAGGGTCGGGCTTTGCGATCTTCTGCATCGACCTCGACCATTTCAAGAGCGTCAACGACACGCTCGGCCATCCCGTCGGCGACAGCCTGCTGCGCGCCACCGCCAGGCGCCTTTCGGCCATGACGCGCAAGAGCGACGTGCTCGCCCGCTTCGGCGGCGACGAGTTCGTCCTGATCGCCGCGAGCGTGGAGGATGCCGACGAGGCGCGGGCCTTCGCGACGCGCATCATGGCCGCGCTCGCCCAGCCCTACGCGCTCAACGGCCATTCCATCATCGCCGGCGCCTCGGTGGGCATCGCGCTCGCCCCCGCTGACGGGCGCAACGCCGATGCGCTGCTGAAGAACGCCGACATGGCGCTCTACCGCGCCAAGGCCAACGGGCGCGGCACCTACTGCCTTTTCGAACGGGAAATGGACGTCAAGGCGCAGGAGCGCCGCTCGCTGGAGCTCGATCTGCGCAGCGCCTTCGCCAACGAAGAGCTGCAGCTGCATTTCCAGCCGCTCCTGCATCTGCGGCGACGGACCATCTCCACCTGCGAGGCGCTGCTGCGCTGGCCGGGGGGACGGCGCGGGCCGGTGCCGCCATCGGTGTTCATTCCGCTGGCCGAGGAGATGGGCCTGATCGTGGAGATCGGCGACTGGACGCTGCTGCGCGCCTGCCGGGAAGCCAAGAAATGGCCGGCGCAGACGCGCGTGGCCGTCAATGTCTCGCCGATCCATTTCCGTCGCGGCGACATCGTTCGCTCGGTCGAGGCGGCGCTTTCGGCAACCGGGCTGCCGGCCGACCGGCTGGAGATCGAGATCACCGAATCGGTGCTTCTGGAGCACACCGAGCGCACCAAGCTGGCGCTGAGCGAACTGCACGAGATGGGCATTCGCATCTCGCTCGACGATTTCGGCACCGGCTATTCGAGCCTTGCCTATCTGCAGAGCTTCCCCTTCGACAAGGTGAAGATCGACCGCTCCTTCATCCTGGGTCTCGATTCGGACCCGCAGGCGCTGATCATGCTACGCGGCGTGGCGCGGCTTAGCGCCGAGCTCGGCCTTTCCGTGGCGGTGGAGGGGGTGGAGCGCGACGACCAGCTCGCCATCATCATGGCCGACGGCTATGTCGACGAGGTGCAGGGATACCTCATCGGCCGGCCCGTGCCGCCGGAAAAACTCGACCGTCTCTTCAGCGTGCGCATCGACGCCCAGGCCGCGGCCTGACAGGCAGCCCGCCGGATTTCGGGACCCTTAACGATGTTAACGTTTCGTTAACCTTAACAGAAGGTTATCACGCCCTGCCCAAAAGTTTGCCTTAACGAAATGCGCAAACGTTGTATTAATCTTTACAGGTCCTGTGGCGGCGGGAGTACCTGTGATGGAGTTGAGTCAAGCGCATTCAGGCCAGACGAGCGGCGTTGCGCACAGCGAACCGAGGCTCCGGCAAGTCCGGGATGCCGGGTTGGCGCGTGTCGATGAGATCCTTGCCGAGCTTCAACCCGAGCTGAAAGAGATCGTCCTTCACTTCGAGCCCGATACCGGCACGCTGTGGACGACGATGACCCCTCCGGGGCGGCCCTGTTTCACGCGCCGCCTGGTCAGCGAATACATCCATCTTTTCAAGACATTGAACGAGAAGCTCGCCGGCGGCACCTGGCAGCAATCCGTTCCGATCAAATACATCATCTATCGCTCGAGCACGCCTTCGATCTTCTCGCTGGGCGGCGATCTCGACCTGTTCTCGCGGCTCATCCGCGAGCGGAACGAGGAGGGGTTGCGCGACTACGCCCATGCCTGCGCGGAGATGACCTATCTCAACTCCATCAGCGCCGGGCTGCCGCTCGTGACGATCGCGCTGGTGGAAGGCCAGGCGCTGGGCGGCGGGCTGGAATCGGCGCTGTCGTGCAATCTCATCATTGCCGAAAAAAGCGCCACGTTCGGTCTGCCGGAGGTGCTCTTCAACCTCTTCCCGGGGATGGGGGCCTATTCGTACCTGCAGAGAAAGACCTCCGCGCGCACGGCGGAGAAGCTGATGCTTTCGGGGCGCAGCTTCCCGGCGGAGGAAATGCTGGAGGCCGGGGTCATCGACCTGATGGCCGAGGACGGGCGAGGCGAGGAGGCGGTGCGCGCCTACATCGAAAAGACCTCCCGCCGCCACAACGCGCAGGTCGGCATCTATCGCACCCGCCGGCGCGTCATGCCGCTCAGCCTGGAGGAGCTGCGCGACATCACCGACATCTGGGTCGATTGCGCGCTCGGCGTGAGCGAGCCGGATCTCAGGAAGATGGAAAAGCTTGTGCGGGCCCAGGAGCGCCTGAAGCCCGCCGACGAACAGGCTGCATGACGTTCGTATTGCGTAACCGGAAGGTTGTCTGATGCCTCTCGCCGAACTTCGAATGACCCGCGGCGCCCTGTCCGAAGCCAAGATGGACATGCTGGCGCGCGATCTCACCGCCATTCTCCTCGCCCATCAGGGGGCCCGGGACGGCAGCGCCATCGCGCGCTCCATCACCCGGCTGGAGGTCACCGAGCTCGATCCCACCCGCTCCTATGTCGGCGGGCGGGTGAGCGATGCGCCCTGCTATCGGCTGACCTACACGGTGCCGGGCGGGGCACTGAACGAGGAAAAGAAGCGCTCGCTGGTGGAGAAATCCACCAACGCCATCCTCGCCGCGGAGGGCACGCCCTATTCGGAAGAGGAGGCCTACCGCGTCTGGTGCCTGATCAACGAGGTGCCGGACGGCAATTGGGCGAGCGCCGGCAAGATCTGGCGGTGGAAGGACATCATGCGCTGGGTGGTGCGGCGGGAGATCGCCGCGCGGCGCGGCGAGCGGGAAGTCGCCAAGCCCGGCGGCGAACGTGAGGTCGCCGCGCAGGGCGGGGAGCGCCGGCGCGACAGCGAGCGCCACCGGAAGGGCATGGCTGCCTGAGCGGATTTTTTCGGGCGGGCCACGGCGCGGGGCGACATCTCGCCAAGCGGGATATCGGCAAAAAAACCGTCATCGCCGCACAACATCAGGTTGCGGCCGAAGGAAGGGATTATCGTGTCCGCGCGACGCTTCGGGCAGCGCCGGGATATCGCCTGCGGGTGGCCCGGCGCCGGATCACCGGCGCCGGATAGAACGTCCTAGGCCGCCTCGGGTGACACCTGCAAGCGTACCAGCTGGTCCTTGATCTGCAGCTTGCGCCGCTTGAGCTCGTTGATCTCAAGATCGTCGGCAGCCGGCTGGGCCATCGCCTTCTCGATCTCCTTCTCCAGCGACTCGTGACGCCGCTCGAGCTCGGCAAGATGCGCTTCAAGGGACATTCGCGCCTCCATTTCTATGGCGGACGGATTCTGCCACAGAGCGCCGCTTCTGTCTAACAATGCCGTTGCTGCACCGCCGTCGTGAAATGTTCAAAATCGCCGCATCCAGGGAGGGTTTCAGGGCTTTGCCGTGCGTACATATTTGCGTTACCGGGCTCTCGTGCCGCGGCGGCCTCGGCGATGCTGCACGCGGCAAGGCAGCGTGATAGATTGCCGGTATCGGGAGGTGCTGAATGGCAGATGACGACAACGTCGTGGAACTGACGCAGAAGGAGATCAGGGCGGAGCTCGCCCTGCTGCGCCAGGAGCACCGGGATCTCGATCATTCCATCGACGCGCTTCAGGCGGCGAGCCCGCAGCCGGATTACCTGCAGTTGCAGCGGCTTAAGCGCAAGAAGCTCTCCCTCAAGGACCGGATCCGGGCGCTGGAAGACGGGCTGTTGCCCGATATCATCGCCTGAAACGCGCCTGAAAGGCTCCTCAAACACGGGGGGCGCCGCCGCGCGGCTTGCGGGCCGGGCGGGCTTTCGCTAAGCCCCCGCCTTCACTTCCACAGCACGACGTGCCGCCTTGCCCGCTCACCGATCCGTTCCTGTCGCCATCATCATGGGAAGCCGCTCCGACTGGAGCACCATGAAGAAGGCCGCCGAGAAGCTCGACGAACTCGGCGTCGCCTATGAGACGCGCGTCGTCTCCGCGCATCGCACGCCGGAGCGGCTCTTCGCCTTCGCCAAGGGAGCGGAGGCCGAGGGCTTCAAGGTGATCATCGCCGGGGCGGGGGGCGCGGCGCATCTGCCGGGCATGGTCGCATCGCTCACGCGGCTGCCCGTGCTTGGGGTCCCGGTGAAGTCGAAGACGCTGTCGGGCCAGGATTCGCTCCTTTCCATCGTGCAGATGCCGGCCGGCGTGCCGGTCGCGACCTTCGCCATCGGCGAGGCGGGCGCGGCCAATGCCGGCCTCTTCGCCGCCTCCATCCTCGCCCTCGGCGATCAGGATATGGCCGCAAAGGTCGCCGCCTGGCGCCAGCGCCAGACGGACGGCGTGCCGGAAAGGCCCGAGGACGATGGCTGAGGACGGCGGCGCGCTGCCGCCGGGCGCCACGATCGGCATCCTCGGCGGCGGACAGCTCGGGCGCATGCTCTCGCTCGCGGCGGCCGAACTCGGCCTCAAGACGCACATCTTCTGCCCGGACCGGGAAAGCCCGGCCTTCGACGTCGCCGCCCATACGACGATCGCGGCCTATGACGACGCGGCGGCGCTGGCGCTCTTTGCCGGCGCGGTGGACGTCGTCACTTATGAATTCGAGAACATCGACGTCGCCGCGGCAGAGCTTCTGGAGAAGACCTGCCCCGTGCGCCCCGGGCCGAAGGCGCTTGCCGTCTCGCAGGACCGGCTCAAGGAAAAGAATTTCCTCCGCGAGGCGGGCGTGGCCGTCGGCGCCTATCGCGCCGCCGCCAGCGAGGAAGAGCTTGCCGATGCGCTTGCCGAGATCGGCGCGCCGGCGATCCTGAAGACGCGCCGCTTCGGCTATGACGGCAAGGGCCAGGCGCGGATCGGGGCGCCGGACGAGGCGGCGGCGGCGTTCGAATCGATCGGACGGGCGCCGGCGATCCTGGAGGCGCTCGTTCCCTTCACCCGCGAGGTCTCCGTGATTGGCGTCAGGTCCGTCACCGGCGAGGTCGCGGCCTACGACGTGACGGAGAACGTCCACCGCAACCACATCCTCCATACGTCCACGGTGCCGGCGCAGATCCAGCCGGCGACGGTAGAGAAGGCGCGCGAGATCGCGGCGCGGATCCTGTCGGCGCTCGACTATGTCGGCGTCATCGGCGTCGAGCTCTTCGTCGTCGGGGAGGGGGAGGCGGAAACGCTCCTCGTCAACGAGATCGCGCCACGGGTGCACAATTCCGGCCACTGGACGCAGGACGGCTGCTCGGTCTCGCAGTTCCAGAACCACATTCGCGCCGTCGCCGGCTGGCCGCTCGGTGCAACGGAGCGCCATTCGAACGCCGTGATGACCAATCTCATCGGCGCGGAGGCCGAGGCCTGGCAGGGCCTTGCGGCGGAGCCGGGCGCCGCGCTCCACCTCTACGGCAAGCGCGAGGTTCGGCCCGGCCGCAAGATGGGCCACGTGACCCGGCTTCGCCCGCGCGCTCCGGCCGCCTGAGGCAGCCAAAGGCCGCCTTGATAAGGGCGGGAAAGTGTGGTGCAAGGCCGCAATCTTTCCCACAAGGTATCCCATGAAGATCAGCGGCAACGACATCCGCCCCGGCAATGTCATCGAGTACGACGGCTCGCTCTGGGTGGCGGTGAAGACCAACAAGGTGAAGCCCGGCAAGGGGCCGGCCTACAACCAGGTCGAGCTCAAGAACCTCATCGACGGACGCAAGCTCAACAACCGCTTCGGATCCGACGAGAAGGTGGAGCGGGCGCGCATCGAGACGAAGGACTTCCAGTTCCTCTACAAGGACGGGGACATGCTCGTCTTCATGGATTCGGGCACCTACGAGCAGATCAATCTCGCCGAGGAATGGGTCGGCGAGCGCGCCGCCTTCCTGCAGGACGGCATGACGGTGACGCTGGAGATGCACGACGAGAAGGCGATCGGCATCGCGCTTCCCGACCAGGTGACGCTGACGATCACCGAGACGGAGCCGACGATCAAGGGCCAGACGGCCGCTTCCTCCTACAAGCCCGCGATGCTGGAGAACGGCGTCCGGGTGATGGTGCCGCCCTTCATCACCTCGGGCGAGCGGATTGTCGTCGACACCAGCGAGATCAGCTACGTCAAGCGGGCCGAGTAGGCTCACAGCACATGGCCCGTACGGCACTTATCAACGTCATGGTGCGCGCCGCCACGAAGGCGGGGCGCGTGCTCGCACGCGATTTCGGCGAGGTGGAGAAGCTGCAGGTCTCGCGCAAGGGGCCGGCCGATTTCGTCTCCGCCGCCGACAGGCGCGCCGAGGAGATCATCCGCGAGGAGCTCGAACGGGCCCGGCCCGGCTATTCCTTCCTGATGGAGGAGAGCGGCGAGGCCGTCGGCGAGGACCCGCAGCACCGCTGGATCGTCGATCCGCTCGACGGCACCACGAATTTCCTGCACGGCATTCCGCTCTTTGCCGTTTCCATCGCGCTGGAGCGGCAGGGCAAGCTGACGGCGGGCATCATCTACAATCCGATCACCGACGAGCTCTATTCGGCCGAGCGCGGCGGCGGCGCCTTCTTCAACGACCGGCGCCTTCGCGTCGCCCAGCGCCGCGAGTTCCACGAGACGGTGATCGCCACCGGTATTCCCCATTTCGGACGCGGCGACCACGGACGGGCGCTGAGGCAGCTTGCCGCCGTGATGGGCGAGGCGGCCGGCATCCGCCGCTGCGGCGCGGCCGCGCTCGACCTTGCCTTCGTCGCCTCCGGGCGCTTCGACGGTTTCTGGGAGGAGGCGCTCTCGCCCTGGGACATGGCGGCCGGCATCCTGCTCATTACCGAGGCGGGCGGCTTCGTCACCGACACGTCGGGGGGCGAGAAGATGCTGGCGAACGGCACGGTGCTTGCCGGCAACGAGGCGGTGCACCGCCACCTGCTGGAGCTGGTGCGCAAGGCCAGCCGCTGAGACGGGTATCGCGGGCCGAGACGGTTTCGTCCCGCGACCAAATCAGGGTAGATTGACGCACGGGGCGGCGATTCTCAGGACCAGATGGCCACAGAGTACGATCCCTACAAGCTTTCCTCGCCCCGGATATTCCTCATCCGGATGGTGATTTTTCTCGTCATCGCGGCGTTCGTTCCCCTCATCCTCTATCGCCAGATCGTCATCGGCTTCATGTCGAATCCGGCGCTGAACGGGCTGATCGTCGGCGTCCTCGTCATCGGCGTGGTGCTGGCTTTCCGCAGCGTCGTCGTGCTGATGCCGGAGGTGCGCTGGGTCAACTCCTTCCGCCGGCGCGAAGCGGAGTTTTCCGAGCCGACGCCGAAGATGCTGGCGCCGATGGCCACGCTCCTGCGCGACCGGCGCGAGGCGATGCTGTCCACCTCGACCTGGCGCTCCATCCTCGATTCGATCGCCACGCGCCTCGACGAAAACCGGGAGATCCTGCGCTACCTGACGGGGCTTCTGGTCTTCCTCGGCCTGCTGGGCACCTTCTGGGGCCTTCTCAGGACCGTGGGCTCGGTCTCCGAGACGATCCAGTCGCTGCGCGTGGGCTCGGGCGAGGCGGGCGTCATCTTCGAGGAACTGAAGGCGGGCCTGGAAGCGCCGCTCTCCGGCATGGGCATCGCCTTCTCGTCCTCGCTCTTCGGCCTTGCCTCCTCCCTCGTCCTCGGCTTCCTCGACCTGCAGGCGGGCCAGGCGCAGAACCGGTTCTATACCGAGCTGGAAGATTGGCTCTCGACGATGACCGATCTGGAGGATTTCGATTTCGAGGGGGCGGAGACCGGCAATACGGTGCAGGAAATCCGTCTCGCGGTCGAACGCCTGTCGCGCAACGTGGAAGGCGGCGGGCGCCCGTCCATCGCCGCCATGGCGAACCTTGCGGAGGGCATCCAGGGCCTAGTCCAGCACATGCGCAACGAGCAGCAGATGGTGCGCGACTGGATGGAAGGGCAGGCCGAGCAGCGCGAGCATCTGCAATCGACGCTCGACCGCATCTCCGAAAAGCTCGGCGCCGACCCGCAGGGGCGGCTTTTCGGCGACGAGGAAGGGCGCCGCCGGCGCATGCCGGGGCTGACCGAAACGCAGGAGCGCTAGACCTTGCCGATGGCGCGCGCACGCCGTCTGCAACGGGCGGATTACTGGCCGGGCTTCGTCGACGCGATGGCGACGCTGCTGCTTGTCTTCGTCTTCCTGCTCACCGTCTTCTTCGTCGCCCAGTTCTTCCTCTCGCAGGAAATTTCCGGCCGCGACGAGGTGCTGAACCGGCTGAACGCGCAGATCGCGGAGCTGACGGAGCTTCTCGCCCTGGAGCGGACCAACAGCCGCGACCTCACCGAGACCGTCGCCTCGCTGCAGGCGAGCCTCGACAGCGCCTCCTCCGAGCGCGACCGGCTGCAGAGCCTGCTTTCCTCCAATTCCGGCGCGGCCGGCGAGGCGGATGCGAAGATATCGAGCCTGCAGAGCGACCTTGTTTCCGAAAAGCAGGTGAGCCAGCGCGCGCTCGCCCAGGTGGAGCTCCTCAACCAGCAGCTCGCCGCGCTGCGACGCCAGATCGCCGCGCTGGAAGACGCGCTGGAGGCCTCCGAAACGCGCGACCGGCAGAGCCAGACGAAGATCGCCGACCTCGGCAAGCGCCTCAACGTCGCCCTGGCGCAACGCGTGCAGGAGCTGTCGCGCTACCGCTCCGACTTCTTCGGGCGCCTGCGCGAGATCCTCGCCGGCCGCTCCGACATCGAGGTGGTCGGCGACCGCTTCGTGCTGCCTGCCTCCGTCCTCTTTCCCACGGGCACGGACGACATCACGCCGTCCTTCCGCCCGCAGCTCGACGAGCTCGCCGGGGCGATCAAGGAGCTGGAAGCGGAGATCCCGCAGGAGATCAACTGGGTGATCCGCGTCGACGGCCATACCGATAAGCGGCCGATCTCCGGCACGGGGCGCTTCCAGTCGAACTGGGACCTTTCGGCCGCCCGGGCCATCGCCGTGGTGCGCTACCTGATCGAGCAGGGCGTCTCGCCCCAGCACCTCGTCGCCGCCGGCTTCGGCGAATACCAGCCACTGGTGGAAGGCGACACGGAAGAGGCTTACGCCAAGAACCGGCGCATCGAACTCAAGCTGACCGAGCGCTAGGCGTTCGAGGCTGCCTTGGGCGCGCTTTTCGAGCCCACCAGCTTCTCGAACAAATGCCATGTCGCGTGCCCCAGCACCGGCAGGACGACGAAGAGGCCGAGGAAGGCCGGCAGCAGGGCGAGGATGGTGAGGCCGGCGACGAGAAAACCCCAGGCGAGCATCGGGCCGGGGTTCTCCTTCACCGACTTGAAGCTGACGATCATCGCCGAGACGAAATCGAGGTCGCGGTCGAGAAGGAGCGGCATCGCCACCACCGTCGCGGAGAAAAGAACCAGCGACAGGAAGGCGCCGACGGCGGTGCCGACGAGAAGGAAGCCGAGCCCTTCGGGCGTCGTCGTGACGATGGCCGCAAAGTCGGCGAAGCTCGCAAAGCTCTTGAAGCCGAGGAAGAGCGCAAGCAGCAGCCGCACCTGATAGATCCACACCCAGAAGACGAAGAGGATGACGAAGGCCATCCAGCCCATCTGCGTCTGCTGCTGGCGCAGGACGACGGTGAGCACCTTCGCCCAGGAAGGCCGCTCGCCGCGCGCGCGCCGCCGGCTCACTTCGTAAAGACCCGCCGCCACGAAGGGGCCGAGAAGGGGAAAGCCGACCCCGAGCGGCAGGATCATCCACGGCATGTCGAGCGCCACGAGGAAGGCGAGGACGCCAAAGCCGCCGGCGACGAAGATGGAGGCGAAGAAAAGCCCATAGGCGGGAAAGGCGAGATAATCGGATAGACCCGCCCTCAGCGCGGCGCGCATATCGGCGTAGGAGATCGCCCTGACATCGGGCATGCGCGGCGGCACGTAAGCCTGCGGGCCGTCTTCCTGCTGCGGCGGGGACGCGGCCGGCGATGCTTCTTCCGGATATGCTTCCGGGTCGCCCGGATTTTCCCTTGCCGACACGTCGGTCCTCCCTCGGATCCCCGCTGGGATCCTGCCTGGGGCCGCCTTTGCCGGCGGCTCTTTTCTGGAGCGAAGACTAGAGCGGTTTCAGTGCGGGCGTAAACGCCTGGCGGCCACAGAGGGCTGGCGCAGGGGGCCTGAGGAGGGGGTGGGC
>NZ_NSLC01000004.1 GCF_020144925.1 Afifella sp. IM 167
CCGCCGACCACCCTCTCCCCTCCGAGGGAGAGGGTGGTCGGCGGAGCCGACCGGGTGAGGGGGACGCCGCAACAGGCTCGGAGCCGGCGAGCAGCTTCGCCATGGCTACGGAAACGGCTACAATCCAGGCGCGAGGTCCGATGCAAGACACACCGACAGCCCGGCCGAAGACCGACTTCGCCCGCCGCCGCCGCTCCGCCGCGACGCGCATCGAGCGCGACCTCTGGCACCAGCTTCGCGACCGCCGGCTCGCCGGCTTGAAGTTTCGCCGCGAAGCGCCGATCGGTCCCTATGTCGTCGACTTCATCTGCCCGTCGGCCCGCCTCGTCGTGGAGGCCGACGGCCCGCTCCACGCGGACGCCGAGCAGAAGCGCCGGGACGATCGGCGCGCAAGGTGGCTTGAGAGCGCCGGCTATCGCGTCCTGCGCTTCTCGGAGGACGAGATCTTGAGCGACCTCGCCCGCGTCCTGGAGCGGATCGAAACAGCGCTGTTGGAACGCTCCTCCAACATTGGACGCCATCCCGGCTGAGTCCCGATCACCCTCCGGTTCTTCTGCAAGACGAAAGCTCACTCTCACCCGGCGCCTTCTCCCCAGAGGCGATAAGAGGATCCCTGCCGCTCCCGACCTCCCGCTCGCAAGAGCCTTGGCGGGTGAGACCTCACCCTCACCCGGCATTCCCTCGCTTCGCTCGGGACTTGCCGACCTCTCCCTTCAAGGGAGAGGTTTGCGCCTTGCCGTACATCGCCGCCCTGAAAGCTCTCGGCCGCAGCCGACCCCTCAGGCGAGGCCCCAAGCTCCCACCCTCTCCCCTCCGAGGGAGAGGGTGGCTGCCGGAGGCAGCCGGGTGAGGGGGACGCCGCAACAAACACAGAGCCAGCGAGCAGGCAGAGCCGCGCAACAGCCACCCCCCCTCCATGAGAAAGATGGGCCAAAGCGCTGGAATGGAGTGAAAATCAGAAGCCGAAAACAAAAGGGTGGCCGAAGCCACCCTTGCCGAGAACCGGGCCGGAAGAGCGCATCCAGGAGCCTCAGAAGCCCCGGCACCGCCCGCAAATCTCCGACCGTGCCTGAACCCTAGCAAAGCACCGTACGGTCGTCAAGGAATTTTTTCCTATCGCGCGATCCATGGCTTCGTTTGCGCTTGGACGAATCCTGTTTACGGTCTGCCGGGTTGCCGCTGAGCAGATCATGAAAGCGATTTTTACCACCAAGATCGAACCGACCTACGACGATCTGCCGGAGAAGAGGTATCACTTCCCCCGGACCTATCTACGGCAGGCAGAGAATGCGGTCGGCGACTGGATCATCTACTATGAGCCACGGCGCGCCAGCGGGGATCTCGCCAGTCGCGGCGGACGCCAAGCGTATTTCGCCACGGCCCGCGTCACGAGCGTTGCCCCCGATCCCCTCCGACCCGACCACTTCTATGCTTTCGTCGAACACTATCTCGACTTTGCGCGTCCCGTGCCGTTTCGCGAAGGCGAGCACTACTATGAGCAGGCACTTCGCAAGGAAGACGGGTCGACCAACAAAGGCGCCTCGGGCCGCGCGGTCCGAAACCTGCCGGACAGCGAATATGCGCTTATCCTCGGCGCCGCCTTCGCGACCCTTCTGGAGGAACCGGGCGAGACCTTCCCCGCCGCCGATCTACCAGGCGAGCTTCCCCTGTCGCTCCTCGAATTCTCAGACCAACCTCAGGCCGCCTTCGAACCAGAGACGCAAGATCGCCCGTGGGTGCGAACCGTTCACGAGCGCAGATTCCGCGACCGGGCCTTTTCGGCGACCATCAAACGGACTTATCAGGACACCTGCGCCTTCACGGGAATCAAGATCATCAACGGCGGCGGGCGCTCCGAAGTGCAAGCAGCGCATATCCGCCCCGTAGCCGATGACGGGCCGGACAGCGTGCGCAATGGCATCGCCCTGTCGGGCACAGCGCACTGGATGTTCGACCGGGGCCTGATCTCCGTCGACGACGATTACAGCCTCCTCGTGGCCGAATCCTCCGTTCCGGAAAGTGTCGCACGTATGTTGACGCCGGATCGCAGGCTGCTCCTGCCCGAACGCCCGGACCTGCGACCTCACCCGCAGTTTTTGCGCTACCACCGTGAGACGGTCTTCAAGGGCTAAACCCTCTCGCTCGGCATCACCTTCTTGCCGTTCTTGCCCGCCTCGGCGAGCCAGGCCGTCAGCCACATGAAGAACACGCCGATCGCCGTCGTCGCCGTGTCGAGCGCGAAGGAGCCGCCGAGCGAGACGCGGAAGATGAGGCCGATGAGCGAGAGGATCGAGGCGACGCAGAAGACATAGAGCGAGTTGCGCCCGAGCCTGGAGAGGAACGCCACGAGGCGCGGCGCCGCCGGCTCGATGAAGCGGTAGGCGGCGGAGAAGACGGCGATCAGCGCCAGGAACTGGACGATGCGGATCGGCGTCGCATAGGAGCGCTCCAGCGCCAGAAGGAGCGGCAGGCGGTCCGTGCCCGGCCACAGATGAAACCAGGCCATGACGGCGAGGACGACGAGAAGCGGCAGCGCGAGGAGGCGGAGGCGGGCAAGATGGGCCCGGGCGAAGGCGCCTGCCGGATGCGACGGGCAGGCGAGCGTGAAGCCGAGGACGAAGATCAGCTGCCAGGCGAAGGGATTGAAGATCCACGGCACGTCGTGGCGCGGCCAGGTCGGCGGCTGCAGGCCGAAGAGGAGCGTGACGAGATAGAGCGCCAGCGAGGCCGGCAGGAGGAGGTTCGGGCGCGCCCGGTCGATGGCGACGAAGCCGACGGCCATCAGCGTCAGCACGACGTAGAGCGGCAGGATGTCGAAGAGGTTGAGGTGGTAGGTGAGGAGGACGAGGCCGATATGGGCGCGGGCCGGGTCCTCGAAGACGGGGCCGGCGCCGTTCCACTGATAGTAGTTGGCATCGCCCGTCGCCAGCGCGGCCGTCGCCAGGATGGCGATGGCGAGGAAGACGGTGACGAGCTGGGCGGCGTAGATCTTCCACACGCGCGCCAACAGGCGCAGCGCGATCGGGCGGAAGGGGCCGTGCTCGCCGCCGGTCTTCTCGATGACGATGCGCAGCGCCCAGCCGGCGAGGAAGACGAAGAGATCGGCCGAATCGGAGAAGGAGACGTTGCGATGCGTCAGCGCCGCGTAGACGTTGCCCGGGATGTGGTTGACGAAGATGGAGAGGAGCGCGAAGCCGCGCCAGAAATCGACTGCATTCGGCGCCCGCGCCACTTTCTGTCCGATCCGTGCCTGATGGTTGTCACCTCGCCCCCGAGCCACGTGTCATAGCGCCAGCGGGCGGCCTGCCGAAGTGCCGCAATGCCGCGCCAAAGGGGCGGAAAGTGGGCGGAGCAACGCCGCCGGGAAATCAGACGATCTTCAGGCGAGCGCGGTTTCGCGCGTGGCGCGCGGCGCTTCGCTGAGGCCGGCCGCCCCGGCGAGCAGCGTGAAGGAACGGATGCGCGCCTCCTGGCTCCACAGGTTGGTGGCCAACATGGCCTCGTCGGCCCCGGCTTCGCGCGCACGGTCCTCGATCTCGGCGAGAACGGCGGCGGGCGTGCCGGTGATCGACATGCGCCGGTAGGCTTCGACGACGGCGCGGTCCTGCGCCTCATAGGGATAGGAGGCGGCCTCCTCGGGCGAGGCGATCTTGCGCATCTCGCCGCGCCGCAGGCGCAGCCATGAAAGCTCCATGGAGCCGGCGAGGAATCTGGCCTCGTCCTCCTCCTCGGCGGTGATCGCGGCGAGGCAAAGCACCGTGCGCGGCTCGGGAAAATCGCGCGAGGGACGGAACGCGGCGCGATACGCCTCGAAGGCGGGCGCGGCCGGAGAATGGCTGAAATGGCCGGCAAAGCCGTAGCCATAGCCGTTCAGGCCGGCGAATTCGGCGCTCGCTCCACTCGAGCCGAGGATGAAGACCGGCGGCAGGCGAACCTCGTCCGGCACGACGCCGACCGCGGCGAAGGGATGGCCCTCGGGGAACTCGCCATATTCGAAGGCGCGCATTTCGGCGATCTGACGGGCAAACTCGTTGCCGTCGAGCGAGCGCAGCGCCATCAGAGTGCGCTGATCGGAGCCCCCTGCCCTGCCAATGCCGAGATCGATCCTTCCGTCATAGAGCGCGGCGAGCGTGCGGTAGGTCTCCACCACCCGAAGCGGCACATGGTTCGGCAGCATGACGCCGCCGGAGCCGACGCGGATGCGCGTTGTATGGCCAGCGGCGTCGCCGATGAGCACTTCCGGCGAAGCGGAAGCGATACTCGGCATGCCGTGGTGTTCGGCATACCAGAGCCTTGCATATCCAAGCCGATCGGCGGCTTGCGCGAGGCGCCGCGCATCACGCAGGGCGTCTGCGGCCGAGCGACCTTCGGGGACGGGAACAAGGTCGAGCACGGAGAGAGGAAGGGCGTGAGACATGATCCTCAGATGGATCGGCCGAGCGGGCCGTCAAGCGCTGCATGGCAGCGCCGCAAATCGTTCACGGCAAAGCAAATATCCCAGCACGCCGCAGCCGGATTTCTGGTAGAAAAGCCGCCACCCGAACCCTTGGCCCGCGCGCACCGAAATGTTCAATCTCGTCAACTCGGCGTCCTTCATGGCGCACGGATACTGCCTGCTGTGGAATCCATGGCTGGTCGGCCTGCATGCCCTGTCCGATCTTTTTATCTTCCTGTCTTATTCGGCCATTCCCGCGGCAATCGTCATCTTTCTCAGAAGACGGCCGGATATACGCCTCTCCTATATTCCGGTCCTGTTCGCAGCTTTCATTCTGTTGTGCGGCCTGACCCACCTGCTCGGGCTGATTACACTATGGCTGCCGATCTACGAGCTCCAAGGACTGATCAAAGCCCTGACGGCAATCGTCTCCGTCACCACGGCTCTCGTGATCTTCCCCTTAATACCGAAACTCGTCAGCCTGCCGAGCCCGCAGCAGTTGCAGGAGAGCAATGCGCGCCTCGAAGACGAAGTCACGGCGCACCGGCAAACACTTGAGGAACTGCGGCAGGCCCGGGACGAACTGGAAGCGCGCGTCGCCACGCGCACCGCCGAACTGGAAGACGCCAACCACCGCCTCAGCGTCCTGACGCGCGAGATCGTCCATCGCTCCAAGAACATGATGACGGTCGTGCAGAGCCTTGCCTCGCAGACAGCTGCCTCGACGGACGACAAGGGCGAGTTTCTGACCAAGCTCTCCGGCCGCCTTTCCTCGCTCGCCAATGCGCTCGACGCGGTCGTGCGCGGCGACCGCGAAGGGGCCGAGCTCGGCGCCCTCGTGCAAAGCCAGCTCGACCATTATCGCGCGACCTTCGACGAGCGGATCTCCGTAGAGGGTCCGAAGCTGCATATCCGCCCGGAGGCCGCCCAGCAGATCGGCCTTGCCGTGCACGAACTGGCCACCAACGCGGTCAAATATGGCGCCTTGTCCAGGGCCGACGGCAAGATCTCCGTCTCCTGGCAGATCGACGAGGCCGGGGAAGGCAAGCCAGCCGTCAGGCTCGAATGGCGGGAGGAGAGCCGGCCGCCTGCGGAAGGCATCCCGGAGAAAGGCGCACGGCCCTCCGGCACCGACGGCGGCTTCGGCACCAAGCTTCTCGAACGCGCCGTGCCCCAGGCTCTGAGGGCCGAGATGCGCCGGGCAATGACCGATGCGGGCTTTTGCTACTCGCTGACGATCCCCCTTGCCGAGCTGCGCCCGCGGCCGGCCCTTGAAGACGAAAGGGATGTGAGCCGCGCATTTCCGCTCGCAGCCGCAGGCTGAAGGTCGCGGTCAGTCTTTGCGATAGCCTGCCTTCGCAGCGTCGCGGTGAAGGCCTTCCGGGATGCTCCGCCCGGCGATCCGTTCTGCCTCGCGGCTCATCCGACCGGCTCTGCGGGCTCGTCCGTCGGCCAATCGACCAGAAAGTCCTCCCAGTCGTCGACGTCGATATCGCGTTCCGAAACCGTGCGGCCGCGGGTCGAGATGCCGGCGGTATGAACCGTCTCGCGCGAGCCGGAGACGAGGTGATGCCACCAGAAGAGATCGCGCCCCTCGGCGACCAGCCGGTAGGCGCAGGTCGGCGGCAGCCATGCGATCTCGCGCACGGTCTCCGGCGTCAGCGGCAGGCATTCGGGCACGATCTTTATCCGGTTCTCGTAATTGGAGCACCGGCAGGCGCCCTCGTCGTAGAGGCGACAGGCGACACTCGTCCAGGAGATCTCACCGGTATCGTAGTCTTCCAGCTTGTTGAGGCAGCAGCGGCCGCAGCCATCGCACAGCGCCTCCCATTCGCTTTCGCTCAGCTCTTCGAGCGTCTTGTCGCGCCAGAACGGCAGCTTCGTCTCCTTCATTGGTTCGTGCGGCCGGCGGAGCCGCATGGGTCGAGCGGCCCGCCCGGCCAGAGCACGCCACTTATCAAACACACAAATCGTGCTAGAACGGAAGCGAGCAAGGCCGCTGGCGCGGCAGCCCCACGACATTGTTGCTGATGCGCGATCCGTTCTCCACGAAGAAGAAGTCCTGGCGCCTGTTCCGCGCGCTCGAAGTCGATTCGGCGATCGATACGTTCTTCTTCGAGCTCGGCCAGGGCTCCGGCATGGTCTGGGAGCGGGTGACGCTGTTCTTCCGCCGCTTCCACGCGACGGGCTGGAAGCGGCCCCTTTTCGAACTCCTGTCGGAAGGCTTCACGCTCGGCGTTGCCGGCGCCATCGTCATGCTGGCATTCGCCGTGCCGGCCTTCGACGCCGTCACCAAGGACTGGCGCTCGCAGTCGGACTATTCCGTCACCTTCCTCGACCGCTACGGCAACGAGATCGGCAAGCGAGGCGTGCTGCAGGAGGTGCAGTTCGGGCTCGATCAGCTGCCCGACCACCTGATCCAGGCCGTCCTGGCAACCGAAGACCGGCGCTTTTTCGAGCATTTCGGCATCGACGTGATCGGCACGCTGCGCGCCATGGTGGAAAATGCGCGGGCCGGCGGCGTGGTTCAGGGCGGCTCCTCCATCACCCAGCAGCTCGCCAAGAACCTGTTTCTGTCCAACGAGCGGACGCTGGAGCGCAAGATCAAGGAGGCCTATCTGGCCCTGTGGCTGGAGGCGAACCTCACCAAGCGCGAGATCCTGAAGCTCTATCTCGACCGCGCCTATATGGGCGGCGGCGCCTTCGGCGTCGGCGCCGCTTCACAGTTCTATTTCGGCAAGCCCGTCACCGACCTCCGCCTGGAGGAATCGGCGATGCTGGCCGGTCTCTTCAAGGCGCCAACCCGCTACGCCCCGCACATCAACCTGCCGGCGGCCCGCGGCCGTGCCAACGAGGTTCTCACCAACATGGTGCAGGCCGGCTTCATGACGGAAGGCCAGGTCATCGGCGCGCGGCGGCATCCGGCAACGCCGATCTCGCGGGCGGCGACCGCCTCGCCAGACTATTTCCTCGACTGGGCCTTCCAGGAGGTGAAGCGGCTGATGCCCTCGGGCGAGCGCAACCTCGTGGCCCGCACGACCCTCGACATGCGCCTGCAGCGCGCGGCCGAGCTCGCCGTGGAATCCTCGCTGCGGGAATCGGGGGACGCCTACGGCGTCAAGCAGGCGGCGCTCGTCTCGGAGGATATCTCCGGCGCCGTGCGCGCAATGGTCGGGGGCCGTGACTACGGCGTCTCCACCTTCAACCGCGCCACCAACGCGCTGCGCCAGCCGGGCTCGTCCTTCAAGCCATACACTTATGCCACGGCGCTGGAGCACGGCTACACGCCCGACAGCATCGTCGTCGACGCGCCGGTCTCCATCGGCAACTGGTCGCCGCAGAACTATTCGCGCCGCTACCGCGGCCGCATCACCCTGATGACGGCGCTGACCCATTCGATCAACTCCATCCCGGTGCGCCTGTCGAAAAGCTTCGGCCGCGAGCCGATCGCGGAGATGGCGAAGCGTCTCGGCGTGCAGACGCCCATCCGCATCACGCGCTCGCTGCCGCTGGGCACTTCCGAGGTCACCGTGCTCGACCAGGCGACCGGCTATGCGGCCTTCGCTTCCGGCGGCTTCAAGGCCCGCCCGCACGGCATCACCCGCATCCTGACACCCCAGGGCAAGGTGGTCTACGACTTCAACCGCGCAAACGGACCGCCT
Organism: Afifella sp. IM 167; assembly: GCF_020144925.1. Lineage (GTDB taxonomy): Bacteria > Pseudomonadota > Alphaproteobacteria > Rhizobiales > Afifellaceae > Afifella. The sequence goes on from NZ_NSLC01000004.1 coordinate 8,098, forward strand.
GAGCGTGTGCTTTCGGAGGAAGTCGCGCGCAACATGGTCAAGATGATGCACAACGTGGCCGAACACGGAACGGGACGGCGCGCGCTCATCCCCGGCATCAGCGTCGCCGGCAAGACGGGCACGACGCAGTCCTACCGCGACGCCTGGTTCGTTGGTTATACGGGCGACTTCTCGACCGCCGTGTGGCTCGGCAACGACGACTTCAAGAGCACCCGGCGCCTCACTGGCGGCAGCCTGCCGGCGATGACATGGCAGAAATACATGCGCGTCGCCGAGGCCAATATCGAGCACCATCCCCTGCCCGGCATCCCGATGCCCGCTCCGCCCACGGAGGAGGTTCCGATCGCCGAGGGCCTGGGCGAGGGAGAGAACCTCATCACAGGTTCCGGTCGCCTCGCGCCCGCCACAGAGAACCTTCTGGGGCGTCTGGAAGATCGGGCCAAGAGCGCGGAAGCGAGCGCGCCCTTCAAGCGCGAGGCGCTCATCCGCTCGCACACTGTCCTTTCCACACAATAGGAAGCGCCCTCCCTTGCGCCTCGCCGCCATCATCCTGGGCGCTTTCCTCGGCGTCGGCCTCGGCATCTACAGCGCCTATCTGACGCTGCGCGACCTCGCCCCCGTCGATACGATCGAAAGCGGCTCCTGGCGGGGCTGGCCACGCGCCGGCACGGACGAGGAGGACCCCTATTCCCGGGCTCGCCTGGCGCGGACGGGCGAACTCGCGCTCGGCTCCAGCGAAGGGCTGAAACTGCTTGCGCGCACGGACGACGCCGGCCGCGACCTTTCGGGCGCGTGCCGCTACGAGGTGACAGGCCAGCTGCCGGCGGCGCGGCTGTGGACGCTGGCGGTGGAGGGGGAAAGCGGCGCCGGCCTGCCCGCGCCGAAACGCGGCGTCAGGGCGATCGGCAGCGACCAGATCGTGCGCAATGCCGACGGCAGCTTCACCGTGACCCTGGCGCCGACACCGCAGCCGGGCAACTGGCTCTCGACGGAGGGCGGCCGGCAGATCCGTCTGGCAGCGCGTCTCTACGACACGACAGCGCGCACCGTGACGGCGCTCACCGACTTCTCCGTGCCTAGCATCGTGGAGGAGAACTGCCCGTGAGCATGGTGGACGAATTCTCCGGGGGGCGGCCGCTCTTTTCCCGGCGAAGGCTCTGGGGATTTCTCGCCTGGGCGCTCGGCGTCGCGCTCCTGGCCGCGGCCGTGCATATCGTGGTGATCTTCATGGTGCCGCGGATGACGACCAGCGACGGCTGGTGGCGGCTCGCCAACGCCTCGGGCAGTGACGGCTTCACCCTGCTTGCGCCCGACGGCGAAGGCCCGGCGATCACCGGGCTCGATCCTCTTTTCGTGCACGGCGCCTGCCGGCTGTCGCTCAAGGAAGCGCCGGCCAGCCTTTCCTTCTCGGGGCCGAACAATTTCTGGTCCCTGGCGCTCTATCTGAAGCGCGGCACCGTTCTATTCTCCGTCAACGACCGGACGGCGGTGGACGGCAAGCTCGACATGCTCGTCGTCGATCCGATCCAGAATGCGATGCTGAAGGAAAGCGCGGGAGCCGAGCTCGACCAGACGATCGTGGTGGAGGCGCCGCAGGATGACCTGATGGCTCTCGTCAGGTTCTACGCCCCGACGCCGCGCGAGCGGCAGATCGCGGCGGAACATCTGGAAGCGGCCGAATGCGCGCCCGCTCCTATCCAGCCGGCAGGCTGAGCGCCGAAGCCGTTCTAGTTGGCGCGGCGCGCAGGACGCCGGCCGCGGCCGGCGCGACGGCCGAGATCGACCTTGTCCGGGCGCTCGCGGTATTCGACCCGCACACCCGTGAAAAGCAGGATCTGGCAGGGGCCCGCGACATCGCGGTTGCGCCCCGAATTGGCTTGCGTCGGAAAGCTCAGGATGTCGGCCATGCCATGTCTCCTCTCGGGGCCATCCGTGGTCCGGTAGGCCCAGTGTCGCCGGAGTATGGTTAACAACCTCTGAACGGGGATAACGTGACGGCGATCACATTAGCACGACCCCTATCCGCTCTCCTGCGCAAGAGAGGCAAAGGGCCGCCCCTTCCGATCCTCGATCTCTACCACCCAAAGATCCGGGTCGAAGCGAATTTCGCTTTCTATCCTTTCCTCGACCTTGCGCCTTTCCGCCGCCCCGAGGAGAAGCGAGAAGAGCCGGTCTGATGGGCGATCCTCGTCGAAGAAGGCCGATTGCGGCGCCGGACCGTAAAGGTCGATTTCGCCCGTCAGCCGGTCGACGAGAAGGAAGATCGTCCCGGCCTCCGCCGCCCCCCTGCGCGCGAGCGTGACATAGGCACCCTCGGCCGAGGCGCGCCGAATCAGCGCCGACACCCAGATGTCGGTGCGCAGACGGGTCACGGATTGGCCGAGATCGCACCGATCGCGGCCAGGCGGTCGAGCGTCTCGCGATCGATCTCGCCGTTCACGGTCAGACCGTGGTCGAGCTGGAAAAGGCGCAGCGCATCCGTGGTCTGGCGACCCTTCAGGCCGTCGACCTCGAGAGGCCCGTAGGCGGCTTCCGCCAGCGCCTTCTGCACGGCAAAGACGACGGGGTCCGGGCCGGAGGAAAACGTATCGTTCGCTGCCGGAGCGGCTACTTCCTGCCGCGCGCTCGCGTTGACGGCCTCTGGCCGGTGTTGCGGGATCCGCTCCACGGATGGCGTGCGCAGCGAGGCCGTGGCCGTCTCCGTCTGGCCTTCGGCATGGCGGGTCTGAAAGAGCGGGGCGGGATGCTCGACCCGTTGCATGAGGAGCGCGTTGACGACGACGGCGACGCCGAGGCAGGCGAAGACGCCCGTCGGGGCATGACGCAGCGCGAGCCGGAAGATCGCCTTCCTGCTCCGGTTTTCAGCGGGCTTGCGGGGGGACCGGCGCGGCATGTCAGTCCCGACCACCCGGCGCGCCCGCCCGGCTCACGCGAGCCGCGGGTTGCGCCGGAGGGCGATCGGTTCCCTCATCAGCTCTCGGTCCTTGCACGTCTGCCTCTTGTGCCGTTCATACGGAAGCCGGCCAGCGCCAGCCTTCCTCAATTTGCAGGCTGGCGCTTAAGGAATCTTGAACCGTCGCCGATCGCCTTCTCGCGCACCGTCTCACGGCAGGGGACGGTTAACCAAGAGCGCAGGCAAGGCGGAACGCGGGCCCCGATCGGGGGTTTGAAAAGCGACTATGCGGAATTGAGTCGAATTTTATCGATCGGATGAACGCGATCTTGGAGCCTCTCATGTCTTGCTACCGATACGGGGCCGAGGACGCCCCAGGGACAGGGCAAAGCTGATGTTCGTGTTTCGCTCAATCTTCTGGTTGACGACGCTCGTGCTGGTTCTGCCGCCATCCGAGGAGGGCGGCCCGCCGCCGCGTGTGAGCCTTCTTCAATCCGCCGCCGCCGTGCGCGTGCTGGCGCAGGATGTGCGCGGTCTGTGCGATCGCCATCCGCAGGCCTGCGAGACGAGTTGGGAAACGCTCACCCTGCTCGGGCGCAAGCTGGAGACCGGCCGCCACGTCGCCGCAGCCGCTTTGGGCTCGGCGCAGCAGGAGGAGGCCGAAAAGGGCACCTTGACCGATGCGGACCTTTCCGTGCCGTGGACCGCGGGCGAATCGGACGTCGCCGCGGCGGTGACGGAGCCCTCCGTTGCCCGGCCGCACGAGGGCACATCGGCCGTCGGCCTGCCGCTGCCGCGCCCCCAGCTTCTGTAAGAGACCGACCTGCCGGGTCGCCGCGCCACAGGCCTTCGGCTTGTGCATGCGGGCCCGATGACTATCTTCGTCGCGAGACGGCGAGCAGGCATCATGAGCATCCAATCGATCATCGACGACTTTGCACTTCTCGACGACTGGGAGGATCGCTACCGCTACGTGATCGAGCTCGGCCGGGCACTGCCGGAGCTGCCCGAGGCGGAGCGCAACGAGGCGACGAAGGTGCGCGGCTGCGCCAGCCAGGTCTGGCTCGTCAGCGACAGCGAGGCGCGTGACGGCAAGACGGTTCTCCTGTTTCGGGGCGACAGTGACGCCCATATCGTCCGCGGCCTGATCGCCATCGTGCTCGCGCTCTATTCGGAGCACAGCCCGCAGGAGATCCTCGGCATCGACGCGGAGGCGATTTTCCAGAAGATCGGGCTGCGCGAGCATCTCACGTCGCAGCGCTCCAACGGGCTTTCGGCGATGCTGGCGCGGATCCGCAGCGACGCCGAGGCGCGGCTCGCCGCCTGAGACTTCAGCCCTCCATGGAGGGCCGGTAGTTCTCGCCGCCCCAATGGCGCATGCGGGAATTCTTCGGCCCCCGGGCCTCGCCTTCCAGCCCGTAATGACGGGCAAGGGCCATCAGGGCGAGCTTGAGGACGAGCTTGCAGGACCGCGCCGGAAAGCCACGTTCACGCTCCACCACCTCCAGGCCCTTCAGGAAGCAGCAGACATCGACCAGAACCCCCTCGAGTTCGGGCCCGACCGCCTTGAGCGCGGCGGCCAGCCGTGACTTCGCGTCAAGCGCCGCCTGGCCGAGATCATCCCGGCCGCCGCGCTCACCGGTGCGCCGCGCCGCCTTCAGGCTTGCCTCCCAATTCGCCGTGACGCGCGGCTGAAGACCGGCGCGCTCGAAGTCTCGCCGGAGCCGCTCGGCGGCCTCGACCAGTGCCGGGCCGAGATAGGGGCGACCATCGGCATCGGAACGGCGGGCGAGCGCCCCGATCGGGCTCTCGTCGAGATCCACGGAAGGACGGGGCGCGCCCGCCGGAAAGGCCCCTTCCGCCTCGCCGAGGCGCTTGTGCTGGGCAAGGAACGGGTCGCCTTCGCCTGCCTCGCGCCGCAGGAACGCACTTGTCGCGGCGTTGGCTGCAAGGCGGCCTCCCTCCGTCTCGGACAAGAGGCCCTCGGCGAGAAGCCGCCGGGCAAGCGGCAGCGACACTTCGCGACGCTGCGGCGCACCCTCCAGCCGATACACCCCGCCATCTGCCTCGACGAGTTGCGCGCCCGGGCTGGCGAGCATCTCCGACAGCAACCTGCAAAGCGGGCGGCTTGCTCCAATCTTCACGGCCGGGCTCCCGCAAAGGCGCCGATCCAGCGCAGCAGTGCGAATTCCAGGCACTCCATCAGCCGGTCGTAGGCCTGCTCGTCGCGGCGTTCCTCCGTCAGCGCACAGCCATGGGCAACGGTCGTCCTGTCCCGGGAGAAATGGGCGCCGACCTCCGTGAGGGTGAGGCCGCGCGTGACATGGATGAGATACATGGCGGCCTGCCGAGCCTGGGCGACGCGGCAAAGACCTCGCCGCGGCAGACGCAAATCCGGCAGACGGACGCCGAAAGTGGCGGCCATCAGCGTCTCGGCGAAGCGGCAGGCGGACACATCGAGCGTCCCGCCGCTTCCGCGCAAAGTGCCCGGCATGCATGACGATCCCATCGCGACCTCCCGTGATCATAGGATTTATTTCCTATAGTCGGCAGGCCCGCAAGCGGGGATAAATCGCATCCATCAATTACGTTAATAAGGGCGCGGCCCGGCCCGCCTGCTCCAGCCTCTTATCCCCGCACCTTGCAGCGCTGCGATCCTGTGCAGAGATGGAGGGAAAGATGACTGACATCTCAGAGAAAGGGCCGGGCGGGGACGCGATCAGCGCGTGCATGAAGAAGATGCGCCAGGCGGCTGCAGCCAGCCTCGACGCGCAAGTCAAAGCGGGCGCCCTCGCCTACCGCCGGGAAAGGCATCTGGAGGGACTTGTCCGGGGCGCCGAAGCGCTGCCCGGGGAAAACGAGGCCGAGCATACGCGGCGGATCATCGGGAGACTGCGCAATGCCCTGAGGGCCGAGCGTGCCAGAGCGCGGGCCGGCCATTGGACCTACGACCTCAACCGGCACATCGCGCTCAAAGCCGCGCTTACGGCCGAATGCGAACGCCTGTCGTCGCATTCGGCTGAAAAGCAAAGCGCCGGCGCGAAGGCCGGCGCCTGACCTAGCGAGCGGAAGCTCGGCTCAGCGGCGGCCGCGCTTCTGGCCGAGGCCCATCTGCTTGGCGAGATCGGAACGCGCCTTGGCATAGTTCGGGGCGACCATCGGGTAGTCGGTCGGAAGTCCCCACTTCTCGCGATACTCTTCCGGCGAGAGATCGTAATGCGTGCGCAGATGACGCTTCAGCGACTTGAACTTCTTTCCGTCCTCGAGACAGACGATGTAGTCCGGCGTGATCGATTTGCGCACGGGAACAGCAGGCTTCTGCGGCTCCGGCTCCGGCTCGATGCCACCGTCGGTGGTCGTCTGCAAAGCCTGATAAATATTGCCGATCAGGCCGGAGAGATCGCCAGCGGCGATGGTGTTGTTGCTGACATAGGCCGATACGATGTCGGCCGTTAGCTCGATGAGATTGTCGTTCTGGATAGCTTCTGACATTGATTCCTCGTCACGTGTCCTTGGTCAACGGTTCGCCCCAAGTTGTATGGGAGCGATAGCTACTGCCGACAAGGCTATGAAACAAGAAAAAACTTCAATATTGCCGTGAAGATGCATGTCGTTTCATCGGATGCAACAAGAAGGTGCGAAACCAGCCCGATTTGAGGCATTTTTCCCGCGCAACTTTATTTCCGGTGCGAAGTTGACTACGCAACCCGCCAAGCGAATCAACACAGCAAAGATTTGTTACGTTACTCGCTTGGGGTCGAATCACTCTTATCGGCGCGCAGTGCGTGAGAATAATCGTCCGGTGTCGTGGTCGAACATGGCTTGACCCCCGCGAGATACGCTGCGCGCGCGAGAAGATGCGCAGATACGGGTGTCGTCAGAAGAAAGAAGACCACGCCTGCAATAGCTCTTGTGAAAATATCCAAATGGGGCGCTTCTAGGGCGAGCGCGATTAACATCAGCCCTGAGCCCAGTGTGCCGGCCTTACTGGCTGCGTGCATGCGGGTATAGAGATCGGGAAAACGCAGCAGCCCGACAGCCGCGACGATGGCAAAAAGACTGCCGATCACCAGCATGATTCCCACGATGACATCGATGAGAGCACTCATGCCTCGTGCTCCCGCGGGTTTTGGGGCGTTTCGTCGTCGCTCACCTCGCCCCGATGCATCACGAAACGGGCGAAGGCGACTGTCGCCAGGAAGCCGACCAGCCCGAGGGCGATCGCGATGTCGATATAGAGGTAAAACTGCGTCTTCACGCCGATCACGGCAATAAAGCCGATGCCCACCGAAACGAGCATGTCGAGCGCCAGCACCCGATCGGCAAAGGTCGGCCCGCGGATGATGCGGATGGCGATCAGGGCGAACGAGACGATGAGGCAGACGAGCGCCGCAACGACGCAGATTTCCAGGAACTCTGCCGAACTCATCGGAAGGCCTCCAGGATCTTGCGTTCGAAACCTTCCGCGATGTCGCGCCTCAGCTGGTCCGGGTCCGGCACATCGACGGCGTGGATATAGAGCGTCTGGCGGTCGTCCGAGACGTCGATGGAGAGGGTGCCGGGCGTCAGGGTAATCAGGTTGGCGAGAAGCGTGATCTCGAAATCGCGGTTCACCCGCAGCGGATAGGCGATGATGCCGGGGCTCAGCGGCATTTTCGGCTGCACGACGAGCCAGGCGACCTTAAAGGCCGACATCACGAGCTCATAGATGAAGAGGAAGAAGAGGTTCACGACGCGCCAGGAACGGCCGAGATAACCGCGCGTGCCGATCTGCTCGCGGATCAGCCAAAGCGCGACGGCGCCGAGGAAGAAGCCGAAGAGGAGGTTGGCGAGGCCGAAGCTCCCGGTGACCGAGGCCCAGGCGAGGGCGAGCAGAACGTTGACCGGAAAGAGAACGGTCATGGCGCACCTCCGAATACCGCGTTGAAATAGGGCGTCGGATCGAGCAGGCCGGCCGCACCGGCCTCAGCGAGCCTCAAGAACGGGGCAGGATATAGGCCGATGACGAGCGTCAGTCCGGCAAGCGCGATGATGGGGCCATAGAGCACCCGCTGGTCGAACGGGCTGAGTTCGCCCGGCACGGCCTTTTCGGCGCCATCGGGCGTGCCGAGGGGTCCGCCACGCCAGAAAGCATGGGCGAAGGCACGGCCGGCGGCGAGCGCGGTGAAGGCGCTTGCCGAAAGGACGACCCCGGCCAGGAGCCAGCGCTGATCGGCCAGAGCGGCCTGGACGACAACCACTTTCGCCCAGAAGCCCGAAAACGGCGGCAGCGCCGCAGCGGAGAAGACGAGCGCCAGCATCAGCCCGGCCAAGAGCGGGCTCGCACCATAAAGCCCGCCGAGATGACGCAGCTCCTGGCTCCCACCGAGATGGGCGGCGATGCCGGCGGCGAAGTAGAGCGCGGTCATCACCAGCATGGAATGGATGGCATAGAGGATGGCGCCGGAAAGGCCCCCCTGCGAGCCGAGGGCTATGCCCGCGAAGATGATGCCGATGCCGGAGATGACGATATAGCCCAGCATGCGGCGCAGATCGGATTCGGCCATGGCCCCGAACGAGCCGAGCAGGATCGTGCCGATCGCAAGCCATGAGAGCATGTCGGCATAGACCTGATGCTCGGCCGGCATCAGCATGATCATGGTGCGCATCAGCGCGTAGGCGCCGACCTTGGTCAGAAGGCCGGCGAAGATGGCGCCGGCCGCCGGAGAAGGCGTGTGGTAGGAGGCCGGCAGCCAGAAGGCGAGCGGAAAGGCGGCCGCCTTCATGCCGAAACCGAGAATGTAGAGCATCGCGATGGTCTTCATCGGCAGATCGCCCGTCGGCTCTCGGAGGCGCAGCGCGATATCGGCCATGTTGAGCGTGCCGAGAGCGCCGTAGAGATAACCGGTGGCGATCAGGAAGAAGCCGGCGGCGAGCAGGTTGAGCAGCGCGTAGCGCACGGCGCCATCGAGCTGCGCCTTGCCGTTGCCGAGGACCATCAGGCCGAAGGATGCGATCAGCATCACCTCGAACCAGACATAAAGGTTGAAGATGTCTCCGGTGAGGAAGGCATTGCAGATGCCCGTCATCATCAGGAGCAGAAACGGAAAGAACCCGTAGCGCCGCCCCAGCCCGTCGATGTCGCGCGTGGCAAAGACACCGACGGTGAGCGCGACGAGCGAGGCGAAGAAGGCAAAGGACGCGCCGAGCACATCGGCGGTGAAGTTGATGCCGAAGGGCGGCAGCCAGCTGCCCATCGCCATGGCGATGGGCCCCGCCGTCAGCACCCGCGCCAGGATTCCTGCACAGGCGACGACCAGCAGGGCGAGAGCGAAGATGCCGATCGGAAACTGCAAGACCGCGCGCTTGCGAAAGAGAAGCAGAACGGCACCGAAGAGAACGGTGATGAGGGTCGGCGCGATGACGAGCGCGTCTGCCGCCGCCACGGGCGCCGTTATCATCGCAGCGGCCAGATCCACCGCTTCGGCAGTTCCCGCCATCCTCAGTATCCCCTGGGCGGAACAGGGCCGCCCTTCGGTTCGGCGACGTGCATCTCGTCGGTCCTGTCGGTGCCGAGGGCCTGATAGGTGCGGAAGATGAGCACGAGCAGGAAGGCGAAGAAGGAGAAAGAGATGACGATCGCAGTCAGGACCAGCGCCTGCGGCAGCGGGTTCGCCGTGTCGATCGGGGGCACCTGCGCCCCTTCGGGGATGATCGGCGGCACTTCCTTGACGATACGGCCCGCCACGAAGATCAGCAGGTTGATCGCATTCGACAGGACCGCCACCCCGAGGATGATGCGGATCAGGGAATCGGACATCAAAAGATAGACGCTCGCGGCGAAGAAGCAGCCGACGAGAAGCGCGAGGGGGGCCTCCATCAGCGCTCCTTCTCTTCCAGCGACAGCGCGATCGAGGAGATCGTGCCGAGGACGACGAGATAGACGCCGATATCGAAGACGAGCGGGGTCGAGACGGCGATCTCCATACCGAAAACGGTCGGGTAGGCCCACATGCCGGTCAGGAACGGCACGGAAGCAAAGAGCGAGGGAATGCCGGCGAGGACCGTGAAGAGGAGGCCCGTTCCGGCGATCTGCATCGGATGGAAGCGCAGCGCTCGGCGTACCGGGGGCACCCCGTAGGCAATGCCGTAGATGGCGAAGGCGGAAGCGGCGATGAGCCCGCCGATGAAGCCGCCGCCCGGATTGTTGTGGCCGCGCAGCAGCACGAAGACGGAAAAGAGCACCATCAGCGCGGTGAGATAGGGCGCGATGGCCCGAAAGATGACGGTACTCATGCTTCCTCCCCAGGGGTCGCCTCGTCACCCCGCCGCCGCCATGGCGTCGGGAAACGCAGGAGCGCCAGGATGGCAAGGCCGGCGATCAGAACGACGGCGCTCTCGCCCAAAGTGTCGAGACCGCGGAAGTCGACGAGGATGACGTTCACGATGTTGCGGCCATGGGCGATGGTTCGCGAGTAATCGGCGAAGAACACCGAGAGCCGATCGTCGAAGGGCTGGTTGGTGACGGACAGAAGCAGCGCGGCCGTGCCGACGCCGCAACCGATGGCGATCGTACCGTCTTTCACGCGCTGGAAGACGTTGCGCCGATCGGAGGGCATCAGCCTCAGGCGCGTCATGACGAGGGCGAGGATGACCACCGACAGCGTTTCCACCATGAACTGGGTGAAGGAAAGGTCGGGCGCGCCGAAGAGCATGAAGATCAGCGCCACGGCAAATCCCTGGATGCCGAGCGAGACGATGGCGATCAACCGGTTGCGCGCGACGAGGACGGCGACGAGACCGGCGACGGCAAGGCCCGCCACCGCCCATTCGTAGAAGGCGAGATGGAACTCGGCCGGCCAGGACGGCCATTCGCCGAAGACGACCAGCGGCACGAGCAGGCAGAGGGCGAAGGCGGCAAAGGTGACGGAGATGTAGCGCTCCAGGTCGCCCGTCTGAATGAAGCGGGTGATGGCCCCGGAAAGGCTGGAGATACCGGAAACGAACTGGTCGAAGCCCTTGTCCGGCCCCCAGCCGATCGCATCGAGCACGGCCGCGATCGCCCGGCGGATGGGCGAGATGGCCAGAAAGGCGACGATGCCGAGAAGCCAGGTCGCGCCGGAGAAGGCGAGCACCTCGTTGAAATGCAGCGCGAAGGAAAGATCGAGCTCCGGCGTTGCACCGGTGACGGCTAGCAGCGTCGGCCCGATGAGATGCGCCTGCGTCCAGCCGGCGAGGGCGATGCCGGCGACACCGCAGAGCGCCAGCGTGACCGGGCCGAGCCAGAGGCCGACCGGCCCCTCATGCACGGCGCCGAGGGTGGGCTTGCGCCGGCGGATGAAGGGAAGGAGCGCCACGGCGAAGGCGGCGGCGAACATGAGCCCATTGCCGACGACCGCCACGCCGAGGAGCAGCGTGCCGCCGGCTCCGGCATGCAAGAGGCCCTCATACATCGCCTCCTTGGCGAAGAAGCCGAGGGTGACGAAAAGGCCGCCCATCGACCAGGCGCAGACGAGGGCGGCGGCGAAGGTGATGGGCATCGCCCGGGCAAGGCCGCCCAGTTCGTTGAGATCGCGGGTTTTCGCCTCGTGATCGACCGTGCCGGCGACCATGAAGAGGCCGCCCTTGAAAAGCGAATGGGCGAGGAGATAGACGAGCGCGCCCAGGATCGCGGTCTCGGTGCTCGTTCCCGCCAGCATGACCAGCAGGCCGAGCGAGGCGACGGTCGTGTAGGCGAGGATGAGCTTCATGTCGGTCTGGCGGAGCGCCAGGAGCGTTCCGGCGATCAGCGTGAGGCCGCCGAAGACCGGCAGGATCGTCGTCCATGCCTCCGTGCCGCCCATGAAGGGATGGACGCGCAGGAGCAGATAGACGCCCGCCTTCACCATCGTCGCCGAATGCAGATAGGCGGAGACCGGCGTCGGCGCCTCCATGGCGTTGGCGAGCCAGGAGTGGAACGGGAACTGGGCCGACTTGGTGAAGGCGCCGAGCAGGATGAGCACCAGCACCGGCATGTAGAGGGCGTGCGTCTTGAAGCTGTCGCCAAGCGCCATCGCCTCCGACATGGAATGGATGCCGAGATAGGCGGCAAGCAGCAGCAGGCCGCCGAGAAGACAGAGCCCGCCCGTGACCGTGATGACGAGCGCCTGCAGCGCCGCCCGCCGCGAGGCCTCGCGCGCATGATCGAAGCCGATGAGCAGGAAGGAGGTGATCGAGGTCAGCTCCCAGAAGACAAACAGGGCGAGGAAATCGTCGGAAAGGACGAGGCCGAGCATGGCGCCCATGAAGAGGAACATGAACGAGAAAAACCGGCCCTGGTGCTCGTGGCTTTTGAGATAGGCGCCGGAATAGATGATGATCAGCGTGCCGATGCCCGAGATCAGGATGGCGAAGAGGAGGCTGAGCCCGTCGATCCGGTAGGAAAAGCGCACGCCGATCTGGGGCACCCAGTCGAAGCCCGCCGTCATCACCTCCCCCGCCGAGATCGGTCCGACCATGGCGAGGAAATGCAGGAACATCGCCGCCGGGACGAGCGCCAGAATCCAGCCGGCGCCCGCGCCGAGGGCCCGCTTTGCGAGAGGCGCCACCAGCGCCGCACCAAAGGGCGCCGCCATGGCGATATAGGTCCAGTCGATCTGCTGTAGTGGCATGCGGGAGGGCCGTTGCGGGAATATGAAGATCGATAGCGGGCGAAGGGAATGGGGGCAAGCCGCAGCGGTCCGATAAGCACCGACGAGAGCCGTCCGCGCCGGGGAGGCTTGTCCGGGCGCGGATGCAAACTAGCTATCGCGACAAGCAACAAGGATCGACGAGATGGACAAGATCGAGAAGACCGAGAGCGAATGGCAGGCTGAGCTGAGCCCGGAAGAATACAAGGTGCTGCGGCGCCACGGCACGGAACGCGCCTTCACCTCGCCGCTCAACGTGGAGAAACGGGACGGCGTCTACCATTGCGCCGGCTGCGGCGAGCCGCTCTTCACCTCCAGCGCCAAGTTCGAGTCCGGCACCGGCTGGCCGAGCTTCTTCCAGCCGATCTCCTCGGAGGCCGTGGAAGAGCACGAGGACCGCTCCTTCCTCATGCGCCGCACGGAAGTGCGCTGCGCCCGGTGCGGCGGACATCTCGGCCATGTCTTCCCGGACGGGCCACAGCCGACCGGCCAGCGCTATTGCATGAACGGCGTGGCACTCGATTTCGAGGAGAAGTAAGGCGCAGTCACCGCATGTGACCGAGCACACATCTTCTTGTTCCCGGGCAATCTATCTCTTCACCATCGAGAGCACAGAGCTACTCGCCGAAACAGAAGAGGGGAACGTCATGTTCAAGAAGATCGCCATCACCGCCCTGACCGTCGTGACCATCACCACCGCCAGCCTCTCCGCTTCCACCAGCGCGCAGGCCAACGGCCGCGGCGTCGCCGCCGGCATCATCGCCGGTGCCGCCATCCTCGGCATGGGAGCGGCGATCGCCAATTCGCGGCCCCGCCCCTATTACGGCCACCGGGTCCGCGGCTACTGCGAAGTGCGCAAGGTCCGCGTGTGGAGCCCGCGCCGCGGCCACTACGTCTGGCGCAACCGCGAATTCTGCTACTGATCTGAGATCAGCAACGCCTTCCAGGAGCCCCCGGCATCGCCGGGGGCTCTTTCGTCGTGCCCGGGCGGGCGTCCTCGCAAGCCGCCCCGTGCCCCGGCGACGCGAGAGAAAAAAGACAAGAGACATCTCGCCTTGTGATGGTGCGCACATCTCGGCTCCCTTCCCTTTTCTAGTCTCCAAGCATCGAGAGCACGCAGCTACTCGCCGAAACACGAAGAGGGGAATGTCATGTTCAAGAAGATCGCCGTCACCGCCCTGGCCGTCGCCACGATCGCCACCGCCACCGTTTCCACTTCCACCAGCGCCCAGGCGGGCGGCGGCGGCATCGCCGCCGGCATCATTGCCGGCGCGGCTATCCTCGGCGTCGGCGCCGCCATCGCCAACTCGCATCCCCGCCCCTATTACGGCCACCGGGTCCGCGGCTATTGCGAGGTCCGCAAGGTCCGCGTGTGGAGCCCGCGCCGCGGCCACTACGTCTGGCGCAACCGCGAATTCTGCTACTGATCCGCGCCCCTTGCGCGAGGAAGGAGCCCCCGGCCCCGCCGGGGGTTTCTTTTGCCCGCAAGGACCCGCGACCCACAGCATCCAATAGATCGCAGCTACTTTTTTCGATTTCTCGCCAGCGCCGAATGAACCTTTCCGGCCTCTCCCGCCACCCACTGTTCGAGAGCCAAGAGCTCCTCACCGACAGATGAAGGAGAAAGCCATGTTCAAGAAGATCGCCGTCACGACGCTGGCTGTCGCCACGCTCGCCACCGCTTCCGTTTCCGCCACCACCGGCTCCGCCCAGGCGGGCGGCAAGGGCCTTGCCCTCGGCATCATCGCCGGCGCCACCGCCCTCGGTGTCGGGGCCGCCATCGCCCACGGCCACGGCCCCTATTACGGCCACCCTGTCTACGGCTACTGCGAGTTCCGCAAGGTGCGCGTGTGGAGCCCCTACAAGGGCCACTACGTCTGGCGCACGCGCAAGATCTGCTACTGATTGCTCCCCTCGGTCAGTGGCAGGAGCCCCCGGCATCGCCGGGGGCTCTTTCCTTTTGAGAAATGCCGCGCCCGCGCCCACCTTGCCCCGCCGGAAAATCCGCACTAACCCGCCGGGCATGAGCACCACGACAAGCAAGAGACCGCCGCGCGCCGAAAAACGGCCCGTCGAGATCACCCATCACGGCCATACGCGTCAGGACCCCTATCACTGGCTGAGGGCCGACAACTGGCAGGAGGTGATGCGCGATCCCTCGAGCCTCGACCCTGAGATCCGCGCCTATCTGGAAGCGGAGAATGCCTGGTTTGAGACCGAGATGGCCGACACGACGGGGCTACAGGAGACGCTCTTTGCCGAGATGAAGGGGCGCATCAAGGAGGACGATTCCTCCGTTCCCGCCCCCGACGGACCCTTTTCCTATTCCGTCCGCTACATTGCGGGCGGCCAGCATCCTCTTTATGTGCGCCGGGCGCGCGAGGGTGGCGAGGAAGAGGTGCTTCTCGATGGCAACGCGCTCGCGGCGGGGCACGCCTACTTCAAGATCGGCGGCGCCTCGCATTCTCCCGACCACAAGCGGCTCGCCTGGGCTTTCGACGATTCCGGCTCGGAATTCTACACCCTGCAGGTGCGCAACCTTGCGACCGGCGAGGACATCGCAGACGTCATTCCCGACACGAGCGGCGGCGCCGTCTGGTCGGCGGACGGCGAGCACCTCTTCTATGTGCGCCTCGACGCCAACCACCGCCCCTCGAAGGTCTTCCGGCATCGGCTCGGCACCGGCGTGTCGCAGGACGTGCTCGTCTACGAAGAGGCGGATCCGGGCTTTTTCGTCGGCCTCGGCATGACGCGCTCCAAGAACTTCATCGTCATCGACTGCCACACCCACGAGACCTCCGAAGCGCGGCTCATCCCGGCGGACGCGCCGGAGAGCGAGCCGATGCTGATCGCGCCGCGCGAGGACGGCATCGAATACTATGTCGACGAGGCGCACGGCATCCTCTTCATCCGCACCAATGCCGGGGGAGCGAAGGATTTCGCGATCCAGACGGCCCCGGTGGAAGCGCCGGACCGCGAAAACTGGCAGGAGCTGGTGCCGCACAAGCCTGGCCGGCTTCTCCTCGCCCATGGCCTCTTCGCCCGCCATCTCGTCCGCCTGGAGCGCGAAAGCGGGTTGCCGCGCATCGTCATCCACCGGCTCGGCGGCGAGGAGCACGAGATCGCCTTCGACGAGGAGGCCTATTCGCTCGGCATCGACCCGGGCTACGAATTCGAGACGACGACGCTGCGCTTTTCCTATTCCTCGCTGACAACACCCTCGCGCGTCGTCGACTACGACATGGAGAGCCGCGAGCGGCGGCTGATGAAGGAGCAGGAGGTGCCGTCCGGCCACGATCCGGAGCGCTACGTGGCGCGGCGGGTGATGGCGAAGGCGGCGGACGGCGAGGAGGTGCCGGTCTCGCTCCTCTACCGGCGCGAGACGAAGCTCGACGGCTCGGCGCCCTGCCTGCTCTACGGCTACGGCTCCTACGGCATCGCCATTCCGGCCGGTTTTTCGGTGACGCGGCTTTCGCTCGTCGACCGCGGCTTCGTCTATGCCATCGCGCATATCCGAGGCGGCAAGGACAAGGGCTTTTCCTGGTACGAGACCGGCAAACGCGGCACCAAGGTGAACACCTTCACCGACTTCATCGCCGCCGGCGAGCATCTGGTGAGGGAGGGTTTCACCTCGAAGGGCCGCATCGTCGCCCATGGCGGCTCGGCCGGCGGCATGCTGATGGGGGCCGTCGCCAACATGGCGCCCGACCTTTTCGGCGGGGTGATCGCCGACGTTCCGTTCGTCGACGTGCTCAACACCATGCTCGACGACACGCTGCCGCTGACGCCGCCGGAATGGCCCGAATGGGGAAACCCGGTCCTCAGCGAGGCCGACTACCAGACGATCCTCGGCTATTCGCCCTACGACAACGTCAGGGCACAGGCCTATCCGCCGCTTCTGGCGATGGCCGGCCTCACCGATCCGCGCGTCACCTACTGGGAGCCGGCGAAGTGGGTGGCGCGCCTCAGGGAACTGAAGACCGACGACAACGTGCTGCTGCTGCGCACCAACATGGATGCTGGCCATGGCGGCGCCTCGGGCCGCTTCGACGCGCTGAAGGAAGTCGCCATCGAATACGCCTTCGCGCTGAAGGTGATGGGACTGACGGAAAGGGTGCCCTTGCCGGCGGCCTGAGGGGGACGCAAAATCCCCTGATGCGGCTTCTCGGTGCTCTTTTCGCTCTCGGCGCGCTCCTCTCAGCGGGCGCGCCGGCGATGGCGCAGCCGGTCGAGGTGGATGTGGAGCTGGTGCTCGCCGCCGACGGCTCGGGCTCCATCGACGACGACGAGCTCGCCTTCCAGCGCGAAGGATATGCCGCCGCCATCGAGAGCCCTGAATTCCTCAACGTGGTGGAGGCCGGCCTCGTCGGTGCCGTCGCCCTCGCCTATGTCGAATGGGGAGGGCCGGCCTCGCAGCACACCATTGTCGAGTGGACGCTCGTTTCCGGAGCGGCAGACGCCGCGCGCTTTGCCGAGGCACTCAGGAACCGGCCGCGCGCCGCGCGTGGCTACAATTCCATCTCCGAGGCGATCGCCTATTCCCACGCGCTCATCAACCAGAACGGCTTCGAAGGGCTGAGGAAGGTGATCGACGTCTCCGGCGATGGACCGAATATCGGCGGGCG
Organism: Afifella sp. IM 167; assembly: GCF_020144925.1. Classification (GTDB taxonomy): domain Bacteria; phylum Pseudomonadota; class Alphaproteobacteria; order Rhizobiales; family Afifellaceae; genus Afifella. The sequence continues at coordinate 25,263 of NZ_NSLC01000004.1, forward strand.
ACCGCTGGAGCTTTCGCGCCAGGACGCCGTCGCCGACGGCATCACCATCAACGGGCTCGTCATCACGAGGCCCGGCGGCGTCGTGCGCCGGGTGGGCGGTGAGCCACTGATCGAGCATTACCGCCGCGACGTGATCGGCGGACCGGCCGCCTTCGTCATGTCCGTCGACCAGCCAGAGAACTTCGCCGAGGTGGTGCGGCGAAAGCTCGTCCAGGAGATCGCCCGCCGCTGAGGCGGGCCGGCCTAGCCCTTCTGCTCGCGATATCTGCGAAGAGCCGCCTCGGTGCCCCGGCCGAGAACGGCGTCGATGGCGCCGTTGTAGAAGCCGAGTTCCTTCAGCCGCTCCTGCACGGCGCGGCGGAAGTCGGGCGGCTGGTGGCGGCCGCGATGATCGATCAGCACCTGTTCGGCCCGCGGCTCGCCGAGGGCGTAGGCGTCGATCAGATACCGGGCCGCCCGACGCTGGTCGCGCTCAAGGCCGCCGGTGCCCTCGATATACATGAAGGCGAGATTGGCATGGGCGACGGCGTTGCCCTGCGCGGCCGCCTTTTCGAGCCATGCGACCGCCTGCTTGCTGTCCTGGGGCAGGCCGTCGCCGTCACGGTAGAGGACGCCGAGATTGTTCTGCGCCGAATCCTGGCCAGCCGCCGCCGCCTTGCGGTACCAGGCCTCCGCCTTGCCCATGTCTCGTTCCACGCCCTCGCCCCGTTCATAGGCAAGTCCGAGCTCGTTCTGGGCGCTCAGGTTGCTCGCCTCGGCGGCCTTGCGGAACCAGTAGACCGATTCCTGCGGGTCGATCGCCACACCCCGGCCCTCGCGGTATAGAAGCGCCAGCTTGAACTGCGCATCCGTGTCGCCAGCTTCGGCCGAGCGCCGCAGCCAGACGGCGGCCGTACGGGCGTCTTCGGCGACTCCCCTTCCGTTGAGATAGGCAAGGCCGAGATTGTACTGCGCGGTCGAGTTCCCCTTTTCGGCGGCGAGACGATAATACTGCGCCGCCTGGCCCACATCCTGCTGGAAGACGCGGCCCGTCTCGTAGAACCAGCCGATCTCGTTGAGGGCGAACGCCTCGCCCTGCGCCGCGGCCCGCGCATACCAGCGGGCGGCCTCGTCCCAGCTCTGCTCCACGCCGTCGCCGTCGCGATATTTCGTGCCGAGATAGCGCTGGGCGAGCGGATCGTCCGCCTCGGCGGCGCGCGTGTACCAGGAGACGGCCTCGGAATCGTCCTGCGGGACGCCCTCGCCGAAATCGTACATCGTGCCGATCAGCGTCCAGGCGTGCGGATAGCCCGCATCGGCCGCCTTGCGATAGGCCTCAAGCGCCTCGCGGTCCTGCCCAGCCTTGTCGAGGGCATAGCCGAGTTCGAATGTCAGGCGCGGGGTCTGCGGATTGGCCTCGGCCGCGATGCGGCAGGCCTCGATCGCCAGCGGCGCGTCGATATCGTTGAAGGCAACGCCCGGCACGTTCTCCGGCCGCTGCGGATCCTCCGTGGAAGCCGCGAGCGCGTCACAGGCATAGGCGAGATAGGGCGCGCTGCGCGCCTCGATCCGGCTCGCCATGGCATCGGCCTTCTGGCGCCGCGCGGCCTCGTGGCGGGCGACCTCGGCAAGCGGGCATTGGGCGTAGCGGCCGGCGAAGGTGGCGAGAGCCTCGCCGCCGCTCTCGGCGAGCGCGGCGTCGAGCGCCTCCACGGACCCCTCGCACGCGCCGGTCTCCTGTGCCGTCCCCGGCGTAGCTGTCCCGGCTTCGGCGGCATCCTCGGCGGCGCCGGCTGCCGCATCAGGGGCCGCCGAGGCCTCGCCGGACTTTTCCAATTCGTCGGCGGGTGCCTTACCGGAAGCCTCGTCGGGGGCTTTGCCGGAGGGCGGCTCGGCAGTCTCCTGCGCAGGGGCGACGCTCTCGGATGAGGTGCCCGGCTTCTGTTTCGCCTTCAGCGTGGCGGCATCGCTTGCGCCGGACTGGGCGAAGGCCGCAGGCGCACCGCCGACGAGTCCAAAAGCCAGCGCTGAGACGGCGAATGCGGCCGCAAGGCGGGTAGCTGCAATTGCCATGAGATCCCCCGGTTTATGTGCTTTGGAACGAAGCTAGCGAGGCCCTGCCGCTGCGGCAAGCGCCTCCGCCAGGGCGTTGCCAAAGGCGGCCCGGCCCTTATGTTTCGCGGAACCGGCGCCCACGCACCCGTGTTGAATCGGTGACCGGAGCAATTTCAGACAGAGGAGAAACATCCATGGCATTCACCCTGCCGGACCTTCCCTATTCCTACGACGCGCTCAACCCGCACATGTCGGCAGAAACGCTGGAATATCATCACGATAAGCACCACAACGCGTACTGCACGACCATGAACGACATGATCAAGGGTACCGAATACGAGAACATGGACCTTGAGGAGATCGTAAAGAAGAGCCACACGGACAACCCGAAGCTCTTCAACCAAGCCGGGCAGTTCTACAACCACATCCATTTCTGGAAGTGGATGAAGGCAGGCGGCGGCGGCCGTTCCCTTCCGGGCGGGCTCGCCAGCCAGATCGACAGCGATCTCGGCTCGTTCGACGAATTCCGCAGCAAGTTCATCGATGCCGGCAAGGGCCAGTTCGGTTCAGGCTGGGCATGGCTCGCCATGAAGGACGGCAAGCTTTCCGTCATGAACACGCCGAACGGCGAGAACCCGCTCGTGCACGGCGCCACCCCGCTTCTCGGCGTCGATGTGTGGGAGCATTCCTATTACATCGACTACCGCAACGCCCGGCCGAAGTATCTCGAGGCCTGGTTCGACAACCTCGTCAACTGGGACTACGTCGCCGAACTCTACGAAGGCGCGAAGTAGGCTCCGTCGCTGGAAGAGACCGAAGCCCCGGCCATCCGGCCGGGGCTTTTTCATGCCCGCCGGTCCAGCACGTCGGCTCCGATGGCCGGCGCACGTGTCCCTTCTATCGGCCGATCCGCTCGCAGCGCATCAGGCCGGGCAGATCCGCCCAGGTCTGGACCTCGCTCACCCAGCGCCGGCACAGATACTCGCTCGGAAAACAGGCGCGCGCCGAGACCGGCCACACCCAGTCGTTCAAGGGGTCGATGCGCCGGCCGGAAAAGGTGCCCATCCACGGGCCCGCGCCCGCCTCGCAGGGACCTCCCCCGCGCGGCGGCGGCGGATCGCTCAACCCGGCGGCCGCCGTGCCGATGGTCGCCGCCAGCAACGCGGCGGCGCAAAGAATGCCTCTCATCACGCTTCCTCCCCGGAATTCCGCCCATCTCACACCTGCGTGAAGACCTTCTGACGCGGCGATCGGCGGTGGGCGAGCCATCGCGCGCCCCTATAATATGGCGCGCCCGCAATATTTGGAGATTTGCCCGATGATCCGAAGCCTGACGCTTGCCCTTCTCGTTTCCTCCGCCGTCGCTGTCGGCGCCGCCTATGCGCAGGACATGATCTCCGGAGAGGACGCCATCTCGGCACGCCAGTCGATCATGAAATCCTTCGGCGCCTCCGCAAAGGTCGGCGGCGGCATGATGAAGGGGGAAATCCCCTACAATCCGGCGGTCGGGGCCATGGTCATCGCCACGATCAACGCCGGCGCCCATTCGGTCGGCCATTTCTTCCCGGAAGATTCCAAGACCGGTGGCGACACCGAGGCTTCGCCGAAGATCTGGGAGGACATGGCGGGCTTCAACGCCAAGATCGAGGAGCTGCAGTCCTCCACCGAGATGGCGATGGCGAGTCCGCCGGCCGATCTCGACGCCTTCAAGGCCGCCTTCGGCGACATCGCCAAGAACTGCAAGTCCTGCCACGAGGACTACAAGCTCGACAAGAACTGATCCTTGATGGTGAAGAAGCTTGCGGCGGCGGTCGTCGTTCTGGCGGTCCTCGCCGCCGCCACTTTCTGGTTCCTGACGGCGCCGCGGCCGCTTGAGGCGGCGGCGCTGCCCGCCCATGAGGCGGACCTTGAGAACGGCGAGAGGATGTTCATCGTCGGCGGCTGCGCGAACTGCCATGCGGCGCCGAAGGCGAAGGGCGAAGAGCGGCTGAAACTCGGGGGCGGCCTGGAGCTCGCCACGGATTTCGGCACGTTCCGCGTGCCCAACATCTCGCCCGACGAAGCGACCGGCATCGGCGGCTGGAGCGACATCGACTTCGTCAACGCCATGAAGCGGGGGCTCGCTCCGGACGGTTCCTATCTCTATCCGGCCTTTCCCTACATCTCCTACACGCGCATGCATGTGGAGGACATGCTGGACCTCAAGGCCTATCTCGATACGCTGCCGGCCGTCTCGCAGGAGGTCGCCGGTCACGACCTTTCCTTCCCTTTCAATGTCCGGCGCGGCATGGGGCTGTGGAACCGGCTCAACCTGACGCACAAGCCGGTGGTGGAGGTGGCGGAGAGCGACGCAAAGCTCGTCCTCGGCCGCTACCTGGTGGAAGGTCCGGGCCATTGCGGCGAGTGCCATACGCCGCGCGACGCCATCGGCGGCATGCAGCGGTCAGAGTGGCTCGCCGGCGCGCCGAACCCGGAAGGCAAGGGGAAGATCCCCAACATCACGCCTTCCGAGGAAGGGCTCGGCGCGTGGAGCGAGGCGGATATCGCCTACTTCTTCGAAAGCGGCTTCACGCCGGATTTCGATTCCGTCGGCGGCTCGATGGTGGCGGTGCAGGAGGAGCTGGCGAAGCTTCAGCCGGGCGACCGCGAGGCGATCGCCGCCTATCTCAAGGCCGTGCCGCCCCGGCCGTAGCCGCTTCGCTAGCGAATCGCGCGGGCCGGCACGCCCGGCTCGCAGCGCATGCCGATCAGGCGGCCGTCGGCGAAGCTCAGCCCCTCGTTGATGAAGCGCCTGCACTCCGCCTCGGTGCGGAAGCAGCCCTCGGCGTGGAAGGGCATCACGCCGCCGTCGAGGTCGTTCGTGATCGGCCGGCTCTGGGCTGAGACCCAGCCGAACCACAGGCTTGCCGGATCGTAGCGCGCCGTCAGCGCGGCGCAGGTGCCGACCCCCTTGTCGAAACGGAACGGGCTCGCGGCGGCGGGACTTGCGGCAGCGCCGGCAAGAACGAGGCCGGCGAGAGAGACGGCGACGAAGCGGTGCATGGAGAACCTCCAGGTTGTCCGAGAAATCAAGTTGCCCCGAGGGCGGTTCCCCGCAGACCGCAGCGGGTCAGCTATGCGCCCAGTCCCAATACAGCGCGCGGGCGCGTATGCCCAGAGGTCCCGGCTGCAGGTCGCGATCCTCGATCCGGGTGACGGGCACGACCTTGGAATAGTTGCCGGTCGAGAATATCTCGTCGGCAGCCATGAAGTCGGCGATCGTCAGGGCCTGCTCGCGCACCTCGATGCCGGCTTCGCGCAGGATGGCGATGACGCGCTGGCGGGTGATGCCGTTGAGGAAAGTGCCGTTCGGCACGGGCGTGAAGACGACGCCGTCGCGCGCCATGAAGATGTTGGACGTGCCGGTCTCGGCGACGTTGCCGAGCATGTCGCGCACCAGCGCGTTGTCGAAGCCGCGCGATTTGGCCTCCAGGATCGCCCGGCCGTTGTTGGGATAAAGGCAGCCAGCCTTGGCGTTGGTCGGCGCGCATTCGATGGTCGGGCGGCGATAGGGCGAGAGCGTCACCGAAAAGCCCTTCGGCTCCAGCGCCGGCGTCTCGTACATGCACAGGCAGAAGCGCGTCGAGGCGGCGAGAGCCGGCACGGACATGAAGCCGCCCTCCTCCGCCCAGTACATGGGACGGATGTAGAGCGCGGCCGTGTCGTCAAACTTCTTCGCGCCTTCGGCCGCGAGCGCCATCATCGCCTCCACCTCCATGGTCGGCTGTAGACCGAGCGCGAGAGCCGAGGCGTTGAGCCGGGCGCAATGGAGGTCGAGGTCCGGCATGATGCCCTCGAAGCGGCGGGCACCGTCGAAGACGGAGGAGCCGAGCCACATGGCATGGCTGCGCGGGCCGAGGATCGGCACGTTGCCCTCGTGCCATTCGCCTTCGAGCCATGTCCAGGTTTGCGACCACTCAGCCATGATGTCCTCTCTTTCGCACCCCTCCTAGCGCCGCATATGCGGTCAAGGTGAGAGGTGCGCTGATTCCGCCCTTGCGGCCGGTGCGGCCGTGACCCTCCGCGGTAGCCTGAACGGCCGGGCCTTGCTAGACACTACAGCCTGACAAAGGGGCGACAAATGGCGAGGCGACAAATGGCACCTGCGATCTTCGTCTTCGACGCCTATGGCACGCTCTTCGACGTGCATGCGGCCGTGCGCCGGCATGCCGAGGCGGTCGGGCCGGATGCGGACCGGCTCTCCGCCCACTGGCGTGCCAAGCAGCTGGAATATTCCTGGGTGCGCTCCATGATGGGCCGCTACCGCGACTTCTGGAGCCTGACGGAAGAGGCGCTCGACCACGCCTTCCTGACCTTCCCGCAGGCCGATTCCTCGATGAAGCCGGCGCTGCTGGAGGCCTATCGCAGGCTCGACTGCTATCCCGAGGTGCCCAAGGCGCTGAAGCGGCTGAAAGAGGAGGGCAAGGAACTCGCCATCCTCTCCAACGGCTCGCCGGAGATGCTCGCCTCGGCCGTCACCGCCGCCGGGCTCGGCGGCCTTTTCGACGCCGTCCTGTCCGTCGACGAGCTCAGGATCTACAAGACGGACGAGCGGGCCTACGAGCTGGTGACCACGCGATTTCGCGTCTATCCGGAGGCCGTTTCCTTCCAGTCCTCCAATCGCTGGGACATTGCCGGAGCCACCGCCTTCGGCTTCCGCACCGTGTGGATCAACCGCGCCGGCGCAGCAGACGAATACCACGACCTCGCCCCGGCCGCCGTGCTGCCGAGCCTTGAGGGCCTGACGCGGCTCTGAAGCGTCGCGTGAGGAGCGTCAGTCGCGCGCCGTCCCGCCCCGGGTCAGCCCATCGAGAAACATGTCGGCGAGGCGAATGACGTCCTCCTCCCAGCCCGGCTGGCTGCGCACCAGGCTCATGCCGACCAGCGTCAGGAGGATGTCGTCGGCCTTCACGTCGTCCCGGATGCGCCCGGCGGCGACGGCGCGGCCAAGGAGGAGGCCGATCGCGCCCGTCAGCCGGCTGTAGGAATAGGTGTAGACTTCCGAGGACTTGTCGACGGCGAGCGCCAGCGCCGTCAGCATGCCCTGCTTGGTGGCGATCATGCGGATATTGGCGTGCATCCAGGCGCGCAGCGCGGCAACCGGCTCCTCTTCGCGTGCGAGCCTTTCGGAAAGTTCCGCCAGTTGGTCCGCCTCGCGCCGGTAGACGGCTTCGAACAGCGCCTCGCGGGTCGGGAAATGCCGGTAGAGCGTGCCGATGCCGACACCCGCCTCCCGGGCAACGCCTTCCAATGTCGCCTGCCCTCCCCTGGTGCGAAACACCTCGGAGGCGGCCTGAAGCAGGCGGTCGCGATTTCGGACCGAATCGGCGCGCGGCCGGCGCATTGGCTTTGAAGTTTTCCGTTCCATCTATTCTTCTGCAGCACCAACCCTTGAAAACGGAGGGTGCCTCCATATATGCGCCGCCATCCACAGCGAAAAGGTGGCCGCATGAACCTTACTATCAGCCTCACCATCAATGGCGAGCCGCGATCGATCGACCTCGACGATCCGCGCGTCACGCTCCTCGATCTGTTGCGGGAACGCCTTCACCTTACCGGCACCAAGAAGGGTTGCGACAGGGGACAGTGCGGCGCGTGTACGATCCTTGTCGACGGACAGCGCATCAATTCCTGCCTTGCCCTCGCCGTCAGCCATGACGGGGCCGACATCCGCACCATCGAAGGGCTCGCCGAGAACGGCCAGCTGCATCCGGTGCAGGAGGCCTTCATCGCCCATGACGGCTTCCAGTGCGGCTACTGCACGCCCGGGCAGATCATGAGCGCCGTCGGCCTCATCGCCGAAGGCCATGCCGGCGACGATCCGGAGCGGGTGCGCGAGCTGATGAGCGGCAATCTCTGCCGCTGCGGCGCCTACAGGGGCATCACGGAAGCCGTGCTCGAGGCCGAGGCGAAACTTTCCGAGCGCGACAGGAGTGCTGCGGCATGAACCGGTTCGACTATATCCGCCCGAAAAACGTCGCCGAGGCCGTCGCGGCCGCTTCCGAGCCGGGTTCGGCCTATCTTGCCGCCGGCACCAACCTTCTCGACCTGATGAAGGGCGGGGTCAGCCGGCCGGAGCGTCTCGTCGACGTCACCCATCTGCCGGGCCTCGATCGGATCGAGACGCTTGCCGATGGCGCCATGCGCATCGGCGCGCTCGTGAAGAATTCCGAACTCGCCTATGACGAGGCCTTTTCGGCCCGCTTTCCCGCCGTCGCCGAAGCGCTTCTTTCCGGCGCCTCCGCGCAGCTCAGAAACGCCGCGACCGTCGGCGGCAATCTCCTGCAGCGCACGCGCTGCGCCTACTTCTACGACACTGCCAGCGCCTGCAACAAACGCGCGCCGGGCTCCGGCTGCGACGCCATCGGCGGCGAGAACCACGGCCACGCCGTTCTCGGCTGGAGCGAGCATTGCATCGCCACCCATCCGTCGGACTTCTGCGTGCCGCTGACGGCGCTCGGCGCCATCGTCAAGATCGAGGGCAAGGACGGGCGGCGCGACGTGCCGATCACCGACTTCTACCTGCTGCCGGGCGACACGCCGGACAGGGAGAACGTGCTTTCTCCGGGCGAGATGATCGTCGGGGTCCGCCTGCCGGCCGAAGCCGCCGGTTTCGCCGCGAACCAGCGCTACCTGAAAGTCCGCGAGCGGACCTCCTATGCCTTCGCCGTCGTCTCGGCGGCTGCCGCGCTCCGGATAGAGGACGGCACCATCGCCGAAGCGCGTCTGGCGCTCGGCGGCGTCGCCGCCCGGCCGTGGCGCGCCATCGAGGCCGAAGCCGCCCTTGCCGGGGCTCCGGCGAGCCGCGCCTCGTTCGAGAAAGCCGCCGAAGCCGCTTTCGCCGATGCCAGGCCCTCCGGCGACAACGCCTACAAGATCGCGCTCGGCAAGCGCATCGTCACCCGCGCCCTCGCGATGGCCGCCTCGGGCACGCCCGAGGTGATGCCGGCGCTCCCCGCTTCGCCCTTCGCGCCCCTTTCGGAAGGTGTCATCCATGTCTGAGATCGCACAGCTCCAGCCCGGCCCGCGCATGCGCCACGGCTCCAATATCGGCCAGCCGCTGACCCGCAGCGAGGGCCGGCTCAAAGTCACCGGCGGCGCCACCTATGCAGCCGACAACCATCCCGACGGCCTCCTCCATGCCGTCATCGTGCCGGCGAGCATCGCCCGCGGCCGCGTCGTCTCTCTCGACGTCGCGGCGGCCAAGGCCCATCCCGGCGTCGTCGAGGTGATGACGCCGGAAAACCGGCCGCCGCTCGCGATGGATCCATACGAGAAGTCGAATCCGCTGATGTTCCGCATGAATCTCCTCAAGGACGATACGGTCCGCTACGCGGGCGAGCCGATCGCCGTCGTGGTCGCCGAGACGCTGGAGGCGGCAAAGGAAGGCGCCATCCTTCTCGCACCGCGCTACGAGGCGGAGCGCCCCGAGGTCACGCTCGACGGCGACGTCTTCAAGCCCCAGGCTGTCGGCCCCGGCATGCCGGCCGAGGCCACCAAAGGCGATGTCGAAGCCGCTCTCGCTTCGGCTGCAAAGCGCGTCGAAGCGACCTATGAAACGCCGCCGCAGTACCACAACGCCATGGAGCCGCATGCGGTCGTCGCCCGTTTCGACGGCGACAAGCTCCAGCTCGACATGCCGACGCAGGGATTGGCCATGTCGCGGATGCGGATCGCCGGCCTCTTCGGGCTGAAGCCGGAAAACATCCATATCCGCAGCCCCTTCCTCGGCGGCGGCTTCGGCTCCAAGGGCTCCGTTTCGAGCCCGGAGGCACTCGGCATCCTCGCGGCCAAACTCACCGGACGCCCGGTCAAGCTCGTTCTCGCCCGCGAAGAGATGTTCGGGTCGGTCGGCCATCGCGGCCAGACGCGCCAGACGATCAAGCTCGGCCTCGACGAAACCGGGGCCCTCACCGCGTTCGACCACCTCACCCGCGCCGCCACCAGCCGTTTCGACGATTTCGTCGAACCCGCCTCGGGCGTCGGCCAGGCGCTCTACAAGGTGCCGGCGCTCCACACTTCCCATGAGGCGGTGCGGATCGATACCGGCACCCCCTCCTTCATGCGCGCGCCCGGCGAGGCGTCGGGCTCGATCGCCTTCGAAAGCGCCATCGACGAGGCAGCCTTTGCCGCCGGCATGGACCCCCTCGCCTTCCGACTGAAGAACTACGCCGATGTCGAGCCCATTTCCGACAAGCCCTTCTCCTCCAAGGCGCTCAAGGAATGCTACCGGGAGGGTGCCGAACGCTTCGGCTGGCAGGATCGCCCTCTCGAACCACGCCAGATGCGTGACGGATCGGGCCGCCTTCTCGGCTGGGGCATGGGCACGGCGATCTTCCCTGCGCTCATGTTCCAGGGCAATGCCCGCGCCGTCATCCGCCGCGACGGCAGCGGTGTGATGGAGGCCGGCGGCCACGATATGGGACAGGGCGCCTGGACGGCGCTCGCCCAGATCGCCGCCGACGGGCTCGGCCTTCCGATGGAGGCGCTGGAGTTCCGCTCCGGCACTTCCGACCTGCCTGATGCGGGCGTTGCCGGCGGTTCGACGCACACCGCAACGGCCGGAAACGCCATCTACAGCGCCGGTGCGGCCGTCATCGAGAAACTGACGGCGCTCGCGGTCGGCGATGAGCGCTCGCCGCTCTTCGGCGCCGGCAATGTCGGCGTGATCGCGCGTGATGGCAGGCTCATCCGCCAGGACGACGAGGGGGTGGGCGAAAGCTATGCCGACATCCTGGAGCGGGCCGATCTCGACGAGATCGAAGGCAGCGGCCAGGGCGCCGGCGACCCTTCGGCGCAAGAGGCCTATGCTATGTACGCCCATGGCGCCGTCTTCGCTGAGGTCGCCGTAGACCCCGATCTCGGACAGATGCGGGTCAACCGCCTTGTCGGCGCCTTCGCAGCCGGGCGGGTGATCAATCCGCGCATGGTGGAGAGCCAGTATCTCGGCGGCATGATCTGGGGCCTTTCCTTCGCGCTCCACGAAAAGGCCGTTCACGACCGGCGCTCCGGGCGCATCATGAATGCCAATTTCGGCGAATACCATGTGCCGGTGAACGCCGACCTGCAGGGTATGGAGGCGATCCTCGTGGCCGAGGACGACCCGCATGTGAACCCGCTCGGCATCAAGGGGGTCGGCGAGATCGGCATCACCGGCACGGGGGCAGCGATCGCCAACGCCGTCTGGCATGCGACCGGTATCCGCGTGCGCCGCTTCCCGATCGGGCTCGCCGACCTTCTCGGCTGAGCGGCCGCCACCCCGCTCCGCCTGGGGCGGGCCTACCCTTTCCAGGAATAGACCCGGCCGCCGCCCTTCTTGCGGCCGGTGTCTTCCACACCCGGCAGGCGCCCAGCGCGCACGACTTCCAGAAAGTCCCGGCCGAGGCGCACCTTGTCGCCGACATAGAGCCGGTCCCAGTCCTCGCCCCAGATGGCGGGCAGATGGAATTCGCCGGGCGGCAGCTCGCCGATCCGCTTTCTCAGCCTTTCGACCGCTTCATCGTCAAGGCGCATCATCTTCATCGGCCTGATGCCCCCGGTCCTAGTGCGGGGCGGCGCGCGAAAAGAGGTTCACGATCGCCACGCCGGCGACAATGAGGCCAAGGCCGAGGAGCGCCGGCAGGTCGAGCTTCTGCCCCTGCCACAGCCAGGCGACGAGGCTGATGAGAACGATGCCCGCGCCCGACCAGATGGCGTAGACGACACCGGTCGGCATTACCCGCAGCGACAGGGAAAGGAAACCGAAGGCAACCGCATAGCCTGCCACCGTGACGAGGCTCGGCCCCAGCCGCGTGAAGGCATCGCTGCGGGCGAGCGCCGTCGTGGCGATCACCTCGGCGACGATCGCGATGCCCAGGGTGAAATAGGTGAAAGCAGGCGACATCCGCCCTCCTTCGCCATGCCGGAAGCCGGCATGGCATGTTTCACCGCTCCTCGCGGCTGATCCACTTCTGCACGCTCGGCGCCTCGTAGGCCGCGAACCGGTCGATCAGCGCGGCGGGCCCGTCTTCCACCATCAGCATCGCCCGGTGCTCGGGGCGCATGAAGCGTTCCTCGGCCTGATGGTCGAGGAAGCCCACCAGCCCGTCATAGAAGCCGGCGACATTGAGAAGCCCGACGGGCTTTCGATGATGGCCGAGTTGGCCCCAGGTCCAGACCTCGAAGACCTCCTCCAGCGTGCCGGCACCGCCCGGCAGCGCGATGAAGCCATCGGAAAGGTCGCCCATCATCGCCTTGCGCTCATGCATGGAGGCGACCTCGTGAAGCTCGGTGAGGCCGCGATGGGCGACCTCCTTGGCAACGAGGGCCTGCGGCATGACGCCGACCACGCGGCCGCCGGCGGCAAGCGCCGTATCGGCGAGGATGCCCATCAGGCCGACCTTCGCACCGCCATAGACGAGGGTGATGCCTCGCCCGGAGATCTCGGCCGCGAGCGCACGCGCCGCGGCGGCATATTCCGGTCGCGCGCCCTCGTTGGAGCCGCAGAAAACACAGAGCGCGCGCATGGCTTCGGCTCCGTTCCCTATTTGCCGAGGGCGCAGAGGATGCGGGCCCAGGAGCGGGCGCCGCCATGGAAGCTCTTCAGGTTGTACTTCTCGTTCGGCGAATGGATGCGGTCATCGTCGAGCGCGAAGCCGACCAGCACGGTGTCGAGCCCGAGGATGCGCTTGAACTGGGCGACGATGGGGATCGAGCCGCCCATGGCCGTCAGCTTGGCCTCCTTGCCCCATTCCTCGGAAAGCGCCTTGAGGGAGGTCTTCACCCAGTCGCTGTCGGAAGGCTGGGTGATCGCCCCCTCGCCGCCATGGCTCTTGAAGGCGACCTTGCAGTCGGCCGGGATGCGCTCGCGCACGAAGGCGTAAAAGGCCTCGCGGATCTTGTCCGGGTCCTGCTCGCCGACGAGGCGGAAGGAGATCTTCGCCGAGGCCTTGGACGGAATGACCGTCTTGCCGCCCTCGCCCGTATAGCCGCCGATGATGCCGTTCACTTCCGCCGTCGGGCGCGCCCAGGTCTGCTCCAGCGCCGAATAGCCCTTTTCGCCCGCCGGAAGCGAAAGGCCGATCTCGTCCATGAAGGCTTTCTCGTCGAAGCCGAGGCTTTCCCACTCGGCCTTTTCCTCGGCCGTCAGCTCCTTCACCCCGTCGTAGAAGCCGGGGATCTGGATGCGGCCGTCATCGTCGCGCAGATCCGCCAGCAGCTTGGCAAGGACATGGATCGGGTTGCGCGCCGCCGAGCCGTAATGGCCGGAATGCAGGTCGTGCGAGGGGCCCTCGACGAAGAGTTCCTCATAGAGGAGGCCGCGCAGGCGCGTTGCGATCGCCGGGGTGTCGGCGTCCCACATGCCGGTGTCGCAGACGAAGGCGATGTCCGCTTTCAGCTCCTCGGCGTTCTCCTTGAGGAACGGCACCATGGAAGGGCTCGCCGATTCCTCCTCGCCCTCCAGAAGGATGGTCACGTTGACCGGCAGCGCGCCCGTCTCCTCCATCAGCGCGCGGGCGGCCTCGAAGAAGGTCATGAACTGGCCCTTGTCGTCGGACGAGCCGCGACCGAGGATTTTTGCCTTGCCGCCCTCGCCGGCCACCTTCGGCTCGAAGGGCGGGTTGTCCCAGAGCTCCAGCGGATCGACCGGCTGCACGTCGTAATGGCCGTAGAAGAGAATGTGCGGCCTGCCCTCGCCCGCGCCCTTGTAGTGGCCGACCACCATCGGATGGCCGATCGTCTTCCGCACCGAAGCCTCGAAGCCGATCTCGTTGAGCTGGCCGGCGCAATATTCCGCGGCCTTGCGGCAGTCGTCGGCATAGGCCGGATCGGCCGAAATGGACGGGATGCAGACGAGTTCGAAAAGGCGCTCAAGGGCCGGGCCTTCGACGGCGGAATCGATACGGGCGAGGGTGTTGTGAAGCATGTGGGCCTTCATGGATGGGGCGCTGGATGCGCCGCGGAGCGTTTCCGGCTCAGTAGCCGATTGCGGGGCCGGGGCGCAAATGGCCGACGCGCCGCCTCAGCCACCTTCGCTCAGCAATTCGGCGAATTTCTTCGCCATGCTCTGCGCCGTATAGGGCTTTTGCAGGACAAGGCGGCCCCGATGCTCCTCGGGAAGGTCGGTATCCTCGCCATACCCCGTGGCGAAAAGGAAGGGCACACCGGCGGCGGCGAGCTCGTCGGCGAGCGGAAAGCTCGTCTGGTCGCCGAGATTGACGTCGAGAAGCGCCATGTCGATCTGATGGGCGGCGATCACCTGGCGCGCTTCGGCAATCCCCGTGCAGACATGCACCGAAGGCGCGCCGAGATCGGCAAGGATGCTTTCGGCATCAAGGGCGATGATAAGGCTATCTTCCACGAGGAGCACGTTGCGCTCCAGAAGGATCGCCCCGTTCGCCCTGGCGGCGGCGGGCCGCGCCTCCAGGCTTGCCGGTTCCGGCGCCTCGCCTTCGGCAAAGGAGACATAGCGCGAAGGGATGACGAAGTTCGCCTTCAGCCCGGAAAGCTCGAAAACGACTTCCGCCTCGCCCTTCAGGTCGAAGGGGATGGAGCGGTTGATGATCGTCGTGCCGAAGCCCTGGCGCGTCGGCGCCTTGACGGCCGGGCCGCCATGCTCGCGCCAGGCGATGTTCAGGCTGCCGTCCTTGCGCCGATCCCAGGCGATGTCGATGGCGCCGTTGTCGGAAAGGCTGCCGTATTTGGCGCTGTTGGTCAGAAGCTCGTGGAAGACGAGGGCGACGGTGGAAAAGGCCTCCGGCGTCAGCAGCGCTTCCCGGCCGGAGACGGTGACGCGATCGGCCTTCGGCCCGAGATAGGCTGCCGCCTCCGCCTCCAGAAGCGCACGCAGCGGCGCCGGCGCCCAGTGGTCGCGGGTGATCTGGTCGTGCGCCATCGCCAGCGCCTGCAGGCGGCTGTCGAGCTGGCCGACATAGGATTCAATTGTGCGCGAAGAGACCCGCGTCTGGCGTACAAGGCCTCGGATCAGGCTCAGAATGTTGCGGACGCGGTGGTTGAGTTCCGCGATCAAAAGTTCCTGTCGCTCATTTGCCTGCTGGCGGAAGCGGTTAGCTTCCTCGGTCAGGCGCAGCACCGTCTCGATGAGGGCGATGCGGATCGCCTCGCCGACGCGTCTTTCCGCAGACGTAAAAGGACGCGAGCGTCCGCGCACCAGCTCCGACCATTTCTCAAAGCTCTTGCGCGGCGTCAGCCGGTCGCCGTTCGGCCCGGCCTCCACCGGCTTCGTCGGATCGCCGGCCCATTCGACGCTCTGCACGAATTCCTGGCGGAAGAGCACGACATAATCGCGCGGCAGGCGCGAGACGGGAATGGCGAGGAGCCCGGCCACCCTTCCGCCCGCCACCTCGCGCCCGAGAAGGGCCGACAGGCTGTCGGTGGAAAAGACCTCGCCGGAAGCCGCCGCGTTCAGCCTGCCGACGATCGCCTCGAATTCCTCCCGGTCCGGGGCGATGCCGGCAAGGGCGTATTCGCCCTCCAGCCAGACGCCGATGCCGTCGCAGGGAATGGTCTGCGAAATGCTCTCGGCGAGCCATTCGGGGTTTTCCAGGAGCGAGGCGTCGTCGGCCACGGAGGCGACGATGCGGTCGGCGACGCGGCGGCCCTCGATCTCGAACTCGCCGGCGAGCCGGCGCTCGCGGCTTTCAAGCCGGGAGGCGAAGAGCTGGGCGAAGAGCTCGGCGACGGAGCGGCGCTCGAAGGAAGGCAGGAGCGGCTTGTAATGATGGCAGGCGAAGAGGCCCCAGAGCCTTCCCTCCACGACGATGGAGATCGACAGCGAAGCCGCCACCCCCATGTTCTTCAGATATTCGATGTGGATCGAGGAGACGGCCCGCAGGATCGACATGGAAAGGTCGAGCGGGCGCCCCTTGGCGTCGAGCGCCGGGACGACCGGCACCGGCTCGGCGTTCACGTCGGCAATGATGCGAAAGAGGTTCCTCAGATAAAGGATGCGCGCCTGCGCCGGGATATCGGAGGCGGGATAATGCAGGCCGAGGAAGGAGCCGATGCCCGGCCGCACGGCCTCGGCCATCACCTCGCCGGCGCCCTCCTCGTCGAAACGGTAGACCATGACGCGGTCGAAGCCGGTGAGCGCCCGCACCTGGCGCGCGCCCTCGCGCAGGAGCCCGTCGAGGCCGCTCGCCTGTTCCAGCCGGGACATCATGGAGCGCACGGTGCTCGCCGCGGAACTTGCGGCGCCCGCATCGGAAGGCTCGCCCTCGATGACGATCTGGCCGTCCACCATGTGCACGGCGACGTCGAAGGCCTTTTCGGCCGGGCCGAGCGGCAGGGCAAGGAGGCGCTCCACCGCATCGGTGCCGCGCATGACGGTGAGGCCGTTGCGGATGGCGTGCAGCGCCTTCTCGCCGATCAGCTCCACCACCGGGCGGCCGATCGCCTCTTCGGGGGAAAGGCCGAGGAAATCGGCAAGGTTCGCCGAGGCGCGGGCGACGTTCCAGTCGGCGGAGGCGGCGAGCAGAAAGCCGAAAGGCTGGATCGCGCCGAGCTGGTGGATCGGCTCGCGGTCGCAGTTCGTCAGATCGACGGTCGGGCCAGACAAGGTGGGGCCAGACAAGGTGGGGGCAGACAGGATGGGGGCAGGCAAGATGGGGTCAACTCACTTCGGGCTGCTTCTCCGGCGCAGGGCCGGGGCGCCACGCTGAACTCGTTAGATTGCAAACGCTCCAGCGGCAACGCGGTTTCAATAAGCCGCCTTAAACCGCGCAGAAAAGCGGCGTTTCGCCGGACGAAAAGGGCGCAGCGGCGCCTTTTCTTCGGGCGCGCCGGCGGGGTCTTGAACGGTTCGGCAGCGGGGTCTTAGGCGGCGCCGCGGCGGCCTCAGGGGCAGTCGCTATCGCGCACGTAGCGGGCCTTGACGAAGCCGCTTCTCACCCGGTCCCCGTCATAATGGGTGACCGGGCACCAGCGCTGCGCCCAGGGGCGCGAGGCGGGCGCGCAGGGCGCGTCCAGATGAACGATACCGTGCCGGCCGGGGACGAGAATATCGACGATGCCGGCGGCGGCCGAGGGCCCGGCGCGCATGTTGAGCGGATCGCTGGAAGCCACGTTGACGACCACGAGGCAGCCCGGCCCGGAGGTGGCGTGCGCGGGAGCCGCGAGAGCGAGAAGCAGAACCGCGACAGGGCCGAGAAGCTTCAATTTCGCCTCCGGGTGGGCGCCCCCAAGTGTAGCCCGCAAGTGGAGCCCGCAAGGTTAGCAGAAACGCCGCCGCGGGACGAGACGATCTCCCAAAGCCCCGGAAAACCGCGCTCCCGGCGCCTTTCGGCGATTGACGGCAGGCACCCCCCTCCCCATCTGATCGCCGCCCAGAGAGCGGCCGCCAAGCCGGTGCAGTCGAAGCGAACGAGAGAGGGGGGACGGGATGGACAAGAACCAGATCGAGCGCGGGTTCGAGCGGGGGCTCTTCGCCTCGCGCTGGCTGATGGCGCCGATGTATCTCGGCCTCGTCGTCTCGCTGGCGATGCTGGTCATCGTCTTCGCCCGCGAGGTCGCCTATTATGCGCCGCAGACCTTCACCATGTCGTCGGAGGACGCGATCCTCGCCGTCCTGACGCTGGTGGACCTGACGCTCGCCGGCAACCTCCTCCTCATCGTGCTCTTTTCGGGCTATGAGGCCTTCGTCTCCAAGATGGACATCGAGGCGACGAGCGACCGGCCGGAATGGATGGGCAAGGTCGATTTCTCGGGCCTGAAGCTGAAGCTGATCGCCTCCATCGTGGCGATCTCGGGCATCCATCTCCTCAAGCGCTTCATGGAGATCGGCGAGGCGCATGCCGAAACGCCCTTCTCGGAGCCGCAACTGCGCTGGCTCGTCATCATCCACCTCACCTTCGTCGTCTCCGGTGTGCTGCTGGCGGCGATGGACTGGGTCTCGGCGAAGACGAAGAAGGGGTGAGGGGGAAGACTGAGCAAGCGGGCCAGAGCACCGACAGAACGGCGGAGACTCGTCGGTGGTGACTGTCAAACTTGCGAGCAATTACAATATAGGCACCAGTCAGACATATTAATTTTCCTCAGCGACTCGCGTATCAAAGCCGTTGGCTTGTGATTGTGAGGCGCGATGGTCGATGTAGATTTCAGGAGTTTCTCACCCCGCTCGTTTGAACGCTTTGCTCAAGCTATGGCTCAGCATGTCCTAGGCAACGGTCTGCTAATTTTTGGCGATGGCCCTGATGGCGGGCGCGAAGCTGCATTCGACGGCACACTCAACTACCCAAGCGAGGCAGACAAGTGGTCTGGCTACACTATCATGCAGGCAAAGTTCCTGCAGGTACCGGGGGAAGCGCACCAAGACGCCGACTGGCTCGTCGGACAATTGCGTGAGGAGCTGGACAAATTCGCCGGTCCGGAATCGGAGCTTCGCGAACCTGACTATTACATTCTAGTCACGAATGCTCGCCTCTCACCGATGCCCGCGAACAAGCGCAGAGCAGGTGGTCAAGCCAAGATCGACACGGTGTTCAAGGAGTATCAGGGCAAACTTGGCCTGAAAGGTTGGCGCGTCTGGCACCTCGACCAATTGAATAGCCTGCTTGCAAACGCAGATGCCCTGCGGCGCTCCTACGCCGCTTGGCTCACAGGCAGCGACGTCATCGCCAAACTGATTGAGAGTCTGGACCTAAGGTCGCAGGCTTTCAATGGCGCGATGTACCGCTATCTGGCGCGTGAGCTGCGCTCGCATCAGCCACTCCGCCTCCAACAGGCTGGTCACAGCGGCGATGCGCGGACGATGATCGAGGACGTGTTCATTGATTTACCCTTCAAGCCCTTTGGCAAGGCCGTGAGGGAAGATTCTGAGCGCCTGCTCCTTGTCGATCTGCTTGAGTGGTCCCGAGATCGGCTCGACGTAAGCAGCGCCAAGGCACAGCGTACTCAGTCGTTCGGTCGGCCGGAACGCGTGCTGCTGCTCGGTGGGCCTGGCCAGGGGAAGTCCACGGTCACGCAGTTCTTGGCACAAATCTTTCGCGCAAACATGTTGGCGGCCGATCGACAGGACGAGATCAGTTCTGAGATTAGAGCAATCGTCGAGAGCACGCTTAACAAAGCATCGAAGATTGGATTGACAGTTTCGGTGCCACGACGTTTCCCTTTGCGCATCGACCTGCCTAACTTCGCTGACACTTTGTCGAAAGGGAGCGCTGACGGGGCACGGCGAACACTAATCGGCTACTTGGCCGATCATATTGCCGCCGTGGCAGAAACCAGCGTCGATATCGAGGATCTTCGCACTTGGATCCGGGAGTATCCTTGTGCACTTATCCTCGACGGGCTCGACGAGGTGCCAACCAGCGCCGACCGCACCTCGGTTATCCGTGCAATCAATGAATTTTGGGACGACGCGCCAAACGCGGACGCACTGATGGTCGTCACCACACGCCCGCAAGGCTACAATGACGAGCTAGATCCAGCTTACTACGATAAGCTTGAGATGACGCCGCTGGGGCCCTTGCGCGCAGTCGCGTGCGCGGAGAAGCTCGCTGTTAATCGGATCACCGATTTGGTCCATCGCCAGCGTGTATTGGAACGTCTGCGCGAGGCAGCAAAGGCGGCGACCACCGCCCGGCTGATGGTCAGTCCGTTGCAGGTCGCGATCATGCTGGCGCTGATTGACCAGCGCGGCGATGCTCCCACCGATCGCTGGAGCTTGTTTGACAAGTACTTTGGCGTTGTGCTCGAGCGCGAACAGGCGAAGGCCGGACCCACCGGGCACGCAATGCGGCACTGGGGCAGGCAGATCGTCGCGGTCCACCACAAGGTGGGATTTCTACTACACGTCGAGGCAGAGAAGCGAGGCAATTCGGAGGCATATCTTTCATTCGAAGAGTTCGCCAAAGTCATACGCGGACAACTCTCGGATGAAGGCTATGAGGGGGAGGAGCTTGAGCAGAATACCGCACAGCTAGTGTCCGGCTCAACCGAACGTTTGGTTCTGCTCGTTCAACGCGAGGAGGGCCGCTTCAGCTTCGAAGTCCGCTCACTGCAGGAATTTATGGCGGCCGCCTATCTGATGAGCGGACGCGAGGCGACCGTTCAGAAGCGGTTGCGCACCGTCGCCAGTTGTGCCCATTGGCTCCATGTCTTCCAGATCGCCGCTAGCAAATGCTTCGCTATCGCCGATGCTGAACAATATCGCGACACAATCGTCACTCTATGTCGAGACCTCAACGAGAATGGGAGCCCGATCGACCGACTGCTGCGCACAGGCTCGGTTCTCGCACTCGCTTTGCTGGATGATGGCCTCGCATACGACCAGCCCAAATATCGCCGCCTGTTGTTCTTTCTCGCGCTTGAGTTGCTTGATGCGGGACCAGCCGCGCTTCCGGAATCACTGTCCACACACTGCGAGCGCGAGCCTATACGAACGGTTGAGAAGGTTCGGCCTTATTTTGCTTCTACTTTGAAATCTCGACGTCGTGCGGCGTGGGTTTTGGCTATTCGTTGCGCCACGGCCGGACAGAGCTGGGCCGAAACTCTCTTGAAGGACTTCTGGCCGCACGATTCTGACGAGGTGGTTGAGTTATTCGCTCAACGCATCGACGTACCGGAGGACTCTTGGCTCTATGTTCGCATGCGCGCAGCGATGGAAGCCACTTCTCCTCGCGACGCTCGAGAATGCGTGCTCAAGTCTGAGAATGGACGTAGCTGGGTATCTGGAGCGCGCATGATCGAATCTATGCCGGTGCTTCACTTGCTGGACGTCAGCCCCTTCAGGCCTGGGCACACTGCAATCCGTCTTAGCGGAGCAGAGACTCCGCTGCATCTGAGCTTCTGCAAACTCCGCCTCACTTCGAAACAGAGCGAAGCATATGAGGACCTACCACAAACACCCGCCTGGGTGTCGCTTCGGGCAGTCCGAGATTTTCATCACGCTCCCAGCAGAAGCTTGCTTGCAGATTTATTGGAGCAGGCGGTCCAGCAAGACTGGCTGTCACTCTACGAATCTATTACTGACAGGATACCTTGGCCTTTGGCCTCGCTTGTACGTGTTTGCGGCTTGGCCGATGATCCCAGCGCAGTGATTTCTCAGGTGCGGACGGGGCTGTTTGGCGATACTGCGGATTGGCTGCGCGCGGAGGAACGCTGGGAAGAGGTTGGTGTGACCGCCGCAGACCTTGCGGGCTGCGCCTCTGGCAACTTCTTCGATCATCGCATCGGCGAGGTCGGGGTACCGTTGAGCAGATTTAGCATCGCAGCGGGCAACGAGGAGACCGATTGGGTCACCCGTCTGATCGAGTTCGCGCGGAATGCGAAAGGGGCCCCCGCGGAGTGGCTGATTGCCGGAACGCGGTTTGTGCTGTCCGTGTATTCGCCCGGGCAACCGCTAGACGTTGCTGCCATGCTCGACATTCTTGATTTCAAACGGGGCCAGAAGCCAATAGAGGCGTGGCCCCTGCACGCGCTCCAACCGAAGTTGTTGGCTCAACCAGCAATTCTAGATCGCCTGCAGGTATTCGGACTGAAGGGAACATTTTTTTCTCCGTATGAGCACTTTCAGGATGAAGAGATATACTCGGCGTTAATCGAAGCGCTCCCAGACCGACCTGGCCTTCTCGTCCCCCTCGCGAACATGATGGCGACGGACGAGCGGCGAGACCGCTTTCTCGACATACCTGAAGACTTGATTAAAGCGCTTCGCGCACACGAGAGTCCCATCGTCTCGAGCTATGCGTGGGTCATAAGCGTCGCAACAGGGGGAGGTAAATCAATAATGGCAAGTGAAATACTCTCAGAGCTCGAGAAAAAACAAAATATATTCCCGATTTGGCTACTTCGACAATGTCTTAAGAACGCCACCCTCGTCAACACTGCCCCGCGTCTTGCCGATCTTGTCGCCCGGACGATCAACGCAAATCCGGCAGCCCCGCACCAAGTGCTCATGTCGAGAATCCAAGCCATTGCAAATGCACGTGTATCGTCGCTGCATAGCGCGGAGTGCTGGGCTGACCTTGAACTAGGCGATACTTTGTTTGCGCAGGCGATTCAGCGTCGAGAGCGCATGGCTGCGACATAGGGCAACTCGTGAGAGCTGATCTTGTCGCGGGGCCTCTCGGATTTGAACGACTAGGCTGACAGATCCCTTCACCTCCGCTTCACACCCCCCAGCATCCCCCTGACGAGCCGCCGCGAGATATCGGCCGCCACCGTGCGGGCGACCTGTTTCGCCGCCGTTTCCAGCACCCCCTGGCGGCGGCCGTTGCCGCCGAAAAGCCCGTCGAGCCAGCCGCCGCCTTCATCCGATGAGGAGCGGCGCGAGCGGGTGGAGCGGCTGGCGGCGCTTTCGGCTTTCTCGCGCGCCTCTTCTTCCGCCTCGGCTTCGGCGGCTTGCGCCTCCGCCGCGGCGCGCTGTTCGGCGCGTTCCTTCAGGATCTCGAAGGCCGATTCCCGGTCCACCGCCCTGTCGTACTGGCCGTAGACCGGGCTCGCCTCGATCAGCTTCTTGCGCTCCTCAGGCGTGATCGGGCCGAGCTGGCCCGACGGCGGGCGGATCAGCGTCCTTTCCACCATGGAGGGGATGCCCTTTTCGGCGAGCGTGGAGACCAGCGCCTCGCCGACGCCGAGATTGGTGATCGCCTCGGCCGCGTCGAATTCCGGGTTCGGCCGGAACGTCTCGGCGGCCGTCTTCACCGCCTTTGCCTCGCGCGGGGTATAGGCGCGGAGCGCATGCTGGACGCGGTTGCCGAGCTGGGCGAGGACGCCTTCGGGCACATCCAGCGGGTTCTGGGTGACGAAATAGACGCCCACCCCCTTGGAGCGGATGAGCTTGACGACCTGCTCGACCTTGTCGACCAGCGCCTTCGGGGCCTCGTCGAAGAGGAGATGCGCCTCGTCGAAGAAGAAGACGAGGCGCGGGCGGTCCGGATCGCCCACCTCCGGCAGCTCCTCGAAGAGCTCGGAAAGGAGCCAGAGGAGGAAGGTGGCGTACAGGCGCGGCGCCTGCATCAGCCTGTCGGCGGCCAGCACGGAGACGAGGCCGCGCCCGTCGCGGCTGGTGCGCATCAGGTCGCGTATGTCGAGCGCCGGCTCGCCGAAGAAATTCTCGCCCCCCTGCTGCTCCAGGACGAGGAGCTGGCGCTGGATGGCGCCGACGGAGGATTTGGAGACGTTGCCGTACTGGCCGGAGATTTCCTTGGAGCGCTCTGCGATGTTGGCCAGGAGCGACTGCAGGTCCTTCAGGTCGAGGAGGAGGAGGCCCTCCTCGTCGGCGATCTTGAAGGCGATGTTGAGGACGCCCTCCTGCACGTCGGTGAGGTCCATGAGGCGGGCAAGCAGCAGCGGGCCGATCTCGGAGACCGTGGTGCGGACGGGGTGGCCCTCAACGCCGAACAAGTCCCAGAAGATCGCGGGGCTCTCGCGGAATTCGTATTCCTCGGCAAAGCCGATCTTTTCGGCCCGGCCGGCGAGGAATTCCTTGCCTTCGGCCGAGCCCTTGAGGGCGATGCCGGAAAGATCGCCCTTGATATCGGCGGCGAAGACGGGAACGCCGGCGGCGGAAAAGCCCTCGGCAAGGATCTGCAGCGAGACGGTCTTGCCGGTGCCCGTCGCGCCGGTGACGAGGCCGTGGCGGTTGGCATAGCGCAGGGAGAGGTATTCGCCTTCCTTCAGGCTGTCGTCCGGCCTGCGGCTTGCGCCGAGAAAGATCTCCGCGTCCTTGAGTACGCCCACCTTGCCGCTTCCTCCCGTTTGTCCGGCCTCCCGGGGCCGCCCTTCGTGCCGGCAAAGCTTATCGCGGCGGCATCGCCGCCCGCAATCGCCAAGCCCTCGCCGGCAAAGAAGCCTTGCCGGGAGGCGCGCGGCTTTCTAGAGGGGCGGGAAAGGCATTCACCAGGAGCCCCCTTACGATGGAAGAACTCATCCGCCGCGTCGTCGACAAGGTCGGCACCGACGAGCCGACGGCGCGCGCGGCCGTCAAGGTCGTGTTTACCTTCCTGGCAAAGGAGGGGCCGGAAGAGGACGTGCGCGCCCTCGTCGCAGAAATGCCGGAGGTGGCGGAATACATCGACACGCCCGGCGACGACGACGCCGTCACGCTCGGCGGCCTCGGCGGTCTGATGGGCGGCGGGGTCATGGAGATTCTGGGCCAGCTGCAGGAGCTTGGGCTGGACCTCGCGCAGGTGCAGATGCTGGCGCAGGAGGTGATCCGTTTCGGCCGGGAACGCGCCGGCAAGGAGCGGCTCGATGCACTCATTGCGGGTATTCCGGGGCTGTCGCAGTTTGTCTGACGCTGGAAATCGGTCTTCGCTTGCGCCTTAATAGCGGTTTGCTGCGGAGAGAGACGGCATGCCGACATATTCCATCTGCGCCATGGAAAGTATCGGCCCGGCGTATCAGGAAAAACTGAAAAAAGTACGCGTGCGTACCGCAGCAAAGCTTCTGGAGAGGGCGCGCACACCGAAGGGGCGCCGGCAGCTGGCGCAGGATACCGGCATCTGCGAGGCGCTGATCCTGCGCTGGGCGAACATGGCGGATCTGATGCGCGTGCGCGGCGTCGCCGAGGAGTATTCGGAGCTCCTGGAAGCGGCCGGCGTCGATACGGTGAAGGAGCTGAAGCGGCGCAACGTCGCCAATCTGACGAAGCGCATGCAGGAGGTGAATGCCGAACGCTGCCTCGTGCGCCTGCTGCCGAGCGAAAAGCGCGTCGAGGCCTGGGTGCGCCAGGCCAAATCCCTGCCGCCGATGATGACCTACTAAGGCGGCGCCCCGCCCGGGCCTTCTTCTTAGCCCAAAGTCGCCCTTAGCCCAAAGTCTCTGCGGCACCGGCGCGCCGGGAGCGCGCGCAGCCTTGCCGCCCCAGCCCGCCGGAGAGTAAAGACGACGGCAGGGAGGCGCCATGACGAACGAAGCTGCCAGGAGCACCGCGCTCAATCCTTTCGCGCCGGCCTCGCCGGAAGCATGGCGGGCGCTCGCCGAGAAGGCGCTGAAGGGCGCCGATCTCGCCACCCTGCGGACCGTGACGCGCGACGGCATCGCCATCGAGCCGCTTTCGGCCCGCGCCGCGGGCGCCAGCGTTCTGGCGGACCGCTCCGGCGCCTGGAAGATCATGCAGCGGATCGAATATCCGGACCCGGCGGAGGCGAACCGACAGGCGCTCGCCGACCTCGCCGGCGGGGCGGACGGCCTCGTCCTCGTGCTCGATGGTGCCCCCTCGGCCGCCGGTTTCGGCCTGCCGGCGACGGCGGAGGCGCTGAAGGACGCGCTCGACGGCGTGGAGATCGAGGCGATCCGGCTCAGGCTGGAGCCGGGCGCGACCGGAGCGGCCTCCGGCAAGCTGCTGGCGGCGCTCATCGGCGAACGCGAACTCGCACCGGAAAGCCTCGACATTGCCTTCGGCATCGACCCGGTCGGCCATGCGGCGCGCTTCGGCGGCCGGCCCGACCTTTCGGGGATCGGCGAGGCCATCAAAGAGCTTTCAGGGGCGGGCTTTGCCGGCCCGTTCCTCGCCGCGGACGGGCGGGCCTATCACGCCGCAGGCGCCAGCGAGGCACAGGAGCTCGGCGCCGTCCTCGCCACCATCGCAGCGTATCTGCGCGCCCTCGATGCGGAGGGGATTGCTCCTGAGAGCGGGCTCGCCGGCATCTCCGTGACGCTCGCGGCCGGCCACGACCAGTTCCCGACGATCGCCAAGCTGCGCGCGATGCGCCTCCTCTTCCGGCGGCTCGCCGAGCTTTGCGGCGCATCCGGCACCAAGCTTCGCCTCCATGCCGAGACGGCGCGGCGGATGATGATGGCGGCCGACGCGCATACCAACCTGATCCGCACCACCATCGCGGCCTTCGCGGCGGCGGCGGGCGGCGCGGAGAGCATTGCGGTGCTGCCCTATTCGGCGGCGAACGGGCTCGCTGAGGCGCATGCGCGCCGGCTTGCCCGCAACATTCAGCATCTTCTGATGGCCGAATCCGGCGTCCACCATCTCGACGATCCGGCGGCGGGTTCGGGTGCCGTGGAGGCGCTCACCGACGCGCTTGCCGAAAAGGGCTGGGCGGGATTCCAGGCGATCGAGAAAGAAGGCGGCATCGCCGAAAGCCTCGCCTCCGGCGCGCTCGCAGAGCGGATTTCGGCCATGCGCGGTAAGATGCTCGCGCGGGTCACCTCCGGAGAGATGCCCTTCGTCGGGGCGACGCTCTATCCGAACCCGTCCGAGGCGGCGATCGCGGTCGCCGCGCCGGCGCGCTCCGAGGAAGAGGGAGGCCTTGCCCCGCTCGGCCCGGCCGACATCGCAGCGCAGAAGAAGCCCGCGGAGACCAAAGCCAGCGAGGGGGCGAACCGATGAGCCGCATTCCGGATTTTGCCGCCGAGCCCTGGAAGAAGCCCGCCGCAGACGATGCGCGCGCTGGCGAGGACGCCTTCACGACGCCGGAAGGCATAGCGCTCGAGCCCCGCCCCGGCGCCGAGGCGATCTCCGGTCTCGACTTTCTCGACACCTGGCCCGGCATCGCGCCCTATCTGCGCGGCCCCTACCCCACGATGTACGTGCAGAAGCCCTGGACGATCCGGCAATATGCCGGCTTTTCCACGGCCAAGGAATCGAACGCCTTCTACCGCCGCAATCTGGCGGCCGGCCAGAAAGGGCTCTCGGTCGCCTTCGACCTTGCCACGCATCGCGGCTACGACAGCGACCATCCGCGCGTCTCCGGCGATGTCGGCATGGCGGGGGTCGCCATCGATTCCATCCTCGACATGGAAGAGCTCTTCGCCGGCATTCCGCTCGGCGAGATGAGCGTCTCGATGACGATGAACGGTGCCGTGCTGCCGGTGATGGCGCTCTATATCGTGGCGGCGGAGGAACAGGGCGTCGCCCAGAAAGATCTTTCAGGAACGATCCAGAACGACATCCTGAAAGAGTTCATGGTGCGGAATACCTATATCTATCCGCCCGCGCCATCGCTCCGGATCATCTCCGACATCTTCGCCTATACGGCGGAGCACATGCCGCGCTTCAACTCCATCTCGATTTCCGGCTACCACATCCAGGAAGCCGGGGCGACGGCCGACCTTGAGCTCGCCTATACGCTCGCCGACGGCATCGAATATGTGCGCGCGGGCGTGAAAACCGGGCTCGACGTCGACAAGTTCGCGCCGCGGCTCTCCTTCTTCTTCGGCATCGGCATGAACTTCTACATGGAGGTGGCGAAGCTCAGGGCGGCGCGCCTTCTGTGGGCAAAACTCATCAAGGAGCATTTCGACCCGGCCGACGCCCGCTCGCTGTCGCTCAGAACCCATTGCCAAACCTCCGGCTGGTCTCTGACAGCGCAGGACGTCTTCAACAATGTCGGCCGCACGGCAATCGAGGCGATGGCGGCGACGCAGGGCGGCACGCAGAGCCTGCACACCAACTCGCTCGACGAGGCGCTGGCGCTGCCGACCGACTTTTCGGCCCGCATCGCCCGCAACACGCAGCTGGTGCTCTCGCTGGAGTCCGGTACGACGCGGATGATCGACCCCTGGGGCGGCTCCTTCGCCATGGAGAAGCTGACGGACGACCTCGCCCGCCGGGCGCTCGCCCATATCGAAGAGGTCGAGGAGCGCGGCGGCATGACCAAGGCCATCGAGGCCGGCCTGCCGAAGATGCGCATCGAGGAAGCCGCTGCAAAGACGCAGGCGCGGATCGATTCCGGCCGCCAGGCTGTCGTCGGCGTCAACATCTACCCCACCGAGGACGATCAGGAGATCGACGTCCTCAAGGTCGACATCGCCGCTGTCCGGGCCGAGCAGATCGACAAGCTGAAGCGGCTCCGGGCCGAACGCGATCCGGCAAAGCTGGAAGCGGCGCTTGCCGCGCTGACGAAGGCCGCCGAGAGCGGCGAGGGCAACCTCCTCGCCCTTTCCGTCGATGCCGCGCGCGCCAGGGCGACGGTCGGCGAGATTTCCGATGCGATGGAGAAGGCCTTCGGCCGCCATGTCGCCGAGATCAAGACGCTCGCGGGCGTCTACAAGCGGGAGGTCGGCACGATGAACCGCGCTCTGGAGAAGGCGCTCGAAATGAGCGCCGCCTTTGCCGAGGCCGACGGGCGGCGCCCGCGCATCCTCGTCGCCAAGATGGGCCAGGACGGCCACGACCGCGGCCAGAAGGTGATCGCCTCGGCCTTCGCCGATCTCGGCTTCGACGTCGATGTCGGCCCGCTCTTCTCTACCCCCGAGGAAGTCGCCCGCCAGGCCGTGGAGAACGACGTGCATGTCGTCGGCGTTTCCTCGCTCGCGGCAGGCCACCTCTCCCTCGTGCCGGCGCTGCGAAAAGCGCTCGACGCGGCCGGCGCCACCGACATCATGATCGTCGTCGGCGGGGTGATCCCGCCGCAGGATTACGAGGCGCTGAAGGAAGCCGGCGCGGCGGCGATCTTCCCGCCGGGGACGGTGATCGCCGAGGCGGCGACGAAACTCCTTGCCGAGCTTTCCGTGCAGCGCGGCTATCAGGGCCGCCAGGCGGCCGAGTAAGGCCTTTCGAAGCCTGAGCGGATTGCGGAGCTCCTGAGGACGACGCGGACGAGTGCGTCGGCTCTGACATAATCTTCCACGCAGGCGGGCAGCATGCTGACCTGTCCACGATCAGCTCCCTCCATACAAGTCATTTGGTGCCCTCCGACGAACCCGGAACGCCGGCGTTCATGTCGTCCGCGAACCTGCGAAGAAGGCGCACGAGGTCATCGATATCCTGCCGATCCCAACTGGCGAAAATTGCGCGCCCCATCCGTTCTCGCGCGCCGTCGACAAGGTCGATCATGGCCTTACCCTTCGGCGTGACGATCGCCTCGCGAACCCGGCGGTCGGCGGCGCTGCCGCGACGCTCGATCAGCCCAAGACTTTCCAGCTTCGCGACCTGACGGCTCACCGTGGTGTAGTCGCGGCCGACGCGATCGGCCATTTCCACCACGCCGATCGGCCCGAATCTCTCGATGCCCACCAGCAGCGGAAACAGGGCTCGGTCGAGAGAAATACCCGCCTCGCGAACCATTTCCTCATCGCGCTGCGGCCGGTTCATGACGCTGACGATGTCAATCAAGGCGCCGTGAAGCTGGCGAATCTGATCGCCAATATGTGTATTTTGCACTTTATTTCTTGACGCCATGTCGCCCCTCCTATTATGTGCATATTACACATATGGAGATGGAAATGACAGACAAATTTGCGGCAGATGTCCTTATCTGCGGCGCGGGAGCGGCTGGCCTGACACTCGCAATCGAACTAGCCCGCAGGGGTACCTCGTTCCGCCTGATCGAGAAGATGGACGGCCCGTTCCGCGGCTCTCGCGGCAAGGGCATCCAGCCGCGCACGCAGGAGGTTTTTGAGGATCTCGGGATCCTCGACCGGATTGTTTCGGTAGGAGGCGTCTACCCGCCGCAGCGAGAATATCGAGCGGATGGCAGCTTCATGGACTCGGACGTCGTGGAGCATGAAGACCCGACGCCTGCCGAGCCTTATCACTTGCCCCTTATGGTGCCGCAGTTCCTGACCGAAGGCGTGATGCGGGAGCGGCTTCTTGAACTCGGGCACCGCCCGGAATTCGGTTGCGAACTCGTCGGTTTCGAGCAGGACGCGGATGGCGTGACCGCGCGGCTGCGCACAAAGCACGGCGACGAGACCGCACGGGTGCGCTGGCTCGTCGGCGCCGATGGCGGGCGCAGCTTTGTCCGCCACGCGCTCGATATCGGCTTTCCCGGCAAGACGCTCGGCGTCCGCGCCATCGTTGCTGATGTCACATTGTCCGGGATCGACCGCGATGTCTGGCACCGTTTCGCTGAAGGTGACACGGAGCGCCAAATCTCGCTCTGCCCGCTCGCCGGAACCAACCTTTTCCAGATCCAGGGGCCGATTCCGATGGAAGGTGAGGTCGATCTGTCCGCCGATGGATTGACCGCCCTCGTGGCGGAACGCACAGGTCGCAACGACATCCGCATCCGCTCTGTTTCCTGGGCCTCAGCCTTCGCCATGAATGCCCGGCTGGCCGACCGTTATCGCATCGGCCGAGTGTTCCTCGTCGGCGATGCCGCGCATACGCATCCGCCGACCGGCGGACAAGGCCTCAATACCAGCGTCCAGGACGCCTATAACCTTGGCTGGAAGCTGGCGACGGTCGCTTCAGGCGCTGCCGACGCGCTGCTCGACAGCTATGAGGAAGAGCGCCGCCCGGTCGCAGCCGCCATGCTAGGTCTCTCCAGCAAGCTGCTCGAGGCCCACAAACGGGGTGAGATGCGGCGCGGACGGGAAGTGCATCAGCTCGACATCGGTTATCCAGAGTCCTCGCTTGCGCTGGAAAAGCCGACGCAACAGGGGCTGCTCGCAGGCGACCGCGCTCCCGACGCACCGGTCCTCGGCGCTGCCGGCCGGCAGACGCGGCTGTTCGAGCTGTTCAGAGGCTCCCATTGGACGCTCATCGGCTTTGACGTGGATCGCACCTGCGTGTCGCCAAGACCGGGATTGCATATCCACACATTCGGATCGCGGGGCGACATCCTCGACGCGAACGGACACTTCACTGCGGCCTACGCCCTGCCGCCGGGCCACTGGGTGTTGGTGCGGCCTGACGGCTATGTCGGCGCCATCGTCTCATTCGACAATCTCGATGCCCTCGAAGGCTATTTCGACGATACAGGCCTTCACGCGGAGCACGTGCACCATGGCTAGACCTCTCTCGCTGCGAACATGGTCGACGCCACTGACGATCGGCTCCTTCATCCTGATGTCGATCACTGGCGTCCTCATGTTTTTCGAATGGAACCCGGGCCTCACCACAGTGGTCCATCAATGGTTCTCATGGTTTTTCCTGCTCGGGGCCGGTGGGCACATCGCCGCCAACATTCGCCCGTTCAAGGCGCATCTCAGGTCGACCTGGGGCAAATCCAGCGTGACGGTGTTTGCGCTCATCGTGGCCGCATCCTTTTTCTCATGGGGGCTGATCACAGGACCTCAGCTGCAACGGCCCATCGAGGAAGCGTTGGTCGATGCCCCGCTGTTCGCCTTAGCGAGCACGATACGCACCGATCCCGATGCCCTGCTGCTGCGACTGAAGGCCAGCGGTATTCCCGCGACCAGTCAGCAATCCATTCGCGAACTCTCGGCTGCGCACAGCGTGGGCGAAAATGAGCTTCTCGGCATGGTGTACCTGCGGGATTAAGGCCGCGGCCAAGATAAAGCGAAGACGGCTCCTATGTCACCGGTCAGACAATCCACGTAAACGGGGGCATGCCGGTCAACGGCTGAGGCGGGAGATGCGCCTTTGCAACGACCATGCTGCGCTGCATCTTGCACGCCCGGGGCGGTAGCCGTACCAATTTACTTAACACGTTCATTGGGAGGAACGACAATGGCCGAAAATGCGGCTGCACGCGCCACGAGCGAACAGACGGCAAAGACCGGCGCGCCCTACCGCGCCGACCAGGTGGGAAGCCTTCTGCGTCCCGCCCGCGTCAAGGAAGCGCGCAAGAAGCACTATGAGGACAAGAGCCTTTCGGCCGAGGAGCTGAAGGAGGTCGAGGACGAGGAAATCGCCCGCGCCGTCCGCAGCCAGGAATCGATCGGCATGCCCGCCGTCACCGACGGCGAGTTCCGCCGCTCGTTCTGGCACTACGACTTCCTGGAAGGCCTCGACGGCATCGAGCTCTACCAGAAGGACGAGGGCATCTCCTTCCACGGCGCCAATCTGCGGCCCTACTACCCGGCCGTGACCGGCAAGGTGGACTTTTCGGGCCATCCGATGCTGGAGCACTTCACCTATCTCGCCGGCACCGCCAGGGCGCAGCCGAAGATCTCCATCCCCGCGCCGAGCGCGGCGCATTTCCGCACCAAGCCGGAAGACATCACTTTCCCGGCCTACAAGGACGACCTCGAGGCGCTCTTTTCCGACCTGACGGCGGCCTACAGGAAGGCTGTGCAGGCCTTCTACGACGCAGGCTGCCGCTACATCCAGCTCGACGAGGTGTTCATCGTCTATCTCTGCGACCCGAAGATCCGCGAGGACGTGAAGGCACGCGGGCTGGATCCCGACTGGCTCATCCGCCAGTACGCCAAGATGATCGACGGCGCCGTGTCGGGCCGGCCGGCCGACATGGTCTCGGCGATGCATCTTTGCCGTGGCAATTTCCGCTCCACCTGGGTGGCGGAGGGCGGCTACGACCCGGCCGCCGACATCCTCTTCAACGACATCGACATCGACATCTACTTCATGGAGTACGACAGCGAGCGCGCCGGCGGGCTCCAGCCCCTCTCCGCCCTGCCGAAGGGCAACAAGCGCGTCATGCCGGGCTTCATCACCACCAAGACGGGGGACCTTGAAGACATCGAGGTCATCAAGCGCCGCTTCGACGAGGCCGGCAAGTATGCCGATCTCGGCCAGCTCGGCATCGCCCCGCAATGCGGCTTCTCATCCACCGAGGAGGGCAACCTCCTCTCGGAGGACGACCAGTGGCGCAAGCTGGAGCTCGTCGTGAAGGTCGCCGAGAGCGTCTGGGGCGGCGTCGACCGGTAAAGGAACGGCGGAGCGGCGTACCGAGCGAGAACGAAGCGGGGGCCGAGGCCCCCGCCTCCCGTTCAGGCTCTCGCGACACGCTCACTGGCAGGCGACGTTGTGGTTCGCCGAGATCCAGGTCAGCGCATTGCGGTGCGCGCAACAGGCCACGCAATTGAGGTTGTTCAGAACCTCCGGCGGATTGTCGAGCGTGCACCGGCCGAGTTCGCCCGTCGGAATGCCGTTGCAGGCGGCGGCATCCTGCGCCTGCGCGAGCTTCAGGGCGTTCTCCACCACGCCGGTCGGCGCAGCCTTCTCCTCCGCATAGGTCGGCGCGGCGGCCGCGAGCAGCAGCGTCGCCGCCGCCAGGCCCGCAATAATATACTTTCTCATTTCCGCATCTCCTGTGTCCGCAAGCTTTTCTTGCGGGATATATTATACAGTAGAAGCATGTATTTGCAGAACTATTCATTCTCATACAGTAAATACGGACAATTCATGCAAAGATCATCTGACTCGGGATGACAAGTTTTTCCTGGAGCTTGTCTCCCGCAGCGACCAGTTCGTAATCGATGGTCGGGTCGACGACCCAGCCCTCGTCGATATCGAAGGTGATCGTGGTCTCGCCCGCCGGCAGATCGAGGATGATTCCAGCGCCGAACGACTGCTCGATGATCGTGCCGATATCGAACTGCTGCGAAGCGAACATGAAGAACACCTTGTCGGTCGGGGTGATGACCACGAGGCCGCCGACGGTGATGTGGAAGGCGCAGTAATTTCCGCCGACATCGGGCGCGCCGATGATCCCGCAGGTGTAGGCAGAACTGCTGGAATTCTTGATCTGGAAGCGGCCCTCCAGATCGCCGCTCTCCGCTTTCAGAACGCCCGGCTCGGAGATGACGGCCATCTGCGATGGCGCGATCACGACACTCCCCTGCGGACGGACGGTCTCGTAGGGCGTGAGCGGATCGGTCGAGATATACGCCGCGTAGGTGGAATCCCAGGTGAGGTAGTTCGCCGTCAGAAGGCTCTTGTTGCTGTACCAGACGGCCGGTTCGCCGGTGCGGTCGGCCGAGGTGACGGCGCGCAGGGCGTAGAGCCGCGCGCCCTGGTTTTTCAGCTGGGTCAGCGTGTCGGCATCGAGGTCGATGATCACGGTTCGCGAGACCATTGCGGAGCGTACCTGGCTCTGGGTGCATGGGGACCGCAAGGGCGGCAGACAGAGAGCGGCAGTCGAAAGGAAGGGACCTTGCGGCCCCTTCCTCGCGCGCCGAGGCCGGATCAGGCCGCGGCCACCAGCCGCCTCGCAGCCCGGCTCGAGCTGACCTGGGGCAGGATCAGCAGGGGCTGCAGCGGGCTGTTCGCCGGGATCTTCGTCATCCAGGTCGCGGTGCCCGCGTCCCATCCCTTGTTGATGTCGAAGTCGAGGGAGCGAGAGCCCACGCCGGTGAGATCGATCAGAGCGCCCTGGGCGAAGGCCTGGGCGATCACCGTCGCCGTCTTCACCGGCTTGGTCGCGAACATGAGAAGCACGGTCTCGATCGGCACGATCAGGTCGAGGCCGTTGCCGTAGAGCGGGAAGGCGCAGAGCGAGGTGTAGTCGCCACTCGGGTTCTCCTGCGACAGGCCGCAGGAATAGGGCGTGGAGGAATTGTTCATGATCGACACCGCGCCTTCCGTGCCATCGCCGCTGACGGAGACGTTGCCGACGTTGTCGACGTTCAGCGTCTGGCCGAGATCGATGTCGGACTTGGCCGAAGCGTGGATGACGACGTTGGATTCGATCTCGTCGTTGGAGATGTAGGCCTGATAGTCCTCTTCCCAGCTGAGGGTGGTCTCGTTCAGGAAGTTCTGGCTGGAGAACCAGACGGTCGGCATGCCCGATGCCTGTCCGCGGACGGCCTTGAAGCCGTAGAGATAGTAATTCGACTCCTTCAGGGCCTGGACTGTCTCGTTGTCCATCCCGACCGTAATAGAATAACTCGCCATTTCAGCCTCCTTTGAGCGCACGTCTCGCCTGAGGCCACCGCGCCCCCCGAGACGGCAACTTGAATGCTAGATATACAACTTCTACTAGTCAACAGTCGTTTATGTATATCTTAAGT
Source organism: Afifella sp. IM 167 (assembly GCF_020144925.1). GTDB lineage: Bacteria > Pseudomonadota > Alphaproteobacteria > Rhizobiales > Afifellaceae > Afifella. The sequence continues at coordinate 59,895 of NZ_NSLC01000004.1, forward strand.
CGAGCGTTGTATTCACTTTCTTTGAATAAATGTTTGTCAGTTATCGATGGTATTTTGACTGTCTTCCTGTTCCATTTTGAGCATTCCGCCGCGTAGCGGCCGCTTCCTGTGAAGGGCGGGCGGGCACCGCTTCTCAAGCACGGCGCGCTCGGGCAGATTGCGGCCATCAAAGGAGAGGCCGCGTATGCTCAGCACCACCACCCCGACCCTCGAAGGGCGCGTCATCCGGGAATATTTCGGCGTCGTCACCGGCGAGGCGATCCTCGGCACCAACATCTTCCGGGATTTCTTCGCCGGCATCCGCGACATCGTCGGCGGGCGTGCCGGCGCCTACGAGAAGTCGCTGCGCGAGGCGCGCGACACGGCGCTTGCCGAGATGCAGGCGGAGGCGCGTGCGCTCGGCGCCAATGCGGTCGTCGGCGTCGACATCGACTATGAGTCGATCTCCATCGGCGAGCGCGGCGGCATGCTGATGGTGTCGGCTTCCGGCACGGCCGTCTTCGTCCAGTAGCGGCTCGCAGCGGGGATTTGGTGGAGTAAGCCCCGCATCCCGCCCGGCGGCATGGACCGCGCGGGCCCCGCCCGCTACCACACCGGCATGGGCGGGAGCGCATCACCGATCGATGAACTGGCAAGGGCCGTCCGGGCCGGCGAGCGCCGGGCGCTCGGGCGCGCCATCACGCTGGTGGAATCGCGCCGGGAGGACCACCGCGCCGAGGCGGCCGAGCTGATGGAACAGCTCCGCCCCTTCACCGGCACCGCCGTGCGGATCGGCATGACCGGCGCGCCGGGCGCCGGCAAGTCGACGATGATCGACACCTTCGGCTCCAACCTCACCGCCGCCGGCCACAACGTGGCGGTCCTTGCCGTCGACCCGACCTCGACGCGCACGGGCGGCTCCATCCTCGGCGACAAGACGCGGATGGGCCGGCTGGCGCAGGACGAAAACGCCTTCATCCGCCCCTCCCCCACCGGCGGCACACTCGGCGGCGTCGCCGCCAGGACGCGCGAGGCGATGCTGGTGCTGGAGGCGGCGGGCTTCGACGTGGTCATCGTCGAGACGGTCGGGGTCGGCCAGTCGGAGACGGCCGTCTCCGACATGGTCGACGTCTTCGTGGCGCTCACCCTGCCCGGCTCGGGCGACGAACTGCAGGGGCTGAAGAAGGGCGTCCTCGAACTCGCCGACATCCTGTGCGTCAACAAGGCGGAAGGCGACAATCTGAGACGCGCGGAGGATGCGGCGGCGGATCTGCGCGCGGCGCTGCGCATCCTCTCCTCCGAGCGCGACGGCTGGGCGGTGCCGGTTCTCCTGACGGCCGGGCTCAGCAATACCGGTCTCGATGCGCTCTGGGCCGCGATCGGTGAGTTTCGCAAGGCCGCCGAGAAGGCCGGCACGCTGGCGGCGCGGCGCCGGCGCCAGGCGGTGATCTGGTTTCGCGCCATCCTGCAGGAACGGCTTTCCGAGCGGCTCTTCCACGGGCCGGCCGAGGAACGCATCAAGGCGCTTGAGAGCGCCGTGGAAAGCGGCGAGACGAGCGCCACAGCGGCGGCCGAAGAGGCGCTTGCCGCAGCGCTCGGCTGAGGACGGCGCGCTCCCCCCCACCGCGGATTTTCACTCCACTTTGCCTGTGTATATTAACTTTGTCTTAACCCAATGCGCGCCAAGCGCGCGCCGATCGGGCAGGGTCCGGCGATGCACCGCTCCAATTTCCTGCGCCGTTTTTCAATTCTCGCCGTCGCCGCGCTGCCGGCCCTGCTGTTGCCCGCGTGTCAGGAAGAGAGTTCGATGGGCCTGCGCGGCACGATCGACGCCTCGCATGAAGGCGTGCATCCGGGCATAGAGCGCCCGAGAAGCCCGATCTTCCGCGAAGCGCTCGTTTGGCCCGCGCATCATGGCGGGCGCACGCTGACCCGCGCACGGAACCTGCCAGGCAAAAGCTCAGCCCAGGGCTGAAAAGGCCTCAGCCACGGCCCGCACCTCGCCGACGGCAATCTCGCGGCGATTGACGAGCTTCGACGGCCTCCAGGGCGAGACACCCTGAGCGCATTCGGGCACCAGGCGGGCGAGGATTTCCGCCATCGCCGCCTCCGAGCCACGCGTCGCCCCGTCGTCGATCTTGAGCGCGATACCGAGCCCCGTTTCGGGCAGGCTCGCGCAGAAGACACCCTCCGCGCCGGTCTTCACCAGCCCGCGGCGGCCGAGGGCGGCCATGGCGGTGGTGCAGAAGCGCCCGCTGCCGGCCACAAGGAACGGGTATTCCACCGCCGCCTCGAAGATCTTCCTGGCCGCCGCGGCGCGCCCGGCGGCCAGACCCTCTCCCGTGCCGAAGCGGGCAAAGCCGAGGGCGAGAGATTTCAGCGGCACCGCAAAGGTCGGGATGGAGCAGCCATCGATGCCGCAGGTCGCGCTTTCATGCGCGGCGCCCGTCACATCCTCCAGCGCGGCGCGCACGAGGCGCTGCACGGGACGGGCCGCCTCCACATAGCCGGCGGGATCGAAGCCGGAATGCATGGCGACGGCCAGCATACCGGCGTGCTTGCCCGAGCAGTTGTTGTGGATCTGGCCGGGCTTCCTGCCCCGGCGCATCATCGCCTCGCTGGTCGGCTCATGGCTCGGCCATTGCGCCCCACAAAGAAGGGCCCCTTCCGACAGTCCGGCACGTTCCAGCATCGCCTTGGCGAGCGCGGTATGGGCGGGCTCGCCGCCATGCGAGGCCTGGGCGAGGGCCAGCTCGGCCGGACCGAAACCGAAAGCGGCGGCGGCTCCCGTCTCCACCAGCGGCAGGGCCTGGATCGCCTTCACCGCCGAGCGCGGAAAGACGGGCCTTTCGATATCGCCGGCACTTGCACGCAACTTTCCCTGCGCATCGATCACCACGAAGGCGCCACGGTGAAAGCTCTCCACCACGGCACCGCGGGTTACCTCGGCAAGTACGGGATTGGCCATGATGCGGATCAGTCGGGACGCAGGACGCCGGCGGCCATGAAGCCGCCATCGACGCAAAGCGTGTGACCGTTGATGTAGCTGCCGGCGTCCGACAGGAGGAAATGGATGGCGGCCGCGACCTCCTCCGGATCGCCATAGCGGCGCTGGGGGATGCGCTCGCGCCAGATGCGGCGGGCCTCGGCGCTGTGCAGTTCGCGCACGAGCGGCGTGTCTATCGGACCCGGCGCCACAGCGTTGACGCGAATGCCGCGCGGCCCGAGCTCGGCGGCCATCACCTCGGTCATGGTGATCAGGCCGCCCTTGGATGCGCCGTAGGCGACGCGGCCGGCATTGCCGCGCATGCCGGAGACGGAGGCGACGTTCACCACCGCGCCGCCATCCGACATGCGCAGCACGGCCGCCTTGGCCGCGATGAAGGCACCCGTGAGGTTGATCTCCAGAACCTGGCGGAAGAGCTCGGCATCCGTCTCCTCGAAGGGCACGTCCCGGGCAATGCCGGCGGAATTGACGAGGCCGAATGGCGGGCCGAAAGCCTCCTCGGCCTCGTCCAGCGCCTCCTCGACCGCTTCCTCATCGGTGATATCCGTCTCCACCAGAAGCGCGTCGCCGCCGCGAAGCTCGCCGTCGGCGGCCGCCAGGGCATCGCGGCTCACATCGAGCACACTCACCTGCCAGCCGCAGCCGGTGAGAAGCTTCGCCGTGGCAAGGCCGATTCCGGAGGCCCCACCGGCGATGATCACGTGCCCGCTCATCCGCGGGCCGGGCCGCGCCTGACGGCGGCCTCTTCGCCGACCTTCCGGTACGTCACACTGCCCTCCCCCGCAGATTCCCTGCCGAAAGCGTATGCCGGGCTGCAGCGCCCGACAAGCGCCGCAGGCAAGAGGCCCAAGCTCTCAGGTGGAACGGCTCGGCCGCTTGACGACAAGCGCGGGGTCTTTGGCGGACTCCGTCTTCGCGGCAGGAGGCGGCAGGGGAGCGGTTTTCGCCGGGGCCAGAATGACGAGATCGACGGGCTCCGCGATGCCCTCGACCGCGCAGAGCCCGGGCATCTCGATGCTGCCTGGCGGGGTGAAGCCCTGCTCGCGCGCGATCTCCAGCATCGCCCTTGTCGTGAGCGCCGCCGTGCCCTGCGCACGGTTTGCGTCCTCCAGCTTCGCGGCAAGGTTGACCGGCGGGCCGATCACCGTGTGCTCCAGCCGCTCCTTGCCGCCGACGACGCCGACGACGGCCGGACCGCAGGCGGCGGCGCAGCCCACCAGCAGCGGGGCGCGCCCACGCCCGGAGCCCATCTCCCCGTCCAGCACTTCGGCCGCGGCAAGCGCGGCGTAGCAGGCGCCGAGCGCGTCGGCGGCGTAGCTTTCGCTCGGCTTCACCGCGCCGAAGGTGACGAGAATGCCATCGCCGAGAAACTTGTCGATATGGCCGTTGAAGCGCTGGATCGCATCGGCCATCAGCGTCTGGTAGCGGGTCAGGAGATCCATCACGTCGTCCGGATCGAGCTCGCGCGCGATCTGGGTAAAGCGGCGGATGTCGATGAAGACGGCGGCGACGTCGCGCGTGGCGCCCGTGCCGGGCATCAGATCGTCGGGATCCTGGCTGCCCACCGTCTCGGCGACCTCCGGGGCGAAAAAGCGGGAGAGATTGCCGACCGTCGCGTGATCGCGCACCGCGGTGACGAGAAGCTGACGCGAGCGCACCAGCGCGAAGGCGAGAAGGAAGGTCGTCGCGGCGATGACGATGACCTTGTCGAGCTCGGCGCCGATGAGAACCCGGTTGCCGCTCGAATACTCGACATAGTTGCGGGTGATGCCGACGAAACGATCGTCGAAGAAGATGGCGAAACCGGCAAGCGACAGCCAGGCGCATACGGCGAGCGCACCCGTCAGGATGAGGAGCGTCGGGTCGAAGCGGAGCGCGCGCAGCGCGATGAAGAGGAAGAAATAGAGCACCGTCGGCGCCTTCAGGTAGAAGGCGGCCGGCTCGTCATACTGGATGTGGTAGGAAAAGATGATCGCCGTCAAAAGCGCCACGTCGATCACGATCGAGACGACGAGGAGCGGGGCGAAGAGCTTGCGCCTGTAGGCGAGAATGAGGCGCAGCATGGTGAAGATGGCATAGCCCGCCAGCGCATAGGGCACGAAATTGAAGCCGGCCGTGCCTTCGGCGCGCGGCAGGAGAAGGTAGGCGGAGCCGAAGAAGGTGATGAGGGCAAGCTGCGCCCAGCCGATGCGGATCTCGGCCTTCTCGTCGAGTTCGTCGATCTGCCGTTGAAGGCTTTGCGGCAGTGCCTGCCTGACCCGGCTCATCGGCCGCCGACCGGCGCCTCCCTGGCCTCCATCGGGCGGGCGAGCATTCGCGCGGCGGCATCGGCCTCCAGGAGCATGCCCTCACGCGCCACTTCCGCCGCCGGGAAAAGCGTTTGGATCTCTTCCCGGAGCCGGTCGAATTCGTCGTCGGAGCGTTCGGGATGATGGTGGAACATGACCGGCTGGGCGATGCCGGCCCTGCGGGAAAGGCTGAGCGCCTCTTGCCAGGTGGAATGACCCCAGCCCACATGGCTGCGGTATTCGGCGTCCGTGTAGGTAGCGTCATAGACCATGATGTCGGCCCCCTCCACGAAACGCTCCACGGCGTCGTCGGTGCCGCGCTCGCCATGCTCGTGGTCGGTGATGATGACGATGGAGCGGCCCTTGAAGTCGAAGCGGTAGCCGAGCGCCCCGCCGGGATGGTTGAGGCATTCGGTCGTGACGGAAAGGCCGTTGGGAAACCGCAGTGCCTCGCCGATTTTCAGGTCATGGAAGGCGCATTCCTTGAACACCACCGGCTGCACCGGAAAAAGGACCGGGTCCATGAGCCTTTCGAAGATGTCCTGCAGCTTGATGTCGGCGAGAAGGTGCCCGGCCATGAAGCGCACCTGGAAGTCCGGCTTGTAGGCCGGAGCAAAGAAGGGCAGGCCGCAGATGTGGTCGAGATGCGTGTGGGTGAAGAGCACCGTCACGCATTTGCGGCCGGAGGCCAGCATCGCCTTGCCGAGATCGTGCACGCCGCTGCCGCAATCGACGACGACGCATTCATCGCCGGCGCGGATCTCCATGCAGGAGGTGTTGCCGCCATAGCGCACCGTTTTCGGGCCCGGCACCACATAGGAGCCGCGAACCCCCCAGAATCGGATGGAAAGGCCTGAGGATCCGCTCATCTCAGGCGGCGTCTTGGGCCAGCTGGCTGCGCAGCTGCGCCAGGTCCTGGGTGGTGCGCTCGAGGCGCCGCGCCAGGACGCGCATGATGTCGAAGCTCATTTCCGGGAACTCCCTCATCAGGGTGAAAAGCTGATCGCGCGACAGCGTCAGCGCCTCGGTCTCGGCGGTCGCCACCACGGTGGCGGTGCGCGGCACCTCGAAGAGCACGGCGATCTCGCCGACGATGTCGTTGCGCGTCAGGCCGGCGACCTTCTTCTGGCCGCCGCCGCTGTCGACCAGCACCTCGCAGGCGCCCTTCAGGATGATGAAGGCGGTGTCGCCCTCGTCGCCCTGCCGGCACAGCGATTCGCCCGGATGGAAGACCACCCGCTCGCTGATGAAGGCAAGCAGCTTGAGCTTGGAGACGTCGACATTGGCGAGGATCGGCACCGCCGAGAGCGCCCTCACCTCTTCTTCCATGCTCATCTGCCCACTCCCTCTCTACTCTGCAGCAACGTCTTCGCCGGCGCCCGCCTCGCCGGCCTGCGGATCGGTCGGCCCCGCCTGGGGCCTTTCTTCCGAAATGATCTCGCCACCTCTCATTTCAATGACATGGTCGAACCTGTCGGCGAGTTCCTTGCCCGACATGCCGATGATGAGCGTGCGGCCTTCCACCATCTCCTGCAGCCTCTCCAGCTGCTGGCGCTCGCCGGGATCGCCCGCGCCCTTGAAGAGATCGTCGAGAATGAGGACCGTCGGCCGGCGGATCAGCACCCTGAGGAGGCCGATCTTGACGCGCTGGCCGGAGGACAGGCGCGAGCCGTTGATGCCGACGCGGAAATCGAGGCCGGCGCGCAGGATGAGCGGCGTCAGCCCGAATTCCTCGACGCAGTCGGCGATCGCGGTCTCGGCGCGCTCGCGGCTCTTCGGGCGGTCTGCCCTGAGGCGGCCGAACAGGAGGTTCTCCTCGATCGAAAGCGCCTCGGAATAGGCCTCCCTCGAAAAGAAGTCGAAAGCGTCGGGGACGCTCGCCGTCAGCGTCTCCCAGACCTGCGGCCGCGCCTTGACCGATTTCTCCTCGATCTCCGGCGTGACGATGCCGAGGCGGTGCTTGTTGGGAATGAGCTGCAGGGCAAGACCGATGAGGAGATTGCGGTCCTTGCGCTTCAGCTTCTCGGGCCCGTCCTTCGCCCGGCGCAGCAGCGCGGTCACTTCCGGCAGCTCCTCCATCGGAATGAAAGAGTAGGTGGCGAGCGCGTCGCTGCCCTCGCTGACGGAGGAGAACAGCTCGACCATGGTCTCGGCGAGGCTGTGGCCGGCCGCCAGCAACAGATCCTCGAGCCCCGCTTTGGCGACGGCGGTCTCGAAAGCCGGCATCTCGGCGAGCTGGCGCGGCGTCATCGCCGGATCGCGCGGCACGCCGAAGACGATGTTCTCGGCGAGCGTGGCGCTGCGGTTGAAGGCGTCCGCCTTCCAGAATTCGACGAAATCGGACTTGCCGCCGCCCGCGCCCACCTTTTCGGAAATCATGGCGCGGGCCGAGAGGATCATCTCGCGCGCCTCCTCTCCGATCGCATCGGGCAGGCGCGCCTGCAGGCCCATCCGATAGACCTCGTCGCTCATGCCGAAGGCCTTGATCTTCTCGATGAGGCGCATGTCGAGCTCGCGCACGGAGGCAACGCCGGCCTCGGAAAGATCCTCCCAGGCGCTCTGGTATTCGTAAGGCGCGTTGTCGGTCCGCATCGCCTCGGCCAGACGGCGGCGGCGCGCTTCCTCCGACAGGACGTCCGTCGGCGCGATCGGCCGGTGCAGGAGGCCGTAGACGAGATTGAAGCGGATGGTGTCGTTGAGGATGTAGGGATGGCCGGAGGCATAGCCGATGCGCCGGCCGAGGACGGATTGCGGCAGGGCATCGAGGGACTGGCCGTCGAGTTCGATCCTTCCGGAGACGGGCGAGAGGAGACCCGCCAGCATCTGCAGGAGCTGGGTGCGCCCGCTGGATTCGGCCCCGACGATGGCGACCCGTTCGCCGAGACTGATCTCGGCGCTGATGTCGTTCACCTCCTGGCCCGCCCCCTCGCCCGCATAGGTGACGTGGTTGAGGACGAGGCGCGAGCAGGAATCGAGATCGAATTCCGGCTCCGCATGCAGGCGCTCTACCGGATAAAGGTCGGGCGGGTCGAACTGCTCGACCACGGAGACGTACTTCACCTGGGTATCGGCGAGGCTCTGGTAGTAGTCGAGAAGCTCCTTCCACGGGGAGGCGAGGTCCTTGTAGGCCGCCAGGACGGCGACGAGCGCACCGAAGGAGATATCCCCGTTGATCACCAGATAGCCGCCGATCGAATAGAAGAAAAACGGGGTGATCTGGTTCATGAAATTGTTGATGAACTTGATCATGAACTTCCGCTTGAAGATCTCATAGCGGATGTCGAAATTTCTCTGCAGCCGATTGGTGAATTCGGCGAGGTGGTAGGCGACCGTGTTGTTGGCGTGAATGTCGCGCACGCCGCCGATGGCGGCGCCGACATCCTCCGAAAGCTCCCGCAGATTGCGCACGCGCTCGCGCGCCAGCTGGTTCACGCGCTTCTGCATGCGCGGGATCAGCCAGCCCTGGACGGGATAGAGCGCCACCGCCGCGCCACCCAGGAGCGGGTCCTGCATGAAGATGAAGAAGAGATAGACGAGCAGCGTGCCGCCCTGGAAGACGGGCACGGCGATCGCATCGGCGATGAAGCCGCCGAGCGGCTGCACTTCGGAGGCGATCATGGCGATGATCTCGCCGGAGGAGGTGCGCGAGAAATACGGCAGGCGGAAGCGCAGAACCCGCTCGAAGAGCTGGTAGCGCAGGCGCCGCAGGGTGCGCTCGCCCGCGAGGCCCTTGTAGACGTTCATCACGTATTTGACGACGCCGTTGAGGCCGACGAAGAACAGGAAGGTGAAGGACAGAAGCAGCAGAAACTGGATCTGATCGAACTCGAAGCCGAGATATTGCTTGGGGAAATCCTTGCCGCCGATCGCCTGATTGACGATCATCTTCGGAAGTTCGAGCGTGACGTAGAGGATCGGGAACGAAACGAGCGTGATCGCCAGGATGATCAGCTGCTGGGCGCGCGAATAGCGCCAGATGTAGCGAAAGAAATTCCGGTCCAACGGCTTCCCGCTCTTCCCTTCAGCCCTCCGGCGCCGACGACGGATGCCTGCTACTTGTACGGATCTGCCGCGTCGCGCAGCCCGTCGCCGAAGAACGAGAATGCTAACACGACTATGATCACCGGCACTACTGGCGCAACGAGCCATGGGTAGACTGTGATAATTGTCACAGACTGAGCCTCGTTGAGCATGACACCCCATGAGATCGTCGGCCGTCTCAGACCCAGATTGAGGAAGGAGAGCGCCGTCTCACCGAGGATCATGGAAGGCACCGAGAGCGTCGCGCTGGCGATGAGGTGGCTCATGAAGCCCGGGACGAGGTGGCGCGAGATCACGCGGCTCGGCGAGGCGCCCATCAGGACGGCGGCCTTGGCGTATTCCTCCTCGCGCAGGGCGAGCAGCTTGGAGCGCACGGCGCGCGCAAGGCCCGGCCAGTCCAGGAGCCCGAGAATGATGGTGATGCCGAAATAGATCAGGATCGGGCTCCACGTCACCGGCAGGGCGGCGGAGAGGGCCATCCACAGCGGCAGTTCCGGCAGCGAGCGCAGCACCTCGATGACGCGCTGGACGAGCGAGTCGATCCAGCCGCCGAAATAGCCGGCCATGCCGCCGATGACGACACCGAAGAGGGTGGAGATGGCGACGCCGATGAGGCCGACGGTGAGCGAGATGCGGGCGCCGTGAACGAGGCCGGAGAAGACGTCGCGCCCGAGCCGGTCCGTGCCGGCAAGGAAAGCGGTGCCGCCGAGGGGAGGGCAGAAGAGATGGAAACGGCCCTCCACGAGGCCCCAGAAACGATAGGGCTCGCCCAGGCAGAAGAAGCGCAGGCGGTCGACGCCCGTCTCGTCGCGCTCGTAATCCCAGCGCAGGAGGTCGAGGTTCACCGAGGCTGTGTAGGGGTGCACGAAGGGCCCGACGAACTCGCCATCCTGGAAGAGGTGCAGGCCCTGCGGCGGCGCATAGAGGTAGTCCACGTGCCGCTGGTTCGGCTGGTAGGGCGCGATCACTTCGGCGAAGGGCACGCAGAGATAGAACAGCAGCAGGACGATGCCGGAGACGACGGCGAGGCGATGGCGGCGGAACTTCCACCACATGATGGTGAAGGCGGAGGCGGAGTAGAAGCGCTCCTGCGCGGGCGTCAGCACCTCCACGGCGCCCGGATCGAAGGGCGCCTTGTCGACGTAATGCGGGAAGTGGCCGGGCTCCGGCGGCGTTGCCTCGGTCATGAGCGGGCGCTTCCTCCGAGGCGGATGCGCGGATCGAGAACGGCGAGCAGGAGGTCGGAGACCAGCATGCCGATCAGCGTCAGAACCGCGACGAAGAGGAGAATGAAGCCCGCCAGGTACTGGTCCTGCGACTGCAGCGCGTCGAGGAGGATCGGGCCGACCGTCGGCAGGTTGAGGACGACGGAGACGATGACGGAGCCGGAAACCAGCGAGGGGATGAGGTTGCCGATATCGGCGACAAAGGGATTAAGCGCCATTCGCAGCGGATATTTTGCCACCAGCCGGCGCTCCTGCAGCCCCTTGGCCCGGGCCGTCATGACGTATTGCCGGTCGAGCTCGTCGAGGAGGTTCGCCCTCAGCCGCCGGATCATGCCGGCCGTGCCCGCCGTGCCGATGACGATGGTCGGCACGATGAGATGGGAAAGCACTGAGCCAATCTTTGCCAGGCTCCATGGCTGATCGACATAGACCGGGTCCATCAGCCCGCCGATCGACATGCCGAACCAGACGTTGAAATAGTAGAGAAGGATGAGGCCGAGCAGGAAGTTCGGCGTCGCCAGACCGATATAGCCGATGAAGGTGAAGAGGTAGTCGCCGAAGGAATACTGCCGCATCGCCGAGTAGACGCCGATGGGCAGCGACACGACGTAGACGAAGAGGATGGTGGCGAAGTTGAGGATGATGGTCAGCGGCAGCGCCGGGCCGATCACCGTCGCCACCGGCTGGTTGTATTCGAAGGACCAGCCCCAGTTGCCCTGGATGAGGCCGGAGAAACCGGTCGGCCCCGGCCATGCGCCGACCCAGATGAGATAGCGCTCCAGGAAGGGCCGATCGAGTGCGAACTCAGTCCTCAGGAAGGCGATCTTGTCGGCACTCGCCCCCTCCCCTGCGGCGCGCAGCGCGGCGATCTGATTGGTCAGATAGTCGCCGGGCGGCAACTCGATGATGAAGAATATCAGAAAGCTGATGACGAACAGCGTCGGGATCATCCCGACCAGCCGTCTGAGCGCGTACCGCAGCATTCAGCTTCGCCTCTCCCCCAGCGGCGGGAATTCTCCCGCCCGTTCCTCCCGGCCGCACACCGAACTTTTTCGGCGGCACCATCCGTTTTTCAGCCGCAGCGCCCCCAAACGCTGAAGCAGGCGTCTTCACTTCGTCCCGATGCCGACCTCGTTCCTGCCGACCTTCACCGGTGTCACTTCCATAGCGTCGTCGTCGAACCAGAAGGCATCCATGCGATGCAGGCCGAACTGTGCGCCCGGATCCCAGCCGTATATGCCGGCGAGCGGCACGTTGCGAAGATAGTTGGAGCGCACCACCGGCTGGAAGACATCGGCGACGATGCCGATGGAAAAAGTCTCGGCCGCGTGGATCTGCAACATCTGCTGCCAGATGCGCCGTCGCTCCTCGGTCGTGATCGTGCGCTGCCAGGCGCGGTAGAGCTTCACCAGCTGGCGCGCGGGCCCGTAATCGACCGGCTTGCCCTTCTCGCCATGGTGGGCGAAATATTCGCCCCAGGCCGGCCAGATGAAGTTCTCGTAGACGATCGGAGCGAAATCGTCCGGCGGCATGTCGGCCGTCGGGATGCCGTTGTCGAAGCCGGCATCGGCGACCATCTGCAGCAGCCCGGCATTCGCCCGGCGGCGGATGTTGTCGCGCTCCGATGGCTTGATCATCATGTCGACGCCGATCTCGCGCCAGGTCTCGCGCACCAGTTCCAGCGCATCGACGATCTCCGGGCTCTCGCCATCGGTCTCCACGATGATCTGCAGCGGACGCCCGTCCGCCATCAGGCGGATTCCGTCGCCGCGCCGCTCGGTCAGGCCGATCTCGTCGAGAAGCGCGGAGGCGAAATCGGGGTCGTACTGCGTCCAGGCGGTGCGGTACTGCGGGCGGAAAAGCGGGCTCAGCGGCGTGACGGAGTTGTTGCTCGGTGTCGCCAGGCCGAAGAAGAGCACGCGGTTGATGAGCTCGCGGTCGATGCCGAGCGACAGGGCGTGGCGGAATCGCACGTCGAGGAAGAGCTTGCGCCAGCCCTCGTCCTCGATGTTGAGGTTGGGATAGAGCGCGATGCGCGCCGCCTTGGCGTCGGGCCAGAAGAGGGTCTGGTAGTCGCGCTCTTCCTCGCCGTTCTTCAGGACGGTGATGTCGGAGAAGGAGAGGCCGCGCGCCTGCAGATCGGCCTCGCCGGCATGCACCTTGGCCGCCACGAGCCGGGCATCGGCGACGTCGAGCACGATGCGGTCGACATAGGGAAGCTGGCGGCCGTTCCTGTCGATGCGATGGTAATAGGGATTGCGAATGAAGGTGAAACGACGTCCCGAGGCCGGCTGCACGACCCATGGCTGCAGGGTCGGCATCTCCGGATGCTCGTTGCCGTACATGTCGTCCATGAGGTTGTGCTCGGCCGCCCAGCTCCGCTTCTTGTCGCGCGCCATTTCCGCTTCGATGAAGGCGAGGTCGCCGTAGCGCTCGTGCCATTTCTTCAGGAAGTGCGCCGGGCGGTAGATGAAGGGCGGACGGGCCCTCGCCAGATTCTGCAGGAAGCCGGGATTGGGCTTGTCCCAGGCATAGCGGACCGTCAGCGGATCGATGATCTCGAAACGCGGTCCCTTGCCGTCGACGAGCAGGAAGGCCGGCAGGCCGCCCGGCGTGAGCTCCGCATTGGAGGCGATGTCCTCGAAATAGTAGCGAAAATCCTCGGCGGTGAAGGGATGGCCGTCCGACCATTTGTGGCCGGCGCGCAGGTGGAAGGTGAAGACGCGGTCGCCCTCGACATCGACGGATTTCAGGATGTCGGGCTTCAGCTCCAGGTTCCGGTCGAAGACGACGAGGCGCGCATAGCCCCAGACATTGACGAGGCGCACGTCCTTCTTGCGCGTGATGATGCTGTGGAGTTCGCCGCCGTGCCGGCCGGGTCCTCCGCCCTCCGGAAAGGTATCGTAGACGAGCGGGTCCTGCGGCACCCTTTCCTCGATCGGCGGCAGGGCGGAAACGTCATGGGTCTTGGCAAGCGTCTCCGTCTCTATGAGGGGCGGCTGGGCGGCCGCCGCGCCTGCCGGGATCGCGCCTGCCGGGATCGCGAGGAGCGTGGCGGCGAAGAGCGCGGAGAAAAGCCCGGAAAGACGCATCACGCCGCCCTTTGCCGCGCCTGCGGCACGCAGACGAAGTGGCCCGGCGCGACTTCCTGGAGCTTCGGCTCCATGCCGTCGACCAGGCGGTAGGGCTCCGGCCAGCAGGCGGGATCGGAAGCGCCCTCCTGCGCCAGCGCGGCGAAGTCGAGCTTCTGGTCGAGGCTCGGCGTCGGGATCGCCTTCAGGAGCGCCTGCGTATAGGGGTGGCGGGCTTCCTCGATGATCGCCCGCTTGTCCGCCAGTTCCACGATACGGCCCGCGCACATCACCGCGACGCGGTCGGCGATGTAGTCGACGACGGCAAGGTTGTGGCTGACGAAGACGAAGGTGAGGCCGAGCTCGGCCTTGAGATCCTTCAGGAGATTGAGGATCTGCGCCTGCACGGAAACGTCGAGGGCGGAGACCGGCTCGTCGCACAGAAGCAGCTCCGGCGAGAGGGCGAGCGCGCGGGCGATGCCGATGCGCTGGCGCTGGCCGCCGGAGAAGGAATGCGGGTAGCGCCGCAGGTGGCTGACGTTGAGCCCGACCATGCGGATCAGCTCCTTCACCCGCTCCTGCCGCTCCTCCGGCGTGCCGACCTTATGGATGACGAGCGGCTCGGCGAGGATGTCGCGCACCGTCATGCGCGGGCTCAGCGAGGAAAACGGATCCTGGAAGATGATCTGGACACGGCGGCGGAAGGCGAAGCGCTCGGCCGAAGAGAGGGTGGAAAGGTCGCGCGCCTCGCCGTCGAAGCGATAGAGGACGGAGCCCCGATCGGGATCCTCGGCGCCAAGGATCACCTTTGCCGTCGTCGTCTTGCCCGAGCCGGACTGGCCGACGAGACCGAGGCATTCGCCGCTCTTCACCCTGAGGCTGACATCGTCCATGGCGCGGATGGTGCGCAGGCCGGCCGCCGGCCCGGTCCGCCGCAGATGATAGATCTTGGAGACATCGCGCAGTTCCAGGAGAGGCGTCGCGCTCTCCGGCGCCGCGCGGTCGCGATGCAGGAACACCGCCGGGCGCGCGTCGATGGGACGGATCGGCTGCAGCCTCTCGTCCGGCCCCATATCGAAGCGCGGCACGGCGTTCAGGAGCGACTTCAGATAGGGGTGGCCGGGATGGCGGAAGACATCGTCGATGGAGCCCGATTCCATGATGCGGCCGCGATAGATGACGGCGACATGGTCGGCCATGTTCGCCACCACGCCGAAATCGTGGGTGATGAGCAGGACCGACATGTCGAGCTCGCCCTGCACCCGGCGGATGAGATGCAGCACCTCGGCCTGGATGGTGACGTCGAGAGCCGTCGTCGGCTCGTCGGCGACGAGGAGCGCCGGGCGGCACATCAGCGCCATGGCGATGACGGCGCGCTGGCGAAGGCCGCCGGAAAGCTCGAACGGATAGACCGAAAGTGCGCGCTGCGGGTCCGGGAACTGCACGAGGCGAAGCATCTCGGCAGAAAGCTCGCGCGCCTCGCGCCGGCCGACGCCGCGATGCAGGCGCACCACCTCGCCGAGCTGGTCGCCGATCGTATGCAGCGGCGAAAGCGCCGTCATGGGCTCCTGGAAGACGATGGAGATGCGGTCGCCGCGAATGCAGCGCATCGCTTCGCTCATCGGGTCGAGGCCGGCGAGATCGACGGTCTTGCCGCTCCGCGGATCGCAGAACAGCATCTGGCCGGAGACGATGCGCCCCTTCTTCGGAAGGATACCGAGGAGGGCCTGCGAGATCACCGTCTTGCCCGAGCCGGATTCGCCCACGAGCGCCACCGTCGAGCCGCGCGGGACCTGCAGGGAGACCCCGTCCACCGCCCGGCTCACGCCGTCGTCGCCGGTAAAATCGACAACGAGGTCGCGAATGTCGAGGACCGGCCCGGCACCTGCAGCCGGCGCGGCCGTTTCACTCTGCGGGGAGGCGGATCTGGGCGGACTAAGCTCGTTCACGAAAAGCAGCTTGGCGAACAGTTTGGAGGCGCGCAAGAATTATCGCATCGACCCACACAGGCCGATGACAGGCGCGGTAACTAGGCTTTCGCGGCGGCTGCTCCGCCTTTGCGGGCCTCGACATAGAGGCTTTCCCATGCGCGTTGCGGCGTATCGAGCAGCAGCCGCGGCTCGGCTCCCTCGCCGAAATCGCAGCGGCGGATATCCTCAAAGCCCGCTTCGGCCAGAACCTCCGCCATCAGTTCGAAATCGTAGCAGCATTTGTGCCCCCAATTGTGGTTTAGGTTCCACATCGCCTCGGCGCGGATCTTCCATTTGAGAAAGTTCTCGTGGGGCACCTCGCCGGCATAGTAGGCCGCGTACTTCTCCAGCGAGGGAACGATGATGCGGATGACGGCGCCGGGCGCCATCACGCGCCAGAGCTCGGCGAGAAGCCGGCGCGTATCGGCGATCCTGAGGTGCTCCAGCACATGCTCGGTATAGACGCCCTCGAAGAAGGCATCGTCGCATCTGAGGGGCCGGCGAAGATCGAGCGCCCAGTCGACCTTCTGCGGCTCCTCTCCCTTCAGGCGGTGCAGGAGGTTGAGGGGGAAGAAGTCGGCGTTGACGTATGCCTCGCGCCGGTTCCTGCCGAAGCCGAGATTGAGGAGGCCGTTCTTCTTCGGCGGCCGGGAGCGGAAGGGCGAAAGGAGCGCCGAGACCGCCTCGAAGGCGAGGTCCTCGCGGCCCCGCCGCCACTTGTTGCGAAAGTCGTGCTTGCTGCCGGCCATGTCCCCTGCGATAGGCTGGCGCGAGCCGCAGGGCAATGCGCCTCGGCCTCCTTGTTGAAACCCCTGAGCCGGTCTACGTTCGAGCAGAGGAAGTCAGGCTTCGGGGACCGCGGCCTTTTCCAAAGCATGCGGCAGGCGCCTCGACGGCATGACTCAAAAATCGCGCATCCTCATCTACAGCCACGATACCTTCGGGCTCGGGCATCTGCGGCGCTGCCAGGCCCTGGCGGAGGCGCTCGTGGAGCGCTTCGAAAACGCCTCGGTGATGATCCTTTCCGGCTCGCCGATCATCGGCAGCTTCGAGTATCGCTCGCGCGTCGATTTCGTGCGCGTGCCGGGCGTCATCAAGCTGAGGAACGGCGAATACACCTCGCTCAACCCGAAGCTCGACATCAACGAGACGCTGTCGATCCGCTCCTCGATCATCGAGCATACGGCGACGATCTACCGGCCGGACATCTTCATCGTCGACAAGGAGCCCTACGGCCTGAGGGGCGAGGTGCGGCCGACCCTGATGGCGCTGAAACGGATGGGCACGCGGCTGGTGCTCGGCCTCAGGGACGTGCTCGACGACCAGCAGATCCTCGCCACCGAATGGGCCCGCAAGGAGGCCTATCACGCCCTTACCTATATCTATGACGAGATCTGGGTCTACGGGCTGAAGTCGATCTACGATCCGCTCGCCGGGCTGCCGCTGCCGGAAGCGGTGCGCGACAAGATGGTCTTCACCGGATATCTGCGGCGCCATCTGCCGGCGATGGAGAGCTACCAGCCCGACCCCTTCGAGGGCGATCCCTACATCCTCGTGACGCCCGGCGGCGGAGCGGACGGGATGGAACTCGTCGACTGGGTGTTCCGCGCCTACGAGGCGCAGGAACGCGCCCTCTACCCCGCCCTTGTCGTTCTCGGGCCTTTCATGGCCCAGAGCGAGCAGCAGGCCTTCATGGAACGGGCGGAAAGCCTCCGGAACGTGAAGATGATGCGCTTCACGCCGCAGCTGGAGCCGCTGATCGACGGGGCGATCGCCCTCGTGGGCATGGGCGGCTACAACACCTTCTGCGAGGCGATTTCCTTCGACAAGCCGACGCTGCTCATCCCGCGCATCGTGCCGCGGCGCGAGCAGGCGATCCGGGCCGAAAGGGCCGAGGCGCTGGGGCTCGCCACGCACCTGCCGATCGACCGATATCCGGACGTCACGGCCATCACCGATGCGCTCTCCAAGCTGCCGGAGCGCAAGCCGCCTTCGGCCAGTAGCATTCCCGGTCTCCTCGACGGCTGGCAGAACATCTACGAGCAGGTCGCGCAGGTGCTGGAGCCGGATATCCTGAAACGCACCCTGCCCTAGGGCAGGCCGGGCCATGCGCGTCGCGACACTCCTCAAGGGCTATCCGCGCCTGTCGGAGACCTTCATCGCCCAGGAGATTCTCGGCCTGGAGAGGCGAGGGATTGCGCAGATGATCGTCTCCCTGCGCCACCCGACAGACCCCTACGAGCACGACCTTCACCGCGAGATCGGGGCGGAGCGCTACTATCTTCCCGAATACCTGAAGGACGATCCGGCGCGGGTCCGGCGCGCGCGGCGGCTCGCCGAAGAGCTGCCGGGATACAAGGCCGCCCTCGCCGCCTTCGAGGCCGACTTCGCCGCCGACCGGACCGCCAACCGGCGCCGGCGCTTCGGCCAGGCCTGCGTGCTCGCGGCCGAGATGCCGAGCGACATCGGCTGGATGCACTGCCATTTCCTGCATACGCCGGCCTCGGTCGCGCGATATGCCAGCCTGATGACGGGCATCGGCTGGTCCTTTTCGGCCCATGCCAAGGACATCTGGACGACGCCGGCGCCCGAGCTTTCAGCCAAGCTTGCCTCGGCGCGCTGGGGCGCGACCTGCACGGCGGCGAACGTGGCCTATCTGAAGAGCCTTTCCGACGATCCGGGAAAGATCTCGCTCGTCTATCACGGGCTCGACCTTGCCCGCTTCCCTTCGAGCCCGCCGGAGCATCCGCAGGCAGAGGAGATCACCATCCTCACCATCGGGCGCGCGGTGGAGAAGAAGGGCTTTTCGGACCTCCTGCGCGCCCTTGCGCTGCTGAAATCCGATCCGCGCTGGCGGCTGGTGCATATCGGCGGCGGCGGCCTGATCGCGCGGCTGCGCGCCGAAGCGGAGAAGCTTGCCATCTCGCAGCGCTTGGATTTCCGTGGCGCACAGCCTCGCGAGAATGTCTTCGACGCCCTCAAGGAGGCCGATATCTTCGTGCTGCCCTCGCGCATCACCCGTTCCGGCGACCGGGACGGCCTGCCGAACGTCCTGATGGAGGCGGCGGCCTTCGCGCTGCCGGCCGTCGCCACGACGGTCTCGGCGATCCCTGAATTCGTCGAGGACGGCAAGACCGGGCTTCTCGTTCACGAGCGCGACCCGAAAGCGCTGGCCGAGGCGCTTTCGGCCATGATGGACGATGCGGGCAGGCGCCGCGAGCAGGGGCTTGCGGCATTCGCACGCGTGCATTCGCGCTTTTCCTGCGAGCCCGGGATCGATTTCATGGCGGAGAAGCTGAAAGCCTCTCTGGCAGGACGATGAGAATTGCCTTCGCCGCGCCGATGAAACCGCCGGACGACCCGGTGCCTTCGGGCGATCGCACCTTCGCCCGCGCGATCCTCGCCGCCCTTTCCGGCCTCGGCCACGATGTGGAACTCGCCAGCCGCTTCCGGTCCTGGACACGCGAGCCCGACAGGCAGCCAGCGCTCCGGAGCGAAGGTCTCAGGGAGGCGGCCGCCGTCCTGGCACGGCTTCGCGAGAACCCGCCCGACTTCTTCCTCACCTACCATCTCTACCACCGGGCGCCCGACTGGATCGGCCCTGCCGTCTCGCAGGCGCTTGCCATCCCCTACGGCATCATCGAAGCGAGCTTTGCCCGGAAGCAGATGGCCGGCCCCTGGGCACAGGGCGCTGCCGATGCCCGCGCCGCGCTGGAAGGCGCGTCCCTCGTCGCCGCCATCCAGTCGGAGGATGAAGCGGGGCTCAAGGCGGTCGTGCCGGAGGCAAGGCTGACGCGGCTTGCGCCCTTTTCCGACCTTTCTCCCTTTCTGGAAGCGCCGCTGCATCGCCCAGAGGGCAGGACGCTGAAGCTCCTTTCCGTCGGGATGATGCGGCCGGGCAACAAGGCCGAGACCTATCGCGCCCTCGCCTCCGCACTCTCGGCCTGGGAGTTTTGCGACTGGCACCTTTGCGTGGTCGGCGAAGGGCCGGAACGGGGCGCGATCGAGCCGCTCTTTGCCCCTGAGAAAACCCGCTTTCTCGGCGGCGTGCCGGCCGAAAGGCTGCAGGCGCTCTACCGCGAGGCCGACATCTTCGTCTGGCCCTCGGTGAAAGAGCCTTTCGGCTTCGTCTTCATGGAGGCGATGGCTTCCGGCCTGCCGGCGATCGGCGGGCGGAGCGGCGGCGTGCCGGACGTGGTACGGGACGGAAAAACCGGGCTTCTCGTCGAGGCCTCCGATCCGGCGACGATCCTCGCCGCGCTCGACACGCTTCGCGACCCGGCGGTGCGCGCGCGGATGGGCGAAGAAGCGCGGCGGATCGCCGTCGCCGAGCACAGCCTTAAGGCCGGGCAGGCAAAGCTCGCCGCCTTCCTGGAGCGCACCTGCCGCAACTTCGCGGACAGGCCCCTCCCATGAAGGCGCTGATCTGGGTGCAGCACCTCCTCGGCACCGGCCATTCGGTGCGCGCCGGCGCCATCGCGCGGGCGCTTCGCGACAAGGGCGTCGCCGTCACGCTCGCCACCGGCGCTCGCCTGCCCGCCTCGGTTGATACGTCCGGGATCGAAATCGTCGCCCTGCCCCCGGCGCATGCCGCCGACAACGCCTTCAGCGCCATCCTCGACGAGCATGGCCGCTCCGTCGACGAGACCTGGTGGGAGAAGCGGCGCCGGATCCTGCTTGAGACCGCACGGCGCATCGAGCCGGATATCCTCCTCACGGAGGCTTTCCCGCTGGCCCGCCGCGCCTTTCGGGCCGAGCTTCTGCCGCTGATCTCGGAGGTGCGGGCTGCTCGCCGAAAGAGCCTCGTCGCCGCCTCTGTCCGGGACATTCTGGTGCGCAAGCCGCCGGAGAAGGAAGGCGCGATGGCCGAGCTCGCGCTTGCTCGCTACGACGCGATCCTCGTTCATTCCGATCCCGCCTTCGTGCGCCTGGAAGACAGTTTCGGCGCCGCGGGCCGGCTCGCAGGGATCACGCATTACACCGGCTATGTTTCGGGCGCCTCCGCCGTGCCCGCCCCGCCCGGCATCGGCGAGGCAGAGATCATCGTCTCCTGCGGCGGCGGGGCGGTCGGCAGGGCAATCCTCGACGCCGCCATCGCGGCGCGCGCGCATAGCCGCAAGGCCGGGCACCTCACATGGCGCATCCTCGCCGGCGCCAACCTGCCGGAAGCGGATTTCTCGCAGCTGGCGGCAGCAGCGCCGGAAGGCGTGATCGTTGAGCGGGCCCGGCCCGACTTTCCCGACCTTTTGAAACGGGCGCGCCTTTCCGTCAGCCAGGCGGGCTACAACACGGCCGTCGACATCCTTGCCGCAGGGGTCGCGGCCGTCTTCGTGCCCTTCGCCGAGGGCTCGGAAAGCGAACAGACGCAACGCGCCGAGCTTCTGACAAAAGGAGGTCTTGCCGTCCTCCTGCCGGAGGCCAGACTTTCGCCCGAGACGCTCGCCGGGGCGATCGACGAGGCAATGGCACTTCACCCGCCCAGATCCTCCTTGCGCCTCGACGGCGCACGGGAATCGGCGCGATACCTGATATCTGCTGCCGGAGAGAAGCGATGACGAAGGCCGAAGACGAAAAGAGCCGCTTTGTCGAGGCGCTCGACAAGGCCGCGAACGAGGGCTGCGCCATATCCTTCTTCTGGCGCGACGACGACGCCACCGAGCCCACCGACGAACTCGACCGGCTGCTCGCCCTCTTCGCCGAGGAGGAACTGCCGCTCGGCCTCGCCGTCATTCCCGAACCGGCGAGCCCGGAACTTGCCGAAAGGCTGAAGC
The DNA here is from genome assembly GCF_020144925.1 of Afifella sp. IM 167. GTDB lineage: Bacteria > Pseudomonadota > Alphaproteobacteria > Rhizobiales > Afifellaceae > Afifella. Next base: position 81,248 of record NZ_NSLC01000004.1, read on the forward strand.
ACCTGCCGGGGGTCGCCGTCCTGCAGCACGGGCTCGCCCATCGCGACCATTCTCACGAGGGCGAAAAGAAATCGGAATTTCCGGCCTCGCGCGATCTCAGGCGGTGTCTGACGGACATCGAGCTCGGTCGCGAGCGCCTGCATGCGCTCTTTTCCTCGCCGCTGCCGGTCTTCGTTCCCCCCTGGAACAACATTGCCGATGCCGTGGCGGAGGCGCTGCCGAGCCTCGGCATCTTCGGCCTGTCGCGGCTCGGCCGCAGCCGCGGGCTTGCGGGCGAGCGCAACGCCCATCTCGACGTCATAGAGTGGCGCACGACACGGGCCTTCATCGGACGGGAAGTGGCCTGGCGGTGCCTGGCAGATGAGGCGCAGAAGCGGCTTGCGGGAGAAGAGGGCCCGATCGGCATTCTCACGCATCATCTTGCCCACGACGATGGCTGCTGGGATTTCTCGGCCGAGCTTGTCGAACTCCTTTGCGACCATCGCGGCGCGGCGATGCCGCCGGTCGCCGACATATTCGGCCTCGCCACGAGCGGGGGCGGCGGTGACTGAGGCTCCGACGGCGGATGCGCTCTTTCGCGCGGTGAAGAAACTCGGCCTGCTGGAGCATCTGGCCGGACGCGAGGATGCCCGCCTCCTTGCCGATCCCGCCGCCGCCGCCTTCCTCAAAACGTCCTGGCAGGGCGAGTTCGCCCATCTTCTCGTTTCCACCGACGCACCGGCGGCCGAGCGCGCGCGGATCGGCCATCTGTGGGCGCTCTCGCTCCAGGACGAGCCGCGCCTGAAGCGCTACGCCGCCACCCATTTCCCGAAGGCTGCCGTGAAGGGCTTCGTCGGCGACGCGGCCGTGATGGCCTCAGCCCGAGCCGACCCTTTCGGCGAGGAAGCGGAGGTGATGGCGAGCCCGCCGCCCGAGGTCACCTGGGCCATCCTCTGCGCGCCGCGCACGGGCTCCACCTGGCTCTCCAACCTCGTGCGCGAGACCGGCCTTCTCGGTCGTCCGACCGAGCATCTGCGCCCGCTCATCCGCTTCATGGTGGAGAACCGCCGCGTCTTCGGCTTCGACTTCGCGCGCTGGCTCGCCCTTCTCGCCCGCAGCGACCAGAAGGATGGGATCTTCGGCACTAAGATCATCCACGATTTCGCGCTGGAACTGTCGCCGCTCCTGACCCTGGAGGAACGGCGAAGCGTCGACCGGCTCGCCGCTCGAAGCCACTTCGTGCATTTCCGCCGGCGCGACCGGGCGGCACAGGCGGTCTCCGAATACCTCGCCGAAGCGACGCGCACCTGGCATGTGCGCAGCCCCGACGGGCTCGCCCGCTACGAGGCGGAGAAAGCCGCCGTTCCCTATGACGGGGAGAAAATCGGGGCCGCCTTCGCCCGCCACGGCGCAGCCGAAGAGCGCGTCGCCAGCTGGCTGAAACGCTCCGGCCGGCCGGTGCTGACCCTCTGGTACGAGGACGTGCTGGCGGCGCCGCGGGCGGCGATCGAGGAGCTGCACCTGTTTCTCACCGGGCGGCCCGCTCCCGCTTTCCGAATTCCGGAGACGCGCTACCAGCGGCTCGGCAACGGCCTGAACGAGGAAATGGCCGGGCGCTTTCGGCGCGAGGCCGGACGGCAGGCCGATCTCTAGCCGGGCCTAGAGGCCGAGTTCCCCGCAGGTCGCGGCCGAAAGCATGTCCGTGCAATCGGCCGAGCGGGCGAAATCGTCGTAGATCAGGCTCCAGCTGCCCTTGTCCGCATCCCGGTAGGGACCGAACTTGAAGTACTGGCGAGGACCGAGATCGCGGTGGCCGATCTTGCCGGTGACGCTAGCGACGTGCTTTTCGTTCACAAAGATCTCGATCCGCCCGTCACCCTCAGGGTCCGGCCGGACGAAGACGACGAAGTTGAACCAGCCGTCCTCGGCCTCGGGCAGGGCCGGCAGGTAGCGCTTCACCGAGATCTCGCGCGTGCAGGCATCGTATTCCGACTTGCGCTCCGGCCGCTCGCCCGCCTCGGCGATCACCCAGCCGCGGCTTTGCGCATCATAGGGCCGCGACCAGATCGCCATCTCCTCGCCGGTGCAGGGGAATTTCGTCGTGCCGTCCGGGTTCTTCTCGCCTTGAAGCAGATGCGTCTCGACGGTGAAGAACATCTTCCCCTCGCGCAGGCGCAGCGCCAGGAACGGACTGGAATTTCCCGGCACGCCCTTGGGCACGGTGCGCTTCCACTGGGCCATGACATGGCGATGGTCGGCCATCGGCCGGCCGCCCGCAAAGCGGACGGAAAACCGGTACCAGACCGGCGTGCCGTAGGGCAGCTGGCGGTCCTTCGCCTCCCACAGTTCGGCGCGCTCGGAGCAGTCCTCGGCGCCCTTCGGGCAATGCTCCGAAAGGGTGAGCTCGATGGCGCGCGAGCCATTCCGACCGGCGCCTTGAAGGAAGCGGAAATGACCGGCCTCCTGCTCGAAATTGTCCTTGTAGTAGAGCGCGCCGCGGGTCGTGAGGTCGCCCGCCTCAAAGTCCTCGGAGAGCGCGGCGCCTGGCGCGTCCGTCTCCTGCGCGGCGGCGATTGCCGGCGGCACGAGAAGGCTCGCCAGCAGCAGGACAACGACCGGTCTCAGGCTCATTCGGCTCCTCCGGAAAGTCGGCGGACCCTAGCGGCGCCCGCGCGGCTGCACAACGGATCGATCCCGCAGGCAGTAGGAAAGCCGGCGGCAAGTATTGCCGCGCATCGTCGTGTCTGTCGTCCACATGTCATGGCAGGCGGCTAAGCTTTCCTTGCGGCGCGGCCCCGCGCTGCAGCCGGGCTTGCAAAAAAGTCCGACGACCTGCCGGTCCCCAGCCTTTGCAGGTTCCCTTCAGCCCGCTTCGGCGGGCGTTTTTTTGCACCGGTTTCCGTAACGACAGGGCCAAAATTCAGGCAACTTGGCGTCTTGCAGGCATCACCGCCGAGTGCGACAACAATTGCCAAGCACTTGAATCTGCGAAGGCGCCGAAGAGCACCGGCAGAGCTTCTGCGGACAGGGGAACAACTCCTGCCGCATGTCCAGCCCGCACCCGCGGGAACAGGCGAGGAAATGTCCGAGTTCATTCTGGAAACCCAGAATCTCACCAAGTATTTCGCCGGCTTCGCGGCCGTGAGCGGCGTCAATCTCGCAGTTCGCGAGGGCACGATCCATGCCCTGATCGGCCCGAACGGCGCCGGCAAGACGACCTGCTTCAACCTCATTACCAAGTTCCTGCAGCCCTCCTCCGGGACGATCCGCTACGCCGGCCACGACATCACGAAGACGTCGCCGCACGCCGTGGCGCAGGAGGGGCTGGTGCGGTCCTTCCAGATCTCGGCGGTCTTTCCGCATCTGACGGCGCTGGAGAACGTGCGCCTCGCGCTGCAGCGCCCGACGGGGCTCTCCTTCCATTTCTGGAAGCCGGCGAGCGCCCTCCACCGGCTGCACGAGCGGGCGCACGAGCTGCTGGAAGCCGTCGGCCTGTCCGAATTCACCAACACCCAGGCCGTGGAAATGCCTTACGGGCGCAAGCGCGCGCTGGAGATTGCGACGACGCTGGCTCTGGAGCCGAAAATGATGCTCCTCGACGAGCCCATGGCCGGCATGGGGCACGAGGACATTTCGCGCGTCTCCGAGCTCATCCGGCAGGTGGCGAAGAACCGGACGGTGCTGATGGTGGAGCACAACCTGGAGGTCGTCGCCGACCTTTCGGACACGATCACGGTGCTGCAGCGCGGCCAGGTGCTGGCGGAGGGCTCCTACGAGGAAGTCTCGCGCAATCCCGAAGTGCGGCAGGCCTATATGGGTACCGGCGATGAGTGATGGCACGCCCATCCTGGAGGTGGAGAACCTCCACGCCTGGTACGGCGAATCCCACATCCTTCACGGCATCGACTTCTCCGTCCACGAGGGCGAGGTGGTCAGCCTCCTGGGCCGCAACGGCGCGGGCAAGACCACGACGCTGCGCGCCATCATGGGCCTGGTCGGCAGGCGCGAGGGCTCCATCCGCCTCAACGGCGAGGAGACCATCGGCCTCAAGCCCGACAAGATCGCCCGCCGCGGCATCGCCTACTGCCCCGAGGAGCGCGGCATCTTCGCCAGCCTGACGGTGAAGGAGAACCTGCTCCTTCCCCCGCAGGTGCAGGAGGGCGGGCTGCCGCTGGAGGAGATCTACGAGCTCTTCCCCAACCTCAAGGAACGGCTCTCCGGCGCCTCCGGCACCCGGCTCTCGGGGGGCGAGCAGCAGATGCTGGCGATCGGCCGGATCCTCAGGACGGGTGCCCGCCTGCTGCTTCTCGACGAGCCGACCGAAGGGCTCGCCCCCGTCATCGTGCAGCAGATCGGGCGCAGCGTGCGCCGTCTGCAGGAGCTCGGCTTCACCATCCTGCTGGTGGAGCAGAATTTCCACTTCGCGGCCCGGCTTGCGGACCGCCACTACATCGTCGAGCACGGCCACGTGGTCGACAATTACAAGCGCGCGGACATCAAGGAACGGATGGACGAGCTCAACGAGCTTCTGGGCGTGTGAATACGGGTCCGGAGGAAAGAAACGAATGAGAGGAACCCCATGAGACTTCATCGACTGGCACTCGCATCCTCGGCTCTCGTAGCTTTCGGCACGGTCCTCGCCGGCGCGGCGCAGGCCGAAATTTCGGACGACGCCGTGAAGATCGGCGTCCTGAACGACCGCTCCGGGCTCTATGCCGACCTTTCCGGCGAAGGCTCCGTCGTGGCGGCCCGCATGGCCGTGGAGGATTTCGGCGGAACGGTGAACGGCAAGGCGATCGAGGTGCTTTCGGCCGACCACCAGAACAAGCCGGATGTCGGCTCCAACATCGCGCGGCAATGGATCGACCAGGACGGCGTCGACGTCATCGTCGACGTCCCGACCTCCTCCGTGGCGCTCGCCGTCCAGCAGGTGACCTCGGAGAAGGACACCGCCTTCCTGGATTCGGGCGCGGCGACGACCGCCCTTACCAACGACCAGTGCGCCCCGACCTTCGTGCATTGGACCTACGACACCTATGCGCTCTCCGTCGGCACCGGCAAGGCGGTCGTCGACGAGGGCGGCAAGAGCTGGTTCTTCCTGACGGCCGACTACGCCTTCGGCCATCAGCTGGAGAAGGACACGGCCGCCGTCGTGGAGGCAAACGGCGGAACGGTGGTCGGCTCGGTGAACCATCCCCTGTCGAGCAGCGACTTCTCCTCCTTCCTGCTGCAGGCGCAGGCTTCCGGCGCCGACGTGATCGGCCTTGCGAATGCCGGCGGCGACACCACCAACGCCATCAAGCAGGCGAACTCCTTCGGCATCGTGCAGGGCGGACAGAAGCTGGCGGCCCTCCTCGGCTTCATCACCGATGTCGACGCGCTCGGCCTCGATGTCGCCCAGGGGCTGACGCTGACCACGGGCTTTTACTGGGACCGCAACGAGGACACGCGCAAGTTCGCCGACCGCTTCGCGGAGAAGATGAACGGGCAGAAGCCGACGATGGTCCAGGCGGGCGTCTATTCGGCCGTTATGCACTACCTGAAGGCCGTGGAAGAGATCGACGACGACGGCGGCAAGGCGGCTGTCGACCAGATGAAGAAGATGCCGATCAACGACTTCTTCGCCGAGGACGGCACGATCCGCGAGGACGGCCGCATGGTGCACGACATGTACCTCGTGCAGGTGAAGAAGCCCGGCGATTCCGCCGGAAAGTGGGACTATTACGAGATCGTCAAGACGATCCCCGGCTCGGAGGCCTTCCTGCCGATCGAGAAGAGCTCCTGCAGCCTCGCGAAGAAATAGGCCGCGCAGGATTTCAAACCCGGGGCGGCGCGCCGCTCCGGGCCCTCGCTCACAGGGAGCCTCGATGCAGGAAATCTTCGGCGTGCCGGCGCCGCTCCTTTTCGGCCAGCTTCTCATCGGGCTGATCAACGGGTCGTTCTACGCCCTGCTCAGCCTCGGCCTGGCGGTGATCTTCGGCGTCCTCAACATCATCAACTTCGCCCATGGGGCGCTCTACATGATGGGCGCCTTCGTCGCCTGGCTGTTGCTCAACTATCTCGGCATCGGCTACTGGCCGGGCCTCATCCTGGCGCCGCTCATCGTCGGCGCCGTGGGCATCGTCATCGAGCGCGCGATGCTCTCGCATCTTTACGACCTCGACCACCTCTACGGGCTGCTGCTGACCTTCGGCCTCGCCCTCATCATCGAGGGCACCTTCATCAACTTCTACGGCGTCTCCGGCCAGCCCTACGCGCCGCCGGAAATCCTCAACGGCGGATACAATCTCGGCTTCATGTTCCTGCCGAAATACCGGGCCTGGGTAATCGTCGCCTCGCTCGCCGTCTGTCTCGGCACCTGGCTTCTCATCGAGCGCACGCGGCTCGGCGCCTATCTGCGCGCCGCCGTCGAAAGACCCGACCTCGTGCGCGCCTTCGGCATCAACGTGCCGCTGATGATGACGCTGACCTACGGCTTCGCCGTCGGGCTGGCAGGCTTCGCCGGCATCCTGGCCGCCCCCGTCTATACCGTCAGCCCCATCATGGGACAGAACCTGATCATCGTCGTCTTCGCCATCGTCGTCATCGGCGGGCTCGGCTCGATCCTCGGCTCGATCGTGACGGGCCTCGGAATCGGCCTCATCGAGGGGCTGACGCGCACCTTCTATCCGGAAGCCTCCTCCACGGTCGTCTTCGTCATCATGGCGATCGTTCTCATCCTGCGGCCCAACGGCCTCTTCGGGAGGCCGCGCGAATGACCGATACCGCCATGAAGCCCGCCACAGGCCTCCGCGGCCGGCGTTTCGTCACGCCCGTCCTCGCCCTTCTCGGCATCGCGCTTCTCATCGCCGCGCCGTTCTTCGGCATCTATCCCGTCTTCCTGATGAAGCTCCTGTGCTTCGCGCTCTTTGCCTGCGCGTTCAATCTGATGCTCGGCTTCGTGGGGCTGCTTTCCTTCGGCCACGCCGCCTTCTTCGGCATGGCGGCATATGTGACGGGGCACGCGGTGAAGGCGTGGGAGCTCAATACGGTCCTCGGGATTGGCGCCGGCACCGCCGTCGCCGGTGTGATGGGGCTCGTCTTCGGCGCCATCGCCATCCGCCAGAAGGGCGTCTACTTCGCCATGATCACCCTGGCGCTCGCCCAGATGGTCTACTTCTTCTGCCTGCAGGTGCCCTTCACGCATGGCGAGGACGGCATCCAGGGGATTCCGCGCGGCACCGTTTTCGGCCTCTTCGACCTGCGGGACACGCTGACGATGTACTATTTCGTGGCGGCGGTGTTCCTCGTCGGCATCTTCGTCATCTACCGCACGGTGCATTCGCCCTTCGGCCAGGCCTTGAAGGGCATCCGCGAGAATGAGGCGCGGATGATCTCGCTCGGCTATCCCGTGGCGCTCCTGAAGGTTCTCGCCTTCACCATGTCGGCGGCGCTGACCGGGCTCGCGGGATCGACCAAGGCAATCGTCTTCCAGACGGCGACGCTGACCGACGTCAACTGGCACATGTCCGGCGAGGTCGTGCTGATGACGCTGATCGGCGGCATGGGCACCATTTTCGGCCCCGTGGTCGGGGCCGGCGTCATCATCGCGCTGCAGAACTACCTCGCCACCATCGGCTCCTGGGTGACGGTGGTGATGGGCACGATCTTCGTCATCTGCGTCCTCACCTTCCGGCGCGGCATCGTGGGGGAGATCCTGGCGCGGTGGCCGAAGAAGGGCTGATCCGCCCCATCTGGAGGGTCAGGCTCTACGGATCGACGCGCCAGCCGCCGTTCCAGGCGCCGGCCTCGGCCGTCATCGCCTCCTGCAGCGCTGCCGCGTAAAGCTCGAAGCCATAGCCTGACGGCCGGGCAAAGCCCGCCCGGACCTGCCGCCTCGCAAGGTCCTCGCCCCCGGCGAAGCACTGATAATCAGGCCGTTCGCCGGCAATGAAGCGCGGCTCGCAATAGACCTCGAGCCCATGCAGGAAGTTCTGCAGCCATGCCCGGCCCATCAACCCGCATGGAAGGCGCCTGCCCTGAGCGACGCGGCAGACCGCGTCGCGGGTGAGCCCCTCGACATAGGCGAGGTCGATCGCAGGCCGGCCGTTCCCGGCAAGCCTGGTGGAGGAGACGGCCTCGAAGGGCGGCAGCAGCTTGATGCCGGCGTGCAGTTGCAGGGGAAAGTCGGCAGGATCGAAGGGCGTGACGGGTATCGACATCGTCTCCTCCGCCCGATTGTCTTCAAAGGGGAGCTCAACGGCCGCTTGCGGCCGAAAGAGAAAGAAGAGGAGACCCGCGGCGAGGAGAGTGAGGAGCAGGAGCGAGAGGGTCGCGGCGAGCGCCGCGCGATGACCAAGGGCGAAGCCGTCCGCTCCCGCAGACGCCCCGTTGACCGGCGCACCGGAATCTCGGCTCTTCTTCTGGTCGTCAGCGTTTCCGTGCAAAGCTACACTCGCCATGATCGGGCCTCGTCCGCCGTTCCGGCAAAAGGAGGCTCAGGAGATCGACGCAGGGGCATTTCTTCCGCGCCTTGCGGCAAAACTGCACCGTCGCGCCGGCCCGGGAGGGAGGACGGTTCCTTTGTCTCTGGAAGTTCTCGCCCGAAAAGCCCCCCGGCGCGCCGGGCGGACTAGATACGCGCGCGAACATCAAATCAATACTCGCGGTTGTATCCTCAGGGCCGCGATGGTGAATATCGCCATCATGCGGCGGTGGACGGGCTTTTCGGCAACACCTGAAGGAGAGCGGGAATTATTGCGGCAAGACGGCTACATGACGCATCCTTGCCTGCGCGAATCCTTCGGCTCCCGATAGATGGGTGCCGGGACGGTGCGGCATCTTCCGGGAGCCTCTGGAATGCGCTCGGCTAGCCTTGCGGGAATCGCGTTGCTGGCAGCGCTTCTGGCTGCCCTCCTCGGCCTGACGGGGCTCGATCCGGCCACGACGGACAGGACGGCGGAGAGCGATGCTCCGGCCGGGACCGCGACGCCGGCCGAGAGCAAGCCGGAAGTCGTTCCGCCCGCCTCGCGGGACGTGACGCCCCGCGGCTTCACGCACGGGCCGGTGGTGACCGGACCTCTCCTGCGTGTGGCGCCCACCCCCTCCCCGCCGGAGCCGGAGCCCGATTTCGACGGCCCGGTGCGGGCGCTGAAATCGCCGGTGCCGCTCGATGCGGAAACGCTGCGCGAGGGGCGGCAGGACATCGCGCTCTACGGCATCAAGGGCGTGCCGATCCGGCTCGGCTGCGGCAAGCCGGTCTGGCCCTGCGGGACGATGGCGCGCACGGCGCTGCGGCGGCTCGTCAAGAGCGGAACGGTGGAATGCGTCGTGCCGGAGGACAAGGCGGGCGCCCAGCAAAAGACCGTCTGCCGGGTGGCGGGCGTCGATGTCGGCGAATGGATGGTGCGCCAGGGCTGGGCGCGGTCGAGATCGGCGCGTTACGAAACGGCGGAGAAGGAAGCGCAGGATGCGCGCCGCGGCATGTGGAGCCGCAAGCGGCCGCGCTTCATCTCGGGCAAGGGCCTGCCGGAGGCAACGGGCGAGGCCGAAGCGAAAGGACCCGCCTGATCAGAAGACGGCATGCTCGCCTCGTTCCACCGAGGCTTCGCCGGCAAGAAGGCTGGCGTAGAAGTCGAAAAGCGTCTCGGTGCCATGGGAGGGGGTCATCTCAGCGCTGTAGCGACCGGTCTTCGGATCGAGAACGAGCATCGATTCCGTCGCATAGTAGCGGCCGATGCGGGCGAGCTCGGCCTTTTCCTTCAGCCCCGGAGCGAGGCGGGACGCGGCACCGAGAACCGCCGCGATGCTCGACAGAATCGCCACCGGCACCTTTCTGATCTCGGGCTTTCTTCCAAGGAGAGCAAAGAGCCGCTCGCCCTGCTCCATCGGGGTGATCGCCTCGCCGGGGCCGCCGATCGGCAGGATCCGGTTGCGGCGGCTCTCCTCGATGAGGCATCCGGCGAGATAATCGGCGAGGTCGCCGTCGCTGATCGGCTTGCAGGCGGTAAGGCGCCCGTCGCCGAAGACGAGGAAGGGCTTGCCCGCCTTTACCCGCTCCACCTGGCCGGAGAGCGACTTGAAGAAGGCGGTCGGGCGGACGATCGACCAGGCGAGGCCGGATTCCATCAGCTCCCTCTCGAAGGCGAGTTTGGCCTTCTGGAAGGCCAGCAGCGGCTTCTGCACGCAGATCGCCGAAAGCAGCACCATCTCAGCCACACCCGCCTGTTTGGCGGCGGTGAGCGCGCTCGAATGCGCCTGATAATCGATCGCCCAGGCGTCGCGCGCCACGCCGGTGCGCGAGGCCATGCAGGAGAGGAGCGCATCGAAGCGCTCGCCGGCAAAACCGTCGCGGGAAAGGCTCTCGGGATCGGTGACATCGCCGAAGCGGAGTTCGGCACCTTCCAGCAGACGGGCGAGCTCTTCGGAGACCGGAACCTTGTCGGTGCCGGAACGCGGACGCAGGAAGCAAACGACCTCGTGGCCGCGCGCCAAGAGCGCGCGCACCGTGGCGCGGCCGATCGTGCCGGTGGCGCCGAGGACGAGGACGCGCTTTGTGGCTCTCGGCTCGCTGGTGTCGATGGAGTTCATCAATCTTCGGACAATCTGGAGCCTTTGAAAGATCCGGCCCTGTGCCGTGCCGCCTCGATCCGCCGGCGAGCTTACAGCCCGGCAGGGCGGCGACCAACCGCCCGGTCCGGGCGAAGTGACGCCCTTTGCTCAGGCCTTTCCGAGGCCCCTGCGGAGCGACATGGCGGCGCGTTCCAGCATGTATTTCTCCGCTTCGGCCATGTGCTCGCGCATGACGGTGCGCGCCCGCTCCGCATCCCCGGCGCGGATAGCCCGCAGGAGGCGGACCTGATAGTTGAGCCCGCTCTCGCGCAGCTCCGGGTTCGGCTGACGGTAAATATCGCGGCAGACCGCCATGTCGCGCAGAAGGCTTGCGAGGAAGGCCGCGACGAAACCCAGAACGCGGTTCGGCGAACGGCGCGCGAGCTCGATATGGAAGTCGAGTTCGGCCATGCGCTGGTCGTACTCCTCCTCGCTGGAGACGGGCTCGGCCTCGTAGAGGCGCACCGTCGCCTCAAGCGAGGCGAGCGCCTCCGGCGTGAGCGCGCCCGCCGCCACGGCCGCCAGCTCCGGCTCGATGAGCTTGCGGATCGCATAGATCTCGGCGATCGACGGGGGCTCGTAGAGGAAGAGGTTGTCGAGCATCCTCAGCGCGCTTTCCGGCTCGACGGCGGTGACGAAGACGCCGCCGCCGGGTCCCGTCTTGGAGGCGATCAGCCCCTCCACCTCCAGCGCCTTCAGCGCCTCGCGCAAAGTGCCGCGCGAGACCTTCAGGCTCTCCGTGCCGAGCCAGGCGGCGGGCACCCGCTCACCCGGGACGAGCCCCTCTTCGATGATGCGGGCACGGATGGCATCGGCGACGATGTCGGAGCGCTTGCGGCGGCGCGCCACGGCGGGGGTCATTTTCCCGGCCAAATGATTTTCCCGGCGACCAAGGCGGCTCAATCCTCGCCGTGCGGGTGATAGCAGGCGGAAAGATGGGCCGGCGCGCCCGGCGCCGGATCCAGCGGTGGAACCTCCTTCATGCAGATTTCGGTGCCGCGCGGGCAGCGCGCATGAAAGGCGCAGCCGGGCGGCGGGTCGTAGGGATCGGGAAGCTCCGTATCGGCGTCCTCCGGGATGAGCGACTTGCGTCCCGGGGCGGGCGCCGATTTGAGGAGGAGGCGCGTATAGGGATGGCGCGGCGCGCGGAAGACGCCGCGCCCCGGCCCGATCTCGACGATGCGGCCGAAATACATGACGGCCACGCGGTCGGAGACGCTCTCCACCACCGAGAGGTCGTGGCTGATGAAGACATAGGTGAGGCCGAACCGGGACTTCAGCCCGTCGAGGATGTTGAGGACCTGCGCCTGGACGGAAACGTCGAGGGCGGAGACCGGCTCGTCGAGGACGATCAGTTCCGGATCCGCGGCAAGGGCGCGGGCAATGCCGATGCGCTGGGCCTGGCCGCCGGAGAATTCGTGCGGATAGCGATCGAGAAATTCCGGCGCGAGGTTCACCGCGTCCATCAGCTCGGAAAGCCGTTCGGCGCGCTCCCTGCGGTTCTTTCCAAGAAGATGGACGAGCGGCGCCTCCAGGATGGTGCGGATCGTCTTCCTTGGATTGAGCGAGGAGACCGGATCCTGGAAGACGTACTGGACGCGCCGGGCGAGACGGCGATGATCCATCTTTTCGCCGAAGACATCCTCGCCGCCGAAGCGGATGGTGCCGCCGGTCGGCGCGTCGAGCCCGACGAGGAGGCGCGCCAGGGTGGACTTGCCGCAGCCGGATTCGCCGACGATGCCGAGCGTCTCGCCCTTCATGACCTCGATCGAGACGTCCTGGACGGCGTGCACCGCCGGCTTGCGGCGCCCCAAGATGTTGCGCCCGCCGCCGAAGATGCGCTCCGCCCCGTCGATCTCCACCAGAGCTTCCCCCGCGACAGCTTCAGGCATCGGCCTCTCCCCAAAGCGGATGGAGGCAGCGGACCGAGCGCCCTTCGGCAAGCTCGACCATCGGAATCGCGCCCTTTCGGCAGTCGTCCTCAGCCCGCGGACAGCGGGGCGCGAAGGCGCAGCCTTCCGGCAGGGCGTTGACCATGGGCGGGCGGCCCTCGATGGCGTCTAGTCGGCGCTCCGGCTCGCCGAGAACCGGGACACAGTCGATCAGCTTGGCCGTATAGGGATGGGCGGGAGAGGAAAGGATCTCCTCCGTGCCGCCGGTCTCCACGAACCTTCCCGCATACATGACGGCGATCCGGTCGCAGATCGCCGAGACGACGCCGAAATCGTGGGTGATGAACAGGATGCCGGCGCGCCTCTCCTTCCTCAGCTTGCCGAGCAGCGAGAGCACCTGCGCCTGCACCGTCACGTCGAGCGCCGTCGTCGGCTCGTCGGCGATGAGGATGCGCGCATCGTTGGCAAGCGCCATGGCGATGCAGACGCGCTGGCGCATGCCGCCGGAGAGCTCGTGCGGATAGGATTTCAGCCGTTCGGCGGGATTGGGGATGCGCACCAGATCGAGGAGAGACCTCGCCTTCTCCTCGGCCTTGCGCCTTGCGACGGGCTCGTGCGCCTGGATCGCCTCCACGAGCTGGCGGCCGACCGTGAAGAGCGGATGCAGGGTCGAAAGCGGATCCTGAAAGACATAGGAGACGGCGCCGCCGCGTAGCTGGCGGATGCGCTCGTCGCTCGCGGCGAAGAGATCCTCGCCGTCGAGAAGCGCGGCGCCGCCGGCGATGCGGCCGGGCGGCGTCGGCACCAGGCCCATGATCGACATGGCCGAGACGGATTTTCCCGAACCGGATTCGCCGACGATGCCGAGGCATTCCCCCTCGCGGATATGAAGGTCGATGCCGCCGACCGCCCTGTAGACGTCGCCGCCGAGGCGGAACTCGGTGCGCAGGCCCTGCACGTCGAGCAACGCACCTTCCTGGGGCACGATGTCGGGGACAGCGTCCCGCATCACGGCCGTGCGCGCCACCGGCCGGGTCAGCGCGCCGGATTTCAGCCGCGGATCGAGAACGTCGCGCACGCCATCGCCCAGAAGATTGATGCTCATGACGAGGGCGAAGATCATCAGGCCCGGGATGACGGAGACATGCGGGGCGGTGAAGAGGATCTTCCTCCCCTCCCCCAGCATGGAGCCGAGATCGGCCTGGGGCGGCTGCGCGCCGAGGCCGAGGAAGGAAAGCCCCGCCGTCTCCAGGATCATCCAGCCGATCGTCGTCGACATGGTGATGATGATGACGGGAAGAACGTTGGGCAGCACCTCCACGAGGAGGATCTGCACGTTCGACTTGCCGGAGAGCCGCGCCGCATCGACGAATTCGCGCCGCGACAGGCCGAGGGCGATGCCGCGGATGTTGCGGGCGAAGAAGGGGATGTTGACGACGGCGATGGCGTAGAGCGCGTTGAGAAGGCCCGGCCCGAGCACGGCGACGATGGCGAGCGCCAGCAGGATGTAGGGAAAGGCCATCACCATATCGATGCCGCGCATCAACAGCGTGTCGGCGCGCCCGCCCGCATAGCCCGCGACGAGGCCTATAAGCGAGCCGAAGAAGGCCGCGATCAGCGTCGCGGAGATGCCGACGGCAAGGCTGACGCGCGTGCCCCAGACGAGGCGCGAGAGGATGTCCCGGCCAAGCGCGTCGGTGCCGAGGAGATGGCCCTCGGCGAGCGGCCGCAGGAGCCTGTCGGCCGGCGCCGTCGCGTCCGGGTCCGGCAGCGGCAGGACGGGGGCGGCGAGCGCCACGATGACGACGAGGCCGAAGACGAGAAGTCCGGCCGTCGCCAGCGTGTTGTTGAAAAGAAGACCCCAGGCCGAGGGACGGCCGGAACGGCGCTTCTTCTGCGGTCGGGCGCCCACGGCGGCGGCTTCGGCCATCAGCGCAGCCTAGGATCGAGAATGGTCTGGATGACGTCGGCGGCGAGGTTGAAGAGCACATAGGCGGCCGCCACGACGAGCACGCCGCCCTGCACGAGAAGGAGGTCGCGCGTCGAGATCGCCTTGACCAGCATGGAGCCGATGCCGGGCCACTGAAAGACGGTCTCGATGTAGACGGCGCCGCCGAGGACGAAGCCCGCCTGGATGCCGATGACCGGAATGATCGTCACCAGCGCCGCCTTGAAGGCGTGCCGGTAGATGACGCCGCGCTCGGAGACGCCCTTGGCTCTGGCCGTGCGGATGAAATCCTGGCGCAGCACCTCCAGCATCGCCGTGCGCGTCAGCCGGGCGATGACGCCCGTCGCCACCACCGCCAGCGTGAAGGCCGGCAGGACGAGATGGTAGGCGAGGTCCTTCAGGTCACCGCCGCCGTAGATGGCGTACATGCCGCTCGCCGGGAAGAGCTGCCATTTCACCGCGAAGAAGAGAATGAGGATGAGCCCCAGCCAGAAGGAGGGGACGGAAATGCCGACGAGGACGACGAAGGTGATCGCCTTGTCGGCCCAGGAATACTGCCGCACGGCCGAGACCACGCCGGCGAGGAGCCCGAGCACGGAGCAGAGGAGGAGCGAGGTGCCGGCGAGGATGAGCGTTGCGGAAAAGCGCTCCATGACCTCGTCGATGACGGGCCGGTTCAGCGTGTAGGAGCGGCCGAAATCGCCATGCAGCAGGTTGCCGAGCCAGATGACGTATTGCTGCGGCAGGCTCTTGTCCAAGCCGAGCTCGCGGTTCAGCCTTTCGACGTTATCCGGCGTCGCGTAGGAGCCGAGGATCGCCGTCGCCGGATCGCCCGGGATCATCGCCATGATGAGGAAGACGATCACCGTCAGCCCGAAGAGGACCGGGATCGCGGCGAGGAGGCGCTTGGCGATGTAGGAGAGCAAGGGCCGGCTCCCGGCTGGTTGCGGTGGAACGCCGGCGCCGCCTGGGGCACGCGCCGACGCCGGAATTTCAGCGCAGGATCACCTCGAGCATCACTGCGGCTTCGCCACATCCTGCAGCATCAGGAAGAAGGAGGGCTGCAGCTTGAAGTTCTCCACCGAGGCCGTCGTCACCGCGTTCTGCTTCCAGTTGGCGACGAAGACCCAGGGAGCGTCCTCCTTCACGATCTCCTGCATCTGCTTGTAGAGCCCGGCGCGCTCGTTCTGGTCGGTGGATGAACGCGCCTTCTCCAGCAGTTCGTCGACCTTCGGGTTGGAATAATAGCCGGAGTTGAAGCCGCCGGAATCGGGCAGCGCCTCGGAACGCAGGGTCAGGAAGGGCAGCGTGTCCGGATCGTTGGTCATCCAGGCCATCTCGGCCATGTCGGCCCTGCCTTCGAGGCCGGGGTTCACCTTGCCGAGGAAGGTGTTCCACTCATAGGTCTCGATGTTGACCTTCATGCCGACGGCTTCGAGGTCTGCCTGGATCGCCGTGCCCATGGCGACGGGATCGAGCATGCCGGAGCCGCCCTCGGTGACGTAGAAGGTCAGTGGCGAGCCATCGTATCCGGCATCCGCCAGGAGCTGCTTCGCCTTCTCCGGATCGTAGGGATAGGGCTCGAGGGATTCGTTGTAGGCCCAGGCGAAGGCCGGCGGCGTCGGCCCGGCGGCGACCTCGGCCGTGCCCTGCAGGATGTTGTCGACCAGCGCCTTCTTGTCGATGGCGTAATTGGCCGCCTGGCGGATCTCCTTCTTGGCGAAGGGACCTTCCTTGGTGTTGAGGATCAGGAACCACAGGTGCGGACCCGCCTGTTCGTAGACGGTGAAGGCGGCATCGTCGCGGAACTGCTTCAGGCTGTCGGGCGGCACCTCCACCATGACGTCGAGGCCGCCGGAGAGCATCTCTGCGATGCGGGTATTGGCGTCCGTGATCGGGCGGTAGATCACCGCCTCCAGCGGGGGCGCGCCGTCCCAGTAATCGGGATTCTTCTCCACCACGACGCGGGAATTGGCCTCCCATTCGACGAACTTGAAGGCGCCGGTACCGACCGGATGGCGGCCGAAATCCTTGCCGTCCTTCTCCACCGCGGCCGGCGAGACGATGAGGCCCGTGGGATAGGCGAGGTTCGACAGGAAGGGCGCATAGGGCTCCTTCAGCTTGAACTCCACGGTGGTGGCGTCGATGGCGTTCACCTCCTCGACGGCCGAGAAGAAGAAGGCGAGCGGGAACGGGCCCGTATCGTGAAACGGATGATCCTCCTTCAGCATGCGGTCGAAGTTGAACTTCACCGCCTCGGCGTCGAAGGGCGTGCCGTCGTGGAAGGTGACGCCTTCGCGGAGCTTGAAGGTGTAGGTCTTGCCGTCGTCGGAGATCGTCCAGTCGGTCGCCAGCGAGGGCTCGACCTCCAGCGTGCCGTCCTTGTAGCGCACCAGCCCGTCATAGACGTTGACCAGGATGCGGAAGTCGTTGACCGCCGTCACCGCATGGGGATCGAGCGATTTCGGCTCGGCGATCTGGCCGACGATGAGAACGTTCGGCGGCGTCTGCGCGAAGACGGGGGAAGCGAAAGCCAGTGCCAGGGAGGCGAAGGCGGCAGCCAGAAATTGTTTCATGGCGATCTCCATCGGGTCCGGTGGCGGATAATTTCTCCTGAAAAATTACCCTTGCGCAAGCATTCATTACGATAAATTTTTGTGCAACTGCCGCGGGGAGAGGCCCTGGCGGAGACGACGGGACGTCCATTGCCGCAAGAAACACCGCGCATCGACATCGAAAGGCTGAAGGCGCTGCTTGCCGGCGTGAACCGGTTCGGGCGCAACCTGGATACCGGGGGCTTCAACCGCGTCGGCTATTCGCCGGCCGACATGGCGGCGCGCGACTGGCTGAGGCACGAGATGGAAAAGGACGGGCTTTCGGCGCGGCGCGACGGCGCCGGAAACCTCTTCGCCCGCTTCGGCCCGGCCGAGGGTCCGGCCATCCTCGCCGGCTCGCATCTCGACACGGTGCCGGAAGGCGGTGCCTTCGACGGAGCGCTCGGCGTCTGCGCGGCGCTCGAATGCGTGCGGGCGATGAAGGATGCCGGCATCCGGCCCGAAACGGCGATCGAGGTGGTCGCCACTGCCGAGGAGGAGGGCCGCTTCGGCGGCATGCTCGGGTCCGAGGCCATCGTGGGCCACCTCACGCGCGAGCGAATCGAGGCGGCGAAGGACGCCGACGGCGTGCCTCTCGTCGAGGCCATGCGCGAGGCGGGACTCGATGCCTTCGAGGCGCTTTCGGCCCTGCGCCCCAGCCGCGAGGTGAAGGCCTTTATCGAGCTCCATATCGAGCAGGGGCCGGTGCTGGAGCGGGCCGGCCGGCCGATCGGCATCGCCCATGGCGTGTCGGGCGTCCTCAACCGCCAGGTCACGCTGACGGGCACCGCGAACCATTCCGGCACGACGCCGATGGAGATGCGCGCCGACGCCTTTGCGGGCCTTGCCGAGATCGCCACGCTCATTGCGGCGGCGATCGGGGAAGAGGGCACGCCACAAAGCCGCATCACCATCGGCAAGGTCGACCTCCAGCCGAACGCAGCCCATACGATCCCCGGAAAGGCCGTCTTCTCGCTCATCATCCGCGACACGTCCGACGAGGTGATGCGGGCGCTTCGGGCAGCGATGGAAGCCCGGATCGCGATGGTGGCGCGCAAGCACGGGCTCGGCGTGTCGGTCGAGGAGAAGAGCTGGATCGCGCCGGTCGGACTCGACCCGGCGCTGAATGCGATGCTGCACGAGGAGGCCCGAAAAATGGGGACTGCGGCGCTCGACATGCCGTCGGGCGCCGGCCACGACGCGCAGACGATGCAGGCGCTCTGCCCCGCGGCGCTCATCTTCGTGCCGAGTCGCGGCGGCATCAGCCACGCGCCGGAGGAATTTTCGGAATGGTCCGACATCGGGCGGGGGACGGAGCTGATGCTGCGCGCGCTGATGCGGCTTTCGAGCCGCTGACGGGGCCGGCCTGACGGCACCACGCCCAGGCCCTGACGCCAGAGGCATTGCTACCGGGAGCCCGCATCCCCGCCTCGCCCTGCATCGCGGCCATCGGCTCCGTTGCCTTCGCGAAGCCGGCGCTGTTCGTCTATGATCGCGAATGCTGGGCGTATCCGATCGCCCTTCAGAAGGTGAGAATGTGACGGAATCAGAATCGCCGCAGCGCAACCGGAAAGAGCAGGCGAAGGCGCCGACCAGCGCGCCCCGAAAGCCTGCAAAGAGCGGCAACAAGCGCACCACCGGCAAGGAACCGCCCTCCTCGGCAAAGAGCACGCTGAAGGCGCTTCAGATCCTGGAGGCGGTGGTCGCCGGGGGCCGTCCGGTCTCGGTCGCCGAACTGTCGAGCGGCCTCGCCTATTCCAAGCCCACCACCCATCGCATTGCGACCTTCCTGGAGGAGCAGGGCTATCTGGAGCGCGAATTCGGTAGCCGCCGCTTCATCGCGAGCCAGCGGCTGATCGAACTTGCGCTCAACGTCCTCATTGCCGCCGCGCAGCGCCCGACGCGGCGCAGCATTCTGAACTGGGTCGTCGAGCAGACCGGCGAGACCTGCAATATCGGCGTCATGCACAATGGCGAGCTCGTCTATATCGACCGGGTGGAATCGCACTGGCCGCTCGGTCTGCGCTTCGAGCCCGGCAGCCGCGTTCCGCTGCACTGCACGGCGATCGGCAAGCTCGTCCTCAGCCAACTTCCGGAGGAAGCGCTGACGAAGCTTCTCGGCACCCTGCGCCTCGCCCGCTACACGGACAACACGGTGACGGATCAGGCCGAGTTGCGGCGACGGCTGGAGGAGATCAGCCGCGCCGGTTTCAGCATCGACAATCAGGAGTTCATGTCCGGCGTCGTCTGCGTCGCCGTGCCCATCTTCGATGCATCCGGCCGCGCCTGCGCCGGCCTGGCCATCTCCGCGCCGGAGGCGCGCATGAGCGCCGAGCGCGCCGAAGAGCACGTTGCGGTGCTGCGGGCGGCCGCGGCCCAGATGCAGGAGACCATCCTCGCCTCACCGCCCGGGCGCAGCCCCGCCGAGGAGGCGGAGGAGCTGGTCAAGACCGGCTGAGCGCGGGGCGCTTTCCGACCCTCAGACGAGCGTGCGGCCCCCATCGGCATAGATCGTCTGCCCGGTGATGAAGGCGCCGCCCGGCGAAAGCAGCAGCAGCGCCGGCGCGACGATATCGCCGGGGACACCGAGGCGCCCCATCGGGATGTGGGAGACCGCCTGGGCCAGAAACGCATCTTCTTCCAGGCGCGAGCGCACCAGCGGGCTCTCGGTCATGGCAGGACCGATGGCATTCACCCGGATGTGGCGCGGCGCCAGCTCGCGTGCCGTCACGCGCACCATATGCGACAGCGCCGCCTTGGAGCTGGCGTAGGCGGCATAGCCGGGGTTGGAGACCTGGGCCGAAACGGAAGAGAGGTGCAGGATCGACCCGCCCTCCCCCATCACGCCGGCGGCAGCGCGCGTCAGAACGAAGGCGCCGGTGAAGTTCGCCTCCATCGAAGCGCGTAGATCGGCGAGTGCGAGTTCCTCCATCGGCGCGGTGCGATAGACCCCCGCGGCGTTCAGCAATCCGTCGAGACGCCCGCCGGCGGCGTGCACATGCCGCACGGCGGCCTCCACGCCCTCCTCGTCGCAATTGTCGAGCCCGAAAGCATCGATCACGCTTTCCTTCGGGAAGAGCGCGGCCAGCTCGTCGGCTGCGCTCGCGTGCAGATCGGCCAGAGCCACCCTTGCTCCGCGCTCGACGAGCGCGCGCGCGACGGCCGAGCCGAGCAGGCTCGCCGCCCCGGCGCAGAGGAAGACCCTGCCTTCGACATCAAAGAGCGGATCGCTCTCGGCCATGATCGGATTCTCCCCTTTCGATAAAGCACGACGTTTCTTCCCCGGGAGGGTGCGTTCCCGCCTCCCCCTCTCCGATGTGGATTTCATAATGTGGTACGAATCGTTCAATAAATGAAGACGCACTGAAAGCGATCATGTAAGGTCGAGGCGACGAGCGGGGGCCAACTCCGCCGTCGAGCAACGAAAAAAGCGCGATTAAAGGAGGGAACGCATGTCCTTACTCGAAAAGTTGGGAACGACAGCCGCTGCCGCACTGGTGGGCGCGCTCGCTTTGGCGGGTGTCCCCGCCCCGGCCCGGGCGGCGGATGCCGTGCCGGTGCTGCTGTGCCCCTTCGGCTGCGGGCCGATCGCGGGCGACACGATCCTGATGAACCAGCTCATCAAGGAGAACGCCCCGGTCATGCTGCTGCCGCAGGAAACCCCCGGCTACATGTATAATGTCCGCGAGATGGGACAGAACGAGGGGAAGTGGAAGACCTCCGTTTTCGCCACCGAGGACACCCTCATCCAGCTCGCCTATTCCGGCGGCTCGGAGGACATGAAAGAGTTCCTCCCCGAACCGGTGACGATCCCCTGGAAGCTGCTCTACGGCGAAGCCTGGTGGGGACAGGGCAAGTTTCTGGCGACCTTCGACTGCAGCCTGAAGTCGCTCGCCGACCTGAAGGGCAAGCGCATCTCGCTCGGCCTTCGCGGCCAGTCCGACTGGGGCGTCTTTTCCCGCCTGTTCCTGAAGACCATCGCGGGAATCACGCCCGACAACACCGATATCCGCCACATGACGCCCGCACAGCTGACGCAGCAGCTGATCGACGGCGCCACCGACGCTGCGGTGACCCCGATCGGAGCCGAGCCCACGAAGACGACCTTCATCGTCCCCGGACCGGTGCGCCAGCTGGAGGCGACCGGCAAGAAGATCTGCTATCTCGGCGTCAGCCAGGCGGACGTCGACAAGGTCAACGCGGAGTTCCAGACGACCTTCGAATGGGTCGAGCTGCCGCCCAACACGCTTCCCGGCCAGGACCAGCCGCTCGGCATCGGCTTCGACAAGGCCTTCAAGGCGGCGCATGCCGACTTCCCCGAAGAGCTCGCCTACAAGCTGGTCAAGTCCGTCGGCGAAATCGGACCGAAGATGAAGGAGCTGCACGCGCTCTGGGGAATCTGGTCGCCGGAGCTGATGACCTGCGGCCTTTCGGAGGAGAACACCCATCCGGGCGCCATCCGGGCCTACAAGGAACTCGGCTGGTGGGATCTGCGCAACAAGTGCGATCCGATGACCTATCCGAAAACCTGATCCGGCGAGGGTCTCGCCCGCTCAGGGGCCGGGGCATTCCCCGGCCCGCTTCCCGGCCTCCGGCGTGAGCGCACGCCTTTTTCGGGAGGAGCGGGCCTCGCCGACCTGACGAAGCGGGAGCGGCGGCGCGCCGCCGGGCCTTCGGGCTCCAGGAACATCCCGTTTCGAAGTGGTGGTCCGTCCCAGATTTTCCGGAAGAAACTCCATGTCCCTGTCGTCCTGGAAGCGCCTCAGAGCCATCATTGACGTGCCCTTCATCGCCGCCGGCCTGCTGCTGACGGCCTATATCGCCTTTTCCGCCTTCGGCTACGTCAAGAACTCCTCGGAGCATTATTCCAATTTCATTCTCGGCATCTGCCTGATGTCCGGCCTGCTTGCCCTCCGCAACCTGTGCGACGAGCAGATCGGCAACAAGAACCTCGCCTCCGAGACCGGGGAGGACTTTCACATGCGGCCGTTCTTCTGGCCGCGCTTCGTCTTCGCCGCGCTGGCGCTCGTCGCCAGCGTGATCGCCATGGGCTATGTGCGCTTCAACGCCGTCCATCTGGAGACCTCCCAGCCCTTCTTCAGCGACACGGACATGGTGTTCGGCTGGCTGATGACCGCCTCCATCCTGGCGCTCACCTTCATCCACTGGGGGCCGCTGCTGACCGGCGTCATCTGCGTGGCGATCGCCTATTTCTTCTTCGGCTACCTGATCGAGAACCCGCTCTTCCTCACGCCGCATTACGACGCCAAGTTCGTCATGAACTACATCGGGCTCGGCACGAACCAGGGCTTCTACTACCTCGCCCAGATCGCGGCCGATTCCATCTACTTCCTCATCATCTATGCCGCGATCCTGCTCGGCATCGGCATGCTCGACATGGTGCTGGAGGTCGGCAAGCTGACGGGCCGGCGGATCCCCGGAGGCGCGGCAGGCCCCGCCCTCATCGGATCGGGCATCGTCGCCTCCATCATGGGCCAGGCGGTCTCGAACGTCGTCCTGACGGGCCGCCTCACCATCCCGATGATGAAGAAATACGGCTATTCGCCCTCCATGGCCGGCGCCATCGAGGCGACCGCCTCCACGGCCGGGCAGATCATGCCGCCCATCCTCGGCCTCGCCGCCTTCATCATCGCCTCCTTCCTGAACCGCCCGTATATCGACGTGGCGCTCTCGGCGATGATCCCGGGCCTTCTCTATCTGGTGGGCGTCGCCATCGCGATCATCGTCTACGCCAAGCGCCACGACCTGCCGAAGCTGACGGAGAAGGTCGACAAGCAGATGATCTTGCGGCTGCTGCCGACGTTCCTCGTTTCGTTCGGCGCGGTCCTGTGGCTCCTGCTCGGCTATCGGTCGCCGGCGATTGCCGGAATGTGGGGCATCATCCTGGCGCTCGCCCTGTCGCTCCTGCAGGGCAAGTACCGGCCGAAGGCCCGCAAGCTCTACGAGGGGATCGAGGAGGGGCTTTATCTCGTCACCATCCTGTCGCTGCTCCTGATCGCCATCGGCCCGCTCGGCCAGGTGATGCTGACCACCAATCTTTCCGGCCGTCTGGGCTCGGCGCTCGTCGCCTATCTGCCGGATTCGCAGCTTCTCCTGCTGCTGGGCGCCATGGTCGTGTCGCTGATCCTCGGCATGGGCCTGCCCACGCCGGTCGCCTACATCATCGTGGCGCTGGCGCTCGTGCCCTTCATGCAGCAGATCGGCGTTCCCAAACTGCAGGCGCATTTCTTCGTCTTCTACTTCGCCGTGTTTTCGACGCTGACACCACCCGTGGCGGTCAGCGTGCTGGCGGCGGCCAAGCTCGCCGATGCGCGTTTCCTGAAAACGGCCGCCGATTCCATGAAGATCGCCGCGACGACCTTCATCATCCCCTTCGCCTTCGTCTTCTCGCCCTCGCTGATGTCGTTCCCGAACCTCACCTGGGCGGTGGTTCCGGCGGTGGCGGAAGTGCTGGCGATCCAGGTTACCGTGTCGGTCGCCGCCTATGGCTACCTTCTGCGGGTGCTGGTGGCGTGGGAGCGGCTGGTGATCGGGGTAGCCGCGATCTGCGGCTTCTTCGCCATGACCCTCGGCGACTATTACTGGCACGCCGGATTGATCGGGATCCTCGTCACGATGCTGGTCTGGCTGGCGATGACGCGCTCACGGCAGGTCGTGGCACCGGAGGGCGCGGCCGAATAGGCCGGGCTCACATCCGCCCAAGCACACAAAGGGCCGGCCGATCCGTCCGCCGGCTTCCTCCCCCGTCACAGGGGAGAGGCGATGGCATGATGCGTGAAGACGGAGACGTTCGGCAGAATTCAGGCGCGCAGCCGGAAGAGGAGCTGGTCGAATTCCACCAGCGCGCCTTCCTCCGCCACGATAGCCTCGACGGTGCCGTCGGCCGGCGCCTCCACGGTGGTGAACAGCTTCATCACCTCGATCAGGCAGAGCGGATCGCCCTTCTTCACGGCCTTGCCCTCCTCCACGAAGGGCGGGGCGTCCGGCGACGGCCGGCGATAGAAGGTGCCGACCATCGGGGCCCGAACATCGCTCATGCCCGGGCTCATGCCCGGCTCGCCAGACTGGCCGGCGGGGGCCGCCTGCGCGGCACTTCCGCCGGCTGCCGCCGAAGGCGCCGTGCGGCCGGCGTCGCCAGTTGGCGCTGCGGCCGCAGGGGCTGCCGGGGCGGCTGGAGAGGTCTCGATGCCGCCGCGGGCGCCGCGCCTGACGACCAGCTTCGCGCCCTCCAGCTCAAGGATCAGCTCCTCGCATTGCGAGGCGTCGATCAGCTTCAGAATCTCCGCAACGTCCTTAAAGGTGAGTGGCACGTTCGTTCCCGTCCCTTCCACATATGCGGCTTCAAGATACCGCTTGACCGCCGAAGCGCTGCTGGACACTATGCCGATCACATAAAATGAAATCAATCGTCTCGTATTGTGGAATATTTCGCAGACAGAGGCGGTGAGGGAGGGTTTGGCTTCGTCCCGCGCAGATCGCGCCCGGCCTCCCCAAGGAAGGAGCAGGCCGAGGGCGCCATGCAGCATGTCCTGATCGCCAATCGCGGAGAGATCGCGCTCCGGGCCGCCCGCGTGTGCCGGCAGCTCGGCATTAAGACCACCGCCGTTCATTCTCGCCCGGATGGCAACCTCCCCCATCTCTGGGCGGCCGATCAGGCGGTATGCATCGGCCCTGCCCCTTCCCAGCAGAGCTACCTCAACGTTCCCGCACTCCTGCATGTGGCCAGGAACGAAGGCTGCGACGCCATCTATCCGGGCTACGGCTTCCTCGCCGAAAACGCCGAATTCGCCGAGCGCTGCATTGCAGGGGGCTTTGCCTTCATCGGCCCCCGTCCGGAGGCGATCCGGATGATGGGCGACAAGTCCCGCGCCCGTGAGACCGCCGTGGAACTCGGCCTTCCCGTCGTGCCGGGGTCAGAGGCGGCCTACGAGGACGCCGCGACGGCAGAGGAGGCGGCAAGGCAGATCGGCTTTCCGCTCCTGCTCAAGGCGCGCTCCGGAGGCGGCGGGCGCGGCATGCGCGTCTGCCCGGAAGCCTCGGCCTTTTCCGGCCTCTTCGGCCAGGCCCACAGCGAGGCCGCAGCCGCCTTTTCCGATGGTGCCATCTATCTGGAGCGCTTCTTTGACAAGGTGCGGCACGTGGAAGTGCAGATCGTCGGCGACCGGCACGGCAATGTCCGCCATTTCGGCGAGCGCGACTGCTCCGTGCAACGCCGCCACCAGAAGCTGGTGGAGGAAGCGCCCTCGCCGGTTCTCGACGCGGAGACGCGAGGGCGTCTGCACGAGACGGCTGTCACACTTGCCAGGGGCATCGGCTACGAGGGCGCCGGCACGGTGGAGTTCATCTACGTGCCGGAGGAAAATCACTTCTATTTCATCGAGATGAACACCCGCATCCAGGTCGAGCATCCGGTCTCCGAGGAGATCTACGGCCTCGACCTGATCGCCCTGCAGATGCGCGTTGCGCGCGGCGAGTCGCTCGCGGAGATGTCACTCCCCCAAACGCCCAAGGGCCACGCGATCGAATTTCGCATCAACGCCGAGGACTGGCGCCGGAACTTCCAGCCCTCGCCGGGCACCATCTCCGCCTGGGCTCCGCCGGTGCGCCAGGGCGTGCGCACGGACAGTCAGGCCTACGAGGCCTACCGCATTCCGCCCTACTACGATTCCATGATCGGCAAGCTGATCGTGCATGGCGCGGACCGCGATGCGGCGCTGGCGCTCGCCGAAAAGGCGCTGGCCGAATTCACCTGCGAGGGCGTGGCGACGACGCTCGACCTGCACCGGCAGTTCCTGAAGGACCCGGATTTTCGAAGCGGCGCCGTCGATACACGCTGGGTGGAGAACGTGTTTCTGCCCCGCATGGCGGAAGGAGGCGGCAGATGAGCCGCAAGGTGCGCCTGATCGATGTGACGCTGCGCGATGCGCATCAATGCCTTTGGGCTACGCGCATGACGACCGGCATGATGAAGGAACTCGCCCCGCGCCTCGACCGGGCCGGCTTCGAGGCCATCGACCTCGTCGGCGGCGCCGTTTTCGACGTCGCGGTGCGCTATCTGCGCGAAGATCCGTGGGAGCGCATGCGGATCCTCAATTCGTGGGTGAAGGAAACGCCGCTCATCATCCATACGCGCGGCCAGAGCCTCTTCACCTTCGAGTTCTTCCCCGACGACGTGGTGGCGCTCGCCGCCGAGCGCTTCGCCGCCAACGGCATGCGCTACCACACGCCCTACGACGCGCTGAACGACATGCGCAATCTGGAGATCCCGATCCGGGCGGCGAAGCAGCAGGGTCTCTATGTCGCCGGCGGCCTCGTCTACACCGTCAGCCCGGTCCACACGGACGAATATTATTCGAAGAAGGCGGCCGAGCTGATGAGGCTCGGCGTCGACGCCGTCTATCTGAAGGATGCGTCGGGCCTGATGGTGCCGGAGCGCGTGGCAACCCTGGTGAAGGCGGTGAAAGCCGTGATCGGCGAGATGCCGCTCCAGATACACACGCACTGCAATTCCGGTCTTGCTCCCTACGTGGTCCTGCAGGCGGTCGAGCACGGCGTGGAGGTCATTCATACCGCCACCTCGACGCTGGCCAACGGGGTCTCGCATGCCCCCACGGAGCGGGTCGTGCGCAACCTGCGCCGCCGCGGCCACGAGGTCGATCTCGACCTCAGCGAGGTCGAAGAGGTCGCCGAACGCCTCGCCTATATCGCGGAGAAGGAAGACAAGCCCGTCGGCCAGGTGCGCGAATACGACGAGTTCCACTACCACCACCAATGCGCCGGAGGCATGGTCTCCAACCTGCAATACCAGCTGGAGACAATGGGGCTGGAGCACCGGCTGGAAGAGATCCTGGAAGAGGCCGGGCATGTGCGCGCCGATCTCGGTTATCCGATCGTCGTCAGCCCCTTCGCGCAATACATCGTCACCCAGGCCGTGCTGAACGTCATGGGCAAGGACCAGGGCAAGGCCCGCTACGATTCGGTGCCGGACGAGGTGCGCCTCTACGTGCGCGGCGGCTACGGCGAAATCGCCGGCGAGATCGACCCGGACCTTTATGACAAGATCACCCGGGGCGCAGACCCGATCACGGAGCGGCCCGGGGCCCTGGTGGAACCGGCGCTGGAGCGCCTGCGCCGCACGCGCGGCCCCTTCGCCTCCGACGACGACCTGCTGCTCGCCGCGTTCTACGACGATTCCCAGTATTCGGCGCTCAAGGCCGCCGGATCGATCGACACGAACTATTCGCTGATGGAAACGCCGCTCGTCACCCTGATCAGGGAGATCTCCGAGCGGCCCGGCGTGCGCGCCTTCCATTTCAGCAAGCCCTCGTGACACCCCGGCACGATTTGAACAGGAGCTTTCCATGACCGACCGGCCGACTGTCATCACGGTTGCCATCACCGGCGCTCTGCCGACCAAGAAGGACAACCCGGCCGTGCCGGTGACGCCCGACGAGCAGATCGAATCCACCCATGAGGCCTTCGAGGCCGGCGCCGCCCTCGCCCATATCCATGTGCGCGGCCCGAACCAGGAACCGAGTTCCGACCCCGAGCTCTTCGAGCGTGTCGGGGAAGGCATTCGCAAGCACTGCCCGGGCATGATCGTGCAGTATTCGACGGGGGGTCGCGGCCGCGACCAGGCCCAGCGGGGCGCCATGCTGAGCCTGAGGCCCGACATGGCTTCGCTCGCCACCGGCTCGGTCAACTTTCCGAACAGCATCTACGAAAACCCGCCGGAATTCGTGGAAGGGCTCGCCCGTGAGATGCTGGCAAACGACGTGAAGCCGGAGATCGAGGTCTTCGACGTGGCGATGCTCTACAACGCCGCCGCCCTCGTGAAGAAGGGGCTGCTCAAGGGGCCGGCGCATGTGCAATTCGTCATGGGCATTCCGAACGCCCTGCCGGCGCGGCGCACACTCCTCGAATTCCTGATCTCGGAGATGAACGAGGTCCTGCCGGGCGCGACCTGGACGGGGGCCGGCATCGGCCGCCACCAGTTCGAGGTCAACAAATGGTGCCTCGAACTGGGTGGGCATTGCCGCACGGGCCTTGAGGACAACGTCAAGGCCGCCAGGGACCGCCTCGCGGCCAGTAATGCCGAGCTCGTCTCGATGGTCGCCGAGGCGGCGGGCGAATACGGCAGGCGGCCGGCCACGCCGCAAGAGGCGCGGGAAATCCTGGGGCTTGCGCCCGCCTGAGGCCCGCCACGGGCTCGGCTGACCGCCGCCCGGTGATCGGCCGGCTCGCACGGGCGGTCCGGCAAACCCGAAAAGACCTGCGGCTCCCGCGGCGGCTCAGGCTGCCGCGTCGACGCCCTCTTCCTCCGGCCCGTCGCGCTCGAACGGCAGGGGGCCGTCGACGAGCAACATCGCCAGCTCATGGGCTGGGCGCGGCTTGCTGAACAGGTAGCCCTGCACCTCGTTGCACCCCTCACGGCGCAGCTTTTCGAGCTGTTCCGGGGTTTCCACGCCCTCGGCCGTGGTCAGCATCCGCAGGCTTCGTCCGAGCCCGGTGACGGCGCGGATGATCGCCATCGCTTCCGGCCGGTCGGAGAGTTCGCGCACGAAGGACTGGTCGATCTTGAGCTTGTCGAAGGGGAATTTCTGCAGGTAGCTCAATGAAGAATAGCCGGTGCCGAAATCATCCATCGAGATGCGGATGCCGAGGTCCTTGAGCTCTTTAAGGACCGCCAGGTTGCTGGCGCTGCCGTGCAGCAGCACCGATTCCGTGATCTCGAGCTCCAGCCGGCCCGGCTGCAGGCCCGAGGTGGCCAGCGCGTCGATGACAGTTTCGACCAGGCGGTTGCTCTTGAACTGGACCGGCGAAAGGTTGACGGCGAGCTTGATCGGCTCGGGCCAGCAGGTCGCCTCGGCGCAGGCCCGGCGGAGCACCCATTCCCCAAGCTGCACGATCAGGCCGATTTCCTCCGCCACAGGGATGAAATCGGCCGGCGAAACCATGCCGCGGACCGGGTGCCGCCACCGCAGCAGGGCCTCGAACCCCGTCACGCGCTGCGTGTCCACGTCGAGCTGCGGCTGGTAGTAGAGCTCGAACTCGTCCTTCGCCAAAGCGGTGCGGAGGTCCAGTTCGAGCGCGCGGCGGGCCTGAAGCCTTGCATCCATGCCCGGCTCGAAAAAGCGGTAGGCGCCGCGCCCGTCGGCCTTGGCCCGGTAGAGAGCCGTATCGGCGTTCTTCAGAAGCGTGTCCGGCTCATCGCCGTCGCACGGCGCAAAGGCGATGCCGACGCTGGTCCCCACGGCGATCTGATGGCCGTCGATTTCGAACGGTGCGCCGATCGCTTCGATCAGGCGGGCGGCCAGGCCGCTCGCATCGCCGGAATCCTGCAGATCCGTCTGGATGATCGCGAACTCGTCGCCGCCGAGCCGGGCGACGAAGTCCATCTCGCGCAGGTTCCTGTTGAAGCGCCCGGCGACTGCCTGCAGCAGCTTGTCGCCGACCGGATGGCCGAGCGTGTCGTTGACGCTCTTGAAGTGGTCGAGATCCAGGCACAGGACCGCGAGCGAGCGCCCGAGCCGCCGGGAGCGCGCCAGATCGGCCTCCAGCCGGCTGCGGAACAGAAGGCGGTTCGGCAGATCGGTCAGGGCGTCGTGGTGGGCCATGTGCTTGACCTGCGCCTCGGCCTTGCGCCGCTCGGTGACGTCGATGACCGACAGCAGGATGACGGGCTTGCGCTCGACGACGAGTTTGCGGGCATAGGGAAAGACCTCGATGCGGCGCCCGTCTGCCGTGAGATGGATCCAGGAATCCTCGACCGGGCGGCTCAGGCCGACCGCGTCGAGGAAGTCCTGCATGCGGCTGCGGTCGGCCGGGGAGGCGACGTCGAGCATGTTCATCGCCAGGAATGTCGCGCGGTCGTAGCCGTAGTGCTGAATGGCGGCCTCGTTCACCCGGATGATCCGCAGGCTTGCCTGGTCGGCGAGCCACATCGGCACCGGGTTGTCGTCGAACAGCGAGCGCAGGGCATTTTCGCGCGCCCTTATGTCGGCGATGTCGGTCAGCGTGACCGAAACCAGATCGCCGATCGGCGCGACGCCGAAGCGCAGATGGCGCTCCGCCTCGGTGTCGCAGAACGTCGCCTCGAAATGGGTCGTGGCGAGGCTGAAGACCGATTGCGCCAGCGCCTCGATCAGGTCGGTCTCCGGGAACGCCGCCTTGAAATCGGACACCCGGTGCCAGAGCAGCCGGTGCAGCGGAAGGCTGAGAAGCGCCGCCGCGGCCTCGTTCAGGGCGATGATCTGGAAATCGATCGGCCGGCCCTCGCCGTCGCGGATCGCCTCGAGCGCCAGCATGCCCTCGTTGGTCGCCCCGAACATCGTCTCCAGCAGGTCCTGGCGGGCCTCGTGCTCGTCGAGGAGGAGGATGTAGCTCGTCGGCCCCCACCGGTTGGAAAGCGGGAACGCCCACAAATCGTAGGCGGCGACGACACCGTTCACCACGCGATGCGTCTGCACGCATTCGGGACGGCCGGATTCCTGCGCCTTGGCGATGGCTTCCCGGATGCTGCGCGAGCGGTCGCGGCGCAGCCGGTCGACCCTTGCCTCTTCCTCGCCGATATCGGCCCATTCGGCGAAGACCCGGCCGATGCGCAGCAGCGCGAGGCGGTCCTCTTCATCGCGAAAGGCGAGGGCCTTGGTTTCGATCAGATGGCCGAGATGGCCCAGCGCCACATTCTCGTAGGAAGGCAGCGTTCCATCCGGCCGGATCTCGGAACGCCAGCGCCTGAGAAACTGGTGAACCGGGTTATCGAGCCGCAGACCGGCGCCCGCAACGGAAGGCTCTACAAGGGATCCGGACATTTCTTGCCTAGAATTTTTCCAATATACTGATAATTTGCTTGATCAAAACATCTCAAGCCCCTTCGATAGTTGATCTAGCAGGAATTTATCAACAAAACGTATGTAATCGTTGCAATAAAACTGTCACAATACGATCTCAGGTTGATTTCTACCGGAGCGCTATTCCTGCCTGCAGGAGCAGGCCGGACAGGCCGCCTCTTCCCCCTCTCTAGAGCAGCGGGCCTTGCATCGTTTCCATAATTCCAGTATTCCCGAAATATGGAAACGAACAATGCCCTCGAAGCCCTATCCGCGCTCGCCCACGATACCCGGCTGACGGTCTTCCGCTCGCTTGTCACGGCGGGATCCGAGGGGCTCCCGGCCGGAGAGATCGCCGCGCGGCTCGGCGTCCTGCCCAACACGCTCTCGGCCCATCTCGCACAGCTCTCACGCGGCGGGCTGGTGAAGGCGACGCGCGAAGGGCGCTCGATCCGCTACCGGGCCGATTATGGGGGTATCGAGGCCCTCATCGGCTTTCTCATCCGCGATTGCTGCGGCGAACGCCCCGAGGTCTGCGCTCCGCTCGCGGCGCTGGCGCAGGAATGCGCCGCCTGCGCGGCGGACAACGCGCCCGCCTGAGGCCCCTAAAAATTCCTGGAACAGGAGGAAAAGATGGAAGCGCCCTACAACGTTCTCTTTCTCTGCACCGGCAATTCGGCCCGCTCGCTCCTCGCCGAGGCGATCCTGAACAGGGAAGGCGCAGGAAAATTCCGCGCCTATTCGGCCGGCTCGCATCCCAAGGGCGCGCCGCATCCCTACACCATCGATCTCCTCAAATCGCTCGGCTACGACACCGCCTTCGCCCGCTCCAAGGACTGGGCGGAATTCGCCACGCCGGGCGCGCCGCATCTCGATTTCGTCTTCACCGTCTGCGACGCCGCCGCGGCCGAGCCCTGCCCGGTCTGGCCGGGCCAACCGGTGACGGCGCATTGGGGCGTTCCCGACCCCGCCGCCGCGGACGGCAAGGAGAGCGAAAGGCGGCTCGCCTTCGCCGAGGCCTACCGCATGCTCTTCAACCGCATCTCGGTCTTCACCAGCCTGCCGATCGCCTCGCTCGGCCGCCTCGCCCTGCAAGAACGCGTCGCCGAGATCGGCACGCTTACCCCCAAACCCGAAACCGCCTGAGCCCCATGTCAATCTTCGAACGCTATCTCACCCTCTGGGTGGCGCTGTGCATCGTGGCCGGGATCGCCCTCGGCCACTTCTTTCCCTCTCTCTTCCACGCCGTCGGCGCGATGGAGATCGCCAAGGTCAACCTGCCCGTCGCGATCCTCATCTGGGCGATGATCATTCCGATGCTCGTGAAGATCGACTTCCAGGCATTGAAGGAGGTGACGCAGCACTGGCGCGGCATCGGCGTCACGCTCCTCGTCAACTGGGCGGTCAAGCCGTTCTCCATGGCTCTCCTGGCCTGGCTCTTCATCGGCTGGCTGTTTCGCCCCTACCTGCCGGCGGAGCAGATCGACAGCTACATCGCCGGCCTCATCCTGCTCGCCGCCGCGCCCTGCACGGCGATGGTCTTCGTCTGGAGCAACCTGACGAAGGGAGAGCCGCATTTCACGCTGAGCCAGGTGGCACTCAACGACGTCATCATGATCGTCGCCTTCGCCCCGATCGTCGGGCTCCTGCTCGGGCTCTCGGCAATCATCGTGCCGTGGGAGACGCTCATCCTTTCGGTCGTCCTCTACATCGTCGTGCCGGTGGTGCTGGCGCAGATGCTCCGGCGTCAGGTGCTCGCTTCCGGCGGGCAGGCGGCGCTCGCCGGGCTTCTCGCCCGGCTGCAGCCGCTCTCGCTCGTGGCTCTTCTCGCCACGCTCGTCCTCCTCTTCGCCTTCCAGGGCGAGCAGATCCTGGCGCAGCCGGCGATCATCGCCTTCCTCGCCGTGCCGATCCTCATCCAGGTCTATTTCAATTCCGGCCTCGCCTATCTCCTCAACCGGGCGAGCGGCGAAGCGCATTGCGTCGCCGGGCCCTCGGCGCTGATCGGGGCAAGCAACTTCTTCGAGCTCGCCGTCGCGGCCGCCATCAGCCTCTTCGGCTTCACATCCGGCGCGGCGCTTGCCACCGTCGTCGGCGTCCTCATTGAAGTGCCGGTGATGCTGTCGGTGGTGAAAATCGTCAATTCGAGCAAGCGCTGGTACGAGGCCGGGCCGGCGGTACGGCGACGGGCCGTGCGCGAAGCCGCAGGCGCGACGGCCGGAAGCGAGGGCGCCATGCGCGAGGGAGCGGCGAGCTGATGGACGTTGTCATCCACCACAACCCGGAGTGCGGGACCTCGCGCAACGTTCTTTCCATCATCGAGGCGGCGGGCTACCGGCCGACCGTGATCGAATACCTGAAGGAAGGCTGGACGCGGCCGCAGCTCCTCGCCCTCTTCGCCGCCGCCGGCATTTCTCCGCGCGAGGCTCTGCGGACGACGAAATCGCCCGCCGAGGAGCTCGGACTTCTCGATCCGGCGGTGTCGGACGAGGCGCTTCTTGAAGCGATGCTGGAGCATCCGGTGCTGGTGAACCGGCCGATCGTCTGCACCAGCAAAGGCGTCAGGCTGTGCCGCCCGAGCGAGGTCGTTCTCGATCTTCTGGAGAAGATGCCGCCGGGCCCGCTCGCCAAGGAAGACGGCACGCTCGTCCTTGACGCAGAGGGGCGGCGCGTCGGCTGAGGCGCCTTGCGCCCTCCCCTACCCCCGGCCCCCCGGTCCATCAGATAGGCGGCCCGCAGATGCTCCTGGTTGGTCGCCAGAAAGACACGCACGCCACGGCCAGGTAACTCGTCCGATTCGGCAGGGAGCGCTTCGTCCAGGACGAATCGTTCTTGAGCCAGTCAGCGGTGAGGTCGGTTGGGCTGATCGAGGCAGGCCCACGCGGCTGCCGGCGAGACCGGCCGAAGGCCGGAGGATGGCTGGGGCGCCAGGATTCGAACCTGGGATCGCGAGACCAAAACCCGCTGCCTTACCGCTTGGCTACGCCCCATCCGCCCCGGCTAGCGGGGCGCCCAGCGCTATACGGGCTTTGGCCCCGCCGGGCAACATGGAGAGCGCCCTGCCCTGCCGCGAAGCAGCCGGCGCACCGCGGCGTTTCGACCTTCTTTTCAACAGGTCGGATGATGCCTTGATGCGGCGAGGCGGCAAGGCTATAACCCGCCCCGC
The DNA here is from genome assembly GCF_020144925.1 of Afifella sp. IM 167. Taxonomy (GTDB): domain Bacteria; phylum Pseudomonadota; class Alphaproteobacteria; order Rhizobiales; family Afifellaceae; genus Afifella. Next base: position 115,270 of record NZ_NSLC01000004.1, read on the forward strand.
TTTGGCGGAGTGTAGCGCAGCCTGGTAGCGCACCTCGTTCGGGACGAGGGGGTCGCAGGTTCGAATCCTGCCACTCCGACCAAGCTTTTCAATACCTTGGCGTATCCGCCCCTCCCGAGGCGGAACGCTATGCGGAACGTTTCCGCATTCCGAAAGCGGTTCGGCGAGGTTGCGGCATGCCCACCCACACGCAGCGTGAAGGCGCAGAGGAGATCGCCGGCCGGCTCGGCGGGGCCGACCTGGCGGCCGAGCATGCCGCATGCCGTTCCTCCCCGTTACTGCTCACCGTTGCTGCTCGCCGATGCGCGCGAGATGGCCGAGGGAAGGCCGACCCGAAGGCCACTTAAGGCTTTGTCCACCGCGGCGTATGTATCTTCTGTGATCGGGGCGACTCGCAGAGAGGCGCGGAACAGTTGATCGATCTTCTCAAAACAAAATCGCTGCGTGCCTGGATCACGCTCGGCATGATCGCTGCCTTCGTACCGCTGCTCGTCTCGGCGGGCGCCGGTTACTACCTTTTGCATCGTGGCGTGATCGCGCCCTTTCATCACGTCGCCGCGCAGCAGCGCGGCAAGATTGCGCCGGCGCAACAGCTGCGTCTGCTCATCTGGGAAACCATCCCTTCGGTCGACGAATGGGTGGAGGCCGCCAATCCGGTCAGTCCGCCAACCTACCGGGCCCTCAAGACCCGGATCGAAGAAGGCTTTGCGGCACTCGGCGAGGCGCTGACGGACCAGCCATCCGAACAGGCGCTGCTGGAACGGGCGCTGGACGACTGGGGCGCGGCCGATCGCTACGCAACCGAACTGATCTCACTCGCACGCCCCACCGAGCGCGTTGCCGTCGCGGAGACGCTGCAGCGCTTTCACGGAGCTGCCATTTCGGCCAACGACAGGATGACGGCGGTCTACGAACGCCTTGCAGGCTCGATCGACGACGATCACGATACGGCCCTCCGCTTCTATGAGAGGTCGCTTTGGGTTGCCGGCATCGCCGCCGCTGTCTCGTTGCTGATGATGGCTTTCGGCGTTGTCGTGATCGGCCGCATCCTCTCCAACAGTGTCGACCGCCTCGTAGACGGAGCGATCCGCTTTTCCGAAGGCGAGCGCAATCATCGTATCGAGATCCAGGTGCCGCCGGAGCTTCATCGCGTCGCCGAGGAGTTCAATCACATGATCGGCCGCATCCATGAGTCCGAGGCGGCCCTGTCGGAGATGGCCCGCCGCGATAGCCTGACAGGGCTGTCCAATCGCCGCGCGATGGATGAGGCATTCCGAAGGGCATGGACCGGCATGCGGCGACACGCCGAACCTGCCTGCCTGCTGGCGCTGGACATCGACCATTTCAAGCGCACCAACGACACCTATGGTCACGCGGCCGGCGACGAGGTCCTGCGAAACATCGCCAGGATCATCACGCAGAGCGTGCGCCCTTCCGACAAAGTGTTTCGGGTCGGAGGCGAGGAGTTCCTCGTGCTATTGCCCGGGATCGAGGCTCGACATGCGCGGACGACTGCGGAACGCATTCGAAGCGCGGTCGAGGCGACACCCACCTATTTTGAAGGCAACAGAATTGAGGCGAGGGTGAGCATCGGCCTCACCGAGGCATCGGAGAATTCAGAGCAGAAAGATGTGATGAGAGTAGCAGATGCCGCCCTCTACCGGGCCAAGCGAGAAGGCAGAAATCGCGTCGTCGTCAGTTGCCGCGACGAAACGGCTCAACCGGATGCAGCCTGAGCATCGTGCCGGCGCGGCAGGCGACCCTCGTCGTCGCGGCCGAATCCGGCAACCGGGCTCTATTTCGCCCCCTGACGCGGAAAATCTTCACGAAGGTAGATGCCCCCGATCTCGTCACCGAATATGATGTAACCGTCGACGCAGACGATCCGGCTCGTTGGTCGCCTCTCCTCCGGGAGTTTCTCGCAGACTGTCCGGACGGCATCCGCCAGGGTCATATGCACCGGAGAAGGAGCCTCTGCGGGCTTCGCAGCAGGGGATCGTCCCGGCAGGAGCTGGACCTGATCTTCGTATTTGTCGGACTCGCGCATCTGCTGGCTCTCCTTTCCACCGGCAAGATAGTACCACACGAACCTTTCGGCGAACCACCGTTCGCAGGCCGGAACTGCACCGGCGAAGACGGCAAAGTGACCAGCTGGCCGCCGCTCGGCCCGTGCTTGTCCCAAAATGCGCGAATGACAAGGTGAGGCTTGCGGGAGAGAATGAGGCATGAGGCTCGAATGGCGGCGCACCTGGCCCGACGAGCCGAATCGGCGCGAGGATTTCGTGGCGAGATGCCGGGCCGGCTACTGCCGCGTCTATAGGACGGCGAACGGTCCGCCCGGGCGGCAATGGTACTGGTGCGCCGCAGATACCCGCAATCGCGGATCCGGCCTGGAAGCAAGCGCTGGCGAAGCGGCGGCCAGGGCGGAGGCCGCCCTCCTCGACCAGACGGGCTAGTCCCCCTCCTCGCGGATCTCGATCGAGATCGCCTCGTGAAGCGCCATCCCGATGAGATAGGAGAGAAATGGATAGCCGGCATCAAGTGCCATTTCTCGCAACCGGAAGAGTTCTTCCGCAATCTCTCCAAGACTTTTTGACGGCTCTGGATGAGGATCGTCGGAGCCGTGACACATGAAAAATCCCGATCGGTTCGATCGATCCAGTCTATTGCTAGCCCCGACCCACAACCCCTGATCCATGCGGCCGATCGCCTGCCGCGACTATTCATTCCGCCCCTGGGAGCCTCCGCAGATGATCGACAAAGCTTCGTCCGGCTTTCGATGCACGACGGGGATCGCCGCTTTCGCAGCGCTTTTCCTCGCCCTTTCGGCGATGCCGGGTTGTGGCGCCGAGATGATCCATGGCGCCCCCTCTGCCGCGGCAACCGGGAACGCCGGCAAGATCCTGCCGGTCTGCTCCGGCGCAAACCGCGCCGCCCGCATGGTCACCTGCATCGTCGACGGGGATACGGGATGGGAACGGGGCGTGAAGTGGCGCGCCCTCGGCGTCGACACGCCGGAGATCGGCCATGCCGCATGCGGGAAGGAGCGCCGGCTCGGCGAGAAGGCGCGCGATCGTTTGCGCGCGTTGATGGCCGGCGGCTACGCCATCGAATGGGCCGGGCGACGGGGCCGCCACCTCAGGGAGCTCGCCACGGTGCGGCTGGCCGATGGACGCGACGCCGGCAAGGTGCTTGTCGAGGAGGGCCTGTCGCAGCCCTGGCCGAACCAGGGCAACCCCTGGTGCCCGGCCAGGTGAAGGCCCGCCTTACGCCGACGCCAGCAAAGAAGGCCTGACGATCAGCCTGCCGGCACTCGGTTTCAGCACCTTGCCGGAGGCGAGGACGAGATCGACGTCGAAACGTGAGGTTCCGGCATGGCCGACCGTATCGGCCGGATCGATATCGATCGCGTAGCTGGCATCCTCCGGATCGCCGAGGAGGCGCACGCCAGCGCCCAGAAGCTTGTCGATGAAGACGTCTTCCGCCGGCGAGCTCACCGAGGGCGCGGCGCGGAAGCGGATCGCCGCGCCAGTGAGGTCGACGAGCAAGCCCGAGCTGTCCTTCAGGCCGATCGTTTCCAGCGTCAGGCTGTTGCCCTCGTAGATCGTGATGTCGCTGATCGCGGTCATGCTATGCCCTCATGCCCCGGCCGGGCCGGCCGGGGCGTGTGCGCCCTCAGGCCTTCGCCGCGAACTTGTCCGCGACGAGCCGTTTCCCCTGATCGTCGGCGACGTCGTAGGTCGCTCCGCCTTTCAGCTTGTACTGGCAGGTGACGACCTCGAAACCTCCGAAATCACGGGCGTGCATGCTGAACGGGGCGACCTCGGAGCCGTCTTCGCTTTTCGGGTGCCGCATATCCGCCTTGGCCGAAGCGCGCGCGTCCTCGACAGTCTCTTTCATCCTGATCTTCATGGTCGTTCTCCTTAGCCGGCGTCGGCGGCGGTCAGCGTCACGGTGACGTTGAGCGTGTCGTCGGCCACTACGTCGCGGGCCGATGCGAAGTTGGCGGCGCCGTAGAGGACGGCCGAGGTGCCGGTCGCGGCACCGGCGACAAAAGCGCCCGCTACGGTGGCGGTCCCATTGATTGCGAACACCGCCGCCGATGCGGAGTTATCGACTGACTGACTCGCCACGGTCCCGAGCGTCAGCGCCTTGCGGTCGCCGGCATAGGCAGTGATTTCCGACCAGCCGGCATGGCTCGCCAGCGTGTCGCTGGCGGCGATGGTGCCAGTGCCTTTCAGGCCCACATACCAGGCGGCAGTGTAGCCCGACCCCTTGAAGTACTTGTCGAGAAGGTCGTTCAGGCCTTCGTTGACGACGAGGTTCGGGACGAGCTCGGTCCACTTCACCCGGCCGTCGGGCCCGACGCATTCAAACCGGTAATAGGTCTTCATGCCGAGGCCGAGCCGGACGAAAACGTTGAGGATCGCGGTGACGCCGAAGCGCATCGCGGCGCCCGCCGCGCTCTTCGCCCTGCGGCGGATTGCATTGGCGGCAATGCGCGCGGCAACGAGCGCCCGCGCCACGGCCCGGGTGATCTGGGTCATGTCTTTTTCCCTTTCTGTCTGAAATGCCGATCCCGGTGCTAGTCGGGGCGTCCCTTGAGGCGGACGCGGACCGTCACGGAGCCGGCGAGCGGCACGACGTCGTCGGCCTCGCCGGCTAGTTCGATGACGCGGGTGACACTGCCCGGCAGCGTGATGCGCACGCCGGCGGGCGTGCCGACGACGCCGAGCATGCCGATCGCCGCCTCGACGGCGACCAGAAGGCTTTCTTCGGCCGTCAGGCTCGCCGCCGCCGCCGCGTCGAAAATCGCCTCGATCGCGATCCCTTCCGAAAGGATCGCGGCCGAGCCGGCTTCCAGTCCCACGTTCTGGCCGAGGCCGATCGCGGCGGCGATAACGCGCCGGCCTTCCGTCTCGATGGTCGGCGCAACGTCGAGCGAGATCGCAGCGCCGAGGACAAGGCTTGCCGAGGCCGAGGCGGTAAGCCCCGCCGCCAGCCCCGCCGCCGCGTCGCTCGTCAGCGCCGCTTCCGCCCCGGCCGTGGCCGCAACGCCAATGCCGGCGGCCGCCATGCTGTCGCGGCGCGCGGCGGAGGCGGCGAGCGCGGCGACGCCCATCGCCGCCGTCTCCTCGAAGGTCTGTGCGCCGATCGCTCCGGCGGCGGCCTGCGAAAGGGCGAGCGCGAAGACGGCCGCCTCCTCCGCCGTGACGGCGCTGCCGGCCGAGAAGCCACCGGCCGCGGCGAGCCCCAGCGCATCCCCGAGCGTCAGCCGGCCGGCGGCGGAAAGACCCGCCGTGACGGCGAGCGTTGCCGCCCCCGCAACCTCGGTCTGCGCCGTGGCGGACAGGCCGGAGGCGCCGGCGAGAGACAGCGCCGCGGAAAAGATCGAGCCGCCGGAGGCGAGCATCGCCGCGACGGCGGCGAGCGAGACCTCGCCCGTCATGACGGCCTGCGACACGGCGGAAGAGGCGAGCGAGGCGCCAAAGCGGGCCGTCCCCGCCGCGTCGAGCCGGGTCGCCCCGGCAATGCCGCTCGCCGCGCCGATCCCGGCCGCCAGCGCCAGCACGGAGGCGCCGGAGACGACGAGTCCCGTCGCCGCGCCGAAATCAACAGCCGAAGCGAGATCGAGAGTTCCGTCCCCGATCAAAGCACCCTCGAGGCCGAAGGTGGCCGCCGCGGCCGTGATGCGTTCCGCCGAAATGGTCATGGCCGTATTCGCGCCAAGCGTGGCGACGGCGGGAATCGTCGCGGCTTCGCCCGCCGCAACGCCGAAACCGGAGCCGAAACCGGCCGCCTCGTCATAGGTCGTCCCGCCGGCACTGATCGCGATGCCGGAAAGGGCAAATCCGATGCCGATGAACGGCTTGTTGTAGATGTGATACGAGGCCGCCCAGGTCGCTGCCGTGTCGGCCTGGTTGCCGGTGTCGACGCCGAGCGTGGCGTCGTCGCCCGTCGGAGACGCCGAGCGCACTTTCTGTTCCCAGTTCGCGCCTTCGCCGGGATCCTGGATCCCGCCCATGCCGGCATTGTCGCGGGCCGCGTAGAACGCCACCAGCAGCCGTTCGGCCCCGGTGATGGGGATGGCCGGGACGGTGGTGTTGCTGCCGGTGTCGTCCTCGAGGATGCCGAAGCCCTCGATATAGTCGGAGATCGGCCCGGCCGGCACGTCCTGGAACGCCACGACATAGGCGTAGAGGCCGCGGTCGCCGCCATCGGATGATACGACGCTCGGCATCGACATCGTGGCACCGCGCCGCGCCTCGAAAAGGGTCGCCTTGAAACCGTTGACCCCGGCCTCGACCACGAAGCCTTCGGCGCGAATGCTGAAATCGGCCGCGTCGCCGCCGCTCAGGGAAAGCGTCGGCTCCGGATCCCCGGCCGGGATGTTGTGCGCGGCGAAGATGTAGACGACATCGCCCGACGCCGCGCCGGCCGGATCCGTGGTCGCAAGGCTCGCCGCGGTCGTGGAAAGAAGCCCGGACGCGGAGCGGAAGGACGGCTTGGTCATGGGGCCGTCGACCTATTGCGCCAGCCGCGCCGAAAGGCGGGCGATGATCCGCCGGCGGCACGGCGACACGGGACGATCATCTCGGGCTACTGCTGGCCGCCGTCGCGTTGGCCGACCCGTCCTTCCACCACCCGGTCGACACGCACATGCAGGGCCTTCAGCCCGTCGTCGATCTTCTGGCCAAGATGCCCGAGGGCATCCATCACCTGGCTGGAATGAACCGCGAAGCCGTCCTTGGAGACATACTTCTCCGCCATGTAGAGGCGCAGGTCGGCGAGCTTCTCCTTGTCCATGTCGAGGAGGTCCTTGAGCGCCGAGATGCGGGTGTGACAGGCGGCCGTTTCGGCGCGCAGCTCCCTCTCCGTCTCGCGGAAGCGGCTTGTCAGCCATTTGTAGAAGCCGCCCACCGCGCCGATGATGGCGAGCAGAAAAACCATCAGTTCGACATATCCGATCTCTATCATCAGACCCCCTTTTCGGCGGGATTTATGAGCCGGAAGCGGTCTCCCGATCCGATCATGCAGGCGAGATCCGGCGGCGCGATGGAAAGCATTGTCCAGGAGCCGGTTTTCTCGTTGCGCGTCATCAGCATGGCGCGCCCGTTGCCGAGCGAGCCGGACGCGACGGGCACCTCGCCGAAGCCGGTGAGAAGACCTTCGGTCATTGCCCGGATGGGGCCGCAGGGCGTTACCGTCACCGCCGGATCGACGCTTGCCGCCGGCGCCTTGCCGAGGAGCGCCAGCACGATGAAGATGCCGAGCGCGCCGAGCGTCGTCGCAATGGCGGCTTTCCAGACTTCGCTCATTCGGCTTTTCCTTCCCGGCTCCGTTTGAGTTCGTCGAACCATGCGTCGCAACGCACGATGCGGGCATTGGCGCGCCCCAGCGCCCGGTCGGTCTTCAGAAGGGCGATATCGAGCCGGTCGCCGACGACGACGCCGGAGCGCTCGCGCCGCCCGCAATCGGCGGGATTGTCCGGCAGCGCGGAACCGGCGCGGTAGGCCTCGCCGGCAATCCCCGCCTTTGCCGTGGCGATTGCGGCGCGATCCAGCCGCTTCTGGCTATCGGTTGGGCATCCGCCCAAGAAGATCGTCGTCGACAGTGCAATCGGCGCTGACAGGGCGCGCCAGAAGCTCCTGGATTTCATCGGAAAGGTTCTCCTGCTCGCGCGCCGCTTCGGCGAGCCGTTCCTGAAAGCGGGCGTTGGCGGCGCTCACCTCGGCCGCCCGCGCCTCGGCGGCGACGCGCAGCTTTTCCTGCGCCGCGGCTTCGGCGCGTGCCGCCGCGAGCTCCGCCCCGGCGACGAGCTCCGTCACGGCCCGATCGACCGCCTGGCGCACCGCGCTGGACTTGTCGAAGTGGAGCCACAGCCCGGCGGCGAGGAAGACCCAGACCGGCACGGTGATGCCGAAAGCGAGGATCCGGCCGACGACGGCGAGGGCGCCCGTCACTGCGCCCTCGACCCTTCAAGACAAAGCTCGCGCTCCGCTTTTCGGCGATTGACCAGCCCGCGGATAACGCGCCCGCCGGCCTTGTTCCACAGCAGCAGCGCGTCGCAGGCGCCTTCCAGGTTGCCGGCATTCCAGCGCCGCGCCATGGAGGAGCCGCAGAACGCCCTCTGGCCGATGTTGTAGGCGGCAGAGAGGAACGCCACGTAGCTCTTGTCCGGGATTTGATCCGGGTTCTTCAGGCACCGACGAATGCCGGCCTCGAACTCCACGAGGCCGTCGCCCAGCATGGCGGCGCATTCCTCGTCGGTCGCCGTGTCGCCCATCTCCACGCCGCGCGTCTCGCCGAAGCAGATCGTCGGCACGCCGACGATGTCGCGATAAGCCGTGTTGTGCTTGCCTTCCCAGCCGCCGACGAAGCCGACGGCGAGAATGCCGGCGGCCGTGAGCGTGCCGAGGACGCCTTTTGTCAACCTGCTGGCCATGTCAGACGCTCCTTTGCGCGACGAGGCGGGCGACGAAGGCGCCGGCCGTGACGATGAGGGAGAGGAGGGCGAAGACGCCGGTCGGGAGCGGGAGCCAGCCGTCGACGTAAGGCAGCGCCACTTCAAGGCCGGAAAGCACGCCGGCAAGCACGATGAGCCGCACGCTCCAGGCGTGCTTCAGCACCGTTCGCCAGTTCCAGACGAGGCGAAAACGCATGCAATTCTCCATGAAAAAGCCCGCCGTCCCGGTGGCGGGAGGCAGGCTGCGGGATCGCCCCGGCCAGGGCGATAAGGGCCTTTTCGGGTGCTAGCTGAATCCTAGACCGGGGCTACTCGATCGGCATTTCGCGCCACTGGAAGTCCACGATCCACCACACGGTCGGCCACTGCTGCGTGCTGGGATCCGCGGTCACCGCCAGGAGCCCGTAGCCCGGCGGAAGAATGACAGGCGCGGCGAACTCGAATACCCGGCTCGGCTCGGCCGTCCACATCTCCATGAATGGCGGCGACCGGCCCGGGATCTCCGACCATGGGACAGAGCCCGTTCGAACCTCGCCATGACCCGGCGGAAGATCGACGCGCTTGTTGTGCGCGCCGGCGATCTTTTCTCCGACCCCCGAGGTTGTGATGCGCAGATCCGCGCCCAGCTTCTCGCCGAGCGAGGCATGAATGCACGGTGGCTCCGTCTCCACGTTGCAATGCTGGTTCCAGGCGACGGTCAACCGGTCGACGTAGAGATAGACCTTCGAGCCGGCGGGATTCCACAAATGGACGATCCCGCGTTCTCCCGGTACGGTTCCGCCGACCCCGGAACCGCTGAATGCCCGGCCCTTGATGGCGCTGCCGTCAAGGTGGAGGGTTTGCGCGCCCGCCGAGGCGGCAAGACCGAAAAACATAAAAAGGGCGAGTGCGATCTGCCGCATGGCCGCGATCATGCCAGTTCCGCACTTCAACGTCAGCGCGCGATATCGGCGCACATTCACCCGTCAGGCGCAAAGAATGTCGCCGCACCGATGCGCCATCCCGAGACGTCGGAAGCTGCCATCTCGATGCGCGCGGCGCGTGCGGTCACTGACGGAACTGAAAAGGCGATTTCCGTCTGGCAGCAGCCCATGCTGTCCTGAAACACTTCGCTCGCAACCGTGGTCCAGGTCGCCGCGTCGGGCGAAACCTGCAGCTGCGCCGTCACGATGCGCGGCGGATGGGACCCGGCGAAGGATCGCGCCGGCGGGCTCGTGACGACCGCCCCGCAGATCGCCCGTTCGTTGCCGCCGCCGTAATCGATGCCGATGACCAGATTTGTCGCGTCGGGACCGCTCGCATATGTCGCCGCCAGGCCGTCGAAGGCGTTCGCCGCCGTCGCCTGCGCGATGCCGCCTCCCCCGATGGGCAAGCCCCCGGCGATGATCGATCCGGTCGGGATGGCCGGATTCGCGGCGGGCTCCACCTCTTCCTCGATCCAGTCCAGCGAGGCGATCATTCGGCTGGCCGGCACATCGCCGGACGAGTAGGAGCAGTAGGCGATCCCGTAGCCCTGCGGAATGAGAAACGGCGCCTCCTCCACGCGGCGTCCCTCGACGCCCGCCGTCGGCTGCCAGATCTCCTGCCTCGGCCGGTTCTCCGGGTAGACCGACGGCACATAGTCCGCCCATCGGAGCTCTCCGACGGGATCGGGGCCGTCGAGCTTCTTGTTGGCGGCGTGGTCGGCGAAGATCGGCCCGATCGGACGCCGCGTCACGCGAACGTCGGCTGCGGGCGTTTTCATTCCGGTGATCAGCGCACGGGTCAAAAGAAGGTTGCGCCCGGACCCCCAGGGATTCCACAGCTGACAGCTGCCCGGGGCCGTGACCGCCATGCCGTCCTGGGTGAGGATCTGCCCCCACATCGCCTTTCCGGCCCTGACGGCCTCGACCTGCCACTGGCACATGTCTCGTTCCTTTCGTGTCTGGCCGGGCGCGTCACCCGGGCCAGTATTCGTCCCGCGCGATATCGGCGCGCGAGCCGTCGAAGGTGCCGGCCTTGACCTGATCTTTCAGGGCCCAGGCGGCGGCCAGGATGGCGCCCCGCCATTCGGCCATGGAAAGCAGCGCGGCCGAGATCGTCGCGGCCGAGGACTGGAAGGTCTCGTCGTTCGCGTCGCGCACCGAAAGCAGCGTCTCCCCCTGGCCGTCCGCGATCAGGCGGTCGGCGATATTCTTCAGCCCGAGCCAGTTGATCGCATCGCTGTCGTCCCGGCTGTCGAGCGTGCGGATGCCCGCCGAGCCGCCGAAATTGTGCCTGTATCCGAGGCCGGTGCGCCGCGCGCGTTCGGCGCCCACGTCCTTTGAAGTGGCGGGCGGCGCCGACCATTCCTCGCCGTTCCATTTCTGGCGCCCGTCTGCGGGCGGCGCACCGACCTCCACCGCGCCTTGCGGCGGCGCGGCGCCGTCAAAGCCGCCGAGATAGGCGCCCTCAGCATCGACATAGAAGCGCGTCGTCATGCGAAGGCCCGCACGACCAGCGTCCAGCTGCCGTTGGTCAGGTTCTTGACAAGCCCGAAAGTCTTGTGCGGCAGCTGGAAGACGCTGGTGCCGGAGCCGAAATAGACGCTGACATTGGTGGCGCCCTTGACGAAGACGGCATTGCTGGTCGGATTGTCCGTCGTGCCGGTCGCGGTGCCGCCCGGCGAGAAGATCGGCACGATGTCGCCGACCGAATAGCCGTGCTCGGCGGTGCCGCAGACCAGTTCGGCGACGACGAGTTTGGGCACCGCGCCGAGGCCGTGCGCCAAAGTCAGGGAGCCGCTTGTGGTGATGATCTGCGGCGCGCTGGCATATTCGCTTTTGAACACCCGCGTCGCCCAGGAACCCGCGCCGGTCAGCACCTTCGCCGCATCGCCGCCCCCCGGCGCCGGCACCAGGCCGGGCGCCCCGCCCGAGCCCTCGTCGCCCTCGAAGGCGCCGATTGTTGTCAGCAGCTCGCCGAGATCGGCGAGCGCTATCAGCACCCGCCCGAAATCGGTCGGCGAGCCCACCGCCTCGGCGAGCTCCTGCAGCGCCGTCTGCACGGTCTCCGCGGTGAGCGGCCCTTCGTCCGGATCGAAGGCGATTTCGGCGGCGAGCGCCAGGCCGAGGATCTGCGCGATCGAAAGCGCCTGGCTCGTCCCGCCTTTCATCGCCGGCAAAAGGAAGTCGCGATCGGGGCTCGCGGCCGGGTCGAGGTCGTCGATCCGCACGCCGTAGGCTTCGGGCATGGCAGTTTCCTCAGGCGAGCGCGAGAAGGTCGAGATGGGCCGGCGCGGTCAGCGACTGCGAGACGAGGTCCGTGTCCTCCACCCCGACCGGCACGATGCCGTAGCGGTCGATCCGCGCCGTCACCGTGCCGCTGCCGTCCGTGACGCTGCCGCTCTTTACCAGCACCGGGCCCGACGTGCCGCTGCCGGTGAAGCTGCCGCGCCCGCCGCCGACGGCGCCGACGACGTCCGGCGTGCGCGCCCAGTTCAGCGGCACGCCCGAGAAGACATGCGCGAACGTGCCCTCGCCGGATGTCGTGCGGGTGGAGGTGATCGTCTCCTGGGCGGTCTGGCGAAGTTTCACGAGGTTGGCGACCGGCGTGATGGTCGCCACGTTCGACGCGTCGGTGACGATGCGCGCCAGGAGCGCGCGGTCGTAGGTGCTGTCGAAGGAGGAATCGGTCTCGGCGAGCGCGGACGGGTTGTAGCCGGCGCCCGTCGTATCGTCGAGCGACAGCGCTTCGACGCCGACGCCGAGAGCCAGGTTGAGATGATAGGTCTTGTTCGCCGCCGTGGCGAAGGTGCGCTCGGTCGTCTCGTCGAAAGCCGAGGTCGAGATGTCATAGACACCGCGATGCCGGATCGTGACCGAGGGCGGCACCAGGATCGTCCCGGCCGAGGGCGAGGTGACGTTGATCTTCCCGTCGCTCGAAAGCGTCTGCGGATAGACCAGCATGCGCTGGCGCATCGTGTTGATGAAGGTGTCGAGCTGGCTTTCCCCGCCGTTCGCTGCGGCGATCAAGGCCTCGATCGCCTTGCGCACCTGCTGCAGGTCGCTGTCGGCAGGGGTAAGGCCCGCATGGGTGATCAGATGCACCAGCTCGCGCTGGTGGTGCTCGATCGCCGCGGCGGGGACTTCCGAGCCCTTGATGCCCGCGCTCCGGCTGCCATTGGAATAGGACGCGTCCGGATCGGCCGCCCCGAAGGGCTGCTGGTATTTCATCTTGATCGTCTCCTTGTGGCGTCAGTCGCCTGCAGCGACCGGCGCGAGCAGCGGCTCGCCGTTCTCCGTGACGAAGGGCACGCCGTCTTCCGTCACCAGCGTCATGGCGACTGGCCAGGGCGCATAGGAAAAGACCGGAAAGGTCCATGCCGGCGCGGCCCGCCTGAGCACGCATTCGATCTCGTCCGCGACCCAGTCGAGCAGGCGGTCGACGCCGCATTCGGAGACGCCGCATTCGAACCGCGTCACCGGTACGTCGAAGACGTGCACCACCCATTCCTGCTCCAGCGGGCCGTTCGTCAGCTCCCGGCGGCCCGCCAGGCTGACGCCGACGGAGGATTCGCCGCAGCGGAACGCCTCGGGTTCCTCGATCGCCACGAGGTAACCGAGGCTGTCGGCAAGACAGACGAACTCTTCGGCGGTGATCGGCCCGTCGGAGGCGACCTTGGCCCTCAGATGTCGCCGCCTGTCCGCTTCGCTCTGCTCGTCGGTGATGCACGACTCCGGCAGGCCGAAATCGCGCTCCCATTCGGCGAGGCTTTCGACAAGGCTCGCCGAGCGGGATTCGCGCGTCAGCCCCCAGAGGCGGGCAAAAAGGTCTCGGAACGGCGAGAGCAGCGCCCGCGTCAAGTCTGAATAGACGTCGTCCAGCGGCGGTGCCGCCCCGTCCGGCGTTCCCCAAGCGCCCCCGCGCGGCCAGAGCGCGCGCCCGGCCGGCAGAAGCGCCTCGACCTCGGGATCGGAGAGCGCATCCGCCGGATCGAGGTCGAGATCGGGCGGCCCGCCGTCGCATGTCACCATCACCACCCTGTCGCCCCAGGGCAGCGCGAAGGGCTGCGCGACCTTGTCATTGACGTACCAGATCGACATTTCAGGCCCAGTCGATCGTGCCGAGTACCGGCAGCTCGCCGGACTGGAAGCCGGTCGGCCCGTCCGGGACGACAAGCGTGTGGTTCTCTTCGCCGACGGTCGTCGAGATCGCCTCCGAAAGCCAGGCGCGGGTCAGGAGGAACGGCTCCTCCGGCAGGCCCGGCCGGATCCGCGAATCCGGGCGGGTCGGGTCGAAGAAGTCTTTGAGGGCCGCCGTCACCGCCGCCCGTGCCGCGACGCTGTCGGGCGTCAGCGCGATCGTCAGATCGAGAGGCGTCGCCACCGGCGCGATCGCCACGGCCTTTGCCCGGATCAGGCGTTTTGCGTCGATCGCGCCCTGGACCGCGGCGAGGTCGGCCTCCGTCGGAATGCCGTTCGCCCGGCCCGCAAACAGCACCCAGACGCCGACCCCGCCAATGCCGTTGGTCATCTGGCGCGCCCAGGCCGCCGACACGCCCGACACGGCGAGCGCGGCCTGCTCGTAATCGGAAAGCGCCCCGCCCTTCGGCGGCCGGCGCTTGCGGTCGAGCGCCCGTTTGCGAAGGCTTTCGATGTCCTCGCTGTCGGCACCGCCGCCGAGCCCGCCGGAAGCGACGACGACCTCCGCCGGGAGCGTGGGCCAGAGCGCCGGGTCGGCGAGGGCGAGCACCGCGCCCGCCTCGCGGTTCGTCGTCGCCCCCGTCGCCTCGGCCTTCACGCCTGCCACAAACGCGCCGAGCGCGTCGGCCTGGAACGAGGCCGTCGTCACGTAGCCGATCCCGGCGGAAAGGAACCGAACCCCGGCCGGATAGACCTCGGAGGGCGTCCCGGTGCCGGTGACCGCGCCGCTCGCCGCCGAAGCCGGCTTCAGCGTGACGCCGATCTCGGCCGCGTGCAGCCGCACGATGGCAAGGCTCGTCGCCGTGGAAAGAAAGAGCTGCCTGAAGATCCAGGCGATGCGCTGCTCGTATTCGAAAGCGAGCAGCGCCAGCACCTTTGCCGTCACGTAAAGAACGTTCTGCTTCAGCGTCGCGTCGGTACCCGGCAGGTACTGCCGGAAGGCGCCGCGCACGCTTTGCGAAATCGCCGCCAGCGAGCGGACCGTATAGCTCATCGTCGATCCACCTGGTCCCAGAGCACCGCGAAACGCTGCTGAAAAATGCTTGCCCCTTGCCGCCCGTAGAGCGCGACCTCGAGCGCCAGATAATTGCGCGCCGGATCGGCGCTGGCCGTCACGTCGGTGCGCACGCAGACCCCCTGGTCGATCAAGGTCGCGAGCGCTTCGCGGGCATAGGCCTCGGCCTCCCGTTCGATGCCGTCGTCGAGCGCGCGACGGCGCAGCTGCCACAGCCGCGAGCCGAGAGCCGTCTCGCCGGGCTCCAGATCGAAGCTGTCTCCCGGCCAGCCCTTGTTGACCTCGCCGTCGCGCAGCTCTTCCGGTTCGACCCGGCGGTCGGTCATCAGGCAGATGATCACCGCCGTCTGAATGGCGTTCTCCGCCGTGAGCCCGCCCGGATTGACCGGGTCGGAAAGCGGCGAAACGGCAAGGTCGCCGACGCCCCTTTCGGCATCCCAGACGATGTCCGGGGAAAGCAGCGGCTCCCGCCCGCTTTCGAGCGGCACGATTCTCATTTCACGAAGACCTTTGTGGCAAGGTTGCTGACCTCGACATCGCCTGCCGTGTCGACGGTTCCCTTCGCCGATGCCTCGCGGTTTGCGTCCTCGCCGCCGAGATAGACCTCGCCATCGAGCACGATCTTCGGCGCGACGATCCGCACCTCGGCGGAATGGACGATGCGCAGGCTCTTCGCCACCACCGAGACGATGTTGCCGGCGGCGTCGTAAATCGCCGTGCCGCCTTCGGTCAGATATTCGCCGGACGGACGCAGCTGCGGATTTTCCCCGCCGATGACATAGGCGCTGTCGCGGCTTGCCCTCGATTGCAGCGCCGCGCCGATCCCGCCCTTCACGGGCCAGGAGGCAAAGCCGTGCGGCTCGATCCGGTGCACCCGCTCGAAGAGGTCGCCGGCGAGCCCCTTGCCGTCGACGAACTGCTGGCCGCCGCGATGCGTCACCGTCCCGTCGAGCAGGAAGCGCGTCAGCGAGGCATCCGACATCACTTCGCCCTGCCCGGCATTAATTTACACGGAAAACCGGCTCGGAAGCCGCCGGAGCGCTCCAGGCCGCATTGCTGTCGCCGCGCGGATTTTCCCCGCCGAGCGCGCGCGGATCCTTGCAGGAGATGACCGCCTGCGTGCCCTCCGCCGTCCCGTCCTGCGCAAAGGTCACCGAAGCGATCACCATGTCCCCCGAAATCCCGAGCCAGTCGTCGTCGACCTCCACAAGGAAGTTGCGCTTCCACAGCCGCCCGCCTGCATCCCTCCAGCCGGGCACCGTGATGGTGCAGGAAACGCCGTTGCCGACGCCGCGCTGCGCTTCCCATGCCGCCCGCTTCTTCGCCCGCTCGGAGGTGATCTCGCCTTCATGCACGATGATCAGCGGGCGCGGCCGCGGCAGGCCCGGCGCCTCGGCCTCGCCTTCCGGCGAAAGCACCGGCCCGCTCGTTCCTTCGGCGGCCTGGCCGCGCACCGTTACTTTCGAATGCCGCTTCTCGCCGGAGAGCGTCGCGCTCGCCTGCTTGATGTTGTCGCCGAGGCGCAGCGCCCCGACATGCCTTCCTTCCGGCCGGTCGGCGAGCTTCAGCTTGCCGCGCTCCGTGTCGTGGATCAGCACGCCACGGGCCCTCGCCTCCGTCTCGAGCGTATCGAAAAGCGTCTCGCCGGGCCGCAGCTTGTGGCGGGGCTTCTTCGGCGTCGTAACGGCGCTTTCGACGCCGATGCCGAGCGTGTCGAAGCCTTCGGCGATGCCGGTGATGTCGACGTCTTTCAGAAGGCCCGTCGGGTGCTCGACCGAGCATTCCGTGGCGTCGCAGGTGCGCGAGACGAAGGTCACGGTGTAGATCCGGTCTTCCTCGCCGTGGCTGGCGTTGACGTCGCGCACATAGCCGGTCCCCCAGAGATCGCCCGAGACGGTGATCACCGCTTCCTCGTCCGGCGCGCAGGGAATGCCCGCCCCCGCCCAGGGCACGACGAAAGACGCCTCGCGCACCGCCTCTTCGGCCGATTCCCTGAGCGTGCAGCTTTCATGCGGCAGGATCCGACCCGCCACCTGGAAGGCCACCGTTTCGAGCATGGTGCTATTCGGCGAGTGCTTCGAAGACGACCGGCATGACGAGCGCCGTGCCGATCCGGTTGCGCGCCACGATCTCCTCCGCCCGCGCCGCATCGCCGTAGAGGTCGAAGGCGGCAAGCGTGGAAGGCAGCGAGATGCCGGTCTCCACCCTGACCACCGGCGCGCGCGTCGCCGCGATCGCCGAAATCTGCGTCACCGCCTCGCCGGCGAGCCGCACGAGAAAGGCATGTACCTCCGCCCCGAAGGCAAGGCCGGCGGGCTCGTAAACCCGATCTGCGGCCGAAGACAGCGCGGACCGCGCGGCCTGCGCGTCCTGCCGCGAGGCATAGTCCGCCCGGATCGCCGCAAAGCACCGGATGACAAGCCTCCCGGTCTCTTCGGCGACCGTGCCGGAGGCCAGAAGATCGAGCGCGTCGATCAGCTGAACCGGGTCGTCGGCGGCCTCGCCGAGAATGCGGCAGGCCTCCAGGAAGCCGCCGGCAGCCGTCTCGCTGCCCTCCTCGATCGCCAGCGCCTCGCGCCGGGCAAGCGTGGCGTCGTCGGCGTCGGTGACGAAGCGATCGATCAGGTCAATGAGCCAGTCCACTTCAGAACACCCCGGCGATCGCGCTTGTCACCGCCGAAAGCCCCGCCCGGAAGACGGAGCGCATCGCCGGTACGCCGCCGGCACGAACGGCGCCGGCCGCGCCGGCCACGACGAATTCCAGCCGGTAGCCGATACGCCCGTTCTTATCGAGGCGCCGGTCCCGCTGGCACGAAAGGCAATGCACGCTCGCCGGCCCGTCCATCGGCAGGACGAGCACGGAAGGCCCCTTGGCCTGGCACGCCGCTTCGAGGGCGAGGCCTTCGGCATCCGCGAGATCGTCGGCGACATAGGCCTCGACGCGGAAGGAGGGCTGCAGCAGCCCCAGATCCTCCGTGACGGCCGCCTCGCCGCCGGAGATCTGGTGCACCGCCACGCGGCGGCCGCGATAGGGTCCGTCGCGCTCGACCCAGAACGGCACGCCCCGAAACGAGGCGGGCCACCAGCCCTTCGACCAGTCGCGCATTTATCGCGCCCCTTCGGCGCCGGAGGCTGGCGTGCCGGCATGCGGCATCGTCCGGCCGCGATTGCCGCTCGCCAGCTGGCCGCGCCCCGCCGACAGGCTTCCGAGCCGGCCGGTGACGTATCGCGCCGTCTCGTCGGCGTCGGAGCGCATGCGCGCCAGCGTCGCCTGGAAGGCGGATGCGTCGATGTCGGCCCGCGTCGAGATGGGTTCCTTCAGCCCCTCCAGGAGATCGCTCGCGCGACGGGCCTCGATCTCGAACCGGTCGAGCTCCATCACCGGGCGCACGCTGAATTCGCCGGCGCCGGGCGAAGGCATCGATAGCGCGGCAGGCACCTCCCGCGCGAACATCGTCCGACGCGCGGTATCTTCCATGGCGCGCTGGCGCGAGAGCCGTGTCGCCACCGTCTCCGGCGCGACGGAGGCCGGCAGCGGCGTGGCGACGACGTCGGCCGGTGAGATGGCCGATGTGCTGCGATAGGTCGGCATGTTCGCCGGATTGGCGAATGGCGAAGACGGTACCAGGGCGTTTGGAAGGATGGAACGAAGCATCTCGCGCTTGCGCGCATCCGCGGCTTCCATCTCTTTCGGCGACATGCCGAGATTGATGGTCTTCTCGCCGTATTCCGTGATGCGCGTGCCGCCGGGATCGGCCACCCTCTTGCGCCACTCTTCCAGCTTGCGGATCGCCTCGGCCGTATCGTTGATCGCCTTGGCCAGGTCCTCGGCGAAGCGCACGATCGCGCTGCCGTCGAAGTCGACGTTGAAATCCTGCTCGGCGACGCGCTGAAGAACGCGCAGCACCTCCTCGGCGGCGTATTTCGCCTCGCCGATCTCACCCCAGTCGAGTGAGACGCGGAACGCTTCGCCGGCCGCCTTGAGCTCGCCGACCAGCTCGCCCGCCGCGCCCGTTCCATCGGAAAGCTCCATCATGAGCTCGCCGGCTTTCTCCACCACCGAGGTCAGCGCGGGCAGCACTGCCGTGCCTGCGGCGATTTTGAGTTCTCGCCAGCGATTGGCGAAGACCTGCAGCTGCGAATTGTAATCGTCGAGCTTCATCGCATAGGAGCGGCCGAGCGAACCGGCCCACCGGCTTTCGTCGGCGGCGATGGCCAGATTGCGCTTCACCTCCTCCGATCCGGCGACCAGCCGCATCACCTCGTCGTCGAAGCCCTGACCCAGAAGGCCTTGCAACGCCGCGACACGGCTTCTCTTGTCCATCCTGTCAAGGTTTTCCAGGAACGTCAGCAGCGCCGCATTGGCATCCTCGTCCATCAGCCTGGCGAATTTCTCCGTGTCGCCGACCACCGTCTTGAAGGCGTGCCAGGCCTTGGGGCCGGCGCCTTTCGGGTTGAGCAGCTTGCCCGTCAGCGTGTCCATCGCCCGCGCGGCGACTTCGGCGGGCATCTTGAGATTGAGGAGCGAGGCGCCGAGCGCGGCCGACTGTTCCTTGCTGAGACCGAAAAGCTTCAGCGACGCGCCGGCCCGATCGAGGAAACTGATGATGTCCTTCTCGTCGGCGATGCCGCTGTCGGCGAGCGTGTTGATCAGGTCGAAATACTTTTCCATCTCGTCGCGCGCGACGCCGAGGCCGACGGTAAAGCCCGCCGCCGCATTGCCGACCTCCTCGGCCGACATGTCGAAGGCGTCCGCCGCCTTCGCCGAGAGCGCCGCGAATGCGCGCAGCTCGTCGAGCGGGATGCCGGCGGCGGCGCCGCGCTCGAAGGCGGCGGCGATTTCCTCGATCGACACGGCGAGTTCGCCGGAGGTCGCAAGGTCGAGAACCTCCTTGCGGATATTCGCCATCTCTTCGGCCGTCGCCCCGGCCTTTTTCTGCACGCCGGTCATGGCGCTTTCGAAATTGGCTGCCTCATCGGCCGAGCGCTTCAGCCCGTAGCCGATCGCCGCCGGACCGAGAACGCGCGTCAGCATGCGTCCCGCCCCGACAAGTCCGCTCATCAGGGCGCCGTTGCTCCGGTTGAACCGCGCCGCCCGGCGATCCATCTCCTGCATCTTGCCCCCGACGGAAGCGAGCATCCGGCCCGCACCGGCATCCTTGCCGACGAGCCGGAGTGTCGCTTCGAGAATGCGGTTCATGTTAGAGTAGCTTTCAGATGAAGGTGAAAGGGAAACGGACCGATGCGAATTGCTTTGGCACTGGTTGCATTACTTGGACTTTCGGCGATTTCCGCCAGCGCGGGCATGCGTGAAAACTTCGACGACGCGACCAGAGGCATTGAAACGGCTCTTGGCATCGACGCGGCGCCCGGCATCGCCGGCAACTTCTGCACTGCCGATCTTTGCCAGGCATGGGCCGGCAACATCCAGTACCGCTCTCTCGGCGGCACGCTGGAACTCTTTCCCTCGAATCGCGACCCGGCGGAGGTCTATATGGCCGCCTGCGCCGGCGCCCTCGCCGGGCTCGCACGGATCGATGCAAATCTGGCGGACGGCGCCGTCATACAGTCCTTTGCCAGGGCGTCCGTTGAGCGCCTGGCGAAGATGGAAGTCTCCGGCGTCGAGATGAAAGTGGCGCCGAAGGTCGACGATCGCCTGAGCTGCGAGTTTTGGCGGCGCTAGCGCCGCTTGCGGCGACGCTTCTCGCGTTCGTGCCAGTCGGCCGCCCGGCCGAACCAGCGGTCGATCTCTTCGAAGGTCAGTCGTCCGACGTCTTCCGGTCGCCATCCGAGCCGGAAGACGAGCTCTCCGACCTGCGCATCTGCTCGCGCGCTTGCGTAAAAAAACCGAGCACCGCTTCTTCCAGCGCCATGACGTCGGCGAGCTCATCGATCACGGCAAGCGCGCCGCGGGCGACGGGCGCTTCCACGAGAATGTCGAGATACTTTCGCACCACCACGCGATCGGTCTGCAGCATCTTCGCGGACGCGCCGTAGACCACTTCCTGCGGGCTTCCGATCTCGAAATATTCCTCGAATTTCGGCGCGCGCAGCACGACCCTGGAAAACACCTCGCCATGCGCCGTGTAGGATTTCGACAGCGGAACTTGCTTCACCTCCTAGACCCTCCGATAGGCGTCGGTGACGATCGAAAGCCCGGACACCTCGCCCGTCTTGCGGTTGATCGTCGGTTCGCCCTCGAAGAACGCGTCGGTGAAGAAGTGCGACACGGCGGTGAAGTCCTCGCGGAACGTCGCGTTGAAGCGCAACCGCATGAGGGCTTCCCAGTCCTGCCCGCCATCCTCGAAGGTGCATTCGGCCTTTCTCGGCGTCAACGTGGCCGAGCGCGACACGGACCCGTTCTGGTTGGTGATCGGCTCGTTCGAGGTGCCGGTCGGCATCACCGAGAGCTCGCCGCGCATCGTGATCGCGGTGCCGCCAGAAAGCGTCAGCACCATTTCGCCGCCGAAATCGGCCATGTTCGTTCCTCCTGGAAGAAAAAAGGCCGGCGCCGCCGGCCTTCAGGTTGATTGAAAGCCGTCAGGCGGCCTGGCGGTACTGCACGTAGAGCACGGCGTTCAGCGCGAGAATGTCGAACGGGTTCACCCGGTCGATCGGGGCGAGCACATTGACCCGGTTCGGATTGTCGCCGTCCCGCTGGACGATCAGCCGCCGCGCGAATTCGGGGGCATTTTCCAGCACGCCCTGCCGCGCCATCGCCTCGGCGGAATGGATCATCGTCGCCTTGATGTCGGCGGGCGTAGAAATGGCGCCGAGATTGCCCGGATTGGTGTCGGCGATCGCCTTCTGGCCGTGCTCGTAGGAAAGGTCGGCACGGAAGCGCTTCAGCATGTACATGGCCTGCGCCATCGCCTGGATGTCCCTGAAGACGGTATCGGTCTGCCCGAGCGGGTTGGTCCGGTAGGTCGTGATCAGCTTGTCGATCGTCACCTCGCCCACCGAGTTGACCGACCAGCTGGAGATGCCGGACTTCAGGAAGGTGTTGCGCTGCGCATAGGCCGGCCAGGTCGAGCGGGTGCGCGGCGCCTTGACGCCCTGGACGACGAGGCCGGTATGGTTGCGCGAAACGTTCCCAGTCGAACCGTCGCCGAGCCAGGGCACGGTGCGTGCGAGAAGCGCGGTCGCCCAGGCCCAGACCGGAGAGGGGTTGCCCGCGCTTTCGATCACCGGGACGATCGTCAGGTGCCGGTCATTGAGGGAAAGGCCGAGCGTCGTGAGGTCGCCCGTCGAATCGACCAGCGCCGTCACGATGTGCCCGAAGATCTGCTTCAGATACGACCAGCGCCCGGAAACATCCGACATCAGCGCCGTGTAGCGGCCGATATTCGTCGCGTCGGCGAAGGGCGTGGCGATGAAGTCGAATGGCTCGTCGCCGAGCGCGGCGAGCCCGGTCGAAAGGTCCGGCGAGCCGGTTGCCGTCGTCGTCTGCGTGATCGCCGTCGCCGAGCCGGCGAAGGCGTTGCCGGCGACGTCCGTCGGCACGAATACGTCGATGGAGTTCATCACGAGGCCGGCGTGCCGCGCCGTCAGCGTCACCACTTCGTCGGTCGCCGAAGCCGTGACGGCGAGCGAGGCGCCCGTGAGTTCGTTGTAATAGGCGTTAACCGCCGCCGCGAGGGCCGAGGCGACATCCGTATCGGCGTCGCCGGCGGCGATGACGATCTGGATCGTCTCGCCCTGGATCTCGATCGTGCCGACACCGCCGGCAGCGGGCACGCTGTCGATCGACACCGTCCATGCCGCCGTCGTGCCGGTCGCAGCGACGTTGATCCCCCAGATTTCCTGTGCCGGAGCGTTGGCGCGGGCGATGCGGTACATGTCCGCGAGCATGGAGCCGGCGCCGCAAAGCGCATCGGCCTCGTACTGCGAGTTAATCGGCGTCGGCGTGTTCGCGGCAAGGCTCGCCCCGGAATTCGCATGCCCGATCAGCAGAAGCCGGGAATTGGATTCGAACTGCCCGCCGGACGTAAGCTCGAAGAAAAACCCCGGTGCGACGAGGCCGGCGCCCGGAATGTTCTGGAAAAGGATGCCTTCGGCCATGTCAGCTCTCCTTGCGCCGCGCGCGCGGCTTTCGTGCCTTGGCGCCGGTCGCGCCGGCCGCCTGGTTGGTGCCGCGATCCGTCAGCGCGGGCGGCGTCTGCGTTTCCATGATTTCGCCGGCAAGATCCGGCGCCTCGGCTTCGAAGGCCGGTGCCGTCTCGATATCGCCCTCCCGCGCAAGTCCGGCCCAGAATCCGTCCTCCATGTCGACGGTCTCGCCATCTGCCGAGAACAGCCTTCCGCCGCGATCGGGCATCGGGATTTGCAGACCCGGCCGCGCCAGGCGCATCCGCTCCAGTCTTGGCATCCTTGTCCTCGCTAGTCTGTCTCGACCCGCCCTTGCAGCGCCGCCGCCGGGACGCTCTCCGGCGTCTCGGCCCCGAGCCCGATGTCGATGCCCTCCAGCGGCCCGGCCGCGTCCTGCCCGGCCCATGCCTCGGCAAGCCGGACGCAGATCGGCCGGCCGTAGCTTCCTTCCGGCAGCGTCGCGGCCAGGCTTTTGAGCGGCTCCGGCAGTTCGCCGGGCGTATCGCTCCATCTGTCGTCGGCGATCTGGCAGCTCATCACCATCGTCCGGCGCGCCAGGCGCACGCCGATCTCCGGCATGCGGAACTGGTCGGAGCGCGTCTCCGTGATTTCGCGCAGCAATCCCCGAAAAAGTGCCGGGTCCCGCCGCTTCAAGAGCGCGAAGCGGATCTGCGAGGCGAGAAATTCCAGCCGCGCCGCCGCCGCCTCGTCGGTCGCCGGGTTCGCCACGGCGTCCTCGTCGTCGAAGCGGTCGATGACAGCGACCTCCATCTCGAAGACGAGGTCCGCCGTGATCCATGCCGGATGCGCCGGGGCCGAGGCGCCGCGGCTTTCCCCGCCCATCCGGTCGCAATAGACGCCGACGCAGATCGCGCCGTCGCTCTGCGGATCGAGCTCGCCGAGCGAGACCGACCGGCTGTCGAAATAGTTGTTTCCGGCGATTGTCGGAAACGGGATCTTCCCCTCCACCGCGGCGGTCGGCGCGAGCGTTTCGATCGCCGCAAGCCGCAGCGCCGTCATGGAAAGCGTTGCCATTCTTGAGTGCCCCTAGGCAGCCGCGGCAAGAAGACAGGCGAAACGGTCGGAGCCGTCCTCGTCCGTGTCGACGATGGTGAACCGCTCGCCGCCGAAGCTGACGCGGTCGCCGATCCGGGGCCGCCAGGGCCAGCCCGCGGCAAGTGCCGTCACCACGATCTGTCCGCTGCTATGCGTCAGCCGCGATTCCGGGTCGATCGCCGTATCGGCCGAGAACTGCCAGTCCTTCGGCGCCCGCTCCACGGAGATGTTCGCCGTGAACCTTTCCCGCTCGGTATCCTCGAAGGCCTCGCCGCGGCGGGGCTTCGACACGCCGATGAAGGTCGCCTCGGTTTCGTCAAAGATGTCCGCGACGGCGGCATCGAGCGCCGCCGCCGCTTGTGACCAGGTCACGCCCCCGCCGCGGCCTGCAGGGCCGTCAGGATCTCCGCCTTTGTCATGTCGGAGGTAATTTCGACGCCGCGCTTCTCAGCCTCCGCGACGAGTTCGTCCTTGCGCATCTTGTCGACGGCACCGTTGGCGTGGCTCTTGTCTTCATTCGGCTTTTTCGAGCTGTCGGACGCCTCGACCGCAAGCCGTTCTTCGACGAGATGCTGCCCATACTCCTCGGGCAAAGACACCGTTTCGCCCGTCGCCACCATCTGACCGCTCCGGATCTTCACGACCGATTCCGGCACGATCACGGTGGAGCGCATCTTGTACTTCTTCATCTTTCCCTCCTCGGAGGTCTGCGCCGCCCTCAAACGGCAAGTTGGAAAGGCGGCGATCAGGTGAGCGTCAGGCGACGCAGGACCTCAGGACGGGTGCAGAGGGAGATCGCGTTCATCTGCACCTCCAGATCTCGCCCTTTCCGGTTCGGCTTCGGAGTCTGCTGCACGTAGAACGGCAGGCCGACGGTGTTGACCGTTTCCTCGTAGTCGGCCGGGGCGAAGCGCGTGAGGAAGAGCTCGGGCACGCCGACAGGAACGACGCGAGCTTCATTCGCCGCGATGTACGGCGAGCCAAGATCGGCGGTCGCCGCTGCACCCGTCCGGTAACGCTCCCAGGTCGCCCCTCCGAACTCGAAGATGTCGGGAACCGCCATGCGCAGCTCCACGGCGCCCGCGTGGCTGAGAAGCGTCTCCTTCACGCTCTTGTGCCGCCAGAGCGCCGTGTGGAGGTCGCGACCGGTGAAGACGTGCAACCCGTCATAAGGCTCGTCGAGGGAGTCCTCGATCGAAAACCGGACAGCGTCGAAAACAGTGCCGACATCGGTCGTGTCGACGTCGAGCTCCAGCGAAACGGCTGCGGGCGTGGAAATGCCGAAGCGCGTGTAAAGGTTCTCGACGACCGTGCCGTTCTTCGTGAGAACGATGCCCTTGATGGCGCCGCAACGCTGATGCTCGAGCGTCATTGTGAGGTCCTGCGCATGGCGCGCGGCCTTCTCGACGACCCGGTCCTCTACCGTCTCAAGCACGTCCTCTTCGCCGAAAGCGCGCACGTTCTGCACCTCGTCGGCATAGATGGCGTCATCGCGCTGGTAGTGCGGGACCTTGAAGGGGATGGCCTCACGGTCTTCCCCGCCGACCGTTTCGCCCGGCCCGCCACGCGGGGTCGGCTCGACCAGGGAAAGCTTCCCGTCCTTCATCTCGACGTAGACGGTCGTAGTGGTCACGCCGGATTCGTCGAAAAGTCCGGCGGCGGAGATCTGGCCGGGGCGGTACTTGCGCTTGTTGACCGAGGCGGTCAGGGAGACGAGCGAGAAGGCATCGCCCTCGAAAACGTCCAAGCTGGGCATGTCTCATTTCCTCATGAAAAAGCCCGCCGAAGCGGGCTTGTCTGAATTCTCTGGGTGAACCCGCCTTAGCGGACCTTGATGAGAGCGCCCCGCAGCTGCGTTGCCTTGGCCGCTTTCTTCGTGTTGTCGTCGACGCTCGACTGGTAGAGAAGTTCGTCACCCTTCACTTCGCATGAAGTGTCGACGACAACCGCCTCGGCATCCGCCGACGTCGCGTCGACGCGATAAAGAAGGACGGCGGCTGCGGTCTCGGCGCCCTCCTTCCCGGTGACCTCCGCGTTCGGTGACCAAGCGAACTTGCCGGACGCAGTCACCTCGCCGAGCACCGAGCCGGCTTCGAGGATGCCTTCTCCGCTGAGAACCGTGACGACCTCGCGCGACAGCGAACCGGGCGCTTCCGACAGCAGGAAGCTGATGTTTCGCTTTCCCATCACCTTGTTTTCCATTTCGCCCTCCTAGGCTTCAGTGGGTGCGCCTGGCGGCATAGATCTCGCCAGCATTGATTGTCGCTTTCGGCCGCCCCTGTGAGGAAGCCTCCGGCCGGGCGAGGCCGGCGGCGAGCGAGCGCTGCTCCTCGTAGCTCGCCGCGGGCCGCTTCTCTTCGGCGGCCTTTGGCGCCGCTGCGAGCGTCGCCTTGATCGCGTCGACATCCATCTCCGTTCCCAGGAGATGCTCGGCCAGCGCCTCGCGGCCCTTCGTCTCGTCAAGCGCCAGAACGGCCTTGCGCCGCTCGCGGTCGGCCGCGACGGCCTTCTTCGCCGCTTCGGAAATCGCGGCTTCGGTATCGGCGGCGTTGTCCTCCGCCTTCTGCTTTTCCGACATCGTCGTCTCCTTCTGCTGCCGGGTGGATGCGGACGCGGAGGCGGCCGCCTTGTGCTCGGTCTCGAAAGACCAGTTGCGCTTGCGGGCGAGCGTCTTCAGCCGGTCCGGAGCGTTCGCGTAGGCGCGGTAGTCGAAGGCCGCGACGGCCTTCGCCTTGGCTTTTTCCGCTTCGTCGGCGTAGCCCCGCTCGACAGCCTGGTCGGCCGTCAGCCAGATTTCCGCTTCCATGTCGGCGCGGACGGCGTCCGTCTCGTTCCCCGACCGC
The DNA here is from genome assembly GCF_020144925.1 of Afifella sp. IM 167. Classification (GTDB taxonomy): domain Bacteria; phylum Pseudomonadota; class Alphaproteobacteria; order Rhizobiales; family Afifellaceae; genus Afifella. The sequence continues at coordinate 141,901 of NZ_NSLC01000004.1, forward strand.
TCGGCGTAGATCGAGGCCATCTGCCCGGAATAGGCGGTCAGCATCTCGATCGACTTTTCGTGGTCTGCGATCGTGCCGATCGTGATCGACGCCGGATCGTGGATCATCATCACCGATCCGGCCTTCATGACGATCCGGTCGCCGGCCATCGCGATGATCGAGGCCGAGGAGGCCGCGATGGCGTCGATTTCCATCCTGACCTCGCCCCTGTGCGCGGCGAGCGCGTTGTAGATCGCCAGCCCCTCGTCGACGATGCCGCCGCCGGAGTTGAGGCGCACGGTGATATCGTTTTCACGGCCATGTTCGGCGAGCGCCGCAAGCACCTGGGCGGCGGTAAAGCCGTCGCCCCAGAAGTCGTCGCCGACGAACCCGTAAAGCACGAGTTCGCCGTCCTGCAGGATCGGCATGTCAAAGTCCTTTTCAGATGAAGCTGAAGCGCTTTGCGTAACGGCGGCGCAGGCCGCTCTTGCCCTCGCAGGCACGCCGCGCGATCTCCAGCTCGGCCGTGACGTCGGCGAGGCTCTGGCCGCGGTATTCGATCTCGCGCTCGCCATTGGCGGTGCGATAGCGGATGCGGCCGATCTTCTCGCCGGTCATGATCGCGTCGCGCAGCGCCGACAGCGCCGCCGCCCGGCCGCATGGATCGTCTTCGAGCGTGGGGAGCGCCGCCATCAGGACGCTCTCACGAAAAAGCCGCCTCGGAGGGCGGCCTGGCGGGCTTGGCAATGTAGCGAGATCGTTTCATCCCGAGGGCCGGATCGCCCCGCCAATGCGCTTTGACCCGTTCCAGCTCGCCCCGTCGCCAGCGCAGGAAAGAGCGCACGAAGTGTAGGCACTTGCGCCCGGAGAACCTTGCCTCGATTGCCTCATCGGAGGCCGCCTCGCGCCTGTCGTCCTCGTCGCACCAGAGCGTGATTTCGGTGTAGGCGTGCAGCGGGTACTTGCCGACCATCCCCATCGCCCTGGCGATCTTTCGCTGCAGCCCGGCATGCGGCGTGTGCGTCTTCTGGCCCACGATATGCGGTGTGTTGATGAGGAACAGTTTTCCGATAATATTGGATGAAACCGCTTCGAGAGAAGGCAAGCGATCGCCGGGCTCACTCTGAAAGCGCATCACAAACTCCGAACTATCCCCGCCTACGTCGATGTATTCCGGAATTGAAATACATTCCCGAGAAGCTACCGCAAAGAAGAAACTCGTTCCGTCCCCGGCGTTTTTCGATTCCACCCATTCTTGATCGACACACAAAACTCCCAGATCTCGGCTCAGCTCCAGCCACGTGACCGGCGCCGGCAGAAATACGCGTCCGGAAGCGAGCAGGTCGCCAACCGTCGCTCGAATGTCGTTTGCAGTGAAAAAGCCATCGAGAGCAGAAATATCGAAGCACTTCGCTTCGAGAAGAAAGGAGCTGGAGGCGGCGAGATCGGCGACAACCCGTTTTGCCTTCGGCCGGCACCAGTCGTTCAGCAGGGCTTGGGCGAGCGGGGTCATGCCATGCCTCCAGCACGCTTGCGGCAGAGGCAGCTGTCTCGCACGGCCCTCAACGTGTTGATCGCGTCGATATACCGGGCCAGATCGCGGGCGGCCGAATACGTCATGTCACCGGCGAGCGCTCGACTGAAATGCTCTTGGACCCTCTGGAAGCAATCATTGAAGTCGCCACCGAAGATCGGTGCTTCGGCCCGCGGATAAGGAAAATCCGACAGACTGCAACATTTGCCGTCTTCGTTGCCGCACGGACCTTCGGCAGCTTTTGTGCCTCCGGTCATGCCCTTGGCGGGATCGCCCCGCCAATGCGCTTTGACCCGTTCCAGCTCGCCCCGTCGCCAGCGCAGGAAGGATTGGACGAAATGCATGCCTCTGCTTTTCGCGTGCTTCTCTTCTCTCATCTCTGTCTCCATCGGCGCCCGGCCCGCAAAGCCCGGAGCGCGCAGGGGGTTGTGTTCACAACCGCCGGGGCCGATGGAGCCGTGGCGATTGCGCTCTATCCGCGTTTGCGACCGCGGAATTCTCTTTCGATCAATTGACCTGGCTGGCCGGCGTCCCGCCATCGGGATCGGTCCGCGTGCTGGTCGTCCGCGCCTCGTAAGGCGAGCGCATCCCCTCTTCCTGATATCGGCGGTGCGTGCGCACCCGCATCTCGAAAAGCTCTTCCGGATCGACTCCGCCGGCAGCGCATTCGATCTCGATCGCCGAAGTGCCGTTCTCCAGGCGCTCGCTGGAGGCGCGGGCGCTTTTGTAGTCATCCGCCGAGGGTGCGGGCGGCCCCTGCCACTCGGCCCAGGTGACCGCGCCACGGTTCGCGACGAATGCCTCGTAGCCGCCCTTCAACGGGATGCGGCCGGATCCGATCTCCTCGTCGAGCCAGTTCTCAAAGATCATCTGGTTCAAAGGCGCGGCGATGCGCTCGCGCCGCCGCAGCACCACCGGCCAGATCGATGCCATCTCCATCCGCACGGACGAATAGGTCGCGTCCGAATGGTCCATCGTCAGGCCGCCATAGGTGATGCCGATCGCACGCGCCATGTCGCGCGACAGGCTCGCCGAGAACGGCAGATAGGTGTCGTTCGGGCTGCCGACCTTTTTGAGGTCCAGTTCCTCGCCCGGCGCCAGATGCGAGACCTGCGGCTCGCCGTTGACATGCACCTTCGCTTCGCTCGCCCGCTCCAGCGCCGCGGCGAAATAGGAAGTGAAGCCGTCGATGATCTCCGAGGCGCCCTCCATCTGGCTGTCCTTCAGAACTTCGAGCGCTTCGAATGCGTCCTTGCTCGGCTCCTTGCTGGTCAGGACGATCGCGAAGATGTTCTGCAGGATCGCCTGCTGCAGCGTCGCGTCCTCCAGCACCTCGTGCTGCAGATGTTTGCGAAAGGCCGGGGCCAGCTTCGAGATTCCCCGCACGTCAGTCGCGTCGACCGGATCGAAAAGATGGATCACCACGTGCCGGCCGTCCCGGTCCTTCGCCGGGAAATCGACCTTCCGGGAAATCAGCCCGTTTTTCTCGCTGAAGCGATAGCGCACTGGCCGCCCGTTTGCGTCGTGGAAGACGCCCTGGTAGAGGCCCTCCGTCTCGATCGTGTCCTGCACCAGTTTCGTCGGCGGCACGAGGCAGATCTTGGTGCCGGTCGTGATGCCGTAGCGCTCGCGGGCCGCCTGCGGCAGGTAGTCGAGGACGCCCGTCGTCTCGCCATAGGCCATGTCCCACCGAAGCGAGATGTCGACGAGCTGCGGTACCGTGAACTTGCCGCGAAGGTCGCATTCCCTGGCCTCGTAGGCCCAGTGCTTCCACGCCTGCTTCACGAGCGAGATGAAATCCCGCGTCTCCTTTTCGTCGTAGCCCAAACGCGAAAGACTCGGACGCGGCGACAGGGTCAGACCATCGCCGACGGTATCCCCAATTACCTGCGTGACGGCACCGCTCAAGCGTCCCGAATTGTGCAGGATGTCGAGCGCGATCGCCGCCGAGCGCGGCCAGGCGCGCCGGATCTCGTCGCGGCTTTCACGAAGGACCGCTGGCCGCGAAGCGATGATGCCCGAGCGCGTGTCCTTCAGATAGCTCGCCTGCGGCGCGGTGCGGCCGGTATTGCCCGGCAGGCCCCGCCCTCGCCCGCCGAGCAAGCGGCCGATGATCCCGGGCTTCACTGCGACCGCTTCCGCCATTTGTTCCGCCTTTCCTCGAACGACGACGAGTCACCCGCCGTTTTCGGCGCCTGAGGCTTGGCGGCCAGCTTGACCGCTTCGGGCGCGAAGAGATCCGGATCGGCAAGTTCCGCCGGCACGCCGCGGCTGGCGGCGAGCTGCGCCCACCGCTCCGGCGTCATCCTGGAAAGGCCGAGATACTCGGCCATCGCCATCGCCATGATCCGGCAGTCGAGGAGGTGGTTGTCTTCCCGCAGTGGACGCCATTCCCGCCGTGTGCGGCCGCGGAACTTCACATCGGCCAGATATTCGGCCGTGATCTGCTTGAAGTAGTTCTCGCCGAGGAAGCCGCCGAAGTGGCAGTAGCCGGCCGGATCGACCTCCTGCCCGGCCGCGATTCCCGGCTTGCGAAGGTTCGAGTAAAATTCCGCTTTCAGCGGCCAGGTGCCGATCGGCCAGAGCGAGGCCCCCCGGCGAATGCGTTTGCCCCTGAGATTGATGTCGACACGGCTCGGTGATCCGATCGCCGGATGCGTCCAGCCTGCCATGCCTTTTGTCGCGTAGGCCCGCGCGCGGCTCCGCACGAAGGCGAGCGCCTGGTTCATCCGCTGCCCGTCGCCGGCATCGACCGCGAGGGCGTCGATCTGCCGATCCTGCCCGAACGCATCAAGAAAGCGCTCGTCATAGAGTGCCGCGAGTTGCTGCCACGCTGCCCCGTTCGGATCGGCGGTGTCGCCCTCCAGCCAGCGCGCCGCGACGCACCAGCTCTGCCTGTCGGGTGCGAATGCCACCACCTCCGCCCAGATACCCGAATGCTGCACGTCTGCCCCGCAGACGAGCAGCAGTCCGCGCGGCGGCACGACATTCTCCACCAGATCCCGGTCGCGGCGCTCCATGAGCCGCTCGTGATCCGGCGCGTCGCCACGCATCCGGTAGGCCAGGCCGAGAACCGTGTTGAAGAAGGCTTTGACCTTCCTCTCGTCTCCATGCGCGGTCCACCACCCCTCGGCGATCATGTCCCAGGTCGTGACAAGCGACGTCAGCGCATCGACATGGAAAGACGGGTATAGCCCTTCCGAATTGGCGGCGACGAACCGGCCCTCGCGCACGAGCGCCGCCTTTTCGTGGTGCTCAATGACACCGCCGCAACACTGGGCGACGTAGTGCGCCTGGTAGGGCGGGCGCCGGTTGAACTTCAGGTGCTCGAACTGAAGCCGGATCGACGTGCCGCATTGCGGGCAGTCAACGTGCCAGAATCGCTGGTCGCCTTCCTCGAAAAGCTCGTCGATCTTCGACTCGCCATCTTCGGTCGGCGTCGACAACGCCAGGAGGCGCCATTCCCCGGTCGCGTGATGCGAGGTGAAACGCCCCTTGAGCAGCTCGAACGGGTCGCCCTGCCCGTTGAGGTCGTCCTCCCATTCGTCGATCTCGTCGGCAACGCCGATCTTCAGCGTCTTCTGGCGCAGGTCCGCCGCCGAGTTGGCGTTCAGCAGAAGCAGCGATCCGCCCGGGAACCGCTTGTAGGTGCCGGTCGAGCCCTGCGCCGAGCGCGAGGTCTGCGGCCGTATTTTCTTTTTCAGGACTGGCGTCGCCTCGATCGCCGGGCCCAGCTTTTCCCGGCTGAATTCGTTGATCGCGTCTTGGCCGGGAAGCACGAAGCCGATGCGGCACGGCGCACGATCCGCGTAGGAGAGGCAGAGCGCCATTGCTGCGACGGAGACGCCCGTCTGCGCGCTTTTGCGCACGGCGGCGATGTTGTGCGGGCTGTCGGGGCCCATCGCGTCGATGATCTCCGGCACATAGGGCGTGAGCGACGGGTCCCATTTCGTGCCGGCGCGCGGCCCGTCCGGGACAACGAGCTGTTGCGCCCAGACGGACGGCACCAGGGGTGGGGGCGGCGCAATGATCGCGGCAAGCGTGCCGGCGATGATCGGCAGGGCTTTGGCAAGTCCCTTCACGCCTTCTCCTCTTCATCGTCCGCGCCGTCGCTCTCGGCGGTTGCCATGAGCCGCATCGAACTCGCCACGCTCTCGCGCAGCGAGCGCGCCTTGTCCTTCAGGAGCTTGCGGACCCCGGAGACGCCATTTCGCGAGACGGCCGTCGCCAGGTCGTCCGCGAGAACCGGAAGCTGATCGATCTCGCGCACCATGACCTCTGCGCACTTGGCCATGGATGCTTCGACGTCCTCGATCGCCACCAGGCGCCCAACCCGCTGCTGGTAGTCCAGCTCGGCCGACTTCGCCCGGTACTCCTCGGTAACCGTACGGGCCTTCGTAAGCGCCGCTGAATTGCTTTCCGCGCCAGCGGCTGCCGCCTCGTCCGTCGCCGGTCGCAGCGCACCCTTCGCAACATTGAGCGGCCGCGGCTCGTCGAGGCGAAGCTTGGTCTCGCCCAGCGCGTGATCGGCGACGGCCGGGTCGATGCGCTTCTTGCCGGTGCGTGGGCAGAGCGTCGTCGGGATTCGGCCCGCCTTCACCAGCTTGGAGATCGCCGGCTGGCTGCAGCCGCGATGCGCCGCGTACTGCGTGAAGGTCATCAGATCCATGGGCACCCCGGCCATAACCGGGCATGCCGCGTTTTCATAACCGGCATAACCGCTATAACCTTGATTTTGCGATCGAAAAACTGGCGATATTTCGGGGTCGCCCCGGCCCGCAGTTGGTGAGGGCGGCGGTACGGTCCCTTTTTTCGAGGCCGAGGTCCGACGTGATTTCGGGTTAAGCCTGGCTTGGCATCCAGCGGCGTTAGTGCCCGGCGCGCGCCAGCAGGCGGTCGACCTCGTGCAGGAAGCGCGGCGCGAAGACGTCGCGCATCACATCCTCCAGCACGTCCAGGAATTCATCCGGCGAGGTGAGGATGTCGTTCGCCGGGTTCGGCCCGAACAGCTCGCGGATCGGCAACCGTGCCGAGCCGACGCGCTTGAAGACCCCCCGATGCCCGCTGCCCATCGAGGCGCGGAACGCCCCGCGGATCTGCCCACGTCCGCGGATGGAAACGCCGCGCTTTCCCTGCCGCGCTCCCAGCTCCTCGAGCGGAATCCAGCCGGAGCGCACGAGAATCACCTGCGTCGCGCCACCCGCATTGAAGGCGGCGAAGGAACGCGTCTTTCCCCGCACATGCTTCTGCGGGATGTCGATCCGCTCCGCCGAGCGCCGCACGACCCGGGTCGTCGCCATCGACCTGACGCGCGACATCGCCCGCGAGGCCGCCTTCACCCGCATCTCCGCGGGAAGGCGCGAGATGTGCCGTCCCATCCGGGCAACATCGGAAGTGTCGATCCACGTCGATGCCAGATCGGCCATGCCTCGATCCCCTCCACGAAAAAGCCCGCCCCGTTCCTCTCATGGACCCGGGCGGGCTCTCGCAATTCCACGGTTGGAACCTCTGTCAAGAATAGTCGCAGTGTCAAGGGCCTTGGCGCCCCCGCCGCCCGGCCGCCCTCAGGAGACGCCCGCCCTCCGGCGGCGCGGCGCTGGCTCCCTCGGGCGAAACACCACGGAAGGCGCGGTTTCCGCCGTCCCGCCGGGGGCGAGCGACAGGTCTGGCAGCACCCGGCCGGCGCGGTGGATATCGGCCTCGCCATCCTCCCCGGAAAGCTCCCAGGGCCGTTCCGGCGGCATCTCCCCGCTCACCTCATGGGCGCCGAGCCGACCGGCAACCGATTCGCGCACCGCCTCCAGCATCGCCCGCCAGACGAGCCATTCGGCCCGGTCGCGGATGATGTGTTCCAGCTTCGGCTCCCAGGTGTACTTGCGATAGGCATCCTTCGGCAGCCGCCGCGAGCGCGGGTCCATCTTTGCGATCTCCTCGCGCCACCAGCCCGAGCCCATCGGCCCCTTCACCCAGCGACGGACATAGGCGGGCGGCGCCGAGCCCTTCCAGTTCGAAGGTCGCACCGGCTTGCATTTCGGCGTCTCCACCTGCCAGCCCGGCCGCCGCCCCAGCGAGGCATGGACGCAGACGAGCTCGCCGAGCCGCCACCGGCAGCCGGGAAGCGTCGTATCCTCGCCGGAAGCCGCCTCCCCCACCAGCGCCTCCACCGCCTCGCCCACCTCCGGCGCCATGTCGGAGACGAGCACGGAAGGCGCCTCGTGCAGAACGGGCGTGCCGCCCGAAAGCGCCACCAGCGCCTCTTCGATGAGGAGCGCGTCGGCATGCGGCGCCTCGGCGAGATGAACGGCATAGGCCTGCGGCCGGCCATCCGAAATCATGTGTGCCCCGGTCTCCCCGGCGCGCAGAACCGCGTCCCAGCCGCCTCCAGACCATACCAGCGGCACGCCCGGCCCGAGAAACTCCCGCTTCGGAAGTTCCTCCTGGAAGGTCCATTGCAGCAGCTTTTCGATCGAAAGGCGCTTCATGCGGAGACCTCGGCGGCGCGGGCATCTTTGGCGGCCTCTGCCTCAAGCCATTCCTCCATCTCGCGAGACCACTTGGCATGTGTCTGCTCCGGACGAACGCGATAGCTGTAGAGCGCCCCCGAAGAGTAACTGCCGTAGCACCCCTCTGTCAGGACGCCGCGCTCGACATCGCTCGCCAGCACGTGCAGCGCTCCGGCCAGGTCTTCGCGCGTATCCGCCCCGAGCTTGAGTATCAGCACATGCGCCCGTTCCGGTGCCTTCCTCGTCTCCGCCATCTCTCGTCTCCGCCGCTTTCCGCCTCTCTCCGATCCCCGCGCCCCGGCCCTCACGGCGGCGCCCTCTGCCCGCCCGCCTCAGTGCGCGCCCCGGCATCCCGCCCCTGCGGCGGCCATTCCGCCGGCGCCCAGAACCACGCCCCGCCCGTATCGGGCTTCAGCGGCCTCAGCCCCCTTTCGCCGGCAAGGTGGCGATACCAGGCGCGCCCGGCCTCGCTGTCGCGCTCGATTTTTCGGAAGCGCGCCGCCTCCGCCTCGCCGGGCAGGTCGTCGGCCCGGCGCGTCGTTCCCGAGCCGGTGCGCACGGCCATCTCCACGATGAAGCGCCGCGCCTCGCCGCGCTCCAGGTCGCGGAAGAGCAGGATCCACCAGTCCCGGCTCCAGGCCGGCACGGCGACGAGCGGCGCCTTGCCGTCCTCCTCGCCCTTCAGCCGCTCCCAGCGCTTTTCGGCAAGGTAGGTGCCGATGGCGCAGGTGCGCTGGCGCGCCATGTTGCGGGCAAAGCCGAGATAGGCCGGAACGCCGGCAAAGGCCGCCTTGCGTTCCTCGGCCGAAAGCGCCTGCCAGGCGGCAAAGGCCCGCTTGTGGTCGTCGACGGGCGAAGTCGGCCATCTGGCGAGAAGCGCCTGGAAGGCGGAATCGGATTCCGGCGCGCCCCCGCCCCCGCCCCCGTCTGCAGGCGCAGGTGCATGCGCGCTCGCGCGCTCTCTCTCAATGGAGGGGTCAAGGGAGGGGTCAGGAGGGGTTGGGTGACATATGGAGTCACCCTTATCCGTCGCCGGTGTCACCCTTTGCGTGTCGCCGGTGTCACCCTTTTCGATGTCGCCCTTTTCCAAGGGTGACATGGTGTCACCCTTATTTCCCGCCGCCTCGGGCGCCGTTTGCCCGGCCTCGCCGGCCCCGGACAGGCCCTCCCAGCCCTCGCGCGCCAGGCGGTGCAGCACGTCGAGATCCATCGCGTATTCCGCCGAATCCCCCGGTCCACGCCCTCCGGCGCGCACCTGTCGGATAAGGCCGATTTCCACGAAGGCCTGCAGCACGCGCTGCACCTGCCGCGTCGAGGCCTCGGCCGCAGTCGCGATCGTCGCCACGGCCGGATAGATGCGGCTGCCGTCGTCCTCGGCCGCGTCCACGAGCTTCAGAAGAACGAGCTTGCGGCAATGCGTGCCCATGCGCGCGCGGAACGCGGCCCCGAGCAGATAGGCGCTCATGGCGCGCCTCCCGGCCGTTGCCAAGTATTGGGGTGCCGGGCAAGAGTAGCGGGATGAAAAGCCTGCCTCTCTGGGTGCGATGGCTGCCGGCCACCATTATCTGTGCCGCAATTGTGGTGGGCGTCGCGCGCCTGTTTACCATGCCCCCTCCCGATCTGCCGCCGGCGAGTGGCGAAAGCCCGGCGAGTGCGCTCGACTATTGGGCCGCGCGCTATCAGGGTCTGGCGGGAGGTGTGATGACACTTTGTGCGGCACTGATTGCCGGCAGTTATGTCATCCGGCAGATGCGCCAATCCAACCGGCATCACCGTGAAATGCTGGACACCGCGTGGAAGGGCCGGGAAGACGAGTGGCGTAAGACAGATGGATCTCTCAGATCCTTCGCGCGCGGTTTCGAGCGACTCGCCGGCGAAAGAATTGCCGTGATCGAAAGCAACGGAGAGCTCCCTGACGCTCGCGCACTTCAGGCGATCACATTTCCCTTCCAAGACATCAGCACTACGATCGATCTCCGCGTAGTAGGTTGCTCGGGTTCCGCGGCGGCTGCGGCCAAAGATCTTGCAGACAGTATCAGCGCCTTCAACAAACAGTGCCGGCGTCTTGAAGGGTTCAGGCACAGCGGAGTGCAACCAGACAGCAATAAATTCCGCGAAGAACTTCGAACACTCCAAAACTTTGCCCGGAACATCGGATATGACGCCAAGCGCGTGATCGAAATGGCGGACTACGCACGCCCGACGCCCCCTCCCGGCACCGAACCCGGATGAATCTCTCATTGCCCGCCCCTCCCCGCTTCCATAGCGCAGAGGATTTCCACCAGCGCGCCGAGCGGGCCTTCCGGCGTGCCGGAAGCGTCGCGCGCGAATGTCTCGCGCATCTCGTCGAGCCGCGCGCCGTGCTGCAGGGCGAAGGAAAGCGCGATGGCGCTGTCGTGCAGCACGATGTCCATGTCGGAGCCGGCCTTGCCGCCGGCGGCCGCCACGAACACCTCGCCGACACGCCCGTCCGGATAGAAGCCGATCGTCGCCTCGAAGCGGCGCGGCGGCACGCCGGCGCGCGAAACGGTAAAGGGCAGCCGCTCCGAGGCCCGGCGATCGGGAAGCGCCTCGCGCGTCATGCCGCCACCTCTTCTTCCGCCGCGCCCTCTTTCTTCACGGCCATGTCGGCGCAGTTGGCCGCGACGAGCGCGCCCGCGGGCGGCGGGGGCACGGCGTTGCCGCACATGCGGATCGCCGCGGTTGCGGTCAGCGGACGCTCCTCCGCCCCGCCGCCAGCATCCCGGAAAAGCCCGCGGTCGATGACGTAGGAATCCGGAAAGCCCTGCGCCCGGAAGAGCTCGCGCGGCGTCAGCATGCGCATGCCGATGTCGACGATCTCGTGTTCGGCCCCCTCGATCGTCACGAGGCCGAAGCGCGGCTTGGCGGTCGCGGTGTGGAGCGGCTCCGAAAGCTCCTGGCCGACGGCCGTCCCGAAATATTTAATCAGGAAGGCACGCACCTGGTCTCTGTGCGTCCCGGTCGGGCTTATCGACCTCCTCGCCTCTTGCATGGCGCCGCGAAGCCCGGCGGAGACCATCTCGGCCGTCACCAGCGCCTGGTTCGCGCCGCGCTGGGTGATGGTGGAGACGGGCTCGCCCGCCCCATGGCCGGTCATGCCGCCGTTGTGCTGGGCGAGAAACACCGCGACGACCTGGTTGGCGTCCTTCGCCGACGCGGTCACGGTGTGCAGCGGCGCATCGGCCGCCCGCGAAGCGCCGCCCTGCTGGGCGTAGGAAACGAACGGCGTCACCAGCATGTGGTGGTTGCCGGTGAGGACGGTCGAGACGGGCGCATCGACGCGCCGCGCCGTGTTGTTCGTCATGTTCTTCACGACGAACGGCTCGGCCGCCTCGATCACGTAGCGCTGCACGCCCCGGGCGATGCGCGCCATGGTGTTCTCGGCGAGCGGCCGGTTCACCCGGATCCCCGTCGCCGCATGAAAAGCCTTCGCCTCCTCGCGGCTCATGAAGATCGAGGGGCAAGGCAGCGAGAAGTCGATGATCTCGGCGGCCGTCCGCCAAGGCTTTTTCCGGCCCGCCAGCACCGCCGGGTCGTCCGGCGCGCCGTGCGTCGGCTTCGACCAGCAGATCTTCCGCCCGTCCCGCCGTGCGATCAGGAAGAACCGCTTGCGGATCGTCGGCGCGCCGTGGTCGCAGGCGCGCAGCTCGCGCCACTCGGCCTTGTATCCCGCTGTGCGCAGCCGCTTCAGCCAGTGCTCGAAGGTATGGCCGGCAAGCTCGCGGATCGGCGTGCCGTCCTCGTAGAGCGGCCCCCATGTCCGGAATTCTTCGACGTTCTCCAGGATGATGACCCGCGGGCGCACTTCTTCGGCCCAGCGCACCACCACCCAGGCGAGGTCGCGGATGTTGCGCTCGCGCGGCTTGCCGCCCTTCGCCTTGGAAAAATGCTTGCAGTCGGGCGAGGCCCAGAGGAGGCCGACAGGGCGCCGCCCGACGACATCGAACGGGCAGACCTGCCAGATGTCCTTGGACAGATGCACGCAATCCGGATGGTTGATCGCGTGCATCGCCAGCGCCTCGGCGTCGTGGTTGATGGCGTAGTCGGGCGAGCGCCCCAGCGCCATCTCGATGCCGGTCGAGGCGCCGCCGCCGCCCGCGAAGCTGTCGACGATCAACTCGCGCATGCCGCCCTCCCGGGCATGCCGAACAGAAAGTCCCGCCCGCCACGCCGCGTTTCCTCGGCATGGGCGCAGGCCGGGCAGAGGCCCGGCCATCCGCCGGTCGCGGCCTTCGAAGGCGAAAGAGCCGCCCGCCAGCCGAAAAGGCGGGCAATGCCCGCCATCTCCGCCTCGCTGGCGGCCGCCGCGCCGATCTTCCTGTCGCAGCCGCTGCAGGTCAGGAGCATGGCGTGCCCTCTAGCCGCCAGAGGCCGCGCCCGAGGCGCTCGAAAGGGCCTCTCTGCAATGTCTGGCGGATCTTCGCCCGTGCGTGGCGGTTGCGGCGCGCCGTCGCCGTTCCGGCGAGCGCCCGGTAGAGCGCCTCGATGGTCGCCGGCCCGTCCTGCAGCGCCATCCATTCCGAGACCGCCTCGCGCCACGTCCGACGCCTCAGCAGAGCCGGAACGAACCGCGGCAGCGTGATGGGCGCAAAGCGTCCGGCAAGGCCGCAGCAGGCGAGTAGGTCGGCGTCGTTGCGTCCGTAGGCCGCGAGCACGCTCGCCGCGCCGGCATTAGCCCTGGCGCGCCGTCCATCCGGATGATGAAAATAAAGCCTCCCCTCGAGAAAAAGCGCCGCGTCGGCCCCGCCAAAGACATCGCGCTGGAACCAGGCCGTGTCGGTGCGCGCGAAAACGAGCGCGATTCCCCTGCCCCCGCCCCGGCCATGCGCGGCCATCTTCGCCATCCAGTTACCGATGACGCTGCGCGCATAGGGCGGGTTGAGGAAGACGCGGCCGAACCATTCGCGGGCAAGCCCGTCCCCATCTTCCCCTGGCGCCTCCACGAAGTGATGCGTGGCGGTCGGCCATGGGCGCGGCTCTGGCGCGGCGCAGGGGTCTAGGTCGAACGGACCGAGAGCGGCCAGCACATGCGGCGGTGTCAGCCAGACCTGCGAACCCGGCGGCGTGTTGTGCGGGTGCGCGCAGCTCACTTCGCCACCTCCAGCCGATAGCCGCCGCCGGGCCCCTTCACCGTCACGAGGCCGGCGAGCTCGCCCCGGCCCCGCGCCCGGTAGACCAGCGAGCCGAGCCGTTCGCGCGCCGCCCTGTCCCCGGCGCCGAAAAGCGCCGCCGCAAGCTCCTCCCGCGGCACCGTCTCGCCCGCCCGGGCGGAAAGCAGCGCCACGAGGCGGCCGAGCGGATCGTTCCTTGAAGCGTCAGGGGGCGGCGCCGCAGCCTCCCCACCTTCTCCCCCGGAGGGAGAAGGTGCCGAGCAGAGCGAGGCGGATGAGGGGGAAGCCTCGGCAGGCTGGGTGCTCGCCCTATTCCCTACGCCCTCTTCCGCTTCATTCCCCCAGGCATCCCACCCCTCCCGCGCCGGCCCGCGGCGGTTGAGCTCGATCTTCGCGAGGCTCGGCCAGAGCCGCTCGATCATCTCGGCGACGGCCTCCGGCTTTTCGGAGTGCTCGCCCTTCCTGGAGCGGAAGACGGAGCGCTCCTGCGTGCCCTGTGCCGGCGCCGGCGGGCTGCCGCGCGTGCCGACGAGCAGGATCTCGTGGTCGACGCGGAACCAGTAGCCCATGCCGAGGCCGGACTCCTTCACCCAGACGGCGGAGCTCTTGTAGGCAAAGCCCCATGCGGCCATCACGCCGAGCGCGTCGGCGAGGTGCGGCACCGTCGCCCAGAGGAAGAGGATCGCATCGGCGGCGGCGATGTCGCCCACTGGCCGCGCCGCGATCTCCTCGGTGGGCGAGACCGGATAGTGGTTGCAGGCCGCCTTCTCGAGCCCGAGATCGGACCAGGCCTTCTGCTCCCATTCCGGATCGGCATAGATCACGCCGTAGCGCCTTTCGGGCAGCGCCTCCTGGCGCGCCCCGAGCTCGGCCTCGCGCACCGTGCGCCGCGCCTTCTTCTCGGCCTGCCGCTCGGCCCGCAGATCCTTCGCGACCCGCGCCAGCGCCTTCTTGCCGTCCGGCGCCCTCGCCACCTCGGCGAAAATTTTCGTCTGCTCGGCGAGCGGCAGCCGCGCGATCTGCGCCGCGGCCGAAACGGCGACAGAACCCCGGTCGACCGCGGCGACCAGCTCCGGCGCGCCATTCTGTGCCACCTGCCGGGCGCTCTTCACGCTTCGCTCGGAGACCGAAAGCATCTCCCCCGCTTCGGCGGCGGAAACCTCGTGCAACTCTGCACGAGGTTCGCGGTCCGTCCTCGCTCCCTGCCGCATATTGGCGACCCGCGCCGCCACCATGGCCCGCTGGCTATCGCTCAGATGCCGCCGGTGCAGGTTGTGCGACAACACGAAGGCGAGCGGATCGGCCGGCGCCTTGCCGGCGGCGACGAGGTCGGCATAAAGGACCGTCTCGAACGGCACGCCGGTCTCTTCCGCCAGTTCGTAGCGGTTGCGCCCGTCGAGGATCATTTCCTCGTAAAGAACGATTGCCTTTTGCACGCCGTGCCTGCGGATGTCCTCCTTCAGCTCGGCGCGCGCCCGGCCCTCGATCATCGGAAAGAGGTTCGCCAGCGGGTGGAAGGGGATGGTCGTCATGGCCGCGCCCCTTGTGAAAACAGCTCGACGCCCCGCGCCGGCCCGACCGGCCGCGCCGCGTCCTCGACAATCGCCGCATCCGCCTCGGGAAAGGCGCGCCGGCGAAGCTGGCGGCACACCGCCTGCGCGATCTCGCGCCCGGTCATCTCCCAGACCATTTGCGTGATGAGGACATGCCGCGTCGGGCGCTTGCCGAACGGCACCTGGTGGGCGCTGGCCTCGGCGATCAGTTCGTCGCGCCAGAGCAGGTCGAGGAGGTAGTAGGCTTGCGGCTGCTTCTGCGACCAGCGCGGCAGGTGCCATCGGTATAGCCCGCGAAAGCCCGTGCCATCGTCGGCATCCGGCGGCGCGCACCACAGCTCGTCGTAGCGGTGTCCGCCGGGACTGTGCAGCTCGTCGGGCGCTGCAAAGCGCGGCTGCCCGTTCTTGTAAGGCGTTCGGTCGAAGTGCTTCTCGTGCGCCACGACGACGACGGCATGCGCGGCGCGCGTAAACTGGCGCACCTGCTCGGCGAGCCGGACGAGCGTGTCGCGCTCCGACTTGATCTCGAAGAGCGTCAGCCGGTCACGCTCCACCGCCGCGAGGTCGGCCCGGCAGCCGCCGCAGACCAGCTCGTGCACCACGCGCGCCTTCGGCATCGCGTCGTGCAGGTGGGCCACGACAGCGTCGCGCAGCTCGCGTTCGGCTTCCGAGCCCGCCATCACGCCGTCTCGCTCGCCCGCCGAGCGGGCTTCGCGGTGCCGCGGCGCCATTCGGCAACCGTCTCGCCATGTTCGTTCTTGGCGGAAACTGCGGCCACGCAACCGGGAACGCCTTCGCCCCCCTCCGCCGCATCGCTCTGAAACAGCGGCAGCGTGCCGAGCGCGCCCATGTAGAGGTCGAGCAGCGCCTCCTGCTCCTGCCGCTCGGCCGGGTCGAGCTTGCGCAGCTTCACCACCTGGCGCATGACTTTCGTATCGTAGCCGTGCGCCTTCGCCTCGCCGTAGACATGGCGAATGTCGTCAAAAAGCTCCTTTTTCTCCTCCTCCAGCCGCTCGATCCGTTCGATGAAGGCGCGCAGCTGCCCCGCCGCAACGCCGCCGGCGCCGGTCATGACGTTTCTCCATTTTCGCTGACGGTTTGCGCGATTGCCTCGTCGGCGACGTTGATCTTGTCGCCGCCGCAGTTCGGGCAGCGCGCGCTTTTGGCGGTCCGCACGAAGACAGGGATCGGCATGGGCAGGTAGGCGACGGTCCAGACATGCCCACAGGCCGTGCAAACGCCCCGGAAAGGCTGCCGCTCCTTCGCTTCCGCACGCTCGGCCGCGCCCCCGCCGGTATGGGTTCCAGCCTTGCTCATTGGCGGGTCTCCTCTGCCTCGTCGCCGTCGGTGATGGGCGTTTTCGGCCAGTGGATGCCGTCGGGATGAACGATGGGGAGAACCGGGGCGCCATCGTCTTCGGGATCCTCGCTTAACCTGATCAGCCCGCGGCGGTCCATTTCGGCAAGGAGGTGGTCGGCCCACCACTGAAACATGGAAAAGGCGAGCGCCAGATCGCCATTGCCAAGCGCCTGGTGGCTCTGCCCGAAACGCGCCACGAAAAAACCGGCCCAGGCATCGGCGCTCTCGAAATCGAAAAGGGGCGCGGGTCCGGCCGCTTCTTCGACCAGTTCGTAGGCGATGCACTTTTCAGGCCCGCAATGGCGCGTCTTCGCCAGCGCCTCGCCGAACGCATAGACGCCCGCCTCCTCAACCTTGCCGGTGTAGCCCGCGCTTCCGGCCCTCCAGTAAAGCTTCCACTCGCCCGACCAGATGCGCACGTTCCGCCCGTGAAAGGCGGCAAGCGCCTTCATCTCGCGGCCTGCGCTTTCGGCTCGCTCGATCCCGGTGAGCGTGATGCGTTTCGGCATGGCTCAAGCCCCTCCATTTTCGCTGGAGGGTTGCTCGCCCGTCTCGCTGGAGTCGTCATCGGCGATCAGCGCCGAAAAACGCTTTTCATCGAGAACGATCACGCGGCGTCTATCTTCGAAGTAGCTCACGACAGTCTGGCGAGCATTCCACTCGCGGATGAACGCAACGAGATCGTCGGCGCCGACGATCTGGTCCTCCGCGCCTTCGTGCATCTCATCGGTTGCGGCCTCCAGGATGTAGTCGACATCAAGATGAAGCCGCCGCGCGGTACAGGGGTGGCAGAACGCCGGAACCGGGTCGTCATAGTCGTGACAGGCCTGCAGCATCGCCGCGATATTGGAGGAATAACCCTCTCCCCACTCGCCATGCCCAGCCGCGTTGACCGGCCCGGTGTAGTCTTCGGCGGAGATGACTTTTGCCTTGCGCAGTTGCTTGCGCAGACGACACCGCGGGCAGGCCGTCCACCCGGCGTCCAGTTCCACCCCGCACTCGCACTGCCTGGGCCTGCAGCACTCTTCGGCGTTTCGCCTCTCGTGAGCGTGAGAGGGATCGCCGGCCACCGAGTTGAATTTCGGCACATACAGGCGGCCGCACTTGCCGCACATGTAGAGAACGATCCTGCCGCTGCCTTTTTCGATGATTTCCCGGACGTCCATCACTCCCCTCCATTGGCGATTTCGAGAAGCACGTCGCCATGGCAGGGCTGCCCCTCTGGGCACCAGCAGGCGAGGTCTCTGCCGGCAAGCTCGGCCCGCGCCGCGGCGCGCAGCCAGGCCTGTTCCGGCCTCGCAATCCATGCGCGGAAACCGGCCGCAAGCTGCGCCCGGCGCACCGTGTCGTCGCGTTCGAGACGGCGCGGTCCGCAAAATGTCTCGATCGAGCGAAAGGCGCCTTTGTCGGTTTCGATGCAGGCGACGAGCGGCGCGCCCTCCGGCGAGACGGGCACGCCGCCGTCATCGAGCCGGCAGGGATTGCCCCATCTCGTCGGCCGGCCGACATAGACGGCATCGCCCAGCCGGAATCCCTTCTCGCGCCGCCGCTGGATGCGCCTGGGGGCTGTCATGACCTGCTTTCCCCCTCCGCCGCATCGTCGAGAACCGCGCCGATCAGTCCCTCGGCCGCGATAGTCGCGATCACCCGCTTTGCCAGCCGCGCCGCGCTCACGCCGCGCCTCGCGGCCTCGCTTTCCAGCGCCCCGATCGAGGCGGCATCGGTGATCGTCAGCGTCACCGGCGCACCCTCCCGGCCGGCAAGACGCGGACGGAAGGCGGCGCGCGCATCGCCGAGGCGCCGCGCATAGGCGACGATGCCGCCCACCTGGTCGTGATTGAGAAGCCCGGTCCGCCGGGCGATCTCGCGCCGCGACAGATCGGCGGCGTAAAGGTCGAGCACGCGCTCGCGAACGGCGGTCGGAAAGGTCAAGACAGCCCCTCCCGAAACAGACCCTCTGCGGCATCCTTCGCGGCAAGGCCTTTTTCGCGCGCCAAATCATCCGGCAGCGCGACGGTGATCGTCGCCCGGCTCCATTGCGCTGCAAAGCGCCCTTCCCTCGAACGATGCGCGTTGTCGGCCCGCCAGGCCGTGAGGCGCGCAAGGTTTTCCGTGTCGAACCGGCAGAGCTTTGCCGGCACATGCTCGGCAAAGCCGAGCTTGCCGTTTGCCGAGACCAGAAACGCCCCGCCTTCGGTCTCGTGATGGAAGACGAGCGTGAGATCGACGCGCTTCATCGCTCACGCTCCGAAACCTCTCCCGTCTTTCTGCTTTCGGGGGAGGGAGAGGTCCGCTGCCGCGAAGCGGCGAGGGGTGAGGGGGAAAACGCGGCTCGCACAGAGATGCCGGCGGCCCCCCGCGCATGCTCCATCAAAAGCGCCCGCACGCTTCCGTAGGCATGCCCGACGAGATGGGAGAATTCCTGCTCGAAGGCGGCGGCCTCGGCGAGCGCCAGGAAGGCGCGCCCGAGCGGCCATCCGGGCCGCTCCGATCCGGGCACGCCGGCGACGCGCTGCTTCAGCGCCAGCCTTTCGGCGACCGACCAGCCCTCAGCCTCCATCTCCGCCTGTGTGGCGGTAAAGTATCCGGGCGGCCGGTCGAGGAGTTCCGCCGCCAGCGCGGCCTTTTCGGCGCCGGTCATCGCCCGAACCGCACAAGATGGTAGATCCGCGCGATCACCAGCGCGCATAGCGCCAGCACCGGCAGGCCGAGGACAATGCCGCAGGCCAGAGCGACGAGGAGCGGGCTCACAGCACCCTCCCCTTTGCCCGCAGCATGCGCCGGCGCGCCACGTCCTGCCGCCGCCTCGCCTTGACCAGCCGGCGCGGATCGTCTTCGGCGCTGTCGGCGCCGTCGCTTGCTCGTCCCGGCAAGGAAAGACCGGCCGTCGAAGCGCGCCGGTTGAGGGGGCGCCCATCGCCGAGCCCGAAAATTCGCCCCGCGATCAGGCTGACGGCCAGGGACCGCAACGGATCGAAAAAATACACATGGGGCTCGAGGTCCGCCGCGTGACGGCGCTTCATCGCCCGCTCGGCCTTCGGCACCTTCGGCAAAAGGCTGAAGGACTTGTCCGCGCCTCTGCACATCTCGCCCATCGTCCCCTCCTCACGCATCCCCGGGCAGCGCGACGCGCGCCCGGCCGAAAGAATCCTTCGAAGAATCGCGGTTCGCCGCCTCGGCCATCTCGGCGTGGCGGATGAGGTCGTCGTGGATCCGGTAGAGCGTCTTTGCCCGCTCCGGCGCGCCGCCCTTGGGCAGAAGCCTTCGCGCCGCGTCCCGCGCCTCACGGGAAGTCAGGGCGAACATCCGCCGCGTGCCGGCGAGATAGGCGAGCACGTGCCAGCCGCCCGCCCCGCCCGTTTCGGCCGGAGCGATTGCGCGCGACCAGCCCCGTCCCGTCACCGCATGGCCGGGCGCCTCCAGCGCCGCGGCGACGAAAGCCTTCGCCGCCTCGGCGCCGACGAGAATTTCCCGCGAGCCATGGCTGTCGAAAAAAGTGCCGGAAGGCCGCCGGGCCATCACCCCCGCCCTCCCGAAAAAGGAGCGGGCGCCGGGTCCGCCAGAGAACCGGATGGTTCCGGCTCCCGCTCCAGTTTTGGGGAGGAAACGCCAATGAGAGCCTCACTCGCACCGCACATCCGCGGATGGGCGACCCGCGGAAGGGCCTCGTCTCGCCTTGCGGCGAAATTCTCACGCGCCGGCGGGGCCGGGTTTGTTGCAGGGAAAGCCCCGCCGGCGCGCTCAGGCGTGGCACGGCCCGCACAGGCGCGCGCCACCCCGTCCCGAAGTTCGTCGTCGATCTGCCGGCCCACCGCCTCCGGCAGAAGGGCTTTAAAGGGCACCCGCTTGAACGGCCCGAAGGGAATGTCGGAGACATGATACGAGGTCCGGCGGCCGCCCGAAGGCGCTTCCTCCGGCACCCGCACCCGCCTGCCGTTCCGCCGCATAAAGGCAAGAATCTCCGCGCTCATCCGCCCGCCCCTCCCCTCAGGGCAGCGGCGGCAAGGTTGAGCGCATGCGCCGCGTCGTCGATTTCCTTCAGGCAGCGCCGGCGCTCGCTCTCGGTGATCTCCCCGTCGCGCAGCGCCTCCAGCAGCGCGCCCGTTGCCTCGCTGGTCTCGCGGTTGATGGTGATGAGATGGCCGGTGAGGTCGCTTCCGCCGGCCGAGACGCCGCGCGGGCGAAGCTCGTAGCCGAGGAGCCCGGCGAGCGTTGTCGCCACGATCGGCTTGCCGCAGGCGCGGTCGACGTCGAGCGCCACGTCGAGCGCCAGAAAGCGATCGATGTCGTCGGCAAGCATGGAGCCGGCGCGCGACAGGCCGGACTGGCCGATGCGCGTCGCATACTGCATCTTTTCCGGCCCGCCCGCCTCGTGGACGGCGCGCTGCGAGGCCGCTTTCAGCAGCGCCCGGTCGGCCGTGCTGGAGGGCCGCGCCGGATGGTCGACCCGGCTCATGCCGCACCCCCTTCCGGCCCGGACCCGTTGGAAAACGTGCCGCCCGCCCCCGGCGCGGCCGGTCCGGCCTCCGGTGAAATCGTTTCACGGCATGAAACGCCCGCCGCCATGCCGTGACCCGCCGCTGCCGCTGCGGCAGTCTCGGAGCTGCCAACACATCCGCTGCCGGCGGCGGCGTCAGCTTCGCCTGCTCCGCCTGCCGTCGAACAGCCGGGGGAAAACGCCGAAAGACTGCCGGGCCAGTCGGCACCCTTCGGCCAGTTTTCGCGAAACCATGCGACGGCCCGCTCCCATGTTCGGGTGTGGACGTCGCTGCCCTCCGAAATGCGCGAAAGCGCCTTGCCGTCGTTGAAGAGGATCGTCGACAAACGCGACACCGACAGCCCGGTCACCGCCCGGTAGCCGTCCGAAAGGACAAGAAGTTGCTCTCTGAGTGTCATCTCGCCTGCTCTGCGCCTCCGGCTTCGCGGCCATCGGATTCGGAGCGGGAGAATGCGGGTCATGACCCGCTTTGTCAACGGGTCATAACCCGCATGCGGACTTTATCCGGTGCGGGTAATGTCCCGCACATGGAAGAGACGATGCTTCAGCGGATCGATGAGCGCCTCAGAATTCTCGGCCTGTCGCGGGAGGCGGCCTGCGGCAAAGCGGGGATCCACCGCGACGCGATCCGGGACCTGGAACGCGGCAAGCGCAAGCAGTTCACCGGGAACACCCTGTCAAGGCTCGCCCGCGTGCTGGAGATATCCGAGACCTGGCTTTTGACCGGACAGGATGCGGGCGACAGCGTTCCTGCCTTTTCGCGAGAGGTCCGGCCCTCCGGGATCGGCCTGCCACCCCGTTCGTCCATGCCCGACGACGTGCCGGTCTTCGGCACCGCCGCAGGCGCGCTCGCCGGAGCGTTCACGCTGGAGAAGGTGATTGTCGACTACGTGCGCCGCCCGCCCGCCCTTTTCGGCGCGAGCGACGTCTACGCGGTCTATATCGAAGGCTCCTCCATGGAGCCGGAGCACCGGGCCGGCGATCTGCGTTTCGTGCATCCCCACAGGAAGCCGGCCATCGGCGACACGGTGATCATCCAGACGCAGTATCACGAGAACGGCGGCATCGAGGCCTACATCAAGCACCTGGTGCGGCGCACGGCGGAGCGCATCGACACGGCCCAGCTCAATCCGCCGGCCGGCCTTTCCTTCGAGACGAAATTCGTGAAGGCCGTCCACAAGGTGCTGACGATGAACGACCTTTTCGGCGTCTGAAGGCGCCTCAGGACAAAAGCCGCACCAGGCGCTCGCGGCGCTTGCGCTCGGCCCCTTCCGGCCCGCCCGGCGCGCCGGCTTCCGCCAGCCCGCAGAGCCTTTCGGAGAACTCCAGGAAAAGGCGTCGCTCGCCCGGCGAGCGCGCCATTCGCGCCACGGCGCCCGAAGCGCTGTCGAGCGTCGGCCTTTCACGGGCGATCCAGATGCGCGCCAGGTCCTCGTCGAAGTCCTGCGCCCCCTTGCCGAGAGCGGCCCGCGCCGCAACGTATTCCACCAGAAGACTTTCCTCGCTCGCGGAAAGATCGCGGTCGGCGCGGGCGATCCATAGGAGAGCCCTGAGGCCGGGGCGGGCGCGCATCATCACCGAAGCGTGGTCCGCCCGCTCGTCCAGCTCGCCTTCCACAAAGCGCGAGAAGAAGCGCACCGGATTGCCGATCTCGGCGCCGGAGCGATGCTCCACCATTCTGAGGATTCTGTCGGCGCGGAAGGTTCGCTCCCCGCCGGCCCGGCTGCAATCGGCGACGATGTAGATCTGCCCTTCCTGCCGATAGACGTCTTTCAGGCGGATCGTGCGGGCGCTGCGCTCTCCGGACGAGTTTTCGTAGGAAATGCCGAACACGAGTCCTTCGCTGGCGTGATCCGCCTCCGGCCGCGGTGGCTCGGGTATAGGACCGCGCCCCGGGGACCGGCCGCTTCGCCGTCGGGGTGTCCATTCCCCGTCCTGCCGGGGCACAGCCACCCGCGGTGGCCTTTCGGCCCCGTCCTCACGACGCGCCCACCAAATGACCGCGACGAGAATCCCCACGACGATCAGCCACTCCATTGCCGCCACCAAAGCGAAGTCCCGAGCCCGAACCCAGCCTAGAATGTTGCGGGCCGCCGCGGCAACCTGCGCGCGCACGGCCCGAGCGGGAGGCGACCCGCTTGACGCGGGTTATAACCCGCATTATCGTCCCGCATCCTTTGTTTTGCGGGAGTGAGAAATGTCCGAGCTTTCAGCCGCCCCTCTGGTTGTTCGCATGGCCGATGCCATGCGCGAACGCTTCGCCGCCACCGGCGGCGTCACGCCTGAAGATCTCGCCGGCGCGTTCTCGGCCGAAGAGATCGCCGCCCACGGCGAGGCAGCCGCCGCTCTTGCCAGAAAGGGCTTCGTGCGCCAGGCGGGCGCGCCGGGCCCCTCCCCGGCCCTTGCCGGCCTCATCGCCGAGGTCGATGCGATCGGCCGCTTCACCGGCCACGTCGCCCGCAAGGTCAAGACCCTCGACGCCGGCCTCCGCCGTCTTTCGCAGGAGAGCGCCGCGCTCGCGCCGCATGCGGGGGGCCTGTCATGAGCCGCGCGGTTTTCCTGCGCGTTCTCTGGACGCTTGAGGACCTGCGCGACCTCGTCGCCCTCGCCGGGCTGCTCGGCCTGCTCTTCGCCGTGACCCTCGGCCTTTTCGGCGGGGGCGTGTGATGAGCCTCCGCCGGCTTCGCCTTCAGGGCGACCTCGCCAATCTCCGTTGCCGTGCCGATGGCCCTCCGGGCGCTCTCGAGGCGGTTTTGAGGTTCTGTTCCGCGGCGCTTGCCATCTACGCGCTTGCGACGCTGGTCTACGCCATCGCCTTCCCGGCCGAGTTTTCCGAAATGCTCGGGAGGTGGTGGTGAGGGAGCCGATATTCTCCAGCGAAGCATTCATCCGCCGTGCCCTACATCGACTTTCAGTTCGATGCTCAGGAGCTCGCCGAATGACCGGCGATCAGAGGCCGGAAGAAACGCTTCTTCCGGAATGGGCGCGCTGGAACGGCGAAGGCCCGGCTCCGGCGAAATGGAGAGCCACCAATCCCACGACCGGCGCGGAGACGATCGTCTACCGCTCCTACGCCGACTATTGCATGGACTGACGCCATGACCCGGCCCGAGCCCGACGAGATCGGACCGAACGATCCGATCACGCTTCAGGAGGCCTGCGACCTCGCCTTTCGCGGGCGCGTCAAGGTCTCCACCTTGCGGGCCGAGATCGAGCGCGGCAATCTCGCCGTGGAGCGCATCGGCCGCAAGCTCTTCACCACGCTCGCCGATATCGAGGAGATGCGCGTCAAATGCCGCGACAGGCCAAAGGCATCAGGCTCTGGTACCAGCGCGAGCGCATCGCCCCGGACGGGAGCCTGCGCGAGCGCGGGGTCTGGTGCATCCGCGACGGAAGACGCAAGCACCGCACTGGCTTCGCTCTTGGCGAACGCGCAGAAGCTGAAAAGGCCCTCGCGGACTACATCGTCTCGCGGCGGGAAGTCCCCCGCCACGGCCAGCGTCCTGCCGCTGAAACGCTGATCGTCGACGTCCTCAACCTCTATCTTCTCGACGTCGTTCCGGCCCAGGCACGTCCCGACGAGGCGGCCGGCCGCATCGCCCGTCTCGGCACCTTCTTCGACGGCATGCATCTTTCCGACCTCAACGGCGCGCTCTGCCGCGCCTATGCCGCCGGGCGCGGCGCCCCGGTCGCCGCCCGCCGCGAGCTGGAGGATCTGAGGGCGGCGATCAACCATCACCGCGCCGAAGGGCTGTGCGCGGAGATCGTCTCCGTCGTCCTGCCGCCCCGGCCCGCCTCGCGCGAGCGCTGGCTGACGCGCAGCGAGGCGGCGCGGCTGATCTGGGCCGCATGGAGCTACCGGGAGGTGCAGAAAGGAGCGGAGACCGACAGGCGACCGCTGCGCCATGTGGCGCGCTTCGTGCTCGCCGGCCTCTATACCGGCACGCGCGCCGGGCCGATCCTTGCCGCGAGCTTCACGC
Source organism: Afifella sp. IM 167 (assembly GCF_020144925.1). Lineage (GTDB taxonomy): Bacteria > Pseudomonadota > Alphaproteobacteria > Rhizobiales > Afifellaceae > Afifella. Next base: position 166,439 of record NZ_NSLC01000004.1, read on the forward strand.
CCGTTCCGGCCCGCCCGCTCGTCGACCTCGATCGCGGTGTCTTCTATCGCCGGCCGGCCGCAAGGCGCGAGACGAAGAAGCGCGCCCCGCCCGTCGTCCTGCCGCGCCGTCTTCTCGCCCATCTGAGGCGATGGCGGCGTCTCGGCCAGGCCGGCCCGGTGGAATGGCGCGGCGCACCGACGGCGCGCATCCACAGGGCCTTCGCCCATGCCGCCAGCCTCGCCGGCCTCGGCGAGGACGTCACGCCGCACACGCTGCGGCACACCTGCGCCACCTGGCTCATGCAGGAAGGCGTCGACATGTGGCAGGCCTCGCGCTTCCTCGGCATGTCGATGGAGACGCTGGAGCGCGTCTATGGCCACCACCACCCCGACCACCTGAGGGCCGCGCGCGAGGCGCTCGACCGGCCGGCCAGCCGCCGCGCCGCGAGCCACGCCGCAAATCCACGCGGAACGCATGCGGACAGTTTCAGCGGAACGAAGGCGCAACACGGCGCCTCGGCCGTTCCGAAGATCGTTGATTTTCCCTGACCTTCGGCGACACCGGTTTTCTGTCGTCTCGTTCGGGACGAGGGGGTCGCAGGTTCGAATCCTGCCACTCCGACCAATCCCTCCACGGACCCGCGTGGATCGGTCGGCCGCTGAGCCGAAGCTGGCTGGAGATGGCCGCGCGCTTGATCCTTGCCCCACCGGCGCCCGACGGGCCGCACGGATGGCGGCCAGCCAGAAGACGGCCGCCGGGGCGCGACAGCCGCCATGGGCGGCCCGCAGGCCGCACCACCCATTCATCCTTCGCCGGATTTGCTGAAAGCGCGCCCGTGGCGGGCGCGCTGCGCCTATGCAGCTGCGCCGACCGTCTCGCGCCCGATGGAGAGGTAGGTGAAGCCGGCCTCGCGCATTTCCTTGGCCGTATAGACGTTGCGCATGTCGACCACGATCGGGCTCTTCAGCAGCCCCTTGACGCGGTCGAGATCGAGCGCGCGGAACTCGTTCCATTCGGTGACGATGGCAATCGCATCGGCATCCTGCATAGCCTCGTAGGAGGAAGCCGCCCATTTGACGCCGTCGAAGGCGCTAATCTTGCGGGCCTCGTCCATGCCGGCCGGATCGTAGGCGACGACGGTGGCGCCCGCCTCCTTCAGCCTCCCGACGATGTCGATGGAAGGCGAATCGCGCATGTCGTCGGTCTCGGGCTTGAAGGTGACGCCGAGCAGGGCAATCGCCTTGCCTGAAACCGACCCGCCGCAGGCCTCAATGATGCGGTCCGCCATACGCAGCTTGCGCTGGTCGTTGACCTCCATCACCGCGGTCACGATGCGCGTCGGCGCACCGAACTGCTCGGCCGTACGAACCAGGGCGAGCGTGTCCTTGGGAAAGCAGGAACCCCCGAAGCCGGGGCCGGGATGCAGGAACTTCGATCCGATGCGTCGGTCGAGGCCGATGCCGCGGGCGACATCCTGCACGTCGGCGCCCGTCTTCTCGCAAAGATCGGCCATCTCGTTGATGAAGGAGATCTTCGTGGCGAGGAAGGCGTTCGCCGCATATTTGATGAGCTCCGCCGTACGCCGGCGGGTGAAGAGGATCGGCGTCTCGTTGATGAAGAGCGGACGATAGAGAAGACGCATCACCTCGCGCGCGCGTTCGCTCTGTACGCCGATGACGACGCGGTCGGGCCGCTTGAAGTCCTCGATGGCGGAACCTTCACGCAGGAATTCCGGGTTGGAGGTGACGTCGATTTCCAGCTCGGGCCTTGCCTCGCGCACGATCCGCTCGACTTCGTCGCCGGTGCCAACGGGCACGGTCGATTTCGTCACGACTACCGTATAGGCCCCGACGGAACGGGCGACCTCTTCCGCCGCGGCATAGACATAGGAAAGGTCGGCATGGCCGTCGCCGCGCCGCGAAGGCGTGCCGACGGCGATGAAAACGGCGTCGGCGTCGGCGCAGGCCTCCGTCAGATCGGTCGTGAAGGAAAGGCGCCCCACGGCGACGTTGCCGGCGACAAGAACGTCGAGGCCCGGCTCGTAAATCGGCATCTCGCCCCGCAACAGCCGGTCGATCTTCGAGGCGTCCTTGTCGACGCATACGACTTCATGTCCGAAATCGGCAAAACAGGCCCCGGAAACCAGGCCGACATAGCCCGTCCCGATCATGGCGATCTTCATAATCCATCCCTTTGCTGAGCAGGACGCTTGGGCGCGCGCGGCTGGAAAGGCCCTCTCAATACTTCAGACGAGGACGAAACCGCAAGCTTGGCCCGCTCCACACCAGCCCACCGAGGCGACTGTGGGAGATGCGCAACAGCTGCGGAAAAGATCGCCTGCGAGGAGAGCGGCGAGACGGGGCAGGCAGAAACGAGTTGCCACACTTTCTGATTGCTTTTGACCGGGCTCGGCGACTTTGTCGCACCGCACCATCTACCAGAAAGCGTTTGCTGCGCTGCGATCAAAACGCCCACATCACTCGCGCCAGAATTGAAGTCGACGAATCGCCTTCGCCTCTATTTCTAGTATAATTCAACGGCAAAAGGCGCAACTTTTAAAGGCGATGTAAATAGTGCGGCTATTGGCTCACATTCGACTAAAGACCAAGAACGTCCGTGGCGGAAACCATAGCCAATGCCGTTAACCTTACGGGTTTACGCAGTTCCCCGGGACCCAGCGCCGCCGCTAACCATTCTGCCAATTCCGTTTCTGAAATCGTTCGAATTTGCTTTGCATCGACCGGTAAATTTTGTATTAAGTTCGCCGTGCGGCGTGCAGTAGAACTCTTTAAGGTGTCCCTATGGTTGAATCCAGTCCGAGGGGGCAGGCCGGCGCGCTTCTGGGAACCGGCATCGCTGCGCCGTTCAGCATCCCGTCCGACCTGCTGGCATATGCGCTCTCTCTAGTTGATCTCGTGGTTCTGACCGTCGTCATGGCGGTCGTGCACGTGACCTATCTCAGCGTGGCATTCGACGACGTGCCGTCCTTTATGGACGGCCTTCGGCTCGGCTTTGTCATCGCAGCTGTTTTCGTTGGCACGCAGTACATCCGCGGTGCCTACGACCCCTCCGTGTATATTCGTACAAAATCTCAAGTAAAAGGTGTATTGCTCGCCTGGGCACTCGCATTTCTGGTGCTTGCCTGGTTCGCCTTCCTGATGAAGATCACGGACGACTTCTCGAGAGCCTCGCTGTCGATGAACTTCGTGATCGGGCTGGCGGCCATCGTGAGCGTACGCCTCTCGCTGTCGCAGCTCATTCGCGGCCTGATCGCACGCGGTACGCTCGTCCTGCGCCGCGCCTTCGCTGTCTTTTCCGGCGAGGATGCAAGCCCTGCAACGCTGAAGCGCCTCTCCGACGATGGCATCTGGCTTGCCGGCAGCACGCGCCTCGACCATTCCCCGGAAGGCTCCAACGTCGACCATGTCGTCGCGCGCATCCGGGAGCAGCTTCATCTGGCTCCGTTCGAGGAGGTCTACGTCTTCGCGCAGTGGAACAATCCGGAGATGCTGCGTTCGCTCAGCCTCGCGCTCAGCGCCCTGCCCCTTTCGGTGTTCCTCATCGCGGACAATCACACGCAGCAGATCGTGCGTTCTCGCTCGCTGCGCACAGGTTCGCTCTGCGGCTTCGAGGTCCAGCGCGCACCCCTGACCTCGAGCGAGGTGCTGCAAAAGCGCGTGCTGGACATTGTTCTCGCCTCGGTCGCCCTGATCATGCTTGCGCCGCTTTTGACCATCGTCAGCCTTGCCATCGCGGCAGAGGGCGGAGGGCCCGTGATCTTCCGCCAGCGTCGGCGCGGTCTCGGCGGACGGCTCTTCACCATCCTGAAGTTCCGCAGCATGAGAGTGTGCGAGGATGGCGGCCATATCGAGCAGGCCAAGCGCGGCGATCCGCGAATCACCAAGCTTGGGCGAATACTCCGGCGCACCAGCATCGATGAGCTGCCGCAGCTCATCAATGTGCTCAAGGGCGAGATGTCCATCGTCGGCCCGCGGCCGCACGCGCTGGCACACGATACGCATTACGACGAGTTGATCGAGATCTACCAGTACCGCCACCACCTGCCGCCGGGCCTGACGGGCTGGGCACAGATTCACGGGTTCCGTGGCGAGACTGCAGAGCTGCGACTGATGGAAAAGCGTGTCGAGCATGACCTGTGGTACATTAACCACTGGTCGATCTTCCTCGACATCTGGATCATCATTCGTACCGCGTTCTCCCTGGTTTCGACTAAGAACGCCTATTAAGCAGAGACACCCCGGTGGCGCCGCCGTCATGGCGCCACCATCCTTTGGCATGAGCTGATCAGGTGTTGACCTTGCTTTCTTGGCCTTCAAGGTCCCCTCGGGATGTTCCGATCTATCCACGCCTTCCGGCAGAGCGAATGCTGCTGGCGATCGGCGATATACATGGCAGGGCGGACCTCCTCTCCGATCTGCACGCATGGCTGGACGACTATGTCCATGCGGACGGCGCCTACGACATCACCGAGATCTATCTCGGCGATTACATCGACCGGGGGCTTTATTCGCGCCATGTGATCGACATGCTCATCGAGCGGTCGCGGCAGCGCTCGACGATCTTCCTTCGCGGCAACCACGAAGCGTGCCTGCAGAACTTTCTCGACGGAAAGCTCGCGGTGCGGGATTGGGCGCGCCTCGGAGGGATGGAGACGCTTCACTCCTACGGCCTCAATCCGACCCCCCATCCCTCGCTGAACGACGACTTCGCGCGCACCATGCCCCCCGAGCACCACGCGTTCTTCGCTTCGCTGCGGACGCACTTCGCCGAGGGCGGGTACTTCTTCGTCCATGCCGGCGTCGATCCGAAAAAGCCGCTGGATGAGCAGTCGGAACGCACGATGCTGTGGATCCGCGACGAGTTCCTCAACTATCCCGGCCGGTTCGGAAACGTCGTCGTGCACGGCCACAGCCCGGTGCGCGAGCCTGACTTCCGCCCGAACCGGATCAACGTCGACACCGGGGCCTACGCGACCAACCGGCTCTCCTGCCTGAAGATCGATGAAAACGGTCCTGAGGCTCTCGAATGGGAGGTCTACTGACCCTCCGGATCCGGCCGCAACGGCGCGGCCGACGCTGGAGAGCGGGCGAGTTCGCGGGTCGGAAAGCGCGGTCGATTGCCCCTCTTTCCCTTTGCGCCTGCGGAGGGCGGGCGGACAGGCGGGCGCGCGGTCTCCTGCCTGCGTTCCGCCCCGGAACTCGCGCGTCCTAGTGCGACTGCGGTGCAGGCACCCAGCGCGGCGGAAAAATACGCGGCGAACCCCGGCACCTGCAGCGGAAAATCGATCAGGGAATGGAGCGCGACCAGCGTGGAGACCGCCGCGCCGGCGATCGGCACGTTCCGCATCCGCCGGCGCGAGCGGATCCCGGTGATCAGGATGTGCGTCACGACGACGAAGACGAGGACGAGCGCGAACAGAAAAGGCAGACCGAGCGCCATGTAGCCTTCGAGGTAGGTGCTGTGGGCCGTCTCCCACCTCGCGGCCGGCGCGCAATCCGCAGCCCGGTAGGCGGGAAAGACCACCGGGAAAGTGCCGAGACCCGTGCCGAACCAGACATGGTCGCCGATCGCCCTCACAGTCGAGCGATAGGCACACCAGCGCGCGCTATCGAGGCCGGCAAGCTGGAACCTCAGAAGGGCCCTCCCGGCGACGACGATGCCGGCAATCGCAAGGAGAACCGACAGGCCCAGCATCGCCGCCAGGCGCTTGGCGACCGGCACCTCCTTGCGGCGCAGATACGTCCAGAGCCTGATGGCGGAGAAGACGAAGACGCCGGAGAGGAAAACGGCGATGCCCGCGCGTGACTGGGTCAGCAGGAGTGCCGTCAGGCAGGCACCAGCACCCACAAGCCAGATGCCGGCATAGGCCTGCGCGGAAAGACGAAGGGGCATCCGGACGGGCTCGCCGGGAGGCGGCGGCGGGCGCCACCTTTCGTTCGCCTGGCGAGGGGTGGCAGCCACGGCCGCGCACAGAAGCGCGGCGCAGCCGAAGAACGCAGCGGCCGTATTACGATTGATGAAGGAGCCAGTCAGGCTCTCCGGGTAGGCCACCTTGGGGATCAGGAGAATGTGGCCGGGATCGAACAGGAACTGCGGAATGCCGATCACCGCGAGCACGACGCCCAGGCCGGCGAGAAACTGGACCAGGAAAAAGGCGCTCTCTTCGCGGCGAAAGAGAATGAAGGTCGTCACGAAGACGAGAAGCGGGAGCACGGCGGCAGGTATGGCGTAGAGCGTGCGGCCCGGATCGACGGAGATCGCTCCCGGACCCGGGGGAACGATTCGCGCGGCGGCATCCTCAAGCCCAAGCGCATCCCCCAGACCGAGCGGCAATGTCTGCAACAGCGACCAGCCGATCAGAGCCGCGGCAAGAGCAACGGTGAGCAGAGCAAGGTTGCGCAGCCGGCGGTTCGGAAGCGGCTGCCACACGGCGGACAGTGCGCTGACGAGGAAAAGGCCGGCCATGAGCGAAAAGGTAAGAGGGCGCGTTGCGCCATAAGCCAGCACGCCAGCCACGACGGCCATACAGAATGCAGGCCGCCCCTCATACGGGAAGCCACCGCGCAATCTCGCTTTCATTAGCTCCCTTCGCCCGCCCGCATCCCACCAGACAGCCCGTTATTCCTAAGTGATTCTGCGACAATGCTCGAACCCGAAAGAGCAATCGCCCCGACCCCGCCGAGCGCGCCGCAGCAAGCGAGGCCCGAAACGATCCCCCTTTTCACCTTCTCCGGCAGCTTCCGCCGCGTTCGCAGATAACAGCACGCGACCGGCCCAAGCCCCGCCTCGATCGCGTGCTATCACGCCGCTTCAATCCTTCACGCCAAGCACCTGTGGGGAGTTAACCAAGGGTAAAAATGTCGCTGATGGGAAGTGCATTTTGTTCTTGTTTCAAGTAAGACACAAAGCTGAGCCAGCGCCTTCCAAAGCTGCGGGCCGATCTGCTGAATTCTATTTCCAGGAGGCCTCTGGCCCATGCTTGGTCGTTCACCAAACCCCATCGCGGCCGCTATGGCAGGCACCGTAAGGGAAGGCGTCTGATGCTGAGGCCCATCGGTCCGGACAGGGAAGCGCAGCTTGCCGCGAATGCGGCGGCGACAGCCTCGAACGCAGCGGCAAACGAGAAACTGATCGATGTCGACTGGCTGCTTTCCGCAGCGCGGCGGCAGATGTGGATCGTGGCCGCCTTCACCGTGCTCGGCGCCATCGGGGGACTCGTCTACGCCCTCACGGCCGTGCCGCTCTATTCGGCCCGGATGGAACTCCTGATCGACCCGCGCAAGGTCACCAATCGGGAAGAGGTTCTGCGTCTCGACCAGGTCGGCATGGATACGGCCGCGGTCGAAAACGAAATTCAGATCCTGACCTCCGACAAGATCGTCTCGACGGTCGCCGACGACCTCGACCTTGTCCACGACCCCCGTTTCTCCAACAGCGTCTCCGACCCCCTCACCGGCTTCGTCAAGGGCGCCAAGGACTGGGTGAGGGAGAGATTCGTCGACTGGGGCTGGCTCCCGCACGAGAATTTCAGTCCCGAGGAATCGGACTTCCGCCGCCGCCGGGAGATGATCGAGACCCTGCAGGAGACTTTGGAGGTCCGGCGGGCCGGCCTCAGCTACATGCTCAATGTGAGCTACGAATCCGCCTTTCCGGAAATGTCGGCCGAGATCGTCAACGCCTTCGGCAAGGCCTACCTCTCCGACAAGCTGGAATCCCAGTTCGAGTTCACGCAGCGCGCCAATGACTGGCTCGCTTCGCGCGTCGAAGAGCTGCGCCAGAAGGCGAGCGAGGCCAACGCCAACGTTCAGGACTTCCGCACCAAGAACGGCTTCATCGAGGCCGAGGGGCGGCTGGTCAGCGAGCAGGAGCTGAGCGAGCTCAACAGCCAGCTCGTTCTGGCGAAGGCCGCGACCGCCAGCGCGCGGGCCAAGCACGAGCGCATCCAGAGCATCGTCAATGCAGGAAGCGTCGACGCGGTGGTCTCCGAGGCCCTCGACAACAGGGTCGTCAACGATCTTCGCCTGGCCTACATGGACGCCGCCAAGCGCGAAGGCGAAATTTCCTCGCAGCTCGGAGCCTCGCACCAGCAGGCGATCCGCCTTCGCCGCGAGATGCAGGACTACAAGCGCCTGATCTTCTCCGAGCTCGGCCGCATCGCGGAAAGCTACGAGAGCGACTACCAGGTGGCCAAGTCTCGCGAGAGCGCCCTGGAGGAGAACCTCCAGAAGCTCAAGGGCGTCGCCAGCGGAACGAATTCCCAGCGCGTGCGGCTCGACGAGCTGGAGCGAGAGGCGACGACCTATCAGAACCTCTACAGCACCTTCCTGCAGCGCTATCAGGAAGCGCTGCAGCGCCAGTCCTTCCCGATCGTGGAGGCGCGCATCGTCACGCCGGCCGAGAAGCCGATCTATCCGAGCTATCCGAGCAAGCCCCTCATCCTGGCGATCGGTTTTGCGCTCGGCGGCATGATCGGCGTCGGCGTCGGCGGCATCCGTGAAATGCGCGAGCGCACTTTCCGCACCGGCAACCAGATCGTGGATGACCTCAATCTGGAATATATCGGCAGCGTGCCGATCGTCGATCTGCCGGCCACGACCTCGTCGGGCGGCAAGGCTCCCGCGATCATGCGGTACGTGCTCGATCAACCGCTATCGCCCTTCGCCCAGACCGTGCGAAGCGCAAAGGTGGCCGTCGATCTCACCGTGGAATCGCAGTCCAAGGTCATCGGCATCATCTCGGTGCTGCCGAACGAGGGCAAATCGACGGTGGCGAAGAATTTCGCCTCCTCCCTCGCCTATCTCGGCAACAAGGCCCTTCTGATCGACGGCGACCTGCGCAATCCGGCGCTGTCGCGTCAGATCGCGCCCGACAGCGAGGTCGGCCTGGTGGAAACCCTGCAAGAGGGACGGCTGAGGCGCGACGCGCTCATCTTCGAAGAAGAATCGCGGCTCGCCATCCTGCCGACCGTGCTGCGCCGGCGCACCCCGCACACCGGCATGCTTCTCTCCTCGCCGCCGATGCGCGGTATCCTGGAGGAAGCCCGGTCGCTCTTCGACTATGTGGTCCTGGATCTCCCGCCGCTCGGTCCCGTGGTCGATGCGCGCGCCGCCACGCCGCAGATCGATGCCTTCATCTTCGTCGTGGAATGGGGCCGCACGCCGCGCCAGCTTGTGCGATCGGTGCTCAACAGCAACCCCTTCATCCGTGAGAAATGCCGCGGCGTCATCCTGAACAAGGTCGATATCGGCAAGCGCAAGCTCTACGAGAGCTACGGCTCCGCCGACTATTATCACGGCGAGTATGGGGCCTATTATCAGACTGGATGACGAGATGAGCGCCGGGGTCCCGTCCCGGCGCGTCGCCGCGGCGGGCTCGCCGGCACCGGCGACCTCGATGTCCCACCCGACGAGACGGGAGTTCGGCCTGCTCTGCCTGGCGGCCGGGCTGTTCGCCCTGCCGACCTCCCGCGCAAATGCCCTTGTCGCTCTGGTCGCTTCGCCGCGTGTGACGGCGGACAGCAGCCGGCGCGTCGCCGATATCCTCTCCACCCCGGTGAACGACGAGTGACCCGATGACCGTTCTGCGCAGCGTCGATCTCGGCAGCAAGCCCGACGACGGACAGGGAGACACGTTGCGCATCGCCTTCGAGAAGGTGAATGGCAATTTCGATGCGGTCGTGGAGCTCCTGCTTGAGCGGATGATGGAACATCCGGCGTTCGCTCCCATCCTTCACGACCATGCCGGCTACGTGCCCCGCTTCGTCATGGACCGGGCGCCGGACGTGCCCTCGCCCGTTTTCGGGGCCATCTGGGTCGATGTGCCCCGCAACGAGATCTACCTCGCCACCGGCACGGAAACGGCCGATCAGTGGCGACGAATCGCCTTCGCCGAGTGACGGCCCCGGAAATGCAGCTCATTCGCTACACGCAGGACGGCGCCGGAAAGCAGGACGGCTCCAGCTGGGCGGACGCCAAGCCGCTCCAAAGCGCGCGCGAAGATCTCGCTGCCGAGAACCGCGACGTGACGCTCCTGGTCGGCTTCGATCGCGACCGCGAGCAGCCTGTCTTCTGGTCGAACACGCTTCTGCCGCTGACGCCGCAATCGCAAGGCGCGCGCGCCCTTTCGCTCAAATGCGGCTACATCGGCCCGGCCGACGACGTGCATGCCGTCATCGCTCCGGCGCCGATGCGCTTCTTCACCTATTCCGGCTCCGACTGGCTCAAGCGCGCCTCGCCGGATCTCGGTGGCGGAGAGCCGTTGATCGCTCTCACCCACGCATCGTCCTTCATCCGGCTGGAGGGAATCGTCGCCCAGGGCGCCGGCGCGAGCGGTCTCGTCAATTTCGGCGGAAAGGGCCAGACCTACGAGGACGTCACCATCTGCGGCTTCTCCGTGGAACGGGCCGGCCGCGTCATCGAATGCGACCATGACGTCCGTCTCAAGGGCCTGCTGGTGGAGGATTGCAGCCTCAGGGGCACGACCCGCGGCTTTGCGCGCTTCCGCTGGCTGGAGGATTCCACCCTGCGCTTCCTGTCGATCGACGGAGGCGGGGTCGACGGCGGTGGCGGCAATGTCATCCAGATGATCGCCGTCGAGGCCGGAACCAAACTTCGCTTCGAGGACATCCGGCTGCGCGACGGCATGAGCGGCATCGACGCGATGGAGCGTGGCTCGGCCTACATCCAGGGCGACGGTATCGTCTGCGAGGAAGAGACTTCGGACTGCACGTTCGAGCGCTGCCACGCGGTGGGAATGGGCGACGGCGGCTTCGACATCAAGACAAAGGGCTTCCGGATGGAGGATTGCAGCACCTATCGCTGCCGCTACGGGCTGCGCGTGTGGGCGGACACCGACAACCGCGTGCATCGCTGCAGCTTCCGCAATCCGCGCACCGTTGGCGATCTCGACGGGACCGCGCTTTGGGTCGCCGGCAGCGTCGAGGTGACGGAAAGCTATCTGCAGGCCGGTCCCGGGACTTCCGCGATCCGCCTGCGGGCCAAGAACGGCACTCCGCGCGTGCGCATGAGCGGAGGTGCGATCCAGGTCGACGGGAACGGCTGGTTCATCCAGGGCGAGCCGGGAATTGTCGAATTGAAGGATGTCACCGTCAACGGCTCGTTGCGCAACGAGGTCATACATTTCGACGGTCAGGACCTGCGCCCGTAGGCCAAGGATCAGCCGGCGCAACGATCCCGCGCCCGCCAGGAGAGGCAATGAACAAACAGTCCCGCTCGCAGGCCATCCATTTTTACCTGCCCTGCTTTGCAGGCGGTGGCGCAGAACGGGTTTTCATCCGCCTTGCCAACCATTTCGCCGATCTGGGCCTGCCGGTAGTGTTCGTCGTCAACTTTGCGGGCGGTCCCCTCGCCGGCCTGCTCTCCAACAAGGTCGACCTGATCGACCTCGGCGCTCCACGCGAACGCTACGCCATCCCCAAGCTGGTCAGTTACCTGCGCCGCACGCGACCGCCCGTCCTTCTCAGCGGTATCCTGCACAACAACATCGTCGCCGGACTGTCGACGATGCTCTCACGCGCGCCGACCCGGCTGGTGCTCAGCGAGCGCAACGATGTCTCAAGCGCGTTCGCGGGAAAGTCGGGGCCGGGGCGAGCCGCGCTGAAGGCGGCAACCATCATGGCATATCGCCGGGCCGACGCCCTGACGGCCGTCTCGGCCGGCGTCGCCAGCGACCTTGCGCAGGTAATCGGCAGACCGGCCAACGCGATCCACGTGATCGAGAATCCTTCGCCGGAAGAGCGGGAGATCGGGGCAGCGCGCGAGGCTCCGGTCCCGCACCCCTGGTTCGAGCAGGACGTGCCGGTGATCATCGCCATCGGCCGCCTCCATCCGCAGAAGAACTATCCTCTGCTGCTGGGAGCCCTCCAGCAAGCAAGGCAGACGAGCGGCCGGGACATTCGCCTCATCGTCCTCGGAGATGGCGATGAGGCGCAGGAGCTTTCCGCGCTCGCCGCGCGCCTCGGCCTGTCGGGCTCCGTCGCCTTCACGGGTTTCGTTCTCAACCGGCTCGATTTCCTGGTACGCGCATCGCTCTTCGTGCTGAGCTCGGACTGGGAAGGCTTTCCCAACGTCCTCATCGAGGCGATGGCATGCGGCGTGCCGGTGATCAGCACCGACGCCGACGGCGGGGGGCCGCGCCAGGTTCTGGCCGAGGCGCTGCCCGAAGCCCTGGTGCCGAGGGGCGACCAGGATGCGCTCGCCACCGCCATCATGCGCACGCTCGAGGCTCCGCCGCAGGCGGAGCGCCTGACGGAAGTCGCAAGGCGGTTCTCCATGCCGGAGATCGCGCGAAGATACCTCAAGGTCTTGGAGCAGGAGCCCCATGGACAACCAGACCATACCGGATAGCCAGGCATCCGCTGGCGGAAACGCCGCGGAGACTACGCAGCGCACCCTGCCGAAGTTCATCTTCGTCGGGCCGACGAAGACGGGCACGACCTGGATCGACGCCTATCTGCGCACGCGCTCGGACATCGTCCTGCCGGCGGCGATCAAGGAGACGTTCTACTTCGACAAGCGCTACGACCGCGGTGCCGACTGGTATCGCTCGCTCTTCGAGAAGTCGCCAAACAGGGGCCTTTGCGTCGAGGTGGCCCCTTCCTACTTTGCCAAAAGCGAGGCCTGCGCGCGCATCGCGCGGGACATTCCCGACGTGCAGGTGGTGTGCACGCTCCGCCACCCGCTCGACCGGGCTGTATCGCACTATTTCCACTATCTGCAGCGTGGCGCCCCCGATGTCGGCCTGCCGCAGATGTGCGGGGAATATGCCGACATCCTCGAGGCCGGACATTATCACCGCCACGTCTCCATGTGGCGCGAGGCGCTCGGAACGGAAAACGTCCACGTCCTCTTCTACGACCAGATGGCCTCCGACCCACAGGGCTTCTCGCAAGCCGTATGCGATATCCTCGGCGTGCCGGCCGACCTTCAAGGCGCGGAGATTCCCACCGGGAAGCTGAATTCGGCCGCCGTTCCCCGCTATCCCGCCCTGGCAAAGGCGCGCCATGCGGTGGCGCGCTCGGTGCGCGGCAAGAAGGCCACCGCCCTCCTGAAGCGCCTGTGGGTGGGGCCCCTCAAGACGCTCGTGGAAGGCAAGGCGCCGGATCCGGAGCGGCGCGCGCAGATCCGCCGGGAGGCACTCCAATACCGTCCTCTCTTCCTTGCCGACATCGAAGGCCTGGAGGAGGATCTGGGGGTCGACCTGTCGGCCTGGAAATGAACCGGTCCGGTCCCCGGCCGGCCTTCATCCTTCTTCGGCAACACTTTTTTCACCTTGCCGGCAGGCCGAGGAGAGACAAAGAGGCAGCCGGTGCCATCCTTGACATCCGGTTTTTGGGAAGCCTAGCGTCGATGATGATTCTCATATTCGGTCTTGAACTGAAGTCGGGCGAAGGGTCTCCAGCAGTACCCCACAATGGTGCTTCATGAATCCGATGACGCAGGCTGAGATGGCGATGCCGCTGATGGGCGTCGTGACCTTGGCGATCGCCGTGATCGCCCTCCTTGCGGCCCTTTATGCGGTCTGGCGGGCTGGCCGGGCGACCAGGACGGTGGCGGAGCTCAACCAGGAGGTCCAGTCGCTGCGCAGCGCCAATGAGGCCCAGTTCCATGCCGATCTGGCGGAGCGGGGCCTGAAGGCCGCCAGCGAGAAGTAACGGCGCCTCCGCAAGCCGCCCGGCCCCGCCGGCGAGATGGCGCTGCCGGTGATCGCGACGCACAGAGTTAAGTTCGGGGACGGGACGTTGCCCGGGACCCGCCGGCGACCGCGCCGCAATATGGACAGCGGCAGACGTGCACTGCACAATGAAGGGCGCCTGGTCGCCACGGGAACGCGATGAAGAGTCTGGCCGAGAAGTTATTCGCGATATTTTCGCTCTACTTCTTCATGGGCGGCCTGCACGCCATGCTGACGCCTCGCTCGCTCGACGGCACGGGGCTGGTCGATTCCTCGCCGGCGATCCAGGCGATCGGGCTAGTGGTGGGGGCGCTGCCTTTCGCTCTCCTCGTTCTTCAGCGCGGCGCGGTCGACCGGATCCTGCGGCTCTACTGGCCCATTCTTCTGCCGGTCGGATTTGCGGTGCTGTCGACGATATGGTCCGTCGATCCGGGACTGACGGTCAGGCGCGCCGGCTCGCTGGTGCTGACGACCGCCTTCGCCATGTGGCTCGCCGAGCGCTTTTCGGTGCGCGAGATCGTCAACCTGCTCCTCACCGCCTTCACCGTGCTGTGCGTGCTGAGCTATATCGCCATCATCGTTTTCCCGCATTTCGGCATCCACCAGCCGGGCGACACGGCCAGCGATCACGCCGGGGCCTGGCGCGGCGTCATCGGCTTCAAGAACGATTTCGGGCGGGTGATCGCACTCGGCATCGTCTGTTTCTTCGCGGCGCTGGTCGTGCGGGAGCGGTTTCGCGCCTTCTACTGGGTGATGATCCTGCTCTCCTTCATCCTGGTGCTCGGATCGTCCTCCGCCCAGGCGATCGTGCTTTCCGCGGCACCGGCGCTCGTGCTCATCTTCGCGCGCCTGCTGAGCGGGGTCAGCCCCAAGACGAGGGCCTTTGCACTCGCCGTCGCCGTGCCCTCCGCGATCTGCATCTATTTCTTCGCCGGCCTCGTGGTGAGCGAGGTTCTGCAGATGCTCGGCCGCGACATGACGCTGACCGGGCGGACCGGCATCTGGTATGCGGTGCTGCGCGCCATCGGCGGCCATTTCCTGCTCGGCGGCGGTTTCGGCGCCGGCTGGGCGCTGGTGGCTGACGAGATCCTCCTCGAAAGCACGCGAACATCGGCCGATGCCGTGCCCGGCCACGCGCATAACGGCTATCTCGACAGCCTGGTCGATGTCGGCATTGTCGGCGTTCTCCTGACGCTGGTCGTCATCGTGCCGATCCTGCTGCGTTCGTTCCGCTATCTCGTCCTGCGGCAGCGAGCGGAGATCGGGGCGCTCGGCCTCGGATATGCGGTGTTCTATCTGCTCGGGAACGTGGCTGCTTCGTTCCTGCTCTTGCACAACAGCATCTACTGGGTGTTCGTCGTCTTCCTCTACTGCAAGCTGGCGGTCTCGCCGCAAAGGGTGGCCGCGATGCAAGGCCCGACTACGCCGATCGTCGATCCGACCAGGGTGCGGACGGCCGGCGAGCCCTACAGCTCCGGCCCCTGAGGCTGATTATCGGGAAGAGCGGAATCGGGAAACGGACGGCGCGCCTCAAACGGGCTGGTCGGCCCTCCGGCGAAACGACATGCGCCGCGATCTAGGCCGCCTGGGGCAGCTCCGCCTTGCGGTCGAGCGCCTGCAGGATGATCGAGAGGTAGGAGCCCACAGAGGCCGCCACGCCGAATTCGCCGGCGCGCTGCCTGGACAGCGCGGCGTAGCGCTCGCGGGTCGCCTCGTCGGCCATGTTGCGGATACCCTCCGCAAGCGCTGGCGCATCGTTGACGGGGACGAGGATGCCGTAGCGCTCCATCTCCATATGGGTGACGCGGGGCCGCTCGTAGCCGGCGAGGATGTCGAGGGGGCCCGAATTGCAGTCGGTGGAGACCACCGGACAGCCGAGCGACATGCATTCCACCAGCGAATTCGGAAATCCCTCCGCATTGGAGGAGGAAACGAAGAAGCGCGCAGCCTTCATCGTCGGATAGGGATTGCCCACCCAGCCCGGCATGAGGACGCGCTCGCCGAGGCCGAGCCGTGCGACCTGAGCGGTCAGCGCCTGTCGCTCCGGCCCCTCGCCGAGAATCACCAGCGGCAGATCGATGTCGGCGGCGGCATAGGCTTCGAGCAGCAGCCCGAAATTCTTGTTCGGGACGAGGCGGCCCGCCGCCAGGACATAGTCCTCGGGCAGGGAGACTTCCGCCGCGGCCTCGGCCCTTGCCTCGATATCTGACAGATCGACCGGATTGTGCACGACGGTGATGAGGTCGGCCGGCACGCCGAAGTTCGCCGCCAGATCGTCCTTGATCCCCTGGGCTACAGCAATGACAGCATTGGCCCGGGGATAGGTGACGCGAATGAGCCAGCGCGAAAGCTGTCCGGAAAGGTTCGTCGGCAGATGGCTGCTGGTGTGCACGCGCTCGCTGAGGATGCAGGGAAAGCCGAGCAGCCGGGAAGCGGCGACGTTGGCGCAGTTGGCCCGGTTCAGGAAGCTGACGGCAAGATCCGGGGAGAGCCGGCGCAACAGCCGGATCAACTGGATACCCGATTGCAGCATGCTTCCCCGGCAATCGAGCACATGCTTCTTCACCCAGCCGGGCGTGCGCTGCCTCTCCTCTTCGATATCGAGCAGAACGAGGTGCACGTCGCAGCCGGCAAGCGGCTCGGCGAGATGTTCCAACAGGTTCACCAGCACGCGCTCGGCTCCGCCCCCCGTCAACGAATTGATGACGAACACGATCGTCGGGCGTTCCTTGAAGGAGTAGTTCATGTTCACGTGCCTTGACCACCTCGCCGGCGAACGAACGGACTGGCCGAACGTCGAACCTGGGCGATAGTTACAATTTTCGGAGAATCCTCGCCACCTATCGCGCCCGTCTGCAATCGACTTGCTGGACACATGGTTAAGGCCCAGCGAGCAGAGAAGAGGGAGATACATTCCGCAATGGATGACCGAATAATATAAGCCCTTCTTTTGTTTGGATATTTCAAGCATTCGCAAAGAAAATGCATTGGACACAAAATGAACCGGCCGGTATGTTAAGTTGCCGCGCCCGGTGGTGGCGCGGGCACCATACGGCGCGACCGGAGTAAGGAATGAAGATCTGCGTTATCGGGTTGCGTGGCATTCCGGGCGTCGGGGGCGGCGTAGAGACACATTGCGAGCAATTGCTCCCCCGCCTTCGGCACCGCCGCTCGGAGGACGAATTCGTCGTCGTCGCCCGCCGGCAATACGTCCCCAGCCAGCCCTATCAGTTCGAAGGTCTGCAGGTCGTCCCCCTGCGGCACCTCCATGGCAAATACCTGGAAGCGATCAGCAGCGCCTTCGTCGGTGTCGTCTACGCCGCCTTCGTCGCGCGCGCCAACATGCTGCATATCCATGCGATCGGGCCCGCGCTGTTCGCGCCGGCAGCAAGGCTGCTGGGGCTGAAGGTGATCGTCACCCATCACAGCGAGAACTACGATCATTCGAAGTGGAACCGGCCCGCCCGCTTCGTCCTCAGGATGGGCGAAAGGGCCGCGATGTACTTCGCCGATCGCGTGATCGTCGTCTCGCCCTCGCTCACGCAGAAGCTGATCCAGAACTTCCCGAGCAAGCGCAGCAAGATCACCTTCATCCCGAACGGTGCGAACCATCTGGCTTTTGAGAACTCCGATTCCACCGACGTGCTGGAACGTTTCGACCTCATAGACCGGCCTTTCATCGTGTCCGTCGGGCGCATCGTCCCGGAGAAAGGCTTCCACGACCTCGTCGCCGCCTTCGACCGATCCGGCTGGAACGGCAAACTGGTCATCGTCGGCGGCGCCGACGATGACGATCCCTACTGGCAGAACCTGAAAAGCGCCGCATCCTCGAAGGTCGTCTTCACCGGTTACATGCAGCACGCCGATGTCGCCGTCCTCTTGCGACACGCCTCGCTCTTCGTGTTGCCGTCGCATAACGAGGGACTTTCCATCGCGGCGCTCGAGGCGGTCACGGCCGGCGCATCGGTGCTCCTGAGCGACATCCAGCCGAATGTCGATCTCGGCCTGCCGCCCGAAAACTATTACCCTGTCGGGGACGTGGAAGCACTCGCCCACAAGCTGACCAGCGATCACGAGCAGTATCGCGCGCCGGCCGAGGAGATTCTGGCGCGCTACGACTGGGAGGCAGTTGCCGATGCCACGAGCAAGGTGTACTCGGATGCTCAGGCCTGACGCGCGATGTTGCCGGGTCCCCAGATCATCCGGCCATCGCATCGAGGCTCTCAGCCGCCGCGCTTCGTGGAGAACGACCGTGCCGACAGCCGAGCGCGCCCGCGGTTCAGGCAACGATTTGGCCATATCCCCCCGCTAAAGGAGTTGGAATGCCAACAGCGAACAGGTTGCCGGCAAGCCATCCTTCGGTGGAATCGGAGTAGCTCATGAGAGTATGCGTCTTGGGCTTGCGCGGGCTTCCCGGGGTGTCAGGCGGCGTCGAAACCCATTGCGAGCAACTGTTTCCGCGCCTGAGAAGGCGTCGGCGCGACGATCGCTTCGTCGTTGTGGCACGACAGCAATATGTCGACCCGCATCAACCTTACGAGTTCGAGGGCCTGACAATCGTGCCGCTCCAGCATCTGCGCGGCAAGTACTTCGAGGCGTTCAGCAGCTCGATCGTCGGTCTGTTCTACGCGGCATTCGTCGCCAAAGCGGACGTGGTCCACATCCATGCCATCGGGCCCGCGCTCGTTGCCCCACTCGCCCGCCTGCTCGGGCTCAAGGTCATCGTGACCCACCACGGCACGGATTACAGCCGGGCGAAGTGGAACCGCTTTGCCAAGGCCGTGCTGCGCCTCGGCGAGCGCTGCGCGGTCCATTTCGCCAACCGCGTGATCGTGGTCTCCCCGTCCCTGGCGAAACGGCTGGCGGAAAGCTTTCCCGGGCGAAAAGAGAACATCGTCTTCATTCCGAACGGGGCCAACCATCTCGACCCGGAGTACGCAGACAGCGACGCCATCGTCGACCGCTTCGACCTCGTCGACCGCCCCTTCGTGATTTCGGTCGGCCGCATCGTGCCGGAGAAGGGCTTTCACGATCTCGTCGAGGCCTTCAAGAAGTCTGGCTGGAACGGCCGTCTGGTGATCGTGGGCGGGGCGGAGGAGGACGACCCGTACTGGCAGTCGCTCCGCATGAAGGCCAGCGAAAACGTGATCTTCACCGGCACGCTTGCCCGCAGCGAACTCGCCGTGCTGCTGCGGCGAGCCTCGTTGTTCATCCTGCCTTCCTATCACGAGGGCCTGCCGATCGCCGCGCTCGAGGCGATGGCGGCAGGGGCGCCCGTCCTCCTCAGCGCCATTCAGCCGAACCTCGACCTCGAACTGCCGGCGAGCCACTACTTTCCCGTCGGAAACACCGAGGCGCTTGCCGCGAAGATCACCTCCGACCACCGCGGCTTCTTCCTCGAGGCGGACAAGGTTCTCGCCAACTTCGACTGGAACCGTATCGCCGACGCCACGAGCCAGCTCTACGCCTCCCTCGCCTGCTAGTGACGACGCGCTCCGCGTCCGTCCAATCCGAAGCGATCTGATTGAGCTTGAGAAAGCGGGTTAAGCCTGCCTCAGGGCGGGTATGCCCGCGCGACGAGCATCGCTGGCGAACTCTCCAGTCGAGTTTTACACAGCTTCGTTAGACTACTAATTATGTGCTCGACCTCACCCGCGGTTTTGTGCACGCTCCTGGCGCGGATTTGCCTGCATCCGCGCCCCGTTCCGGGGTTTTGAGAAGCTTCCGGGCTCGCCGCCTCCATGCGAGCGCAGCACCCGGTATTTGCATCTGCAACAACTCCGGGCACCATCATGACGCTGCTTCAGCTGAGTGATATCTCCGATCGCACTGAGGTGAGAGCCTCGGTATGCGTCATCGGGGCCGGACCTGCAGGCGCACTCGCCGCCTACCGGCTCGCCCGCCAGGGCGTATCGGTCCTCCTCCTGGAAAGCGGCAGTCTGAAAGCGGCGGACAGCGACGAGACGCTCAACGAGGTGGAAAGCAGCTCGGGCGAGTACCAAGGCGCCCGACTTGGCCGTCGTCGCGGGCTCGGTGGCACCTCGGCAGAATGGGGCGGACGGCTGATCCCGCTCACGCCGCACGACATGTCGGAGCGGGCCTATATCGACGGGCCGGCCTGGCCGGTCTCATGGGCGCGGCTGCAGCAGTTTTCCGAGGAGATCTGCCAACTCCTCGACGTCGCCGCGCCGAAGGACGTCGCCCACGACAAGACGCTAAAAAAGCACGCCTTCTACGATCAGGACATCGTCCTGCGCCAGCCGGCGATCGTGCCGATGCGGGCGCGCAACATTTTTTCCGCGCTCCACCGGCGCGTGCGGCGCAAGGAGAACCTTCGCACGGTGCTCGATGCGACCGTCACGGGTTTCGTGCTCGACAGAGAGCGTGGCGTGGTCAACGGCGTGCGGGCCAGAAGCCGCACCGGCAGGGAGATGGTCGTCAAGGCCGACCAGTTCGTCCTTGCCGCCGGCGCCCTTGAATCGACGCGTCTTCTCCTCCTTCTGGACCGCCTGGCCGATGGCAGGCCATTCGCCTCGTGCCAGGCGCTCGGACGTTATTTCCAGGACCATCTCGTGGTCGATCTCGGCCAGGTGATCGGCGGCAGGCCGCAACTGGTGCAGCGCCTCGCCGGCCGGCCGGGGATGGGTGGGCTCAGCCGGGCACTGCATCTGGAACTGTCCCCGGAGGTCCAGCAGGCCGAAAAGATCACCAGCGCCTATGTTTCGCTTCACCTCGACGCCAGCGGGCAAGCCGCCGTCTACGATCTGCGCAACCTTCTGCGCGACCTGCAGCAGCCGGGCGGACGCATGCGCCGCTCCGACGCCTTCCTGCTGTCGCGGAGTGCCAGCCTCGTCGCCAGAATGGGGCTGTGGTCGCTCTATCCGCATCGCGCCTTCCTGCCGGAGGGCGTGAAGCTGAAGGCGCAGCTGCGGATCGAGCAGCGCCCGTCGGCCGCCCGGCGGATCTCGCTCTCATCGGCGCATGACCGACTCGGCGTGCCGCGCATCCGGCTTGCGTGGGGGGCGGATGCGCACGATGCGCGCGCCCTCGAAAAGGCCCGAACCCGTTTCCTCTCCGCCTGGGACAGGAGCGGACTTGGCAAATCGTGCCTGATCGCCTGGGAAAGCTACGGCACCGACGCGCCGAACGCGCTCGGCAATCTTGCCAGGGACGTCTACCATCCGTCGGGCACGACCCGCATGGGCGTCAACGGGCACAATTCCGTCGTCGATTCCGACCTGTTCTGTCACCACGTGCCGAATTTGAGCGTGTTGAGCGCTTCCGTCTTTCCGACCGCGGGCAGCGCCAACCCGACGCTGACCTTGCTGCAACTGTGCGCACACGCCTCAGATGCGATCGGCCGACGCGCCACCTCCGCCTAGGCGCGGCCCGGGACGGGCGCGGCGGGGCGATGAGGCTTTCGTCGAATACGGTTAACAGACGATTGCGGCGCCGACAGTAACTTTATTAGGAGAAAGGGGCTGTCTTTTCGAACTTGTCCAAGCTAGCCGGGATTGCCGCCGGCCACGATCGGATCGACATCCGGTCAGGGAGCGGGGCAAATTTACAGGAGTGCAGGTTCTTGTCTGAGCGAGTTTCGCATCTGAAGCGACTGGAGGCGGAATCCATCCGCATCATGCGCGAGGTCGCGTCCGAATTCCGCAATCCGGTCATGCTCTATTCGATCGGCAAGGATTCCTCGGTGATGCTGCACCTGGCGATGAAGGCGTTCTATCCTTCCAAGCCCCCCTTCCCTCTCCTGCATGTCGACACGACCTGGAAGTTTCGCGAGATGATCCAGTTTCGCGACGAGACGGCAAAGAGGCTCGGTCTCGACCTTCTGGTGCATACGAACCAGGACGGGCTGCAGCAGAACATCAACCCGTTCGACCACGGTTCTTCGCACTACACCCATGTGATGAAGACCGAGGCGCTGAAGCAGGCGCTGACCGCCCATGGCTTCGACGCGGCCTTCGGCGGCGCGCGGCGCGACGAAGAGAAATCGCGCGCCAAGGAGCGCATCTTCTCGTTCCGCACCGCCACGCATGCCTGGGACCCGAAGAACCAGCGCCCCGAGCTGTGGAACGTCTACAATACGCGCGTGAAGAAGGGCGAGAGCATTCGCGTCTTCCCGCTGTCGAACTGGACCGAGCTCGATATCTGGCAGTACATCCTCGCCGAGGACATCCCGATCGTGCCCCTCTACTACGCCAAGGAACGGCCGATCGTGGAGCGCGACGGCACGCTGGTGATGGTCGACGACGAGCGCCTGCCGATCCATCCGGGAGAGACGCCGCAGATGCGGCTGGTGCGCTTCCGCACGCTCGGCTGCTACCCGCTGACCGGGGCCATCGAGAGCCCGGCCACGAGCCTTGAAGAGATCGTCGGCGAGATGCTCATCGCCCGGACATCGGAACGCTCCGGCCGCCTGATCGATTCCGACGAGTCGGCCTCCATGGAGAAGAAGAAGCGTGAGGGGTATTTCTGATGGCTGAAGCCGTTCCCGACGTGGCTCTCGTCACGGACTACCTCGCCGAGCAGGAAAACAAGGGGCTGCTCCGCTTCATCACCTGCGGCTCGGTGGACGACGGCAAATCGACCCTGATCGGGCGGCTGCTGTACGATTCCAAGCTGATCTTCGAGGACCAGCTGGCGACGCTGAGCCGCGACAGCCGCAAGCACGGCACCGTCGGCGGCGACGAGATCGACTTCGCGCTTCTCGTCGACGGGCTCGAGGCCGAGCGCGAGCAGGGCATCACCATCGACGTCGCCTACCGCTTCTTCACGACGGAGGCGCGCAAGTTCATCGTCGCCGACACGCCCGGCCACGAACAGTATACGCGCAACATGGCGACGGGCGCCTCCAACGCCGAGCTCGCCATCATCCTCGTCGATGCGCGCCAGGGGGTGCTGCCACAGACGCGGCGCCATTCCTTCATCGTGTCGCTCGTCGGCATCAAGCATGTGATCCTGGCGGTCAACAAGATCGACCTCGTCGACCATTCGCAGGAGGTCTTCGAGCGGATCGTCGCCGATTACCGGTCCTTCGCCGCCTCTTTCGGCTTCGAGACGCTGCAGGCGATCCCGATCTCGGCGCGCTACGGCGACAATGTCATGTCCCGCTCGGAGAAGACCGCCTGGTACAGCGGTCCGACGCTGAAGGAGCAGCTGGAGACCGTCGAGGTCGCTGACGACCTGGAGCAGAAGCCCTTCCGCATGGTCGTGCAGTGGGTCAACCGGCCGAACCTCGACTTCCGCGGCTTCTCAGGCACCCTCGCCTCCGGCTCGGTAAAGCCGGGCGACGACCTCGTCGTGGCGAAATCGGGCCGGACCTCCAAGGTGAAGTCGATCGTGACCTATGACGGCAAGCTGGCGGAAGCCTTCGCGCGCGACGCCGTGACGATCCAGCTCGAGGACGAGATCGACATCTCGCGCGGCGACGTGCTCGCCAAGGCGACGGAGCGTCCCGAAGTCGCCGACCAGTTCCAGGCGCGGCTCATCTGGATGCAGGACGATCACGACCTGCTGCCCGGCCGGCCATATCTGCTCAAATGCGGCGCCAAGACCGTGACGGCCACGGTGACCGAACTCAAGCACAAGATCGACATCAACAATTTCGATCACCTGGCGGCAAAGACCGTGCAGCTGAACGAGGTTGCCGTGATCAATCTCGGCCTGTCGGAGCCGATCGCCTTCGATGCCTACGAGGCGAACCACGAGACCGGCTCCTTCATCCTGATCGACCGGCTGTCGAACCACACGGTCGCGGCCGGGATGATCGACTTCGCCCTGCGCCGCGCCTCGAACGTGCATCTGCAGGCACTCGATGTGCACAAGGCGAGCCGGGCCGCACAGAAGGACCAGAAACCCGCGGTGCTGTGGTTCACGGGCCTTTCGGGCGCCGGCAAGTCGACGATCGCCAACCTCGTGGAGAAGAAGCTCCAGGCGGGAGGCCAGCACACCTATCTGCTGGACGGCGACAATGTCCGGCACGGCCTCAACCGCGACCTCGGCTTCACCGAGGCCGACCGGGTGGAGAACATCCGCCGCGTCGCGGAGACGGCCAAGCTGTTCGTCGATGCCGGCCTAATCGTGCTCGTCTCCTTCATTTCACCGTTCCGGGCCGAGCGACGCCTCGCCCGCGAGCTGGTGGAAGAGGACGAATTCATCGAGATCTACGTCTCGACGCCGCTGGAACTTGCGGAGAAGCGAGATCCGAAGGGGCTATACAAGAAGGCCCGCGAAGGGAAGATCAAGAACTTCACCGGCATCGACAGCCCGTACGAGCCGCCGGAGAATGCCGAGATCGTCGTCTCGACGGCCGAAAAGAGCCCGGACGAACTGGCAGACCAGATCGTCGCGCATCTTTCCGACAGGGGATATCTGAGCGCCCCCAAGGACTGACATTCGAGAGGAGCCGGCTTGCGTTTCACGGAACGAAGCCGGCTCACCTAGACATGTGTGTTCGATTCGAGGCGGATTTCCTCAACGCCGATTCGACGTTGCCATTTCCACTTTGAAGCTATATTGAATCTCATGTTAAGCTTGAGTGCGGATTATGCGTGACTTTCTGGCGCACCGTGCAAGACTTCAAAGTTCAGGGTCGGCAGTGCCCACCCGTCAACGAGTTGGGAGTTCAGAGTGATGTTCAGCGGTAGCGACCGTCTTCGAGTTGCGCTGGTGGCGCTCACCTTCAGCCTGGCCGGTCCGGCCATGGCCCAGGACCAGCCTGCTGCGCCCGACACGTCCGCGGCGCCGGCCCCCAGCCTCGACAATGTGCCTTCGTTCGCGCCTTCCAGCGAAGACGGCGTGGCGCCTGTGGCGAACAACGACCGTCCGGTGGGCGAAGCTCCGACCGGCAGCTGCTTCCAGGAGCCGCTGCGTCTTTCCGACGAAGAGGTCGCCAATTTCCTCGACGATCCGTCGAGCGTGAGCGAGGGCAAGACGGGCTTCGAGCTCACCTCCACCTACCGCAATCTGGCGGGATCTGACGTGCGCGCCATCGACAAGCTCGTCGAGCTCGCCCAGTCGCCGAATGCGGACACCAACCAGATCGCCAGCATCGGCTCGGCCCTCGGACAGGTGGCGCAGATGTGCGTCGTGGATCGCCCGGACATCTCCGAATATGCGCAGTTCGCCGTGGCTTCCGCCGGCGTCGAGCCGCTGACGACAGCCTTCGTCGCCTCCACCGGCGACTTCGCAACGGCCGGCCTCACCGGCGCATTCGGCACCGCCTCTCCGGGCGGCGGCGGCGGCGGCGGCTCGCCCATCGGCGGTTTGGGCGCTTCGGGCTTCGCCAGCAACGGCAACACGAGCGCCCAGGGCGGCGGCGGCGGCTTCTCACCGTCGAGAAACAGCCCGTCCTTCATCGACGACAACAATTCCCGCTCGAGGCAGCAGAGCTCGCTCGTCAGCTCCTTCGTGCCGCCCACGCCTCCGGTCAGCGCGTTCGTTCAGTAAGATCGGGCGTTCTTGGTGAGGTCGGGCACTCGCCCGGCGACGACGCGCACGCGCGCACGCCGCAAGACATCAGGCTTCAGGCCTCGCGCATCGCGATCATTGATCGCGATGCGTTTTTTGCTGGCTGGATGCGTGGTGACCCTTTCGGCCATTCTCGCCTATGGCGCCGAACTTTCCATATCCCAACGCACGCTCGTGCGGGCCGCCGACCAGCTGCAGCGCGGCAAGGTACCCCCCGAGCCGATCCTCGGCGAACTCGATCGTGACGTGGACGCGCCGGCCCTCGTTGCAGAGTGTCGCCCGGAACTCGTCCGCGCGGCACTGGCCTTCAAGCTTCAGCGGGCCGACGCGGCGCTGCGTGAGGTGAGCTCGGGCAGAAGAGACGCGGCGCTCGCCGAGGCCGACGAGGCGCTTCAGGCGGCGCTTACCTGCACACGCTACGACGGTCAGGCATGGCTCAGGCTGGCGGTGGTGGAAAACAGCCGCCACGGGCCCACCGCGCGGGCGATCGAGGCACTCGCCCTCTCGCACCGGACCTCGCCCTACGAGGCATGGATGGCAGAGGCCCGCATTCCCTTTGCCGCGCTCCTGCAATCGGCGGGTATCGAGGCCGTCGAGCCGGTGCTGGCGGAGGACGTGCGTACCCTCATCGAGACTGGCAAAACGGATCCCATCATCGCCACCCTGCGCAAGAGCCCCTCCACCGTGGAGCCCTTCTTCCGCGAGGCGATCGCCGCGACAGAACCGTCACGGCGAGATCGTATCATCCGGGAGATGCGCCAGGCTTCGCTGATCATGGGAACCGCCCCGAGCGAGGAAGACGCGGCGACGCAGCCCGGCGAGGCGAGCGAAAAAACCAAGTGAGACGAAGGTGCTTCGCCGATCGTGCCGTCGGCGATACCTTTTCCCAGCTATGCAGTTCCCATGTTTCCCGGGGTAGCTTTCCGACATGAGCGAAGAAGAATCTGGCGCTGGATCCGGGCAGAAGCCCAAACGCAGCCTGACCGGACAGGCCGTAGGTGGATTTGCCTGGATGTTCTCCGGCGCAGGGGCGGAGTCCGTCCTGAAAATCCTTGTTATCGCGGTCCTCGCCCGCATCCTCACGCCGGCAGAGTTCGGCATCGTCAGCGCCGCCATGGCGATCGTCGCTCTGGCGGAGATCTTCGGCCAGATCGGCGTACCCCCGGCGATCGTCCAGATCCGCGAGCTCACCGAAAGGCACATTCGCGTCGGCTTTACGGTGGCGATCCTGTCGGGTCTTCTGGTGGGCGGCGCGGTCTACTACCTCGCACCCGTCGCGGCGACGATGTTCCAGATTCCGGAGGTCGAACCGGTCGTCGCCGTGCTCGCGCTCGCCTTTCCCATCAAGGCGGTTGCGGTCGTCTCGGAGGCGCTGCTGCGCCGCGAGATGCGCTTTCGCGTCCTGGCGACGCTCACCCTGCTCAGCTACCTCGTCGGCTACTCGCTCGTTTCGGTGGTCCTCGCCCTCCTCGGCTTCGGCGTCTGGTCCCTCGTTGCCGGCGTGCTCGCCCAGTTCGCGCTCATGTCCGCCGGCACGCTCTACTATTCGCCGCACGCCATGCGTCCGCTCTACGACTGGCCGGCGCTGAAGACGTTCGGGCGGTTCGGGTTCGGCATCACCCTGTCGCGCCTGGGCAACTACATCGGCTCGAACATCGACTACGTGATCGTCGGCCGCTTTCTCGGCGTGGAGGCGCTCGGCCTTTATTCGCGCGCCTACCAGATGCTGCTGCAGCCAACCAACCTCATCGGCAAGGCGGGAGAGAACGTTCTCTTCCCCGCCCTCGCCTCGATCCAGACCGACATGGAACGGACGGTGCGCGCCTATTACCGTGCACTGGCGCTCATCGTCGCCATCGCGCTGCCCCTCAGCGCCTATCTGGTCGTGGTCGCACCGCAGGTCATCCACCTCATGCTGGGCTCGCAATGGGACGGCGTCATCCTGCCGTTCCGGATCCTCGTGCTCTTTCTGTGCTTTCGAATGGGCTACAAGGTGACCGTCGCCATCCTGCGGGCACAGGGCGCCGTCTACCGGCTCGCCTTCTGGCAGTGGCTTTACGCCATCAGCATCACCGCCGGCGCGATGATCGGCCAGCTCTTCGGCATCGCCGGCGTCGCAGCAGGCGTCTCTCTCGCCATCATGGCGAGCTTCATCATCGGCCTTCTGGCAACCAGGAAGATTGTGGCGCTGTCCCTCAGCCGCGTCGCCCTCATGCTCGCACGCCATGGCCTCGTCGCCATCGTGGTCGGGGCCGCAGCCTATGGCGGGCTCGCAGCGATCGCCGATTATTCGCTGCCCAGCATCATCGAGATCGGCGTTTCGGGCGTGGCGGCCGGCATCGCCCTTCTGGCGCTTTGGTTCATCGTTCCATCCCTGTTCGGGGACGAAGGAAAGTGGATCCGCAGCATCATCACGCCGGCGATCAGACGACGCCTGCCAACCTGGTTTCCTCTCATTCCGCGCCCGGCGGCAGACGAGAGCTGACCTCCGTCGCGGCTTGCGCCTGAAGCGGGCCGCTCCGGAGGCAGGCCAACGCTGCGCGGGTCAAGGCGAACGTCGGCACGGCGGCGGCAAGTTCCGCTCTCCGGCTCCCTCGCAGGAGACCATGGGCGGGCCTTAAGGACCGCGCCTGCGGATGCAGCTAGGGATTTCTGGAAGCGGGCGCCTTCCGGCCTCAAAGGGCCGTCAACGCCTTAGTCGGGAGGGAGCGTTAGTCGGGAGGGCGCTTCAGCTGGGACGGCGCCTCTGGACGGCCATCTGGGCGGCGGCCGAAGGCCCCTTGTCCTCCGCACAGAGCATGGCCTGTCCGATGAGCGAGAAGCCATAGCCGAACTGGAACGAAACCATCAGCAGAAAGGCCCTGCCGAGCGCCGGAAGCATCGGTTCCGCCAGAATGATCGCGAGTATCGCCGAAGCGACTGGCATGAAGCATGAGAGGAGGAAGACCACCCTCACGTTCACCCAGAACGCTATAACGGCTCCGACGACGAGGAAGAGGAGGCATGCCTGAATCATTGCGCCCACCGACTATCGCTCAGGAACGATCTCCTGACCGACTTAATATGAGTTTAAGATCAAAAAAAGGACGACGGGCAAGTTGATGCAGATTCTCTAGCAGAGCTTGTCCCAACGCTGGACCACACGGACCGGCAGAGCTGCACAAACGATCGGGCGAGCTCACGTGCCTGGTCTGGTCTCGTCGATCCCGGCCGTGGTAATTCGCTGTTTGGGCGTTGCTTTCGCCGTCGCCCAGGTGGCGAACCAGGTGCGCGGATTCTTGCCGGACTGGATCTTCGCCCAACGCAGATCGCTCTGCCACCAGGGCTCTACCCTGTCGCGACGATTATCGAGAACGAGATCACCGAGCGAGGTCCTGACGATCAGAACGGCATGGCCCTGACCGTCCGGCATGCGGGTGACGGCAATGCGCAACGCGGCCGCCGGCCAGCCCAGCTCTATGAGCTTCTCGCGCTTGGCGAGCGCGAAATCCTCGCAGTCGCCACTGGTGCGGGCGATCCGCCACTCATCGATACGATCGTTACGATCATGACGGGGCTCGACCGTGTGATTGATAAAGCGATTGACCGCCTGAAGCGCATAGAGCCTGTCGCCCGTCAGCCGCACAAGCTGCGTCGTGCTGCTCGACAGGCACTTGCTCGGATTGTGCACGCAGAACATGACGTAACCCATAGGGGCGAGCGCCGGGGAACGTTCTCCGATGTAAGGCGCAGGAGAACTGCGGTAGGCCGCAAGTACGGACTGAAGGCCGTTCTCCATTGCTGCTGCTGGTGTAGCCATGCCGACGACAAGCGCCAGGGCGGCGGTCCTCATGATGGGCAACATCTTCTGCTCCGGTATCAACATTCCGCCGGAGGATAGACAAACCGCCTTTTGCCTGGCTTAAGTCCCCGTACCCAGTTTGCCTCAAATCTGAATGGAATACGCTAGTCAATTTTTACTATTTCAAAATGCTCCGGTAGAGTGAGCCGTCAGTAGCTGCCGATCCGGCCTGCGGGCCAGAAGTGACCACAACGTTCTTGCCAAACGTAGGGGGGCTTCGAATGCTGCCGAACGTGCTGTTCATTGGACCGACGAAAAGCGGAACCACCTGGATCCACACCTACCTGCGTGCTCGGGAAGACATCGTTCTTCCTGCCGGGTGCAAGGAGACCTTCTTCTTCGACAAGCTCTATGCGCGCGGGCTGCCATGGTACGAGTCGAACTTCGTGCCGTCCCCGCAAGCAAAGGCATGTATCGAGGTCGCGCCTTCCCTCTTCTCCAAGCCGGAAACACCGCAACGTGTCGCCAAGGACTTGCCGGGCGTGCGCGCTATCGTGACGATGCGCGCTCCCGTCTCGCGCGCGGTCTCGCACTATTTCCATTATCTGAAGGCCGGCGAACCCGATCTCGGCTTCCCCGCGATGGTGGAGCGGCATCCAGCGCTCATTGAATGCGGGCTCTACTACAAGCACGTTCGACGCTGGCAGAAGGCGCTCGGCAACGAGAACGTCGCCTTCGTTTCCTACGACCAGCTCAGAGACGATCGGGCCGCGTTCTGCACGCAGCTCTGCGAAACGGTCGGCGTTCCCGACATGCCACCTCGGGGCGAGCTTGCATTGATGCGGGCGAATGTCGCAGCGGCCCCGCGCTTCCCGGCCGCAGCCTATGTCGCAAGGCGAGGGGCGGATGCGCTGCGCCGACGCGGGGCGCACCGCATCGTCAACGTGCTGCGCTCTCCTGCACTGCGCCGCCTCGCTTATGGCGGCCGGCCGCGGGAGGAGCACCAGGCAGCGATCGAACGCGACGCCTGGTCGATGTACGGCCACTTCCGCGACGACATCGAAAAGTTCGAGGCGATGCTCGGCCGTAAGCTCCCGGGCTGGCATCCGGAACCGCATCATGCTGGCACCGGGCCTTCCCAGGAAAAGGGCGAGGCGGCTCGCGCCGGGCGAGCAAAAGATAGGTACGTTTAAGTACCTCGAAGCAAGCGTTAAGTCTTCCTCTCTCTGCCCGGACATACCGCTACGGTATGTCGATGCATTTTGCCCCAATTTCGGGGTGGCGAGCCTGCTACAACGTACCGTCGAAAGTCGGGTTCTCGCTGCTAAGGCGCTCTAGAGTCACGAGAAGGCGCTTTCAGCCGCAAAAGCATGGCGCGGCTGCAACACTCTTGCATATTCGCCACTGTAGGTTGGCTTCGAGGTGTCCTGTGGCGTTTGAATCTGTTTCTGTGCCCGCTGTCGATCGATGCGCGGAAACGCGGCGTCGGACTCGGCTCATGTCTTTCGACAGAAGCTGACAAGGAACAGAACTAATGACGATTTCAGTCAGCGCATCGGTCGCTCGCATCGTCGCCGTGGCGCTCGTCGCGGCACTGGGGGGTTGCCAGGCTCTTCCTCGCTCCGGACCTGATGATGACACGATTCTGAAAAGCGCGACCACTACTTACGACGGAACCGACCCCGCCTATGTGCAGGGCTATGCCGTGATCGGCCTGTCTCCGAACGTTCTCGCCCACCTCAGTGCCGGCGGCACCGGATCCGTCTTCTCGACATTCGGCGGTGGCCAGGGTCCGGCACCGGACATCCGGGTTGGGATTGGCGACATCCTGCAGGTGACGATCTTCGAAGCCAGCACCGGCGGCCTTTTCATTCCCGACGACGCGGGCAGCCGGCCGGGCAACTACATCACCCTGCCGCAGCAGACGGTCGACCAGAGCGGCACGATTACCGTGCCGTATGCGGGCGCGATCGCTGCCAACGGCCGGACGATCGAGGACATCCAGTCCGAAATCGTGCGCCGGTTGGCAAACCGCGCCATCGACCCGCAGGTGGTCGTGAGCATGGTGTCGCAGCGGGCCACCACGGCATCGGTCGTGGGCGAGGTGCGCAGCCCGTCGGAACTCGCCATTTCCCAGGCGGGCGACACGGTGCTCGACCTCATCTCGCGCGCCGGCGGCATCTCCAATCCCGGCTACGAGACCTTCGTGACGCTTCAGCGGCGGCGCAAGAAGGCGACCGTGTTCTTCAACACGCTCGTCAACAACCCGCGCGAGAACGTCTACGTCGCTCCGGGCGACATCGTTTACGTCTATCGCGAGCAGCGCAGCTTCGTCGTCCTCGGCGCGAGCGGCCTCAACGGCCAGTTCAACTTCGAGGCCGAGAACCTGTCGCTGGCAGAAGCGGTCGGCAAAGCGGGCGGATTGCTCGACACCCGGGCCGATCCCGGACGGGTGTTCGTCTATCGTCTCGAGGATCCCAAGACCCTTGCGGAGATGGGCGTCGACCTCACCCGCTTCGAAGGGCCGCGCAAGCTGATCCCGACGATCTACCACGCCAACTTCCGCAAGCCGGCGGAGTTCTTCCTCGCGCAGGACTTCCCGATGCAGGACAAGGACATCATCTACGTGTCGAATTCGAACTCGGTCGAATTCTTCAAGTTCCTCGAACTCATCGACACCACCTCCGCCACCGTCGGCGGTGTGGCGACCGATGTCGGAACGACGCGGGATCTGATCCGCTCCTGGTAAGGCCGCTGACGCGCTCGAGCTTCACGGCCCTGCCTCCGGCACCCGGCTTCATCGCAACCGCGATCGCCGGGCGCCGCATCGGAAGCAGTATCGCCCGAGCCGCGTAGCGGACCTGGCCTCGCAAAGGCCGAATGTCCTGAACCCGGGCGCGGAGCCAGCCTCCGCGCCCGTTCCATAGGGGCCATGTGCCAGCCTTGCGCACGGCGATCCCCACCCGGGGTGTCTTCCGGGGCGACGGGATTTGCCCCAGAGCGGCCGGAGCGAGGTCTGGACCGGAGGAACGCCGTTGAGCCTTCGCCACCAAGGTATCCATCTCGCACTCAGAATGCTGGCGCTGATGCAGGCCGACCGGCTGCTGCCATCCGGATCGGACAGCGCAGGCGCCGTTCTCACCCTGCATCATGTGCGGCCCGACAGCGGGGCTGCGTTCCAGCCCAATGCAGGGCTCTGCGTCCAGCCCGAATTTCTGGATGCCCTGCTCGGCCGGCTGGCAGAAACGGGCCGCAGGTTCGTGCCACTTTCCAAGATCCTCGACGATTTCGAGGCCGGCCGCGCCGCGCCCGAACAGGTCGCGATCACCCTCGACGACGGGTATCGCGACAACCTCGAAGAAGCCCTGCCGGTCTTTCGCCGCCACGATGCCTTCTTCACCCTCTTTGCCTGCCCGGGCTTCTGCGACCGCACCGCGCCGCTCTGGTGGGAGGCGCTGGAACGGATCCTTGCGGACAACCAGGTGATCGCGGCGGAGGGGCACGGGCCGCCGGAAATGGCGGCCGCGACGCTGGAGGAGAAGAGCCAGGCCTTCACGGAATGGTCCGTCTGGCTGCTGCGCGTGAGCGAAGGGGAGGCGCGAGCAGCGGTTGAGGCCCTTGCCGCGCGCTACGGGCTCGACCTTGCTGCCCTTGCCCGCGAACTGGTCATGGACTGGGACGAGCTGCGTGTGCTCGCCGCCGAACCCCTTGCGACGATCGGCGCCCATACCGACACCCATCCGGCGCTTGCACGGCTTTCGCCGGAAAGGGCGCTGGAAGCCATGCGCTCAAGCGCCGACCGGCTGGAGGCGGAGCTCGGCGAACGGCCCGGCTGCCTCGCCTTTCCTTACGGCACGCCCGTCGCCGTCGGCGAACGGGAGGCGCGGATCGCGAAGGATGCAGGCTTCCGCGCCGCCTTCACGACGCGGCCCGGCATGATCCGCTTCGACGAGAACCCGCACTTTCTGCCACGCATTTCCGTGAACGGCCTCTATCAGGAGGTCCGCCTGCAGGAGGTGCTCTTGAGCCCGGGTCTGTGGCGGGCGGGCCGCGGCGCCCTCAGCGGCGTCCGGCGACTTTCAGGCGGACGCGTCCATCAGTAACAGCGCGGCCGGCAGGCCAGTCGCGGCGTCGCGCCGGTCCAAGCGGGCGTCCAGTCGAAGCGTCTGCCTCCGGGGAGAAGTAAGCCCCGGAAGCGTTCTCAAAATGCGCCGAGCCCCCACAGGATCAGCAGCCAAAGGGCAATGCTGAGGATCAGCACCAACCAGACACTGGGGCCCAAAGGCCAGCGGTGATCGTCGTCGTTTCGCATGGCCTCTATGAGCCACGGCGAGGCGCCATGGTTGAAGAACCGTTACGCCATTGTTCACCACATACAAATGTGATGGTTACGGGACCGTTTCGTCCAAAAGAACAAATTTCCCAAAGTTTTTACTTTCCGACGACGAAGAATTCCCCGGCCGGAGCTCTGCGCGTTCGTCTTCCAGACTTCTGGAGAGCCGTTTTTTGGCTGTCGCTTTGAAACCGTTCGCCGCTTCGGAGGCTTTTCTCAGCCGGAGGCGCCGCATTCCGCACCTACCCCAAGCCGATCCGATCCCACGCAAGACAAGCCCGCATGCAGCCATGAGAGACGAACCCCACAGCGTCGAAGATATTCTGGACCGCCTGGAAGGGCGCGCGGAAAGGCGCGGGCGCGTTTCGCTCGCCGACCTTGCCGACGCGGTCGGGCCTCGCAGCTACGGGCCGTTCCTCATCGTTCCGGCGCTTATCGAGCTTTCGCCCATCGGCGCCATTCCCGGCCTGCCGTCGATGATCGCTCTCGTCGTCGTGATTTTCGCGGCGCAGATGCTCTTCGGCCGCGAGCATCTCTGGCTGCCCGGTTTCGTCGCCCGTCGCCATGTTTCGGAGGCGCGGCTGAAGGATGCCGTGGAGAAGGTGAAGCGGCCCGCGCGGCGTTTCGACCGCTGGTTTCACGGGCGCTGGACCGCCCTCACCACCGTACCCTTCGTGCGCGTCGCGGCCATCGTTGTCATCCTGCTGGCCGCTTCCGTTCCGCCGCTGGAACTCATACCCTTCGCCTCCAGCGCACCGATGTCGGCCATCGCCGCCTTCGGCGTGGCGCTCCTCGTGCGCGACGGAATGGTGATGGCCGTCGCGCTGCTGGTCGCGGCGGCAGCCCTCGCCCTCAGCCTTGCCTACCTGCTCTCCGGCGGATTCTTCTGAGGGTCGCTGGCTTCCTCCACCGTTCCGCTCTCCTGCAGATAGAGCGCAATGACCCAGACGATCGCGGCCCAGGTGGCGCCGACAGCCCAGCCGGCGAGGACATCCGTCGGCCAGTGCACGCCGAGATAGACGCGGGAAAGGCCGACGAGGACCGTCAGCAGGACGGCAATGAACAGAGCGTATAGCTTCAGCGTCCGTCCCTCGCTGAAGCGCATGACGAGAGCGCCGAGCGTCAGGTAGACGGTCGCCGACATCGCCGCATGGGCGCTCGGAAAGCTGGTCGTAAAGACCTCCGCGGAATGCGCCACGAGATCGGGGCGCGGCCGCGAGAAGGCATATTTGAGCGCATTGACGACGGCAGTACCCCCGGCCAGCGAGGCGAAGACGAGGAAGCCGGCATGCGGGCGCTTCGTCAGCACGAGCCAGAAGACGACCGTCAGGGAGACGAAGACGAGCCCGAAGGTGGAGCCGAAGCTCGTCACGTCGCGCATCGTGTCCTCAAACCAGGCCGGCCCGATCGGGTCGGCATGGTCAGCCGGATTGCGCATCGACAGCATGATGAAGGTGTCGAAGGCGTGGGTGTCGCCCTCAACCACCTCGTCGGCAAGCGCGATGAAAGCCCAAAGGCCTCCAGCCGCCGCCGCGCCCACCACGAGAATGGCGAGCTCGCGCCCGGCCCAGCGTTCCCGAAGTTTTCGAAAGATTGAGAGTGCGCCCGACAGAAGGCGGTGAATGCTCGACATCGGGCCTACCTAGGGTGATTTGCAGCGCAACGGAAGCATTCTGCCGCAGCGGCAACCCGCCGCAGCACGTCAACACTTCGGGCGCCGTGACAAAGTTCCGCCACGTCGCAGTTGATTTCCCCTTTCATTCCGTCGTTACCTACGCTCTCGGCGGGCGAAGGCACGGTGCCCCCCGCGCAAAAGTTCCCCTCATAAGGAGCACATATGATCCTCAAATCCACGATCCGGACGCTGGCGCTCGGCGTAAGCCTGGCCGCCATGATGGCCGGCGCGGCCTCTGCCAAGACACTGGTCTATTGTTCGGAAGGCTCGCCTGAAGGCTTCGATCCGGCGCTCTACACCGCCGGCACCACGTTCGACGCCTCCTCCAAGCCGGTCTACAACCGGCTGGTGGAGTTCAAGCGCGGCACGACAGACGTCGTCCCGGGTCTTGCTGAGAGCTGGGACGTCTCGGACGACGGACTTGAATACACCTTCCATCTCAGGCCGGGCGTCAAGTTCCACACCACCGACTTCTTCACCCCGGGCCGCGAGTTCAACGCGGACGACGTGGTGTTCTCCTTCGAGCGCCAGCTGAAGGACGACAATCCGTACCATTCCTATGTGGAAGGGGCGAGCTGGGAGTACTTCAACGGCATGTCGATGCCGGACCTCGTGGAATCGATCGAGAAGGTCGACGACATGACGGTGAAGTTCAAGCTGACCCGCCCGGAGGCCCCGTTCATCGCCAACATGGCGATGGATTTCGCTTCCATCTTTTCCAAGGAATATGCCGACCAGCTGGCCGAGAACGGCCAAGAGGCGCAGCTCAACCAGCAGCCGATCGGCACTGGGCCCTTCCAGTTCGTCGCCTATCAGCCTGACGCGGTGATCCGCTACAAGGCCTTCGCCGATTACTGGAACGGCAAGCAGCCGATCGACGATCTCGTCTTCGCCATCACCACCGACAACGCCGTGCGCCAGCAGAAGCTGCTCGCCGGCGAATGCCATGTGATGCCGTATCCGAACCCGGCAGACGTGCAGGGCCTGAAGGACAATCCCGACATCAACGTGATGCAGCAGGAAGGCCTCAACGTCGGCTACCTCGCCTACAACACGAAGATGCCGCCCTTCGACAATCCGAAGGTCCGCAAGGCTCTGAACATGGCCATCAACAAGCAGGCCATCCTCGACGCCGTCTTCCAGGGCGCCGGCCAGGCGGCGAAGAACCCGATCCCGCCGACGATGTGGTCGTACAACGACGACGTGAAGGACGATCCGTACGATCCGGAAGCGGCCAAGAAGATGCTCGAGGAAGAAGGCGTCTCCGATCTCTCCATGAAGATCTGGGCGATGCCCGTGCAGCGGCCGTACAACCCGAATGCCCGCCGCATGGCCGAACTCCTGCAGTCCGACTTCGACAAGGTCGGCGTGAAGGCCGAGATCGTCTCCTACGAATGGGGCGAGTATCTGGAACGCTCCAAGGCCGAAGACCGTGACGGTGCCGTTCTCCTCGGCTGGACGGGCGACAACGGCGACCCGGACAACTTCCTCGCCGTGCTGCTCGGCTGCGACGGCGTCGGCGGCTCCAACCGCGCCCAGTGGTGCTACGAGCCGTTCGAGAAGCTGATCCAGGAAGCCAAGGTGAAGGGCAGCCAGGAGGAGCGCGTGCCGCTCTACAAGGAGGCGCAGGTCGTCTTCAAGGAGCAGGCTCCCTGGGCCACGATCGCCCATTCGGTCGTGTTCATGCCGATGGCCAAGAACGTGACGGGCTACGTCATGGACCCGCTCGGCGGCCACTGGTTCGACGGCGTCGACATCGAAGAGTAATCGCGCCTGGCGCGTGGAGGGCGGCCTGCGGCCGCCCTCCATCCTTTCCACGGGTCCAGTGCGAAGCGCCTCGTGCCGCCGGCCCGGCACCATCGCGACGACACATGATTGAAATCCCTGCTCATTCCTGTCCGCTTGCCTTGACGGCGAGCCGCCGCCCGTTCATGGGCGGCTGAACATGTTCCGTTTCATCCTCCAGCGCGTCGGGCTGTTGATCCCCACCTTCATCGGGGTCTCGATCGTCGCTTTCGCTTTCATCCGCCTGCTTCCCGGCGACCCGATCGTGCTGCTCGCCGGCGAGCGTGGCCTCACCCCGGAACGCTACGCCGAGCTGCGCCAAACCTTCGGCTACGACCAGCCGCTGGTCATGCAGTACCTCAATTATCTGTGGGGCATCCTGCATGGCGACCTCGGCGTTTCCACCGTCACCAAGCGCGGCGTCCTCAGCGAGTTCCTGACCCGGTTTCCGGCGACGCTGGAACTCTCCTTCTGCGCCATCGTGCTGGCGACCGCGATCGGCATCCCCGCCGGCGTCTTCGCGGCGGTCAAGCGCGGATCCTGGTTCGACCAGTCGATCATGGGAACGGCGCTCGTCGGCTATTCCATGCCGATCTTCTGGTGGGGCCTTTTGCTCATCATCCTGTTTTCCGGCACCTGGCATCTGACGCCGGTCTCCGGCCGCATCGACCTCATCTACTATTTCAAGCCGGTCACCGGCTTCATGCTGATCGATTCCCT
This sequence comes from Afifella sp. IM 167, assembly GCF_020144925.1. Classification (GTDB taxonomy): domain Bacteria; phylum Pseudomonadota; class Alphaproteobacteria; order Rhizobiales; family Afifellaceae; genus Afifella. The sequence continues at coordinate 203,909 of NZ_NSLC01000004.1, forward strand.
GCTCTCGGGGCAGGAAGGCGCCTTCAGATCGGCCGTCAGCCACCTAATCCTGCCGACGGTGGTCCTCGCTACCATCCCCCTCGCCGTCATCGCCCGACAGACCCGTTCGGCGATGCTGGAAGTGCTGGGTGAGGATTATGTACGGACGGCGCGGGCAAAAGGGCTGGAGCCGCTGCGCGTCGTCGGCCTCCACGCCCTCCGGAACGCCCTCATTCCGGTCATCACCGTCATCGGCCTGCAGGTGGGCGTGCTCCTCGCCGGCGCGATCCTGACGGAGACGATCTTCTCCTGGCCGGGCATCGGCAAGTGGATGGTCGATAGCGTCTTCCGGCGCGACTACCCGGTCGTGCAGGGCGGACTTCTCCTGATCGCGGGTCTCGTCATGGTCGTCAATCTCATCGTCGACCTGCTCTACGGCCTCATCAATCCCCGCATCCGGCACAATTGAGACGACGATGGTCCACACCGAAGAGATGAACGCCATCGACGACGCGGAAGCCGCCAAAAGGCGGGCGCTGCGCTCCGGCTGGAGCGCGCGGCGGGCGATGGTCTCTGAGTTCTGGTTCTACTTCTCGGAAAACAAGGGGGCCGTGATCGGCCTCGTCGTCTTCCTCTTGCTCGTGGCGGTGGCGCTCCTAGCGCCGCTGCTTTCGCCCCACAGCCCGACCTTCCAGGACCGTAACGCGCTGCTCCTGCCGCCCTTCTGGCAGGAGGGCGGGCGCACAGCCTACCTCCTCGGCACCGACGCGGTCGGGCGCGACATCCTCTCGCGGCTCATCTACGGGGCGCGCTTTTCGCTGTTCATCGGCGTCGTCGTCGTCACCGTGGCGCTGACCGGCGGCATCCTCATCGGTCTCATCGCAGGCTTTTTCCGGGGGTGGATCGACATCGTCATCATGCGGGTGATGGACGTCATCCTCGCCTTTCCCTCGCTGCTTCTCGCGCTCGTCCTCGTCGCCATCCTCGGGCCCGGCCTCGTCAACGCGATGATCGCCATCGCGCTCGTGCTGCAGCCCCATTTCGTGCGCCTCACCCGCGCCTCGGTGATGACCGAGAAATCGAAGGACTACGTGGTGGCGGCGAGAGTGGCCGGGGCCGGGCCGATCCGGCTGATGACCAAGACCATCCTGCCGAACTGCCTGGCGCCGCTGATCGTGCAGGGCACGCTCTCCTTCTCCAACGCCATCCTGGACGCGGCGGCGTTGGGCTTCCTCGGCATGGGCGCACAGCCGCCGACGCCGGAATGGGGTACGATGCTCGCCGAAGCGCGGGAGTTCATCCAGAGCGCCTGGTGGGTGGTGACGTTCCCGGGCCTTGCGATCCTCGTCACGGTGCTCGCGATCAATCTCGTCGGTGACGGGCTGCGCGACGCGCTCGATCCGAAACTGAAGCGGAGCTGAGGAAGGAGCCGGTATGCCAAGCATGCGTGTCCGCCCCGGCGCCGTCGCACCCAGCGGCGCCTCCTGCCCTGCCGCCGGGCCGGCGGTCCTCACCCAATCGCGCGATTGCTGAAATGTCCCTTCTCCAGATCGAAAACCTCTCCGTCTCCTTCGCAACCGCTTCGGGTCCGTTCCTGGCGGTCGACCAGGTGGACTTCGCCGTCGATGCCGGCGAGCGCCTCGCCATCGTCGGCGAATCGGGCTCCGGCAAGTCGGTCGCCATGCTCGCCGTGATGGGGCTTCTGCCGCCGACGGCGACGGTGACGGCCGACCGGATGGAATTCGGCGGCCACGATCTGCGCTCCATCTCCCCGCGCGCCCGGCGCCGGGTGATCGGCGGCGACGTCGCCATGATCTTCCAGGAGCCGATGTCGAGCCTCAATCCGTGCTTCACGGTCGGCTTCCAGATCAACGAGGCGCTCGCCGCCCATACCGACCTTGACCGCAAGCAGCGGCGCCAGCGCGCGATCGAGCTGATGCAATCGGTCGGCATTCCGGAGCCGGAGCGTCGGCTCACCGCCTTCCCGCACCAGCTTTCTGGCGGCATGAGCCAGCGCGTCATGATCGCCATGGCGACCGCCTGCCGGCCGAAGCTCCTGATCGCCGACGAGCCCACGACGGCGCTCGACGTGACCATCCAGGCGCAGATCCTCGACCTCCTGGTCGACCTTCAGAAGCAGTACGACATGGCGCTCATCCTGATCACCCACGATATGGGCGTGGTGGCGGAGACGGCGCAGCGCGTCGTCGTGCAATATGCCGGCCAGCAGGTGGAACGGCAGGACGTCTTCGGCCTCTTCGAGGCGCCGCACCATCCCTATACCGCCGCGCTCCTCGACGCCCTGCCCGACCGGGCGACCGGGAACCGGCTGCCGGCGATCCAGGGCGTCGTGCCGGGCCAGGGCGACCGGCCCCGGGGCTGCCTCTTCAATCCGCGCTGCCGCTTCTCCGACGAGACATGCCGGCAGGTGGTGCCGCCGCGCCAGCCGCCGGAACTCGGGGAGGCGCTCTGCCACTATCCCCTCCACCGCGAGGAGCAGGCCGCATGAGCACGATCATCGAGGCACAGGACCTTTCGCGCTTCTACGAGGTAAGCCGGGGCCTCTTCGCCGAACCGGCGACGGTGCGCGCGCTCTCGGAGGCGAGCTTTTCGGTGACGGAAGGCACGACGCTCGCGGTCGTCGGAGAATCCGGCTGCGGCAAGTCCACCCTCGCCCGGCTTCTGACGATGATCGAGCCGCCCTCCGCCGGCGAACTCGTCATCGACGGCCACAAGCTCGGCGCGGCCAGCCGCTCCGAGCTCGCCGAGCTGCGCAAGACGGTGCAGATCGTCTTCCAGGACCCTTACGGCTCGCTCAATCCGCGCCAGAAGATCGGCTCCATCCTGGAGGAGCCGCTGAAGATCAACACGCGGATGCCCGCTAAGGAGCGGCGCGAAAAAGCCTTCGACATGCTGATCCGGGTCGGCCTGCGGCCGGAGCATTATGCGCGCTATCCGCACATGTTCTCCGGCGGCCAGCGCCAGCGCATCGCGATCGCCCGGGCGCTCATGCTCGATCCGAAGATCCTCATCCTCGACGAGCCCGTCTCCGCGCTCGACGTCTCCATCCAGGCGCAGGTGCTCAACATCCTCGCCGACCTGCAGGAAGAGTTCGGCCTCACCTACATCTTCATCTCGCACGACCTTTCGGTGGTGCGCTTCGTCGCGGACGAGGTGATGGTGATGTATCTCGGCCGGCCGGTGGAATTCGCGGCGGTGACGGAGGTCTTCGACAAGCCCCTGCATCCCTACACGGTGGCGCTCCTGTCGGCGACGCCGGTGGCCGATCCGCGCCGCACGCGCCAGAACATCAAGCTGGAGGGCGAACTGCCCTCCCCGATCAGCCCGCCGAGTGGCTGCCCCTTCCATCCGCGCTGCCGCTACGCGCGCGAGAAATGCAGCGACGTCCTGCCGCCGATGACGCTTCACGGTGAAACCTGGGTCGCCTGCCATGGCATCACCGACGGCTGGATCGACTATTCGGCCGAGCCGCCGCCCGCCTCCACCGTTGCGGTGGACGAGCTTCCGGGCGATGCGCCGGAAGAGCCCGGCGGCGCGGTGAAGGCGCCAGAGCCCGGCAGTCCGGTCTGATACGCGCTAGCTGCTCGGCGGCTCGGGCCGCGGGGTCGGGCCGAAGGTATCCGGCTCCTCTTCCTCGACCGCCGGCTCCTGCAATTCGATCGTCCCCTGCAGGACGCCGTCGAGGTTGGTCAGGAATTCCTTGATGCGCCGGGCGTTCTGGCCGAAATCGTGCTCGCCGATGCGCGAGGCGGAGCGCATGTCGACGATGGAACCGTCGGTGGTCGGCACGACACGGATGACGACGTCGTCGAGGAAGGCGAAGAGAAGCGTGCGCGCCACCGCCTCGATGGAGCCGATGCCTTCGCCCGCAACCGGCGTATAGCTTTCCTCGATCCGCCAGCCGCGATCCTTCACCAGCGCCTCGGCGACCGCGAAGACCCGGTCGGTCGACAGCGGATAGAAGCGGGCCGTCAGTCCCGGATAGGCCTCCACCTGCCGCTCGGCGTCTTCCGGCGGCGGCAGGGGATGATCGAAGGCGAAGAAGCGGGGCGGATCCTCCACATCCGTGCTGATGTCGTTCAGCTGCGGATAGAGGACGAGAGCGGTCATCGCCGCCGCGAAGAGAATGAGGGCCGGCAGGGAAAAGAAAAAGCCGGCGAAGGCCTGGCCGGCACCCTCGTCGCCGCTCGACCAGATGCCCACCAGCGCAAAGACCGCGAAGGCGAGCGCCACGAGCGCCAGCGCATAGCCGAGAGCGATCGCGGGGGGCACCGTCGCGATCGGCAAGAGGCCGAAGCGGTTACCGAGCGCAGCGATCACCAGAACGGGCAGCGAGAGCACGCCGAAACGGCGTGCCCAACTGGCCGAGACCGAGCGGTGTCTTGGGAGCCGGGCAGCCATCTAGAGCCTAGGCATCCGCGGCCGCCTCTGGAGAGCGGAAGCGTTCGCGCAGAGCCATCTTCTGGATCTTGCCGGTGGCGGTGTGGGGAATTTCTTCAACGAAGGCAACGTCGTCGGGTACGGCCCACTTGGCCACCTTCGCGGCGATGAAGTCAAGCAGCTCCTGCTTGGCCGGGCTCTCGCCCCGCTTGGCGACCACGACGAGGAGCGGCCGCTCGCCCCATTTCTCGTGGGCGACACCGATCACGGCGGCCTCGGCGACGGCCGGATGGCCGACGGCGATGTTCTCCAGTTCGATGGAGGAGATCCACTCACCGCCCGACTTGATGACATCCTTGGAACGGTCGGTGATCTGCATGTAGCCGTGGCGGTCGACATGGGCGACGTCGCCGGTGTCGAAAAAGCCCTCCTCGTCGAGAAGCGTGCCGCCCTCGCCCTTGAAGTAGGCCCGCGCTACGGCCGGCCCGCGCACCTTCAGCCGACCGAAGGTCTTGCCGTCCCAGGCGAGGCGCTTGTCCATGTCGTCGGTGATCTTCATTTCCACCGTGAAGGGCGGATGTCCCTGCTTTTCCAGAATGTCGAGGCGCTCCTCGCCGGCGAGCGAGGCATATTCCGGCTTCAGCGTGCACAAGGTGCCGAGGGGGCTCGTCTCCGTCATGCCCCAGGCGTGGATGACCTCCACGTCGTAGACCTTCTGGAACTTCTCGATCATGGCGCGCGGGCAGGCCGAGCCGCCGATGACGACACGCTGCAGATGCGGCAGCTTCAAATCGTGTTCCTCCAGATGGGCAAGCAGCATCATCCAGACCGTCGGCACGGCCGCCGTGATCGTCACCTTCTCCGTGTCGAGAAGCTCGTAGATGGACGCGCCGTCCATCTTCGGGCCGGGCATGACGAGGGCGGCGCCCACCATCGGCGCGGCGTAGCAGATCGACCAGCAATTGGCGTGGAACATCGGCACGACCGGCATCATCCGGTCGCGGCTCGACAGGCCGAGCATGTCGACCTGGTTGGCGGTCATCGCGTGCAGGACGTTGGAGCGGTGCGAATAGACGACGCCCTTCGGCACGCCCGTCGTGCCGGAGGTGTAGCACATGCCCGCGGCGCAGTTCTCGTCGAAGCTCTGCCAGGCGAAGTCGCCATCCGCCTCGGCGAGCCATTCCTCGTAGGGCACGAGGTCGATCTCAGAATCCGGCAAATGGGCCGCATCGGTCAGCACGATCACCTTTTCCAGCTTCGGCAGCTGAGGCATCAGCTTCTCCACGATCGGCACGAAGCTGATGTCGGTGAAGAGAATGCGGTCCTCGGCGTGGTTGATGATGTAGACGATCTGCTCGGCAAAGAGGCGCGGATTGACGGTATGGCAGACGGCGCCGATGCCGATGATGCCGTACCAGCATTCCAGGTGGCGCATGGTGTTCCAGCCGAGCGTGGCGATGCGATCGCCGAGCCGAACGCCCTCGGCCGTAAGGCGCTGCGACAGCTTCAGCGAGCGCTCGCGGACCGTGCGATAGTCGGTGCGATGAATTTCGCCTTCCACCAGCCGCGAGACGATCTCGCGCTCGCTGTGATAGGTCGCGGCGTGATCGAGAATGCGGTGGCAGTTAAGTGGCCAGTCCTGCATGAGACCGTGCATTCGTTCCTCCCCTTTTGCCGGTCGATCCGCCATTTCGCAGCGCCCGCCGGTATGCGTAGCGCAGGATGAGACCGGTCATTCTTCATTGTCCATGCGGACGGAAAAAGCCGCAATCCGGTCGAACTCTTTCCCAACATCGACGTTAGCGGTCCGATATGGCTGAACAAGAGACCACCGGCAACGAGACCGGCCGCAGCGGCGACAAGCGCGACGAGCATTTCTCGCTGCCGCAACTGGAGTTCGAGATGGCGCTCGACATGGCCGAAGGCCATGAAGAGGGCTGGATCCACCTTGTGCGCCAGGCCGCCGAGATGGCCGGCGGGGATCTCCTCTTCGTACTGCCAAGTTTTTCGCCCGACGGCGAGGCCCGCGAAAAGGCCATGGTGCGCATCATGGACGACGGCCGGGAGATGCTCCTGTTCGTCAGCCGCGGCGAGCAGGGCTTCGTCTATGAAGGCGAGGAAGCCATTCCCGACGAGATCAAGGATTTTGCCCGGGCGTCGATCGACGTGCTGGAGCTGATGCAGGCCGACGAGGACATCACCGCCCAGCGTGGCGAAGATGACACTTCCGCGCCTGAAGAGACGCCTGCGTAGGAAAGACGCGGCGTGTGTCTTGCCCCGAATCGTTAAGCGGTCATTAAGTCAAACTGTCCACAGTGGCATAGCCGCTACCTGCGGGGTGGAACCATGGCGCACGTACAGAAAGAATCTCCCTATCAGTCGCAGCATCACGACCGCGAGGTCGCCGAGCGTCTTCGGGAGCGATACAATCAGATCGGCATCCCCGCAGTGAAGGCTGCGGCGGGCGTCAAGAGCGCAGGCACGACGAAGAAGTCCTGAGGCTCCGCTTCAGGCGAGCCAGCGCTCCAGCCTGTCGAGCCCTTCCGCGATCGCCTCCTCCGCCCCTGCGAAGGAAAGGCGCATCGTCAGGTGGCCGCGGTCGCCGTCGAAGTCCGCGCCGGGCGTTGCGGCAACACCCGCCTCTTCCAGCATCCGCCGCGCAAAGGTGGCCGAATCGTTGGTGAAGCGCGCCACCGAGGCGTAGACGTAAAAGGCCCCGTCGGCGGGCGGCATTTCCTCGAAACCGATTTGCGGAAGCCTTTCCAGAAGGCGCGCGCGGTTGCGCCGGTAGCCCTCCTTGATCGCTTCCAGCTCCTCGCGGCAATCGAAGGCGGCGACCGCGGCGCGCTGCGACAGCTCCGGCACGGAAATGTAGAGCGACTGGGCGATGCGCTCCATCGGCCGCACCAGCTTCTCCGGCACCACCATCCAGCCCACCCGCCAGCCGGTCATGCAGTAGTATTTGGAGAAGGAGTTGATGACGATCGGCTCCTGCGAGAAGGCGAGCGCGGTCTCCGCCCGCCCCTCGAAGACGAGGCCGTGATAGATCTCGTCGGAGATGAAGCGGATGCCGAGCTCGGCCGCCGTGTCGATCAGCTCCCGGAGCTCTTCGGGCCGCGTCATCGTTCCGGTCGGATTGGCGGGGCTCGCCACCAGCACGCCCGAGAGCGGCGTCTTTTCGTGCGCGGTGCGCAGCGCCTCGGCCGTCAGCACCCAGCGCGTCTGCGGCCCCACCGGAATTTCCACCGCTTCCAGTCCGAGAACGGCGAGGATGTTGCGATAGGCGGGATAGCCCGGCGCGGCCATGGCGATGCGCGCGCGCGGATCGAAGGCGCCAAGGAAGGCGAGGCTGAAAGCGGCGGAAGAGCCGGTGGTCACGATGACCCGGTCGGGCGAGACGTCGACGCCGTATTCGGCGCCGTAATGGCGGGCGATACGCTCGCGCAGGGCGCGGATGCCGAGTGCCTCGGTGTAGCCGAGACGGCCGATATCGAGCACCCGGCGTGCCGCCTCCAGCACCCGCGAGGGCGCGGCCGCACCGGGCTGGCCGACCTCCATGTGGACGATCGAACGGCCGGCGGCTTCCAGTTTCGCCGCTTCAGCCAGCACGTCCATGGCGAGAAAGGGCGCGACGCCGCTGCGCTCGGAAGCGCCCTTCAGAACGGCCTCGACCAGGTCGTCCGGCGCATTCGCGTCATGTGCACGCCACATTGTTTTCCCTTTGTTGCGCGGTGACGCGCCGCCGGCTTGACCGGGCGCGCGCGTTGAAGTTCCTAACGCGAAGCTCCGTCCGTGAACAGCAGCCGCATCGAAATGCCGCTCGCCGCAAGAAAGATACGCCCCGACCCCATCGCCCGTGCCTTCAAGGGCGCGCTGGCGAGCCTTTTGACGCTCGTCCTCGCCTTGGCCCCCGTGGCGGCCGACGCGCAGCAGCGGCCGAAAACGATCATCCGCGACGCGGAGATCGAAAGCCTCCTGCTCGACTATGCCAAACCGATTTTCGGCGCCGCCGGCATCGGCTCCTCGGGCGCGGAGATCGTGATCATCCAGGACAACGCCTTCAATGCGTTCGTGGCGAGCGGCCGGCGCATGTTCATCAATACCGGGACGCTGCTGGAAGCGAAGACGCCGAACGAAGTGATCGGCGTCATCGCCCACGAGACCGGCCATCTCGCCGGGGGACACCTGCAGAACCTTCGCAACGAGATGGCGCGGGCGCAGGCGATCGGCGCCATCGCCTCCATCCTCAGCGTCGGCGCGGCAGTGGCGGGGGCGAGCGCCGGCTCGAGCGAACTGGCCCGCGGCGGCGCGGCGGCGATGACGCTCGGCCCGTCCATGGCCATGCGCTCCCTCCTCTCCTATCGGCGCGCCCAGGAGATCGCGGCCGACCGGGCGGCGCTCACCTATCTCAACGCCACCCGCCAGTCGGCGAAGGGAATGATCGACATCTTCCGCAAATTCGCCGACCAGTCGCTCTTCTCCGCCCAGTATGTCGATCCCTATGTGCAGTCGCATCCGATGCCGCGCGAGCGCATCGCACAGCTGGAGAGCGTGGCGGCCAAGAGCGCCTACTGGAACGCCAAGGACCCGCCCGCCCTGCAGTTCCGCCACGACATGATGCGGGCAAAACTTTCCGGCTACACCGAATCGCCCGGCCGGATCGCCCGGCGCTTCCCGTCTTCCGACAAATCCCTGCCTGCCACCTATGCCCGCGCCATCCTCGCCTACCGCACCGGGGGGCTGCGCTCGGCGCTCGGCCAGATCGACGCCCTCATCCGCACCGAGCCGAACAATCCCTATTTTCACGAACTGAAGGGACAGGCGCTGCTGGAATCCGGCAAGGCGGCCGAGTCGATCGGTCCCCTTCGCCAGGCGCAGTCGCTGGCGCCGAAGGCCGGGCTGATCCGCATCCTCCTCGGCCATGCGCTCCTGGAGACGGGCAAGAAGGGGCTGCTGGACGAGGCGATCGGCAACCTCAGGACCGGCCTGCGGAGCGAACCGCTCTCCTCCAACGGCTACCGCTTCCTCGCCACGGCCTATGCCGAGCAGGGGCGCATTCCGGAGGCCGAGCTCGCCACCGCGCAGGGCCTCCTCATCGAGGGGCAGGTGGATGCCGCCAAGGGTTATGCGCGACGGGTTCAAGCCAAAGTGAAGCATGGCACGCCGGAGTGGCTGCAAGCCGACGACATTCTCACCTATAAACCGATCAACACCGACAGCTGAGAAAAGCCGTCACCCACGAAATGAGACAGTCCGCCATGAACTCATCGCGCATCATGATCGCCATCATCGTCGCCCTCGCCCTGGTTCTCGGCGTGTCGGCGTTTTACGTCGCCGGCTCCAGCCATGCCGGCATGGCCGAGGCGGCCGCGGCCGCGCAGACGCCCGAGCCGATCGCGGACGACGCGACGGGCGATGCGGTCCGCAACTACCTCCTGGAGAACCCGGAGATCATCGAGACGGCGCTGATGGCGCTGCAGGCCAAGCGCGCCCAGGCCGCCAAGGCCGAGCAGAGCCAGACCATCACGCAGATGCAGGACATGCTGTTCAATTCGGAGAACCAGGTCGTGCTCGGCAATCCGGACGGCAAGGTCACGCTGGTGGAGTTCTTCGACTACAATTGCGGCTACTGCAAACGCGCCTACCCCGACATGATGGCACTGATCGAGAGCAATCCGGACCTGAAGATGGTCCTGAAGGAGTTTCCGATCCTCTCGGAAGGCTCGATGGAAGCCGCGCGCGTAGCCATCGCGATCAACGAGGTCGCTCCCGACCGCTATGCGGCGTTTCATCGAGAGATGATGACCCGGGGCGGCCAGGCGGACCGGGCGAAGGCGATGCAGATCGTCAACGACCTTGATCTCGATGCTGCGGCCGTGGAAAGAGAGGCTGCTGCGACCTCGGTCGACGAGAACATCTCGGAAGTGCGCGCACTCGCCGACGCTCTCGACGTTTCCGGCACGCCGTCCTATGTCATCGCCGACCAGGCGGTGCCGGGGGCTGTCGGCTTCGACCAGCTGCAGCAGATGGTCATCGCCGCGCGCAAATGCGGCGGCAACAGCCTGACGTGCTGACCCCGCTTCCCGGCCCGGCCGCGGCAGCGGCGAAAAGCCGGGGCAAAGGGATGAGTGCTTGATGAAGCGGCTACTGCAACTCTTCACCTGGTGGCACGAAGCGACGCTGAACACCCTCTTCTACACCTGGCGCAAGGGCATCCTCGTCGGCGAGGATGACGAGGGCAACCGCTACTACAGGCACCGCAAGGGCAACCGGCGCTGGGTCATCTACAACGGCGCCGCCGAGGCCTCGCGCATTCCGCCGGGCTGGTACGGGTGGATCCACTACCGCACCGACATCCCGCCGACGGATGAGAGCTACCAGATGCGGGCCTGGGAAAAGCCGCATCACCCGAACATGACCGGCACGCCCGGCGCCTACCGCCCGGCCGGCTCCATCGCCACGCCGCAGCATCGCCCCGAGGTGACGGGCGATTACGAGCCGTGGACGCCCTGAGCGGGGACGGAGCGGCAGATATGCGGCGAATGGCCGGACCGCAGCGCTAGCGCTCGTGCCTTCCTCGGGCCATCATTCCTGCCCATAGGCCCGACAGCCAACCCCGACCGGATTCCTCCCAGATCGATGCGGATTTTCCTCGCCAGCCTCGCCCTCGCCTTCTCGGCCCAGATCGCGCTCGCCGAGCCGATCCATAATCCGGTCGCCGTCTTCCGCGGGCTCGACAAGATCACCGGCCGGATCATCACCTTCGACGTGAAGATCGACGAGACGGTGCAGTTCGGCGCCCTGCAGGTGACGCCGCGGGTGTGCAATACGCGCCCGCCGACGGAGCCGGAGCAGACGACCGCCTTCGTGGAGGTCGACGAGATCACGCTCGCCAACAAGGTGCAGCGGCTCTTCACCGGCTGGATGTTCGCCTCCAGCCCCGGCCTGCACGCCATCGAGCACCCCGTCTATGACGTGTGGCTGATCAACTGCAAGGCACGGCTGGAAGACATGAACACCGAGCCGCAGGGACCCGAGCCGCTGCCCGAACTCGCGCCCGACGAGCCCTTGGAAGATCAGCTCCCGCCCGAGGATTGATCGTCACGTCCGGTCGTGCCGCTCGCCCGGCCGGAAATCCCCTTCCCCGTCGCACCTGAAGCGCAGCCTCCTTCTGGCGTGAGGATTGATCTTTTTCTGAATTCTGTTATTTCTGTTGTTACAGAATTTGGAGAAATAAATGCGCGTCACACCCGTCATGGAGAAGTTCATTCTCCACTGGGGCGAGATGGGATCGCGCTGGGGGGTGAACCGGTCGGTCGCCCAGATCCACGCCCTCCTCTATCTCGCGGCCCGGCCGATGCCTGCCGAAGAGATCTCCGAGGCTCTCGCCGTCGCCCGGTCCAACGTCTCCAACAGTCTGAAGGAGCTGCAGGCCTACCGCCTCATCAGCGTCACGCATGTGAAGGGCGACCGGCGCGACCATTTCTCGGCCGAGGCCGATCCCTGGGAGATCATGCTGCGCATCGCCGAGGAGCGGAAGCGGCGGGAGATCGACCCTGCCCTTTCCATGCTGCGCGATTGCGTCATGGAGGCGGAAGAGGCCGAGGACACGGACCCCGCCGTGCGCGAGCGACTGACCGCCATGCTCTCGTTCCTGGACGAACTGACGGGCTGGTACGAGCAGGTCCGCCGCCTGCCGCGGGCAACGCTCGTCGCCATCGTCCGGCTCGGGGGAAAGGTGGGCAGCCTCGTGCGCCGCTGATCCCCGGGGCCAATTCACCGAAGGAGAAACAGATGTCCAATCTTTCGTTCTTCCTCGCCCTCGGCCTTGCCGCCGCGACCGGCGGCAGCGTCGTCGCCGTCCTCTACCGGCCGCTCCTGAAGATCACGACCGACCTCTGCGAGGCCGAGTATCGCGGCCGCTTCTGGACCGCCTATGCCTGCGTGATGCTCGTGATCGCGCCCGTGCTGGCGCTCAGCTTCGCGACGGCCTTCGGCCATGTCGATTGGAACGAGCCGCTCTTCCTCCAGCGTCTCGTCTTCGCGGCGCTCCTCGGCCTCACCATCGCGATGGCGATCTTCGGCTACGGCGTCTGGGAGCCGACACGGCGCATCATGGAAGAGCGCCGGGCGGAGGCCGCGCGCGAGAGCCGTCAGGTTCCGCCCGAGCTCCCCGCAAGCTGAGCCGCAATGCGCGTTGGCGTGATAGGCGCGACCGGCCTCATCGGTCGCCATGTCGCCCGCGAGCTGACGGAGCGCGGCCATGGCGTGCGGGCCTTCGGCCGCTCCTCTCAAAAGCTCCCGGCGATCGTGGCGGACGAGCGAATCGCGCTCGCCGCAGGAAACGACTGGCGCCGTCTGCTCGAAGGTCTGGACGGGGTCGTTCTTGCGATCGGCGCCGTTTCCGGCCCCGACATGATGGAGGCCCATCGCACCCTGCCGGACCTCGTCGCCGACGCCGCGTCGGGCCTCGGAATCACCCGCCTTGTCTTCGTCTCCGCCATCGGTGCGGCACCCGACGCGCCGACCCTCTTCCTGCGGTCGAAGTCGGAGGGGGAAACCGCCATCACCTCTCGCCGGCTGCCGGGCTGGACGATCCTGCGACCCTCCCTCGTTTACGGACCCGGCGGCAGGAGCATGGAATTCCTCGCCCGGCTCGCGGCGCTGCCGGCAAGACCGCGCATCGCAAGCGGGCCGATCCGGCCGATCGCCGTCGACGATCTCGCCCGCGCCGTGGCAGCGCTTCTGGAAGGTGGTCAGGACCTTCCGGCGGCGATCGACGCGGTCGGGCCCGAACGCATGTCGATCGACGACTACATCGATGCCCTCGGAAAGCGCATCGGCAGCCGGCCGATCGTCACGGCACGGCTACCGGGGCCCTTGCTCTCGCTGGCCGGTCGGGCCGCCGACATCGTCGGGCCGACGCTTCTCTCCAGCGATTTTCTTCTCATGCTGAGAGAGGGTGCGGACGGCGATCCCGAGGCCCTGCCGCGATATTGCGGCGTCCGGCCATCCGGCCTCGCCGAGGGACTTGCGCGCCTCTCCGTTCCTCGCCGGAGGCGGTGATGGAGACCTATCTCCTCGTCAAATACCTGCACGTCATCAGCGCGACGGTGATCTTCGGCACGGGCCTCGGCACGGCATTCCAGATGTGGATGGCGCATCGCAGCCGGGACAGCCGGAGCATCGCCACCGTCGCCCGGAACGTCGTCGTGGCGGACTGGGTCTTCACCACACCCGCCGTCATCGCCCAGCCGCTGACCGGCACGCTCCTCGCGGTCATGGCCGGCTACGGACTATCGGATCGCTGGCTCCTCGCTTCCGTGCTTCTCTACGCGCTGGCTGGCGTCTGCTGGCTGCCCGTGGTGTGGATCCAGCTGCGCCTGCGCGCCCTCGCCGAGAAGGCGGTGTCGGACGGAGCGCCGCTTCCGGCGGCCTATCACCGTCTCTTCAGGTTGTGGTTCATCCTCGGCTGGCCGGCCTTCCTCGCGATCCTCGTCATCTTCCACCTGATGATCGCCAAGCCCTCGTTCTAGGGCCTCAGGCGGCGGGCCGATCGAGGGCGAAGAAGTCGCCCCTCACCGTCAGCGCCGCCTCCAAAAGCTCCTGATAGCGCTCGCGCGTCACCGCCGTGGCGCCGAAAGTCGCGAGGTGATCGGTCACGAACTGGGTGTCGAGCAGCGTGAAGCCGCCGGCCCGCAGGCGTTCCACCAGGGCGACGAGCGCGACCTTGGATGCGTCGCGCGCATCGGAAAACATCGATTCGCCGAAGAAGGCGCCCCCGAGGGCAAGGCCGTAGAGGCCGCCGACCAGTTCGCCGTCCTGCCAGGTCTCCACCGTGTGGACGAAGCCGCGCGCGAAGAGCGTGCCGAAGAGACGGCGAATCTCGCCGTTGATCCAGGTCGAGCGCCGGCCCGGGCGACGGCGGGCGCAGCCGGAGATCACCGCGTCGAAATCGGTGTCGATGCGGGTTTCGAAGACGCCGGAGCGGATGGTGCGCATGAGGCGCCTGGGCGCGTGGAAGGCGCCCAGCGGGATGACCCCGCGCTCATGCGGCTCGACCCAGTAAAGGCCCGGATCGTCGGCCGAATCGGCCATCGGGAAAATGCCGCAGGCATACGCCTTCAGAAGGATTTCCGGCGTGATGGCGAATTCGCCCTCGCCCTTCATCGATGGCTACGCGATCTTCTCGCTCGAGCGGGAGGCGGCGAGGAAATCCTCCAGCCAGCGGATGTCGTACATGCCGTTGGCGATATCCGGATTGGAGACGAGATCGCGGAAGAGCGGCAGCGTCGTCTCGATGCCATCGACGACGAATTCGTCGAGCGCGCGGCGAAGGCGCATCATGCATTCCACCCGGGTCCTGCCGTGGACGATCAGCTTGCCAATGAGGCTGTCGTAATGCGGCGGCACCCTGTAGCCCTGATAGACGGCCGAATCGACCCTGAGGCCGAGCCCGCCCGGCGGGTGGTAATAGGTGATGCGGCCCGGCGAGGGCGCGAAGGTTTCCGGATTTTCCGCATTGATGCGGCATTCGATGGCGTGGCCGGTGAAGGTCACATCCTCCTGGCGGATCGACAGAGGCGAGCCGGCGGCGACGCGCAGCTGCTCGGCGACGAGATCGATCCCGGTAATGGCCTCCGTCACCGGATGCTCCACCTGCAGGCGGGTGTTCATCTCGATGAAGTAGAACTCGCCATCCTCGTAGAGGAATTCCACCGTGCCGGCGCCGCGATAGCCGAGCTTCGACATGGCGTCGGCGACGGTCTTGCCGATGCGCTGGCGCTCGGCCGCGTTGAGGGCCGGAGACGGCGCCTCTTCCCAGACCTTCTGATGGCGCCGCTGCAGCGAGCAGTCGCGCTCACCGAGATGGACCGCCCTGCCCTCGCCATCGCCCATCACCTGCACCTCGATATGGCGCGGATTGGCGAGGTACTTCTCGACATACATGGCATCGTCGCCGAAAGCGGCCCGCGCCTCGGAGCGCGCGGTGTCGAAGGCGCGCTCCACATCCTCGGCGCTGTTGGCCACCTTCATGCCGCGACCGCCGCCGCCGGCGGCGGCCTTGATGAGGACGGGATAACCGATCTCGGCGGCAATGCGGGCGGCCTCGGCCGAATCGGCCACGGCGCCCTTGGAGCCGGGAACCACCGGAATGCCGAGGGAAACCGCGGTCTCCTTGGCCTGCACCTTGTCGCCCATCAGGCGGATGTGCTCGGCCGTGGGGCCGATGAAGGTGATGCCGTGGGCGGCGAGAATGTCGGCGAAGCGGGCATTCTCCGACAGGAAGCCGTAGCCCGGATGGACCGCGTCCGCGCCGGTGATCTCGCAGGCGGAGACGATCGAGGGAATGTTCAGATAGCTCGCAGTGGCGGAAGGCGGGCCGATGCACACGCTCTCGTCGGCGAGCCGCACATGCATGGCATCCGCGTCTGCCGTGGAATGCACCGCGACCGTCTGCACGCCCAGTTCCTTGCAGGCGCGCAGGATGCGAAGGGCGATCTCGCCGCGATTGGCGATGAGGACTTTGGAGAACATCGGCGGCTCCAGCGGGCTCACTCGATGATCAAGAGGGGTTCGCCATACTCAACCGGCTGGCCGTCCTCCACCAGGACGGAGGTCACCTTGCCAGAGCGCGGCGCCGCCACCTCGTTCATGTGTTTCATGGCTTCCACGATCAGCACCGTCTGGCCCTCGCGTACGGTGTCGCCGACTTCCACGAAGGGTCGGGCGCCCGGCGAGGAAGCGCGATATGCCGTGCCGACCATCGGCGAGGGAACGCAGCCGGGATGGCGCGCGGGGTCACCATAATCATCCGATTCGTCGCGCCCTGCCGGGGCCTTTCCGGCGCGCGGCGCCTCCTCGGGAACGGCGACCGAGAGGCTGCGGGCCGGGGCCGAGAGGTGACGCGCCACGCGGATGCGCAGATCCTCGTTCTCGATCTCGATCTCGGAGAGCTCCGTCTCCTTCAAAAGCTCGGCGAGCTCGCGCACCAGCTCCTTGTCGATCGCATGTTTCTTGTCGCCCATGCCTCTACTCTCAAGCCTCCCCGGCTTCGTTTATGTGGATCAGCGCCTCGGCGGCGAGCCAATAGGAATACGCACCGAAGCCGCAGATGACGCCGCGCGCCGCCGGTGCGATATAGGAATGATGCCTGAACGCTTCACGCGCGAAGACGTTCGAAAGGTGCAGTTCGACGACCGGCACGGAAACGGACCGCACCGCATCGCCGATCGCCACCGAAGTGTGCGTGAAGGCGCCGGCATTGATGGCAATGCCCTTACCCCCGTCGGCCGCATGGATGAACTCCACCAGCTCGCCCTCGTGGTTCGTCTGGCGGAAGACAAGGCCCCAGCCTCGCTCCTCAAGCCGGGCCGCCAGCATCGCCTCGATGTCGGCAAGCGTCTCCTCGCCGTAGATCGACGGTTCGCGCATGCCGAGGCGGTTGAGGTTCGGACCATTGAGGATGTGGAGGAGAGGCGCCATCTTGCCATTGCGGAGGTGGGCAGTGCGGCGTGTTTTAGACGTTTTCATGGCCTGGTCAAAGGGCAGCACCTCTCAATGCCGTAACCATTTCGCCGCGCCGTACGTAAGAAGAAGATCATGTCCCGCCAAAGTCACCCCGCCCCCGCCCTCAAAGCCAAGCTCGCCACCTTCTTCTCGCCTTCCGCCCTCTGGCAGTCCTCGGCGCTGCGCCTTGCCGATATCGTCACGCCGCATTCGGGCTACCGGCGGACGAAAGACATCGCCTACGGCCCCCATCCCCGCCAGCAGCTCGATTTCTACGCCGCCAGCCAAAGACGAGCCGGCTCGCCGCTGATCGTCTTCTTCTACGGAGGGGGCTGGGACAGCGGCGAGAAAGGCGCCTACCGCTTTGCCGCCCAGGCGTTCGCGGCCGAAGGCTACGACGTCGCGATCCCGGACTATCGGCTCTATCCGCAGGTGCGCTTTCCCGCCTTCGTGGAAGACGCAGCCGAGGCCGTTGCCCTCCTCGCAGAGCGCAAGGATCTCGGCGCAGGCCGCGACATCGTGCTGATGGGCCATTCTGCCGGAGCGCAGATCGCCATGCTCCTGGCGCTCGACCAACGCTATCTGGGATCGGCAGGGCTTGCGAAAGAAGAGCGGGTCGCAGCGGCGATCGGCCTTGCCGGACCCTACGACTTCCTGCCTTTGAAACAGGAACGATACCGGCGTGTCTTTCCCGAGGAGAGCAGAGGGCAAAGCCAACCCATCCGGTTTGCGAAAGCCGGCTCGCCTCCCGTCTTCCTCGCCGTTGGAACCGGCGACCGGACCGTCGATCCCGGCAACTCCAGCCGGCTTGCGGCCCGGATCCGGAGCGAGGGAGGCCAGGTCAGACTCATAACCTATCCCGGCAAAGGCCATGCTGCCCTCGTCGGCTCTCTGCTTGTCCCGCTTCGCCAGGGCACACCCGTTCTTGCCGACATCCTTGCCTTCCTCGAAGAAATCGCCGCCCGCTCCTTCCCGAACCAACCGATGTCGCCACAAGCCGCGCAAGCGCCGGCGACCCGCTAATCCGGCAAGGGCGCGCGTCAGGGTCGCGGAAAGGCATACCCAGAAGGCTTCATCTTTCGCTCGCCTGGCGGGGGCAAACGATGGTTTCGAAGCGCCCCGTGGGCGTCCCACGACCAGGCCAAGAGCGCCAAACATTTGAGATGTTGGACCTTTTTACGGTCCGCTGGACCACCCTCGCGCTCAGCCGACCACTCGGAGGAACTTTGCCGGCTACGTCGGGATTAGCGTTCGCAGTCTGTTTTTGCGCCGGCAGCAACGTTACCGGTAGACAGGTCGAGCCAACCGAGGGTCCGCGGTCGCAACATCAGGCCCGATCGCAGGCCCCATAAAACAGAATGAATCGCGCTCATGCCGCACGAGCGTGTAGGGTGCGATTCGAGAGGGACGGAATTGTTTCACGGCTACTTGAACCGCGCGGCGAGCGCGACGGCCACGGAGCACGTCGATGCAATCGCCAAGGCGAGCTCGCTGATCATCTGGCGTGCGGCAGCGGACGGCACGCCGCTGCACACCCGCGCGGTCCCCCTGGAGACGCCGGGAAGCGAAAACGAGCCCGCCTCTGAATCCTGGATCAACGGCCTGCATCCGCAGGATCGCGAGGACGTTCGCCGGATCTGGCGGCGTGCCCTGCGTTCGGCATCCCCCTTCGAGGCGAGCTACCGCCTTATTCAGGACGACGGCAGCTACCGTTGGTCGAAAGGCCATGGAACTCCCCTGTGGAATGCAGACGGCTCCGTGCGCGAATGGATCGGCACGATCACCGACATCCATGACTGGGTCAAAGCGGAGCACGCGGCAACGCTCAGCGAAGACAGGCTGCGGCTGGCGCTCGAAAGCACCGGGCTTGGCATCTGGGATTGCGACGTGCAGGCGAGATGCGTGTGGCTCTCGGAGACGGCGGCAAGCATCATCGGGGCCCCCTCCGCGCGGTACATCACTTCCGAGCAGGGGTGGAGCTTTATCTATCCAGACGACGTCCCCGTCCTGCGGAACCTGAGCGAGAAGGCGCTCAAGAACCCCAAGAGGCGCGGCGATGCGCGGTTTCGTATCGTGCGCGCCGATACGGGCGCTCTCGTCTGGGTCGTCTGCTCCGCCCAGTTCGAGTTCGACCAGCAGGGAAACCCGGTGCGCCTCCTTGGCACGCTCGGCGACATCACCGAGGAGCGACGCCGCAAAGAAACCCTCTTTCGCCTCGCCCATTACGACCATCTGACCGGCCTGCCCAACCGACGGCGGCTGGCGCAGCGCAGCGAGGAGATTTTCAGCGCCGGGCGCGGCGCGGCCTTCTTCGCCATCGACATCGACGGATTCCGCGAGGCGAACGACCGGCTCGGCCACGAGCACGGCGACGAGCTTTTACGCATGGCGGCAAGGCGATTGCACCAGGTATTGCCGGCCGACGCGATCATCGGCCGGGTCGGCGGCGACGAATTTGCCGTCCTGGCCCCCGGTCTCACCAGCGTGGAGGCCGCGGGCAGACTCGCCGAGCGACTGCATGGCGCCTTTGCGGAGCCGCTCAGCATTGCCGAGCGCAGCATTCATGTCAGCGCCTCGATGGGCATCGCCATTACCGGCGAGCCCCCGCGCTGCACGAACGGGCTGATGGTGGAGGCTGATCTCGCCCTCAACGCCGCCAAGACGCGCGCGCCGGCCGCGACGTATTTCTATGCCGACGAGCTGCGCAAGGAGCTCAACGAGCGCCAGCAGCTGATCGACGACCTGCAGGTGGCGATCGCGGAGAATCAGTTCGAGCTCTATTATCAGCCCCAGGTGCGGCTCTCGGACGAAGCCATCGTTGGGGCGGAAGCGCTGTTGCGCTGGCGCCACCCGGTGCGCGGGCTGATGATGCCACGCGATTTCCTGGACGTGCTTGCGAACAGCAAATGGGCCCGGACGGTGGGAGACTGGGTGATCGACACGGCGATCGCCGACGCTGCCAGGCTCGTCGAGCTTGGACATCCCACGCGCATCGCCGTCAATCTCTTCTCCGCCCAGTTCCAGAGCGGCAAGCTGGAGGACATTGTGCGCGCCCGGCTGGCGAAACACGGGCTGGCCCCTGAACTCCTGGAAATCGAGATCACCGAGAATGTGATCCTTTCCAACGACGACCGCACGGTGGACAGCCTCGCCGCCATCCGCGCGATTGGCTGCTCGCTCGCCTTCGACGATTACGGCACCGGGTATGCCTCCCTCTCCATGCTGAAGCGATTCCCGATGACGCGGCTGAAGATCGACCGCAGCTTCGTCAACCGGATCTGCGACGACGAGGCCGACGGGGCAATCGTCGACGCCATCCTCTCGCTCGGCCGTACTTTCAGGCTCTCCGTCACAGCGGAGGGCGTGGAAACGCCCGAGCAACTGGAATGGCTCAAGGACCGCGGCTGCGAGGAAGCCCAAGGCTTCCATTTCGGCGGGCCGGTGCCGCTTGTGGATTTCGAGTATCGCATACGGCAGCGAGCAGGCATGCGCTGAGCAGCTGACGCAGGGTTCGCGGGCAGTCCAGCGCCGTGGGCCAGATGGCCCGTGCTTCGACCGCGCTTTGACCGACGCCCGCAAGGCCCTCGCAGCAATAGCCTTTTCGATCCGAAATTGGCACTCCCTCCACAATATCTCGATTTTATGACGCGCGGACATACAAGGGATTGACGCCACACAGGCGAAGCACATAGCTTTGCGGATTGTCGGCGCGGGAAACGCGCCTGCAGTTCCAAGTCAGCGTAAAATCACGGTTCTTCGGCGCGACGAAGCCCTTCGCCGCGAGCCGTCTTCGTGTGCCCTGAACTGGGTGGAAGCTGTCACGAAAACGCAATATGTGGTGGATTTAAGGGTTCGTTTACACTACATATGGAGGATGGCGAGGTCGCTTGGGGGCGATCGGCTTCGCTTTCCAAAATTTGAGGATGAAGGGCCTTGCGGAGGCCCTCAGAGCGCCGGCGGACCGCCCAGCGGGCCGGCAGGGGATGAGGAAGAACGATGCGGATTGCGCGCCACTACACGACGGCCGGGGAATCTCCCTACGCCTCCATCGAATTTCGCACGGCCACGAGCGAGATCCGCAATCCGGACGGCTCGGTCGTGTTCCGGCTGGAAGACTTCGAAGTCCCGGCGCAGTTCAGCCAGGTCGCGGCTGACATCCTCGCCCAGAAGTATTTCCGCAAGGCCGGCATTCCGGCCCGCCTGACGCGATTCGAAGAGCATGACGTGCCCTCCTTCCTGTGGCGCTCCGTCGCCGACCAGGAGGCTCTGGCGGAGCTGCCGGAAGAGGAACGTGTCGGTCCGGAGAGCGATGCGCGCCAGGTCTTCGACCGGCTCGCCGGCGCCTGGTCGTACTGGGGCTGGAAGGGCGGCTATTTCGACAGCGAAGAGGATGCCTCGGCCTTCTTCGACGAGCTGCGCTACATGCTGGCGACGCAGAAGGCGGCGCCGAACTCTCCGCAGTGGTTCAACACCGGCCTGCACTGGGCTTACGGCATCGACGGGCCGAGCCAGGGCCACTATTACGTCGACTTCAAGAGCGGCAAGCTGACGAAGTCGAAGACGGCCTACGAGCACCCCCAGCCGCATGCCTGCTTCATCCAGTCCGTCAGCGACGACCTCGTCAACGAAGGCGGCATCATGGATCTGTGGGTCCGCGAGGCGCGCCTGTTCAAGTACGGCTCCGGCACCGGCTCCAACTTCTCGCATCTGCGCGGCGAGGGCGAGCGGCTCTCGGGCGGCGGCAAGTCCTCCGGTCTGATGAGCTTCCTGAAGATCGGCGACCGGGCGGCCGGCGCCATCAAGTCGGGCGGTACGACGCGTCGCGCGGCGAAGATGGTGATCGTCGACATCGACCATCCCGATATCGAGCAGTACATCGACTGGAAGGTGCGCGAGGAGCAGAAGGTGGCCGCGCTGGTCACCGGCTCGAAGATTGTCTCGCAGCACCTGAAGGCCGTGATGCGCGCCTGCGTGAACTGCGAAGGGCCGGACGGCGACTGCTTCGAGCCCGCCAAGAACCCGGCGCTGAAGCGCGAAGTGCGCGCCGCCAAGAGGGCGCAGGTGCCGGAGGCCTATATCCGCCGGGTGATCCAGTTCGCCCGCCAGGGCTATACGGACATGGAGTTCCCGATCTTCGATACCGACTGGGATTCGGAGGCCTATCTCACCGTCTCGGGCCAGAACTCCAACAATTCGGTCTCGGTCAAGGACGACTTCCTGCGCGCCGTGGAGGCGGACGGGACCTGGGACCTCATCAACCGCATCGACGGCAAGGTCGCCAAGCGCGTCTCCGCCCGCGAACTGTGGGATCGCATCGGCTACGCCGCCTGGGCCTCGGCCGATCCCGGCCTGCACTTCAATTCCACGATGAACGACTGGCACACCTGCCCGGCTTCGGGGCCGATCCGCGCCTCCAATCCGTGCTCGGAGTACATGTTCCTCGACGACACGGCCTGCAATCTCGCCTCGCTGAACCTGCTGCAGTTCCTCGGCACCGCGGGTGAGGACGGCAAGCGCCATTTCGACGTCACCGCCTACGAGCATGCCGTGCGGCTGTGGACGGTGGTGCTGGAAGTCTCCGTGCTGATGGCGCAGTTCCCGTCCAAGGAGATCGCCCAGCTTTCCTACAAGTACCGCACCCTCGGCCTCGGCTACGCCAATATCGGCGGCCTGCTGATGAGCTCCGGCATCCCCTATGACAGCGAGGAAGGCCGGGCGATCTGCGGCGCGCTGACGGCGATCATGACCGGCACGTCCTACGCGACCTCGGCGGAGATGGCGAAGGAGCTCGGCCCCTTCCCCGGCTTCGGCCCGAACCGCGAGCACATGCTGAAGGTGATCCGCAACCATCGTCGCGCGGCGCACGGCCTTGGCGGCCGCGAAGCGGGCTATGAGGGCCTCAACGTCCATCCGGTGCCGCTCGACCACGCGGTCTGCGCCGGCGCCGGCATCGGTGGAGCGCGCCTTTCAGAGCGCGCCAAGGCCGCCTGGGACGCCGCCCTCAGCCTCGGCGAGGCGCATGGCTACCGCAACGCGCAGGCGACCGTGATCGCGCCGACCGGCACGATCGGCCTGGTCATGGATTGCGACACGACGGGCATCGAGCCGGACTTCGCGCTGGTGAAGTTCAAGAAGCTCGCCGGCGGCGGCTACTTCAAGATCATCAACCGCGCCGTGCCGGAGGCGCTCAGGATGCTGGGCTACACGCCCGAGCAGATCTCCGACATCGCCGATTACGCGGTCGGCCACGGCTCGCTCGACGAGGCGCCCGGCATCAGCATCGCCGCGCTGAAGGAAAAGGGCCTGTCGGACGCGGCGATCGAGAAGGTGAAGGGCTCGCTCGCCTCCGCCTTCGACATCAAGTTCGTCTTCAACCGCTGGACGCTCGGCGACGGCGAGTTGACGGCGCTCGGCATCGACCTTGCCGAGGCTTCCGATCCTTCCTTCGATCTTCTCGCCCGCCTCGGCTTCTCGAAGGCGGATATCGAGGCGGCGAACACCTGGTGCTGCGGGGCGATGACGCTGGAAGGCGCGCCGCATCTCAAGGACGAGCATCTTGCCGTGTTCGACTGCGCCAATCCCTGCGGGCGGATCGGCAAGCGCTATCTTTCGGTGGAAAGCCATATCCGCATGATGGCGGCGGCCCAGCCCTTCATCTCCGGCGCGATCTCCAAGACGATCAACATGCCGAACGATGCGGGCGTGGAGGATTGCAAGAACGCCTACATGCTGTCCTGGAAACTGGCGCTGAAGGCCAACGCGCTCTACCGCGACGGCTCCAAGCTCTCGCAGCCGCTCAACGCGCAGCTCCTCGCCGACGACGAGGAAGAGGCCGACGAGATCGTGGAAGAGCTCGTGGCGGCGAACACGCCGCAGAAGGCGGCGCTCGCGGCCGAGAAGATCGTGGAGCGGATCGTGGAAGTCGCCGTGCGCGATCGCGAAAAGCTGCCGAACCGGCGCAAGGGCTACACCCAGAAGGCGATCGTCGGCGGGCACAAGGTCTATCTCAGGACCGGCGAGTTCGACGACGGGCGGATCGGCGAGATCTTCATCGACATGCACAAGGAAGGCGCCGCCTTCCGCGCCATGATGAACAACTTCGCCATCGCCATCTCGCTCGGCCTGCAATACGGCGTGCCGCTGGAGGAATATGTCGACGCCTTCACCTTCACCCGCTTCGAACCGGCGGGCATGGTGACCGGCAACGAGGCGATCAAGAACGCCACCTCCATCCTCGACTATGTCTTCCGCGAGCTCGCCATCTCCTATCTCGGACGGCACGACCTTGCGCATGTGTCGCCGGAGAATATGGGCGCGACGACGCTCGGCGGCGGGGTTGCGGCCGACAAGCCGGCCCCGCAGGCGCCCGTCTCGCACGGGCTGGTGCGCGGCCAGACGAGCCGCTTCCGCCTGGTGCCCGGCAGCGAGCCGAAGGGTTCGGCCGAGACGGCTCCGGCGAAGATCTCCGGGGCGAAGGTGACGGCGGTGAACACCAACCAGCCCACCGCCGCGCGCGGTACGGCCGCGGCCGCCTTCAAACGCGAACTCGCGCCGGAGACCGCAGGCGCCGAGCCCGCCGGCTATGCCGCCAACGCCCCGGAAGAGGCGACGGCGGAAGAAGCGCCGAAGGCCGACGACCGGAAGACGCCCGACAAGGTGACCCAGGCCGCGATGGCCCGCATGCAGGGCTATGAGGGCGAATCCTGCACCGAATGCGGCAACTTCACCATGGTGCGGAACGGCACCTGCCTGAAATGCGACACGTGTGGGTCGACGAGCGGGTGCAGTTGAAAAAAAATTGAAACCTCCGCGCCCACTGAATTACAGCAGAAATTAGCAGAGACCGCATGTGTGGGGCGGCAGACTGACGCCCCACCATTTTTAAGGAGCTAATTTTATTCCGGCAGGAGGGGGAAGTGTTCGCATTTGTTGATGAGACTGGCAATACTGGCTCAAATATATTTGATGAAGCGCAGCCGGATTTTTTTACCGGCGCGCTTATTACCAAATGTAACTTTGATATGCTTTATACGAACGCCGTGCGCGCCATTTACAACAAGCACGGCATCGATTCTCTCCACGCTTCGGTCATCGGTTTCGGACCGATCGAGAAAATTGCCCCCGATCTGCTCAATCTTTTGAAAAAAGTCGACGCGAGGTTTTTTGTTTCGCGTGTCGAAAAACGATATCTTGTTGCGACTAAATTCTACGATATTTTTTTCGATTCGGGCGAGAATCCGGCCGCGGTCTGGAGCGCCTATAATTTACGAATTCTGAGACTGACTCTGTGCTTCAAGGTCGCAACGATCCTTACAGACGAGGTCGCACGCGAATTCTGGTCGATGCTGATGGCTCGGAACGAAAAACAGGCGCGGGCAAATATTCCTGCCATTTGTAACGCCGTATTAAAGAATGTGCACTTTCTTGCGGACCAGAGGTCGAGGCATATCGTGACCGAGACTTTGCTGTGGTCTCGCGACCATCCTGAAGCTCTCGATATCTTCATCGCGGGGCGTCAAGCCAAGAATGGGCATATGCCCAACATGGTCGCATTTGTGAACCTTCTCGATGGTTTGGAGGGCTTTTCCAAGCGGTGGCATCGCTCGCTGAGGAAGATCGTTCACGACCGGCAGTCGCAATTCGAGGGCTCGCTCGAGGAGTGGCACCGCCTGTTCTCCAACGCGTCGGGAGAGACCATCCGACGGCCGGGCGAGACAATGGTACTGCGTATGGTGCCAGGATCGACCTTTGAAATCTCCAGCTCAGACAATAGCGTAGGAATTCAAGTCGCAGATCTCGTGCTGTGGTTGTTTCGACAATTTCTTGCGGGGAGGAAATTACCTGAGCGCTCGGCGGCAATCCTTAACTACGTCTTCAAAAAGGGATATCATCAAGACTTATCGTTTCAAGGTGTCGGGAACCAGGTCGAGCAAAAGCTTCGTGAGATTATGGAGAAAGACATCCCGCCAGAGGCGATGGAAGCAGCTCGGCGTTTTGGCGAAGAGCAGGAGCAATTGCGTCAACACCTCATTGCCAGCTACGAAGAAGATGGTCTGATGCCGTATCAGCGAGGGCCGTTGAAATCGGTATCCAACGACGCCGCGTAGCACGTTCCTCAAATCCGCTTCGCTGTCCGAGACGCAGGGCTTCAACGCCCAATTTCGCCTGCACGATATCTCTGTTCCGTACGCGCCGAAATGAGCAAGGCGAGAGCGCGATGTCGTTCAGGGCGATCTGGCAGGCGTTCAGAGAACTCAGTGCGCGTGGACATGAAGGTGCCGGTGCTCTTTCGCCGTAGCGCATTCCGCTTCTGCTTCCACTCCAACGAAGCCTTGCCTCTCGATCCGCTTCATTCCCGCGTTTGTGCAAGCGGCAAGAAAGCAAGGATCTGGCTGGGATGGGAAGGGGCCAATTGTCCGGCAACCATGCCTCCACCCTGCGAGAATTCCGTGCAATCCTGAAGATTGCGATTTCGCACAGCCGCGAGATACTCGAAGTTCGGCATGACCATTGGGGCGGCTGGGGTCCGGTTCGATAATGCCTCGATGTCGGTGTCGCTTTCCGAGGAGGCGGACTATCCGCGTGCCGCTTGCCTGGTTTCCGCGAAGATATTTCGGTGGCCGGGCTTCTCGTCGGCCGTGGGGACGAGTCGCAGCCGCGCGACAAGGCGGCACTCCGGACGAGATCTCCCCCTCCCAGTGGCTCCGCTGACCAGCCTCTGCCGCCAGAGGAGACGGTGATGCCGCGCAGCTTGCTGGCGCCTCGCTTTAGGGCCGACCAACCCTAGGAGAGATCTGCTCCCCCTCTGTCCGAACTCGCCCTCTGCCCGAAAAATGCAGCCTCGCGGAGGTCAGTCCGCGGGCGTGTCCATTGGCGCGCCAATCGCGGCAAGGCTTGCAAAGGCTCTTGCGGCGACCTCGCCCGGCGGCTGCGTGCGGTAATGGGCGTTGAATATCTCCACGGTCGTCACGCCGCGATAGCCCGCCGCCGCGACAGCCCCCAGGAAGGCGACGGCGTCCTCCACCCCCTCGCCCGGAAAGAGGCGGTAGTTGCGGCTCACCTCGATCGCCGGCAGGCGCGTCGCCGGCATGTCGGCGACCTCCACATGCAGGATGCGCGCGGCCGGGATCTCGGCAATGGCGGCGAGCGGCGTTTTGCGCGCGAAGACGTGGAAGCTGTCGACCATGAGGCCGACCGCCGGATGGTCGGCAAGCTCGATCAGCTCGGCCGCGTCGCGGTAATCGGCGATTGCCGTTCCCCAGGCGACGGCCTCGTAGACGATCTTCTTGCCGCGCTCGCCGGCAAGGTCGCCGAGGCGGCGGAGGTCGCCCGCAAGGCGGGCGCGATCGCCGCTCGCGGCGGGATCGGAATTGGAGGGAAGCGCCAGAAGCTCCGCGCCGACAAGGTCCATCTGGTCCATGAGCTGGCGGGCGATTTCGAGCCGGCCCGCGCGCACCGGCTCCGGCATGCCCTCGTAGTTGCGCAGCGCCTGGTAGACGGAGACCGAAAGCCCGCTTTCCTGAAGCGCCCGAAGGGTGAATTCCGGCCCCTCGGCATGCTCGAAGAGGTCTCGTGGCCACAGCTCGGTGAAGGCAAAGCCCGCCCCGGCGATCGCCTTCAGCTTCTGATCGATCGTGCCGCCGAAGGTGACGGTGGTGCAGCCGGCGCGCATTTTCTCTTCCTTTTCCTCTTCAGCCCCATCTTTCCGGGCCCGCGCTCCCAGGCCCGCCATCAGGGAAGCAGGCGTCGCTCGCGGTAGGCGCGCAGATAGGACAGGAGCATCTCCTCGCTGTCGACCATTGCCGTGAAACCGAAGCGATGGGCCTTGGTGACGGCGGCGACCTGGTGCCAGGCGACGGCGAAGGACGCATCGGCGAAATCCCAGTCCCCCATCGCCGCCAGGGGTGAGGCGACAAGGCCGTTCTCGGCGACGATCCGCTGCCAGAGCGGCGCCTTGTCCGCCATGAACGCGGCGAGCTTCACCCCTCGCGCACCGGCGGCCTTCATGCCGAACGCGGCCGCCACCGCCGGCCAGACATCGCGCCAGCGGAAGCAGTCGCCATTGAGGATGTTGAAGTCCTCGCCGGCGCAGCGCGGCTCCGTCGCGGCCCATTCCATCGCCTCGGTCAGAAGATCGACATCGGTGACGTTGAGAACAGCATCGAAGCTCGCCTCGGGTCCCGGAAACCAGAGCGGTTCGCCAAGCGCCTTCAGGATCGCTGCGAAGGTGCCGATGACGGAAACGATGTTGCTGGGGCTCTCGGTAGCGACGCCGCAGACGAGATGCGGGCGGATCGTCGACCATGTCCAGCCGTTCCGCTCGGCAAGGCCGATGAGCAGTTCGCGCTGCGGCGCATAAAAGCTCGCCTGCCGCGCCGGCGGATCGCTCTCGCGGCCGGGGATCTTCGCCGAGGCGAGGTTGAAGCCGTACCATTTGAGGCCGTGCATCAGCTGAATGTGCTTGGGCGCGCCCCGGGCGACCTCGAGGACGGCCAGAAGGTTCGCCAGCATGGCGACATTGGCGTCGTGATCGATCCGGTACCCCTCGCCGAGCGCACGCGAGCCGAAGAAGACATGGGTGACGGGGGCGAGCTTCGGCGCGAGCCGGACGAGCCTTTCGGCATCGAGAAGATCGGCGGAAAGATGCGGGCACGCGCCGTCGTCGGGGCCGGCGGCCCGGCGCGACAGGGTCGTCACGCGCCAGCCGGGCGATGCGGACAGGCGGTCGATCAGATGCGGGCCGAGAAGGCCGGAAGCGCCGACGACGAGCGCATGGCGCGAGGCGGGTTCTTCCGCGCGCGTCGCCGTCTCAGGCAAGATGGGGATCCGGATCGTAGTTCGGCGGCGCCCCCTTCAGCGGCGAGAGGTTCCAGCCGCCGGCGGTGCGGCGCACGGCATTGGCCTCCATGCGCACATCGATGACGGCAGGCCGGCGGGCAGCGAGCGCGGCCGAGATCGCCTCCGAAAGATCGGCGGGGCGGGTCACGCGATAGCCTTCGGCGCCCATCGACTTGCCGAGCATGGCGAAATCGCTGGAGACCGGCGCGCCGCTCCGCTGCGAGCGGAACATCGTCGCGCAGGTGCGTTCGGCGCCGAAATAGCCTTTCTGGATGTCGCGGATGGAGACATAGCCGCCATTGTTCCAGACGACCCAGACGATGGGCAGATCGTATTCGACGGCCGTCGCCACGGCGCTCGCATGCATGAGAAAGCCGCCATCGCCGACGACGGCGACGACCGGCTTGTCGGGCGCGGCGATCTGCGCGCCGAGCGCGCCGCAGACGCCGAAGCCCATCGTGGCAAAGCCGCCCGACTGGAAGAGCCGGCGCCCCTTCGTCACCTCGAACTGCTGCACCATCCAGCTGTGGTGGCTGCCGATGTCGGAAAGGACGAGCGCGCCATCGGGCACGGCGCGGTTGATCTCGGCCATCGCCCGGTCGGGATGGATCGGCTCGTCGTCGCAACCCGCCGTTTCGGCGATGGCGGCACGCCAGTCGCCGCGCCAGCCCTGCGCCCGCTTCAGCCAGGCCTCGGCCTTTTGGAGCGGGCCGATCCCCTTTTCCCCGGCCGCTTTCAGCAACTGGGCGAGCGCGGCGCCGACATCGGCGGCCATGGCGATATCCGGCCGGTAGTTGCGCCCGATCCGGTCCGGATCGATCTCCACATGGATGAGCTTCTGGGCGGAAAAATCATGGGTGATTCCCGGCTCCCAGGCGCTGGTCGAGCGGTCGCCGAAACGGGTACCGAGGGCAAGCAGCACGTCACAGCCCCGCGCCGCCCGGTTGCCGGCATAGACGCCGTCGCGACCCGTGGGACCCAGCATCAGGGGATGGTTCTCGTCGAAGGCGCCCTTGCCCTGCGGCGTGGTCGCGACGGGAATGTTCAGCTTTTCGGCGAGCGCGCGCACCGCCTCCCCCGCCCCGGCGACCTGGCAGCCATAGCCGGCGAGAATGAGCGGCCGCTCGGCCGAAGCGAGGAGCTCCAGCGCCCGCTCGACGGCCTCGGAATCGGCCTGCGGGCGGAACGTGGCGGCAGGCGCGGCGCCGTCGGCGCGCTCCACATCCACCGTTTCGGTGAAAACGTTGAAGGGCACGTCCAGATGCACCGGACCCGGCCGCCCCGCCACCATGACGTCCTGCGCCTGATCCATGATCGCGGGCAGCATGTCGGCGCGCGGTGCCTGGAAGCTGCGCTTCACATAGGGCCGCATGGCGGTGACGAAATCGGCCTGGAAATGCTGGCCGAGTTCCTGGAAGGGCATCCTGTTGAACTGGTCGGTCGGCACGTTGCCGGTGATCGCCAGCATGGCGGAGGAATCATGCAGGGCCGTGGCGACCGCCATCTGGATGTTGACCGAGCCCGGGCCGCAGGACGTGAAGGTGGCGACCGGCTGGCCGGTGACGCGGTAATAGGCGTCGGCCATGAAGCCGGCCACCTGCTCGTTGTGCACCGAGACCATTTCGATCCGGTTCGCCCGGTCGAAGGCGGCGTCCATCAGCCCGACGATGCCGTGACCGCACAGGCCGAAGAGGTAGGGCACGCCCCGCTCGATGAGCGCCTCGACGATGATCTCTGCGCCGTTTTCCTGATTCATGCTCTCAACGTGCCGCCAGTGCCGGGAAGGGTCGCGCGCCATGCGCGCCGGAAGGAAAGAAGCGGGCCCGGCTACGCCGGAGCCCGCCCCAAGGTCTGTCGTGATCAGTTCTTCTGGATACCCGCCTTGGCGATCACGTCCGCCCAGCGGTTGGTCTCGGACTGCACGAATTCCTTGAATTCGGCGCCCGCCTTGTCGCCTGCCGTCGCACCGAGGCCCTGCAGCTTTTCCTGCACGTCGGGCTTGGCCAGCACCTTCTCGCTCGCATCCACCAGCGTCTTCAGCTTTTCCTCGTCGATGCCGGCCGGCGCGAAGAGGCCCTGCCAGGAACCGGAGGTGAAGCCCGGCACGACCGTGGCGATCGTCGGCATGTCCGGGGCCTGCGGCACCGGCTTGGCGCTGGTGACGGCAAGGCCGCGCACCGTGCCCGCCTTCATCTGCGCCAGAGCCGTCGGCATGTTGTCGAAGCTCATGTCGATGTTGCCGGCAATGACGTCGAGGATCATCGAGCCCGAGCCCTTGTAGGGCACGTGCAGGATGTCGGTCCCGGTCGCCGCCTTGAAGCTCTCGGCCGTCAGATGCTGCGAGGTGCCGGCACCGTTCGAGCCGTAGGTGTACTTGCCCGGATTGTCCTTCAGAAGCTGGACGAGCTCCTCAAGCGTCTTGGCCGGCACGTCCGGATTGACGATCAGCATGTTCGGGCTCTGTGCCGCGAGAGCGACGGGCTCGAAATCCTTGATCGGGTCGTAGGGCAGCTCGCCGAAGAGGCTCGCATTGGTCGCATGGGTGCTGATCGTGCCCATGAGGAGCGTGTAGCCGTCCGGCTTGGCACGGGCGACGTATTCGGCGCCGATGATGCCGGAAGTGCCCGGCTTGTTTTCCACGATCACCGGCTGGCCGAGCTCCTGGCTGAGCCCGTCGGCGACGATCCGCGCCACGGTGTCGGTCGTGCCGCCGGCCGAATAGGGCACGACGATGGTGATCGCCTGGGTGGGGTAGTCCTCCGCCGCGGCAGCGCCGCCGAGGAGCGAGAGGCCCGCCATTGCCGCGAGGGCAAGTCTGGCTATGCGCATGATGTTTCCTCCGAGTTCTTTTTCGTCGTTGCGGGCCGCAAGCGGCTTTCCGCCCTCCGCCCGTCTTCACGCGGGCGCAAGCTGGCAATATTGCCTGGAACTAGAGGAAATCCGTGGCTTTACGGCAAACGAGATTTTCGCCCGCGAGGCTTGAGCATTTGTCATGCCTCGGCCGGATCGTCTCAATCCTCCGGCAGGTGGTAGAGATGGCCGGTGTCGAGCGGGGCGATGGAATTAGGGTCGATCCCCTCTTCGGCGAGAACCCGGCGGGCAATCCGGAAGACGTCGGTGCCGGTCGGGATGCCGCAATACATGCCGATGTGGATGAGAAGCTCGCGAAGCTGCTCCAGCGGCACCTTGGTGCGCACGATGGCATTGCGGAAATGCACCTCGAATTCGTGCATGTGACCGGCGCCGCCCAGCATCGCGAGGTTGATCAGGCTGAAGGTGCGCTTGTCGATGATCCCGCGCGACCAGGTGCCGGCCCAGTTGATGTTTGTCACGTACATCTGCCAGGCGCGGTCGAACTCGCTCATCTCGGAGAAGTTCTTCTCGACCCATTCGTCGCCCGCGACGGCGCGGCGGGTGGCCGTGCCCTCCTCGTTGAAGTCAGCCATCACTCCTCCCTTTCTTTTTTACACGTTGAAGATCGCAAGCCGCTCTTCGCTCATCTCGCGGATGGCATAGCGCGGTCCCTCGCGGCCGATGCCGCTGTCGCCGACACCGCCATAGGGCATCTCGTCGGCCCGCCATGTGGAGGTGCCGCCGACCACGAGGCCGCCGGTGCGCAGCGTCTTCATCGCCCGGCGCGCCAGCGGCAGCGACTGGGTGAAGAGGCCGGTCTGCAATCCGTAGCGGCTTCGGTTCACCCAGGCGAACGGCTCCTCGATATCGCGGTAGGGCACGACGCTGACGGCGGGACCGAATATCTCCTCGCAGACGATCGGCGCCTCGGGCGCCGGGGCGAACAGGACGCTCGGCGCAAGCTGCGCCCCCGCCCGTCCGCCGCGCCGGAGCCCCTCGGCCCCACCGGAGACGGCGCGCGCGACCGCCTCATCGACGCGGATCGCTGCCGCCTCGTCGATGAGGGTGCCGATATCGGTGTCCCCGGCGAGCGGGTCGCCGACCTTCAGCGTGTCGACCACCGCCGCCAGCTTTTCCGCAAAGGGCCGGGCGAGGCTTTCATGCACGGCGATGTTCTGCACGGACACGCAACTCTGGCCGGCAAGGCGCATGGAATTGGCGCCGCAGATCGCGGCCGCGGCGTCGATGTCGGCGTCCTCGGCGAGGATGGTGAAGCCGTTGCCGCCGAGTTCCAGGGCGAGGCGGCGCAGGCCCGCGGCCCGCGAGATCAGCGCGCCGACGCGGCTCGATCCGGTAAAGGAGATGAAATCGGCGCGCGCATCCTCCACCAGAAGCGCGCCCGCCTCTTCGCCGAAGACGGTGTTGATCAGTCCCGG
The DNA here is from genome assembly GCF_020144925.1 of Afifella sp. IM 167. Classification (GTDB taxonomy): domain Bacteria; phylum Pseudomonadota; class Alphaproteobacteria; order Rhizobiales; family Afifellaceae; genus Afifella. The sequence goes on from NZ_NSLC01000004.1 coordinate 236,926, forward strand.
CGGCGCGCCCGCCTCCTGAAAAAGCTCGACCAGCCGGTGGACGGTCAGCGAGGAGGCCGGCGAGGGCTTCAGCACCACCGTGTCGCCGGCCGCGATCGCCGGCCCGAGCTTGTGGCAGGTGAGATTGACCGGCGCGTTGAAGGGCGTGATGGCGGCGACCACACCCAGCGGATAGCGCATGAGGAGGGCGAGCTTGCCCGCCCCGTTCGGCGAGGAATCCATCGGCACATGCTCGCCGGCGATGCGCACCGCCTCCTCGGCGGAGATATCTAGGGTGCTGACGGAGCGGTCGATCTCGCGCCGCGCATCGGCGATCGCCTTTCCCGTCTCGCGCGCCATCGTCTCCGCCAGCATGCCGGAGCGGTCGCGCACGAGATCGGCCGTCCGCCGCAGCAGGGCGGCCCGCTCGGCAGGCGGCGTCTCGGCGGCAGCCTCGCGCGCGGCAGAGGCCGCGGCAAGCGCGGCATCCACCTCCTCGCGCCCGCATCGCGGCACCTCGGCCACGGCGTCGCCGCGATAGGGGTCGCAGCGCAGGGAGAAGCTTCGCGCCTCGCGCCACTCGCCGCCGATGAGGAGCGGGATTCTCTGTGCTGTCATGATCGTTTTCCGGAAATCTGGCGGGACGCTAGGTCGGGAGGCGCGCCCCCGGCAACCGACAAAATCTGCCGGACGCTATGAGCTGAGCTCATCCGGGCCCGAACGGGCGCGCAGCTCGCGCATCCAGGCGCGGAAGGCCTCCACCTTGGAGATGCCCGCCCGGGACGCCGGGACGATGAGGTGATAGCCGATGTCGCGCTCCAGCACGGTCTCGAAGGGCGCGATCAGGCGGCCCTCGGCAAGCTCGGCGGCCAGATACTCGATCTGCCCGATGGCAAAGCCGTAGCCGGAGATGGCGCATTCATAGGCGATGGCGAGCTCTTCCAGATAGAGCGTCTCGGCCTCCTCGGCGCCTTCCACCCCGGCGAGCGCCAGCCAGTCGGCCCAGTCGTGCTGGCGGCGCCGCAGATGCAGAAGGGGAAAGGCGAGAATGTCGGACGGAACGGGCGCGCGGCCCAGACCTTCCAGGAGGCGCGGGCTGCAGACGGGCGTCAGACGGTCGTTGAAGACGGGCTCGGAGACAAGGCCGCGCCAGTGCCCCTTGCCGTAGCGGATGCCGATATCGGCCTCCTCGCGGTCGAAATTCACCGAGCCGCTCGCCGCCACGAACTGCACCTTGATGTTGGGGTGGCGGATCTGAAAATCCGGAAGCCTCGGCAGGAGCCAGCGGTTGAGGAAGGTGGTGTAGCCCTTGATCGTCAGGCTGGTCTCGTTGCGGGCCGCCAGAAGCTCGTCCGTCGCCTGGGAGATCTGCTCGAAGCTGTCGGTGAGAGCGGCGGCGTAGATGCGTCCGCTCTGCGTCAGGGCGAGCCCCCGCGGATGACGCTGGAAAAGCTGGAAACCGAGATGGTCCTCCAGCGCCTTCACCTGCCGGCTGACGGCGCCCTGCGTCACGCAAAGCTCGTCGGCGGCCAGCGTAAAGCTCATGTGGCGCGCCGCCACCTCGAAAGCTCTCAGGGGATTGAGCGGTGGAAAGGGGCTCGCCATCCGGTCCTGGTTTCGGTTTCGCCATCGCTCCGCCGGGAAGGCGGAGGACGGAACAGGGACCTCAGGCTTCGGCTTCACGCTCTTTGCGGCCCCTGATGCGCTCTATCGTGATCCAGGCGATGAGCGCAACGGTGGAGAGAAGAAAGGCGGCGCTGATCGGGCGTTCGACGAAGACCCAGGCCGAGCCGCGCGAGATGAGCAGGGCGCGGCGAAAGTTCTCCTCCATCATCGGCCCGAGAACGAGGCCGAGGAGGAGCGGCGCCGGCTCAAACCGCAGGATCTTCAGCCCGTAGCCGACGAGGCCGAAGATCACGACCATCAGGACGTCGAAGGCCGAATTGCGGATCGAATAGACCCCGACGCAGATGAAGACGAGGATCGAGGGAAAGAGCGCCGAATAGGGGATCGACAGGATGCGCACCCAGATGCCGATCAGGGGCAGGTTGAGGATGACCAGCATGACGTTGCCGATCATGAAGGAGACGATCAGCCCCCAGAAGAGCGAGGGCTGTTCGACGATGAGGCGCGGCCCCGGAATGATGCCGTGGATCATCAGCGCGCCGATCATCACCGCCATGACGGCATCGCCCGGGATGCCGAGCGTCAGCGTCGGGATGAAGGCCGTCTGGGCGGCGGCGTTGTTGGCGCTTTCGGGCGCGGAAACGCCCTCCACCGCCCCGCGGCCGAAGCGCTCCGGCTCTTTGGCGATCTTCACCTCCGTCGCATAGGCGATGAAGGAGGCGATGGTGGAGCCGGTGCCCGGCAACGCGCCGAAGAGAGAGCCGATGGAGGTGCCGCGCAGCATCGGGCCCCAGGAGCGGCGCATGTCCTCGCGCGTCGGCAGCAGCGAGCGCCAGGTGATGTCGCGACTGGCGACGCGCCTTTCCGGCGGGCGCACAAGGCTGGAGATGATCTCGGCAACGCCGAACATGCCGGTCGCGACGATGACGAGATGGATGCCGTCGGCAAGCTCCATGACGCCGTAGGTGAAGCGGAACTCCGCCGTATTGACGTCGATGCCGACGATGCCGAGGAGAAGCCCCACCACCACCATCGCCACGGAGCGCAGCGGCGCGCCGCGGCCGACCAGCGAGGCCGCGATCAGGCCGAGCACCATCAGCGAGAAATATTCCGCCGCCGAGAATTGCAGCGCGAAGGCCGCCAGAAGCGGCGCGAAGCCGGCGACGAGAATGACGCCGACGAAGGAGCCGAAGAAGGAGGCGATCGTGGTGATGAACAGCGCCACGCCTGCCCTGCCCTGCTGGGCCATCGGATAGCCGTCGAGGCAGGTGACGGCCGAGGTCGCCGTGCCCGGCACGTTGAGCAGGATCGAGGCGGTCGAGCCGCCGTACTGGGCGCCGTAATAGATGCCGGCGAGCATGATCAGCGCGTCGGTGGGCTCGTGGCTGAAGGTGACGGGCAGGAGGATGGCGATGGTCGCGAGCGGCCCCACCCCCGGCAGGACGCCGATGAAGGTACCGAGCGTGACGCCGATCAGGCAGTTGAGGAGAGCGGAGAAGGAAAAGGCCGCCTCGATGCCGATGCCGAGATGGGAAAAGATTTCCATCTCAAAATCCCTTCAGCAGCGGCATCGGCATGCCGAGGCCGATGCGGAAGACAAGGGCGGCGAAGGCGGAAAGGCCGATCGCCAGGAGCAGGACCGGCATCGGGCGCGCATCGCGCCAGGCAAAGCCGCCGATGACGACGACGGCCATGGTCGCCGGCACCAGCCCCACCCGGCCGATGAGGAGCGCGAAGGCGGCGACGCCGCCACAGATGCACAGAAGCGGGCGGAGCGCCTGGCGCAGCTCTGCGAGCGTGTCGGCGAGGTCCTCCGGCACCGTCTCGCGCACGAAGAGGATCGCCGCACCGAGCACGGCCAGGATCATGCCGAGCATCAGCGGAAAGAAGCCCGGGCCGATATTCGCCATGCGGCCGAGATCGTGCGCCATCCCCTCGCGGATGGCGACGGCGGCCAGGGCGATCATCAGGCCCCCTGCAATTGCGTTCTGTATTCTCACCCGGACGTTTCCTCCCCGGCCGCTCTGGCGGCGGCCTTGGTCCGATTTCTCCCGTCGCCTCAGTAGCCGTTCATGCCCAAGATCCCGTCCGGCGCGTCGGCGCCGGCCATCAGCCGCTTGCCGATGAGATTGCGCAGGGTTTCCGAAGTGCCGCCACCCAGAGTGCCGTAGCGCGCCCCCCGATAGAAGCGCGAAACCGGGTACTCGTCGGTGAAGCCGAAGCCGCCGAAGATCTGGATCGCCTCGCTGGTGACGCGCAGCGCCATCTCGTTGGTGAAGATCTTCGCCACCGCCGCCTTCAGCGGATCGGGGAAAGGATCGGCCGAGACGCAGGCGTCGTAGAGGAGGACGCGCGAGGCCTCGATGTCCTTGTACATGTCCGCCAGCTTCCAGCGCATGCCCTGGAAATCGCCGATCGGCTGGCCGAAGGCGGTGCGCTCCTGCATGTAGCGGCGCGCCTCGTCGAAGGCGCCCTCCGCAAGGCCCAGCGAGATGGAAGGGTTGAGGCAGCGCTGGGTGTTGAAAGCGTGCAGCAGCTTCTTCAGCCCGTCCTCGGCGAGAACGAGGTTCTCCGCCGGCAGCTCGCAATCGGTGAACTGGACTTCGTGGAGATATTCGCCGCCGAGGGTGTGAAAGCGGCCGGTGACGGCAAAGCCGGGCGTGGTGCGCGGAACGAGCACGCAGCCGATGCCCTTGTTGCCGGGCGTTCCGTCGACGCGGGTGAAGACGACGAACATCTCCGCCTCGTCCGCCCGGCTGATCAGCGTCTTGGTGCCGTTGAGGACCACCCTGTCGCCGGCGCGGCGGGTATTGGTGCGGTAGCTGGCGACATCGGTGCCGGCGTCCGGCTCCGTCATGCAGATGGCGAGCAGCGCCTCGCCGGTGCACACGCGCGGCAGGATATCGGCCTTGATGTGCTCCGGCGCGTAGGTGGAGATGACACGGGTCTGCACGCCGACCTCGCCGAGAACGGCCATCGCCGTCACGTAGCAGGTCTTGGCGATCTCCTCGAGGACGAGGGCCGTATCGAGGATCGACAGGCCGAGCCCGCCATACTCTTCCGGCACCGACATTCCGAGAACGCCGAGATCGGCGAGCTTGCGGATGTTCTCCCAGGGAAAGGTGCCGTCGAGATACTTGATGGCGTTGGGCTTGATCTCGTTCTGCGCCAGATCGCGCACACTACGCACGAGCAGCCGCTGCTCCTCCGTCAACTGCATCTAACCTTGTGCCTCCGCTCGCAGATCGGGACTGCCTGCGACAGCCTCGGCCAGTTCCCTGATGGTAAAAAAGACATGCGCGCCGGCGGCCTGAAGCGCCTCCGCCTTGGAGGCCAGCGTGCCGGCGCCCCCGGCGATCAGCGCGCCGGCATGGCCCATGGAAATGCCCTCGCGCGCGCCCTGCCCGGCGATGATGGCGTAAAGCGGCTTGGCAAAGCCGGTGTCGCGGATCGCCGCCGCCAGCTCCTCTTCCTCCGAGCCGCCGATCTCGCCGACGGCGATGACGGCCCGGGTGGCCGGATCTTCGGCGAAATACGGGAGAAGGTCGGCAAAGCGCGTGCCCTTCACCGGATCGCCGCCGACGCCGATCCAGCTCGACTGGCCGAGACCTGCTGCGACCAGCCGCCAGGAAACCTCGTAGGAAAGCGTGCCGCTCTTCGACATGACGCCGAGCGGGCCCGGCGAGAGGGTCGCGTCCGGCAGGAAGCCGAGCTTCAGGACGCCCGGAATGGCGATGCCCGGCGTGGAGGAACCCACCCAGCGCACCCCCGCCTCCTTCGTCAGCGCCAGAGCGCGCATTGCATCGGCGACCGGCACGCCCTCGGTGATGGAAACGACGAGATCGATGCCCGCCGCAACGGCGTCCTCGATGGCGGGCAGCACCTGCAGGGGCGGCACCATGACGACGCTCATGCGGGCGCCGGTGGCGCCGACGGCCTCGGCGCAGGAGGTGAAGACGGGAACGCCGTCCACCTCGCTGGTGCGGCCGGAGGGCGAGACGCCTCCCACGACATTGGAGCCGGCGGCGCGCATCAGGCCCATATGGCGTGCGCCGATGCGGCCCGTCGCACCCTGGACGAGGACGCCGGCGGAGGCCGGGATGCCGAAGATCGCCGGCTCGGCGTGCGTGTTTCTTTCAGCGAGAGCGGCCATCACGCGCCTTTCCGCGCCAGCTCGGCGGTGCGCGCCAGGGCGACGTCGAGATCGGTTTCGATGGCGAGGTCGCGGCCGGAAGCGGCGACGATCTCCCTTGCCTCCTCCAGCCCGTGGCCGACGAGGCGGGCGACGATGGGCAGGCGGAAATCCGGCACGAGGTCGAGCGCTTCCAGCAGCGTCGTCGAAAACTCGCCGAGATGGGTGATGCCGGCAAAAATGTTGACGAGCGTCACCTTCACGTTCGGCGCCGCCGCGATCCAGCCGAGGAGATGGACGAGCCGTTCCGGATTGCCCTTGAGGCCGCCGGCGCGCAGGTCGCAGAAATTGAACGGGCGCGCGCCCATGGCGGTCAGCTCGTCGGCGACCTGCATGGAGAGCCCCGCCCCGGTGGTGACGAGGCCGACATCGCCCTCAGCATCCAGGACGACGAAATCGAAGCCGTGGGCGAGCTTGAGGTTCGCCTCGCGGTAGTCGGCGGCGCGCGCGCTCAGAAGCCCGACGAGCTCGGCCTGGCGCGGCAGGGCGTTGAGGTCGAGAACGATCTTGGCGTCGCCCGCGACGGCGCGGCCCTGCGGGGTGACGAAGAGCGGGTTGATCTCCAGAAGCGTCAGCTCGCGCGCAAAGAACGCCGCCACGACCTCCGCGGCGACGGAGAGAATTCCGGAACGGGCCGGCTCCGGCAGGGCGCCCACCGCGGACCGAAGAGCGGTGAGAACCGCCTTCTCGTCATAGGCCGCATCGGCCCGCGCCAAAGCATCGCCGGCCACGCTCTCGATATCGACGCCGCCGGCGGCAGAGGCGAGCAGCGCGACACGCCCGCTCGCCGTCTCCAGAGCCAGGCTCAGATAGCATTCAAGGCCCGCAGCCGGCCTTTCCAGGCGGCAGGAGCGGATCTCATGGCCCTTCAGCCGGGTGCCGAAGAGGGCGCCCGCCGCCTCGCCGGCCTCGGCCGGGCCGGCGGCGCGGCGGATGCCACCGGCCTTGCCGCGGCCGCCGACCGGCACCTGCGCCTTGACGATCCAGGGCCCCTCGCCGAGCGCAGCCGCCTCGGCGGCATTCTTCACCAGAGCGCCTTCCGGCACGGCGATGCCGAAGCCGGAAAGCAGACCCTTGGCGTCATGCTCCAGGAGCATCATGTGGCGGCGCTTCCTCTTTTTTCGCGCCGGTCATCGCCCGCAAGGGAACGTGCCGGCCTTGCCGGAAGCGGCCGTCGGGGCGGCGCTTCCGGAGACGGGCGCATTCTTTCAACGCGCCGGGCGCGGCAACAAACGAGTTTTGCACGCGCGCGGAATGACTTTTTCTCATTGCCCGGTTGGGGTCTGCGGAGCCGCGACCCCGGCGGCCGCTCTCGGCCACCCACCTCGCGCATCGGGAGGCCGCCGGTCTTCGCCGCCTCGCCCGAAAGGCCGCTGTCTCGGCCTCAGGCCTTCGTGCGCGCCAGATAGACGCTCTGGGTGAAAGGCCGGTCCTGCAGCGGATTGTGGAAGGTGACGGGCTCGATCCAGGCCTCGGCGAAGACGCCGGCGAGGCGCTCGCGGAAAGCCTCGTCCGGCCTGTCGTCGGACCAGAGGGCGAAGATGCCGCCGGGTTTCAGATGGCCGGCGAGCGCGGCGAGCCCTTCGGGACGATAAAAGCCGGTGCTGCGCGCATCGAGGAGCGCTTCGGGGGAGTGGTCGATATCGAGGAGGATGGCGTCAAAGCGGCGCGCCTTCTCGTCGGGATCGAAGCCCTCGGGGACGGCGGCGAGGGCGAAGAAGTCGCCGGCGACGATGCGGCAGCGCCTGTCGGCGACCAGCTTTTCGCCGAGGGGCAGGAGCCCGTCGCGATGCCATTCAATGACCGGCTCCAGCATCTCCACGACGGTGAGCGAGGCGACGCGCTCGTGGCGGAGCACTTCGGCCGCCGTGTAGCCGAGGCCAAGGCCGCCGACCAGAACGTCGAGGCCGGAGCCTTGCAGCGCCGCAATACCGAGGCGGGCGAGCGCCTCCTCCGAAGCGGTGAAGAGGCTCGACATCAGGAACTCTTCGCCGAGCTTGATCTCGAAGAGGTCGATGCCGAGCTTGGGTTCGCGCCGGCGGCGCAGCGTGAGGGTGCCGATCGGCGTCGGGCGGTAGTCCAGTTCGGCAAAGAGATCGCTCATTTGCCCATGCAACACATACGGGCCGCCATGGAAAGGCGAAGTGCCGGATGGGGCCGGGCCCGCAGACAGGTTTGCGAGCCAAAAGGGGCGCGCCCGCCGGCGGAAAGCCGGGCCGGCGGGGGGCTTTCCTCAGCAGACGTCGAAGGTCCAGGCGAACTGGGGACGGCGCGGGACGGCGAGCGCGGCGACGATCTCGCTCATTTCGACGACGCGGGCGCAGGTCTGCGCGGCCTTCCTCAGCCCCGCCTCGTGCTCCTCCGGCGAGAAATCGGCCATGGCGTCGGCGACCATGATCGGGCGGATGTCGCGCATGAAGGCGTCGATCGCCGTCGACAGGCAGCCGATCGAGGTGTGAAGGCCGGCGACGAGGAGGCTGTCGCGCGAGAGCCGGCGCAGCATCACCTCAAGGTCGGAGCCGAAGAAGGCGGAATAGCCGCGCCTCATGACCTCGTGCGCGGCAAGGCCGTCGAGCCTGAGGCCCGGCGCGGGCGCGCCAGGGCTTGCCGCGTTCCCCCACATATCGCGCATCAGGCCCTCGGCGCCGCCGATGCCGGCAGGGGCCATCTCGCAGATGAAGACCGGCATGCCGCGCGCGGCGCAGAGCCGGGCGAGACGCTCCGCCTCGGCATGGAGCGCGGCCCGCTCGCGGGCGGGGAGCGGGGCAAGGTGCGGGCCCTTCAGATCCTGCAGGAGAAGCGCCGATCGGGCGGGGTCGATCTCCCAGTCGACTTTGTTCGAGACGTTCACCGGCTTTCCCTTCAAGTGGGCCGGCGCGGATCGGGAGAAGAAGAGGGAATGGATGACCTTGCTCGCCCGAAACGCGGCGGCAATGGTCCAAGATGACGACTGCCGCTTCCTAGAGGAAGCGCCAATAACGGGTGGCGGTTCGGAGCACGCGGTCGATCATGGCGCCCTTCTGGCCAAGAGCGGCGCCAAGATCAATCGAAAAATGCCGCCTGCGACGGCAAGGCCGGAGCGCGTTGCAGAAGGGCCGCGGTCGGCACGGGCGGGCCCGGGGCGGCACCGGACGGCCCCGCGCGGCGGGGGCGCTAGAGGCCGGCCACCTTCTCCTCAAGCTCCGCCTTCAGCGCCTGGTGGCTGCGGCGGGCGGCCTCGGCCGCATCCATGGCGCGGAGAATCTCGTCCTCGGAGGCAGCGAGATCGTCGAGGAAGCGGTTGGCAAGGTCGCTGCCGCGCGGCGCGGCGGCGAGATTCTGGCGCAGACGCTGCTGGTTCTGCGTCAGCCGCTCCACCTTGCCCTCGGCGCTCTGCAGCGCCGCCTCGGCCTCGCGCTCCCTGGCGCGCAGGGCCGCGATCTCCTTCAGACTGGCCGCCAGATCCGGCGGGGTGCCCTCGGCGGAAGCGACGGTGAGGATGAAGTCGGCGTCGATGTCGGAAAGGCCGTAGCTCTCCTCCACCAGCCGCTCCTCGGTGAGCCGCACCTCCTGGCGGGCGCCGGCCGGAATTTGCGTGCGCACGAGGAGCCGGTTGGCGTCGCTCTCCTTCTCCCGGGTGCCGCCTTCCACGCTCGCCTGCCAGCCGGGGCGGCGCGGCTGCTCGATGCGCAGGCTGCGCGGGGCGTCGGCGGCGCCGGTCACGTCATAGGTGGTGACGGCGCGGTGGCGGCGGGTCGCGACGAGGCTGCCATCGGCGACGCGGGCGGAGACGATGTGCTCGTCCGGCTTCCGCGAGACGGCGATTTTCACCTTGCGGTCGCTGGCAAAGGCGACGGTGACATCGGCGCCCGGCGCCACCGCCGGCAGCATGGCGTCGCCGGTATAGCCGGAGACCGGGTCGAAGAGGGTGACGATGCCTGGCGCCAGCGAGGTTTCGGCCGAATTGACGAGGCGAACCGCCGCGCGCGGATGGACCGATGCGGAGCCGAGGGCGAAGACGGAGAGGCGCTCGGCCTCCATCTGCCGATCGACGACCGGCAGGGTGAGCGACTTTCCCTCGCCGAGATCGACCGGCCAGGGGATGGTGTAGGTGACGGCGACCTCACTCTCGGCCGTCGCGGCCTCCTCAGTCGGAGCGGAGATCGGCGCGGCGGCCATCGGGGCCGGCGCGGCGTCGCCGCGGGACATTTCGGCAAGGCCCGCCTGGAGCTGGTCGAGGGCGCCCTTGGCGCGGAACTGGGCCTGCGGCATGCCGATATCCGGCGCCTCGGAGACGGGCACTTCCTGCCGGTTCGCCCAATGGGCGGCGTGAAGGCTCTGGCGCAGGGTCACCGGCTCGCCGGAGGTCAGCGACAGGCGCACGCCCTGCCAGTCGGCGCCGGAGAAATTCTCGATCACCGCCCAGGACTGCATCCGCGCCCTGCCCTCTTCATCCTGCTCGCCGGGCAGGACGAGACGGTGCGCCGTCTTCCAGACCGGCGCCGGCACGACGTAGCGGATCGCCACGTCGCGCTCGCCTTCGCCGGCGAGCGAGACCTCGACATCGAGCGTGCCTTCCGTGCGGGAGGCAGCGAGGATGTCGATCGCCTCGGCGAGCTTGGCCTTCAGCGCCTCGTCCTCAAGGGTGAGGCGCGTGGCGCCGTCCAGCGGCACGGAGACGATCTCGCCCGCATCGGTCGCGAGCGACAGGAGCGTCTCGCTCGCCCCCTCCCCGACCTTTCGCTCGGAAACGCCGAGGACGCGGCCCTCATAGGTGCTGCCGTCGCGCTCGGCCTTTGCCCGCGCCCCGACGAGCGCGGCCATCAAGGCGCCGGGCGAGCGCATGTCGGATGGCTGGAAGGGCATCGTGCGGAAGGCGGCGACCGTGCCGTCCGGACCCGGCAGCGCCGCGCCGGTCACGGTGCCGGAGGGATCGGAGACGAGAAGGCTCTTGAGAACATCGTCGACCTGGTCGGAAGGGACGGAGACGGAAAGCTCCGCATCGCCGGCGACATGGGCGCGCCGGACGATCTCCGCGAGGCCGCCGGAGGAAAGCGTCACCTCCGTCACCGGGGCGGCATCCAGGGCGGCCGCCGGGGAAGGCAGGAGGAGAGACGGCAGGGCAAGGAGGATTGCGGCGGCCGGCAGCGTCAGCGCGTCGCGACGGCGGGCGGAAGAGGAAGGATACATTGAAAGCCTCTCGGTCCATTGTCGTTCCGGGAACAGTAGGGGCTGGCGATGGAGGCCAGAAGAAGACGTTCCGCCGCCTCTGCGCCACAAGGCAGGCCTGGTTGACGCCTTGTCTCGCGCGGCGCATGGGCCAGATGGATGGATCGGGCGAGGAACCTTCCCATCCGCCGCCAATTTCCGTTTCGCGAACGCCGCCAGGGGGCATGGATGCGCGCCGACGACCACGACCAGTTGATGAACGACGCCACGACCTGGCGCAAGGCGCAGGCCGATGAGCTCACCGTCATCATCGACGCCGCCGCCTTCTTCTTCGCCGCCAAGCAGGCGATGCTGAAGGCGAAGAAATCCGTCATCATCGTCGGATGGGACTTCGACGCCCGCATCAAGCTGGAGCCGGAAGAAAAGACGCTCGAAGGGCCCAACCAGATCGGCAGCTTCCTCAACTGGCTCGCCAAGCATCGCGACGACGTGGAAGTGCGTATCCTCAAATGGGATGCGGGGATCATGGAATCGCTGTCGCGCGGGGAGACGCCCTTCTACATCCTGCAATGGATGACGCATGGGCGCGTGCAGATGAAGCTGGATCACGCCCATCCGCCTCTCGCCGCGCACCACATGAAGATCCTCGCCATCGACGATACCGTCGCGTTCTGCGGCGGCATCGACATGACGCTCGGACGCTGGGACACGCCCGAGCACGAGGAGGGACGCAAGGGACGGCGCTCGCCCTGGCGCAACCAGCTCGGCCCCTGGCACGACGCCACGACATGCATCTCCGGGCCGGCTGCCAGGATGATCGGCGACCTCGCCCGCCGGCGCTGGCAGAAGGCCTGCGACGAGGAGCTGCCCCCTGTGGAAGGGGGCGCCGCCGCCTGGCCGGACTGCCTTGAGCCCGACTTCCGGGATATCACCGTCGGCCTCGCCCGCACCATACCGGCCTACGAGGATAGCCCGCAGATCAGCGAGATCGAGAAGCTCAAACTCCAGATCATCCAGCGCGCGAAGAAGAGCCTTTATATCGAGAGCCAGTATTTCGCCTCCATCGCCATCGCGAAGGCGATCGCGACCCGGCTCCAAGAGGACGACCCGCCGGAGATCGTCATCGTCAATCCGGACACCGCCGAAGGCTGGCTGGAGGCCAAGGTGATGGATTCGGCCCGCATCCAGATGATGCGGCGCGTGCTCGACGCCGACCGGCACGGGCGCTTCCGCATTCTCTATCCGGTCAACGCGGCCGGCACGCCGATCTATGTCCACGCCAAGATCATGATCGCCGACGACACGATCCTGAAGATCGGCTCGGCGAACCTCAACAACCGGTCGATGGGCTACGACACGGAATGCGACGTGGTGCTGGAAGGAACGGACGAGGCGGCCCGAGCGACCATCGCCCGGATCCGCAACAACCTCCTCGCCGAGCATCTCGGGGCGAGCCGCGCGGAGATCGAAGCCTCGCTGGAGCGCTCCGGCGGCTCGTTGATCGCCGCGATCCGGGAGTTCGGCGACGAGCCGCCTGCGATGAAGCTCGTGCCGATGCGCGAGCTGACGGATCAGGAGGAAGCGCTCGGCGACAGCGACCTTGCCGACCCGGAGCGGCCGCACAAACTCTGGAAAAGCCTCAAGGGCCTCGTCGGGGCCTGAGCGGCGGGACCTGCCGGGCGCGGGCCATCCAGCGTTCAGAAATGGCAGTTGCTCGAATAGGCCGCGTCCTGCGTGTAGGTCGTCACCGGGTCGGCGTTCGCCGGCCAGTCGACCGTGATGTCGAAGCCGCAGGCACAGCTCGGCTGCGCCGCGCTCGATCCCTTCACCCAGGAGACGAACTTGTAGGACCAGCTGGCGACCTCGGCCTGCGTGTCCTTGCCCTGGTCGGTGTTGTCCCACCAGCGGGTGAGACCGGGCGCGCGCTCGATCAGCACGGCCGCATTGTCGGCCCAGCGATAATTATCACCGCCGAAGTTCGGAGCCGCCACCGTGCCGCCGCCACGCGGAAACTGCGGAAAGGGATGGGTGGCGTCGTTATCGACGTTGAAGGTGACGTTCGGGACGAGCTGCCCGGCGGCGCCGGTAGCGTTGGTCGGATTGATATCGGGGTTCGGCTCGACGCCGCCCGCACCATTGATGGTGAGGGTGAGGAGCTGGCCGCTCGTGCATTGCGTTTCCGTGCCGGTCAGCACCGCATTGGCGCCGAAGCCGGTCTTCTGCGAGGGCATGGCCGCGGCAAGGCTCTGGCTGTTGGCCCCGGTCGGGCAGGCATATTCATAGGTCGTGGCGCAGGCGTTGCGCGCGCCGCCGGTGCGTTCGTCGCATTCGGGAAAGCCTGGGCGCTGATTGGCGCTGCAGATGATCTGGGTGCCGCCGGCCGCATGGGCGATGGTCAAGCCCGTACAACCACATACTGCAAAAGCCTCGCTCGCGAAGACAGGAAGGGCAAGGCATGCAAGCAAAGCGATCCGGGTGGTGCGCATCGACTTCCTCCGTGTACTGACGCAGCACAGTGTAACCCAGACATCCGCAGAAATATACTTTAAGTTGTGCATCCAATGCGACGGCGAGAGAATTGGCGAGAGCGCCCCGCTCTGCTACCGATCCGCATGACCTGCCGTCTCGCACTTCTCCTCCTCGTCGCCCTTCTCGCCCTGCAGGCAAGCCCCGCGCCGGCCCGCACGAAGGCGGCCGACTACCTGATCGCGGAACAGATCGCGGCGGCGTGCGACGGGGCAGCGGGAAGGATGGACCCTTCCGGCGTGATCGAGCGCGACATTACCGGCGACGGCAAGCTCGACCTCATCCTCAACCACCGGGGCATCGCCTGCGACCGCGAGGGCGAGGGCATCCGCCAGAGCGGTTTCTGCGGGGCGCAGCTGTGCTCCGTGCTCATCTATGTGCGACGCGGGGCGCTCCTGAAGCTGGAGGAGGAGATCCTTTCCGGCGGGCTGGCGCTCGGCGCCGGCAGCCGCCCGGAAATCCATCTGTTCGGGCAGGGCGGCAAGCCCCTCACCCTGCGCTGGAACGGCAACGGCTTTCGCTGAGCCTGCGTCCCGACGCCCCGCTCAGGCGCCGGGACCGGGCGCCGCGCCCCTCGACATGAGGCGGGCGAGAGAGGGGCCGACCAGCAGGACGACGAAGAAGCGGGCCACCTGCATCGCCATGACGAAGGCGGCGTCGACGTTGGTGGCAGCGGCGATGATGGCGACGGAATCGGCCCCGCCCGGCGTGGTGGCGAGGTAGGCGGTCAGCGGGTCGATATCGGCGAAGAGCACGAGAAGACCGGCAAGGCCCCCGCAGAGCGCGATCAGGGCCAGCGTCGAGGCGAGCACCTGCGGGAAGATATGCGCGGCATGGGCAAGGACGGCCGGCGTGAAGCGCATGCCGATGGCCCAGCCGAGGCCGGCATAGGTGATGGCAAGGAGCCAGGGCGGCAGGAAAATCGTCAGGGTGCCGGAAAGCTCCAGGAAGAGGCCGAGGCAGAGCGGCAAGAGGAGCGCGCCGCCCGGAAGGCGCAGGCGAAAGCCTATCCAGGCCGAGCCGAGGGCGCAGGCGAGCGTCGCCAGGAAGGCCGGCCAGGGGATGGCCGGGAACCATTCGACCGGCGCGACCGCCCCGCCCGGCACGCCGACCAGCCGGCCCGCGATGGTGGCGACGACGGCGCAGCAGGCAACGCGCAGATACTGCATGAAGGCGACGAGGCGCATGTCGGCGCCGTAATCTTCCGACATCACCGTCATGACCGCAGCCGCCCCGGGCGCCGAACCCCAGACGGCGGTCGTGCCCGGCAGGAGCCGCGCCCGCGTCAGCACCCAGCCGAGGAGCGCCGCCAGTACGACCGTGGAGAGCGTGCCGGCGACGAAGACCGGCCAGTCGCTGGCCACCTCGCGGAAGATGGTGGCGGGCAGGATACCGGCGATCATGAAGCCGAGAACGCCCTGCGCGCCGATGAAAGCGGAGGGCGGAACGCGCACGACCCCGCCGGATGCGGCCAGCAGGATCGCCGCCAGCATCGGGCCGAGCAGAAGCGCCGCCGGAAGATGGAGGGTTTCCAGAACCGTCAGCAGGAGGAGGGAAAGCGCCAGAAGCGCCGGCCAGCGCAGCCCGGCCGGCCAGGAGGCCGGGCCGAAGCGCCGCCATTTTCGCCCGTCGGCCCCCGGATCAGGCAAAGGCAATCTCGGCGGAGGTCGTGACGCGGCACAGGCGCGGGAAGATCCGCGTCATCGCCATCTCGTGCATGTCGGCCGCAGGGCCGGCGCAGGCATCCTCCGCCACCAGGACGTCGTAGCCCCGCTCCCAGGCCTGGCGGACGGTCGATTCGACGCCGAAATTGGTGGCGATGCCGCCGACGACGACGCTGCGGATGCCGCGGCGGCGCAGGAGCATGTCGAGATCGGTGCCGTAGAAGGCGCCCCAGTTGCGCTTGGTGACGACGAGGTCGCCCGGGTGCTCCAGACCTTCCACCAGCGTGCCGAAACCGGCCGGCAAACCGCCTTCCGGCCGCGGGATAGGCTGGTCGGTCCGGCCCGGAGGCGCGTCGGAGAAATCTGGGGCGAAGACGACGCGAACCAGCACCACGGGGGCGCCGGCGGCGCGGAAGCGCGCGGCGAGCGCCTTGCCGGTCGCCACGACCTCGGCGGCCGGGCGCGGCTCGGCCGGGCGCGAAACGATGCCCTCCTGCAGGTCGATGAGGACGAGACAGGCGGTCTCCGGGGAAAGCTCGGGCATGGGGTCTCTCGTTCGGAAGGTGCGGCCCCGGGGAGAAAGTGACCGGAGCGCCGAAGGATGATATGCGAGGGTACCCTCGCAAAACGGATATGTGAGAATGGCCGCCCAAAAGTCAATCGCTTCCCCCGCCGCCGGCGCCCTGCCGAAGCGCAAGCGCGGCCATGCGCGCGTGGAAGCGATCCTGGAGGCGGCGACGGCCCTCTTCGCGACGCGCGGCTTCGCGGCGGTGACGATGACGGAGGTCGCGTCCCGCTCGGCCACGGCGATCGGCTCGCTCTACCGCTTCTTCCCGACCAAGGAAGCGCTCGCCGCGGCCGTGCTCGAGCGATATGGCGGGCTTCTCACCGGGGCGCTCGACGAGGTCGCGGCCGGCGCCAGGGGCGCTTCCGCCGAGGCGCTCGCCGACCTCCTCGTCGACATGATGCTGGACCTGAAGAGCGCGCGGGCCGCCGCGCTCGCCCTCGTCGATCTCAGCGAGGACGGGGCCGAGCGCCGAAAGGCGATCAGCCAGGCGATGCTGGAGAGGCTCGGGGCGATCCTGGCCGCCTTTTCCGGGCGGCGCGTCTCGCAGGAGACGGAGACGCAGGCGCTGCTGCTTCTGCATGTGCTGAAGACGATCCGCGCGCTCGACACGGAGCGGGGCGGCCCGCTCGACCGCGAAAGCCGGAGGCTCGTCGCGCTTTATCTGGAGGATGCGCGGCGGCGCGAGACCTAGTCCTGCCGCGCTTAGTTGAGCGCGATCAGCTCCTCGATGCTGGCGGGCGAGGCCGGGGCGGGCATTGCGGCGAGCACCGGCGCCGGGCGCGGCTGGAAGGTGATGGGCGGGGGAGAGGCGGAGCCGAAGACGACATCACGCGATGGCGCGGCCGGGCGCGAGGGGGCGGCCGGGCGCGAGGGGGCGGCCGAAGCGACCATCACCGGCGCGGCGGGCCTTGTATGCGGCGGCTCGCTCGGAACGGCGCGGTTGGCCTTGGCGGCGGCGATGACGATCTCCTGCGAGCGGTTCGGTCTGCCCGGCTCTGCCCGCCGTTTCACGTAGAAGGAATTGCCGCCCGCCATCAGCATGTAGTGCATGTTGGTGTAGCGGAAGGAGTAGCCGGCGGTGTGGAAGAAGCGCGCCTCGCCGACGCCCGGATGGCGCTTGCCGCGCAGCACCTGCTTGGCCATGCGCAACGCGCGGGGCTTGCCGGAATCGGTCATCGGCTTGGAAAGGACGCCGGGGGCGAACTGGTTCTTCTGGCCGACCACGGCGCAGACGCTATCGGGAAAGTCGTCGGACTTCACCCGGTTCATCACCACGGTGCCGACGGCGAGCATGCCATCGTCGCTGGAGCGGTTCGATTCGAAGTACATGACGCGCTGCATGCATTCGAGCGACGACATGCGGGCAGACATGTGGCCGCAGCCTCCGGCGGCGAGGAGCGCACCGAGCACGAGAAAGAGGCCGAGCGTGCGAAATTTACGAGATACAGACATTCGCAACCTTGGAGGCGGGGCATGAACCCCCCTCAGGGGCGAATTGTCCAGAAAGCGGTAAATAAAGCCTTAGGGCGCGGGGCCGGATCGGAACATTGCGGGCCCCGGGCCGGCGCTCCGAGGTCGGGCGCCGGAGGGCCGAAACGCCGGCGGGACGGCGCCCGCCGCGGAATGCCTAGCGCAGGCTGACCAGGACCTGATCGCCGCTGTGCTGGCTCAAAGAAATCTGGCGATGCACCACCGGCTCGCTGTCATCGGCCTTCACGCAGCCCGGCGTGATGTTCGGCCAGGTGTCGCGCGCGCAGACATCGTCCCAGGCATGGGCGATGCGGGCGGCGGCGGCCTTCGCCGGCACGTCGGCGCTCGTCGCCTCGCCCATCGTGGCGTAGGAGATGGTGACGAAGACGGCGGCGCCGGCGCACATGGCCGTGAAAATCGCGCGGGTGAAAACGTTCCTGTTCATTTACCCCTCCCTGGGTGCGATGCCCTCTTGTGGGGCAAGGACGCGCCCAGCTCTGTGTTCTCCCACACAAGGCGGAAGGGGGAGGATTCGTTCCTTGGAATCGCCTCAAACTCGCCTTGAAAGGTAAATTTCAAGGCGGAAAGGCGGTGCGCCCGGCCTATTCGGCGAGGTCGCTGTCGCGCTCGGCCACTTCCTGGAAGAGCCGGTCGACGTCCTCGGTGAAGCACAGCGCCGTGCCGGGCGTCAGGGCGGTCGCGGCGCCGGCGGCGGTGGCGTAGCGCAAAGCGTCGAGCGGTCCGTCCCCGCGCGAAAGGCGCAGGATGAGGGCGGCGAGGAAGGCATCGCCCGCGCCCGTGGCGGAGCGGGTCTTCACTTCCGGCGGACGGCAGAAATGCGCCTCCTCGCCGGTCACGACGAGGGCGCCGTCGCGGCCCAGCGTGACGGCCAGCATGTCGGCATGGCCGGTGGAGACGAGTTCCTGCGCAGCCTGCATGGCGGCGCGGGGGCCGTGCAGATCGCGGCCGACGACGCTGGCAAGCTCGCCGAGGCTCGGCTTGGCGATGGCGACGCGGCCGGCTTCCAGCGCATGCTTGAGATGCGCGCCGGAGCTGTCGAGAACGAACTTCGCCCCCTTGTCCTTCACCATGCGGGCGATGCGGGCGTAGAAATCCTGCGGCACGCCCGGCGCCAGGCTGCCGGAGGCGACGAAATACTCGCAGTCAGCCGCGGCGATCTTTTCCAGGCACGCCGCCTGCTCGCTGGCGGAAAGCGTCGGGCCTTCGGGCACGAAGCGGTATTCCTGGCCGGTGGCGCGCTCGAAGACGGTATGGGCCATGCGCGTCTGGCCGGCGATATGCACCTCGGTGCGGCGCACGCCCTCGCGCTCCAGCAGGCCGCCGAGCACCATGCCCGTGGCGCCGCCGGCGCAGACGATCGCCTCCACGTCGCCGCCGAGGCGGGTGAGAACGCGCGCGACATTGACGCCGCCGCCCCCCGGATCGATGTGGCTCTGCGAGGTGCGGATCTTGTGCACCGGCCGCACCAGTTCGGCCTCGCTGGTGTCGTCGACAGTCGGGTTCACGGTGAGCGTGACGAAGACGGGCATGCAATCCTCAGGAAAATCGTTTGGCGGCCGGAATGGCCCTGACGTTTAGCGGGCGCCCTTGAAGCAATCGTGGCACCCATGCGCAAGGGTGCGAGACGCTGGCAGCCATGCAAGATCGATTCCAGCCTATCATGCGCCTTCCGCGCCGCACAAATTCATGTTGCACCGCGACATCTGCGCACGTTTGATCCTTCTGCGACGGCCTGACGCTGACAATGCCCGGCCGGGCAGTTGATTACGCAACTTCTTCATCGCATGAGCGGCAGCCATGGACTTTCTGCTTCCCGACGGGCTCGGCCTTATTCCCGCGCTGCTCCTCATCGGCGCCAGCGCGCTCTCCTCGGCGCTGGCGGCGGCCTTCGGGCTCGGCGGCGGCATCGCCATGCTGGCGGCCCTCGGCCTTGCGCTGCCGGTCCCGGCCCTCATCCCGGTGCATGGCGTCGTGCAGCTCGGCTCCAATGTCGGCCGCGCCGTCGTCCAGCGGCGCTACGCCCAGAAACGGCTCATCTGGCCTTTCGCGATCGGAGCGATCATCGGGGCGATCATCGGCGCGCAGTTCGTCGTGGCGCTGCCGGAAGCGCTCCTGAAAGTCGTGCTGGGGCTGTTCATCCTGGTGATGATCTGGACGAAGACCCCGGCGATGCGGGTCGGGGCGCAAAGGCTGCTGTTTGCAGCGGTGGGAGCGGCGACCACGTTCCTGACGATGTTCTTCGGCGCCACCGGCCCCTTCGTCGCCGCCTTCGTCGGCCCCGCCCTTTCCGACCGGCAGCAGGTCATCGCCACGCATGCGACGATGATGAGCCTGCAGCACCTCTTCAAGGTGATCGCCTTCACCGCGCTCGGCTTTGCCTTCGCGCAGTGGATTCCCATCATCGTCCTGATGGTGGCAGCCGGGTTCGCCGGCACGCTCCTCGGCACACGCGGCCTGCGGCGCATGCGCGAGGAGCAGTTCCGGCTCGGCTTCCGGATCATCGTCTCGCTGCTGGCGCTCGACATGATCCGCCGCGGCGTGATGCTGATGCTCGGCTGAGCGCCGAGCGCCGCCCTCCTACTCGGCTGCCTCCGCCTGCTCTTCCGGTTCCGGCCGCTCCCAGCGCAGCACCGGCTTTCGTGCCGCGCTGGTCTCGTCGAGCCGCCGCCGCGGCGCAAACCGCGGCGCGTTCTCGAAACGCTCGCTCTCGCCCCGCCTTGCCGCGAAAATGAGATCGCGCAGCGCCGCCACGAAGAGGTCGAGCGAGGCGCGGCTTTCCGATTCGGTCGGCTCGATCAGCATGGCGCCGGAAACGACGAGCGGGAAATAGACCGTCATCGGATGGAAGCCCTCGTCGATCATCGCCTTGGCGAAATCGAGCGTCGATATGCCGGTGCCTTCCAGGAAGTCGTCGTCGAAGAGAACCTCGTGCATCGAGGGATGGTCCGGGAAGGGCAGCGACATGAGGTCGGCCAGGCCGGCGCGGACGTAATTGGCGTTGAGCACCGCATCCTCGGCGACCTTCTGCATGCCGTCGGCGCCGTGCGAGAGCATCCAGGCGAAGGCGCGCACGAACATGCCCATCTGGCCGTGGAAGGCGGTCATCCGCCCGAAGGGCGCCTCGGCTTCCGCCGCGCCCTCCGTCTCGACCAGACGATAGCCTTCCTCCGTGCTGGCGATCAGCGGCAGGGGCGCATAGGGGGCGAGAGCCTCCGACAGCACCGTCGGCCCCGCGCCCGGCCCGCCGCCGCCATGCGGCGTGGAGAAGGTCTTGTGCAGGTTGATGTGCATGGCGTCGACGCCGAGATCGCCGGGCCGCACCTTGGCGAGGATGGCGTTGAGGTTGGCGCCGTCGCAGTAGAAATAGCCGCCGGCGGCATGCACGACGTCCGCGATCTCGCAGATCTGCGGCTCGAACAGGCCGCAGGTGTTGGGGTTGGTCAGCATGATCGCCGCGACCTCGCCCTCATGGGCGTTAGCGACCTCGCGCACGGCTTCGGCGGAGACGGTGCCGTCCGGGCCGGCCCGCACGGTGACCACCTTGAAACCGAGAAGGGCCGCCGTCGCCGGATTGGTGCCGTGCGCCGATTCCGGCACCAGCACGACACGCCGGTCCTCGCCGCGCGCCTTCAGCGCCGCCTTGATCGCCATCATGCCGCAAAGCTCGCCATGGGCGCCGGCCTTGGGGCTCATGGCGACGGAGGCCATGCCCGTCAGGGTGATGAGGTAGCGGCCGCATTCGTGGATCAGCTCCAGCGCGCCCTGGACGGTGGAGACCGGCTGCAGCGGGTGGATGTCGGCAAAGCCCGGCAGGCGGGCCATCTGCTCGTTGAGCCGCGGATTGTGCTTCATCGTGCACGAGCCGAGCGGATAGATGCCCATATCGATGGCATAGTTCTTCTGCGACAGGCGCACGTAATGGCGCATCGCCTCCGGCTCGGAGAGGGCCGGAAGGTCGAGCGCGGCCTTGCGCTCATGGCCGCCGAGGCGTGGCGCGAAATCCTCCGGCTCCTCGACGTCGACGCCGGAAATATCGGCGCGGCCGATCTCGAAGAGGAGCGGTTCCTCGATGGCCAGCGCATGGTTGCCGGTGAAGGTCTCGCGCTTCGGCTTCATCGCCGCGATGGGGTGAAGAAGGTCGCCGCTCATGCCACTGCCCTTTCCAGCGCTGCGCCGAAGGCTTCGATGTCTTCCTCGCTCGCCGTCTCCGTCGCACATACGACGAGTAGGTCGTCGAGGTCCTTTTGCGGCTCCAGCCGCGAGACCGGCAGGCCGGCGACGATGCCTTCCGCCGCCAGCCGTTCGACGATCTCGGCCGCATTGCCCGGCAGGCGGACGGTGAACTCGTTGAAGAAGGCCTCGTTGAGGAGTTCCACGCCCGCCACCTTCGCCAGCCGATCGGCGAGCCGGCAGGCCCTGGCATGGTTCGCCCGCGCCAGCGCGCTCAGGCCCTTGGCCCCGAGGAGGGTCATATGCGCCGTGAAGGCGAGCGCGCAGAGCCCGGAATTGGTGCAGATGTTGGACGTCGCCTTGTCCCGGCGGATATGCTGCTCGCGCGTGTTCAGCGTCAGCACGAAGCCGCGCTTGCCGTCGCGATCGCGCGTCTCGCCGCAGAGCCGGCCGGGCATCTGGCGGATGTATTTCTGCTTCGTGGCGAAGAGACCCACGTAAGGCCCACCGAAATTGAGGGCGTTGCCGAGCGACTGGCCCTCGCCCACGACGATATCGGCGCCCTCAGCCCCCGGCGGCTCGATCAGACCGAGCGAGACCACCTCGGTGAAGACGGCGACGAGAAGAGCACCCTTCTCGCGGCAGCGCTCGGCGAGCGGCGCCAGGTCGATGAGGTGTCCATAAAAGGACGGCGACTGGACGACGACGCAGGCCGTCTCGTCGTCGATCCTTGAGAGAATGTCCTCCGTGCCGGCCGGATCGGGCGGCAGCGACAGGCTCTCGTCGTCCTCCATCGAGGCAAGGGTTTCCACCACCTCGCGGTATTGCGGGTGAAGGCCGCCGGAGAGGATCGCCTTGTCGCGCCGCGTCACGCGGCAGGCCATCAGCACGGCCTCGGCGGTCGCCGTGGAGCCGTCGTACATGGAGGCGTTAGCCACTTCCATGCCGGTCAGCTCGCAGATCTGCGTCTGGAACTCGAAGAGCGTCTGCAGCGTGCCCTGGCTGATCTCCGGCTGGTAGGGCGTGTAGGAGGTCAGGAACTCGGAGCGCTGGATGATGTGGTCGACGCTCGCCGGAACATGATGGTGATAGGCGCCCGCGCCGAGGAAGAAGGGTCCCTCCCCCGCGGCGCGGTTCTTTCCGGCAAGGGCGCGCATCTGCCGCCCGACCTCGAATTCGCTCCTGTGCCCCGGAAGGTCGGGCGGCGACTTGAGCAGCTTGCCGTCCGGCACGTCCCTGAAGAGCTCGTCGATGGAGGCCGCGCCGATCGCTCTCAGCATATCGGCACGGTCCTGGTCGGTATGGGGCAGATAGCGCATGTGCCTCCTTTCGGCCGCGCGGGCGGGAATGCCCTATTCGCGGAAATCCACCACGATCTCCGACTTCAGCGAATTGGCGATGAAGCAGAGCTCGTGGGCCTTGTGGTGAATCTCTTCCAGCTTGTCGTGGTCCGGCGCCTCGCCGTCGAAGACGGTCTTCGGGCGCAGGATCACCTTCACGATCGCCTTGCGGCGCGGCTCGATCACACCCAGCACGCCTTCCGCCTCGTCCTCGTAGCGGATGGGCGTGAAGCCGGATTTGCGGATGAGATCGAGGAAAAACAGCATGTGGCAGCTCGACAGGGAGGCGACGAGCCCCTCCTCCGGATCGACCGCATCCTCGCGGATGACGGCGGCCGGCAGCACGGCCGGGCCCGGCGAGGCCGGAACCTTCAGCCCTTCATCCAGCTGCCATTCATGAACACGGCTGTGCTTGTTGGCGCGCACCTCTTCGGCGTCGCCCGACCAGACGATCCTGGCGAAATAGCTACTCATCATCCCTCGCAGAAGGTCTTGTAGGCGGCCTCGTCCATGAGGCCGTCGAGTTGGCTCTTGTCGGAGAGCTTCAGCTTGAAGAACCAGCCTTCACCCTCCGCAGCCTCATTGACCGTCTGCGGCGCCGCTTCCAATGCGGCATTGACCTCCACCACCTCGCCGGAGAGGGGCGAATAGACCTCGCTCGCCGCCTTGACCGACTCCACGACGCCCGCCTCGTCGCCCTTTTCGAGCTTCTTGCCGGGCTCCGGCAGCTCCACAAAGACGACGTCGCCAAGCTCGGATGCGGCGTGGACGGAAATGCCGATGGTGGCGGTATCGCCCTCGACGCGCACCCATTCGTGCTCCTTGGAATAGCGGGTCGTCATATGGATGCTCCTGATCTCAAGCCTGGCGGCGGTAACGGTGTGGAACGAAAGGAAGCGGGACGATTTCGGCAGGTTCCGCCCCACGGCGTCCGGAAAGGCGCACGGCCGTACCCGGCGCCGCCGCGGCGGCGGCGACATAGCCCATGGCGACCGGCGCGCCGACGGTCGGCCCGAAGCCGCCGGAGGTGACGCCGCCGATGACCGAATCGGCCTCGCCGAGGATCTGGGCCCCCTCGCGCACCGGTGCGCGGCCGGAAGGGCGCATGCCGACGCGCAGGCGGGACGGCCCCTCCGAAAGCTCGGAGAGGATGCGCTCCGCGCCTGGGAAATCGGCCCGCTCGCGGCGCGATTTCGGAATGGCGAAAGCGAGATCGGCCTCGACGGGCGAGGTCGTCTCGTCGATGTCGTGCCCGTAGAGCGGCAGGCCGGCTTCCAGGCGCAGCGAATCGCGGGCGCCGAGGCCGACGGGGCGGACCTCCTCCTCCGCCAGCAGGGCGCGGGCGAATTCTTCCGCCCGCTCGCCGGCGAGCGAAATCTCAAAACCGTCCTCGCCGGTATAGCCGGAGCGGGAGACATGGATGTCGATCGATCCGCCGCCCGGAAGCGCGAAGGCGGCGCTCGTCACCTGCATGAAGGAGAGCTCGGCCGCTCTGGGGCAGTGCCGCGCCATCACATCGTGCGCGGCCGGGCCCTGCAGCGCCAGCAGCGCGCGGTCGTCGGCGGCCGTCAGCATGACGTCCTCGGGCAGACGCTCGGCGAGATAGGCGTCGTCGATCTCCTTGCGGGCGGCATTGAAGACGAGGAACAGGCTGCCATCGTCCTCCTCGGCGGGCGAGCGGGCGACCATGAGGTCGTCGAGGATGCCGCCCGTTTCGAGAAGAAGGAGCGTGTAGCGCTGGCGGCCGGGCTTCAGCGCCGAAAAATTGCCGGGCGCGACGCGCTCCAGCGCCTTCGCCACGCTTTCATGGTCCGGCCCGATGAGAAACCGCTGGCCCATATGCGAGACGTCGAACAGGCCGGCCTTGTCGCGCGTCCAGTTGTGCTCGGCGATGATGCCCTCGTACTGCACGGGCATGGCATAGCCGGCGAACGGAACCATGCGTCCGCCGAGCTCGCAATGGAGGTCGTAAAGGGGGGTGTGCTTCAGCTCACTCTGTTCGGCCGCCACTTGACCTCCTGCGCCAGACATGGACACGCAAACGGGCATTGAGCCCGCACGCGCCCCCTCTGTCGCAGAACCTGAGAGATTCCCGGCGTCGGGCGCCTCGCCCGGGCCGGTTACTCCTTCGGTGAGCCGCCGGCGAAAGGCCGGTGCCGCTTTCCAGAGTGTCGCTCGCCGTGCGGTCCCTGGCGCCTGAGAGTTTCCGGGGCGGTTGCTCCTTCGGCGTCCGTCTTCCGGCGCAAAGGCCTTCAAACAGAACTCTCCCGCACGGCTTATCAGCCGTTGCGGGCCGCGACTCGACCCGCGGGCGCCATCATCGGCATCGGCGCGAAGGAGTCAACGCACCGCATTCCTTTTACCCAAAGGTATGATCCCCGGGCAGGCCGAATCAGCGTTTCGCTTCCTCGTCGAAGCCGACATAGATGATGTAGTCGCGGTCCTGGCCGGGCGAGGGAACCGTCAGCTCGTAGACCTGCGAGAACACGGCCGACAGCTCCGGCCCGATGGTGACCGGGACACGGTAGAGCTCGGAGGCGAGCACGTTTTCCTCATTCTTGACGATGACCACGCGCACCGGCACCTCGACGCTGGTGGGGCCGCCCTGCGGGCCGGCGAGGACGCGGCCGGCGACGCCGATGCGGATCGTGACGTTGCCCGCCGTGTCGTAGAGGCATTCGCGGGCCGTATCGCCGAGGCCGGCCTGCCAGACGACGTTGTCGGCCGTCTCCTCCTTGCCGCGGGCAAAGCGCCGGATCGTCTGCGTATCGGCCTTGACGCGCAGCTCCGGGCAGTAATCCGGGCCGATATAGCGGCGCAGATCGACTTGGCCGTCGGCCGTCTTCGGCGCGTCGCCGGCGTTTTTCGAGCCGCCTCCGAAACCGCCGAGACTGGTGCAGGCGGCGAGGAGGAGCGGAAGGAGAAGAAGGCTGGCGGAGGGAAGGAACCGGAAACGACGCACGACGGACCCATGAACTGAAGAAGGAGCGGCCGGCTCTATAGCAGTCCCGGCGCGCAAGTTTAA
The DNA here is from genome assembly GCF_020144925.1 of Afifella sp. IM 167. GTDB lineage: Bacteria > Pseudomonadota > Alphaproteobacteria > Rhizobiales > Afifellaceae > Afifella. The sequence goes on from NZ_NSLC01000004.1 coordinate 262,655, forward strand.
GGGCAAGGCGACAGCGCGGGCCGCCACGCCTTCACGGAGCCTTAACCCTGTTCCTCAACGACCCGTTCACCCTGTTCTGCGAGCTTTGGCGTCGACAGGAACGGGAGAGATCTGTTGATGCGTACTCTTTCCACCGAGCGCGCCGCCGCGGCGGGCCCGAAAGCGGCCGCCCGCCCCGGCGCCGAATTGGACACCATCATCAAGGGAGATTGCGTCGCCGCGCTGGAACGGCTTCCGGCCAACAGCGTCGACCTCGTCTTCGCCGACCCGCCCTATAACCTGCAGCTGCAGAACGCGCTCCACCGCCCCGACCAGTCGAAGGTCGACGCGGTCGACGACGAATGGGACCAGTTCTCCGACTTCGCCGCCTACGACGCCTTCACCCGGGCCTGGCTGATGGCCTGCCGGCGGGTGCTGAAACCGGATGGCGCGATCTGGGTGATCGGCTCCTACCACAACATCTTCCGGCTCGGCACGATCCTGCAGGATCTCGGCTTCTGGGTGCTGAACGACGTGGTCTGGCGCAAGGCCAACCCAATGCCGAACTTCCGCGGCCGGCGCTTCGCCAACGCGCACGAGACGCTGATCTGGGCGGCGCCCTCGGCGAAATCGAAGCGCTACACCTTCAACTACGATTCCCTGAAGGCCTTCAACGACGACCTGCAGATGCGCTCCGACTGGACGCTGCCGATCTGCACCGGCGAGGAGCGGCTGAAGGACGGGAACGGGCGCAAGGTGCATCCGACGCAGAAGCCGGAATCGCTTCTCTACCGCGTGCTGCTGGCGACGACGAAGCCGGGCGACGTGGTGCTCGATCCCTTCTTCGGCACCGGCACGACCGGCGCCGTCGCCAAGAAGCTCGGCCGGCATTTCATCGGCGTGGAGCGCGAGCAGGCCTATATCGACGCGGCCGAGGCGCGCATCGCCGCCGCCGAGCCCGCCGACATGCCGGCCCTGAAGGTGATCGAGGGCAAGCGCGCTTTGCCGCGCATTCCCTTCGGCTCGCTTCTGGAGGGCGGCGTCCTGAAGGCCGGCGAGCGGCTCTACGATCCGAAGGGCCGGCTCAGCGCGCTCGTTCGGGCCGACGGCTCACTCTCGTGCGAGAGCGAGGGCAAGCGCCACGAAGGTTCCATCCACCGCGTCGGGGCGCTGGTGCAGGGCCAGGAGGCCTGCAACGGCTGGGTCTTCTGGCATGTGCGCACGAGCGACGGGCTGAAGCCGATCGACCATTTTCGCGAGGAGATCCGCAGCGCCCAGGCGGCCTGACGCCAAGCGCCAGCCCGGTGCGCCGCAGGCGGCTCAGCCGAGCGGCACGCCCGCCTGAAGCAGATCGGCGCGGAGCTTCTCGGCGCCGGTGAAATGCACGGCCTGCCAGCCGGCGCGGCGGGCGCCGTCCACATTGGCCTCGCTGTCGTCGATGAAGAAGGTCGCCGCCGGATCCAGCCCGAAGGCCTCGGCGTGGCGGTGGAAGATTTCGGGGTCCGGCTTGATGAGGCCGAGTTCGGCCGAGACGGTGATGCCGCGCGATTCCTCCAGGAACGGAAAACGCGCCCGCGCCTCGGCAAAGGTGTCGGCGGCGAAGTTGGTCAGCATGGTCACGTCCGTGCCGCCGGCGATGACCGAGCGAAAGAGGTTTACGCTCTCCTCATAGGCATGCGGGACCATCATCGCCCAGCGGGCACGGAAGGCGCGGATCAGCTCCGCCTTGTCCGGATGGCGCGCAATCGCCTCGGCCTCGGCCTCTTCCCAGGGACGGCCGCGATCCTGCTCGACGTTCCAGCCGCTGGAGCAGACCTCGCTCAGAAAGAAATCCCGCTCGGCCTCGTCCGGGATGAGCTCAGCGAAGGCGAGATGGGGGTCGTAGTGGAGAAGCACCCGGCCGATATCGAAGACGACGTGGCGGACGGGCGGGGCGGAGGGCTGGGTCATCATGGCCCGCAATAACCGGCAACGGACGGCAAATCCATGACAGCCCTCACCCGCCGAGGCGGGCGCCGCGACTGGAGCCGGGGAGCGCGGCCTCGACGACCTTCAGCATGAGGCTCGGAAGGCCGGCCCCCTTCAGGTCGGAGAGATCGTGCCACCAGAAGCCTGGCGGGGCCTTCGCGTCCGCCGGCAGCTCGGCCGCCCAGACTGTCATCCTGAGCTCGATATGGGTGAAGATGTGGGTGACCTCGCCGCCGCGCTTTTCCCAGGGCGCGGCGAGCGGCGGCTTCGGCATCCCCGTCACCGCCTCCGTCACCCAGTCGGAGTTCGGTATTTCGGCCATCCCGCCGAGAAGGCCCTTGGGGGGCCGGCGGGAAAGGAGGATCTGGCCATTCCTGGCCGCGGGTCCACTGCCTGCGGGGCCCCTGCCAGCCGGGCGAAGCGCCACGAAGGCGGCGGCGAACTTCTTCGCCCGGGCGCGCTTTTTCGCCTTCACCGGAAAGGCCCCCTGCTCGCCTCTCGCCCTTGCGGCGCAGATCGCATCCAGCGGGCAGAGGGCACAGGCAGGCCGCTTCGGCGTGCAGATGGTGGCGCCGAGATCCATCAGCGCCTCGGTGAACTCACCGGGGCGAGATTGCGGCATGAGCGGGCGCAGCGCCTCGCGCACATCCGCCTTGCCCGCCGGCATCGGCGTGTCGATGGCGAAGAGGCGGGTGACGACGCGCTCCACATTGCCGTCGACCGCCGGCACCGGCTCGCCGAAGGCGATCGCGGCGATGGCGGCGGCGGTATAGGGACCGATGCCGGGAAGCTCGGCGAGCGCCGCGGCGCTTTCAGGGAGCCGGCCGGCGTGCTCCCCGGCAACATGGCGGGCGCAGGCGACGAGGTTGCGGGCGCGAGAGTAGTATCCGAGCCCCGCCCAGGCGGCCATGATCTCCGCCTCCGGCGCCGCGGCGAGGGCGGCGAAATCCGGCCAGCGCGCGGTGAAATCGTGGAAATAGGGCGCGACCGCCTTCACGCCGGTCTGCTGCAGCATGATTTCGGAGAGCCAGACCCGGTAGGGATCGGGGCGCTCGCCCCTCGCCCGCGCCTTCGGGCCGGTGCGCCAGGGAAGCGTGCGGGCATGGCGGTCGTACCAGGCAAGGAGAAGGCTTGCGGCAAGAGCGTCCTCGCCGCTTTCCGCATCGCCCGCGCCTTTGGGAGCGGGGATCGCTCGACCGGGTCGTGGGCTCATGAACGGGCCGAAAAGGGCGGCCGGAATGGCAAAAGGAAGCGCGGAGCGGCCAGAAGAGCGGGCTCCTGCCCGCTCGAGGACCGCGACACGGCAGGCTGAAGCCATCTCGACGCCCGAAGGATATGGCGCATTCGCCGTGCAACTTCGTTGCGTTTACAGGTCCACGACCTAGACTGAAGCATCTGTCACATCGTTTCGAAGAGGGCGCCGATTGCAAGCGCGATCCGCCGTGTTTTCCACCATCCAGCGCCTGCCGGTCGCGGCATGACCCGCCCGGTCCTGAAAAGCCGCGCCAAACCGATCGGCGAACTGATCGGCGGAACGCTCGACCCGCTCCTGAGGAAGCGCGGGCTGGCGCGCGCCGAGCTGATCCAGTGGTGGCCGGAGATCGTCGGGCCGCGCTATGCCGGCGTCACGGCGCCGCAGCGCATTTCCTGGCCGCGCACCGGCGAGGGACGCGCGGCGACGCTCATCATCCATGTCGATCCGGCCGTGGCCCTGCCGCTTTCCTACGAACTCGACGGCGTGCGCGACCGGCTGAACGGCTTTCTCGGCTTTCGCGCCGTCGGGGCGATCCGTCTCGTCCAGCACCCGTTTGCCGCGCCGAAGGAAGAAAAGCCACGTCCCCCCGACGCGGAGGTCGAGGCGCGCCTGACGCCGCGGCTCGCGGGCGTGGAAGGCCCGCTGCGCGAGGCGCTCGCCAAGCTCGGCAAGGCCATCCTCTCGCGCTCGTGAGGGCGCGGAAGGCAGTTCGGCTCTTTGACGCCACATTCATTCGTCCTAAACCCCACCCGAAAGCCAGCGTTCAGGCCCGGTTCACGCCATCTCAGCGAGCCTTGCCGGCCACAGGAGGATTGACCTTGCGATTTTTCACCCGCCGCCATTTCACCGCAGCGCTCGCGCTCGGCTCCGTCGTCGCCTTCACGGGCCTTTCGGGGGGTTCCGCCCTCGCCCAGGAGGCGAAGGAGACGGTCTCCGTCGACGAGCTGATGAAGCCGGGTCCGCTCGGCGACCGCAGCCTGGGCAAGGAGGACGCGCCGGTCACCATCGTGGAATACGCCTCCATGTCGTGCTCGCACTGCGCCGACTTCCACAACGAGACCTATCCGGAGCTGAAAGAGCAGTATATCGACACCGGCAAGGTCCACTTCATCTTCCGCGAGTTTCCCATCGACGCGGCCGCCTACGGCATCGCCATGGCGGCGCGGTGCGCCCCGGAGAACCGGTATTTCGACGTCATCGACCTCTTCTTCGAGCATCAGATGGACTGGATGCGCGCCGAAGATCGCTATGCGGCGATCCTAGATCTCGCCAAGCAGGTCGGGTTTTCTGAGGATAGCTTTGAGGCCTGCTTGCAGAATCAGGCATTGTTCGATGGACTGACTGCGGGGAAGGACCGTGCTGTCAAGGATTTCGGTGTCCAGGGCACGCCCACCTTCTTCATCAACGGTGAGAAGAACGTCGGAGCGCTGAGCTTTGATCAGCTCAAGCAGGAGATCGACAAGAACCTGTGACGGCGGGCTCCGCAGGAGCGCCGCCATCGGGCGGATTCCGCGCCTCTCCCAATACCTGACCGGCGGCCGCGGATGAAGATCACGCGGCTCCGGATCGCCGGCTTCAAATCCTTCGTCGACCAGACGGATGTGCTCGTCGAGCCGGGCCTTTCCGGGATCGTCGGGCCGAATGGCTGCGGCAAGTCCAACCTCGTCGAGGCGCTGCGCTTCGTCATGGGCGAAACCTCGTTCAAGGCGATGCGCGGCTCGGGGATGGACGACGTCATCTTCGCCGGCTCGGCCAACCGGCCGGCGCGCAACACCGCCGAAGTCTCGCTGGCCGCCATCGTCGACGCGCCCTCCGGGGCGGCGCGCGGCGCTTCCGGCAAGGGCCTGACGCCGACCGGCGAGGTGGAGATCACCCGGCGCATCGAGCGCGAGCAGGGCTCCATCTACCGGCTCAACGGGCGCGAGGTGCGCGCCCGCGACGTGCAGCTCCTGTTTGCCGACGCCGCCACCGGCGCGCGTTCCTCCGCCCTCGTCCGCCAGGGACAGATCGGCGAGCTGATCGCCGCCAAGCCGAAGGACCGGCGCTCCATCCTCGAAGACGCGGCCGGCATTTCGGGCCTTCATTCGCGCCGCCACGAGGCGGAGCTGAAGCTCAGGGCCGCCGAGCAGAACCTGGAGCGGCTGGAAGACGTCATCGGCGAGATCGGCGGCCAGCTCGAAGCGCTGAAGCGCCAGGCACGGCAGGCGGCGCGCTACCGCAACCTTTCCTTCGACATCCGCAAGGCCGAGGCGCAGCTCGCGCTCATCCGCATCGCCGACACGGAAGAACGGCTGACGCAGGCCGAAGCCGCCCTGACGAAGACAGGCATGGCGCTCGCCAAGGCGGCCGAGGAACAGGCGAAGGCCGCCAGGGAAGAGGCCGTGGCCGGCTCCGGGCTGCCGCAGCTGCGCGAGAAGGCGGCCGCGGCCGGCGCGGCCGTGCAGCATCTGAAACTGAAGGCCGAGGAGCTGCGCCGCGAGGCGGCCCGCCGCGAAGCGCGCCTCAACGAGCTCTCCTCCCGCCAGCGCGAGACGGAAGCCGACATTGCCCGCGAGGGCGAGCATCAGCGCGAGGCGGCCGAGGCCGCCAAGGCGCTCTCCACCGAGGCGAAAGCGCTGGAGCGCGACAAGGCCGGCGCCGCCAAGCGCGAGGCGGAAGCCGCGACGAAGGCCGAGGCGGCCGGGCAGGCCCTCGCAAGCGCGGAGGAGGCGCTTTCGGCCGCGCAGGGCGAACTCGCCACCAAGGCCGCCGAGCGGCGCCAGCACGAAATGCGGCGCAAGGAGGCCGAAGGCGCCCTCTCCCGCCTTGCCGCCGAGGCCGACAAGCTGACGCGGGAAGAAGAGGCGCTCCGCGCCGAGGCCGGCTCGGAGGAAAAGCTCGCCGCCGCGCGCGCCAGCCTGAAAAAGGCGGAAGCGGCGCTGAAGAAAGCGGAGGCGACGGCGCAGAAAGACGAGCTGGCGACGGCCAAGGCCCGCGCCGGCGAGGCGGAGGCACGCGAAAAGCGCTCCGAGGCACTGCGGGCGCTGACGGCGCTGAAGGCCGAGGCGGACGCGCTTTCGAAGCTGCTCAAGCCCCTCAGCGAAGGCGATTTCACCCCGGTGATGGAATCGGTGACGGTCGAGCCCGGCTACGAGGCGGCGCTGGCCGCCGCTCTCGGCGAAGATCTCGACGCTTCGAGCGAAAAAGAGGCACCGATCTCGTGGCGGGCGCGCGGCAAGATCGCCCGCGCGCCGAAGCTGCCGGCCGGCGCCAAGCCCCTTTCCGACTTCGTTTCGGGCGAAGCCTGCCTCGATCCGCGACTTTCCCAGATCGGCGTCGTGGAGAGCGATGCGGGAGACGGCCTCGTTGCCCGGCTCGCCGTCGGCCAGCGCCTCGTCAGCAAGGATGGGGCGCTGTGGCGCTGGGACGGGCTGACCATCAGGGGCGGCACGAAGACCCCGGCGGCCGCGCGGCTGGAACAGAAGAACCGGCTCGGCGCGCTGGCGAAAGACATCGACAAGGCGGAGAAGGCGGCGGCCAAGGCCGAGGCGGCGCTGCAGCAGGCCTGCGAGAAAAGGGCCGCCGGCGAGGAAGCCGAGCGCACCGCCCGCAACGCGCTGAAGGAAGCCCGCAGCGGGCGCGACCGCGCCCAGACGGCGCTAACCGAGGCCGAACGCCAGCTGGCGCGCGAGGCCGAGCGGCGCAGCGTTCTTGCCGCCTCGCTCTCGCGCAACGCGGCCGACCGGGCGGGGCAGCAGGAAAGGCTCGCCGCCGCGAACGAGGCGCTTGCCCTGCATGCCGCCGACGAGGCGGCCGAGGCCAAGGTCGCCGCGCTTCTTGAAAAGGTCGGCGAGGCACGGCGGCTGGCCGCCGATGCGCGGGCCGCCGCCGAGAGCCTTCGCCATGCGGCCAGGGCGCGCGAGGAACGGCTCGCGGCGCTCGCCCGCGACCGGGCCGCCTGGGAAGGCCGGGGCGAACGCGCCGAAAAGCGGGTCTCGGAGCTTCAGGCCCGCCTTGCCGATCTCGGCGAGGAGATCGAGACGCTTTCCGCCGAACCGGAGGATTTCCTGACCCGCGAGCGCGCCTTCCTTGCGGAGATCCGCAAGGCGGAGGAGGCGGCGAAGGAGGAGAGCGACAGGCTGGCGGCCGCCGAATCGGGGCATCGCGGCCTCGCCGAGGCGGCAAGGCATGCGATCGAGGCGCTCTCGGCGGCGCGCGAGGCGAAGGCGCGCGACGAGGAGCGCGCCTCCGCGATCCGAACCAAGCGCGACGAGCTGACCGCCGAGATCGCTTCGCAGTTCCATGTCAAGCCGGACGGGCTGCGCGAGGAAGCGGGGCTGAAGCGTGGGGCGCCGATGCCGGAGCTCGCCGCAACGGAGCAGCGCCACGAGCGGCTGCTGCGCGAGCGCGAAAGGCTCGGCGGCGTCAATCTCAGGGCCGAGGAAGAGGCCAAGGAGGTCGAGGCGCGGCTCGAAAACCTGACCGGCGAGCGCGACGACCTGGTGGCCGCCATCCGGCGCCTACGCCAGGCCGTCGGCAGCCTCAACCGCGAGGGACGCGAGCGGCTGCTCGCCGCCTTCCGCGAGGTGGACCGCCACTTCCAGGCGCTTTTCCACACCCTTTTCGGTGGCGGCTCGGCCGAGCTGATGCTGACCGAATCGGACGACCCGCTGGAGGCCGGGCTGGAAGTGATGGCCCGCCCGCCCGGAAAGAAGCCGCAGATCATGACGCTGCTCTCGGGCGGCGAACAGGCGCTGACGGCGATGGCGCTGATTTTCGCGGTCTTTCTGACCAACCCCTCGCCCGTCTGCGTGCTGGACGAGGTGGACGCGCCGCTCGACGACGCCAATGTGGAGCGTTTCTGCGACCTTCTGGAACAGATGCGCGAGAACACCGATACGCGCTTCCTCGTCGTCACCCACAACCCCATCACCATGGCGCGGATGGACCGCCTGTTCGGCGTCACCATGGCCGAGCGCGGCGTCTCGCAACTCGTCTCCGTCGATCTGGAGACGGCGGAGCGTTTTCGCGAGGTCGGCTGAACGGGGGGCGCACGGCGCCTCGCGGAATCCTCCACGGGCACATTTTTATCTTGTGGATCAAACACTTATCGCAGCGCGAGACGTCCTTGACTTGGGTTGGAGGCAAAATTATGGTGCGCCCGGTTTCGCAGGGGCCCGGACCCGCCCCGTCTTCAACGATGGCGCCGCAGCAAGGCTCCTTTCAAAGGGAGCCCTTGCATGGCCGATGACCGCTCCGAGGAGGAGCGCAAGAAGACGGAAGGTGGGCAAGGGCCTTTTGCCGATGTCGACCTCGCCCGCCGCATGGCCGCGCTGTCGCGCTCCCTGGAAGAGGGAAAGCGCGGACGCGACGAGACGGCCAGGAGGTTCGAGGGCAAGGGCGGTTCGGGCTACGCGGCGGCGATGCGGCTTGCCAGCGAGTTCGTCGCCGGTGTCCTGGTCGGCGCAGCTCTGGGGTGGGGCCTCGACGAGGTCGCCGGCACGTCGCCCTGGGGTCTGATCGGCTTCCTGCTGCTCGGCTTCGCCGCAGGCGTGCTCAACGCGCTGCGGGCCGCCGGCAAGATCGCCGAGCCGGACGATCGGCTGGCGAAGAATAAAGACGGCGGGCCTTCCCGTCACGAATGAGGCTGGGGGCCGGGTGCGGCCGGGAAATACGAGGAACAGGCTTTGGCGAACGAAGCGATAGCGCAGGCGGATCGGGTCGATCCGATCCATCAGTTCCACATCAACAGCCTCGTCGATTTCGGCCGTGTCGGGGATTCGCCCTTCGCGTTCACCAATTCGGCCCTGTTCATGGCCATCACGGTGGTCGTGATCGTGGGCTTCATGCTCCTGACGACGCGCGGACGCGGCCTTGTGCCGGGCCGCATGCAGTCCGTCACCGAGATCTTCTACGAATTCACCGCCAACATGCTGCGCGAGGCCGCCGGAACGGAGGGCATGCGCTTCTTCCCCTTCGTCTTCACGCTGTTCTCCTTCATCCTGGTGGCGAACCTCATCGGCATGGTGCCGTACTTCTTCACGGTGACGGCGCATATCGTCATCACCGGAGCGCTGGCGCTTCTCGTCATGGCGCTCGTCGTCGGCTTCGGCTTCGCCAAGCACGGTTTCGGCTTCCTGAAGCTCTTCGTGCCGGACGACGTGCCGGCGGCGATCATGCCGATGATCGTGGCGATCGAGATCCTCTCCTTCGTGTCGCGGCCGGTCAGCCTCTCCATTCGTCTTTTCGCCAACATGCTCGCCGGCCACATCACGCTGAAGGTGTTCGCGAGCTTCATCCTGTCGCTCGGCGCCTTCGGCGTCCTCGGCTGGGGCGGCGCCATCCTGCCTTTCCTGATGGTCGTGGCGCTCACGGCGCTTGAAATACTGGTCGCTTTCCTGCAGGCGTATGTCTTCGCCATCCTGACCTGCATGTACCTCAACGACGCGCTTCATCCGTCACACTGACGGGGCGGTCCCTCTTCTCAACGCTCGAAGGAGAAAGAATTATGGAAGCAGATGCTGCAAAGCTGATCGGCGCGGGCATTGCCTGCATCGGAATGGGCGGTGCCGGCGTGGGCCTCGGCTCGCTGTTCGGTCACTTCCTGGAAGGCGCCCTGCGCAACCCGGCAGCCGCCGACGGCCAGTTCGGCCGCCTGATCTTCGGCTTCGCCGTGACGGAAGCGCTCGGCATTTTCTCGCTCCTGATCGCGCTCCTGCTCATCTTCGCCGTCTGATTCGGACGGACGCAAGCGCCGGCGGGCCCCGCCCGAATGCGCAAGCAGCTTGAGGAGAAGAGCACGTGGTGACACAGGCACTGGCGCAGGAGGCGGCCGAAATGGCCGCCGAGCACGGTGAGGCGATGGGGGAAGCGCATGGCGCCTTCCCGCCGTTCGATCCGTCGACCTTCCTGTCGCAGCTCATCTGGCTCGCGATCTTCTTCGGCCTGCTCTACATCCTCCTGTCCCGGGTGGCGCTACCGCGCGTCGCCACGATCCTGGAGGAACGCAACGACCGGATCGCCGACGATCTCGCCGAAGCAGAGAAGCTGAAGCGGGAGAGCGACGAGGCCATTGCAGCCTATGAGCAGGCCCTCGCCGAGGCGCGGGCGAAAGCCCACGGCATCGCCCAGGAGGCACGCGACAAGGCCAAGGCCGAAATCGAGGCCGAAAGGTCGAAGGTGGAGGCCGATCTCGACGCCAAGCTAGCGGAGGCCGAAGAGCGGATCGGCGAGGTGAAGACCAAGGCGCTCGCCGAGGTGGACGCCATCGCCAAGGAGACGACCGAAGCGATCGTCACGACCCTTTCCGGCGAAAGCCCCAACGAGGCCAAGGTCGGCGAAGCCGTCAGCCAGGCCCGCGGGGAGCTGAGGTAGACATGACCGCAACCGACTGGGCAACCCTCTGGGTCTTCATAGGCCTCCTCACCTTCCTGGCCATCCTGGTCTATCTGAAGGTGCCGGGCATGCTGACCGCAGCGCTCGACAAGCGCTCGGAGAAGATCAGGCACGAGCTGGACGAGGCACGGCGGCTGCGCGAGGAAGCGCAGGCCCTGTTGGCCGAATACCAGCGCAAGCGCCAGGAGGCGGAAGAAGAGGCCGCCGAGATCGTCTCGCTTGCCGAGCACGAGGCGGCCGCGCATGCCGCGGAAGCCAAGCAGCGGCTCGAGGAATATATCGAGCGGCGCACCAAGGGCGTTGAGATGCGCATCCAGCAGGCCGAGGCGCAGGCCGTGAGCGAAGTGAAGGCGCGGGCGGTCGACGTCGCCGTCGCCGCCTCCGCGAAGATCCTCGGCGAGCAGGCCGAGGGCGCGACGGGAACGCGTCTCGTCGACACCTCGATCGAGGGGCTGAAGCGCCACTAGGCGCCGCCTCTGTCGGCAGGAAACCAGAAGGCGGGCCCCGGCCCGCCTTTTTCTTTGCCCTGCCTTATGCGCCCGGCCCGCTCAGTCGCGCCCGCGCTCCAGCTGGAAGGCAAGGTGGGCGCGCACCGCCGGCCATTCGGCGGCCGTTATGGAGTAGACGCAGGTGTCGCGCAGCGCCCCGTTCGCCGTCTTCTGGTGGCTGCGCAGCACGCCGTCGAGCTTCGCGCCCAGGCGCTCGATGGCGCGGCGGCTCTGCTGGTTGAAGAAATGGGTACGGAACTCCACCGCCAGGCAGCCGAGCCTGTCGAAGGCATGTCCGAGAAGGAGGAGCTTGGCTTCCGTGTTGAGCGGCGTGCGCTGAACGCGCCGGGCATAGAAGGTCGACCCGATCTCCAGGCGCGGCGTGGCGGCGTCGATGTTCATGTAGGTGGTCATGCCCACGATCGGGCTTTGCGCGTGCGCCGCGGCTTTCGAAAGGACCGTGAAGGCCAGCATTGAGCCCGCTTCCTGCAGCGCCAGCCGGCGGGCGATCTCCGCTTGCACCTGATCGGGCGAAGGAACCGAGGTGTACCAGAGCTCCCAGAGCCGCCCATCGGCGACGGCCGCCTTCAGGCCCTCGGCATGGTCGGCGGAAAGCGGGACGAGCTCGACCGTTTTGCCGGTAAGGCTTACCGGGCGGATCGGCTCTCTGTCGGCCTCGGCCATCAAACACTCTTCTCCTTGCAAGCGCCGAGCAGTCTTCGCGGCGCGGCCCGAAGTCAAGCGGGCGAGAGCCAGAGAGGGCTATTTGGCCGGCATCAGGGCCGCGACGGGCGCAAAGCTGGTGCGGTGCAACCGGCAGGGGCCGAGCCGGGCCAGTGCGGCGCGGTGGCCGGGCGTCGCGTAGCCCTTGTGAGAGCCGAGCTCGTAGCCGTGGAAGGTCCGGTCGCAGGCCGCCATCATCCGGTCGCGGCAGACCTTTGCGACGATGGAGGCGGCGGCGATGGAGAGCGAGGATGCGTCCCCACCGATGATCGCCTCGCAGGGAAGGCGGATGCCGGGCGGCACGTCGCGCCCGTCGACCAGCGCCGCGTCGGCCGGCGCCGGCAAGGCGGCCAGGGCGCGCGTCATGGCCAGCAGCGACGCCTGCAGGATGTTGATGCGGTCGACGGTGGCGCAGGAGCAATAGGCGATGGAGACATCGGCGACGCCCAGCAGTTCCTCGTAGAGCGCCTCGCGCCTTTCGGCCGTCAGCGCCTTGGAATCGGCGATTCCGACCGGGATATTGCCGAAGTCGAGGACGACCGCCGCGGCGACGACGGGCCCTGCGAGCGGGCCACGACCGACCTCGTCGATGCCGGCGATGCGCTGGTAGCCCGCGCCCACCAGCCGCCGTTCTGCCTTCAGATCGGGAAAGGCCGGCTTCGTCGTCTTCTTTGGGGCGATCTTCTCTGGGGCCACCTTTTTTGGGGCCGCCTTGCCTCGAATCGCTGCGCCGCGTGTCATATATTTCGGTTACGCGCGAGGGCCGGTTGCTTCAAGGCCGACCGCTCCAGCCGGCAAAGCCTTTCCACCTCCATACCCAACGCGGCATACCCAACCCGGCGCCCCCAGCGTGGGATCGCCCCTCTCCTGGGCCCTGCCTAGAAGAGCTTGAGCTGCCCGCCGACCGGCACCGGAGGCGTGAAGAGATCGGTGCGGAGCATATCGCGCCGGACGTTGAGGCCGAGGCGGCGGCAGGCGAGCTCGAAACGCCGACCGATCTGCCAGGCATATGGGCCCCTGCCCTTCTGGCGCTCGCCCCAGGCGGCGTCATAATCCTTGCCGCCGCGCATGGAGCGCATCACCGACAGGACATGCTCGGCGCTGTCGGGAAAGTTCTCCGCGAGCCATTCCTTGAAGAGCGGCGCCACTTCCAGCGGCAGGCGCAGGAGGACGTAGCCGGCCGAGGTCGCGCCCGCGGCCGAGCCCGCTTCTAGGAGCCGCTCCACCTCGCTGTCGGTCAAGACCGGCACGATCGGCGCGGTCATCACCGCCACCGGCACGCCCGCTTTCGCCAGACCGGCCATCGCCTCGAGGCGCTTCTGCGGCGTGGAGGCCCGCGGCTCCATCTTGCGCGCCAGCTTGCGGTCGAGCGTCGTCAGCGAGATGCCGACCTTGACGAGCCCCTTTTCGGCCATCGGCGCCAGGATATCGAGGTCGCGCAGGACGAGCGCCGATTTCGTGACGATGCCGACGGGATGGTTCGCCTCCGCCAGCACCTCCAGGATCTGGCGCATGATGCGATACTGGCGCTCGACCGGCTGATAGGGATCGGTATTGGTGCCGATGGCGATGGTCTTCACCTCGTAGCCGGGCGCCGCCAGCTCCTTTTCCAGGAGCCTTGCCGCGTCGGGCTTGGCGAAGAGCCGCGTCTCGAAATCGAGGCCGGGCGAGAGGCCCATATAGGCGTGGGTCGGGCGGGCGAAGCAGTAGGCGCAGCCATGCTCGCAGCCGCGATAGGGATTGATCGAACGGTCGAAGGAGATGTCCGGCGAGGAATTGCGGGTGATGATCTTTCTCGGCGTTTCGAAGGTCACCTCGGTCTTCAGCCGCGGCAGCTCGTCGAGGCTCTCCCAGCCGTCGTCGAAGGCCTCGCGCCTTTCCGCTTCGTAGCGGCCGCTCTCGTTGGAGGCGGCGCCGCGGCCGCGACGGCGCTGCGGCAGGACATGCGGAATGGAAGCGGGCGGAACGGAAGCGGGCGGAACGGCGGAGGGCAAGAGGTCTGCCTGGCCGAGCGCCCGCCACGCCGCCTCATTGGCTCCCCTGACGCGCGACGAGGGGGAGGAGGCGGAGCTCCGGCGCGGGGCTGGCGCGGAGGCTGCACCCGGGGTGTGGGGTCTTGGGGCGGTGTCGAGGCTCGGCTCAGGCATAGGCCATCAGATAATGCTAACATCGGAACATTACAAGAACAAATGAGACTTTATTCCCACGAAATGGCGCTGCGCTCTGACGCGCTTCGCGCGACGGCTAAAATTTGTATGATTGTTGTTGGGGTTAGTGAGGGGTTCGGATAACAGGCCGTGATGATCAGCGTCGTGCTCACCCAGCCGCGGGAGGCCCACCACCTTGCCCGGAGCCTCGCCGCCCTCGTTCCGGCGGCGGTGGAAGGGCTGGTGCGCGATGCGCTGGTTCTCGGCGATTCGGCATCGGAGGAGATGCTGGCCGTGACCGAGGCGGCCGGCGCGGAATTCTTCGCCCACCACCAGCTCGCCGACGCCGTGCGCACGGCGCGGGGCGACTGGCTCCTCGTGATGGAGGGTGGCGCAAGGCCGCTCGATGGCTGGATGGGAGAAGTGCGCGCCTTCGTCGCCGATGCCGACGGCGCCTCGGCGGTCTTCACGCTCGCAGGCTCGCGGCTCGGGCGGCTTGCCCATTATTTCTCAAGGCCCCCTGCCCTGCGCCGCGGTCTCCTCATCCGCCGCGAGGAAGCCGCCGAGGCGGCAAGGAGCGCGTGCCATATCGAAACGCTCGCCCGCCGGCGCGGCAGCAGGCGCCTGGCGGCAAGGCTGGAGCCACCCGCGCGGGCCTAGCTCTTCCTGCGCCGCAGATGCTCGTCGAGCCGCGGCATGATCTCCACGAAATTGCAGGGCATGGTGCGGTAGTCGAGCTGGGCCTTCAGGATGCCGTCCCAGGCGTCGCGGCAGGCGCCCGGCGAGCCGGGCAGGACGAAGATGTAGGTCGCGCCGGCAACGCCGGCCGTCGCCCGCGACTGGATGGTGGCAGCGCCGATCTTGTCGAAGGACAGGCGGTGAAACAGCGCCGAAAAGCCCTCCATGCGCTTTTCGAAGAGGGGCTCGATGGCTTCCGGGGTGATGTCGCGGCCGGTAAAGCCGGTACCGCCGGTGGTGATGACGACGTCGACCCCGGGATCGGCGATCCATTCCCGCACGATGGCGCGGATCTCCTCCACCTCGTCGCGCACGATCCGGCGGTCATGGAGGCGGTGGCCGGCTTCGGCAAGGCGCGCCTGCAGCGTGTCGCCCGAACGGTCGCCCGCCAGGTCGCGGGTGTCGGAGACGGTGAGGACCGCAATCGCGAGCGGGATGAAGGGGCGGGCTTCGGCCATTCGGGCTGCCTCAGTGATAGGTGTCGCCCGGGCGGACCCTGCCGCGGAACGTCCAGTAATTGAAGGCGGTGTAGGCAAGGTTCACCGGGATCAGCGCCAGCGCCCCGACGAGAAGGAAAAGCTGCGTTTCCGGCGAGGAGGCGGCTTCCATGACGGTGACGCCGCCCGGCCCGTCGCCCGGCGGCGGCACGATGAAGGGCCAGGTGGAGACGGCAAGGCCGAGGAAGCAGAAGAGAAAGATCCCCATCGTGCCGAAGAAGGGCAGGAAGCGCCCGTCCGCCCAGATCGCCCGCAGGACGAGGAAGGCGAGGCCCGCCGTCAGGATCGGCAGGGGCCAGAGCATGCCGATATTCGGCCAGGCGAACCAGCGTTCGGCGATGCGCGAGACCGTCAGCGGCGTCCACAGGCTGACGAGCGCGACGAAGACCATGACGGCGGCGAGCAGGGGCACGGCGAGCGCCCGCATGCGATCGCGCACGGGCCCTTCCGTCTTCAGCATGATCCAGGTGACGCCGAGCAGCCCGTAGCCGGCGATCAGCCCCAGCGCGCAACACAGGGTGAAGGCGTTGAACCAGTCGAACGGGCCGCCGGCGAAGGCGCCGTCCCTCACCACGACGCCCTGGATCAGGCCGCCGAGGATGAGCCCCTGCGCGAAGGTCGCCACCAGCGAGCCGAAGAAGAAGGTGAAGTCCCAGGCGCGGTTTTCCGAGACGACGCGGAACTCGAAGGAGACCCCGCGCAGGATCAGCGCCAGCAGCATGACGATGACGGGGATGTAGAGCGCCGGCATGATGATGGCGTAGGCCTTCGGGAAGGCGACCCACAGGCCGCCGCCACCGAGCACCAGCCAGGTCTCGTTGCCATCCCAGAAGGGCGCCACGGAACTCATCATCTGGTCGCGCTCCACCCGGTCGCGGGCGAGCGGGAAGAGGATGCCGAGGCCGAGGTCGAAGCCGTCCATCAGGACGTAGAGCGTGACGGCAACGCCGAGAAGGCCGATCCAGATCGCCGGGAGCCATTCTTCCATCGTTCAGACCCTCGCCTGCGTCGAAGGTTCGGCGCGCCCGCCGCCCGCCCCGGAGAGCGGGCGGTGCGGCACGCCATGCTCGGTGGCCGACCCCCGCTCCGGTCCCTTGTTGAGAAGCCGGTTCATGTAGAAGATCCCGGCGGCGAAGATGATGGCGTAGACGAGGACGAAGAGCGCCAGCGAAGCGCCGACCTGCGCGGCAAGCACCGGCGAGGCCGCCTCGGAGGTCCTCAAAATGCCGGTCGCCACCCAGGGCTGGCGGCCGATCTCCGTCACCATCCAGCCGGCGAGAATGGCGATGAAGCCGAGCGGCCAGGAATTGGCGGCGACGAAGAGAAAGCGGTCGGCGGAAAAGAGCCGGCCGCGCAGCCAAGCATAGCCGCCCCAATAGGCGAGCGCGATCATGAAGAGGCCGAGGCCGACCATGATGCGGAAGGAATAAAAGACCGGCCCGACCGGCGGCCGGTCCACGGGCGCGAAGGCCTTCAGGCCGGTGACCGTGCCGTTCCATTCATGCGTCAGGATGAGGCTCGCCAGATTCGGCAGGGCGATCTCGTAGCGGTTCTCCTCCGCCTCCATGTCCGGGATGGCGAATAGGATGAGCGGCGCCACGGCCTCGGCCGGCCAGTGCGCCTCGATCGCGGCGATCTTCGCCGGCTGGTATTCTTGGGTGTTGAGCCCGTGCCGGTCGCCGATGAAAAGCTGCAGGGGCGCCAGCACCATCAGGAGGCCGAGGCCCATCCTGAGCATGGTGTGCGCATCGTCGAGATGGCGGTTGCGCAGGATGAAGCGCGCGCCGACGGCCGTCACCACCAGCGCCGTGGTGATGTAGGCGGCGGTGAGCATATGGGCGAAGCGCCAGGGGAAGGTGGGGTTGATGATGATCGCCCACCAGTCGGTCGGATAGGCGATGCCGTCCTTCATCTCGTAGCCCGCCGGATACTGCATCCAGGAATTGGCGGAGAGAATCCAGAAGGCGGAAATCGCCGTGCCGAGGGCGACGAGGATGGAGGCGGCAAAGTGCACCGAACGCGGCACCCGCTGCCAGCCGAAGAGCATGATGCCGAGGAAGCCGGCTTCCAGGAAGAAGGCGGTCAGCACCTCGTAGCCGATGGCCGGGCCGATGACGTTGCCGACGACTTCCGAATAGCGGCTCCAGTTGGTGCCGAACTGGTAGGAGAGGACGATGCCGGAGACGACGCCCATGGCGAAGGAGACGGCGAATACCTTCGTCCAGTAGCGGGCGAGGTAGCGGTGCCGCTCGCTGCCGGTGGCGAGCGCATAGCCTTCCAGCGTCGCCACGAAAGCGGAGGTGCCGATGGTGAAGGCCGGGAAGATGATGTGGAAGGCGATGGTGAAGGCGAACTGCACCCGGGCGAGGATCAGTCCGTCGAGCTGCCAGTCCACAAAGCGCCTCCCTTGACGGCACGATTGTTCCCGAGAAGGGCGGCAACTTCCACCCCTGTCATGGCAGGCCCGTGACGCCATGCGCCAAAAGCCGCCAAAGACCGGACCCAGCCCGCAGCTAGGGCGCCCGTCACTCCTCGGCGAGGATTTCCTCGTCCGTGACGATCGATTCCGGATCGGGCTGGAGCACGGCCGTCTGCGGGGTCATCGCCCGCGAACTGGGCACCGCCGCGAAGCTCTCGCGCTGCTCCTGCGGCACAGGGCCGCGGCGCTGCGTGCGGTAGACGGCAAACACGGCGATGGCGAAGTGCGACACGGCCGTCAGCCAGAAGAGGCCGGATGGCCCCAGACCATCCATGGCGAGAGAGGCGACGAGCGGTCCGACCATGGTGCCGGCGCCGTAGAGCAGCAGCAGGCTGCCCGAGATCTGCACGAAGCTCTGCTGCGAGGCGTGGTCGTTCGCATGGGCGACGGCGATCGAATAGAGGGTGTAGGAGGCCGCGCCATAGACGGCGAAGAGACCGATGAGAAGAAAGCCCTCCGTCGGCTGCAGAAGGGCGACGCCCAGGCCGGCGAGGCCGGAGACGAGGCCGGCCCCGGCGATGACGAAGCGGCGGTCGAGGCGGTCGGAGATGCGCCCGGCCGGCATCTGGGCCAGCGCGCCCATGATGATGGCAATGCTCATCAGCCCGGCGATCTGCGTGGAAGGAAGGCCGATCCGGACGCCGAAGAGCGGCCCCAGCGTGCCGAAGGAGCCGTTGGCGACGCCGACCAAAAGGACGGAGACGAAGGCGACCGGCGAATTGCGGAAGAGGGCCGGCAGGTCGAGCTTGACGCCGGCGAGCGGCTGCGGGACCGCGGCGCGCGACAGCGCCAGCGGCATCAGGGCGAGGCAGAAGAAGATGGCGCCGACCATGAAGAGATGCGGCGAATGCGGATCGCCCGCGCCGACGAGGAGCTGGCCGACGACGATCGCCGCATAGGTGATCGTCATGTAGACGCCGAAGACGAGGCCGCGGTTCTCGTTGGTGGCGCGCTCGTTGAGCCAGCTCTCGATGATCATGAAGCAGGAAGCGAGGGCAAAGCCGGAGAAGAAGCGCAGGAAGATCCACGAGACCGAATTCACCCACATCCCGTTGAGCAGGACGATGACGGCGGCGGCCGCCGCGGCGGCCGCGAAAGCCCGGATATGGCCGACGGAGGCGACGATGCGCGGCGCGGCGAGGCAGCTCGCCACGAAGCCGAAGGCCCAGCCTGTGCCGACGAGGCCGAGAGAGAGCGTGGAAAAGCCCTCCATGCCGCCGCGGATCGGCAGCAGAATGGCGTGCAGACCATTGGCCGTGAGAAGGAAGGCAACGCTGAGCAATAGCGCCGCGATCGGCAGAAGTTGACGTGCCATCTTTGAATCGGGTGCGGCCAGAGTTGAGCGCTGGGCGGTAGACCCCGCAATGGCGGACGGTCAAGGCCCGGCTACATCACGGTTTACGACAGCTTGATCTCACTGCGTGTCGCCGGCCTGCGACAGCGCCTCCGAAAGCGCCAGAAGATCGCGCCAGACGAGCTTCTTCTGCATGGCGTTGCGCAGCAGATAAGCGGGGTGGAAAGTCGCCATGACGCGGATCTTGCGGCGGCCGGTGTCGAACTCCGACCAGCGGCCGCGCAGGCGCGTGATGCCCATCGTGGTATCGAGCATCTCCTTGGCGGCGGCATTGCCGAGCAGGACGAGGAAGTCGGGATCGGCGAGCTCGATCTGCCGCGAAATGAAGGGCCGGCAGATCGCCCGCTCCATCGGCGAGGGCTCGCGGTTGCCGGGAGGGCGCCAGGGAATGGTGTTGGCGATGTAGACCATCGTGCGGTCGAGGCCGATCGCCGCCAGCATGCGGTCGAGCAGCTGGCCGGAGCGTCCGACGAAGGGCAGGCCCTGGATGTCCTCGTCGCGGCCCGGCGCCTCGCCGACGAACATGACGCGGCCTTGCGGGTTGCCGTCGGCGAAGACGAGCTGGGTCGCGGTGCGCTTCAGGTTGCAGCCCTCGAAGCCTGCCATGATCTCCTTCAGCGCCTCCAGCGAGGCGGCGCTGCGGGCCGCCTCCCGGGCGGCCATGACGGCTTCCTCCGATGGAAGCTGGGCCGGGGCGACAGCGGGCGCTTGGGCATGCGCCGGCTCGCCCGCAGCAGCTTCCGGGCGCCGCGTCTCCTCGCCGCCGGAGCGGCGCTCCTCGGCTTCCGCTCCAGCCTGGCGCCGCGCGGCCTGCCGCCTTTCGGCGAGTTCCCGGCTTTCCGCATAGCGGTCGACCGGCTCCTCGGAGAGCGCGCAATCGACGCCCGCCTCCACATAGAAGCGCAGAAGCTCTTTCAGGGCCGGCTTGGAGAGGGCGGGGTTCACGGCACCACTTCTGCCACCAAGCGCGTCTTTGCGGAAGGCCAATCGGCCGCAGCAATTGAACAGGAGCGTCGCGGCAGTCTATGCGTTGAAGGACAAACGGGAGACAGTCATGGAAGCTGCCCAGACGCCGGAGGGGGAAACCCCGGAGCGCGAAAGCATGGAATACGACGTGGTGATCGTCGGCGCAGGGCCGGCCGGTCTTGCCGCCGCGATCCGACTGAAGGAACTCGACGAGAACATCTCCGTCGTCGTCCTGGAAAAGGGCTCGGAAGTCGGCGCGCACATCCTTTCCGGCGCGGTGATCGATCCGGTCGGGCTCGACAAGCTGATCCCCGACTGGCGCAATGACCCGGACCGGCCGCTGACCACCCATGTGACGCAGGACAGGTTCCTCTATCTCGGCCCCGCCGGCTCGGCGCGACTGCCGAATTTCATGATGCCGAAACTGATGAGCAACCACGGCAGCTATATCGGCTCCCTGGGGCGCATCTGCCAATGGCTCGCCGGCAAGGCCGAGGCGCTCGGCGTGGAGATCTATCCGGGCTTTGCCGCGGCCGAAATCCTGACCGACGACGCCGGCAAGGTCATCGGGGTCGCCACCGGCGACATGGGCGTCGGCCGCGACGGAAAGCCGGGTCCGGCCTACCAGCCCGGCATGGCGCTGCTCGGCCGCTACACGCTTTTCGGCGAAGGCGCGCGCGGCTCGCTCTCCAAGGAACTGATCGCCCGCTTCGCGCTC
The DNA here is from genome assembly GCF_020144925.1 of Afifella sp. IM 167. Taxonomy (GTDB): domain Bacteria; phylum Pseudomonadota; class Alphaproteobacteria; order Rhizobiales; family Afifellaceae; genus Afifella. The sequence goes on from NZ_NSLC01000004.1 coordinate 283,341, forward strand.
GACGAGGGCCGCGATCCGCCGAAATTCGGCATTGGCCTGAAAGAGCTCTGGGAGATCGACCCGGAGAAGCACGAGCCCGGCCTCATCCAGCATTCCTTCGGCTGGCCGCTCGACAATTCCACCGGCGGCGGCTCCTTCCTCTACCATTTCGAGGACAACAAGGTGGCGGTCGGCTTCGTCGTCCACCTCAACTATTCCAACCCGTATCTGGAGCCCTTCCAGGAGTTCCAGCGCTTCAAGACGCATCCGACGATCGCGCCCCTCTTTGAAGGCGCCAAGCGGATCGGCTACGGCGCGCGCGCCATCACCGAGGGCGGCTGGCAGTCGGTGCCGAAGCTCTCCTTCCCGGGCGGGGCGCTGATCGGCTGTTCCGCGGGCTTCGTCAACGTGCCGCGCATCAAGGGCACGCACAACGCCATGCTCTCGGGCATGCTGTGCGCCGAGCATGTCGCCGAAGCGCTCTCCGCAGGACGCAGCCACGACGAGGTCGCCGGCTACGACGCCGCCTGGCGGCATTCGGAGATCGGCGACGACCTCAAGAAGGTGCGCAACGTCAAGCCGCTCTGGTCGCGCTATGGCACGGTGGGGGGCGTGATGCTCGGCGGCATCGACATGCTGATGAATTCCTGGTGGGGATTTTCGCCCTTCGGCACGCTCTCCCACGGCAAGCCGGACTATGCGAGCCTGAAGCCGGCCGACAAGGCGAAGAAGATCGCCTATCCCAAGCCCGACGGCGTCCTCACCTTCGACAAGCCCTCCTCGGTGTTCCTGTCCAACACCAACCACGAGGAGGACCAGCCGGTGCATCTGAGGCTCGCCGACCCCATCATCCAGAAGGAGAGCGAATGGGGCACCTATGCCGGCCCCTCGGCGCGCTACTGCCCGGCCGGAGTCTACGAATGGATCGCGGAGGATGGCGCGGAGCCGCGCTTCCAGATCAACGCGCAGAACTGCGTCCACTGCAAGACCTGCGATATCAAGGATCCGAACCGCAACATCACCTGGGTGCCGCCGCAGGGCGGTGAAGGCCCGATCTATACGGGCATGTAGGCGCCCCGCTTCGCCGGGCACGCCGGAAGGAGACGCCGATGAAGCTTGAGCCCCCCTTCCGGCGCGCGACGCCGGACGACGCAGCCGCGATGGCCGAACTCGTCAACATGGCCGGCGAGGGCCTGCCCGTCTATCTGTGGTCCGGCATGGCGGCCGAGGGCGAGGACGTCTGGGCGCTCGGACGCCAGCGAGCACAGCGGGAAGAAGGCAGCTTCTCCTACCGCAACACAGTGGTCGCGGAGGCGGGCGGCAAGGTCGCCGCCTGTCTCATCGGCTATCCGCTCGCCGCCGAGCCGGAGCCGATCGGCCCCGACATGCCGGCGATGTTCGTGCCCCTGCAGGAGCTGGAGAACCTCGCCCCCGCCACCTGGTACGTGAACGTGCTCGCCGCCTATCCCGAGCACCGCGGAAAGGGTCTTGGGCGCGGCCTCCTCGCCATCGCCGACGCCATCGCCGCCGAAGCCGGGCTTTCAGGCCTTTCCATCATCGTCTCGGACGCCAATCACGGCGCGCGCCGGCTCTACGAGAGCTGCGGCTATGCCGAGATCGCGATGCGGCCGATGGTGAAGGAGGGCTGGGAGAACGGGGGCGAGAACTGGGTCCTGCTGGTGAAGCGGCTCTAGCGAGCGAACGTCCATGCCTCACCTCGCGAGGCTGGTGCCCCGATAGATATCCGAAAGTCTCGCCTCGAAGCCGAAGGCCGGGAGGCGGAGCACGTCGTCAAGCTCGGCGAGCTCGGTCATCGCCCAGCCCTCCTCGCGCGCCCACAGGCGGACGCGCACCTCGTCCTGATGGATCGCCAGGCAATAGAGATTGTCGGGGTGGCGCTGATAGAGCTCGATCTTGCGGGCGATCATCTCGGCCGTGTTGGAGGGCGACAAAATCTCCGCTGCGAGGTGAAAGATCGTGGCATACCGGCCGGACAATCTCGCCGTCGATACCACGACCACGTCCGGCTCGGGATTGAAGTCCTCGACGCCGGGGATACGCACACCCATCTCCTCGAAGGCTTCCCGGTCGGGGCAGGTCGCCTCCAAGGCGTCGTCGAGCAGGCGTGCAAGCCGCTTGGAAATGACGTGGTGAGCGGCATCAGGGGGGACCATCATCATGGCGCAACCATCCACAAGCTGCCAGCGCTCCTCGTCCGGCCGGCCCATGTAGAATTCCAGGAATTGATCGGCCGTCCAGAGCCCGGTGCCGCGACGTTCCGCCTCCTTCGCGAGAGCCGTCATCGCGCCGGCCTCAGCCCCGTTCGCGCGGGCGGTAGTGGCCGGTCTCCGGATCGCGCTCGAGCAATTCGCCGCGGTCCTCGGCGCTGACGCGCTCGGCCTCGCGGACCTTCACGTCGACGCGCGCCATCTCTTTCTTGAGCGTCTTCCAGGCGTAATAGCCGCCGGCGGCGACCAGTCCGAGAAAGATGAGCTGTGGCATCGCGCTAACCTCCGAAACGCTGCCTCAGACTACGCTCTTCAAGCGTCGCCCAAAAGCCCTCGCCGGCCCCTTCGGCAAGGCTGGCGCCGAGGCCGGTCGCCCCCTTGCCGGAGCGCAGACCGAAGAGGCCGCGCTCGGAGGAGATGATTTTCAGGCGGACTTCCTCGCCGTATTTCTCGCGCAGCACATGGCGCATGTCGCCGAGCCGGTCGGCAAGACCGAGTGAAACGGCCGTCTTGCCCGACCAGAAGGCGCCGGAGAAGATTTCAGGATCGTCGGCGAGCACCGAGCCGCGGCGCGCGCGCACGAGGTCGATGAAGAGGTCGTGCACCTCCTCCTGGATGGCCTTCAGCCGCTTCACGTCCTCCGCCTTCTCCGGCTGGAACGGGTCGAGGATCACCTTCGATTCGCCCGAGGTGTAGACGCGCCGCTCGATGCCGAGCTTGTGGATCGCCTCCACGAAGCCGAAGCCCGCCGAGACGACGCCGATGGAACCGACGATGGAAGCCGGATCGCAGATGATCTCGTCGCCGGCGCAGGCGATCATGTAGCCGCCGGAGGCGCAGACATCCTCCACGAAGACGATGACGTGCTTTTCCTTCTCCTCGGCCAGCGCACGGATGCGCTTGTAGATGAGGTGCGACTGGACCGGCGCGCCGCCCGGCGAATCGATGATGATCGCCACGGCCTTGGCGTTCTTCATCGCGAACGCCTTTTTCAGGGGGGCGGCGACGGAGGCGAGCGAAAGGCCCGGGCGAAAGCGGCTCCCTCGGCCTATGACGCCGGAGAGGCGGACAACCGGCACTGTCGGATGGCCCTGCAACGCGGCCGGCAAAAATCTCTTGATCGGGTTCGGCATGTCGGAGGCAAATCTCTGTTCGGGTGACTTCGTTCCTGAGTATCTGCGGCTACATGGTCGCGACCGGCGGCTTTGGCCAGTGGCGGCGGGCCTGCTTACGGCGCCAGAAGGGAAAAATCGGCGCGCCCGCGCAGCACCGCGTCGATCCTTTCCGTCCAGCCTCCGCCCGCCTCGTGGAGAACGAGGCCGGGAAGAAGCTTCAGCGGCGCCCTGCCCGCCAGCCTTGCGACGACGAGGATGCGGCTCGCCGGCTCGCCCGCATGCGGATGGAAGGGCAGCACGGTGACGGCGCCGAAACGGGGCGCGAGGGCGGCGAGAATTTCGCCGAGCCGGTCGGCGCGGTGGATGAGGGCCAGCCCGCCCGCGGGTTTCAGGAGACCTGCGGCGGCCGCCACCCAGCCCCGTAGCGGATCGGCGGCGGCATGGTGGGCGAAGCGGCGGCGCCCGTCCGGCGAGACGCTGGAAGCGCTCTCCACGTAAAAGGGCGGGTTGGCGAGGACGACATCGGGCCGGCGCTCGCCGGCAAGCTTTCCGGCAAGATCCTGATCCATTATGTCGCACTCCAGGAAGCCGGCGCGCGCGGCAAAGGCGGCATTGGCGGCAAGGCCGAGCGCGGCCTCGGCCTCTCCAAAGGCCACCGGATCGGCCTCCAGGCCGAGAACGGAAAGACCCGCACAGCGCGCGGTCAGAGACAGCGTGACGGCGCCCGTCCCGCAGCCGAACTCCACGGCGAGCCCTTTCGCCGAGGCGGCGAGCGCGGCCTGCAGGAGCGCCGCATCGAGGCCGGGCCGGTGGCCGGAAGCCGGCCGCACCAGCGCGACGCGATCTCCGAGAAAGCCGTGCGTGGCGGGCTCCGCCAACCCCTGCATCGCCCTCAGTGCCCCCGGTTCAGGTCGAGTTCGTCCGAAAGCCCCGCTTCCTTCAGGATGCGCTCGGCACGATCCTTCTCTCCCGCCTCAACGAGGATGCGCCGCGGCAGGACACCCAGCGAGCCTTCCATGATGCTCATATTGGCGTCCGCGATGGTGTAGCGCAGCTTCGCTTCCTTCATCAGCGCCTCGATGAAAGAGATCAGCGCGAGATCGTTGGTTCGGATAAGCTCTTCCATCCTCGCTCCCTTCCGGCGTAGAGACGGCACCCTGAAAACGCCGGCCGAGACACCGGCCGGCACGCCGCGTGCGAATCTGTCTCTTTGCTCGGCGCGGTATCCGCTCTAACGTTCGTCCCAGCAAGGAGTTCTCAATTGGGCGTTATCCTGTCGCTTGAGGAGCGGAAGTCGGGCGGAGCCACGCTCGAGCCGCTGGTCGAGATTACCCGCGCTGGCATGGATGCCGTGAACCGGCTGATCCTAGAGCGCACCGGCTCGCAAGTCACTCTGATCCCCGAGGTGGCCCGCTATCTCGTCGATTCGGGGGGCAAACGCATGCGGCCGATGCTCACGGTCGCCTGCGCGCAGGCCTGTGGCTACGAGGGCGAGGGCCATGTCCGCCTCGCCGCTTCCGTGGAGTTCATGCATACGGCGACGCTCTTCCACGACGACGTGGTGGACGAGAGCGACACGCGGCGCGGCAAGCGCACGGCGCGGCTGCTGTGGGGCAACAAGGAAACCGTGCTCGTCGGCGATTTCCTGCTCGGCCAGGCCTTCAAGATGATGGTCGATGTCGGCTCGCTCGATTCGCTGCGGGTCCTGTCGGAGGCCTCCGCCACCATCGCCGAGGGCGAGGTGATGCAGCTCGGCACGGCGAAGAATACCGAGACGACGGAAGACGAATATCTGGAGGTGATCCGCTCCAAGACGGCCGCGCTGTTCCAGGCCGCGGCCGAGGTCGGGCCCATCGTCGCCGGCGCCGACCGCGCCACGCGCGCCGCCTTCCGCTCCTTCGGCGCCAATCTCGGCATCGCCTTCCAGCTGATCGACGACGCTCTCGACTATGGCGGGGCGACGCCGGCCCTCGGCAAGAATGTCGGCGACGACTTCCGCGAGGGCAAGCTGACGCTGCCCGTCGTCCTCGCCTATCGGCGCGGCACGCCGGAAGACCGGGAGTTCTGGCGCAAGACGCTCGTCGATGGCGAAGCTTCCGACGAGGGGCTGAAGCACGCCATGGAGCTTCTGGAAAAGACCGGCGCGCTCGCCGACACGGTCGACCGCGCCAAGCATTACGGCGCCATGGCGCGCGACGCGCTCGCCCCCGTTCCGGAAAGCCAGGAAAAAGCCGCACTTCTGGGGGCAGTTGAATTTTGTGTCGCACGCGTCCATTGAACGGGTGCGGCATTCGGTCTGAAATGTGGGGGATGGGGGACGTTTCCGCCCGGCGCGGAAGCGCCCTTTGCATATATCGGAAGCCGATCACGCTTTCCTGGGCCGATATGGGAGTTCCCGCATGACCCTTTCTCGCTCGCTTCGGACGCCCGCCAGCCGGGCACGCACCCTGTTTTCCAGGGTCTCGCTCGCAGCCCTCGTCTCGGCCGGCCTCTCCTTCGCCGCCCTTTCCGCGGAGGCAAAGACGAGCGCCGAGGACCGGGTGGAGCTCACCAACCTTGCCGGCACGCTGCTGGCCGCGCGCGCGGCCGACGACAGCAAGGACATCGTCCGCGGCGCCCGCTTCTACCGCAAGGCCTACGAACGGGATCCGAGCAATCCGCTCTGGCTGGAGCGCGCGGTGGTGCTGACCACCGCCGAGGGCGACATCCGCACGGCCCTGCCTTTGGCGCGCGACCTTGCCGAAAAGGCGAGCGACAGCCAGATCGCGAGCTTCATCCTCGCCGCCGATCTCATCCGCGAGAAGAAGTACGACGACGCGCTGAGCGAGGTCGAAAAGTCCGACAAGGGCGCGCTCGCCAAGCTCACCTCCGGCCTTCTGAAGGGTTGGGTGCTCTACGCGCAGGGCCACGGCAAGGAAGCCGTTGCCGCCATCGACGCGCTTGAGGGCGAGACCTGGTACGAGCCCTTCAAGCTCCTGCATGCCGGCTACATCGCCAACCTTTCGGGCGACAAGGAAGCCGCGCTTTCGCATCTGTCCAAGGCCTTCGAGCGCGACCAGAGCGCCGTTCGCATCGTGGAGGCCTATGCGCGCCAGCTCGCCGCCAACGGCGACACGCCCAAGGCGAAGAAGACGCTGTCGGAATTTCTGGAGCGCTTCCCCGACAATGCGCTGGCGCTCCAGGCGCTTGAGGACGTCTCCTCCGGCAAGCCGGTCCGCCAGGGCGTCACCGACCCGGTCGAGGGCGCCGCCGAGGCCTTCTCCGGCATCGGCGCGGCGATCGGCCAGGAAGGCGGCTTCGAGCTCGCCGCCGTCTATCTCCGCCTCGCGCTCTATCTCGATCCCTCGACCGGCGGGGGCCTCGCGGCTCTGTCGCTCGGCAACCTCTTCGAGGCCAACGGCCTCGGCGACCAGGCGATCGCCGTGCTGCAGGCCATCCCGAAGAAGGCGCCGTTCCGGCCGCTCGGAACGCTGCGCTCGGCCATCGTCCTCGACAAGGAAGACCATGTCGAGCAGGCCCGCAACGCCTTCGAGGAGGCGATCGCGCGCAACCCGGACGACCTGCAGGCCTACATCGCCTACGGCAACATGCAGCGCGGGCGCGAGAAATACGAGGCGGCGGCGGAAATCTACGGCCGCGCCATCGACAAGCTCGGCAAGCCGACGCGCAACGACTGGACGCTCTTCTACTTCCGCGGCATCGCCTATGAGCGCTCCAAGGCCTGGCCGAAGGCGGAAGCGGACTTCAAGAAGGCTCTGCAGCTCTACCCGGACCAGCCGCTGGTGCTGAACTACCTCGGCTATTCCTGGGTCGACATGGGCATGAACCTCGACGAGGCGCTGGACATGATCAAGAAGGCGGTGGAGCTGCGTCCCAATGACGGCTTCATCGTCGACAGCCTCGGCTGGGCCTATTACCGGCTCGGCCGCTACGACGAGGCGGTGGAGGAGATCGAGCAGGCCGTCGCCCTGCAGCCGGCCGATCCGGTGATCAACGATCACCTGGGCGACGCCTACTGGAAGGCCGGCCGCAAGCTGGAAGCCCAGTTCCAGTGGCGCCATGCGCGCGATCTCGGCGCCAAGCTGCCGGAACTGGAAGTGATCAACCGCAAGATCGCCGCCGAATCGCTGGTGGAGACGGCGCCGCGCATCGAGCCGCAGAAAGACAAGGATTCCGGCCGCGCCGAGCCTGAGCAGAAGGACGCGGCGACGGAGAACGACATGAAGGCGGCCACCGCCCCGGCGGAAGAGCCGGCCGCCAAAGACGTGAAAGCTGGCGAGGCGAAGACTGGCGAGGCTGAAAAGGCGGCTACGGAAGCCGCCGGCACCGCCATGACCGCTCCGGCCTCCAATGCGGCGAGCGCGCCACAGGACGATGCCTCGCAGAAGGATTCCTACCTTGTGCAGCCGGGCGATTCGCTCTGGACGATCGCCGACCGCCTTCTCGGCAATGGCGAGGCCTATCGCTCGATCCTGGAAGCCAACCGCGACATTCTGAAGAACGCCAATGCCCTGCGCCCGGGCATGCGATTGAAGATTCCGGGCGAGCTTTGAGGCCACCGGACGAAGCCATCGCCCGGACGGCCTTCGCCAAGGTCAATCTCGCCCTGCATGTGACCGGCCGCAGGCCGGACGGCTACCACCTCCTCGATACCCTCGCCGTCTTCGCCGATATCGGCGACGACCTGCGCTTCGTCTCGGCCGAAGCGCTCTCGCTGGAGGTGACGGGCATCTTCTCGGCCGAGGTGCCGCGCGGGCCCGACAATCTCATCCTGCGCGCCGCCGAGGCGCTCGCCGCCGAATGTCCCGACCGGCGCAGGCGCGGCGCGGCGATCTTCGTGCGCAAGGAACTGCCGGCCGGCGCCGGGCTCGGCGGAGGCTCCGCGGATGCGGCCGCAACGCTGCTTGCGCTGTGTGAGCTCTGGGAGTGCGACTGCCGCACCGAAAGGCTTGTCGAGCTGGCGACGAAACTCGGGGCCGACGTGCCGATGGCGCTCTTTTCCAAGGGGCTCAGGGCCGGCGGGATCGGCGAGGACATCCGCGTCCTGCCGGATATGCCGCCCCTGCCGATGGTGCTCGCCTGGCCGGCACGGCCGGTCTCCACCGCGCGTGTGTTCTCCGCCCTCGCCTCGCATGACGGCGCGGGCCTGCCGGAAATGCCGGAAGGGCTCGCCGACGTCGCGGCCGTCGCCGACTACCTCGCCGCCACCGACAACCATCTCCAGGGCGCGGCCATGGAGATCGAGCCGGCGATCGAAGAGGCGATCCGCCTGCTGGAGGAGACACCTGCGCTGATGGCGCGCATGTCCGGCTCCGGCTCGGCCTGCTTTGCCCTCTACCGCGACGAACAGGCGGCGGATGCGGCGGCCGAGGCGCTGCGCGAGGAGCGGCCGAACTGGTGGGTGCGCGCGGCGGTGGCAAGCTGACGCCTCCCCTGCCGCGCATGTCCTGCCGCGCATGTGAGGAAACGGGCCCGCCCGAAGGCGAGCCCGTCCGGCATCCCTGCCGCAAGGCCTAGCGCGCGCAGTAGTTCATCTGCACCCGCCCGTTGATGCGGTTCAGCTCGTAGCAGTCGCGCACCGGCTGCAGATAGCCGTTGATGCGGATACGGCGCACGCGGCAGGTGCAGTCGCTGTCCGCCTTCGGCAGGATGCGACGCACGCGCCGCGTCGGGCGCGGACGCTCCGGCCGCTTGGGGTCGACATGGGTGAAGGGCCCGATATCGAGACGCGAGAAGGCCGCGCCTCCCCCGCCGCCACCGCCGCCGCCGCCGCGACCGCCGCCGCCGCCCTGGCTCTGGGCGGCCGCCATGGTGACACCGCCGATGAGGATCGCGGCCGAAACCGCAAGGGTTGCAATCTTCCTGTTCATGATCGTCACTCCTTCAGGCTCCATGCCTCGCGGAGTGGGTGGATCGGGGAGGGCAAAAGGTTCACTGCAGCGGAAGGCTCTCGCAACCGCCTTCGCCTTGACCGGCCCGCCCCGGCATGGCAGGCAGCGTGCGCGGCGCTAGGTTTCCGTCCTGAAGCGCCGCGTTTCCCGAAAGCCGAGACCGATGAGAGAGACTGCCGCTTTGGAGCATATGAGCCCGACGCGCTCCTTCCAGGGCCTCATCCTCACGCTGCAGCGCTACTGGGCCGAGCGAGGCTGCGTCATCCTGCAGCCCTACGACATGGAAGTGGGCGCCGGCACCTTCCATCCGGCGACGACGCTGCGCGCGCTCGGGCCGCGACCGTGGAACGCCGCCTATGTGCAGCCCTCGCGCCGGCCGGCCGACGGGCGCTACGGCGAGAACCCCAACCGCCTGCAGCACTACTACCAGTTCCAGGTGATCCTGAAGCCTTCGCCGCCGGATCTGCAGGAGCTCTATCTCGGCTCGCTGGAGGCGATCGGCGTCAGGGCCGACCTGCACGACATCCGTTTCGTGGAGGACGACTGGGAGAGCCCGACGCTCGGCGCATGGGGACTCGGCTGGGAGTGCTGGTGCGACGGCATGGAGGTCTCGCAGTTCACCTATTTCCAGCAGGTCTGCGGCTACGATTGCGCGCCCGTGGCGGGCGAGCTCACCTACGGGCTGGAGCGGCTGGCCATGTATGTGCAGGGCATCGACAACGTCTACGACCTCAATTTCAACGGCCGCGAAGGCGCGGAGAAGGTCTCCTACGGCGATGTCTTCCTGCAGGCCGAGCGGGAATATTCGCGCCACAATTTCGAGCATGCCAACACCGAGCGGCTGCTCACCCATTTCCAGGACGCGGAAGCCGAATGCAAGGCGCTGCTGGCGGCCGGGCAGGAAGAGGCCGAGCGCGAGGGCGGCCACCACCGGATGGTGCTGCCGGCCTACGACCAGTGCATCAAGGCGAGCCACATCTTCAATCTCCTCGACGCGCGCGGCGTGATTTCGCCGACCGAGCGGCAGAACTACATCCTGAGGGTCCGCAGCCTCGCGACCGCATGCGGCGGCGCCTGGCTGATGACCGAAGCCGGAGGCGCCTGAGATGTCCGACGAGACGAATGCAGGCGGGGAGAACCCGGCGCCCCCGCCGCCGGCCAAGCGCATCCCCATGGTCTTCACCGCCCAGTCCTGGACGGCGAGCTTTCGCCTGAACCGCTCCGGGCGCATGGAGAGCGAGGCGGCCTATGCGATCGGCGAACTCGCCTGGCGCGGCGAGGATGGCACGCACAACCAGGCCGCGCGGCTTTCGCTGGTCAAGCGCGACGCCAACGAGAGGCTGGAGCTTTCGTTCGCCCAGGAGATCGCGCGCCTCACCGTGCCGATCGACGAATCCGCCCTGCAGCGCATGATCGAGCGCATCAAGGATTACGTCAGCGGCCACGACATGCTGATGCGCGTCGTCTTCAACGCCGCCGCGGGCATGTCCCACCAGTATCTGGAGGCGGTCGACATCTCCTTCTCCTCCCGCTCGCCCAAGTCCGGGCCGGACCAGGACTGACCCAAAAATGCCCGACCTTCTCATCGAGCTCTTCTCGGAGGAAATCCCCGCGCGCATGCAGGCGCGCGCCGCGGACGACCTGAAGCGCCTCGTCACCGACGGCCTCGTCGATGCCGGCCTCACCTATGAGGGCGCCAAGGGGTTCGCGACGCCGCGACGCCTGGCGCTGACCGTGCACGGGGTCACCGCCCGCTCGGCCGACCTGAAGGAAGAACGGCGCGGGCCGCGCGTCGGCGCGCCGGAAAAGGCGCTGGAAGGCTTTCTGCGCGCCGCCGGGCTCGCCTCGATCGAGGAAGCCAAGGTGGAGAGCGATCCGAAGAAGGGCGACTTCTACGTCGCGGTGATCGAAAAACCCGGCCGCGCCGCCGAGGAGATCATCGCCGAACTGATGCCGAAGGTGATCCGCGGCTTTCCCTGGCCGAAATCGATGCGCTGGGGCGCCGGTTCGGCGCCGGCCGATTCCCCCTTCGCGGCGCCGGGCGCGGAAGGCACCGCGGCGCTGCGCTGGGTGCGCCCGCTGCGCTCGATCCTGTGCACCTTCGGGCCGGAGACGGAAGACCCGCAGGTGGTAGAATTCGCGCTCGGCGAACTCTCCTCCAGCAACGTCACCTATGGCCACCGCTTCCTCGCGCCGGAGCCGATCACGGTCCGCCGCTTCGACGATTATGTCGACAAGCTGGAGGCGGCGAAGGTGGTGCTCGACGCCGAGCGCCGGCAGAAGATCATCGAGGCGGAGGCGAAGAACCTTTCCTTCGCGCAGGGGCTGGAGCTGGTGGAGGACGAGGGCCTTCTCGCCGAGACGGCCGGACTGGTGGAATGGCCGGTGGTGCTGATGGGCGCCTTCGACGAAGCCTTCCTCGACATTCCCGAAGAGGTCATCCGGCTCACCATCCGGCAGAACCAGAAATGCTTCGTGCTGAAGGGCGCGGACGGGGCGCTGACCAACCGCTTCCTGCTCGTCTCCAACCTCGTCGCCAGCGACGGCGGCAAGGAGATCATCGCCGGCAACGAGCGGGTGATCGCCGCAAGGCTTTCCGATGCACGCTTCTTCTACGAGCAGGATCTGGCGACGCCGCTGGAGGAATGGGCGAAGAAGCTTCAAGCCGTCACCTTCCACGACAAGCTCGGCACGCAGGCGGAGCGGGTTGAGCGTATCGCCAGCCTCGCCGGCGAACTCGCGCCGCTGGTCGGCGCCAGCCGCGCGGCGGCCGAGCGGGCGGCGCGGCTCGCCAAGGCGGACCTTCCGACCGGCATGGTCGGCGAATTCCCCGAGCTGCAGGGGGTGATGGGCCGCTACTACGCGAAGGCGCAGGGCGAGAGCGCGGACATCGCCGATGCGATCCGCGACCATTACCGGCCGCAGGGGCCGGGCGATGCGGTGCCATCGGAGCCGGTGGCCATCGCCGTGGCGCTCGCCGACAAGCTCGACACGCTGACCGGCTTCTGGGCGATCGACGAGAAACCGACCGGCTCCAAGGACCCGTTCGCGCTCAGGCGTGCGGCGCTCGGCGTCATCCGCATCGTTCTGGAGAATTCGCTGAGGCTGCGGCTTCTTCCTACCATCGCAGCGCACCTCGGCACATTCGGCAGGAACGGCACAATTTGGGGGGATGCACCGAACGATCCGCTCTCTCGACCGGACAGGGGCGTCACGATCGCGCCTCTGACGGATCTGCCCGATGCCCACGCGCTCTCGGCCGATCTCCTCGCCTTCTTCGCCGAGCGGCTGAAAGTGCATCTGCGCGAGGAAGGCGCCCGGCACGACCTGATAGACGCCGTCTTCGCGCTTGCCGGCCAGGACGACCTCGTCATGATCGTGCGCCGGGTGGAGGCGCTGGCGGGCCTCCTCGATTCAGAGGATGGGCAGAACCTCCTCACCTCCTATCGCCGCGCCGCCAACATCTTGCGCGCGGAGGAGAAGAAGGACGGCACCAGCTATGCGGGCGAGCCCGACCATGCGCTCATCCACGCGAAGGGCGAGCCGGCCGAGCGCGAGCTTCTCGCCGTCATCGGGAGCGTCGAGGCGCATGTGGAAGAGCACCTTGCGGCGGAAGATTTTGCAGGGGCCATGGCCTCGCTCGCCGAGCTGCGCCCGGCGGTCGACGCCTTCTTCGACCATGTGACGGTGAACGCCGAGGATGCGGGCCTGCGCGCAAACCGCCTGAAGCTCCTCGGCCGCATCCGCCAGGCGATGCACAAGGTGGCCGATTTTTCGAAGATCGGCGGCTGAGGGTTTTTGGGCCGCTTCGGCGATAACCAGGCAGCAGCCCGGAACGGCGCCGCTAGTCCCGGCAGGCGTTGCGGCTGACTTCCAGCGCCGCGTTGATCGCCGCGCCGAACTCTTCGTCGGAGACGCTTTCGGGCAGGGTCGTCGGCCCGATGCCGGAGACGGGTTCCCAAGCGCCACGGCCCGCATAGCGCCACGGATCGACGGAGATCCGGCCGTCCTGCAACGTAAGGCTGACCGAGCCTGAGCCTTCAAAAAGCGCCTTTTGCGTCCTGATGCGCGCATGAGCCAGCTCCCGCGCCACATCTGCTCGAATCTCGTCATCCGAGCCAAACCGAATGAGCCGGTCCCATTCCGGGTGGTCCGGCGTAATGAACCGGCTCGCCCGAAGCGCCGCCCGCGCTTCGCGTCCCATATCGAGATCGGTCATCTTGGACGTAAAGCGCTTTTCATATCCGTCCGGGTCCGCGTGAACTGAGCTGTAGACGGCCTGGGAGAAAATCAGAGTATGAGTCAGGAATGCGTGGATTTTTGCCCTCTTCCGCTCTTTCGGGGGGGATGGCTTAGGTTCGAACCGTCGTTCTCGGCGAATCCTGGCTCTGAGCTGCTCGATAGCGCGTTCACGGTTCATCTTATGAAGCTCACCTTGAGTTCAACTCCCTGACTCTCAGCATACCTCACGGCACGTCGAAGCTGAACGATTTGCTCTTTGGTCGTGCCTTCGGGAACAGCCAGCTCGATTTTCTTCGTCTGGATCTCTGAGACCTCCAAGCCTTGACGTAAGCCCTCTCTTCCATCGAATGACTTTGTTCGATCAACATATCTCTTGACGGCGGAGAAAATTCTACTCGGATTCCGCGCGTATCCACCTGCCGTAGTGTCAAGAGTTTTTGCGCTCGTGGCCGTCTTGGTGACGGGGTCGTAAAAATCGATCGTCTTGAAGTTCTGCGGCAACCGCTGGCCGAACTGGCCGGTCGCCTCCAGAGCATCCTCCCAGGGAATCCCCTGCTCCTTGATACCTCGGCCCCAGACGATGCCCGGATTGTCGACGACGTTGTGGCCGACATGGCCGAGGCGGCGGCGAAGGCGAGCTGCCTCTCGTGCGAACGCCTCGACCAGGGCCTTTGCGTCGCCAGCCAGGTTCCGCAGCCGGGTGAGCTTGCCCGCCCGCAGGGCGAGAGAAACCGGCGAGACGTTGAGAAGGACGAGCGTGTCGACATAGGCCCGCTCGCGATAGGCGGCCTCAACTTCTTGGCGGGTGACAAGGCCCTGCCGATATGCCTCGTCGAGGAGCGCCGGCCGCCTCTGCAGAGCAAGGAGGTAGGCGCCGAGCGCCTTTGCCAGCTCCGGCGCGTCGCGGAAGAAGGCCTCCGCCTTGTCCCGGGCGGCCTCGCGCACGCCGTCGAGCTCGGCACGTTCGGCATCTGTCAGCTCGCCCCGCGCCTCGCGGCGCAGGAGGAAGACCAGCCGGCGCGCCGCCGGCAGGTCTTCGAGCGTCTCGCCGAGCGAGCGAAGGTTGTCGAGGGCAAAGTCGCGCGCAGCGTCCGCAACGCCGCCGACTGCCGCCCCCGAGAGCCCGAGCCGGTAGGTGAGGCCGGTCTCGGGCGGGGCTTCCGCCTCTTCCTCCACGAAGGGCTCGGCCCAGCAGCGACAGTTCCAGGCCTCGCCCGGATGGCCGCCCTCCGGCGGCTCGTCCCAGAAAAAGACCCTGTCGTCGTGGCGGGCGTGGAGGGGGCGGACCTTCTCGTCGTCGCGCGAGCGCCAGACATAGCGGTCGATGCCGAGGGCCTGCTGGCGGAGCGCGTTGATGCGCCCGGAGAAGCGGCGAAAGAGCGCCTCCTCCATGACGCGCCGCGCCTCTTCGAGGCGTTCCGGTTCCTCGACAAGATGCGCCGCAAGGCCGGAAAGGCGCCGCTCCCATTCGGCCAGCGCCGCGTCGCGCTCTTCGGAGACGTCGAGAAGATCGGATGGCCGCAGCCTGCGTCCGAGGAAATCCGGCAGGGAAGCGGCGAGGCTCGCGGCATTCCGGTGGATCTCGGCATTGAGCCGCACCCGGAAACGGAGGCGCCGCGCTTCGGCTGATGGCGGCTCGGCCGGAGCGCTCTCGCGGCGGGCGATCTCGGCGGCCTTGAAAGCGCGCAGGCGGAGACGCGCCGCAGCCATTCCCGGCCGCCATGCCGACGCTTCCCTCTGGGTTTCCGGCCGCTGGATCTCCGGCATCTCGCCTCACCTCGACAATCCGTTCGAAGTGTGCCGGCGCGGCGGAGGGCGGGGATAAGTGGGAGGCGGGCGCAGGGACGCGGGTGATCGGGCCGGGCTTGGCCGCGCAGAGGGCCCACCCTCCCCATCGCGGAGAGGGGGGCCAGCGTTGCCGACCGGTGAGGCTACGGGTTCGACACCCAAGAGAGGCCACCAGGCGGGTGATCGTTCCCGCTCGCAAAAACCTTCGCGGAACGAGGGCTCACCCTCACCCGGCATTCCCTCGCTTCGCTCGGGACTTGCCGACCTCTCCCTTCAAGGGAGAGGTTTGGCGCCGTTGCACCTGTCGCCGCCTGCACGGCTCCCGGCCGAAACCAAGCGCTCACGCGGCGCAGCGCGCTCCACCCTCTCCCCTCCGAGGGAGAGGGTGGCTGCCGGAGGCAGCCGGGTGAGGGAGAGCTCTCAGCGCGCACCGAGCCCAAGAGCGGCCGCAGCGCAGAACCCGCTCGCAAAGGACTTCACCGGACGAGACCTCACCCTCACCCGGCTCCGCGTCGCTGCGCTCCGCGCTCGCCGACCTCTCCCTTCGAGGGAGAGGTTTGGCGCCCTGCCAAAAGACACCGCCACGGCAGCTTCGGCGCCGGTCACGACACGGTGCAACTCGCTCCACCCTCTCCCCCATTTCTCGGAGGCGGGAGAGGGTGGCTGCCGGTTGAGGGAGATGCCGCAACCGGCAAGGCGCCGGCCACCAGGCAATGATGCGCAAACAAACGCCCTCCCCATCGAGGGGCAGCACCCGGCCGGCGAAACGCCGGAGTTGCGCGGCCTTTGGCGAGGAAGATGCACGCCGTGCATGGCGCCCCTGCGTCATATGACTTGCACAAAGGCCCCAGCGACCTTATTTCAACGCCATCCGGCTCTGCCGGGTTTTGTTTGGCTCAGCTTATGCTCAAACTGAGTATAAACAGGTGAAAGGGAGGGGCGAGTATGGCCCATAATAATGCGGCGACCGCGATGAAGGTGCCCGAGACCCGCCGGCTCAGCGATGCGGCCGAGCGCTTTGGCGTCAAGCCTTACCCCGACCTTGCCTACACGCCCGAGATCGCCGAGGCGACGGCGCCGATCTACGAGAAGGTCCGGCACGTCATCCCGGCGCTCGAATGGCCGGTGCACGCGCCCTACGTCTTCCACATCAACCGCCTGAAGGCGGAGCGGGGCGCGATCCTGCTCGTCCACAACTACCAGACGCCCGAGATCTTCTACGGCGTCGCCGATATCGTCGGCGACTCGCTCCAGCTCGCCCAGGAAGCGGCGAAATCGGAGGCGGAGATCATCGTCCAGTGCGGCGTGCACTTCATGGCCGAGACGTCGAAGATCCTCTGCCCGGAAAAGACCGTCCTCATCCCGGACAGCCGGGCCGGCTGCTCGCTCGCCGCCTCCATCACCGGCGAGGATGTCCGGCTCCTGCGCGAGGCGCATCCGGGCGTGCCGATCGTCGCCTATGTCAACACCTCGGCCGACGTCAAAGCCGAGGTCGATATCTGCTGCACCTCCTCCAACGCCGTGGAAGTGGTGGAAAGCCTCGGCGCCAAAGAGGTGATCCTCCTGCCCGACCGCTATCTCGCCAGCTGGGTGGCTTCCCAGACGGATGTCAAAATCATCACCTGGCACGGTGCCTGCGAAGTGCACGAGCGTTTTACGGGCGAGGAGCTCCGCGCCTATCGCGAGGCCGATCCTTCGATCCGCATCATCGCGCATCCCGAATGCCCGCCGGACGTGCTGGCGGAGGCCGATTACACCGGCTCGACCGCCAAGATGATCAAATGGGTGCATGACGAGCAGCCGAAGAAGGTGCTGATGGTCACCGAGTGCTCCATGGCCGACAACGTCGCCGGCGAGGCGCCGGATGTGGAGTTCGTGCGCCCCTGCAACCTCTGCCCGCACATGAAGCGCATCCAGCTGCCGAAGATCCTGGACAGCCTCGTCTTCATGACGGAGGAGGTGGTCATCGACCCGATGATCGCCGAAAGGGCCCGCCGCTCGGTCGAGCGGATGGTGAACCTGAGGAGCTGACGCCCGTTCATGGGAATGTCTTCATGCGCATCAGAAAGGCCGAGCCCGGCGATGCGGAGGCGATGAGTTCCGTCTTGACCGCTTCGATTGCCGAACTTTGCGTGCCCGACCATGGGGGGCTGCCCGCCAATATCGAACGCTGGACGTCCAACAAGACGCCGGAGAACGTGCGGGCGTGGATCGCGGACCCGGCATCGCGGGTGCTCGTCGTGGAGGATGGCGGCGAGATCGTCTGCGTCGGTTCGTTCGCCGGCCCCGAAGTGCTTCTCAACTACGTGAAGCCTTCGGCCCGCTTTCGCGGCGCGAGCAAGGCGCTGCTTGCCCATATGGAACAGGAAATGCGCGACCAGGGCGTGGCCGAGGCCCGGCTGACGAGTACGGCGACGGCGCACCGTTTCTATCGCGCCTCCGGCTGGACCGACGCCGGCGAGCCCGGAAAAATGTTCGGCATTGCCAAGGCACACCCGATGCGCAAACAGCTCTCCTGACGTGACCCTTTCCCCCTCCCCTTTCCCGCCCACCTCCTGGGCCGGCATCGACGATGTCGTCATCGTCGGCGGCGGGCTCGCCGGGCTCTTCTGCGCGCTGAAGCTGGCGCCGCGGCCCGTCACCATCATCACCGCCGCGCCGATCGGCGAAGGCGCCTCCTCCGGCTGGGCGCAGGGCGGCATCGCCGCGGCGATGGACGAGAGCGACAGCGTGGAGGACCATCTCGCCGACACGATCGCCGCCGGGGCGGGCCTCGTCGACGGGCCGATCGCGCGCGGCATGGCGCAGGAAGCGCCCGAGCGCATCCGCGACCTCCTCGCCTATGGCGTTCCCTTCGACCGCGATCTTGAAGGCAGGCTCACCCTTTCGCGCGAGGCGGCCCATTCGCGCCGCCGCATCGTACGCGTCGGCGGCGACCGGGCGGGCGCGGCGATCATGCAGGCGCTGATCGAGGCGGTGCGCCAGACGCCCTCCATCCGGGTGCTGGAAGGCTTCGTCGCCGAAACGCTGAAGGCCGAAGGACCCTATGTGACCGGCCTCATCGCGCGCGACCGGCGCGGCGGGCTCTCGGCCCGCATCCTGTTGCAGACGCGCGCCGTGGTTCTGGCGTCCGGCGGCATCGGCCACCTTTATGCCGTCACCACAAACCCGCCGGAAGCGCGCGGCGAAGGCCTCGGCATGGCCGCGCGCGCCGGCGCGCTCGTGGCGGATGCGGAATTCGTGCAGTTCCACCCGACGGCGGTCGATGTCGGCCGCGATCCTGCCCCGCTCGCCACCGAGGCGCTGCGCGGGGAAGGCGCGGCGATCGTCGACCGGAAGGGCGAGCGCTTCATGTTCGAGATCCACGAGGCGGGCGAGCTCGCCCCGCGCGACATCGTCGCCCGCGGCGTGCACGAGGCGAAGATGTCGGGGCGCGGCGCCTTCCTCGACTGCCGGCAGGCCGTCGGCGAAGAGTTTCCGGAGCGCTTTCCGACCGTCTTTTCCGCCTGCATGGAGGCCGGCATCGACCCGAGGACGACGCCGATCCCGATCGCGCCGGCGGCGCACTACCATATGGGCGGCGTGCATGTGGACGGGCTCGGCCGCACCTCGCTCGACGGGCTGTGGGCCTGCGGGGAAGTCGCCTCGACCGGCGCACACGGGGCGAACCGGCTTGCCTCCAACTCCCTCCTGGAAGCCGTGGTCTTTGCCGCGCGGATCGCGGAAGACGTGCAGGGGCTCCTGCCCAACCACCGGGTCATCGGCTGGTCGGGCGAATCGACGCCGGAAAGCCCTGCCGACGAGCTCAGCGAGGACGTGCTCCTGACGCGCCTCCGCCGGCTGATGGCCGCGGAGGTCGGCGTCGTGCGCACGCAGACGGGGCTGGAAAAGGCGCTGGAAGAAATCGCCACGATGGCGGAGGGAGCGCGCCATCCGAGCCTCGTCAACTCGCTCGCGGCGGCGAAGCTGGTGACGGTGGCCGCGCTGCGCCGCGAAGAGAGTCGCGGCGCGCATTTCCGCTCCGACTTTCCGCATCCCGTGCCGGCGGAGGCGCAGCGCAAATTCCTGACGCTCGGCCGCGCCGACGCCATCGCCAAGGGGATTGCGGCCGCCTACCACGACAAGCGCATCGCGGGTGCCCATGGCTGAGCTGGCGACAATCCTGATCGAGGACGCCGTCCGCGGCGCGCTGAAAGAAGATCTCGGCCGCGCCGGCGACATCACCTCGGCGGCGACGATCCCGCAGGGACGAACCGCGCGCGCGGTGCTGCGCGCCCGCTCGCCGGGGACGCTGGCCGGGCTCGCCTTTGCCCGCGAGGCGTTCCTGCAGATGGATCGGAAGGCGCATTTCGAGGCGCGTCTCGAGGATGGAGCGCGCCTTGAAGCGGGCACGGAGGTCGCCAGCATCTCGGCCGATGCGCGGGCGATGCTCTCGGCCGAGCGGACGGCTCTCAACTTCCTCTGCCACCTTTGCGGCGTCGCCAGCGCGACGGCCGCCTTCGCCGCGGCGATTGCGCACACCCCGGCCAAGATCACCTGCACGCGCAAGACCCATCCGGGGCTGAGGGCGGCGCAGAAATACGCCGTCAGATGCGGGGGCGGCTCCAACCACCGCTTCGGGCTCGACGACGCCATCCTGATCAAGGACAACCACATCGCCGTCGCCGGAGGCGTCGGCGAGGCGGTGCGGCGGGCCAAGGCCTTCGCCGGCCATCTCGTCAAGGTGGAGGTGGAGGTCGACACGCTCGCCCAGCTCCGCGAAGCGCTGGAGGCGGGACCCGACGTCGTCCTCCTCGACAACATGGCGCCGGAGCGGCTTGCCGAGGCCGTTTCCATAAATGCCGGCCGCGCCGTGCTGGAGGCTTCCGGTCGGGTCACGCTGGAGACGGTGGCGGCCATCGCCGAAAGCGGCGTCGACTACATTTCCTCCGGCTGGATCACCCATTCGGCGCCCATTCTCGACCTCGGTCTCGACATCGACATCTGATGGCCGGCGCTGAGGGGGCAGCCTTGCCCCACACCGCATTGTGCGAAGCACTCTAAGCCGTTACAGCCGGAGCGCAGCCACATCTGCGCAAAGAGAATTCCGGGGAAGACGGATGACAAAGTGGGTCTATTCCTTCGGCGGCGGTGAAGCCGAAGGCTCGCGCGAAATGCGCAATCTCCTTGGCGGCAAGGGTGCCAATCTCGCCGAGATGGCCAGCCTCGGTCTTCCCGTTCCCCCGGGCTTCACCATCACCACCGAAGCCTGCAATTTCTACTACGCGAACGGTCAGGAAATGCCCGAGGGCCTCACCGAACAGGTGGAGGCGGCCCTCGCGCGGCTTGAAGAGATCCAGGGCAAAAGCTTCGGCGGCGGCGAACTGCCCCTCCTCGTCTCCGTGCGCTCGGGCGCGCGCAGCTCCATGCCGGGCATGATGGACACGGTGCTCAATCTCGGCCTCAACGACGATACGGTCGAGGAGCTCGCCAAGAGCGCGGACCGGCGCTTCGCCTACGATTCCTACCGGCGCTTCATCCAGATGTATTCCGACGTCGTGCTCGGCGTCGACCACCACGAATTCGAAGCGATCCTGGAAGAGGAACGCGACACACGCGGCGTGGCCGGCGACACCGACCTTTCGGCCGACGACTGGGTTGAGATCGTCAAGCGATTCAAGGCGCTCGTGGACGAGGTGCACGGCGCGCCCTTCCCGCAGGCCCCGCGCGACCAGCTCTGGGGCGCGATCGGGGCGGTCTTCTCCTCCTGGATGAATGCGCGCGCCATCACTTATCGGCGCCTGCACGACATTCCCGAAAGCTGGGGCACGGCCGTCAACGTCCAGGCGATGGTGTTCGGCAATATGGGCGAGGACAGCGCCACTGGCGTCGCCTTCACCCGCGATCCGGCGACGGGCGAGAAGGCGCTCTACGGCGAGTTCCTGATCAACGCCCAGGGCGAGGACGTCGTCGCCGGCATCCGCACCCCGCAATACCTCACCGAAAAGGCCCGCACCGAGGCCGGCAGCGATTCTCCGTCCCTGGAGACGCTGATGCCGGAGCAGTTCGCCGAATTCCTGGCGCATTCCAACCGGCTCGAAGAGCATTACCGCGACATGCAGGACATGGAGTTCACCATCGAGCGTGGACGCCTGTGGATGCTGCAGACGCGCAACGGCAAGCGCACCACGCGCGCGGCGCTGAAGATCGCCACCTCCATGGCCGAGGAAGGCCTCATCAGCGAGGAGGAGGCGGTGATGCGCATCGAGCCGACCTCGCTCGACCAGCTCCTGCATCCGACCCTCGATCCGAAGGCCGAGCGGACGGTCATCGCGCGCGGCCTGCCCGCCTCGCCGGGCGCGGCATCCGGCGAAATCGTCTTCTCGCCCGACAGGGCCGACTTTCTGACCAAGGAAGGCCACACGGTCATCCTGGTGCGGCTGGAGACGAGCCCGGAGGACATCCAGGGCATGGTCTCGGCACGCGGCATCCTCACCTCGCGCGGCGGCATGACGAGCCATGCGGCCGTCGTGGCGCGCGGCATGGGCAAGCCCTGCGTCTGCGGCGCGGGCGCCCTGAAGATCGACCACAAGACCAACACCATGCTGGTGATGGGCAAGGCCTATCACGAGGGCGACCTGATCACGATCGACGGGGCGACCGGCGAAGTGATGGAGGGCCGGGTGGCGATGCTGCAGCCGGAGGTCTCCGGCGACTTCGCCAAGCTGATGGTCTGGGCGGACAGGACGCGCCGGATGCGCGTCAGGGCCAATGCGGAGACGCCGGAGGATGCGCGCGCGGCGCGCGATTTCGGCGCCGAAGGAATCGGCCTTTGCCGTACGGAGCACACCTTCTTCCAGGACGACCGCATCGTCGCCATGCGCGAGATGATCGTTGCCGAGGACGCCGAGTCCCGGCGCTCGGCGCTCGCAAAGCTCCTGCCGCTGCAGCGCCAGGACTTCCTGGAGCTCTTTCAGACGATGCGCGGCCTGCCGGTGACGATCCGCCTCCTCGATCCGCCGCTGCACGAGTTCCTGCCGAAAGGCGAGCACGAGATCGCGGAAGTGGCCGAGGCGATGGGCGCCGACCCGGCGCGGCTGCGCGACCGGATCCTGGAACTGACGGAATCCAACCCGATGCTGGGCAGCCGCGGCTGCCGGCTCCTGCTCCTGCATCCGGAGATCCCGGAGATGCAGACCCGCGCCATCATCGAGGCGGCCCAGCACGCCGCCAGGCTGACGGGCGAGCCGGTCGTTCCGGAGATCATGGTGCCGCTGGTCGGCATGCTCGGCGAATTCGAGCGGGTGAAGGCCGTGATCGACGCAACCGCCAAGGAGGTGAACGCCTCCGGCGAGCCGAAGATCGAATACAAGGTCGGCACGATGATCGAGCTGCCGCGGGCCGCCATCCGCGCCCGGGAGATCGCTTCGGCCGCGGAGTTCTTCTCCTTCGGCACCAATGACCTGACGCAGACCACGTTCGGCATCTCACGCGACGATGCGGCCTCCTTCCTGACCCACTACCAGGAGCTCGGCATCATCGAGAAGGATCCGTTCGTCACGATCGACGTCGACGGTGTCGGCGCGCTCATCACGCTCTCCGTGCGGGAAGGAAGGATGGGCCGGCCCGACCTCAAGCTCGGCATCTGCGGCGAGCATGGGGGCGACCCCGCCTCGATCCGCTTCTGCGAGGATGCCGGCCTCGATTACGTCTCCTGCTCGCCATACCGCGTACCGGTGGCGCGGCTGGCTGCCGCGCAGGCAGTCATCGGCAAGAAAACAGCATCTTCCGAGACGGCGTAGGCGCCCCTGCGCCAGCCTGGGGCAAGGTCTCGTCAATATCTTGCCCCATTCGCTGGCGATAGCGTGTCTGTGCAAGGCGGGGCTTCGGGGCAAAGGGGCACTGTCGGGCGAAACGGGTCCAAAGCTGTTCAAGGCTGAGGGCCCTAATTAACCGGTTGTAAACCGCAATTTGTTTGATTGGCTTCCATCGGACGGGAGCCGAACGCGGGCGTTCCTCGTGAGAGGACGGCTGTGCGCGCGGCAGTGGGGTACGTTGATGGCAGTAAAGCGGACTAACGCGAAATTCTTGCGTTCCGCATCCGCAGCAAGCCTGCTCGGCATCTGCGCGCTGGTCGCCGCGACCTCGCCGATCGCCTATCAGGACGCCGCTGCGATGGTCTCCGGCAACGAGCCCCAGCAGCGCTGGCAGACCCGCATCGAGGCGATGACGGCCGGCACCATCCAGCAGGCCAGCCTCTCATCCGACAAGAACGTCGGGGACGCCCGAACGGTTCCCGTCTCCGGCCTCAATGCCGAAGTCGCCATTCCGGCTCCCGAGGAAATGCCCACCACCGAGCGCGTCAACCGCGATCGCAAGGGCGACCTCCTGATGACCCGCAGCCCCGTCGCGCGAAAGAGCGACAGGCTTCCGGCCGCGGGCCAGCTCTGGAACATGGACGACATCTTCTCCGCCACAGAAGAGGCCGACCTGCCGAAGGTCGCGCTGCAGATTCCGAGCGAAAAGGACACGGCCGAGCTGATGGTCGCCTATTCGCACTTCATGCGCGAGCAGACGATCTCCACCGAGAACGGCATCCTTTTGGCGCGCAGCGGCGCCGGCACCGCCAATTCGACGCTGGTCGCCTATGCCCCGACGGACAGCGACATCGATGCGCCCTTCGACGCCGTCATCGGCTCGACGCCCGCCGACGGCACCCTTGTCCAGGAGCCTCGCGCCAAGCCGGACGATTCCCCGTCCTTCTGGGACTGGCTGCGCGGCCACCGCAGTTCCAAGCCCGAGCATAGCTGGATGCTCAACCCGCTTCCGGCCAGCGTTCACGAGGACAAAGAGCAGGCGTGCCTCGCCCGCGGCGTCTATTTCGAGGCGCGCGGCGAATCGGAGCTCGGACAGGTCGCCGTCGCCCAGGTGATCCTCAACCGGGTGAAGAACCCCGCCTATCCGGAGACGATCTGCGGCGTCGTCTACCAGAACAAGAACTGGCGCAATCGCTGCCAGTTCTCCTTCGCCTGCGACGGCATCCGCGACCGCATCCGCTCCGCCTCGGCCTGGGCGAGCGCCAAGAAGATCGCCGCGGACGTGACCGCCGGCAAGGCATGGTCGGAGGATGTGGGCGATTCCACCCACTACCACGCGACCTATGTGCGGCCCCGCTGGGCCCGCTCCATGAAGAAGACCGACCGCATCGGCCGGCACATCTTCTACCGCACCTATGGCGGCGGCTGGACGTAAGCCGCCATCCGCGTCCGGGGCCGTGAAGGCCCGCTTCTACTGCCCGAAGCGGACGCTCACCTTGCCGAGATCACCGAAATCGCCCGTCACCACGGCGCCCCTCTGCGGCTTGACGATGCCCATCGTCGTGCCGGTCGAGACGTAGTCGCCGGCCTCCAGGCGCTTGCCGGCAGCGACCAGCTGCTCCACCAGCCACAGGAGCGCGTTGAGGGGATTTCCCATCACCTTGGCGCCGGAGCCCTCATTGGTGACCTCGCCGTCGCTCAGCCCTTTTACGGCGACGCTTGCAAGGTCGACATCCGCCCAGTTCGGAACTTCCGGTCCGAGGATAAAGGCGCAATGGGCGCCGAAATCGGCAAGCACCGCCGGATAGCGCGGAAGGCCTTCGCCGGCTGTGCGCCTGCCGACCACCTCCAGCGCCAGATGGCACTGCGAGATCGCCTCCTTCAGGCTGTCGGCGCCGGGCGTCTCGCCGACCATCGGATAGGTTCGCGCCATGCGGAAGGCGAACTCGCATTCCACGCCGCGATAATGGTCCTTCCAGGCGAGCGTCGATCCGTCCTCGCGAATGTCGGTGTCGAGCAGCGGCGCGAACCAGGGACCGGGAGCGCCGGTCGCCTTCTGAGCCGCCTCGTTGGTGGCGCCGATCTTGTAGCCGACCGGGCTGCCACCGAAGGCTTCGATGGCGCTCGCCTGGACCGCTTCGGCAAAAGCCCGGTCCTCTACGGCGCCGAGGTCGAGATTGGCGTATTCGCCCGAGGTGCGCGCCGCGGCGAGCACCGCGGCCATGTCGTCATGGCTCATTTCTTCTCCAGTTCAGAATCTCTTCAGTCAGGCATGAAGGCTTTTCGTTTCCGCTGCGTCGCGCTTTGCGGATAAGTTGCGCGTTCTGTCGCATCGCCGGAGCACCATGTCCACCATCGGCCAGACCTCCAAGCCCGCCGGAACGGCGGCAACCGCCCTGCCCTGGCTGATCATCGGCTCAGCCTGCGCCGTGGCGCTGATGACCTTCGGTCCGCGCTCGGCAATGGGCTTCTTCCAGCTTCCGTTGCTGGCCGAGAAGGGCTGGGACCGCACGACCTTCGGGCTTGCGATGGCGATCCAGAACCTTGCCTGGGGCATCGGCCAGCCCTTCTTCGGGGCGCTGGCGGACCGCTTCGGTTCGGCGCGGGTCCTTATCCTGTGCGCCGTGATGTATGCGGCCGGGCTGCTCATCATGGCCTGGTCGCCGGCGCCGATCTGGCTGCATATCGGCGGCGGGGTGCTGATCGGCCTTGCCGTCGCGGCCGGCTCCTTCGGCATCGTCATGGCCGCGCTGGCGCGCCGGGTGCCGGCGGAAAAGCGCTCCTTCGTCTTCGGGCTCGCCACGGCCGCAGGCTCCTTCGGCATGTTCGCCTTCGCGCCGCTGTCACAGGCGATGATCAACGCGCTCGGCTGGTCGGACGCCCTCGTCGGGCTGGCGCTGCTGATGGGCCTCATCCCGCTCCTGGCGATCCCGCTGCGCGGCCAGCCGAGGCACCAGCTCGCCCTCGGCGAGGTGGAGCAGACGGTCGGCGACGCACTCGGCCAGGCCCTGCGGCATCCGAGCTTTCTCCTGCTCACGTCCGGCTTCTTTGTCTGCGGCTTCCAGGTCGCCTTCATCACCGCGCATTTTCCGGCCTATATCGGCGATCTCGGCCTTTCCGCGCGCTGGGCGGTGGTGGCGATCAGCCTGATCGGCTTCTTCAACGTCATCGGCTCGCTCGCCTCCGGAGCGATCGGCCAGCGCTATTCCAAGCCGCACTTCCTGTCGCTCATCTATGTGGCCCGTTCGGTCACCGTGACGGCGTTTCTCTTCGCCCCGCCGACGCCCACCTCCGTCGTGATCTTTTCGATCGTCATGGGCCTTTTGTGGCTCTCCACCGTGCCGCCCACGAATGCGCTCGTCGCCATCATGTTCGGCACCCGCCATCTCGGCATGCTGGGCGGCCTCGTCTTCTTCTCGCACCAGATCGGCTCGTTCCTCGGGGTGTGGATGGGCGGCTATCTCTACGACAAGACCGGCTCCTACGACGCGGTGTGGTGGCTCGGCGTCGCCCTCGGGCTCTTTGCAGCCGTGGTCCACTGGCCGATCAAGGAGCGCGCCGCGCCCGCCTTCGCCGCCGCATGAGCCCTTGCCTTCCCGGCTCGCCTGCGCGAGTTCATGGGAAGACAAGGGAGACGCTCATGGCAGAGACATTTCCGGCCCTCCTCATCTCGCGCGACGAGGAGAAGAAGCAGTCGGTCAACCGCGTGACGATGACGCCCGACGAACTGATGGAGGGCGACACGCTGGTGCGCGTCTCCCATTCCACGCTCAACTACAAGGACGCGCTGGCCGTCACCGGCAAGGCGCCGGTGGTGCGGCGCTGGCCGATGATCCCGGGCATCGACCTTGCCGGCGAGGTGGTCTCCTGCGAGAGCGGCGCCTTCGCCGAAGGCGACCCCGTGCTGCTCAATGGCTGGGGCCTCGGCGAGACGCATTACGGCGCCTATGCCGGCATGGCGCGGGTGAAGGCCGACTGGCTGATCCGCCGGCCGGACGCGCTGACGGCGGCCGAGACGATGGCCGTCGGCACCGCCGGCTATACCGCAATGCTGTGCATCCTGGCGCTCGAACGCCACCGCATCACGCCGGAACGCGGGCCGATCGTCGTCACCGGCGCCTCCGGCGGCGTCGGCTCGGTGGCGACCGCCATCCTCGGCAAGCTCGGCTATCACGTCATCGCCTCGACCGGCCGCACGGAGGAGGAGGATTACCTGAAGGGCCTCGGCGCCGCCGAGATCATCGACCGCAAGGAGCTTTCGGAGCCCGGCAAGGCGCTCGGCAAGGAGCGCTGGGCGGGAGGCATCGACTCGGTCGGATCGACGACGCTCGCCAACGTCCTCGCCCAGACGAATTACGGCGGCGCCGTCGCGGCCTGCGGGCTCGCCGGCGGCATGGACCTGCCGGCTTCCGTCGCCCCGTTCATCCTGCGCGGCGTGTCGCTGCTCGGCATCGATTCGGTGATGGCGCCGAAGAAGGTGCGCGAAGAGGCCTGGGCGCGGATCGCCCGCGACCTCGATCGCGCCAAGCTTTCGGCGATGACCACGACGATCGGCTTCGACGATGTGGAAAAGGCGGCGGCCGACCTTCTTGCCAACAAGGTGCGCGGGCGCACGGTCGTCAGGATAGGCAGCTAAGGCGAAAGCCGGCTATCGGCCTGCAACGGAGGGGCGCTATGCGTGTTTGGGGATGACGTTGTCGTCAAACCCCGAGGCTGTGCTTGTCCCATCGCCGTCCCGCCATCGCCGTTCCGGCCCGCAATGAGGAGAAGCGGCTCCCCCGGCTGATCGCCGCCCTCGGCAGCCAGGACTGGCTTCATGGGGGCTGGCGCCTGCCGGTGGTCATCGTCCTCAACAATTGTACAGACAATTCACGCGAAGCGGTGCTGGCCACCGCCGCGCATTTTCCGCAACTCGATATCGAGCTCTTCGATCTCACCCTGCCGCCGGCCGAGAGCCATGTCGGCTGGGCGCGGCGCATCGCCATGGATGCGGCGCTGCTGAAGCGCTGCGAGGTGATCCTGACGACGGACGCCGATGCCGAGCCGCGGCCGAGCTGGGTCTCGGCCAACCTCGCGGCCGTCGCCGGCGGCGCCGATATCGTCGGCGGGCGCCTGATCGGCGACCCCGACGAGGAGAGGCGGCACGGAAAGGCCTTCCTGCGGCGGGCGGCGCTGGTCGCCCGCCACCAGCAGCTGGCCGACCGGCTCGCCTCGCTGATCGATCCGCTCCCCTACGACCCCTGGCCGCGGCACGTGCACCATACGGGCGGCAGCCTCGCCATCCGCGCCGATCTCTACCGCCATCTGGGCGGCCTGCCGCCGCTTGCCTGCCGCGAGGATCTGGCGCTCGTCTCGCGCGCCCGCGCCGCCGGGGCGCGGCTTCGCCATGCGCCCGATGCGGAGGTCGTCGTCTCGGCCCGCCTCG
Organism: Afifella sp. IM 167; assembly: GCF_020144925.1. Taxonomy (GTDB): domain Bacteria; phylum Pseudomonadota; class Alphaproteobacteria; order Rhizobiales; family Afifellaceae; genus Afifella. The sequence goes on from NZ_NSLC01000004.1 coordinate 311,805, forward strand.
CCGGCCGCACCGGCAACGGCATGGCCGAGTGCATCAGCGGATGGATCGAGGACGAGCGCTGCCGCCGGCCCATTCTCGTGGAGGACCCGGAGCGCGCCGCGGCGCGCTTCCGCCTGCGCCGCGAACTGCGTGAACTCGCCACCCCCGACGGGCGCTGGCGGAACCCGCATGCCCCGGAACGGCTTTCGCTTCTGTCGATGGCCGGCGGCCCGATCATGGAACGGCCGCTTTCGCTCATCGAGAGGATCGCAGGCGACGAGCCCGACGCTCCGTGTACCAGGCCAATCGCCGAAGCGATCGCCCAACTGGAGGAGCTGGTGAGGGATGCTGAAAGAAGCCACGCGGCCTGAGCCGTTCAGCCGCACGGAAAGGGAAAGACAGGACGCCGCCCCGGTCGATCTTGACGCCCTTGCCTGCGAGATCGCGCGCCATGGCGCGCGCCACGACGAGGACGGATCCTTCCCGGCCGAGGGCTTTGCCGCGCTCGGCCGCGCCGGGCTGCTTTCCGGTCCCCTTCTTTCGGCCGCCCGGATGGAAGACCTTCTTTTCCTGGTCGCCGCGGCCGGCCGCGGCGACCTCAATGTCGGGCGCATCTTCGAGGGCCATGTGAACGCCCTGCAGCTCCTGGAGCTTTACGGCACGGGCGCGCAGCAGAGGCGCTACCAGGCCGAGGCGTCGGAGGGCGCGCTCCTGGGCGTGTGGAACACCGACCGGCCGGACGATCCCCTGCGGCTGGAGGCCGGCGTCCTTGCCGGGGCGAAGAACTTCGCCTCCGGCGTCGACGGGGTGTCGCACGCCATCGTCACGGTGGAGATCGAAGGCGGGCGGCAGATGCTGATCGTGCCGGTCGCGGGCCGGCCGGTCGACCGCTCCTGGTGGAAGCCGCTCGGCATGAAGGCCTCCGGCAGCCACATCGTGGACTTCACCGGCTATCGGCCACGCGCGGACGAATTCCTCGGCGCGCCGGGCGACTATGTGCGCCAGCCCTGGTTCTCGGCGGGCGCGATCCGCTTCGCCGCGGTCCATCTCGGCGGGGCGCATGCCGTGGCCGAATGCGCCCGCACGCATCTTTCGCGCACCGGCCGCGCCGCAAATCCCTATCAGGCGCACCGGCTCGGCGAGATGGCCCGGCTCGTGGAAGGCGGCTATGGCTGGCTGACCCGCGCCGGCGCGGCGTGGCGCGAGGGATGCACCGGGAAAACGGGCGAAGCGGGCCATGAGCGGGCGGTGGCCAGCGCCAATGCCATGCGCGGCGCCATCGAAGAGCTCTCCATGCAGGTGCTGGCCCTCGCCGAGCAGGCCGTCGGCGCCGCCGGAATGGTGAAGCCGCACCCGCTGGAGCGCCTGATCCGCGATCTGAGGACCTATCTGCGGCAGCCCAACCCGGACGGGGCGCTTGCCGCCCTCGGAGAAGCCTACGCCTCAGGCGCCTTCCAGCCCGGCCGCCCGCTTCGCCCGCTCACCAACTGACGGCGGCACGATGCCCGTCACCGCGATCGATCCCGCCGGGTTCGAGGCCAAGTTTCGCGCCGATATCGATCCGTGGGACTACCGCGCCTCGCGGCTGGAACGGGTGAAGCGGCGCGACCTTCTCCTCGCCTGCGGCCACCGGCCCTATGGGCGCGTTCTGGAACTCGCCTGCGCCATCGGCGTCACCAGCCGCGCGCTCGCCCCGATCTCTCTGCGGCTCCTCGCCCTCGATTCCTCGCCGACCGCCATCCGGGAAGCTCAGAAGGGCGGCAAGGATCTGAAGAACGTCACATTTCGGCTGGCGACGCTGCCGGCGGAGATGCCGGCCGGCCCGTTCGACCTCATCGTCGTCTCCGAACTCGCCTATTACCTTCCGCCGGCGGAGCTTGCCCGGCTAGCGAAGATGCTGGGCGGCCGGCTTTCGCGCGGCGGCCGCGTCGTCGTTCTTCATCACCTTCGCCCCTTCCGGGACGCGGCGATCCATCCGGCGCTCGCCCATGGGCGCCTCGTCAGGCTCTTGGCGCGCGCCCTGGTGCCGGACTGGCGGCGCCAGACCGCCCGCTACCGGGTCGACGGCCTGGTGAAGCCCTAGGCGGAAAGAGCGCGCGTCAGTCCTTGACGACGGTGGAGATATCCGGCGCGTCGACGGCCTTCATGCCGACGACATGGTAGCCGGAATCGACGTGATGTACCTCGCCGGTGACGGCGCGCCCCATATCGGAGAGGAGATAAAGGGCCGACTGGCCGACATCGTCCGGCGTCACGGTCCGGCGGAGCGGCGCGTTATACTCGTTCCACTTCAGGATGTAGCGGAAATCGCCGATCGCGGAGGCCGCCAGCGTCTTGATCGGGCCGGCCGAGATGGCGTTGACGCGGATCCCCTTCGGACCGAGATCGACCGCAAGGTAGCGCACGCTCGCCTCCAGCGCCGCCTTGGCGACCCCCATGACGTTGTAGTGCGGCATCACCTTTTCGGCGCCGTAATAGGTCAGCGTCAGGATCGAGCCGCCGGGCGACATCAGCTTCTCCGCCCGCTGGGCCAGCGCCGTCAGCGAATAGCAGGAGACGTAGAGGGACTTCTTGAAGTTGTCCTCTGTCGTGTCGATGTAGCGGCCGTCCAGTTCGTCCTTGTCGGAATAGGCGACGGCGTGAACGAGGAAATCGAGCCCACCCCATTCGGAGGCGATCTTCTCGAAGACGGCGTCCATCGTGGCCGCATCCGTCACATCGCAATGGCCAACCACGATCGCGCCGAGTTCGGCCGCCAGAGGCTCCACACGCCTCTTCAGCGCATCGCCCTGATAGGTCAGAGCAAGCTGCGCTCCCGCATCGCTCGCGGCCTTGGCGATCCCCCAGGCTATCGATCTGTTATTGGCAACTCCGAGGATAAGCCCACGTTTTCCCGCCATGATACCGTTTGCTGCGGTCATGTTCCTCTCGCCGTTTCTCGACGCTACGCTTCGTTGTGCCGTGCCCTAATGGCACGGGTTTCAGGGGCCTGCAACAGCCCTTCAATCGGGCGCGGCAACTGCTATCCTGCCGCCCATGCAGCCAAAACCTGAGCCCGAGCCGGGCAACCTCGACCTGCCCGCCGCCCTCTCGGCCATCGTCGGAGACGCGCAGGTCCTCACGGGCGAGAAGGAAGTTCTCCCCTATTGCCGGGAGCTGCGCGACCTGTGGCACGGCACGCCCGCGGCCGTGGTGCGGCCCGCGAGCCGGGAGGAAGTAGCGGCAATCCTTGCGCTCGCCAACGCGCATGGCGTGCCCATCGTGCCGCAGGGGGGAAATACCGGCCTCGTCGGCGCGCAGGTGCCGGACGAGAGCGGGCGCGAAGTGGTGCTGTCGCTGGAACGCATGAAGGCGATTCGCGACGTCGACGCGGAAGGCGCGACGCTCGTCGTCGAGGCAGGGGTGATCCTGGAGGAGATCCACGCCGCGGCGAGCGAAGCGGGCCTGTTCTTTCCCCTCTCGCTCGGCGCGCAGGGCTCCTGCCGAATCGGCGGCAACATCGCCACCAATGCCGGGGGAACCGGCGTGCTCGCCTACGGCAATACGCGCGAACTCGTCCTCGGGCTGGAGGTCGTGCTTGCCGACGGGCGCATCTGGAACGGGCTCCGGCGCCTCAGGAAGGACAATACCGGCTACGACCTCAAGCAGCTCTTCATCGGCTCGGAAGGCACGCTCGGCGTCATCACGGCGGCGGCGCTGCGCCTGTTTCCCGCGCCCAAGGGCCGCTCGGTCGCCTTCGTGGCGGTCGAAAGCCCCGCCGAGGCGCTCACCCTCTTTCGCCGCTTCAGCGCCAGCGCGGGCTCGGGACTGACGGGCTTCGAGCTGATGCCGCGCATCGGCATCGAATTCACGCTGAAGCACCTTGAGGGCGCGCGCGATCCGCTCGCCGAGCCCTATCCCTGGTACGCGCTGGTGGAAATATCCTCCGGGCGCAGCGAGGAGGAGGCGGCGAGCATCATGCAGGCGACGCTGGAGGCCGCCTTCGAGGCCGAAGAGCTTCTCGATGCCGCGCCCGCCGCGAACCTGTCGCAGGCCGCCGATTTCTGGCGCATGCGGCACGGCCTTTCCGAAGTGCAACGCCACGAGGGCGGCTCCATCAAGCACGACGTCTCCGTGCCGGTGGCGAGGGTGCCGGAGCTGCTGGAGCGGGCCTCGGCCGCCGTCATCGAGCGCATTCCGGGGGTACGGCCCGTCCCCTTCGGCCATCTCGGGGACGGCAACATCCATTTCAACTTCAGCCAGCCGGAAGGCGCCGAAAAGGCGGAATTCCTCGACCGCTGGGACCAGGTCAACGAGATCGTCCATGCCATCGTGACGGAGCTTTCCGGCTCGATCTCGGCCGAGCACGGCATCGGCCGGCTGAAGCGCGAGCTTCTGAAGGAGGTCAAGGACGAGGTCGAGATCGACCTGATGCGCAAGATCAAGCGCGCCTTCGACCCGAACAACATTCTGAGCCCGGGACGGGTGCTGTGAGCGGCCCGCTCGTCATCGCGGAACTCGGGGCTGAGACCGCGGCGGAGGACGTGGAGGCTCTCGCCGCCCTGTGGGAGCGGGCCGGCCTGACACGCCCGTGGAACGATCCGAAGGCGGATATCCGCTTCGCGCTTGCCGCGCCTTCCTCCGCCATCCTCGTCGGGCGCGCGCCCGGCGAGAGCGCCATCGTGGCGAGCGCCATGGTCGGCCATGACGGGCATCGCGGCACGGTCTATTACGTCGCCACGGATCCCGCCTGCCGCGGCCGGGGTTACGGGCGGGCGATCATGCAGGCGGCGGAGGCGTGGCTTGCCGAGCGCGGCCTGTGGAAGCTCAACCTCCTCATTCGCGGCGACAACGAAGCGGCGAAGGGCTTCTACGAGGCGATCGGGTTTCAGGCGCAGGACCGCATCTGCATGCAGAAGGAGATCGGCTCCTCCAAAGGGGGCGGAACGCGCTAGAGCAGCCGCTGCTGCACGGGCTCTTGCGGCGCCTCTTCTGCCTTTTTCTCTTCCTCCCCGGCCGGATCCTCCCGCACGGGCTCGATCAGTCCCGGATCGTCGTCGACGGCGCGGTTGACGCGGCGCGAGACGGGCACCGCGACGAGGTCGGTCGCCATGCCCTGTTCGGCGAGAAGATCGAGCGCGGCCTCCGTCATCTCCTCGCCGGACAGCCACAGGTCGAAATCCTCCGGCCGGATGATGGCGGGCGAACGGTGATGCAGGGCGTCGAGCGGCGGGCCGGCGGCGACGGTGACGATGGCGGCGGTGTCGATCTCGCTGCCATCGGCCCCGATCCAGGTCTCCCAGATGCCGGCGAAGGCGAGCGTGCCCATGCCGGTCGGGCCGATGAAATAGGGCTGTTTCGGGCCCTTGCCGCGCGCCTGCCATTCGTAGAAACCGGAGGCCGGCACGAGGCAGCGGCGCCGGCGGATGGCGTTCCGGAAGGCGGGCTTGGCGCGGATATCCTCCGCCCGCGCATTGATGATCAGCGGGAACTTCGCCGTATCCTTCACCCAGGAAGGCAGGAAGCCCCAGCGCATCGGCACCGCCTCCCGGCCACGATCGCCCTCGCGGATGACGACGATCGGCTGGGTCGGCGCGATGTTGTAGCGCGGCACGAAAAGCCGCGCATCGAGATCGGCCAGACGGAAAAGCCTCTTGATGGCCTCGCCATCGGCGGTGAGAACGAAACGGCCGCACATGAGAAGCGAAGTAGCACGGGCGGCGCCGATTGGGAGATCACCGGCGTGGATTTCGACGCGAACGAGACATTCGACGGGGCAAGCATCGTACTCCTGAAACCCGGCCATGTGCTGCTGGTGCGCCGGGCAAAGCAGCCTTTCGCCGGCATCTGGAGCTTTCCGGGCGGGCGGATCGAAGAGGGCGAAGAGCCCGACGCGGCGGCGCGGCGCGAGCTTTTGGAAGAGACCGGCCTTGCCGCCGACAGGCTCTTCCCTCTCGGGGCCCACACCGCCGGCAGCGAGAGGAAGCTGCGGCTTGCCGTCTTCGCGGCCGCCTGGACGGGCGGTGAGCCGGTGGCGGCCGACGATGTGGACCGGGCCCTCTTCATCCCCTTCGAGGAGACAAGCAATCTCTGGCTGACGCCCGGCGCCACAGGCTTCATCGCCCGCGCCATCGTCTCGGGCGCCCTGCCCTCCTGCCGCGGGGAGAATGCGCCCGCAGCGCGCGGGCAGCCTTGAAGCGAAAGACGGCGCGGGACATCATGACGGCGATGCGGATTCGTCACCATGCGGCGGGGGTTCTCCTCGCCCTCTTCCTTGCGGGCGCGGCCTCGGCCGTTGCGGCCCAGGATGCGCCCGTCATCGGCGAGAGTGCGCAGCCGTCCGAGCCGCCGCCGCCCATCTACGAGCCTCGGCTCCTGCGGCTTGCAGAGATCCTCGGGGCGCTGCACTTCCTGCGCGAACTCTGCGATGCGGGCGACGGCGCGGCCTGGAAGCAGGACATGGAGGCACTGATCGCCGCCGAGGCGCCGGGGCCGCAGCGCAAGGCAAAGCTCGTCGGCCGCTTCAACCACGGCTTCGAGACCTACCATTCGGTCTACCGAAGCTGCACGCCGGCGGCGAAGGAATCGATCGCGCTGTATCTCAAGGAAAGCGCCGAAATCGCCGCCGACATCCGCACGCGCTACGGCCAGTAAGCACGAATCAGCCGGCCCGCCTCGCTCCTGCCACGGAGAGAAGGTTTGGAGGGCGGAAGCCAAGGGGAGCCAGCGGTGACGATCATCTGCAAGCGAGAGACGATTTTCGGCAGCGCCGCCCGTGCCAGGCGCCGGCCGATCCAGCTCATGGCGGCTGCAGCTTTCCTGCTCCTCGCCGGCCCGCTTCTCCTTGCCGGGCCGGGGCACGCCCAGGATACCGCTTCCGAGCCGAAAGAGGCTCCGGCCGCCGAGGCGGCTGCGCAGGCGCCGGCGGATGCACCGGCCACCGAGGCCCCGGCCACCGAGGCTCCCGCCACCGACCAGGCCCTGAGCGAGGAGCCGGCCGCGCCGACTGTGCCGGCTCCGGATTCGGCCGCTCCGGCGGAAGAAAGCGCGCCTGCCGAAGAAGCGACGCCCGAGGCAGCCCCCGCCCCCGAGGCGGCGCCCGCTCCAGATGCCGCGCCGGCCGCAACGGAGGAAGCCACCACAGCCGAAGAGCTTCCGGAATATCTCGACATCAAGCGCAGCCCCGATGCCATGCCGGAACCGGTGAGGCGCACCTGGCAGGCGCTGCGCGCCGCCGCGCTGTCGGGCGACATCGAGAGCCTTCGCCCGCTGATCGAGGCGCAGGATCCGCCGCCCGCCTTCGCCTTCGACAATGTGGGCGATCCGATCGACTACCTGAAATCGCTGTCCGGCGACGCGGAGGGCCGCGAGATCCTCGCGATCATGCTGGAGATCCTCGATTCGGGCTATCTCGACGTCGACCGCGGCACGCAGAACGAGATGTATCTGTGGCCCTACTTCGCCCGGTATCCGCTCGACCGGCTGACGCCCGAGCAGATCGTCGAGCTCTTCACGCTGATCACGGCGGGTGACTGGCAGGACATCCAGTCCTACGGGGCCTACATCTTCTTCCGTCTCGGCATCGACCCGCAGGGGCGCTGGCACTTCTTCCTCGCCGGCGACTGAGCCGGCCCGGCGGCGCCTATTCTGCGGGCGCCGGAGAGGTGCCGCGCCAGCGGGCGAGGAACTCCTTCAGGAAAATCATCGCGCCGACGACCGTGGTGTCGAGGCCGAGCAGGCGCCTTGCGGCAAGCGCCAGCCATGCCGAGCGCACCGTCAGTGCGATCGTCGTGGCGAGGGCCGCGCCCAAGACCCCGAAGGGGATGATCAGCGCGACGGAGAGCGCGGCGCTGGCGATCACCATCACCACATAGGTCCGTGCCGAGAAACTGCCGAAGCCGGTCATGTTGAGGATATCCTCTGCCGGGCCGAAGAAGGCGCGCAGGATGACGCCCGCCGCGAGGATGAGCAGCACCGGATAGCCCTCGCTGAAGCCATCGCCGAAAAGCGACAGGAGGAGCGAGCCGCACAGCACGACGGCACCCGTCGCAAGGGCCGAGGAAACGAAGGTGAGCAGACTCACCTCCCGCGTCAGGAGCTTCAGGCGCGGCGCGTCACCGTTGGCGTGGGCGGCGGAGAAGAGATGCGCCGAGCCGACCGCCGCCGCATAGGGGATGAGCGCCACCACCTGGATGATGCGCGTCGCGGCGAAGAAGACGCCGATATGCACGGGGCTGACGAAGAACGACATGACGATCACGGACATGAAGCTGAACAACGGCTCCATGCCGCGCATGATGGCGAAGGGCGCCGAGCCGCGCAGCCATTCGCGGATGCGATAGACGCGCGGGCCGGGTGGGACGACCTTTCTCAGCTTGGCATAGATGGCGATGAACTGGCCGATGCCGGCGAACGCCATGCCGAGGAAGGCGCAGGCGAAGGCGGTGACGGCGGTCGCCTCAAAGCCCATGAGCACCGCGGCCAGCATGAACATCAGCAGGAAGCCGTGGCGCAGGACGTAGATCGGCACCAGCGCCGAGACGGTCCAGAAATGGGCGCGGCCGACATCCTCCAGATAGGCCTGCAGGCACATGAAGGGGATGACGGCGGCCATCATCATGATCGGCAGGACGTAGGCGCTCTGCATCAACGGCGCGGCGAACCAGACGCCGCCGGCAAGGGCGAGGCCTATCGCCAGCGGCAGGAGCGAGGACATGAGAAGCGCCAGGCGCAGGAAGCCGCGCAGTTCGTCGGGGGTGCCCCTTTCGCGCAGGGCCGGCACGTAGCGCACGCAGGAATCGGCGAAGCCGAAGGTGCCGATCGACTGGAAGACGAGCAGCCAGACCCAGGTGAAGGCGAAGATGCCGTATTCGAACTGGCCCATCAGGCGGGCGAGCACGACCTGCGTCACATAGGCGAGGACGGCGTTGAGGACGCGGATGGCGAGAGCGAAGATGGAGGCGCGGCGGGCCTTGCCGCGCTCGTCGGCGCTCGTCAGCGCCCTCAAGCCGATGGCGAGGACGCCGCCGAGGCGGCCAGACGGCATCTTCCCATTCGCGCTCAAGCAAGGCTCCAGCATGTCCCGAAGCCGAGACTTAACAGGCGCCTGTTAATTGCAGCTAAAGCGGCCCGAATACGGTTAAGCGAGCCCGGCGCCCTAGGTGGAGGCGAAGCGCACCGGCTCGCCGAGGCCGGGGGCGACAATCTCGCCCTCCCACATGACGCGCCTGCCGCGGATGATGGTGCCGACGGGCCAGCCCGCCACCTCGTAGCCGTCATAGGGCGTCCAGCCGGCGCGCGAGCCCATCATGGCATCGGTGATGGTTTCCTGCCGGCCGAGATCGACGACGGAGAAATCCGCATCGTAGCCGACCGCGATACGGCCCTTGCCGCGGATGCCGAAAAGGCGCGCCGGACCGGCGCTGGTCATGTCCATCAGGCGCAGGAGGCTCAGCTTGCCGCGCGCCGCATGGTCGAGCATCACCGGCAGCAGCGTCTGCACGCCCGGCATGCCGGAGGGCGAAGCGGGATAGGGCTCGGCCTTTTCCTCCAGCGTATGGGGGGCGTGGTCGGAACCCAGAATGTCGGCCGTGCCGTCGGCGAGGCCCTGCCAGATGCGGGCGCGGTGGCGCGCGGCGCGGATCGGCGGGTTCATCTGCAGGCGCGTGCCCAGAAGGGCGTAGTCCTCGGCGGCGAAGGTGAGGTGCTGCGGCGTCACCTCGAGCGAGGCGATGTCCTTGTGATCGCGCAAGAAATCCATCTCCTCGCCGGTGGAGATGTGGAGGATGTGGATGGAGGCGTTGTGGCGGGCGGCGATGGCGACGAGCCGCCGCGTGGAGGAAAGCGCCGCCTCCTCGTCGCGCCACACCGGATGGCTCGACGGATCGTTGGCCCGGCGCTCGTCGAGGCGCGCGCGAAGGCGCATCTCGTCTTCCGAATGGAAGGCGGCGCGCCGGCGGGTGCGCCTCAAAATCTCTTCCACGCCCGCATCGTCCTCCAGCAGGAGATCTCCCGTGGAGGAGCCCATGAAGACCTTGATGCCGGCCGCGCCCGGCAGGCGCTCCAGCTCCGGCACGTCGGCGGCGTTCTCGCGCGTGCCGCCGACCCAGAAGGCGTGGTCGCAATGCATGCGGCCCTTCGCCCGGGAGAGCTTGTCGGCCAGCGCCTCGGGGCTCGTCGTCAGCGGGTTGGTGTTGGGCATCTCGAAGACGGCGGTGACACCGCCCAGCACTGCGGCGCGCGAGCCGGTCTCAAGGTCTTCCTTGTGCTCGTTGCCCGGCTCGCGGAAATGCACCTGGCTGTCGATGACGCCCGGCAGGATGGTAAGGCCGGTGGCATCGATCACCTCGCCCGCGTCGGCGGCGTGGAGGCTGCCGAGCGCGGCGATGCGCCCGTTCGTGACGCCGATGTCGCGCAGGCCGATGCCGTCGTGGTTGACGATGCTTGCGCCGCGGATGAGGAGGTCGAAAGTCTGTGTCATGGCACGCTGCTTGCCAATTGCCGGCAGGGAGCGCAAGCGGCATTGCCCCCGCAGGCGATCCGCCTTAGCTGAGAACCGGAGGACGAGGCGATGGCGCTGGCACGACTGACAGAGCGGACGATCCTGAAGGTGGGGGGGCCGGAAGCCCGGCACTTCCTCGCCAATATCGTCACCTGCGACCTGCCGCCGGACGAGGGCGGCCTCGCCTACGGCGCGCTGCTGACGCCGCAGGGAAAGATCATCGCCGACTTCTTCATCCACAGGCTGGGCGAGGGCTTTGCGCTCGATATCGCGGCGGCCGCGGCGCCGGACCTTTTGAAGCGGCTGACGCTCTACCGCCTGCGGGCGAAGGTCGACATCGCCGAAGCGGGCGAGGCGCTCGCCGTCTTCGCCGGCTGGGACGGGGCCGCGCCGGAGGGGGCCCATGCCGATCCCCGGCTCGAAGCGCTCGGCTGGCGGATGGTTGCCGCGCCGGATGCGCTCTCGCCCGACACGGACGCGGTCGCCTATCACGCCCGCCGGGTCCTGCTCGGCGTGCCGGAGGGCGGCACCGACTTTCTCTACAACGACGCCTTCCCGCACGACGCGGCCATGGACTGCCTTCACGGCGTCGCCTTCCGGAAGGGCTGCTATATCGGCCAGGAGGTCGTCTCGCGCATGCAGCACCGCGGCACCGCCCGCCGGCGCATGGTGCTTCTCACCGCCTCCAATGGCGGCGCGCTGCCAGAAACCGGAGCAGATGTGCTGGCCGGCGAGAAGGTCGTCGGACGGCTCGGTTCCTCGGCAGATGGCAAGGCGATCGCTCTGGTGCGGATCGACCGGCTCGGCGAGGCGATCGCCGCGGGCCAGGAGATCAGCGCGGGCGGCACGCCCGTCGCCGCCGCCCTGCCGGACTGGGCGTGCTACACATGGCCGGAGGCAACGGCCGGCGGACAGGGATAGCCATGCCCGATCGTTCCAGCGCCCCGGGGCGCGCCTGGCAGCGCATGCTCTCGGGAAGGAGGCTCGACCTCCTCGACCCTTCCCCGCTCGACGTGGAGCTGGAGGATATCGCCCACGGGCTTGCCCGCGTGGCGCGCTGGAACGGCCAGACGCATGGCGACCACGCCTATTCGGTGGCGCAGCACTCGCTGCTGGTGGAAGCCGTGCTCGCCCTTCTCCTGCCCACGCTCGACGCGCCGGCGCGGCTCACCGCGCTTCTCCACGACGCGCCCGAATACGTGATCGGCGACATGATCTCGCCGTTCAAGGCAGTGCTCGGCGGCGAGTACAAGGATGTGGAGCGGCGCCTCCAGCACGCGGTGCATCTGCGCTTCGCGCTGCCGGCCGAATGCGAGCCGAAGCTGAAGAAGCAGATCAAGAAGGCCGACCAGGCCGCCGCCTATTGGGAGGCGACGCTGCTTGCCGGCTTCGCCGAGAAGGAGGCGCGTCGCTATTTCGGCGATCCCTCCGTCTCCCGCGAGGCGGTCGGCGCGTTGCTCACGCCCTGGCCGGCGACGGAGGCGGAGCGCCGGTTCCGCGAGCGATTTATCGAGGTCGAGACGGGACTTGCAAAAAGGGCGGAGGCACCGGCCGCGCGCCCCGCCGCCCGGCAGCGGAGGAGCGCCTGATGCCGGCCATCTATGTCTGCCCGCTGGCGCACCTTGCCGCCACCGTGAGGGCCACCGGCGCCCGCCACATCGCCACGCTCATCAATGCCGGCACCAACGTGCCTCGGCCAGAAAGCGTGCCCGCGGAGAACCATCTCTTTCTCGGCCTCAACGACATCTCCATGGAGGTGGACGGCATGATCCTGCCCGGCGAGGAGCATATCGCCCGCTTCGTCGCCTTCGTGGAGGAATGGGACCGAAAGGCGCCGCTTGTCGTGCATTGCTGGGCGGGCATCAGCCGCTCCACCGCCGGCGCCTTCACCGCCTATTGCGCGCTGCGGCCCGACGTTTCCGAGGAGGTCGTCGCGCGGCGCCTTCGCGCGCGCTCGCCGCAGGCCACACCCAATGCCCGCATCGTCGCGCTCGCCGACCAGTACCTGAAACGCGAGGGCCGCATGGTCGCCGCGATCGAGGGGATCGGCCGCGGCGCCAACGCCTTTGAAGGCAATGTCTTCGCGCTCCGCATCGACGAGTGAGCCGGGGCCCGCCGCGGCGCTGCCGGCGGCCGGGCGCGAGGCTCCCGCGCGCATCGAGATCGGCCTCAACGCGGCCATCGTCGCCGTCGACCGGCTGACGCCGCTCATCCTCGTCACCCAGCCCGGCGCGAAGGGCCGCGAAGAGGGCCTGCCCTTCGGCCCGTTCGACCCGCTCGAGCACCGCACCATGGAGATCGGGCTCCGCGCCTTCGTGGAGGAGCAGACGCGCCTGCGCCTCGGCTATGTGGAACAGCTCTACACCTTCGGCGACCGGGGCCGGCATGCAAGGCGCGGCGACACGGCCGCGCATGTCATGTCGGTCGGCTACCTCGCCCTCACCCGCCGCGACGAGGACGGCGAGGAGGCGCTGAAGGAGAGCGGCGCGGACTGGCGGCCCTGGTACGGCTATTTTCCCTGGGAGGACTGGCGCACGGGCCGGCCGCCGATCCTCGACGCGGCCATCGAGCCGGCGCTGGAGCGCTGGTGCGCCATGGCGCCCTCCGCCGAGCGGCCCGACCGGCCGCTCGCCCGGCGCGAGCGGGTGCGCCTCGCCTTCGGCTGGGGCGGCGTGCCCTTCGACGAGGAGCGGGTGCTCGACCGCTACGAGCTTCTCTACGAAGCCGGGCTGGTGCCGGAAGCGCGGCGCGACGGGCGCGCCAGCGCCGCCCTGTGGAAGGACCTTCCCCCCATCGGCCGGCCGATGCGCTTCGACCACCGGCGCATCCTCGCCACCGCCATCAGCCGCCTGCGCGCCAAGCTGAAATACCGGCCTGTCGTCTTCGAGCTCGTCGCCGATTCCTTCACACTGACCGAACTGCAGAAGGTGGTGGAGGCGATTTCCGGCCGGCATCTGCACAAACAGAACTTCCGGCGGCTTGTGGAACAGACCCGACTTGTGGAACAGACGGGCGAGACGAGCATCTCCACGGGCGGGCGTCCGGCCGCCCTTTTCCGGTTCCGGCGGGAAGTGATGAAGGAAGGCGCCTTGGCCGGTCTCCGGCTCCGCGGCCGCCCCTAATGGAGTTTTCATGACCGGCGATGTCATCCTGCTGCTGCGCCACGGCCTGACCGACTGGAACGTGGAAGGCCGCTTCCAGGGCGTGCGCGAAATCCCCATCAACGCGATCGGCCGGCGCCAGGCGGCGCGCAACGGGCGGGTGCTGCCCTCGCTGCTTGCCGATCACGAATGGAAATTCGTCGCCTCGCCGCTCGGGCGCGCCATGGAGACGATGCAGATCGTGCTGAAGAACGCCGGTCGTGCCGACCAGCCCTTCACCACCGATCCGGCGCTGCGCGAGGTCTCCTTCGGCGACTGGGAAGCGCATACGATCCGCGAATTGAAGGAAGAGCACCCGGAGGCGGTGGCCACACGCAAGGCGGACAAGTGGAACTTCGTGCCGCCGGCAGGCGAGAGCTACGCCATGCTGGCCGAGCGTTTCGCCGAGTGGATGAAGGGCCAGAGCGGGCGCACCGTCCTCGTCGCCCATGGCGGCATCACGCGCGTCGCCCTCCACCACCTCATCGGCCTGCCGGCAGCCTCGGCGCCGCAATTCTACGTACCCCATGACCGCATCATCGCGGTCTTCGAGGGCAAGGCCATGATGATCTGAGCGCCCCGGCGCGCCTCAGAACTCCAGGGGCGCGTTGTCGACCACTTCCTTCATGACGAAGAAGGTGCGCGTCTGACGCACGCCGGGCAGCGCGATCAGGCGCTCGCCGTGCAGCCGGTTGAAGCCGGCGATGTCCTGCACCCGGATCTTCAGGAAATAGTCGAAATCCCCGGCGACGAGGTGGCAGTCGAGCACGAAGCGGAGCTTGGCGATGGCCGCCTCGAAGGCCGCGAAGCTCTCCGGCGTTGAACGATCGAGCACCACCCCGACGATGACGAGGGCCTCGCGCCCCACCTTGTCCGGCGCGATCTCGGCCCGCACATGCCGCACATAGCCCTCATCGAAAAGGCGCTGGGTGCGGCGGTGGCAGGTGGCGGGGCTGACATTCGCGGCCCTGGCGATCTCGGCGTTGCTCATCCGCCCGTCGCGCTGCAGCAGCGCCAGGATACGTCGATCGACCCGGTCGAGGCCCGGAGCCGCGGAAGCCTCTTTCATTCCTGGCCTCACCCTGCGGATTTCTCATTCATTTGCGCCGCAATGTGATCGAAGAGCGCCGCTGGAGGCAATAACTTCGGGAGCACCTTTCACAAGAGCTTCGCTATGAATGAGCGACGATGACCCCTGCGCCTGGAGGGCCGAATGCTCCGCCTCGACAAGTTCGAACGATACCCCCTCACCTTCGGCCCGACGCCGATCGAGCATCTGCCGCGCCTTTCGCAGGCGCTGGGCGGCAAGGTGGAGATCTACGCCAAGCGGGACGACTGCAATTCCGGCCTCGCCATGGGGGGCAACAAGCTGCGCAAGCTGGAATACATCGTGCCTGATGCCATCGCCTCCAACGCCGACACGCTGGTCTCCATCGGCGGCGTGCAGTCGAACCATACGCGCCAGGTGGCCGCGACGGCGGCCAAGCTCGGCATGAAATGCGTCGTCGTGCAGGAAAGCTGGGTGCCGCACGAGGACGCCGTCTACGACCGCGTCGGCAACATCCTCCTGACCCGCTTGATGGGCGCCGATTCGCGCATCCTGCCGGACGGCTTCGACATCGGCATCCGCAGGAGCTGGGAGGAGGCGATCCAGTCGGTGAAGGATGCCGGCGGCAAGCCCTACGGCATCCCGGCCGGCGCCTCGGTGCACAAACTGGGCGGGCTCGGCTATGTCGGCTTCGCGGAGGAAGTGCGCGCCCAGGAAAAGGCGATGGGCGTCACCTTCGACTACATCATCGTGTGCGTCGTCACCGGCTCCACGCAGGGCGGCATGATCGTCGGCTTTGCCGCCGACAACCGCGCCGACAGGGTGATCGGCATCGACGCCTCGGCGACGCCCGAGCAGACGCGGGCGCAGGTGCGCCAGATCGTCGACGGAACGGCGGAACTCGTCGAGCTCGGCCGGCCCGTGCGCGAGGACGAGATCGTCATCCTCACCGACTACGCCTATCCGGCCTACGGCATTCCGAGCCACGAGACGAATGAGGCGATCCGCCTTGCGGCGCGCACGGAAGCGATGATCACCGACCCGGTCTATGAGGGCAAATCGATGCAGGGCCTTATCGACCTGACCCGAAAAGGCTTCTTCCCCGAGGGATCGAAGGTGCTCTACGCCCATCTCGGCGGGGCACCGGCGCTGAACGGCTACAGCTACACGTACCGGAACGGGTAGGCGGCAGCGGTTCCTGCGCGGCCCGGGAGCGCTCCCTGCCCCCTGGCGCAAGCGGGAGGGTGGTTTGTGGAGACGACGCCCCTTCAACCCGGGCCAAAAAACGCCTAGAACCGGCGCCCGTTCGCAAAGGCAAGGTGCCGGCTCAGCCCGGCAGGAACATGTCCCACAACAGCTTCGGCCATCTCTTCCGCGTCACGACCTGGGGCGAAAGCCACGGACCGGCCATCGGCTGCGTCGTCGACGGCTGCCCGCCGATGATCCCGCTCACGGAAGCGGAGATCCAGGCGGAGCTCGACCGGCGCCGGCCGGGCCAGTCGAAATACACCACCCAGCGCCGCGAGCCGGACACGGTGAAGATTCTTTCCGGCGTCTTCGAGGATGACCGCACCGGCGGGCCGGTGACGACCGGCACGCCGATCTCGCTGATGATCGAGAATGTCGACCAGCGCTCCAAGGATTATTCGGAAATCCGCGACCGCTTCCGGCCGGGACATGCCGACTATACCTACGAGGCGAAATACGGGCTGCGGGATTATCGCGGCGGCGGGCGCTCCTCCGCGCGCGAGACGGCCATGCGCGTCGCCGCCGGGGCGATCGCCCGCAAGGTGGTGCCGGGACTCGTGGTCCGCGCCGCGCTGGTGGAGATGGCCGGGATCGGCATCGACCGCGAACGCTGGGACTGGGACGAGAGGGCGAAAAACCCGTTCTTCTGCCCGGACGCGGAGGCCGCGGCACGCTGGGCGGCGCATCTCGACGAGGTGCGCAAGGCCGGCTCCTCCGTCGGCGCCATCGTGGAAGTGGTCGCCGAGGGCGTGCCGGAAGGGCTCGGCGCGCCGGTCTACGGCAAGCTCGACCAGGATATCGCCGCGGCGATGATGTCGATCAACGCCGTGAAGGGCGTGGAGATCGGCAACGGCTTTGAGGCCGCGCGCATCCGCGGCGAGGAAAACGCCGACGCCATGCGGGCGCGCAACGACGGCCGGCCAGTCTTCCTTTCCAACAATGCCGGCGGCGTTCTCGGCGGCATCTCGACGGGCCAGGCGGTGGTGGCGCGCTTTGCCGTCAAGCCGACCTCTTCCATCATGGTGCCGGTCAAGGGCATCACGCGCTCGGGCGAGGAAGTGGAGATCACCACCAAGGGACGGCACGACCCCTGCGTCGGCATCCGCGCGGTACCAGTCGGCGAGGCGATGATGGCCCTCGTCGTCGCCGACCATTATCTGCGCCACAGGGCGCAGACCGGACAATCACTGACATGAGAGACGAAGTGGAAAAGGTCGCAGAAGCGATCCGTGCCTTCGAGCGCGGGGAAATCGTCGTCGTCACCGATGACGACGACCGGGAGAACGAGGGCGACCTTTTCGTCGCGGCGAAGCACTGCACGCCGGAGAAGATGGCCTTCATCATCCGCCATACGAGCGGCATCGTCTGTGCGCCGCTGCCGCGCGACATGGCGCAGCGCTTCCAGCTGACGCCGATGGTGAGCGAGAACGACGCGCCGCTTTCCACCGCCTTCACCGTCTCCGTGGATTTCCGCCACGGGCTGACGACGGGCATTTCGGCGGAGGAACGGACGGCGACGGTGCGCGGGCTCGCCAACGAGAATGCCGGGCCGGCCGATTTCGTGCGCCCCGGCCACGTCTTCCCGCTGATCGCGCGCGACGGCGGCGTCCTGGTGCGCTCCGGCCATACCGAGGCCTGTGTCGATCTCTGCCGGCTGGCCGGCCTGCCGCCGGTGGGCGTGCTCGCCGAGCTCGTCAACGACGACGGCACGGTGTGCCGCGGCCAGGAAGTATCGGCCTTCGCCGAGAAGCACCAGCTGGTGCAGGTCTCGGTCGCCGACCTCATTGCCTGGCGCCAGCGCAACGAAAAGCTCATCACGCGCCAGAGCGAGCAGAAGGTGACGACGCCGGCGGGCCCGGCGACGGCCTATTCCTTCGCCACCCCGCTCGACCCGATGGACCATCTCGCCCTCGTCTTCGGCGATATCCGCGACGGGCGCGAGATCCCGGTGCGCATCCATCTGGAATCGGTGCTCGACGACGTCTTCGGCGCCCGGCGCATGCTCGACGAGATGATGGCCGATTTCGCCAAACGCGGACGCGGCATCATCGTCTATCTGCGCGACGGCTCGGTCGGCGTTGCCCGCCAGTCGCGGCGCACCCGCGACCTGGAGACTTTTGAGAGCCACGGATCGGCCGCCGGCCGCAAGGAAGCCTGGCGCGAGGTCGGGCTCGGGGCGCAGATCCTGAAGGATCTCGGGGTCCAGTCGATCCGCCTCCTGTCCACCCGCGAGCGCCGTTATGTCGGCCTCAGGGGCTTCGGCATCGAGATCGAGGATACGGAGATACTGGGGGACTAGGCGAACACGCCGCAAGGCGGCGGCGTGGCCAAAGTCCTTCCCGAGTTCCCCTGCTTCTGAAGCCTAGACCGCCGGCCGCCGGGGCAGCCGGCGCGGGCTCGTCTTTCGCAGAACGCGACCGAGACGGCGCCCGCCCCGGCGTTCCAGGAAGCTGATGCTCTTGTCGGCAAGCGGCACGGCGTAGCGGAAGCCGGCGACGATGCGGGTGGCGCGCCGGCTGGCCGCGATGGCGAGGACCAGCGAGGCGGCAAAGAGCGGCGCACCTAGGGGGATCGGCGTCGCGATGAAGGCAAGGCCGACCAGAAACGCCAGCAGCGCCAGGAAAAGCAGGGTCGCCTGACGCATCTATGCCGCCCGCCGGAACGTCACGATCTTGGAAAAGAACGCGGTTTCGACCTTTTCGGCAACAAGGCCATGCGGCGCAAACAGGCGCGCAAGATCCTCCTTGAGGTAGCCGTTGTAATAGGGCTCGTGAAAGAGCTGCGGGAAGACTTCCAGCAGCCCGTCATAATCGGGCGCATCGCCCGGCTGCAGGGAATCGACGAGGATGAAGGTGCCGCCCGGCTTGACGACACGGGCGATCTCGCCGGCCACCTGTCGGCGCACCTTCGGCGGCAGCTCGTGGAAGAGATAGATGGCGCTCGCCAGATCGAGGCTCGCATCGGACAGGGGAAGCGCCTCGGCCTTGCCGACCATCGGGCGGAGCGTGGCGGCACGGCCGACATGGCGGCGGGTCTCGCCGACATATTCCTCCGAAAGATCGAGGGCGATCACCGGCAGGCGCGGATAGGCGCCGCGCAGATCGCCGACGAAACGGCCCGTGCCGCAGGCGATATCGGCGGCGAGAAGCTCTCTCTGGTCGCGGCCCTTCAGCGCCTGCGCCACAGGCACCAGCGCCTGACGGCGCATGGCGCTCGCCGCCCCGTTGAAGAGAACCTCGACCTGCATGTCGTAGAGGCGGGCCGATTCCTCGCTCATCCAGCCGCCGGACTGGAAGTGGAAATTCTGCATGTAGTAACGCGGGCGATTGCCCTCGCCGCGCTTGCCGCCGACCTCCTGGCTCGCCCCTTCGCGGCGGCGGCGGGCGACCTCCGGCACATCGGCGAAGAAGGCGCGGCTCGTGGCCAGGACCCGGCCGAGATCGGCCTCTTCGGGATCGGGCATCGGGTAGAGCCCGGCGCGCACATTGGCATAGTCGCGCGCCATCAGCTTGCCGACGTCGCGCAGGAGACGGGGAAGATCCGGCACGGGCGTGGAAGGGGGCGCGACGCGCGGAGCCGCCTGCGGGTGCTTAGCGGCAATACTCTTCAGCATCCGCCGCATGGCAAGGCCATGGCCCGTATACCAGGCGACGCGCGCGCCCTGCACGGCGGCATAGCGCATCCCGTTCGCCCAATCGTCAATCGACACCGAAGCCATGATCACTCTCTTTCAGCGCAGAAATGGGGTGCCGCCAAGGCGAAGTCGAGCGCTAAGTTCGCCTGAGGAGAACGACGACTTCCGTCTCTGCCGAATAGACGAACTGATCGACCGGCACGACGCGCTCAATGCCATAGCCGCCGGCAAGGACGATGGAAAGATCGCGGGCAAGGCTCGCCGGATTGCAGGAGACCATGGCGATGCGCTTCAGCCCGGAAGCCGCCAGCATTTCCGCCTGCGCCCGCGCCCCGTCCCAGGGCGGATCGACGACGGCCGCGTCGAAGCGCTTCAGCTCATCCGGCCCCAGCGGGAACCGCAGGAGATCGCGCGAAAGCCCCTCGACCGGCTTCAATCCCTGCGCCCCGCGTGCGCCGGCAAGCAGCGCCTCGAGCGAGGCCTTCTCGGCCTCGACGGCAAGGACCGGCATTTGCCGCGCCAGCGGGAAAGTGAAGGTGCCGAGGCCGGAGAAGAGATCGACCGCCCGTTTTGCGCCGGAAAGATGCCCCGCCACGAGCGCCGCCATCGCCTCTCCCGCCTCCGCGGACGCCTGCAGGAAGGCGCCCGGCGGCGGGTCGACGAAGACGCCGGCGATGGGGATCCGCGGCGCGGCAAGCTCCATCAGCATCTCACCGTCGAGCGAAAGACGCGCGAGCGCGGCGCCGCGCCCCAGGCCGACGAAGCGGGAGACGAGCCTGGAGGTCGCCGGCGCGCCGCCTGTCACCGCGACGTCGAGACCGACGGAGGTCTCCAGGACGCTCATGCGCAGTTCGCGCTTCTCGCGCGCCAGGAGAGCGGCAATCTCGCGCAGGAGCGGAAGGGCGGCGAGGATGCGGGGGCGCACCACGAGGCATGTCTCGATATCGACGAGCCGGCGCTCGCCGCGGCGATGGAAGCCGAAGGCGACCTTCCTGCCGCTTCGGCTGGCGGAAAAGACAGCCCGGCGGCGGGAATCGACGGGCGCGCCGATCGTTTCCTCCACCTTCGCCTCGATGCCGGCGCGCAGAAGCGCTTCCTCGACGAAGCCGCGCTTGAGGCGCCGCGTCTCCTCCAGCGGCAGCATCTGAAGGGCACAGCCACCGCAGACGCCGAAATGCGGACAGGGCGGCGGCACGCGCTTCTCGGACGGCTCCAGCACCTCCAGGAGTTCGCCGCGCTTGCCGCTGCGGGCGACCTTTACCCTCTCGCCCGGCAGGGCCAGAGGCACGAAGAGCGGGCCTTCCTGCGTCTCGGCGATGCCGTCGCCGCGATGGCCGAGACGGGAGATCGTGACGGTCTCATCCACGGCAGGCACCGAGGCAATATTCCTGGTTGCCGTCGCCACCGGCAAGCGGGGCGGGCGCAATGCCTTTCACGGCCCAGCCGGAGCGGCCATCGAGCCATTCGGCGAGCGCTTCGGCGATGCGAGGCCCTTCGTCCGGATCGCGGAGGATGCCGCCCTTGCCGAGCGCTTCGCGGCCGGCCTCGAATTGCGGCTTCACCAGAAAGACGCCCCAGCTGCCGGGCGCGGCGAGTTCCAGCGCCGGCGGCAGGGCAAGGCGGAGGGAAATGAAGGAAAGGTCGGCGGTGACGGCGTCTATCGTCTGGCCTCCAAGGTCGGAGCGCTTCAGGTCGCGGGCGTTGAGGCCCTCTACCAAGCGCAGGCGCGGATCGGATGAAAGGCTTTCATGCATCTGGTCGTGGCCGACATCAACCGCCAGAACGTGGCTGGCGCCGCGCTCCAGGAGGAGCTGCGTGAAGCCGCCCGTGGAGGCGCCGAGGTCGAGAACGGATCGGCCGGCGGGCTCGAAACCGAAAGCATCAAGGCCCGCCGCAAGCTTCAGCGCGGCGCGCGAGACATAGCGGGCGGCCGGATCATCCAGGCGGATTTCCTCATCCAACCCGACCCGCGTCGCCGGCTTCGTCACCGTCCGGCCGCCGACGCGCACCGTGCCGCGCAGCACGGCATCGCGGGCGCGCGCACGGCTCGGCAGCAATCCAGCCCGGACGAGCGCCTCGTCGAGGCGAAGGCGTTCTGTCATCGATCCAACCGGTGGTGATGGGCGGAGGGGCAGATCCGTTCAATGCAGAGTTGCGCTGACGAAACCCCGGTCAACGGCGATATGGTTGTGAGACATGCCCCGGCCCGGCGCGCCATACAACGCAAAAAGAAGCGCCATGGCCGTCAAGATGGAAGCAAAAACAACCGAAATCCAGAGCCGCATCCGAACCTCACAGGCCGGAATCGTCCCAGACTTCGCATCGCTTGGCCATCTGACAGAAAGCCGCGAGCGCCGCAAGGTCGCGGCGAACCGGCGATCCCGCGCCGGGCCGCTTCAGATGGCGGGGAACCGCGACCCCTCTGGCGAGTTCGCCTCACGGTCCGAACAGGAGGAGAACGGCATGCGCAGCTTTGCCATGGCAGCCATCGTGCTCATCGCCAGCCCGGCCCTCGCCCAGGAGGCGAGTAAGCCGGCTACGTATTCAACGGAGCTCACGGGCGCCGAAGGCACACTCGGACAGGTTGAGCTGGCCGACACGCCCGGCGGCGTCATCCTCCACCTTTCGATTCCTGCGGGCGCGCTGAAGCCGGGCATGCATGCGGTGCATTTTCACGAGAAGGGCGACTGCTCCGATGCGCCGGCCTTCAAGGCCTCCGGCGGACATTACAATCCGACGGGGCACCAGCACGGCATCCTCACGGCGAACGGCATGCATGCCGGCGACATGCCGAACTTCATGGTGGTGGAGGGTGCCAAGACCGAGGTCGAACTCTTCAACACCCAGCTCCGCTTTTCGGAAGATCCCGCGCCGCTGATGGATGCGGACGGATCGGCCCTCATCATCCACGAGGGCACCGACGATTATCAAAGCCAGCCTTCGGGCGATGCGGGAACGCGCGTCGCCTGCGCCGTCATCTCCAAGAAATAGCGCGAAAAGAAAGGGCGGCCTCGGCCGCCCTGATCGATCGCGGCAAGACAATCCCGCCCGGGGGCGATCCAGCCAAAGGCCGGGCCTCAGGCCCGCAGCGCCTCTTCCGGCACCTCGCGGCCGAGCGCCTGGAAGACGCGGGCGACGATGGCGTCCTTGTCGAGCCCGGCAAGGCGGTACATCAGCTCCGGCTTGTCGTGGTCGATGTAGCGGTCGGGGAAGGTGAGCGTGCGCACCTTCAGCCCCTCCTCCATCCTGCCGGCATTGGCGAGGAGGCCGAGGACGCGGCTGCCGAAGCCGCCTTCGGAACCCTCCTCCACCGTCACCAGGACTTCGTGGCTCCGCGCCAGCCGAAGCAGGAGGTCGGCGTCGATCGGCTTGGCGAATCTTGCATCGGCAACGGTCGTGGAAAGCCCCGCCCGCTCCAGCACATCGGCGGCGGCGAGCGAATCGGGAAGCCTTCCGCCGAGCGAGACGATCGCGACCTTGCTGCCTTCCCGGACGATGCGGCCGCGGCCGATCTCGAAAATCTCGCCGCGCTCGGGCATTTCCACGCCCATGCCCTCGCCGCGCGGATAGCGGAAGGCGATCGGGCCCTCCTCATAGGCGACGGCGGTGCGCACCATGCTGCGCAGCTCCGCCTCGTCGCCCGCGGCCATGACCACCATGTTCGGCAGGCAGGAGAGATAGGCGATGTCGAAGGCGCCGGCATGGGTCGGCCCGTCGGCCCCGACAAGGCCGGCGCGGTCGAGCGCCAGGCGCACGGGGAGCTGCTGCAGGTCGACATCGTGCACGACCTGGTCGTAGGCGCGCTGCATGAAGGTCGAGTAGATGGCCACGAAGGGCTTCATGCCTTCCGCGGCGAGGCCGGCGGCGAAGGTGACGGCATGCTGCTCGGCGATGCCGACATCGAAAGTGCGGTCGGGGAATTCGCTCTCGAAGAGGTCGAGACCGGTGCCGGCGGGCATTGCCGCCGTGATCGCCACGATCCGGTCGTCCTCGCGCGCCTCGTTGACGAGGCTGGTGGCGAAGACCTTGGTATAGGAAGGCGCGTTCGACTTGCCCTTGGCCTGCTGGCCGGTGACGACGTCGAACTTGGAGACGCCGTGATACTTGTCGGCGGAGGCCTCGGCCGGCGCGTATCCCTTGCCCTTGCGGGTGACGACGTGAAGGAGGATCGGGCCGCCCTGGGCGTCCCGCACGTTCCGCAGCACCGGCAGCAGATGGCTCAGATTGTGGCCGTCCACCGGGCCGACATAGTAAAAGCCGAGCTCCTCGAAGAGGGTGCCGCCGGTCCAGAAACCGCGGGCATATTCCTCGGTGCGCCGCGCCTTCTCGTGGATCATGTCGGCGAGCGGCAGGCGCTTGGTCAGCTGCTTGGCCGCATCGCGCAGCGAAAGGTAGGTCTGGCCGGAGACGAGACGGGCGAGATAGTTGCTCATCGCCCCGCTCGGCGGGGCGATCGACATGTCGTTGTCGTTGAGGATGACGACGAGACGCGAGCCGAGATGGCCCGCATTGTTCATCGCCTCATAGGCCATGCCCGCCGACATCGCCCCATCGCCGATGATGCAGACGACCTTGAAATCCTCTTCCTTCAGATCCCGCGCCACGGCCATGCCGAGGCCGGCGGAAATGGAGGTGGAAGAATGGCCGGCACCGAAGGGATCGTATTCGGATTCCTTGCGCTTGGTGAAGCCGGACAGGCCCTCACCCTGGCGTATGGTGCGGATACGGTCGCGCCGGCCGGTCAGGATCTTGTGCGGGTAGCACTGGTGGCCGACATCCCAGATGATCTTGTCGCGCGGCGTGTCGAAGACGCGGTGCAGCGCCACCGTCAGCTCCACCACGCCGAGGCCGGCGCCCAGATGGCCGCCCGTCACGGAGACGGCGTCGATCACCTCGGCACGCAGTTCGTCGGCGAGCTGGCGCATGTCGCGCTCGCTCAGGCGACGCAGATCCTCAGGTGACTTGACCTGATCGAGCAGCGGCGTGGAAGGGGGATTGTGGGACATGACACCCTGCGAAAAACGCGCAAGCGGATACGGCAACGGGCGGCGACCATAGCCATTCGCCGCGAGGCGCGCAAACCGTAACAATGCCGCCCCCGGCCTCCCGGCCGCGACGAAAAGCGGCGGTATCAGCAGGAATTAGGGGTTTTCCCGAGGTGCTCAGGAATCGAGCGGCTCCACCCCGGCGGCTTCGCCATCGGCGCCGGCCCGGATCTTCTCCACCCGCTCCTCGGCGCGCGACAGGAGCGCCTCGCAGCGCTTCTTCAGCTTCTCGCCACGCTCATAGAGCGCGACGGAGCGCTCGAGCGGCACCTCGCCGCGTTCGAGATCGGTGACGATCTTCTCCAGTTCGGCGAGGGCGGTCTCGAACGACATCTTGTCGATCGCTTCGCCCGTCTCTTCAGTCATCGGCAATCCTTCGCGAAGCTTTTTCAGGCGCTCATCAGCATGCGGATATGGGCGGCGGCGGAAACGGCGAGGCCGCGCAGATCGTAGCCGCCCTCCAGAAGCGAGACGAGCCTACCCTCGCAATGATGGTCGGCAAGGTCCATCAGCTTTCCCGTCGCCCAGGCAAAATCCTCGTGGCTGAGGTTGATCTCCGCAAGGGGGTCTCGCTGGTGGGCATCGAAACCGGCCGAAACGATGATGAGATCGGGGGCGAAATCCTTCACCCGCGGCAGGATGCGCTCGCAGAAGGCCTCGCGGAACATCTCCGTGCCGTCGCCGGCGGAAAGCGGCGCGTTGCAGATGTTGCCGGCGCCCGTCTCCGTCAGCGCACCGGTGCCGGGATAAAGCGGCATCTGATGCGTGGAACAGTAGAGCACGCTCGGATCGGTCCAGAAGATGTCCTGCGTGCCGTTGCCGTGGTGCACGTCCCAGTCGACGATGGCGACGCGCTCCATGCCGTGCTCGCGCTGGGCGTAGCGGGCGGCGATGGCGGCGTTGTTGAAGATGCAAAAGCCCATCGCCTGGTCGCGCTCGGCATGGTGGCCGGGCGGGCGCAGCGCCACGAAGGCATTGGAAAATTCCCGCCGATTGACGGTGTCGACGGCACGGCAGACCGCGCCGAGGCCGCGCATGGCCGCATTCCAGGAGCCGGGCGAGACGACCGTATCGGCGTCGATGCGCGCCAGCCCGACCTCCGGAATGGCAGAGCGCACCTTGTCCACATATGCCTCTGGATGGGCGAGAAGGCCGATCTCGGGTTCGGCCATCGGCGCCTCCTCGCGGGCGAGGCCGGCAAAAGCCTCGTGGTCGAGCGCGGCATGCAGCGCCTTGAGGCGATCGGGCCGCTCGGGATGGCCGGGCGCCGTCAGATGCTCCAGGAAATCGGAGTGGTGAAGAAGAAGGGTGGTCACTCCGCCGCGTCCCGCGGCCGGCGACATGTCCCCGATATGCCGTGCCGCCGCCCCGTGCGTACATCGGCCCGTCCATAGGACGGCTTTGCACAGACTTTCGCCATTTCGGCTGCCGTTTCGCTCCCCAAATATTGATTCAACGCCTAGCAGCGTCTGCCGACAAAGTCATCGGCCTGAAACACTTCCGTCAAACTAGACTGACGCCGCCCGCCGTCCAGCCGAAAGATGGTGCCGCAGCGGCTGCGGCTGCTGCGCTCGCGCCCCGGCGGCTCAGGCGCGGGGCGCGGCGGCGCGGGCGAGCCTGTCGTTGATCGCCGCGCCGAGGCCCTGCCGCGGCACCGGGGCGACGGCGATCACCGCGGCGCCGGAGCGATCGAGCTCGTGCAGGAAGGCAAAGAGGCTGGCCGCCGCCTCAACGAGGCTTCCGGCCGGGCTGAGGTTACGTGTCGCAACCGCCTCGCCGGCGTTTTCCGGAAGGGCCGGTCCGAAGGCAAGGAGCGCCTCGCCGGGCTCCACGCGCGCCGCATCGAGCCGCAGCGCGGCCCGTGGCGCGTAGTGGCTCGACATCATGCCGGGCGCCTCGATTTTCCGGGCCTCGCCCGAAACCGTCTCGGGGGCCAGGAGCCGCTCGCCGAGCACCGCCTCGATCTGAGCGGCATTAAGGCCGCCGGGGCGCAGCAGGCGGGGCGCCTGGCCGGCGAGAGAGACGATCGTCGATTCCAGCCCGACGCGGCATGGACCGGCATCGATGATGGCGTCGATGCTTTCGCCGAGGCCCTCCGCGACATGGGCGGCGCTCGTCGGGCTGAGGCGGCCGGAAGGGTTGGCGCTCGGCGCCGCGAGCGGCCGGCCGAACCGGGCGATCAATTCGGCCGAAGGGCCCGATGGCCGCCTGATGGCGATGGTGCCGAGGCCCGCCGTGACCAGCGGATGCACCGGCGCGCCCTCCGCCAGCGGCAGGACAAGCGTGAGCGGGCCCGGCCAGAAGGCCTGCGCGAGCCTTTCGGCGCGCGCATCGAAGCGCGCGCAGCTTCGCGCCATGGCAAGGTCGGCGACATGGGCGATCAGCGGGTTGAAGCGCGGCCGGCCCTTGGCGGCGAAGATCCTCGCCACCGCCTCGCCGTTCGTCGCGTCGGCGGCAAGGCCGTACACGGTCTCGGTCGGAATCGCGACGAGGCCGCCATGGGAGAGGATATCGGCCGCTTGCTTCAGCAGCTTTTCGTTGTCACCCTCCCGCCAGCGTAGAATCCTTGCGCTCATGCCGCTTCGTCATCCTTGCAGCTTACGTAAACGGCACATACAACCGGAGGCATAGATCGCCTTGGCTCTGCGGCGCTGGCCGGCCTGTCCGCATCGCCCCATATTCGGGGCGCGTCAAGGGCCGGAGAGGCTGCCGGGGTGCCGGGAGCCGGCGAGGATCGGACAAGGGCAGCGCCACGAAACGCGCCTGGGAGGGAGACCATATGTATCGTGCGCCCGTCGCGGAAATCGCCTTCACGCTGAAAGAGATCACAGGCCTCTCCAAGGCCATCGAGGCCGGACATCTCGGCGAGCTCACCGACGACCTGGTCGATGCCATCCTCGAGGAGGCGGGACGCTTCGCATCGGAAGAGATCGCCCCGCTCAACGCGACCGGCGACCGTGAGCCCGCGCGCTTCAAGGACGGGGCCGTGACGATGCCCCCCGGATGGGCCGAGGCCTACCGCAAATGGTGCGAGGGCGGCTGGGCCGCGCTTTCGGCGCCGGAGGAGTTCGGCGGCCAGGGCCTGCCCCTGATGCTGCAGGTCGCCGCCTTCGACATCTGGAACGGCGCCTCGCTCGCCTTCGCGCTCGGCCCGACGCTGACCGTCGGCGCGGTGGAAGCCCTGCATCTGCATGCCAGCGACGAACTGAAGGCGCGCTATCTTGCAAAGCTCGTCTCCGGCGAGTGGACGGGCACGATGAACCTCACCGAGCCGCAGGCCGGCACCGATCTCGGCGCGCTGCGCTGCCGGGCCGAGCGCCGCGACGACGGCACCTACCGCCTCTTCGGGCAGAAGATCTTCATCACCTATGGCGAGCACGACATGACGGACAACATCGTCCACACCGTGCTCGCGCGCCTGCCCGACGCGCCGGACGGCACCAAGGGCATCTCCCTCTTCCTGGTGCCGAAATACCTCGTCAACGAAGACGGCTCGCTCGGGGCGCGCAACGACGTGGTCGCCGCCTCCATCGAGCACAAGCTCGGCATCCACGCCTCCCCGACCTGCGTCATGCTCTATGGCGAAGGGCGGGCTGGCGCCGGGGGCGTCACGGAAAAGGGCGCCGTCGGCTATCTGATCGGCGAGGAGAACCGGGGCCTCGCGGCCATGTTCACGATGATGAACAATGCCCGCCTGATGGTCGGCATCGAGGGCGTCGGCATCGCCGAGCGGGCGACGCAGCAGGCCAGCGCCTATGCGGCCGAGCGCCGGCAAGGCCGCGCCGTCGGCAGCGGCGACAGCGAGATGAGCCCGATCATCGTCCATCCCGACATCCGCCGTACGCTGCTCGCCATGCGCGGGCTGACGAGCGCCAGCCGGGCGATCTGCTACGCCTGCGCGCATGCGATCGACATGGCGAAGGCCGGCGCGCCGGCGCCGGAGGGCGCGGGCGGAGAGAAGTTCTGGGGCGAGCGGGCGGCGCTGCTGACGCCGATCGCCAAGGCCTTCTCCACCGATGCGGGCGTGGAGGTCGCCTCGCAGGGCATCCAGGTGCATGGCGGCATGGGCTTCATCGAGGAGACCGGCGCGGCGCAGCACCTCAGGGATGCACGCATCACGCCGATCTACGAGGGCACCAACGGCGTGCAGGCCATCGACCTCGTCACCCGCAAGCTGCCGCTCTCGCAGGGCGAGGCGATCCGCCTCTATCTTGCCGAGCTCGGCGAGATCGCCGAGGCGGTCCGCGCCTCCAACCGGCCCGAGCTCGGCCATATGGGCGAGGCCGTCGCCGCCTCCCTCAAGGATTGCGCGCAAGCCAGCGAGCACCTGCTTTCGGAGCTTCTCGCCGGCCATGTCGAGGCGGCGCTCGCCGGGGCGACGCCGTTCCTGAGGCTCTTCGGCCTTGCCGCCGGCGGCGCCTATCTCGCCAGGGGCGCCCTCGCCACCGACATGGAGGGCGGCGACGCGGCGAAGCTGCGCATCCAGGTGGCGCGCGCCTTCTGCGAGCGCCTCGCCCGCCAGACACGGGGACTGAAAGAGGAGGTCGTGGAAGGCGCCGACGCTGTGCTCACGACCTCCGGCGAACTTCTGGCGGCCGCATCATGAGCGACCTTCTGATCGAGGACCGCCCCGCCGACAGCGGCTCCATCCGCCTCATCCGGCTCAACCGGCCGCACAAGAAGAACGCCCTGACCACCGCCATGTACCACGACATGGTGGAGGCGCTGCGCGAGGCCGGAGAGGACGCCGACATCGCCGCCTGCGTCTTCCTCGGCCATCCGGGCGTCTTTTGCGCCGGCAACGACATCGCCGACCTCAAGAATGCCGGCACCGACCGAGAGGGCAGCTTCGGCCTCGCCGCCGATATCCTCAACTTCCTCAAGGAGCTGGCGCTCAGCGAGAAGCCGCTGATTGCCGGCGTCGACGGGCTCGCCGTCGGCATCGGCACGACGCTTCTCATGCATTGCGACTATGTCGTCGCCGCCGAGACGAGCACCTTCAGGACGCCGTTCGTCGATCTGGCGCTGGTGCCGGAAGCCGCCTCCAGCCTGCTGGCACCGCGGGTGATGGGCCACCAGCGCGCCTTCGAGCTGCTCGTCATGGGCTCGGCCTTCGACGCGCGGAAGGCGGAGATGGCGGGCCTCGTCAACACCATCGTGCCGGAAGGGGCGGCGGAGGAAGCCGCGCTGAAGGCGGCGGGCATCCTGGCGGCCAAGCCGCGCGAGGCGATGCTGGTGTCGCGCCGGCTCCTGCGCGGCGACCGCGAGGCGGTGCTGGCGCGCATCGACGCGGAGGCCGAGCTCTTCGGCGAGAGACTGGCGAGCCGAGAGGCGCAGGCCCTCTTCGCGGCCTTTCTCGGTTCCTGACCCAACCCCATCCGACCAAGCGGAGACATTCCATGAGCCTTGCCGGCAAGACCCTCTTCGTGACCGGCGCCTCGCGCGGCATCGGCCTCGCCATCGCGCTGAAGGCGGCCGCCGACGGCGCCAATGTTGCTGTCGCCGCCAAGACCGCCAAGCCGCATCCGAAGCTGGAAGGCACCATCTTCACCGCCGCCGAGGAAATCGAGAAGGCCGGCGGCAAGGCGCTGGCGCTCGAAGTCGACATCCGTGAGGAAGAGGCGGTGAAGGCGGCGATCGCCAAGACGGCCGAGACCTTCGGCGGCATCGACATCGTCGTCAACAACGCCTCGGCGATCCAGCTGACGAAGACGCCCGACACGCCGATGCGCCGCTACGACCTGATGCATCAGGTCAATGCCCGCGGCACCTTCATGGTGACGAAGACCGCCCTGCCCTTCCTGGAGAAGGCGAAAAATCCGCATGTGCTGATGCTTTCGCCGCCGCTCGATCTTTCAGAGCGCTGGTTCGCCCCGCATGTCGCCTATTCGATGGCGAAATACGGCATGAGCCTGTGCGTTCTCGGCTTTGCCGGCGAGTTCCGCTCCAAGGGGATCGCCGTCAACGCGCTGTGGCCGCGCACGACGATCGCGACGGCCGCGATCAAGCATGTCGTCGGAGGAGAGGCGATGATGCGCGCCTCGCGCAAGCCCGAGATTCTCGCCGACGCGGCCTACCGGATCTTTCAAAAGCCGGCGGACGAATTCACCGGCAACTTCCTCATCGACGACACATTCCTCGCCGGCGAGGGCGTGACCGATTTCGATCCGTACCGCGTCGATCCGACCGTCGCGCTGCAGCCGGATTTCTTCGTGCCGGCCGATTCGGTGCCGCCCGCCTCGCTGAAACCCGCCGGAAGCTAGCCGACAGCGAATTCGCCCGAGATATCGACCCGGGCGGGCGTGAAGGCCTCTTTCCAGGCCGCGAGATGATCCGGGTTGCCGAAAGCCGGCACGACGCGGCTGGCGCCGACGGCGGCGGCAAGGCGCGCATTTTGCGCCAGCGTCGGATGGACGTTGTAGCGCCGGAAGACCGCCTCTCCCGCTTCCACCATGCGATAGCCGCGCGTCTGTGCGTGAAGGTGGCCGGTGAAGACGGTCGAAAGCCCCGGGATGGCGCGATCCAGGATCTCGGCCGTCACGCCGGAATCGCCATCGGCGTCTGCCGAGAGATAGACCTCGGCATCGGCATCCGGATCGGCCGCATCGGCGGCCGTGCGCGCGAGCTTTTCCGCCCGTTCCGCCACGCCCGGCGCGGCATAGGCGCTGTCGGGGCCCGCCACCCGCGTGAGATATCTGCGAACCTCGCCATCGACGGCGATCCGGCGTCCGGCCTCGTCCATGATCAGCGCCAGCTCGATGCCGCGCCCATCGGCCGGGATCGGGATCAGCACACGGCCAGCCTCCGCCAATTGCAGGATGTCGCCAAGCTGCGCGGCACGCGGCTCCTGCGCCGCTCCGTAGGAGGCGTCGAGGACGATGGTGGCGGCGGGCGGCGGCGGATCGAAGGCGAAGACGTTCGATTCGTCGCTGTGGTCGCCCATGTAGAGGAAGCCGCCGCCGGCATCGATGCGCGTCCAGACGCCGCCGATGGCGTGGCCGCCGCGCCCCGTCTCGGCGGCGAGGCCTGCGATCTCCGTCCGCCCGCGCACGGGAAGCTCGAAGGCGTTGCCGCGCGGGCCGAGCCGGGCGAGCACAGCGGCCGTGGCGTAGAGGGGCGGATCGCCGAGCATCGGAAGAAGGTCGAGCGCCCCGATGTGGTCGTGATGGCCGTGGCTAAGGACGACAGCGTCGACGCGGCCGATGCCGGAAAGGTCGGCGCGCCTTCCGGTCGCCTTCTCCTCGCCGAGATCGAACAGGATGCGCCGGCCCTCGGCCTCCACCAGAAAGGTGGCGGGCTGTTTGGGGCCGAGCCCGGAGATGGCCTTGAAGCGCAGCGTCACGCGCCGACCTTTCCCGGCAGAAGCCAGCCATCGCGCAGGCAAACATGGACCAGATCGCCCTCTGCGGGCGGCGCGCCATGACATTCGAGCGTGAGCGCCTCCTCGCCGGCCTCCGCAAGGACGGTGACAACCGTGGCGGCTCCCTGGAAGGTGGCCGCGGTGACGCGGGCGGCGATGCCGGAAGCGCCAAGGCCGAGATCGGCCGGACGCACGCAGAGAAGCCGCTGCTCTCCCGCCTCCCCGCTGCCGCGCACGCAAACCGGCGATCCAAGGGCTTCGGCGACAATAAAGCCGTTCTGCCGGCCGCGAACCGTCGCCGGCAGGAGCATGCCGCGGCCGACGAAGCGGGCGACCATCTCGGTCGCCGGCTCCCGGTAGAGGCTTTGCGGCGCCGCGACCTGCTGCAGGGCGCCCCTGTCCATGACGGCGATGCGGTCGGCGAGCGCCATCGCTTCGTTCTGGTCGTGGGTGACGTAGACGAAGGTCGCGCCGATCTCGCGGTGGAAGCGGCGGAACTCGGCCTGCATCGATTCCCGCAGATGCGCGTCGAGATTGGCGAGGGGCTCGTCGAGGAGAACGACGGCGGGCCGCATGGCGAGGCAGCGCGCGAGCGCCACGCGCTGCTTCTGCCCGCCGGAGAGCTGCGCGGGCTTGCGCTCGGCGAAGCCGCCGAGACCGACGAGATCGAGCGCCTCGGCGACGCGGCGTCTGCGCTCGCCGGCCGCAACGCCGCGCACCCGGAGCGCGAAAGCGACATTTCCCGCCACCGACATATGCGGCCAGAGCGCATAGGACTGGAAAACCATGCCGACGTTGCGCGCTTCCGGGGGCAGCGCCCAGCCGGCGCGGGCGACAATCTGCCCGCCGAGGCGCAGCTCGCCCGCATCGGGTACCTCAAAGCCCGCCAGGAGCCGCAGGAGCGTGGTCTTGCCGCAGCCGGAAGGCCCCAGCAGCGCCAGGAACTCGCCGTCCTCGATGGCAAGGTCGACGGCCTTCAGCGCCTCGGTCCGGCCGAAGCGCTTCGTCAGGCCAGAGGCCGTCACGCCCGCCATGGCACCATCCCGGAAGGCAGTTTTCGCGCGAAGAAGGCGGCGATGCCGGCAAGCCCGAGCGCGGCGATCAGCGCCAGGGTGGCGAGCGCGGCGGCGGCGGTGGTGTTTCCCTCCCGGTGCAGGAAGAAAACCATGACGCCGAGCGTTTCCCAGCCGCTCGACCACAGGAGCGCGGAAACCGTCAGCTCGTTGAAGGCCTGCATGAAGATGAGGAGACCGCCGGCGGCGAGCGTCGGCGCGACCAGCGGCGCCAGCACCGCCCTCAGCCGCATGAACATGCCGGCGCCGGCGGCGCGTGCCGCCTCGTCCATGCCGGGATCGAGGCTCTCCATGGCGGCGACGGTCGGGCGCAGGACGAGCGCGAGGAAGCGGGCGAGATAGGCGATCAGGATGATCCATCCCGTGTTGTAGAGGCTGACGCCGAGGCCGGGCAGCGGCGGCAGGAAGACAATGATGATGGCGATGCCGAGGACGGTGCCGGGAATGGCATAGGGCGCATCCGCGACGACGTCGAGGAGGCGCGCGACCGGGCGCCGCTCCACGACCGAGAGGTAGGCGAGCGGCAGCGCGACGGCGGCGCTGATCGCCGCGGCGGCGAGCGCTAGGCCAAAGGAGTTACGGAAGGCGCGCTCCGCCGCCTCGTAGCCGAAGAGGACGAAGCGATAATTGTCGAGCGTGACGGTATCGAGCGTCAGCGGCACGCCGAGCGCCGGCAGGAGCGAGGTGCCGAGGAGGGCGAAGAGCGGCAGGACGGCGATGACGAGGAGGAAGAGCCCGATGCCCGCCTCCGCCGGCAGGCGCCAGCGGCCGAGCGGAAATGGCACAAGCGGGGCGCTGGAACGCTCGATCGCCGCCCCCAGACGGCGCGCGGCGAGGCTGCGGGCCAGAAGGCCCACGGCCGCAATCAGCGTGAGGATGACGGCAAGCGCCGCGACCTGGCCGAGAACGCGGGGGCCGAAGCCCTGCAGGCGCTGGTAGATGAGCGTCGTCAGCATGGTGTAGCGGCCGGGGATGCCGAGGAGCGCCGGCACGCCGAAATTGCCGATCGAGGCGACGAAGGCGAGCGCGCCGCCGCTGAGGACGGCGGGAAAGGCAAGGGGCAGCAGGATGCGCAGGGCGATCCTGAGCGGCCTTGCCCCGGCCAGCCTTGCCGCCTCGACGATGTCGGAGGGGAGCGAGGCGAGGGCCGCCCGAACCGTCAGAAAGACGAGGGCGGCATGCTCCACCCCCATGACGAGGACGATCCCCCATTTGGAATAGAGCGGATTGGTGGTGCCGGCCTCCGGCGCAAGGCCGAGCGGCGTCAGGACCGGGCTCGTCGGGCCGGTCAGCTCGATCCAGGCGAGCGCGGTGATCTGCGAGGGGATGAGCAGCGGCAGGAGGAGCATGAAGACGATGACGCCCTTGCCGCGCATGTTGGTGAGGACGAGCATCGTCGCCGTGACCGTGCCGATCGCGACGGAGACGACGGTGGAGAGAAGCGAGGCTTCGAGCGTGTTGGTAAGCGCCCGGATGGCCGCGCGGCTCTGCCACTGGTCGAGGAAGACGCCGAAGAGCTCGCCAGCCTTGTTGGGCGCCAGCGCCTCGGCGAAGAGGCGCGCCAGCGGCCAGAGGGCGAAGGCGGCGAGGTAGAGCGCGACGAGGACGAGGAGAAAATGGCGCTCGACAAAGCGCCGGAAAGGCGGGCGCGCGAAGGCCGCGCCCGCCAGACCTCGATCAACCGCCGAAGAGCTCAGCGAATCTCTCCTTGTTCGCCTGGTCGTCCTTCAGGAGCGCTTCGGCATCGGTCGGCAGGATCTTCAGCGTGCCCACCTTCGGATAACCCTCCGGCGGCGTGACGTCGTCGAAGATCGGGAAATAGCCCTGGCCCACCGACTGTTCCTGCGCCTTTTTGGAAAGCTGCCAGTCGACGAAGGCCTTGGCCGCCTCCTCGTTGTCCGTCGATTTCAGAATGGCTACCGGCTGCGAGATCGCCGTCACGCCCTCCGCGGGAAAGACGAACTCGACCGGCGAGCCCTTCTTCTTCGCATTGAAGGCCATGTATTCGATGATGATGCCATAGGCCTTCTCGCCGCGCGCGACGGCCTCGATCACCGAGCCGTTGCCCTGGCCGGCGACGGCGCCGTTATCGGCGAGCGTCTGGTAATAGTCCCAGCCGAATTCGGGCTGCTGCACCATGGTACCGACATGGATGACGGCGGCGCCGGAGTAAAGCGGCGAGGGCATGATCGTCTTGGCCGCAACGGCTTCGGCCGTCAGGTCCTTCCAGGAGGCCGGCGCGTCTTCGACCAGCCCGGTGTTGTAGACGATGCCGGTGGTGATGAGCTTGGTGCCGAAGAAGGTATGGTCGGGATCGATCAGCGCGTCCGGGATGTCTTCGATCGGCGCATCGTCATAGGCCATGAGCCGGTCGTCGTTCTTCAGCTGCGTCATGGCGACCGCGTCGGCGATCAGGACGACGTCGGCAGGCGAGGAGCCGGCGGCGAATTCCGCCTGCAGCTTGTTCATCACCTCGGTCGTGCCGGAGCGGAAGAGCTCGACGTCAACGTCCGGATAATCCTTGTTGAAGGCTTCGATGACGGTCTGCATCTGCTCTGTCGGCTGCGAGGTGTAGACCGTGAGCGTGCCGGCGGGCTCGGCATGGGAGATGCCGGTGGCGCCGGCAAAGGCGATGGCCAAAGCGGCCAAGCCGGTAAGCGGCCTGAACATGGGGCGTTTTCCTTCTGCGGTGAAAGATTGGTGCAAGGCTGGAACCCCGGCTAGCAGAGCCGTGTGACGCTTTTCTAACGGCTGTTCCAGCGTCCTTCACGGCGGAAGCACGCGGCCGAAGCGCGCTGCGTGCAGCCCAAGCCGGGGCCCCGACGAATGCTCAGGCGGAGGCCTTCCTGGAGGAGGCACCGGCCTCGCGCCATTTGCGCATCAGCGCTTCAAGCTCCGGATCGGTGTGGTCCGGCAGTTCGATGCGCAGCGTGACGAGCAGGTCTCCCCGCCCCTTGTCCGTCGGCAGGCCCTTGCCCTTGAGGCGCAGCACGCGCCCGCCGCTCGTATGGGGCGGGATGGTGAGGCTGACGGATCCCTGCAGCGTCGGCACGGTCGCCTTGCCGCCGAGGACCGCCTCGTCGAGCGCCACGGGCACCTCGATCCTGAGATCGGAGCCATCGACGCGGAAGCGCGGATGCGGCACGAAGCGCACCGTGACGAGCGCATCGCCCGGCGGACCGCCCGTCGGCGAGGCATGCCCCTGCCCCTTCAGGCGGATCACCTGGCCGTCCCTGACGCCCTTCGGCAGGGTGAGCGCCACATCGCGCCCGCCCGGCAGGCTGACCGTCGGCTTGGCGCCCGAGGCGAGGTTTTCCAGCGTGACGGCGATCTCTGCCTTCACGTCCGTGCCTTTCTGCGGCCGGGCGCGCGGCGGCTCCTTGGCACGTCCGCCCCCGCCGCCGAAGGCGCCGAAAATCGAATTGAGGATGTCCTCGTCTCCTGCCGAGCCGCCCGTATGCGTCGCGCGGCCGCCCGGACCGGTGGCGAAGCGGAAGGTGCGGGAGCGCCCGCCACCGGGGCCACCGGCCCCGCCGCGGGAAAAACTCTGAAAGACGTCAGAGAAGTCTCGCGGGTCGAATCCGCCCGCCCCGCCGGGGCCGCCCGGGCCACCGCCGGCAAAGCCCTCGAAGCCGGCAAAGCGCGGCTTGCCTTCCGCGTCGATCTCGCCGCGGTCGAACTTCTCGCGCTTTTCCTTGTCTCCAAGGAGCTCATAGGCGGCGTTCGCTTCGGTGAAGCGCTCCTGGGCTTTCTTGTCGCCGGGATGATGGTCCGGATGGTTGGCCTTGGCCAGCTTGCGATAGGCGCGCTTGATCTCCGCCGCGCTCGCGCTGCGTGAAAGACCCAGAATGTCGTAAGGGTCGCGCATCTCATCCATTCCCAAGAATTACGATTGGTTTCACGGGGAATATGGGAATGGAAAGGGCCGGATGCCAACCCTTGGGCGGCTTATCGGGCCTTGTCGCCGGCTAGCTCGCCGAGCCGGTCGCCTCGATCTCGACCTGGCCGGTGGTCTCGTCCTTGCAAAGCGTGCCGCCGTAGCGATGCACGCCGCCGATGCTGGTTACCGTCGCCTCGATGTCACGGCAGGTGCGCGCTTCCTGCTGGACGGGAGAGGACAGGGGACGCACGACGCCGGCCGAGCCGGTGACCTCGTTGATCCAGTCGATTCCGTCCTTCGGCATGACGTCGAGGCCGGCAATTCCCGCCGTCTGGCCGATCCGCGCCGCATCGGAATAGGACAGAGCATCCGGCAGCGGCTCGTGCACGGTGACGGCCGGCGCGACGGAGCCGGTGGTGATGGCGGCCGAATCGGAGGAGCCGCCGGAAAACGGCATCGTCACCGTGCCGCATCCGGAGAGCGAGACGGCGAGGATGGCCGCGATGGCAGCTTGCCTGTGGAGAATGACGGGCTGACCGTGGTAGGGGCAGTAACTCAACGCAGCTAACCGACACCGATATGACACTTCGCGAGCAAGATGCCTCTGCACAGTTAACAAGCCGTGACTTCACCGAGCGTGGAGACCCGATCGCGCTTTTTTCCGAATGGCTTAAGGAGGCCGAAGCTTCCGAGCCGAACGATCCGAACGCCGTCGCGCTGGCGACGGCGGATGCGGACGGCCTGCCCGATGTGAGGATGGTGCTGCTCAAGGCCTACGACGAGGACGGCTTCGTCTTCTACACCAACCTTGAAAGCCGCAAGGGCGAGCAGCTCGCCGCCAATCCGAAGGCCGCGCTGTGCTTCCACTGGAAGTCGCTCGCCCGCCAGGTGCGCGTTCGGGGGAATGTGAGCCCCGTTTCCACCGAGGAGGCCGACGCCTATTTCGCCAGCCGGGCGCGGCTTTCGCGCATCGGCGCCTGGGCGAGCCGCCAGTCCCGGCCGCTGGAGAGCCGCTTCGCGCTGGAAAAGGCGGTCGCCACCGAAACGGCGCGCTTTGGAACCGGCAAGATCCCGCGCCCGCCCTATTGGAGCGGCTTTCGCATCGCCCCGGTGCAGATCGAGTTCTGGAACAACGGCGCCTTCCGCCTGCACGACCGGGTGCGCTTCACGCCGCATGGCGATGGCTGGATGAAACAGCGGCTCTATCCGTAAGCCCGAGCTCCACGCCTTACGCCCGCGCTTCGTAGAAGAAGCGGTGCAGGCCCACCTCTCCGGTCGGGCGCATGCGCTTTGCCCAGCCCGGGCTCACATAATTCGCATGGTAGTGGGTGGAGCGCCACAGGGCACCCCGCCAGATCGGCGTGTCGGCGCATTCGGAACGGCAGGAGAGCAGCCAGTCGGCGCGCTGCACGATCTCCCGCCACAGCTTCGGGTCGGCAACCTTGTCGGCCTTGCCGTCGCAGGCGAAGGAGAACTGGCAGCGATTGCGCTTCTTCGCATTCTGGAAGACGACGCCGCAGATCGTATCGGGATAGCGCTCGTCCTTCACCCGGTTGAGGATGACGCGGCCGACCGCAATCTGCCCCTTGGCGGTCTCGCCGCGCGCTTCGAAATAGAGCGCCTTGGCCAGGCAACGGCGCGGCGTGCGCGCGGCCGCCGGTGCGCCGGCCTTCGCTTTGCCGGCCATTACGGAGGAGGCCCGCTCGGCCGGCTTCGGCCGTGGCAGCTCGACCAGCGCGGAGGATGCCCGAGGCCCCGCATGGGCCGTGCCGCCGACTCCAACCGCGAGGATGGCGAGCGCGAGCGCCAAGGCGCCGCCACGCCTCGCGCGAACGGTGTTGTACATGAAGATCCCTTTGCCGCATCGGAGGCGGTCGAACCGCCCCTCTTCTTCCCGCAGCCGGCTTCTGCGGGAAACGAGGCGACAATGGGGACCTCAGGTGGAGATTTCCCGACCCGCTCGCCTCAAATGAGGCGAGGAGCTGGCAGGGGCTCTCAAGGCTGGCGCGGGCCTTGCGCCAGCCGCGGAAGTCAGCCCTTCTCCACCTCGATCATGATCTCGTTGCGGCGCAGGAAGCCGGGCACCATCGGCGGATTGTAATAGGCGTAGACCGGCTCGCCCTTCGCGGTCAGCTTGCGATCGGCGATGAACATGCGCAGCGCGGCAAGGTTTTCCAGCGCAAGCCGGTCGCTCATCTTTCCGGCGAAGGTGACGGAGGCGACGCGGCGCGCCGGCACTTCCTTGAGATCCACCTCCTCCTGGACCGGCTCGGGCAGATCGGCCCGGCCGAGCTTGGCCGGCATCAGGAACTGGACGCGCCAGCCACGGCGGGCACCCGTCTCGCCGACGACGGGAACCTGCATGACAGGCGCCGTCATGGCGATCTTCCGGCCGGGGCGCTGACGGGCGAAGATATAGTCGGCGAGGCGCTGGAAGGCCGCGCTCGCAGCCTGCTCGCGCCGGCCGGCCGCATGCGTCTCGGCGACAATCTGCGGGCCGTAATCGCGCACCTCGAACTCGCTCTCCTTGTCGACGACGTCGTAGTCCGGCTCCTCCACGTAGAGGGAGGTTCGGCGCGCCGCATAGATCGCCCCGCCAACGAGGATCAGCGCGGCGCCGGCCGCGACGAGGCCGGTCATCGTCGGACGCTCGCGGGCATAGTTGGCGCCGGCCCGCGCATATTCGGCGCCGAGCTTGGCGCCCGCCCGGGCATAGCCCGCGCCCGAGCGGGCATAGTCGCCTGCCGTCTCGCTGCCCTCGCGGTACCATTCGGCCGGCCGGTCGTACCAATGCTTGGGCTGGCGCCGCCACGGCGCGGCGCCTTCAATCCGTTTCGGCAGGGATCGACCGGCATCCTCCAGCTTCTCCTGGAGTTCGTCCAACTGGTCGCGGATTTCGGAATACGAACGGGAAAGCGCGTTCGCCATCATGATCCTCCTTGGCGCCCTGTGGTGAATCCGGGGCGCGAATGTTGCGTGTCGCCTCACCAACGCGCGCGCCCGGTTCCGGTTGCCGGCCGAGGCCGGTGGCGAAAAAGGGTTCCGGTCGCGCGGCCGACATGCTTCCATCCGGCATGCTGAATCGGAGCCCCTTCCCCCGCCCCCTGCGGCGAGGCCTTTGCATCGCCGTCGCGCTGCTCGCGGGCGGCATCCTGCCGACGCTTGCCCATGCCGACACGGCCTGCCGGGGCGGGCAGAGCTTTTCGGCCTTCCTCGCCGCCTTCCGGCAGGAGGCGGGGCGCAAGGGCATCTCAGAGAGGACGCTCAAAAACCTCGACGGGCTGACCTTCGACGAAAAGGTCCTGTCGCGCGACCGGGGCCAGCCGACGCTTTCGCTCAGCTTCCTGCAATTTGCCGACCGGCTCGTCTCGAAGAGCAGATTGCAGCGGGGCCGCGCCATGCTGGAGCGCCACCGCGCCACCTTCGCGAAGATCGAGCGCGAATACGGGGTGCCCGGACCGGTGATCGCGGCCTTCTGGGGGCTGGAGACCGATTACGGCGCCTATATGGGAGACTTCTCGTCGCTGCGCTCTCTGGCGAGCCTTGCCTATGATTGCCGGCGCTCGGAGCTCTTCTCGGACGAACTGATGGCGGCTCTCACCCTCCTGGAGCGCGGCGACCTTGCGCCGGCGGAGATGCACGGCGCCTGGGCGGGCGAACTCGGACAGGTGCAGTTCACCCCCTCGAACTACCTGAAATTCGCCGTCGACTACGACGGCGACGGCCGGCGCGACCTCGTCGGCAGCGTGCCCGACGCGCTCGCCTCGGCGGCGAAGTTCCTCCTCCATCTCGGCTGGAGGGCGAACGAGCCCTGGCTCGAAGAGGTGGAGGTCGGGCCGAAAGTGCCTTGGGAGCATGCGGGAAGAAAGCGCTACAAGCCGCGCGCCGAATGGGCGGCGGACGGCGTGAAGCGTCGCGGCGGCTCGGCGCTGCCGGCCGACAATGCCCTTGCCGCACTCGTCCTGCCGATGGGGCGCGCGGGGCCCGCTTTCCTCGCCTATCCCAATTTCGACATCTACTGGGAGTGGAACAACTCCTCCAACTATTCGCTCGCCGCGGCCTATCTCGCCACCCGGCTCGCCGGCGCGCCGCCGATGCAGCGCGGCGATCCGGCCGCGATGCTCTCTTCGGCGGAGCTCGCTGAAGTGCAGAAGCGGCTCAATGCGCGCGGCTGGGATGCGGGGCCGGCCGACGGCAGGCTCGGCCAGAAAACTCGCGACGGCGTACGGGAGGCACAGCTCGCTTTTGGCATGCCAGCGGATGGATATCCGACGCGAGACCTACTAGACCGGCTTCGCCGCAACTAGCCGCACCCGCCGCGAGAGACGAGCTCCCCCAAGATGAACGCCCCGACCAAGACCGCCGCCACCCCGGCGAGCTTCGCGCTCGGCTCCATTGCCGTCGCCATCGCCGGCATCCTGCTGAAGGCCTTCGCCTGGCAGCTGACGGGCTCCGTGGCGCTCTTTTCCGACGCGCTGGAGAGCCTGGTGAACCTCGCGGCAGCCTGCGGCGCCTATATCGCGCTCCGCCAGGCGGCGCGCCCGCCCGACGTCTCCCATCCCTTCGGGCACCACAAGGCGGAGTATTTCTCCGCCGTGGTGGAAGGCGTCCTCATCATCATCGCCGCGCTCCTGATCATGAAAGAGGCGTGGGACGTGCTCTTCGATCCGCGCCCGTTGCAGGATCTCGGCGTCGGCCTCTTCGTCAACAGCCTGGCGGCGATCCTCAACGGGGCATGGGCCTGGCACATCCTGCGCCGCGGACGCGCCTTCCGCTCGCCCGCCCTCGTCGCCGACGCCAAGCATCTGTTCGCCGACGTCGCCACCTCCATCGGCGTCATCATCGGCGTCATCGCGGCGGGCATGACGGGCTGGTACATCCTCGATCCGCTGCTGGCGGCGGCCGTCGCCGTCAACGTCCTGTGGTCCGGCTGGCACCTGGTGCGCGATTCGGTGGGCGGGCTGATGGACGAGGCGGCACCCGAGGAGATCAGGCAGGAAATCCACGAACAGATCCAGCTGCATGGCGCCGGCTCCATCCAGGCGCATGACCTGAGGACGCGCGTCGCCGGGCAGCGGACTTTTCTGGAATTCCATCTCGTCGTGCCCCGCGACATGCGCGTCGCCGACGCGCACCGCATATGCGACGCCATCGAGGACGGACTGCGCGGCAAGCTTGGCGACATCCATATCGCCATCCATGTGGAGCCCGCGGAGAAGGCGAAACCAGAGGCCGAGGTCATTATCGCGGAGAGCCCACCACCGCCCGCGAACCCAGCTTCCGCCGGCTAAGTTACGCGACTGTCATCTTTTTTCATGGAACGCTGGCGTACCCTTCCCGATTGTCGGTCCGAAGGGGCTTTGCAAGCAAGCCAGGAGAACAAGATGAAGAAGTTGACCCACCGCGCGGGTCTGACCGCGCTGGCGGCCAGCATCGTGCTGACCATGGCGCCGATCGCGGCGGGAGCGGCGCCGCTCATGCCGAACGCAATGCCGGGCGCCAGCGACGTCGTGCAGATCCAGGGAGAGCGCTGGATGCAGAATCGGCCCGGAGCCCGAACCGAGCGCTTTGGGGAGCGCTCCGGAGATCGCACCCGCCATCGCGATTCCCGCGCTTCCAACCATTGGGACCGCAATCGCCACGGCCCGCGCTACCGCAATCGCAGGAACGGCTACACGCATTATCACGACGGCTACTACTACGCGACGCCCTGGTGGCTCGCAGCCGGCGCCATCGGTGCCTTCATCGGCGCACAGACGCAGCCGAATCGCGGCGGCGAGCGGGCGCACGACGATTGGTGCTCGCAGCGCTACAAGAGCTACAATCGCCGCTCCAACACCTTCCTGGGCTATGACGGCCGCCGTCACGCCTGCAACAGCCCCTACGACAACCGCTGACAGGCCCTGAGCGGCCAGCCAGAACGAGCCCCGGCGCCAGCGCCGGGGCTTTTTCGTGCCGCCTCAGCCGCGGAAGGGAAACTGCGCCTCGCGCAGCCACGGCCCGCCGAGATAGCGCCAGAGGAGAAGGCCCTCCCCCTTCGCCCCGAAGGGCCGGAAATCCTTCTGGAGCTCGCGCCTCAGCGCCTCGCCTTCCTTGACCGGGACCTTGTTCTGCACGGTCACATGCGGCGAGAACCCGCCACGATCCTGCATCGTCAGGAAGGGCTCCATCTCCCGCTGAAGGGCTTTTCGGAGCGCCGACAGCGCCGGGGCCTGCAGGGTGAAGGCGGTACCCCCGCCGAGCGACTTGACGCCCGTCACCTTCATATCGATACGCCGCTGGTCCCGGGCCGCGCCCGCAAGGAGCGGACGGATCGTCGCCATCTCCTCGCCCGGCAGGGCATGGAAGAGCGTCAGATGCGCCGGGACCTGGTTGCGCTCCGGCGGAAAATGCCGCCGCCGCAACGCGTCGAAAAAGGCGAAGCTCTTCTCGTCCAGCTTCAGCGTCAGGACGAAGGCGTCCATCGCCTCAGGCGAGCGCCGACCAAGCGGCGAGCGCCGCCACCGTCTGCGGCACGAGAGCGAGGCGGTTGACCACGGTGACGGCGCCCGCCTCCGTCAGCGCATCGGCATGGCCCGGCCAGGAATGCGAGGCGCCGGTGAAGCCGATGACGCGCATCCCCGCCGCCACGGCGCCGGCGACGCCATGGGTGGAATCCTCGACGACGATGACCTCGGCCGGATCGGCCGAGAATTCCTTCGCGGCATGAAGAAAGACGTCGGGCGCCGGCTTCTGCTTTCCCTCGCCAAGGTCGCGGGCCGAATAGATGAACGGGCGGAAGCGGTCGTAAAGGCCGGTCTTGCGCAGTTCCATTTCCAGCCGCGCCGAGGTGGAGTTGGAGCAGATGCAGATCGCCGCATCCAGCCTGTCGAGCATCTCCTCCACGCCGGCCACGGGGGAGAGGCCCGCTTCCAGCGCCTTGTCGATCTCCTCCTCCGAACGGCCGCGGATCGCCTGCGGCACCGGGCGGCCGAGCTCGGCCTCGGCAAGATCCCAGATGCGCTCGCCCGTCAGTCCGGCGAAGCGCGTCGCCATTTCCTCGGGCGAAATCTCATAGCCCGCCTCCGTCAGAAGGCGCGCCTCCACGCGTGCGGCGATGATCTCTGAATCGACGAGCACGCCGTCGCAATCGAATATGACCAGCATGGGCATAGCCAATAGGGCACGCACTCCTTGCGGCAAAGGCCCGGACGGTCCAAAAAGACCGCCCGGCCCCACTGCGCCGGACGATGAGGAGATCTTGTTGCGTTACGTTTCCACGCGCGGCGAGGCCCCGGCGCTGGGTTTCCGCGACGTTGTCCTGAACGGCCTTGCGTCGGATGGCGGGCTCTACCTGCCTGAGGAATGGCCGTCGTTTTCGCGGGACGAGATCGCCGCACTCGCGAACCGCCCCTTCCAGGACATCGCATTCGCCGTCATGTCGCGCTTTGCCGGCGGCGAGATCGCCGATGCCGCCCTGAAAGACATCATCGCGGAAGCCTATCGGGGCTTCCGCCACCCGGCCGTGACGCCGCTGGTGCAGATCGCCCCGGCGCATTTCCTGCTGGAGCTCTTCCACGGGCCGACACTCGCCTTCAAGGACGTGGCGATGCAGCTGCTGGCCGGGCTGATGGATCACATCCTGGCCGAGCGCGGCGAGCGGGCAACCGTCGTCGGCGCCACGTCCGGCGATACGGGCGGCGCGGCGGTGGAGGCTTTTCGCGGCCGCGAGCGGGTCGATGTCGCGGTCCTCTTTCCCGATGGCCGCGTCTCGGAGGTGCAGCGCCGGCAGATGACG
This sequence comes from Afifella sp. IM 167, assembly GCF_020144925.1. GTDB lineage: Bacteria > Pseudomonadota > Alphaproteobacteria > Rhizobiales > Afifellaceae > Afifella. The sequence continues at coordinate 356,469 of NZ_NSLC01000004.1, forward strand.
ACGCCGGAGGACGAAAATGTCCGCGCCATCGCGATCCGGGGCCATTTCGACGACGCGCAGGCGCTCGTCAAAGCGATGTTCGCCGATACGCCCTTTCGCCGCGAGGTCTCGCTGTCGGGCGTCAATTCCATCAACTGGGGCCGCGTCGCAGCACAGACCGTCTACTATTTCGCCGCCGCCACGGCGCTCGGCGCGCCCAACCGGAAGGTCGCCTTCACGGTGCCGACGGGCAATTTCGGCAACATCTTCGCCGGCTATGCGGCGATGCGCATGGGCCTGCCCATCGACAAGCTCGTCATCGCCACCAACATCAACGACATCCTCGACCGGACGCTGAGAACCGGACGCTACGAGGTGGGAGACGTCGTGCCGACCGCCTCCCCCTCCATGGACATCCAGGTTTCCTCCAATTTCGAGCGCCTCCTGTTCGAGGCGGAGGAGCGGCAGGCGGAACCGACGCGCCGGCTGATGGGCGGGCTCAAGCAGTCCGGGACCTTCCAGATCGAGGAAGGAGCGCTTGGCACGATCCGCGGCCTCTTCGCCTCCGGCCGCTCCGACGAAGAAGAAAACGCCGCCACGATCCGGCGGGTGCATGAGGAGACCGGCCTTCTCCTCGATCCGCACAGCGCCATCGGCGTCGCCGTCGCTGAACGCAACTTGAAACCGGGCGTGCCGATGATCACCCTCGCCACAGCCCATCCGGCCAAGTTTCCCGATGCCGTGCAAGCCGCGAGCGGCATCCGCCCCGCCCTGCCGGAAAGCCTTCAGGACATGATGCGAAAAAAAGAACGATACGAAGTCCTGCCCGCCGAGCTCGGCGCGGTGGAGGATGCCATCCGCTCCCATAGCCGCGCCACCCGGATCGGGGCCTGAGCGGATGAGCATGCAGCTGACAAAGCTCGACAACGGGCTCACCGTCGTCACCGAGACCATGTCGCATCTGGAAAGCGCGGCGATCGGCATCTGGGTCAATGCCGGAACGCGCTCGGAAGAGGACCGCGAGCACGGCATTTCCCACCTGCTCGAGCACATGGCCTTCAAGGGCACGACGCGGCGCACGGCCCGCGATATCGCCGAGACCATCGAATCGGTCGGCGGCGAGATCAACGCCGCCACCTCCATCGACCATACCGCCTTCTATGCGCGGGTCCTCCGGGACGACATCCCGCTCGCCGTCGACGTTCTCTCCGACATCCTCGTCAATTCCACCTTCGCGCCGGAAGAGCTGGCGCGCGAGCGCCACGTCATCCTGCAGGAGATCGGCGCGGTGCTCGACACGCCCGACGATCTCGTCTTCGACCATTTCCAGGCCTCGGCCTATCCGGACCAGCCGATCGGGCGGACCATCCTCGGCGAGGAGGAATCGATCTCGCGCATCACCTCGCAGGATCTGAAGAACTACCTCGCCCGCCACTATCGCGGCGATTCGCTGGTTCTGGCGGCGGCCGGAGCGGTCGACCACAAAGAGATGGTGGCCATGGCCAAAGAGCATCTGTCCGGCCTTGCCCGGGACGGCACGCTCGAGCCGGAGCCCGCCCGCTATCTCGGCGGCGAGCGCCGGCTCAGGAAGCGTCTGCAGGAAGCCCAGGTGATCTACGGTTTCGAGGCGCCCTCGCGGCGCTCGGAGCGCTATTTCGCCGGCCGCCTCGTCGGCACCATCCTCGGCGACGGCATGGCCTCGCGCCTCTTCCAGAGCGTGCGCGAGGAAAACGGCCTCTGCTACTCGATCTCCGCCTTCCACTGGGCCTTTGCCGATAGCGGCGTCCTCGGCGTCCATACGGCGACATCCAAAGGCGACGTGAAAGCGGCGAATGCGCTCATCATCGAAGAACTGCTGAAAATGACGGACGGCGTGAAGGAGGAGGAACTCGCCCGCGCCAAGGCCCAGATCAAGGCGGGGCTCCTGATGGCGCTCGAAAGCCCGGCCGCCCGCGCCGGCCAGCTCGCCCGCCAGATCATGATCCTCGGCCGGCCGGTGGCTCTCGAAGAGCTCCTCGCCGATCTCGACCGGATGACATCGAAGGACGTCGCGGAAATGGCGCGCGATGCCCTGTCCTCGCCGCTGACGCTGGCCGCCGTCGGCCCGATCGGCGGCCTGCCGGATTCGGCCGCCATCTCCGGCCGCCTGCGCGGCTCCCTTCTCGTCTGAAGGCGGGGCCCGCAAGATGGCCTTTCTACGTCCCATCGCTCCCGGCGATGCCAGCCTTTCGCTCGCCGGGGATGGGATATTCCTCAGAACGCCGCAATTCTCCGACTTTCCCGAATGGTCGGCGCTGAGGGCCAAGAGCCGCGAATTCCTCGCCCCGTGGGAGCCGATCTGGCCATCCGACGACCTGACCCGGTCCGCCTTCCGCCGCCGCATCCGCCGCTACCGGACGGAAATGCGCGAGGACCAGACCTACCCCTTCTTCGTCTTCCGCAATGCCGGCGGCATCCTCGTTGGGGGAATCACGCTCTCCAACGTCACCCGCGGCATGACGCAGGCCGCCACGATCGGCTACTGGATGGGCGAGCCCTATGCCGGCCAGGGGCATATGAGCGCGGCGCTCGGCGCCCTCACGCCCTATGCGTTCAAGACGCTCCGCCTGCACAGGCTGGAGGCCGCTTGCCTTGCCCATAACGCCGCCTCGATCCGCCTCCTCGAAAAGTGCGGTTTTCAGCGCGAAGGACTTTCGCGCGGCCTCGTCTGCATCGCCGGACGGTGGCAGGACCACATCCGCTTCGCCCGGCTCGCGAGCGACGACTGATCGCTTCAGGTTGTGCGAAAGCGCTCCGCGGATTAGACATTTGCGACCTGATTTTAACGGTCCATGGCAAGAGGCATGAACGTTTGCGCCTGATCCGCCACACCCTCTCGATCCTGCTCCTCGCCGCCGCGCTTGCCGGCCTTGCAAGGCCTGCCTCGGCGCTGGAGGCGATCGAGGTGCCCCGGGGCGGCGCCACGCTCGACCTCACCGACGCCGTCGAGCATTATTCCTCCGACACCGACCGCCTGCAGGTCTCGACCGCTCCCGGCGCCGACGGCATCGTGCGGCGCATCGAGGTGCGCTCGCAGCTCGGTCCCGGCCCGTCCGACTGGCTGGTCTTCGCGCTGGCCAATACCTCCGACGAGCAGATCGACCGCCTTCTGGTGGCGCCGCACTACCGGCTCGTCGGCTCGGGCGTGCTCTCGCCCGATCTCGGCTCGGTGCGCCTCATCGCCGTGACGCCTTCGGAGGGCTTTGCGCCGGATCAGCTGAAGGAGCCGGGTTCGGATGTCTTCCGGATCACGCTCGATCCGGGCGCCGTCGTCACCTACATCGCCGAGACCTCCTCGCCCCGGATGACGGAGCTGCATCTGTGGGAGCCGCAGGCCTACGAGGCGAACGTCAACTCCTTCACCCTCTTCCGCGGCATCGTGCTCGGCATTGCGGGGCTCCTGGCGCTCTTCCTGACGGTGCTCTTCGTGGTGCGCGGCACGGCGATGTTCCCCGCCTCCGCCATCCTCGCCTGGGCCGTCTTCGGCTATATCGCGCTTGATTTCGGCGTCATCGGCCAGGTGTTCGGCATCGGCCCGGAGAGCCTGCAGGCCTGGCGTGCGGCGGTCGAAGTGCTTCTGTCGCTGGCGCTTACGGTCTTCCTCTTCACCTACCTGCATCTGCATCGCTGGCACATCCGCTACGCCCATCTCACCGGCATCTGGCTGATCGTGCTGATTGCCCTTCTCGGCATCATCCTGATCGATCCGACGACCGCGGCCGGTATTGCCCGCCTTTCGCTCGCCGCCACCGTTCTCCTCGGCCTCGGGGTGATCGCCTATCTGGCGCTGCGTGGCTTCGACCGGGCGATCATGCTGGTGCCGTCCTGGGCGATCCTTCTCTTCTGGCTGGTGATGGCCTGGCTCGCCGTCTCGGGCCGGGTCGACAATCCCTCCATCCAGCCGGCGCTGGCGGGCGGCCTCGTGCTTCTCGTCATGCTCATCGCCTTCACCATCATGCAGCACGCCTTCGCCGGCGGCGGGCTGGCGCACGGCATCGTCAGCGACGCCGAGCAGAAGGCGCTCGCCCTCGTCGGCGCGGGGCACGCGATCTGGGACTGGGACGTGGCGCGCGACCGCATCGAGATCGGCCGCGAGATCGAAAACGTTCTCGGCCTGAAGCGGGGGGCGCTGGAAGGCCCGGCACGCAACTGGCTCGGCACGCTGCACCCGGCGGACCGGGACCGCTTCCGCGCCGTGCTCGACGCGGTGATCGCGCAGCGCCGCGGGCGCATCAACCAGACCTTCCGGATGCGCGCCGCCGACGGGCGCTTCCTGTGGTTCCAGCTCAAGGCCCGCCCGATCGTCGGGGCCGACGGCGAGGTGATGCGCTGCTCCGGCACGCTCGCCGACATCACCGAGGCGCGCCTGGCGGAGGACCGGCTGCTGCACGACGCCATCTTCGACAACCTGACGGGCCTGCCGAACCGCCAGCTCTTCCTCGACCGCGTCGAGCAGGCGCTGCTTCTGGCCGAGGCGAGTTCCGGCCCCTATCCCGCCATCGTCTCGCTCGACCTCGACGATTTCCACAAGGTGAACCAGAAGAGCGGCACCTTCATCGGCGATTCGGTGCTCCTGGCCATCTCGCGGCGCCTATCGCGCCTCATCGCGCCGGCGGATACGCTCGCAAGGCTGGGCGGCGACGGCTTCGCCGTCCTCACCCATGCCGCCGCCGACGCCGAGGCGCTGAACGAACTTGCCGATGCGCTGCGCGAGGCGGTGCGGGCGGCGATCCCGATCGGCGACGAAGACATCCGCCTCAGCGCCTCGGCCGGCATCAGCCGCGCCAGCGCCGGGGCCGTGCCGGGCGATATCCTGAAGGACGCGGAGACGGCGAGCTTCGAGGCCAAGCGCCAGGGCGGCGACCGCACGGTCACGCACCGTGCCGGGCAGACGCAAAGGCGCCGGCGCGAGGATCTGGAGACGGATCTCGCAGCGGCCCTCGACGGCGGCGAAATCGACCTCGTCTACCAGCCGATCATCCGCCTTTCCGACAGCTCCGTCGCCGGCTACGAGGCGCTGATGCGCTGGGATCATCCCCGGCGCGGGGCCATCTCGCCGACGGAGTTCATCCCGCTCGCCGAGGAGACCGGGCTCATCCTGCAGCTCGGCGTCTTCACCCTGGAGCGGGCAGCGCGCGACCTCGCCGTCTGGCAGGCGGAAATCCGCAACGGACCGCTGCCTTTCGTCTCCGTCAACGTCTCGAGCCAGCAGCTCCTGCGCCACGACCTCATCAACGACGTGAAGTCGGTTCTGACGCGATCGGGCGTTGCCCCGGAGACGCTGAAGCTGGAAGTCACCGAATCGCTGTTCATGCAGAATCCGGATTTCGCCGCGCGGGTGCTGGAAGAGATCCGCCGACTCGGGGCGAGCCTGGCGCTCGACGATTTCGGCACCGGCCATTCGGCGCTTTCCTACCTGCAACGCTTCCCCTTCGACACGATCAAGGTCGACCGCGCCTTCGTCGCCAGCAATGGCTCGGCGAACCGGCCGGTCATCCTGCGCTCGATCGTGAACCTTGCCCACGAGCTCGGCATGGACGTGATCGCAGAAGGGGCGGAATCGGAGACCGATGTCGGCGAGCTGGTGCAGCTCGGCTGCGAGTTCGTGCAGGGCTATCTCTATGGCCGGCCGATCTCCTCGCAGATGGCGCACCAGATGGCCAAGGCCTCGCGCCCGCTGGCGCGCTCCGCCTAGGGAGCTTCAGAGCGGAGGGGCAGCGCTCTCAGGCGTGACCGGAAAGAGAGGAGAGGCGACCTTCCGCGACGCCGATCTTGGAGAGGGCGCGGTCGTATTTCGTCTCCATCTCGGCATCGAAGAGAATCTGCTTGTCGGCCGGGCTATTGAGCCAGCCGTTCGACTGGATCTCCGTCTCCAGCTGCCCCGGCGCCCAGCCGGCATAACCGAGGGCGAGAAGCGCCTCGGCGGGGCCGTGGCCCTCGGCGATGGCGCGCAGCACGTCGAGCGTCGCCGTCAGGCAGACCTCGTCGGAAATCGGCAGCGTCGCATCTTCCAGGAAAAAGTCGCAGGAATGCAGGACGAAGCCCCGGCCCGTTTCGACCGGCCCGCCGCGATGCACGCGGATCTGCTCGACTTCCTTCTCCGCCTCGTAGGTGATCGGCTCGCCGATTTCGAGCTGGGAGAGGAGATCGCGGAAGGAGATTTCCGGCGCCAGCTTGTTGATGACGATGCCCATCGCGCCCTGCTCGGAATGGGCGCACAGATAGATCACCGTCCGCTCGAACCGCTTGTCGCCCATGGTGGGCATGGCGATGAGGAACTGTCCGTCGAGAAAGCCGCTCTTGGCGTTGGCCGTTGTCATTTTGCGATGGTAGCAACGGCAGCGTGGATTGAACAGGCTGAGCGGCGCCGCGCCTCACCAAGATATGACCCCTTGCGACGAGAACGGCCTCGCCCTCCCGGGCCTCAGGAGGCAATCTCTATCGATGCTGTCACATGCTCTCGCAGCGGCGCTCGCGCTCGTTTCCGCCGCCCTTTTCGTCGTTCCCGACAATGCGGCCGCTGAGACGTCCGCCTGGTCGCAGGGCGACGAATCGCGCCTTCGCCTCATTGCGGCGCCGCTAAAGGACGGCACGCTCGGCGCGGCGATCGAGATCGAGCTCACCGGCGGCTGGCACACCTACTGGCGCACGCCGGGGGACGCGGGCATCCCGCCGCAATTCGATTTCTCCGCCTCGGAGAATCTCGCCTCCGTGCAGGTGCTCTATCCGGCGCCGGAACGCTACGACGACGGCACCAGCGTCTCGAACGTCTATCATGACGGCGTGGTGCTGCCGCTCAACCTCTCCCCCACGGATGCGACAAAGCCGATGACGCTGCGCCTTTCGGCCTTCTACGGCGTCTGCCGCGAGGTCTGCATTCCCGCCGAGGGCTCGGCCGAGCTCACGGTGCCCGAAGAACCACAGGCGGATGCCCGCGCGCGCATCGCCATCGCCGCGGCCCTGGCGCGCGTGCCCCGCCCCAGCCCCGGCGAGGATCTTGCCATCGGCCCGGTGAAGCTTTCCGGCGAGACGGCCGAATTCACCGTCACGGCCGAGGGCGCGGGCCGCGCGCCCGTCGTCTTCGCCGAGGGGCCGGAGAGCTGGTTCCTGCCGCAGCCGGAGATGGTGTCCGGCGAGGACGGCACCTTCCTCTACCGCCTGCCGCTCGAGGGAAGGCCAAAGGGAGCCTCGCTCTCCGGCGCGGCGCTCACCCTGACCGCCGTTCTCGGCGGGCACGCGGTGGAGCTGCATAGCGACCTTCCCTGAGCCCGCCTTTCTTTCGCCCGCAGCACGCGCGGCGCTTCAAACGCGGTTCGATCGCCCTACCTTAGGCGCTCTGATCCCGGCTTGCCGGGACGCAGCCCGACACCAATCGCGAAATCCACTGGAGACGCACCATGAGCCTTTCTGCCGGCGACCGCATTCCCGACGCCACCTTCTTCGTGTCCGGCGAGAGCGGGCCTGAAAAGCGCACCGCCGCCGAGATCTTCAACGGCCGCAAGGTGGTGCTCTTCGGGGTTCCCGGCGCCTATACGCCGACCTGCCAGAACAAGCATCTGCCGGGCTTTTTGGAGCATTACGACGCGATCCTCGCCAAGGGCGTCGACGAGATCGTCCTCGTCGCGGTGAACGACCCGTTCGTGCTGAAGGCCTGGGCCGAATCGACCGGCGCCAAGGGCAAGGTCAGCTTCGTCTCCGACGGCAACGCCGAATTCGCCAAGGCGGCCGGCCTCGACATGGACGGATCGGGCGTCGGCCTCGGCACGCGCATCAAGCGCTTCGCCGCGGTGGTCGATGACGGTACCGTCAAGACGATCCTCGTGGAGGATTCCCCCGGACAGGCCGACAAATCCTCGGCGGCCTCCATCATGGAAGCGCTGTGAGGGCTTCTGCCCGGCCCTGAAGCAAATCTCAGGCGGCGGGAGATTTCCCGCCGTCTTTGGGGCGCGCCGGCTTGAAGGGCGCCATGGCGGCGCGGGCGAGCGCATCGACGCGCTCGTTCATCTCGTCGCCGGCATGGCCGCGCACCCATTTCCATTCGATCTCGTGAGGACCGAGCGCGGCCACCAGATCCTGCCAGAGCTCGGCGTTCTTCACCGGCTTCTTGGCCGCCGTCTTCCAGCCGTTCTTCTGCCAGGAATGCACCCATTTGGTGATGCCGTCGCGCAGATACTGGCTGTCGGTGTTGAGCGTGACGCGCGAGGGCCTGGTCAAGGCCTTCAGCGCCTCGATGGCGGCCTTCAGCTCCATGCGGTTGTTGGTCGTCGAGGCCTCGCCGCCGGAGACCTCCCTCTCCTTGCCGCGATATTGCAGGACCGCCGCCCAGCCGCCCGGCCCGGGATTGCCGGAGCAGGCGCCGTCGGTGTGGATCACCACCTTCTCCCCCGCCCCGTCCGCGGCGCTCAAAGGTCGATCCCGTAGGCGCTGGCGGATGCGACCTGGCGATGAAAGCGAAGTTTGCGCACGTATTCTCCCGGATCCTTGCGAGTGACGAAGGCCCCCGGGGGGGTGGTGTTCCAGTCGTAAAGCCGCGTCAAGAGGAAGCGCAGGGCCGCGCCCCGCGCCAGCACGGGCAGCGCCGCTCGTTCGGCCGGAAGTAGCGGCCGCTTTGCCTCATAGGCGGAAAGAAGAGCCCTGCCCTTGGTGACGTTGAAGGTCGCGTCCGGCTCGAAGCACCAGGCGTTGAGGCAGATGGCGACGTCGTAGGCGAGAAAGTCGTTGCAGGCGAAATAGAAGTCGATCAGCCCGGAAAGGGCGTCGCCGAGAAAGAAGACGTTGTCCGGGAAGAGATCGGCATGGATGACGCCGAAGGGAAGGCCGGCCGGCCATTCGGCCTCCAGCGCATCGAGCTCCGACGAGACGAGGTCGTGCAGCGCCGCATCCTCCTGGCCGCAGGCCGCGTCGCGCGCCTTTTCGTAGAGCGGGCGCCAGTCGGCGAGCGCCAGCGCGTTCGCCCGGCGCATCGGAAAGTCCCTGCCCGCCTCGTGCATGGCGGCGAGCGCCCCGCCGACGCCGGCGCAGTGCATCACCCGGGGCCGGCGCACGCCCATCCCGTCGAGGAAGGAGATAATGGCGGCGGGCCGGCCGGCCAGCTCGCGCAGGGCCTTGCCGTCCCTTGCCTTCACCGGCAGCGGACAATCGATGCCGCGATCGGAAAGATGCTGCATCAGCGACAGGAAGAACGGCAGGTCCTCGCGCTTCACCCGCCGCTCGTAGAGCGTCAGGATGAAGAAGCCGGCCTCGGTATGCAGAAGGTAGTTGGAGTTCTCCACGCCCTCGGCGATGCCCTTGAAGGCAAGCACGCCGCCGAGATCGTAATCCTTCAGGAAAGCCTCGAGCTCGCCGTCCCCGATCTCGGTATAGACTGCCACGGTTGCGGCTTACGCGGCCTGTTCGCGCAGGGTGCGCGGCAGGAGGAAGGTGATGTCCTCCTCGGCCGTCGTCACCAGCTCCACCTTCACCTCGAAGCGCTGGCGGAAGGCCTCCACGACCTCCTCCACCAGAAGCTCCGGCGCCGAAGCCCCGGCGGTCAGGCCGATATCGGCAACGCCTTCAAGGTCGGTCCAGTCGATCTCGGCCGCGCCACGGATCAGCGTCGCCCGCGGGCAGCCGCTGCGCTCCGCGACTTCCACGAGGCGGCGGGAATTGGACGAGTTCGGCGCGCCGACGACGAGCATGCGCTCCACCTTGGGGGCGACGGCCTTGACGGCCGCCTGACGGTTGGTGGTGGCGTAGCAGATGTCGCCCTTCTGCGGGCCGGTGATCTCGGGAAAGCGCTCCTGGAGGATCTCGACCATCTCGGCCGTGTCGTCGACGGAGAGCGTCGTCTGGCTGATCCAGGCAAGGTTGGAGGGATCGCGCGGGGTGAAGGCGCGCGCGTCCTGCGGCGTCTCGATCAGCGTGATGGAGCCAGGCTCCAGCTGCCCCATCGTGCCTTCCACCTCGGGGTGGCCGGCATGGCCGATGAGGACGATCTCGCGGCCGCGGCGCTCGTGCAGGATCGCTTCCTTGTGCACCTTGGAGACGAGCGGGCAGGTGGCGTCGAGATAGAGCATGTTGCGGCCCTCGGCCGCCTGCGGGACGCTCTTGGGCACGCCATGGGCCGAGAAGATCACCGGCTGCCCGGTCTGCGGCACCTCGTCGAGCTCTTCGACGAAAATCGCCCCCTTCTCCTTCAGGCTGTCGACCACGAAGCGGTTATGGACGATCTCATGGCGCACATAGACAGGCGCGCCATAGCGGCGGAGCGCCTCCTCCACGACCTGGATGGCGCGGTCGACGCCGGCACAAAAGCCGCGCGGGGCGCAGAGATGGAGCGTGATCCTGGGCTTATGCATGATCGAAATCCCTTTGCCGGGAAGTAGGTTGCGAGCCTAGAGGAAGTCAAGCGCCGCAAACAGCGCAGCTGCAATGCCTCTCATGGCCTGCGCCGGCGGGCACCCACCGCGTAGGAGAGGAAGACGACCACCAGGGCGACGGCAAGACCATACCATGTCAGCGCGTATTGCAGGTGGTTGTTGGGAAAGAGCATGCGCGTTTCTCCCGCCTGCGGCAGCTCCGGCCCCTCTTCGGAGCGCAGGAGATCGAGCGTGACGGGGGCGAGCCTGCCCGTCAGGTTCTCGGCGGCGGAGATCGCTTCGATGGAGCGGGAGAAGAAGAGGTCCTCGCCCGGCTTGTTCTCCGGCGTCAGCCAGGTCGGCGGATCGTCGGGGCGGATGAGGCCGGAAATCTCGATCTCGCCCGAAGGCGGCGGCGCCCATTCAGCGCCGTCCGGCACGAAGCCGCGATTGACCAGGATGACGCCGCCGTCAGCTAGCTCGAAGGGCGTCATGATCCAGGCGCCGGGGCCGGAAGCCGGGCCACGGGCCTCGTCGGAGGGCAGCGAGGTGAAGACCCGCACCTCCTTGGCGGCAAGGTAGCGGCCGGAAAGGACGACCCGGCGGTATTCGTTCGCAGCCGCGTCCGGCTGGAAGATCACCGCGGCCGGCAAAGGCGGCATGGCCGGCCTCTCGGCGACGCGCGCGATCAGATCTTCCTTCCAGGCGAGGCGGCGGACCTGCCAGTTGCCGAGCGAGACGAGGATCGCGATGGCGACGAGCGCGACGATGCCGGTGACAACGAGGCGGACGGGACCAGCCCTGCGCGCGGTCCCTTCAGCCGTGCCGTCCTCCGCGCTCATCGCGCCGAACGGTCGATCTCGCCCTCTTTGGCCTTATTGGCGAATTGCAGGGCGATGGCCAGTCCCTTCAGGGGACGCAGAAGGATCAGCGCGAAGAAGATGATCGCCGGAGGCCAGAGAAGGATATGGACCCAGAAGGGCGGCGAATAGGCGAGTTCCACCAGAACCGCCGCACCTGCGATCAGGAAGCCGATGAAGGTCATGGCAAAAAAGGCCGGGCCATCGGCGGAATCGGCGAAGCCGAGATCGAGACCGCAGACCGGGCAAGCCTTCTTGAGCTTCAGGAAGCCGTTGAAGATGCCGCCCTTTCCGCATCGCGGGCAGCGCCCGCGAAGGCCGGTGGTGACCGGCTCCGGCGGGACAGGCGGCACATTCGAAATCGACATGAACACTCCGGGCGCAATCGCGCCCTTGCTGTTGACGGAAGGCGCGGGAGGCGCCCTGCCCTTACTCCATCACCGCGCCGGCCGAGCCCCACACGTAGATGCAGGAGAAGAGGAACAGCCAGACGACGTCGACGAAGTGCCAGTACCAGGCGGCTGCTTCGAAACCGAAGTGCTTCTGCGGCGTGAAATCGCCGCGCAAGGCACGCACCAGGCAGACGATCAGGAAGATCGTGCCGACGATGACGTGGAAGCCGTGGAAGCCGGTCGCCATGAAGAAGGTCGAACCGTAGATATTGCCGCCGAAGGAGAAGGCGGCGTGGGCGTATTCGTAGGCCTGCACGAAGCTGAACAGGATGCCGAGAACGATCGTCGCGATCAGGCCGTTGATCAGGCCGCGCCGGTCGCCTTCGAGCAGCGAATGGTGCGCCCAGGTGATCGTCGTGCCGGAGGTGAGCAGGATCAGCGTGTTGATCAGCGGCAGATGCCAGGGATCGAAGACCTCGATGCCCGCAGGCGGCCACTGACCGCCGGTCACCTCGACGCGGGTGTGCTGGATCGCCTCGCCGGCATAGAGGCTGGCGTCGAAATAGGCCCAGAACCAGGCGACGAAGAACATCACCTCCGAGGCGATGAAGAGGATCATGCCATAGCGCAGATGCAGCGAGACGACGCCGGTGTGAAAGCCCTGATGGCTTTCGCGGATGACGTCGCGCCACCAGCCGACCATGGTGAAGATGACGCCGGCGAAGCCCGGAACCACCCAGAAGATCGAGGCGCCCTTCATGGCGGCGATGGCGCCGAGGGCGAGCAGGAATGCCGAGAGCGCGCCGATCGCGGGCCAGGGGCTCGGGTCCACCAGATGATAGTCGTGTGATTTGGCGTGGGCCTCGGCCATTTTTTCCTCTTTCTCTTTCACGTCCGCGGCAGGCGCAGGATGTTCCTCTGTGCCCGCGTGCGGGGCAGTCTCATCGTTGACGGCGCCCGATTCGGGCGTTGCCCCGACCATCACAGCTTCTCGGTCGGCTTTGCGCCGCCCGCCGCCGCCACCGGCTTGGCCGGGCGATCCGGCTCCTGCGGGAAGAAGGTGTAGGACAGGGTGACCGTCGTCACCGGCTTCATGTCACTGTCGTCCATCAGCGCGGGATCCAGGAAGAACTGCACGCCCATCTCCGTACTCTCGCCGGGCTCGAGCGTCTGCTGGGTGAAGCAGAAGCAGGCGATCTTGTTGAAGTAGGCGCCGCTCTGGTCCGGAGCGACGTTGAACACGGCCGCCCCTGTCGTGGCGTGGTCGGACAGGTTCTCGGCGCGGTAGGTGACGAAATAGGTCTCGCCGACCCTGGCACGGATCGAGGCCTGCTCGGGCTTGAACTTCCAGGGCAGGCCGCCGGCGACGTTGGAATCGAAGCGAACGGTGATCACCCGGTCGAGCACCCTGTCGGCGCCAGCCGTGGCGCGCTGCGTGGTGCCGCCATAGCCGGTGACGGAGCAGAAGAGATAGTAAAGGGGTACCGCCGCATAGGCCGCGCCGACCATGGAGACGGCGACGACACCGAGAAGGGCGGCGAAGAAGAGGTTGCCCCTTGCTTTCTTCCTTACGGTCAAAGCGGCATCTCCGTGACTCCCGGGCCGAGGCGCACCAGCGTGATGACGTAGAAAATCATGACGAGGGCCGCGAGAACGACCGCGATGGCGATCGAACGCCGGCGGCGGCTCTTCTGCTGTTCCTCTGTCAGACGCACGCGATCTTCCAAGGCGATCTCCCTCATCGGCTGGCGACCCAATGGGCCAGGGAGGGCCCGACCGCCGCATCGAGGAGAAGAACCGAAAAGATCGCGAAAAGATAGACGATCGAATAGCCGAAAAGCGCCCGCGCCGCGTGATGACGGTCGGCCTCGCGCTCGCGCAGGACGCCAACGGCCCGCCAGACGAAGAGGCCGCCCAGGACGATGGCGGCGCCGCCGTAGAAGGGCGTGGCGTAGCCGAAGAGGAACGGCGTGACGCCGAGGGGAGCCAGAACCAGCGAATAAGCGAAGATCTGACGCCGCGTCGCCGCATCGCCGACGACGTTCGGCAGCATCGGCACGCCGGCCCGGCCGTAGTCCTCCTTCACGAACAGCGCCAGCGCCCAGAAGTGCGGCGGGGTCCACAGAAAAATGATGAGGAAAAGAAGCACGGGGTAGAGGCCGACATCGCCGGTCACCGCCGCCCATCCGATGATCGGCGGGAGCGCGCCGGCCGCGCCGCCGATGACGATGTTCTGCGCCGTGAAGCGCTTCAGCCACATCGTGTAGACGACGGCGTAGAAGAAGATGGTGAAGGCCAGCAGCGCCGCCGCCAGCCAGTTGACGGCGAGGCCGAGCACCATGACGGAAAAGACCGCAAGGACGAGGCCGAAGCTCTGCGCCTCCACCGCGCTCACCCGGCCACTCGGCACGGGGCGCGTTGCGGTGCGCCGCATCAGGGCGTCGATATCGCCCTCATAGGCCATGTTGAGCACGCCGGACGCACCGGCACCGACGGCGATCGCCAGCAGGCCGATGAAGGCGAGGACCGGATGCAGATGGCCCGGCGCCACGATCATGCCGGTCATGGCGGTGAAGATCACCAGCGACATGACCCGCGGCTTCATCAGATTGAAGAAGTCGCGCGGCTCCGCAAGGGTGACCGCGAGCGGCTCGCCCGGCGCGGCAGTCTGCATGGTAGGTGCGTCACTCAAGAGGTCGGCCTCTTCCTGTTCGTCGATTTGCGGTCCCGCCCGCGCGCTTGCGGCGGACCCGCCCTGTCAGGGTGCCGGCGACCGCCCGAAGGGGCGCACCGGCACGCTTGTCACATTTCGCCTACTTGATCCGCGGCAGCTCTTCCCACTGGTGGAAGGGCGGCGGGGAGGAGAGCTGCCATTCGAGCGTTGTGGCGCCCTCGCCCCAGGGATTGTCGCCGGCGACGCGCTTCTTGGAGAAGGCCTCGATGATCCCGTAGAGGAAGATGAGGACGCCGATACCGGAGAGGTAGGAGCCCCAGGAGGAGACCATGTTCCAGCCCGCAAACGCATCCGGATAGTCGATGTAGCGGCGCGGCATGCCCGCCAGACCCAGAAAATGGTGGGGCATGAAGACCATGTTCACGCCGATGAACGTCACCCAGAAATGGGTTTTGGCGACCCACGAATTGTACATGTAGCCGAACATCTTCGGGAACCAGTAGTACCACCCGCCGAAGATCGCGAAGACGGCGCCGAGCGACAGCACGTAGTGGAAATGGGCCACCACGAAGTAGGTGTCGTGCAGCGAGCGGTCGAGGCCCGCATTGGCGAGCTGGACGCCCGTCACGCCGCCGATGGTGAACAGGAAGATGAAGCCCACGGCCCAGAGCATCGGCGTGCGCATCGAGATCGACCCGCCCCACATCGTCGCGATCCAGGAGAAAATCTTCACGCCCGTCGGCACCGCGATCACCATCGTGGCGAAGGTGAAGTAGGCCTGCGTGTCGACGTCCATGCCCACGGTGTACATGTGGTGGGCCCAGACGATGAAGCCGACGGCGCCGATCGCCACCATGGCGTAGGCCATGCCGAGATAGCCGAAGATCGGCTTCTTGGAGAAGGTCGCCACGATGTGGGAGATGATGCCGAAGCCCGGCAGGATCAGGATGTAGACCTCCGGATGGCCGAAGAACCAGAAGAGGTGCTGGTAGAGGATGGGATCACCACCGCCGGAAGGATCGAAGAAGGTGGTGCCGAAATTGCGGTCCGTCAGAAGCATGGTGATGGCGCCGGCCAGCACCGGCAGGGCCAGCAGCAGCAGGAAAGCCGTCACCAGCACCGACCAGGCGAAGAGCGGCATCTTGTGCAGCGTCATGCCCGGGGCGCGCATGTTGAAAATCGTGGTGATGAAGTTGATCGCGCCGAGGATCGAGGAAACGCCCGCGAGATGGAGCGCGAGGATGGCGAAATCCATCGCCGGCCCCGGCGAGCCGTAGGTCGACAGCGGCGGATAGATCGTCCAGCCCTGACCGGCGCCGTAGCCGCCCGGATTGCCCGGCACGAACATCGAGATGAGCAGAAGAAGGAAGGCCGGCGGCAGCAGCCAGAAGGAGATGTTGTTCATGCGCGGGAAGGCCATGTCCGGCGCCCCGATCATGATCGGCACGAACCAGTTGCCGTAGCCGCCGATCATCGCCGGCATCACCATGAAGAAGATCATGATGAGGCCGTGCGCGGTGGTGAAGACGTTGTACATCTGCTTGCCGCCGTCGAGAGCGGCACCGGCGTCGTAGCCGTAGACCATCTGCGCCAGACCGGTGAAGATCTGGATGCCGGGCTCCTGCAGCTCCATGCGCATGAGGATGGAGAGCGCGCCACCGATGATCCCCGCCATGATGGCGAAGATCAGGTACATCGTGCCGATGTCCTTGTGGTTGGTGGAGTAGACGTAGCGCTTCCAGCCCGTCGGATGGGCGTGGGAATCGTGAACGGCAGCAGTTGCCATCAGTGGGTCCTTCCTCTTTTTCGGTCGCGGACGGCGCTCAGCGAGAGGCGAGCTGCGCGGCCTCACTGTCGGTATCGGTTTCAGCGTTCGCGGCGGCCTTGGCGCCGGCTTCCTCGATCATGCTGGCGAGCGTCGCGTTCGCCTTGCCGAGATCGGCGGTCGCCTCTCCCGCCCAGGTGCCGAACTGCTCCTTGGAAACCACCTGGATGGCCGCCGGCATGAAAGCGTGATCCTTGCCGCAGAGCTCGGAGCACTGACCGTAATAGACGCCCTCGCGGTCGGCCTTGAAATAGGTCTCGTTCAGGCGGCCCGGCACGGCGTCGATCTTCACGGCGAAGGAGGGCATGGCGAAGGAGTGGATGACGTCGGCGCCCGTCACCTGAAGGCGGACATAGGTGTCGACGGGAACCACCATGGCGTTGTCGACGGACAGGTTGCGCACGCCGTTCTCGCCTAGCTCGTCATCGGGGACCATGAAGGCGTCGAAGCCGATATCGCCGGTGATGCCGTTCGACTTGCTGTCCTCGTCGACCCCGTACTCGTAGCTCCAGTACCACTGATGGCCGGTGACCTTCACGGTCAGGAACTTGTCGGTCTGCGGGTTGTAGTCGGCGTAGATCTTGGAGGGATCGAACTCGCCGTAGAGAAGGCGGAAGGACGGCACCGCGATCGCCACCAGCACGAAGACCGGCAGGACCGTCCAGAGGACCTCCACCAGCGTGTTGTGCGAGAACCGCGCCGGAACCGGGTTGCGGCGATGGCCGAAGCGGAACACCGCCCAGGCAATCAGGCCGAAGACGAAGACGCAGATCGCGATCATGATGATCAGCGTGTACCAGGCGAACCAGTCGACATATTCGGCCACGCCCGTCGCGGCCGTCTGCATGTGGATCTGCCAGGGGAAGGGACCGTTCTCTGCCGGCTGGGCAAGCGTGACCGTGCCCATCGCCATGAGCCCGATTGCCGCCGAGCAGGCCCAAGCGAAACACCTCGCCAGAACTTTCATCAATGCCTTCTCCGTCTGTTGCGTCACCTGCAACGCGCTTCGATCCAGCGCAGTTGCGGCAGCGGCGTAGTGCCGCATTGGCGGGCGCGCCGCAAGTCTCGTCTGGAATAATCCTAGAGTACGTCAAGCTGCAACCAAGGCGTCAACGCGCCACATGCGGCATTTTTGCACGCAGATGCGCCGCCTGCGACAGGCGGAGCGATTCCTTGAACCCACAGGGGGGCTCTGCTACCGCTCAGGCGACGAATCGGAACCCGGCGGACGGGGCCCGCCACCGCAGAAGGTCACCGCCATTGCGCTTTCCCGCTTCCTTTCTCACGCTTCTCGGCGCCGCGCTGGTTCTTTGCGCGGCCCTCGCGCCCGGCACCGCCGCCGCACAGGGCACCGTCAAATCCAAGCACGGGGACTGGGAAGTGCGCTGCGACACGCCTCCGGGCGCGCAGAACGAGCAATGTGTCGTGATGCAGTTCGTGACGGCGGAGGACCGGCCGAATGTCGGGCTTACCGTCATCGTTTTGAAGACCGCAGACAAGCAGGCGAAGATCCTGCGCGTGCTCGCCCCGCTCGGCGTGCTCCTGCCGCGCGGCCTCGGCCTCAGGATCGACGAGGAGGATCTCGGCTCGGCCGGCTTCGTGCGCTGCCTGCCCAATGGCTGCGTCGCCGAGGTGATCATGGATGAGAACCTTCTCGGCAAGCTCAGCAGCGGCACCACGGCCACCTTCATCATCTTCCAGACGCCCGAAGAGGGCATCGGCATCCCCATCTCGCTTTCCGGCTTCAAGGACGGCTACGCCGAACTGCCCTAGACGACCGCTTTCAGCGCATCGTGCGGGAAGCATTTCGGCCGGCCGCGATAACGCCCCTTTAGGCTGCCGGGCCTAGCCTGTAGTCTGTCCGGCGCAATCCCTGAAGGGCCGAGGATACATGGCCGTTTCCCCCGCGGAAGCCGTCGCCGAAGTTACCGGCGCGACCAACGCCGTCCTCTTCGCCGAGCCGCTGATCCTGCTCGGCGCGGCCGTCATTGCCGTGCCGATCGCCAAGCGGCTCGGGCTCGGCTCCGTGCTCGGCTACCTCGCCGCGGGCGTCGTCGTCGGCCCGCTCGCCCGGATGATCTCCGAGCCCGAGCAGATCCTGCACTTTTCCGAGCTCGGCGTGGTGATGTTCCTCTTCATCATCGGGCTGGAACTCCGCCCGGCCCGGCTGTGGACCATGCGCGCCGACATCTTCGGACTGGGCGCGGCACAGGTCGGCATCACCGGCGGCCTCCTCTCGCTGCTCTTCTGGCTGTTCGGATGGCGCATCGAGCCGGCGCTCATCATCGGCTTCGGCCTTGCCATGTCCTCGACCGCCTATGGCATGCAGATCCTTTCGGAGAAGAACGACCTCAACGCCCCCTATGGCCAGAAGAGCTTCGCGATCCTGCTCTTCCAGGACATCGCCATCGTGCCGCTTCTGGCGCTGGTGCCGCTGCTTTCGCCCGGCAGCGCGGAGAGCACCGCCTCCTCCGGCCTCATGGAGATCGTCAAGCTGATCGCCGCGACGGGCCTGCTCCTGCTCGCCGGCCGCTTCCTGCTCAACCCGATGTTCCGCCTCCTGGCCACCACCAAGGCGCGCGAGATCATGACGGCGGCCGCGCTTCTCGTCGTGCTCGGCGCGGCGGCGGTGATGGACATGGCCGGCATGTCGATGGCGATGGGCGCCTTCATCGCCGGCGTGATGCTCGCCGATTCCTCCTTCCGCCACGAGCTGGAAGCCAATGTGGAGCCCTTTCGCGGTCTGCTGCTCGGCCTCTTCTTCATGGCGGTCGGCATGTCGATCAATCTTTCGAGCGTCATCTTCGCCTGGTGGCGGATCGTCCTCGTCGTGCCGATCATCCTCGTCCTCAAGGGCGTGATCCTCTACGGCCTCTCCCGCCTTTTCGGGGCGAGCCACAACACCGCCGTCAAGACGGCGACGCTGCTGCCGCAGGCCGGCGAGTTCGCCTTCGTGCTGTTTGCCTCGGCGGCGGCGGCGCGGGCGCTGTGGCCCTCCGAAACCGCCTTCGTCGCCGCCATCGTCACCTTCTCCATGGCGCTGACGCCGCTCTCGCTGTGGCTGTCCAAATACCTGCTCATCGAGGAGGACGAGGACAACATCGAGGAGGATTTCGAGGGCGCCGGCGGGCAGGTGCTGGTCATCGGCTTCGGCCGGTTCGGCCAGATCGTCAGCCAGGTGCTGCTTGCCCGCGGCATCGACGTGACCATCATCGAGGCCAATGCGGAGCGTATCCGGCAGGCGGCGCGCTTCGGCTTCCGCATCTATTTCGGCGACGGCACGCGCATCGACGTGCTGCGCGCCGCCGGTGCGGAGGACGCCCAGCTCGTCTGCGTGTGCGTCGACGATCCGCAGACGACGAACCGCATCGTCGACCTTCTGGTGGAAAGCTTCGACCAGGCGGAGATCTATGCGCGGGCCTGGGACCGGGCGCATACACTGGAGCTCATCGAGAAGGGCGTCGATTACGAGATGCGCGAGACCTACGAATCGGCTCTCGTCTTCGGCGGCGAGGCGCTGAAGGCGCTCGGCCTCGACCGCGAGGAAGTGGACGAGACGCTCTCCGACGTGCGCCGGCGCGACGCCGAGCGGCTCTCATGGCAGCGCAGCGGCGACATCTCCTCCGGGCGCCATCTCATGCATCCGCAGGTGGAGCCGGAGCCGCTCGTGCCGCCGGAGAAGCATCGCAGCCCGCGCGACGAGGAAGAGGACGACGATCCGCCTCCCTCCAGGCCGAGCAAGGAACCGGAGCGCGCTTAACGTGCAATCCTTTGGGCGCTTCAAATCGCGCCGAAATCCATTTAGGAAGAAATCCATGAACCGCTTTGAAGGGGCCGGCCGCGGCGGCGAGGCCAAGATCCGCTTTCTCGACGGGGACTTTCAGGTGATCGTGCCGGGAGCCTTCGTCACTTGCGCCGTCACGGGGATGCGCATTCCCCTCTCCGATCTTCGCTACTGGAGCGTCGACCGGCAGGAAGCCTATGCCGATGCGGCAACATCGCTGAAGCGCGAGCGGGAACTTTCGGGGCGCTGAAGCTCCGGTCTCAGGGCATCTTCTTCCGCTCGGAAAGGCGCCCGGCTATCCATCCCCAGAACCCGGCCTCGTCGGCGATGCGCGCGCGAACCGGAAACACGGCCAGGCGCTGATAGAGCGCGGCATGGGCCCCGTGCGTGCCCTTGAGGCGCGCGGCATCCTTTTCCGTCGTGACGGGCAGAAGGTCCTTCTCGTCCGCCAGATCGAGGAGCGCGTGGCAGTCCTCCTCGCTCCAGCGATGGTGGTCGCCGAAGGCCCGCCACGCGCCGAGGGTGGCACCCGCCGCTTCCAGCGAGGCGAAGAAGCGCTCCGGCGCGGCAATGCCGGCAAAGGCGAGAAGCGGCGCTTCGTCCCATCCGTCGCTCTTCAGGGGCACGAGTTCGGCGGCAAAGACCGGCAGGCCGCGCGCTCGCGCCTTTTGGGCCGCTGCCTCGCCCGGTGCGCCAGGACCCATGACGAGGACGGCGTCGGCGCGTTCGAGCTGGACGCCGAGGGGCGCCCGCAGCGGGCCCGCCGGAAACACGAAGCCGTTGCCGAGGCCGCGCGCGCCGTCGACCACGACGATCGACAGATCCTTCGACAGGCCCGGATTTTGAAATCCGTCATCCATGACGACGAGATCGACCCCGAGCCTTTCGAGCGCCTTCGCGCCGGCGACGCGATCTTGCGCGACCACCGTCGGTGCAAGCGCCGCCAGAAGCAGCGGCTCGTCGCCGACATCGCTCGCCATGTGCTTGCGCGGATCGACGCGGACCGGCCCCGTCTCCGAGCCGCCATAGCCGCGGGAGAGAAAGCCGGGTTTCAGGCCGTTCTGGATGGCAAGGCGGCCGATGGCGAGGCAGAGAGGCGTCTTGCCGCCACCGCCCATGACGAAGTTGCCGATGCAGATGACGGGCTTTGCCGCAGGCTCGCCCGCCTTGCGCATGCGCGATGCACTGAAAAGGCCGTAGAGCCAGCCGAAAGGCGCGAGCAACAGGGCGGCCGGAGCGGCGCTGCGCCACCAGAAGGAAGGCGCGCGCATGCCTCAGCCCCCCACCGGCTCGGTTTCGGGTTCTTCGGCAAGGTAGGGCGCGAGCGCCTCCAGGCTCTTTTGCAGCGCGCCGGCCGAGCCGGCGACACAGTCGGCAGCCGCCGCAGCGAGACGCTCGCGCTCGGCGGGATCGGCCAGCAGGGCCGCCGCCTCGCTGGCGAGATCCTCTGCGCCCGTGACCTCGATCGTCGCCTGTGCATCGACCAGCGCGGCAAAGATCTCGGAGAAATTATCGGTATGGGGCCCGTGCAGCACCGGCACGGCGAGCTTGGCGGGCTCGATCGGGTTCTGGCCGCCATGCTCCACCAGCGTGCCGCCGAGGAAGGCGATATCGGCGAGGCGGTACCAGATGCCCATCTCGCCGATCGTGTCGGCGAGGAAGATGCCGGTTTCGGCCTCCGGCATCTGTCCGGCGGAGCGCGAGCGAATGGCGATCCCGGCGGCGGCGGCGAGATCGAGGATCTGCGGCGCGCGCTCGGGATGGCGCGGCGCGATGATGGTGAGGAGGTCCGGATGCGCGGCGCGCAGGCCGGCGGCGGCGGCCAGCACGATCTCGTCCTCGCCCGGATGCAGGCTGGCGGCAAGAAATACGGGCCGCCGACCGATGGCGGCGCGGAAGGCGGCAAGTTCGGCAGCGGGAGCGGCGGGCTCGGGGGCGTCGAACTTCAGGTTGCCGGTGACAACAACCTTGCCGACGCCGAGGGCGCCGAAGCGCTCCGCATCCGCCTCGCTCTGGGCGAGGCAGAGGTTGATGCGGCGCATGATGGAGCGCCCGAAGGGGCCGCTCTGGCGCCAGCGGCGGAAGGAACGCTCCGACATGCGGCCGTTGACGAGGACCAGCGGTACGGAGCGCCGGTAGAGCTCGTCCATCGCCGTCGGCCACAGTTCCGATTCCACGAAGACGGCGAGATCGGGCTGCCAGTGCTGCAGGAAGCGCCTGCAGAAGAGCGGCAGGTCGAGCGGCACGTATTGATGCACCGCCCCGTTCCTGAGGCGCCTTGAGGCGATCGCCGCCGAGGTGACCGTTCCCGTGGTCAGCACGATCGACATGCCCTTCTTCTGCAGGCCGGCGATCAGCGGCAGCACCGAATTGGTTTCGCCGACGGAAGCGGCGTGCACCCAGGCCAGACGGCCGGCGGGGCGCTTGCGGCTCGCATGGCCGCGGCGCTCGGCGATACGCTCGCTCTCTTCCTTGCCGCGCCTTTCGCGCTCCTTGAGAAGCAGGCTGACGGCCGGCTGGATGACATGGCCGGCGCTGCGCCATATCGAGATCGCGAACCGATCCCAGACCTCAGCCATGGGCGATGCCCGCCAGCCTTTCGGCCCGCTTCAGCGTATCGTTGAGGGAACGCTCGGCCTCCAGGCGGCAGGCCTCCAGTTCCTCATCCTCGGCGCCCGGCGGGACGAAGATCGGCTCGCCGAGGACAAACCCGCCCCGGCCAAAGGGCAGAGGCAGGCGGGCCCGGTCCCAGCTCGGGATGTCGATGCGGAATTTCGTGGCGACGCCGACGGCGACAATGGGGCGACCGGAGAGCTGGGCGAGCTTGACGACGCCCTCGCCGCAGCGGCGCGAAACACCGCGCGGCACGTCCGCCGTCTGCGACACGGACAGACCTTCCTTCAAGGCGTCGAGCATGTTGAGCAGGCCGACGGCTCCGCCCTTCTTCGCCGATTTCAACCGGTTGCGCCCTCCCGAGCCGCGAATGACCTTCAGGCCCATGCCCTCGGCCGCGGCTGCATTGATCGCCCCGTCCGCGGAGCGCGAGACGAGGACCGCGAAATCATGGTCGCGCCTGCGCATCAGCGCCACCAGAAGATGGTGGCCGTGCCAGCAGGTGGCGATGATCGGCATCTTGTCGTCGATCAGCGTATAGGGTTCGGCCGGTTCGGTGGCAAAGCGCGTCGTCGCACGCACGAGCTTGAGATAGACCGCCAGGAGGCGGCCGACGAGCGAGGTCAGGAAAGCGTTGCGCCCCAGCGACTTCAGCATGCCGCTCAACTTCCGGCCGCAGCCAGGCCAGGTGCCTCTCCCACGAACTGGGTCCGGAACATCTTGGCGTAGGCGCCGCCGCGGGCCAGCAGCTCCTCATGCGTGCCATGCTCCACGATCGAGCCGCTTTCCATGACGCAGATGACGTCGGCGCGTTTCACCGTGGAAAGGCGGTGGGCGATCATCAAGACGGTCCGACCCTGCAGCAGGCCCTCCAGCGCGGTCTGCACCTTGGCCTCCGCTTCGGCATCGAGGGCGCTCGTCGGTTCGTCCAGCAGCAGGATCGGCGCATCGCGCAGCATGGCGCGCGCAAAGGCGATACGCTGCTTCTCGCCGCCGGAAAGCCGGCTTCCCGCCTCGCCGACCACCGTCTCGTAGCCCTGCGGCAAGCGCATGATGAAATCGTGGGCCGCGGCGGCGCGCGCCGCCTCGACGATGCGACGCTCGCCGGCATCCTCCGAGCCATAGGCGATGTTGGCGCGCACGGTGTCGTCGAAGAGGACGGGATCCTGGGTCAGGAGCGCCATCGCGCCGCGCACGGAGCTGAGCGTCGCTTCCCGGATATCCTGTCCATCGATGAGAATGCGGCCCGAGGTCGGGTCGAAGAAGCGAAGCGCCAGGTTGAGGACGGTGCTCTTGCCGGCGCCGCTCGGGCCGACGAGGGCGACCTTGGCGCCGGGCTCCACGACGAGATCGAACTCGCGCAGCACCGCGCCGCCGGTATCGTAGGAAAAGCCCACATTCTCGAAGACGATGCGTCCCTGCGGCACCTTCAAAGGCTCGGCGCCCGGCTTCTCGGTCACGTACGAGGCGTGGTCGATGATGGCGAAGATACGGCTCGCCGCGGTGACGCCTTCCGAGAGCAGGGCCTGCGTCTGCGCGACGGAACGCAGCGGCTGGTAGGTCAGCATGGCGGCGGTGAGAAAGCCTGCGAAATGGCCGACGGTGACGGAGCCGTAGATGCCCTGCCAGCCGCCATAGAAGATCGCCCCGGCGATGCCGACGCCGGAGAGGGCCTCGGTGACCGGGCCGACAGCGGCGCGCGAGCGGGCCGTCTTCATCAGATAGCGGACGATATTGTCGACGATGACGCGGAAGCGTGCCGCCTCGCGGCCTTCCTGGCGGTAGGCCTTGACGACGCGCAGCGACTGCAGGGTCTGCGTGAGGAGGCTGCCGAGGTCGCCCGATTCCTTCAGCGAGCGCCGCACCGAGCCGGAGATGCGCTGCCTCTGCCGGCGCAGATAGAGATAGGCGAAGGGAATGCCCACAGAGACGATCAGCGCCAGGCGCCAGTCCATGTAGAACATGGCGGCGGTGAGGAAGATGACGGTGAGGCCATCCTTGACGAGCGACGTCATGGTCTTGGCCGCGGCCCGGTCGACCACCGGCGCGTCGTTGACGAAGGCGGAGACGAAGCGGCCCGAATGGGTGCGCTGGACCCAGGCGAGATCGGCCGAGGTCAAGGTGTCGAACATGCGGATGCGCAGATCGGCGACGAGCGTGTTGCCGAGCCAGGCATCGCTCACCTTGGAAACCCAGTCAGAGGCGCCGCGCACCGACATGACGGCGATGATGGCGACGGGCAGGAGGTAGAGGAGCACTTCGTTCTTGGCGACGAAGACCTCGTCGGCGACAACCTGCATGAGGAAGGGCACGGCGCCCGAAGTCGCGGCGCTGAGCGCCATGGCGACAAGCGTGAGCCCGGCAATGCGCCGGTTCGGCCACAGGATTTCCCAGAAGAGGCGCCGCATCACGTCCATGGTGGACATGTCGGCAACCGTCAACGTATCCGATCCGGTCTCCTGGGAGGCCGCGATCGTGGGGCCTTCCTTATCCCTTGCGGTCATGTTCGGGATCGAGCAGACGGTGCAAGTGCACGATGAAGTAGCGCATCTGGGCGTTGTCGACCGTCATCTGCGCCTTCTCTTTCCAGGCTCTGTAGGCCTCGGCGTAGTTCGGATAGACACCGACCATATCGAGGGCATTCAGATCGCGGAAATGCACCTGCTGCAGGTCGCTCAGCTCGCCGCCGAAGACAAGATGCAGGAGCTGGTCGCTCTTCGTTTCGGAAGGTTCGGACGTCATTGATTGGCTCGTCGTCAGTGGCCGGCCTTGCCGGAGGCGGCACGTTCCTCTTCCACCGTCGTCAAAGCGGCGATCAGATCGCCGTGCAGGCGCTGATTGGCGGCAGCGAGGGCTCCGTGCCGCAATTCAGCCTTGTTGTAAAGCGGCGGTCGCCCGTCCAGAGCGGTCAGGCGGCCTCCGGCTTCGTGCACCAAAAGATCGCAGGCCGCAAGGTCCCAGTCATGGGCACGGGGGCGCGCAAAGGCCGCATCGAAGGTGGCGTCGGCAACACAGGCGAACCGCCAGGCGAGGGAGGGCAGGTAGCGGCCCGGCCTGACCTCGCGGGAGCGCCAGACCTCGCTGTTCAACCATGAACTCGGGCCGGCGATGGCGCAGCCGGAAAGAGCGCCGCGGCGACTGACGCGGATCGGCGCGCCATCCTCGCTGGCTCCTTCGCCGAGGGCAGCCGTCATCAGCCGCCCGAGGGCGGGCGCGAACAGGGCCGCGGCCTGCGGCCTTCCCTCGCAGACGACCGCGATGGAGACGCACCAGTTCGGATCGCCCGCCAGAAAGCCGCGGGTTCCGTCGATCGGATCGACAATGAAGATGCGCTCACGGCGCAGCCTGTCCGGGTGGTCGACCGTCTCCTCGGAAAGCCAGCCATAATCGGGCCGCGCGGCTGCCAGCTCGGCGTGGAGGAAGGCGTCGACCTCCATGTCGGCGACGCTGACCGGCGAGCCGCCCTGCTTCTGCCAGCTCTCCGGGTTCCTGCCGAAAAAGCGCAGCGCCAGCGCGCCGGCCGCCCGCGCCGCCTCGGCAAGGAGGACACGATCAGCCCTGTTGGTCTCGACGGTCTCGGAAATCTCTTCGGTCTCGCGCGCTTTCATCGACCCGCCATATCGTGTCGAACGCGCCCTGTGCAATCGTCACGCGGCATGTTGAGAGTTTACTTACCTTAGGTTAGGTAGACCGCCTCTTAACCACGCCCCTTAAGCGAATGTCCAATCGCGGGGGGCATGGTCGTCGCATGACAGCGACAGATGCCCAAAAGAACAATCCTGAGCCCACCAGGCCGGAGGAAATGCGTCAAACCGAGCGTGACATCGCGCAGGTAGAGGAGACGGGCCCATTCGAATGGCGGCCTGCCCTCTTTGAAGCGTTCCAGTGGTATCCCGCATCGACGACTTCCGGCGAGCGCGTCCTCGTTCTCTTCGCCAGCGACCGGCTGGTGGTCGAGACGCAGTCCGGCGACGGGCCCTCGCTCGAGGACCATGCGGCACAGCACTTCATCGGGGTCAGCATCGCCCGCACGCCGGGCGGCTACCTTCTCACCATCGAGCATGCAGAGCGCGAACGCTCGCTGACGCTGGCGCAGACCTTCCTGTTCGAAGACGCGCAGCGCTTCCGCGATCGGCTTGCGGCGCATCTCACCCGCCCGTTCCTCGGCGAGATCCGGATGGCGGCGCGCGTGCAGGGCGGACAGTCGATCGATACGCGCCGGCGGCGCCTGCGCAATCCGCTGCGCCCGCGCTTCCTCGTCCGACGCAAGGCAGGGCTCGTCCGCGCCGCGCCGCCGCTTGCGGCCAGCGAGATCATCGCGCGCAGCTAGGCGATCTCCGCCGGCTCAATTCCTTCCAGAAATCAGACAGTCAGCCGAAGATGGCGCGCACCAGCGCGTCCAGGCACAGGCCCGCGAAGATGATGGTGCCCGCATCCCGGTTGGAGCGGAAGCGCGTCAGGCAGTTGTCGGCATCGTCGATATCGAGCGTCAGGACCTGCCAGGCGAAATGCCCGGCCGCGGCCAATAGCCCGATGAAGGCGATGACGCTGGCATCGACCAGCACGAAGGCGATCGCCATCAAGAGGATCGTCAGCGCGAAGAAGCCCGCCAGCGCAGGCCGGGTAAACTCCCCGAAGACCTGCGCCGTGGAGCCGATACCGATGAGGGCGTCGTCCTCCTTGTCCTGGTGGGCGTAGATCGTGTCGTAGGCCATCGTCCAGGAAATCGCCCCGAGATACAGAAGCACCGGGGCAACGGCGAGCGAGCCGAAAACCGCCGACCAGCCGACCAGCGCGCCCCACGAGAAGGAGATGCCGAGCACGATCTGCGGCCAGTGCGTCACCCGTTTCATGAAGGGGTAGATCGCCACGAAGACGAGCGAGGCGAAGCCCAGCATGATGGTGAAGGCGTTGAACTGGACGAGGACCAGCAGGCCGACGAGGCATTGCAGGAAGAGGAAGAGCAGCGCCTGCTGCCACGACACGGCGCCCGAAGGGATCGGCCGGGCCCGTGTGCGGGCGACCTTGGCATCGATATCCTGGTCGACGAGGTCGTTGTAGGTGCAGCCGGCCCCGCGCATGGCCACGGCGCCGATCAGGAAGAGGATCATGTGCCAGATGTTCGGAAAGGCGCCCTCGGCCTGGACGGAAGCAAGCGCCGCCGACCACCAGCATGGCCACAGAAGCAGCCACCAACCGATCGGCCGGTCCCATCTGGCGAGGCGCCCGTAAGGCTTCAGCCAGTCCGGCGCATAGCGGTCGAGCCAGTGCCGCGCTACCGAATCGGGCAACGCGCCGGCCGTCGTGGCGCCAGGGGCAGCTTTTTCCAGCATCGTCCCTGCTCACCGAAACGGGCTGCCTGCGTCAAGCTTTTTCCCGCGACAATTCACGCGGCGTTTCGCCATGGGCCACATCGTGCTAGAGGCCCGCTCGGCATTTGGAAGGGGCAGTTTCGTGCGGGTTCTATTGCTTGGGAGCGGGGGGCGCGAGCACGCGCTCGCCATGAAGATCGCGGCCTCGCCGGCACTTGAAAAGCTCTTCGTCGCGCCGGGCAATGCCGGCATCGCCGCATGCGCCGAATGCCGCGCGCTCGACCCGGCCGACCACGTCGCGGTCATCGCCTTCTGCCGCCAGGAGCGGATCGACCTCGTCGTCGTCGGGCCGGAGGCGCCGCTGGTGGCCGGCCTGGTCGATGCGCTGGAGGAGGCCGGCATCGCCGCCTTCGGCCCGCGCGCGGCGGCGGCCGAGCTGGAAGGCTCCAAATCCTTCACCAAGGCGATCTGCGAGAAAGCCGGGATACCGACCGCCGCTTTCCGCACATTCGACGCGCTCGCGCCCGCCCTCGCTTATCTCCGCGCCCAGCCCCTTCCGATCGTCGTCAAGGCGGACGGGCTCGCCGCCGGCAAGGGCGTGACCGTCGCCGACAGCCTTGCATCGGCCGAGGAAGCGCTGGCGGCGATCTTCGCCGAACCGGGCGGCAAGGCCGTGATCGAGGAATGCCTGGTCGGCGAGGAGGCGAGCTTCTTCGTCCTCTGCGACGGCCGCACGGCGCTGCCGCTCGCCACCGCACAGGACCACAAGCGCGCCTATGACGGCGACGAGGGGCCCAATACCGGCGGCATGGGCGCCTATTCGCCCGCCCCGGTGATGGACGAGGCGACGATCGCCCGGACGATGCGGGAAATCGTGGAGCCGACGCTCGCCGCCATGGCGGCGGCCGGCACGCCCTATCGCGGCGTTCTCTATGCCGGGCTGATGATCACCGCCGAAGGGCCGAAGCTGATCGAATACAACGTCCGCTTCGGCGATCCGGAATGCCAGGTGCTGATGGTGCGGCTCGAGAGCGACCTTCTCCCCCTCCTCCACCGCGCCGCGACCGGCCGGCTGGAAGGCGCGAGCGCGCGATGGCGGCCCGCGGCGGCGCTGACGGTCGTGATGGCCGCCCGCGGCTATCCGGGTGCGTACGAGAAGGGGAGCCGGATCGGCGGGCTGGCGCAAGCCGGCGGCCTTGCCGGCGTCACCGTCTTTCATGCCGGCACGAAGCGCGAGGGCGACGCGATCCTCGCCAATGGGGGGCGCGTCCTCAACGTGACGGCGATCGGGCCGACGATCGGCGAAGCAAAGGCGCGCGCCTACGAAGCGGTCGCCCGGATCGACTGGCCCGAAGGCTTCTGCCGCTCCGATATCGGCGAGCGGGCCCTCGCCCGCGAGGCCTGAACACCGCGCTTGCGCCGAACCTTGCCTGAAAGCCGACGCCTCCCCATCTGAAAGGGTGCGCGAGCGTTCCCTTTCCCTCGCCGCAGCCGATTCGCAAAAGAGTCACGCCGGTCCGTTACGTTCCGACTCAAATCTTGATTGTGATCGGCCCGCGGGAAGGTGTGAGTATCGCAGCACGGCGGGGCGGAGAAACGAATGAGCGTTGACCACAATATCGGCCTCGTGCTTGGCGGAGGGGGGGCCAGAGGCATGGCCCACATCCTCGTCTGCGAGGTCTTCGATGAACTCGGGGTGAAACCGGCGCAGATCGCCGGCACCTCCATCGGCGCCATCATCGGCCTCGGATATGCGAGCGGCATGAGCGGGCGGGAGATGCGCGAGGCCTCGCTGGAATTCTTCGCCCAGAAGCGGGAAATCTATTCGCGGCTCTGGCAGGCGCGTCCCATCGGCGTCGGCGACATCTTTCGCGGACGGCTGCTGCAGGCGCAGTTCGACCCCTTACGCGTCCTCGACATGTTCGTGCCCGGCATCGAGCGCACGCCGGAGACCTTCGAGGAGCTCGCGATCCCGCTCAAGGTGGTCTCCTGCGACTTCTACGGCTGGTGCGAGACGATCATGGATCATGGCCCGATCCGGCCGGCCGTCGCCGCCTCCATTGCCATCCCCTCCGTCTTCAAGCCCGTCCTGATCAACGGCCGGCTGCAGATCGATGGCGGAGCGGTCAATCCCCTGCCGATCGACCTCTGCCTGGAGCAGGATCTCATCATCGCCTCGGACGTGGCCGGCGGGCCGACGGGCGATGCGGACAAAACGCCCGGACTTCTGGAGACGATCATCGGCACGGCGCAGATCTCCATGCAGGCCGTGCAGGCGGAAAAGCTGAAGCGGCGCAAGCCCGACATCCTCTTCCGGCCGGCGATCAACGACTTCTTCGTCCTCGACTTCCTGAAAACCGATCAGATCCTCGCCATGAACGAGCCGCTGAAGGACGACCTCAAGCGGCGCATGGAGCACATGGTCGATTCGCCCTTCGAGCGGGAGCCGATGCGCATCGGCGTGCCGATGCCGGAAATCAGCCTCGCCCACTAGCTCCTGACCTCCCCTTCCGGGCCCCGTCGAAAACGGGACGCAGAAACTTCCATTCAATTATGTTGACTTCAACGTATTTAGCCCCCATCCTGCCGCCACGACACCGAGGGAGGAGGTGAGTTCAATGACCCGAGCGAAAGTGCGTACCTGCCTTTTCCTCAAGCGCGAGGCGGAAGAAGCGGCACGGTTCTACGTCTCGCTGCTGCCCGAGAGCGCCATCGAGACGAGCTACCGGCCCGATCCGGCCGGCCCGCCCCTCGTGGTGGAATTCACGCTTGGCGGCGCGCCCTATATGGCCCTCAACGGCAACCCGGAGGTCGTCGCAAGCCACGCCACCTCCATCTCGGTCCTAACGGAGGACCAGGCCGAAACAGACCGGCTGTGGACCGCGCTTACCGAAAGCGGCGGCCAGGAAGGCCCTTGCGGCTGGCTGAAGGACCGCTTCGGCATCCATTGGCAGATCGTGCCAAAGGCGCTGCCGGACCTCATGTCGGCCGGCGACGCGGCCGCCGCCGGGCGCGTGCAGGCGGCGCTGATGGGCATGCACAAGATCGAGATTGCGGGGCTTGAGAGGGCCTTCCGTGGCGAGGAAAGGAAATCGGCATGACCTATGTGGATGGCGTGATCGCGGCGGTGCCGACGGCGAACAAGGCGGCCTACCGGGACTTCGCAGAGAGAACCGCCGCCGTGTTCAAGGAGGCCGGCGCGCTCTCGCTGGTCGATGGCTGGGGCGACCAGGTGCCGGACGGAAAGCTCAACTCGCTCAACAGCGCGGTGATGCGCAAGCCCGACGAGACGGTGATCTTCTCCTGGGTCACCTGGCCCTCCAAGGAGGTGCGGGACGCTGCCTGGGAGAAGATCATGACCGATCCGCGGATGAAGGCGGAGAACAACCCGATGCCGTTCGACGGCTCGCGGATGATCTTCGGCGGCTTCGAGGTGATTTTCGAGGGCTAGCCCCGTCCCTGCCAGTCGCGCGCCGTTGACTCGTCCCCCGGGGCAGCCCGGATAAGGAAAGGGTCAACGAGGGAGCCGATTCGTGGGCCGTTCCATCCGATATCTGCGCGCGGCGGAAGCAGCCCGTCATCTCGGCGTCTCCGTCAAGGCGCTGCGCCTCTACGAGGCGCGCGGCCTCATCCTGCAGGGTCGCACCGGCGCCGGCTGGCGCAGCTACGGCCCGGCGGAGATGGCGCGGCTCGAAAAGATCGTCGGCCTGAGGAAGCTCGGCTTCGGCCTTTCGGCCATTGCGGCGCTCCTCGAGGCAGGACCCGAGAAAACCGGTCCCGCCCTTGCCGCGCAGGAGGAAGCGCTGGAGGCGCAGCGGCGGGAGATCGGCCGGACGATCGGCGCGGTGCGGCGTCTCAGAACCAAAGCCGCACCGAACGCCCCGCAGGCGAAGGGCGGCGTCTCCTTTTCGCTTCCCTGGCCCTGGGGAGGCGAGCCTTTCTTCCTCGACGAGATCCGGCCTCTCACTTTCATCGTCGGCCCGCTCGGCAGCGGCAAGACGCGGTTGGCGATGCGCCTCGCCGAGGCCATTGCAGGTGCCACCTTCGTCGGGCTCGGCCGCCTCGCCGAGGACGGCACGGCCGTTCGGAAGCGCCTTTCGGCCGATGCGGCGCTCGCCATGCGGGTCGAGAGACGGTGCGCCGAGCTCGCCACGACAGGCGCGAGATCGTCGGCAGCGCTGACGGCGCTTCTCGCGGCGCTCGAAGAAGAGGGCCCCGCCGCCTTCGTCGTCGACATGGTCGAACAGGGGCTGGACGCGGCGAGCCAGCGGGCTCTCATTTCGCATCTGCGCGCCCGCAAGGCCGGCGCGCGCCCGCTCTTTCTCATGACGCGATCCAGCGCCATCCTCGACCTTGCCGAAACGCCGCCGGACGAGCGGACCGTCTTCTGCCCGGCCAATCACAGCCCGCCGATTCTCGTTGCGCCCATCCCCGGCACTCCGGGCTACGAGGCCCTCGAAAGCTGTCTCGCCTCGCCTTCCGTGCGCGCGCGCACGGAAGGCGTCGTTGCCATCCGGCCGCAGATCGCCTGAGGCTCAGCCTTCCCGGCGGGCGCGGAAGAACGCCTTCAGCATCTCGCCCGCCTCGGTGGCGGCGAGGCCGGAATAGACTTCCGGCCGGTGGTGGCAGGCGGGGCTGGCAAAGAAGCGCACGCCGCTCTCCACCGCGCCGCCCTTCTCGTCCTCAGCGGCGTAATAGAGCCGGCGGATGCGCGCAAAGCTGATCGCGGCGGCGCACATGGTGCAGGGCTCCAGCGTCACGTAGAGGTCGGCGCCGACAAGACGTTCCGAACCTAGACTTGACGCAGCCTGGCGTATGACGAGCATTTCCGCGTGCGCGGTCGGATCGCGATCCTGAAGGGTGCGGTTGCCGGCGCGGGCGAGGATCTCGCCGTCCCTGACCAGAACGGCCCCGATCGGCACTTCGCCGCGGGCCGATGCGGCACGCGCCTCCTCGAGCGCCGCCGCCATGAAGGGGCTTTCTTTCATTCTGCCTTATCGCCTCGCCTTGCGGCGTCTGCTAGAGCGCTCGCATGAGTGGCGGCAAGGCGAAGAAAACACAAGCGGGGCAGGTAGCCCCCGAAAAGGGCGAGCGCATTGCCAAGGTCATGGCGCGCGCCGGCCTTTGCTCGCGCCGCGAGGCGGAGACCTGGATCGCGGCGGGGCGCGTTGCGCTCAACGGCAAGGTGCTCGCCACGCCCGCCGTCACCGTGACCGACAAGGACAGGATCCTCGTCGATGGCCAGCCGCTCGCCGCGCGCGAGCGAAGCCGCCTTTTCCTGTTTCACAAGCCGAGGGGCCTCGTCTCCACGCAGCGCGATCCGGAAGGCCGGCCGACCGTCTTCTCCGCCCTGCCGGAGGAGCTGCCGCGGCTCGTTTCCATCGGCCGGCTCGACATCAACACCGAGGGGCTCCTGCTCCTGACCAACGATGGCGGGCTCGCCCGCATCCTGGAGCTGCCCTCGACCGGCTGGCTGCGCCGCTACCGGGTGCGCGCGCACGGGCGCATCGACCAGGAACGGCTCGACGCGCTGAAGCGCGGGATTGCCGTCGAAGGCATGCTCTACGGGCCGATCGAGGCGGTGCTGGAGCGCCAGCAGGGCGACAATGCCTGGCTGCTTCTCGGCCTGCGCGAAGGCAAGAATCGGGAAGTGAAGAAGGTGCTGGAGCATCTGGGGCTTGCCGTGAACCGGCTGATCCGCATCTCCTACGGCCCCTTCCAGCTCGGCGACCTTGCCGTCGGCGCGGTCAAGGAAGTGCCGGCGCGCACGCTGCGCGACCAGCTCGGCCCGCGGCTGATCGAGGCTTCCGGCGCCGATCTCGAAGCGCCGGTGCGCGAGGCCGAGACGGCCATCAGCGAGGCGCCGAAGCGGCCGGGCCCGAAGGCGGCCGAGAAGCCGGGACAGAAGAAGCGGATGCCGCGCCCGCACCGGGCCGGGGAAAAGCCGGGCGGCGCGCGGAAGCCCGGCGGGCCGGCGGCCAAGGGGCGCACCGAGATGGCACGCCCCGAGACAGGGCGCGCCGAGACAGGCCGGAAAGGTCCGGGGCGCGGAGCTTCCGGCAAGGCCGAGAAGGGGCGCCATGCGAATCGTCGGCGGAAGGCTTAGCGGCCGCCCGCTCGCCGGCCCGAAATCGAACGCCATCCGGCCGACATCCGACCGGCTGCGCGAAAGCCTCTTTTCCATCCTGAAGCACCGGCTCGACCTGCCGCAGGATGGGGCACGCGTGCTCGACCTCTTTGCCGGCACCGGCGCGCTCGGGCTGGAAGCCATCTCGCGCGGGGCCGGCTATGCCCTCTTCGTGGAGGAAGGCGCCGAAGCGCGCGCGCTCATCCGCAAGAACGTGGAAACGCTCGGCCTCACCGGCGCGACGCGGCTCTTCCGGCGCGATGCGACCCGGCTCGGCCCGGCCGGCAACATGAAGCCCTTCGACCTTGCCTTCTGCGATCCGCCCTATGGCAAGGGCCTCGGCGAGAGGGCGCTCGGCGGCGCGCTTTCCGGCGGCTGGCTGAAGCCCGGCGCCGTCGCGGTGCTGGAGGAAAGCGCCAAGGCGGAAGTGGCGCTGCCGGAGGGCTTTGAAATCATCGACGAGCGCGAGGCGGGCGAGAGCCGGCTCCTCATCCTGAAGGCGGGCTGAGCTCCCCTCGCCTTTCGGTCCTCACCTTCGCCCGAAAAGCCGCTCGATATCGGAGAGCTTCAGTTCGACATAGGTCGGCCGGCCGTGATTGCACTGGCCGGAATTGGGCGTTTCTTCCATCTGGCGCAGAAGCGCGTTCATCTCGTCCGGCTTCATGCGCCGGCCCGAACGCACCGAGCCATGGCAGGCCATGGTCGCGGCCACATGGTCGAGCTTTTCCTTCAGGCGCGTGGAGGCGTCGAATTCGGCAAGGTCGTCGGCAATGTCGCGTACCAGGCCCCTGGCATCGACCTCGCCGAGGAGAGCCGGCGTCTCGGTGACGGCGACGGCGCCCGGCCCAAAGGGCTCGATCCCGAGACCGAGCTCGGCGAGTTCCCCGGCGCGCGCGGCGATGCGCTCCACATCCTCGGCGGGAAGCTCGACGATCTCCGGGATCAGCAGCATCTGCGTCGGCACGGCGCGCGCGCCGAGCGCCGCCTTCAGCTTCTCGTAGACGATGCGCTCATGGGCAGCGTGCTGGTCGACGATGACCAGCCCGTCCCCGGTCTGGGCAACGATGTAGTTCTCGTGCAACTGCGCACGCGCCGCGCCGAGCGGGTGGGCAAGGAATGCTGGGGCGGCTTCCTCTTCTGGCTCAACGGCGCGGAATTCCGCACTCGGACGGTCGTCCACGAAGACGGCCTGGGCCGGCTCGGCAAAGCCGTGTGCGGCGGCGGCGCCTGCCGCAGCAGGCTCCGGCGCGCCCCAGCCGCGCCAGGCGGCGCCCTCTGAGGCGCTGCCATTCCAGCGCCCGGAGGCGGCGGGCGCGCTCTGGGGGCGAAAGGCGGCGAGCGTCTCCGTGCCCCCCGTCGAGGCGGCGCGGAAGCCATGCGCGCCGAGCGCCTCGCGGATCGCCCGGATCAGCAGGCTGCGCGCCAGGCCCGGATCGCGGAAGCGCACCTCGGCCTTCATCGGATGGACGTTGACGTCGACCTCGGCGGGGTCGACCTCGAAGAAGAGCGCCAGCACGGCATGCCGGTCGCGCGCCAGCACATCGGCATAGGCGGCGCGGATCGCACCCGACAGCATGCGGTCCCGCAGCGAGCGGCCATTGACGGTGACGTACTGGGAGAGCGAGTTGGCGCGGTTGAAGGTCGGCAGGGAAACGAAGCCCGAGATTCTCATCCCCTCCTTGACGCCTTCCACCGGCACGGCGTTCTCGGCGAATTCGGCGCCGAGACAATCGGCGAGGCGGGCGAGCGGATCCTGGCGGGCCGGCCAGTCGAGCGGCTTCCTGTCGGCGCCGGCGAGCGTGAAGCGGACCCTGGGGTGGGAGAGCGCGATCCGGCGCAGCGTGTCGGCGACGGCGCTCGCCTCGGCCCGATCGGAGCGCAGGAACTTCAGCCGCGCGGGCGTGGCGAAGAAGAGGTCGCGGACTTCCACCTGCGTGCCGGCCGCGCGGGAGGCGGGCGCCGGCTCGTCCTTCCTGCCGCCGTCGACGACGATCTGCCAGGCATGCGGTTCGCTCCCGTGGCGGCTCTCGATGCGCAGCCGCGCTACGGCGCCGATCGAGGCGAGCGCCTCGCCGCGAAAGCCGAGAGAGGCGATATGGAAAAGGTCGTCGTCCGTCAGCTTGGAGGTGCAATGCCGGTCGACGGAAGCGGCAAGATCATCGCGCCCCATGCCCTCGCCATCGTCGGTGACGCGGATAAGGCTCTTGCCGCCGCCCGCCGTCACCACCTCGATGGCGCTGGCGCCGGCGTCGATGGCGTTCTCCACGAGCTCCTTGACGACGCTCGCGGGCCGCTCGATCACCTCGCCGGCGGCGATGCGATTGACGACGTGATCTGGAAGGGCGCGGACCGGCACCTTCTTTGCCCCTCTCAGCTCTTTGGGATTCGCATGGGGCGGAGTCTGGACAAGACCGCCCCCTTTGGGAAGGGGCGGGCCCAAGGCTCCGGCAGAGCGGGGAAAAGCTTTTCGAGAACCGCCCTAGCGGAAGAGACGGGTGAAGAAGTTGCCTTCCTTCTTCTCGGTGCGGTTTTCCGGATCGACCGGCGCGTTCGGGGCCGGCTGGCGGTACTTGCCCGGCGGATCGGTGAGGTAGCGGCGCTCGGTGATGCCGATGCCCTTGGATTCGTTGAGCGCCTTCTGCACGTCGCGGCCGGCCGCCCGATCGCGCTGCGTGACGTATTTGGAGTTGATGACCTCGTTGCGGTCGGACGTGTTCGCCGGGCCGGTACGACCCCGCGACAGCGCGCCGAGCGGCTTCAGGCTCGCCACGTATTCGGGCGTGAGATCATCGCGGGCAATGTCGCGGCCGTTGCGGTCCTGCGGGCTCTCGGCCCGGATGCCGACCGGCTTGGTCTCGCCGCCACCAGGCCATTGCGCGGTGCGCACATCGGCCCCTTCCTCGGGCGCGCGCAGACCGGCATTTTCGGGCGGCATGACGAGCGGGGAGCGGGGCTTGTACTCGATATGCTCCTGCTTCTTGGCGAAGCCACCGATGCCGGCCACCTCGGAGAAGATCGCCATCTCGGGCGCCTCGCCGGTGCCATAGGTCGTCGCGGCCGGACAGCCACCGAGCAGCCCCGCGCTCCCGACGAGAACCGAGATCGCCGTCACGCGCCTCAGCGCCAGATGCGCTGCCGAATTCGCCATGAGACCCATACCCCTTCGCTCGGGCGCGTCCGCGCTTGTGCGCAGCCGCCCGTCGTCCTCTTTCGCGGACCGTCGGGCCCGCGCCTCTTCCACCCCGGTTGACAGAACCGGCCCCGCAGGGCGGCCTGGACGATGCGGCTTATCACAGACAGGCAGCACCGGTCGACACTCGGTCATCAGCCTGCCGGTTTCACGTTTTTCGGGCATTTTGAGGGCGCTCGCTCATCCAGGCGAGGATTACCCCGATCACCCCGGCCACGATCCACACATCGGCAAGATTGAAGACGTACCATTCGAAATCGCCGACATGGAACAGGAAGAAATCGGCCACTGCGCCATAGGCGAAGCGATCGAGGACGTTGCCCAGCGCCCCGCCGATGATGAGGCCGAGCGCGATCGCCGGCAGGGCGCGCTCGACCTGCCAGAGCCACCAGGAGAAGAGCGCCGCGCCCGCAAGGCCGACGCCGATCAGGAGCCAGCGGCCGCCGTCGCTGCCCTGGGAAAAGAGGCCGTAGCTGACGCCCTGGTTCCAGACGAGGACGAGGTCGAGAAACGGCGCAAGCGCGACGCGCCCCTTCGCGGCGATGTCGAAAGGCCCGAGCATGTAGAGCTTGTGGGCCTGATCGGCCGCGAAGGAGAGGACGGCGACGAGGACGCCGAGCCGAAAGGGGCTCATGCGTCCTGCCGCCTTTGCCGAGCCTGGCGCAAGATCGGCCTCACCCGACACGCGCGGCGCGCTTGAATTCGCGCATCGCCGCCGCATCGCGCGGCGTCAGGTCCGGATAATCCGGATCGGAGCCGACCTCCGGCGAGATCTTCCAGGAGCGGGCGCACTTCTTCCCCTGCGCCATCGCCGGCATGACGGCGATGCCGTCCACCTCGGCAAGGCGGAAGGCCTGGTGCGGGCCTTCGCCCTTCCTCAGCTCGACGGCCGAGGTGATGGCAATCTCGGCAAGGTCGATCTCGCCCAGGATGCGCAGCAGCCCGTCATCCTCGACATAGACGAGCGGCGCGGCTTCCAGCGAGGAGCCGATGCGCTTTTCGCGCCGCTCCACCTCCAGAGCGCCCGTCAGCACGCGGCGCACCGACCAGATCTTCTCCCAGCGCGCTTCCAGCGCTTCGTCGCGCCAGTCGGCCGGAATCCGCGGGAAAAGCTCCATGTGCACGCAGGCATCCTCGCCGTGGCGCGACATCCAGCTCTCCTCGGCGGTGAAGGGCAGCATCGGGGCGAGCCACTTCACCAGCGCGTCGAAGAGGAGGTCGATGACGGTCAGGGCCGCGCGGCGCCGGTTCGACGAGATCGGATCGCAGTAGAGCGCATCCTTGCGGATGTCGAAATATTCCGACGAGAGGTCGATCGTCATGAAGTTGAAGATGGCGAAGAAGGCCCGCTTGAAGTCGTAGACCTCGAAGGCCCGGCTCACCGTCTGCTCCAGACGGGCGAGCTCCGACAGGATCAGCCTTTCCAGCTCGGGCATGTCCTCGAAGGCAACGCTCTCCTCCGGCCGAAAATGGGCGAGCGTGCCCAGCATCCAGCGGATGGTGTTCCTCAGCTTGCGGTAGGAATCGGCGTTGGTCTTGAGGATTTCGGGACCGATCCTCAGATCCTCCGAATAGTCCGAAGACACCACCCAAAGGCGCAAGATGTCGGCGCCCGACTGCTCGATCACCTGCTGCGGCGTCACCTGGTTGCCGAGCGACTTCGACATCTTGCGCCCGTCCTCGGCCATGACGAAGCCGTGGGTGAGCACCGCGTCGTAGGGCGCCCGGCCGTTGGTGCCGCAGCTTTCCAGGAGCGAGGAATGGAACCAGCCGCGATGCTGGTCGGAGCCTTCCAGGTAGAGGTCGGCCGGCCATTTGAGGTCTTCCCGCTCCTTCAGGACGAAGGCGTGGGTGCAGCCGGAATCGAACCAGACGTCGAGGATGTCGTCGACCTTCTCCCATTCGTCGGGATTGTAGCCTTCGCCGAGGAAGCGCTCCTTGGC
This sequence comes from Afifella sp. IM 167, assembly GCF_020144925.1. Lineage (GTDB taxonomy): Bacteria > Pseudomonadota > Alphaproteobacteria > Rhizobiales > Afifellaceae > Afifella. The sequence continues at coordinate 395,544 of NZ_NSLC01000004.1, forward strand.
GCCCTCGGCGAACCAGGCGTCGGCGCCCTCCTTCTGGAAGACCTCGACGATGCGCGCATCGACCTCTTCGTCGGCGAGGAGCTCGCCGGTCCTGGCATTGACGAAGACGGCGATCGGCACGCCCCAGGCGCGCTGGCGCGACAGCACCCAGTCCGGCCGGTGCTCGATCATACCGCGCAGGCGGTTCTTGCCGGCGGCGGGATAGAAGCGCGTCGCCTCGATCGCCCGCACGGCCCTGTCGCGCAGCGTGTCTGTGCCCTCGATCGGCTCGTCCATGTAGACGAACCATTGCGGCGTGTTGCGGAAGATCACCGGCTTCTTGGAGCGCCAGGAATGCGGATACTGGTGCTTCAGCCGGCCGCGGGCGAGCAGCCGGCCGGCGGCGACGAGCGCTTCGATCACCAACTTGTTGGCGTCGCCCTTCCTGCCCTTGTCGTCGATGACGCGCACGCCCTCAAAGCCCGGCGCATCGGCGGTGAAAGCACCGTCCGCGTCGACCGTGTAGGGGATCGTCGTATCGATGCCGCGGCCGCGCAGATCGTGGGCGTTCTCCATCCACGCCTCGAAATCCTCGCGGCCATGGCCGGGGGCGGTGTGGACGAAGCCGGTGCCAGCGTCGTCCAGGACATGCTCGCCCTCCAGCAGCGGCACGTCGAAGGCGTAGCCGCCGAGACCTGCATCGCGGAAGGGATGGGCGCAGGCCGCGATCGTCGCCGGATCGACATCGGCGACGCGCTCATAGCCCGAGACGCGCGCCCTCTCGAAAGTGTCGGCTGCGAGATTGTCGGCGAGGACCAGCCTGTCGCCCTTCTTCGCCCAGTTCTCCTCTGGCGCTTCCGTCACCTCGTAAAGGCCGTAGGCGATGCGCGCCGAATAGGCGATGGCGCGGTTGCCCGGCATCGTCCAAGGCGTCGTCGTCCAGATGACCACCGAAGCCCCGGCAAGCGGGCCCTCTCCGAGGACCGGGAACTTCACCCAGACCGTGTCGGATTCATAGTCGTGGTACTCGACCTCGGCCTCGGCCAACGCCGTCTTCTCCACCACCGACCACATGACCGGCTTGGAGCCGCGGTAGAGCTGGCCGGAGCGGGCGAACTTCAACAGTTCGCCGGCGATGATCGCCTCGGCCGGAAAGCTCATCGTCGTATAGGGCTTCTTGAAGTCGCCGACGACGCCGAGGCGCTTGAACTCATCCGTCTGCACGGCCATCCAATGCTCGGCGAAGTCGCGGCACATCTTCCTCAGCGCGACCTTGTCGACGGAATCCTTCGACTGGCCCTTGGCTCGCAGCTGTTCCTCGATCTTCCATTCGATCGGCAGGCCATGGCAATCCCAGCCCGGCACATAGTTGGAATCGAAGCCCATCATCTGCCGGGAGCGGACGATCACGTCCTTGAGGATCTTGTTGAGGCCCGTGCCGATATGGATGTTGCCGTTGGCGTAGGGCGGGCCGTCATGCAGGACGAACTTCTCGCGGCCCTTCGCAGCCTCGCGCTGCCGGGCGTAAAGGTCCATCTCCTCCCAGCGGGAGATGATCTCCGGCTCCTTCTTCGGAAGGCCGGCACGCATCGGGAAGTCCGTCTTCGGCAGGAAGAGGGTCTTGGAATAATCCTGGGCCGCCTCTTCGACGGCCGTATCGGTATCGCTCATTGTATCGTCCTGAGCTTCAAGATGATGGAAAGGCGCGTCGCTCGCCCGCATCGGTGGCGGGCGCAAATCCCCGGCCCCTTCAGAGAGAGGCCGGGCGGCTAATTCGAAGCTGCGCTATGAAGCTGCCGTGCATGCCGGGGCTTTTAGCCGAGCCGGGCGGCAATGAAAAGCAGGCGCCGGCGCTGGCGGGCCGACGAAGCATGAGTTCAGGCAAGGCCCGCCTCCTCCGCCTGCCGCTCCGCTTCGGGCCAGGCGGCGGCAATCTTGCGGTCGAGATCGTGGAGCGGGCGGGCGGCGAGGATTTTCCGCGCCTCCTCCGCGTCGACATTCATGCGCTCCACGAGGGCATCGACGCTGCCAAACTTCTCCTCACCGCGGATCCAGCCGATCAGCGAAACGAGGCCCATCTCGCCGTAAAGGTCGCCATCGAAATCGAAGATGAAGGTCTCCAGCCGCGGCGCGCCATCATCGAAAGTCGGGCGGCGACCGAAGCTCGCCACGCCGTCATGCACGCTTCCGTCGGGCCGCGTGTAGCGCACGGCGTAGATGCCATGGGCAAGGGCGCAGGCAGGGTCGAGGACCATGTTGGCGGTGGGAAAGCCGAGATCGCGGCCGCGCCTGTCGCCCTCCACCACCCGGCCGACCAGCGACCAGTCCCAGCCGAGAAGCTCGCGCGCCTCCTCGACCCTTCCCTCGCCGAGCGCCTCGCGGATGCGGCTCGAGGAAATCGCGCCCGCCTCGTCGCCATGCTTCTCGACGACGGTGACGCCGAAGGAATTAAGGACGCCCTGACGCTTGAGGAATTCCGGCGTGCCCTTGCGCCGGTGGCCGAAATGAAAGTCGTAGCCGGTCACGACATGGCGGGCGGCGAGCCTTTCGACGAGGACGGAACGGACGAAGTCCTCCGCCTCGGTCTCGGCGAAGGCAGCGTCGAAGCGGGCGACGAGCATGCCGGAGATGCCGTGGGCGGCGGCGACGGACGCCTTCAGCACCGCCGGCGTCAGGCGAAAAAGCGGGGTTTGAGGCGCGAAGAAGCTTCGCGGATGCGGCTCGAAGGTCAGGATGATCGTCGGAACCGAAAGATGCTGCGCCTCCGCCTCGGCCGCGGCAAGCACGGCCTGATGCCCCTCGTGCATGCCGTCGAAATTGCCGATCGCGACGACGGCGCCGCGCCAGGCTTGCGGCATCTCTTCAAGGCTCTTCAGCAGGAAGGTGCTCTGGTCCATCGGGTTGTTCAGCGCGCCCGCCCGCCGCTCCAGACGAGATAGGGCAGATAGGCAACGACGTGCCTTTCCTCGTCGGCGAGCCGGTCGCGCACCTTCTGCGGATCCGGCGCATGGGCCGGGCCGAACTCGCCGGCATGAATGCCGGCCGTCACCATCAGGCAGGCGATGCCGGCCTGGTTGGCGCCGCGGATATCGGTGTTGAAGGCATCGCCGATCGCCAGCACCTTGTCGCGGGAAGGATGGCCGATGGCGGCGAGCGCGGCGTCGTACATCGGCGCAAAGGGCTTGCCGACCAGGATGACCTCCTGCCCCATCTCCTCCTCGTAGAGCCGGGCGAGCGCGCCGGCGCACCAGACATGCTCGCCGCCGCGCTCCACGATGATGTCGGGGTTGGCGCAGACCATCGGAATGCCGCGCGAGGCGAGATGGGCGAGCCGGTCGCGGTAATCGTCGGGGGTTTCGACTGTGTCCTCGGCAAGGCCGGTGCAGGAGATGGCGACGGCCTCGTCCGGGCCGACGAGCTTCACGCCGAGCCCGTCATAGAGCGACAGGTCGCGGTCCGGCCCGATATGGTGGATGCCGCCCTTCTTGCCGTATTCGGCAATGGTGGCGCGCGTGACGTCGCCGGACGTGACGATCTCGTCGTAGCTTTCGGGGCCGGCACCGAGCAGCGTCAGCTGCTCGCGCACGGGGCCGTGCGGACGCGGTGCGTTGGTGATGAGGGCAACCTTGCCGCCGCGCCGGCGAAAGGCCGCCAGAGCCTCGACAGCGCCCGGATGGGCAGCGACGCCGTTATGGATGACGCCCCAGACATCGCACAGGACCGCCTCGTAGGCGTCGGCGATTTCCGACAGGCCCGATATTTCGCTTGGTTGCATTGATCCCGCATGCGCTCGGCGCCGAGGTGTGAAGCGCCAGCCGCGCCTAGCCCCTTTGGGGGCGTTCCGTCAATCCAGCGAAGGGCGTGGGGGGCGCGCGAAGGCAGGACGAGAGGGCGGACGACACGTCCGCAACGCCATGTTCCCAGGCCAAAGCAGGCGCGCGCATGACGGCAAGATGAAGAGATGTTCATTGGGCTTCTTCCAGAGAGCGCTATATGACGATGCGCCACGGAGCCCAGCAACCTGCTCCAAAGCGGAGACTTCACCTTGAAGCATTTCCCGTCCAAACTACCGGCCCTCGTCGGAGCGTTCATGGCCACTTTCACCGTTTCCCTCGCACTCGATCAGGCGCCGGCATATGCCGAAGACAAGGCGCCGGCCGAAGCCGCGAGTGCCGCACCTGTCGCGAAGATCGCTCCCAACGCCGAAGAGTTCACACTCTCCAACGGCATGGACGTCGTCGTCATTCCCGACAAACGCGCCCCCGTCGTCACCCATATGGTCTGGTACCGCGTCGGCTCGGCCGACGAGCAGGCCGGCCAGTCTGGCAACGCCCATTTTCTCGAACATCTGATGTTCAAAGGCACGAAGGACCATCCGGAAGGCGAATTCTCCAACCGCGTCTCGGCGATCGGTGGCGAGGAGAACGCCTTCACCTCCAACGACTACACCGGCTACTACCAGCGCGTGGCCAAAGAGTACCTGCCGGAAATGATGGCCTTCGAGGCCGACCGGATGTCGAACCTCGTGCTCACGGACGAGGTCGTGGCGCCGGAGCGCAAGGTCATCCTGGAAGAGCGCCGCATGCGGGTCGACAACGATCCGGGCTCGCTGATGAACGAGGCGCTCAACCGCATCTTCTACCTCAACCATCCCTACGGGCGGCCGACGATCGGCTGGGAGCAGGAAATCAAGGCGCTCAACGCCAAGACGGCCCTCGACTTCTACCATCATTTCTACACGCCCTCGAACGCCATCCTGGTGGTGGCGGGCGACGTGACGCCGGAGGAAGTGAAGAAGCTCGCCGAGGCGACCTACGGCAAGATCGCTTCCAAGGCCGACCGGGCGCGCCCGCCGCGGCCGGCCGAGCCGGTCTCGCCGGGGCCGCGCTCCATCACGGTGCGCGACGAGAAGGTGCGCGAGCCGTACATGCTGCAGTTCTACCCGGTGCCCTCGGCCGTGACGGCCAAGCCCGGCGAGGCGGAGGCGCTTTCGGTGCTCGCCGACATTCTCGGGGGCGGCGCGACGAGCCGCTTCTACGACGAGCTCATCCGGGGCGGCGGCAAGGCGACCTATGCGAGCGCCTATTACTCACCGACCGCCGTCGATGACAGCCGCTTCATCGTCTACGGCATTCCGCGCGACGGTGTGGACCTCGGGGCGCTCAAATCGGCCATCGAGGCCTCCATGAAGAAGATCGCCGAGAACGGCGTCTCCGAAGAGGAGCTGACGCGGGCGAAAAACTCCGTCGTCGCCGATGCGGTCTATTCGCAGGACAGCCAGCAGTCGCTGGCCCGCATCATCGGCTCCGCGCTCGCCGTCGGGCGGACGCTGGAGGATGTGCAGACCTGGCCGGCGCGGATCCAGAAGGTGACGGCCGAGGACGTGCAGAAGGTGGCGGAGCGCTATCTCGATCCGGACAAGGCCGCGACCGGCTATCTGGAGCCGGAGGTGGTAAGCGGCGCCGCGGATGCGCCCAGCGCCGCCGCCCCCGACCCCGCCATGCAGGCGACGAGCGGAGCGGAGATGCGCTGATGCGAAACCTCCTTTCCCGCCCCGCCGCCCCGCTCGCCCTTCTCATCGGAGCCACCATGAGCCTCGCCCTCGCCATGCCGAGCCCGGCCAAAGCCATCGACATCCAGGAAGTCACCTCGCCCGGCGGCATCACCGCCTGGCTGGTGGAGGATTACACGGTGCCGATCGTGACCGTGCAGTTCGCATTCCGCGGCGGCTCGGCCCAGGACCCCGACGGCAAGGAAGGCACCGGCAACCTCCTTTCCGGCCTTCTCGACGAAGGCGCGGGCGACCTCGATTCCAAGACCTTCCAGACGCGGCTCGAAAACCGCAACATCAAGCTCTCCTTCGACATCGGCCGGGACGCCTTCTACGGCAGCCTGAAGACGCTCGCCGACAACCGGGAGGAAGCCTTCGACCTGACGCGCATGGCGCTGAGCGAGCCGCGCTTCGACGACGAGCCGGTATCGCGCATCAAGGCGCAGATCATCTCCAAGCTCCGGAGCGAGGAGACCGATCCGGAGGATCTTGCCCGAAAGGCCTGGTCGCACGAACTCTTCGGCGAGCATCCCTACGGCCATGACAGCGAGGGCACGCCGGAGACAGTGGAAAAGCTGACGGCAGAGGACCTCAGGGGCTTCGCCGCGAAGAACCTCGCCCGCGACAACCTCGTCGTGGCCGTGGTCGGAGCGATCGACGCGGAGACGCTGAAGGGCGATCTCGACAAGCTGTTCAGCGGACTTCCCGAAAAACCCGAGCTCAGGCCAATCCCCGATGTCGTCGCCACCAACGGCAAGAGCGAGCATATCGACCTGCCGGTGCCGCAGACGGTGATCCGCATCGGCGGGGCCGGGCTGAAGCGCGACGATCCGGACTTCATTCCCGCCTATGTCGCCGACCACATCCTCGGCGGCGGCACCTTCTCCTCGCGGCTCTACCGCGAGATCCGGGAAAAGCGCGGCCTTGCCTATTCGGTCGGCTCCAGCCTCGTGCCGCTCGACCATTCCGGCGCCTGGGTGGCGGCGGCGGCGACCCGCTCGGACGCCGCCAAGGAAGCCGTCGACCTGATGCTGGCCGAGGTGAAGGGGCTCGCCGAAAAGGGCCCGACCACGAAGGAGCTGGACGAGGCGAAGTCGTATCTGACCGGAAACTACGCCCTGCGCTTCGATTCCTCGGCCAAGATCGCCAAGCAGCTGCTCGGCATCCAGCTCGACCGGCTGGGCATCGACTATGTCGACAAGCGCAACGATCTCATCCGCTCCGTCAGCGAAGACGATGTGAAGCGCGCCGCGACCCGCGTCTATGGCGCCCCGGCAAGCGTCGTCACGGTCGGCTCGAGCTCCAGCTAAGCGCCCATTCCGCCTCTGGTATTTGACAGGGCCGCCGGCTTGCCGGCGGCCTTTTGGCGCGTGGCTTGCCCTCGCCGGGGCACTCTGCAAGTTTGGCGCAGGGGAGCGATCGGGAGCGCGGCATGCGCAGATTGGATTTACGCGGTAGCGACAGGCGTCGTCGGGCGGGGTTCGGCGGCATCCTCCTGGGGGCGGTGCTGGCGGCCGGCCTGGCCGCGCCGGCGGCTGCGGGCGAGGTGGCGCGCGCCGGCGAGGCGGCCGAGGCGGCGCTGGCCGCCGGCGACACGGTGAAGGCGCTCGCGGCGCTGGAAGGGGCAGTCGACAGCGTCTGGCGCGAGGGCCCGCTCGCCTTCCGCAAGGCGCTCGCGGTCGATTCCGTCGCCGGCTTCGCCGATTACGAGCCAAGGGACGACAAGCCCTATGCGCCCGGCGAGGCGATGCAGGTCTATGTCGAGCCGGTCGGCTTTGCCTATGCGCCGGAGGGCGGCAAGCATCGCGTTCGGATGAGCGCCGACCTTGCCATCACCAATCCGACGGGACAGGTAATCGTGGAAGGCAAGGACATGTTCTCCATCGACACGGCGCTCGCCCAGCCACGCCGCGAATTCGACCTCGTCCTTTCCTACAAGGTGCCGGAGCTTGCGCCGGGCAGCTACACGGCGGAATTCAAGCTGCGCGACGCGGCGAGCGGGAAAGAGGCCTCTTTCTCCGTGCCCTTTGAGATCGCCGCCAGCACGGCCGAGAAAACGGACTAAACATGGATGTAAAGACCGCCCTCATCGTCGGCGCCGGAGCCGGCCTTTCGGCCGCCGTGGCGCGCCGGCTCGCCGCGCGAGGGACCCGGGTGGCGCTTGCGGCCCGCTCCATGGAGACGAACCTTGCCCTGGCGGAGGAAGCCGGCGGGCGGGCCTATCGCTGCGACGCCGCGGAGCCGGAGGAGGTCGAAGCCCTCTTTGCCGCCGTCGAGGCCGATCTCGGCGCGCCGGGCTTCGTGCTCTTCAATCCAAGCTACCGGGTTCGCGGATCGCTCGTCGAACTCTCGCCGCATGAGGTCGAAAAGTCCCTGAAGGTCACCGCGCTCGGCGGCTTCCTCGTCGCCCAGCAGGCCGCGAAGCGGATGATCGAGGCCGGCGAAGGGGCGATCTTCTTCACCGGCGCTTCGGCAAGCGTCAAAGGCTTCGCAGGTTCGGCACCCTTCGCCATGGGCAAGTTCGCCCTGAGGGGCCTTGCCCAGTCGATCGCCCGCGAGCTTCAGCCGAAGAACATCCATGTGGCGCATTTCATCATCGACGGCGCCATCCTGACGCCGGCTCGCACGGAGCCTGCCGACCAGCCGCAATCGATGCTAGAGCCCGACGCGATCGCGGCGAGCTACATGTCCGTCCTCGACCAGGAACGCTCCGCCTGGAGCTTCGAGGTGGAGCTCAGGCCATGGCTGGAGAAGTTCTAGGCCCTTCCCCTGCCCGCGTGACTTCCAGCTCGACCCGGCGCGGATCGAAGGCGATGCGCGTGGCGATGCGGAAGACGGACGGATAGGGGTTCTCGTAAGACCAGCAGACGTCCGGCACGAGCCCGTCCGCAGTCTTCAGCGAATAGTAGCTGGCGACGCCCTTGTAGGGGCAGGTGGTGATGGTCGCGGAGCGATAAAGCAGCGAGAGCTTCAGATCCTGGCGCGGAAGATAGTAAACGGCGGGATAACCCTCCTCCTCCAGGAGCACCGCGCGCGTGGAGGACGCAATGGGCGTTCCGCCCTGGCTGGCGCGGACCGTGCCGGCGAAGGCGGACAGCCGAATCCTGCGTCTCCGTTCTGGTTGCGCCATGTGTGCAATTCGCCCGGTGGTGGTTCGGGCGCAATAACAAAGCGAAGCGCAGCGTTATTGCAACCACAAAAGTTAGCCGCGACATCACCTCAACGGCAAGCAGCCTCCGGGCCTCCACCATGGTCGGTCAAAGGAGGCGGCCGCCAGGTTGCCGGCGGCCGCGCAATTGCGGTCAGGCGGCGAGCTTGGCCGCGATCGTGGCCACATGCCGGCCCTGGTAGCGGGCGCCATCGAGTTCGTTCTCGCTCGGCATTCGCGAGCCATCCGCCGCCGAGAGTGTCGATGCGCCATAGGGCGAGCCGCCGGTAATCTCGTCCATCTTCGTCAGGCCCTGGAAGGCATAGGGCAGTCCGACGATGACAAAGCCCTGGTGCAGGAGCAGGACCTGCGTGGAGGTAATGGTCGTCTCCTGCCCGCCATGCTGCGTGCCGGTCGACGCGAAGACCGCCCCGACCTTGCCGACGAGGGCGCCGTTCGCCCAGAGCGCACCGGTCTGGTCCCAGAAATTCTTCATCTGCGAGCACATGACGCCAAAACGGGTCGGGGTGCCGACGATAACGGCGTCATAGTCGGCAAGCTCGGACGGATCGGCCTCCGGATAGGGCTGGTCGAGCAGATAGCCGGAACTCTCCGCCACCTCCTGCGGGACCAGTTCCTTGACGCGCTTGATGGTGACGTCGGCGCCGGCGCTCCTGGCGCCTTCGGCAACCGCCTCGGCCATCTTCATCACATGGCCCCAGCTCGAATAATAAAGGATGAGAACTTTCGCCATTTTCCAATGTCTCCTTGCGTATGGACAGGTCCAGCCGATAGGTAGACCAGTCGCCCCGATCCACCAGGGCGGTGAACGGAGTGTCGTGCCCCGCAAGGGGATGTCTGTCGCCGCACCGGCTTCAACATTTTTTCGGCAGACCGCTCCTGCGGCCAGTTGACAGGCTGCCAGGCAACACCTATCTCCGCCGCGCTTCTGGCACTCACCTTAGGCGAGTGCTAACAGCATACTCATTCCCATCATGGGGCACCGCGCCCCGCACATAGGACGCGAGGAAGAAACATGAAGTTCCGCCCTCTGCATGACCGCGTTGTGGTCCGCCGCCTTGAGTCTGAAGAAAAGACCAAGGGTGGCATCATTATCCCCGACACCGCCAAGGAGAAGCCGCAGGAAGGCGAGATCGTCGCCGTCGGCCCGGGTGCCCGTGACGAAAACGGTCAGGTGCAGCCCCTCGACGTGAAGGTCGGCGATCGCATCCTGTTCGGCAAATGGTCGGGCACGGAAGTCAAGATCGATGGTGAGGACCTCCTGATCATGAAGGAGTCCGACATCATGGGCATCATCGAAACGGATTCCATGGCGCAGGCCGCGTAATCGCGCCCGCGCCTTTTTCGTACCAGAATCAAACCGATAGAGGTTCCGAATATGGCAGCCAAAGACGTAAAGTTCTCCGCCGATGCGCGTGAGAAGATGCTGCGCGGCGTCGACATTCTCGCCAACGCCGTGAAGGTGACGCTCGGCCCGAAGGGTCGCAACGTGGTGATCGAGAAGAGCTTCGGCGCTCCGCGCATCACCAAGGACGGCGTGACCGTCGCCAAGGAAATCGAGCTTGAGGACAAGTTCGAGAACATGGGCGCCCAGATGGTGCGCGAAGTGGCGTCGAAGACCAACGACATTGCCGGCGACGGCACCACGACCGCGACGGTTCTCGCCCAGTCGATCGTGAAGGAAGGCGCCAAGTCGGTCGCCGCCGGCATGAACCCGATGGACCTGAAGCGCGGCATCGACCTCGCCGTCGCCGCCGTCGTGAAGGACCTGGAGAGCCGCTCCAAGACGATCGACACGTCCGAGGAAGTCGCCCAGGTCGGCACGATCTCGGCCAATGGCGACAAGGAAGTCGGCCAGATGATCGCCGAGGCGATGCAGAAGGTCGGCAACGAGGGCGTCATCACGGTCGAGGAGGCCAAGAGCCTTGAGACCGAGCTCGAGGTCGTCGAGGGCATGCAGTTCGACCGCGGCTATCTCTCGCCGTACTTCATCACCAATGCCGAGAAGATGGTCACCGAGCTGGAGGATCCCTTCATCCTCCTGCACGAGAAGAAGCTCTCCAACCTGCAGGCAATGCTGCCGGTGCTGGAGGCTGTCGTTCAGTCCTCCCGTCCGCTGCTGATCATCGCCGAGGATGTCGAGGGCGAGGCCCTGGCGACGCTGGTCGTCAACAAGCTGCGCGGCGGCCTCAAGGTCGCGGCCGTCAAGGCCCCGGGCTTCGGCGATCGCCGCAAGGCCATGCTGCAGGACATCGCGACGCTCACGGGCGGCACGGTCATCTCCGAGGACCTCGGCATCAAGCTTGAGAATGTCGGCCTCAACGAGCTCGGCACCGCCAAGAAGGTGACGATCACCAAGGAAGAGACCACGATTGTCGACGGCGCTGGCGAGAAGGCCGACATCGAGGCCCGTGTCGGCCAGATCAAGGCCCAGATCGAGGAGACCACCTCCGACTACGACCGCGAGAAGCTGCAGGAGCGGCTGGCCAAGCTCGCCGGCGGCGTCGCGGTGATCCGGGTCGGCGGTGCGACCGAGACCGAGGTGAAGGAGAAGAAGGACCGCGTCGACGACGCCCTCAACGCCACCCGCGCGGCGGTCGAGGAAGGCATCGTCCCGGGCGGCGGCGTCGCTCTCCTGCACGCCAAGAAGGCGGTCGAGGGTCTTTCCTCCGACAATCCGGACGTCCAGGCCGGCATCAAGATCGTCATGAAGGCGCTCGAGGCTCCGATCCGTCAGATCGCCTCCAACGCCGGTGTCGATGCTTCCGTCGTGGTCGGCAAGATCGTCGACAAGGGCGAGGCCGACTGGGGCTTCGATGCCCAGATGGAAGAGTACAAGAACCTCGTCCAAGCCGGCATCATCGACCCGACCAAGGTCGTGCGCACGGCGCTGCAGGACGCGGCTTCGATCGGCGGCCTTCTGGTCACCACCGAGGCCATGGTCGCAGAGCTTCCGAAGAAGGACTCTCCGGCTCCGGCGATGCCGGGCGGCGGCATGGGCGGTATGGACTTCTAAGCCAGTCCAGGCTGAAGAAACGGGAAAGGGCGGCTCTCGGGCCGCCCTTTTTCTTTGCGTTCTTTTCGGAGGGCGCGCGCTGCGAACGGCGGAAGCTAGATCGCCGGCCTGAGGCGCGCGTCGTAGAGGATGGTGCGGTATTCGGGCGCCGCGCCCGGCTCGGCGGGCTCCGCCGCGTCCTTCGTCTCGTCCGCCTTCGCCGTTTCCGTCTCGGCGGACTGGGCGGCGCGATCGGTCGGCACTGGCACAAGCGGGACGCTCTTGCGCGGCTGAGGGCTCGCGGCAGGCTCGCTCGCAGCGACAGGACGGTCCGGATTGGCGGCAGCCATTTCCTGGAGCGCGCGGGAGGCGCCGGGCCCGAAGACCACGCCGAGACCGATGAGCAGGGTGAGGCCGGTCAAGACGGCGATACCCGTCATCAGCCTGCCCTGGAGCTCCACGGCAATCGCGCGCTTGTCGTCCGGTTCTTTCTTCTCGGCCATGGATACGCGGCCCACTTGCGGGCCGATCACGGTTGTGACCGGCAGCTTTGCCGCAGCCTTAACCGCAATCGATTTGAAAATGGTTACTGCAGACGAAACAGAAGGGCCGGCGGCACATGCCACCGGCCCTTCCCTGTTTTTCGAAGCTCAGCGAAGTCCCTAGAGACTGGCGATGACCTCACAGACGTTCACCGTGTCGGCGGGGAAGCCGGAAGGGCTCGCCAACACCTCGCCGCAGGTCGTCTTCAGCTTCTCCACATCCCTCGTGCTGAGCCCGGCAAGGGCCGCGTTGAGGTCCGCGCGGCTGAGCGAGGCGAGATTGCCGATCGCAGCCGTGGAGGTGGAGGGGCTCGTCGCGGTCGTGCCGGTCGTCGGCGCCGTCGTGGTGGTCGTCGGCGTCGCGCCGATCGTCACGTTGGCGGTCGGAGCCGTGCCGACAGTGGCGGTAGCGGGCGTGCCGGCGGCGTTCACACCGACATTGGCGTTCGTCCCGGTCCCGCCGGTACCGACATTCGCGGTCGCATTGGCCGTGTCACCGACATTTGCCGAAGCCGTCGCGCTCGTGGGGTCGGTGGTATTGGCCGAAACATCGGCATTCGCCGTATCTCCGACATCTGCCGAGACGTCGCCAGTGACGCTATCTCCCGTGCCGATATTGGCGCTGACGCTGGCGCCGCCGACATCGCCACTGGCGCCCACACCGCCGCCGCCAGCGGAGGCGCTGGCGCCCTGCGCATTCGCCACTCCAACCCCTGCGGCATACAGCAGGAGACCCGTTGTCGCGGCTGCAATCAACCATCTGTATTCAGTGCTCATCGTCCACCTCCGTTGTTATCCGATGTCGGTGGGGCGGCTCGATTTCCTGAAACTTCCGTGCGGCCCACCATTGCGAGGGAAAGACGAGCCAGCAGCAGATCGTTGCAGGCACAATCTGGGTGTGGTTAGCAGGCTCCTAACACTTCTCAACCCAACGAATTCAATAAGTTAGCTAACAAGACGACACGCCGCACTGTCGCAGCGCGCGGACTTGCGGGCTTTGCAAGCGCGGTGAACGGCCCGTTCGCAGGCGTTTGCTTCATCCGATCCGGTCTATCTAGAAGTCCAACGCCGAATTCCTCAGGAGACCTCATGGCCCAGTTCAATGCCCTCTTCGCGCTCGTCGGGCGCGTCCTTCTCGCCTTCATGTTCGTTCTGGCTGGATTTTCGAAGATCGGCGGCTTTGCCGGCACGCAGCAATACATGGAATCGGTAGGCGTGCCGGGCGCGCTTCTGCCGCTCGTCATCCTCGTCGAGCTCGGCGGCGGGCTTCTGGTGGCGCTCGGGCTCTTCTCGCGCTGGGCCGCGCTCGCGCTCGCCGGCTTCTGCGTCGCCGCCGCCTTCCTCTTTCACTTCTCGCCGGATGATCAGATGGCGATGATCAGCTTCCAGAAGAACCTCGCCATCGCGGGCGGCTTCCTGATGCTGACGGCCTTCGGGCCGGGCGCCTGGTCCTTCGACGGCGCCTGGCGCCGCGGCTGACGCCTCAGGCGCCGCCGGCGAGCACTCCGCCGAGCGCTTCCTGAAGATCGGCCGCCGCCTTCCTGCCCGCCTCGCTCCAGGGCGCGCGGGCCGCGGCGGCCAGATGCGCCTCGGAGCGCAGGATGACGCCGTCCGAGAGCACCTTCAGATGGTTCGCCTTCAGCGTGGAACCGGTGGAGGTGATGTCGACGATGACATCGGCAAGGCCGGCCGCGGGCGCGCCCTCCGTCGCCCCCAGGCTCTCCACGATGCGGTAGAGCGCCATGCCGTGGCTCTCCAGGAAGCGCTGGGTGATGTTCCAGTACTTCGTCGCGATCCTGAGCCGGCGCCCGTGGCGGGCGAGGAAACCGGCGGCGACATCGTCGAGATCCTCCATCGCCGCGACGTCGATCCACAGTTCCGGCACGGCCATGACGACATCGGCATGGCCGAAGCCGAGCGGTGCGTGGCTTTCGATCTTTTCGCGCCAGGCCGGGATCGTCTCCTGAAGGAGGTCGAGCCCCGTCACGCCGAGATGGATACGGCCCTGGCCGAGCTCGCGCGCGATCTCGGAAGCGGACAGGAAGGCAACGTCGATCTGCGGCCTGCCGACGACCTGACCGCGATATTTGCGGGCCCCGCCCTGACGCGAAATCTCGTAGCCGGCGGCGGCGAGAAGCTCTTCGGTCTTCTCCATGAGCCGGCCCTTGGAGGGGATGGCGATGGTGATCGTCTCGCTCACGATGCCTCTCCGGCGCGCGCTGCGGCCGGACGGCCGAGATCGATGGTGAAGCCCGCGGCCGGGATCGGCCTTTCGGCACCGAGCATTTCCAGAAGCCGGTCGTAGCGTCCCCCGCCGGCGGCGGCACGGCCGGTGGCGGCATCGCGGATCTCGAAGACGAGGCCGGTGTAATAGTCGAGCGGGCGGCCGAAGCCGGCGGAAAAGAAGATGTCGAGCCCCTTGCCCCTGCGCTCCAGCTTGGCGAGGCGGCGCGTGACGCGCTCGCCGGCCTCGGACAGATCGATGCCGTGGTCGCGGCGGAATTCGGCAAGGCGCTCGGCGAGCGTCTGCGGGGCGGCCTCGATGGAAAGGAACGCCTCCAGCACCTTCACCTCGCCGCCGCGCGTCGTCGTCTCGTAGAAATCGCGCTGCTCCAGGAAGCGGGCGGCGATCTCCTGCGGGTCGCGGCCGGCAAAGGGCTGGTAGCCCTCCGCCTCGAAACGCTCGGCGAGCTGGGCGGCAAGCAGCTCCTTCTCGCCCGTCGCGGCCGCTTGTTCCAGTTCCGGCGTGAGCGCCGGCCGGGCGCCGTTGCCTCCCCCGTCCCGGAGGCGGGACAGCAGCGCGTGCATCTTTGCTTCCGCCCCGAAGGCGCGGCGCAGGCGCTGGCGCCAGGCGGCGGGAAGGTCGAGCGCGGCGAGGAGCGCGGCGAAGAGGCCGATATCGCCGACGCGCAGGCGCATCTCGGCAAGGCCGGTGCGCCGCACGCCCTCCACGGCAAGCGCCAGAAGCTCGGCATCGACGGCCGAGCGCTCGCCCTCGCCGATCACCTCAAAGCCCGTCTCGGCGCGCTCGGCCATGCCGCGGTCGTGGCGGCGGAAGACGAGGCCCTCGTAGAAATAGCGGCCCGTCTCGGCCCCGGAGGCGAGATGCGTCAGGCAGACGGGGATGGTGAAATCGGGACGGAGAGCCAGACGCTCGCCGCTCGGGCCTTCCGTCACGAACATGCGGCGGCGGATATCCTCGCCCGCCGTCTCCAGGAACGGATCGGCGGCCCAGAGAACGGGCAGGTCGACGGGCGCGCCGCCCGCCGCCTCAAAGAGGGGGCGCAGGCTCACCTTCTTAAACTTCCTTCGGCGACCATGCTCATTTCGGGGGCCATGCTCAACTCGCGCCGCGCTGGCGGGCGAGAAGGGCCCGGACTTCCTCCACGAGATCGCCCCGCGCCACCTCGAACTGGCCGGGCCGCTCGTCCTTGTAATCCTCGTGGCTGTCGAAAGCGGCGGCCCTGCGCTTGCCCTCCAGGAGATCCTTCACCTGCACCTTGCCGGCGTCGAACTCGTCGGAGCCGGCGATGACGGCGCAGGGCGCATTGCGGCGGTCGGCGTATTTCAGCTGCGCCTTCATGCCGGAGCCGCCGAGATACATCTCGACGGGGACGACCGGGCCGCCTTCGGCGTTGAGGCCGGCGCGCAGATCGGCGGTGATCTTCTGGTAGTCGGCGAGACGGCTCTTATCCATGACGGTGACGACGACCGGGCCGGTCTCTTCGCCGGCGCCGAGCTTGCCGAGATTCTTCAGCGCCGAGGCAAGGCGCGAGACGCCGAGGGAGAAGCCGGTGGCCGGCGTGTCCTCGCCACGAAAACGGCCGACAAGACCGTCATAGCGCCCGCCACCGCCGACCGAGCCGAAGACCACGGGCTCGCCCTTTTCGTTCGGCACCTCGAAGGTGAGCTGCGCCTCGAAAACGGGGCCGGTGTAGTATTCCAGGCCGCGAACGACGGAGGGATCGATCTGGATGCGGTCCATTCCATAACCAGCAGCACGAACAAGCCCCCTAATTCCCTCGAGCTCGTTGTGGCCTTCGACACAAAGATCGGAATCGTAGAAGCTTCCTGTTCCGGGTTGCAGGAAATACGCTTGATCGATCTCATTGTTGAATGCGACGCCTGAAGCTACGGTGGCATTTACATCTGCCGCAGCTTTGAAAGCTCGCTCCAAGAACTCCATCAGCGTGGCAACCTGATCGGTTCCGAGCCCCGCACCCTTCGTAAAATCCCCGCTCTCGTCCTTGCGGCCTTCGCCGAGAAGCTCGCGAACCCCCTCGATGCCGAGGCGATCCAGCTTGTCGATGGCCCGCAGCACCGTCAGGCGCCTTCCGGCGTTCTCCTCGCCGCCGAGGCCGATCGCCTCCATGATGCCGTCGAGAACCTTGCGGTTGTTGACCTTGATGACGTAGTCGCCGCGGGCGATTCCGAGCGCCTCCATCACGTCGGCGGCCATCATGCAGATCTCGGCATCGGCGGCGACTCCGGCCGGACCGGGGGGCGTGCCGACCGTATCGGCATCGAACTGCATGAACTGGCGGAAGCGGCCGGGGCCGGGCTTTTCGTTCCTGAAGACCCAGCCGGCGCGGTAGCTGCGATAGGGCTTGGGGAGCCGCTCGTAATTTTCCGCCACATAACGGGCGAGCGGCGCCGTCAGATCGTAGCGCAGCGACAGCCAGGCCTCGTCGTCGTCCTGCAGGGAGAAGACGCCCTCGTTCGGCCGGTCCTGATCGGGCAGGAATTTGCCGAGCGCCTCGGTGTATTCGAAGAAGGGCGTTTCCACCGGCTCGAAGCCGTAGCGCTCGTAGACGCGGCGGATCGCGGCGAGCATTTCTTCGCTCGCGCGAATGTCGCCCGCCTCGCGATCGACAAAGCCGCGCGGCAGGCGCGGGGTGAGCCTGTTTCTCTTCGTCTTCTCAGCCATTTTCCGGGTCGTTTCGCTAGCGGGGCGTCGCCGCGCGTCTGTTAGCGGAAGCCCGGCGAGGCGGCAACCGGCGCGACAATGGGCGACGCTGTGTGTGTCTCCGCCGGCGCCAAACCTCTCCCTCGAAGGGAGAGGTCGGCAAGACCCGAGCGGAGCGAAGGGAATGCCGGGTGAGGGTGAAGCCTCATCCGCAAAGGCGCGAGCGCGACGGAACAGTCGAGCGGCAGGGTGTTCTTCTCCCCCTTGGGGGAGAGGACTAGCAGCTGGAGCTTATTCCTGCCCGCTCGCGGGCTCCGCATCTGCTGCGGCTTCCCCCTCACCCGGCTGCCTCCGGCAGCCACCCTCTCCCTCCAGGGGAGAGGGTTGGGAGCATGCGGCGCCGCTTGGCGCTGATGAACGACACGGCGCGAAACCTCTCCCTCGAAGGGAGAGGTCGGCAAGTCCCGAGCGGAGCGAAGGGAATGCCGGGTGAGGGTGAAGCCTCATCCGCAAAGGCGCGAGCGCGACGAAAGAGTCGAGTGGCAGGGTGTTCTTCTCCCCCCTCGGGGGAGAGGACTAGCAGCTGGAGCTTATTCCTGCCCGCTCGCGGGCTCCGCATCTGCTGCGGCTTCCCCCTCACCCGGCCGGCTCCGCCGGCCACCCTCTCCCTCCAGGGGAGAGGGTTGGGAGCATGCGGCGCCGCTTCGGCGCTGATGAACGACACGGCGCGAAACCTCTCCCTCGAAGGGAGAGGTCGGCAAGTCCCGAGCGGAGCGAAGGGAATGCCGGTGAGGGTGAAGCCTCATCCGCAAAGGCGCGAGCGCGACGGAACAGTCGAGCGGCAGGGTGTTCTTCTCCCCCTTGGGGGAGAGGACTAGCAGCTGGAGCTTATTCCTGCCCGCTCGCGGGCTCCGCATCTGCTGCGGCTTCCCCCTCACCCGGCTGCCTCCGGCAGCCACCCTCTCCCTCCAGGGGAGAGGGTTGGGAGCATGCGGCGCCGCTTGGCGCTGATGAACGACACGGCGCGAAACCTCTCCCTCGAAGGGAGAGGTCGGCAAGTCCCGAGCGGAGCGAAGGGAATGCCGGGTGAGGGTGAGGCCTCATCCGCAAAGGCGCGAGCGCGACGGAAGAGTCGAGTGGCAGGGTGTTCTCCCCCCTTGGGCGAGAGGGTTGGGAGCGCGCGGCGGCGCTTCGGCCTAAATGTCCAAGCCGACCGAAGGTTCGCGCCCTAGACCGGGCGCGCGAAAGCGGCGCGGGCCTTCTCGCTCGCCTCGCGGTGCACGCAGCCCTCGATATGGTCGTTGACGAGGCCCATCGCCTGCATGAAGGCGTAGACGGTGGTGGGGCCGACGAAGGACCAGCCGCGCTTCTTCAGCGCCTTGGAAAGCGCCGCCGATTCCTCCGTATGGGCGAGCTTCATCAGCGTCTCGCGGTCGAACCTGCCCGGCCGCCGGTGCTCCTGCGGCTCGAAGCTCCAGACAAAGGCGGCGAGCGAGCCGGCCTCCTCGCGCAATTCCCGCACCCGGCGCGCATTGTTGATCGCCGAGACGATCTTGCCGCGATGGCGGATGATGCCGGCATCGGCGACGAGGCGCTCCACGTCAGCCTCGCCGAAGGCCGCCACCTTCTCCATGTCGAAGCCGGCGAAGGCGCGCCGGAAGTTTTCCCGCTTCCGCAGGATGGTCAGCCAGGACAGGCCGGACTGGAAGCCTTCAAGGCACAGTTTTTCGAAGAGCCGCCGGTCGTCGGCGCTCGGCCTTCCCCATTCTTCGTCGTGATAGCCCTCGTAGAGCGGATCGCCGAGACACCAGAAGCAGCGTGGCCGCCCGTCCGCACCCGGCCCGATCCCGGGTTTTTCCTGTTTCTCGGCAGCGGCCATTCTTCTCCCCGGCGCTTGAATCGGTGCGGGGTGACGATAAGCTGGGCCTGGCTGGAAGGCGAGCCGGGGTGGGCCCTAGATGACACTTGCTGCCACGGGCCGATACACGGCCCTCATCCTTGCGGGCCTTCTTTTGCCGCTTCTCGCCACGGCCGGAACTGCGAGCGCCCTCACCGACCGGCAGCTCAGCGAGAGCTTTCGTAAGGCCGTCCTTGGCGCCGAATATGCCAGCTGGGGCTACGACGCGCGCGTCGTGAAGAAGTTCTCCGGGCCCGTTCGCGTCTATATCGACAATCTCTCCCGCTACGACAGGCGGCGCGAGGTGATGGCCTTCGTGGCCTCGCTGCCCCGGCAGATCTCCGGCCTCAGGCTGGTCACGGCGCGGCAAAGGTGGCAGGCGAACTACCGCATCCATGTGGTCGACCGGGCGCAATACGCGCCGCTGGTGCGCGCCATCTATCGCCAGCCGCGCATGCGCGCGCCCGGCAGGTGCCTGGTGCGCGTCGTCAACGGGGCGCACGGCATCACCGGCGCCGATGCGGTGATCGTCGCGGATGAGGGCGACTATCTCTTCCATCGCTGCCTCGTGGAAGAGGTGCTGCAAGGGCTCGGGCCCCTCAACGACGACGACACGCTTGCCGATTCCGTCTTCAACGACACGACGCGCTTCACCACCTTCACCCGGCACGACCGGATGATCCTCAACATGCTTTACGATCCGCGCATCCGCGCCGGGATGAACCGGCGCGAGGTGGAAAGGGTGCTGCCGGCGGTGTTGCGCGACGTGCGCCGGAGGGTGCGCTGAAGGGCCCGAAGGCGCTTTCAGCCTTCCTTTACCGTCTCCTTCAACGGCCCGTTCACCGTGAATCCGCATCGCAAGGCTTCGTTAACCGAGACTTTTCGAGCCTCGCCTAGCGTCAGCCCCGAGCAAGCGGAAAGTCCACAATCCGCGCCAACGGTTACGGCGAGTCATGCGTATGTCGATCCAGCGTTTCCTCCCCCGTTTCGCCCTCGCGGCGAGCGTCCTGATCGCCCTTTTCTCGGCCCCGATGGCGGCGAGCGCTGCCGGCAACAAGCCGGTGGTGCCGCTGAAGCCGCGCATCCAGTCGGAATGGCTCGACCAGCTTCGCCGCGGCCCCGCCGTGGGCGGGGCGTACCGGCCCGTGATCCTGACGCAGGCGCAGCAGCCCCAGTATCGCCAGCGCAAGGGCCTGCTGCAGCTCATGTTCCAGCCACAGCCGCCGCGCCAGCCCGCCGAGCGACAGGTGGGTTCGCGGGCGACCGCCAAGCCCCGCCTCTACGCCCAGCCGCAGCCGCAGCTTTACGAGCAGCGCCAGCCGGCGATGTATCCCGCGCCGGGAACACGCGCGCCGCAGCCGCGCCAGATGCGCCCCTCGCGCCCGCCGGCCTACGCCAACTATCCGCGCCCGCTCTACCTGCAGGAGCGTCCGCGCCAGGCCCCGGTTGCAAGGGCGCCGCAGCGGGCAACGCCCGCCGCGGTCGTGCGGCCCGCGCCGGCGACCGCCGTGCGGGCAAAGCCGCGCCACGAAATCGATCCCGCCTTCCTGCCGACCATGGTCGATTATGCGAGCGACAAGGCGCCGGGCACGATCGTCATCGATACGGACAACCGCTACCTCTATCTCGTCATGGCGGGCGGCAAGGCGAAGCGCTACGGCGTCGGCGTCGGCCGGCCGGGCTTCGAGTGGGCCGGCACGCATCAGGTGACCCGCAAGGCCGAATGGCCGGGCTGGACGCCGCCGGCCGAGATGCGGGCGCGCCAGCCGGGCCTGCCCGTGCATATGGAGGGCGGGCCCGACAATCCGCTCGGCGCGCGCGCCCTTTATCTCGGCTCGACGCTTTACCGCATTCACGGCTCCAACCAGCCCTGGACGATCGGCCATGCCGTCTCCTCCGGCTGCATCCGCATGCGCAACGAAGACGTCATCGACCTTTACGAGCGCGTCGGCGTCGGCACGAAGGTCGTGGTCCTCTAGGAACGGGTTCCAAGAGCTGCGTGGTCCGGCGAGGACCCGCGGGGCCGCCGGGGTCGGGGGACGCCGGCGGCCTCCCATCGCCGGGATCACAGTCCGGCGGGAAACCGCAAGGCTCGCGGCGAGTTGTTCGAACATGCCTTGCCGATGGCCAAGGCGTTTTTTAGAAAATGTCCAACCATCCAGGGGATTGATTCGTGCGCACCGGATTTTCGCTTCGCATCGGCCGAGCCGCGCTTGCGGCCGTCATCGCTCTTTCCGTTACCGCCTTCTCGCTGACCGGCGTGGCGCAGGCGCTCACCTTTTTCGATCCGGTGAGCGGCAGCTTCAAGACCATCGACCAGCGCTATTCGACAAACCGCAAGCCGCCGGCAAAGTATAACCGCCAGACGGTCCGCTATACCGGCGGCGAGGCGCCCGGCACGATCATCATCGATTCCAGCCGGCACTTCCTCTTCTTCGTCCTGCCCGGCAACCGCGCCGTGCGCTACGGCGTCGGCGTCGGCCGGGAAGGCTTCGGCTGGAAGGGCAAGGTGCGTGTGGCGCGCAAGACGGAATGGCCGCGCTGGATCCCGCCGCGGGAAATGATCTCGCGCGAGCCCCGGCTGAAGAAATACGCCGGCGGCATGCCGGGCGGTCCGAGCAATCCGCTCGGGGCACGGGCGCTCTACCTCTTCGACGGCGGGCGCGACACGCTTTACCGCATCCACGGCACCAACGAGCCGTGGACGATCGGCCTCAACGTCTCGTCGGGCTGCATCCGCCTCAACAACGACGACATCATAGACCTCTATGGGCGGGTGCAGGTCGGCGCGCCGGTCGTGGTCCTCTGACCGGAAAAGTGCGGTGGGCGGCGCGGCAGCGCCGCCCGAATTTCGTCACATTGACGTGAAGTGGAACGTTTCCAGCGCTTGAGCATTGTTGCTCCGTTGAAACGGCGCGCGGTGGGCACCCCCCACGTCACCGCGCGGCGAAACGGAGGCACAATATGCGTTCTATCCTCGCCAGGACCCTGATGACGACGGCGGCTCTCGCGGTCGGTCTTTCGACAATCGCGCCGATCGCCGCGAATGCGCAGACGCTGCGCTATTTCGATCCGGTGGCCCGGCAGGTGGTGAACGTGGAGCCGCCGCGGCATGCGAGCCGCGGCCCGGCCCCGGAATATCGCCGCCACATCGTCGCCTATGACGGCCCCGAGGCGCCCGGCACGATCGTCATCGATTCACAGAACAAGTTCCTCTACTTCGTCCAGCCGGGCGGCCAGGCGATCCGCTACGGCGTCGGCGTCGGGCGCGAAGGCTTCGGCTGGCAAGGTGTGGTTCAGGTCGGCGCCAAGGCCGAATGGCCGACATGGACGCCGCCGGCCGAGATGATCGCCCGCGAGCCGCGCCTCGTGGAGTATTCGGAAGGCATGCCCGGCGGCCCGGACAACCCGCTCGGCGCGCGCGCCCTTTATCTCTTCGACCACGGCAAGGACACGATGTACCGCATCCACGGCACCAACGAGCCCTGGACGATCGGCCACAACGTTTCCTCCGGCTGCATCCGGATGATGAACCACGACGTCATCGAGCTGCACTATCTCGCCCGAAAGGGCGCCAAGGTGATCGTACGCTAGGACCGCCTCCCCCAAGAGGCACTTCTCTCTCTCGCTCTCGCCCCGGTTCTGGTTCGCCAGGCCGGGGCGTTTACGTTTGCGCGTCTAGACCTCCACGCCGTCGTCGCCGAGCGCGTCCTTCACGTAGAGTTCCCGCACGAAGACGATGATGACGGAGAGAAGCGGCACGGCCAGCGCCACGCCGAGGCCGCCCAGGACGGCGGCGAAGACGAGCTGGGTGGAAAGCGTCAGAGCCGGCGGCAGCGAGGTCGTCTTCTGCTGCACCACCGGCTGGGTCACGTTGCTCTCCAGCGCCTGGATCAGCACGTAGGCGCCGAGGCCCCAAAGAGCCATGGTCGGCGAAACGGAAAAGCCGGCGAGGATGATGACGACGCCGGCAATGGCCGGGCCGAGCGTCGGAATGAAGGCGAGGAGCCCGGCCTGCAGGGCGAGCAGGAAGTTGTAGGGCATGCCGATCAGCCAAAGAACGAGCCAGCTTGCCGCGAAGATGATCGACATGGAGATCGCCTGCCCCGCCATCCACCAGCCGAGGTTCTCCGCCGCGCTCTCGACGACCTCGCGCAGGCGCGCGCGCCGCTGGGACGGCACGAGATGCAGGAGGCCGCGCAGATAGGTGCGCGGATCCCAGGACAGGAAGATGCCCAGGAAGAGGACGATGACGAAGTTGGCGAGGCCGCCGAAGAAGCCGCTCAGCATGCGCCTGAAATCGCCGAACACCGACTGAAGATCGGGCATCACCTTGGAGAGCTGCATGTCTCCGGCCTGCGACATGAAGCCGAGGCCGAGATCGGACAGTTCGGCATTCCAGCTGCGCAGGAGTTCGTCGGTATGGCTCGCGAACTCGCTCGCCTGGACGACCAGCGCCGAACCTCCCCAGCCGACGACGACCCCGATCGCGGCCAGGAAGGCGAGGTAGATCACCGGCTTGACGTGTTTGCCGGACAGCCCGGTCAACCGCTCGATCGGCGCGGCGAGAAAGCTGAACGCCGCCGCGAGCACGATACCGGCGAAGACGAGAAGCAACGCCTTCGAGGCCATCCATATCAGGAACAATAACGCCGCGATCCCAAGAAATATCGCAGGGCCGCGCACTTCAACCTTTTCCATCAAATTCTCTCTTTCATCAAATCCTTCACCCGGGCCGATGCGCGCCCCGTGCGGTGGCTGGCCTTGGCCAAACGTGCGATGCTTGCCAGGGTTGCGATCCGGGCGGGCTTGTGTTTGGTCACTCGCGGCCCCGCCCGCTGCCACATGCGGGCCCAGCTTCGCTTGAACGGCGGATCGACAGCCTTGGGGGAGACGCGAATGGAAGCGGCACAGATGACGGAATCGGGAACCTTCGAAGCCGATGACGGCGACACGCTGGGCGGAAGGATCGTCCGGGCCCGCGACGCCCTCGGCCTTTCCACCGCGCAGCTCGCCCGCCGGCTGGGCGTGAAGACGGCGACGCTGGCGCAATGGGAGAACGATCGCGCCGAGCCGCGCTCCAACCGTCTGCGCAATCTCGCCGGCATTCTCGGCGTCAGCCCGATCTGGTTGCTCGTCGGCCGCGGCGAGGCGCCCCCCGAGGAGGAGCCGCTCGCCCAGGAGGCGGCGATGCTGCGCACCGAGATCGTCCAGCTTTCGGAAGAGGCGCTGGCCCTGTCGCGGCGGCTGCGGGAGACGGCCGATCGCCTCGACCGGCTGCGCGAAAGCGCCGGCCGCGGCGACTGAGAGATCAGGAGCGCTGCTGCGCCGGGCGCGGGCTTAGCCGCGCCTCGTCGAGACAGCGGAAATATCGCTCTTCGGCCTCGCCCCGCTTCAGCGTCAAGGCCCCGTCCTCGGCAAGAAGGAAGACGAGCCTTTCATCCGCCATTTCAGCGGAAGCGTCCGGAGCGCAATTGGCGAGAACGTCGAGCCGGCCCGACGCCGGGCTGAGCGCCTGCTTGAAACGGCATTGGGCGCTGCCTTTGGTGAAGCCGCCGCGCTCCACCCGCAGGAGCGGGCTCGCATCGTCCTCGCCGGCGAGGCAGGCCTGGTCGGTCGGCGCCCAGCGGCCGGTAAGCTCGGCCAGCAGCGCCATCGCCCTCTGGGGATCGTGGTCCGGCGCGGCGTCCTGGGCGGCGGCGGGAAGGAACGCCAGCAACCCCGCAGACAGGCACGCGGCCCAAACATATCCGGCTTTCCTCATCGCGGCCCTTTCGCCGTGTCTCTCCGGAAAGCAACTAGGGTAGGCGCGGACGGAAGCCAGAACGCGGCTCAGATCCGGGCGGGACGCGGCGAGCGGGATAGCGCGGCCGGCGCCGGCCCGCCGGTCGCCCAGTCGAGCAGCTCCACCGTGTGCAGGATCGGGATTTTCGTGCCGGAGCGGATCTGCATGATGCAGCCGATATTGCCGGTGGCGATCACCTCCGGCTCCACGCTCTCGATATTGGCGACCTTCCTGTCGCGGAGCCGGCCGGCGATGGCCGGCTGGAGAAGGTTGTAGGTGCCGGCCGAACCGCAGCACAGATGCCCCTCCGGGACGCCGAGCACCTCAAAGCCCGCCTTCTCCAGGATGGCGCGCGGCTCCTTCACCACCTTCTGGCCGTGCTGGAGAGAACAGGCGGCGTGATAGGCGACCTTCAGGCCGCCGCCTGCGACCGGCTCCGGCAGATCGAGCCTGGCAAGATATTCCGAGACATCCATGGCGATGGCGGCGACGCGCGCCGCCCGCTCGCGCCATGCCGGGTGAGCGGCGAAGAGATGGCCGTAATCCTTGATGGTGGTGCCGCAGCCGGAGGTGGTGATGAGGATGGCGTCGAGCCCCTCGCCTTCCATCTCGGCGATCCAGGCGGCGATGTTCCGGCGCGCGAGCGGCAGGGCCTCGTCCTCGCGGCCCATATGGTGGACGAGGCCGCCGCAGCAGCCCTCGCCCTTCGGCAGAACCACCTCGATGCCGGCGCGGTTGAGGAGCCGGATCGTGGCGGCGTTGATCCCCGGATCGAGCACCGGCTGAGCGCAGCCGGTGAGAAGCGCGACACGCCCCTTGCGCTCGCCCTTCGGCCGAAAGGTGTTGCCGGGCTCGGCCATCTTGCCACCATCCGGGATCTCGCCGGGCGCGAGCGCGAGCATCGCGGCCATCTGCCGGAAGGGGCCACCGAGCGCCTTCATCAGGGGGCCCGCCGGGCGGCCGAGCCGGGCGGCGTTGAGGGCGGCACGGAAGCGCTCGCGATGGGGCAGGATGCGCGCGAGTGCCTCGCGCATCAGCCTGTCGCGCAGCGGCCGGCGATAGGTCTTCTCGATATGGACGCGCGCCTGGTCGACGAGGTGCATGTAGTCGACGCCCGAGGGGCAGGTCGTCATGCAGGAATAGCAGGAGAGGCAGCGGTCGATATGCAGCGCCACCTCGGCCGAGGCGGGCTTTTCGGCCTCGAACATGTCCTTGATGAGGTAGATGCGCCCGCGCGGGCTGTCGAGCTCGTTGCCGAGCTCGACGTAGGTCGGGCAGGTGGCGAGGCAGAAGCCGCAATGCACGCATTTGCGCAGGATCTGGTCGGCTTCGGCGATGCGCGGGTCGGCAAGCTGGGCGGGGGTGAAGGCGGTCTGCATCGTCAGGCGCCCATCCTGCCAGGGTTCAAAATCCCCCGCGGATCGAAACTCTCCTTCAGCCGCTTCGACAGCGCCGCCAGCGCCTCCGGCTGCGGCTGGAACGGCGAGACGCCGGTCCGGAGCGCCGCCGGACCGCGCACGAGCGTCGCGTGCCCGCCACCGGAAGCGGCGAGGGCGCTGCGGATCTTCATCGCGCCGGCATCCTCGATGTCGTCCTCGACCGAGAGCCAGACGAGACCGCCCGACCAGTCGTAGAACCAACGCAGGCGGCCCGTCTCCGGCTCGCTCGCCAGCGCGCCCATGAGCGCAGCGCCGGCGCGCGGGGCGACGCTGATGCGCCAGAGCGGGCGTTCCTCGCCCTGAAACGGGGCGGCGTCGCGGATCTTCTTCCACAGATCCTCCGAGGCCGGCACGTCCAGCACTTCCACCGGGCCCTGCGGCTCCGTCAGCTTCTTCAGCGCCGCCGAGCGGTAGGCGACGGAGGTCGGAAAGCCTTCGAGGCGCAGCGCCGTCACGGCATCGGAGCCGAGGCCGAAATCGGCGACCGTCTCCGCCGGCAGATGCGCGGCGCCCGATACCTCCAGCGCCGAGCCCATGGTGGCGCACATCGCCTGGCCGGCCGCCTCGTCGGAAAGGCCCTTCACCAGAACGGTCGCCACACGCTCGGCCCTCGGCAGGACCTTGAAGGTGAGGTCCGTGACGACCGCGAGCGTGCCCCAGGAGCCGGCAAGCCCCTTGGAGAGGTCGTAGCCGGTGACGTTCTTGACGACGCGCCCGCCCGACTTGAAGGCCTCGCCACGGCCGGAGACGGCGGCAAGACCGAGAACATGGTCGCGCGCCGCGCCGGCCTTGATGCGGCGCGGGCCGGCAAGGTTCGCGGCATAGACGCCGCCGAGCGTGCCCGAGCCCGCCTCGCCGCCGAAGAGCGGGGCGTAGTCGATCGGCTCGAAGGCAAGCTCCTGGTTGGCGTCGCGCAACAGCTTTTCGACCTCGGAGAGCGGCGTACCGGCCTTGGCCGACAGGACGAGTTCGTCGGGCTCGTAAAGCGTGACGCCCGCAAGCCCGGAAACGTCGAGCGTGTACTCGGCCTGCACCGGCCGGCCGATGCCGCGCTTGGAGCCGTGCCCGAGGATTTCCAGCGGCACCTCCTCGGCGGCCGCCCAGGCGACGACGTCGAGCAGGCCGGCATCGGTCTCGGGCCGAAGACGCTCAGCCATGCCATGGCTCGAAGAACAGGCCCTGAATGCTGGATTCAAGCATCTTCAGAACCGCGGAATGTCGGGGAAGGCTAGC
The DNA here is from genome assembly GCF_020144925.1 of Afifella sp. IM 167. Classification (GTDB taxonomy): domain Bacteria; phylum Pseudomonadota; class Alphaproteobacteria; order Rhizobiales; family Afifellaceae; genus Afifella. Next base: position 423,040 of record NZ_NSLC01000004.1, read on the forward strand.
TCGCCCTTGTGGACGTGCATGCGGCCGAGCTCGGCGCACAGATGCAGCTCCGGAAAGACCTTGCCGGGATTGAGGAGCTGGCGCGGATCGAAGGCGCATTTGATCCGCTCCTGCTGGGCAAGGTCCGCCTCGTTGAACATGGTGCCCATCAGGTCGCGCTTTTCCACGCCGACGCCGTGCTCGCCGGTCAGCACCCCGCCGACCTCCACGCAGAGCTTCAGAATCTCCGCGCCAAAAGCCTCGGCACGCTCCAGTTCGTCGGGCTTGTTGGCATCGTAGAGGATGAGCGGATGGAGGTTGCCATCGCCGGCGTGGAATACGTTGGCGACCTTGAGGCCGTATTCGGCCTCCATCTCCTTCATGCGGGCGAGGACCTTCGGCAGCGCCTTCCTCGGGATGGTGCCGTCCATGCAGTAATAATCCGGCGAGATGCGACCGACGGCCGGAAAGGCCGCCTTGCGCCCGGCCCAGAAGACCGCCCTCTCCTCCTCGCTCTGCGAAACACGGAGATTGGCGGCGTTGTTGTCTTCCGCGATCGCCTTCACCCTGGCGATCAGCTCGTCGACCTCCTCGCCCGGCCCGTCGAGCTCGACAATGAGGAGCGCCTCCACGTCGAGCGGGTAGCCGGCATGGACGAAATCCTCCGCCGCGTGGATCGCCGGACGGTCCATCATCTCCATGCCGCCGGGGATGATGCCGGCGCCGATGATGTCGCCGACGCAGCGGCCGGCATCCTCGTTGGTGGGAAAGCCTATGAGGAGAGCGCGCGCCGTCTCCGGCGAGCGCAGGATGCGCACGGTGACCTCGGTGACGACGCCGAGAAGGCCTTCGGAGCCCGTCATCAGCCCGAGAAGGTCGAAGCCCTCGGCGTCGAGGTGCTTGCCGCCAAGGCGGATCACCTCGCCGGTGATCAGCACCATTTCCACGCCGAGGACGTTGTTGGTCGTGAGTCCGTATTTGAGGCAGTGCACGCCGCCGGAATTTTCCGCCACGTTGCCGCCGATGGAGCAGGCGATCTGCGAGGACGGGTCGGGCGCGTAATAGAAGCCGCGATGCTCGACGGCGCGGGTAACGGCAAGGTTGGTGACGCCCGGCTGCACGACGGCGACCCGGTTGTCGAAATCGACCTCCAGCACCTTGTTGAAGCGCGACATGACGAGGAGGACGCCATCGGCGAGCGGAAGCGCGCCGCCCGACAGAGAGGTGCCGGAACCGCGCGGCACGACGCGGATCGAATTGTCGTGGCAGTAGCGCAGGATGCGGCTGACCTGCGCGACCGTCTCGGGCAGAACGACGACCATCGGCAGCTGGCGATAGGCCGTGAGGCCGTCGGTCTCGAAGGGACGCATGCCGTCGGGATCGGATACGACCCCCTCGCCCGGCACGATCCGGCGCAACTCGGCGGCGATCTCCTCGCGCCGCGCCAGGATCTCGGCCTTCGGGCGAGGCATCGCTACGCTCATCTTTCCTCCACCGTTCTTCGCCTGCCGGTTGGTCCCGGTCTGATCGGCGAGCCGCCGACACTATCAGGCAAATTGAGCGCCGGTAGCAACCATAGCGCGATGTCGCATTGCCTTTGCGCGATGGCCGTCCCCTTGTAGACGATGAAGCCTTGTGCTCCATTTCAGGCCCTGAGGGGGAAACCCAAGGCCAGCGATAACAGGAGTAATCCCAATGAAAAGGATTTTGCCAGCCATCGTCAGCGTGGCGGCTATCCTGGTAGCGAGCAACGCTCTCGCCCAGGATGACCTCGTGAAAAAAGGCGAGGTCGTCTACAAGAAATGCGCCGCCTGCCACGCTGTCGGCGAAGGCGCCAAGAACCGTGTCGGCCCGGAACAGAACAACATCTTCGGCCGCGTCGCCGGAACGGAGCCGTCATTCAATTATTCTCCGGCCATGAAGGCCGCGGGTGAAGCTGGTCTGGTGTGGACTGAGCAGTCTCTATCGGAATATCTGAAGGCGCCGCGCGACTACGTGCCGAAGACCAAGATGATCTTCCCCGGCCTGAAGAAGCAGGAAGACATCGACGCGGTCATCGCGTACCTCAAGACCTTCGATACGGACGGCATGCCCGAGCCGGGCGCGAGCACCTACACGCCGCCGTCCTGATCGACGGGCCTCTCCGAGGCCGCTTGAACAAGCACATGCGACCGGGCGTCCGATGGGCGCCCGGTTTCTTTTTGAATGATTTTAGACTGCGTCGGATTGTCTCTCCCGGCCGGCGCCTTCACCGCCAGGTTGAGGCCGTTCGGCCTTTCTGCCCGGCGCTTCAGTTCAGCAGCACCCGCGGCAACCACAGCGCGATCTCCGGGAACACGATCACGGCGGCGAGTCCGAGGAGCTGCAGGAGCACGAAGGGGATGATGCCGAGATAGATCTCCTCGATCTTCACCTCCTTGGGCGCCACGGCCTTCATGTAGAAGAGCGCAAAGCCGAAGGGCGGCGTCAGGAACGAGGTCTGCAGGTTCACCGCCATCAGGATGGCGAACCAGTAGACGACCTCGAAGCGCTCCACATGGCTGCCGAAATCCATCAGCTGGATGATCGGCGTGAAGACCGGCAACACGATCAGCGTGATCTCGATCCAGTCGAAGAAGAAGCCGAGAAAGAAGACGATCCCGAGAATGAGGATCAACAGCCCCCAGGAGCCGAGGCCGCTGGCGTTCACCAGATCGACGACGACACCATCGCCGCCGAGGGCGCGGAAGACGTAGGAAAACAAAGTCGCGCCGACGAAGATGCCGAAGAGCATGGCGTTGGTGAGGCCCGTGCGCAGTACCACATCGGCCAGCACATGGCCGAAATGCCTGACCTCGGAGAAGGCGCCGCCGCCGACCGAATGGTCGTCGAGTTCGGCATGCGCCTCGCCGGAAAAGTGCATCTCCGGCACGCCCAGAACCGGCAGGACGACGAGGTTGACGAAGCCGAGGAGGAGGGCGCCCGCCGCCCCGACGCCGGCGGCCTCCGTCGGCGTCGCGAAGCCGCCGAGGATGGAGCCGAGCACCAGCACGATGAGGATGACCGGCGGCACGAAGGAACGCAGGATCATCAGGAACAGCTCTGCGCCGCTTCCCGGCCCGATATGGGCCGGCAGCGGCGGCGCCAGGCGCGGCTTCAGCGAGCACAGCACGACGATGTAGACGACATAAAGGCCCGAGAGCAGGAAGCCCGGGAAGATCGCCGCGACGAAAAGATTGCCGACCGAACGCTCCAGGAGGTCGGCCATGATGACCAGCATGATCGAAGGCGGGATGAGGATGCCGAGCGTGCCGGAGGCGGCGATGGTGCCGGTGGCGAGCTGGTGGGAGTATTTCCGCTCGATCATGATCGGCAGGGCAAGCAGCGACATCATCACCACCGAGGCGCCGATGATGCCCGTCGTGGCGGCCAGGATCGTGCCCATGATGGTGACGGCGAGCGCCAGGCCGCCCGGGACGCGGCGCAGCAGCACCTGCAGGCAGTTGAGCAGGTCGCGCGCAATCCCCGATCTTTCCAGCATCGTGCCCATGAAGATGAACATCGGGATCGCCGTGAGGATGAGGTTCTCCTCGATGCCGAAGACGCGCGAGGGCATGGCGCGAAACTGCACGAAGGCGAACTGGTCGAACGCCATGCCGAGGAAGCCGAAGGCAAGGCCGATGCCGCCGAGGACAAAGGCCACCGGATAGCCGGAGAAGAGGAGCGTCGCGAGGGCCGCGAACATGAGGAGCGGAAGGGCATCGGTGAGCGGCATCACGCGCGCCTTCCCGCTTCGGCGGTCTCTTCGGGGATGACCAGCTCGGCGATGTCGTCGTCCGTGCCGATCGTGTCGTGCAGCATTTCGGGGGGCAGCCGGCCGCTCCAGCCGGCGAGCGCCTTGAAGAAGACGGAGATGCCGGCAAGTCCCAGAAGCGCGAACATGATCGGCATGGAGATCTTCAGGAGCCAGAGATGGCTGAGCCCGACCACCGACCGCGACGCCTCGCCGGAATGGTAGGACTGCATGAAGTAGCCCCAGGAGAGGTAGGTCGCGATCACCGAATAGGGGATGAGGGCGAAGAGGCAGCCGAGCATCTCGATGAGGAACTTGGTCCTCAGCGCCACGCGGTCACGAATGAGATCGATCCGCACATGCGCCTGGCGGATATAGGCGTAGCCCATCATCAGGCAGAACAGGTAGGCGTGCAGCCAGTATTCCGATTCCTGATACTGGGTGGAGTTGAACCCGAAGAATTTCGGCACGCCGAAATAGCGGGTGACGACGTCGTAGACGATGACGAGGAGGAGCGGCACGGCGAGCCAGGCGCCGAGCCTGCCGACGACGGCCAGAAGCCCGTCGATGGCCCTTGAGACGTTGAGGAGCGCAGCCATGGCGTTACCGACCGTCCGCGAATTGAGGGATTCCGGCGCCTGCGCCGGAGAGGCCGGCCGACGCCCGAAAGCGCCGGCCGTCGTCATTCCGGAGAGACCAGCACCGGCCTTGCCGGTGCATGGCGCCGGCTACTGGATGTAGCCGACCTCGCCCCAGCGCTTGTAGTTCTCGCGGAAGGTGGAGAGGGATTCCCAGGCCTTCTTGAACTTCTCGTCCTTTGCGGCCTCTTCCTCGGCGACCTCGTTCCAGGTCGAATGGAAGGTATCGAGGATTTCCTTCGGCCAGGTGTGGATCGTGACGCCCTTCTCCTCCAGCTCGGCGAGCGCATCGACCTGGATCGCCTCTCCCTCGGCCATGCCGTTGGCGACGTTGGCGCGGCAGGCCGTGTTGATCATCGCCTGCTCCTGCTCGGAAAGCCCGTCCCAGCGCTCCTTGTTGATCATCAGCTCGAAGGCTGTGGATTGCTGGTGCCAGCCGGGGAAGTAATAGTGCTTGGCGACCTGGTAAAAACCGAGATTGAGGTCGATCGCCGGCTGGGAGAATTCCGTGGCATCGATGGTGCCGCGCTCCAGGGCGGGGTAGATGTCGCCGCCGGCAAGAAGCTGGGTATCGACACCGAGCCGCTGCATCACCTTCGCGCCGAGGCCGAAGAAGCGCATCTTCAGGCCCTTCAGATCGTCGACCGAGTTGATCTCCTTGCGGAACCAGCCGGAGGCCTCCGGCGCGATGACGGCGCAGATGATGGAGTGGATGTTATAGGGCGCGTAGATCTCCTGCATCATCTCCTCGCCGCCGCCGTTGAACAGCCAGGCGGTGTATTCACGCACGTCCGGCCCGAAGGGCACTGCGGCGAAGAGGGCGAGCGAGGGCTCCTTGCCCTGCCAGTAGCCCGGCGTCGACCAGGCGGCGTCGACGGAGCCGTTGGAGACGGCGTCGAAGACCTCCAGCGCCGGCACGAGAGCGCCCGGCTCGAAGAACTTCACCTCAAGCTCGCCGCCCGACATCTTGTCGATCGTTTCCTCGATCGCCTTGCCGAGCGTGCCGAGCTGCGTCAGCGAGCCCGGATAGGTGGATGCCATGTTGAGCGTGGTCTTCGCCTCTGCCGGAACCGACAGGGCGAGAACGGCGGCACAGGCGGCCGCCGACAATACTGCCTTCATCACTGTTCCTCCCAAGAACGGTATAGATCCTGCACCGGGCGCGCCCGGTGCAGCTGTCAGATGAGGCTGAAACGGAGAATTTTTCCCATTTCCCCTTTCGCCAACCGCTTTGGTGCGGTCTTGTCATTGTCTTTCCGGCCGCTGCCCTTCTTTTGAAGAGTTCTTGGAGCCGGCTTAATTTCGATACCAACGTTGACCGGCCATCGCAAGCACACTTATCTTGCAGTTCTTCTCGCTCCCGGCGCCTGCGAGGGCCATTCCGGCAAGCGGCAGAGGATTTCGGCCAGCGGCGAACAAGATGCCGGGAAGCCGCAGAGGATCACAGTTTGTCATCACCTGAAATCGCCGGTGGGAAGGGCAGCGGAAGACCGCGGGTCGGGCTTTTCGCGACCTGCCTCGTCGACCTCTTCCGTCCCGAGACCGGCTTTGCCGCCGCCCGGCTCATCGAGGCGGCGGGCTGCGACGTCGATGTGCCGGAGAGCCAGACCTGCTGCGGGCAGCCGGCCTACAATTCCGGCGACCGCGAGGACGCGAAGGCCATCGCCCGCCAGGTGGTCGAGACCTTCGAGGGTTTCGACTACGTCGTCGTCCCCTCCGGTTCCTGCGCCGCGACGCTCTCGCGCCATTATCCGGAGCTTCTCGCCGACGATCCGGCATTCGCCAGGCGCGCCGAGGCGCTGGCGGCAAAGACCTTCGAGCTGACCGCCTTCCTCTATGACGTGATGGGGATCACGAAGGTGAAAGCGCGCTTTGCCGGCTCCGTCACCTATCACGATGCCTGTTCAGGGCTGCGCGAGCTCTCCATCCAGAAGCAGCCGCGCGAACTCTTGCAGAGCGTCGAGGGGCTGACGCTGACGGAGATGACGGACCCCGATGTCTGCTGCGGCTTCGGCGGCACCTTCTGCGTCAAGTATCCGGAGATCTCCAACGCCATCGTCACCAAGAAGGCGGCGACGATCGCGGCGAGCGGTGCGGAGACGCTGGTTGCGGGCGATCTCGGCTGCCTGATGAACATGGCCGGCAAGCTTTCCCGCGACGGCAGGAAGGTGCGCGCGCGCCATGTCGCCGAAGTGCTCGCCGATATGGGCGAAGGACCGGCGATCGGCGAGGCGAAATGAGCCTTCACATCACCTCGCCCGCCTTCAAGGAGAACGCGGTCGACGCGCTTGCCAATGTCGATCTGCAGCAGGCACTGGCGCATGTGGAGCGCGGCTTCATCCACAAGCGCCAGGCGGCCGTCGACGCGTTGCCGGAATTCGAGGCGCTGCGGCGCGAGGCGAAGGCGATCAAGGACCATACGCTCGCCCATCTCGACCTCTACCTGGAAGCCTTTGAGGAGAATGCGCTGAAGGCGGGCGCCGAGGTGCATTTCGCCGAGACGGCGGAGGATGCCCGCCAGGCCGTCCTGGAGATCTGCCGCCGTGTCGGGGCGAAGACCGTCACCAAGGGCAAGTCGATGATCTCCGAGGAGATCGGGCTCAACACCTTCCTGGAAGCCAGCGACATCGTCCCGGTGGAGACCGATCTCGGCGAATACATCATCCAGCTGAGGGGCGAGACGCCTTCCCACATCATCGCGCCGGCCGTGCATGTGACGCGCAGCCAGGTGGAGGCGGACTTCCGGCGCGTGCACACCCATCTCGACCCGGAGCGCGACCTGACGGAGCCCGTCTCGCTGCTTTCCGAGGCGCGGGCAGCACTGCGGGAGAAATTCCTCGCGGCCGATGTCGGCATTACCGGCGCGAATTTTCTCGTCGTGGAAACCGGCTCCTCGGTCATCGTCACCAACGAGGGCAACGGCGACCTCACCCAGATCCTGCCGCGCGTTCACATCGTGATCGCCTCGCTGGAAAAGCTGGTGCCGAACCTTGAAGACGTCTCCACGCTGCTGCGCGTTCTCGCCCGCTCGGCAACCGGCCAGGAGATGTCGGTCTACACGACCTTCTCGACCGGCCCGCGCCGGCCGGGCGACCCGGACGGGCCGGAGGAGACGCATATCGTCATCCTCGACAACGGCCGCTCGGAGATGCTCGCCGACGAATACCGCGAGATGCTGCGCTGCATCCGCTGCGGCGCCTGCATGAACCATTGTCCGGTCTACCACGCCATCGGCGGCCATGCTTACGGCGCGACCTATGTCGGGCCGATGGGGGCGGTGCTGGCGCCGGCGCTGTTCGGGCTGGAGCATACGGCCAACCTTCCCAACGCCTCCACCTTCTGCGGGCGCTGCGAGAGCGTCTGCCCGGTCGGCATCCCGCTGCCCAAGCTGATGCGCCACTGGCGCGAGCGCGAATACGAAAGGCACCTGAAGCCGGCGACGGAGCGAAGCGGGCTGGCACTCTGGGCCTTCCTCGCCCGGCGGCCGAAGCTCTACAGACTGGCGACACGGATCGGGCTTGCCGCACTCTCGCCGTTCGGCCGAAAGGGCCGCTTCGCCTGGCTGCCGCTCGCCGGCGGCTGGACGCGCCATCGCGACCTGCCGGCGCCCGCGGCAAAGAGCTTCGTCGCGCAATGGAAGGCCCGCTCGTGAGTGCCGCCGAAAGGGAAGACCGGCGGCGGGCCGCCGTCTTCGGCAAGGTGCGCCGGGCGCTCGCCGGCGAGGGCGAAGGCGAGGCGCGGCGGGAGGCGGTCAGAGAGCGGCTTTCCCGCCACAAGGCAAACGTCATCCCGGCCCGCGGCCAGGTGGACGGCGAGAGCCGCGTCGCGCTCTTCGCCGAGATGGCTGAGAAGGTGAGCGCCACGGTGGAGCGCATTGCCTCGCCCGAGGACCTGCCCGAAGCCGTGGCCGAATATCTGAGAGCGAAGAACCTTCCCTCGGCGCTGCGCATGGGCGCGGATGCGCGGCTGCGGGACCTGCCGTGGCAGAAGGCGCCGCAGATCGAATTGAAGCATGGGCCTTCCGACGGACACGACCTCGCCACCCTCAGCCACGCCTTCGCCGGGGTGGCGGAGACGGGCACGCTTTATCTCGTCTCTGGCGAAGACAACCCGACGAGCCTCAATTTCCTGCCCGAACACCATCTGGTGGTGATCGCCGCTTCCGACATCGCCGGTGACTACGAGGCGGTCTGGGCGGAGCTGCGCGCCCGCGCGGAGAAAGAAGGCCTGCCACGGACGGTCAACCTCATCACAGGCCCCTCGCGCTCCGCCGATATCGAGCAAACGCTGCTGCTGGGCGCCCACGGACCGCGGGCGCTGCACATCTTCGTCGTCGGAAAAGGCTGAGCGGCCGACTTCCTACTGAGAGGGCGAATCCGGGTTCATGATGATCTCGGCAGGCTCCGGATCGCCGGGCTTTTGCCCGGCCGGATCGGGGGCTGCCGGATCGGGCATGGACGCATCGGGGGCGACCGGCGCGCGGTCGGACCGGTCGCGCCTGGGAGCCGGCTCGGCCGATGGGGGCAGCGGGGCCGGCTCGCGCTCCCTCGCCGGAGTCGTCTCGTCCGTCATCGGCTCCTGGCGCGGCGGCGTCACCGGGACGGGCTGCATCCCCTGCTCCCCGCTCGCGGCGGGCGCCGGTTCATTGCCCTCCGAACCGGCCTCGCTCGGGGCATCGTCCCCATCGTCCGGCGCGGCGGGCTCGGTTTCGTCGGGGCTGCGGAACTGGATGGTCGGATAGGAGACCGTCGCCGTCTTCCAGACGACCTCGAACTTGCCGAGCTTGAACTCGAACTTGGGCGCCTGGCCTTCGGTCACCTGCACCTCCGGCAGCCGGCCTTCCTGCACCTGGCGGATATCCACCATGAAGTAGGCGCCGATGGCGAGGACGATGATCAGAAGGACGAGAAAAACGCGCATGGGTGCCGTCGGAGGGTTGTTTCGGTGCTTTCACGGCTAAAAGGCCCGGCGCCGGGATCGGGTTCCGAGGCCGAGCGAATTGCAGGCTAGAAGAGGCTCCCCTGGCCGCCGCCAGGGGGCTTTGCACGCTGAGGGGAAGGCGCCGCGACCGGGCGCTTCGGCTTCGTCTGCGGTGCTGGCTCCGGCGCGAGGCCGGCCTGCGGCGTGCCGGCGACCATCGGAACGCGCCCGTCGGAAAACTCCACGTCATAGCCGGCTCCTGCAGCGACAGCGGAAGCGAGCGTCACCGCCCTTCCCTCGCCGTCATGCACGACGGCGTAGCCCCGGCTCAGCACGGATTTGTAGGAGAGGGTTTCCAGGAGCCTGCCGGCGCTCGCCATCCGCTCCTTTCGGGCGTCCATGCGCCGGGCAAAGACTTCGCCATGGCGGGCACAGGCCGCCAGTCGGTCGCGCTCCAGGCGCAGCATGCGCGTCAGCGTCTGCGGGCGGAGCCGCGCCGAACGCTCCAGCTCGCGCCGGGCGCGGACCGGCGCCGCGGCGGCCGCCCGGCCGAGCCGGCCGGAAAGCTCGGCGAGCCGCTCGCGGCGGCGGCGATGATCGGCCCGCAGGCTTTCGCCCGTCAGGCGCGAGGCGAGGCGAAGATAGGCTTCGGCCTTGAAGCGGCGATGCTGCGAGAGTGCGCGCAGGAGGCGCCCGCCCGCCTCGTCGAGCCGATGGCGCGGCAGGGCGAGAAGCTCGTTGAGCGAGGGCATGGCACGCGCCGCGCCCATCAGCTCGCGGCTTCTGGAAGCGGCGAGGCGGGTCCAGGCGCCCGACTGGCGCGCAGCGAGATCGGCGAGGCCCGCGGCTAGATCGGCGTGCACCGGGACGGCGATCTCGGCGGCGCCCGTCGGCGTCGGCGCGCGCCGGTCGGCGGCGAGATCGATCAAGGTCCAGTCGGTTTCGTGGCCGACGGCGGAGATCACCGGGATGGCGCTCTCGGCCACGGCGCGCACGGCGACCTCCTCGTTGAAGGCCCACAGATCCTCGATCGAGCCGCCGCCCCGGGCGACGATGAGGAGGTCAGGACGCGGGATGGGGCCGCCCGGCTCGAGCATGTTGAAGCCGCGCACCGCCCTTGCCACCTCGTCGGCGGCGCCGTCCCCCTGAACCCGCACGGGCCAGAGGAGGACGTGGCGCGGAAAGCGCTCGCGCAGGCGATGAAGGATGTCGCGGATGACCGCCCCGGTCGGCGAGGTGACGACGCCGATCACCTTCGGCAGATAGGGGAGCGGGCGCTTCCTCGCCTCGGCGAAGAGGCCCTCGGCCTCCAGGGCCTTCCGGCGCTCCTCCAGAAGCGCCATCAGCGCGCCGGCGCCGGCGGGCTCCAGGCTTTCGACGACGAGCTGGTAGTTGGAGCGGCGCGGATAGGTGGTGATCTTGCCGGTCGCCACCATCTCCAGCCCTTCCTCGGGCTTGAACTTCAGGCGCTGGAAGGTCGACTTCCACACGACGAGGTCGAGCGAGGCGCTCTGGTCCTTCAGCGTGAAATAGCAATGGCCGGAGCCATGCGGGCCGCGATAGCCGGAAACCTCGCCGCGCACGCGCACATGCTCGTAGGTGTCCTCCAGCGTGCGCTTCAGCGCGAAGGACAGCTCGGCGACGGAATATTCGCTGACGTTGCTCGCCTCGGGGGCGCGATCTGGCATGGCCCAGTCTTGACGGACGGCGCCGCTCGCTTCAAGCGGCTTTTGCCCCAGTTTCAGCGGGCATCGGCAAAGAGGGGCAAAGATGGCCTACGACTTCACCACGCGGCGCCTCTTCATCGAGGACGGGCTGAGCGACGGGGCTGAAATTCCGCTCTCCGCCGACCAGACAAACTATCTCCTCAACGTGCTGCGGCTCGATGCGGGGGCCGAGATCCTGGCGTTCAACGGCCGGGACGGTGAATGGCGCGCGCGAATCGAAAAGACCGGAAAGAAGAAGGCGAAGCTCGTCGCCGGAGAGAAAACCCGCGAACAGACGCCGCCCTCGGACCTTGCCTATCTCTTCGCGCCGCTCAAGCAGGCGCGGCTCGACTACATGGCGCAAAAGGCGGTGGAGATGGGCGCGGGAAGGCTGCAGCCGGTCATCACCCAGTTCACCCAGGTCCGGCACGTCAAGGTGGAGCGCATCCGCTCCAACGCCGTTGAAGCGGCCGAACAATGCGGCGTGCTCACCATTGCGCAGGTGGCGGAGCCTTTGCCGCTGGCGGAGGCCGTGGAGGCGCTGGAGGATGATCGCGTGCTCGTCTTCTGCGACGAACAGCATCGCGGCGACGCGGTGGCGCCGCTTACCGAGCTGCGCGGCAGGAAGCTGGCCGTTCTGGTCGGCCCGGAGGGCGGATTTTCCGAGGTCGAACGCTCCGCCCTCGCGGGGCGGAAGAGCACGGTGACCATCTCGCTCGGCCCGCGCATCCTGCGTGCCGACACGGCGGCGGTCGCCGCGCTCGCAGTGGTTCAGGCGGCAGCCGGCGACTGGAGCGCGTAGGGCTTACTTGTTGCGCAGGGCAATGTCGGTGATCGGCTGGACCGGCCCCTTGCCGACCTTGTCGTTGACGAGGACGCGCAGACGGCCATCCTTGCTCGCCGTGATCGACATGTCCGCCTTGGTGTCGCCCATGACATTCTTCGGCCAGACGAGCGTCAGACGCACGGTGTCGCCGCGGCGCTTGCCGCTCAGCCGCGCAGTGCCGGCGCTCGAGCCGACATAGGTGCCGGTATAAAGGCCAGTCTCCGGACGGTAGGTCACGTCGACCTTCACGTTGCGCGTGAAGATCAGGTAAGCGCGGCACGTGCCGGCAACATTGATGTGGTTGCCTTCGCCGGAGCCGCTCAGAGAACAGTTCACCTTGGTCGGGCCGGTCTCCTCGTCCGGAATGACGAGGCCGCCGCCGCCCCAGGCGCCGTCGAAACGGTTGATGAAGCTCTCCTCGGCCGCCAGGGCAGGCGACGCCGCGAGGGCGCCCAAGACAATTGCGGCCGGGAGCAGCATGCGTGTTTGCGTTGCGCGCATGACGCTACCTTTCAGTAACCAGAAGATGGTTTGTAAACTCCAACGCGGAAAGCGCCAAAGCGTTCAATGCGAAGCCGGAAAAGACTTTGAAAGGCGCGCGCCTCGCCACTATGTTCGCGCGCCGCCGCTGAAGAGCTGCCGAGAGACAGATGGCCCGCGATACCGCCAACGACACACTCATCGAAAGTCGCGACCAGCTCGTGGCCTCCATCGAAGTCGGCTGCAAGCCGAAGGACAGGTGGCGGATCGGCACCGAGCACGAGAAGCTGCCCTTCTACCGTGATGGCGACCGGCCCGTTCCCTATGAGGGGCCGAACGGCATCGAGGCCGTGCTGAAGGGCATGGAGAGCCTCCTCGGCTGGGAGCCCATCTACGATGCCGGCAACATCATCGGCCTCGTCGATCCGACGGGGGGCGGGGCGATCTCGCTGGAGCCCGGCGGCCAGTTCGAGCTTTCGGGCGCGCCGCTGCCGAACATCCACCGCACCTGCCGGGAGACACACGCCCATCTCGCCCAGGTGCGGGAAGTCGCCGAGCCTCTCGGGATCGGCTTCCTCGGCATCGGGATGAGCCCCAAATGGAGCCGTGCGGTCACCCCGATGATGCCCAAGCAGCGCTACCGGATCATGGCGAACTACATGCCGAAGGTCGGCAGCAAGGGCCTCGACATGATGTTCCGCACCACCACCATCCAGGTCAATCTCGACTTCTCGTCGGAGAGCGACATGGTGCGCAAGATGCGCGTCGGCCTCGCCCTGCAGCCGATCGCGACCGCCCTTTTTGCCAATTCGCCCTTTACCGAGGGAAAGCCGAACTCCTTCCTTTCCTACCGCGCCGAGATCTGGCGCGACGTCGACAACAACCGTTCGGGCATGCTGCCCTTCGCCTTCGAGGAGGGCTTCGGTTTCGAGCGCTATGTCGACTGGGCGCTGGAAGTGCCGATGTATTTCGTCATCCGGGACGGGCGCTACATCGACATGACCGACACGACCTTCGGAGCCTTCCTGAAGCGGCCGGGGGCGAACGGGCACAGCAATCTCGAGCCGACGATGGGCGACTGGCTCAATCACCTTTCGACACTCTTCCCGGATGTGCGGCTGAAGACGTTCCTTGAGATGCGCGGAGCCGATGGCGGGCCGACGCGGCGCATCTGCGCCCTGCCCGCCTTCTGGACCGGCCTTCTCTACGACGAAGAGGCGCTCGGCGCGGCCGAGGAATTGACGGCCGACTGGAGCGATGCCGAGCGCGAGGGCCTGCGCAACCATGTGCCGAAGACGGGACTTGCCACACCCTTCCGCCAGGAGACGGTGCTGCAGATCGCCCGGCGCGCGGTCGAGATCGCCCGCCTCGGGCTGAACAACCGGGGCGAGATGAGCACCGGCGGCTTCACCGAGGCCGAATACCTGGCGCCGCTGGAGGAAACGCTCGCGCTGAAGCGTACGCCGGCGGAGGAACTCCTGGCCCAGTACCGCACGCGCTGGGGTGGCTCCGTCGAGCCGCTCTTCACCGAATATGCCTACTGAAGGCAGCGGAGCGGCAATCGCCGCCTCCGCCTTCACGCCGCGCGATCCGGACTGGCGCGCGAGGGTGGAGCGTCTGTTTTCGCAAGCTCCGTTCCTCGCGCTCCTCGGCGTGGAGCTCCTCGACCTCCAGCCCGGCCGCGTCGTCACCCGCATCCCGCTTGCCACACGGCATTGCCAGCAGGACGGCTACGTCCATGCCGGTGTGCAGGCCACGCTCGCCGACCATTCCGCCGGCGCCGCTTCCTCCAGTCTGGTCTCGGCCGGCACCATCGTCCTGACGGCGGAGTTCAAGATCACGCTCCTGCGGCCGGCCAGAGGCGAGATTCTCCTGTGCGAGAGCGAGGTCGTGAAAACCGGGCGCATGCTCTCCTTCTGCCGCTCGGAGGTGATGACGCTCGACGGCACGCAGAAGCTGCACGTCGCGAGCGCCAGCGTCACCATCGCCCACGTCATGCGCTGATTTCCCGCCGCGCCATCGCAACGATCCGTTCACCACGTCCGGCCGATTGGAAGCGTTGCAGGCAACCCGGTAAGGCATGATCACGTAAGAGATATGCTCGGCGGAGCGAACCCCCGGCCTTCAGGCGCGAGGCGAGCCACAAGATTGAGGCGGACGAACCGCGTATGGTTCTCGACATGATCACGATGATGGTGATGGGCTCGTTCCTCGCCATGGCGAGCGGTACCCTCCTGATCGTGGCGCAGGTCCAGTACGCTCGGAAATTTGCGGTGTCGCTTTGGATCGCCTCCGATTTCGTCCTCGCCGCCGGCCTGATGTCGCTCGCCCTTGGAGCGGAGCACGACGTCGTGCGTCCCGGCGCGTATGTCTTTCTCACCTTCCACCCCGCGCTCATCTGGGCATCGACGCGTCTCGGCAACGGGCAGCCCATCTCCCTGCCCATCCTTTTCGCCGGGCCGGTGGCCGTGGCGGCCGCAGCCATGCTTGAGCCCGCGACATCCGTGGGCGCGAGCGCCATCACCCACGGCATGTTCGGTTGCGCCTACCTCCTGTCGGCCGCCTTCACGACCATCTTCCGGGCCGAAGAGCCGCGGCTCGGTTCGCGATGGCCGCTCGGCATACTCTGCGCCGTGCATGGCGTCACGCTCGCAGCAACCCTGACGATCCTCAACGCAACGGCCGAAGCGGGCGCGGCTCCATCGCCGCTGATGCAAATCGCCGGCGAGTTCCTCAGTCTGGAGACCTTCGTCTTCCTGCTTGGCGGAACGATCTTCGTGGCAGCGATCACCCGCGAGAGCCGCGAACAGCAGATGAAGAACAAGGCCGAGACGGACGGCCTGACCGGTACCCTCAATCGGCGTGCCTTTCTGGAAAAGGGCGAACGCCTGCTGGAGCGTTGCCGGGTGGATAGAGCCCCCTGTTCGGCGATCGTTTTCGACCTCGACCACTTCAAGGCGGTCAACGACACGCATGGCCACGGGGTCGGCGATGCCGTCCTGGAGATCTTTACCGAAGTGTCGCGCAAGTCCCTGCGGCCCAACGATCTCTTCGGACGGATCGGGGGAGAGGAATTTGCCGCGATCCTGCCCGGCGCCGATCTAGCGGCCGGACTGGCGATGGCAGACCGTCTTCGTCTTGGGCTGCGCGAGGCTGCCGTCATGGTGCGCGGGCGCGCCGTTCGGGCAACGCTCAGCGCCGGTGTCAGCACGCCGGGACCGGACGAGACGCTGGAGGATCTGTTGCGCCGGGCCGACGAGGCGCTCTACGAGGCCAAGGCAGCCGGGCGCAACCGGGTCCTGCCGGCGTCCGGCGACCGGGCTGGCACATCCGCTTCCGTGGTGCGGATCGCCTGAAGCGGTTCATCCTCGGTCAGGGCATTGCGGGGGCAATCCAGACCGCCCGCCGAAAACCCTATTCGGAAAGAACCCGCGTCGCGGGGAAGGCGATTTCTGCGATCGTTCCCTCGCCTCTGGCGCTTCTCAGCGTGAATTCGGCCCGGTTCGCTTCCACCAGCGCCTTCGTGAGCGGCAGGCCCAGGCCGGAGCCCGTGCCGCTGCCGATGGCCGAGGAAACGACTTGGCGAAACGGCTCCATCACCTTGGCGAGATCCGTCTCGCTCATGCCGCCGCCATTGTCGCGCACCCTGAGGACAAGCTCCCCGGTCTCTTCGAGCCGTGTCGAGACGATGACCTGACCTCCCGCCCCGGTGTATTTCACCGAGTTCGACAGAAGGTTGAGGAAGATCTGCCGCATGGTGCGCTCGTCGGCGACCACCGGCGGCAGATCGGGAGCGAAACTCGTGCGGATGATGACCTGCTGGCCCCCGGCCTGCGGCTGCATCAGCCCGACGCATTCGCGGGCCACGGCGTTGACGTCGACGGCGACGAAATCGAGATCGAGCTTGCCGGCCTCGACCCGCGAGATATCGAGCAGGTCGTTGACGAGGCTGACGACATGCTCCGAGGAGGAGCGGATGTCGCGCAGATACTCGCGGTAGCGCTGGTTCTCGATCGGTCCGAAGCGCTCCTCCACCATCACCTCGGCGAAGCCGATGATGGCATTGAGGGGTGTGCGGATCTCATGGCTGATGCGGGCAAGGAAGTCCGATTTCTGCGTCGATGCCCTTTCCGCCTCGCTGCGCGCCTCGCGCAGCCGCGCCTCGGTCTCCTTCCACTGGGTGATATCGCGCAAAACGGCACAGAAGCGCGGCCGCTCCGGGGTGCCGACATGGCCAAAGGTCATGAAGAGGGCGATCGGCCCGCCCGGCGTGCGGCCGAGGACCTCGCGCCCCTCGTTGATGAGGCTCTTGATGCCCGCGGTCCGGAGGCTTTCGAGGTACGCCTCGGCCATCTCGTGGCTTTCCTCCTCGAGGAGCACCGTGAAGGCCTCGCCGACGACATCTTCCTCCTCGATGCCGAAAAGCGCCTCGGCGCTGCGATTGACGCTTTCGATGAAGCCTTCGAGATCGAGGACGACGACGCCGTCCAGCGCCGTATCGACGATCGCCTGCAGCTCGGAGACCTTGGCGGCCAGGACCGGCGCGGGCGCAAGAGCCGGGCGCGCCTCGGCCGCCGGCGCCGCTTCCTCGCGCAGGACGGGCACTTCCGGCTCCGGCGCGACAGGCGCTTCCTCGGCGAGCGCATCCGCGCCAGACTCATCCTCGCCGGGCGCATCCGGCAGCATCCGCTCGATCGAGGAGGCGGCCTCTTCCTCGGGCGATGGTTCTTGCGCCTCCGACGGGTCCGGCATCGCACGGCGCTCGTCCTGCGGCGTGCCGGTGGACGGTGTGAGGTCGGAGATGCGTGCCCCGAGCGCGGAGGCGATCGTCTCGAAGGCCCGCTTCTCCTGCTGCGACAGGCGCGAGAATTCCGGCAGGCGCTCCAGATCGGCTCGGAAGGGAACCACATTGTCCTCGGTTTCAGGTTCGTCGGGCGGTTCGCCGGGCATGGCATCCTCCTCGGCCGGCGGATAGCGAAGGTCGAAAGCTTCCGCCTTCAGGGCCTCCGCGGGCCTCAGGACACCGAATCCCCGAAAGCCCTGAAAAGTTCGTTCGGCATCGAAGACGGGCAGCGCCGTCAGCTCCGCCGGAATGCGCGTCTCGCCGTTCTGCGAGGGCCACCACGCGGTGAGCCCGCTCCAGGTGTCGCGCGCGGCGAAGGCCTTCTGGATGCGGCCGGATGGGTCGAGGCGCAAGCGATCCGCCGCATCCTGCCATTTTTCGCCGACGATCTCGGCATGGCGGCCGACGAGCTGGGTCAGCCCCTGCGAGACGAAGAGAAGGCGATGGGCGGCATCGGTCTGCCAGAGGAAGCGCACCGAGACGGGCGGCAACGGCTGGCTGCGCGTCGCGGTGCGGCCATTTTCGTCGCGCGCGGCGGGCGGCAGGGCCGCATGCATGACCGGGCTCGGCTCCCGCCGCCCGGCCTCTTCCGGCTTCGGTTCTTCCCGCTCGGCGGCATCGCCGGCATGGTCATCCCCGGCCGCCTCGCCCCCATCGTCGGTCCCTTCGCCGGCCTGCTGGGCTGCCGAAAGCTCTTCCTCGGGCGGGGATTCTTCGGCGGGCGGCTCGTCCAGTACGGTTTCGGCCGGGAGGGTGTCGTGCGGATGCGTTTCGTCGCCGGCAGGCGTCTCTTCGGCGCCGATGCCGCCGCCCGGCGCGTCGCCGGTCGCGTCACCGTCGGAGAAGGCTTCGTCGCTCTCTATGTCGTCGGTCGCCGCATCGTCCTTGGCTGAATCGGCGGCCGTTGCATTGTCGGCCGTTGCATCGCTGGTGGCCGCATCGTCGGGGCCGGCATTGAGCGGCACGACAGGTGCGGTCCATTGCGGCTCTTCGCTCTCCTGCCCCTCGCCCGCCTGCGTCTCGGCGTCAGGCGCTCCGGCAGGCGCAGCCGTGTCCCGTGCCTCGGCCGACAAGTCGTCCGATTGTTCGGACGTGTCTTGAGGCCCCTTTTCCTCCGATGCCTCCACGGACGACTTTTCCTCGGAGGGCGCCGCATCGTCGGCCGGCTGAGATTGCCCGGGGTCCTCCCCTTCCACATCACCATGAAGGACGGCCGTGCGGCCCCGATCCTTCTCCGGCTCATACGTGGTGAGACGGTCGGCGATCCAGGCCGGCAGCGCCCGCCGGACGGCTTCGGCGAGATCGGCGGCGGGCTCAGGCTCGTCAGCCTCCGGCTTGGGCGCCGGGGTATCCTCGTGCGGCGGTGTCTCCTCGGCCTCCGCCGGAGCCGATGCCTCGGCCTCCGTCTCGGCAAGGCCCGCACCGTCGTCGTTGGCCGGGGGGTCGACGGAAAGTGCGGCGGGGGGGAGCG